>NZ_JBQMTX010000004.1:0-5555 GCF_053482575.1 Empedobacter sp. ULE_I140 | reverse complement strand
TCTAAGGATTTGTCCAATCCAACTTATACTAGCTACAATTTCAAAATCTGTAATTTCTAAACGATCTGCTAATATTTCATTATCTGATGGAATATATTTATCTCCATAATATTTTTCATCACCAACTTTAATATTGGGTTTTGTTACTCTGATTTCCATTAAGCCATATGATACAAATTCAGAACCACCATTGTCTAATTCCAATTCTTCAACATCATTTTCTATGAAAAACATTAAATCAGGCAACGGAGTTTTTTCAATAATATTTGTTCCTGTAATGAATTGGTCATAATCAATTTTTTTCTCTAAAAATGATTTAAAAAGTAAACCAGTAAGTGATGCTTTGTCTGTGTCTTCACACTTGTCAATAATAAATAATAATTTTTCGCCAACTTTTGTTCTATACTTTAAATCTTCTTCTATTTTATTAATTTGTTCTTCTATTTTATTTTCAGAAATTGATTTTAGTTCATATAAAAATGTAAGAATTTTTTTAAGAAATAGCTTATCCTTGATATTGGTTACTGTATTAAAAGTTCCTATAATTGTTGAAAGTAGTGGGACATCTTTTAGTAATCCTTCAGCAATATTTGAATCAATTACCACTTCAGTTAAGTCTTTGGTAACAGCTTGAAATTCTTTATCTTTTATGACTTGAATAAGATTTGTACCGAGTGAACTCATTTAATAATTTAGTTTTAGTAAGGTTGCGTACAACGTTTCGGGGCTTGGCGTCAGTGGCGGAAATTGAAGCGAAAAGTTTCAATTTAGCGACACAGTAAGCAAAAGCCAATTAATTGAATAAATTTAATAAAAAAGTCAATATAATTGGCTTTTTGCGGAATAGAAAGCCGAAACTTCAAATTTTGCCTTAACCCGCCATTGCGCCAAGCCTTTGTTAGCGGTAGTTTTTTCTTATTTCGTGTAGGATTTCGTTCAGTTTTGTTTCAATATTTAGTTCGTCAAATAGTTTCTCCGATAAATTTAATGAGTTTTCAAAAGCTAAAATTATGTTTTTAGGATTTAAATCCGATGTTATTGTTTTATACGCAGAATACCAAGTCATATCAATATCCTTTTCAAGACTTTTAGTCGGACTTTCCCAATGTTGGGTTTTGTTTATTCTTGCTCTAATAAGCCAGAGCAAATATTTCTGAACGTTTGATAAACTATGATGAGCGTGAGCAAATTCCTCTCTCTTAATTAAGTTACTTGTTGTCAGTACAACATTCAGTAATGATTGACTTAACCACAAGATGTTTTCATTTGTTATTCTTTCGGGCGATTTCGTTTTGATTTGATTAAGCGTTTTCGTTAAATGTCCGTCTTTGTCGATTAGGTTCATTTGGTCAAAATCGCTAAATGTAACTATTCCGTCCCAAGATTTGATAATTTCAATTTCCTCTGTTTTTAAAAAATGAAATTCTCCTCTGACCAAATTCTCAAAAATAGCAACTTCGGTTCCATATTCATTTATAAAATATAAAGCCACAGGATGAATTTGATTTACCCATTTTTCTGCTGAGAAATTTTCTTTATTTTTTACAAAGATGTAAAATTCGATGTCAGAATATTTGTCTCCTTCGTTTTTGGTAAATGAACCATACATAAAAACAGCGGAAATATTTTCGTCTTGTTGAGCTATAGATTTTGTTTTGTTAATCATTTGTAACTGTGTCATTTTTTCTAATTTTTAAAAGTTAATAATAGAAAATTCCATTACTTTTTGAAAGCAATGAAAAGGTTTAAGTTTATATATTTTGGACAGTTACTTATAGCTTCATCGGATTATATTTTTTTATGTTCAACATTCTGTTTGGTAAAATTACCGCTAACATAGTAATTTACGAAGTAAATAATAGAAAAGTTTCGTGAAATATTCCCTATATCCGTATTTCGTGTAATTACTTTGTTAAAAGTAATAAATTCTTTGATAGTCTATATTATCTAAATAACATTTGTATGAATAGCGAGGTTTTTATTTAAAATTTTTAAATTCTCAATCATGGATCACGAAACTCTACAATTGATACTTTATTAATCTATTTCATTACTTAACATAATTCTTATTATACACCAAAGATTTTTAGGTTAAAACACTGATATTGTGAGAGTACCGTTTTGGATAAATTATTTTATAGCTAAAACTACTCTGAAAGGTGCATTTTTACGTTGAGAGAGGATATTCAAATCGGTCAACAGGTAGTGTAAAAATTTATAAATTTTTATTTATTTCATCTAAAATAGATAATTGATTTATAGAAGCTGACTTTTGTTTTTTGATTTCCTTTTCAATTTTTATTAAATGGTCGTTTCCGTGCTGAAAAAGTATATATTCTATATACTTTTTTAAGCTCATTCCGTTAGCACTTGCAAGAATTGATAAACGTCTTTCAGTTTCCAGATCTAAATCAATTAACTTTCTTTTCATTACATAAAGTTAAAATTGCCACCACTTTTTTTTCTTTTCCTGTACTTGTTTTGGTTGGTTAGATTCTGGCTCTTTTTTAGGAGCTTCCAACAGGAGAATTGTCTTTTGTAAATCTATTATTCTACCCTCTTTTTCTTGTAAAAGCAACTCTTTATTTTTTAATTCTTGTTCAAATAAAGCAAGTTTTGTCTTTAATGAGTTTACATCTTCTTGCCTCTGCCATATTTCGGCTATGTCATACTTTTGCCTCTGTGGTTTCTTGATATCTTTTAGAGGTTCGTATATAGAAAATAAGTAATTAACTTCTATTAATACTTTATTCCCTTTTTTTTGTAAGTATGGTACAGATTCAGAGTTAGCGAACAATCTTCTTATTGTCCTCTCGCTTTTTCCTGTTTTTTTTACAGCTTCTTTTACATCTATGTAATTCATAATAACAAAAGTTTGAAACTATGACAAAAGTATGTCAAAATATATAGATGACATACTTTTGTCACCCTACTTTTTCATGTGTTTTTGTTCAAAAATCTGCTCAGCTTTGTGTTTCAATGAACCAATAAGATATGCTTTTAGATTTTTGATTTCATATAGTACAGATTGAGCTTTTAATTCGACCAAGAAATCCAATAATTCTTCTTCGGACAGATGGTTGTACAAGCTTTCAAATAAGCTAAGATTGTTGTTTAATTCCTTATTAGTAAAATCGTAATTATATTTTAAATAATCTTCTATGTTTTTAGGGATAAACCAACGATTTGACATTTGTTTCATTGTTTTTTGTTTCTTCAATGATTCATCTTCAAATTGTGGTTGATGAATCGGAATAAAACGAATGCCTGTAATTTTACGACCTGTTTTTATTGTTTCATAATGAAAAGTATAAGGACTACATTTATCAAGTTCTTTTTTTGCAGGTTCGATAACTTTTTGAATAAAACCACCCGTTAACTTGTATTTATCAGCAATATTAAATATATCTTTTAATTTATCTATTGAATAATTAATAGGAGTTTTCTGATTAGATAATAATTCGTAAAAACGCATAGTATATACACTTTCAAATTCCATAGCTACTTTAAGTTCATACTTTTTAAAGCCTTTTGAAAAATCTAAAAATGCTTCTACTATTTTTGGATTTATTCTGAAAGTAGCAATCTCTGTATTTTTCTTAATTTTAGGCTCTGAAATTACTGAAATTAACTCCCAATCATTTTCATCTTCATACTCAAAGAATTTTTTAGCTAAATTTCTTAAAGCTGATTTTATTCGAATATGGTTAGTATCTGTTTCGTTTTGTAAAAATAATTTAATAGGCATACTAACAATGCTAGTATTTTGATTGTCTTGTTCAATAACTATTTTGTCTTTTAATTTTTGATTTTGTATTAATCCTTGAAAAAGCTCTACAAGACGATAAAGAATACGTTTCTCGTAAACAGAATAATCATATTTAGCAGTCGTTAAGATGTAAGACTGTAATACTTCTTTATTATTAATTTTAGACATAAGTTATAGTATTGAAAAGTAAATTTATATAAATACTATAACTTACACAAATATAAGTTATAGTATTTATTCAAAAAGTTATAGTTAACCATTTTCTATTTATTCAAAAAGTTATAGTTGTTTATTCAAAAAGTTATAGTTAGACTTTTTAATACCCTTGCAATATATATGATATATAAATATATATCCGTTTTTTGTCGAAAGTCGATAAGTAATGTTAGATAAGCTATGTTTAATTAATACAAAAACATGGTAATTTTTTAGTTTTTAAGGGTGTGATTTTCTTCAAAAAATCACTTTTGGGAGCTTGCGTGAAATGCACTGTTTTCGTTAGAGTGGAAAAACAAAAACAAATTGACGTGACTTTTTTATGCGCACCAGGGGGGGGGCGGATTTTTTATTTTTGATAAATTTATCTAATTTAATTAACTGATTTTTAATTCATTAATGTATTTTTGTTGCTCAAATTTAATGTTTAACCATAAATTTGAAAGCGAAACGATTTTAAAACGGCTTCTTTTGAGGTCGTTTTTTTTGCGTTTTAAGACATTTTATTTTTAATCATTAGGAAATTATAGCAAAAAGTATTTAAAGCTATTTAAAGCTAAATATTAACTATCCACAAGCTTATTCACTCCTTAATTTGAGTTAAAAACAAGTGGCTTTTTAATTATTAGATAAAATAACAATGAAGAATTACCAAAGTAAAACAAATCAAAAGAAAACAAAGGTAAGTTTCGCACCATTAAATTTTAGCATAAAGCCGTTTCACTTTTTATATAAAATTTAGTGATGCTGCACTTGTTGAAATGGCTTTCTTTTTTTTCGTTTTTTCTTTTCTAAAATGGTTTTTTTTAAGCTAAATTTTCTTAAAAAATATCTTAAAATTTCAATTAGATGCAAGATATGGATTTGTGTAGACACTCAAATCACAATATTGCCTTTTCAGAAAAAAGGAAAGTAAAAATCGGAACTCTTTTTTACGTGAAATTTGATAGTAATTGTGAGTAGCGAGAGGGAACTCCACACGATGGAGTTATAATATTGGTTATCATTGATTTAGTATTTTTAAAAAAATTAAATGTATGTTTTTTGTACATACATTTTAGTTTTTTTTCTTATATATGATTGCTAATCAATTTTTTATGTGTGTAATTATCTACATACATTTTGATATTTACTAATTTTGGAGAAAATTATATACAGAGAAAAATCGATCAAAATTGAGTATTCCGAATGAAAGTAGGAATAGCAAGCAGTAATCACGGAGACCGAGATTGGTTTTTATATTCCTATGATTTACAAATTGTTATAAATAATAATACATACTTTATAAATTAAAAAGTATGTATTATAAGTGTAACTTGTTGATATATAATGTTGTTAACTTACTCTCTAAAAGTATGTTTTTCAAAATAAGCAAGTAGTATAAAATGCATCGTTTTATTAATTTTTATACTAAAATCAGAAAATAGCAAGGTGTGTTTTTTGTTGCAAAAAACTTAGGATAATGACATGAAAAAACCTCCAAATGGAGGTTTATATTTTACATAAAAGGTGTTATAGCTTTTACTGAACCGAAGTTGTACGCTGTCTTTTATTCTTTACATAAATTTTC
>NZ_JBQMTX010000003.1:0-20529 GCF_053482575.1 Empedobacter sp. ULE_I140 | reverse complement strand
TTTGGTGTATAATAAGAATTATGTTAAGTAATGAAATAGATTAATAAAGTATCAATTGTAGAGTTTCGTGATCCATGATTGAGAATTTAAAAATTTTAAATAAAAACCTCGCTATTCATACAAATGTTATTTAGATAATATAGACTATCAAAGAATTTATTACTTTTAACAAAGTAATTACACGAAATACGGATATAGGGAATATTTCACGAAACTTTTCTATTATTTACTTCGTAAATTACTATGTTAGTGGCAATGCCAAGCCAAAACAAGGAACAATGAAACCTGAATTGAAAAGGATAAGAAAAGTAGAATATGATATAGATCCAAATAGATACGAATTACGTAGTGGAAGCGAAACAAATGCTCCATTGTGTCCATATGGAAACATTTACAAATGGGTAGTATTTGACTTAAAAGCAAATGAATATGTTAGATTTGCGAAATCTGTGTTTAAATTACTTATAAATAAAAATGGTAAATGAATAATAAAAAATATGGTATAGAGGGATTTGATGCCCCAGAACTGGAAAAATTTAAATGGATTGATGCAAATGGAAAAGATACTGAACCTATACAATTATCTAATTTTAAAGGAAAGTTTATTGTTTTGTATTGTTTTCAAAGTTGGTGTCCTGGCTGTCATAAAATAGGCTTGCCTTCGTTACAACAAATGGTCACTGCATTAAAAAACAACCAAGCTATTAAATTCTTTGCTATTCAATCAGTGTTTGAAGGTAAAAATCAAAATACTTTTGAAAAGCTAAAAGAAACACAAAAGCAGTATAAGTTGGAAATTCCTTTTGGACAAGATGAAGGAGATGAAAGCACGCAAAATATTTCAACAGTAATGTATCATTATAGAACAGGAGGAACTCCTTGGTTTATTTTTATAAACCAAGAAGGAAAAGTAGTATTCAATGATTTTCATTTGAATACCGAAAAAGCAATTGAATTTTTACAAACAATTAAATAAATTTTATATGCAAAAATGGATAGATGTAATAAGATTAGCCAATAATGGCAATCTTAACCCAGACCAAAGAATAGAAAAATCGGAAGAGGAATGGAAATCACTTCTTACCGAAGAACAATTTTACGTAACTCGTAAAAAAGGAACAGAAAGAGCTCATAGCTCCGAAATGTGCAATTTGTTTGAACCCGGCAAATATGCCTGTGTTTGTTGTAACACTGTACTTTTTGACAGCGAAGAAAAATTTCAAAGTGGAACTGGGTGGCCTAGTTTTACACAGCCGATAAAAGAGAATACAATCAATTATATCAAAGATGTTACGTTTGGTATGTATCGAATAGAGACAACTTGTAGCACTTGTGATGCTCATTTAGGTCACGTGTTTCAAGATGGTCCTATGCCAAGTGGATTGAGATTTTGCATAAATGCTGTTGCTCTGAAAAAAGTAAAATCTGATGAGAAAAAAGTTACATTTGGTGGTGGTTGTTTTTGGTGCACAGAAGCTATGTTTCAGCAATTAAAAGGAGTTGTAAATGTAGAGAGTGGTTATAGTGGTGGTGAAATTATAAATCCTACATATAGAGAAGTCTGTTCTGGAACTACTGGTCACGCTGAAGTAATTGAAATTACTTATTTACCTTCTGAAATTAGCTTTGAAGATTTAGTGAAAATCCATTTAACTACTCACAATCCTACGACTATAAATAAACAAGGTGCTGATAGAGGAACACAATATCGTAGCATTATTTTTTACAGAACAGACGATGAAAAAATGCAAGCATTAAAGGTCATTGAAGATGTTCAATCTGCCTACGATGATATGATAGTAACAGAAGTGAAAATGTTTGAACATTTCCATAAGGCAGAAGCCAATCACCAAGACTATTACAATCGCAATAGCGAAACTGGTTATTGTATGGCAGTAATAAATCCAAAATTAGCAAAATTAAAATCGCTTTATCAGGATAAACTAAAGAAATAATGGACGAAGACATAAATTTTTAATGAAGCAATTTAAAAAATAAAGAATGAAAAATAGTCTTGATAAAAATGCAAAATGGCTCTTGCTTTTTGGTATTTTATTAACATTTTTATTTCCATTACTACTTCCATTGCTCAATAAAACAGGCATTGGTAATTTTGGCGTTGTTGGCGATGCGATTGGCGGTATAACAAATCCTATTTCTCAACTCATTGGCTCTATACTTCTATATTTAGCGTTAAAAGCTCAACTTTCAGCAAATGGCATAGTGCAAAATCAAATAGAAAAAGACAATATAAAGGAAGAACAACAACACAATACAGAACAAATACGGACTTTTTATTCTTTCTTTCAAGAAACAATAAAAAATTTCAGTTATGAGTTTTCTGATGCAAATGGAAAACAACTGTTGTATGGAAAAAGAGCCATAAAATGTTTCTTAAATGATTTGGAACAAATGAAAGTAGATATTCATAATACAGATGATGTACTTATGTATGATGGAGTAAGAGAATTATTAAGTATTTTGAAAAGTGCAGAAGAATTATTCAATCGCATTGATACTATTTCTTCAAAATCACAACATATTTTATTTTATAGAACTCTTTTGCAACACGAATTATTATTCAATATTTTTCCTTATCAAGACCTTGATGACGATATTAATATTAAAACTGGAAAATGCACTATTTGTGCAGATGCACATTCATATTATCCTCCTATTATATTTGATAAAATTAAACTTTTAGAATCTAAATTTATATAAAAATGGCAACAGTAATTAAAATTAAAAACATTGAAGAAGGCTTCCAAAGTATTATCACTAATGGTAAGCACACCATTATTGGTGACGAACCTATCACAAGTAAAGGAACAGATTTAGGTTTAGCACCCTCAGAACTTGTTTTAAGCGGTTTGGCAATGTGCAAAGTCGGAACTGTCCGTTTTATTGCTCGCAAAAACAACTGGGAGATAGAGAATGTAACAGCCGAACTAGTGCAAGAAGTAGCAAGAGGGGAAGGAGGGCTAAAAACCACTATTCAAATTAAAATGATTATTGAAGGTAATCTTTCCGAAGAGCAGAAAGAAGAATTGATAAAACAAGCCGACCGTTGTTATATCCACCGTTTGTTAAATAGCGAATGGGATATAATGCCTATAACGCTTTAAATCAAATGCACTGCCACTAACAAGGTATTGCCAAAAGCGGGGCTGAAGGAATTCTAATCAACTTTTCTGTAATATTTGAACTGCGGTATTTCTATTGAAGTTCTGTGCAAAAAAATCCCCGCCTTCGGCAATACCCAAACCGTTGTACGCAACCTTACTAAAACTAAATTATTAAATGAGTTCACTCGGTACAAATCTTATTCAAGTCATAAAAGATAAGGAATTTCAAGCTGTTACCAAAGACTTAACTGAAGTGGTAATTGATTCAAATATTGCTGAAGGATTACTAAAAGATGTCCCACTACTTTCAACAATTATAGGAACTTTTAATACAGTAACCAATATCAAGGATAAGCTATTTCTTAAAAAAATTCTTACATTTTTATATGAACTAAAATCAATTTCTGAAAATAAAATAGAAGAACAAATTAATAAAATAGAAGAAGATTTAAAGTATAGAACAAAAGTTGGCGAAAAATTATTATTTATTATTGACAAGTGTGAAGACACAGACAAAGCATCACTTACTGGTTTACTTTTTAAATCATTTTTAGAGAAAAAAATTGATTATGACCAATTCATTACAGGAACAAATATTATTGAAAAAACTCCGTTGCCTGATTTAATGTTTTTCATAGAAAATGATGTTGAAGAATTGGAATTAGACAATGGTGGTTCTGAATTTGTATCATATGGCTTAATGGAAATCAGAGTAACAAAACCCAATATTAAAGTTGGTGATGAAAAATATTATGGAGATAAATATATTCCATCAGATAATGAAATATTAGCAGATCGTTTAGAAATTACAGATTTTGAAATTGTAGCTAGTATAAGTTGGATTGGACAAATCCTTAGAAAAAATTTATGTAAAGAATAAAAGACAGCGTACAACTTCGGTTCAGTAAAAGCTATAACAGCTGTTATGTAAAATATCCCTCCATTTGGAGGCTTTATTTTTATTCTCTAGAGTTCCGTTAACTTCGATTTGGTAGAACTGAATTATGTTTAAGTGAGATATCATCTTCAAATAAGGGTTATTTATTCGTTTTTAAATTAATTTTAATTCTTACAAAAAACTTATACCTTTGTTAAAGTTAACTTATAAGTTAACTTTTATTTTGAACTTTAAATATTTATGGATAATTTAGCCAAACTAATTTATGTTTCTCATTACGATAAAGTAATTTATTATTCGATTGAAATAATTGAATCTAGAGAACATGAGATAACATCGCCTAGTACATTATTTGATGAATTTATTGCAGAGAATAAAATAAATAAGGAAAAATTACAACATATTTTAGATTGGATTGAAGAGATTGGTGACAAGTATGGAGCTAAACAACAATTTTTTAGAAATGAAAAAAAAGCTTCTGCTTTACCGCCAGATACACAATTACCTTTAGAACCTTATTACTATGAGCAAGGGAAGAAAAAAGGGAATAATTTAAGATTGTATTGTATCCGAATAAATGAACACGTGGTAATTTTGTTGAATGGGGGAATTAAATCAACAAAAAAAGCACAAGATTGCCCAAACGTTAGTGCAAGTTTCGAATTGGCAAATAAATTGGCAAAAGCCATAGAGAAATCCTTACATAAAAATGACATTGAATGGTCAGATGAGGAGTTAGATATTTTTTATGATGAAAATTTAGAAATCAACTTTTAATATGAAAATTTCTAGACGCAAATTGCATCAAGAGAACGAGGCAATTAAAAAAGAAAACCCAATTAGAAATTGGCTTGCAGAGAACGCAGATCCAGTGATTACTAAAACGGTTAAAAAAAACTTAGCAATCGCTAATAGGATTGGAGAAGTTTTAGAAAAAAAACAACTTAAACCAATCGATTTAGCAACGAGATTAGGAAAAAATAAATCTGAAATTAGTAAATGGTTAAGTGGGCAACATAATTTTACAACGAAAACAATTTGTAAAATTGAAGTTGCTTTAGAATGTGATTTAATTTCAGTTGATCCTATATATCTTACAGCTAAAATTTATCACAATAAGCCTATTTCTAATGATGGGTTTATTGAAAGTAAGTATTATACTGAACAAGAAATGCTTGTAAATGGTTAAAGCTGCGTTAATACATTTATTGGATATTAATCCAGTAGAAATTCAAAACAATATTTCAAAAGATAATTTTAATATTAACGAAGTAGGTATTGCTCATAATATGATGCATAATCTAGAAGAGAATAATATTAAAATTTTTTTAAGTCTTGCATTATTTGATGAAAAGGAAGAAATTATTGTAAAATCAGATTATAATTTTATTTATAAGGTTGATAATCTTGAAGAAAATTATAAAATTAATGATGAAGGTGAAACAGTTTTTAATGCAACACTTGTAAAAACTCTTTTAGGAATGTCATATTCTACATTAAGAGGTATTATCTTCAATGAATTTATTACTGTAGACAAAATCATTATACCAATTATTGATCCTCAACTAATTTTAGAAAATAGAATTAAAATAACATAAAAAAATACTATTAAAGTGTCCCGAAAGTGAAAGTCTTTATGGGACATTTTTATGTATTATAATAACAATTATGTTGAGTAATGCTTTTAAATCTACATTTGATAATTTTATATTTCTATAATTTTTTTAAATCACAATTTTAAAATACAAATATGGAATTAAACAATTTTTCTAACGATATTATCCATCAATTGACCTCTGATTATGGTTTTTTATTAAATCTTGTAAATTTAAATAATACCGTTAATTTTCAAAACTATTTATATAGAGTTAGAATTGCAAAGAAAGGAGATTTAATTAACGAACCTCAAAATCTTTCATATCCAAAAAATAATATCAAAATTGGTAGGTGCAATTTTGATAATCAGGCAGTTTTTTATTGTTGTGATAGTTCTACAACAGCTTTTGCTGAAACACTTAAATATTCAAAAGATTTAAACTTTACTGATTATTATATTTATCTAAGTGTTTGGAAATTAAAACCTCTTAATGAAATTACGATTTTTCCATTATTAAATAAAGCTTTTTCAAAAGGATTAGTAAAAAACTCAAACATAATAAATTTTAAAAATTATGCAATTAATAATAGTGTAAAAAATCAGTTAATTGAAATAGAAAAATATTTTTATGATATTGATTATAATAAATCAGCTTCTATATGGATATCCTAACGAAATTTCCAGAGTAAGAAAAGGTATATAATACTTATCTTACAATTATGAAAGGAATAAAAAATCATTACGATGCTTCATTTAAATTACGAGCGGTAGAATTGAGTTATGAAAGAAGTAACATTTCAGAATTAGCAAGGGAACTTGGAATAAAAGCCTCCTTATTATACAAATGGCGCAAAGATTATCAAGAATACGGATCCAATAGTTTTCCAGGAAAAGGTAATTTAAAACTAACGCCTGAACAGGAGCGAATAGTTGAATTAGAAAGAAAGCTTAAAGATGCAGAATTAGAACGTGATATTTTAAAAAAAGCAATCAGCATTTTCTCCAAGAACGATCGATGAAATATAGATTTATAAAGAATCATGAGTGCCAATTTCCGATTGAGAAAATGTGTATTATCTTAAAAATCCACTCCAGCAGCTATTATAAATGGAAAAAGAAAGGTTGCTCCAATCGACTTTTGAGAAAAAATTTGATGCTAGATAAAATAAAGTATCTATATTTTAAATTCAAGCAGAGATATGGAAGTCCTCGAATTCATTCAGAATTAAATGCTTTAGGTTACAGAATATCAGTTAAAACAGTTGCTAAATATATGCAAGAGCTTGGTTTAAGAAGTAAATTAAGTAAAAAGTTTAGAGTTACAACAAATTCTAAACATAATTATTTAACTGTAAATAATCTTCTTAATCGAGATTTTTACGCTTCAAAACCTTCTATGAAATGGGTATCAGATATTACTTATATTCAAACTCAAGAAGGATTTTTATATTTAACAACAATTATCGATTTATACGATAGAAAGGTCATTGGCTGGAGTTTGAGCAATACGATGAGTACTGAAGATACAACTTTATCAGCATGGCGTATGGCTATAAAGAATAGATCGATTAAAAAAGGAATGCTATTTCATTCTGATCGAGGAATACAATATGCGTCAAAGAAGTTTGCAAATATGCTTGATTCTTATGGTGTTATCCGTAGCATGTCAAGGAAAGGGAATTGCTGGGACAATGCTGTGGCTGAGAGTTTCTTTAAATCGTTAAAAACTGAAATGATTTATGGAAATAAATTAATTACAAGAGAGAAAATGAAAAACCAAATTTTTCAGTATATTGAAATTTGGTATAACAGAAATAGAAGACATAAAGCTTTGAATTATAAAACTATTTTTGAGTTTAATAATAATTTACAATTTTTAAAATATGTAGCTTAACTTATACTGGAAAATTTAGGGGGATATCCAATAGACTTTCTGGAAATAATAGCTTTACTACTATTCTTTCACCTTATTTTTATCTTCTTTATAGCGGTTTTAATCCAATGAATAATATTACTTCCTACAGATTTTTTTCTGCGAATCTTACACCAAACTCTTACAATCTGAATTTAGAAGCAGCAAGAACTAATACAAGTGGCACAAATACTGCATCAAAATTTATACATTTTAATAGAACTTATAGTACATCTACAAGCTATATTAATGATGGAAAGGCAATTATATATGTATATGAAAAATAACACTTCATTCGAGTATAATATAAATCAATATAGTTTTTAATTTATCCTTTGATAATAAATTTTAAAACCTATTAGATATAATAGTATAGTAAATATAAAAACTTTTAGATATTGTAAGTTTTGTAAATTTTAGTCATTATGATTTTCATAATGACTATTTTATTTAATAAGTAAAATAATTACATCAAAATTTATGTAAATCCATATTTTGAAAATCAAACTGAAATACACTATAGCTATCTAGTAAAAAAATAAAGGTTTTACACAAAAGACAAAAATAATCCCAAAACAACAGTATCAGAAAACAACTGCTCTTTCATATAAAAATCTATTTATTTTTTTTACTTTAGCCCTATTTTGTTCAAAATTCATTCGACCATTATTCGACAAAACACCCAATTTTTCCGAACCTTTGTCGAAGCACACTCGAACAAACACTATTTCTAATCTTATCATTTTTGCTTCAAACCCTCTCTAATAAAGGAAAGTTATGTTTTTCATCTTTTTTCTACTCTCCTTCATACTGGACAAAAATGGACAATAGCGGTCATTAATGGTATATACTAGCTATCGTATATTAAAACCTCAAAACCAATATATTACCCCACTAACTCACTGTTAAATAATATAAAAAAATTAAGATTATGGCCGAAATAAAAATAGGAATACTTAGCGGATTCTCAGGAAAAGTAGGAACAGTGATTGGTGTCAACTGGCGTGAAAAGTATATTATCCGAATTCTACCAAAAGCACTTAAAAAGGAACTTAATCTAACAGATAAACTTTAGAGATATTTTTTTATAATGTTAATTATTTTTCCAACTTTTGCTTAATAAGGGGCTATAATATATAAAATTGCTACTTATTACTATTTTTAATATAGACTATTTTTGATCATAATTCTTCTTACTTTAATCGTGGAACAATTACTCTATCAATTGTTTTATTATCATTATAAGAAGGATTAATATCTGATGTAGCTTTAGAATTTTCTATATTTATTACAACTTTAGAAGAAAGTACTTGAAATTTTGCAATAAGAAAAAGTAATCATTTTTTATAGTTTTTTTTTCTATGACATAAAATATTACTTTTCTATAAAAATATACCTATGATAAATAAAGATAAAAATATTAATATCCAAAAATGGATTGATGATTATACATTGGACCTATTAAAAAAAACTAACTATTTAATATCTAGCAAAGAAGATGCAGAAGATTTAGTACAAGATGTTTTTATTTCAGCTTTTGAAAATTATGAAAAATTTCAATGGAATAGCTCTGTAAAAACTTGGTTAATTAGTATTTTGAAAAATAAAATTTCTGATTTTTACAGAAAAAAATATAATAATAAAAATGAGATCACTTTAGATTATTTTTTTGATGAAAATGGTAATTGGATTGATAAAAATATATTAAATGATTGGACAGAAAATGAAAATAATATTAGAGAAAACTATTTAGAAAATTGTTTAGAAAAATTACCTAATAAATGGTTAATTCCTATAAAACTATACTATTTAAAACAAAAAAAAACAGAACTTGTTTGTCAGGAAATAGGAATTACATCGACTAATTTATGGAAGATTCTTCAAAGAGCTAGATTACAATTAAGAGAGTGCATAGAATCTAATTTATCTAATTAAAAATTAACTTATGTGGAATAAAATTATTCATTGGGTTATTATGCCTTGTAATGAAATAACATTTGAAATAGAGAAAAAAAATGCAAAAAAAATCTCATTAATTCAAAATTTGAGATTGAATTTACATATTTATAGTTGTAAATGGTGCGCTTCTTACTACAAAAAAGTAAAGCTAATAGATAATCTTTTGAATAAACAAAATTCAAAAGAAAAATTAATTAATGTAGATGATCTAAAATCTAAAATAAAGTCCAAAATAGAAACTCATTGTAAACATGAGTAAATACATTACGAATGTTTATCATCAAAAAATAAAGTGTATAAATAATATTTTCTTTTTAAACTGCTATTTTTAAGATTAAAATATTTATTAAATAATTTCCAAAGTATAGTCTAAAGTTAATTTTTATTTTAATTATAATACATCACATATTTAATGAAATTTAAGATAAATTCATAAAACAATAAAAAAACTCAAACCATTTTAAATGATATATTTACAATGGTTTTTTTTTGTAAAAATTATAGAAAGATTAATATCTAACAAAAAAAATAGATTTTTTTTGTCAGGTTTTAATTATTTATACGACTACTATTATAAAAGATCGTATATACAATAAAATTATTAAAAAATGGAAACAAAAAATTTAGTTCATACTCATAAAGATAATTTGAATATTAATTCACCCTTTATAAATCTTTACAAAATAGGATATTACTTACCTCTATTTGGAACAGTATTACTTTTAGTGTGGATAGGCATTTTTAAGTTTACACCAACAGAGGCTCAAGCTATAAAGTCTCTTGTAGAAAATCACCCATTATCGTTTTGGATTTATAAAATATTTAGTGATCAAACTGTATCTAATATAGTTGGAGTACTTGAATTACTTGTAGCATTATTAGTTGTTTTAACTTTAAAATATCAATCATTAAAAAAATATGCGGGAATAGCTATTCTTATTATTTTCGGAACAACTCTTAGTTATCTTTTTACAACTCCCGGAATTTGGAAATTTGTTGATGGAGTTCCTGTAACAGATTTTTTCATTTTAAAAGATATAGCTTACTTCGGCTTTGGTTTCACTCTTTTAGCTCAATCTTTAAATAAAAAATCATGAAAAAATTATTCATCATAAGCTTATTAATTATTACAGGAATAATACTAACAAGTATAAGTTGTAAAACTCATAAAAATAATTTAGTTAAATCGAATAAACATCAGAAAATGAATAACACATCAGAAAATGAAATATATTTTGCAGGAGGATGTTTTTGGGGAACAGAACATTTTTTTCAACAGGTCAGAGGGGTTACAAATACAGTTGTAGGTTATGCTAATGGAACTATAGAAAAGCCTTCTTATAAAGAAGTGATCACAGGTAAAACTGGTTTTGCTGAAACTGTCAAGGTAACTTATAATCCTGATATAGTTGATCTAGGATTATTAATTGATTTGTATTTTAAGACAATAGATCCTACGAGTCTAGACAAACAAGGGAATGACTTAGGGACACAATATAGAACAGGAATTTATTATACAAACCCAACTGACTCTAAATTAATCGATCAGAAGTTAAAAGATTTAGAAAAAAATTATAATCAAAAAATTGTAGTAGAAAATATGCCTTTACATAATTTTTATGATGCAGAAAATTATCATCAAGATTATTTAAATAAAAATCCAAAAGGATATTGCCATATATCACCAAGTTTATTTGATGATGCTCGTAAGGCAAATCCTATTCAAGAAAAAGAATATATCAAAGAAAGCCAAAGTGAACTTAAAAAACATTTAACTTCTTTGCAATACGATGTTACACAAAATGGTGCAACAGAAAAACCTTTTTCAAATGAATATAATTCTGAATTTAGAGAAGGAATTTATGTAGACATAACAACTGGTGAACCTCTTTTTGTGTCAACGGATAAATTTGAATCAGGTTGTGGCTGGCCAAGTTTCTCAAAACCAATCAGTAAAAATCTTATTGAAGAAATAAATGATAATTCTTTTGGAATGAAAAGAACTGAAGTAAGAAGTAAAACTGGTAATGCTCATTTAGGTCATGTTTTTGATGATGGCCCAAAAGATAAAGGAGGATTGAGATATTGTATTAATAGTGCATCATTAAAGTTTATATCAAAAGAAGAAATGAAAGCTAAAGGATATGAAAAATATTTATCCTTAATAAAATAAAAACTAATAAAATTCTATTTCTAAATATTATAAAAGGTATTACTTAATGTTTACAGATTGTAATTTTTAATAAAACATTTGTTAATGTTTTACAAAATTATATTGTGTACAATATAATTTTGTAATTTTGTTATGTAATTTAATATTGATGAACTATGAAAGATACGCTAGAACTAGATAATCAATTTTGTTTTCCCATATATGCGCTTTCAAAAAAGATAATCAACATGTACCGTTTATATTTAGATCCACTTGATATTACCTATCCACAGTATTTAGTGGATATCCTAACGAAATTTCCAGAGTAAGAAAAGGTATATAATACTTATCTTACAATTATGAAAGGAATAAAAAATCATTACGATGCTTCATTTAAATTACGAGCGGTAGAATTGAGTTATGAAAGAAGTAACATTTCAGAATTAGCAAGGGAACTTGGAATAAAAGCCTCCTTATTATACAAATGGCGCAAAGATTATCAAGAATACGGATCCAATAGTTTTCCAGGAAAAGGTAATTTAAAACTAACGCCTGAACAGGAGCGAATAGTTGAATTAGAAAGAAAGCTTAAAGATGCAGAATTAGAACGTGATATTTTAAAAAAAGCAATCAGCATTTTCTCCAAGAACGATCGATGAAATATAGATTTATAAAGAATCATGAGTGCCAATTTCCGATTGAGAAAATGTGTATTATCTTAAAAATCCACTCCAGCAGCTATTATAAATGGAAAAAGAAAGGTTGCTCCAATCGACTTTTGAGAAAAAATTTGATGCTAGATAAAATAAAGTATCTATATTTTAAATTCAAGCAGAGATATGGAAGTCCTCGAATTCATTCAGAATTAAATGCTTTAGGTTACAGAATATCAGTTAAAACAGTTGCTAAATATATGCAAGAGCTTGGTTTAAGAAGTAAATTAAGTAAAAAGTTTAGAGTTACAACAAATTCTAAACATAATTATTTAACTGTAAATAATCTTCTTAATCGAGATTTTTACGCTTCAAAACCTTCTATGAAATGGGTATCAGATATTACTTATATTCAAACTCAAGAAGGATTTTTATATTTAACAACAATTATCGATTTATACGATAGAAAGGTCATTGGCTGGAGTTTGAGCAATACGATGAGTACTGAAGATACAACTTTATCAGCATGGCGTATGGCTATAAAGAATAGATCGATTAAAAAAGGAATGCTATTTCATTCTGATCGAGGAATACAATATGCGTCAAAGAAGTTTGCAAATATGCTTGATTCTTATGGTGTTATCCGTAGCATGTCAAGGAAAGGGAATTGCTGGGACAATGCTGTGGCTGAGAGTTTCTTTAAATCGTTAAAAACTGAAATGATTTATGGAAATAAATTAATTACAAGAGAGAAAATGAAAAACCAAATTTTTCAGTATATTGAAATTTGGTATAACAGAAATAGAAGACATAAAGCTTTGAATTATAAAACTATTTTTGAGTTTAATAATAATTTACAATTTTTAAAATATGTAGCTTAACTTATACTGGAAAATTTAGGGGGATATCCAACCTGAAGCATCTACTGAATATTCTGCTTTATCAGAACATATAGGAGGTACAATTAACAGTAAAAAAATCATTCAAAACTGGAATGAAATAGTAAGATTGGCTACTTCCATAAAAAATGGAACTGTTACCGCTTCATTGATTGTAAAGAAGATTGGAAGCTACCCAAGACAAAACGGACTGGCGGTAGCATTGCGAGAATTGGGTAAAATTGAGAGAACCTTATTTATGCTCGACTGGTATATGAGTCCAGAACTTAGGCGAAGAGTTACTGCGGGACTTAATAAAGGTGAAGCTAGAAATGCTCTAGCTAGAGCAGTATATTTTAATAGACTAGGAGAGGTACGTGAAAGAACTTTTGAAAATCAACGATATAAAGCAAGCGGTCTTAATTTGGTAACGGCTGCTATTGTTTTATGGAATACAGTTTATATTGAAAAAGTAGTAGAGTATTTGAAAGAGCAAGGAGAAGAAATTAATGAAGAATTACTTCAATATCTGTCTCCCTTAGGATGGGAACATATTCACTTAACGGGAGATTATGTGTGGAACAATCAAATAAAATTGAAGAATGGAGAATTTAGGCCACTAAGAAATTCATAAAGTATTTGTTTTACCTATTATAAATCCATTAAATTATAGATTAAATTGTTAACGTGCTATTTTTTCCGTTTCGTCG
Source organism: Empedobacter sp. ULE_I140 (assembly GCF_053482575.1). NCBI lineage: Bacteria > Pseudomonadati > Bacteroidota > Flavobacteriia > Flavobacteriales > Weeksellaceae > Empedobacter > Empedobacter sp. ULE_I140. The sequence continues at coordinate 6,645 of NZ_JBQMTX010000003.1, read as the reverse complement.
ACTGACCCCAATCATATCGAACAAAATCACCTTAGTCTACGTACTCATCTGAAACGATTAAACCGAAAAACCATTTGTTACACAAAAAATATAGCCATTCTATCTGCGATTTTAACCATCTATTTTTGGAGTTAATTTACTTTTTACTTTGTTGTTTTTCCTTTAAAAAGATAACAAACTTTTCACTATCCTTTGGATTTTTATCAATCCATTCGTTCATTAACTGACTATTTTTATTCGCTAAATCAAAGTTGTTTTTTGGAACTATTGTATCTCCTTTTGAGTAAATTTCGCTCATTAAATTTTCCTTAATCTCTTTTTTAGTCTTCAAATCTTGATTGAAAAAGTAAACAAATGTTGCAAGTAAAAGAAAAATAATCAAGACTAAATACGGAATAGTCTTATCTTTTTTACGACTGATTTTCTCATATTGTTTCAACTCTTCCATCTGCTTTTTTGCATAAGGATCCAATGAAATTTCAGGAGCTTTATAATTCTTTAACTCATTTAAAATCTTGTTTTGTTCAGCAGTAATCGTATTTCCATTCTCAATAAACTGCTTTTGAACTGAATAAAAAGCATAAATCTTTTCATCAATTTCTTTCGTTAATAAAGCCATTCTATTAGCTTGATGACTCAATCCTTCTAAAATTTCACTTGGACTTTTTGGTCTATTATTTTCACTCATAAGTTTAGTATTAATTTTTAAAATCTTCTTCCAATATTTCTTTTTGGTTTAATCTCCTGCTCTTGTTGAAGCTTCAATTTCTCTGCTTTCTGTTCTAAAAACACCTGTAAATTAACCGCTTTCAATTTTTTAAACGCATCATGACCACGAGAAAGCTCACTGAACTTTACGCCATAATTCACAGGTTTCTGCCTGTTCTGTTTACGCCTTTCATTTTCTAACACCTCCGAAAATTGAAAAATTTTTAAGCCTTTCAATCGCTCATTCTGATCAAACTGAAGATTCAAACCATAACCTAAACCTTTCAAATGATCCGCTAAATCCTTCAAATTATAACTCTCTTTCAATCCATTTACTAAAACATTTCCGTACTGTAAAACCTTGAATTGACTCTTCTCTTTACTCAATTCAAGCATATTCTTCCATCCCCTATCCTGTGCTAATTCATTCGCTATACGACTCGTCTGTTTACCTATAAAGCGTTGATTCACTCTATTCTCTCCATTAAAATCAATACGATTAACAATTAGATGTAAATGAGACGTATCTGTATCTTGATGTAAATAAGCTATATGCTGATGAGAAGATAACTCCTTCTTCTCTAAAAAATCATGAACCAACTTCTCCCAATCTTCCAAACTCCATTTCAACGTATTCTCAGCTGAAGGAGATAAAACAACATTATAAAAAGGTTTATCGACACGATGATTCTGATTCGATACAGCCATGAGTTCATGATAAATTGCTCGAGCATTCTCTCCTACTAATCCATTTCGACTAATTTCAGTTGCAAAGGCTTTCTGTTCCCCTTTCTCTTCACGAGAAGCATAAGCAATAGCTTTAATACTTCCCTTCGTGGTTCTCCCTATTCCGATCATCTAAATAACGATTCATTTTTTCAATAACCTTTATGACTTCCAAATTCAATAGAGGATCTTTGAATTTCATATAATTACTAATTCGACTAAAGTTTGTGCGAAAACTTTGTAATTCTTGATCTCTACTAACGGATTGAATAATTGGAGCAACAGAAGAATTCAATAAAACATTACGACAATATTGACTTTGATTTTGACCTGAAGCCACAACTTTCTTTTGTAACATTAAAAACTCTTCTTCCGATACACGAATGTAAATCGACTTGGATTTTCGATCTGAAGATTCTTTTTTAGGTCGTCCTCCTAACTTCCCACTTTTACTTCGTGTTGCTCGAAGTTCCTCATCTTTTATAAAATCTTCCCAATTGATTTCTTCTTCTATCATACAATAATTCACTAAAAATATAAACTGAAATTAATCTCACTTAAACCATCAAAATACCTAAAAAAATAAATTGAAACAGGATTTCAAAATTTCATTTTAGTATAAAATGATCCATCGGAGATGGAGACTTTTGTGACCGATTAAGGGAACAAAACAAGAGAACCTATGAGCACAAGAAAAGCATAAATAACAAAATGAAATGATGGTATTTTGCTTTTTGTATTGCGAAAGGTACATCTTGCTCACAATATTAAACCAAAATTAGCCCAATTTTTAAAATTTCCATTCATTTAATCACCTACAATTCTCACTTTATTTCAATTTGTTCAGGAAAGATACAAAATAAATTATAAAATACCATTCATCAACTATTCAGAATATTAAAAAATAACGCTAAAAAGAAATCTATACAAACTTTAAAAAAAGAGTAATTTAAAGTCATTCAGCATCAGACAATAAAATAAACGATAAATTAAGAACAACTTAAAAAACAAAACAAATAAACCTTTTAAACTTTGATAACAATACCCTTTTAAGCAATAATAAACCATACTTCAAACAAAAACAATGAATTACATCTAATAACAAGAATAAAAGCTTAAAACGCAAAAAAAAAACGACCTCAGAAAGAAGTCGTTTGTAACAGTTTCGCTTTCAAATTTACGTTATACATAAATTTTACCTAACAAAATTACAGTTAAAAAATTAAAAATCAGTAATTTAATAGATAAAATCTATCGAATAAAAGATAAGTTCGCGCCGCCCCCTGGTGCGCATAAAAAAGTCACGTCAAATTGTTTTTGTTTTTCCTCTCCAATGAAAACAGTCTATTTCAAATGAGCTACTAACTTTCGATTTTTCAAAGAAAAATTGATTCTTATAAACTTAAAAAGATCTATGTTTTTATATTAATTATTACATAGCTTATTATACATTACTTATCGATTTTCGACAAAAAACACATACAAACATGAGGTACAACAGGTTGCAAGGGTTTAAAAATATCTAAATAGGACTTTTATAATACTACTAAAGGACTTTTATAATACTATTTCATATTACAAAAAGGACTTTTATAATACTTATTAGGACATTGTTTTTTATATGTCCTTTTATGTATATTTGTATTAAAGTTGTCCTTTTTAAACCTGAATTGAATTATGAAAATTACTAATAGGGAAGTTTTACAATCATATATCCTCACTACAGCTAAATACGATTATTCTGTTTATGAAAAACGGATTTTATACAGAATTGTAGAACAATTACAATATTTAATTGAAGGTAAAATTTTAGATAAACGCTACTCCATTCAACAAGGAATATTTGAAGATTCTAAAAAATTCACTTTTCCTTTTTCTGCTTTTAAAAAGAATGAGGAAGATAAAAATCATGCTCAAATAAAAAAAGCTTTACTTTCCTTGGAAAATAAAGTTTTTGAATATGAAGATGAAGATGTTTGGAGAACTATTCGTATTATTTATAAACCAGAAGTCTATAAAAGAAAAGAATATATTTCGTTTGTACTAACAGAAGAAATTATACAATGTCTTTTAGATTTTTCTAAAGGCTTTAAAAAGTATGAATTAAAAATAGCTATGCAATTTGAGAGTACATTTTCTATGCGTTTTTATGAATTGCTTTCTAATCAAAAAACACCAATAAATTATTCAATAGAAAATTTAAAACAAATGTTTGGTATTTCTGATAAATATAAAGAGACTAAAGATTTTATTAAACGTGTTGTTGAACCTGCTAAAAAAGAACTAGACTTAAAAAGTCCGTACACTTTTCATTACGAACCAATCAAAACAGGTCGAAAAATTACATCAATTCACTTTGTTCCTATTTATCAACCACAATTTGAGGATGAAGATATAAAGAAACAAAACTTGAACAAACAAATGTCAAATCGTTGGTTTATTCCAAAAAATATTTATGACTTCTTAATCCATAATTTTAATTTCACAGATAAAGAATTAAATAATAATTTGAACTTATTTGAAAATATCTACAATAATATGTCAGAAGAAGCTCTTTTGGATTTCCTTGTTGATATTCGTTTTTTTGCTTCGAATGCAGATAATCCAAAAGGATTTATTATTGGTTCTCTAAAGAAAAAAGCAGAGCAGATTTTTGAACAAAAATATGGTCTAAAATAACAAGTAGATCTAAAATCTACTTGTTAAAATATTTTTCATCAATTGCAGAATTGATAAGTTCTTTTATACTCACACCATCTTGAACTGAAAGCATTTTTAATTGTTTCAGCTTTTCAGTCGGAATATAAACAGAAAATAGTGTTTCAACTTTTTTCTGTTTTATCGGAACTACTTTCTGAATTGATGTCTTTTTTTCCGTCTGTTTAACTTCGTTAATTAGACTTGTAATATCTTGTTTCCCCATTTTATATAAATATTAAATTATATATTTATATAATTACATAAAAATATAATTATATAAAGTTAATTAATTGATAATGTAAGTACTTCTTTCGTTAAATTATCAATTTGTTTCTGAGCTTTATTATTCTCCTCAACTCCATTAACTAAAATAGAGCGAGAAAAAGCAACCAAATCTGAAATCATATTTTTTGAAACTTTGATATCATAATCTCCTAAATGAGATTTAATTTCTTCTGTTAAAGTTGTATTAGGTTTTACCATATTGAATACAATCAAAGCTTTATTTCCATTGTTTGATTCTTCTACAATTTCTATTGTAGATTTTATTGCAAGTAAATCCAATATTCCTGCTTTGGTTGGAATGATTATTACGTTTGCCAAATCACATAATTCTTTCAATTGATTTGTTAAATATGGAGGTGTATCTATAAAAATAAAATCATAATCTGATTTTAACAACTCTCCTAATTTTGAAGCTTCATAAATTGGAACTTCAGACGCTTTTTTTATATTTAATAAAGACCCTTGTTCGTCTAAATCTACTAAACATACTTTTGCACTTTCTCTAATATTTGCAGCTAAATTAAATGCCAATGTTGATTTTCCAACTCCTCCTTTTTGATGTGTTACAAGAATTACCTTTGCCATTCTATATAATTATATAATTATTCAAATATATAAATAAGTAATTATATATTTATATAAAAAATTAAATTTTATATAAATGATTTTCAATATTATATATAAAGATCAAATAATACATCATTGAATAGAAAGTTGTTTGTATATTTGGAGTAGTAAATCGTTTACAATGGAAACAGTTATTAAATTTAAAGATCAATTATCTACATCTCAGCTTAGAATGGCTATTGATGTACTAAAAGCTATTGGACTTAATGTACTTGAAGAAAAAAATATCGTTGAGCTGAACAAGGAACAAAAAGAAATTTTAGATTCTCGTCTGAAAAACATAAAGAATGGTAATTTCAAATCTAAAGATGACGCTCACAAAATGTTCGAACAATGTTTGAAATAATTTGGGAAAATCAAGCTTCTGAAGAATTTTTAGAAATTCTTGAATATTGGAATAATCATAACGGTTCAAATTCATACTCAAGAAAACTATTTGTAGAAATAAAAGAAGCTGAAGAATTACTTGAGAAAAATCCTGAAGCTGGATCTGAAACAAACTTCAAAAAAGTAAAACGTTTAATTATCCTGGATAATTTCTCTTTATTCTATACAGTTTCTAAAAAAGAAAATTACATATACATCCTTTCTATATGGGATAATCGAAGAAATCCCAACTTATTAAATTTTAAATAATATTCTTAAAACCCACAAATAAATTGTTTGTGGGTTTTTATTCTTTTGTACTTTTACATTCATTAAAATAATAATTACGTCAGCGATAGCTATCGTTATTTAGTTACAGAAAACTAGGAATCTTCTATAAAGACTAAATCGATAGGCTTTCGCCTGTGCCATATATTGGTGCGGGCTTGCCTTTCTTGTCTTTAGGGTATCCTAGTACCTCTGTAACAGATTGTGTTAGTTTCGCACCAACTTTTAAGTATATGGAAAATCAAACTAAAGTCAGCCCTTACCTTCAAAAGAAGGTGATCTCATCACTCTTCAATCTATTATTTTTCGATGATTCTAAACCTCCCTCATTCCAAACAATCGATGGAGTAGAAGCAGCACCTTTCTGTGATAATTTCAGAATAATTGTAGAAAAAGGAGAACCAAAGGAAGTAATGGAATATTACTTTAATCAGTTTCATCAAAAAATGCCAAAAGACATTCGCCATCAAGCATTTTTAATGATGTTTTCTCGCCCAACTTATCCAGTAGAAGTTGGTTTCTTTCTGGAGTTTAATATTCAAAACGGAGAAATGGATCAAGAAAACTTTAAAATTCTTGAATCGATGATGATTAATCGACCAGATCATCCGCTTGTTAAATCATTTATCGGACATCTTTTATTAACTGATGAAGGCTATCAGGTTTTAAAAATGAAATACATAGAAAAAGAGTGGTACAATTCTATCATCAAAAAACAAGTAAAAAAATACAACGATAACCTGGTTATATTTTAAATGACATATAATTATCTCTTCTGTAAAAATTCGATTTATTATCTTTATAGAAGAGATAATCTACTTCTTTTTCTGTCCGATTTGAATATATCCATTCAACGGTAAAATGCGGCTTTCAGAGTAGTTTTAGACATGAAATCATTTATCCAAAACGGCACTCTCACAATATCAGTTATTTAGCTTAAATTAT
>NZ_JBQMTX010000002.1:0-20821 GCF_053482575.1 Empedobacter sp. ULE_I140 | reverse complement strand
TGTAATCTTCCCCTTGTTAGGAACATTTAAAAGTATAGTTTTTATTTAATATTATTGTATTATTATTTTGATTAATTTGAAATGTAGGAAAATCATTAGGATTTTTGACCTTACCATATTTCAATAAAAAATTTCTAGGAGAAAGATATTGTAAAGAACTGTGTGGTCTTTCATTGTTATACATCCACATCCAAATTTCTGTATAATTTTTCATTTCTTTGATATTTTCAAATAAATAAGCATTTAAAAAATCTGTTCTAAAAGTTCTATTAAATCTTTCAATCAACGAATTTTGCGTAGGTTTCCCAGGTTGAATATAATATAATTCAATGGCTTTTTTTTGACAAAATAGTTTTAGTTTTTCAGCAATAAATTCTGGACCATTATCTACTCTAATTTTCTCAGGTTTCCCTCGCCATTCGATTAGTTTTTCAAGTTCAGAAATTACTTTAGCTGAAGGTAAGCTTGTGTCGATACAAATACTCAAAATTTCTCGATTAAAATCGTCTATAATATTCAAACTTCTCACGCTTTTTCCGTTTTCTAAACTATCATGCATGAAATCCATACTCCACGTTACATTTGGATAAATCGGACGTAAAAGCGGCTCTTTAATCCTTGCAGGAAGTCTTTTTTTACGTTTATTACGTAGGTTAAGTTTCATCGAAGTATAAATTCGATAAACTCGTTTATGGTTCCAAGTAAATCCTAAATTTCGTAAACGATGATGCATCATCCAAAAGCCCCAAGTTTGATGCTCGTTGGATAGCGCTATCAATTGAAAACGTATTTTATCATCCTCATCTTTACGTACTTTTTGATAATAAAAAACGGATGTTCTTAAGCTAAATAGACGACAAGCCCTGCGAGAACTTAGCTGATGTTTTTCTTTTGAATACAACACCAACTCTCGTTTTTCACAAGGCGTTATAGCTTTTTTTCGATAACATCTTTTAAAACTACGTTTTCCAAAGTAAGCTCTGCTACAATTTTTTTATATTGGGACAATTGCTTCTCTAGTTCTTTTAATTGAGCTAATTGATGGGCTTCCATTCCGCCATATTTACTCTTCCATTTATAAAAAGTGGGTTGACTTATTCCATGTTCACGACAAATTTCATTGACTGTTTTGCCTTGATTTTGTTCTGATAAGATCTTGACGATCTGAACTTCTGTAAAATTGCTCTGTTTCATAATTATCCCTAAGTTAATAAACTATATTTTTAAACGGTCCGGTTTTTAGGGAAGATTACACTTCAGTTATAAAATATAATTCAAAACTAGAATTTTTATTTTTACTTTCATTATCAAAAAGAAAAGGATTGAAATTTAATTTTTCATTTTTTTTACTATTAGGAGATAAAACTAAATCTCTTATAAATTCAAGAGATTTAAGCATTGTTGTTTTTCCTGATGCATTAGCACCATATAATAATAACAATTTTAAAAGCCTAAAACCAGGTATTGGTTCAATTATATAATAATTTTCTAAATCATCATTTTTATTAGCCTCAAAAGATATAGTTTGCTTTTCTCTAATTGGACCAAAATTTTCTATTGAAAATCTTATTATCATATTTTTTTGTATTAAAAATGTAATTCATTTACAAAATAACATATAAAAAACATAAAAGCAAACAAAAGTTGAAGTAAAATTAAGCTATAATAATATTTAACATAATCATTATTATCTACCAATATTTTTTATGTTAAAACACTGATATTGTGAGAGTGCCGTTTTGGATAAATTACTTTGTGTTTAAAAATCCTCTGGAAGGCGCATTCTACCGTTGAGTAAGGGTATTCAAATCGGTCAATAAGAAGTAAATTATCTCTTTTATAAAGATAGTATCGTTTTTATAGAAGAGATAATTATAGATCATTTAAAATATAACCAAGTTATCGTTGTATTTTTTTACTTGTTTTTTGATGATGGAATTATACCATTCTTTTTCTATATATTTCATTTTTAGAACTTGATAGCCTTCATCAGTTAATAAAAGATGTCCAATAAATGATTTAACAAGCGGATGATCTGGTCGATTAATCATCATAGACTCAAGAATTTTAAAATTTTCTTGATCTATTTCTCCGTTTTGAATATTAAACTCCAGAAAGAAGCCAACTTCTACTAGATAAGTTGGGCGAGAGAACATCATTAAAAATGCTTGATGTCGAATGTCTTTTGGCATTTTTTGATGAAACTGATCAAAGTAATATTCCATGACTTCCTTTGGTTCTCTTTTTTCGACAATTATTCTGAAATTATCACAGAAAGGGGCTACTTCTACTCCATCGATTTTTTGGAATGTAGGAGGTTTAGAATCATCGAAGAATAATAGATTGAAGAGTGATGAGATCACCTTTTTTTGGTGGTAAGGGCTGACTTTTATTTGGTTTTCCATATACTTAAAAGTTGGTGCGAAACTAGGTACAATCCGTTACTGAGGCACTGAGATACCCAAAACCCAGAAAGACTTCGCCCGCACCAATATATGGTACAGGCGTAAGTCTATCAAGAATATTGGGTTTTTAGAAGATTCTCAGTTTTCAGTAACCAATTCTGATAGCTTACGCTGACGTAATTATTATTTTATGAGTTAAAATTACAATAAATATTTGAAATATAATATAAATACGTATATTCGTATATATATATTAACGTATATACGTATTTATGAGTAAAATTATAACAATAGCCCATCAAAAGGGAGGTGTAGGTAAGAGCACTCTAGCTTTGAATCTATCATACAGATTTAGTAATGATGTTAAAACAGCCTTGACTGATGTAGATCCTCAAGGTACAATTATGAACCTTCAAGAATTAGTAGAAGACTTTGATATTATCAATTTTGATACTATGAAGAAACTTAGAAGCTTGGAATACGATGTAGTTTTTATTGATAGTCCTCCTTATATTATTGATACAATTCAACCAATATTTGAAGAATCTGATTTTGTTTTAGTTCCAACAAAAGTTGGGGTTCCAGATATTATGGCAATTTCCACAACAATTGATTTAATTAAAAAAGCACAAAAAAAGAATAAAGATTTGAAAGCTGCAATTGTTTTAAATATGCTGAAACCAAATATAAAAATTAAGGAACAGGCTATAGAACAATTAGAAAAATATGAATTACCAATATTGTCGTCTATTCATGACAGGATTTCTTATGGTAGTTCTTTTTTAAATGGAGGAGTTATGGGAACTAATGACTCGCAAGCAAAAAATGAAATTGAAAAATTGTCTAACGAAATTTTAAATATGTTGTAATGGAAAATGCTTTTGATAAATTAAAAAATATTCAAAAATCTAATTCACCTAAACAAAAGGTGGTTCAGGTAAAGGAAAGTAAAAGAGATAGTGAGAAAAGTTATATGCTTTGGTTAAATAAAGATTTACTAAAAGACTTAAAAAAGAGAGCAATTGAGGAGGATTCTAACATGAAAGAAATTATAGAGAAGGCTTTAAATCAGTATCTTAATAAATAAAAAGTAAATACGTATATATGTATATACATTTATACGTATTTACTTTTTAACTAATTCTTCAAAGTCATCTTTTATAAATTCCCAATATTTTCCTCTCAAACAAATTGGATCAAAATCGTCATCAGCTATTGAGAAATCTATCAAATTATGATAGATTAACTCTGAATCATGACTATATGGATAACGCTTTTCATGTAAACTAATCATATCCGAAATATCATATTTATCTAGTAATTCATGCAAATCCCAAAAATCTTTTTTTCGTCCACCTCTTTGAATTACATCTATTTTCATTGCAATAATTTCATCAATTGAAGCCAGTTTAATATTATCAATTACAATCTTATTTGTAATAAATGGATCTGTATAAAATATATCAAGCTTTACAGAATCTTCTTTATTGTTTCCAATGGTATAAGATTTCCCGAATGCAGGAATAAAGTCAGAGTTGAAATCAAGATAATTGAATTTTGTAGAAAGATAATTTTCAATTGTTTCAAAATCTAAAGAACCATATTCAACATCTGAGAATAAATCTATATCTATGGATATTCTATGACCTAATTGTAAACTTAATGAAGTACCTCCAACTAATCTAAAATCATTAAAGATTTCAGAACTCATTAGAGTTTTTAAACTTGACTTAAGAATTGGATTAACTGTATTATAAAAAAGTGATTTCATAAATTATGATTCTAGATGTAGATTAATTGGTAGAGTAGAGGCAGAATTTAAAGCTTCAGTAATTTTTTCATTGCCATAAAAACGAATAATTTCTTTCTTTTCATCATCATTTCCTCTTTCAAAAATTCGTTTGATAATTGCTCTATAATTTTTAATCCAATCTAGTTTATCAAAATCTGTATCCCAAAATAATATTCTTCTTATTAAAGAAATGTTTGGTGTAGATTTTTGCAATTTTTTTTTCTCTTTGTTTATATCAAAATATGTTTGAAGTAAAACTAGATCTCCTTCATTTATATTTAATTTATCTTCAATTTTCAACGCTAGAGAAATAGGTAAACTTCTTTTTCCTTTTATGATAGCATTAAACGTTTGAGGATGTTCCCCAATACTTAATGCAAAAGGACGCTGTTTTATAGCTCGTTTTTTTAATTCACGATCTAATACAATACCTGGATGAATTCCTTTATATTTTTCTGAAATTGAAAGCATATACAAATATAAGCAAAAATGTTTATATTTTGTTTATTGTATATACGTATAAATGTATTTATTTAAATACGTATATATTATTTAAGATAAATTTCTTCAAACTTTTTTTCTACTTTTTTCTTTAAAGCACCTATTATAAAACCTTTTCTATTGTCTGCATAAGAAGAAGGTTCTCTAATTTCTGCTAAGAAATCTAAAGTTTCTTCTTCTGAAAAGTATTTATAAACTGATTCAAATAAATTTAAATTATTATTAAGTTCTCGTTCAGTAAACTGAAAATTATGAGTTAAATAGTCTTCAATGTTTTTTGGAATGAACCAACGATTTGACATTTGTTTGTTCAAGTTTTGCTTCTTGATATCTTCGTCTTCAAATTGTGGTTGGTAAATTGGAACGAAATGTATTGATGTAATTTTACGTCCTGTTTTTATTGTTTCATAATGGAAAGTATATGGAGAACATTTATCAAGTTCTTTTTTTGCAGAGACGATAACATATTTTATAAAATCTTTATTTTCTTTATACTTATCAGTAATACCAAACATCTCTTTCAATTTATCTATCGAATAATTTATTGGTGTTTTTTGAGCTGAAAACAATTCATAAAATCTCATAGCATAAATACTTTCAAATTGCATTGCAACTTTTAATTCATATTTTCTATATCCTTTTGAAAAATCCATCAAAGCTTGATAAATGAAATCTGCCACATAAAATGTGATATTCTCAGTACGAGTTTTGTTAATTTCTACATTAAAAACAATACCAGCACTTCTATAAACATCTTCATCTTCGTACTCAATAATTTTTTGTTGTAACCCTTTCAAGGCTTTCTTTATTCTTGAGTGATTTTTATCTGTTTTACTATCCTCTGTTGTCAAAAAAGCAGAAATAGGCATTACATATTCTTTAGATTTGAATAGAGTAGAATTGACTTGATATCGATCACTCAGTTTCTTACCTTCAATCAAATTCTGATTAAGCTCTATAATTCGATATAAAATCCTTTTTTCATAAACACTGAAGTCATACTTAGCAGTAGTAAGAATATAAGATTGCAAAACTTCTTTGTTCTTTATGGTTATGCTCATTATAGTTTTTATTAGGAGTTGATGAATACAAATATATTAAAAAGGAGTTATAAAAACAAACTCCTAGTTAGTATTCAAAAACTCCTAGTTGACTTACTTATTAGTATTCAAAAACTCCTAGTTAAGTATTCAAAAACTCCTATTTAGATATTTTTAAACCTTTGTAACTTATTGTTTATCATTTTTATATATGGTTTTTATCGAAAGTCGATAAGTAATGTATAATAAGCTATGTTATAATTAATACAAAAACATAGATTTTTTAAGTTTATAAGGATCAATTTTTCTTGGAAAAATCGAAAGTTAGGAGCTCATTTGAAATAAACTGTTTTCGTTGGAGTGGAAAAACAAAAACAATTTGACGTGACTTTTTTATGCGCACCAGGGGGCGGCTCAAATTTATCTTTTTTTGATAGATTTTATCTATTAAGTTGCTGATTTTTAATTTTTTAACTGTAATTTTGTTAGGTAAAATTTATGTATAACGTAAATTTGAAAGCGAAATTGTTACAAACGACTTCTTTCTGAGGTCGTTTTTTTGCGTTTTAAGCTTTTATTCTTGTTATTAGATGTAATTCATTGTTTTTGTTTCAAGTATGGTTTATTATTGTTTAAAAGGGCATTGTTATCAAAGTTTAAAAGGTTTATTTGTTTCGTTTTTTAAGTTGTTCTTATTTATCGTTTATTTTATTGTCTGGTGCTGAATGACTTTAAATTACTATTTTTTTACGTTTGTATGGATTATTTTTTAGCGTTATTTTTTTATTATTCTGAATAGTTGATAGATGGTGTTTTATAAATTATTTTGTATCTTTCCCTGAATTAATTGAATTAAATAAGGATTGGATTTTTATTTAAACGTAGGAAATGTATAAATTAAGGCTAATTTTGATTTAATATTGTGAGCAAGATGTACCTTTCGCAATACAAAAAGCAAAATACCATCATTTCATTTTGTTATTTATGCTTTTCTTGTGCTCATAGGTTCTCTTGTTTTGTTCCCTTAATCGGTCACAAAAGTCTCCATCTCCGATGGATCATTTTATACTAAAATGAAATTTTGAAATCCTGTTTCAATTTATTTTTTTAGGTATTTTGATGGTTTAAGTGAGATTAATTTCAGTTTATATTTTTAGTGAATTATTGTATGATAGAAGAAGAAATCAATTGGGAAGATTTTATAAAAGATGAGGAACTTCGAGCAACACGAAGTAAAAGTGGGAAGTTAGGAGGACGACCTAAAAAAGAATCTTCAGATCGAAAATCCAAGTCGATTTACATTCGTGTATCGGAAGAAGAGTTTTTAATGTTACAAAAGAAAGTTGTGGCTTCAGGTCAAAATCAAAGTCAATATTGTCGTAATGTTTTATTGAATTCTTCTGTTGCTCCAATTATTCAATCCGTTAGTAGAGATCAAGAATTACAAAGTTTTCGCACAAACTTTAGTCGAATTAGTAATTATATGAAATTCAAAGATCCTCTATTGAATTTGGAAGTCATAAAGGTTATTGAAAAAATGAATCGTTATTTAGATGATCGGAATAGGGAGAACCACGAAGGGAAGTATTAAAGCTATTGCTTATGCTTCTCGTGAAGAGAAAGGGGAACAGAAAGCCTTTGCAACTGAAATTAGTCGAAATGGATTAGTAGGAGAGAATGCTCGAGCAATTTATCATGAACTCATGGCTGTATCGAATCAGAATCATCGTGTCGATAAACCTTTTTATAATGTTGTTTTATCTCCTTCAGCTGAGAATACGTTGAAATGGAGTTTGGAAGATTGGGAGAAGTTGGTTCATGATTTTTTAGAGAAGAAGGAGTTATCTTCTCATCAGCATATAGCTTATTTACATCAAGATACAGATACGTCTCATTTACATCTAATTGTTAATCGTATTGATTTTAATGGAGAGAATAGAGTGAATCAACGCTTTATAGGTAAACAGACGAGTCGTATAGCGAATGAATTAGCACAGGATAGGGGATGGAAGAATATGCTTGAATTGAGTAAAGAGAAGAGTCAATTCAAGGTTTTACAGTACGGAAATGTTTTGGTAAATGGATTGAAAGAGAGTTATAATTTGAAGGATTTAGCGGATCATTTGAAAGGTTTAGGTTATGGTTTGAATCTTCAGTTTGATCAGAATGAGCGATTGAAAGGCTTAAAAATTTTTCAATTTTCGGAGGTGTTAGAAAATGAAAGGCGTAAACAGAACAGGCAGAAACCTGTGAATTATGGCGTAAAGTTCAGTGAGCTTTCTCGTGGTCATGATGCGTTTAAAAAATTGAAAGCGGTTAATTTACAGGTGTTTTTAGAACAGAAAGCAGAGAAATTGAAGCTTCAACAAGAGCAGGAGATTAAACCAAAAAGAAATATTGGAAGAAGATTTTAAAAATTAATACTAAACTTATGAGTGAAAATAATAGACCAAAAAGTCCAAGTGAAATTTTAGAAGGATTGAGTCATCAAGCTAATAGAATGGCTTTATTAACGAAAGAAATTGATGAAAAGATTTATGCTTTTTATTCAGTTCAAAAGCAGTTTATTGAGAATGGAAATACGATTACTGCTGAACAAAACAAGATTTTAAATGAGTTAAAGAATTATAAAGCTCCTGAAATTTCATTGGATCCTTATGCAAAAAAGCAGATGGAAGAGTTGAAACAATATGAGAAAATCAGTCGTAAAAAAGATAAGACTATTCCGTATTTGGGGTCAGTCGACGAAACGGAGAAAATAGCACGTTAACAATTTAATCTATGATTAATATGTTTTAAATAAATATTATTTATTATTCAAGATTTTTAAAGCAACTTCTTTTGCTGATCCATCCCCATTAATATACATATACAATGTCGTCGTTGTAATTCCAAGCTTCTTTGCGACTTCTTTAGCTACTGCATTTTTATCAGACATAGCTAACATTGCCATTTTAATTGTCGTTATATCCATTTTTCTAGGTCTTCCTCCTTTTTTACCTCTTGCTCTAGCTGCTTCTAACCCCGCTTTTGTTCTTTCAATAATAAGTGATCTTTCAAATTCTGCTAAAGCTGCAAATATTCCAAAAATCAGTTTACCATTAGCTGTAGATGTATCTATTTGAGCCCCATTTCCAGCTAATACTTTTAGTCCAATATTTTGATTATTCAATTCATCTACCATATTGACTAAATGCTTTAAATCTCTTCCTAAACGATCAAGTTTCCATATTACTAAGTTATTTCCTGGTTGTAATGCTTTAAGACAATTTTCAAGTCCTGGTCTATGATCTTTTCTTCCAGAAGCTAAATCTTTATAAATTCTTTTTGAATCAACTCCTGCATTTATTAAAGCGTCTAATTGTAAATCCAAAGATTGGCTTCCATCGCTTTTTGATACTCTTATATATCCTATATCTACCATATGTACTAAAAGATTAAAACAAATATAAAACTTTGTTTTGTTTTTCTTAATGAGTTATCTTGTATATATGTAATGGATTATTATTACTTTTAATTGAACAAGAAAAACGGTCGTTTTTCTTGTTATTATATTGTAATGAAATGCCTAGAAAAAAAATATTATCAGAATTTGATAAAAACACATTGATTCAACTTCCAGAATTAGAAGATGAATTTATTAGAATTTATAGTCTATCAGAACAAGATATTTCTATCATAGAGAGTAATTGTAGGGGTAAATCTAATAAATTAGGTTTTGCTGTTCTTTTGAGTTACATGAGGTGTCCAGGTATTATACTTCCAGTAGATGAATATCCTACAGATAAAATTATACAATTTTTAAGCTTACAACTTAATATTCCTAGTGAAGAATGGTTAAAATATGGGAAAAGAGCGCAAACTAGAAGGGAACATCTATCATTAATACAATCTATTTATGGGTATAGAATGTTTAATAATCAAGATTACAATTATTATTTTAATTACTTAATGAACATTTCTTTACAAACAGATAAAGGAATTCTAATTGTACAAGAATTTATAAAAGATATTAAGAAATATAAAATTTTACAACCATCTATTAATACAATCGAAAATTTATGTTCAGAAGCCTTAATGAATGCAGAAAAACAAATCTTTGACAAACTAACTTTTTCATTATCAATAACACAAAAAGATATCCTAGATAATCTTCTTAATTCAAAAGAAAAAAGCAATGTTAGTTATCTTAACTGGTTAAAACAATCACCAAAATCTGTTAATTCTAAAAGCCTATTGATTCATATAGAACGTTTAAAATTTATAAAAGAAATAAACCTTCATAAAGATATTGGAAAAGATATTCATCAGAATAGACTACTTAAAATTGCGAGAGAAGGTAGACAGATGACACCCCAGCATTTAAGAGATTTTGAAGAGTCTCGCAGATATGCAACATTAATAGCCGTTTTGATTGAAACCAAAGCTTCTATTATTGATGAAATTATAGAAATGAATGATAAAATAATTGGTTCTCTTTTCAAGTATGCTAAAAATACTCAATCTCAAAAAATGCAAGAATCGGGGAAATCTATGGGAAAACAGCTTGATATATTTTTAAAAATTGGTCATGCACTTCTTGATGCTAAAGAAACAGGAGAAGATCCATTTAGTGCTGTAGAATCAGTTGTTTCATGGGAAGATTTAGCTAAAAGTATATCGGATACTAAAGATTTAACGGTTAAACAGAATTTTGATTCACTTTATTTTATATCAGATAAATATTTCACGATAAAAAAGTATGGTGCCGAATTTTTGAAAGTATTAGAAATTCATTCTGCTCCTGTAGCAGAAGATATTTTAAAGACAGTAAGTATTTTGATAGATTTATATGATGGAAAACTTAAAAAACTACCCGAAAATATTCCTTCAAGTTTCATCAGAAAAAGATGGGAAGATTTAGTTTTTACTGAGAATGGAATCAATCGAAAATTTTATGAATTATGTCTATTCTCAGAACTTAAAAATCATTTACGTTCTGGAGATCTTTGGGTTAAGGGGTCTAGACAATACAAAGATTTCGAAGATTATCTTATTCCTGTAAAGAAATTTACTGAAATGAGAGATAAAAATACAGTTCCTCTTGATGTAGTGTTGAATGGAGAAGAGTTTCTTTCACAGCGAATGAGAATTCTTTCCAAGAAAATACAAACTGTTTGTAAACTTATTGAAAACAATGAACTCCCAGACTCTTCAATTATTAATGACAGAATAAAGATTAAACCTCTTGAAAATACAGTTCCTGAAGAAGCTGAAATTTTAGGAAAAAAAATATACGGGTTGCTTCCTCTTATTAAAATTACTGATCTCTTGAAAGAAGTCGATCAGTGGACAAATTTTACAGATGAGTTCATCCATTTAAAATCCGGAAATAAAGTAGAAGATAAAAACCTATTACTAACTGTCATATTATCAGATGCTATTAATCTTGGATTAAGGAAAATGTCGGAAGCTTCTCCAGGAACTTCTTACGCAAAACTTTCCTGGCTTCAGGCTTGGCATATTAGAGATGATACTTACTCTTTAGCTTTAGCTAAAATTATAAATAAACAAACTCAGCACCATTTTTCTTCTTACTGGGGAGAAGGAAAAACATCTTCTTCAGATGGTCAACGTTTTGCTACAGGTAGCTATGCGCAAAGGACAGGTACTATTAACCCTAAATATGGAAGTTCTCCAGGAGTT
The DNA here is from genome assembly GCF_053482575.1 of Empedobacter sp. ULE_I140. Classification (NCBI taxonomy): domain Bacteria; kingdom Pseudomonadati; phylum Bacteroidota; class Flavobacteriia; order Flavobacteriales; family Weeksellaceae; genus Empedobacter; species Empedobacter sp. ULE_I140. The sequence continues at coordinate 9,398 of NZ_JBQMTX010000002.1, read as the reverse complement.
CAGTTTTATACACACATTTCTGATCAATATGCTCCATTTCATACTAAAGTTATTAATGTAGGTGTAAGAGACGCGACTTATGTATTAGATGGATTACTATATCATGAATCTGATCTACAGATAGAAGAACATTACACTGATACCGCTGGATTTACCGATCATGTGTTTGCCTTGATGCAGTTATTAGGATTTAAATTTGCACCAAGAATCAGAGATTTGAATGATAAGAAACTCTTCATACCTGAAGCATCTACTGAATATTCTGCTTTATCAGAACATATAGGAGGTACAATTAACAGTAAAAAAATCATTCAAAACTGGAATGAAATAGTAAGATTGGCTACTTCCATAAAAAATGGAACTGTTACCGCTTCATTGATTGTAAAGAAGATTGGAAGCTACCCAAGACAAAACGGACTGGCGGTAGCATTGCGAGAATTGGGTAAAATTGAGAGAACCTTATTTATGCTCGACTGGTATATGAGTCCAGAACTTAGGCGAAGAGTTACTGCGGGACTTAATAAAGGTGAAGCTAGAAATGCTCTAGCTAGAGCAGTATATTTTAATAGACTAGGAGAGGTACGTGAAAGAACTTTTGAAAATCAACGATATAAAGCAAGCGGTCTTAATTTGGTAACGGCTGCTATTGTTTTATGGAATACAGTTTATATTGAAAAAGTAGTAGAGTATTTGAAAGAGCAAGGAGAAGAAATTAATGAAGAATTACTTCAATATCTGTCTCCCTTAGGATGGGAACATATTCACTTAACGGGAGATTATGTGTGGAACAATCAAATAAAATTGAAGAATGGAGAATTTAGGCCACTAAGAAATTCATAAAGTATTTGTTTTACCTATTATAAATCCATTAAATTATAGATTAAATTGTTAACGTGCTATTTTTTCCGTTTCGTCGACTGACCCCTAATAGAACCCTGATGTCGAAAGAGGAAGCAAAAACTTCAGGAACGCCCCGGTCTACCTCTAACAACGTATAAACCGCTTCCATTGCTGTACGTACGGAATATTCTGTCGTAAATACCGTATCTTTTTCAGTCTCAGCAAAATTGCCGATAAACGCGAGGTTGACCGAACCTTCCGGAACGACCAAAGGACGGTCGCCCAATGCACGAGGCATAAAATAAGAAGTAATATAGGGCATACGACAAGGGATGGTATTAGCCGAATTTTGGGCAATAGCTGCGATTTCACTTTCGGGAACACCGATATGATATAGTAACTCCTCGCATAATTCGGCTCCGGAACATTCGGTTATTTTTTTCTTGACATAATCACCGGGCTTATCGGAGAACAATCCATATACCCAAACAATCACCTCATTGTCTCTCTGTTTTTTAAAGTGGGGCTGGCGGCTGATAGAAAAACCATATAACCAACTGGAATCTTTGATGGTTACAGGCCCGCTGGTTACAATACTGCCACTCTTCGGGTCTTTTTTCGTGATTTTTTCAATATAAGGCAATACTTTATCGTCCGTCAACGTAATGGTTCCGGAAATGACCCAGTTGGCTTCTGGAATATTTTCGCAGAATTTCTCTGGTTTTCCGAAACTGGCATCTTGTAGTGCCAGCTTTTTCCAAAGCTTCCAGCTGCCACCGATATCTGACGTTACGGGAGCCGGCGTATTGTTATCGCCATAAGTGGTGCTTTCCGTGATGGAGCCATTCGTTACAAATACCAAATCATTTTCTGTTAATTGGATTTGCTTTTCTTGACCGTCCTGAATCAATTCTATACGCTGTGCTACTTTCTTATGGTCTTTTGTATCAACTATAATATTTTGAACCTGGGTATTGTATTGAAAATCAACCCCCTGCTCTTTAAGATAATTGACAAGCGGTAGAATCAACGACTCATACTGGTTGTACTTGGTAAAACGAAGCGAAGACATATCGGCAATTTTGCCTACGTGAGGTATGAAACGCAACACATAGCGGCGCATCTCCAATGCACTGGCCCAGGGTTCAAAAGCGAACATCGTTGCCCAGTATAACCAAAAGTTGGAATTGAAGAAATCTTCGGTGAATACCTGGTCTATCTGCAAATCCTGCAATTTTTCTTCGGGAATCAAAACCAGTTTTATTAATTCCTGTATGGCTTTTGGTGTCAAGGTAAGCAGTCCATCGGTAGAGAGACGTTCTCCTTTATGGACGATCACCCTTGTATGAGAGAAGGAAGGGTCTTCTTTGTTCAGCCAGTAAAATTCGTCCAGTACAGATGCTCCTTCGGTATCAAGGGAAGGGATACTGCGAAAAAGATCCCACAAGGTTTCGAAATGGACTTCCATCTCTCGGCCGCCGCGAATGATATATCCCTTTTGTTCATCCAGGATACCGTCCATACTGCCGCCTGGAAGTGCCAGTTCTTCTAAAATATGAATCTTACTGCCGTTCATCTGCCCGTCGCGGATCATAAAAGCCGCAGCAGAAAGAGATGCCAATCCTGAACCAATCAGATACGCTGATTTTTGGTCTACATTTGCGGGTTTTTTGGGATTTGCAAATGCTTCATAATTTCCATTGCTGTAATACATAATTTCCTTTTTAAGAATGTTTTTGTTTGTATGTTGTCAAAATAATTTAGACACCTCTTTCTAAAAATTAAGAGAGTGTTTGGTTTATAAATTTATTATTTTTTCTTGAAAATACAACTGTGGATATACTAACTTAGTTGAAATTTGATTTTTACATTTTGGTGCATCAAAATTACCTTTTGCTTTAAATGGGTTTTTAGTTTTTTCATAGGTTATGTAGTTTATTTTATACTAAAAATAGTTTTTTCCATTTTGAAACTGTATTTCGACTTAATCTAAAATGATTTGCTAATTGAGAATTATTGAGACCATTTTCCTTTTGGTAATCTAAAATATTCAAAATATCTGATTTTTTATACGAACGAAATTTCTGACTATTATTAATAATTCCTTTGCCAAATATTTTTGTATTTATTTCTATAACGTCTACAATGGAGAGTGTTGTTTTATTAAGAATGTTTTCGCATGCATTTCTTTTTTCAGGGTATTTTCTATCTAAAATATCTTTAAAAATTTGTTTATAATTAGGGCTTGATTTTTCCATATTCTTATTTAACTTTTATTCTTATTACTCCATCATAATTAAAATATATAAAGAGTTTTTTTTCTACTTAACAAAAATTTTTAATCCTTATTATTAATCATAGGTACTATATATTCTATTACCAAATATCATATTCTGAGTGATATTTACTGTATCCCAAGATGTTCTTTACATCTATTTTGGTTTTGTTTTGAAACAAAGTAATCATTTTTTGATGACGAATTATTTTTATCATTTTTTGATCAGATTTTTATACTGTAAAATGAAATTGGACTATACCTTATTTGGTGTATTTACTTATCCATTTATATAGAGTCGTTTTTGGAATCCTGTAACGATCCATTATTTCATTTTTTGTCATCTGTTTTGTTTCTAATTGTTCTAATATAAATTCTATGATTTCTTTTGTATAGATATTTTTACGAAACTGTGGAAGACTAGTTTGTTTCTTTATACTATCTTTCGGTTTGTCTGCTCCTATTGGTGCATATAGAATAAGATGTTGAGAGTATAATCTAAAAAAATCATATTCTAATAGTTTACTCCATTTTAGTAAAATCTCTGTATCCAATATTTTTGATTCATACATTTTCTTTATTCTCCTTTCATCACAATTTATAAAATTGCAGATACGACCTATCTCTATTTCACTTTCTACAACAGCTTTTTGAATAACCGATCCAATATGGATATCTTTATAATTATCACTCATTATTTCTAAATGCTTATTTTTTTTAATAAAGCAGTCTTTATAAAAAGACTGCTTTATTCTACTTATTTCCAGTAACTCCAATTTGTACCATCGTACACAGCTAGAGTATCTGATGTTGTATCATACACTATATTACCTGCAACAGGACCTATTACAGCGGTATTAGGATCAGCTACTTTAGGTAGAACCAATGTTCTTGTTTCTGATTCTAAAATCAAAACACCTGGTTTACTACTGGTTTCTGCTCCAATAATTATCCCTTGTTTGTTAACAGATTCTCCAGTACTCACATAAGGGTTTAGTTTGCCTCCTTCTTGAGATGCGTCTAACTTCGCTGAAAGAGAAGTCCAACGATCATTTGTACTAGTTCTTCCTTCTCGAACTTGCACCTCTTTAGTTGCTACATTGAATATGAATGTTCCGTTTACAGCATCTGTAGGAGCTGTAGTAACAGAAGGCAAAATAATACCTCTAAGATTTGTAGCTTCATCGCCAAATTCTAATAATACACTATTATTTGTAACGCTACTTTTTCCGATAGCGACTTGAGCTGATGCAGATACAGCTGCAAAAAAACTCGCTGTTACTAACATTTTAATCGCTAATGTTTTATTTATACTCATTTTATTTATCTTTTATTTTGAGATTGACTATCTCATGGTTTTGTTGTTAATAGTAACTAGAGAAAAGCATTTGGTAAAACAATCAATTTTTACCAAGATTACTTTTCTTATCAAAAAAAATTATGAAAAACTCTTATTCGTTACAACCTCTTTCCAAACAGTTCCATCCTTTTCTTGAAGGATCAATCAATGGGGATTCACCTCTGTATAATTGGACACAATTTTCTGTTGTGTTGTAAATAAGCATTCCTTCAATCGCTGTAAGTGCGTCTCGTTGAGTTGTAGTCATATGAGGAATTACTAAACCGGCATTTGAACTTTCTAATGCGATATATCCATTTGGTACAACTTCTGGCCATCCCGATGTTACATTTGCTTTTGTTGAAACTCCTACATTCGTACGAACTGATGAGGTACCTGAAGCAGCTGGTTTAACACATTTTGGAGCAGCACACGGAACTGCTTTTTTACCATAACCAGTACCTATCATAGCTGTAGGTGGCCATAAAGTACTTTGTGTAGCTAGTATTGTATTGCTTGAAGTTACATTCCAATTGATACGGTTTAAAGTAGCACCGTTTATCAATTTCAGTTTTTCAAATGGAGCTGTTGTACTTCTTCTACCCAAAAGTGTTACATTACCTGTTGGGTCTATATCTATACGTAATGCAGGTACTTTACTGGCTGCATTACCGATCTGCCAAATATTTGGTATACCATTTGTAAAAGTAGGACCATATCCAGCGTCGTCTGACTCAAAACGAACATTAGAAACCATGCCTCCTTGATTATGAAATTCTATTTCCATATTTGACAGTTTACTACCATTAATTTCCATATTAAATGAATTATCTAAATAGTAAATATCTAATGTAAAGCCTTGATCTGCTCCAGCTGGTTGAATAAAAGTTTTGCTAATTGTATTATTAACGATTGGATCTGTAGCATTACTCATACTGAAATCTTCTCCTAAAATTGGTTCTGTACATTCAGAAGGCTCAAAAATATCGACTGGTACTACACAAGATGGTACACCTACTTTGTTTTCGAAGTACATAATATCATCAATCAATGTATGCCCAAAAGTTGTACGGTTACCACGAATTTGGATATCCATTGTTTTTCCTGTAAAATCCATTGTTCCGATATTAATAGCTGCTTTTAGTGGCACCCAACCAAAAGAAACTGCTCTTGGTCCTGGTAGCGGATTATCTGCTTTTAACTGTGCTGACGCATATACTTTACCAGTATTACGGTCTACCAAATCCATGTACATATAATCTGTATTAGCCGTATAGTTTACATACGAGAACAATTGTAATGTATATGTTTTACCCATCTCTGGCTTAACATCATCTATTCTATAGAATGGTCGAATACCTTGAGATTGAGATACATTACCCTTTACAAGAAAAGCTGCACCGTTTAAATGACCTGACATATCTAGTACATTTAGAACAGAAGGATCTGCTGGGTTGTCCCAAGGATAAGTATTTGTCCAGTCATATACTTGTGGATATGATTGTCCAGATGCCCAATGTGGTGCTATTGCAGAAGAACCGTTTACAGTAGTATTGTCTGTAAACGAACGAGGATCCCAGCCAAGTCTAACAAAAGCAGGCGGTACTACTGCATAGCTACCATCCCCAATATGAGAATCGAAATACTTGATAGGGCCAGAAGGTGTAGCTCCAACACCTGTTGGTAAGTGAGTTCCAATATAATTAGGATCATATAGCGGATCGTTGTAACCTGGTGAAAAACGGTAACCGTTGGTAATAGCACCTCCATTAGAGGTTAACGTAGATGATAATATATTAGGTTGATTCACCCACGGGATTCTACCGTCTTTAACCAACGGAGATGAAGTATTAAAATTCTGATAGTGAATAACTCCAGCATTATAACTAGCTCCTTCATCATATATATAATCCATCATACAATCTTGTAAGATGAAAATACTAGCACTACTCATATTTCTATTCCCTCCGTTAACAGTATTTAAAGCAATCTCATTATAAATATCTGTTGGAGGTGTATTTACCGAATTGTTAGTTGCCATAGGGTCCACGTAATCTGCTGGGCGCAATACACTTGCTGTAAAAGTACGTACAACTGGTGCAAAACTACCAGTAACACTGGTTGCATTGGTATCTGTATGGTCAACCACTGCAGAAAAAATAAATTCTATATGACCTACACCAAAATTAGACTTCTTACCAGTGTATCTTCTTAATACTGGATCATAAGTTAATGTAACACCTCCGTTATTTGATACATTGGTGATTCTTACACCATTTGGTATTTCAAACATTATTGTTACTTCTGCTTCTGAAGAAATAGCATCTGGACCGTTATTCCAAATATTTGAATAAAACCCAAACGCATCACCTTCTGATAAAGATGGATTTATGCTCGAAGCCCCTAAAACATCTGTTATATTAGCTGTTGCTGATAAATCACTTTTTTTAATAGCAACTGTTGTGTTAACTGTTGCTACAGGTCCTTTTATATATGACCAAGTATCTATAGATTTGTCGTTACCAAATCCTTGAGAAAGGTTAGTACTACTTAATGGACTGGTATTGTTATTTTGCTGTCCCCACATATGTCCTCCAGTACCTGTAGGTCCACTAAGCGAACCTGCTACACTTGCATCAAGTGGATTAGGGGCTTTCCCGTTATTGTTTGTGCCAGTAACTCTTGAAATATCGCTATCATCCCAATAAACACGAAAACGTTCGTCAGAAAGAGGATTGTTCCCGTTCAAAAGTTCTAATACGAGTCCATTAGGATTGATTTCCATATCAATAAATGGAAAATGCACCTCTGCTCCACGTAACTGTACTTTCACTAACACAGAGGCATTAGTTCCTGGAAGAGAGTTGTTATTACCATCCTTACCATCCCAAAATATTTTGTTACTACCTGCAATCGCAGTTCCTGTTAAAGTTCTGGTTGCAAAAGAAGGCGAGCCAGAACTTTCTATTGTAATTGTATAAATCCCTTGTGCATCTGCTGTAAAATTAATATACCCTCCTTTTAATCCCAATTCTCCAACTGTTCCTTCAGCTCCTACAATACTAATATTACTTGCATTTGGAGTAATTGGGGTATTTTTCAACCATGTACTATTATTTGGGACGCTACCATTAGCAGAAGTAGGTAAATCTTGAGCTGGTTGACTATAAAAAATTTTATGTGTTATATTATCCCCTGCATCTGCTGCCAAAGGAGAATGTACAAAAGAAGAAATACCAGTTGTGAAATTTTTACTTTTATAAGAAGGGCTACTATCATTTACGTCAGTCAAAAAACCTTTGTTATTTATAAAAAATGTAAAACCTATACCATTATTCCCGTTATTATTTACCTTATAAATATATCCATCTTTTGTCAGCGCATACATATTTCCATAAAAACCTGCCGTTTGACTACCACTAATGTGTAAATTCATTACATTGGTATAAACTCTTCCTGGCACCCAAGCTCCTGCACTCTCTACAGATACATCCCACGCTGCAATAAGTTCTGAGCTTGTATCTTGCGTCCAGCTATCATTAGCCGCAATATTAGAAACAGCAGGAGTTCCTGTAGAAGATACATTTCCTGTCGGTAAAAATTCTATTTTCCAAACCCCTTCTTCTGCCGTTAAAGCAGTACGGTTATAAGTTGCATATCGATTGCCTCCTGCAGCTTGCGACTTTAATCTTGGACCAGCAAGCTCTGCTGTTCTATTGGTTATTCGTCCTGTTGTTCCTGAGGAAGTATAAACAGTACCATTTGGTGCTGTTAATCTAATTATACCATTTCCTATTCCTTGTGCGCTGGAAGCTGTATGCAGTATTTCACCAGCTTTAACGTAAGCATAATGTGTTCCTTCTGTTTTGAAGGGCCATGATCCTACTGTAAATCCTATAGTACCTGTATAAGAGTTACTATACAAAAAAGCACGTCCACCTGTTACTCCATTTGGATATAGATCTTTAGATCCTTCTGCATAGGCATTACTCCCACAGAGTAAGGCTATTGCAAGAGGTAAAACTTTTCCACCTTGAGAAAGTAGTTTTTTAATATTCATATTATTTAAGTTTGTTTATGTAAAGCAATACATGTTTAACACTTTATATTTTTGTTTCGTTATATATCGTTCGAATTTTACTTACCATAACTGTAACTAGTTAATTACAGTAACCGAAATTCTGAGTACCCATTACAGAGTAATAATCTAAACCTATCCACTCTGTGTGCTACTAGAAAAAAATAAAAGGATCATATGGTGGTGGACGATTTTTAAAATACGTCACAAGAGTTTTGTGTACAAAGACTTCTTTTCTATATTTATTATTTTCTTCGCTTAGTATGAGAGACTTGTATAGTTCTAGATTATCAGCTGATGTTACAGATATGCACTTATTATTTTGATAAGTTTGTACTGCCATTATTTGTATCCGTTTATCTGAAGAAAGTCGACTACTGGAAGTATTAGAATAATATAATGGCTTTACTTTTTGGGTAACTTCTCTCAACTGTTTTGTTGTTGACGTAGTATTCTTTTCCCTTGATCGAGATTGAGTAATATGTTTCTTCGCTTTTTTCTCGATAACTTTACCAAAATGTATAATCTCAGTATTTTTTAACTGATCAGCATTTGTTATAAATGAATTTCCTTTTATATATAGCTTTGTTTTTTCTGTTTTTGCAGGAGTAACAACATGTAGTAGATGAACATTTCTTATTGTTGTCTTCTCTCCAATATATAAATAAGTTTCACTATTTTTTAGAGAATCATTAACCGATGAATTCCCATACACCTGTGTAGATATAGCCTGTACAATAACACACAAAATACAGGCATACAACTTCATATTAAACTGTATGTCTGAAAATAATAGGTTTATATGACGATTATTATTCATCATCTGGTTTAGTTGGGTATAAAATAGGTTTTAGGTTTAAGTTTTC
>NZ_JBQMTX010000001.1:0-3281851 GCF_053482575.1 Empedobacter sp. ULE_I140 | reverse complement strand
TTTGCTAAATGAGAAGTTCATTTGAAATTATAAAATATACAGAAGAAAAAATAGCCGAATAAAACGAAGTCAATCCTTTAATAATGGAGCTATAGGAAATTCGAAGTTGTAAAAACATAGGTAGCAATACCAAACGAAATTATTTACAATGGAGAGTTTGATCCTGGCTCAGGATGAACGCTAGCGGGAGGCTTAACACATGCAAGCCGAGGGGTATAGTTCTTTCGGGAACTAGAGACCGGCGCACGGGTGCGTAACGCGTATGCAACTTGCCCTACTGAAAAGGATAGCCCTTCGAAAGGAGGATTAATACTTTATAACAGATTTAATGGCATCATTAGATTTTGAAAGATTTATCGCAGTAGGATAGGCATGCGTAAGATTAGTTAGTTGGTGAGGTAACGGCTCACCAAGACGATGATCTTTAGGGGGCCTGAGAGGGTGAACCCCCACACTGGTACTGAGACACGGACCAGACTCCTACGGGAGGCAGCAGTGAGGAATATTGGACAATGGGTGGAAGCCTGATCCAGCCATCCCGCGTGTAGGATGACGGCCTTATGGGTTGTAAACTACTTTTATCTGGGGATAAACCTACTTACGTGTAAGTAGCTGAAGGTACCAGAAGAATAAGCACCGGCTAACTCCGTGCCAGCAGCCGCGGTAATACGGAGGGTGCAAGCGTTATCCGGATTTATTGGGTTTAAAGGGTCCGTAGGCGGATTAATCAGTCAGTGGTGAAATCTCATAGCTTAACTATGAAACTGCCATTGATACTGTTAGTCTTGAGTGATGTTGAAGTTGCTGGAATGTGTAGTGTAGCGGTGAAATGCTTAGATATTACGCAGAACACCAATTGCGAAGGCAGGTGACTAAACATTAACTGACGCTGATGGACGAAAGCGTGGGGAGCGAACAGGATTAGATACCCTGGTAGTCCACGCCGTAAACGATGGATACTTGCTGTTGGGTTTTCGGATTCAGTGGCTAAGCGAAAGTTATAAGTATCCCACCTGGGGAGTACGTTCGCAAGAATGAAACTCAAAGGAATTGACGGGGGCCCGCACAAGCGGTGGAGCATGTGGTTTAATTCGATGATACGCGAGGAACCTTACCAAGGCTTAAATGCAATTTGACAGAACTAGAAATAGTTTTTTCTTCGGACAGAATGCAAGGTGCTGCATGGCTGTCGTCAGCTCGTGCCGTGAGGTGTTAGGTTAAGTCCTGCAACGAGCGCAACCCCTATCATTAGTTGCCAGCGTTTAAAGACGGGGACTCTAATGAGACTGCCGGTGCAAACCGCGAGGAAGGTGGGGACGACGTCAAGTCATCACGGCCCTTACGTCTTGGGCTACACACGTGCTACAATGGTAAGTACAGAGGGCAGCTACTTGGCAACAAGATGCGAATCTCAAAAACTTATCTCAGTTCGGATTGGAGTCTGCAACTCGACTCTATGAAGCTGGAATCGCTAGTAATCGCATATCAGCCATGATGCGGTGAATACGTTCCCGGGCCTTGTACACACCGCCCGTCAAGCCATGGAAGCTGGGGGTACCTGAAGTCGGTGACCGTAACAGGAGCTGCCTAGGGTAAAACTGGTAACTAGGGCTAAGTCGTAACAAGGTAGCCGTACCGGAAGGTGCGGCTGGAACATCTCATATTTAGAGAACGACGAATTTTCTTCTATTGTAAGAAGATTGATTTTGATTCGGCTTTTTATTCTGTAATATTTATAAATATATTAGAAGTTAGATATTAGAATTGAGAACTTAGATAAATCTAAATACTCATATCTCAATACTAAAATCTTACAACTAAAAAGACCACTCTTTAAGAGTATTAAAGAGTCTCATAGCTCAGCTGGTTAGAGCGCTACACTGATAATGTAGAGGTCGGCAGTTCGAGTCTGCCTGAGACTACTGAAATAGTTTTGAGTATTAAGTCTTGAGTTAAAAGTTTAAAAATAAACAACTCATTACTTACAACTTATCACTTATTACTTAATAAGAGGGGGATTAGCTCAGCTGGCTAGAGCGCTTGCCTTGCACGCAAGAGGTCATCGGTTCGACTCCGATATTCTCCACAAGCTTAATGCTTAAAGCATTAAGAGAAGAGTTCATTGACATTATTAGAAACAGATTATAAATTTATTTATAATCGCATACAATCAAAAACAAACAGATTTAGAAATAAATTAAAGTTTTATAAAGGTATACAATTAATCAAGAAAACGAGTAAGATTAACATAACCGCTCAATAATATGACGGTTAAATCGAGAAAAAAGTTACAAAGGGCGTACGGCGGATGCCTAGGCTTTGAGAGGCGATGAAGGACGTGATAAGCTGCGATAAGCTACGGGGAGCGGCACATACGCATTAATCCGTAGATTTCCGAATGGGACAACCCGGCATGTTGAAGACATGTCACTCTAATTTATTAGAGAGCGAACGTTGGGAACTGAAACATCTAAGTACCAATAGGAAAAGAAATCAATTGAGATTCCGTAAGTAGTGGCGAGCGAACGCGGATTAGCCCTAAAGACTTTATAAGGATAACAGAATAACCTGGAAAGGTTAACCGTAGAGGGTGATAGTCCCGTAAGTGAAATTTTTATATAGTTGATAACGAGTAAGGCGGAACACGAGAAATTCTGTCCGAATATGGGAGGACCATCTTCCAAGGCTAAATACTCCTCAAAGACCGATAGTGAACTAGTACTGTGAAGGAAAGGTGAAAAGCATTTCGAATAGAAAGTTGAAATAGAACCTGAAACCGTACGCCTACAAGCGGTCGGAGCACGTAAGTGTGACGGCGTGCCTTTTGCATAATGAGCCTACGAGTTAATGTTGCTGGCAAGGTTAAGCACTTCAGGTGCGGAGCCGTAGCGAAAGCGAGTCTGAATAGGGCGCTATAGTCAGTAGTATTAGACGCGAAACCTTGTGATCTACCCATGGGCAGGTTGAAGCTTTGGTAACACAAAGTGGAGGACCGAACCGGTTGACGTTGAAAAGTCTTCGGATGACCTGTGGGTAGGGGTGAAAGGCCAATCAAACTGGGAAATAGCTCGTACTCCCCGAAATGCATTTAGGTGCAGCGTTTAGTAAAGTATATTAGAGGTAGAGCTACTGATTGGATGCGGGGGCTTCACCGCCTACCAATTCCTGACAAACTCCGAATGCTAATATATGTTTCTAGGCAGTGAGGGCATGGGTGCTAAGGTCCATGTCCGAGAGGGAAAGAACCCAGACCATCAGCTAAGGTCCCCAAATATATGCTAAGTTGAAAAAACGCGGTTGGATTGCATAGACAGCTAGGATGTTAGCTTGGAAGCAGCTATTCATTTAACGAGTGCGTAACAGCTCACTAGTCGAGCGATCCGGCATGGATAATAATCGGGCATAAGCATATTACCGAAGCTATGGATTAGTACATTAGTACTACTGGTAGGGGAGCATTCTAACGGCGCAGAAGTCATCTGGTAATGGATGGTGGAGCTTTTAGAAAAGAAAATGTAGGCATGAGTAACGATAAAATAAGTGAGAAACTTATTCGCCGTAAGACTAAGGGTTCCTCAGCTATGCTAATCAGCTGAGGGTTAGTCGGGACCTAACACGAACCCTAACGGGGTAGTGGATGGCAAACGGGTTAATATTCCCGTACCTGCACTCAATAAAAGTGACGAATGATTGTAGGAGGTGCGTACTGACGGAATAGTACGTTGAACCTACGTAAAGTAGGGATAGTACACGAAGACTTCGGTTAGAGTGATAATCCTCTGAAAATTGTTCCAAGAAATAGCGAGATGTGCAGCCCGTACCGTAAACCGACACAGGTGGTCGAGGAGAGTATCCTAAGGCGCTCGAGCGATTCATGGTTAAGGAATTAGGCAAAATAGACCTGTAACTTCGGGAGAAAGGTCGCTGACAGCAATGTCAGCCTCAGTAAAAAGGCCCAGGCGACTGTTTATCAAAAACACAGGACTCTGCAAAATAGAAATATGACGTATAGGGTCTGACACCTGCCCGGTGCTGGAAGGTTAAGGAAGGAGCTTAGAGGTAACTCGAAGGTTTTGACTGAAGCCCCAGTAAACGGCGGCCGTAACTATAACGGTCCTAAGGTAGCGAAATTCCTTGTCGGGTAAGTTCCGACCTGCACGAATGGTGTAACGATCTGGGCACTGTCTCAACCATGATCTCGGTGAAATTGTAGTATCGGTGAAGATGCCGGTTAATCGCAACGGGACGAAAAGACCCTGTGAACCTTTACTATAGCTTTGTATTGACTTCGGGTAAATAATGTGTAGGATAGGTGGGAGACTATGAAGCAGTATCGCTAGGTATTGTGGAGTCATTGTTGAAATACCACCCTTTATTTACTTGGAGCCTAACTTCTTTATGGAAGGACAGTGCATGGTGGGTAGTTTGACTGGGGTGGTCGCCTCCAAAAGAGTAACGGAGGCTTTCAAAGGTACCCTCAGCACGCTTGGTAACCGTGCGTAGAGTGTAATGGCATAAGGGTGCTTGACTGTGAGACCAACAAGTCGATCAGGTGCGAAAGCAGGACATAGTGATCCGGTGGTTCCGTATGGAAGGGCCATCGCTCAAAGGATAAAAGGTACTCCGGGGATAACAGGCTAGTCTCCCCCAAGAGCTCACATCGACGGGGAGGTTCGGCACCTCGATGTCGGCTCGTCACATCCTGGGGCTGGAGAAGGTCCCAAGGGTTGGGCTGTTCGCCCATTAAAGTGGCACGCGAGCTGGGTTCAGAACGTCGTGAGACAGTTCGGTCTCTATCTGTTGTGATCGTTAGAAGTTTGAGCGGAGTTGACTCTAGTACGAGAGGACCGTGTTGAACAAACCTCTGGTGTATCAGTTGTGCCGCCAGGTGCACCGCTGAGTAGCTACGTTTGGAAGAGATAAGCACTGAAAGCATATAAGTGCGAAACTCGCCGCAAGATAAGACTTCTTTAAAGGGTCGTTGTAGACTACAACGTTGATAGGCTATAGATGTAAAGGCAGTGATGTCATAGTCGAGTAGTACTAATTACCCATAGACTTTTTCTAAAAAAGTAGAACGAATCAAAGCTAATGATAGCAATATCAAAAATAAAAAAGATTAAATACTAAGATTGATTTAATCGTCATAGAGAAGGTTAGTTAATCTTATTTGGATTAATAGAGTAATACCAAAGATTGTGTGAAGGCTTTAGGCCTAAAGCTTTAAGCTTAATGCATAAAGCTATCTAATAATGTCAAAATATACTAGGAACTAAGACCTATACAAAAATATTAGGGTGACTATAGCTGCAGGGCTCACCTCTTCCCATTCCGAACAGAGAAGTTAAGCCTGCCTGCGCCGATGGTACTGTTACTTACGGGAGAGTAGGTCGTCGCCAGTTTTTATTAAAAGCCTCAAGTGAACAACTTGAGGCTTTTTTTGTGGGTATACGTCGCGCTTTAGACTGAACGTTTTAAGCTTTACGCATCTCCAGACTATGTTTTATAAAACAAGAAGCTTCCAATCAGTAAATAAGAGGCTTCTAATTAGTCAACAAGAAGCTTCCTTTTTACAACTAACTCAGAACTTACAACTCATAACTCGAAAACAGCCCTATAATCTCCTCAAGGGGATAGTTTAACTTCTATTCCTATTCCTTTAAGTCTTATGTCTTATAACTTATCACTCAAAACTCAGAACTTATAACCCGCGTTAGGGATAGTAGTAAAAATCCTTTTGTAGGAATTGGAACTTTCTTACTTGAAATTGAATCTTCTTCTACAAAAGATTGGAACGGATAGTCCGACCGAAGGGAACGCCCAAATTAATTTTTGTTAGGCACTATAAATTATTTGAAATTTATTAATTTATATAGATCATTTATTTTTTTAATAGAATCATTATCTAAATAATATAGGAAAAATAGGTTCTTGTCTATCTCAACAAAACCAGTAATCATATAAGATTTTTCGTTTTTTGATTCAATTAATAAATCAGGTTTATAATCATTGTTAATATCTAGCTCAACCATACCTTTTAAAGCATAAAGCTTTATTCTATCATTTATAATTGAATCGATGGGATTTCCTTTTATATTATAATTTACAATGGGTTTATGTATAAAGAAATCATCTGGAAAGTACATTTCTTCATATTTAGTATTTTCAAAATTATATACATCAGGACTCCGAAAAAATGATATTTTTTTCATCATTCTTTTATTAATTTCGATAATTTCTCCTAAGTTATATATCCTTATGATTGATTTTATTTTATCATCAATTGTTTCAGGATTGTATGTGTAATTTAAATTTACTTGCCTTACTTTATTTGATTTGGAATCGAAATTTACTGTAATATTCTTTAAGTTTTTATCGTCAACAATTGAAAACAAGTGAGAATTAAAAGATTTTAACGATTTAAATTGTGCATTATTTACAGGTGGAACTTTATAATAAAGTTCATTATAAGATTCAAATTGATAATTATTAAAAGTCTTACGAACTAAATATAAAGTATAAGTTGCAGAAAGTACCAATAATATAAAGAATAGAAATATAAATATCTTTTTCATAATTAATTATTATCGAAATATCAATTGTAGTAGCTTTCATAGATGCTTTTACAAGTGTTATCCATTCATATTCATTATCCATAAATATATGAATAAAAAAGAATTACACATACAAAAAAAAGCCCAACCAAAGTTGAGCTTGTATTTATCCAAAATAAAATGAATCGCGATCATTTAGAAAATTGAAATGCTTTCGAGTTTTATCTTGTTCTTCTTTATCAATTTCGAACTGTAAAATTTCGGGATGATTGTTAATTGTTTCCAAATCTTGTCCCAATGTATCAAATAAATGCGAATCGCCTTGATACTCGAGATTATAGCCATCTACGCCAATTCTATTTACACCAGCAATAAAAGCCATATTTTCGATTGCTCGAGCTTTTAGGAGTGAAATCCAAGCTTCTCGACGTGCTTTTGGCCAACTAGCGTTACAAAGTATCAAATCGTAGGGATTTTCCTCAGTATTGCGAATCCAAACTGGAAATCGTAAATCGTAGCAAACAATAGGACGAATTTGCCATCCTTTATAATCTATCGTTACAATTTTATCTCCTGCAGAATATACCCCAGCTTCTTTTCCGTAACTGAACAAATGTTTCTTATCGTAAATATAAATAGAGCCGCTTGGACAGATGAAATAAAATCGGTTATAGTATTTATCGTTTTCATGTGTAGAAATGCTTCCAGCAATCACAGAATTCAATTCTTTGGCTTTGTGTTGCATCCATTCGAAGGTTTCTCCAAAAGGTTTTTGACCAATTTTTTCTACATTCATCGAAAATCCCGAAGCAAACATTTCTGGTAACAATATAATATCAGTTTGATGATTGGCTAATAATTCATTTAAATAAGCGTGATTAGCTTTTGCATCTTCCCAGATTATATCGTATTGTATTAATGATATTTTAAGTTTATTTTGAATCTCCATTGTTAATAAATTTTTGATCTAATTTTGGTTTATTAGATTGGTTGATGATGTAATACATAAAGATAAATATAAAAAAACCAATAAACGAACCACCAACGGTATCAATCGCAAAATGGCGCGATAAGTAGATTCTACTAATTGCGATACTTGGAAAATGAAGTGCAAAAAATAATTGTAACCATCTGTTTTTGGTTAATAAACATAAAGTCATCGAAATTATTGCAGCTGTTAATGAATGTCCTGAAGGAAAAGTTGAAGCCATTTGTATCGCATAATCTTTGACTAGAATAATGTCTATTTTTTTCTGTGTAAAATAATATCCAGGACGTAAAACTTGTTCGAAATAGACATTCTTAAAGAAAACACTAATTGTTGTTGCAACTGCTCCAGAAACTAATAAATAATAAAAATATCTTCGAGTTGTTTTCCAAAATAGATAACCAAGAAGTATAAAAAATAAATAATAGGTTCCGAAATCGGTATAAAAAACAAAGAGTTTATCGAGATAATGATTGCTGTATTGATTGAAATGCAGATGTAATTCGTCGCGACCATAATATTGCGTCATAGCAATTGCAGCAAAATTGTAGATAAAAAAAACGACAAAAAATGGCCAAATTCTTAGAAATAAATCTTTTTGTTGATTCATTTGAGTTGGGTTTTTAAATAACATTTATGATGAGATTCCAAATAAGTCTAGAATGACATTCATTCAAATTTAAGCAAAAAAAAAACTTGACTAAATAGCCAAGTTTTAAAACGTTTTAATATTGTTTAAAAAAATTATTTTACTTTTTCTACGATTGCTTTGAAAGCTTCTGGATTGTTCATCGCTAAGTCAGCTAAAACTTTACGATTTAATTCAATTCCAGCTTTGTGGATAGCTCCCATAAATTTAGAGTAAGACAATCCGTGTAATCTTGCTCCAGCGTTAATTCTTTGAATCCATAACGCACGGAAATTTCTTTTCTTTTGACGTCTATCGCGGTAAGCGTATACTAAACCTTTTTCTACTGCATTTTTAGCAACAGTCCAAACGTTTTTTCTTCTTCCGTAATATCCTTTTGCAAGTTTTAAAACTCTTTTTCTTCTAGCTCTTGACGCAACTGCGTTTACTGATCTTGGCATAATTTTTAATTTTTTTGTAGTGGGCGAGATTGCTCTGCTTTAAGGCCCATCGACAGGGTTAATAATGAATTAATAAACCAAATAAGAACACGTTCTTATTTTAATCTTAATTGTTGTTTTACTGAATGAACATCAGCTTGATCAACTAAACCAGTTTGAGTTAAATTTCTCTTTTGTTTAGTCTCTTTTTTTGTTAGGATGTGGCTTTTAAAAGCGTGTTTTCTTTTAATTTTACCTGTTCCTGTTAATTTGAAACGTTTTTTCGCTCCAGATTTTGTTTTTAATTTTGGCATGATTACAAATATTTAAAATTAAAACGTTTTTTATTTTTTGTAAGATGATAAGAACCTAATTATTTCTTAGGTCCCATCATCATAATCATTCTTTTACCTTCAAGTTTTGGCATTTGTTCTACTTTTCCAACATCTTCCAATTCTTGAGCTAAACGTAACAATAAGATTTCTCCTTGATCTTTAAAGATAATAGAACGTCCTTTGAAGAAAACATACGCTTTCAATTTTGAACCTTCTTCTAAGAAAGATCTTGCGTGACGTCTTTTGAATTCGTAATCATGATCATCTGTTTGAGGACCGAAACGAATTTCTTTCACGACAACTTTCTGCTGTTTAGCTTTAAGTTCTTTTTCTTTTTTCTTTTGTTCGTATAAGAATTTTTTGTACTCTACGACACGACAAACAGGTGGAATGGCTTTTTCACTGATCATTACCAAATCTAAACCTTGTTCTTCTGCAAGTTCTAAAGCTTTAGCTATTGGATATACACCAGGTTCTATACCTTCTCCAACAACGCGTACTTCTTTCGCGTCAATCTTATCATTGATCTTGTGTTGATCTTCCTTAATTACTCTGGCTGGACCTCTGCCGCCTTTTCTTCTAATTGCGATAGTTATTCTGTTTTAAATTATTTTAATTTGATTTGTTCTTTCATGAAGTCGATAAACGCTTGAATCGTCATCTCTCCTAAATCACCTTCTCCGTGTCTTCTTACAGAAACTGTACCGTTTTCTGCTTCTTTTTCACCGATGATTAACATGAAAGGAATTTTACCGATTTCGGCATCACGGATTTTTTTACCAGTTTTCTCGTTTCTACTGTCAATCAGTCCGTTAATTTCTTCTTCGGCCAGCAAATTTAATACTTTTTCTCCATATTCCACATATTTTTCGCTAATTGGTAAAATTGTGAATAAATCTGGTGTTAACCAAAGTGGTAAATTCCCTGCTGTATTTTCTAACAAAATGGCAATGAAACGTTCCATAGAGCCGAATGGCGCACGGTGAATCATTACTGGTCTGTGTTTTTCGTTGTCTGCTCCAGTGTAAGTTAAATCAAAACGATCTGGTAAATTATAATCCACTTGGATTGTTCCTAATTGCCATTGACGTCCTAATGCATCTTTCACCATAAAGTCTAACTTAGGTCCATAGAATGCAGCTTCGCCATATTCTACAACTGTTGGTAAACCTTTTTCTGCTGATGCTGTGATAATTGCTTGTTCAGCTTTTTCCCAGTTTTCGTCAGATCCGATGTATTTTTCTTTATTCTCTGGATCTCTTAATGAGATTTGAGCCGAATAATTATCAAATCCAAGATTTGTAAATACATATAATACTAAATCAATTACTTTTTTGAATTCTTCTAATAATTGATCTGGTGTACAGAATAAGTGAGCATCATCTTGAGTAAATCCACGAACACGCGTTAAACCGTGTAATTCTCCTGATTGTTCGTAACGATAAACTGTACCAAACTCTGCATAACGTTTTGGTAAATCGCGGTACGACCATTGAGATGTTTTGTAAATCTCACAATGATGTGGACAGTTCATTGGTTTTAACAAGAATTCTTCTCCTTCGTTTGGCGTTTTAATTGGCTGAAAACTATCTGCACCATATTTTGCATAGTGACCAGAAGTTACATACAATTCTTTTTGACCAATGTGTGGAGAAATTACCATTTCGTAACCCATTTTTTGTTGCTCTTTCAATAAGAAGTTTTCTAATTTTCTTCTCAAAGCAGCTCCTTTTGGTAACCAAAGTGGTAAACCTGCACCAACTTTTTCAGAGAAAGCAAATAAACCTAATTCTTTCCCTAATTTACGGTGATCACGTTTTTTTGCTTCTTCTAATAACTCAAGATATTCTGTTAAATCTTTTTGTTTTGTGAATGTAATACCATAAACACGAGTCAACATCTTGTTTTTCTCATCTCCACGCCAATAAGCTCCCGCAACATTCAAGATTTTTGCAGCTTTCACAATTCCAGTGTTTGGAATGTGTCCACCACGACATAAATCTGTAAAATTATCGTGTGTACAGAATGTAATATCTCCATCTTGTAGATTAGAGATTAATTCTATTTTGTATTCATTGTCTTTGTATGTCTCTAATGCTTCTGCTTTTGAAACTGAATATAATTTGAATTCAGCTTTTTTCTTTGCATTCTCTAACATTGCTTTTTCTACTTTCGCAAAATCAGCTTCTGTAAATTTATCCTCACCAAAATCAACATCGTAATAGAAACCTTTGTCAATCGCAGGTCCAATAGTTAATTTAGCATTTGGATAAAACTCTAAAATAGCTTGCGCTAATAAGTGAGCAGATGAATGCCAAAAAGCTTTTTTACCCATTTCATCATTCCAGGTTAACAATTTGATCGTTGCATCTGTGGTGATTGGGGTTGTTGTTTCAACTTGTTGATCGTTTACTATAGCCGAAATTACATTACGTGCTAAACCTTCACTAATGCTTAGCGCCACGTCCATAGGAGTTACGCCACTCTCATACTGTCTTACACTTCCATCTGGAAGAGAAATGTTTATCATCTTACTTTTAGAATTTGTACTAGGATGCAAAATTACGAATTTTCTGTAAGTTGACGAAATTTTTAAAGGGTTGATTTTGTTTGATTATTGATTATTTAGAATATTTTAAATATTAACTAGATGTCATACTGAAACGAGTTCCTTTAGATTTGAAAATCTTAAATTGTAGTATAAAAAGAAGAGAAAAGAGTTTGAGTACACTATAACGAGTTCAGAGCTATATAATCTCATATTCTGATTAAGACTCAACTCTTTCTTATCAAATTCTCAAATAGAAATTCGGGTTAAAAACCCATTAGTAAGGAATCGAGTTATTGATAAGTTTCTCTTCTCATTAAATTCAAATTTATGGAAAAAATTGTTATTGGTATTGATGTGAGTAAATTAACTTTAGACATCTGCATTCAAGAAAATGGAGTGAATCGTTTTGATACTATTGCTAATACTGAAAAAGCTATCAAATCTTTTTTGAAACAATTTGTTAAGAGACAAAATATTCTAATTGGAATGGAGAATACAGGGAGATTTAACATCCTTCTTTACAACGTATTAATTCAACATTCTTTTGCTGTTTATGTCATCAATCCTTTGCATTTGAAAAAAAGTATGGGATTAGTTAGAGGTAAAAATGATAAAATTGACAGCGAACGTATTGCTGTATTTTTACTTAAAAATTATATGGATCTTCAACAGTGGAAGCCTAATTCGAAAGTCATTGAAAAGATAAAATTATTGAATGCTGAAAGAAAACATCGCGTTAAAATAAGAGCAGGATTACTAGCTCAAGCAAAAGATGAACAATTCTTAAAATCAACTATGGATAAAGCTGTATTACGCTTAAACACTAAGCTTATTGATGTCTTAACGAAACAAATTAATGAAATAGAAGAAAGAATCTATCAATTAATTAACGAAGATGAACAGCTTCATAATCATTATAAAAGAATACAATCAATTCCTGGTGTAGGAAAAGTTTTAGCATTTAATATGTTGATTAAAACAGATGGTTTTACAACCATAAATACACCTAGACAAATGGCTTGCTATGCTGGAATAGCTCCATTTGATTTTCAATCTGGAACTTCCATAAGGCGAAAACCGAAAGTTTCATCAATGGCTGATAAAGATTTGAAGAAACTATTGCATTTAGCTGCAATGAGTGCTATTCGTTTAGATAATGACTTGGCTATTTATTATCATCGAAAGGTAGAAGAAGGGAAAAATAAAATGTCGGTCTTAAACGCAGTCAGAAATAAAATAATTCACAGAATTTATGCACTAATTAAAAATCAAAATATTTATAAAAATAACTTGGTTTTGTCATAGAAATCAGAAAGAAGCCCAACTTTTTTGCCTAATTCTATATTATTATCCAACATATATTTTTCGAAAGTAGAATAATCAATTCCTTTTTCTTTCGTTTTTTCTAAGATCGTTTCATCAGGATAAACTCTCGAACCAAAAGGTAAAGAATATAAAAAAGGTCCATCTGCAAAAAGTTGAACTGAGGTGAATAGAGTCAATAGAAAAGTAAAAAGTAGTTTTTTCATAAGGTTGATTTTTATATAATTAGAAATTTTATTGAATATTTTTTCAATTTTTAGATGATTTAACATGAATAAAATTTATTATTAAAGCATTTTCTTTATATTAATTCAAACAAGACAATTCTTCAAATTGTTCTTTTAGAAAATAGTTTTTACATATATTTAACAAATTAATACATCACACGTGAGTCAAATAAATAATACTGAAGAAAAAGAATTACAAAGAGGCCTTACTAACCGACATATTCAATTGATTGCTTTAGGTGGCGCGATTGGAACTGGTTTGTTTTTAGGAATTGGACCTGCTGCTGTTTTAGCTGGACCATCTGTTATTTTGGGATATGCAATTGCAGGAATTATAGCCTTTTTTATTATGCGCCAATTAGGAGAAATGGTTGTTAACGAGCCTGTTTCAGGAAGCTTTAGTCATTTTGCATATAAATATTGGGGATCTTTTGCTGGATTTGCTTCTGGTTGGAATTATTGGATTCTTTACGTTTTAGTAAGTATGTCCGAATTGACTGCAATCGGAATTTATGTACAATTTTGGTGGCCAGAAATTCCATTATGGGCGTCGAGTTTGTTCTTTTTTATTGTGATTAACGCATTGAATTTAGGCTCAGTAAAAATGTTTGGTGAAGCTGAATTTTGGTTTTCTATCATCAAAGTAATTGCCATTATTGCTATGATAATCTTCGGAGCTTACTTATTAATAAGCGGAACTGGAGGTGAACAAGCAACAATACAAAATCTTTGGAACAACGGAGGTTTTTTTCCAAAAGGTTGGTTATCTGGTAATAGCGAAGGCGGTTTTAGTGGATTATTCGCCGCAATGGCTCTTATTATGTTTTCTTTTGGAGGTTTAGAATTGATTGGCATCACAGCTGCTGAAGCTAAAAATCCAGAAAAAACAATTCCAAAAGCAACCAATCAAGTAATTTATAGAATTTTAATCTTCTATGTTGGAGCATTAATTATCTTATTTTCGTTAGCTCCTTGGGAAACGATTACGGATAAAAGTAGTCCTTTTGTAATGGTTTTTGAGAATTTGAATCATTTGAAACTAAATATTTTTGGTAACACAATTGATTTTTCAAGATTAATTGCCAATGCACTAAACATTATTGTTTTGACGGCTGCTTTATCAGTTTACAATAGCTCTGTTTACAGTAATAGTAGAATGTTATATGGTTTGGCAGAACAAGGAAATGCGCCTAAATTCTTAAAAAAATTAAACAAAAATCACGTCCCTGTTATGGCGATTTTAGTTTCATCTTTTTTCGCAGCAATTTGTATTTTAATTAATAAAATAATTCCAGAAGATGCATTTCATGTATTGATGTCTTTAGTGGTTTCTTCGTTGGTAATTAACTGGATTATGATTTCGATAACACATCTTAAATACCGAAAACAAAAGAATTTGGAGAATACAAAAACATTATTTCCATCTTTCTTGTATCCTATCAGTAATTATATTTGTCTAATTTTCTTATTTGGAATTTTAGTGATTATGTGGTTTACAGGACTTAAAATTTCAGTAGAATTAATTCCAGTTTGGTTGATCTTCCTTTACATCGCTTATCGAATTGTAAAAGAAAATAAAAAGACTAAGAATTCTTGATAAATTTTAATTTAAAATAGTTCATATAAAAGCTTCAAGATTACTTGAAGCTTTTTAATTTTACATCATGAAAAAAATAGTTGTTGGATTCATTTTGATGATGAGTTCTATTGTGTTTTCACAAGAAATTTATCAAGTTATAGCGCAAGAAGGATTGACAGTTAGAACAAGTCCGAATGGAAAACGAATTGGTAAAATTCCGTATGGATATCCTGTTAAAATTTCAGAAAAAGGTGAAGCGTTTGCAATTAAAGATAATGGGAAAGCAAAAAGTGGAAACTGGGTGAAATTAGATGTTAGCTCGTCTAAATTAATTTTGGATGAAGGAGTTAATGATTCTTCTGCTCAAGGCGATTTGTATGCGTTTAGTGGTTATTTAATCACACAACAAAATTTTGTCAATCAATTCGAAACAGAAATTTCTACGCACCCAGCTTTTAGCGAATTTTATTTAGCAACAGCTTACAAATGCTTCGCAATTAAAGGCGACTTTTTTGGTGACGGTGTGGTGGATTATTTATATAGAATGATTGATACAAAAGGAAATATCCGTTTATTTATTGTGAATAATATGAAAAAAGGAAGTCAAATTTATGGTTTGGGAGGAGCAAAAGATCCGTTCAAAATTACAAATTATGATTTCGGAACGTTGATGATGATTCCAAAAGGAACGCCACTTTATTCGAATTATAAAGATGGAGTGAAACGAAATTTAAATGGAGTTTCTAAAAATGAAATCGTAACTTTAGATCATGATGCGATTTATGTAAATCAAGATAATGCGAAGGAAGGTGGATTTATTTACCGAAAAGATGGTAAATGGAATTGGTTGAATCAAAAATAAAATTAAAATAATTATGCAAAATATAGAAGGTAAAGTAGCTTATATAACGGGGGGAACAAAAGGAATTGGATTAGGAATTGCAAAATCATTGGTAGAAAACGGTTTGAAAGTAGCAATTTCTGGACGAAATATTGATGATGTTGAAAAGGCACGTCATTATTTAGGAAATCAAAATGTATTGGCGATTCAGTCGGATGTGAGACATTTCGAAGATGAACAAAATGCAATTGAGCAAATTATTTCTGCGTTTGGACGTTTGGATATTGTGATTGCAAATGCTGGTTTAGGGAAGTTTGCTCCAGTTGATGAACTTTCTTTAGAAGATTGGAATGCGATGATTGATACAAATTTGACGGGAGTTTTTCATACGATAAAAGCTTCAGTTGAAGCATTAAAAGTTTCGAAAGGATATTATATTTCGATTGCTTCTTTGGCTGGAACAAATTTCTTTGCGAATGGAGCTGGTTACAATGCTTCGAAATTTGGAGTTGTTGGTTTTACGCAGGCTGCGATGCTAGATTTGAGAAATTATGATATCAAATGTACAACGATTATGCCTGGTTCTGTGACTTCAAATTTTAATGATCATGTGCCAAATTCTGAGGATGGATGGAAAATTCAACCTAAAGATTTAGGACAAATGATCGTTGATTTATTGAAAATGAATCCAAATGTTTTGCCAAGTAAAATAGAAGTTCGTCCTACGAAAACAAAATAATTTAAAGATCTCGATAAGAGATCTTTTTTTATGAAGAAAATATTTCGTAATTACCAATAGTTTACATAGTTTCGTGGAAAAATAAGAAATACAATAAAGGTATTTTTTAATGAACCCTTTTTAATGAGTTTTAAAAAATCAGTCAATCATTTTCGTCGTACAATTATGCGTCGATTAACAGGAGGAATAGGTGATGGTAATTTGCCAAAAGTAGACAAAGAAAAACCTCTTGAACTTAATAGAGTACTGATAAACAGACCCAATCAGCGTCTGGGAAATATTCTATTGATTACACCTTTGATTCAGGAAATTATCCGATATAATCCAGATATTAAAATTGACTTATTTGTAAAAGGAAAGGTCGCTCCGATTATTTTTGAGAACTATCCTCAAGTTGATCAAATTATTGAATTACCTAAAAAACCTTTCAAAGAATTGATTCAATACGCTAAAGTTTGGCTAAAAATCAAGAAAAAGGATTACGATTTAGTGATTAATGTTGATAAAAATTCATCTTCAGGACGACTTTCAACTTCTTTTGCGAATTCTAAGTATAAAATTTTTGGGAATGAATTTGAAATGAATTCGAATCAAGAAATTCATATTCATCAAGCGCAATATCCAGTTTATCTGTTTAGAAAATTCATAGAATTATTTAAAAATAAAGAAGGGAATTTAGATATTCCAACTCTAAATATTCAGCTAACAGAGAAAGAATCTTTGAAAGGAGTAGAAATGTTAAATGAATTGATTCAAGATCCTTCAAAGAGAACGTTGGCGTTTTTTACGTATGCAACAGGTGTAAAATGTTATGATGAGGAATGGTGGATAGAATTTTATAATTTATTTTATCCAAAATATTCGCAAGAATATAATCTAATTGAAATTTTACCTGTCGAAAATATTTCGATGTTAAATCATAGATTGCCTACTTATTATAGTAAAGATGTGAGAGAAATTGCAGCGTTGATGAAAAGTTGCGAATTTGTGATTGCAGCCGATTCTGGTATGATGCATTTGAGTTGTGCTGCGTCTACAAAAACAATTGGTTTGTTTAAAGATCAAAGCTTCTTAGAGCGTTATAAACCTTATGGAGTAGGAAATGCTGTAGTCTTGATTAATAATGAAGATAAGAGGATTCTTATTCAAGAAATGGATAAATTATTGGTTTAAAAAGCTGTTTTTTATCATTGAATAAAATTTATATTGATTTGATATAGAGTAAATTAACTTCTATAAAAATATTTTAATTTCGTTTGATAATTTCATAGCTTTGTCCTTTGAAATAATATAAAAATGTCAACAGAGTTTACAATTGTTATCCCAATTTATAATGAGGAAGATAACTTGATAAGATTGGAAGAAACAATGAATCAATATCTGTCAAAGTCAATAAAACAGACTGAAATTTTATTGATTAATGATGGTTCTAAAGACAAAAGTTTGGCTCTTATGAAAGAGATTTGTAGTAGAAATCAAGCTTTTCATTATATTTCTTTTGACAAAAATTATGGCTTATCTGCTGCTATAAAAGCTGGTTTTGATACAGTGAAATCTAAATGGGTTGGTTATATTGATGCAGATTTACAGACAGATCCAGAAGATTTCAATAAATTATTAGAGTTAGCAGATCAATTTGATTTGGTGACTGGTGTTCGTGCAGATCGCAAAGATTCTTTCGTGAAAAATATGTCATCTAAAATTGCCAATTCTATTCGTAGAGCATTTACCAATGACGGAATGGATGATACAGGTTGCCCATTAAAAGTTATAGATGCTGAAAAAGCGAAAAAAATTCCGATGTTCAAAGGATTGCACCGATTTTTACCAGCTATGATTTTATTACAAAACGGAACAGTAACTCAAGTTCCTGTCAAACATTTTCCACGTATAGCAGGCGAATCAAAATTCAATTTATGGAATCGTTTATTAGGACCGTTAATGGATTGTTTTGCATTTGTTTGGATGAAGGAAAAATACATCAATTATAAAATTCAAGAAAGAGCATAATGCCAAATTGGGTTATCATCAGTATTGGATTTCTTGCACAAGCACTTTTTTCGAGTCGTCTTATTTTACAATGGATTGTTTCCGAAAAGAATAAAAAAGTTCTTACACCAAAATTATTTTGGGAAGTTAGCTTGTTTGCCTCTGTTTTGCTATTTTTATATGGTTATTTGCGTCATGATTTTTCAATTATGTTGGGACAAACATTGACGTATTATATCTATATCAGAAATATTCAACTTCAAAATCATTGGAAAGAATTTCCAAAAATAGTACGTATTTTTCTGTATATTTTTCCTGCATTAATTGTTTTTTATGGCTTCAATAACGGAATTTTTGATGTAGATTTATTATTCAAAAACGAAAAAATTCCGATGTGGCTTTTATTTTTAGGAGTCGTATCTCAGGTACTTTTTACATTTCGTTTCGTCTATCAATGGATTTATTCCGAACGAAAACACGAATCGCAATTACCAATGGGATTTTGGGCAATTAGTTTAACAGGATCATTGTTGATTTTAATTTACGCGATTATTCGAAAAGATCCCGTTTTATTTGTTGGTCATTTTATGGGATTTATCGTTTATGCTCGAAATATATTAATCAAACGAAAAGAAAAAAATGGTTCAGTGGATTAAGCAAAATTCAGTTTTATTTTTAATCATCGTAACAATTTTGATGTTGTTTGTCAATCTTGGCGCTTTACAAACCAACATTATGGAAGCTCGAAACATTATTTCGGCGCGAGAAATGGTACACGATGGAAATTGGATTTTTACCACGCTTAACGGTTTGCCTCGTTATGAAAAGCCACCTTTACCAACTTGGATTACAGCTGTTTTTGGAAGTGTTTTTGGTTTCGAAAACTTTTTTTGGCTACGCATTCCAGTTGTTCTAATTACCATTTTATTAGTCGTTTGGTTCTATAAAACATTAACGCATTTCGATTTAACAAAACAACAAGTTGTTAATTCTTCATTGGTTTTAATCACTTCATTTTACGTATTTTTCTCAGGGAGAGATAACAATTGGGACATGTACACGCATAGTTTTGTGATGGGAGCAATATTGTTTTTGGTGAAAGAATTTCAATCATCAAAATTTAATTTATTCAATTTTATTGCTGCATTTTTCTTGTTGGCTTGTTCGATAATGAGCAAAGGTCCAGTTTCGTTGTATGCGTTATTTTTACCTTTTTTAATTGCCTATTTTATTGTTTATAGATACAAATTAGGAAGAAATTTAGGAATTACAATTTTAACGATAATATTAGGTTGTGTTGTAGGATTTGCATGGATGATGTATGTGAAATATTTTGATCCAGAACATTTTTTAGCGGCTTCTCAAAAGGAAGTGAACAATTGGCATAGCTATAATACTCGCCCAATTTATTATTATTGGAGTTTCTTTACGCAATCTGGTTTATGGACAATTCCGGCTTTGGTAAGTTTGATTTATCCCTATCTAAAGAATAAAGTTGCAAACAAAAAAGCCTATCAATTTGCTTGGTTATGGACGATTTTATCGGTGGTTTTATTATCTGTAATTCCAGAAAAAAAATCAAGATATTTATTACCAGTTTTAATTCCTTTAGCGATGAATATTGGCTTTTATATCGAATATTTACGATTAGAATTCAAAAATTTATCAAATAAAACTGAACGATATTTTACCAATTTTGCGTTTGGTTTATACGGAATAATAGGAATCGCAATTTCAGTTGGTGTTTTTATTTATACAAAAGATCGTTTGTCAGAATTTTTGGTTTGGTCGATTCCTTTTGCTGTCGTAGGATTAATTTTAGGAATCTCAATTTTTAAAGGATTAAAGATAAAATCATTCGAACAGATATTTTACTCAACTATTTTATTGATGTGCTCAGTTGTTGCGTTTGGATTTCCACTTTCCAAATTAACTTTTTCCGAAGAATTGTATTCTTCTGCTAAAAATCTGAAAAAATTAGAACAACAAAATCAAATCAAAACATACGAATGGCAAAGTTTTGTTCCTGAAATAGTGTTGGATTATGGGACTTCAATTCCTGCAATTAACGATGGAAAGAAAACTATCTTTCCGAAAGAAGAGAAATTTGGAATGTTAGCAAGTCCGTCAGATTCTACTTTTTTTGCGGATCATTTCAATAATTATTCAATCAAAAAAATTGGTGTGGTCGATTTGAATCATTCTTCAAAAAATCAAAAAAATTATAACGATCGTATCCAAAGAAACTATTATTTGATTCAAAAAAAGTGATTAAATTTCGAGTAAAATTTTTAGCTTAAATTTTCGTTATTCTAATAAAATCTTTTGCAGTTTCGGATTCTATTTTTTCTATGTTTTTGGTTAGTGAACAGTTTTGTTTTTGCTCAACATTTTGGGTGGAAAAATCCTAATTTTAGACAAGATTCTGTTCAACTTTCTGATACGATAAAGCTGCAAAATAAAGGAATTTTGTCAGAAAAATTTCAAATTTTAGATTCAATAGGAAATCCAATTTCAAAAGAATTTTATACGATAAATTTTGAACGAAACGAGGTTTATTTCAATTCTTCAATCGCCAAACAAATGGTGAAAATTCAGTATTTTGTTAATCCAAAATTAGCCGAATCTGTTTTTTATGCCAAAAATCCGAATATCATTGTTAATGATGCAAAACCAGTTGATATTTTTCATCGAATAGAACCGAATTCAAAACAAGCGAACAAAGATGTTTTTGATGGTTTGAATAGCAAAGGATCAATGGTTCGTGGAATTCGTTTCGGGAATAATCAAAGTGCGTCTGTGCAATCTTCGTTGGATTTGGAATTGTCTGGAAAATTATCGGATGATATTACAGTAAATGCGGCGATTGCGGATAATAATGTGCCAATAGAATCGGATGGATACACGCAAAATTTGCAAGAATTTGATAAAGTTTACATCGAATTAGCCAGTAAAAATTCGAAAATTAGAGCTGGACATATTGATATTAATACCAATCAAGAACGAGATTTTTTCAATCCATTTAATCAAAAAGTAACAGGTTTACAATTGTCAACTCAGTTAAAAAGCGAAAAATCCTCGACCAATATTTTTGCTTCTGGAAGCATTACACGAGGTGAATTTATGCGTGTTAATTTTGTTGGACAAGACGGAAATCAAGGTCCTTACAGGCTTTCTGGAAAGAATAATGAATTGTATGTGATTATTATTTCGGGAAGTGAAAAAGTATATATTGATGGTGTTTTGTTGGAGCGTGGCGAGCAAAATGATTATGTAATTAATTACAATACAGGAGAAATTTCTTTCACTTCAAACCGATTGATTACCGCAAATACGCGTATTAATGTGGAGTATTTGTACAATTCTCGAAATTATTCACAAGTTTTACTTTATGGTGGAGCTGAATACGAATCGGAACGATTGAAATTGTCAGGTTTTTTCTTTTCTCAAGGAGATTCGAAGAATAATTCACTTGGAAATGATTTGACAGATGCTGAAAAGCAAATTTTGGCAAATGCAGGGAATGATCCAGATAAAATGTACACCATTTCTGCAGAGAAAACGACGTATGATTCGAATAAAATCTTGTATCGAAAAGTAAATCAAAATGGATTAGATATTTTTGAATATTCGACGGATCCAAACGATGAATTGTATCAAGTGGCTTTCACGTATGTTGGCGCTAATCAAGGAAATTATCGACAAATAAATGCGAATCAAAATGGGAAAGTCTTTCAATATAACGAAGCAATTGCTGGAGTTTTACAAGGTGATTATGAACCAATAAAGCAATTAATTTCGCCTAAAAAGTTGCAGATTTATACGTTGAATGGACAATATCAATTGAGAAATAATGGAAATGTTGGTTTTAATTTAGGTTTGAGTAATTATGATCAAAATTTATTTTCATCGATTGATGATCAAAACAATTCTGGTTTAGCAACTCGTGTTTATGGTGAAAAAACATTTTCTTTCAAAAATTGGAAAATTACACCTTATGCGGAATGGAATTTTATTAATAAAAATTATAAAAGTGCAGAGCGTTTACGAGCTGTTGAATTTGCACGAGATTTTAATTTGGAACAAGAATTAAGTGGCGTAAATCAGAATTTTATCACAGCAAAAATCAATTCATCTTGGAAAGAAAAATTTAATGCACAATATAAATTCGATTATCTTGAAAATACTGGTTTGTACAAAGGTTTGAGAAATCAACTTGATGCAAATTATAAAACTGAAAAAGACGAAATCGTTGCGCAAGCAAATATTTTATCAACAAAAGCAACGCTTCAAAATACCAATTTTGCGCGTTATATGGTAGATGGAAAACGAAAAATTGGAAATAAATTTTGGGTTGGAGCGAGAGTTTGGGGCGAGAATAATGACATGGATGATTTGACAAAAAATCAAAAATCAGATTTAAGTTTTAAATGGAATGAATTTCAGTTGAAAGGAGGTTTTGCAGATTCGCTTGGTCATAAAATCGATTTGACGGTTTATCAACGTCAAGACGATTCGGTTCGTTTAGGGACTTGGCAAAATATTCAACAAAGTAAAGGAGCTATTTTTAATTCAACATTAATACAAAAACAAAATCATCAATTAAATTTAAATTTCCATTATCGACGAGTTAATTATCAATTTTTAGATGCGCCGAACGAAGATTTTATGACAGGAAGCGTAAAATGGTACAAAGCTTTTTTCAATCAAGGTTTACAATTAAATGTAGATTATGAAGTGGGAAGCGGTGTGGAACCGCAGCGTGAATTTCAGTATGTAAAAGTTTCGGATGGAATGGGAATTTACAAATGGACGGATTATAACGGCGATGGAATTGAGCAAATTGACGAGTTTGAAGTGGCAGAATTTATCGACCAAGCAAATTATATTCGCGTGTATACGAATACAATCGAGTATTTGAAAACGAATAAAAATCAATTCAATTTTACGTTGCGTTTTCGTCCAAAACAAGTTTTTAATACCGAAAATGAATTCTGGAATCGTTGGATGTTTCAGCAAAATATCTCGGCAAGTAACTCGTTGCGCAAAGAAGGAACGACGTTAGAATGGAATCCTTTTACGAATTCGGCTCAAATTTTAGGTAAAACAAGAAGTATTCGTTCGTCGATTTTCTTTAATCAAGGAACACAATATAAATGGTCGTCAAATTTTATTTACAATCAACAACAATCCCAAACGTATGTTTACACAGGTTCTGAATACCGTGATTCAGACAGTTATTTGTTGCAAGCGCGTTATAAGATTTTGCAAGATCTAATCGCAAGTTTCGATACTGAATATATGGTGATTAACAGCGATTCTGAATTATTTTTGAGTAGACGATATAAGTTAAATAATCTTCGTTTATCACCAAAAATTACGTATCAAACAGAAAAAAATCTTGTTGCGTCGTTGTTTTATAATTATCAAAATAAGAAGAATGTTTCGGGTGAAGAGCAATTAAATCAGTCGGATTTGGGAACAGAAATTCAATGGAACGGTTCGGATAAAATGAGTTTGTTGGGAAGTTTTAGTTTTATCAACAATAAATTTATCGGAAACCAAGAATCTGTTGTTGGAAATCAAATGATGGAAGGTTTGCGCGCTGGAAATAATTTTGTTTGGCAGTTGCAAATCCAACGGCAAATCACAAGTTTTTTGCAATTGAATATTTCGTATGATGGACGAAAAACCGAAGAAAATAAGCCAATACATACGGGAAGTGTGCAAGTGCAAGCGAGGTTTTAAATAAAAAAAGACGATTTTATAAAATCGTCTTTTATTATTATTTTTACATTCTATTTACTTCATCTTGATTTCCAGTTTCGCGATTTTTTACTGATAATTTATTACTTCCGAATTTATAATTCAATCCAATTCTTATGCTTTGAGTATCCCATACATTCGCAAAAGTTTGTACGATTCCATTGTTATTTTGTGATAAATATTCTTGCGCTTTGAAAATATCTGTTGCATTCAAACTCAATTCTAATTTTTTATCTAACATCAAATATTTGAACGAAAGATTGAAACGAGCATAAGGTTTTAGTTTATAATTTTGGAAAGTTTCTCCAAAATTTTGAAAATAAATCAAGTTAATAAACATCGTTTTTTGTTGATTAAGCGTAAAATCATTTGTCGAAAATAATGAACTCGACCAACCTTTGAATCGCTTAGAAGAAATTGCAACATTTGCGCTCGAATAAGAAACTTCAAAAGTAGTAACGCTTGACCACCATTTTGTAGGATTTATCGTCATATTTTGGCTCAAACCAAAGCTATCCGAATCTACAAAATTCATCCAAACAAAAGTATTATGTTTTGTGTTCTCATCAATGATTGAAGCTTGATTGACACCATCTCTCAAACTTGAATAATAAAGTCGAGTATCAAATTTTTTGTAAGTAAAAGTAAGTTCTAAATTGTGTGTAAAAGCTGGTTTCAAAAAAGGATTTCCTTCGTTGTAAACATATTCGTTTTGTATCATTCGAAAAGGATTTAAACTTTCGTAATTTGGACGATTGATACGACGCGAATAATTAATTCCTAAACTTTTACTTTTATCAAAAGTATGCAACAAATAAAATGACGGAAACAGTTTGATATAATCTGTTTTATTCGTTTGATTATTTTCTCTCGAAAAACCTTCTGTTTGTGTTGCTTCTAATCTCAAACCAGCTTGCATCTGCCATTTTTCTCCAAACTTTTTACTTCCGTTCAAATAAATTGCTTCGTTATTTTCTTTGTATTTGAAAAGATTCGACAAATTTTCATCAAATGTATAGTTGTAATTTTCGTCTGCTTTATATGCTTCAACCAAATTATTTGATTTTGATTGCGAAAATTTAGCACCAAAACTCCAATTGAAATTTGTTAAAGGAAGTTCTACATCAATTTTTGTCGAAAAATTCTCAATTCGATTGTTTAAATTACTTTTTCCACTAAAAAAAGAATTTTCTATTAACTGATTATTTTTGTAAGAATTGGTTGCATAAGTTCTATTCATTGGAGATGAATAATTGGCGTAATCGGCATCAAACGAAATCTTTTTACCTAATGAATCAAGTGCAAATTCAGAATAAAGATTGACCAAAGATTGATTCGTCTTACTATTTTCAAAAGAATTTCCTTTATTTGTTTGATAAACTTCGTTCGCTAAATTCTTGAAAAACATTTCTTGTGGATTTTCTGAATTATATTTCGAATTGTTGAATGAAAATTTAGAACCAATTGTCCATTTATCGGTTAATTTATAATCAACAGAGAATCGCCCTCCAAGATATTTATTAATATAATCTGTGTAAGAAATGTTATGTCTGCGCGCGTCAGAGAAAAATAATTCGTTGTTCCATGTTCTTAGAAATCTTCTATCTCCAGCATTCAACGAAGTCTGAACTGTCCATTTATCTTTTTGTAAATTGTAAGCTGCATTGTAGCGCTCTGTGTTTCTTTTACTTCGCGTATATGATGCTCCAATAGTGGAATTCCAGCTATTATTTTTTATTTTTTTTGTTACAATATTTATAATTCCACTATTTCCTTCTGCTTCATATTTTGCAGGCGGAGTCGTGATGACTTCAATTTTTGAAATATCAGAAGCGCTAATACTTTCCAAATAATTAATCAAATCCGTTTGTGACATATAAGTTGGTTTGTCATCAATCAAAACCATTACAGAATTTTTTCCAGAAACCGCAATATTATCATTTGTTACATTCAAACCAGGAGTGACGCGCAAAACATCCATTGCAGTTCCGCCAGCCGCTGAAGTAGAATTTTCTACATTGAAAACAAACCGATCGATTTTTCGTTCCATGATTTTCTTTTCTGCTCCAACGACAACTTCTTTCAAGTTTGTAGATGTTTTAATTTCAATCTTTCCTAAATCGATAGAATTATTCAATTGAATATCTTTCTGAAAAACAATTTCTTCAAAATAGTTGATTTCAAATTTGTACGTATTTTTCTTTGCTTCAATAGCGAATTTTCCAAGTTCATCTGTTGTTAAATTGATAATTGTGTCTTGATTAGATAAGGTAATGTCAACATAAGGAAGCGCTTTATTTTGCTCCATAACTTCGCCTGTTAGTGTATAGTTTTGAGCAAATAGAAAACTAGCGCTAAATAAAATGATAAGTTGAATAAATGTTTTCATGTTGAATTAATTTTAAACAAATATTCTCCAAATCGATTCTTTTTGAACTTTAAAATCGACAAACCCTACTATATTATCGACGAATTTGATTAAAACCAAAAACCTCGAGAATCTCTTGAGGTTTTTGATTTAATTTATTTTTCCTTCATAATAAACAGGATTTCCTTTTTCATCGAAACCAATTATAGTTAATTGATAATCTTTTGGTTTATCGTTGTTGAAATATTCTATTTCTGTGTCTTCTCCTGGAGCTGTATACAAATTAGGATTCCAAAATAAAGTACTTCTTATGTCATTCGGAACATCGTTGTAAAGCGATTCGTAATCATCATTGTTAAAATATGGAAGGGATTGATTATAACCACCAATTTGAATTAAATTATTAGGTAACATAGGCGTGTTATCAACTGGCGCATCACTTCCTCGTTTAGAGTAAATTGCAATTGCATTACCAAGTAAACCAGCGCCTTTGAAAATTTTTACCATCGCAATATCTCTAGGATTAATACTAGTTAAATTATCTGAAGTCATTTTCATTTCGTTCCAATAAATTGCAACTTCAGAATTTCTAATTTTTGGAACTCCGTTAGAAACCGTTAATCCTGCAACTCGTCCAGCTAAAAAGTCCATAATATTTGTATAACCTTCTATTGGCTGAGATTCGTTTACGAAATCTATCACAGTTTCGTTTATGTTATTGAACATTCCGCTACTTAATTCATTGTTCAGCTTCTCAGTTTTCGATTTTTTATCCGCTTTTACAACAACTTCTTTCAGACGAATACTTTTATCATTGATGATTTTGATGTTCTGTTTATACGTATTCTGCTTCTCGACTTCTTCTTTATTCGTAATTTCTTCTAATAAATAAGGCGTTGCAGGCAATTTGGATTTATAACTTGTACTTTTATAATTTGGCACAACAGATAAAGTTAAAGTTCCGTTGTTGGCAGATTTTCCATTTTCCGAATTCAAGAAATAATTCATCGCCATTGGCCCATAATAAAACAAATTATTCATCTCGAAGTTTCCTTCATAATCAGTATCAAGCGTTGCAAATTCTTTTCCATTATTCTGCATTTTATAAATAATACTCAACGAAGCATTGCTCAATTCTCTCCCGTTATTATATGCTTTCACTTTGTAGGAAAGATATCTACGATCGTTGTCAATAGTAGGTTTTACGATATTTCCAACCACTAAATCTTCCCAATTAAATCTTTTCCATTTTTCTGTTATTAAAAGCGCATCCAGATTTTCTGAGAATTCATTATTTTTAAAATATTGTGTAGGATGATTAATTTTCGAACTAAAATCTCGCGTCAATAACATTGCAGAAATTAAATTGTCTTCATCATTATTTTTTTGATCTTTGATAACAGCCGAAAAATTAATTTCTTCAGGATATTTTACCTTAATTGTGTTTAATTCTCGTGGATTAGCCGTTGTTTCGAAAGAAATTTCAGGTTTTTTGTACGATTCTTTTGGATTGATAAATATCAAACGATGAGCAACCTGAATATCATTTGCATCAAAAATGGCAATGTTCAAAATACCTTTGTCATTGTCTAAAACCTCTTTTGGAACATAAGTTGAAACCGATTCCACACTTTTTACAATTTGAGAACTCATTACAAGTTCATTATTAATTGTTCCAATAATTTTATGATTCAATAAAGGATTTTCTTGATTGATGCTTTTTAATTGGATCACAATGTCTTTGCTATTTCGAACAACTTTCATCAGAATCCCATCTTTTTTAGCTTCAGGTAAATCAATAATTTGTTGATTTCCTTTTTCGTCATTTAATTGTACTTGATAAGATTTGCCTTCTTCTGCTCTCAACGCAAAAGTCGCAACGTTTTCATCTAGATTATCAAATGTTGTAATTTTATTGGTAGGATTATTTTTCTCGAATACAAAACCATTCCATTTTTTTGGTAAATCTCCGTCCGATTTTAATCTTACAGCAAATTTAGTTGTCTGATTTTGAATAAAATTTCCACCTTCAGCAAAAGCTTTCGCATTCCATTTCAAATTTGGATTTGGAACAAGTTTTAACTTAGAATTTGGATTATAAATTTTAATTTGATTGATATGTTGAAATTCTTCTGAGAAGAAAGTCATGTACGTTGTGTAGGCTCTTACAAAGTAAATTCCTTCCTCGTTTTCGTTTTTGGTATTTAGCGTTCCGTCACTTTCACCGTTTACAATCGGAACCAATTTTCGGTCGATTATTTTTTTGTCTTTATCGTATAATTCTACAATAAGATTTGTAGAAATTAAGCTAGGTTTGTAGCCATTTAATGTATAAGCTTTGAACCAAATATTATCTCCAGCAATATAATCTTTCTTATCAAATAATAAATAAACTTTTTCCTGAGCGTAATTTGTATCCAGACTTTTTATAGCAGTTTCCAATTTTGATTGCGCAAAAGTTGTAATCGAGCAAAAGTATAATGCGAGTAAATAAATATATTTCATGCGAGAATGATTAATCTAATAGAATGAATTTGAATTCTTAAAATTATCATTATTTAGATGATTTTCATTCATACTTTTTATTAAAATTTATCATAACTTTTGATTGAATGACGATTTTTCTTCTCGAATAATGTTAATTTTTGTTAATGAATTTAATTAAAAGACTTTAACAAAAAAACCTCGAGAATTTCTCGAGGTTTTGATTTATAAAGAAATGTTGTTAGATTAAATTCCGTCAACAATTGCATTTAATGTTGCAGATGGACGCATTGCAGCAGTTGTTTTAGCAAAATCTGCTTTGTAGTAACCACCAATATCTTGAGGTTTACCTTGCGCACCAATTAACTCTTCGTTAATTTTTGCTTCGTTTTCTTCCATAGCTTTTGCAACAGGAGCAAATTTAGCAGCTAAATCAGCATCTTTTGTTTGATTTGCTAACGCTTCTGCCCAATACATTGCTAAATAGAAGTGAGAACCACGGTTATCGATAGTTCCTAATTTACGACCTGGAGATTTGTCAGTTGCTAAGAATTTAGCATTTGCTTCATCTAAGGCATCAGCTAAAGTTTGAGCTTTTGCATTTCCTTGTGTTTGAGAAACGTGCTCTAAAGAAGCTTGTAATGCTAAGAATTCACCTAAAGAATCCCAACGTAAGTAACCTTCTTCTACGAATTGCTCAATGTGTTTTGGAGCAGATCCTCCCGCACCAGTTTCGAATAATCCACCTCCGTTCATTAATGGAACGATAGATAACATTTTAGCAGAAGTTCCTAATTCTAAAATTGGGAATAAATCTGTTAAGTAGTCACGTAAAACGTTACCAGAAACAGAAATAGTATCTTTTCCTTCTCTTGCACGGCTTAAAGTTTCTTTCATCGCGTCTTTAACGTCCATGATACGAATATCTAAACCTGTTGTATCGTGATCAGCTAAGTATTTTTCAACTTTTTTGATGATTTGTTGATCGTGAGCTCTTCCTTTATCTAACCAGAAAATTGCTGGAGTATCAGATAAACGAGATCTGTTAACCGCTAATTTAACCCAGTCTTGAATAGGAGCGTCTTTAGTTTGAGACATTCTGAAAATATCAGAAGTTTCAACTTTTTGCTCTAATAAAGTGTTTCCGTTTGCGTCTTCAACTTTGATAGTTCCGTTTGCAGGAGCTTGGAAAGTTTTGTCGTGAGAACCATATTCTTCCGCTTTTTGAGCCATTAATCCAACATTAGGAACTGAACCCATTGTTGTAGGATCTAAAGCTCCATTTGCTTTCATATCGTCTACAACAGCTTCGTAGAAACCAGCGTAAGAACGGTCTGGAATAATAGCTACTGTATCTTCTTCAGCACCATCTTTGTTCCACATTTTACCTCCGTTTCTTACCAATGCAGCCATAGATGCATCAACAATAATATCAGAAGGAACGTGGAAGTTAGTAATTCCTTTATCAGAATTCACCATTGCTACACGTGGTCCGTTTGCTAAATCAGCTTCAATTGCAGCTTTAATTTCTGTTTCTTGAGGTTGACCTTTGATTTTTTCGAATAAATCAGCTAAACCATTGTTTGGATTAATATCTAATGCTTTGAAAGTATCAGCATATTTTACGAAAACATCTTTAAAGAAAGTTTCAACGATAGCTCCAAAAATAACTGGATCAGAAACTTTCATCATTGTTGCTTTTAAGTGAGCAGACAATAATACGTTTTTGTCTTTTGCTTCTTGAATCGCTTCTTGAACAAATGATCTTAAAGAGTTTAAGTTCATTACAGAAGAATCAATTACTTCTCCAGCTTTTAAAGGTGCTGCTGATTTTAATTCTTGAACAGAACCATCTTCTCCGTAAAATTTGATTGTATATTCAGTTGCGTTTTCTAATGTAGTTGAATTTTCAGTACCATAGAAATCACCGGATTTCATGTAAGCAACTTCTGTTTTGCTGTCTGTAGCCCAAGCTCCCATTTTGTGAGGATTAGCTTTTGCATAGTTTTTAACAGCTTTCGGTGCACGACGGTCAGAGTTTCCTTCACGTAAAACTGGATTTACAGCAGAACCTAAAACTTTTCCGTATCTAGCTTTGATTGCTTTTTCATCTTCATTTTTTGGTTCAGCTGGATAATTTGGTACAGCAAAACCTTTCGCCTGCAATTCTGCAATCGCTTCGTCTAACTGAGGAACAGAAGCCGAAATATTAGGTAACTTAATGATATTTGCTTCCGGAGTAGTCGCCAAAGCTCCTAATTCTGCTAAAGCATCAGGAATTCTTTGTTCTTCTTTTAAGAATTCAGGGAAATTAGCTAAAATACGTCCAGCTAAAGAAATATCTGGAACTTCGATTGTAATATCAGCTGTTTTCGTGAATCCTTGTACGATTGGCAAAAATGAGTGAGTTGCCAACATCGGAGCTTCATCCGTAAGTGTGTAATGAATTTTTGACATTATGTTTTAAATTTTTTTGAGACTATTTTAATAATAGTCAATTAAAAATACATTTTTTCAATTTTGAATGCAGAAACTGCAAACTTTGCAAATATACAATATTTAGCAGATTAAGTTGACCATAAATCAATCATTTACACTAATTTTAGTATAATTTTTAACATGATTTTTGATAGGTCGTCAAGTTGATAATTTATTGAAAGAAAATTGTTCAAGTTGATAATTTTTGACTGATTTTTTTTTCAATTTTATGTATAAGTTCACTTTTGAGAAAGTCGTCTTTTTAATGCTTCTTAAGAAACCAATTTTTATAAACTTAGTTTCTTTCTTAATTTTGCAGAAAACAATTCTTTTGAAACAAAATTTAGCGACAATCGCATTTTATAATGTCGAAAATTTTTATTCTAAATCTTCAGACGAATCTTTTTTGCCCAGTAATTTTATCAAATGGAAAGATAATCGTTATGATACAAAGGTGAATAAGATTGCATTTTGCATCTCTAAAATTGGTAAATTAGAAACAAATGAATTGCCATATTTGGTTGGTTTGGCTGAGGTTGAAAATGAAGAAGTTTTGCAAGATTTGATTCAAAATGATTTTTTGAAAGATGGCGATTATAAAACACTTTTATATGAATCATTAGACGAAAGAAAAATAAATGTTGGATTAATTTATCGTCAACAATTTTTTGAAGTTTTAGAAAGCGAACCAATTAGATTTGTCTTTAAAGATCAATATGATACAAAATCTTACACACGGGATATTTTATATGTGAAAGGAAATTTAGTTGGCGAAATTATTCATCTTTTTATTGTTCATTTACCTTCTAAAATTGATAAAGAAGTCAATCAATTAAAACGTCAACATATTTTTAAAACGATTCGAAAAAGAATTAACGATTTGTTAACCGAAAATTATTCGGAAAAAATTGTAGTGATGGGAGATTTTAATGATTCTCCAACAAATTCTGACTTAATTGATGAATTGGATACACGTTCTAAACAAGAAGAAATAAACAGAAACGAATTATTCAACCCAATGGTCAGTCTACAATCCTATAAAAGAGGTTCGATGATCTTTAAAAAACAATGGATGTTGTTTGATCAACAGCTTTTTTCGAAAGGATTTTTTACTTCTCAATCAAATTTAGAATATATAAAAACAGATATTTTTGATGCTGATTTTTTGAAGAATACAGGCGGAAAATCAACTGGTTTGCCATTCAGAACTTTTGTTGGCGGAAAATATTTCGGTGGATATAGCGATCATTTTCCCGTTTATACCATTTTAAAATATTAAATTTGTAGCAGTATAATTTAAGAATAGGTGAGAATCCACGAAAATGGTCAGGTTGAGATTGACGGAATCGATAAGTTGATTCTGAATGCCTTTATGGACAATGCTAACATGCCTGTTTCGCAATTAGCAAAAGAATTAGGTATATCAAATACGGCAGTTCATCAACGTATCAAGAAATTAGAAGCTTCTGGTGTGATTGATTCAACTAAAGTAATTGTAAATCCTACAATTTTAGGTTATTCAACGATGTCATTTGTTGGTGTTTTTATGGACAAACCTTCTTCTTATAAATTAGTTGTGAAAGCTTTGGAAGAGATTCCAGAAGTAGTGGAAGCTCATTTTACAACGGGAAATTACGGGATTTTCCTTAAAATTTTGAGTCGTGATAATCTACATTTAATGAATGTGTTGAACAAAAAAATTCAGCAAATTGATGGCGTTACACGTACAGAAACTATAATTTCGTTGGAGCAACCAATAGATAGACAAATAAAACTTTAATATACAAAGATGAATATTAATCAATATTTAGACTCGACGTATCTTAAAACACCTGAACAAGCAGGTATTTCGAATTCTGATACATTAGAGATGGTGCATAAGTTAGCACAAGAAGCTATTGATAATGATATCTATGCGGTAATGATTCGTCCTGATTATGTAAGATCAGTTCGTGAATTATTGGATGAGAAAAAATCGAATGTTGTTTTGGGAACTGTAATTGGTTTTCCTGAAGGGACTTACGATTTGAATGAAAAGTTGAGAGAAGCGCAAAAAGCAATTGCTGATGGAGCCGATGAATTAGATTTTGTAGTAAACTACGAAGCGTTCAAAAAAGGTGATAGCGATAAAGTAAAAGAAGAAGTAGAAGCTGCAACATTAGTCGCATTGCGTGAAGGTAAAGTTGTAAAATGGATTATCGAAACTGCTGCTTTAACAGATGAACAGATTGTTGGTATAACACAATTAATTCGTGATACTGTTTTAGAGAAAGCAGGTGAAGAAAATGCATCAAAAGTTTTTGTAAAATCTTCTACAGGTTTTTATAAAACTGAAAATGGAGAACCAAATGGAGCAAACGAGCATGTTATTAAATTGATGCTTGAAAATTCAGGTTCACTTCCAGTGAAAGCTTCTGGTGGAGTTCGCACAACAGAAGAAGCTGAAAAAATGATCGCTTTAGGCGTGAAAAGAATTGGAACATCATCTGCTTTAGCGATTGTAAAAGGAGAGCAAGGAGCAAAAGGTTATTAGAAAATTTCTACATTATAATACATTTAAAAGTCTCAATATTTATTGAGACTTTTTTTTATTCATTAAAAATAAGCTTTCTTTTTTAGTTAATTTTTTAAAATACTTAAATAGCATATTGTATTTTATTATTTTTGGAGCACTAAAATTATAACTTGATTTATATCAAGTAATTTGGTTAAAAATGGTCGTAATTTTGCATTGATAACACTGATAAAATAGTATAGACGTATGTTGTGGAATAATCGTAAAGTTTATAATAATTTGGTTTTTGATGTAGGTATAACTGCATTTGAATTGAATGATATCCTACATACAGAAAAATTGAGAAAAGAGTTATCCGTTGATGACTATTTTGGAATAATCTGGTCTGGTTCTAAAAAATTTGTTCATAAAATAAATGGAAAAGAATATTCGATTCCTAAAAACCATTTTCTTTTTATAGCTCCCAATATCTCTCAAGAATTTGTGAAACAAACTACTCGTACTGATGCTTATTATATTGTTTTTAAACAAGAATTTTATTCAAAATCAATCGAAGAAAACTTGAAGTTAGAAAATTCTACACTTTTTTCGCGAGATATTATAAATATTGTTGAGAATACAATTTGTTCTGCGCCAATTTTTGAGGCTAATTATTTGCAATATTTCATTACTGCATTCGAAAATGAATTAGATATGAAGCTTGCTCATAATCTCTTGGAACGTATTATTATCAATGGTCAAATGGAAACATTTGATATGCAAACCCAATTTATACAAGATGATTTTGATGTAGAACTTGCGACAAAATTCAAAAAACTTTTACAAGAAAATGTCAAGGAAAATAAACAAGTATCTTTTTACAGTGATAAACTTTTTATTACAAAAAGAAGGTTAGATAAAGCAACTCAAATCGTTTTTGGAAAAACAGCAAAAGAAATGATTGTGGAAGAATTGATGAAAAATGCAAAGATTTTATTAGTCAACTCAAAAATGTCAATAAAAGACATTGCGCTGGAACTCAATTTCCTTCAAGAAACCAATTTTACTGCGTTTTTCAAGAAAAACACTGGGATTTCTCCGACTAAATTCAGACAAAGCACTCCGAATTAAATAGTTAGAAATGTCGTTTTTCATCATCTTTTGGTATGATTTAATCTTTTAAGAATAAA
Organism: Empedobacter sp. ULE_I140; assembly: GCF_053482575.1. NCBI lineage: Bacteria > Pseudomonadati > Bacteroidota > Flavobacteriia > Flavobacteriales > Weeksellaceae > Empedobacter > Empedobacter sp. ULE_I140. Next base: position 3,246,877 of record NZ_JBQMTX010000001.1, on the reverse strand, counting down.
AAACAACTTCTACATTTGCATCGCATTTGAGAATAACCAATCTTAAATATACAAACTACCAGTTTATTTAACAAATATTTTTTAATAAATTTTAACAAATTATAAAATCATGAAAAAATTAGCATTTTTTTTAACAGTTTTCTGTGGATTAGTTTCTGGAATGGCTTTAGCTCAAGAGACAGCAACAGCAAAATTGAATGTAAAATTAAACCCAATTCAAACAATTGTTATTGGTGGTACTGAAGTAAACTTAGAATATACAACAAAAGACGATTATTCTAAGGGTGTTACATCAAACATGATCGACCACTTAATTGTATATAGTACTGGTGGTTTTGCTGTAAAAGTAAGATCTGAAAATGAAAACTTAGTTAGAGAAAAAGGTGAAAGTAAAATTGCTGTAAAAACAATTAACTTAGTAGCAACTTTAGGTTCAGATAATAAATCAAAATCAACTTTCAGTAAAGTTGTATTAGATACATCAGACAAAAACTTGATTTCTAGTAAAGTTGGTGGTACAGATTTAAAATTCAACGTTGCGTATAATGGAAAAGGAGGAGACGCTTATGTTAACAAATATAACAATGTTGAGAAACCTACCGTGTATACAACTACTGTAACTTATACAATAGAAGCACAATAATATAAAAAATAGGAAGTGATATTGAAAAATATCACTTCTGTTTTTGCTTATGAAAGTTCTTCGTTTTTTAACAATCGTTTCTTTTTTAGCATTAATCGTTTCAACTAAGATTAGTGCACAATCAGGTATTACTGTAAGTCCACCAAGGACTTATTTTGCGTTAAATCCTGGTGAGTCTGAGCGTAAAAAGATTATGGTAACCAATGTAAGTGATGTACATACATTAGAGTTGTCTGTTTCTTTTAATGATTGGAAGTATGATGAGTTTGGAGGTAATGTTGTCTCTGAACCTAATACTTTACCAACAAGTAATGCAAACTGGATCACAGTTTTACCAAGTAATACATTTACACTTTTGCCAAGAGAATCGAAAGAAATAGAAGTTCTGATGCAAGTTCCAGAAAAGATAAACACAGAGAGTGTGCATACAGCAATGATGTACATCACGCAAACAAATCCGATTGCTGGACAAAATAAAAGTGGAGAAAATATTATATTCTCGATTCGTACAGGTATCAAAATTTATCAACGGTTAAATATTGCACGTGATACAAATGTAGAGTTTACAAATTTTGTTTACGATAAAACTGAAAATCGTTTGGTGCTTAATATTTCCAATGAAGGAAATGTTTGGAGCGAAGGAACGATTACAAATGAAATCATTAATCAAGAAAATGGTCAACAAATAAAATTGCAAGATGCAGTTTTTTATAGTTTACCAACTGATAAAAGAATTGTATATATACCATTGCCAAAGGATTTGCCAAAAGGCTCGTATATTGTTACCTCAACTTTAAGTTTTGAGAAAGATGATCAATTGAAAATTGCTGAATTGACGTTCTCAAATGATAAATAATAATTTGTTTCAGAAAATAGTTTCAACAATTACATTATTGTTGACAATGGCAGTTTCTGCTCAGTTTACGTTAAATGCTCATAATAAAGGTTGGGTGCAAGTAAATGGAAGTAATGGAGTTACGACGGCTAATGTTGTGGCTGTAGAAATGCACATGTCTGGTGCTTTAAATTATAAAAATTGGTCTTTAGTTGCGCGTGTTGTTTCGCCTATTGTAAATTCTGAGAAAAAAGAATTTCCTGTCGAAAAACTGAAACTAAAATTTAATAATTATACAACTTCTCAATATTATTCAGAGAATTATCCTACAATAAATCAATTAGGAGTTATTCAGAATAACATCGCGATGAGTTTTTCTCCAAATTATTTTATTCGAAATTCTCCTTTAACAATAGCAACATCAGCAGGAAAATATGGAGCAATTGTCTTGAATTATGATATTGTGATTGATGCAGGAACATATCTAAATGCTCTAAAATCATGGAACAATTATCCTATTCAATTCGAGTTTTCTTTATTGAATGAATTTGGAACCCTGATTGGTAAAAGTCTTTTTCCGATTGAAATGCAAATTAGTCCAAACGGAAATTACGAATCAGCTCCGGCGTTTTCTATTGCGGTCGATGGTTCTGCTGTAAATGCAGAATTGGTTTTCAATACAATACAAGATTATAGAAATGGTGTGAAGAAAGAATATCAAAATGGCTTAATTGTTTCTTCTGATACAGCTTACGATATTCAAGTTTCGTCGATTAATCAATATTTACAATCAAGTGATGCGCAGAATTTGGAATTAAATTCAATCAATGTTCAGATAAAAGACACCGAAACAAATAATCTTTCTAAGGTTATAAAACTTTCGAATTACAATCAATCATTGATGACGAATAGTTCTAAAACAGCTTCAAAAAAGTATAATATTATTTATTATACAACTCCGTCGGATAATAAAATTTTGAATAGTAAACCTGGGAATTATTCAACTTCTTTGTTGTACACGATTACACCTTTGTAAAACAATATGTTCTTTTCAATCAATTATTTTCGGAGCGTATTTTTTATTCTGCTTATGCTTGTTAGCGGACAAAATTTGCGTGCTCAAGCTATAAATAATGGTTTGAAATTTAGTACAATAAAAGAAGTTAAATTAGAAGATAGCAACAACTTTTCTGTTATTCTTCAATTAGAAAATACAACCAATGATACGATAAATGCTCGTCTAGGACTTAAAATCCCTTCGGCTATAAGATCGTATTCGCAAGATAATCTTCAAATAAAAATCAATCCAAACAAGAAGGCTTTTATTCCTATGCAATTTACGGTGAGTAAATCGCAAATGGCTGGGAAGTTAGATTTAGAATTCAATATTATTGATTTTTTAAGTAAAAAAGAAATAGGAAAATCTGTTACTTCAGTTGTTGTTTTACAAAAGAGAAACATCAAAATTTTTCCTGTCCAGAGTAATATTTTTTACCGTCAAGAAGGAGATTCTATTCATTATGAATTAAAAGTAATGAATATGGGAAATCAAGCCGAAGAAATTTTGTTAACCAATGTACTTCCTGATTTCAGAGGAAGTTATACTTATAATAACAAACGACTTATAGTTGAAGCTTTTCAAGAAAAAATTGTTCGATTTTCTAAATATGTCGACCGAGATATGATTAAAATTGAAAGTTTTCAGGCAAATGTTTCGGGTTATACAACGACCAAAGATTTTGCAGGAAATGTGTTTTTTACGATACAGAATGCAAGTTCCAATCGTGTGTATATAGATCCAACAATGCTAAATCAGAATTGGACCAATTTTTCTTCAAATTATGTTCGATTAACTGCTCGCGATATTAATTCTGCTAATGCGAATTATAACTTAATGGCTCATCAAGAATTTTCGGTTGGGTTGAATGAATTTGCATATAATATTAATGGAACAACTTGGAATAAGAATCAAGACATGGTTTTGACAGATTCTTGGGTGAAATATCAACGCAAAGACAAAGGAATTTTAATCGGATCAATCAATAACAACGATTTTGATATTCCAGTTAACGGACGAGGAGTGATGTTGTTTAATAATTATGATAAGAATGATAACCGAATTGTAGTCGGAACGGTCGAAAAAAATTATAATTTATTAGATGATTTGACGAACGATGTTTTCAAGAATAGCAACACAACTTTTGCGAATGGACGATTTTTAATAAAAGATAAAAACGAATTAGAAACAACAGCTTTGTTAGATAGAACTTCTTCTACAACGAACTTTATTTTGACAAATGGTTACAAATGGATTACACCAAATAAGTGGAATCATTCAGTGAAATTTGGGTATGGTTTGTCAAAATTTAAAGAGACAAATGATGTTGAAAATTCATTATCGGTTTCTGCAAATGTTTCTGGAACAATTGGTAAATTTGATTTTTATAGTTCCAATTATTACAGTTCGGGGTATTATCCGGGGACGCGACGTGGAGCATTGTATCTTAATCAGCGTTTTCAACGAACGTTTTCTAAATTTTCGTTGTGGTCTTCGTTAACGGTTACCAATAACAATCCGAAATCTATCGATCCATATTTGATGAATTATACAAAAGCGAATGAGTCGAAAGCGTTACGTTTTGAGACGGGTATATCATTCAAATTGGCAAGTCATTTTAATGTTTCGATTTCTCCTAAATTGAATTTAGAAAAATCAAATATTCTGAATTATGAGACGTTTAAGTATATGCCGATGGACTTTAAATCAGCTTATTTGAACGGAACATTTACGTGGTTGTCTAATTCTCGTGTGCATCAGTTGGTGTTGAATGCTTTGGGAGGATTTTCTGAACTAAAAGAATTGAGAAATGCTGATCCAATTGTTTATGGACAATTAACGTGGAGTGTTAAAAACTTTCAGTTAAACTCAATTTATCAAAGAGGAAGTATGATGATTGCAGAAGTTTATTCGATGAATAATTTAAATCATCAATTAGAACGTTTTACAAATTCGGCGAGTTTTCGTCAAAGCTTTTTTCAAAAAAAATTAAATACAGCAGTTTCTACTTATTATAATATTGACAAAAATTTTGGAAATACCCTAACTTTTGGAGCTTCTGTGGATTATCAACCAATTGATAATTTTATTGTAAGTACACAAGCGAATTTTAGTCATTATGATTCGAAAACTTTTAACAACAAACAAACTTATTTGCAGGTTGGTGTTCAATATAATTTGCCTGCGAAACGCACTGTGACAGATGTAAAAGAAGGAACATTGAATTTGTTTGTGTTTTATGATTACAATGCAAATGGTATTTTTGATGAAGGTGATAAAGTGGCTGATAGTCGTAATGTAAAGATAAATGAAACGAATTTTATTACAGATTTAGAAGGAAATATCAAGTATAAAAAAGTTCCTTATGGTAATTATATAATCAAACTTCCTGGACAAAAATGGTTTGCACAAGATTTCGCGGTTAATATCAATGCGAAAACGACTTCTATTTCTATTCCAATGCAACAAACTGGTATTGTGAGAGGAAAAGTTGAGTATGAATTATCTTCAAATTTGGAGTATCAGGTTTCGGCAAATTTATTCGGATTTACATTGATTTTTAATCACGAAAATGGACAGGTTTTTACAGTTAAAACAAATGATAGAGGTGAATATACAGCTTTTTTACCTGTCGGAAATTATACGTTTCATCTTGTAGAAAATAGTTTACCAGAACATGTTTATGCAAAAACATATTTGAATAAAGTAACGGTAGAAAAGGAACAAAATACAGAATATGAACCGCTTATTTTGAAAATTAAGGAGCGAAAAGTTAACATCAAACGTTTTGGTAATTAATGGATATTTTGATTTACTTTGCATCAAAATAAAACCTAAATGCCACTAACTTTTTGCCATCCAGCAATTGTTCTTGCGCTAAAAAAGCTAAAATCGAATTGGTTTTCGATGACGGGATTAATCATTGGTTCGATGTCGCCAGATTTAGAATATTTCTCTCGAATGGAGATTGTAGCGACGTATATTCATTTGTTTTGAGGCGTTTTGTATTTTGATTTACCAATTGCTCTTATTTATTGTTTCGTTTTTCACTTATTTGTCCGAAATGTTTTAATTCATCATTTACCTTATTTTTTTAAAGAACGATTTGCTCAATTCCTAATTTTTGATTGGATTGATTATTTCAAAAAACATTGGATAATTGTAATTCTCTCAATTATAATAGGTGCATATTCACATCTTTCTTGGGATGCTTTTACCCATGAATGGGGATTTTTTGCGAAACATTTTCATGCTTTACAGAAAACTTGGGTTCAAATTCCTTTCAAAAATTTCGAAGTAAAAGGGTATAAATTTCAACAACATTTTAGCACTTTTTTAGGTACGATTTTTATCGCTTTTTGGATTTATAAAATGCCAAAACAAATTCTTCTAAAAACTAAATTTGATTACATTTTTTGGTTAAAAGTAGTTCTATTTACAACTATTATTTCCACAATACGATTAGTTTTCTTCCCAATAGAAATTGGATTAAGCAACATCATTGTCGTTATCGGAATGAGTATTTTTTTGAGTTTGATTATTTTTGGGTTAATGGAGAAACTATTAATAAAAAAATAAAAGGTTATCAAATAATTGACAACCTTTTATTTTAGAAGTGATTAAAAACTCACTTTATCTTTTATATAATTTCCGTTTTGACAGAATTGTTTCAATTCATTTTCGATAAAAATTTCAATAGCTTCCGCATCTTGCGAAGGATACAATAAATGAATATTTGCTCCTGCATCAAGTGTAAAATATAATTGATTTCCAGTTTCACGACGGAATTCCCACAGTTTTTCTAAAGCTGCAACTGTATTTGGTTTCATCAAAATAAACGCAGGATTCGACATCATCATCATGGCGTGCAACGTTAAGGCTTCGTGTTCCACTAATTCTCCAAATGCTTTGATATCGCCAGATTTTAAAATTGGTAATAAAGCTTTTAAGTTTTCATTTGCTTCCACAAAACGACGTTCTGCATACGGATGTCCATTCATTAAATTGTGACCAACAGTAGAAGAAACCGATTTTTGACCTTCGTGAATCAATAAAATGGTATCATGAAAAGTTTTGAAAACATCATGAATTTCGACATCTGGATATTTTGTTCCAAATAAATCTGAACTACCTTCGATAAAATCATTTTCTCCCCATTCAACCAAACCTTTGTAAACCGAGCGACAAGCACTTCCAGAACCTAAACGAGCCAAAAAAGAAGCTTTTTTCTTGGCGTCTTCTTCAGATAAATTAGCTCCTAACATATTCTCAATTTGAACTAAACACAAAGCCATTGCCGACATTCCAGAAGCAGAAGAAGCAATTCCAGAACTATGTGGAAACGAATTATGTGTGTGAACTTCAAATTTGAATTGATTCAAAAATGGAATATATGCTGTAATTCTTTCGAAAAAAGTAATGATTTTTGGTGCAAAACTTTCTTTTAATTCACCTTCCAAATAAACGTCTACCTCAAAAGTATCTGAAGTTTTTGGAGAAAATCTTAATTCAGTTTCCGTGTAACTATTCGTTAATGTGTAACTGATAGAGCTATTGGTTGGGATTTGATTTTTCTTTTTTCCCCAATATTTAACCAACGCAATATTTGATGGACTTTTAGCTGAAACGCTTCCTGATGTTAATTCTGAAGCAGTTATTGAAAGTGTTGAAATGAATTGTTGTTCCATAAAACAAAAGTAAACTATTTTGTAGAATTTAGTTTTTGAAAACGAGTATAATGATAATCCACGGCATCTTTTACCGAAATGAAATTGTAATCTAATGCTTTTACGACTTTAGAATTATCGTATTTTGTCACAGATGTTAACGAATAATAATTGGCTTTCGTCATGTATTTTCCTCCAAAAATGCGACTGAAAATAGAAAGGTTTTTAATGATTTTTAACGTTGAATTCGAAACGTTTTTTACAGATCGCTTGCTATTGATTGCGACATAATCAAATACTTCTTTGTATGTTTTATTTTCAGAAATTACAATGAATTTTTGATTAAAAAGTTGCTTGTCAATCAACTGAAATAAAATGTTGACAACGTCTCGTACATCAACAAAAGCTGTTCCGCCAGAAGGAGCATAATCATTTTTCGAGGAATTTTGTTGGAACAAACTTTCGCTTGCGCGTTTTGTATCTAACGTCCCGATGATGACACCTGGGTTAATAATAATCACCTTAACACCTTCTTGTGAAGCGCGCCAAACTTCCATCTCAGCTCTAAATTTTGAAATAGAATACGACGAATGCGTTAAGCTATTGTTCCAAGGAGAAAGTTCATCAATCATTTTTGTAACAGGATTGATATCATCCATGGAAGCAATAGAACTGATGAAGAAAAATTCTTTCACGCCAGAATCAATCGCTTCATTTACTAAAGATTCAGTTCCTAAAATATTCGTATTGAAAATTTCTTCTTCTTGACGTTCATCAAATGAAACAAAAGCCGCAGCGTGATAAATTGTCTCGATTCCGTCTAATAAATTCGGAAGTTCAGTTACATCCAACAAATCACCATCAATCCAATTGATATAGCTATAAAATTGCGATGCATTTTGTTCTGCAAAGAAATTTTCGATGGTTTTTGTGTTGGATGTTTTTCGTTTTAAAGCACGAATAGGCTGTTGCTTTTTTGCTAATTCTACCAACAAATGCGCACCAACCAAACCTGTTCCTCCCGTTACGAAAATCATACTGAATTATAAATATCTCTTTTTCTTGAACCAAAAGTAAATAAAAATTATCACTAATAACATGATAAGTAAACAAATTGGATAACCTAATTTGTAATTCAATTCGGGCATAAAATCGAAATTCATTCCATAAATACCAGCGATAAATGTTAAGGGTAAGAAAAATGCTGAAAAAACGGTAAGCGTTTGCATGATTTCGTTAGATTTCTGTCCATTTAACGAAAGATAAATTGTTAACAAACTTTGTACATCATCTACAATTTGCGAATGTAAGTGTAACATTTTTACGTTTTCTTCGTACAAATCCTGCGATGAACTTGTCTTTTTGTTATCTGCGCGATATTCTTTCAGTGCTTCAAGCGTATAATCTAATATTTTTTTGCAAGCTGTAGCTTCTCGTTTGATTTTATATAAGGTAGGAAGTTTAATTTTTCTGAAATCATCCGTAAAAATCAAATGTTCGAGTTGATTAACTTCTTCGTCCATTTGATATGCAGGCTCTTCGTAAGTTTTGATGGTTTCGGAAATAATACGATATAAAATACCTTTGATTAAGATTCTAGAAGAATCAGTATTAGCTAAATACTTTTTATGAATTTTGTCAAAAATATCCGTTTCCTTTTGATGAACAGTCACAATAAAATCTGCACCGATGTAAATACTGATTTTGTGACTAAATTCTCGAACAGTGTTTTTCAACATACGGTGTTCTTTATCAAAAAAACGAATTAACAAAAACGAAACTTTTGAATCATCTGATTCATATTTAGGTAAATGTCCAGGCTCCAAACTATCTTCAATCGTTAATTTCTGAAAACAATATTTTGTAGCAATTTCATCTAACTCAATTTTTGTTGGATTTTGTAAATTAATCCATTTGAATTTTTCATTCTCGAAAAGTGTTTGCATGACGATTAGATATTGATTATAATAATACAAAAATATTATATTGTTGAGATTAATTTTATTTATTGATTTTTCATTAAATAGGTGTTATTGTTAAAAATAATTTATTTTATTTAACAATAATTGAAAATATCACTTTATAATGTTAAAAAAACATTTTTTTTTTTTTATCATGTTAAAAAATGTTAATATTGTATTAAAATAAACTATAAATACACATGAGAAAAAAATTGACTTCTTTGTCATTGTTAGCTTTTCTTGGGTTGAGTACAGCAGTATTTGCTCAAACAAAAGGAACAGTGAATGATGCAAATGGTTTTCCTGAAGCTGATATTGAAGTTTCAGTAAAAGGAACTGATAAGGTTGCTTATACAGATGAGAATGGTAACTTTGATATTGATGCTAAAATTGGTGATACATTAATTATTGATGGAAAGGAATATATCGTTTCTAAAAATGATTTAGGTGTTTTAAAACCGAGCAAATCAGAAATTGTAGATTTAGAAGAAACAGTTGTTACAGCATATGGTTCTCAAAAAAGAGAGACTATTGTTGGATCAAATACTCAAATTAATTCAGATAAATTTGAGGATAGACCCTTAACTAATATTGGGAAAGCTTTAGAAGGAGCTTCTTCAGGAGTTCAGTTTTCTACTACATCTGGACAACCAGGAAATTCAACAAATATTAGAATTAGAGGTTTTTCTTCGTATAACTTAAGTAATGCACCTTTATATGTAGTAGACGGAGCTATTTTTACGGGCAGTTTAAGTGATATTAATCCTAATGATATTGAATCTTTAAATATTCTTAAAGATGCAGCGTCGACTTCTTTATATGGAGCATCGGCTGCAAATGGTGTTGTAATGATTACAACAAAAAAAGGAAGAAAAGGGAAAAAAGGGAATTTCACTTTCACTTCTAATACAGGTGTTGTAACAAGAGCTTACAAAGATTATGAAACTGTAGGTCCAGAGGATTATTATAGATTAACATGGACAGCTATGAGAAATGGCTATATGGAGTCAAATCCTAATGTTACAGAGCAACAAGCAAATGATTATGCATCTAAGAATTTGATTACAGGTACTTTGAAGAATAATATCTATAATGTGCCAGATGATCAGGTTATTATTAATGGACAGTTAAATCCTTTGGCTAAAAAATTGTACGATGATTTTAATTGGCAAGATTATGTGACTAGAGTTGGTAGTATTGCTCAATATAATTTAAGTTTTGCTGGTGCAGATGATAAATCAGATTACTTTGCATCTATTGGTTACAATAATGAAAAAGGGTATGTGATTAAATCTGATTTTGAAAGATACTCTGCAAGAGTAAAAGCAAATAGTAAGGTAACAAGTTGGTTGAAATTAGGAGGAGATATTTCTGGAAGTTTAACAAAATCTGCTTTAGCTGATAGTGATGGAGGATCTTCATACATAAATCCTTTTTATATAGCAAGATTTATGGCGCCTATTTATTCTCCATTTTTATATGATGCTCAAGGTAATAAAGTTTATGATATTGAAGGTAATCAAAAATATGATGGAGTTACTACAAGGGGTAGAGCAGGAGGTTCTGCTGGTAGAAATGTATTGCAAGAGACTTTATTGAATGATAAGTATGAAAAAACTACATCTGTTTTCACTAGATGGTTTGCAGAATTGCAATTAGCAAAAGGATTGACGTTAACTGGTAATTTATCTTATGATGTTCAAAATTACTACTATCAATCTTATCAAAATAATGTTGTCGGTGATGGTGCAGGAAAAGGAAGATTGTATAATCAAAATCAAAGAACTGTCGGAATTACAATCAACCAAATTTTAAACTATAGTAAATCTTTTGGAAAACATAATTTTGAATTTTTAGTTGGACATGAATCTTTCATCAGAAATGTAAAGTATAATTATCAAGGAAAAGAAGGGCAAATTATTCCGGGAATCTTAGAATTAGTAAATTTTACAACTAGTACATCTAATACAGGTTATACATGGGATTTATCTAAAGAATCATTCTTTGGTCGTGTAAATTACGATTATAATAGATTATACTCTGTTTCTGCATCGATTAGACAAGATGAATCTTCTCGTTTCTCTCCGGATAAAAATAAAGGAATTTTCTGGTCAGCTGGAGCTGCATGGAACATAGGAAATGAATCATTTTTACAAAATACATTTGTTAATTCTTTAAAACTAAGATCATCTTATGGAGAAGTAGGAAATGATGGAGGTTTAGGGTCTACTCCAGGTTATCAAGCTGATTTAAGCTTATATGGTTTAGGATGGAATAATGGATCAGAACCAGGTGTAATGTTGAGCCAAATCGGTAATCCAGCATTAACATGGGAGACTAATAAGCAATTTGATGTAGGAGTTGATTTTGGATTATTTAATAATCGTATTTCAGGATCGATAGAGTACTATAACAGAAAAAGTGATCAAATGATTTTCTCAGTACCTACTCCAGGTTCAGCAGGTGTACCAGGAAATAGTATCGATCGAAATTTAGGGACAATGCAAAATAAAGGAATAGAGGTTTCTTTAAATTTTGGAATTGTACGTAGTGATAATGTTAAATGGGATTTAGGTGTAAACGCATCAACTATAGAAAATACTATGGTTAAAATGCCAGGGGATCAACAAGAGATTATTAACGGAACTAAAAAAATTACTAAAGGAAGATCAATTTATGATTTCTGGTTAAGAAAATTCTATGGAGTAGACTCTGACACAGGACGTTCATTGTATTATCAAGATCCTACTAAAGGTGATGATGGAAATACTAAAACCATTAATGGGCAAAAATTCACATATAATCATGTAAATGCAGAATATGATTATGTAGCTTCTGCTATTCCTGATTTATACGGAAGTTTTACAACTAATTTAGAAGTGAAAGGATTTTATTTAAATGCTTTGTTTACATATCAAATAGGTGGAAAAACGTATGACGGTAACTATACTGGGTTTGTGAGTCTTAATCCAAACGGAACTGCTTTACATAAAGATATGTTAAATGCATGGACGAAACCAGGTGATGTAACGAGTGTAAATAAGTTTTCAACAAATAATACAACTCAAAATTTAGCAGCTTCTTCTAGATGGTTAGTTGATTCGGATTATTTAGCGTTTAGAACACTTACTTTTGGATATAACTTTAAGAAAAGTATGATCGAAAGTCTTGGTTTATCTAGTCTTAAAATGTACATCAGTGGTGAAAATATTGCAGCTTGGACAGCTAGAACAGGATTAGAGGCTGTACAGAGTTTTAATGGAACGACAACTTATAGATACTTGCCTTCAAGAACAGTAAGTGTTGGATTAAATGTTCAATTTTAAAATCAAACTAAATGAAAAAAATAAAATATATATTACCAGCAATATTGCTAGGTTCGACGATATTGGTGTCATCTTGTAACGAAGATTTTACAGATACAAAACCAACTTCTTCGGTTGGAGATCAACAAATTTATTCTACTGCAGATAACTTAATGGCTGCTGTGAGCGGAATGCATAGAAATATGTATGTTCGTTGGGGAGACCAAGGACAAGTTGGTTATTTTGGAATGTTGATGAGAAATGACCTTTTAGCAGACGATCTTATTTACCCTTCTGTTGGAAATAACTGGTTTGTGACTGATATGAGATGGGAGCATCAAGTTAATGATAACTCTACTGTTGCAGGTTATATCTGGAATTATTGGTACCGTGTAATTAGAAATGCAAATAATATAATTACTTACGGTAAAGATGCAACGGGGGATCCTAAATTAAAAGATCAAGCTACGGGTGAAGCATATGCTTATAGAGCTTTTGCTTTATTTGATTTGGTTCAAAAATTTAGTAGTAGATATGTCGGAGGTCAAGATAATAAACAAGATGGAGTTATTATTAGAACAGACCCTAATGATATGGGACAGAAAGCAAGAGCAAGTGTAGAGGAGGTTTACAAGCAAATTTGGGCTGATTTAGACGCTGCAGAGACTCTTTTGACAGGGAAAACAAAAGCTAATAATTCACATTTTGGAGTTGATAATGTTCAGGGTCTTAAAGCTCGTGTAGCATTAGTTCAACAAGATTATAAAAAAGCAGCTGATTTTGCTAAGAAAGCAAGAACTGGTAAAGTTTTGATGAGCCAAGAGGATTACAAAAAAGGTTTTAATGATTATACAAACCCAGAATGGATGTGGGGAGTTAGAATAGCGAGTGATCAAGATGATGTTTTTGGAAACTTTGGTGCTTATATGACACGTAATTTTAATTCAGGACAAATTAGATCAGCTCCTAAAGTAATGAGTAAAAAATTATATGACTTATTCCCAAGTACTGATGTACGCAGACAATTAACAGATCCAACAGGATATCATTTACCATGGTTTTCTGAAACAAATAGTGCTGGTAAAGTAGTAAGAAAATCTCCTTATACTGCATATTCAGCTTTTGCATATACATCTGAGAAGTTTATGACAACTAATCCAGCGAATGCTAATACTGATGTTCCGTTTATGCGTGTGTCAGAAATGTATTTAATTGAAGCAGAGGCTAAATATATGTCTGGAGATGAAGCAGGTTCAAAAACTGTATTAACAGAGTTGGTTAAAGCAAGAGATAAGTCTTTTACAAGTTTTACAACTACAGGAGTTGCTTATCTTGACCAAGTTTTATTAAATAGAAGAATGGAACTTTGGGGAGAAGGTTTTAGATTTCTTGACTTGAAAAGAAGAGGCGAAGCCTTAGATCGAACTGGTTCTAATTTTGTGACTGTTGTAATCAATAGTGTTTTTAAAGTAGAAGCGAATGACAAAAGATGGACCTACTTGATTCCAAGAACAGAAATTGAAGCTAACCCATTGTGTAAGCAAAATCCATCTTAACATTTTATATATAATTTATCCTCATAAAATTATATAGCCAAGTCAAGGTTTTCCTTAAGGAAAACCTTGACTTTTTATTTTAAACACTATTATTATCAATCTAAAAATCATAACTTTGCAACTCGTAAAAATTTGATAAAAAAATATATTAAAATACTATGAATCCATTAATTGAAGAATTGACTTGGAGAGGATTGGTTCACAATATTATGCCAGGGACAGAAGAACAACTAAATAAAGAAATGACTTCTGGTTATGTAGGTTTCGATCCTACAGCAGATTCTCTTCACGTGGGAAGTTTGGTTCCTATTTTCTTATTGGTTCATTTGCAACGTCACGGTCATCGTCCAATCGCCTTGGTTGGTGGTGCAACTGGTTTTATCGGTGATCCTACTGGTAAAGCAGCAGAGAGAAGTTTATTAGACGAAGAAACATTGAATAAATATGTAGCTGGAATTAAAGCACAATTGTCTCGTTTCTTAGATTTTGATACGAATAATGGAAATTCAGCTTTATTGGTGAATAACTATGATTGGATGAAAGATTTTTCGTTCATCGATTTTGCTCGTAATGTAGGAAAACACATTACTGTAAATTATATGATGGCGAAAGATTCAGTAAAATCTAGACTTTCTTCTGAATCGAATGTCGGAATGTCTTTCACAGAATTTACATATCAATTGATTCAAGGATATGATTATTTACATTTGTACAAAGAATTAGGTGCAAAATTGCAAATGGGAGGTTCTGATCAATGGGGAAATATTACAACAGGAACAGAATTAATTCGTCGTACAGTACAAGGTGAAGCTTTTGCTTTTACTTGTCCATTAACAACTAAAGCGGACGGAACTAAATTTGGAAAATCGGAAGGAGGCGAAAATATTTGGTTAGATAAAAACCGTACTTCTCCTTATAAATTCTACCAATTTTGGTTAAATCAAGCGGATGCTGATGCTGAACGTTACATCAAAATTTATACGTTCTTAGAAAAAGAAGCGATTGATGACTTAATCGAGCGTCATCGTCAAGAGCCACATTTACGCGAATTACAACGTAAATTAGCAACTGAAATTACAATTTTAGTTCATGGTGTTGAAGAATTACGCAAAGCAGAAAAAGCATCTCAAGTTTTATTCGGAAAATCAACTTCAGAAGATTTGAAAGAATTAGATGGAGATACTTTCTTATCAGTTTTCGAAGGTGTGCCTCAAGCAACTATTGCAAAAACTGATATCGAAGCGGGATTGGATATTGTTACTGCTTTAGCAGAAAAATCAGGCTTCTTAAAATCAAATTCAGAAGCGCGTCGTGAATTAAAAGCAAACGCAATTTCTGTAAACAAAGAAAAAGTAGCGGAAGAATTTGTATTAACAACAGAAAATTTAATTGCTGATAAATATGTTTTATTACAAAAAGGTAAAAAGAATTATTTCATCTTAATTGTTGAATAATTTTTTAGATAAAACATTTCCAAAATAGAAAGCAAGCTGAATTAAGCTTGCTTTTTGGTTTGAAAACTATTTTTTTATCTCAATTCTGAAAGATAATCTTTAATTGCTCCAGAAAGATTTCCATTCGAATTTTCTAAAACACGTAAAAAAGCACTTCCGATAATTGCTCCATCTGCGTAATTCCAAGCTTTTTCTACATCAGCTTTTGTCGAAATTCCAAATCCTATTTGATGTGGTTTTGTTAAACCTAAATTTTTAACATTTGACAAAAAATCTTCATTATAATTAGATTGTGTAGCACCAGTTGTAGCTGAACTCGAAACGATATAAACAAATCCAGAAGTTGCATCATTAATCTCTTTAATGCGTTTTTCTGTTGTTAAAGGTGTAATTAAAAATGTAACTTTTTGATCGTATTTCTCAAATAATTCTTTGTGTTGCGTCAAGTAAATTTCGTACGGCATATCAGGTAAAATCAAGCCTGAAACTCCACTTTCTTGACAATTTTGTAAGAATTTTTCTAATCCAAATGTCATTACTTGGTTGTAATAACCCATCAAAACAATTGGTGCAGAAATTTCATTTTGAACCGATTTTAATTGCTCAAACAAAATGTCCAATGTCATTCCATTTGCTAACGCTTTTTCGCTTGTAGCCTGTATTGTTGGACCATCAGCCAAAGGATCAGAATATGGAATACCGACTTCGATAATGTCAACATTGTTTTGATCTAATTCTTTTAAAATAACAGGGGTATCCGATAAATTCGGATACCCAGCTGTTGTGTATATTGTAATGAGGTTTTTATTTTTTTGACTAAATAATTGCTCTAATTTGTTCATTTTTATTTTGCTTGTTTTAATAAGATTGTATAGACTGGAAAGTGGTCAGAATAACCGTTTGCACGATAAGTATCGCCGCTCCACATACGGTTAGGGAATCCTTTATATGCACCTTCTGTCGCTTTTAAATAATCTTTGTTGTAAATTTCAGTTTTGAAGATTTTATACGTTGAATAATCTTTATTTTTTGTAACCAATGATGAAGTTGAGATAAATTGATCAAATAGATTCCAAGCATCACGATAAGCTAAAGTACCAACACCTTTTTTATATAAAGGTAACATAGGATCGTAATATCCGTTATCCGAAACTTTAGCAATTTCTCCAGCCGGATCAAATATGTTTTTAATACTTGGAGAAATAGGATCATCATTAAAATCACCCATTGCAATTACTTTTGCATTTGGATTTTTAGATTTTAACTCATCAAAAATTCCTTTCATCACCTTTGCTGCTTCCATACGAGCTGGCATCGAAACTTTTTCTCCACCACTACGAGAAGGCCAGTGATTCACTAAAAAAGTGATTTCTTCACCGTCTAATAAACCTGTAACTTGTAGAATATCACGCGTATATTTGCGTTTACCTTCAGCATCATAATTGAAAATTGGATGAGGTCTTGCATCAATAACCTTGAAACGAGATTTTTGATACAATAAACCTGTATCAACTCCACGAGCATCAAACGAATTGAAATGAACAACACCATAATCGTATTTTTTCAAAGCAGAGCTTTTTGCTAAATCTTCTAAAGTTTCTCTTGTCTCGATCTCACAAATACCTACGATTACTGGAGCAGAGCCTGTAACATCTGCGCCTAATTCGCTAATAACTTTTGAAATATTATTGACTTTTTGGAAATATTTTTCTGTATTCCATCTTTTATTTCCGTTTGGTAAAAATTCTTCTTGAAGAATTAATGGACGGATAATTTTCTTTCCTTTTATATTTTCGTACGTATAACTTTGTTTGAATTCTTCTGTTTCGTACTTCGATATGTCAGATTCTGCAATCTGAATGTGATAATTTTTGTCATTAAAAGGTAAAGTTCCATTTACATATCCAACTGATTTTATGGTGTCAAAAAGATTTTCAACATTGTAAAAGGCTACAGTTGCACTTGAATATTTGCTTTGAGCTTTAACGTTTAACGTTAAGAATAAATTAAAAATTATTAATAAAGTTAAAGATTTATTAATTTTAAACATATGTTATTAATTATGAATTTACTAAATTTGTTGTCCTATTTTTTTCGATGAAGGAAATAGAGAGCTAATTTATAAATAAAAATTCGTTTGAATGAACAAATTATTGTTAAGTCTTTCAGTCTTTGCTGCAACTGTCGCTATGGCGCAGGCGCAAACAAAGGTTACTGGGGTAGCAAAAAATGCTGCTACAGGTGAAGAGGTTTATAACCTCACTGTACGTTTGGACGGAGGAGCAGTAAGCGATGCTGCTATCACCGATCGTATAGGATATTTTCAGTTTGTAGATATTCCGGATGGAACGTACAAATTACAAGTTTATGGCGTGGGCTATGACCCATATGAAAAAGAAATCACTGTAGCAGGGCAAAAAGAGCTTGACTTAGGTGATATTAAATTAACATTTAATCCAAATACAGCAGAAGTTGGAATTATTACATTAACAGATGATGAATTATCTGATGATGAAAGTTCGACAGCTTCAAATTCAGGACTTTTACAATCTTCACGCGATGTTTTTGCTCGCGTTTCTGCGTACGAATTAGGTTCGTATTGGTTTAAACCAAGAGGTTTAGACAACAAATATAATGACGTATTATTTAATGGGGTTCGTATGAACAAAATGGATAATGGTCGTGCAACTTTTAATAACTGGGGAGGTTTGAATGATGTAACTCGTCGTCCAGATGAGTTAACATACGGAATCGAACCTTCTAATTATGCTTTTGGAGATTTAGGAGGAGTTACAAATTTTGATACTCGACCTTCAACAATGCGTAAAGGAGTAAGTTTGGCTTATTCTAATACAAATCGTTCATACAGAAATCGTGTAATGGCAACATACAATACAGGATTAATGGATAACGGTTGGGCATTTATGGTTTCAGGAAGTAGACGTTGGGCAGATGAAGGTATTATAGAAGGTACTTTTTATGATGCGTATGCTTACTACTTAGGTGTTGAGAAAAAGTTTAATGAAAAACATACTTTAAACTTAACTAGTTTCGGTGCTCCAACTCGTCGTTCTACTGGTTCACCTAATACACAAGAAGTTGTGGATTTGAAAGGTATTTACTATAATTCTTATTGGGGATGGCAAGATGGTGAAAAACGTAATGAACGTGTAAAGAAAACTTTTGAGCCTATTAATATGTTGACGCATCATTGGAATATTAATAATAAATCAAAATTAACGACAACTATTTCGTATCAATTTGGAAAAGAAAGTGGATCTCGTTTAGATTGGTTTAAAGCAAATAATCCTTCACCAACATATTACCGTAATATGCCGAGTTACTTAGCTTTTAATGGAGCGTCTGCTGATGCAATCGCAGAAAGAGAGCAATTATGGAGAAGTGGTCAAATCTCTCAGTTAGATTGGGCAAGTATGTATCGTGCGAATGAAAATAGTACGACAGGAAGAGCGGCTTATTGGTTAACTGCAGATGTTAATGAAGATAAAACAGCTACGGCTTATACTAATTTTCAAACAGAATTAACTTCAAATATAGATTTAACAATTGCAGCATCTTATCAAAATACAAAATCTAAATTGTATCGTGAGATTCAAGATTTATTAGGTGCACAATATGTATTAAATGTAGATGATTTTAATGTGACGACAAATTTACCTGTTAATCATTTTTATAATTTCAACTTATTGGATCCTGATTATGTTGCTAAGAAAGGAGATAAACAAGAGTATTACTACGAAATTAATCGTGATTATGCAGATTTATTCGCGCAGTCTAAAATTAAATCTAAATACTTAGATGTTACTATTGGGATGAAAGCTGCTTTAACGAAGTTTTACCGTGATGGAAAGTTCCAAAATGAAATGTATAAAGACAATTCTTATGGAAAGAGTAAAACATATGATTTTGTAGACTTTGGTGTAAAATCTAACTTTTTAGTAAAATTAGATGGACGTAACTTTATTCAAGCAAATGTAATGTATCAGACAGAAGCACCAACTTCTGATGAGATTTTTCCAAATGCACGTCTTAATGATGTAACTGTTAATGGAATTGAAAGTGCTAAAATATTTTCAAGTGATTTATCTTATATTTTAAGAGCTCCACGTATCAAAGCTCGTGCGACGGCTTTTTATACTAGAACAAAAGATGAGATAGAGAAGGCTTTTGGATATATTGATGGTGTTTCGGATCAAATTTTTGTTTCTGAGGTGATGACAGGTGTTGGAAAAGAATATTTAGGAACTGAGTTGGCTGTAGAAGCGCAAGTTTTACCAGTTCTTACAGTTTCTGCTGTAGCTGCTATTGGACAATATGTATACAAAGACAATTCTGATTATAACCTATATTCTGATGAATTCGGGATTAATGGAATTCCTTACAAAAATTATGGAACTGCTTATTTAGAAAACTATAAACTTGCTTCTGGACCTCAATCAGGATTTACTTTAGGTGCTGAGTATCGTGATCCTAAATTTTGGTGGGTTGGTGTTTCTGGAAACTATTTAATGAACAATTATGCAGACCCTGCTCCTTTTAGAAGAACAATTAATTTTATTACCCAAAACGGGGTTCCAGTTAACGGAGTAACAGAAGAAGGGTTGAAAGAAGTTTTGAAACAAGAGAAGTTTAGTGATGAGTTTATGTTGAATATCAATTTAGGGAAAACGTTCCGTATTGGTAAATATTCAGCAGGGATTTCAGGAACAGTAAATAATGTACTGAATAATAAAAACTATGTTACAGGAGGTTTTGAACAAATGCGTACAGGTAATTATAATAATGCAATTGATAAAAACTACCAACGTATGTTTGGTTCAAAAATGTTCTACGGAATGGGAACAACTTATTTCGCTAACATTTATTTCAGATTTTAATTTTATTAACAACGAACACAATTTAAAATGAATACAATATCAAAATTAACAATAGCTGGTGTTTTAAGCTTAGGTTTATTTACAGCGCAATCTTGTGTGCAAGATGATGATTATGCAACACCTCCAATTGAATGTAATTTACCAAGTCCTAATATTTCTTTGGCTGATTTAGTTTCTAAAGTAACTGCTGGATCTATAAAATTAGATGCTAATAAAGCAATAGCAGAAGATTTAATCGTACAAGCATATGTTATATCTAGTGACGAAACGGGGAATTTTTTCAAAACGATTTCTTTACAAGATAAAGTTGAGAACCCTACAACAGGTATCCAAATAGAAATTGACGGAAGTAATTTATATAATTCTTATCCATTGGGAGCGCAAGTACAAATTAATTTGAAAGGGTTAATAGTTGCGAATGATCGTGGAGTAATGAAAATAGGTTCTGTAGATCCGAAATATACAATTGGGCGTATCCCAAGTACAGTTATGACAAAGTATATGGTTAAAACATGTGAAGCAATCCAAACGATTAAACCAAAAGTTGTTTCTTCATTAACAGATGCTTTAAAACCTGAAAATCTAAATACATTAGTAACGATAGATGGAGTTCAATTCATTGATCCTGATGGAGATAAAACGTATGGGGTTTCAGGTGCAACAGTGAATAGAGTGATTGTGGATAAAAAAGGAAAAGAAACAGATTTACGTAACTCTGGCAACGCAACATGGTATGCAGATGTTTTACCTAAAAAAAGCGGGTCTATTACAGTAGTAGTTTCTCGATACAATTCAACTTATCAAGTATTTATTCGCGATACAAAAGATGTGAAATTTGATCAAGATAGATTTACTATTTTACCAGAAGGTGTAGAAGAAGTTAAAGGAACAAAAGAGGATTTTGAATCTGCTAAGAAGAATAATTATAATGTAGCAGATCTAACTTTAGCTTCAGGTACATGGACTTTTTCAGACGGAGGAGTTTTTGATCCATCAGATAGTGATTTAAAATCGTCAGGAACAAGTTCTGTTCGATTAAGAGGAACTTCTACTACAGTTGCTTTCTTACAATCTAAATTTTTTGTAACGGGACTTAAGACTTTGAAAGTTAAATTCGGAGGGGCTACTTTTAGCGAAGGTGCTGATGCTGATAAAGAAATTAAATTAGAAGTATTAATTTCTACAGATTTTGGAGTGACTTGGAAATCGGTTGGTGAGAAAACTAGCGAAAGAGGAAAGTTAAATTTATTAGAATTTCCAATTAATGCAGCAGCTACTGATCGTGTATCTGTCAAATTGGTAAATAAATCTTTCTTGAGATCTACTGGTAATCAATTAAGAGTAAATGTTGATGATATTGAATTTGTGAAATAATCATAATCATTTTATAATATCTAAGGCAACCAATTGGTTGCCTTTTTTGTTTTTATTAGGTTAATATATTCTTAAATATTCTTCATTTTTTAACGTGATTTCACTTTCTGAAATGTCTAAAATTGTGCTTAAATAATACCATCCCCAACCAATAATTTTAAAATAAGTAAAATCGGTTTGCCACATCTGATGAACAAAATTCGTTTTATCTTTAAATTCATTCGCTGCAGCAATTAAAATATGATTGGGAGCAGAAATTAAATCTCGTTGCTTCAATATCCGATAAACACTCGATTCTGAAATATAAATTCCTAATTCATCAGTCATCTTAAAAGCCAGTTCTCTAGCAGATAATTCAGGATAATCCAACGCTAGTTCAACAATCAAATCCTTCTGAGATTCAGGAATACTATTCCATTTACGATAGGTTGAATGACGTTTTGATTCTAAACCTTCAAATCCATTTTCTAGATAATTTGAATACCATTTATAAAAGGTGCTTCGTGCAATCCCAAACTCCTTTAAAGTTCGTTTAACTCCAATTTCAGAGCGAGTTACAATCTGAATAATTTCGTGTTTTTCACTTGCTGATAATCGCATATATTTCTTGAATTTTGTTTTTAATCCAATGAGTTCAAGGTTTTTTTACGATATCATAGCGAACAACTAAATCGGCTACAATCTCTTTTAAACGCTGGTTTTCTTTACGTAAATCACTGACATTATCACTTGTTGCTTCTCGTGTAATATCTGCGGATAATCGCTTTTTACCTGCTTCTAAAAATTCGTTATTCCACTTATAAAATTGAGATTGTGAAATAGCATATTTGCGACAAAGTTCAGCTACTGAAATCTCAGCACGTAAGGCTTCCATCACAATTATAATCTTTTGTTCCGCTGTAAATATTCGTCTTGTGTTTTGACGAATATCTTTAACAAATTTTTCAGGAGTTTTCTTTTTTGAATTTGCCATAATTAAAATTAATGCTTTTAAAAACACTATCTTAAATTTTAGGTCTAGATGTCTACTTTTTGCTGACGATTTACAATTAACCAAAAACAAATTGTAAAACATTTGATTTACGATATTTTTAAAGCTTTTTAAAGGTCTTCTTGATTTTAATAAGTAAAATAACAATAACAAAGTATAAAGTCTTTTAAAACTCAAAAAAATGACTTCAAAAAGAAGTCGTTTGTCATAGTTTCGCTTTCAAATCAAACGTTAAACATTTAATTGACTGACAAAATTACATTTAAAAATCTAACAATCAACTATTTAATAGATAAAATCTATTGTGTTTTTAAAAAAACGCCCGTCCCCCTGGTGCGCATAAAAAAGTCACGTCAAGTTGTTTTTGTTTTTCACTCCAACGAAAACATTGCATTTTACGCAAGCTCCCAAAAGTGATTTTTCAAAGAAAATCACACCCTTAAAAACTAAAATTTACCATGTTTTTGTATTTAATAAACATAGCTTATATAACATTACTTATCGACGTTCGACAAAAAACGTATATATGTTTGATTATACCCGTTGTGCATTTTGATTACTAAATAATAAAGTTGTTCATTTCATTGAAAATAAGTAAATTAATTTAACTTTAAAATATTTACAATGAACAACTTAGTTGCTAATTATGAAAGAATATTGGTAGTTCTACGAAAATATCCACAGATACACTTTTAATTTATCAACGTAGAAGACCTAAACTTTTTGATTTAGAACTCATAAGTCTTGTTTTAACAGCTGAATTTATAGGTATTGATAGTGAAAATCATTTATTTCGAAATCTTCCTTAAGTGCTAAGTTGTAAAATTGAGCGTAGTATTTACAATCGTAGAAAACGTAGATTATCAGAGTAAATTAATAGTATTCGCCTCAAATTAGCGAAAGAATTTAATGAATTTGAAAATTGTTTTATCGTTGATAGTATGCCCTTGGAGGTGTGTAAAATAGCAAGAATTAATCGCTCTAAAATTTGCAAAGAACATCAGTATAGTGCGCCAAATAGAGGTTTTTGTGCTTGCAAATGTCTTTTTATGGCTATAAACTTCATGCTATTTGTTCTTTAAATGGTGTTTTCCAGAGTATTGATATCAGTCCCGCATCTGTTCATGACATTCATTTTTTGAAAGATGTTAAAACTCAAATGTGTGATTGTTTGCTACTTGGAGATAAAGGGTATTTATCACAAACAATTCAAATTGACTTATTTAATGAAGTTCATATACAATTAGAAACACCGAAAAGATCCAATCAAAAAGAGTATAAACCTCAGTTTTATCCATTTAAAAAGTATCGAAAAAGAATTGAAACCTTATTTTCTCAACTATGCGATCAATTTATGATTAGACGTAATTATGCAAAGACTTTTGAGGGGTTTAAAACCAGAATTCTAGCTAAAATTACTGCACTTACTGTGGTTCAGTACATTAATAAAACATATTTTAATCGAAATATTAACAAGCTAAAAACTCAAATTATTTAAAGTGAAAAACGGTTAAAAAAACCTATGTTTATATTGTGGTTAGAGAAACAGTGTGTTAAAAAGTGTTAAATTCCTGTATCGGTGTATATCGAAAATGACACTTTTCTGTATCGGTTGTGTATCCGCGCTGTATCCATTCTGTATCCATTGTATATCCGTTCCGTATGGTTTGTTCGGTGTTCGTGTATCGAAATGTAAACATTATGTTTCTAGATATGAGTATTGAGAGGGTTGGATATCTCCCTGAATTTTCCAGTATAAATAAAGCTACATATTTTAAAAATTGTAAATTATTATTAAACTCAAAGATCGTATTATAACTGTTATGCATTTGATTGAAAATAATAAAGTTGTTCATTAAATTGAAAATAAGTAAATTAATTTAACTTGATAGTATACCATTGGAGGTGTGTAAAATAGCAAGAATTAAACGCTCGAAAATTTGCAAAGAAAATTAGTTTAGTGCACCAAATAGAGGTTTTTGTGCTTCTCAGTAAATGTCTTCTTAAGGCTATAAACTTTAGGCTGATTGTTCTTTAAGATGTGTTTTCTAGAGTATTGATATTAGTCCTGCATCTGTTCATGATATTTATTTTTTGAAAGATATAATATCTCAACTATCAGATTGAGTGCTACTTGGTGATAGAGATTATTAGTTGCAAACAATTCAAATTTATTTATTTAATGAAGTTTATATATGATTAGAATCACCAAAAAGATCGAATCAAAAAGATTACAAACCTCAGTTTTATTCATTCAAAAAGTATCGAAAAAGAATTGAAACTTTTTTTTCTCAACTATGTGATCAATTTATGATTATACGCAATTATGCAAAGACTTTTGAGAGGTTTAAAACCAGAATTCTAGCTAAAATTACTGCACAAACATTGAATCAGTACATTAATTAATAAAATATACTTAAATCGAAATATTAATAATCTAAAAACTCAAATTATTTAAAATGCACAACGGGTACTGAATATAATAATGTAAAGTTATTTCTTTAAAGATGTTGATAAATAAAAAAATATAGATCACTTTTTGGAAATCTTAAAAAAAAGTTAGAGTTTTGTCTAAAATGTTATAAAATATAAAACTATGAGGAGAAGATTAACATCTTTGGGCTTATTAGCTTTCCTAGGATTAGGGACAATAGCTTTTGCTCAAGTTACGGGTGTAGTTAACGATGGTAACAATTTTCCAGAGTCAGACGTAGAAGTAACTGTAAAAGGTACAGATAAAGTTGCGTATACTGACGAGAACGGAAATTTTAATATTGATGCTAAAGTAGGTGATACATTAGTAATTAATGGAAAAGAATTTAAAGTAACTTCTACTAATTTAGGAGCTTTGAAGTATGCTGAAGATACTAATTTACAAGAAGTTGTTGTAACAAGTATTTTTGAGGCTCCACAAAAAGCAGGGCAAACAATTGTAAAATCTGATCAAATTAAGGATTTTAATCCAAGTTTGTCAGTTGATCAAATGTTAGGAGGTAAGGTTTCGGGATTAGTTTCTCAAGCTCAAAATGGAGCACCAGGAAGTACAGCGAATGTTACAATTCGTGGTGCTTTAGGATTGAATGGAGGGGTGAAATCACCATTATATGTGGTTGATGGAACTTATATGACTGCAGCAGATGTAAACAGTATAAATCCAGGAGACATTGAAGATATTAAGGTATTAAAAGAGGCTTCTCAATTAGCAATTTATGGGGCTCGTGGGGCAAATGGCGTAATCATTGTTAAAACAAAATCTGCTAAGAAAGGAGGTGTGACTATTTCATATGCTGGTAGAATTGGTGCAACTTCTATGATGAAAATGCCAAACATCAAATTGATGGGATCTAATCAGTTATTGAATTATCAAAACGATTTGTATAAATTCAATAATAATATGGGGCTTAAGTGGTCTCCTGATCAAATTTCAGAGTTATCTAAAATCAATACAAATTGGGAAGATGCAATTTATCGTGATGGTATAGTGACATCTAACTATTTTTCAATTGCAAATAATCAAGGTGATTTGAGCCAGAATTTTAGTATTGGATATGACAAAGACAATGGAGCAGTAGAATTTTATAAAGGATTTGAGCGTATAACTTCTGCATATAGTTTCAATGGAAAAGCTGGTGAAAAATTTAGATATGGTGGAAATGTTAATGGAGCATATCAAACATTAGATTCTCCTCGTGATCGTTTTAATGGACAATCTCCATTCAACGTAGCTTTAATGGGAGCTCCGTATACAACAGTTTATGATTTAGACAAAAATGGAAATATTCAGTATGATGTAGACGGTTATCCAATTTATAATCCAGATAATGGGGCTGGTTATCCAGTATTGGATGAAATGCATAAAGCATATAATATTACAAGACAGTTTAAATTATACGGTTCTGGATTCTTAGAGTTAGATATTGTTAAAAATGTTACAGCTCGTACAACTTTTGGAGCAACATATGTACGTTTACAACAAGAAATTTTTAATCGTTCTAATACATATTTAGGACAATTATTAGGTTCTAAGGCTTCAAAAACTGATAATTCAAGAGATAATCTAAATTACAACTGGCGTAATGAGGTAAATTATGTAAACAAATGGGATAGACATAATATACGTGTAACAGCGGCTTCTGAGTACCAAAAAGATAATCGTTATAGAATATTAATGTTTGGTAGCAATTTCCCAAATAACGATTTAATAACGCAAAACTTAGCACAACAAATTGTAGGAGAAGGAAGTTCTTTCACTAATAGACAACAAATTGCGCGTTATGGATATATTGGAGCGTTATCATATGATTACGATCGTCGTTATATGGTAGACGTTTATGTACGCCGTGACGGAACTTCATTAGCAGGTCTAGATAACATGTTTGGAACATTCTGGGGTGCATCTCTTGGTTGGGATATTGCGAGAGAAAATTTCTTGAAAGGAAACAAAATTATTAATAGTTTAGTTTTTAAAGGATCTTACGGAGAAGTAGGAGATGATTCAGCTTTAGATATTTATTCTAATCTTAATTTGATAAGACTAGGTTTCTATAATGGAAACTTTGCAGGGGTACCAAGTAGAACTTATGCAACACCAGTTACAGGTTGGGAAGTAAATAAGAAATTAAATTTAGGAGTTGATTTCGCTTTACTGAAAAATTCATTAACAGGTTCTGCTGCATATTTCCAAGATAAGCGTTCTGACTTTTTATTTGATTTATACTATTCACCAACTGCAGGAGGTTATTCAACAACAATTAATGCAGGAGAATTAACAACAAATGGATTTGAATTTGACTTAAATTATGATGTGATTAAATCGAAAGATTTTGATTTATCTGTATATGGAAACATGACAAATGTTAAATATAAAGTAAATAGCATTAATGAAGGTGATGAATTGTTTCCTAAAGGTAACGGATCAAATACACTAATACATAGAGTAGGAGAAACTCCATACCAGTATTATATGGTACGATATGCAGGTATTGATAAAAAAACTGGAGATTATTTGTATTACGATAAGGATGGTAAAGTGACTAATGTATATAATGCAAGTGATGCAGTGGCTACAGGAAAAACACCATTACCAAAGTTATTTGGAGGTTTTGGATTGAATGCTAAAGTTTACGGATTTGATATCAATGCAGACTTTACATATTCAACTGGAGCGTATTCATATAACAACGTATACCAATGGTTAGTAGATCCTACTTTTAATACACAAAATAGAGATGTTACTGCTGCTGATTACTGGAAAAATCCTGGAGATAATACAAGATTTGGTAAACCAACAGAAGATGGAACAATGGAGTCAACATTATTCTTAGAGAAAAATGATTACATTCTATTTAGAAGTTTATCAGTAGGATATACTTTTGGTGAGAACTTATTAAAGTCAACACCAGTGAAGTCATTCCGTATTTATGGACAAATCCAAAATTTAGCAATGTTTACGAATTATCATGGTAGCCCAGTTCAAGGAACAGGTTCTTCAGAAACATCAGCAGTAACAAGTGCAGGTTTTGTATCAAACTCATTCTCAGGATTTGGATATCCAATGACAAGAACATTCTCTTTAGGTGTCAACGTAACATTTTAATATTTAGAATAATGAAAAAGAAAATATATTTATTATCATTAATTGCAATGTCTATTGCATTTACTGGTACGATAACAAGTTGTAGTGAAGATGATATTCAATTAGATTCACCAAATGATATTAATCAAGATAATTTTTATAAAACTGAGGCAGACTTTCAAACAGCTATTTTAGGTGCTTATAATGACTTTAGAACAAATGGTTTGTTTAGTAATACTGGATACTCTAATGATATTGTAATCTTAGGTGATTTAATGTCAGATAATATTATCAATAATCCATTTGGACGTAGAGGAAACTACAATGCATCTAACTGGGTGTATACAGGTAATTCTGATGTGACATCTTTATATGAAAATGGTTATAAAGCTGTTTCTGATGCAAATAAAGTGTTGTCTAAGATTAATAATTTACCAGATAATAGTACAGTAAAAAATAGAATTAAATCTGAAGCATTAGCTTTAAGAGCAATTGCTCATTTTGAAATTGCAAAAATGTTTGCCCAAATTCCTACTCAAGGATCATCTGCTGTTGATTCTCAAGGAATTGCTTATATAACTGAGCTTAATTTTAAAGATGAACCTAAACGTGAAGCAAATATCGGAATCGTTTATGATAAAATGATCAAAGATTTAGAAGATGCTTTACCTGGATTACCAACAGGATATTCACCAACAGGAAATGGAATATATCGTTTAACTCAAAATTCTGTAAGAGGTATTTTAGCAAAAGTATATCTGTTCAAAGGGAATTATCCTAAAGTTATCGAATATGCAACACCAGTAGTAGCAGCTGTTTCTCCAACAAAAAAAGGAGACCTAGATAATTTTTGGAAAACAATGACAAATGAAGGAGCATTATTTGTATTACCTTTTTCAAAAACTAATGATATAGCAATTGGTGGAAATTATAGTCAAGGTACTGCTAATTCTAACTTTAGAATGGAATATACTGTAGACAAGTCATTTGCAGAATCTTTTAATAAAAATACAGAGCCAGAGCGTTATAATGCAAGTATTATGACTGTGACTCAATTAGCATATGATAAAGCTGGACCTATTTATGCTGTTAAAAAGTATTATGGAAAAAGAGCGGATAATTTTAATTCAGGTGTGAATGATGGTCGCTATTTACGTGTAGAAGATGTGATTTTAATGTTAGCAGAAGCGCAGTATTTATCAGGAGATCAATCTTCAGCATTGACTACTTTAAATAAGTTAAGAGATGCTCGTTATACAACTTATACAGGAGGAGAAACTGGTGATACATTATTTGAAGCTATTATTACAGAACGTCGTAAAGAATTAGCATTCGAAATTGGAGACCGTTTCTTTACTTTGAAACGTTTATTAGGAGTTCCTGGAATTCCTGCTAAATATGCACAAGGTATTCAACGTTCAGGTAATGGACATAGAGCTGATGGTTCTGGAAACCCTTCTGCTGTACAAAAATTAGATCCTACATCTGTTAAATGGCAATTGCCAATTAAACAAACAACTTTAAATATTGATAAAAATATTGGTCAAACTAAAGGATACTAATAAAACATTTTAACTATAAGCCACTCATAAAATGAGTGGCTTTTTTAGATTTTTTCAATTAATCAAAATTAAATAAACTATGAAAAAAGTATTATCATTTATTTTATGTACTATGTCTTTTTTATTTTTTAATCAAGTGAAGGCTCAAGAAAATATTTACTACAATAAAAATTATTATGGGACATTATCAAAAACTGAAAAAGAGGTAAAAGGAAATCCTTATTTAGAAGATGGCTTTGGTTTGTTTAAAATTGAAGGAGCAAAAATTAGTAATGATATTGATATGTTAAGATATAATCATTATACTGATCAAATGGAGTATATGATTAATAATGTAACATATGATTTAGATAAATTACCTAATATGATTATTACCTTTAAAAAAGGTAATAAAAAATATATTTATTTGGAGAATAATGAGAATAAAGGAGGATATTATCAATTATTAAATCAAGGAAAAAATACATTATTATATAAAAGACAAATAGTTGTTATAAATGAATATAGAGATAAAGTAGATTTATTAGATGGAGGTTCAGAAATTATGAAATATGAGATTAAAAAGCCTGAATATTATTTTACGATTGACAATTTAATAATTCCAATACCTAAAAAGAAATCAGATTTTTTAAATATATTTAAAGACCAGAAAGTTAAAGATTATATTAAAAAAGATAAGATAGATCCTTTAAATGAGATAGATTTAGTGAAACTTTCGCAATATATTAACCAATTATAATAATTTAATAAGCAAGGATAATCTTTTTGAATTATCCTTTTATTTTTTTCTATAAACAAACTCCCAAGCTCTAATTTCTGCCCAAGAGTGTTTATTGTTTTCTAACGGAAAGCCACAATGTCCGCCATATTTTGGCATTTCAAATGTGCAGAATTTATGGTTTTTGAAACGTTCTGTAGGATAACAATCTTTCCCTAAAAAAGGATCATTTGCAGCATTAACAATCAAACAAGGTGTTTTGATATGATCTAAAACAGTTGCAGGCGAAGCTTTGTGATAATAATCTTCTTTGCTGCTATAACCATGTAAAGCTGCTGTAAAATATTCGTCTACTTCATCAAAAGTTTTGATTTTATCAATCATTTCTTCATTCAAAATACCTGGAAATTGTTTAGCTTTTACTTTAAATTTTGGAACTAAAGTGCGTTTGAAATTTTTAAAATAAATTGTATTCGGAAATATTTTCAATGTGTCAGCACATGATTTTAGAGAAATTGGTGCAGAAAAAACAACAGCAGATTTTATCTTGTTCGAAACTTCATAACCTCCAAGATAATTCAAAACCAAAGCACCACCCATCGAATAGCCAATCAAATAAACTTCTTGATAATTTTCTTTCAACGCTTTTTCTACAACTCTGTGTACATCATCAATTGATCCATGATGATACAAACGACAAGTGTCATTCATTTCACCTCCACAAGAGCGATGATTCCAAGCCAGAATATTAAATCCTTTATCATAAAAATAATCTGAACACGAATTAAGATACGTTCGTTTCGAATCGCCTTCTAATCCGTGAAAAAGTATAACTAATTTGTCTTTATTTTCTTGAAATCGCCAATCCAAATTCAGAAAATCACCATCATCGGTTTCCATTTTTTCTCTTGTGTAATCTGGAACAGGATATTTCTTGAATTTCGCTGGAATAATGGTAGAAAGATGCGCATTTCGATTGATGAAATTAGGTGTAGGGTAAGTAGAATGTTCGATGTAAGGCATTTAAAATATTTTTACGTCAACTAAAAAATCCTTTTTAATTTCTTCATTTATATTAGCTAGAATCTTTGATTTTCCCATCAATAATTCTTGTCTCATTGCAGGAGAATTAATTTTTACATACAAAACTCTTTGTCTTACTTCAACTCGGTCCGTATATTTCTCGAAAAACTTTCCCATCACCGTTTGCCAGGCCTCTTCTGCTTTCACTTCCCAAATCAATTCTTCTTTTCCACTTTGTTTAATGAAATGCTCCAAAGCTTGACCAAGCGTTTGCTGATTACTTCTTTTTTCGTACTTTTTCATAAACGGAAAACTTTACTTTCAGAATTAATTTGTTTAATGATTTGCTCTGTTCTTTCGGGATGTGTATCGGTAATAAAGATTTGTCCAAAACGTTCTTCGTTCACTAATTTTATCAATTGTGTCACACGATGTTCATCCAATTTGTCAAAAATATCGTCCAATAATAATAATGGAGTGATGTTTAATGAAGATTTGATAACTTCTAATTGGGCTAATTTCAATGCAATCAAATACGATTTTTGTTGACCTTGCGAACCAAATTTCTTGATTGGATAATTGGTAATCGTAAACAATAAATCATCTTTATGTATTCCGGCTGTCGAATATTGCGTCGAACGATCTTTGTACAAAGCTTTTTTCAGAACCGTTTCAAAAGGTGCATCATTTAATTGCGAAACATATTCGATGTTCACTTTTTCTCGACCTTCTGAAATTTCATTGTAATATTTTAGGAAAGCTTCCAAAAAAGTTTGAATAAATTCTTTTCTAACTTCATGAATTTTTTTTCCTAAATGAATCAATTCTTCATCATAAATTTCCAAAGAAGTTGAATCAAATGTATTATTTGCAGCAAAGTATTTTAGTAATGCATTTCGTTGGACTAAAACTTTATTGTATCTCATCAAATCAGCTAAATATTGCTTATTCGATTGCGAAATAATATTGTCCAAAAATTTACGTCTTACTTCGCTTCCTTCTTTGATTAAGTCGTTATCATAAGGCGAAATCATCACTAGAGGATATTGTCCAATATGATCAGAAATACGATCATAAGATTTCGAATTTCGCTTTAATTGTTTAGGCTGACCAGAACGAACCAAGCAAAAAATCACATCATCAGATTCATTTCGATCAAAAGTTCCTTCTAAGGTAAAAAAATCACAATCAAACTGAATATTCATAGCATCCGAATGATTCAGGTACGATTTACTTAAAGCCAAATAGTGAATAGCATCCAAAACATTGGTTTTGCCTTTCCCATTTTGTCCTACAAATGCATTAATTTTTGGTGAAAATTCGAAATTATTTTCATCAAAATTCTTGAATTGTCGCGCTTTAAGTTCTTTCAAATACATAAAAGCAAAATTACGATATTAATTAAGATTTATAAGATTGATTTGTGTAGTGATTGTCAAGCTGAATTTATTTCAGCTTCTCATCCTCTTTTTAATTTTGTATAGAATTATCATTCAGAGCTTGTTTTAGAATCTTTCTGTAGCATAATTTATTTTTTAATTACGTGATGTGAACCTGAAACGAGTTCAGGTTGACTTTATGAATTTTAATTAAATTCTTTCTAAAACAATGATTTTGAAACAAAATGTCGAGTTAAAAATCAAAATGATGTATTTTTGCATCTTTAAAAGAAAGATTTAGAAAAATGGCAATTCAAAAACCATCGATTCCAAAAGGTACAAGAGATTTCTCGCCTTTAGAAGTGAATCGTCGTCAATATATTATCAACACGATTAAAAAACAATTCGTGTTATTCGGATTTTCTCCAATCGAAACTCCATCATTCGAGAATTTATCAACTTTAACAGGTAAATATGGAGAAGAAGGAGATCGATTAATTTTCAAGATTTTGAATTCTGGAGATTATTTAGCAAAAGTTGATGAGCAATTGTTAACAGATAAAAATAGTCAAAAAGTAATTTCGCAAATTTCTGAAAAAGCGTTGCGCTATGATTTAACCGTGCCTTTTGCACGTTATGTGGTACAACATCAGAATGAAATTACATTTCCTTTCAAACGTTACCAAATTCAACCAGTTTGGCGTGCTGATCGTCCTCAAAAAGGTCGTTTCCGTGAGTTTTTTCAATGTGATGCAGATGTTGTAGGTTCGGATTCGTTGTTACAAGAAGTTGATTTTGTACAATTGTATGATTCGGTTTTTACAGAATTAAAAACGCCAGTTGAAATTCATATCAACAACCGTAAAATTTTATCAGGTTTAGCAGAAGTAGCTGATATTTCGGTTCAATTGATTGATTTTACTGTGGCTTTAGATAAGTTGGATAAAATTGGTGAAGAAGCGGTGAAAGAAGAAATGCGTGGAAAAGGAATTTCTGATTCTGCGATTGAAATTTTATCACCTTTATTCTCAATGAATGGAGATTATAAAACACAATTTGCTCAATTAAAAGAAATTTTAAAATCTTCGGAAACTGGATTAAAAGGAATTGAAGAATTAGAATTTGTTTTTGAAAATACAACAAATATTGGTTTACAATCGGCTGAATTAGTTTTGAACTTGACATTAGCACGTGGTTTAGATTATTATACTGGAGCTATTTTCGAAGTGAAAGCGAAAATCGGAGAATTCTCTTCATCTATTGGTGGAGGAGGTCGCTACGATGATTTGACAGGAATTTTTGGATTGAAAGATATTTCTGGAGTAGGAATTTCTTTTGGATTAGATCGTACATATTTAGTTTTAGAAGAAAATAATTTATTCCCAGCTTTAGAAGATTCAACAAATATCCAAGCATTGTTCATTAATTTCGGAACGAAAGAAGCTGCTGAGGCAATGAAATTGGTAAAACAATTACGTCAAAGTGGAATTAATACAGAGGTTTATCCTGATGATGCAAAAATGAAAAAGCAAATGGGATATGCTGATAAAAAAAGAATTAAGAAAGTAATTCTTTTGGGTGAAAAAGAAATTGCTGAGCAAAAAGCGACAGTAAAAGATATGATTTCGGGAGAACAAACCGAAGTTGCTTTTGCTGATTTGGCTAACGCATTGTCTTAATATGTCTTAATTCAAATCTATTCAATATATTTGCAAACTATTTAATCAAGAATATAAAATGAGTTTATTAACAGTTGGTACAGTTGCCTTTGATAAATTAGAATCTCCTTTCGGGAAAACAGATAAAATCTTAGGTGGTGCCGCTACATATATCGGTATGGCGTCTTCTTTATTGGGCGTGGATACTGCAATCGTTTCAGTTGTTGGTGGAGATTTTCCACAAGAATACATCGATTTATTAATTTCAAAAGGAATTAATTTAGATGGAATGGAAATCGTAAAAGAAGGAAAAACATTCTTTTGGGAAGGTAAATACCATAATGATTTGAACACACGTGATACGTTAGCAACAGAATTGAATGTTTTAGAAACGTTTAATCCAATTGTTCCTCAAGATCGCAAATCTCCAGACGTTTTGATGTTAGGAAACTTACATCCATTGGTACAAAAAGGAGTGTTGACACAATTAGATAATCGTCCAGGTTTGGTTGTTTTAGATACAATGAACTTTTGGATGGATTGTGCTTGGAATGAGTTGATGGATGTGATCAAAGATGTTGATGTAATTTCTATTAATGACGAAGAAGCGCGTCAAATGTCAGGTGAATATAGTTTAGTGAAAGCTGCTAAAAAAATCATGACATTCGGACCAAAAACAGTTATCATCAAAAAAGGTGAACATGGAGCTTTATTATTCCAAGAAGAACAAGTTTTCTTTGCACCAGCTTTACCATTAGAAGATGTTTTCGATCCAACAGGAGCAGGAGATACATTTGCAGGAGGTTTCTCCGGATACTTAGCAAAAACAAACGATTTTTCTTTCGATAACATGAAACGTGCAATTGTTTACGGATCTGCATTAGCATCTGTAACATGTGAAAAATTCGGTACTGAATCATTAGGAGATTTAACACGTGATGGTTTAGCTGAACGTTTGAAAGAATTCAAAAAATTAATGGATTTCTCAATTAATTTATAAGAGAATTATTCATCAAAATATTTAAAGCCTTGCATTTGCAAGGCTTTTTTGTTTTATATTAGATTGTAAATTATTTATATGCAGATTATTCTTGAAATAATTTTTATTGCGATTAGTGAACTTATAATAGAAATTTTTGGAATACGAGTTCGATATATTATTTTAAAACTATTTAATCCAAAGTTAAATTTTGAGGAATTTTCTCAAAATGAATCAGGTTGGCATAAATTTTATAATGCAGTAGTAGGTTTGTTAATTCTAATTGGATTAATATTTGGTGTTGCTTTCTTATATTTTAATTAAAATGAAAAACAAAATTATACATCTTCTCATATTGGCATTTTCCTCTTTACTTTCTGGAATAATGATTTCGAAAATGTCATTCATCGGTAAAATAGGAATCACAATTATTTACAACGAATATACGATCCTGAAATCGTGGTGGAAAACAGCCTTGTTATTATTCGCTATACAAGCTGTTATTTTTATCGTATTATCCATTTGGAATGAGAAAACAACGAAACGTTTTAAACGTTTGTTATTGCCTCTCATTTTCCTTTTTATGGGAATTATTGGATTAATTTATTGCTATTACGATTTTACTGAAACCTCACATCGTTTATTGAAAAAGACTTTCCATTTCGGATTTTATATTTTTTGGTTTACGTGGTTTGGGAATTGTATATTTTTTATGACAAAAAAATCTCAAAAAGTAGAAGAAATTCCGCAAGAAACAGAAGTGTATTAAAATAAAAAGCTCATCAAATTTTGATGAGCTTTTGCTTTTGTGACCGAGACAGGATTCAAACCTGTAACCTCTTGAGCCGTAATCAAGTGCGCTATTCAGTTGCGCCACTCGGCCATTCCGGATAAGAAACTATTGTTCTTATTTTGGACTGCAAATATAAAGACTATTTTTGAATCTGCAAATATTTTTTTAAATAAAATTATCCTCGATCTCTATCGCTTATGAGCATCATCATAAAACTCAAAACAAAAAGTGTATCATTTTCGGATGATTGATATTGATTTAATTTAAATTTTCGTCCAAAGAATGAAGGTTCTTTTGATACTTCCATCATTTCTCTTCCTTGTAAATCAGTTAAAACATATTTTGGATTGAAAATATAACCTGAGAAAAATCCTACAACGGGAATTTCTCCAACCATTCCGTCCAT
The DNA here is from genome assembly GCF_053482575.1 of Empedobacter sp. ULE_I140. Classification (NCBI taxonomy): domain Bacteria; kingdom Pseudomonadati; phylum Bacteroidota; class Flavobacteriia; order Flavobacteriales; family Weeksellaceae; genus Empedobacter; species Empedobacter sp. ULE_I140. The sequence goes on along the minus strand of NZ_JBQMTX010000001.1, from coordinate 3,210,043 downwards.
CATACGCGTAAAACCACTACGTTCGTTGATTGTAAATAAATGATTATCATTTGCGTCGTAAATATGAAAAGTCGCTTTCCAAAAGGATTTGAAAGTTTTTCGTTTTGCTTTACCAACAACATTTCCGTTCGCATCTGTAATGGTAAAAGTTTGTTGAAAATCGATGATTTTATTCGAACGAAGTTGAAAAAGTTCTTCTTTTTTCGATGAATCACGGTAGATTTTAATCACATCTCGCCACGAAAGAATTTTTTCGCGTACATAAAACACAGGTTGATTATTAGCATCTGTTACAGAAAAATCATTGGAAAAAGTTGCAATATGAAACTTTATATCAAGCGGAAATTTTAGGTTGTTTAAATTCATAAGTATTGAGTAATTTTTATCAAAAATAGATTTTTTTCTGACATAAAAAAAGGTTCAGAATTTCTGAACCTTAAGTTTATAAATAATTTCTTACTTCATCTAAATGTGTAATTGTAGGAACATCATCCATCGAAAAATTATCATCTAATCGATCAAAGAAAATCGCTGACATTCCGAAAGCTTTTGCGCCAACAGCATCCGCAATCCAATCGTCACCAATGTAAATTGATTCATCTTTTTTAGCACCAGATTTTTCCATTGCCAAAGAAAAAATACGAGGATCAGGTTTCAAGATTTTGATTTCGTCTGCATAAGTCACCGTATCAAAAAAACCATTTAATTCTGATGTTTCAATTTTACGTTTCGAAACTTCGATAAATCCATTTGTGATAATGTGTAATTGATATTTTGGTTTCAAATAATCCAACAATTCCATTGCTCCATCCACCACTTCATTGTAATTGGTAATCGTTTCCATGTATTCATCTTCAAAAATCTTTGCTAGAGCATCATTATCAATCCCAAGATTATCAAAAGCTTCTTTGAAACGACGAGCACGTAATTCTTCTTTTGTAATTTTTTTGTCACGAATCAAAGCCCAAAGACCTTCGTTGCTATCGTGATAAAATGGATGAAATTCCTCGAATGTAAAACCATATCTATTTTCTACATCATACTTTTTGTAAAGCTCATCTAGCGCGAATTTTGCATTTTTTCTGAAATCCCAAAGTGTGTTATCAAGATCGAAAAAAACGTGTTTTATTGTGTTCATAAATGCAAAGCTAAGGATTTTATGTAGATTTGCTGATGAAGAAAATATCAATTGAAAGCGAAGTTAGAAAAATTTAAAACGAAGAATGCCAAAGGTGTTTTGTCTTTGTTGGCAGGTAACACAATTGCGCAAGTGATTATGTTTATTGGCGGAATTATTTTGGCTCGAATTTATGGTCCAGAAGCATCGGGAACTTACAATGCTTTTTTGAGTTTTGTGGCCATTCTTTCTATTTTGACAACATTTCGTTTAGAGAATATTTTCGTGATTTCGAAATCATCGAAAGCGATTAGAAATTTGTTTACAACCTTATTATTAGTGAGTAGTATTGTAACGATTTTATTCTTTTTGGGTTATGCTATTTTAGAAAAAATTTTCACATTCAAAACCTCCTTATTTATTGTTTTCTTAAGTTGTGTTGCAGGGGTATTTACAGCTTGGAACAATGTACAAAATACGTTGTTTACAAAGTATAAATTATTCAAAAGTATTTCGACTGGATTTGTGATTAATGCGTTGTTTTCGGTTTTTTTTCAGTTCATTTTTTATTGGATAGGCTACAAAGAAACAGGATTGATTTATGGAACAATTTTCGGAACTATTTTGTCTTGTGCATATTATTTTTCAATTACAAAAGGACGATTTTCTTCCATTGACTTTGGGTTGGCTAAACGAACAATTTCTAAGAACAAAGAAATCATAAAATATACATTACCCTCAGAATCGTTGAATGCAATTGCTAACAATTTATTGCCAATTATGATCGCGATTTATTTCTTGAAAGAAGATGTAGCTTTTGTGGGAAATTCAGCTAAAGTTTTGGTTGTTCCTTTGACGTTGCTTTCCAATTCGATGTCTAAAGTTTTCTTTCAGAAATCTGCTGCAATGATTGATCATCGTTCACATCAATTATATGATTTATCGAAAAAAGTGGTGCTGTACAATGTTGGAGCAATTGCTGTTTTTCTTTTGTTGATGAATTGTATCGGAATTTTTATTCTCGAGTGGATGCTTGGACCAGAATGGCGAGGTCTGCATATTATGACGTGGATACTTTCATTTTGGATTTTGTGTCGTTCTGCAATGAATCCTATTCAGCAAATAGTTGTGGTTATCAAGAAAAATCATTACGCACTATACTTCAATATTTATTTGGTTTTCGTCACATTGATTACTTGTGTGATTGGCGGACTAAATAAAAACATACTTTTGACGTTATCTCTATATTCTTTCTTTGCAGGAATGGGCTATTTGGTTCAACTTTACTTTGTAATGAAAGAACTGAAACGTTATAAAAAGTTAGGTGAATAATTCGAGAAAAAATATTTTAGCTTTAGCATCTTGGTATCCGAGTAGAATTTTTTTAGATAATGGAGATTTTATTCAGCGCCATTTACGTTCTATCTCTACTTTAAATAATGTGACGCTTGTTCATGCAGTAAAAGATGAAAATTTAAAATCTAATTTTGAAATAGATGATTCTATCAACCAAAATGTAAGGGAAATAATTGTTTATTTTAAACCATCTTTTTTTCGTCCGTTTAATTTAATCAAACAATTTATAGCTTTTCTGAAAGGAGTTTCTTTGGTTAATAATTTTGATATAATTCATCTCAATGTTGTTTATCCAGCTGGTTTAGTTGCTTTGTTTTTGAAAAATAAATACAAAAAACCAATAGTTTTAACAGAGCATTGGACAGGATTTTCTCCAGAACGTTTTATTTCATTTCCATTTTACAAGAAGTTTTTAATTAAAAAAATACTTAGAAAGGTAGATGTTTTAACGCCTGTTTCAAATGATTTAGCACAGAAAATACTTAAAATTTATCCTATAACAATTGTAAAAATTATTCCAAATGTTGTGGATGTAGAATTGTTTTCGGTAAAAGAAGATTGTAAAATAAAAAGAATAACTTTTTTACATCTTTCGCATTTAGAAAATGAACATAAAAATATTTTAGGAATGTTGAATGTTGTTAAAAAGTTAGTTGATAATGGCTATGATTTTGAATTTCAGATTGGAGGAAATGGAGATTTAACTTTGATTAATAATTTTGTTGAAGAAAATAATTTGTCTGCTTTTGTAAAATCTTTTGGGCGATTACAACATTTTGAAGTGAATCAAAAGATGAAAAATGTGAATTGTTTTGTACTTTTTAGTAATTATGAAAATCAACCTTGTGTACAAATAGAAGCTTTTGCTTCGGGAATTCCTGTTATCGCAAGTGATGTTGGTGGAATTAAAGAATTTATGCCAAATAATTTTGGATTTATTGTGAATAAAAATGATGAATCAGCACTTTATAAAGCAATGGTTGAGGTGATAGAAGGTTATGAATTTGCAACACCAAAGGAATTAAATAATTATGTTTTGAATAATTTTTCTAAGGAAGAAATTGCTCAACAATTTGATGATGTCTACACGAAAGTTTTAGAATGAAAGATTTAATCAAATTCATACAATCCTTTTTACAAAACAATGGTTTTTACGTTTTTTTATCTTTTGTGGTAGAAAAATTAGTGATGTTGATTAATACCATTTTCATTGTAAAAATGATTCCTCAAGATGAATTTGGTCGTATAACACTTATCGCATCTATCATTGGGTTTGTTACGCCATGGAATGGATTAGGTTCATTACAGGTTTTGATGAAATTTGGTGCTGGTGAAGAAAATGAACAAACACGTAAAGACCTAAGTCGAAAATTATTTAGAAATGGTGTTATTAATCAGCTTATTTTATGTAGTCTTTTTATTGTAATTGCTAATTTTTATGCCATAAAATTTGATCATTTATTGTGGATTATTCTCTTGTTTTCTGTTCGTCTTTTGGGCTTATTTTTCCAATCACATCTTACAATTGATTATCGTATAAATGGTTTTAATAAAAAGTTTGCTTCATTAAATATATTGATTAACTGTTTGGGACTGATTTTTACATTTTTCTTAACCATCAACTTTGGAGCAATTGGTTATATGATTTCGCTGGCGATTACACCTTTTATTAGTTTATTTTTCTATTCTAAAACAATTTTACAACAATCAATAAGTGGTTTAAGTGAAATGAATTGGAAAATGATGTGGAAATATGGAAGAATGGAATCTTTGGCTTATTTCGCTTCAGAGTTATTGTTTTCGATTGATATTGGAATGATTGCGATTTTTATGACAGATAAAGATATTGCTTTGTATAAAGTTGCGATTCTTTTGCCTATGAATTTATTATTTATTCCGACTATATTATTTCAAACCGATTTTCCTCGAATTATTAAAAATAGTCAGAACAAGGATTTTCTGAAATTTTATATAAAAAATTATTATAAGCTATTCATTCCTATAGGAATTAGTATTCTTTTAGGAAGTTATTTTCTTAGAGATTTTATAATCGAGTTATTTTTCAATAAAAGTTATTTAACTGGTGGTACAGTTTTTTTTATTGCAACAATAGCAGTTGTTTTAGCAATGTTGTTTAGAGTATTATACATTAACTTGAATAGTACAATAGGAAGATCAGATTGGAATGTAAGAGTATCAATCCTCTCAATTGTTTGTTTAGTTATTTTTGATGCGCTATTAATTCCTTTTTATGGAATAGAAGGAGCAGCTTTAGGTATGTTAATAACTTTCTTAATTTCTGGATTATACGCATATTATTTGTTTAATAAGTATTTAAAAAATATTTAAAAATGTCATTATCAAAAAAAATATCAAAATTTATAAATGGATTTTTTCAAATTTGTAAGAATCCTTGGTTATTAAATATTATCATTGACCAAAATGAAAATTGGGAAAAGAAAACGCCAAATCATTATAAGAAAGGACTAAATCAAGTTTCTTTAGATCAATTATTTCCAAATTTTGACGGAAAATTAGATACAGTTGCTTTTTTAGATGGCGGTTCTTTGATTACAGATTTATTACTGCTGAAAAATGCGTGTAAAGAATTTGAACAATGTAAATATTTCGAAATTGGAACTTGGAGAGGAGAAAGTATTGTTAATTTGATTGATGTTGCTGATGATTTGAATACGTTAGATTTAGATACAAAGGATTATAAAACGTATAACTTTTCACAAGATTATGAAAATGCACATGGTTTTTTTATAAAAGATAAATCTAAAATAAAACAACATTTAGGAGACTCGACTAAATTTGATTTTTCAGGATTGAATAAAAAATTTGATGTAATTTTTATCGATGGAAATCATCGTTTTGATTTTGTAGTTTCGGATACAAAAAATGTTTTTGAACATCTGATTCATGAAAACTCTATCGTTATTTGGCATGATTATGCATTCTCGCCAGAAAAGATACGTTTTGAAATATTGAATGCAATTATAAAAGGAGTTCCTAAACAATTTCATAAAAATCTATATCATGTAGAAAATACAATGTGTGCTATTTATACACCAAAGAATTATGAAGGAAATATTCTTAAACTTTACGATAATCCAAAGAGAATTTTTTCTATAGATTTAAAAATTAATTAATGAGAAACAACATGCTTCTGTAGTAGTTTCTGAATATAAAATTTATAACGATTCTTTTTTATAAAAATTGCTGGGTTAGAAATACAATTATCCATCGGAAGTCGCTGAATATTTGTTGAAATCTCATTGTTTTTTATTCCTGCCGTACCAAATGTAAAATCGGATTTTATAGTATTAAAAAAGTTTATAGAAACTCCATCATCTGTAAAAGGAAAAGAAAAAACTCGATAATCCAAATTAAACTTTTGTTGGATAAAATCTAAACTTTCATTTGTCTCTATAAGTTGTTGTTCAAAAGAAATATCGCGATAATAAGGATGATTCATTGAATGTGCGCCAATTGTAAAGCCTTGATGAATTAATGCTTTAATTTCATTTTCATTCAAATAAATTTCAACATCATTTAGTTTTATTTCTTGTTTTAAAATTAATGAATTAATTTTTTTAAGATCATGAATAGAATAATTTAAAAGTTCTTTTTTAAGGTTATTGTCTGTAATGTTTTCTAAAATGAAAGCAACTTTATACCGATAAAAAACTTCTTGATTGTCAATAAAATTTGGATTGATAAAAAAAGTTGCATCTAAATTTCGTTCTTTTAATATTGGAGCAATTATAGAGTAACATTGTTTCAAACCATCATCAAAACTAAGATGAAAGTAATTTTCTTGAGGAATAGAACCATTTTTTTCGTATAAATCAATTAATTCAATCATAGAAATATTGACATAATTTTTCTGAAAAAAATCTAATTCACGTTGAAATTGATCAATAGATTTTAATGGATATAATTGATCGATATGAATTAATCTTTTATCTGAAACTGTATGGTAAAAAGGAAATATATTTTTTTTGAATAAATTTAATATCATAAAATAGCAGTCTTAACGTTTGTAAGTAATGAATGCAATTAAAACATTTTATAAAAAAATATTTTCCGAAAAGATAAGAATTAATAATAGAAAAAATTTAAAGAAATTGAATGGATTATTTCTGAAAGGAAATAATTTTTATTGTAATTGTTGCGAACAATCTTTTTCTAAGTTTTTGGATAAATCAAACGGTATAGATAACCGAGAAAATGCTGAATGTCCAAATTGTGGTTCATTAGAAAGGACAAGAGTTTTGTTAGAGTTTATAAAAAATGAAACAGATTTATTGGTTAAACCGAATAAATTATTGCATATTGCTCCAGAAGACGCATTGAAAAATATTTTTAAACAGACCGATAATTTACGTTATATCAATGCTGATATTAACATTAATCTTGCTGATGAAGAAATGGATATTACTTCAATAAATTATCCTGATAACACATTTGATTATATAATTTGTTGTCATGTTTTAGGGCATATTCCAAACGAAAAAAAGGCAATTGATGAATTGTTTCGCGTTCTAAAAAAAGGAGGAAAAGCTTTGATTCAAACTCCTATTCATCCAATAAATAATACGTTTGAAAATGCTGAATTTAAGACAGAAGAAGAACGATTAAAAAATTATGGCGAAAAAGATTTATTGAGATTGCATGGACAGGACTTTCAAGAAAGATTAAAACGTGAAAATATAATTGTCGAAAAAATAGATTATCGAAATAAAATTGATCATAATTTAGCAAAGAAACTTTCTGTTGGAAATGGCTATCGTGAATTAATTTTTCTTTGTCAAAAAGTCTAAATTAGAATAGTTTGTATAATGATTTTTTATAGCACCAAAACCTTGCATAAATTTAGCTATAGAAGGAATCATAGAACCTTCGAAATCAAGTGTTAATTCTGAATTAGAAAAGTTTTTGATAATGTAATCTATTATGTAAGCTGATCCAAAATTACTTTTTGAATTCTTATTTCTTGCAAAAGCAAAATTATAAACTCGATTTTTAGAAATCATGATTAGTTGACAACCAATTAAATTTTCTTCTTGATCAAAAATTTCATAAATATTAATAATTTTTTGATTAAATAAACTTTGAATTTTTTCTTGCGAATAGTTTATTAAATTATTTGCGATCAAATATTCATAAGATGAATTTATTTTGAAAAATCGATTTAATTGAGTAACTTTTTCAATGTTATAATTGGATTTTTCTACTTTACGAATTTCATTTTTTCTATTTCTACTGTAATTTGAAAATAAAATTTCATAATCTTGATTCAAATCTAAAATATAATTAACCTTTTTCTGTCCCTTCGGTTCAAACATCTCTGTATTTTCCTCATTAAAAGCATAAGCTCTCACTAAATTTCGATGTAGTTTTTTCTCAAAAAGTTGAAAAGTTTCTTTTGAGAAATTTTCTTGATGAAAAACTCCTAATTGTTGACAATAAATTGGTTGTGTAATAAATTTTATACCAATTTTTTTTGTATATGGCAAAGGCATTATGGCTTCATAATCGTTCAAAACATAACAATCCCAATTGTTTTCAACTAAAGCATCCAAATAAAAAACTTCGGCATAAATGCGGTAATTCACCGATTTGTTGAGACATTCGGTATATTTATTAACATCTAATTTTTTTCGAGAAACTCTTTTTATCATTTAAAAATACTTTCGTAAACTTTTCGCCATTCAGTCCAATCTTCGTTCAAGTTTGATTGGTGGAATAATGTTATAAACGTTCCGTTTGTGGCTTTAATTGTTTGTTTCAATCGTTTTATTTCCTCTAAAGCTTGTTGCGGTGTTAATTTTAAATAATTTTTCAATGTAACATCCATTGCGACAAAAGGATATATTTTTAACAATGTTTGTTGATTTCTTGATAAGTCAAACCATTTGAATGGAGTAGATGTTCCAGCTCTAAAGCCTAATTGATGTGGGAATCCCATGGTGTAATCTTCCAAAATTTCATTTATTAACAATTGTTGATAAGTGTAAGGGAAATTCAATTTAATGAAATGTTGACGTGATTTTTTTATCGGTTGATTGCTAATTTTTTCTAATCGATTAATTTCAATTGTTAATTTATTTTCATCAAAATTAGATTGATAAGAAGGGTGAATTCCAATTTTTGCCCAAGTTGAAATGTTATTTATTAAATTTTTTTGAGCATTATTTTTCCAATGATGATTTTTATCGAAAGTAGAATAATCGCCCAATAACCAAAAGAAAACTGTTTCGATTTGATGTTTTTCAGCTAAAACTTTCAAATAATCAAATGTATCGTAAGGATCTTTTTTTTGCTGATTTAAAATTTTGATTTGATTCTGAAATTCTTTGAAATCACCTTTTAAAATTTTCTTTGAAAGTGAACCAAATTTTATTTTAGGAGAATGATGAAGATATTTCCATGCATAATCTACGTCATGAGTATTAATCTGTTTGAAAACTCTCTGTTTAAAATAAATTTCAGGAAATTTAGACTTTATCTTTTTTTGAATTTCAATACAAATTTCATCTACAATTGGTTTCGAATAATCTAAATCCGAACCTAAAAAACGATTGTGTTTATCAAATTTTTCTGGTTTTGCAATGTATTCTTCATAACGAGAAAGCCAATAAAAACATTTCCCAAATTCGTTTAAAATTGAATAATCAACATTTTCTTGAATGGTAGTTTCCAATAAAATATCATCAACTTTATAATTGATTTCATTTTCTAAAAATTGATTTGAAAAGTTGATTTTTGGTAAAATTGATTGTGAAAACTCATCAAAATCTGTAGTCGTTTTGTAGTCAATTCCAGAAAAATTATGAAAAATAAAATCGAAAATATATTCAATTCGATTCGTTATTTTTTCTGTAAATATGATGATTTTTTGACTCAAAATAGTTTTCAATAAAGCTTAAAGATATCAAATTAGACCATCATCCGCAAATGAATAAAAATCTTTTTGAGAAACAATAATGTGATCTAAAACTTGAATATCTAAAAGAGTGGCACCTTCTTTTATTTTTCGAGTAATGTGTATATCAGACTGACTTGGAGTAAGATTTCCAGAAGGATGATTGTGAGAAAGTATCATTCCAGTTGCCATTAACTCTAAGGCACGTTTAAAAATTACTCGAATATCGACAGCGGTTTGATTAATTCCACCTCGTGAAATTTGCTCAGTTTTAATGATTCGATTTCCTTGATTGAGAAACATTACCCAAAATTCTTCGTTTGGTAAATCACCAATTTGTTGTTGTAAAATTATGGCTGCGTCTTTGCTTGAAGTAATTTTGTCGCGTTCTAAAATCTCTTGCGAATTTCGTCTTCTTCCAATTTCCATTGCTGTGATTATCGAAATTGCTTTTGCTTCTCCAACTCCTTTGAATTTGCATAAATCTACAATTGAATATTTTGCTAATTCATTCCAATTATTGTTTGCAGAATTTAAGATTCGTTTTGCTAACTCTACAGCGGATTCATCACGATTTCCACTTCCCATGATAATCGCTAACAATTCGGTATCAGAAAGTGACGAACGCCCTTTTAAAGCTAATTTTTCGCGAGGACGATCATCTTCATTCCAGTTTTTTATCGAATTTTTATTCTCTAAGTAATCCATTTATATAAGGGATTGATTTTGTATTTTACAATATAATAAAAAAAGCTCGAACAAATTAGTTCGAGCTTGATATTTAATGAAATAGTTTTTTTTATTTATTGACTTTTGCCCAAGTATCTTTAAGGGTAACTGTTCTATTGAAAATTAACTTTTCTGTAGAAGAATCACGATCTAAAGCAAAATATCCAATACGTTGAAACTGGAATTTATCCTCCACTTTGGCTTCTTTCAAAGCAGGCTCAGCAAAACCTTCTTTTACAGTTAAAGAATTTGGATTGACAAATTGTAAAAAGTCAACATCTTTCTCTGCATCTGGAGATTCAACTGTAAATAAACGATCATATTCTCGAACTTCGATCGGAATATTCTCTGTTGCAGAAACCCAATGCAACGTACCTTTTACTTTACGTTTAGAAGCTTCAGTTCCACTTCCAGACTTCGTTTCAGGATCGTAAGTTGCATAGATTGTTGTGATATTTCCTTCAGCATCTTTTTCTACTCTTTCAGCTTTAATGAAATATGCACCTTTCAAACGAACTTCGTTTCCTAATGATAAACGGAAGAATTTTTTAGGCGCTTCTTCCATAAAATCTTCACGTTCGATGTAGATTTCTCTTGTGAAAGGAACGATACGAGTTCCAGCTGTTTCATCTTCCGGATTATTCTCAATTTCTAATTCCTCCACTTGTCCTTCTGGATAATTTTCGATTACCACTTTCACTGGATCAATAACAGCAAAAACACGAGGAGCAATTTTATTTAAATGATCACGAACAGAGAATTCTAATAACGAAATATCCAATACATTATCACGTTTTGCAACACCGGCTGTATTCCAAAAATTCTTAATCGATTCTGGCGTATAACCGCGACGACGCAAACCTGAAATAGTAGGCATACGTGGATCGTCCCAACCTGTTACAACTTCTTCTTGAACCAATTTCATCAACTTACGTTTACTTGTAATCATGTACGAAACATTACCACGAGCAAATTCGCGTTGTTTTGGTTTTTGAGGTTGATTTGGTAGTTCCACATTGTTCGCGTACCATTCGTATAAATCGCGATGATTTTTGAATTCTAATGAACATAATGAGTGTGAAATTCCTTCGATATAATCAGATTCTCCATGCGTCCAATCGTACATTGGGTACATTTTCCAAGTGTCTCCAGTACGGTGATGAGGACGTTTCAAAATACGATACATAACAGGGTCGCGCATGTTCATATTAGGAGAAGTCATGTCTATTTTTGCACGTAAAACATGTGTTCCTTCTTCAAATTCTCCCGCTTTCATTCGTTCGAAAAGATCTAAATTTTCTTCAACAGAACGATTTCTATAAGGAGATTCAATTCCTGGTTCAAAAGGTGTTTTACGTTGTTCATTAATCACTTCTGAAGACTGGTCGTCGATGTACGCTTTTCCTTCTTTAATTAATTGAACAGCCCAATCGTAAAGCTGCTGGAAATAATCAGAAGCATAGCGTTCTTCAGCCCACTCGAAACCTAACCATTTCACATCTTCGCGGATAGAATCTACGAATTCTTGCTCTTCTTTGTCAGGATTAGTGTCATCAAAACGTAAGTTTACAGGCGCATTGTAACGCTGTCCTAAACCGAAGTTTAAGCAGATTGCTTTTGCATGCCCGATATGCAAATAACCATTTGGTTCTGGTGGGAAACGAAAACGTAAATTTTCTTTCGGCATCCCGTTGGCTAAATCATCTTCGATGATTTGCTCAATAAAATTCAATGATTTTTTTTCTTCTTCCATTTTTTAATTACGATTGAGTTTGCAAAGGTACGAAATTGACAATAAATATAATGTCGAAAATTCCGGATTTTACAATTAGAAAAATTCAATCAAAAAATAGAAGTAAATAAATGATTTATAATGGATAAGTTACCCCAAATAAATTTCCAATAATCCGTTTGGAATTTGGATAAGCATTGCTTTTTCGTTACGATTAACTTCTAAGATCCACTCATCAATCATCGGGATTAAGATTTCTTTTCTGTTTGCATCTACTTCAAAATAAGCTTGTGCAGCAGAATCGTTAACAGATTTTATCGTTCCAACTTCTGTATTTGTTTGATCATAAATCGTGAAACCAACAATTTCGTGGTAATAAAAATCTGTTCCAGAAAGTTCTGGTAATGATTTTAGAGGTAAATAAAGTTCGCGATTGATTAATTTGTCGACATCTTCGTCTTCAACATCTTCAAATTTTACTAATAATTTTGTGCCTTGATAAGGCTGAGAAGTTTCGAAAAAAAATGGAACCAGTGTACCATCTTGCTCGATGAACACTGCTTCCAAAGTATCGTATAATTCTGGTTCGTCTGTATCCAAGTGAATGATTAAATTACCTTTGAAACCATGTCTCTTTGTAACTTTACCTAAATAGTAGCAATCATTTTTTGTCATTTGGAACGTCTCTGAACTTAAAAATTATTCTTCTGTAGCAACTTCTTCAGTTGTACCTTCTGCTTCTTCAGCAGGAGTTTCTTCAACTTGTGCAGCAGCTTCAGCTTCCTGAGCAGCTTTTACACGAGCTTCATTAACAGCTTTTTCAGCTTCTAATGCAGCAGCTTTAGCAGCAGCAGCACCTGAAGTTAAACCGTCTTTTTTAGCTTGAACTTTTTCACCTTTAGCTTCTAACCAAGCGTCGAAACGTTTGTCAGCTTCTTCTTGAGAAAACGCACCTTTAGCAACACCACCTAATAAGTGTTTTTTCATAAAAGCACCTTTGTAAGATAATAAAGCTTTAGCAGTATTAGTTGGCTCAGCACCAGTTTGTAACCATTTTACAGCAGAATCAACATTTAATTCTACAGTTGCAGGGTTAGTAATTGGGTTGTAAGTACCTAATTTTTCGATGAAACGACCATCACGTTTTGCTCTTGAGTCAGCAACTACGATGTGAAAGAATGGTTTTCCTTTACGACCATGTCTTTGTAATCTAATTCTTGTAGCCATAGTATAACTAATTATTTTGGGAACTCGTCCCGTTTTACAAATTTGAGGTGCAAATATACAAAAAAATAATAATATGAATTAGAATTAGTATTCAGATATTAATTCTAATTTTATATAAATCAATTTCATGAAATATTTAACATTAATGATACTTACATTATTATTGTCATGTAAGACCAATTCTACTGAGCTTAATAAGAAAAATGATATAGACTCGGTGATTATTAATGATGACCATATTAAAATTAATGATACACTAATTATAAGAGATTCAACAATAACTCCTTCAATAATTAGTGAATAAAATTACATAAATAAACATAGTATGAAGAAAACATTTATTTTATTATTTACATTATTTGGATTGTCAGCTTCTTTTGCGCAGGATAATAATGCGATTTTTTATAAAAAACTGGAAGAGCAGCAATTAAAGAATGAACAGAAGTTTAATAGTCTACAGAATAAGAATGCTAAATCTGTAATTGTAGATCAATCAAAAGGAATTTCTAATCTCGCAGGTTTTATAGAAGATTCACCTTTTTTTTACCAAACTGATGATATTAGAGCAAATACAGGAGCGGGTATTACTGAGTTACAAAATGAAGGTATTAATGGTTTTGTTTTGAATGGGAAAGATGTTAGTGTACTAGTAATGGACGGAGGGGCAGCGCTAGGAACACATATTGAGTTTAGAGATCTTGATTATGGAAATTCAAGCAGATTATTTGATACCGAAAATGGAGCAACTGCAATATCTGATCATGCAACTTCTGTATCAGGTTTTATTGCAGCCGAAGGTAGAGCTTCATTTAATGGATACCCACAATATGCAGCTAAAGGAGTATTAACAAAAGCTAAAATAAAAAATAGCAGTTTTAATACAACAACAAATGGAAACAATATACAGAAGCTTTTAAATGCAAAAGAAAATTTATCTAATCATTCTTATGGTGTAAATTTAGGATGGGATAATTATTATTCTAAGACAGATAAATTAGGTCCTGGATGGTATTTTAATATGACAAATTATCAAGATTTAGTTAAGGACGCCAGTGCTACTTTGAGTGGATCTTATTATAGTTCTGATGCTGATTTTGACAAGACGGTTTATAATAATCCAAATTATATTGTTGTTAAATCAGCAGGTAATTATTATGGTTCGGGACCAGATGCCTCTGATACTAATCCAAAATTCCAATACAAAGATGGGATTTGGACACCTTTTACTGCATCGGAAGTAATACCTTCAAAAAATTGTATTAATGATGCATATTGTATTGGTTGGGGGTCATTGGCTAAAAATATCATTGTTGTAGGAGCGGTTAAATTACCGAATACTACTGATTATAAATTTACGACATTAACAAAAGATAATAGAGCAACATTTTCAAGTGTTGGACCTCGTAAAGATGGAGCAATTAAACCAGATATTTCTACTTATGGAGATTCTTTGATTGCTCCTTCATATGACTCATCAAATCCTACACAAAATAATGTATTTATTATAGGAAGTGGTACATCTTTTTCTGCACCAATTGTGACGGGGGCAATGGGAATGTTGACTCAGTTACAAAGATTAGTAAATAATAATTCTACATTTACTTTTTTTGGAGATGAAGCTAAAACACTACTTTTACATACTGCTGATGAGGCTGGAGATAATGATGGACCAGATATTTATTTTGGTTGGGGATTATTAAATACTAAAAAAGCAGCAGAGGTTTTATTAGATGATACAAAATTGTTTGAAAGAAAATCAAAAGTTTCAGGTACAGATATAGTGTATGAAATAACTTCCGATGGAACACCTTTGAAAGCAAGTATTTCCTGGATAGACCCAGAAGCAGCTTATTTTAAAAATATAAATGATTTATTTTATAATCAGTCTTCAAGATTGATTAATGATTTTGATTTAAGAGTAGTAGAAAGTTCTACAAATGTTACTTATTTTCCATGGAAATTAGATTTAAATAATGTTACTGGTCCTGCAATCAAAGGAGATAATACAGTAGATAATTATGAACAAGTTCTTATAAAGACTCCAACAAAAGGAGCAAAATATAAAGTTATTATTTCAAATAAAGGAAATTTAATAGATAACGCAGGAGTTAAAAAGAATCAGGATGTTACTGTATTGATAACAGGTAGAACAACTGGAGCTCTTAATACAGATGAGTTAGCTGTTGATAAATCGATTTCTGTTTATCCAACATTAGCAAAAGATATTGTAAATGTACAGACAACTGAAAAAATAACAGTTGTAGATATTTTTGATATGACCGGAAAAAAAGTTTCGTCTTCGGATAAGAAACAAATTAATATTTCAAATTTACCGACAGGTGTTTATATTATTAATATCAAAACAGATAAACAATCGGTTTCTAAGAAAATTGTAAAACAATAGAACAGTATTTTTTCTATTAATTTAAAACTTCAATAACATTGTTATTGAAGTTTTTTATTTTAGCGTGAAATAGATTATTAAAAAATGAACAAACAAGAAATACTTATTCAGACACAAGCTTATATCAAAAAAACTTTTTTAGATGAAGGAACAGGACACGATTATTTTCACATAGAACGTGTGGTGACAAATGCGAAGAAGATTTTAGAAACTGAAAATGCAGATTCTTTTTTGGTTGAATTAGCAGCTTGGACACATGATATCGGTGATTATAAATTGCATAATGGAGTTGATAAATCGGAGGAATTAATTAGAAAATTTTTAGAATCAATTCATGTAGAGGAAGAATCAATTCAGAAAGTATTGGAAATAGTCTCGCAAGTTTCATTTAGTAAAGGAAATAAACCAACAACTATCGAGGCTGAAATTGTGCAAGATGCTGATCGTTTAGATGCAATTGGAGCGGTTGGTATTGCGCGTTGTTTTGCATATGGCGGAAGTGTAGGTAGTATTTTATATAATCCGTACGATAATTCGAAAGACGCTTCTAGCGTGCAACATTTTTATGATAAATTATTTAAATTAAAAGAGTTGATGAATACCAAAACAGCAAAAGAAATTGCTTTAAAACGTCATCAGTATATGGAAAATTTTATCGAAGAATTTTATCAAGAAGTGAAATAATATTGTAACTTATTATTCATTTAATTATCCTTAATGCAACTAAAATTTACTCTAATTTATTTGTCACTTTTATTGATATGCAGTTGTGCTTCTGTCGAGAAATATAATGCAGATATTGATAAAGAGATTCCTGCGAATAAATTGAAAAAAGATGTAGATTTTGTTTATAAAAAACTAAAAAGATATCATCCAAAATTAGATTTATATACTTCTCAAGAACAAATTGATTATAAATTTGATAGTCTTAAAAAGTCAATTGATAAACCATTGAAACCAAATGATTTTTATGTCAAGTTTTTTCCGATTTTCGAAAGTTTAGAACATGGTCATACAGATATTTATCCGATATATAAACGATTAGAAAAGAGCAAGGAAAAAAAATACAAAGAATCTAAATCTGCTTTTAGTGATTATAGTTTTTTTTGGCAAAATGATTCAGTTTTTTTAGTGACAGATTACAGTAAAATCAATCCGATTAATCAAGGTTCAGTTTTGCTTTATATAGATAGTGTTTCTACAAAGTATTTATACGATAAATATAAAAAAAGTATTTATGGAGATGGTGAAAATCAAACTTTTTCGGATAATGTCTTTAACCGAACTTTTCTCAATTATTTTACTTTAGAAAATGGAATTAAAGATTCGGTTGAATTAACTTTTAAAATGGGGAATTCAATCATCCGAAAAAAAACATTTCGTACCTATCCAAAACCTAAAAATGATAAGATTTCAGAACTACCAAAAATTACAAAAGAGCAGAAAGAAGTTGAGCGAAAAGTTAGGATAAAACAAAAGAAATACGGCTATTCTAAAAGTTCCAAAACCTATTCCAAAGATTTGACTTTTCCTACGAACGACAGTACGATTGCGGTGTTAAAAGTAACTGATTTCAGGAAAGGAAAAATACGCGAACTATATAAAGAGGTTTTTACGGATATCAAGAATCATAAAGTTCAAAATTTAGTTCTTGATCTTCGCAACAATGGTGGTGGTTACCTAAAAGATTCGCACTATTTATACGCTTATTTGGTCGATGATTCCAAGGCATTTTTAGGTGAAAAAATCGTCGCGAACAAAACCTCTTTTGGCAAGTCGTTGTACAATCTTTTTCCCGTTTATTCCTATCCGTTGCTTTGGTTGGGATCGGGTTATACTTATTTTTCGACGTCAAAAAATGCTAAAAATGAATACGAATTGCACATGCCTTTTTCGCATGTCAAAATAGATAAAGAGCTCGTGTATCACCACAATTTGTATGTCATTATAAATGGTGGTTCTTACTCTGCTTCGGCGTTGATTTCGGCTAATCTTCAACTAAAAAATCGAGCATTTTTTGTAGGTGAAGAAACGGGAGGAGATTTTAATGGAACGGTTGCTGGGTTGATGCCAAAATTTACGTTGCCCAATTCCAAACTCAAAATTTCGGTTGGTACAGTTTATCTTTCTCCTATTGAAAAGCGAGATGAACAGGCGCATGGTGTTTATCCAAACCAAGTTATTCAACCTAATTTGCAAGATAAAATTAAGCGTACGGATGCTGAACTGAAATGGATTTTAAATGATATTAAAAAAGGAAATATCGAATACAATAAAGCTTTAAAAATATAAAATCATCTCCTGAATTAAGGAGATGATTTTTATATTTTTAGCGTTTGAGCGGGCTATTCGTTACAATCTTTTTTGTAGACACCGCGTCTACAAAAAAGGATTTCCACTACTATCCCTAACGCATTTTATTTTTTGTTGAAACTACAAAAAATAAAGTTCTGAATCGTATCAAATGGCGTTTTATGATCAATTGTAAAACATTCTATTTTCTCAAAATTAGCTTCAAAAGTTGAGGTTAACGACGTTTCATCATTTTGTTTTATTTCCAAACCACTACATTTTAATGGTCCATTTGTCGAAAAAGTTCCAATAACCATTTTTCCTTTTACAGCTTTCGAGACCAAATTTTGGTACTTTTTGATGTCATTTTCTTCTATTAAAAAATGAAAAACTGCTTTATCGTGCCAAATATCGTATTGTTCTGTAGGTTCAAATTCGGTGATATCAGCAACAATCCAAGTTACTTTTTCTGCATTATTTCCTAAACGCTTTTTTGCTCTTTCCAACGCATTTGCAGAAATATCCAAAACAGAAATATTTTCATATCCTTCTTCCAATAAAAAATCGACCAACTTACTATCTCCACCACCAATATCAATAATTTTAGCTGTTTTATCAGCTCCAAAAGAATGAATAAAATTTAAAGAAGTTTCTGGTTTTTCTTGTGTTCAACTCACTTCTTCTGGAGTTTTTACTTCATATATATGTTCCCAATGAGATTTTTTATTGTCGTTCATAGCTTTTGTATTTTGTTTAGGTGCAATTTCGACTTTTTATTTAAAATGAAGCATAACAAAAATTACAGAACTGAGTCTATTTTTTCTATAAAAAACACCTTTTACTAAATATAATGGTTATTATACACCTAAATAATTTAGGCTAAATTATTGATATTTTGAGAGTGTTGTTTTGTATAAATGTTTTTGTAGTTAGGAATGCTTAGTAAGGCGCATTTTTACGTTGAAACTGCATATCCAAATACCATTTTTAAGTGTTATTACCCAAGTTTTCGTTTAATTTTTTTGTAGTTTTTTGAACGAATAATCTTCCCTTTATCTGTAATAAAAAGAGCAGCGTAATCTTTTTGTTGATTGATTAAATTCAATCCTTTTTCTTTTCCTAAAACCATGATAGAAGTGCTAAAACCATTACACATTTCAGCATCCGGACCAATAACTGTAACCCCTGTTAATCCTGTTGAAGGAATTCCAGTTTTGGGATTAATAATGTGTGAATAGCGAACTTCATCAATCAAAATAAATTTTTCGTAATCACCAGAAGTCGTAACAGCAGCATTTTTCATTGAGAGAATATCCAACATTTTATGTCGATTAAATGGATTTGTAATTCCAATTTTCCAAGGTTCTCCATTTGATTGATTTCCCCAAGTTGTCATATCTCCAGAAGCATCAATTATACCCGCTTGTATTCCTAAGTCTTGCATGAAAGTTCGTGCTTTTTGTGCTGCATAACCTTTTCCTGTTGAACCAAAACCGATTTTCATTCCAATTTTTTTTAAGAATATTGTTGAATTTTCTTCATCTAAAATAATGTTTTGATAACCGATTTTTTCGATGGCTTTTGAAATTTCTTCCTGCGTTGGAATCTTTTCCATTGAACCATCAAATTTCCATATTTTGTCCATTGCCGCAAAGCTAATGTCAAAAGCACCATCGGTTAGTTGCGAAAAATAAATCGCACGCTTTGTTAAGTCAAAAACTTCTCGATCTACTTTTATCGCTTTTATTCCCGCATTTTGATTGACAAGAGAAACTTGCGAAGTTGGTTTCCAATCAGAAATCAAATTCTCAATTCTAATCATTTCATCAATTGCTTTATTGATGTTTTTTTCAACGGAAATAGAATCGGAATCAACCAATGTAATTTTGAATTTACTTCCCATTAAAATTGTATCTCTAACTCCAACCGTTTGAGCATTCATCGGAGTTAGAACATACAATAGTATAAAAGTGAATATATTTTTTAGAATGAATTGCATGATGTTTTATTCATTTGTTATTGTGAGTAAATTTTCGTCTAAGTTCTCGATACAATTTTCTTATTCTGTTGAAACGAAAATCATTCGAACTGACGAAAAATTTAGTTTAATCCGTCATTTCGAGTGTTTGAGAAATTTCGTTCAATTTTTCACTATTTATTTATAATTTCAGATTATTTTCATCAAAGTTCTCGATTCGATTTTCTTATTCTATCGAAATGAAAATCATTCGAACTGACGAAAATAATGTAATCCGTCACTTCGAGTGTTTGAAAATTTATTGAAATTTTCAAATGTATCGAGAAATTAGACGGAATAAATTTTAATAACAATCCGTCAAAAATTGTCCATTTGTTTTGAATTCTTCGAATGATTTCTTCAAATGTTGTTGACAGATTTGTTCCAAGACTTTTTCCACATCATGTTGCATTGTGAGAGCGCCACAAATCATAAAAATTCCACCATTTTGAAATGTTTCAGCAAAGAATTTAGCATCACGATTGACTAAATCCATCACATATTGTTTATTTTCTTCACGAGAAAATGCAATGTGAAATTGACTCAAATGATTGGTAGAAATTTGTTTCGTAGCAAATTCTTGATAAGATTTTGTTGTTTCATTATCATGTCTGAAACCACAGTATAAATGCGTTTCAATATTTTTTGAATTCTCATCAATCATCCCAAGAAAAGGCGCAATTCCTGTTCCGTTTGCAATCATCACAACTTTTGAAGCTTTTGGAAATCTAAAGGCTTTATTTTTTACAATTCGAGCTTTAATCGTAGAATTTTGAACTAAATTATATAAATATTGAGAACCTAATCCAAACTCATGCAATTTAACAATTAACTGTAATTTATTATCAACTTTTCCAACTGAATATAAGCGTTCTTTGTGATCACTTTCGGGGTAAATTGCTAATAAATCTCCAGATTTGAATTTTTCTTTTACATCTAAAATAACTTTAAATGTTGCATCTTCTTGTGTGATTTTAGTGGTAGAAATAACCTTAACATTTTTCAGTTTTGGTGCTTTTCCAACATACATCGCAGGCGTTGTTGCTAACGGAATATCTGTCGTTTCCTTGTATGCAATGACCCAATTTGTGAATTCTTCTGGCGATTTATCATTTACAGTTTTCAAATCCAATAATTGAGTAGCCCATTTTTGGTCATTCAACCATTTGTCAACTTTAACTGCATAGCCACAATAATCTGAATAGGCTCTTGATCCAAATCCTACAACAGAAAATTCGATGGATTGGTTTTGTGGAAATTGTGTGATTAATTGTTCAAATTTCTTAGCATTCGCAGGCGCATCACCAATTCCATAAGTTGAGGTAAAAATGATGAGTTGTTTTGCTTTTGGATAAATTCCATATTGATTCATCTGAGCGATAAATGATTTTTTTCCGTTTGCTATAAATTGCTCTTGAATTTTTGAAGCAAATCCAACAGTTGCACCATTTTCTGAACCAACTAAAAGGATAATTTCAGCTTCGTTGGCTTTATATTTATTTTTGCCAATTTTCGTTTTTGTACGTTTGAACGTAATTACAAATCCTGACCAAATAAAGAATAAAATGTTAAGCGAAGCAATTCCTAAAATCGCAGCCCAAATAACATTAGTGCGACCTGTATGTAAATCGATATTGAATTTTTCTACAATTGCTGAATAAGGATTCAACGATTCTGAAATAATCGCTCCATTTACTTGATTCACCGAAACCGATTTTTTTCTTAAATGAACGATAAATGGTTCTGCTTCATCATCTGGAATAAAAGGAAATTCAATCTTTTCAACACTACTTAATTTCGTGTTTTTGAAGAATTCAATGTCTTTTAAATCTTTTGGTTGTAAATTTTCTTTAGCTTGATGCTCAATTTCTTTTGGTTGACCAACTAAAGGTTCTAATCGCGCTAAGAAAATCAATGTTCCTGTTAATGCAATGATTAAAACGGGAATTAATAACCAACGTCCAGTTACAACATGAAAATATTGTGAAAAGGAGTCTTTGTTAACTTTGGTAAAGAAATTTAGAATTCCTTGTTGACGTTTTACGATTAAGATTAATCCACTTATTGAAATTAACATTAATAAAAAAGATACGACACCAACAATTGCTCGTCCTGTTTCTTTTAGAAATAATGAACGGTGCAAGGCTGTGACCCAATTGATGAAATCACTTTTTGGAACAATCTCACCAATCTTTTTTCCTGTTGTAGGATCAATGTAAGATTTGATCGAATTTCCATCTTCGTCCATCGCATCAATTGTCACAAAATCATTGTGATCAACTTTTACTTCTATTATTTCAAAATAATGCTCGCGCAAAGTTGGTAAAACTTGCGCGAGTGTTATGTTATCGAAATTTTCTACTTTGTATGCGGGCGATTTTTCGTTTATTGCATCAACAGCCAAAATTACTCCTGTGATAGATAGAATAACTAAAAATGCTGAAGATAAAATTGCAAGACTCAAATGCGCATATCTCCAAATAGATAATGTCATTTTATTGAACTTTTATAAAACGTACGGCTTTAATATAAACTGAACCTTTGATACCTGCTTTGTTGTCTAAATCCGAAGAATTTAATGCAACTTCAGCATCTTTTGCGACGTATTTTTGAGTTTCTACAGCAGATTCAAAACGTAATTTGTATCCTTTATTCAATTTTGCAGTATCAAACTCGATGACACGTGTCGCTCTCGCTCCTCCAGCAACTGAAGCACCTGTGATTCCGTTTAATTTTTCTTTCTTTTTACTATTGAATTTGTGCCATTCTTTTAACGTGTTATACCACTCGTTATCTGTTCCCAAAACACCTAAAGTTTTTTCGTATTGTCCTTTTGGATTGATTAATGAAATCACTACATAGGCTTCTTTTCCCGTGTAATTATTCATCTGAATCATTGTTTTGTATTTTGTTGTTTGTGCAAAAGTGGCAGTTGCCATTAAGATTACAACTAATCCAACTAATTTTTTGATTAAGTTAAATTTCATCTCCTTCATTATTTTAAAAAGTCAATAGACACATTATTTTTCTTTAAGAATTCGTTTTCTCCAGCCAAATCATAAGCTGTTTCGTCAAATTCTGTTTTAATATCTTTTTTCGCTCCAGCAGCAACCAAAGTTTTTAAGGTTGCATCATCTTTTGCAATCAAAGCTGCTTTGTGTAAAGCTGTATTTCCGTCTTCATCTTGTGTATTAAGATTCACACCTAATTCAATCGCTTTTTTCACCAAATTTACATTTCCTTTATCAACAGCAATGTGTAACAAAGTTGCACCTTTACTTTGAGTAGCTTTAAAATCAACTTTTGCATTTGTTAATAAAGCTTGTTTTTCTGCGAATGATTCATCATTTGGTTTGAAAGAATTGAACCAATAATAAGCCAAATTATTTCCATCTTTATCTACAATATCAGCTTTAGCGCCTTTTTCTAACAATAAAGAAACGATTTGAGATGTTCCAGAAGCAACAGCTTTTGTTAAAGCTGACTCACCATTTTTATTAACCGCATTTACATTGTTTGCTTTTGATAAAAATGTATTGATTAAATCTGTATTTTTTCCTCCAGCAGCAACCATTAATGCAGTGTTTCCTTCTTTATCAGCAATTTTAGCATCAACACCTTTTGATAAGATAAAGTTGATTGTTTCTGAGTTTCCTTTGCGAGATAAAGCGTGTAATAATGTTTGTCCGTCTGGATTTAACGCTTTCGGATTTAATTTATATTTTGTAATTAATTCTTGGAAAACTTCTACGCCATTTTCTTTTGTTCTCGAACCTTGTGTGGCAAAAAATAAAGCTTGATCAGTAGGTTTAATTCCTTTCGCGATTAATTTATCTATGATTGATAAGTTTCCTAATTTTGCAGCATAATCTGCTACAGTACGTCCATTAGCGTCTTTATCACTTAATGATAAACCTTTTGAAATAAAATATTCTGTAACTTTTAAATCATCATCATTCGCAATCGCTTGCATGATTAAGTTTGAACCATCTTCTCCTTTAACTTTTGGATTGGCACCAGCTTTAATCAACGCATCGTAAACTGCGATATTCTGATTTCCAGCACTTGCTGCATATGTAATCACATCGTAACCATGGCTATCTTTGTAATGAACATCAGAACCTTTGGCTAATAAATAATTTACTAATTCTAAATTCCCCGCAGCAGCAGCCCATTGAAGATAAATTCTTGAGTGATGCGTTTTTTTATCAACAGAATTTCCTTCTTGTTCAATTAAAAATTTAGTCACATTAAAATCTGCTTTGTTATTAATCGCTATCACAAC
Source organism: Empedobacter sp. ULE_I140 (assembly GCF_053482575.1). Taxonomy (NCBI): domain Bacteria; kingdom Pseudomonadati; phylum Bacteroidota; class Flavobacteriia; order Flavobacteriales; family Weeksellaceae; genus Empedobacter; species Empedobacter sp. ULE_I140. The sequence goes on along the minus strand of NZ_JBQMTX010000001.1, from coordinate 3,185,950 downwards.
AGGATCAAAGAAGCCTCCATTTTGAAAAGAAGGACTATTTCCTTTCGAAATTTCAGTTTTTACAGTTTCTATTGTTGGATTATTTTTCCAAAAACCAGCGTCCATCAACGTGTTCGTCTGAGCTTGAATAAATGAAGCGACAAGGATAGCAGCAGAAATGAATAATTTTTTCATATGAATAGAATATATTGTAATAATTATTTAGACTAATTTTAATTTGATTTCAAAAGTATTATTTTTATTTATATTAATTCTAATTAAATCAAATAAATTTGGCTAATTCTGCTAAACATCAGTTTTTTGAAAACAAAAAAGATTGCTAATCTGCAATCTTTTATATTTCTAAACTACTTTATTCAGCTCGTCTTGGACCATTTTCTCTCGATTTCAAAATGTTTTCAACATCTTCCAATTTGAAACCTTTGGCTTTCAATAAAATTAAATAGTGATACAACAAATCCGCCGCTTCATTAATAAATAAATCATCGTTGTTGTCTTTGGATTCAATCACCAATTCAACTGCTTCTTCACCTACTTTTTGTGCAACTTTATTGATTCCTCTTTTGAATAATTTATTGGTATACGAATCTGGATCATTGTCTAAATCAATTCTATCGTTAATGGTTTGTTCCAATTCATATACAAATCCATGATTTGTTTCTTCTTTAAAACAAGTCGTAGAACCCGTATGACAAGTTGGTCCAAAAGGTTTTGCTTTGATTAAAACTGTATCGTTGTCGCAATCAACTGCGATAGATTTTACTTCCAAAAAGTTGCCTGATTCTTCACCTTTTGTCCATAATCTATTTTTTGAACGAGAATAAAAGGTCACTTTTCCAATTTCTTGGGTTTTGTTAAAAGCTTCTTCGTTCATATAACCTAACATCAAAACCTTGTTGTTAAGATAATTTTGAATAATAACGGGAACTAATCCGTCGTTACTTTTATTGAAATCGATGTTCATCGTATCGGAATATTTTGTTCTTTTAAATAACTTTTAAGTGTTGGAATTGGAATTTCACCAAAGTGAAAAATACTTGCAGCCAATCCACCACTTGCTTTGGTTTGGGTAAAAATTTCTGTAAAATGCTCCATTTTTCCTGCTCCACCAGAAGCAATTACTGGAAGATTTACAGCATCAGCAACCGCTTTTGTAATATCAATTTTGAAACCAGCTTTTGTTCCATCGCCATCCATAGACGTTAACAGAATCTCGCCAGCGCCTAATTCTTCTACTTTTTTGACCCAATCTAACGTTTCCCATTCGGTTTCAATTTTTCCACCGCTTACGAAAACTTTTTGTGTTCCATTTACATCGCGAGTATCTACTGCAACGACTACACATTGCGATCCAAATCGAGCTGCTAAATCTGCAATTAATTGAGGATTTTTGACAGCCGAAGAATTAACGGAAACTTTATCTGCACCAGCTTTGATGACCGCCGAAGCATCTTCCACAGAATTAATTCCGCCACCAACTGTAAACGGAATATTAATAGCTGAAGCAATTTTTTCAACCATTTCAGCTAAGGTTTTACGTTTTTCTAAAGTCGCTGTGATATCCAAAAAGACTAATTCATCAGCACCTTCTTCTACATATTTTTTTGCTAATTCCACTGGATCTCCCGCATCGCGTAAGCCCACGAAATTAACACCTTTTACCGTTCGTCCATCTTTGATGTCGAGACATGGTATGATTCTTTTCTTCAGCATATTAGTATAATTGTTTTAAGTCTTTCAATTGAATTCTCCCTTCGTAAATCGCTTTTCCAAGAATTACTCCTTCGCAGCCTAATTCTTTTATTTTGATTAGATCATCGATTGAAGAAACGCCACCAGAAGCAATTAATTTGACCTCCGAAGTAGCTAAAATTTCTGCATATAATTCGTTTGAAGCTCCTTCTAACATTCCGTCTTTCGCGATGTCTGTACAAATCACATAATCAATACCTTTGGTTTTATATTCTTGAATAAAATCTATCACATCTAATTCTGACGTTTCTAACCAACCATGTGTTGCTATTTTTCGATCTTTAGCATCTGCACCTAAAATGATTTTATCGCTTCCATACTGTGAAATCCATTCTTGAAATAATGTTGGATTTTGAACCGCAATACTTCCTCCAGTAATTTGGTTTGCGCCACATTCAAAAGCAATTCTAATATCATCATTAGCCTTAATTCCACCTCCAAAATCCACTTTTAAATTGGTTTTAGAAGCAATAAATTCTAACGTTTTATAATTAATGATTTGTTTTGATTTAGCTCCATCTAAATCTACTAAGTGCAAATATTCGATACCATAATCCTCGAACTCTTTTGCTACTTCCAAAGGGTTTTCGTTGTATATTTTTTTTGTATCGTAATTGCCTTGTGACAATCGAACGCATTTTCCGTCGATAATATCTATAGCTGGTATGATTCTCATAATTGTTATGTTAAATTTACGATTTTGGAATTACGAATTACGATTAAGAAAGAATCGTAATTCGTAAATTAACCTTCGTAAATTATTTTAATTCTTTCATGACCTCTTGGATTGCACGTTCCAATTGTGGATCTTTATTTTCTAATCGATCTAAGAACGTATTTTTAATATAAATGTCAGGTTTAACTCCAGTTTTTTCTAAATTTTGTCCGTCCAAAGTATAAGTTCCCCAACTTGGTAAACGATAAAATGAGCCATCAACTAATCCTTTTCCAGAAGTAAAAATGATCCAACGATAGGTTTCTTGACCAATGATTTTTCCTAATTTCAAGGCTTTGAATCCTGCAGCTGTCATTTCTGCATCGCTCAATGAGTATTCGTTAATTAATAAAACAATTGGTTTTCCTGAAGGTGCAAAATTCGGTTGAACAGTTATTTGTCCTTCACGATATTTCCATTTCAAATAAGGTCTTTGCGATAAAAAGTTCAAAACTTTATCATGTACATTTCCACCTGTATTGAAACGCAAATCTAAAATGACACCATCTTTTCTATTCTCTTGCTCTACCATGTCCAATAAAAACACATCCAATTCAGAAGTAGACATATTTTTCATGTACGAATAAGCAATTCTATCGTTGCTTAATTTTTTTACACGCTGACGATTTTCATAAATCCATTCATCATATAAAAGTGATTTCAATTCGTTATTTGAAATTGGATGAATCTTCGTAGAAATTGTTTTTCCTTTTCGGTCAAATTCAAGAGTTAATTCTTCTAATTTTTTAGGCGTTGTAAAATAAGTTTCACGATTTTGGTTTGGATCGATTTTTTGTCCATTCACACTTACTAAAATATCACCTTCTTGAACATCAACATTTTTAAGGAAAGCAGGAGATTTTCGTAAGATTTTTTCAACTGCAAAAGGTTGATCTTTTTTGAAAATAATTCCTGTTTCGTTGGTGAAATAATTCAATCTTCTACTTTCTTCTTTTCCGAAAGATGAAAAACCTAAATGCGAAGAATTTAATTCACCTAGCATATCATTTAGCAAAATTCTTAAATCATTTCGATTGTTTACATAAGGTAAAAACGTTGCGTATTGTTCTTTTTTTGCTTTCCAATCAATTCCGTGAAAATTCTCATCATAGAAATTTTCTTCTACTCCAGCCCAAGCTTCTTCGTACATTTGATTGAATTCTGAAGCCAAGTTTTTATTGAAATTATATTTAATACTAACTTTTTCAGGATTTGTAGAATTAATACCAAATTTGTAAACAGAATTATCGATTAAAGCGTAAAGATTTTTCTCATTTTTCAAGATAAAATCAGCGCCTTTGTTGAATATTTTGTCTGTTTTATCTTCTTCAAAATCAGCGGTCGTTTTTCTGTATAACTGAAATTTACCATTTTCTTGGTTAGTATTATAGAATAAAAATTGCTTTTTATCATCCGCAAAAACAAAAGGATTTGTCTGATATCCAAAACGGTCTGTTACCAATTCAATTCTTTCTAAGAATCCTTCTGGATTAATAGTTAATGCTTTAAAATCGTTCTTTTCTTCTTTTTTCTCTTTCTTCTCAACCTTTTTTTCTTCTACAAATAAATTATCAAATTTTTCTGATTTATAAGCTTGATCAAACCAATCTAAAGAAGCACGATAAATACTCGATTCTTGCATTCCCAAAGGATAGGAAGGATTTTTTCTGTCGCTTGAAAAATAAATGTATTTTCCGTCTGGTGACCAAGTAGGGTCAGCTTCTGAAACACCAGTATTTGTTAAATTAACCGTTGTATTTTTCTTGATGTTGTGAATAAAAATATCTAACTCGAAATTACGTTTTGCAGAGAATAACACATATTCATCATTTGGAGAAAAAGATGGTTTCGAATTTTGGAAAGCCCAAATTTCATCTTTAACAATTGTTGATGATTTAAGTGATTTCAAATCTAATAATCTTACTTCATCGCGTCCGCTTAAATAAACAGCTTGTGATAAATCGTTGTTGAATGTAATGTCTCGATTATTTCTTAAATCAGAAGTTAATTGTTCAACTTTTCCTTTTCCGTCAGCCGAAATTTTAAACCAATTTTGGTAACCTTTATACGTTTGGTTGAAGATTAAATTTTTGTTGTCTTTTAACCATTTTACTTCTAAAACACGCTCTTTTCCATCAGAAATTTGATTGACAAACTTTCCTTCATTATCCGAAACAAAAATAATTCCTCTGCTTACAAAGGCCATTTTCTTTCCATCAGGAGAAATGTCAAAATAATCGATGTTATTATCAACTTCAAAATTTTGCTCTTTTTCTAAAGATTTATTCGAATTAACATTAATTGTAAGAGGTTTCGACGTTTTAGTTTTTACATCGTAAACAAATAATTGATAATCTTTTTCGAAAACAACTTTTGAACCATCAGCTGAAACAAAAGGTTTTTTAATCGAAGTTTCAAATTTTGTTAACGCTTCTTTTTTACCATTTGCTAATTGATATAAGTTGTATTCGCCATTATTTTCGTCCGAAATAAAATAAATAATTCCGTTTTTATCAACCGTAGGATTAAAATCTTTTCCGTTATAATCGGTATATTGTTTATAACTTTTTGTGGTTGGATTATATCCTAATAAATCTGGATTATTTTCGCCTTTGTATCTTTTTCGTGTAACTTGACTTGCACTTTCAGACGAGTTAGTGAAAATATATTCGCCTTGAGGAGTTTCTACTAAACCATTTGTTGTATTAAAATAATTTGTAAAAAGCGCTTCTGGTGTTTTTCCATCTAAATCAATTTTAAAACTTCCAAATCCATTATTTTGATTTGATGTAAAATAGATCGATTTACTGTCCCAACTCCAACTCTCGACTTCATCTTTGGCTTGATGAAAAGTCAATTGCTTAATTTGTCCACCATTTATAGGCATTATATAAATATCGTAATTTCCATATTGATTAGAGCTGAATGCCAGCCATTTTCCGTCTGGTGAAACACGAGGATTGATTTCTTCTCCTTCTAAAGCTGTTATTCTTGCAGCATTCCCGCCATTTATATCGGTTGACCAGATGTCGCCATCGTAACTAAAATAAACCGTTTTAGCATCAGGACTTAAAGAAGGAGTAGAAGTGAAGTACACTTTTTCTTGAGCAGAAACCTGCGAAATTGCAAAAGCACTAAGTATAGTAAAAACTATTTTTTTCATGTGTGTGAATTTATAATTACTATAAACTTAGAAAGTTTTTTAGTATTTGTTCTCCTATTCTTGCAGATTTCTCTGGGTGAAATTGAGTTGCGTAAAAATTATCTTTATGTAAAGCTGCTGAATATTCTAAAATATAGTCTGTTTTCGCGATCGTATATTCTGAATTTTCGCAATAAAAACTATGTACATAATAAAAGTCGGAGTTCTCTTCTACTTCGTTAAACAAAGGTGTTTTTAAGTCATAAATCGTATTCCAGCCCATGTGAGGAACGATTTCGGTTGATGGAAATAACTTGACTTGAATAGGGAAAATTCCTAAACAATCGGTATTTCCTTCTTCCGAATAAGCGCACATTAATTGTTGTCCCAAGCAAATGCCTAAGGTTGGTTGTTTTAAGTTTTTAATGACTTTATCTAATCCTTTTACTTTTAAATAAGTCATTGCGGAACTTGCTTCTCCAACTCCTGGAAAAATTACTTTGTCAGCATTTTGCAAAGTTTCAAAATCGTCTGTAATTATAGCTTCGAACCCCAAACGAGTTACTGCATTATATACCGATTTTACATTTCCTGCATTGTATTTTACTATTGCTACCATATTCTTTGATTTACGACTTTTGATTTACGATTGATATTAATCTTAAATCTTCATTCGTCAATTATAAAAGTCCTTTTGTTGAGGGTAAAATCATTTTTTCAGGATCGCGTTTTACAGCTACTTTAATGGTTTTTGCAAACGCTTTGAAAATAGCTTCGATTTTGTGGTGCTCGTTTGTTCCTTCCGCTTTGATATTTAAGTTTGCTTTTGCTCCGTCTGTAAATGATTTGAAAAAGTGATAAAACATCTCAGTTGGCATTTGACCAATCATTTCGCGTTTAAAATCAGCTTCCCAAACTAACCAGTTTCTTCCGCCAAAATCAATTGCTGCTTGTGCTAAGCAATCGTCCATCGGTAAAGTAAATCCGTAACGTTCGATACCTAATTTATTTCCTAATGCTTGCGCAAAAACTTCACCTAAAGCAATTGCTGTATCTTCAATCGTGTGGTGTTCGTCCACTTCTAGATCTCCATCCACTTTTATCACTAAATCCATTTGTCCATGACGAGCGATTTGATCTAACATATGATCGAAAAAGTGAATTCCTGTCGAAATATCCGATTTTCCTGTTCCGTCAAGATTTAAATCAATTTTAATCTTTGTTTCATTCGTATTACGAACAATTGAAGCAGTGCGATTTTGAAGTTTTAAGAACTCGTAAATCTCTTTCCATGAAGTTGTTTTTAAAGCAATCGCATCATTTAATCCTTTGTTATCATTGATTTCGTCTGCGCCTAAAGCTTCATCATTCGCGATAAAAATTCCTTTTCCACCAAGATTTTGAGCTAATTTAACATCCGTTATTCGATCACCGATTACAAACGAATTTGTTAAATCATATTCAGGGTTATTGATATACTCTGTTAATAAAGCCGTTCCAGGTTTACGCGTTGGCGCATTTTCATGAGCAAAAGTTTTATCAATGTAAATATCCTCGAATTTCACGCCTTCATTTTCGAATGCTTTCACTACGAAATTTTGTATTGGCCAAAATAATTCCTCAGGATTAGAAGGCGTTCCTAAACCATCTTGGTTGGTCACCATAACTAATTCGTAGTCCAATTCTTTTGCAATTTTACCTAAATAAGTAAAGGCTTCTGGATAGAATTCTAATTTGGAAAAGCTGTCAACTTGGTAGTCAGCTGGCTCTAAAATCATTGTTCCATCACGATCTATGAATAGTATTTTTTTCATTTTAGTTGTTTTTGATGTCATTCCGATGTTAGGAGGAATCTCAGAGATTTCTCATTTCACTGTCGTTTCATTCGAAATGACAAATTATATTATTTTAAGTGTTTGTATTAATTTCTGATTTTCAACTTCCGTTCCAACTGTAATACGTAAACAATTTTCGCATAAATCGTCGTTGTTTCTGTTACGAATTACAATTCCTTTTTCGACCAATTGATTGTAACGTTCGTTTGCATTATCAACTTTAATCAAAATGAAATTCGAATCGCTTGGATAGATTTTTTCTACAAATGAGATATCAGTTAAAGCATTTTCTAGAACTTCTTTTTGTTGAATAATCGTATTTGTAATAGCTATCACTTTATCGTAATCGCTTAAAATTTCAATCGCTTTTAATTGTGTTAATTGATTGATGTTATAAGGTGGTTTTATTTTATTTAAAACATCCACAATTTCTTGTGAAGCATACAAAATTCCTAAACGAATTCCTGCTAAACCAACCGCTTTCGACAAAGTTTGGGTAACAATTACGTTTGGATAATTTTTGATTTCTTCTATCCAAGACTGTTCTGTGGCGAAATCGATATAAGCTTCGTCGATAATTATTAAGCCATTGAAACGATTCACAATTTCTAAAATAGTTTCTCTTTTGATGATTTCTCCTGTTGGATTATTAGGAGAGCATAAAAAAATCATTTTTGTATTTTCATCTACTTTTGAGAAAATATCTTCGATGTTTGGTTGAAAATCTTCTTTGTTTAATAACGATTTTCGGTATTCAATAGCATTTAAATTCGCTAAAACACCATACATTCCATAGGAAGGTGAAATCGCAATAACATTATCTTGATTCGGTTCGCAAAATGCTCGGAAAATTAAATCTAACACTTCGTCACTTCCATTTCCTAATAGAATCTGATTTGCAGGAAAGTTTTTGATTTCACTTAAAATCGATTTTACATTACGTTGTAAAGGATCAGGATAACGATTCAATCCATTATTGAAAGGATTTTCGTTCGCATCCAAGAAAACGAAATCGTTATTTATTTCTTGAAATTCGTCACGAGCTGATGAATAAGCTTTCAGCGTTTTTACGTTAGGACGAATGATGTTATTTATGTTGAATGAATTCATGTACGATTTTTGATTTACGATTTTAGATCATTTAGTCTTAAGGTTACTGCATTTTTGTGCGCAAATAACTCTTCGGCTTCAGCCATTAATTCGATTGCTGGACCAATGTTTTGAATTCCTTCTGCTGATAATTTCTGAAACGTGATTTTCTTGATAAAACTATCAAACGAAACTCCTGAATAATTTTTTGCATAACCATTAGTTGGCAAAGTGTGATTGGTTCCTGAAGCATAATCACCAGCCGATTCACACGAATAATTTCCTAAGAAAACTGAACCTACATTAATAATTTTATCGATATAATTTTCAGCCATTTCGCAAGCGAAAATTAAATGTTCAGGTGCATAAATATTTGAAAAAGTTACACATTCTTCGATAGAATTTAAAACAATTCCTTTTGAATTTTCTAACGCTTTAGTCGCTAATTCTTTTCTTGGCAGAACTTCTAATTGAGCATTGATTTCTTCAATCGTTTCATTTAATATTTGTTCGTTTGTTGTTAATAAAATCACTTGTGAATCGATTCCGTGTTCGGCTTGTGATAATAAATCGGCAGCCACATATTTAGGAACCGAAGTTTCATCTGCAATCACTAAAACTTCGCTTGGACCAGCAGGCATGTCGATGGCTACACCAAAGTTTTGAGCAACTTGTTTTGCTGCAGTTACATATTGGTTTCCTGGACCGAAAATTTTATCCACTTTTTGAATCGTTTCTGTTCCAAAAGTTAACGTTCCAATCGCTTGAATTCCGCCAACTTTGTAGATTTTTTCAATTCCGATTAAGTTCGCAGTATATAAAATTGCAGGGTGAATTTTTCCTTCTTTATTTGGAGGTGTACATAAAATAATATTTTGGCAACCAGCTAATTTAGCAGGAATTCCTAACATTAAAGTTGTAGAAAATAACGGAGCTGTTCCACCTGGAATATAAATTCCAACATTTTCGATACCGCGAGATTCTCTCCAACAATTTACTCCTTTTGTGGTTTCAATAACTTTTACTTCTTCACGTTGTTCAGTGTGAAACTTCTCAATATTAGAAGCTGCTAATTGAATTGCTCCTTTTAATTCTTCAGAAATTAAAGTTTTTGCTTCTTCAATTTCTTGAGTAGAAACTTCTAAAGAAGTTAGCTTAACTTGATCAAATTTTTCTGTAAAATCAATTAAAGCTTGATCTTTCTCGGTTTGAATTTTTCCAAAAATATCTAAAACTATTTCTTGTAAATCTTGTGCTTCTTTCGTTGGTCGAGCTGTTAACGTAGACCAATCTGAAAGTTGAGGTTTGATATATGTTTGCATTTTGTTACGAATTACGATTTTAGAATTACGAATTACGATTCAATCGTAAATTGTAAATCGTCAATCAAAAATTATAAAATCATTTTTTCAATTTCTAGTACTAAAATTCCTTCCGCACCCAAAGCTTTCAATTGCTCGATGATGTCCCAAAAAGTATCTTCTTTAATTACAGTGTGGATTGATGACCAACCTTTTTCGGCAAGTGGTAAAACTGTTGGAGATTTCATTCCGGGTAACAAAGCAATGATTTCTTCTAACTTTTCGTTGGGCGCGTTTAATAAAATATATTTGTTCTCAGAAGATTGTTTTACCGCTTCAGTTCTAAATAAAAGACGATCTACAATTGCTTGTTTTTCATTGTCGAGATTTTTGTTAGAAATTAAAACTGCTTGTGATTCAACCACTGTTTCCACTTGTTTCAAACCATTTGTTAATAATGTTGAACCTGTAGAAACGATGTCAAAAATAGCATTTGCCAAACCGATACTTGGAGCAATTTCTACGCTTCCACCAATTTCTTCAATCTTAACGTTGATACCTTTTTCTTGGAAAAATTTTTGTAAAATACGTGGATAAGAAGTGGCAATTTTTTTGTCTTGAAAATAACTTAAATCTGTATAAGCTTCATCTTTCGGAATAGCTAAACAAAGTTTACAACCTGCGAATCCTAATTGACGAATTTGAGTGACATTTTTATCTTTTTCCCAAACTTCATTTTCTCCTAAAATACCGATGTCAGCAACGCCTTGTTCTACATATTGTGAAATATCGTCGTCTCGTAAGAATAAAACTTCGATAGGGAAATTTGGAGATTCGGTTCTTAATTTTCGATTACTTGTAGAAATTTTAATTCCGCAATCTTTCAATAATTCGAGTGATTTTTCACTTAATCGACCACTTTTCTGAATGGCTATTTTTAATTTACTCATTTTTAATGTTTTATATTTTTTAAGTTTGAGTAAATCGATGATTAAATCTTGAAGTAACAAAAAATCCCGTTCGATTTACTCAAACGGGATTTAGATATTGTGATAAAATCATTACATACCACTATCTGCTCGCTTGAGTGCAAGTATGATGGTGATGATGATGTAATTTATTTTTGTACATTTTTACTTTTTTGTCGGAACAAATGTAGAAAGGAAATTTTAATTGACAATAGATTTTTTGAAAATTAGTAAATAAACTTGTTATTAATTATGAAAACCTTATTTTTTTCTATTTTTATCCAAAAGAACTCAAATATTTATTGAGTTTTATTGATTTGATTAATTCTCAATATTTTATAGAAAGTTCGGTTACATCCAAAACTTTCTTTTATTTTTGCAGTAATATATGTTAGAAAAACAAGAAGCACAATACGAAAAAGTAGTTTTAGTTGGATTGATTACACGTGAACAATCCGAAGAAAAACTGACGGAATATATGGACGAATTGGAGTTCTTAGCTTATACAGCTGGAGCGACAGTTGGAGAACGTTTTACACAAAGAATGGACAAACCTGATTCTAAATTCTTTGTAGGAAGCGGGAAATTAGATGAAATCACGGCTTTTGTCGAAGAATATGATATTGATACAGTTATTTTTGATGATGAATTAACGCCTTCTCAGTTGAAAAATATTGAGAAAGTTGTCAACAAAAAAATCATCGACCGTACACAATTGATTTTAGATATTTTTGCTCAACGAGCGCAAACTTCATATGCACGTACGCAGGTAGAATTGGCTCAATACCAATATTTATTACCACGATTAACACGAATGTGGACACACTTAGAGCGTCAACGTGGAGGAATTGGTATGCGTGGTCCTGGTGAAACGGAAATTGAAACGGATAGACGTATTATTCGTGATCGAATTACGTTATTGAAAGAGAAATTGAAAGGAATCGATAAGCAAATGGCGACTCAACGTAAAAATCGAGGAGCATTGGTACGCGTTGCGTTGGTTGGGTACACAAATGTTGGGAAATCAACGTTGATGAATGTCTTATCGAAGTCCGAAGTTTTTGCCGAAAATAAATTATTTGCAACATTAGATACAACGGTTCGAAAAGTGGTAATTGGTAATTTACCTTTCTTATTAACGGATACGGTTGGGTTTATTCGCAAGTTGCCAACACAATTGGTAGAATCGTTTAAATCTACATTAGATGAGGTTCGTGAAGCGGATTTGTTGGTCCATGTTGTGGATATTTCGCATGCGAGTTTTGAGGATCATGTGAATTCTGTGAATCAAATTTTAGCTGAAATAGAGTCGAAAGAAAAACCAACGATTATGGTTTTCAATAAAATTGATAATTTTTCTTATATTAAACAAGATGAAGATGATTTGTCTGAAAAGAAATTTGAAAATTATTCGTTAGAAGATTGGAAACGTACGTGGATGGCGAAAACAGATTATCCGACTTTGTTTATTTCGGCAACGGAAAAAGATAATTTAGAAGATTTGCGAAAAACGGTTTATGAAGAAGTGAAAGAAATTCACATGAAACGTTTTCCTTATAATAATTTCCTTTTTCAATATTACGATGAGGAAGAAAATGATTCGGAAGAATAATAGTTTTAATTTTTAGATTTTTTAAGATTAAAAATTAGAATTAATATAACCATAAATAATAATCCAATTTGAATATAAAGACCCATTGAATTTTCACGAAAATTATTTACAACTTTATAAGACCATTGATTATTATAATCAGGAAGAATAATAATATTAGAGGCTTGTGTTTGAAATTCATAAATGTAAGTTTGTATTAAAGTTAGGAAATTTATATTTAATATTTTAAAATAAATAAGAGTTCAGTTTTTGGACTCTTTTTTTGTTAACATCAACATCTAATTGATAAAATATGATAGAGCAATTAAAATCAACTTTACAAGATTTAGCGGACGATGATAAAGCGAAGATTATGATGCGTTTTTTCAAAACTGGAAAAGGAGAATATGGCGAAGGAGATATTTTTCTCGGGATTTCTGTTCCGAATCAGCGTTTGATTGCGAAATAATTTTATCAACAAGTTTCGTTAAATGACATCGAAAATCTATTGAATTTTAATATTCACGAATACAGATTAACTGCTTTGTTGATGTTGGTTTCGAAGTACGAAAAATCAAAAGATGAAAAAGTGAGAAAAGATATCATCGATTTTTATCTTGCTCAAACTTCTCAAATCAACAATTGGATTTGGTTGACATAAGTTGTTATAAAATTTTGGGCCATTATTGTTTTCATCAAAAGCGAGAAGAATTACTTTTTGAATTGGCGGATTCAGAAGATTTGTGGGAAAAACGAATCGCAATTGTATCAACGATATATTTTATCAAACAAAAATCATTTTCAATTGTTCCAGAAATTATGTTGAAAAATCTTCATCATTCGCACGATTTAATGCACAAAGCAAATGGTTGGATGTTGCGTGAAATGGGAAAAATGGACGAAGAAAAGTTGATTGAGTTTTTGGACGAATATACGTTGCAAATGCCAAGAACAACGTTGAGATATGCGCTCGAAAAAATTGATCCAATTCTCAAAAATTATTATATGAAATTGAAATAATTTGCATAAAAAAAGTCGCTCTGTGAGCGACTTTTGATTTTATATCAAGAATAAATTCTTACAAAATAACATGACCTAATTTTGTCAATTTTTGATGATCTAAAACTTTGATTTTTCGTCCTTCAACTTCGATTAATTCATCAGTTTTGAATTCAGAAATCAAACGAATTGCAGATTCTGTTGCTGTTCCAATCAAATTAGCCATTTCTTCGCGTGTCAACGAAATGTTGATAAATCCGTCTTTGTCTGTTCCTAATTTTCCTTCTAATAAAATTAAAACTTCAGCCAAACGTTCGCGAACTGTTTTTTGTGCTAAATAAGTGATTGTTCTGGCGTATTCTCCCAAATCTTTTGCAATTCTTTGTAAAATATTGAAAGCTAATTTTGGATTAACTTCTAATAATTTTAAGAAGAATTTTTCTGGAATATAATATATTTCAACTGGCGTCATTGCAGTTGCAGATGCACCAAAAACTTCTTGACTTAAAATTGAGCGATAACCGATAATGTCACCTTCGTTGATAAAACGTAGAATTTGCTCTTTTCCATTAAAGCCAATTTTGAACAACTTAGCAGTTCCTTTCATTACGCAATATATACCTTTTGGTGTGTGACCTTCCTGTATAATTTCGTCTCCTTTTTTTAGGTTGATGATTTTCTTTTCTTGCTCAAACTCCAATAATTCTTCCTTACTAAAAACCCCGAAAGACTCTGGGTTATCAAACATCGCTTTAATCGATACTACATTCTCATTAAACTCTGACATATCTTGTTGTTATGACTTAATTCATACAAAGTTAACGTTAATTCTGATAAAAGGAAAGTAATTTTGTAAAATAGTATGGAAGAGAATTGTTTTCACTGTGGTCAACGAATTGAAGAAGAGGTTATTCAGTTCGATGAAAAGGATTTTTGTTGTCAGGGTTGTAAAACGGTTTACGAGATTTTAAACGTAAATAATCTAAAAGATTATTACGACCTTAATCGTAATGCAGGTTTGCGTCCTGATGAAAAAAGTAATCATCAATTTGATTTCTTAAACACAAAAGAAATCTTTGATAAAGTTGTCGATTTTTCAGATGACGGCGTTACAGTTGTGTCCTTTTATGTACCTGTAATGCACTGTACTTCGTGTGTTTGGTTGTTAGAAAGTTTGGATACGATTAACCCAAATATTATATCTTCTAATGTCAATTTTACACAAAAAACTGTTCAGATTACGTATCGTGATGCGGATTTGAAATTAGGTGATTTGGCAAGATTTATTACAAATTTAGGCTACAAACCTTCGATTAATCTAAAAACATTAGACAAAAAGAAAAAAAGCAAAGTCGATCGTTCTTTGGTGAGCAAATTGGTAATAGCAGGATTCTGTTTTGGGAATATTATGCTTTTATCTTTTCCAGAATATGTCGAAGTTTTTGGTAATGTAAAAGAACAATGGTTAGATCAAAACAAAGGATATTTCCGTTGGACAATGTTCGCGTTATCGTTGCCTGTTTTCTTTTATTCATCTACCGATTATTTTGTTTCGGCTTGGCAAGGTCTGAAAAATAAATATATCAATATCGATGTGCCAATTGCGTTAGGAATTATTGTGATTATGTTTAAATCGACTTATGATATCATTTTTGATATTTCGCCAGGTTACTTTGATACATTAGCGATGCTTTTATTTTTGATGTTGACAGGTAAATGGTTTCAGCAACAAACAATGCAAGCGTTGGCATTTGATCGAGATTACAAATCGTTTTATCCAATTGCAGTTGCGAAATTAGAAAATGGTTATGAACAACCAATTTTGTTGGCTGATTTGAAAAAAGGTGATCGAATTTTAATTAGAAATGAAGAAATTATTCCAGCCGATGCCATTTTGATGAAAGGTGAAGCGATGATTGATAACTCGTTTGTAACGGGAGAATCTCGCTTGATTCAGAAAAAAGCTGGAGATAAAATATTTGCGGGTGGAAAACAATCTGGTCATGCAATTGAGCTGGAAATTATTTCGGATGTTAATCAAAGTTATTTAACCCAATTATGGAACAATGATGCTTTCCAGAAAGAAGAATCTGAGTTGAATGCTTTGACGAATAAAATCAGTCATTATTTCACATTAATCATCCTTATTATTACAGCAATTTCTGCTGTTTATTGGTATTTCCACGATTCTTCAAAAATATTAGAAGTTGTTACATCAATCTTAATTATCGCTTGTCCTTGTGCGTTAGGTTTATCGTCTCCGTTTATTTTGGGACACATGATGCGTATTTTCGGGAATAAGAAATTCTATGTAAAAAATACATCAACAGTCGAAAGAATGGAGAAAATTACAGATGTAGTTTTTGATAAAACGGGTACAATTACGGAAAGTGATGAAGCGCAAGTGCAATACGAGGGGAAAGAACTTTCTGAGTATCAAAAGCAATTGGTGAAAGCATTGATTAGAAACTCTAATCACCCTTTAAGCCGTACATTATATAAGAAGTTGACGGTTGATGATCATTTGCCAATTTCTAATTACGAAGAAATTGTAGGAAAAGGTCAGCAAGCTGATGTAGATGGACATCAAGTAAAAGTTGGTTCGAGAAGTTTCACGAATGCAATTTTTAATGAAAATAGATTAAATCAATCTCAAGTTTTTATAGCAATTGATGGAGAAGTTTTTGGTAAATTTGTGTATACCAATCGATATCGAAAAGGTTTAGATCGTTTATTGAAAGAGTTGGGTACATATCAGTTACACGTTTTGTCTGGGGATAATGATTCTGAAAAAGAATATTTAGAAACTATTTTTCCAGCCAATGCAAAATTGATTTTTAATCAATCGCCAACTGATAAGTTAGAATATATCAAACAATTGGAACAAGAAGGGAAGAAGGTGATGATGCTTGGAGATGGATTGAATGACGCTGGAGCTTTGAAACAAAGTACAGTAGGGATTTCTATTTCTGAGGATATTAACAGTTTTTCGCCTTCGTGTGATGGAATTTTGGATGCAAAAAGTTTTTCGGCAATTCCAAATTTCTTGAAGTTATCGAAGACCACGATGAAATTTATAAAAATTGCTTTTTTCATCAGTTTCTTGTATAATATTGTTGGACTTAGTTTTGCTGTTTCTGGTTATTTACAGCCAGTTGTAGCGGCTATATTGATGCCAATAAGTTCTATTTCAGTGTTAATTTTTGCAACGGCAAGTACCCGAATTGCAGATAAATTAACAAAATGGAATTTAGATTGATTTTAAATTAGAGTTATACATACTGCTCTGACCAAAATCATTGTGATAAGAACTTAGGGCTTTGTAATTTTGTGGAGCTATGGGGATATTATTATTAATGATATTAGTTAGTGTCTCTTTGGGGGCAATTTTCCTTCTTTTATTCTTTTTAGGGTATAAGAAAGGACAATTTGATGAGGATGAATCCCCAGCAGTGAGAATGTTAAAAGATGATAAAAAAACACAAGATAAAATCGACTCATAATGCAAATGCAGACTTTTAGTTACGACAATAAGATCGTAAAGTATTTCCTTTATGCCACATTGTTTTGGGCAGTTATGGCATTTTTCTTTGGAGTATTGGTTGCAACTTTGTTGTTTTTTCCAACGTTACCAGAATACATCTTCGGATCGGATGATGGTACAATCGGAGGGAACATCCAAGGCTTAATCAATTCGCAAGGAAAACTTGGTTTTGGTAGATTAAGAATGATTCACACAACATTTGCGGTATTCGCCTTTGTTGGAAACTCGTTCTTTACTGGAGCTTATTATTCAATGCAAAGGTTGTTGAAAACCAGAATGTACAGCGATGTTTTAAGCTGGATCGTTTTCTGGGGATGGCAATTATTTATTGTATTATCATTTGTAACATTTATCTTAGGATACAACACTTCTAAAGAGTATGCTGAGCATGAATGGCCAATTGATATTTTAATCGCGTTAGTTTGGGTATTGTTTGGAGCACAAATGTTCTTAACGATTGCTAAGCGTCGTGTACGTCACTTGTACGTTGCAATTTGGTTCTATATCGGAACTTGGGCAGCAATTACAATGTTACACGTGTTTAACAATTTAGAAATCCCTGTAACATTTAGCTTAACGGCTCCGAAATCATATTCATTGTATTCTGGAGTTCAAGATGCGTTAGTACAATGGTGGTACGGACACAATGCGGTAGCATTCTTCTTAACGACACCTATCTTAGGATTAATGTATTACTTTGTACCAAAAGCAGCTAATAGACCTGTATTCTCATACAAATTATCTATTATCCACTTTTGGTCATTAATCTTTATTTATATTTGGGCTGGTCCTCACCACTTGCTTTATACAGCATTACCAGGTTGGGCACAAGCTTTAGGAACAGGTTTCTCTATCATGTTAATCGCTCCATCTTGGGGAGGTATGTTAAATGGTTTATTAACATTACGTGGTGCATGGGATAAAGTACGAGAAAATCCTATTTTGAAATTCTTCGTAGTTGCCTTAACTTGTTATGGTATGGCTACTTTCGAAGGTCCAATGTTAGCAACAAAAACATTAAATAAAATTGGTCACTTTACAGACTGGGTTCCTGCTCACGTACACGTAGGTACTTTAGGATGGAATGGATTTATCGCTTTTGGTATGATCTATTACTTAGCCCCAAAATTATTCAACACAAAATTAGCATCTGTAAAGATGGCTAACGCTCACTTCTGGATTGGTACTTTCGGTATCTTATTCTGGGTAATTCCTATGTATGTTGCAGGATGGACACAAGGTTTAATGTGGAAACAATTCGCAGCAGACGGAACATTAGAATATGGTAACTTCTTACAAACAGTTACAATTCTTAAACAATGGTTATATCCATTACGTGCATTCGGTGGAACATTATACTTAATAGGAGCAATCTTAATGATTATCAATGTTTGGAGAACTGTAAAATCTGGACACTTTGTTGCAAATGAAGAAGCAGAGGCACCAGCATTAGCACCAAAAGCTTCTACACGTGCACAAGGAGAAGGTGTTCACTCTTGGATTGAGAGAACTCCATTGGTAATGACAATTGGAGCAGTATTAACTTTAGCAGTTGGTGGTTTAGTAGAGATTGTTCCTACAATCGTAGTAAAATCAAACGTACCTACAATCGCAAGTATCAAACCTTATACTCCGTTAGAATTAGAAGGACGTGATTTATATATTCGTGAAGGATGTAATGCTTGTCATACGCAAATGGTTCGTCCATTCCGTGACGAAGTAAAACGTTATGGTGAATACTCTAAAGCAGGAGAATTTGTTTACGATCACCCATTCTTATGGGGGTCTAAAAGAACTGGTCCAGACTTACACCGCGAAGGAGGTAAAAACCCAGATGCTTGGCATTACAAACACATGTGGAATCCACGTTCTACATCAGATGGTTCTATCATGCCTCGTTACCCTTGGTTAATTGATAATAAATTAGACCGTGAGTTGACGCGTGATAAAATGAAATCAATGGTTGCATTAGGTGTTCCTTATCAACAAGAAGATTTTGACAGTATGCAAGTTTCTATGAACAAACAAGCTTTAGCAATTGAGCAAACTATCTTTAAAGATGCATCTGACTTGAAAGAGTTATATGCGAAAAAAGAAGCAGAAGCTAAACAACAAGGTAAAGAGTTTGTTCCGTTAAGAGATCGTGAGATTACAGCGTTAATCGCATATTTACAACGTTTAGGAACAGATATAAAAGCTGAACAAGTAGAGACAGCAAGTAACTAATGTTAAAATATTATAAAGAATTCCTTTCTCAGTATGAGTATGCATCTTTGTTGCAGACATTAATCCTAATAGGATTTATAGCAGTCTTTGTGACGATTTTTGTTAAGGTTATGAAAAAACCAAAAGAGTATTACAAAGACAACGAGTCAGCAGCTTTAGATTTAGAACCAGAAGAGAACGAAAAAAATAATACAAAATGAGACAACGTACCCCGGCTTATATATTTATCCCATTAACGCTATTAGCAGTAATCTTAGCGTTTACAATGGTGACGCCAGTAGATGTGGTGCCAGAACCAGGTTTTCAAGGAATGATTCACAATTTATTGGAGCACTTGAAACATGTGTTTGCGCAAGGAATTTTCTGGGCAGTATTAGCAGTTGCAATCGTGATGCTTTTAATCATCAATGCTTTAAACAAAGTTGTTGAAGCAGAGAAATTTAAAAGATTATCTGAAGAAGAACAAGCTAAATATTTAGAAGATGGTAAAATAGGTTACTTCAAAAGATTGTTCAGTAGTGCTGGTAAAAAACAATCAGACGAAGAAGAAGAATCTATTATCTTAGATCACGGTTTTGACGGAATCAAAGAGTTAGACAATGCTTTACCACAATGGTGGTTATCATTATTCTACTTTGGTGTAGTATTTATGGTAGTTTACGTAATGGCATATAGCTTCACAGACTTTGCTCACATGGACAAAGAATACGAAGAAGAAATGGTTTACAAAGATGCGCAAGATAGTATTTGGGCAGTTGCAAATGATATTGATATCACAGGAGCTGTAAACAAATCTAACGATCCTGCAATCGTAGAACAAGGTAAAAAAATCTTTGAGCAAAATTGTACACAATGTCACATGGAAGGTGGTAAAGGAGGTATTGGACCAAACTTAACGGATGATTACTGGGTGAATCATGTAGAAGATAGTTTATTCAAAAATATTTATCACATTGTTTACAATGGATCTCCTCACAATCCTCAAATGCGTGCATTTGGACAACGTAAAGAGTTATCTGGATTAGCAATTGAGAAAGTAGCTTCTTACGTATATTACATCAACCAAAAAGAACCTACGAAAACAGTTGCAGAAGGTGCAGCTGCTCCTCAAGGTGACTTAATGGAAGCATGGAAACAAAAGTAATTGATTGAATAATTACAACAAATATCATATTGAAAGAGAGCTTATTTATAAGCTCTCTTTTCTTTTTTAGTCGTAAATTTGTATATATTTAAAATTCACTATAATGAGTGTTCAAAATTCTGACCCAAAAGATGAATTTAATTTAGACGATTATTTGGATGAAAACAGCCAAATGAACGAAGATGTTCGTAGTTCCATTGGAACCATGGAGCGAACCGGAGAACGTAAATGGGTTTATCCTAAAAAACCAAAAGGTAAGTTTACAAACTATAGGACGTATGTAAGTTATGTATTGTTAGCAATATTAATCTTAGCGCCTTTCTTTAAATTACCTAATGGAAATCCATTGTTCAAATTTGATGTTTTGCACAGCCAATTCATTTTATTTGGTTTTCCATTTTTTACATCAGACTTCTTCCTTTTAGCTTTAGGAATGATCACGACAATTATTTTCATCGTATTATTTACCATGGCTTATGGTCGTTTGTTCTGCGGATGGGTATGTCCGCAAACAATTTTCTTGGAAATGGTTTTTCGAAAAATAGAATACGCCATAGAAGGAGATAGAGCAAAACAAATTAGATTAGATAAACAAGATTGGGACGAAGAAAAAATTCGTAAAAAATTATTGAAATGGACCATCTTCGCTATCATTTCATTTATTATTGCTAATGTTTTCTTAGCGTATATTATTGGAGCTGATGCTTTATACGCAGTTATAAAAGAAGGGCCAGCCGAAAATGTAGGAACATTGGTTGGATTAGTTTTCTTCTCAGCAATGTTTTATTTCGTATTCGCATGGTTCCGCGAACAAGCGTGTACATTGGTTTGTCCTTACGGACGTTTCCAAGGTGTATTAATTGATTCGCATACAATCAATGTAACATACGATTTTAAACGTGGTGAAGGAACAGCTGGTCGAGCAAAATTCAAAAAGAACGAAGATCGTAAAGCAAAAGGAAAAGGGGATTGTATTGACTGTGGTCAATGTGTTGTTGTTTGTCCTACTGGAATTGATATTCGTAACGGAATCCAATTAGAATGTGTTAACTGTACAGCTTGTATTGATGCATGCGACGAAGTAATGGAAAAAGTCGGTTTACCAACAGGATTGATTCGTTATGCTTCGGAAGATGATATCAAACGTGGCGAAAAATTCAAATTCACAAAACGATTAGCTGCTTATACATTTGCTTTATTATTATTAATTGGAGCAATGACAGCTTTCTTGTTCTCTCGGTCTGATGTAGAATCTAAATACCTTAAAGTTCCTGGAACAGATTACAAGGTAGAAGGTAAATATTACGTTAATCAATTCGAGTATACATTGTACAATAAAACAAATGCAGACCAAATTGTAACAGTTCAATTGCTATCACACAAAAACTCAAAAGTAGAAATGTACGAAGGCGAGAATAAATTGAACATGGAAAAAGGTCAAATCATCCAAGGAAAATTCTTCTTGAAAATTCCAATGGATGAAGTTAAATCGTACAAAGAAAAAGTAGTGATTGGATTAGTCAATCAAAAAGGAAAAGTAATCGATAAATACGAAACGAGCTTCTCAGCTCCATTCAAATATTAATCATATGAAGTTAAATTGGGGACATTATGTAGCAATTGCTTTGGGATGTTTTATGATATTCATTCTATCGTTGTTATATTTTGCAGGAGATACAGGCGGAATGGTAACCGAGGATTATTACGAAAAAGAAATTCATTTTCAGGATGAAATAAATGCAGAAAAACGAGCAAATGCTTTGACCGAGAAACCAGAAGTTATTGTACAAGCAAATGGATTTTTATTTAAATTTCCAGCAACTACTGCTTCCGATTTTAAAGGAGATATTTTTTTGATGCGTAATGATGACGAAACAAAAGATGTCAAAATGCCGATTAAATTATCTGATAAAAAGAATTTTTTAGTACCATCTGTTAAGTTAATTGATGGAGAATACGAATTAACTTTAAGCTGGAAAGAAAATAATCAAACTTATTTGATTAAAAAGTCCATTCGATGGATTTCACAATAGTTATCATAGCATTATCCATAGGTCTTACATCGTCCCTGCATTGCGTGGGGATGTGCGGACCTATTGCTTTATCTTTGGGATTAGAATCTCAAAACAAACTAAAATTTACACTTCGTAATTTGACTTATCAATTAGGACGTGTAACCACTTATACAATTTTAGGTGCAATTTTAGGATTGATTGGCGAATCATTTTCATTTGTTGGATTACAAAATTATCTAAGTATTTTGATTGGAGTTTTGATGATTATTATGGTCATGATTCCAAAATTTTACGAAAATGGTGCTACGCAACTTCGTCCTGTAAACGCCTTGATGGTAAAAGTAAAACTCTCTCTTGGTAAATTCTTAATCAAGAAAGATTCTTCCTCTCTTTATATAGTTGGTCTATTAAACGGACTTTTACCTTGCGGAATGGTTTACGCTTCACTTACAGCAGCCATTGGTTTAGGATCAGTTTACAAAAGTGCACTATTCATGTTCTTCTTCGGACTTGGAACCTTGCCTTTAATGTTTGCCACCGTTTTATTTGGTAATTTTTTATCAGTGAAACAACGTCAAACTATCTTAAAAATCTTACCAATTATCACACTTATTTTGGGTGTATTATTTATCCTTCGCGGATTAGAATTAAACATTCCTTTTATTTCACCAGCCAAAGAAGCACTTCAGCTAAATGGAATGGATGAGTATTGTATGTAAATTTATTTGTAATTAATTGAATTTTTGAATTTGAAAAATTCAAAAATTATTATTTTATCCTTATTAATTTCAATAATAATATTATTTATAGTTCAACATTTTGGAAAAGTATTTGAACAAAGTCCATTAGAATCTGACGGATTATATCCTTGTGAAAAAAATTATGAGGGTTATTTTGAACCATTACCTTATTCATTTGATAAAAATTATGATGATAAATTAAGATGTTCTAGTCTTAAAACGA
Organism: Empedobacter sp. ULE_I140; assembly: GCF_053482575.1. NCBI lineage: Bacteria > Pseudomonadati > Bacteroidota > Flavobacteriia > Flavobacteriales > Weeksellaceae > Empedobacter > Empedobacter sp. ULE_I140. Next base: position 3,162,666 of record NZ_JBQMTX010000001.1, on the reverse strand, counting down.
GAGTAACGTTTAATAATCCTATTAGTGAGTGATAAAGGGTATTCAAATGATTATTTTAAAACTGTATTTACATTTCCTCCGTTTAGTACTGACGGTTATATTTCAAACCAACAACAATATGAAAAACTAAAAATTGATTTCTCAAAATATTTAATTCAAATCAATTGAAGCCCTGTCAAGATTTAAATCTTGACAAGGCTTTCATTAAAATCAATACTTTCATCCTTACAAAATAAATTGTATTTTTGACGTTATCACTATATGTAGTGTAACTAAATAAACATCAAAATGATAACACAATTAAGAGGTAAATTAATCGAGATTTATCCAACAAATGCTGTAATAGATTGTAATGGGGTCGGATATTGGGTCAATATTTCACTAAATACATATTCTACTTTAGAACACGAAGAATTGGTTACAATTTTTACACATTTGATTGTTCGCGAAGATGCACATATACTTTATGGATTTGCAACAAAACTAGAACGAGAAATTTTTCAGAAATTAATTAGTGTTAACGGTGTTGGTCCAGCTTCTGGAATGATGATTATTTCGACACTTTCTTCCAAAGAAATTGCAACTGCAATCGCTCAAGAAGATGCTAGATTATTGCAAAGTGTAAAAGGAATTGGTGCTAAAACAGCGCAAAGAATCATCATTGATTTGAAAGATAAATTGGATCAAAATTTAATATTAGATGTTAATTCTACTTCGGTTAAAAATAAATCTAAGAATGAAGCGTTATCTGCTTTAGAAGTTTTAGGAATTCCTAAAAAATCTGCAGAGAAAATCATGGACAAAATCCTACAAGATCAGCCAGATGCAGACGTGGAATTCTTAGTAAAAGAAACATTGAAGAAAATTTAATGAAGATTCATAACGAACCAAAAACTATTCGTAAAGGCTCTACTATAGCAGCTTTGTGTTTCCTTTTTGCAATGGGAACTATGAGCGATGTTATGGCTCAGGAAAGTGATACGCTTAAGTTTCCTATCCGAGATCAAAAAGGTGGATTGTTTTTAGATAATCAAATAAAATACGATGTACAATATGATGCGATAAAGCGTCAGTATATTTTATATCCTCAAATTGGAACAAGTTTAGTTTCCGAACCTATCTATTTGACACGTCAAGAATACCTGACTTTGGTTCAGAATCAAGACATGAAAAATTATTTCCGAGTAAAATCTCAAACCAACGATCAATTTTATCGTGAAGAACGTTTTGGAGATAAGGAAGGAAAAAAAGAAGGAAGTATTTTACCAAGTTTTAAGGTGAAATCTAAAGCTTTCGAAACTATTTTTGGTGGATCAGAAATTTCATTGATTCCGCAAGGTTATGCAAATTTAGAATTGGGTGTTTTCTTGCAAAAGATAGATAATCCAATGTTGTTGCCACAAAACCGTCAAACGCTTACAATGGATCTTAATCAACGTATGCAATTGAGTATTTTGGGTAAAGTCGGAGAAAATCTTCAGATGAAAGTGAATTATGACACGCAAGCTGGTTTTGGCTTCGAAAATCAAATGAAACTTCAGTGGAGAAAGGCTTTGGGGAATAAATTGGATCCATTTGGAGGAGAAGATGATATCCTACAAAATATAGAGGTTGGTAATATTTCGATGCCGCTTAGTACTTCGTTGATTACAGGTGCACAGTCACTTTTTGGAGTTAGAACAGATCTTAAATTCGGTCGTACAAATGTATCGGCTGTCTTTTCAGAACAACGTTCGGAATCTAAAAATATTGTGGTTCAAGGTGGTGGTGTGATGACTGATTTTAAAGTCGCTGCCGAAAAATATGAATACAATAGACACTTTTTCTTAGGTCAATTTTTTAGAAATAGTTACGATAGAGCGTTAGCAAATTATCCTGCAGTTAACAGTAATATCAATATCAGTAATATTGAGGTTTGGAAAGTTGATAAATCTGGAGGGAATCAACAGAATAGACGTTCTATTATCGCTTTGCGAGATATTGCAGAAGGTGGTACAGCGCCTCAAAATAGTAGTAATGCCTTATTTAATGAGATTAATTCTCAAGGTTTTACCAAGATTAGTGATGCAAGAAGTTATTTGAACGGATATTCTTTCAATGGTGAACAATTTCAGGATGGAGAAAACTTTATCGTCAACGAAAATGTTCGTAAACTTGATGCTTCCGAATTCACTTTTTATCCAAAATTAGGATACATTTCCTTGAATACGCCTTTGGTTGATGGTGAAGATTTATTAGCGGTTTCGTTTCAATATTCGTTAAGCTCTGATCCGACAAAATTATACAAAGTTGGACAAATGTCGAGCGAGACAGATAAACCAATTATTGCGAAATTAATCAAACCAAATTCTGCAGTTAATGTGGCTTCGCCAATGTGGGATTTGATGATGAAAAATATTTATTCGTTAAATGCTTATGGTGTTTCGAGTGAAGATTTTTTGATGAATATTAATTTCAAGGATAATGGAGAACAATCTTCTGGAAAATTAAATTACTTACCAAATTCTGCTGTTTCAGAGCAATCGTTAATTCAAGTTCTGAACATGGATAGATTAAATTCGAACGGACAATTACAACAAAATCCTGACGGAAGTAAAGGTGATGGTTTATTTGATTTTCAACCAGGGTTAACAATTGATACAGAAAGAGGAAATATTATTTTCACTTCTGTTGAACCTTTTGGTAAATATTTGAGCAATAAATTAAAAGGTCAAAATGAAGAATATGTTTTTAATCAAATTTATCGTCAATTACCAAATACACTTTCTGGCGAAAAATTAGCTAATCGTTATACGTTAGAAGGTCGTTACAAAGGAACGGTGACAGATGGTATTCCGTTGGGCGCTTTCAATGTGCCGCAAGGTTCTGTTAAAGTAACTTCTGGTGGAGCAACGTTGACGGAAGGCGTAGATTATACGGTAGATTATCAGTTGGGGCGTGTAAAAATCATTAATGAACAATTGAAAAATTCTGGAGCACCAATTAATGTTTCTTTAGAAAATCAATCTACATTTAATTTACAGAAAAAACGTTTCATGGGAATTAATGTCGAGCATAAATTTAGTGATAAGTTTATGTTAGGCGGAACTTTAATTAATTACCAAGAACGTCCAGTTACGCAAAAAACACAATTTGGTTCAGAACCTGTGAATAACACAATTGTTGGACTTAATACACAATATAACTCAGAAGCTGAGTGGTTAACTCGTTTAACAAATAAAATTCCGGGAATCAAAACGGACCAAATGTCGAACATTAGTGTTCAGGCAGAGGCGGCTTATTTGATGCCAGGAATGAACAAAGTGACAGGAGGTTATTCTTATATAGACGATTTCGAAGATGCACAATCGCGCATTAGTTTATTAGATGTTGGTTCATGGAAATTTGGATCAACACCAGGAAAACCTGCTGGATATTCTGCTTCTGGTTACCACCCGTTCTTCCCAAATGGAATGAAAAATGACGATTTATCATTCAACAATGGTCGTCGTATGTTATCATGGTATTCTATTGATCCGCGTTTTTATGGAATGGGAGGAAGCTCGCCTTTAACAGATCAACAAATGTCAACGCATATGGCGCGTCGCATTAAGCTGAAAGAGCTTTTCGATCAACGTGATGTAATGGCTGGTACAAATTCATACATCAGCACATTAGATATGACATTCTATCCGCAAGAACGTGGACCTTATAATGTTAATCCAAATGCAGTAGATACGAAAAACTGGGGAGCAATTATGCGTCCTATTTCAGTTTCTAACTTCAAAGATTCGAATGTGGAATACATCGAGTTTTGGATGATGGATCCTTATGCAGATGGAAAAGGTGGAGAAGGAGAGCTATTGGTACATTTAGGAAATGTTTCGGAAGATGTCTTAAAAGACGGCGAAATGATGTACGAAAATGGATTGCCTCATTCTGGAAATGGTGCGGCGACTGTTGCTTCTAAATGGGGATTAACACCTCAGTTAAATCCAATTTTATATGCTTTTGATACGGAAGGAGCTGCCCGAAAACAACAAGATTTGGGTTATAATGGATTAACAGATGAGGAAGAAGCGCAACGTTATGGAATTACGAGTAATAATTTAGTGACAGGAGAATTAGATCCTGCAAATGATAATTATTTATTCTTCTTAGATGATCGCTTTAGAGGTGCATCAATCGGGAATACGGTTCAAGATCGTTACCGTTATTTCAGAAATCCGCAAGGAAACAATTCAACTGATAATCCTTTACATGCATCATCTTTAACGCCAGATACAGAAGATATTAATGGCGATTTCAATTTAGATCAGACAGAAAACTATAATCAGTATACGTTAAAAATTAACCGTCAAACGTTAGAAGATCCAAACAATAAATTTATTGTTGCAAGAAAAACGGTTCAGGGAGAATTTCCTGACAAAACGAAACATGATGTAAAATGGTATCAAGTTCGTATTCCTGTTGATAACTTTGATTTAGATCTTGACGGAGATGGAGTAGAAGAGTTAAACAATGACGCGTCTATTGCACAAGCAGAAAGTGTGTTAACAGCTGCTCGTTTTATGCGTATGGTGATGCGAGGTTTCGAGGAAGAAACAACTCTTCGTTTTGGTACTTTTGATTTAGTTCGTTCTGAATGGCGTCGTTATACCAAAAACATTTATCCTTATATTATTAGTAATCAAGAGGGTTACGAAGAGGATAAGAATATTGATGATTTAGAAGTTGGTGAGGTTAGTATCGAACGAAATGGTACTGATCGCCCTCGTTATATGATTCCTCCTGGAGTTTATCGTGAACAAACACAAGGAACAACGGGACATCAATCTCAGAACGAAGCTTCGATGACATTGAAAGCGAAGTTTAAACCAGGAAGTACTTCAAAAGCTATTTTTAAGAATACAAATTTAGATTTGCGTCGATACAAAAAATTACAAATGTTTGTATCTGCTCAAAACTTATTAGATAGAGCTTCAAATGCGATTGATAATGGTACAAAATTATTTATTCGTGTAGGTAGTGATTATACAGATAATTACTATGAATATGAAATGCCGTTGAAATATACGCCACAAAGTTCTGCAACAGAAAGCACAGTTTGGCCAGATGAAAACTTTATCGATCTGAATACAGATTTGTTTACAGATGCTAAAAAACAAAGGGATGCTGATGGTTTCAGTACATTGCAACGTTTCAATTTTGCTTTTGATCAAGAGAATCCAAACAAAACGGTTTATGTAAAAGGACGTCCAACATTGGGGAATGTATCTTCGATTATGATTGGGGTTCGTAATACTTCTGGACCATCTGATAAAGAAGTTTTACTTTGGGTAAATGAACTTCGTCTGAGCGAAATCGATAACCAAGGAGGTTATGCAGCTTCCGCAAATGTGCAGTTCAATTTAGGTGACTTCGCAAATGTACAAGTCTCAGGAAGCACAAGTTCTGTAGGTTTTGGTGCGATAGACCAAGGTCCTGCAAATCGTAATCAGGACGAATCATTACAATACGCGTTGAATGCACAAGTAAAATTAGATAAATTCTTACCAAAGAAATGGGGAATGGAAATTCCGTTCGATTTTACAATTCAGGAAAGTTTTGTCGATCCAAAATATAATCCGTTAGACAATGATATTATTTTTGATGAAGCGCCTAATAAAGTCGAATTAGAAAAAGTTGTTCGTACTTATACGCAGTTCAAAAGTTTTGCTTTTAATAATATTCGAAAAGTTAGATCAACAAATAACAACAATCCTGTTCGTTTTTACGATCCTTCTAACTTTTCAGTTTCGATGATGTATTCGGATAATTATTACCGTGATATTTATACGCAATACAATGTAAATCAGCAATTAAGAGCGTCGATTAATTATAATTTCGGATTTAGAGGAAAATCGTACGAGCCTTTCAAAAAATGGCGTGCGGTTCAACCAAAAGAGGAATCAGGAAAATATTTACAATTTATTCGTGAATTTAATGTGAATCCTTTGCCAACACGTTTCTCTTTCCGTACAGAGATTGCGCGTACATATAGCGAAAGACAATATCGAGATATCAGTCAATATTTAGGAGGAGGAAGTTCTTCGAGCTTAATGCGTCCGACATATAGTAACAATTTCTTGTTCAATTGGCAATATAATTTAGGTTTTGATTTGACAAAATCGTTGCGTTTAGATTTAACATCTTCGACAATGACGTTGAATGATGGAACAACTTTCCAGCGTGCAGATCAAGATATGATTTGGCAAAATATGTTTACAATTGGACGTCCAGTTCAGTATGATCAACAATTTCAGGTGAATTATAAATTACCTTTAAAATTCTTCCCATATCTAAATTGGATGAATGTTGAAGCTAGATTTACTTCGAATTATAACTGGATTGCAACTTCTACTGCTTACAGAAATTTTGAGACAGAAGTTACAAATCCTGATGGTTCTACATCAACACGAATTGCGAATTTAGGTAGAGGTACAGCTCAAAACTCGAATTCGATCAACTTGATGGGAGATTTAGATTTTGCAAAATTTTATCCGGAATTTAAAGGATACAAACGTTACGATTCGATCTTAAAAGGACGTCGAGCAGAGATTGATTCGTTGAATACAGTTTACACAAATTTATTTGCTAAAAAACGTCGTACAAACAAGAAATCAGCTTATAAATTCAAACATAAATTTACAGCAAAAGATTATGGTTGGATGGTTTTATCATCGTTAAAACGAGCTAATTTTACATTTAATCAAACAAATGGAGCTGTAATTCCAGGATTATTATACGAGCCAGGTTTCTTTGGTGTTGATGGTAAAAATGGACCAAGTTTAGGTTTCGTTTATGGAACACAATTCGATATTAAACGACAATTAGTTGAAAGAGGATTGATTGTTGGCGATGAATTGATGACGGATGCGTATCAAATTACAAAAGGTTCTGATTTTAATGGAACTGCTTTGATTGAGCCAATTCCAGATTTACGAATTGATTTGAGTGCAAAACGTACAAAAGATCGTCGTATTTATCATTCAGGATTCAATTTAGCAGTCGAAAATCCTTACATTGATGAATTAGCAAATCTTAATATTTCGACCGTAAATATCAAAACAGCTTTCAAAGATGGAGATGCAATTTTTGAGCAATTCCTAACAAATACTAAAACTATTTCTGGACGTTTAGCACAAAAAAGAGGTAGCGGAAATGTAGATGGACTTGGTTATTACGAAGGATTTAATGCAAGAAGTTCTGATGTACTTATACCAGCATTTTTAGCGGCGGTGCAAGGAAAAGATGCAGGTTCGTCTAAATTAGGATACAATCGTTCTATTCCGGTTCCGAACTGGCGCGTAACGTACACAGGATTGAAATCTGTTCCAATTATCAATAAATATTTTGATAATGTTGAGGTTTCGAGTTCATATAATTCGACTTACACAACAACAGGAATTCAGTCTAATCCAAACTTCATGTTAGATACAGGAATTATGGGTGGTGGACAAGTGACTGGTAAAGATGAAAATGGAAACTTCTATACGCAGAATTTATATGGAGCCGTTACGATGATCGAATCATTTTCACCATTATTGGGAGTGGATTTAACATTCCGTAACAGTATGCAATTACGTGCGCAATATAACAGAGATCGTTTATTATCATTAAGCACAACAAATTATACGTATACAGAAGATTATGGATCTGAATATATTGTTGGATTTGGATATATTTTCAAAGATTTCAAAATGAAAATTCGTTACCAAGGAAATCAGAAAACAATCAAAGGTGACTTAAATATTCGTGGAGATTTCTCATTAAGAGATAATCAAACAACAATTCGAAAAGTAATTTATAACTTTGATGACGTACAAAATCCAAACGTACCAACAAGTATTTATGGAGATTCGCAAATTACAGGTGGACAGCGAATTATGACGTTTAAGATAACGGCAGATTATAACGTAAGTAAGAATTTGAACTTGAGATTCTATTGGGATCAGATGATGAGTAAATATAAAATTTCAACAGCTTTTCCAATTTCTCAAATTCGTGCCGGATTTAGTGCTACCTTTACATTCGGAAATTAAAAAAACAATAAAACAAACATTATGAGCATTCCAAACAATTTAAAGTACAGTAAAGATCACGAGTGGATTTCTGTAGAAGGAGATGTAGCAACAATCGGTATTACAGCTTTCGCACAAGGAGAGTTAGGAGATATTGTTTATGTTGACGTAGAAACAGAAGGAGAAACTTTAGGTCAAGAAGAAGTATTTGGAACAGTAGAAGCAGTAAAAACAGTTTCTGACTTATTTATGCCAATTAGCGGTGAAGTTGTAGAATTTAACACTGAATTAGAAGGTGAGCCAGAATTAATCAACACTGATCCTTACGGAAAAGGGTGGATTATCAAAGTAAAAATTGAAGATGCTTCTCAATTAGATGCTTTATTAGACGCAGCTGCTTACGGAGAATTAATTGGTGCATAAGACAAAAAAAATAATATTCTTTGCATATGTAGCGTTGGTGTTTTATCTGACGCTACTTCCACAAGAAAATTTCTCGAAATTAAGCACAATCAAAGAATTAGAAATCTTTTTGGAGATTGATAATTTAGATAAAATTGTACATTGTGGAATGTTTGGGATGATGACGATTTTGTTATTTGTCGCATACAAAATAACAACTCTGCGCTTGATGATAATTCCGTTTTTGGTAAGTTTTCTTATCGAAATTTTGCAAGGTATTTTAACATCACTTCATCGTAGTTTTGATTTTGTCGATTTAATGGCAAACTTATCCGGAATCTCCCTCGCATATATCGCAATAGCATATTATTTACAACATAAAAAAACTCAGTAGTATTACTGAGTTTTTTGTTTTTCTTATCTTTTTGACTTATTCAAGTGTAAACTAAGAAAATGTCATTCCGACGTTAGGAGGAATCTTCGATTCTTCATTCTACTAACGTTTTATTCAGAATGACATTTATACGTAAGTCATATTGAACTCGTTTCAACATCACATCAAAATAAAAAAAAGCAACCTTTCGCTTGCTTTTATATTGAAAAAATTAATTGTGCTTACCGCTTAGTTCATCAACTCCTCAGGAATATCACATATCGGAATTGGAACCATTTTATGTTGGTTAATACGATTTAATCTGGAATAAATCTCGAATACTTCTTTTTCTCTACCTTCAAATTCATTTGCAGTTTTTCCAGCTTCTTTCGCTTTCATTGCCCATTCTAATTCATCGTAATTTGCACCTAATTGATCTTCATCCGAACGATCATCACCAAACAAACCATCTGTTGGTTTTGCTTTTTGAATATCTGTATTAACTCCTAAAAACTCAGCAATTTTATACACTTCCGATTTCATCAAATCAGCAATTGGACTAAGATCTACACCGCCATCACCATATTTCGTATAAAAACCAACGCCAAAATCTTCGACTTTATTTCCTGTTCCTGCAACCAAATAATTGTGTAAACCAGCAAAATAATAAAGTGTTGTCATACGCAAACGAGAGCGTGTATTGGCCAAGGCTAAATTCACTTTATCCGTTGTTTCCGTTTCTGGTAAAGCCAAAACCATTGCATCAAAAGTTGAGGTTAAATCAACTTCTATCGAATCGATTGGCGACGAAAACTTATTTTTTAACCATTCAATATGACGTTTTGCTCTATCCGCTTGATTTTTTTCTTGATGAATTGGCATTTCCAAATTAAGTAAAGGGGAGCCTGTCATCGCACAAAGTGTTGAGGTTACAGCCGAATCAATTCCGCCCGAAATTCCAATCACAAAGCCTTTTTGGTGCGCTGTTTCCAAATAATCTTTCAACCAAGAAACAATATATTCTACAACTTTTTCAGTTTGCATAGTTTAATAATTTATTTCAAAGATAGCAGATTATGAAAAAAATTAGGGTTGAAAATACTACAGATTATTTTACTATTTTTGTTAGCTAAATAACCAAGCAATGAAATTTGTATATGGCTTAGCTTTTGCGAGTTTAATTTTATTTACTGCGTGCAAAAAAGAAAAATCGTGGGAAGTGGATGTCAAAGAACAAAATGTTCAGTTGAATATTCATGATATCAGCCAAGATTTTTTTAACGATTCGATTCCTTTAGCGACTTTACGAAAAGATTATCCTTTCTTTTTTGATGCAAAAACTGCGGATGATGTATGGGAAAGTCAACGTCGTAATAAAGAAGAATTGAGTATTTATGGACAATCTCGAAAGGTTTTTGGAGATTTTAAAAACTTAAATGAATCGTTAACTCCGATGTTTCAACGTTACCAATTTTATTTTCCAGAATATAAAATTCCGACGGTTTATACCTATTCATCAGGTTTACAAAATATAGATTATCCTGTGATGTTTAGTCAGCAATCTGGCTTGATGTTTATTGCGATGGATGCGTATTTGGGGTCAAAGAATAAATTATATGATAGCATTGGCGTAGAACGTTATTTACGCACAAATTTAGATTTTAATCGTTTGCCTTCTCAAGCTGTTGATGCAATTGCGAATGATGTGGTAACATTTAGCCCAAGAAATCAATTATTTATTGATAAAATGATTTATGAAGGGAAGAAATTGATTTTGCAAGATGCATTGTTAACAGATACACCAGACGAATATAAAGTTGGTTACACGCCAGAACAAATTCAGTGGTGTATTGAGAACGAAGGTCAAATTTGGAACTTTTTTGTGGAGCAAAATTATGTATTCAGTTCAGATGCTTCTTTGGATAAACGCTTTTTAGCAGTTAGTCCATTTTCAAAATTTAATAATGAAATAGAACAAGATTCTCCAGGAAGAATTGCGGCTTGGATTGGTTTGCAAATTATTCGCCAATACATGAAAGAGAATCCGAAGGTAGAATTGAAAGCTTTGTTAGATGATATGGATGGTCAAAAAATCTTCAAAGATTCTAAATATAAGCCAGCTTTAGAAAGTAATAATTCAACAAATTATACAACAAAAACAATTGATGGTAAAGTTTACCATTTTGTGAAATAAACTAATAATTAGAAGTTATGAGAACAACAAATATTACGGTAGAGATTGAATTGGACGAAAATCACGTACCAGAAAAAATGACTTGGAATGCACCAGACGGTGGGATTAGTCACGAAGAAACAAAAGCAATGTTACTTTCTGTTTGGGATGATAAAGCAAAAGAGGCTTTGCGTATCGATTTGTGGACAAAAGAAATGACACAAGATGATATGAAACGTTTCTTTCACCAAATTTTAATTTCAATGTCTAGTTCTTACGAAAGAGCAACAGAGGAAAAAGAAGTTGCAGAAAGAATCGCTGCTTTTGCAGAAGAATTCGCAATTGCTTCAAAAATTAAAGGTTAAGATTTTAACCAAATAAAAACTTTAAGTCGAATTTCGTAACATTTTGGTTAGAAATTCGACTTATTTTATATCTTTAATTTTCTGACAAGAATAGTCTATGAAACAATTATTTTTTACTTTACTATTTATTACTTCTCTTCCTTCGTTTGCCCAAGAAGAATGGACAATTGAAAAGTGTATTGAATATGCTTCGAAAAATAATTTGACTGTTCAACAGAATACGATCAACCAAGAGATTTTTAATAAAAATTTAGAGTTAACTTATAACGCTTGGTTGCCAACGGTTTCGGGTTATGTAGATACTAACTTTACAATCGGAACTTATAATCCAACAATAGAAAAGGGATATTATCAATTTGCGCATTCATTTGGCGTACAATCTAGCATCAATATTTACAATGGTGGAGTTGTTCAATTGAATAAAGACAAGGCTACTTTGGAATTAGAAGCATCAAAAGTACAAACTGCGATGACGATAAATGATATTTCGTTACAAGTTGCAAATTATTATTTGGCGGTTTTATTGAACAAAGAATTGAAACAAGTTGCAGTAGGAAATCTAACTATTTCGAAACAATTATTGGATCAAAATCAAAAGAAATTCAAAGCTGGTTCAGTAGCTCAATCTGTTGTTGCTCAATCTGAATCTGAAGTCGCGACAAATACACGTGAAGTGGTAAATGCACAAATCGAAATAGAGCGTGCATTGTTCAATTTAGCGATGTTGTTGCAATTAAATGATTACCGAAATTTTGCTGTAACTGATGTCAAAATTCCAGATAATGTAACGTCTCAATTGTATAATTTGGATGATGTGGTAGAAACGGCTTATCAAAATCAGCCTTCTGTAAAACATGCCGAATTGCAAATTGATGTTGCTGCGAAAGAAACTCAAATCGCGCGAACTTCATTATTTCCAAAAGTGACAGGAAGTTTCAATTTCGGAACGAATTATCTACAATATTTCAATAAAAGATTACGTCAAGATGCATTATTAGAGCAATTAGGACATAATGTAACAGGCGTTTTTGGAGTTGGTGTGAGTATTCCAATTTGGAATCAATATTCCTATAAAATTAATATTCAGAAAGCATTAATCAACGAGGATTTAGCAAAAGTTGACCTTCTACAATCGAAACAAGATGTGCTGAAAAATGTTCAATCTGCGTATTTCGAAGTAAATAGTTCTTATGCGTCATACGACTCGTCGAAAGAAGCGGTAAAATATGCGAAAATTTCATACGATTTTGCACAAAAATCTTACAATGCTGGAGTCATTAATCAATACGATTTTAACCGTTCGCGTAATGATATGATGGTTGCAGAATCGCAAATGTTGCAAGCGAAATACAATTACATTTTCAAACAAAAAGTATTAGATTTCTATGCTGGCGTTCCAATAACGTTGGAAGGAAAATAGAGGTTAAATGAAGTAAATAGAGAAAATATTAATCAAATTATTGAAAATTATTTTCATAAAAGAGTTTCAGAGTGTAATAAATATTTCTAAATCTATTCTAAAATCATAAATTCAAACTTTATACATCAATTTTCCTTGTGTATCTTTGCAACATGGCAACAATCTTAAATTTAGAAACTTCAACAAAAAATTGTTCGGTTTCGATTGCTAAAGATGGCGTTCAACTATGTTTGGTTGAAGAAAGTGATGAAAATTATGCACATGGTGAAAAACTGAATCAGTTTGTGGATTGGTGCGTGGAAGGCGCGCAAATAAATTGGAAAGATATAGAGGCGGTTTGTGTTTCAAAAGGCCCAGGTTCTTACACAGGTTTGCGTATTGGCGTTTCGTCTGCCAAAGGTTTTGCATATGGATCTGATATTCCACTTATGGCAATTAATTCGTTGCAAATTTTGGCGGAATCACAATTGAATCAAGAGGTCGATTATATCATTCCGATGATTGATGCAAGACGAATGGAAGTCTATACAGCTTTGTTTGATAAGCAAGGAAATCAGTTAACAGAAACAGAAGCTAAAGTAATCGATGAAACTTCTTTTGAAGAATTGAAAGGAAAGAAAATTATTTTTGTGGGTGATGGAGCAGAAAAATGTCAAGAAGTTTTAGCGCATTTAGATGCTACGTTTATACAAACTTTTCCATCGGCAAAAGATATGATTCGTGTTGCGGAAGAAAAATTTAACCAAAAATCATTTGAAGATGTTGCGTATTTCGAGCCATATTATCTGAAAGATTTTGTTGCCGGAAAAAAGAAATCTGAATAAAATAAAAAGAGATAATTTATGAAAAATCTTGTGTTGACAATTGCTTCATTATACGGAATGACGGCGGTTATATTAGGCGCTTTCGGAGCTCATGCGTTCAAGAAAATTTTACCAGCCGAAAAATTAGCAAGTTTTGAAGTCGGAGTACGTTATCAAATGTATCACGCAATTGTTTTGTTAGCTGTTGGAATGTATTTTCAATTTAATAACGGATTAGAACGTTCTGCAGCTTGGTGTTTAATTGCCGGAACATTTGTTTTTTCTGTAAGTATCTATTTGTTGTCATTCGCAGAACATTGGAACGCAAATCTTAAATTTTTAGGGCCAATTACGCCACTTGGAGGTCTATTTATGATTATCGGTTGGGGTTTATTGGCTTGGATTTTTATGAAAGGAAAATAATTTTCTTTAAATTTATATAATTGTTAATCAGTTATATGGATTTGTGGAATAAACTATTGGTTGGATTATTATTTTTACTTGCAATTAATACAAAAGCGCAAGATAAATTAGTATTGACGACTCCTTTAATCTTTAAACATAGCAACTTTGAATTGAAATTGTTTAATAATCAACAATTCAAATACAAGTCGGTTTTTTATAACTGTATTGTAGAGTTAGATAAAAACGGTAAAGAAATCAATAATGCTAATTATGATTTTGCTGAAGGAACTTATCAAGTAATGGATAATAAATTAATCTTAACTGTAAAATCATCAAGCAGCTATTATTCCTTAGAAAAAGAATATTACTTTTTGATTCTTGATAAAAAGACTTTTTTGATTTCTAACAAAGATCGAAAAAATCTCAAAGAAGCAAGAATGCAAAGACCAAATAAATCTTTTCCGAATTATATTATAGATACGGATAATCGTAGAGAATATACATTTTATAGTACTGATCAAAAAGTAACTATCGAAGGTTACGAAAAAGATAAAATATATCAAATGTTTAAATAAAAAAGACACTTTATAAAGTGTCTTTTTCAATTTTTAATCTTTACCATTTATCATTTTAGAAACAATTCCAGAATTTTTATTGACTTCATCGATAATAACTCCAATGAGATGAATAAGAAAAAAGATAGGAAACCAATAAATTGCAGTTTTATGCAGTTCTTCCATTGGGTCTTTGTAAGTTCCATTTCCCCACATTAAATAAAATCCTGTCACAATATTAATTAGCATTAATAAATAGAAAATCATATAAATTATTCCCTGAAACTTTTCGGATGTTGAATGACTTTTCAAGGGATTAGGAAATCGGATTCCCTTTATCAGCATATAAACAATTCGGGCAGCAAAAAGACCTAAAGCGATATAAGCAAATATTTCGTGCCATTGCCACATTGGTTCTAAAGAACTTCTTCCAATTGTTTTTAAAGTAGCGTCAGAAATGTTTAAACCTTCTTTTGAAACTTCATTGGTAATTAAAGCAGAAAGATTTTTCTTGCTCATCCATTCCATTCTCAAAAAGCCAGTTAAGAAAAGCATTATCATCGATATTCCGATTGTCCAATGTAATAATCGATGAGTTAAAGTAAACTTTTTCATAATTTATAGTGATTAAAAAAACCTCTCTAAATTGAGAGGTTTTTGTTGTATTTTTTTTATTCAAAATCGTCTTCCGTGAATTCGAATTCTTCAAATGTACATTCTATTTCGAAAGGAATATCTTTTTCAGATTCTTCTACAAAATCTTGCACTTCACCTTTCCAATTCAAGGTCAAAATTCCTTTGTCGTTTACACTAAAAGTTAATTCGTTGTTTACCGTTTCGTAATCTTCTTCCGAAACATTCAACGTTGTATAATATACTTCCACAGTTTCACCTTCTTCGTCTTCTTCCTCGGCAAAACCGTAAGGAATAGAAACTTTTTTACCGTTTAATTCTTCTACAGATTCTACATCCAAAGGAAAATCATCAATAAATAAAGAAAGTTGAGGAAAATCGTTTTGTAACGAATCGCCTTCTACGTGTTCTAAGTCATCAGTCGAATGTATTTCGACCAACAAACATTTTTTATTTCCTTGAAAAACGACTTTGCATAACGATTTTTCAATATTATAATTAAATGTTTCATCCGGATGGAAGAACTTAATTGTTTTCATTGTTTTGTTAATGTATGTTATTAATTATGAGTACGAATATAATTAAGTTCAATTAATTATCACAAAAAAAATGAGAGAAATTATATTTTTTCGCCTCTAAAACAAAAAAGCCATCTATCTAAGATAAATGGCTTCTATTATTTTATGAATATTCAATTCGATTATTTTGCAGCTTCTTCAGTTGCAGCAGCTGGTTTAGCTGATAAATCTACTTGTAATAAAACTTCGTCTTTTATGATAGAACCTCCAGCACCTACGAATGCAATTCCGAAATCTTTACGGTTAATTCCGAATTCTTCAGATTTGATTGTTACACCATTCGCATCAACAGTTACATTAGCTTTGAAAGTAACATTTTTAGGAACTCCACGGAAATCTAAGTTTCCAGAAATTTCTGAATTGTAATCTCCACCTTCTAAAGCTTTAACTCCTGTAATTTCGAAAGTTGCAGTTGGGAATTTTTCAACGTCTAAGAAATCAGCAGATTTTAAGTGTCCATCTAATTTTCCTTTGCTTTCTGCATCAGCATCTAAATCTTTAGATTCGAAAGAAGCAAAATCAGCAACAAATTTTCCTGATTCTAAAACTCCGTCGTGTACTTTTACAGAACCTTCTTTTAATTTTACAACTCCGTAGTGACCTTCTTCTGGTTTGTTAATATCGTCAAAAGTTTTTCCACCTTTCCAATTTACAACAGATGCAGTTGTATCAACAGCATATTCTGCAGCTCCTTCAGTTGATGTTGCTCCTTCTTGAGCTTCAGTTGCAGCTTTAGTTTCAGTTTTTCCTCCACAAGAAGTTAATGCAACAGCAGAAACAACAGCCAATCCTAAGAATAATTTTTTCATATTGCTTTTTTTAATTTTTTCTTTTACAAAACTATAATATAAATTAATAGTTGATATTGATTTATATCAATAAATGAAATAATTAAACAATTATTTCATATTGAATAAATCTAATACCTTAGCCAAACATAAGAAAAATTATTCAATCGTGCTAAACGTAAAACAACTCAGTTATAATTATCCAGATTTCGAAGAAAAAGTACTCGATAACATCAATTTTGCAGTTAACAAAGGCGAAGTGGTAAGTATTATCGGAGAAAGTGGAAGTGGAAAATCAACTTTACTGAAATTGATTTATGGATT
Organism: Empedobacter sp. ULE_I140; assembly: GCF_053482575.1. NCBI lineage: Bacteria > Pseudomonadati > Bacteroidota > Flavobacteriia > Flavobacteriales > Weeksellaceae > Empedobacter > Empedobacter sp. ULE_I140. Next base: position 3,145,806 of record NZ_JBQMTX010000001.1, on the reverse strand, counting down.
GTTGGATTTTAAAGAAGGAGAAATTTACTATCATACCAAAAAATTACGCGGACCTGCTTATAACTTGATTCCAGGTCATAAGATGATGAAATACGTAGCGCAAGATTATGATTTGTTAGATTTTGTAACGGTTGGTGAGAATGTCGGGAAATTTTTAAGTAATTTTGATTTAGAGCTTAAACAACAACAAATTGACGAAGCGTTAACGGTTGTTGAAATGTTAGAGTATAAACATATTTTTCCGAATAAGTTGAGTGGTGGTCAGCGACAGCGTGTGTCTATTGCACGAGCTTTGGCACAACAACCCGAAATTTTGTTGTTGGATGAACCTTTTTCTAATTTAGATCAAATATTAAAATTAACCATTCGAGAAAAAATTATGGATTGGTGTAAAGCGCATCAAATTACAGTGATTTTTACAACGCATGATTTGAATGATGCTTTTTATACTTCGGATAAAATTTTAGTTTTGCAAAACGGAAAAATGATTCAGTTTGATGAGGTCGAGAATGTGCGAAATTCTCCTGCAACAGCTTATGTGGCCAAACTTTTTGGTTATGTAAATGTGTTGGATGATTCGCAAGATTTAGGAATTGATTCGTCTAAAATTGTGATTTATCCAGAAGAAATTACAATTTCTGAAAATGGAAAATTTGAAGGAAAAGTAATTTCATCAAAATTTCAGGGAAGAGATTATTTGGTAAGATTTACATTCAAAAACATTGAATTGTTGATTTATTCTTCTCAAAAATTAATGAAAGATGAGTTGATACATTTTGAAGTTATAAAATTTCATCAATTATGCATTTAGAAAGTTTACAAGTAACGGAATTGTGTAGCGAACGATTAATTTTGATGCCGTTCACGATTTCCATTTGCGAAAATATATTACAGAATAATTATACCGAATTAGAGCAATTAAATTTAGTTAGAGGAAAAGGTTGGCCAGATGCAGATGTAATAGAAACATTGCCTCGAATTATTGTAAACTTGTCTAAAGTTGACGCACCAACAGGTTTCGAATCGTGGATGATTATCAAGAAATCAACACGAGAAATAATTGGTGACATTGGTTTTAAAGGTTATAATTTTGTTGGAAGAAGTTGTGATATTGGTTATGGAATTATCGAAGCAGAAAGAAAACAAGGTTTTGCCGCTGAAGCAGCTGCGGAATTGATAAATTGGGCATTTACAAAAGAAACTTTAGAAGAAGTAACCGCTTGTTGTTTGATAGAAAATATTGGTTCAACGAAACTTTTGACAAAACTAAATTTCTCTGAATTGAGTCGAGATTCAACTATGATTTATTGGTCGTTGTTGAGAGAAAATAAATTGAGTTAAAAATAGATTCTTCGACAAGACCGGAATGACAATCAGATATAAAAAAAAGCGAGGTTCAAATTTTGAGCCTCGCTTTTTTAAATTATTTATTCAACAAAAAGTTCAAAACCTCTGCTGTAAAATCTTTCGGATTTTCAGCATGTAACCAATGTCCTGCATTTGCAATTTTCTTGATTTCCGCATTTGGAAAACGTTCCTTGATAATCATTTCATCTTCTGGCATAATGTAATTTGAATTTGCACCACCCAAAAATAAAGTTGGACCATCAAATTTGCCTTTTAACAATTCAGAACCAACCATTTCTTGGTAAAATTTATCTAAAACATCTAAATTGAATCGAAAAGCATATTTTCCATTATCGGCGTGGTAAACGTTTTTCAACAAAAATTGTCGCACACCAATTTCAGGAATATATTGTTCCAAAGTCGTTTCTACATCTTTTCGAGTTTCAACTTGATCAAAATTAACAGATTTCAACGCTTTGAAAATCGCATTATGATGAGGTTGATACGCTTTTGGTGCCATATCCACAACAATCAAATGATCTAATCTATTTTGATGAATCATCGCAAAATCAATCACAATTCTTCCGCCAAGCGAATGTCCCAACAAATGTGCTTTTTCAATAGAATTTGCATCCATATAATTCACGATATCTTGTGCCATCGCTGCTAAAGAAGAATCTTCGCTATGAAAACTACGTCCATGATTGCGTAAATCAATCAAATGTGTTGTAAAATATTCGCCAAAATGTTTTCCTAATGTGCTCCAATTATCCAATTGTCCAAACAATCCATGAAAAACCAATAAATGTTTTTCACCAGAGCCGACAATTTTGCTATGTAAGATTTCTGCCATTTTCTACAAATTTGCTAATTCAATTTTACGTAAATACGCTTGTATCGTATTTTCTAAACCTAAATATAGAGCTTCAGAAATTAACGCGTGACCAATAGAAACTTCTGCAATTGTTGGAATTTCGCGAATAAAATATTCAATATTATCTAAACTCAAATCGTGTCCAGCATTTACAGCCAATCCATTTTCGATTGCTAATTTTGCCGTTTCTTTATAAGGAAGAATTGCGTCAAGATTTCCTAAACCGTATTGCGTCGCAAATTCTTCTGTGTACAACTCGATTCGATTAGCACCAGTTTTCGCAGCACTTTCAATTAAAGCAGGATTTGGATCTAAGAAAATAGAAGTTCTGATTCCAGCATCTTTAAACGTTTTAATCACATCTGTTAAATAATCAAAATGTTTGATTGTATCCCAACCAGCGTTTGATGTAATCGCATCTTCTGCATCAGGAACCAAGGTAACTTGTTCTGGTTTTGAGTTTAAAACCAATTCCATAAAACTATCAATCGGTTTTCCTTCAATATTAAATTCAGTTGTTACAACAGGTTTCAAATCGTAGACATCTTGGTAACGAATATGACGTTCGTCTGGACGCGGATGAATCGTAATTCCTTGTCCTCCGAATTCCTGAATTTTGATTGCCGCTTCTACAAGATTTGGCGTATTTCCACCACGCGCATTACGAATTGTAGCAATTTTATTTATATTAACACTTAATTTAGTCATGATTTTATATTATAATTTTTTTATATCAGAAAGCGAAATGCTTTGCATAATTTCTAAGTCAAATTTACGACAAGCTGTTAACAAATGATCGAAAATATCAGACTGAATTCTTTCAAATTCCAAATTGCTTGCCGAAGTTGTAAAACAACCAATTTCTAACGGCATTCCAAGCGGCGAAACAGGTAATTGTTTTACGATAATTGGATCATTTTGCGAAACTGTTTTTAAACTTTTTAAATAATGTTCAACATAAATTCTAAAAATACCAATATTGGTTAAGTTTTTACCATTAATATCTAAATCAGAATTTTCAATGTTTTGATTATAGATAGAGATTTCGTGACGTTTTTGTTGAATATAATGATGAATTAAAGTAATATTTTCGAAACGATTTAACATTTCTTCGTTACAAAACTGAAACGAATTTACATTAAACGAAACAGAACGTTTTATTTGACGTGTTTCAGTTGCCAACATCGCCATATGATTGGTTACCTGAGACGATACCAAATCTACAGTAGGAACCGTTGCAATAGATTTATCAAACTTCTCAATTTTCACCAAATTGATGTTAATTTCTTTTACTATTCCTTCAATATCGCCTTTGGAAACGGTAATCCAATCGCCAACTTTTACAATTTTAGAATAGGAGATTTGCAAACCAGAAACAAATCCGAAAATTGCATCACGAAAAATCAATAAAACAGCTGCGGTTAAAGCTCCGAGAACGGTAATAATTGTATTTTTATCAACCGTAAACAAAATCATTATTCCAGAAATAATCGCAAAAAATGTGATAATAAACTTCAACATTTGCCCAAAAGTTCGCACTCCAACTGTTGTATAACTATTTTCTTCGTTGTACACATCAATAATTGTATTGATAACTCGGAAAATAAGTTGCGTAAAAACGATTAATGAAATAAGTTGTGTAATGCGTTGAACAACATGAAAAATATTTCCTTCATTCTTGAACAAAATAACATTCATGCTTAATGCAAAACTGATTGGAACAAGATGAATAGCTGAAAGAAAGACTTTGTTTTTGTACAAAAACTTCAACCAATCGTTTTCGGTGAAATTCTTTAATTTTTTTAGAAGCGGAAGAATAATAACTCTTAGCACAAAATCTATCACAAAAAGAATAGCTATCCAAGTAACAATTTCTAAAAAGGTAAAAAGATTTTCGGATAAATCAATTTTGAAATATTGATTGAAAAAAAATTTTACACCATCAGAAAATTCTTCATAAAAAGATTTATCTTGCATAAGCTGTTAATTGAGTTTAAATAGATTTGTTTGTGCAAAGTTACAGTTTTAAAAATACTAAAATAATGGATAACGATAGTATACTAAATCTTATTAGTGGAATTTTATTGGTTGTTGGTTTGGTCGGAACTGTTTTGCCAGCTTTACCAGGAGCACCTTTGGCATTGGTCGGATTATTGGTTTTTAAATTCAGTAGTGATTGTAGTTACAATTGGGGAACGATAATTATTGCAGGACTTTTTGTGTTATTAGGTGCGCTTTTAGATTATTTATTACCAGCTTACATGACCAAGAAATTAGGTGGAACCAAATACGGGATTTGGGGATCTATTGTAGGATTAATCATCGGATTATTTTTTCCACCAATCGGGTTTATCGTAGGTCCTTTTCTGGGAGCATTATTAGGCGAATTGGTTTTTACTGCGGCTTCGCCTAAAGTTGCATTAAAATCTGCTTTCGGATCTTTTGTAGGATTTATTTTAACAACAGGTTACGACATTATATTAACGTTAATCTTTATCGGAATATTTGTATATCAACTGATGAATTAATCAGATTAAATGGTTGAAATTAGGTCAATAAAAAAAAATGATGTATATTTGCAAAGAATTTAAAGGAATAAATGGAGGAGGGCTGGTTATAGCTCTCTTTTTCGTTGTATATGGATTCAAATAAAGTAAAACAGCTGATAGACGAAGCAATAGCGGAAAATCCGTCATTGTTTCTTATCGATTGGAAAATCACTCCAGATGATAAAATTGTAATTTTAGCAGATGGAGACGAAGGTCTTTCAGTCGAAGAAATTGTAAGAATAAGCCGATATGTAGAGCACAATCTTGATAGAGAAGAATGTGATTTTGCATTAGAGGTTTCCTCTCCTGGTGTAGGAAGTAACCTAACCATGTCACGCCAATTTGTCAAAAATGTAGGAAGAACTTTAGAAGCTACATTAAGCGACAAAGTGATGGAAGGCGAAATTGTAGAAGCCGATGAAGAAGGTGTTACAATTTTTTGGGAAGCGCGCGAACCAAAACCTGTTGGAAAAGGAAAAATTACAGTAGAACATAAAGAAAAAATAAATTACGCTGACATCAAGAAAGCGATTATAAAAGTCACCTTTTAAAAAAATTAAAGTTTAATGGACAATCTTGCATTAATTGAATCTTTTGGAGATTTTAAAGACGATAAGAACATCGACCGTATTACGCTTATGGCAATCTTAGAAGATACCCTGAAAAGTGTTTTGAAAAAGAAATATGGTACAGATGATAACTTTGATATTATTGTAAATCCTGATAAAGGAGACTTAGAGATTTGGCACAACCGTATCGTTGTAGAAGACGGTTTTTCAGAAGACGACGCAACAGATATCGAATTATCTGAAGCACGTAAAATTGAGCCAGATTTTGAAGTAGGTGAAGAAGTATCGGAAAAAATTCCGATCGAAGCATTAGGTCGTCGTGCAATTTTAACTTTACGCCAAACATTGGTGTCTAAAGTAATGGAGCATGATAATTCTAATTTATACGAAAAATTTAAAGGTTTAATCGGAGAAGTAGTTACGGGAGAAATCCATTATGTACGTCACAAACAAGTGATTATAATGGATGACGAACAAAACGAAATGATTTTACCAAAAGAAAATCAAATACCATCAGATTTTTTCAGAAAAGGAGATACATTACGTGCTGTTGTAGATGACGTAAAATTGAGAGGAGCAAAACCTCAAATTATTTTATCTAGAACATCACCAAAATTTTTAGAGAAATTATTTGAACAAGAAATTCCAGAGATTTTAGACGGATTAATTACAATCAAAAATGTAGTTCGTATCCCTGGAGATAAAGCAAAAGTAGCAGTAGAATCTTACGACGATCGTATCGATCCAGTAGGAGCTTGTGTTGGAATGAAAGGATCTCGTATCCATTCAATTGTACGCGAATTACGTAACGAGAATATCGATGTAATCAACTACACAAACAACATGAGTTTGTTTATTCAACGCGCTTTAAGCCCAGCTAAAATTTCGAATATCGAAATTAATGAAGAAGAAAACAAAGCCTTAGTTTACGTAAATGCAGACGAAGTTTCGAAAGCAATTGGTAAAGGAGGTTACAATGTTCGTTTAGCTTCTAAATTAGTTGGAATGGAAATTGATATTTTCAGAGAAGGCGCCCAAGACGAAGACGTAGAATTATCAGAATTCTCAGATGAAATCGATGCATGGGTAATCGAAGCATTCAGTGCTATCGGGCTAGATACTGCCAAAAGTATTTTAGAACAAGATGTTGATGACTTAATCAAGCGTACGGATTTAGAAGAAGAGACAATCTTAGACGTTATCCGTGTCTTAAAAGAAGAGTTTGAAGATTAATTCATACTCAAGTCATAAACAATTCATACATTTGCAAACATTAAAATAAGAGATTAGCTTCATATGTCGGAAACAATAAGATTAAGTAAAGTATTAAAAGAATTAAATATATCAATAGATAGAGCTGTTGACTTTTTAGAAGGGAAAGGTAAAACTGTAGAGAAAAATCCGAACTCTAAAATCGATGTGCCAACTTACGATATTTTAGTTAATGAGTTCCGATCTGATGCTAAACAAAAGCAAGCTTCCGGTGAAGTAGTCATTAACAAAATTTCAGATATCAAAGCCGCTGAGAAAAAAGAAGCTGAAGCAAAAGCTGCAACTGAAAAACCAGTAGAAAAGAAACCTGAAATCATTGAAACGACGAAAGTTGAATTGGAAGGACCAAAGACTGTTGGAAAAATAGACTTAGATGCTTTGAAACCTAAAGCCAAAGTAGAAAAAACTGCGGTAAAAGAAGAGGTGAAGAAAGAAGAAATCAAGAAAGAGGAAGCACCAAAAGCTGAACCTAAAACTGAATCAAAAGAGGAACCGAAAGGACCGAAAGTGATAAAAGTTATTGATCTTGATAAAATAAATAATACAGGTAAACCTAAAAAGCAAGATTCTCCAGCTCCTAAAAAAGAGCAAGCAGAACCTAAAAAGGCGGAAGCACCTAAGGCGGAAGTTAAAAAAGAGGTGAAGAAAGAAGAACCTAAAAAGGTGGAAGAGGTTAAAAAGCCTGAAATAAAAACGGAAGCGAAGCCTGAAGTGAAGAAAGAAGAAATTGAAGAAGTAGCAGCAGTTGAACCTCAAAAAATTGAAACTGTCTACACAAAATTAGATGGACCTAATTTTACAGGTGCAAAGATTGACTTATCTAAATTTGATAAGAAAAAAACTGACGATAAAAAAGGGAATCAAAAAGGTGCTAATAACGCTGCTGACAAGAAAAAGCGCAAACGTATCCAGAAAAACGTTAAACCAGAAGATGTAGCAAAAGCTGGAGAAAACGGAGGAAACAATAACAATCGTCAAGGTGGTAACAACAACCACGGAGGAGGAAATAATAATAACCGCCAAGGTGGTAATAACAACCACGGAGGAGGAAATAATAACAACCGTCAAGGAGGTCAAGGACAAGGAGGTAATCGCCCAGGTGGACAAGGTGGTAATCGTCAAGGTGGTGGAAACTTTAGAGGTGGAAACAACCGTGGACCAAGAGTTCCTCAAGTAGAACTTTCTGACGAAGATGTTAAAAAACAAATTAAAGACACTTTAGATAAACTTACTAATAAAGGAAAAGGATCTAAAGGGGCTAAACACAGAAGAGACAAACGTAAAGAGCGTCGTGAGTTTGCTGAGCAAGAGCAAGAAGCAATAGACATGGACAAAACTTTACATGTAACAGAATTTGTAACGGTTAACGAATTAGCTTCTTTAATGGATGTTTCTGTTACAGAAGTTATCTCTGCATGTATGTCATTGGGAATCATGGTTACCATGAACCAACGTCTAGAAGCGGATACAATTCAATTAGTTGCAGATGATTTCGGATTCGAAGCAGTATTTGCTAATGCTGAAGAAGAAATCTCAACTGAAGAAGAAGAAATCGATAACGAAGAAGATTTAGTAACTCGTGCGCCAATCGTAACTGTAATGGGACACGTGGACCATGGTAAAACATCTTTATTAGATTATATTCGTAAAGCAAACGTAATTGCTGGTGAGTCTGGAGGTATTACACAACACATTGGTGCGTATAACGTAACATTGCCAAGTGGTAAGCGTGTAGCGTTCTTAGATACACCAGGTCACGAGGCCTTTACAGCGATGCGTGCTCGTGGTGCTCAAGTAACGGATATTGCAATTATTGTAATTGCGGCCGATGATCAAATCATGCCACAAACACGTGAAGCAATTTCTCATGCTCAAGCAGCTGGAGTACCAATGGTATTCGCTATCAATAAAGTTGATAAACCAGCAGCTAACCCAGAAAAAGTAAAAGAGCAATTAGCTCAAATGAACTTATTAGTTGAAGACTGGGGTGGTACTTACCAATCTCAAGAAATCTCGGCTAAATCTGGTTTAGGAGTAGAAGATTTATTAGAAAAAGTATTATTAGAAGCTGAGGTATTAGACCTTAAAGCGAATCCAAAACGTAAAGCATCTGGTACAGTTGTAGAAGCTGCATTAGACAAAGGACGTGGATATGTTTCGACAATTATCGTACAAACAGGTACATTACACATCGGAGATTATGTATTAGCAGGATCTCACCATGGTAAAGTTCGTGCAATGTTAGATGAGCGTGGGAACAATATCAAAGTTGCTGGACCATCAACACCAGTTACAATATTAGGATTAGCGGGTGCGCCAACAGCAGGTGATAAGTTCAAAGTTTACGAAGATGAACGCGAAGCGAAACAAATTGCAACTCGTAGAGATCAATTACAACGTGAGCAAACTATTCGTACACAAAAACATATTACGCTTGATGAGATTGGACGTCGTATTGCTTTAGGAGACTTCAAAGAGTTGAATATTATCTTGAAAGGGGACGTGGATGGTTCTGTAGAAGCATTGACAGACTCTTTACAAAAACTTTCGACAGAAGAAATTATTGTTAACATCTTACACAAAGGAGTTGGACAAATTACAGAATCTGACGTATTATTAGCTTCTGCTTCAGATGCGATTATTATCGGATTTAATGTTCGTCCTGGTGGATCTGCTCGTGATATTGCAGAAAAAGAAGAAGTTGAAATTAGAACTTACTCAATTATCTATGCTGCGATCGAAGAGATCAAAGAAGCGATGGAAGGTATGTTATCTCCAGAGTTGAAAGAGCAAGTAACAGGTAATATTGAGGTACGTGAAACATTCAAAGTAACGAAAGTTGGTACTATTGCTGGATGTATGGTGTTAGACGGTAAAGTTTACAGAAACTCTAGTATTCGTATCATTCGTGACGGAGTTGTGATCCACGATGGTGAATTAGCTTCATTGAAACGTTTCAAAGATGACGTGAAAGAAGTTAGTAAAGGTTACGAATGTGGTCTTAACATCAAAAACTTCAACGATATTCAAGTAGGTGACATTATCGAAGCTTACGAAACTGTAGAGGTTAAAAAGAAATTGAAATAATTATTTCTCAACAAATATTTTAAAAGGAGCTCACTTTGAGCTCTTTTTTTATGAAATTTTATTTAATAAAAATCAATACTCTACTTGTTATATAGAATTATATTCTATTATTAATCTTATTTTTAGAATAGAATCTCTATTTAATATTAATTTAAAGTTTTCTTTTATTTTATTTAAAAACGAGTTGTTTTATATTCTATAAAGTCTATAAATTTGCTAGACTTTTAAAATTGTAAATATGAACAAGAAATTATACTCACTCAAAAAAATATTTTTTCTAACTGCTCTTTTCGGTGGAACATTTTTATTCGCTCAAACTAAAGTCACAGGTACGGTTGAAGATGTAAATGGACCAATCGATCAAGCAACGGTTAATGTAAAAGGAACAAATATCACGACGATAACAGATGCAGATGGTTTATATCAACTAACGTTAGAACCAGGGAAGTATGAAATTATTGTTTCAAAAATAGGTGAGCCAACTACGACGCAAACGATTAATGTGCTTGATGAAAATGAAGTTTCTTTAGATTTCTTTTTACAATCAATCAATTCAGAGACTGATCTTAGCGAAGTTGTTTTAATTGGTTCGCGCGCAGTGGGACGTACACAATTAGACTCTTCAACCCCAGTTGATGTGATAGATATAAAAGAGGTTACAAAAGATGTAGGACAAGTTTCGTTGAATCAAATCTTAAATTATGTTGCGCCATCTTTTAGTTCGAATACGCAAGTTATTTCTGACGGAACAGATCATATAGATCCTGCTTCTTTGCGTGGTTTAGGACCAGATCAAGTATTAGTTTTAATTAACGGAAAGCGTCGTCATACAACATCATTGGTTAATATTAATGGGTCGTTTGGTAAAGGTTCTGTTGGTACAGATTTGAATGCAATTCCTACTTCTGCGATTAAACGAATTGAAATTCTTCGAGATGGAGCCGCGGCTCAATATGGTTCTGATGCGATTGCAGGTGTGATTAATATTGTCTTGGAAGATTCGACAGATAAACTACGCGCGTCAATTTCGTATGGAGGAAATCTTTCGAAAAATGCAGAAGATAATTTTGATGGCGAAACTTTTCAAGCGAATGTGAATTATGGTGTAAAAGTTGGAGAAAAAGGAGGATTTGTAAATGTTGCAGGTTCTTACGACAAGCGTCAACCATTCAATCGTCAAAAAGAATTTACAGGAACAATTTTTTCAGATTATAATCGACCAGATTTATATCCAAATCCAACTGGAAAAGATATTACAGAGGAGGAATTAGCCCGCCGTGGAGAAACGCGTGCTGATTATGTTTCGCGTATTGGACAATCAAAAAATGAAGGAGGTGCGATTTTTATTAATTCACTTTTCCCAGTTTCAGATAAAACCGAAATTTATGCATTTGGAGGATTAAATTATCGTTTAGGAGAATCAGCAGCCTTTCGTCGTCAGCCTGCTCAGTTGCATCAAACTGTTGCGTCAATTTATCCAAATGGATTTTTACCATTGATTCAAACCAATAATTACGATCGCTCTTTAGCAGCGGGAATTCGTAGTGAAATTAACGGTTGGAAAGTTGATTTTTCGAACACATACGGAAATAATACCATCGATTTTGGAGTAAAAAATACAGTTAACGCATCGATGAAAGAATCTTCACCAACATCTTTTGAAGCTGGTGGATATCGTTTTACGCAGAATACAACCAACCTAGATTTTACGCGTTTTTTTGATGATGTTTTAGCTGGAATTAATGTCGCTTTTGGTGCAGAATTTCGTTATGAAAATTATCAAATTGTAGGAGGTGAAGAGTCATCTTATGCGAATTATGGTAAAGTTCGTCAAATTGGTGTAGACGGAAATGGAAAGCCAATTTATGTACAAGATTTTAATGGAAATATCAATACATTATTCGCTGTAAATGGTACTGCTTTAGCAGGTGGAGCGCAAGCTTTTCCAGGATTTTTACCAGCGAATGAAGTCAATGCAAATCGTCATTCTGTTGCGGCGTATTTAGATACTGAATTTAATTTTACGAAAGATTTCTTAGTGGCTGCTGCGTTACGTTATGAAGATTATTCAGATTTTGGTTCAACATTAAATGGAAAAATTTCGACTCGATACAAATTAGGAAACTATGTGTTGAGAGCCGCAGCAAGTACAGGATTTAGAGCGCCATCTTTACATCAATTATATTTTAGTGCAACATCAAGTTTATTCTTAGATGGAGCAATTTCTAATTCAGGAACTTTTACAAATGATAGTCGTGCTGCAAAATTATTAGGAATTCCACAATTGAACGAAGAAAAATCGAAATCAGTTTCGGCTGGAGCTACGGCAAATTGGGGAAAATTCAAATTGAGTGTTGACGGATATTTCATTAGAATTGATGACCGAATCATTTACACAGGATCTTTCACAGGAAGTAATGCAGCAAATGCATCAGCTCAAGACAAAGAGATTTACGAATTATTGCAACAAGCAAATGCAACTTCGGCTCGTTTCTTCGCAAATGCAATTGATACCGAAACGAAAGGAATAGATGTTGTTTTGACGTATCAAGATCGTTTGGGAGCAGGAAAATTACGTGGAGATTTATCGGCGACTTTTAGCAAGACAAATGTTGTAGGCGATGTACATGCTTCCGATTTATTGAAAGGAAAAGAGTCTACTTATTTTGATCGTTCAAGTCGTATTTATTTAGAATCGGCTATACCTCGTACAAAAATTAATTTATCCTTGAATTATTCATTGGATAAATGGAATGTTTACTTAAGAAACGTGTATTTTGGAGAAGTTGATGCAGCGACAAATACGGTGGCAGATTCGCAAACATTTAGCGGAAAAGTTGTAACAGATTTGAGTTTTGGTTATGCTTTCAACAAAAATATTTCGTTAACAATTGGTGCAAATAATTTGTTTGATATCTATCCTGATGAAACGAAAATTGGAGGAAATAGAGGAGCAGGATATTTCGTGTATTCACGTACTGGACAACAATTCGGAACTGGAGGACGTTTTGCTTTCGCTCGTTTATCATTAAGTTTATAATTTAAATAGTTTATATGTTTTACCAAATCTTTGTCGTAATTGATGAAGGTTTGGTATTTTGTTTAAATCGATTTTATGAAAAAAATATCATTTATTATAGTTTCATTCTTCGCGATTATTCAGTTGAATGCGCAAGAATCTTACAAAAATGGAGCTGTTGTAACAGCTCATCCCGAAGCTTCAAAAGTTGGAGTTGAAATTCTGAAAAAAGGTGGAAATGCGATTGATGCTGCTATTGCAGTTCAGTTTGCGTTGGCGGTTGTTTATCCAAATGCAGGAAATATTGGTGGCGGTGGATTTTTGGTTTATCGTGATGCAAAAGGAAAAACAGATGCGTTAGATTATCGTGAAAAAGCACCTTTAAAAGCAAGTGAAGATATGTATTGGGACAAAAATGGCAATGCAATTACTGATCTTAGTTTGTATGGACAATTTGCTGCAGGAGTACCTGGAACTGTAGATGGAATGGTGAAAGCGCACGAAAAATATGGGAAATTAAATTGGAAAGAATTAGTTCAGCCGGCTATTAGTTTAGCTCAAAAAGGATTTAAAATAACAAAACAACAAGCGAGCGAACTGACAAATAAGCATAATGATTTTGTAAAATATAATTCAAAAACGAATGCTTTAACGTCTAAATCATCTTGGAAAGAAGGAGATTTGTTGGTTCAAAAAGAATTAGCAAATACATTAAAATTAATTCAACAAAAAGGTCGTGCTGGTTTTTATGAAGGAAAAACGGCTGATTTAATAGTGAAAGAAATGAAACGCGGAAACGGAATTATTTCGCACGAAGATTTAAAACAATATCAATCGGTTTGGAGAACGCCAGTTTCGGGAAATTATAAAGGTCTTAAAGTAATTTCGATGCCGCCGCCTTCAAGTGGAGGAATTGCATTGGTTTCGTTATTTCAATCAATCGAAGATTATCCAATCAACAAATGGGGATTTCAAGCAGATTCTACAATTCAAGTGATGGTAGAAGCAGAGCGTCGCGTTTATGCTGATCGCGCAGAGCATTTAGGTGATCCAGATTTTATAAAAGTTCCGCAAAAACAATTGTTGGATAAAAGTTATAATGTAAATCGAATGAAAGATTTTTCGTTTGATAAAGCAACACCAAGTTCAGCAATTAAAGCGGGAGAAATAATTGGTAAAGAGTCAATGGAAACAACGCATTATGTAATTGTTGACAAAGATGGAAATGCGGCTTCTGTAACGACTACTTTGAATAATTCCTATGGATCTTTGGTTGTAGTAGAAGGTGCAGGATTTTTGTTGAATGATGAAATGGATGATTTTTCTGTAAAACCAGGTACACCAAATTTATATGGTTTAGTTGGAGGAAAAGCTAATGCGATTGAACCTTCGAAAAGAATGTTAAGTTCGATGACGCCTTCTATTTTAGAGAAAGATGGTAAATTGTTTATGGTTGTGGGAACGCCAGGTGGCTCTACAATTATAACGTCAGTTTTTCAAGCCATCTTGAATGTTGTTGATTTCGGAATGACGATGCAAGAAGCTGTTGCAGCACCAAGATTTCATCATCAATGGTTGCCAGACCAAATCGATTATGAGCCAAATGCAATTTCAGAAAACGTTCGTGAATCGTTAAAACAAAAAGGTTATACATTGAAAGAACGTAAACCTTACGGGCGTGTGGAAGGAATTTTGGTCAACACTAACGGAACATATCAAGCTGGTGCAGATCCAAGAGGAGATGACAAAGCAGTGGGATATTAAGAAATACAAAAGGAACTCGATTCGAGTTCCTTTTGTATTTTTAAGAGAAAACTTTATGATAAAACGTCTTTAATTTCTGGATTTTTATCAAACTGCGCTTTTGCGAAAGGACATAAAGGAATTACTTTTATATTATTATTTCTTGTCCATTCAACCAAGGCTAATAAAGCTTTTTTTCCTAAACCTTGTCCGCCATAAGCTTCGTCAACTTCTGTATGATCGATAATAATTTTATCATCACCAGCCCAAACATATGTCATTTCTCCAGCTTTTTTATCGCCATCTAAAACGACAAAAGCTCCATTTTTTTTATCATCAATTTGTTTAATTTCCATCAGTTTTATTTTTGAAGTTGTTTATTAATCTTCTAAAGTACCAAATTTTCCGTTATTAAAATCCTCAAAAGCTTCGCGAATTTGCTCTTGTGTATTCATCACAAAAGGACCATAAGAAGCGATTGGTTCATTTAGAGGTTCTCCACTCAAAATTAGTACAATGCTATTTTCAGTTGCTTCGATTGTAAAATCTTCTCCTTCGTTAGTAAATAATAATAAATGATCTGTTGGAACAATTTCTTGTTCATTTACTTTCACCTCACCTTCAATAACCAATAAAACGGTATTGTAATTTGCAGGAAAACTAAAATTCGCTTTTCCGCCTTCATTCAATTTTGCATTCAGCATATTAACAGGAGAAAAGGTAGATGCAGCACCTTTTGTTTGGTTGTATTCCCCAGCAATAACTTCGATAAAACCATTTTCAACTTCTACAGTAGGAATATCTTTATGTTCGATCGCCTGATATTTTGGAGTGCTCATTTTATCCTTTGCAGGAAGGTTTACCCATAATTGAACCATTTGAAAAATTCCACCTTGTTTATAAAATTCTTCTGCATGATATTCTTTGTGTAAAACACCAGAAGCTGCTGTCATCCATTGTACATCTCCTTGATGAATTGTTCCTCCTCCACCAGAACTATCATGATGAGAAACGCTTCCTTGATAAGCAATAGTAACCGTTTCGAAACCACGGTGTGGATGCACACCAACACCTTTTGGTTTGTCTGTTGCTGGAAAATGAAATTTTGAATTGTAATCTAACATAATAAATGGATCCATTCTTCTCATATCTAAATGATATCCACTTGGAATGAAGTTATGAACTCTAAAACCGTCTCCTACAAAATGTGGCTCTCTTGGCGCAATTACTGCTTCTATTTTTTTTGTATTCATAATGATTTTTTTATATGTTTTTATTTTTGTTATACAAATTTACGAAGCTAAATAGTTGATTATATTGATGTAGGTTAAGAAGTTGGTAACGTATTAATTAACATAGATTAATAATGTTTTGTAAATTTTTATTATTGATTGAATGTTAAATTTATATTTAAAACTTTAATACATAGTTGTGATTTTGTTATAAGAGTTAAATACTTATTATTTATATAATTGTTTGGAAATTAATAGTAATATGAGAAAACATTTATTCATCATTCTTTTTGGAATTAGTTTTTATTTATTTGGACAAGAAAATACGTATCGTTTTTTGTATGATATCCACCAAGAAACAATTTTCAATGATGAAATGAAGAAAAATACACCAAAAGACTTTTTGCCAGAAATAGTAAACGCGTTTAATGAATCTTATGAGTTTGAAGTGTTAGCTTCTAAAAATTATTCTTTTGTCAAATTAATAGAGAAAGTAAAGAACTCTCAGAATGATGCGGTTCGAATTTATCCAGAACCAAATTGGTTACTAAACGATTTTGAACATAATAAATCATATGAGTTTGCTGAATATGGTGATACGTATGTGGTGGATTCTATTAAGATAGAAGGTTTGAAACCTACAAAGGAAATGAAAGAAATTTTAGGTTTACAAGCTAAGAAATTTATCTTCGAAAATGATGAGTTTTACTACGAAATCTGGTTAGCAAAAATGAATGGAATTACGGTAAGCCCTTATTATTTTCAGTTCAAAAACTTTGTTGTAGTAGAATTATTTAAGAAGTTTAAAAAAGTTGAAGAGGGTGGTGGAAAGATGGAAAAAAGATATTTTTTGAAAGAGATTAGTCAAGAGAAAAAGTCTACAGATTTTATTAAATTAATTCCTAAAAAAGTACTTACTCCAAAAGAACTTCAAGAGAAAATTGATAAAATTAATCAGATGAGTCAAAATAATGAAGTAGAGAAATAATAATTAAAAAAGCATCTCAATTGAGATGCTTTTTTAATTTGATATATTATTTACAATAATTCTTCATCCACTATATTTGGTAATGTAACCTTTAACAAAGGTTCATCTTCCATTGCACGTTTTATAGCAAAAATAGCTTCTTCGTTTCTTGCCCAAGATCTACGAGCAATTCCGTTGTTCACATCCCAATGTAACATTGATTTTAAACGATTTTCAGCATCGGAAGATCCATCTAATAACATTCCGAATCCACCGTTAATAACTTCTCCCCAACCAACGCCGCCACCGTTGTGAATAGAAACCCAAGTTGCGCCACGGAAACTATCTCCAATAACATTGTGAATCGCCATATCTGCTGTGAATTTTGAACCATCGTAAATATTAGAAGTTTCGCGGAATGGAGAATCTGTTCCAGAAACATCATGATGATCACGACCTAAAACAACTGGTCCGATTTCACCTTTCGCAATTGCATCGTTAAACGCTTTCGCAATTTTAATTCGTCCTTCTGCATCTGCATATAAAATACGAGCTTGCGAACCTACAACTAATTTGTTTTCTTGTGCACCTTTTATCCATGTGATATTATCTTGCATTTGTTGCTGAATTTCCTTTGGAGAATGTTGCATGATTTCTTCTAAAACTTGACAAGCAATTTCATCTGTTGTTTGTAAATCTTCTGGTTTTCCTGAAGTACAAACCCAACGGAAAGGTCCAAATCCAAAATCGAAACACATTGGTCCCATAATATCTTGTACATAAGATGGATATTTGAAATCAATTTCGTTTTCTGCCATTACATCTGCACCAGCTCGAGAAGCTTCTAATAAAAAGGCATTTCCATAATCGAAGAAATACGTTCCTTTTGCTGTGTGTTTATTTACAGAATCTGCATGACGACGCAGCGATTCTTGAACTTTTTCTTTGAATAATTCAGGATTGTTTGCCATCATATCGTTGGCTTCATCAAATGATAATCCAACAGGATAATAACCGCCAGCCCATGGATTATGCAAAGAGGTTTGATCTGATCCTAAGTCAACGTAAACATTTTCTTGATCAAATTTTTCCCAAACATCCACTACATTTCCATCATAAGCAATGGAAACAACTTCTTTATTTTCTTTGGCTTCGCGAACACGAGCAACCAATTTATCTAAATCTGTAATTACTTCGTCCACCCAACCTTGTTCATGACGTTTGTATGTCGCAGCAGGATTCACTTCGGCAGTAACAGAAACAACACCTGCTATATTTCCCGCTTTTGGTTGCGCACCTGACATTCCGCCTAAACCAGCCGTAACAAATAATTTTCCTGCTGTTCCGTTATCATCTATTTTACGAGATCCGTTTAAAACTGTGATAGTAGTTCCATGTACAATTCCTTGCGGACCAATGTACATATAACTTCCAGCTGTCATTTGTCCGTATTGAGAAACGCCTAAAGCATTCATTTTTTCCCAATCATCTGGTTTCGAATAATTCGGAATTACCATTCCATTCGTTACAACAACACGTGGAGCGTTTTTGTGAGAAGGAAATAAACCCATCGGATGACCAGAATACATCACCAATGTTTGTTCGTCTGTCATTTCAGACAAATATTTCATTGTTAATAAATATTGCGCCCAGTTCTGGAAAACTGCGCCATTTCCTCCGTAAGTAATCAACTCTTCAGGATGTTGTGCAACTGCGTGATCCAAGTTATTTTGAATCATTAACTGAATTGCTTTTGCTTGTTCTGAATTTCCTGGGTAATCTGTAATTGGTCGAGCGAAAATTTTATAATCAGGCATCAAACGATACATGTAAATACGTCCAAAATTTTCCAATTCTTGTTTAAATTCTGGAATTAATTCAGCATGATCTTTTGGCTCGAAATAACGCAATGCATTTTTCAATGCTAACTTTTTTTCGTCTTCCGATAATATTTCTTTACGTTTTGGTGCGTGACTTACGTTAGGATCTCTGTCTTTTTTTTGAGGCAAAACAGAAGGAATACCTTGTTTTATTTGTTCTTGAAAAGTCATTTTTTTGTGTTTTATGTTTTAGGTTAAACGTTATAAGTTTTACGATTTTTTGTTGTCATACTGATTTCTATGACAAAACCAAGTTATTTTTATAAATATTTTGATTTTTAATTAGTGCATAAATTCTGTGAATTATTTTATTTCTGACTGCGTTTAAGACCGACATTTTATTTTTCCCTTCTTCTACCTTTCGATGATAATAAATAGCCAAGTCATTATCTAAACGAATAGCACTCATTGCAGCTAAATGCAATAGTTTCTTCAAATCTTTATCAGCCATTGATGAAACTTTCGGTTTTCGCCTTATGGAAGTTCCAGATTGAAAATCAAATGGAGCTATTCCAGCATAGCAAGCCATTTGTCTAGGTGTATTTATGGTTGTAAAACCATCTGTTTTAATCAACATATTAAATGCTAAAACTTTTCCTACACCAGGAATTGATTGTATTCTTTTATAATGATTATGAAGCTGTTCATCTTCGTTAATTAATTGATAGATTCTTTCTTCTATTTCATTAATTTGTTTCGTTAAGACATCAATAAGCTTAGTGTTTAAGCGTAATACAGCTTTATCCATAGTTGATTTTAAGAATTGTTCATCTTTTGCTTGAGCTAGTAATCCTGCTCTTATTTTAACGCGATGTTTTCTTTCAGCATTCAATAATTTTATCTTTTCAATGACTTTCGAATTAGGCTTCCACTGTTGAAGATCCATATAATTTTTAAGTAAAAATACAGCAATACGTTCGCTGTCAATTTTATCATTTTTACCTCTAACTAATCCCATACTTTTTTTCAAATGCAAAGGATTGATGACATAAACAGCAAAAGAATGTTGAATTAATACGTTGTAAAGAAGGATGTTAAATCTCCCTGTATTCTCCATTCCAATTAGAATATTTTGTCTCTTAACAAATTGTTTCAAAAAAGATTTGATAGCTTTTTCAGTATTAGCAATAGTATCAAAACGATTCACTCCATTTTCTTGAATGCAGATGTCTAAAGTTAATTTACTCACATCAATACCAATAACAATTTTTTCCATAAATTTGAATTTAATGAGAAGAGAAACTTATCAATAACTCGATTCCTTACTAATGGGTTTTTAACCCGAATTTCTATTTGAGAATTTGATAAGAAAGAGTTGAGTCTTAATCAGAATATGAGATTATATAGCTCTGAACTCGTTATAGTGTACTCAAACTCTTTTCTCTTCTTTTTATACTACAATTTAAGATTTTCAAATCTAAAGGAGCTTGTTGAGAAATCTCGTTCAAATTACATTTTTTTTCTTCAAATCTTTATCAATAAAAAATAATAGAACAAATCCGATGAAATAACATAGTAAATCAATCCACGAAAATGATGTTCCGATAATTATTCGAGCTGCTTTGTTATATCCTAGACCAATCATTTCTACAAAATTAAAATATTGTAAAATTTCAACTACAAAAGAAAAAATCAACGTAAAAATGGCAATGTTAATTGCTTCTGTGTTGATAAATGCTTTGATAAAATAGTAAATAAAAATCACGACTAAAATATCACCAACAAAAGGACGAATGATTTTTTATCGAATTTTAGCATATTACATTTTAATTTGATGCGAAGTTGAAATGAATTCAACTTGACTAATCGTTAAGTCATCCTGAACTTGTTTCAGGAACACATTATATTTTTTTAAATTCCTCCATTTATTTGGAATGATATTTACTTGATTGTCGTTGTTGTAATTGTCATTCTGAGCCTGTCGAAGAGTCTTCTATATATAGTAGTTTTCTATATTATTAATAGTTTATCCTTCGACAAATTCTGGATGAAAAGGATAATTTAAAAACTTAATATTAATTTTTTGAAATCATCTGTTTGCAACAAATCAATAATATTGTTGATGTCATCTCCAATCAAACGATCGTCTTCTAATTTAGGACATACCGAACGAACTTTTGCGAAAACTTCTTCTAAGAATGCACTTGTTTTACGTGGTCTTCTAAATTCTAAACCTTGGCAAGCGTACATTAATTCGATTGCTAAAATACGTTCTACGTTGTCTAAGACTTGGTTGAATTTTCGTCCAGAAATACTTCCCATCGAAACATGATCTTCTTGTCCCAAAGAAGTCGGAATACTATCTGCAGATGCAGGGAAACACAAAGTTTTGTTTTCTGTACAAAGTGCAGCAGATGTATATTGAGGAATCATGAAACCAGAATTTAATCCTGAACTTTCTGTTAATAATTTTGGTAAACCATATTTTCCTTCGATTAATAAATATTGACGACGATCCGAAATATTTCCTAATTCTGAAGCCGCAATTGTTGCATAATCTAATACCATTGCTAATGGTTGTCCGTGGAAATTCCCACCTGAAATAGCTTCTTCGTCTGAGACAACGATTGGATTATCAGTAACAGAATTTAATTCGATTTCTGCTAATTCTTGCAAATGGAAAAAAGCATTTCGTGATGCGCCGTGAACTTGAGGCATACAGCGTAACGAATATGGATCTTGGACACGACCACAATCAGCGTGAGAGAAAGCAATTTCAGAACCTTTCAATAAATTTCGCATACGTTCTGCAACCAACAATGTTCCTTTGAATGGACGAACTTGATGCAATTCTTCTTCGAATGGACGAGGAGAACCTTCGTAAGCTTCTAATGATAAAGCTCCTGCAACATCAGCTAAATTCAATAAATATTCGAATTTTTCTAAACCATTTAAAGCATGAGATAAAATGAATTGTGTTCCGTTGATTAATCCTAAACCTTCTTTTGCAGAAAGATGTAAAGGTTGTAAATTGTGTTTGGCTAAAGCTTCTTTTGTCGAAACAATTGTATCGCCATCCCAAACTTTTCCTTCACCAATTAATGGTAAAAATAAATGAGATAATGGTGCTAAATCTCCAGATGCTCCAACAGATCCTTTTTCTGGAACGACTGGAATAATATCTTTTTCAATCATTAATAAAATTCGTTCCACAACATCTAAAGTCACACCTGAATATCCTTTTGACAAAGCATGTGCTTTTGCAATTAACATGGTTTTAGAAATTTCTTTCTTGATTGGATTTCCAACACCAACCGCATGACTGATCAATAAATTATGTTGAAGTTGACGTGTTTCTTCTTCAGAAATTTTAGTATCGCAAAGTGGTCCAAAACCAGTATTAATTCCATAAACTGTTTGTCCAGAAGCAACTATTTTAGCAACGTTCTGTTGAGATTTTAAGATTTGTTCTTTACTTGCTTCATTAAGCTTAATTTCGATGTTTCCTTCTTTGATTCCTTTGTAATCCTCGAACGAAAGAAAATCGATGCCGTAAGTTTTCTTGATCATTTTTTCGAATTTGTGATACTTCAAAGATAATCTTTTCATTGATTTGATAAAAGATAGAAATCATTTCAGATGTAATAAATTGAGATTTGATAAGGTTTTATAACACTATCTTTTATAAATTTGCTAAAATTTTTATGTAATGTGTGATAAACATCTTCATGACGAAATGGGGGACGACCATATTTCAGCAAACTTAGAAACGCCTTTGAGAGCTGATGCCTTTGAGTTGTCTGCTGAAGAAAAAGTGGAAAAGATAGAAGCGGATTTCCGTAACATCATGGAAACTTTAGGCTTAGATTTAACAGATGATAGTTTGAAAGGAACGCCAAAACGTGTTGCGAAAATGTTCGTAAAAGAGATTTTTGGTGGTTTATTGCCAGAGCGTAAGCCTGGAATGTCAACTTTCGAAAATAAATATAACTACAATCAAATGTTGGTTGAAAAGGATATCGTGGTTTATTCAACTTGCGAGCATCACTTTTTACCAATCGTTGGACGTGCACATGTTGGTTACATCTCGAAAGGGAAAGTAATCGGATTGTCTAAAATGAATCGTATTGTAGAATATTATGCAAAACGTCCGCAAGTACAAGAGCGTTTGACAATGCAAATTGTGAAAGCAATGCAAGAAGCGTTAGGTACAGACGATGTAGCATGTATTATTGATGCGAAACACTTGTGTGTGAATTCGCGCGGAATCAAAGATATCGAATCAAGTACAGTAACTGCCGAATATGGTGGAGCATTTAAAGATAATGAGCAATTAAGAAAAGAGTTTATTTCGTACATCGGAATGAAAACTACTTTCAATGTTTAAAATATAAATCCTATAAAATGGTAAAAGAAAATCAATTAAAATTACATAATTCCTTAACGGGACAGAAAGAAACGTTCGAACCAATTAATCAAGATAATGTTGGAATGTATGTTTGTGGGCCTACCGTTTACAGTAATGTACATCTTGGGAATGTGCGTACGTTTATGTCGTTTGATATGATTTATCGTTACCTAAAATTTTTGGGTTACAAAGTTCGTTACGTTCGTAATATTACTGATGCTGGGCATTTAACAGATGATGGAAATGTAGAAAATGATCGTTTTGTAAAACAATCTAAATTAGAGAAATTAGAACCAATGGAAATCGTACAGAAGTATACAGTTGATTTTCATAAAGTTTTAGAAAAATTTAATTTACTCCCTCCAACAATCGAGCCTACAGCAACGGGGCATATTTTAGAACAAATTGCTTTAGCGGAAAAATTAATTGATTTAGGATTTGCTTATGAAGTAAATGGATCAGTTTATTTTGATGTGGAAGCTTACAACAAAAAAGGACTTGATTATGGTGAATTGAGTAATCGTAACATCGAAGAATTAATCAATAATACAAGAGATTTAGACGGGCAAGGAGAGAAAAAAAATCCTGTGGATTTTGCACTTTGGAAAAATGCTTCGCCTGCTCATATTATGCGTTGGGCTTCACCTTGGGGAGATGGTTTTCCTGGTTGGCACTTAGAATGTACAGTGATGAGTACAAA
This sequence comes from Empedobacter sp. ULE_I140, assembly GCF_053482575.1. Lineage (NCBI taxonomy): Bacteria > Pseudomonadati > Bacteroidota > Flavobacteriia > Flavobacteriales > Weeksellaceae > Empedobacter > Empedobacter sp. ULE_I140. Next base: position 3,122,219 of record NZ_JBQMTX010000001.1, on the reverse strand, counting down.
ATATCTTGGAGATTATTTCGATATTCATGGAGGTGGAATGGATCTTAAATTCCCTCACCACGAATGTGAAATTGCGCAAGCAAAAGGTTCTAATGGACACGAGCCAGTAAAATATTGGATGCATGCAAATATGTTGACGATGAATGGTCAGCGTATGAGTAAATCGACAGGGAATTACATTTTGCCAATGCAATTAGTGAATGGTGAAAATGATTTCTTCGAAAAACCATTTCATCCTGCTGTTGTACGTTTTTGTTTCTTACAAGCGCATTATCGCAGTGTTTTAGATATTTCAAATGATGCAATGTTAGCTTCAGAAAAAGGATATAATCGTTTGGTTGAAGCATTGAAAACATTAGAAATAATTACACCAAAGAAAACTTCTACTGTTAATATTAATGAATTAGAAGCGAAATTATACACCGCTATGGATGATGATTTCAATACGCCGATATTAATCGCACATTTATTTGATGCAGTGAAAATGATTAACTCAATCAAAGATAGTTTCGAGAATATTACAGCAGAAGATTTAGAACGTTTAAAAGCAATTATGAATGGTTTTGTTCATGATGTTTTAGGTTTAGATACAGAAGCTGCAAACGAAAGTTCTGACAAATTAGATGGTGTAGTAAAAATGCTAATAGAAATGCGTAATCAGGCACGTGTGGATAAAAATTGGGCTTTATCTGATCAGATTCGTGATGAATTAAGTGTATTAGGTATCCAACTAAAAGATGGCGCTGACGGTACTACTTTCACTTTTTAAGAAAGATTTATAAAATATTTAACCCACTTAGAAATAAGTGGGTTTTTTTGTATCTCTCAATTTTAGATTACTTTTGTAAGGATTTATTCAACAGGATGAAAAAAACAATCATTGGTTTATTTTTATTAGGAGCTGTTGTAGCGCAAGCTCAGGAGGATTCAATAAAAGTTTTAAAACCATTAAAAGGATCATCAACAAATGATTCGGTTACATATTATAAAACCAAAATAGACGATTATAAGTTTTGGACAAATGGCAGAAAACCAGAGGTTTTGGATACGACATTAAGTATCAAAAACTATTATAATCAAAATTTTATTCGCAATGATGCGTTCGGAAAATTATTTTTTCCGAATGTTGGTGGTGTAGTGGTGGATTTGGAGTATCAAAATACGCCATTCAATCCGTCGATGTTACCAACTGGTAAAAAATACAATTATTATTATGCAAATGATATCAAATATTATGATGTCAAAACGCCATATACCGAGTTTATTTACGAGAATGGTGTTAAAGAAGGTAACTTTTTGTCTTCAACATTTTCGCATAATTTCAACAAGCAATTCAATTATACGTTTCATTATCGTGGATTAATTTCCGAAGGTCGTTATCGTCATGAAAAAGCGCAGAATAATACGTTTGTTTTTTCGTCAAACTATAAAACAAAATCAGAGCGTTTCAAATTGTGGTGGAATTATGCAGCGCAAAATCTGAAAAATAATGAAAACGGAGGAATAGAAGATATCAACGATTTTATTTTGCAAGATGAGCGCAGAATGACGAATGTTCGTAATATTCCGGTGAATTCCCAAACAGCAAAATCTGAGTTTGATGCACGTCGAATAGAATTGAATGCTTCGTACGGAATCTTAAAAAAGATGAATGAAAAAGATTCGACTTTTTATAATCCAATCGAATTGAAGAATAAATTTTCGTACGAAAAACAAAAGTATCGCTACGAGGATACGTCACCAAACGGAACTTTATATTCTACGCCGATTATTACTGGAACGGATTATAGAAGTAAAAAGAGTTTTACAGATTTATCCAATACGACAACAGCTGGTTTTCAGTGGACAGATCGTGTGAAGATAGAGGCTGGTGTTAAATTCCAGAATTTACGCGTTTTTGCTGATCAAGCCATGACGATTGTTGCAGTTCCAAAGCAAATAGAGGAAAATCTTTTTGGAGTTGTTGGAAAAGTGGATTTTGATTGGAATGAAAAATTGAAACTTTATGGTAATGTTGAATATTTGCAATCTGATAATTACAAAAGTGTTTATAATGTAGATGCAGTTTTAGATGTGACGCCGATAGAAGGTTATACATTGAGCGCAGGAGCGGTTATTCAGTCAAAACTTCCTTCGTTGAATGCGGTTTACAATCAAAGTTTCTTTAATAATTTTAACTACGTTAATAAATTTGAAACCGAAAATGTTCAAAATCTTTTTGCAAAATTAAAGTTAGATAAAGTCAACACGACTTTAGAAGCCTCAATTTATAATATTGACAATAAAGTATTTTTGAATGAAATTTTGAATTATGAGCAATTGGCGGATAATATCAATTATTTCAAGATAAAAGGTGAAAATCATTTACGTTTCGGAAAGATTAATTTAGTTTCGACAGCGCAATATCAAAAAGTAACGAAAAACGAAGAATATATGCCTTTGCCAGATTTCTTGATTCGTGAAACATTGTATTGGCAAGGAGAATTATTCAACAAGAATGCTCAATTGCAAGCTGGTATAAATGCAACTTATTTTACAAAATACAATGGTTTGCGTTACATCCCGATTCTTAATGAATTTGCGTTGCAAGATCCAGCAAGTATACAAGAGATTGGAGGTTATCCTATTTTGGATGTTTTTATCAATTTCAAGGTTCGTAATATGCGTTTTTACATTCGTGGTGAGCATATCAATGCATCGTTTACAAAACAACCTGATTATTTTGCAGCGCCAAATGTTCCGTATCGAGATTTCAAATTTCAACTTGGCTTGAAATGGAATATTTTTAGTTAATTAATTAAAAATTATATAGAAAAAAAGCGACTTCTTGATGAGGTCGTTTTTCTGTCCAAAATCATTTGTATAGAATAATTCTAAATAACTATTTTTAGGAAAATTTTATACATGAAAAAATTCCTACTTTTATTTTGTTTGATTTTCTCTCAAATCGGTTTTTCGCAAGAAAAATTATCAATTGCTGAAATCCAAAAAATAAATTCTAAAATCTTAAGTACTGAACGAGAAATTTGGGTGAATCTTCCTGAATCGTATTCTAATAATAAACTTCAAAAAGTAAATTATCCTGTGATTTATGTGTTAGATGCCGAATCTAATTTTACGTTTTTAACAGGCGTAGTTTCTAAGTTTCAATCGGGTTTTTATCCAGAAATGCCCGAATCGATCATTGTCGGAATTACAAATAAAAATGGTGATCGAACAAAAGATTTTACACATGTAAACGATGTTAATTTCCTCAATTTTATTCAAACTGAATTGTTCCCTTTTATGCAGAAAAATTATCGTGTGAATGATTTTCGTTTGTTAATTGGACATTCTTTAGGTGGGTATTTTGCGTTGAAAACATTGTACAACCATCCCAAAACTTTCAATGGATATGTTGCGCACGATCCAAGTATTTGGTTTAATGACAAAGAATTATTGAATCTTTATCAGAATTTAGAAAATCATTCTTTTGAGAATCGATTTTTGATGATAACACAAGTTGGTGAAAGTCAAAATGCAGATCATTTACGTGACCATTATCAAAGTATAAAAAAGGTGGACGAACGTTTGAAATCTTCGATGAATAAATCGTTGAATTATCATTATAAACAATATGTTGACGAAGAACATGGTTCGGTTCCGATGATTGGCTCGATTGATTATTTGCGTTGGCAGTTTGATGGTTATCGTGTGAATATTAAAGAGATTCCGAATCAACCAAATTTAGTGAAAGAATCGTTTGAAACGTTCTCAAAAAAGCTAAATTATACGTTTCAACCAACGGAAACGTATATTAACAATGTTGCAAATTATTTGGTAAAACAAAAGAAAAATGATTTAGCAAAGCAGTTTTTTGAGCAAAATGTGAAAAATTTTCCTGAAAGTTTACAAGCAAAAGAAGAATTGAAAAAATTCTTGTACTCGAATAAAAATTAGTAATTTGGTAAAAACATTTGATGAAAAAATTACTCTATTTAACAACTTTATTGACGACGACTGCTTTTTCCCAAGAATTACACTTAGATCAAGCCAAAAAAATATTTGATTTACCAACGCATTGTATCAAGACTGAGTATCCTAATAAACTAGGAAATGTTTTGGGAAGTGATCAGGATTTGAAAACGCCAAAGCAATTGCGTCCAATTTTTTATGGTTGTTTTGATTGGCATTCGTCTGTACATGGATTTTGGTCGATTGTGAAATTGATGAAAGATTTTCCTGAATTGGATCAAAATAATCAGGTTAGAAATGAGTTAAATCAATTGATTACAGCAGAAAATGTTGCGGTTGAAATGACCTTTTTCAATGATAAAAATAACAAGAATTTCGAACGTACTTATGGTTGGGCATGGTTGTTACAATTGCAAATGGAATTGAATAATTGGCAAGATAAAGATGCACAAGTTTGGGCAAAAAATCTGAAACCTTTGAGTGATTTGATTATTGTTCGATACAAAGAATATTTGCCGAAATTGGTTTATCCAATTCGTACAGGAACGCATGACAATACGGCGTTTGGTTTGAGTTTAGCGATAGATTATGCACGTTCTGTGAATGATAAAACATTCGAAAAAGTGATTATTGATAATGCTAATCGTCTTTATTTAAAAGATAAAAGTTGCAATATTGCTTTCGAACCAAGTGGGTCAGATTTTCTTTCGGCTTGTTTGGAAGAAGCGTTAATTATGTCTAAAATTCAACAAAATGATGAGTATAAAAAATGGTTAAAAGGATTTTTGCCTCAGTTACAAAAAAAGAATTTTGACTTGAAACCTGGTGTAGTTTCGGATCGTACGGATGGGCAATTGGTTCATTTGGATGGTTTGAATTTTAGTCGTGCAACGGCTTTGTATCAAATTTCTGCAAAATTACCAGAGTTAAATTATTTGAATGATTGGGCAAATCATCATTTCAATTACTCGTTCAATAATATTTCGAACGATGATTATATGGGGAGTCATTGGTTGGGAACTTTTGCACTTTATGCACTGAAAACCAAACACGAAACTAAAAATTAGCTAATAATAGGGATTTTATAACGATAGAATTGAATCTAAATTTGTTTCAAACAAAACTAATACGAAACATTAAATTTTAATTCTATGAAAAAATATTTTTATATCGTCATTGCAGTTTTAGGTCTTGCAGCATTCGGATTTAGTCAATATTCGAAAAGTCAATTAGAAGATCAATTGGCTAAAACAGGGAAATGTGTAGAAGGTATTGTTGTGGAAACTAGCGGAACATTTAAACGTCCGAAAGCAACTATACAATATCCTGTGAATGATGAAGTTTATGAAGTTAATTTACGATCTAGAGCAGACGTGGACGAAGTTGTATTGATGAAATATGATACGCTGAATCCAGAAGAAGTGTTGCTTGTAGATAATTGTAATTAATTATAGTCTCAAGTTTAAATGAAAAATCCACCAAGTTTTTTGGTGGATTTTTTTATAGTGATGAATTATTTCTAACGATTAAATTTCTTCTAATGTTGGAATAAATTCTTCTTCAATTTCTTTGAAAGTAGCTTCCAAATCAACCAAATTATCTTGTGTGACTAATTTTGTACGATAAGGTTTGAAATTAGGAATTCCTTTGAAATAATTGGTATAATGCATACGTGTTTCCAAAATTCCAGTTCGTTCTCCTTTCCAATCAATCGCCCAATTTAAGTGGTTTTTAGCCGCTTCCATTCGTTCTACAATTGTTGGTTCTGGTAACAATTCTCCTGTTTCTCGATAATGTTTAATTTGCTCGAAAATCCAAGGGTAACCAATCGCCGCACGACCAATCATCACACCATCAACACCGTATTTTTCTTTGTATTCTATTGCTTTTTGAGGCGAATCGATATCTCCGTTTCCAAAAATTGGAATTTCTATATTTGGATTAGCTTTTACTTTTGCAATCGGTTCCCAGTCTGCATTTCCTTTATACATTTGTGTACGTGTTCGACCGTGAATTGACAAGGCTTTGATACCTGTTTCTTGCAAACGTTCTGCAACTTCATAAATGTTAATCGAGTCAGAATCCCAACCCAAACGCGTTTTTACAGTAACTGGTAAATGTGTACTTTCAACAACAGATTTTGTTAAACGTACCATCAAATCTATATCTTTTAATACACCAGCTCCAGCGCCTTTACAAACCACTTTTTTTACAGGACATCCAAAGTTAATATCAACAATATCAGGCTGAACAGTCTCGACAATTTTAGCTGACATAGCCATGGCTTCTTCATCTCCACCAAAAATCTGAATACCAATAGGACGTTCGTAATCAAAAATATCTAATTTTTGACGACTTTTTATTGCATCACGAATCAATCCTTCAGATGAAATAAACTCTGTATACATCAAGTCTGCACCATGCATTTTGCATAGGCGACGAAATGGCGGGTCACTCACATCTTCCATTGGTGCAAGCAATAAAGGGAAGTCTGGTAATTCTATGTTTCCTATCTTTACCACGAAATAATTTTTTGCAAAATTACATAAAACTTATGAAAGAAGAACGAAAGTCCGAAGGTGTAAATCAATATTTAAAATTTTCTGCGATGGGAATACAGATGGCGGTAACGATTGCGTTATTTGCTTGGTTAGGAACATTTTTGGATAAAAAAATGGAAACAGAGAAGCCATTATGGACGGCTGGCTTATCTTTGCTGGGAGTTTTTGCAGGATTATATTTGATGTTGAAGCAATTACCAAAAAAGTAATTTTAATGATTAAGAAATTTATTCTTTTAGCACTTTCTTTTATTGCAATGGTTGCAATTTTTTGTGGTATTCATTACGCAATTGTTGAGCATTATAATTTTAGCGAAAATCCGCTAATTGTTCCAAAAATGTATTTAATAATTGGATTAATTACATTAATGATTTTGCAAGTTGGTTGTTTTGTGAAGATAAAATTTCCAGAATATGTTGGTTTTGCCTTTATGGGAGGGATGATTGCGAAGATGGCAATTGTATTAGCATTGATTGTTGTGAATGAACAAATTAAATTAAATGTTGTGCAATTAATTATAAGTTATTTTGTAATTTTGCTAGCCGAAGTTTTAGTGTTTATTCGCTTAATTAATTTAAAGTTAAAAAAAGTTTAATGATTTTTAGCATTTGACTTTGGTAAGTGGTTAATTTACTATAATTTTGCACGCAATTTAGAAACAAAGGAATTATACATGAAATTTTCAGCGTTATTAGCGTTTTTATTACTTTTCAATTTCGGATTTGCCTCTACAGCGGTTCCGCACGAAAGTCTTCCAAAAACGTTTGAGGAGTTAATTAAAAGTGAGCAAGTAAAAAGTCAAGAGGAAGCTGCTAAAGTGAAATCTGGCGAATCTACATTTAACCCAGTGCCAGGTATCATGCATCACATTGCAGATGCACACGATTGGCATTTATGGGGAGAAGGAGAAAAAAGTGTAGGAGTTGCATTACCTGTTATTTTATGGGATAATGGTTTACAAGTTTTTATGTCTTCTAAATTTCACCACAACGAAGCGGTTGTTGAGAGTAACGGAAATTACTACATCAACTACCACGAAAAAATCTACAAAACAGATGCGCAAGGTACAATCAAACCTCACGTAGATGAAAAAGGAGCTATTCATTTAGAAAATGAAAAACCATTAGATTTTTCTATTACGAAAAACGTAACATCAATGTTAATCTCTTTCGTTATTTTAATCTTAGTTTTCTCTGCAGTTGCATCAAACTACAAAAAAGGAAATATGGTACCAAAAGGTATCGCAGGATTTATCGAGCCAATTATTCTTTTTGTTCGTGATGAAGTAGCGATTCCAAATATTGGTGAGAAAAAATACGCGAAATTTATGCCTTATTTATTAACGTTATTTTTCTTCATTTGGATCAATAATTTATTAGGATTGTTACCAGGTGCAGCTAACGTTACAGGTAATATCGCAGTTACATTTGTATTAGCATTAATCGCATTAATCGTAATTAATTTCTCAGGAAACAAAGGTTACTGGGGACATATGTTATGGATGCCAGGTGTACCGGTTCCAGTAAAATTAATCTTAGCTCCAATTGAGTTAATCGGGATTATTACAAAACCTTTCGCCTTAATGATTCGTTTATTTGCGAACATTACAGCAGGTCACATTATTATTATGTCGTTAATTTCGTTAATCTTTATTTTCCAAACAGAAGCTATGGCAGGTGGATCTATTCCATTAGCGTTATTTATCTACTGTTTAGAGTTATTAGTAGCCGCACTACAAGCGTTCGTATTCACAATGTTAGTTTCGTTATTCATCGGAACAGCAGTAGCAGAACACGATCATCATTAAGAATAGAACATAAAAAAACAATAAAATAATTTTTTAATAATTAAATACAATTATCATGACAGGAAGTATTGCAGCAATCGGAGCTGGTTTAGCAGTTTTAGGAGTTGGTTTAGGTATCGGTAAAATCGGTGGATCAGCTATGGAAGGAATCGCTAGACAACCAGAAGCGGCTTCAAAAATTCAAACAGCTATGATTATCGCAGCAGCCTTAATCGAGGGTGCAGGTTTATTCGGTATCGTAGTTGCGTTATTAGGTAACGGATAATATTTGAATTAAAAATTAGCTTCAATAACGGTTGGTTGTTGAAGCTAATTCATTAAAAAATTAATTAGTAAAAAATAAAATTTAATACATACACACAATGGATTTAATTACACCTTCAGTTGGTCTTATTTTTTGGACTGCGGTCGTATTTATCATCTTATTAGTATTGTTAAGATCATTAGCTTGGAAACCAATTCTATCTGCAGTTAAAGAAAGAGAACAATCTATCGAGGATGCATTAAACGCAGCTAAAAAAGCGAAAGAAGAGATGGCTTTATTAAACGCTCAAAACGAGAAAATCATGAAAGAAGCTCGTGCTGAACGTGATGCTATCTTGAAAGAAGCGCGTGAAATGAAAGAAAATATCATCAACGAGGCGAAAAATTCTGCAACTGTAGAAGCAAACAAATTAATTGAAAATGCTAAGTCAGCTATCCAAAATGAAAAAGCATCAGCTATGGCTGATATCAAAAATCAAGTTGGACAGTTGTCAATTGAAATTGCTGAAAAAATCTTAACTAAAGAATTGTCAGATAAATCTGCACAAGAAGCTTTAGTGAATGATGTTATTGATCAAGTTAAATTCAATTAATCATGGCAGGATTCAGAGCAGCACATAGATATGCTAAAGGTTTGATGGAGTTTGCGAATGGAGCAAGCCAAACAGACGTAGTGTATGCTGAAATGAATGATGTTCGCAAAGTCATTAAAGAGAATGATGATTTAAGAGTTTTCTTAAATTCTCCAGTGATTGATGCAAAGAAAAAAGAAGCTGTATTGAGTGAGATTTTCAAATCTTTATCAAAAACTTCTCAAACATTCATTTCGTTAGTCGTAAGACATGGTAGAGAAAATATTTTGTCTAAAATTGCAGATCAGTTTATTTCATTATACGATTTAGCAAATAATATTGTAACAGCAGAAATTACTTCGGCAGTACAATTAGATCAAAATACAATTGATAATATTGTAGCAAAAGCAAAACAAACTTTAGCTACAAATAGTCAAGTAAAAGTAGAGAACAAAATTGATGCATCTTTAATTGGAGGTTTCGTTTTAAAAATAGGAAACAATCAAGTTGATTCGTCAATCAAAACTAAGTTAGCTACATTAAAAAAAGATTTTTCGAAAAACGAATACATTCCTAAATTTTAAATATTTCAGAAATGCCAGAAATAAATCCAGCTGAAGTTTCAGCTATATTAAAACAACAACTTACAAGCTTTGATTCATCAGTTGAATTAGCAGAAGTAGGAACCGTTCTAACTGTTGGGGATGGTATTGCTCGTGTTTACGGGTTAGACAATGCTCAATACGGAGAATTAGTAGAATTCTCAAACGGGTTAGAAGGAATGGTACAAAACCTTGAAGAAGACAACGTAGGTATTGTACTTTTCGGACCTTCAAAAGGTATTAAAGAAGGTGACACTGTAAAACGTACAAACAAAATTGCATCTATTAACGTAGGTGAAGGAATGTTAGGACGTGTTGTAGATATGTTAGGAAATCCTATCGATGGTAAAGGACCAATCGAAGGACAATTATATGAAATGCCTATCGAGCGTAAAGCTCCTGGGGTTATCTATCGTCAACCAGTAAACGAACCATTACAAACTGGTATCGTTTCTATTGACTCGATGATTCCAATTGGACGTGGACAACGTGAGTTAATCATTGGTGACCGTCAAACAGGTAAAACTTCTGTTGCTTTAGATGCAATCTTAAATCAAAAAGAGTTTTACGATAGAGGTGAAACAGTTTTCTGTATCTATGTTGCAGTAGGACAAAAAGGTTCTACAGTAGCAGGTATCATGAAAACATTACAAGACCACGGTGCAGATAAATATACAGTAGTAGTTGCTGCTAATGCATCTGATCCAGCTCCAATGCAAGTATATGCTCCAATGGCAGGTGCTGCAATCGGAGAGTATTTCCGTGACTCTGGTCGTCCAGCGTTAATTGTTTATGATGATTTATCTAAACAAGCCGTTGCATACCGTGAGGTGTCTTTATTATTACGTCGCCCACCAGGACGTGAAGCATATCCTGGAGACGTTTTCTACTTACACTCTCGTTTATTAGAGCGTGCTGCAAAAGTAATCAAAGATGATGCAATTGCATCTCAAATGAATGATTTACCAGAATCTATGAAAGGTATCGTAAAAGGTGGTGGTTCTTTAACTGCTTTACCAATTATCGAAACTCAAGCTGGTGACGTTTCTGCATATATCCCAACAAACGTAATTTCGATTACAGATGGACAAATCTTCTTAGAGTCTGATTTATTCAACTCAGGTGTTCGTCCAGCGATCAACGTAGGTATCTCTGTATCTCGTGTTGGTGGTTCTGCACAAACAAAACCAATGAAAAAAGTATCTGGTACATTAAAATTAGACCAAGCACAATACCGTGAGTTAGAAGCTTTCGCGAAATTTGGTTCTGATTTAGATGCAGCTACAATGAACGTAATTGGTAAAGGTGAACGTAACGTTGAGTTATTAAAACAAGGTGTTAACGCTCCAATTCCAGTAGAAGAACAAGTAGCAGTTATTTATGCGGGTACTAACGGTATGTTGAAAAACGTTCCAGTTAACCAAGTGAAAGAGTGGCAAGCTGACTTTGTTGAGTTAATGCGCAACAAATATGCAGACACTTTAACATCTATCCGTTTAGGTAAATGGACTGATGAAATTATGGATGTATTGAAGAAAGTTATCACAGAAACTACTTCTAAATACTAATAAAATATAAATGAAACTTAGAGGTTTCCGAATCTCTAAGTTCCTTTTAATCCTTCATCTCAAATAGAATTATGCCAAATTTAAAAGATATACGTAACCGTATTACTTCTGTAGGTTCTACAATGCAGATTACAAGTGCTATGAAATTAGTTTCTGCTGCAAAACTAAAACGTGCTACAGATTCTATCGTACAGTTACGTCCTTATGCAGATAAATTACGTGAACTTTTACAAAATGTAAGTTCTACTTTAGAAGCTGAAGTAGGAGGTGCATTAACAGAAGAGCGCGAAGTTAATAAAGTACTTTTAGTCGTTATTAACTCGAATAGAGGTTTATGTGGAGGATACAACTCAAGCATCATCAAAAAAGTAAATGCGTTATTAGCTGGCGAATTAGCAAGTAAACACGTAGAGATTTTAGCAATTGGTAAAAAAGCTAATGATACTTTTAGTAAAACACAAACTATCTATAAAAATGCATCAAGCATTTGGGATAATTTAAATTTTGCAGATGTGGCTGAAATTGCAGACGATTTAGTAGAGAAATTTACTGTAGGTGACTTTGATCAAATCAGAATTATCTACAATCAATTTCAAAATGCAGCTGTTCAAATTGTACAAGACGAACAATTTTTACCAGTCGTTTTAGAGAAAACTGAAGAAGAAGCAAACAATTCAGCAGAGTTAGATTATATCTTCAACCCTTCGAAAGAAGAAATTTTAAGAGACTTGATCCCTCAAACGTTGAAAACGCAATTATTCAAAGCCATATTAGATGCTAACGCTTCTGAACATGGAGCACGTATGACTGCAATGCATAAAGCAACAGACAACGCAAGCGAATTACAAAAAGGATTGAAAATTCAATACAACAAAGCTCGTCAAGCTGCTATTACAAACGAGATCTTAGAGATCGTTGGTGGTGCAGAAGCATTGAATGCGTAAAAACAAAGACTTATCTTATTTTTAAATAGAAAAGCAACTTCATCTCGAAGTTGCTTTTTTTTATAATGTTTACTTTAGATTATAAAGAAGTAATAAACACTTTTGAATAATTATTCTTTAACATATGTATTGAAGAAATACTTCTACTTAGTTATTACTTTATTCAGGATGATAATTTTTGTAATCATATATCTAATTAGAATTCTCATTATTTTATTCTTTTTATAAATTAAAATGAAATAAATTATTTCCTCAAGACATTTCAATAAAAACGTCAAGTGATTTTACCTAAAAGCTAAGGTGGTTTTGATTAAAACGTCTCGACATTTTATATCAAACAAAAAGTCCTAAGAAATACTCAGGACTTTTCTATTGTTATCATCGAAACTAAGTTTCTATTTATTTCATTTGAAATAATGGGCGAGAAGACATGAACTCGTTTACACGATCTGCAACTCCATCAATGATTTCTTCGTTATCAATATTCATTAATACTTCGTCAATCAAGTCAGCAACAGTTTGCATATCTGCTTCAACCAACCCACGAGTTGTTACAGCTGCCGTACCCAAACGAATCCCCGATGTAACGAAAGGAGATTTATCATCGAAAGGAACCATGTTTTTGTTACAAGTGATTTCTGCCAAAACTAAAGCGTTTTCTGCTTGTTTCCCAGAAATACCTTTGTTACGTAAGTCGATCAACATACAGTGATTATCTGTACCTCCAGAAACAATGTCATAACCTTTTGCAACCAATGCCGCAGCCAAAGCCTTCGCATTCTTCACAACTTGTACAATATAGTCCATATAACCGTCAGATAAAGCCTCTTCAAAAGCAACAGCTTTAGACGCGATTACATGCTCCAAAGGCCCACCTTGTGTACCAGGGAACACTGCTCCGTTCAAGATTTGAGACATCATTTTCACTTCACCTTTAGGAGTTTTTGCTCCCCAAGGGTTCTCAAAATCTTTCCCCATCATAATGACTCCACCACGAGGACCACGTAAAGTTTTGTGAGTTGTCGTCGTTACGATATGACAATGAGGCATAGGATCGTTTAAGATTCCGCGGGCAATTAACCCAGCAGGATGCGAGATATCAGCCAATAACAAAGCACCAACTTCATCAGCTACCTCACGAAATTTAGCATAATCTATGTCTCTTGAGTATGCCGAAGCACCACAAATTATCATTTGAGGCTTCTCTTTACGAGCAGTTTCTGCCATAGCTTCGTAGTCAATTCTCCCCGTCTCTTTGTCCACTCCATAGAAAGAAGTTTGGTAAGTTAACCCAGAAAAGTTAACAGGAGAACCGTGAGTTAAGTGCCCTCCGTGCGATAAATCGAATCCTAAGATCTTGTCTCCTGGTTTCAAACATGCTAAGTAAACAGCTGCATTTGCCTGAGATCCTGAGTGAGGTTGCACATTCGCATACTCTGCATTAAACAACGCTTTCAAACGATCAATTGCAATAGTTTCTACTTCGTCTACAACTTCGCAACCACCGTAGTAGCGCTTTCCAGGATAACCTTCTGCATATTTATTTGTCAAAACAGAACCCATCGCGCGCATTACGTTGTCCGAAACAAAGTTTTCTGATGCGATTAATTCAATTCCATTCAGTTGTCTTTCTTTTTCTTCTTCAATCAAATCGAAGATTACATCTTGTGCCATGTTTTGTTTGTATTAATTGTGTTTCAAATATAAGCTTTTATCATTAGAATTTCTAACTGATATATTCGCAATAACCTAAGAATTATCAAAACAATTTTTCTAATGATTTGGGCGTTCCCTTCGGGCGGGCTATTCGTTGCAATCTTTGCGTTGCAACTCCGCTATCGCTTCGTTTCACGCAAAGGATTTCCACTACTATCCCTAACGCATCTCGAGTTGTGAGTAATAAGTTCTGAGTTTTGAGTAATAATATTTATACTTTTTTCAGAATCATACCTTATTAATAATTGAAAACTAATTTACTTATTCAAAGGAATTTCAAATGACCTTTCAATAAAAAGGCATTAAAAAAATGAAGAAATTCGAAGCGATAAAAAAGATTTAACCGATAGGTTTTTAAATCTTTTCGCGTAGAATTAATCATTTTCAGCCGATTTATTGAGGTCTTGATTTTTTTGTTTCGTTTTTTCATCAAGGAAAAAATGAAAGATGGTTTCTTAGATATTTAAAATTTCTAATTTCTAAACCAACCAACTATCAATTTCTCTCATTAAATTTACAGCATGAAAAACCCTACTTTTTGCATTGGTTTAATGTCTGGAACTTCGTTAGATGGTTTGGATATTTGCTATGTACGATTTGATGGTAACCAACATTTCGAAATTTTACATGCCGAAACTATAGATTATTCATCCGATTGGCGAACAAAACTAACAGAAGCTTTTCAATATTCGGCAATGGATTTATGCCAACTAGATGTAGAGTATGGTTATTTTCTTGGAGAACAAGTAAAAGAATTTATTCATAAAAATAAGATTAGAAAAGTAGATTTTGTTGCATCTCACGGGCAAACTATTTTTCATCAACCGCAGAAATCATTCACTTTGCAAATAGGAAATGGTTTAGCAATTGCGTCGCGTTGTCAACAAAAAGTGGTGTGCGATTTCAGAACACAAGACGTTATTTTAGGAGGACAAGGAGCGCCTTTGGTTCCGATTGGGGACGAATTATTATTTTCTAACTATGATGCATGTTTAAACCTTGGAGGTTTTTCTAACATTTCGATGAATAGAAATGGAAAACGAATTGCATTTGATATCTGCCCAATTAATATTGTCTTGAATCATTATGCAAAACAACTCGGTTTTGATTTTGATAAAAATGGAGAACGAGCAGAACAAGGACATATTAATATCGCATTAGTTGAAGAATTGAATCTTTTGAATTTTTATCATCAACCTTTCCCAAAATCATTAGGTTTTGAATGGGTTATGAATGAGTTTTTAACAATTGTTGATAAGTACGATATTTCTATCGAAGATAAGCTGAGAAGTTGTGTGGAGCATTTCGTAATTCAAATTAAAAATACCTTTGCTTTATATGATATCAACAACGTGTTGATAACTGGAGGAGGAGTTCGAAATACATTTTTTATCAATCGTTTAGGAGAATTATCAACTGTTGAAATCATTATTCCAACTGATAATTTAATCGATTTTAAAGAAGCCTTAATATTTGCATTCCTTGGTTATCGTCGTGTTTATAACGAAATAAATTGTTTGGCATCTGTAACAGGAGCGAGCAAAGACCATTCGTCTGGAATTATATATCACTTATAAAGTCTATCTAAATAATAGAGTTTAAAAAATATTTTATTTACATTTATTCGATAACCAAGAATAAATGCGATATGAAATATTCGAAAAATAAAGATGTTATTTTACTTCATAGCTTATTTGGAAGCCTTAGTAATTGGGGAAATGTTATCAAGAATATTGAAATAAATTATAATGTTTAAACGCCAACATTTCCTTTATTTTCTACACATTTCAAAAGAAATTCACTTCAAAATTTAGTTCAATTTCTAGAAAATTATATTCAATCTAATAAAATTGAAAATCCAATATTAATTGGAAATTCTTTGGGCGGTCATGTTGTACTGCTGTATGCGTTGGCACATCCAAATTTGTTTGATAAATTGATTTTAGCTGGAAGTTCAGGTTTGTATGAAAGCAATTTGCAGGCTTCTTTTGTGCGTGTGCGAGATTACGAGTATATCAAAAATAAGGTAGAAGATGTTTTTGAAACAAAAAATGTTGTAACAAAAGAGTTGGTTGATGATGTTTTTTCGGCCGCTAATACGCCTACAAAAGCTTTGTCTATAATTTAAATTGCGCGAGATGCAAAGCGACAAAATTTGAAACATCTTTTACATAAAATAGATCAGCCAGTTTTATTGGTTTGGGGAAAACAAGATATTGTGACACCGCCAAATGTTGCTGAAGAGTTTTTTGCACATTTACCTAATGCAAAATTAGCTTATATCGATCATTGTGGTCATGTGCCGATGATGGAGCAGCCGATACTTTTTAATCAACATATTAATCAATTTTTAAGTGCTTAAAAATGAATCATCCCGAGTATTTAGCTTTTGCTTTACCAGCTTTTTTTCTTTTTTTATGGCTTGAATATGTAGTTGTTAAAAAGAAAAAATTAAAGAATATTTATAAGTATGAAAGTTCGGTTTCTAATATTTCAATAGGAATTGCAGAACGATTATTGAATCTTTTTATTACGGTAAGTTTTTACAATTTGTATGTTTGGATTTACGAAAATTATCGTCTTTTAGATATTTCAAATGCTTGGTGGATTTGGGTTGTGATGCTTCTAGCGACAGATTTTGTTTGGTATTGGTATCATCGTTTGGGACATGAAGTCAATATTTTTTGGGGAGCCCATATTGTGCATCATCAATCCGAAGAATTTAATTTTACGGTGGCGGCACGTATAACGACTTTGCAAGCAATTGTTCGCAATATTTTTTGGTGTATTTTGCCTTTTATTGGTTTTCATCCAAATTTAGTGATGACGATTTTGGTGGTTCATGGCGTGTATTCTTTTTTTACGCATACGCAGATTTTGGAGAAACAAAAATGGATTGAATATATTTTTATAACACCTTCTCTTCATGGTGTTCATCATGCTTCTGACGAAAAATATTTGGACAAAAATTATGGAGATGTATTTGTTTTTTGGGACATATTATTTGGTACTTTTCAGAAAGAAGAAGAAAAACCAAGATATGGATTGACGCATCCTATCAATAGTTACAGTTTTTTGTGGCAACATTTTCATTATTATTTAGAGTTGTATGAAGCTGCTCGAAGAAAATCCTCCATTAAAGAAAAATTGACGATATATTTTGGTAGTCCAGCAGTGATGGATCAGGAAATAAGACCAATTATTGAAAAGAAATGGATGTCTAAGAATAAAGTGAATAGTTATCATTTCAAATACAAAGGTTATATTAATTTACAATTGATTTTATCGTTTTTTGCGATGAGTATTCTAACATATTACTTTGATCAATTTGATAATTTAACCAAAGGTTTCTTCGTTGTATTTGTCTTGATTACATTTATAAATATTGGTGCACAATTAGAACAAAAAAGATGGGTACCGTATTTAGAACATATTAGATTTTTAATGTTTTGTAGTTTTTTTATCATTCAATCTCATAATTATTTCTTGCTGATTTTACCTTTCATATTCGTTTTTATCATCGAAAAGATGTTTAATTTTAGTAATTGGTATCAAAAAAGTATTTTGAAGATTATATAAATGATAATTTAGGTCTTATTGTTTCGTTTAGATTAGGCGGTTAAAAACGAGTTCATTATTTTTACCAAACTAAAAAAAATATAATGATAGTTTCTAAACTTTTTAACCAATTTTTTCATAGCCAAACCTCAGGAGGAATTTTATTGATTTTCTGTACTGCGTTTTCTTTATTATTAGCCAATTCACCAATTGCAGAATCTTATGATTCTATTTGGGAAATTAATCTATTTGGTCATCATTTTTCACATTGGATTAATGATGGTTTGATGGCTATTTTCTTTTTCTTGATTGGTTTAGAATTAAAACGCGAAGTTTTTGTAGGTGAATTGTCGGATACTAAAAAAGCAATTTTACCTGTTTTTGCAGCTTTGGGAGGAATGTTAATTCCTGCATTTATTTTCTTTTTTACGAATAAAGGAACGGATACCATTCATGGTTTTGGAATTCCGATGGCGACAGATATTGCTTTTGCTGTTGCTATTATAACTATGTTAGGAAAAAGAGTTCCATTATCATTAAAAGTATTTTTAACAGCTTTAGCTGTGATTGACGATTTAGGAGCAATTATCGTGATTGCATTATTTTATCCAAACCCAGAATTACCTTTAGATTTTACACAATTCGGAATTGCAATAGCCATTTTATTAGGTCTTTTCGCTTTAAATAAATTAAAAATAAAATCAATGATTCCTTATATCATTGGAGGGATTGCTGTTTGGTGGTTTATGTTGCATTCGGGTATTCACGCTACAATTGCGGGAGTTTTGGTTGCATTTACAATTCCATTTGATAAGGACGATTCTAAATCACTTTCAGCTAAAATGGAACATGCTTTACATTTACCAGTCGCATTTATTATTTTGCCTTTATTTGCCTTAGCAAATACAGCAATTAGAATTGATGGCGGAGGATTAGCGCATTTTAGTATTCCATTAGCTTCGGGTATTTTTTTAGGATTAGTTGTCGGAAAACCAGTCGGAATTACATTATTTACATGGATTGCGGTTAAATTAGGATTGTGTGAATTACCTACAGCAGTAAATTTCAAACGAGTTTTTGGTGTCGGAATTTTAGGAGGAATTGGATTTACAATGTCTATTTTTGTTTCGATGTTGGCCTTCAAAGACCCAAGTTATATAAATGAAGCGAAATTGATGATTTTAGTAGCTTCGTTAACAGCTGCTATTGTTGGATTTATTGTTTTAAAAATATTATTAACTACAAAACAAGATTATTCAGATTAAGAATAGTCAATTCATAAATAATAGAATCGAATTTTTCTTCGGAGAAATTCGATTTTTTTTTGAAGATGATTCCGTAACTTCGTGTAAAATTTTTGAATAAATGAGAACGTATCAAGAAACAATCGATTGGTTGTTTACAAATTTACCAATGTTTCAACGTGTTGGAGCATCAGCAATGAAAGCAGATTTAACAAATATTACAGCGTTATGCGAGTATTTGGGAAATCCTCAAACTAAGTTTAAAACGGTTCATATTGCAGGGACAAATGGTAAAGGAAGTACGTCTCATATGTTGGCCTCTATTTTTCAGGAAGCAGGTTATAAAACAGGTTTGACAACTTCTCCACATCTCAAAGATTTCCGTGAACGAATATGTGTAAATGGAGAAATGGCTGATGAAGAATTTGTGATTGATTTTGTGAATAAGCATGAGCAAAAAATAATTGATCAAAAAGCATCTTTTTTTGAAATTGCAATTGCGATGGCTTTCGAATATTTTGCACAACAGAAAGTTGATATAGCGATTATAGAAACTGGTTTGGGCGGACGATTAGATTCAACGAATATTATTTTACCAGAACTTTCTGTGATTACGAACATTGGTTTAGATCATACACAATTTTTGGGTGATACATTGGACAAAATTGCATTTGAAAAAGCTGGTATCATAAAACCAAATACAGCGGTTGTAATTGGTGAAACAACAGCAGAGACAAAAACAATTTTTGAACAAGTAGCGAAAGATAGAAATGCAAAAATCATTTTTGCTGAAGAAAAACATTTTCAAGATTTAGCTTCAGATTTGAAAGGGTCTTATCAAATCAAAAATAAACGTACCGTTTTAACCGCTATTGAACAATTGCAAAAACAAGGTTGGGCAGTCTCTCCTGAAAATATTACGAATGGCTTATTGAATGTTGTAAAGAATACAAATTTGCGCGGACGTTGGGATATTTTAGGACAACACCCATTAATTGTTGCTGATACTGCGCATAATCCACATGGTTTAGCAGAGGTTTCAAAACAAATAAATGAGCAAGCTTATAATCAATTGCATTTGGTTTTAGGATTTGTGAATGATAAAGATGTTTTATCTATTTTAAATTTCTTTCCTAAAAAAGCAACTTATTATTTCTGTCAACCAGATGTTCCTCGAAAATATGACATTGACGACTTGTATAAAATCATACCAGAAGATATTACCGATAAACACTTTTTTGATACTGTAGAAAAGGCATTAATTGCTGCAAAATCAAATGCAACAGAAAATGACATGATTTACGTTGGAGGTAGTACATTTATTGTTGCAGAAGTCATCTAATTTTAAAATAATATGAAATAAATCATGATAGACTCCGCTTGAATAGCGGAGTCTATATTTTTTATAACCTATAATAATTATTTTATGTATTAAATGCATGTAATTCATGATTTTGAAAGTTTTTTTACTGAATTTACGATGGTTTTGTTAACTCAAAAAATATGAAAAAAGTTTTATTTGTTTTTACACTTATAGCAACTGCGACATTTGTAAAATCACAGGTAGATGGATATCCCCTGAATTTTATAGTATAAGTTAAGCTACATATTTTAAAAATTGTAAATTATTATTAAACTCAAAGATCGTATTATAACTAAAGCTTTATACCTGTTATACATTTGATTAATAAATAATAAAGTAGTCCATTTAATTGAAAATAAGTAAATTAATTTGAATACAAAATATTTACAATGAACAACTTACTTGCAAATTACGAAAGAATATTGGAAGTTCTACGAAAAATTTCCACAGATACACTTTTAATTTATCAACGTAGAAGACCTAAACTTTTTAATTTAGAACTCATAAGTCTTGTTTTAACAGCTGAATTTATGGGTATTGATAGTGAAAATCATTTATTTCGAAATCTTCCTAAAGCGCTAAGTTGTAAAATTGAGCGTAGTATTTACAATCGTAGAAAACGTAGATTATCAGAGCAAATTAATAGTATTCGACTTAAATTAGCGAAAGAATTTAATGAATTTGAAAATTGTTTTATTGTTGATAGTATGCCGTTGGAGGTGTGTAAAATAGCAAGAATTAATCGCTCTAAAATTTGCAAAGAACATCAGTATAGCGCACCAAATAGAGGTTTTTGTGCTTCTCAGCAAATGTCTTTTTATGGCTATAAACTTCATGCTGTTTGTTCTTTAAATGGTGTTTTCCAGAGTATTGATATCAGTCCCGCATCTGTTCATGATATTCATTTTTTGAAAGATATAAAATCTCAACTATCAGATTGTGTGCTACTTGGTGACAGAGGCTATTTGTCGCAAACAATTCAAATTGACTTATTTAATGAAGCTAATATTCGATTAGAAACACCGAAAAGATCCAATCAAAAAGAGTATAAACCTCAGTTTTATCCATTCAAAAAGTATCGAAAAAGAATTGAAACTTTATTTTCTCAACTATGCGATCAGTTTATGATTAGACGAAATTATGCAAAGACTTTTGAAGGGTTTAAAACAAGGATACTATCAAAAATACTAACGCTTACTATTATTCAATCAATAAACAGAAACCAAAATAGAAATATTAACAACTTAAAAATTAATATTACCTAAATGCACTACGGGTTATTAATATTATTTAGATAACTGTCCATTCAAATCTTGAAAGAGACAATTATATTATGAAATAAAACAAATTTCTACAATTAAAAACATGATAGCTTTGAAATTTCATATAGAAAACTTGCTGAAAAGGCGAGAGTCAATTTAGCGTAATGAGCGTAAAAATGGCTTACTGTTCGCGCAATCTTCCTCTCGTAAACCCAAAATAGTAACTCAAAAAGCGTGCTTTTCTCGTTAAAAATCTAATATCTCACATCTCATATCTAAAAAAATCAAAAAATATTTTCCATTGTACCAGTAACTTAAGAGTCGAATGTTAAATAAATGTAAAGTATGTTTGGAAGTTCGGAAAAATGGGTTGTATATTTGCAACCTCAATACGAAAGACGAGTAGTATTGTAGTTGACATAAGGACTTATATATCGCTAAAAATTATTTAAAAATAAATTTGCGAGTTTAGAAATAAGTTTTACCTTTGCAAACCGATTCCGAAAGGAGTTTGAAAGTGAGAGTAAATTTGACTTGTTGAAATAAAAACTTTAAAAATTTATCAAAATAAATTTTGTTAGTTAAAAAATAAGTTTTACCTTTGCAACCGCAAATACCGAGAGGATTTGCTAAGATGAGAAGTTCATTTGAAATTATAAAATATACAGAAGAAAAAATAGCCGAATAAAACGAAGTCAATCCTTTAATAATGGAGCTATAGGAAATTCGAAGTTGTAAAAACATAGGTAGCAATACCAAAAGAAAAATTACAATGGAGAGTTTGATCCTGGCTCAGGATGAACGCTAGCGGGAGGCTTAACACATGCAAGCCGAGGGGTATAGTTCTTTCGGGAACTAGAGACCGGCGCACGGGTGCGTAACGCGTATGCAACTTGCCCTACTGAAAAGGATAGCCCTTCGAAAGGAGGATTAATACTTTATAACAGATTTAATGGCATCATTAGATTTTGAAAGATTTATCGCAGTAGGATAGGCATGCGTAAGATTAGTTAGTTGGTGAGGTAACGGCTCACCAAGACGATGATCTTTAGGGGGCCTGAGAGGGTGAACCCCCACACTGGTACTGAGACACGGACCAGACTCCTACGGGAGGCAGCAGTGAGGAATATTGGACAATGGGTGGAAGCCTGATCCAGCCATCCCGCGTGTAGGATGACGGCCTTATGGGTTGTAAACTACTTTTATCTGGGGATAAACCTACTTACGTGTAAGTAGCTGAAGGTACCAGAAGAATAAGCACCGGCTAACTCCGTGCCAGCAGCCGCGGTAATACGGAGGGTGCAAGCGTTATCCGGATTTATTGGGTTTAAAGGGTCCGTAGGCGGATTAATCAGTCAGTGGTGAAATCTCATAGCTTAACTATGAAACTGCCATTGATACTGTTAGTCTTGAGTGATGTTGAAGTTGCTGGAATGTGTAGTGTAGCGGTGAAATGCTTAGATATTACGCAGAACACCAATTGCGAAGGCAGGTGACTAAACATTAACTGACGCTGATGGACGAAAGCGTGGGGAGCGAACAGGATTAGATACCCTGGTAGTCCACGCCGTAAACGATGGATACTTGCTGTTGGGTTTTCGGATTCAGTGGCTAAGCGAAAGTTATAAGTATCCCACCTGGGGAGTACGTTCGCAAGAATGAAACTCAAAGGAATTGACGGGGGCCCGCACAAGCGGTGGAGCATGTGGTTTAATTCGATGATACGCGAGGAACCTTACCAAGGCTTAAATGCAATTTGACAGAACTAGAAATAGTTTTTTCTTCGGACAGAATGCAAGGTGCTGCATGGCTGTCGTCAGCTCGTGCCGTGAGGTGTTAGGTTAAGTCCTGCAACGAGCGCAACCCCTATCATTAGTTGCCAGCGTTTAAAGACGGGGACTCTAATGAGACTGCCGGTGCAAACCGCGAGGAAGGTGGGGACGACGTCAAGTCATCACGGCCCTTACGTCTTGGGCTACACACGTGCTACAATGGTAAGTACAGAGGGCAGCTACTTGGCAACAAGATGCGAATCTCAAAAACTTATCTCAGTTCGGATTGGAGTCTGCAACTCGACTCTATGAAGCTGGAATCGCTAGTAATCGCATATCAGCCATGATGCGGTGAATACGTTCCCGGGCCTTGTACACACCGCCCGTCAAGCCATGGAAGCTGGGGGTACCTGAAGTCGGTGACCGTAACAGGAGCTGCCTAGGGTAAAACTGGTAACTAGGGCTAAGTCGTAACAAGGTAGCCGTACCGGAAGGTGCGGCTGGAACATCTCATATTTAGAGAACGACGAATTTTCTTCTATTGTAAGAAGATTGATTTTGATTCGGCTTTTTATTCTGTAATATTTATAAATATATTAGAAGTTAGATATTAGAATTGAGAACTTAGATAAATCTAAATACTCATATCTCAATACTAAAATCTTACAACTAAAAAGACCACTCTTTAAGAGTATTAAAGAGTCTCATAGCTCAGCTGGTTAGAGCGCTACACTGATAATGTAGAGGTCGGCAGTTCGAGTCTGCCTGAGACTACTAATATAGTAAAGAGGGGGATTAGCTCAGCTGGCTAGAGCGCTTGCCTTGCACGCAAGAGGTCATCGGTTCGACTCCGATATTCTCCACGAAGCGATAAACGAATTTCGAAATTCGTCTAAAGCAGAAGAGTTCATTGACATTATTAGAAACAGATTATAAATTTATTTATAATCGCATACAATCAAAAACAAACAGATTTAGAAATAAATTAAAGTTTTATAAAGGTATACAATTAATCAAGAAAACGAGTAAGATTAACATAACCGCTCAATAATATGACGGTTAAATCGAGAAAAAAGTTACAAAGGGCGTACGGCGGATGCCTAGGCTTTGAGAGGCGATGAAGGACGTGATAAGCTGCGATAAGCTACGGGGAGCGGCACATACGCATTAATCCGTAGATTTCCGAATGGGACAACCCGGCATGTTGAAGGCATGTCACTCTAATTTATTAGAGAGCGAACGTTGGGAACTGAAACATCTAAGTACCAATAGGAAAAGAAATCAATTGAGATTCCGTAAGTAGTGGCGAGCGAACGCGGATTAGCCCTAAAGACTTTATAAGGATAACAGAATAACCTGGAAAGGTTAACCGTAGAGGGTGATAGTCCCGTAAGTGAAATTTTTATATAGTTGATAACGAGTAAGGCGGAACACGAGAAATTCTGTCCGAATATGGGAGGACCATCTTCCAAGGCTAAATACTCCTCAAAGACCGATAGTGAACTAGTACTGTGAAGGAAAGGTGAAAAGCATTTCGAATAGAAAGTTGAAATAGAACCTGAAACCGTACGCCTACAAGCGGTCGGAGCACGTAAGTGTGACGGCGTGCCTTTTGCATAATGAGCCTACGAGTTAATGTTGCTGGCAAGGTTAAGCACTTCAGGTGCGGAGCCGTAGCGAAAGCGAGTCTGAATAGGGCGCTATAGTCAGTAGTATTAGACGCGAAACCTTGTGATCTACCCATGGGCAGGTTGAAGCTTTGGTAACACAAAGTGGAGGACCGAACCGGTTGACGTTGAAAAGTCTTCGGATGACCTGTGGGTAGGGGTGAAAGGCCAATCAAACTGGGAAATAGCTCGTACTCCCCGAAATGCATTTAGGTGCAGCGTTTAGTAAAGTATATTAGAGGTAGAGCTACTGATTGGATGCGGGGGCTTCACCGCCTACCAATTCCTGACAAACTCCGAATGCTAATATATGTTTCTAGGCAGTGAGGGCATGGGTGCTAAGGTCCATGTCCGAGAGGGAAAGAACCCAGACCATCAGCTAAGGTCCCCAAATATATGCTAAGTTGAAAAAACGCGGTTGGATTGCATAGACAGCTAGGATGTTAGCTTGGAAGCAGCTATTCATTTAACGAGTGCGTAACAGCTCACTAGTCGAGCGATCCGGCATGGATAATAATCGGGCATAAGCATATTACCGAAGCTATGGATTAGTACATTAGTACTACTGGTAGGGGAGCATTCTAACGGCGCAGAAGTCATCTGGTAATGGATGGTGGAGCTTTTAGAAAAGAAAATGTAGGCATGAGTAACGATAAAATAAGTGAGAAACTTATTCGCCGTAAGACTAAGGGTTCCTCAGCTATGCTAATCAGCTGAGGGTTAGTCGGGACCTAACACGAACCCTAACGGGGTAGTGGATGGCAAACGGGTTAATATTCCCGTACCTGCACTCAATAAAAGTGACGAATGATTGTAGGAGGTGCGTACTGACGGAATAGTACGTTGAACCTACGTAAAGTAGGGATAGTACACGAAGACTTCGGTTAGAGTGATAATCCTCTGAAAATTGTTCCAAGAAATAGCGAGATGTGCAGCCCGTACCGTAAACCGACACAGGTGGTCGAGGAGAGTATCCTAAGGCGCTCGAGCGATTCATGGTTAAGGAATTAGGCAAAATAGACCTGTAACTTCGGGAGAAAGGTCGCTGACAGCAATGTCAGCCTCAGTAAAAAGGCCCAGGCGACTGTTTATCAAAAACACAGGACTCTGCAAAATAGAAATATGACGTATAGGGTCTGACACCTGCCCGGTGCTGGAAGGTTAAGGAAGGAGCTTAGAGGTAACTCGAAGGTTTTGACTGAAGCCCCAGTAAACGGCGGCCGTAACTATAACGGTCCTAAGGTAGCGAAATTCCTTGTCGGGTAAGTTCCGACCTGCACGAATGGTGTAACGATCTGGGCACTGTCTCAACCATGATCTCGGTGAAATTGTAGTATCGGTGAAGATGCCGGTTAATCGCAACGGGACGAAAAGACCCTGTGAACCTTTACTATAGCTTTGTATTGACTTCGGGTAAATAATGTGTAGGATAGGTGGGAGACTATGAAGCAGTATCGCTAGGTATTGTGGAGTCATTGTTGAAATACCACCCTTTATTTACTTGGAGCCTAACTTCTTTATGGAAGGACAGTGCATGGTGGGTAGTTTGACTGGGGTGGTCGCCTCCAAAAGAGTAACGGAGGCTTTCAAAGGTACCCTCAGCACGCTTGGTAACCGTGCGTAGAGTGTAATGGCATAAGGGTGCTTGACTGTGAGACCAACAAGTCGATCAGGTGCGAAAGCAGGACATAGTGATCCGGTGGTTCCGTATGGAAGGGCCATCGCTCAAAGGATAAAAGGTACTCCGGGGATAACAGGCTAGTCTCCCCCAAGAGCTCACATCGACGGGGAGGTTCGGCACCTCGATGTCGGCTCGTCACATCCTGGGGCTGGAGAAGGTCCCAAGGGTTGGGCTGTTCGCCCATTAAAGTGGCACGCGAGCTGGGTTCAGAACGTCGTGAGACAGTTCGGTCTCTATCTGTTGTGATCGTTAGAAGTTTGAGCGGAGTTGACTCTAGTACGAGAGGACCGTGTTGAACAAACCTCTGGTGTATCAGTTGTGCCGCCAGGTGCACCGCTGAGTAGCTACGTTTGGAAGAGATAAGCACTGAAAGCATATAAGTGCGAAACTCGCCGCAAGATAAGACTTCTTTAAAGGGTCGTTGTAGACTACAACGTTGATAGGCTATAGATGTAAAGGCAGTGATGTCATAGTCGAGTAGTACTAATTACCCATAGACTTTTTCTAAAAAAGTAGAACGAATCAAAGCTAATGATAGCAATATCAAAAATAAAAAAGATTAAATACTAAGATTGATTTAATCGTCATAGAGAAGGTTAGTTAATCTTATTTGGATTAATAGAGTAATACCAAAGATTGTGTGAAGGCTTTAGGCCTAAAGCTTTAAGCTTAATGCATAAAGCTATCTAATAATGTCAAAATATACTAGGAACTAAGACCTATACAAAAATATTAGGGTGACTATAGCTGCAGGGCTCACCTCTTCCCATTCCGAACAGAGAAGTTAAGCCTGCCTGCGCCGATGGTACTGTTACTTACGGGAGAGTAGGTCGTCGCCAGTTTTTATTAAAAGCCTCAAGATTTATTTCTTGAGGCTTTTTTGTATTTATGGTTTTCGCTTTAGGCTGAAGGCTGTAAGCTTTACGCTAACTCAAAACTATGTTTTATAAAACAAGAAGCTTGCTTTCATCCAACAAGAAGCTTCTAATTAGTCAACGAGAAGCTTCTTCTTAATAAAAAGGAAGCTTCCTTTTTACAACTAACTTAAAATTTACTACTCATAACTCGATAACACTCCTAGTTTGTTTAGATTTTTATTGTCAGTCTTAAATCTTACGTCTTATAACTTATTACTCAAAACTCAGAACTTACAACCCGCGTTAGGGATAGTAGTGGAAATCCTTTTGTAGAAATTGGATTTTCCTGTAATCACTTCCAATTTTCTTCTACAAAAGATTGCAACGGATAGCCCGACCGAAGGGAACGCTATAATAATTAAGCTTATTATTATGTTTCATAAATATTTGTACATCTGCTATAATTTTAGTACATTGAAGAATAATTTAATTTTGAATAAAATTTTATTTATTCAGCAAGAGGTTTTCTATCTCTTTATATGTTGTAATCATTAGATTACACATTCTATTCTGTTTTACACAATTTTTATAGATGTTTTTTTCTATATCAGGTCGTTTCAGGCATAAAAATCAATTACTATTGAGAGATAGTTGAGTAGTTCATATAAGTTTAATTAAAAACAATTCATGAGTTTAAAAGTAGGCATTATCGGGGCTGGACCAAGTGGTTTGGCAATGTTAAGAGCATTTGAGTCAGAAGAGAAAAAAGGTAACAAAATTCCAGAAATTAAATGTTTTGAGAAGCAAGACAACTGGGGGGGAATGTGGAACTACACTTGGCGTACAGGAGTAGGTAAATACGGAGAGCCATTGCATGGCAGTATGTATAAATATTTATGGTCGAATGGACCAAAAGAATGTTTAGAATTTGCAGATTATACATTTTCTGAACACTTTGGTCAAACAATATCTTCTTATCCACCTAGAGAAGTATTATTCGATTATATAGAAGGAAGAATTAAACAAAGTAATGCGCGAAAGTACATTCAGTTTAATACCGTTGCAAGGTGGGTAGATTATGTAGAGGATAAAAAACAATTTCGCGTTGTTTTTGATGATTTAAAGAAAAATCAAACTTTCGAAGAATATTTCGATTATTTAATTGTCGGAACTGGACATTTTTCTACACCAAATATGCCTTATTTTAAAGGGATCGAGAATTATACAGGAAATGTAATGCATGCGCATGATTTTCGTGGAGCTGATCCATTTAGAGGTAAAGAAATTTTATTGATCGGTAGTAGTTATTCGGCAGAAGATATTGCGGTACAATGTTATAAACACGGAACTAAATCGGTCACAATTTCTTATCGTACAAATCCAATTGATTGTAAATGGCCAAATGGAATAGAAGAATTGCCTTTGGTGACACATTTTGAAGATAAGAAAGCATTTTTCAAAGACGGAACATCAAAAGAGTTTGATGCAGTAATTATGTGTACAGGTTATCAACACAAATTTCCGTTTTTACCAGATAATTTGCGTTTAAAAACCAAAAATTGTTTGTATCCAGAAGGAATGTATAAAGGTGTAATATCAGATGTAAATGCTCAATTGTTATTTTTGGGAATGCAGGATCAATATTACACATTTAATATGTTTGATGCGCAAGCATGGTTTGCACGTGATTATATTTTGGGACGAATTAATTTACCTTCAAAAGAAGAAATTCAAAAAGATATTCAGAAATGGATTGATTATGAAAAACAATCGATTTCTGCTGATGATCATGTTGATTTTCAAACTGATTATTTGAAGGATTTAATTCATTTAACTGATTATCCTATGTTCGATTTGGATAAAGTTGCTAATATGTTCAAATCTTGGTTAAAAGATAAAGAAGAAAATATTTTAACTTATCGAGATAAAACCTATACCTCTGTTATGGACGAAACGAAAGCAGAAAAACATCACACACCTTGGATGAAAGAATTGGATGATAGTTTAGAACGCTATTTGGATGAAGATCCAATTGATGAAAAGCAATTAGAAAAAACAAATTATTATTAATATTAACAAAAAGACTAACAAATGTGTTGGTCTTTTTTTATTTTCGATTGTATATTTAAACATCGTTAAAAAAGAAAAGTGTTTATTTTTGACAGAGCACAACACAATATGATTTAATACAATAGAAATGGAGATTCAATATTTTTTCGAATTATTTGGTACACTTTTTTTTGGAATTTCGGGCGCTTTAGCAGCAGATGAAAAATCTGGTAACGATTGGTTTGGTGTAACCTTTATTGCTTTCCTAACTTCAATTGGAGGTGGTACAATTCGTGATATTTTACTTTCCGTTGAAATTATGTGGATAAAGGATGTTAATCTTATTTATGCAGTAGGGATTGGTGTTATTTTAGCGGCAATTTTCTATGAGCCTCTGTTGAAACTTCGTAAAACATTTATGCTTTTTGATACGTTAGGAATTGCTTTATTTACGATTGTTGGTTTAGAAAAAGCTCTAAATCTTGGAATTCATCCTGTAATTGCACCTGTAATGGGAATGTTTACGGCGGTTTTTGGATCCATTATTCGCGATATGATGTTGAACGAAGTTCCTATTATCTTCAAGAAAGAAATTTATGCGTTTGCATGTCTTTGTGGCGCAGTTATTTATATGATTTTATGGAAATTGGGACTTGATCGTAACATCAATTTCTTTTTTTCGGGAGCTGTAATTGTCGCAGTTCGTTTGACTGCAATTAAGTACAACTTATCATTACCGAAATTCAAAAGCCATTAATTTATAGATTCGTATCTTAGCGAACTAATTTTTTATAGATGGAAATTCAATACATTTTTGAATTATTTGGGACGGTTGTGTTTGCTATTTCTGGTGCTTTAGCTGGAGATGAAAGACAAAAACATGATTGGTTCGGAATTGCTTGTTTTGCTTTTATAACGGCTGTTGGTGGCGGAACTTTACGCGATCTATTTCTTAACAGTTATCCGTTAGT
Source organism: Empedobacter sp. ULE_I140 (assembly GCF_053482575.1). Classification (NCBI taxonomy): domain Bacteria; kingdom Pseudomonadati; phylum Bacteroidota; class Flavobacteriia; order Flavobacteriales; family Weeksellaceae; genus Empedobacter; species Empedobacter sp. ULE_I140. The sequence goes on along the minus strand of NZ_JBQMTX010000001.1, from coordinate 3,091,807 downwards.
TTGGATAAATGATATGAATGTCATTTATGCAGTTTTTGTTGGAATTTTATTGGCAGGATTATTTTTCAAATATTTTTCACGATTAAGAGTAACATTAATGCTTTTCGATACTTTAGGAATTGCTTTGTTTACGATAGTTGGTTTAGAAAAAGCACATTCTTTGGGCGCAAACAATTTTATTTCTGTAATGATGGGAATGATGACCGCTGTAATGGGTGGTATGTTGCGCGATGTTTTAATGAACAGAACACCAACAGTTTTTGTAAAAGAAATTTACGCAATGGCATGTATTGCAGGTGGAATAATGTATTTGGTTTTTGATAATTTCGGATTAGATCGAAATATAAATTTCATTGTTTCAGGAGCTATTATTGCGACAATTCGTATTGTAACGGTGAAATATAAATTGTCTTTACCTAAATTTTATTAAGCATGCAAAAAATACCATTTAATCAAGAAAATTGGACAGGAAGAATTGATTCTGAAGATGGAGAATTAGGTTTAAGAATTCATCAAGTAATTTCTAATTATGATAATTTTCAGTCATCATCCGTTCAACCAAAAGTACTATTAGGATTTTGTTCGGAAGTAGGTGTTAAACGGAATAAAGGTAGAATTGGTGCGAAAGATTCACCAGATTTGATTCGAAAAAGTTTAGCGAATTTGCCTTTACATTTTTCCGAAACTGATTTTATTTTTGATGCTGGAAATATTCATTGTAATGATAATAATTTAGAATCTGCACGTGAAGAACAAATCAATCAAGTGGATAAAATCATCCAACAAAATCATTTTCCGATTGTAATTGGAGGAGGACACGAAACGGCTTTAGGAGATTTTTTGGCTTTAGCAAAATCATACAAAAATATTGGAATTATCAATCTTGATGCGCATTTTGATTTGAGAACGCCAAATCCGCAATCAACTTCTGGAACGCCTTTTTACGAAATGGCCAAGTATTGCGAAGAAAATGAAATAGGGTTTAATTACATTCCAATTGGTATTCAAGAATTAGGAAATACAAATGCTTTATTTCAGCGCGCAGAAAATTTAGGTGTTAATTTTATCATGGCAGACGAAGTTCATCTTAATTTGAATAAAGTGATAGATGATTTGAAAACGATTCTTCAACAATTTGATGCGCTTTATGTTTCGTTGGATATGGATGTTTTTGATGCAGCTTATGCGCCAGGTGTAAGTGCAACGACAATTAATGGTTTGACTCCTTTTCAGGTTAAATATATTTTGAAGGTTTTAATGAACTCAAACAAAGTGAAAATCTTTGATTTAGTTGAATATAATTCGCTTTTTGATGTTGATAACTCGACAGCGAAACTCTCTGCACAAATGATTTACGAAGTTTTAAGACATTAATTCTGAAATATTTTACAATATTTTGTAACCTTTTTCAGTTATCTGCGTATACATATATAGTGGTGTTGATAAAATGCCAAAAGAAATCGATAATAATCATTAATAATAGGAGGGTTTTAGTTAAATGAGACAGCTTAAAATTACAAAGCAGGTAACAAATCGTGAAACTGCGTCGTTGGATAAATACTTACAAGAGATTGGTAAAGTAGATTTGATTACAGCGGAGGAGGAAGTAGAGTTAGCACAACGTATCAAAGCAGGAGATCGTGTTGCCTTAGAAAAATTAACAAAAGCAAACTTACGTTTCGTGGTATCTGTTGCGAAACAATATCAAAATCAAGGTTTAAGTTTACCAGATTTAATTAATGAAGGAAACTTAGGTTTGATAAAAGCTGCACAACGTTTTGACGAAACGCGTGGTTTCAAATTTATCTCTTATGCGGTTTGGTGGATTCGTCAATCTATCTTACAAGCATTAGCAGAGCAATCTCGTATTGTACGTTTACCATTAAATAAAATTGGATCGATCAATAAAATTAATAAAGCCTATGCTTTATTAGAGCAAGAACATGAACGTGCTCCATCTGCAGAAGAAATTTCTGAAGTTTTGGATATGTCTGAAGGTGATGTAAAAGAGTCGATGAAAAACTCTGGTCGTCACGTCTCAATGGATGCACCATTAGTAGAAGGAGAAGATTCTAACTTATACGATGTATTAAACATTGGTGAATCTCCATCTCCAGATGTACAATTGATGATTGAGTCATTACGTGTAGAGATTGAACGTGCATTGCAAACATTAACGCCTCGTGAAGCTGATTTAATTCGTTTATACTTCGGATTAAACGGTCAACATCCAATGACGTTAGAAGAAATTGGAGAAACGTTTGATTTAACAAGAGAACGTGTTCGTCAAATTAAAGAAAAAGCAATTCGCCGTTTAAAACATACTTCGAGATCTAAGATTTTGAAAACATATATCGGACGATAATAAAAATAAAAAAATCCAGCCAATTGGTTGGATTTTTTTTATAATAATTTTCCGCTTAGTAAGAATGCAGCAATTGTAAAGTAGATAATCAATCCTGAAACGTCAACCAAAGTTGCGACAAAAGGCGAGGATGCTGTTGCGGGATCAAATCCAATTTTTCTCAAAATAAATGGAACTAAAGATCCAGAAAGTGTTCCCCATAAAACAATAACGATTAAGGATAAAGCGACTGTTAAAGCTACATACAACCAATATTCTCCATAACTATAAATTCCAGTTTTTTGCCAAATTAAGATTCGGATAAAACCCACAAATCCTAGAATTGCACCTAAGATTAATCCCGAAGCAAACTCTTTCTTCATTACATACCACCAATCTTTTAGTTTCAATTCGCCCAAAGCCATTGCTCGGATAATCAGCGAAGCCGCTTGAGAACCAGAATTTCCGCCACTCGAAATAATCAATGGAACAAATAAAGCGAGTACAACCGCTTTTTCGATTTCTTGGTCATAATAACTCATAGCAGAAGCAGTAAACATTTCGCCAATAAATAAGATAACCAGCCAACCTGCGCGCTTTTTAATTAATTCCGCAATAGGTGTTTTAGTATACGAAACATCCAATTCTTCCATCCCTCCGAATTTCTGAATATCTTCTGTATCACGCATTTTCATTCGATCCAAGATGTCGTCGAAGGTTACAATTCCGACCAAAACATCATTCTCTGTCACAATTGGGATCGCAGAACGATCGTATTTATCAAAAACTTCTAACGCATCTTCTAAAGGAGTCGTCGTCTTGATTGAAACAAAATTATGATCGATCAAATCTTCTACTTTCGTATCTTCATCAGCCAAAAGAATTTCGCCAATTTTTAAATCATCAATCAATCTATTTTTTCCATCAACAATAAAAATATACGTCAACGTTTCCGCTTTTTTTCCATATTTTTTGATGTGCGCCAAAACTTGTTTTACAGTATAATGTTCTTTTACCTGAATATAATTTGGCGTCATCAAACGCGCAATCGAATCTTCTTTGTATCCAATCAAATTTAGTGCTGTAGCGCGTTCTTCAGGATTTAAAAGATTAATGGAATGTTTGATTAATTGATCTGGGAAATTTTCAAATAGTTCTGTTCGGTCATCAGGATCAAGATTGTTCAAAACTTCAGCTAAATCTTCGTCCGTCAAACTTTTTACAATTTCGTACTGAATATCGGGTTCAAAATAGGAGAATACTTCAACTTTATCATCATTCGAAAGCGAATAAAAAGCGATATTTCTTTTCTTTACGTTCAGTGCAGTCAATTGTTCGGCAATATCTGCTGGATGTTGATTAAGCATATTATTTTCCATAAATTTGTTGTTTTTATCCCAAGCTGCAAATTAAGTCTTTTTGAGATGAGAAGAAGTATAGATTGGCTACTTTTAAGCTAATTTTAATATAGAAAATCATTATGAACAAAGCTGATCAAAACCAAATGAAAGAGTATATAAAATCTATGGATGTAGATGACAGATTCGTTGGAATTTGGTCTGGAACTGATCATGGGAAATTTTTTAAAGGAGAAACAAATAGTTGGATGGTCAATAGAAAAGCTGACGGCACAATGACGGTTAACTTTAAAACGATTTATAGTGATGATCGTGTAACTTTTTCTGAAGACGAAGGTGTTTGGTGCACGATTGGTGATGAATATTACGAGTTTAGAGATTCTGATGAGATGGCAGATATTTATACTTATATTTTTATGTCAAAAGATTCGATTCATTTTATTATCAACGAAGAATTGAAAGACGAAGAACCTTATAACTTTATTGACAATAGAGTTTTCTTGGATTAAAAATAATTTTTCTGAATCATTTTTTCAGTTATATTCGTATTGAATTAATTAACACTGAAAATGAAAAAACTAATATTTACTTTCTTATTATCATCTTCTCTTTTTGCTCAAGAAAAAGCAACAGATTTGTTTAATGCAAACGTTAGTTTTATTGGAATCGGAATTCAATATGAAAAAGCTTTATCCGAAAATTTCACAGCTGTTGGATCTTTAGACTATTTGGGAGGTTTTAAATACAGTTATAGCGATTTTTATGGAAGTGATTTTGAGTATATTTTAACAACAAATATAGCTTTAGAAGGACGTTATTACTATAATTTTGACCGAAGAATTGGCAAAGGAAAAAATACCAAGAATAATTCTGGGAATTATATTGCTGTAAAAGGAACTTATACGCCAGATTGGTTAACAACTTCTAATAGTGATAATTTAGGTGTTAATCCACAAGGTTCTATTACGTTCAATTATGGATTTAAACGTTCTTTTGCTCAAAACTTTTTTTATGAGTTTTATACGGGATTAGGACTTTCTCTTTATCAAGAAACATATACAAACTATGATTTTGATAATTATACAACATCAGAAGTAAAGAGTACAAATACAGGAGTTGCCTTAGATTTAGGTTTTCGAGTTGGTTACAATTTCTAAAAAAAATATAAATCGTTGAGTTTTCAACGATTTTTTTATTTCATTACCTTTGCACCACAAAATACAAACAAACAACAAATAAGATTATGCCAATAGTAGCACCATCAATTTTAGCAGCCGATTTCGGGAATTTAGCAAAAGACATCGAAATGGTTAATAATTCTCAAGCCGAATGGTTTCATTTAGATGTAATGGACGGCGTTTTTGTTCCAAATATCTCTTACGGAATGCCAATTATTGAGAAAATTAATTCGTTAACAGAAAAAGTTTTAGATGTACATTTAATGATTGTTGATCCAGATCGTTACATTTCAACTTTCAAACAAGTTGGTGCAGATATTTTGACTGTTCATTACGAAGCGTGTACACATTTACATCGTACAATTCAGGCTATAAAAGCTGAAGGAATGAAAGCAGGAGTGGCGCTTAATCCGCATACACCAGTATCTGTTTTAGAAGATGTGATTAACGATTTAGATTTAGTTCTAATCATGAGTGTTAATCCAGGTTTTGGAGGTCAAAAATTCATCGAGAATACATACAACAAAGTATCAAAATTGAAAAAAATGATTACAGAAGCAAATGCAAATGTTATCATCGAAATTGATGGAGGAGTTGGAGTACAAAATGCATCAAAATTGGTAGAAGCTGGTGCAGATGCTTTAGTTGCTGGTTCGGCAGTTTTCAATGCTGAGGATCCAACAGCATATATCGCGGAATTACAAAAAGCTTAATAAAAATAGTATTGAGATGTGAGAAATTAGAATTGAGAAGTTCATATTTTTTCCTTCAACTATTTAAAATAAATAATATAAAAACTGAATCAGAAATGATTCAGTTTTTTTGTTGATTAATCCTGAACTTTTTTCAGGATCCTCATCAAGTTAATCAAACAATTTTCTTATTAAAATCTTAACTTTGTTGCATGAATTTTTCGAAAGACAACCCAAAAAAGATTTATACGATTGATGAAATCAAAGATAAAATGGCAAAATATTGCCTTTATCAAGATCGTTGTCATTGGGAAGTAGAGAAAAAACTACGCGATTTTGATTTGATTCCAGAAGCGAAAGATGAGATTCTTTTTAAGTTAATTCATTACGGATTTCTAAATGAAGAACGATTTGTTCATAATTTTGTTCGAGGAAAAGTCAATCAAAAAATGTGGGGAAGAAATCGTCTTCGTCAAGAATTAAAAATGCGTCAAATTGATCAAAAATTAATTGAAAAAGCATTTAAAGAAGAAATTGATTTGGATAAATATTGGAATAATTTATTGCATTTAACACAAAAAAAGTTCAATTTATTAGCTTCTGAGCGAGAATCTTTCAAGAAAATAAACAAAGTAAAAGCATATTTAGCGTACAAAGGTTACGAGTTCGATTTGATGAATGATGCTATAGAAACAGTGAAAACAAAAGAGTAATACAATTCATCCTTAAAATTCGACAATTCGGTCAACTATTTTTAAAATTAAAAACGACTTCACTTAATTTTATTCCATAATAAATAAACACATTATGGAAAATTTAGTCAAAATCATTATTTACATTCACGCATTTTTTGGAGGAATTGGCTTGGTTGCTGGAACAGCTGTTATGATTATAAAAAAAGGAAATTCGACACATAAAAAAGTGGGAAAAATATTTTCGATTGGTATGTTAGTCAGTTCTATTCTTTCGTTAATCATTTGTGCTTTTCCAAATCACCACAATTCTTTTCTTTTAATGATTGGTATTTTCACGATTTATATGATTTTGATCGGAAATAGAATTCTAAATTATAAGCGCAAAAACTATTCGAATAATTTGGATAAAATCATTTCTGGAGCAATGTTTATCACATCTATTGTGATGATTGTTTTTGGATTACTTCCTCTTTTCACAAGCAATGCAATTGGATTATTGTATTTAATTTTTGGGTTTTTAGGAGGGTTTATGTCTTATCGAGATTTTGTTTTTTACAAGAATACAGAGAATTATAAAAAATGGACAATGAATCATGTTGGAAAAATGGTTGGTGCTTATATCGCTTCAGTAACAGCGTTTTTGGTTGCAGGCGCTGGATTTGGAGATAATATTTATTTTTGGATTGTGCCTTCAATTATCGGAACGATTTATATTTTTTCTTGGTCAAAAAAACTAAATAAAAAAGTTGCAGTGAATTGATTATCTTTAATCAAAACACTTATATGAAGAATTTATATTTTTTACTCTTATTCATTCTTTTTGTTCAATGCGAGCAACCGAGCAGTCAATCTGCTAAAGGTTGGGAAAAGAAGAATGAAATAAAAGCAGATTCAGTTTTTAAAGATGAGAATGTAAATGAAGTTATTGAACAAGCTATTGATATTACAAAAAGTAATCATATACCAATTAGAACAATCTCTCTCTTTTTCGCAAAAGAAAAATTTTATTTATATATTTCTTCGACTGGACAAGACTGTTCAATAGGGAATTATTATACATTACCAATTACTATTCAAAATACAGATTATACTATTCTTTTAGATAAAAATGAAGTATTAGATGAATATATCGATATCTCAAATTTAAATTATATCCCTTTAGATAAAGAAAAAATAACATTCTACTGTGAAATAAAAGGTTACGCTTTTCGATTTCATAAAGATGAAGAAGGAAAGTATCAACTAAGAGAGTTGGAGCATTTTTATAATTATACGGATGATTTTGTTTTAGAAGAAGATAAAAAATATTTTCCTATTCAATATGAGGAAATTCCAGAACCAGAACCATTTATTCATCCTGATGATGTAAAATAAAAAAACGAATTTCGAAACTCGAAATTCGTTTTTACTATTTCTAATATTTACCTAATTCGTATTCAAATTCTTGCAGATAATTCGCCAAATGAAAACCGTCTACAAAACCATGATTCGCTTCAACCGAAACAGGCATATACATTTTATCATTTTGCGTATACGCTTTTCCAAAAATAATTCGCGGAATAGATTCTCCTGTTCCAAAATTACTTGGTTGCACTAATCCCGTAAATCTCGACCATGGAAACGTAGAATGACGAACCAAACCAATGGTAATTTCTTCATTTTTGATGTGTAAACCAACCGAGTTTTCTACACTTTGTATTTGCTCTTGAAGTTGCGCGTTAAATGCATCAAAATCTTCGGTAAAATTCATCAATGCAAAACCAAAAGTTCCGTCTTTTCTTCCAATTGTTGTTCCGCAATCTAAATGATCGTACACAAAAATTTCATCATCTTCGATGCGATATTTAAACTCATTAATCTTATTTTCTGCCAACATCGAGCAATGTAAATAGACTGCGAAAAAAGACAATTTATTTGCTTTGGCAAATTTGTACGTTTTAGAACATTCAACCTCCGCAACAACTCCGACATACGGATTATCCATTTTCGAGAACATATTAAAATGCTCTATACGATTCCAACCTTCAGGATTAAATTTCTGTTTCATTGATGCAAAGTTAAAAATAGGATTTACAATTACTTCAATCTTTTTTGTTGATATGCATCACCAATTACATTCAGAGTCACGCCTAGAATAATCATAAAAATTCCTAAAGCCAAACTCAACGAAAAATCTTCACCAAATATCATAACACTTACAGTAACGGCAACCACAGGTTCTGATGCGCCAAGAATAGAAGTGGCTGTAGAACCAATATTTTTAATCGCATAAATCAATGCGATGCTCGAAACAACTGTCGTAACAAACGCAAATGTAAAAAAGTTGAAGGTTAATTCTAATGAAGGTAAAATGAAGGATTCTTTGTGAATAATCATTTTTGTTGCGTAATAAATCGTTGTAAATAGAAACGAATAAAAGCTTAATGTAAAGCCTTTTATATCTCGTACTTTCGATTTGTTGACTGTCACAATATATAATCCGTAACCCAAAGCACTAATAAAAACAATTCCTAATCCGATTGGATTTAGCTCGAATTTTCCTTCTTTAAAACTTAGTAAAATTACACCAGCCAGTACAAAAACAATGGCTACAATAGTTGAAATTGTAATTCTTTCTTTGAAGAAAACAGCCATTATGATGGCAACAATCAACGGATAAACGAATAATAATGTGGAGGCAATTCCAGGAGTTAAATAATCATAACCTAAAAATAAAGCATCCGCTGAGATTCCGTACAATAATCCTAAAATGATTAAAAATGGAATCTGTTTCACATCTATTTTGAATGATTGTTTTTTGATGAATAAATATGTTCCGACAATCAATGCAGAAAAAAAGAATCGATAGAATAATGTAGTATCCATCGAAAAATTTGCCTGTTTTATAGGTAGGATAAATAATGGAATTAATCCATAAGATATGGAAGAAATTAGTCCATATGCGTAACCTTTGAATTTCATTTTTAATAGAAAAAAACGAAGTTCGAATTTCGAACTTCGCATTTGATTAGTATTTATTAAAATTTATTTTCTCGTAAAATCTAAATCTTGGAAATCGTAACTGAAATCTGTTAACGGAGAAATGGCTTTCATTTTGAAACCTGTCATTTTTCCATCTTTCATTTCTGCATAAACAAAAGCGTCTGCATGGAAATAACGATTGTACCATTTTACCGCAAACGTATTGTCTTTGTAAAAAAGCATTTCACCAGTTAATTGAGGCGAACGTTTCGATTCGAAAATGATTTTTCCTTTCTTTTCATAAATTACAACATCACCAAACCAATTGTCCTTATACGTTCCGATTACACTTTTTGAATCAAATTTGATGGCTTTATTTTTTTGATTTGCTTCAACTGTTTTCCAAACTTCATCAGTTATAACATCGGCTTCTTCCACATTTTTCTTCATCATATCATCATACGTTTTTACCCAATCTGTAGATGGATTTTTTAAGTAAAAATCTTTGATTGTATTCGAAATTGCTCGGAAAGCTGCACCCGATTGTTGGTTAGTCAAAATCACAATTCCTAATTTTTCTTGAGGATAAAACATCGTTTGTGTTACAATTCCTTCCAATCCACCAGTATGCGAAACTTCCAATTTTCCGTTCATATCCTGCAATTGCCATCCCAAACCATACGTTTTGAATAATGAATTATAAGGTGGAGTAGTACGATTTGGTTGTAAAGTTTGTGGTGTAATCATTTCGTTCATTTGTTTTTCCGAAATAATTTGTTTTCCATTCACTTTTCCTTTATCTAAATTGAATTGCAACCATTTTGCAAGATCATCTACATTCGAATAAATTCCTGCAGCTGCATCAAAAATGGTGTTCGTATAACGATCAATCACTTGTAATTTTCCGTCAATTGGAACGTGCGGATTAATTGCATTTTTCTTGTCTTTTAGCAAATGCCAATTCGCTGCAGTATTCGTCATTCCAATTGGTTCCAACAATCTTTTTGTTACAAAATCTGTCCAAGATTGCCCCGAAACTCTTTCAATCACAACTCCTGCAATAATGTATAATAAATTATCGTAATCATATTTTACACGGAAATCTGAAACTGGTTTTAAAAACTGAATATTAGAAATAATATCTTTTGGAGTGAAATTATGTCCATCAGGCCAAACCATCAAATCTCCAGCACCCAAACCTAATCCACTTCGATGCGTTAATAAATCACGAATTGTAAACTCTTTGGTTACATAATCGTTGTACATCTTGAATTCAGGAATGTGCGTAATCACTTTATCATCCCACTTTATATTTCCTTCATCAACCAAAATCGCCAAAGCAGCTGCTGTAAAAGCTTTCGAGTTAGAAGCAATGCCAAAATTTGTATTCGACTGAACTTTTTCTCCCGTTTTAAGAGATTTTAAGCCATAACCTTTCGAATGCACAATTGTCCTGTCTTTGATAACCGCAACAGACATTCCAGGAACATCAAATGCTTTCATTGCATTTTCTGTGACTTTATCAATAGCTTGATTCGAAATATTTTGTCCAAAAGCTGTAAAAGAAGCTAATGTAATCGTTGATAAAAGTATATTTTTCATGTGTGAATTTGAATTTTCACGAAGTTAGAAATTTTTATTCATCAGCTTATAGCTTTTAATAAAATATCAAAAATAGAGGATGAATTAATTTTGAATGATTTAAAATTTTATAATAATCAAGTAGAAAGTAAATTACAATTAATTAAAAACATAAATTAGTTAAAAATAATTCAATGAAAATAGCTTTCTTTTCGTCTAAGCCTTATGACAAAACTTTTTTTGAGGCTGAAAATAAAAATTACGGTTTTGAACTTAATTTTTATGAAACACATTTAGGTCCGCATATCGTAAACGCGATTGAAGATGAGCATGCTGTTTGTGTGTTTGTGAATGATAAAGTGAACCGACAAGTCATTGAAGTTTTAGCAAAAAAAGGCGTTAAAATTATTGCATTGAGATGTGCTGGTTTTAATAATGTCGATTTGGAAGCTGCGAAAGAATTTGGAATTAAAATTTGTCGTGTTCCTGCATATTCTCCCGAGGCTGTTGCTGAACATACAATGGCGATGTTGTTAACATTGAATCGAAAAACACATAAAGCTTATAATCGTGTTCGTGAACAAAATTTTGCATTGAACGGTTTACTTGGTTTTAATCTTTTTCAGAAGACGATTGGAATTGTTGGAACAGGAAAAATAGGAAAGGCTTTTATCAATATTGCGAAAGGTTTTGGATGTAAGATTATTGCTTATGATTTGTATCCAGATCAAGAATTGATGAATAATGGCGTGGAATATGTTGAGCTGGATAAGTTGTTTAAAACTTCAGATATTATTTCGTTGCATTGTCCGCTGACGCCAGAAAATCATTACATGATTAATCAAGAAACGATTGCGATGATGAAAGATGGCGTAACGATTATTAATACGAGTAGAGGTGGATTAATCAATACACATGAAGCGATTGAAGCTTTAAAAAATCATAAAATTGGTTATTTGGGAATTGATGTTTATGAACAAGAAGAAAAATTATTCTTCAAAGATTTATCAGCAGAAATTATTCAGGATGACATGATTCAGCGATTGATGAGTTTTCCAAATGTTTTGGTAACTGCGCATCAAGCTTTTTTTACACAAGAAGCGTTGGAACAAATTTCAGAAATTACGATGCGAAGTATTTCAGAAATTTTAGAAAAAGGTTCAACAGATGAGGTTGTGATGTTATAAATTATCTAAATGAGTGGATTTGAAACCATCATATTTTTTGAGACCAAATCCTAAAAAACGATCTAACGCAATATGAGCGGAAAAAATTAATCCAATCATTAAACACCATTCAATGTGTAAAAAATAACCAATGAGAATCAATGAAATTGTCGTAAAATAATTATGAATAAAATTATAAGATATTGCGCCAATCTTATTTCCAAAAAGATAACCCAACATAAAAATATCGGGAGCAAGAAAAAGAATTGCAAACAAAAACAAGGAATAATCAAGTTTATAATAGATGATTAGCGTTACAATTAAAATTGCTAATTGTTCTAATTTTAATAAATTTTTCATAATGTTGATGCTTAATTTATTAGTATAAATATTTTACCAATTGTTACAAAAAAAGCCGTTCATTAGAACGGCTTTTGGTATATAAAAAGAATTTTAATCATTCAATTTCAAAACAGCTAAGAATGCAGATTGGGGAACTTCTACACGTCCAATTTGACGCATTTTCTTCTTACCAGCTTTTTGTTTTTCTAATAACTTACGTTTACGAGAAATATCACCACCATAACATTTTGCAGTAACGTCTTTACGTAATGCTTTGATTGTTTCACGCGCAATAATTTTTGCACCAATCGCGGCTTGAATTGGAATATCAAACTGTTGACGAGGAATTAATTCGCGTAATTTTTCACACATTTTCTTTCCAATATTGTAGGCATTATCAACGTGAATTAAGGCAGATAAAGCATCTACAACTTCACCGTTAATCATGATGTCAACTTTTACCAATTTTGAAGCTTTCATTCCAGAAGGTGCATAATCAAACGATGCATATCCTTTTGAAATAGATTTTAATCGATCATAAAAATCGAATACAACTTCAGCCAAAGGCATATTGAAAATCATTTCTACTCTATGTTGAGTTAAATAATTTTGAGATTGTAATTCACCACGTTTCTCAATACATAAACTCATTACAGGACCTACGAATTCAGATTTTGTAATGATTGCTGCTCGAATATATGGTTCTTCAACACGATTTAATCCTGATGGATCTGGTAATTCAGATGGATTATGAACCGGAATCATTTTTTCTGGATCTTTTTCCAAGTACGCTTCATACGAAACGTTAGGAACAGTTGTAATTACCGTCATGTTGAACTCACGTTCTAAACGCTCCTGAATAATTTCTAAGTGTAACATTCCTAAGAATCCACAACGGAAACCGAAACCTAAAGCAGCAGAAGATTCAGCTTCAAAAGTTAATGAAGCATCATTCAAACGTAACTTTTCGATAGAAGCACGCAAATCTTCGTAATCTTCTGTGTCAACCGGATAAATACCAGCGAAAACCATTGGTTTTACTTCCTCGAAACCATCAATAGCTTCGCTTGCAGGATTCTCAACTAATGTAATTGTATCTCCAACTTTTACCTCAGAAGCTTCTTTAATTCCAGAAATAATATAACCTACATCTCCAGTTTTAATGACTTTCTTCTCAACTTGATTCAGTTTTAACGTTCCAATTTCATCGGCACCATATTTTTTGTTAGTAGCCATAAATTTTACTTGATCTCCTTTTTTGATTTCTCCATTTACCACTTTGTAAAAAGCTTCAATTCCTCGGAAAGGATTATAAACAGAGTCAAAAATCAAGGCTTGTAACGGTGCATCTGGATCACCAACTGGTGCAGGAACTTTCTCGATAATTGTGTGTAACAATTCTAACACACCTTCACCTGTTTTTCCACTTACACGCAAAACATCTTCGGGATCACAACCAATCAAATCAACAATATCGTCTGTTACTTCTTCTGGATTTGCAGAAGGTAAATCGATTTTGTTCAAAACTGGAATGATTTCCAAATCATTTTCTAAAGCCAAATAAAGGTTAGAAATGGTTTGTGCTTGTATACTTTGTGCAGCATCTACAATTAACAAAGCTCCTTCACAAGCGGCAATCGAACGAGAAACCTCGTAAGAAAAATCCACGTGACCAGGAGTGTCAATTAAATTTAAAATATATTTTTCACCATCTTTTTCATATTCCATTTGGATGGCGTGCGATTTAATTGTGATTCCGCGTTCGCGTTCCAAATCCATATCGTCTAAAGTTTGATTTTGTAACTCACGATCAGAAATCGTGTTTGTTACTTGCAATAAACGATCGGCCAAGGTACTTTTACCATGGTCAATATGGGCGATAATACAGAAATTACGGATATTTTTCATATTCTATTTGTCGAATAGGCAAAAATAATCTTTTCCGTGCAGACTGCAAGTATTTTGAAAAATATTATGAATTATATTTTAATAAATTAACGAGAGTTGAAGTGTGTTTTTTACTAAAAAATAAATCTAGGCAATTATCCGATGAAAAAAAGTATACAATTTATCTTCTTTTACTAGACCAAATTTTTGTTTCAAACGATACTTTGTTATTCGTACACTTTTTGGTTCAATATTAAGAAGAGTTGCAATTTGTTTGGTGTCTAAACCAAGATAGATATACGAACAATATTTCAAATTAAGAGGTGTTAGTTTTTGCTTAGAATGCTCGTTTAGCGTTTTGAAAAAGTTTGAATGTAATTCTTGAATTCTAAATTTAGCACTTTCAAAATCATAATCCATTAAATTTTCTTCTCGCATAACTTGTTTTAAATTGATAGAAGAATCATTTCCATTTTTTTGTAGTTTCCGCTTGATCTTGATTGTACAAATCGATTGAATAATCAGTTGCTTTTTTCTGAAATTCAAATATAGCCGAGTCAACCTAAGTTTAGCATATTCGTTATTCCCATAATTAACGAAGCCTATATTATGTATTCAACAAAAGAAATTGTTTTTAATAATCTCTTTTGTGTTTATATGAATTTTAAACCTAATTTTATCCTTATGAAAATCAGCACAAAATGAGGAGATTACTATTTTTTGTTATTACTTTTTTTACATTTATTCAACTTTCTGCTCAAACGACTCGAAATTTGAATTTAGAGAATTGGACTTTTCAACAAAAAGGAGATTCAAAATGGCTGAAAGCTGAGATTCCTGGTTCTGTTCATACCGATTTGATGTTAAATAATATTATTCCAAATCCTTACAAAGACGTTAATGATGCAAAAGTGCAATAGGTAGAAAACGAAGATTGGAACTACAAAACTTCTTTTGATTTGACTGAAGCCGAACGAAAAGCGCAAAACATTCAGTTAAAATTTAATGGATTGGATACATATGCAAAAGTTTTTCTGAACTGAAAATTAATTCTGGATGAGATTAATATGTTTCGAATGTGAGAATTTTCGATCAAAGATTTACTGAAAGATAAAAAAAATTCTCGAAATACAATTCAAATCGTCGCCTAATGAAGGAAAACGATTAGCAAATCTTCTTCCATATAAATTACCAGAAGGTGAGCGTGTTTTTACTCGAAAAGCGCAATATCAGTATGGTTGGGATTGGGGATCAGATTGACTACGGTTGCGATTTATAAACCAATTGAACTTATTTCTTGGAATAATTTAAAACTGAATGACTTGTCTTATGAAATTATCAAATTGGATAAAAATCAAGCGAAAGTAAAGTTTAAATTTATTATCCAATCGGAACAAAATACAGCTGTAGAAATTAATTTTAATCAGAAAATAATCACTCAAAAATTAACCAAAGGAATTAATCATTTTTCGATTGATGAAACGATTCACAATCCAAAATTATGGTGGCCAAATGGAATGGGCAAACAGTATTTATATGATTATCAATTCAAAATTAAACAAGGGAATGAACAAATATCTAAGTATTTAAAATTTGGTTTACGTACGATAGAATTGGTACAAGAAAAAGACGAAGTTGGCTCTAGGTTTTATTTTAAAGTGAATAGGGTTCCAACTTATATGAAAGGTGCAAATTATATTCCGCAAGATAATTTTGTTTCACGAGTTTCAAAAAATGATTATGAAAAGTTGATAAATAGTTCGGTTGAAGCCAATATGAATATGATTCGTATTTGGGGTGGTGGAATTTATGAGGACGATTATTTTTATGAATTATGCGACGAAAAAGGTTTGTTGGTTTGGCAAGATTTTATGTACGCTTGTGCTTTTTATCCTGGCGATCAAGATTTTCTTCACAATGTAAAACAAGAAACAATTGATCAAGTGAATCGCCTAAAAAATCATACTTCTATTGCGCTTTGGTGTGGAAATAATGAAATTGATGAAGCGTGGAAAAATTGGGGATATCAGAAACAAATGGGCTGGTCGAAACAAGATTCGTTGAGTATTTGGAAAGATTATCAAACGACTTTTCATCATATTATTCCGAATGTTTTAGATTCGATTTTACCAAAATCAGAGAATCGCTATTGGCCGTCTTCACCTTCGATTGGTTGGGGAAGAAAAGAAAGTTTGACGCAAGGAGATTCGCATTATTGGGGCGTTTGGTGGGGAATGGAACCGTTTGAAACGTATGAAAAAAAAGTTCCACGTTTTGCTTCTGAATATGGTTTTCAAGGAATGCCAACGTTGAAAACGGTGAAATCAATGTTTTCTGAAAAAGATACATTGAGTAAAAATTCTGCAATAATTTTAGCGCATCAAAAACATCCAAAAGGTTGGGAAACAATCAACGAATATATGCAGCGAGATTATGTTGTTCCGACCGATTTTGTGCAGTATAACTACGTTTCTCAATTGTTACAAGCACGCGGAATTCAGTTGGCAATTGAAGCACATCGACGTGCAAAACCTTATAATATGGGAAGTTTGTATTGGCAATTGAATGACGTTTGGCCAGTAACTTCGTGGTCGTCTTTGGATAAATTAGGAAATTGGAAAGCGTTACATTATCAAGTGAAAAGAAGTTTCGAAAATGTGTTGATTTCAGTAGAAAAAGAAGAAAATGTGTACAAAATTTATATCGTAAATGACTTATTGAAAGATTTGAAAGGAAAAGTAAAATTTTCTGTGGTAGATTTTAATGGAAATAAACATTGGACTAACGATAAAGATGTAATTATTTTATCAAATTCTTCAACCAAAATAATGGAATTAACTGATGAAATTTTAAAAGGATCTTCTTCAACTAAAGCTTTTCTTCGAATTGAATTTGAATCAAATGGAGAAAAGTATTCGAGAAATTATTTCTTCGAAAAACCGAAAGATTTAGCTTTAACAAAATCAACAATTAAAATCAAAAAGATCAGTCATAACCAATTCGAAATTTCGACAAATGTTTTGGCAAAAGATGTTTATTTACTTGATGAAAATAATCAATTTGATGATAATTTTTTTGATTTAATTCCGAATGAATCTCGTATTATTAGTGGAAAAAACACAATTCAGAATCTAAAAATTTATTCGTTGTATGATACAATGAATGTTAAAAATCAATAATATTTTTCTCCCTATTTTTAGTGAAATTTCACAAAGGATTTGGAAATGTGAATTTTATTGACTTAAATTTGCACTGATAAAAATCATAACGTATAACAATTTAATAACGAAGAAATAAAATGTTCAAAGAAACGACATATCAGTTTTTAGCTATTGCAACAGATTTTGCAATGAGCATTCTTCGTGCTTATAAATCGTAAATAATTTACTTATTATATCAAAAGCCCGGAGGATTCTTCGGGCTTTTTCTTTTATTATTCCATTCTAGATTCAAAATAACTTCTAAAAACTTCCGAAGAAGAAATAGTTAGCGCTAATTATTTCAAAATAATTATTTGCAATCAAATAATCCATGTTATGGAAGATTCAATTTTCTTTTCTACTCGATTACGTACAAAAAGAGCAAGGAAAAGAAGTGTAAAAACAGCGAAAGAAAAAAATGTAAGAGAGAAATATAAACGTCGAAAAGAAATTTTTAAAGAGCAAAAAGCGATCCTGCTTGTTTCTTTAAAAGAGCCGTATCAAAAAGGTTTTGAGCGTTATTTTGTATTGAGAGAAGATATTAAAAAGGAAAATGAGATTGAATTTTTTACTCAGATTCTGAAAAAAATTAATACTTCTCAATATGCAGAAACACGAAAGTTTATAAAAAAACGAAATGGAAAGCGAATTTATGTTCCGAGAATTCAAGAGTTGAAACAATTGCAACCTTACGAATATTCAGGTCCGCATTCAATTTTGAATGATGAAGAACGTAGATTTTTTGCGTGTATTCAGGTGTATGATCCAAAAACAAAACGTTTCAAAGGAATTTATGAATTTCTACAACCGTGGCGTTTTCGATTGATTATAAAACCTAATATGATTACGCATTGCAAACCGCTTGATATTGATTTGATGCGCGAAGAAGCGTAAATGATCACTTTTTTGACAAGTATAAAAATCAAGGAATCCTCTTAAAGAAAATAATTAGAGGAGGTTATTCGTATGAGCGAAAACCAAAATTTAAAAATCCTTTTACCAAAAGGAAATTTTTAACAACAAAAATTCAGCGACAGAAATCGCTGAAATGCTGATGGAACAAGAGCATCAGCTATCTAAAAGATATTAATCATGGGAAATAAAATCTCTGGAAAGGACTTTATAAAATTAGGCTTTCCAAAAAATAATTCAATCAATATTGCAATTGGGCAAATTCATCGATACAGAAAAAAAGAAAAGAAACAAGCGATTCTTAATGAAGCAAAAGAAGTTTTGCTCGAACCAGAAAAGTACATCGGTCACGGAATTTGGGGAAAAGTTGCAGAAGGATTGATAAAACCAATTGAGGTTAGATTACAAGAGTTGAAAACGAAGCGTTCACCTTTTTCGATTTTTGGAGAAAATGAAATTGACGAGCAAGCAAAATTTCAATTATATGATGCGTTGAAATTGCCAATTTCGGTAAAAGGAGCTTTGATGCCAGATGCGCATTCTGGTTATGGATTGCCAATTGGTGGCGTTTTGGCGACGGATAATGCAGTGATTCCGTATGGAGTTGGAGTGGATATTGGTTGTAGAATGAGTCTTTCTGTTTACGATTTACCAGCAAGTTTTTTGAAAGGGAAATCGCATCAATTGATTCAGATTTTGCAAGATCATACCAAATTCGGAATGTATGAAACGCATAAACTAAAAGTGGATTACGAAATTTTTGAGCGCTCTATTTTTGATGAAATTCCAATCTTGAAAAGTTTAAAAACAAAAGCTTATCAACAATTAGGAACTTCTGGTGGAGGGAATCATTTTGTTGAATTTGGGATTGTGAAATTAGATGAGGTAAAACCTGAATGGAACTTGATTCCAGGTGAATATTTGGCTGTTTTATCGCATAGTGGTTCGCGTGGTTTGGGTGCAAATATTGCAAAACATTACACGTATTTGGCGGCGAAACAATGTCCGCTTCCGAAGCAAGTTCAGCATTTGGCTTGGTTAGATTTGGATACACACGATGGCCAAGAATATTGGGCTGCGATGAATTTGGCTGGAGATTATGCCAAGGCTTGTCATGACGATATTCATCGAAGAATAGCGAAAGCTTTAGGAAAACGTATCGTTTTTAACATCGAAAATCATCACAATTTTGCGTGGAAAGAAATGGTTGATGAAACGGAACGAATTGTTCATCGTAAAGGAGCGACGCCAGCTGGAGAAGGAGTTTTAGGAATTATTCCAGGTTCGATGACAGCAAATGGTTACATTGTTGAAGGTTTGGGAAATGAATTGAGTATTAATTCGGCTTCGCATGGTGCGGGAAGAAAAATGTCGCGTGCGAAATGTAAATCAACAATAACGAAAAGCTTTATGAATTCACAATTGAAAGATGCAGGAATTGAGCTGATTGGCGGAAGTGTAGATGAAGCACCATTTGCATATAAAAACATCAAAACGGTGATGAATTTGCAAACAGAACTAGTGAAAGTGTTGGGAATTTTTACGCCAAAAATTGTAAGAATGGATAAATAAATGATGATGAAAAAAATTATTCAACTTACATCGGGTAGAGGACCTGCGGAATGTAATTTTGTGGTGACCAATGTTTTTAAAAAGTTTTCGGAAGCGTGTACAAAATCAGACATTAAGTTTGATGTGATCGAAAGAGAAATTGATAAAGATTTTAATCAACTTTCATCTGTAGTTATAGAACTTGAAGGAAATGATTTAAACAGTTTTTTGAAAGAATGGATTGGAACAATTTTATGGATAGGTAAAAGTCCTTATCGAAAATTTCATCAACGAAAAAACTGGTTTATAGGTTGTTTTGAATTAGAAATTGTGAAAGAAAATTTAATCAATTCAAATGAAATTGTTTACCAAACAATGCGAAGTTCTGGGAATGGAGGACAAAATGTAAACAAAGTAAATTCGGCTGTTCGAGCAACACATCAACGAAGTGGAATTTCAGTTGTTTCGATGGATTCGCGTTCACAACATCAGAACAAAAAAATTGCAACAACTCGTTTGTTATTGAAATTACAAGGATTTGAAACCAATAAATTGAAGGACTTGGTTCAAAAAAAATGGAATAATCAAACGTCTATTGCAAGAGGAAATCCTGTGAAAATATTCAGAGGAGATAAATTTAGTGAATAAAAAAAAGCCGCTCAATGAGCGGCTTTTAGTTTATTTCTTCAAAATAGCTTGGATAATTCCTTCCAAATTTTCATTGAATTCGAGCAATTGAGCAAAAACTTTATCGTCTTTATTCAAGCCACCGTGTTTGTTATTTTTTACAAAGGTTGCTTTTATCGTTTCCCAACGTTCTTTTTCTTTAGCAGTTATCAAACCTGCAATTTCTTTTAATCGCAACAAATTCGATTCTGTATCTGTTGTCAATGTTTGCGATTCACTTTCGTAATGCGCTAAAATAGTTTCGTTAATTTCTTTTTCGTTCATCATTGGAACAATTTTCGAAACCAATTTTGACATATTTCTGTACGAACCTTGCATTTTGAAAGGCGGTTCCGTTCTGTAATCATCTTGCATTGCTGCGCTCGAAATATAATTTTGATTGACTTTTACGACAATATTTCTAATCTTAATCACATGTTTTAGAACTGCAATAAAATCATCAATTTCTTGTTTCAAATAATTGCCTTCCAAATCCGGAAGTTGTTCTTGATTTTCGGTTACAAAATTTGTTAACTTGTAAAAATCTGTCAAACTTTTTGAAGCAATTTTATCCAAATAAGGATTATCTCCTGTTGCATTTTCAATCAAACTTAAATTGAACAACGTTTCCGTATCACCAATTACATCACCCAAATTATAAACATCAGCACGATTAGCCAACATATCTGGAATCTGAAATTTAGAGCCGCTTTCCGTATATGGATTTCCTGCCATTACAATGCAAAAACGTTTTCCGCGTAAATCGTAGGTTTTACTTTCTCCTTCAAAAATTCCATCAATTTTTCGCTGTCCATCGGCTAATGAAATAAATTTCTGTAAAAATTCGGCACTCAAATGCTGAATATCGTCCAAGTACAACATTACATTATCTGCCATTTCAAACGAAAGATTTATCTTTTTTAATTCCTCTCTTTCTCCAGAAGTTTTGGCTTCTATTGGATCGATTGATGTAATATTATGTCCAATTGTTGGTCCATTTACTTTCACAAAATGTAGGCCCATTGTTTTTGCTAAATACTCCATCAACGTCGTTTTTCCATAACCAGGAGGCGAAATTAACAACAACATTCCCATTCGTGCAGTACGCTTGTTATCGCCTGCAGTTCCCAATTGTTTGGCTAAATTATTTCCGATTAAAGGAAAATAAACTTCGTTGATTAATTTATTTCGAACAAATGATGTTAAAACTTTTGGTTCAAATTCTGCGATTTTTAAATCCTTTTCATAAGCTTTCGAAATTTCTTCTTTTAACTTTTGGAATGATTTAAAATTTGGAACATCAACAGTTGAAAAATGCTCTAATTTAGAAATGATTTCATGATAATTTTGTGTATAAATACCATCAATTATTACGGTATGATTTCCTTTTAAATCTTCAATTATAATAGATGAATTTCCATTTATTAACTGAAATTTATCTTTAGAAAACAATAACATCGTTGCTACTTCATTTACAACATTTCTGTAAGTTGAAAAATTTTCATTTTCATCGATAAAAGAATGAATCCAGTTTTCGATCAAGTAAAATTTTTCGGTTGAAGAAAATTGTTCATCTGCAATCAACGCATTAAAATCATCTGAATTTTTATTTTTCTCTAAGTAATTAATGAATTCTTTTCGAAAATTTTCAGCTTCATTACTCATCGAAAAAGCTTGATATTTTGTGAAAGTTCTAAACAAATAATTGGCAACTTTTTCTGAAGTTGTTATTGTTTTATCCCATTCAGTTTCCCAATTTTCAAAAAGCGATTTGATTTCATTTAGAATATTTTCAAATCGAGTTGAATTCGGAAAATTTTTCAAAATTAATTGAGCCGAATTAATCATTGCATTCAACTTATCTTGCAAATTCTTTTCTAAAGAATGGCAAAAAATTTGAGCAGTTGTACGAGTTGGCGCATCAAATTGCAACACATCTAATTTCGAATTTATGTTGACCAATTCAGTAAAAATTCGAAACGCATCAAAATTGTGAACGCCTTTTATATAACCTTCCGAATAATTTTGTTCAATGATTTGATTGATAAATTTTTCAGCATCAAAATCGTTTTCATTTCTTGCTAAAAAAGCTTGATAAGCTAAATATTCAGCACGATAAACCAATTGATTTTCCGAAACAAATTCTTGGTTCCAAATATCTTGGTAACGATAAATCTCATCGTTTTTAACTTTTTGATAGAAACTTGTACCTGTTAAATGATAAAATAATTCGTTGTTACGATTCAACAATGTCAGCGCTAATTGCTGCGTATTGACCGTAAATTTATTTTGACCAAGCGCAATAATATTTTGCCCATCAACAAAAAGTTCAGTTTTATCTCGTAAAACACGAAGCGTATCTTCTTGCGATTTTTTTAATAGATTTTCAAGGTTTTCGGCTTTCGAAACATCTTTTAAATCCTTCAATTCTTGAATGATTTGACGCATTTTGTCAAT
The DNA here is from genome assembly GCF_053482575.1 of Empedobacter sp. ULE_I140. NCBI lineage: Bacteria > Pseudomonadati > Bacteroidota > Flavobacteriia > Flavobacteriales > Weeksellaceae > Empedobacter > Empedobacter sp. ULE_I140. Next base: position 3,068,817 of record NZ_JBQMTX010000001.1, on the reverse strand, counting down.
CATTAAATCCGAAGAATAAAACGCTAAAATTTCTTCTTTCTCAGAAAAAGTTTTGGCTTTATTTTCGATATTTTTCAAGACGCGCAAGCCAATTTGTTCTAATGAATTGGTGCGTTTGTTGGTTTGTTCAACTAATTGTTCACGTTTCGAATTGAATGCCTTGATAATTTCGTCGCGCTTATCTGCAATTTTCAAGGCGAAATCATCAAAATCAGAAAATTTACTTTCTAATTCTTCAAGTTGAACAATTATTTTTGTATTGTATTCTTCCGTTTTTTCGGCAGTTGTTGATAATTCTAAAAAGTTAACCACACTTTGTTCTAACAACGTGATTTGAGCAGAAAATTCTGCAACAGCTTCTTTGCTTTTTAACGCAGAAGTTTGACGTGTTAATTGGGCACGAACTTCGTTAAGCGAAGCAAAAATAACCGAGATTTTCTCAATGATTTTTGTTGTTTGTGTTGCGTCTTCAATTTTTAAACTGTTCAGAATATCAATCAATAATTCTAATTCTGAGGCAATTTTAAGACAGGCTTCTTCGATAACTTTCGCATCAATGACTTTTTCGATAGAAGCTACTAAGTTTTTCTGTTCAGCAACTTTTTCTTCGTATGGAATTAGTGCTTCATCCAATAAAAGAAACTCAATTGTTTTGGTTGATAAATTTTCGTTTACCTCTTGCAATCGGTTTTCTAATTCTTGAACACGCTCTAAATTGATGTAGCGAATTGAACGTAAATCAATAACTTTTCCTTGAATTTTACGAGCCTCAGCTAAATGTTCAACCAATAAATCCAATTGATTGTACGTTGTGCTATTTACTTTGAAAACGATTTCTTCAATCGATTCTTCCGTTTTTTCTAAGGTTTCTTGCGCAAATTTTTTCTGAATTTGAACTTTAGCAAATTCATCAATCGCTGTATTGGCAACTGTTTTTATTTCTAATAAAGGAACAGCAAGCTCAAAAGTCTCTTGATCATTAATCCAAAAATAGCCATCTACAATATTATTCGCTTTTTTTACAATGTCCTCGTATAAACCTTCGTACGAATCTTCTTTGTTGATTAATTGAATAACCTCCTGAGATTCAGCCATTGCTTTCACAATGTCTTTGTTCCCAATTTTATATAATGGATGATTTGTTTTCTCTGTATTTTCAATCAAACGTTCAACATAAGGTGTTTGCCAAATTTGAACTTGATGATGTCTTGTCGCTTCTTCTTCGGTGCGGAAATAAATTAAACTTCCATCTTTAAAAATCGTAAAACCATTACAAACTATAGGTGTTTCCACAGTTTGTTGAATGATATTGTACGATAAAAGAATGTATGTATTGGTTTCATCTTGATTGAAAATGTACATAAAATCTTCTCCGTTCGGAGAATTTACACGACGGAAAAATTGAAAATGCTCTAAATTATTATTATCGAAAAGATGATACGTTCCGTTTTGTAAATAATAACCATTCGAAAAAATTAAACCTTGATTATCGGGTAACAGAACTGCTGCATCTAAAAGTGCAGGAATGTTGATAACTTCTTTGGTGCGAACATTGTAAATATAGGCTCTGAAATCTTCTTGAAACGGTTTTATTTTAACCGCAATTAGATTTCCTAAATCGGCATAATAATATTCGGCATCGTCTAATTGTTGATCTAAATGTGTCACTTTTTCAGTGAAAATTCCTTTTCCTGAATCCGTATTATCTTCAATTTTAAAAGTAATATCACCACCAATTGCTTCGATAAAAATCTTATCTAAAATAGAAATATGTGGAAACTTTCCTAATCGACGATCATCGATAGAAGTTTTTTGCCATTCAAAATCAAATTGATCTGCTTTTTTTACTTCGTGAATGCTGCGATCATCTTGATAAATTAATTTTCCGTCTTTGATTAACCATTTAAACGCTTTCAAATCTTGTGCGCTTTTACTGGTTTGGAAAACCATGTATAGATAATTATCTGTTCTACGAAATTTAGAAAAGATAGAATCGCGGTAATATTTATATAAATTCTGAAAATCTGTAAAGAAATTCTGATCGTTTATTAAGTCGAGAGGTTGAGGAATAAATTGATTTTCTTGAAACAGATAAATACTAAAAACATCGCTCAACTGAATGTCTGTGCGTAAACCGAAATGCACGTTGTAACCAAAAATACACAATTTATCGAACGCGATAATTCCACGTGCGACGCATGTATTTTCTGTCGTAATTCTTTGGTTTGCGCTTAATGCAAAATTGGTAGAATTGAAGACTTCTTTTCGAGCATCATTCAATTTCGTTAATCTTTCCGAAAGAAAATCTTTTTGTGTAAGAAGTCTTTTTCGGATGATTTCGTACGCGCCTGCATCAAGCGTTTCGGTAACGTTAATATTTTTTTCTTCTTGCATTAAATTAAAATCTAGAAGGTGATTAAACTGTAATTAAGAGCGATTGAAACGAATAGATTCAATCACTCTATTATTGTTTAATGGATTAACCTATTTTTTTATTTGAAACACCTAACTGATTCGCAATTCCGAAAAGAGAATTTATAAATCCTGTGTCTTCGCTGTTTCCAGAAGCAGAAGCAGCTTGCTGTAATTTAATTAATGCCGCAGTAATTGTTAAGTTTTTGATGTCGTTTGATGAAATGCCATATTTATCGGCAAGACTTCTCACTTTTCCAGCTAAATCGCTTCCGCCATCTTCGTCAATCAATGCATTTTTGATATCTGTTGCATGTTTCGAATTGTCGATTAAATGATCGAAACCTTTTGCATTCGAAACTTGTTTCACAATATTTTCGAAGAACATTGTTTCTCCACCAACAATGTCAATTTTCGCAGATTTCAATGCATTTGATAACACCTCAGCTTGGGCTCCAGCAATATCTTTTTGAATGTTGATATGAGCCAATTCGATATCTTTTTCTTTTTGTAATTGAAGTTTGAACTCTTCGTGCTCTTTTCCAACACCGTCCAGTTTCTTCATAGCTTCTGCTTTTTCTTCAATTCCTTTTGCTTCTGCTAATGCTTTTTCACGAACAACTTCTGCTTGTGCTAAGCCTTCTTTACGTAACGCTTCTGCTTTTTTCTCGATAACAGATGCTTCTACAGTTCCTTGTTTTTCTTCTGCTTCTGCTTTTGCAACCATTACTTCTGCTTCAGATAGACCAATTGCAGCTTCTTCTTTTGCTTGTGCTTCAGCAATTATTTTACGAGCTTCAGCTTCTTTTGCAGAAGCTTCTTTTTTAGCTTCCGCATCAATTAATAACTCTTGCGCTTTGCGTTCTGCAACTTGTTTTTGTGCATCTGCTTCGATAACTTGACGAGCAGCTTCTTGCTCTGCCGCAATTTTTGCCGCTTCCGCAGCTTTTACAGTTTCGATTAAACGCTCTTCCGCTTCTTGCGATGCAGCAATAATTCCGGCTTGTTTCTGACGCTCAACTTCACGGTAAACTTCAACATCTTTCACACCTTGTTGCTCTTCAATCACGCCTTTTTCTAAAAGAACGCGTTCTTTGATAACGCCTTGAATATTTTTCTTCTCAACTTCGATAGACCTTTCTTTATCAATCTGAGCTAAAGTCACAATTCGCTCACGTTCTGTTTGCTCTAATGCACGATCTTTTTCAACGCGTTCCGTTTCGATTGCATCAGTACGAACTTTATTTTTTTCTGCGATAATAATTTGACGCAATTTATTTTCTTCTTGTACCGCCAATTGCTCTTCTGTTGTAATACGAACAGATTCAGCTTTTAGACGTTCTTCTTCGCGAACTTTTGCAATTTCTGCCTCTTCGCGCGCTTTTATATTTTCGATTTCTCTGCGTTGACGCTCTTCTTTTTCGGCTAATTGTCGCTCTAATTCTAAGATTGCTTCGCGCGCTTCAACGTTTTGTTTTTTGATTACTTTTTCTTCTTCACGACGAATTAAGTTGGCGTTCATATTTTGTTGAGCCGTTAATTCCGTGATTTTTTTAATACCTTCCGAATCTAAAATATTATCAGGGCTCAAGAATTGTAATTCAGTTTGTTCTAAATAATCAATCGCACAGTCATCTAAAATATATCCATTCAAGTCTGTTCCGATGATATTTAAAATTTCATCTCTAAATTCGCGACGAGCTTCGTATAATTCGATAAAATCGAATTTTTTTCCAACTGTTTTTAAAGCTTCTGAGAATTTTGCTTCGAAAATACTTTTTAATGTTTCTGGTTCTGATGCTCGTTCTGTTCCTAAGTTTTGTGCAACATTGATTACATCATTCACCGATTTATTAACGCGAACAAAAAATGCAACTTTGATATCTGCACGAATGTTGTCTTTACAAATTAAACCATCGTGTTGTTGACGAGTAATATCAATTTTCTTAATCGAAATGTCCATAATTTCCATTTTGTGGAAAACAGGAATTACATACATTCCTTTGTTGAAAGCTACTTGCGATCCACCAACACCAGTACGAACGATGGCTTTTCCTTGCGGAACTTTTTTATAGAAAACGCTTAAAACGACGATGAAAGCAATAAAGATGAAAACGATAACACCAACTGCTAAAAGAATAAAATTTGTCATGAGATTTTTATTATATTTTGATTGATTTAGTGAATAATTAAGATTAAAATTTCTTCGATAAGAAACGAAGTAAGTTGAAATATTAGTGTCATAATAGTGTTAAATGTTGTTTAAGGTTATATGTTTGATGACGAAATAATAATGATTTGAAGGCGATTCGTCGGTGATAATAATGGTATCTCCAAAATTAATTTCTTCGCCATTTTGACTTTTGATGTTAAGCGTAATAATATCTTTCTCGATTTGAAATTCCGCAGAGCCTATTTTATCTCCTGTGATTTTAGATTTTGATTTTCCGACTCTTCCGATAAAATCAGTTTCTTCTTCTCCATGATAACCTAATTCTGAATACATTTTAACTAATGGTTTAGTGATCCAATGCATCATAAAATAAGCGATGATGAAAACCGGAATTAAGATTAAAACTGAATACAATCCTAATTTGCTTAATCCAAAAACAATCGAAGAAATAATGGTAATCACCCAACTGATAAATTTGAACAAAGTAATAATCACCATTAACGGAACTTTACCAACATTGATGAATTCTAAACATTTTGCCCAAAAACCTGGTTCGTGATGCACGTCTGCATCAGCATCGTGATCAGCGTCAATTTCGTGGTGGGCATCAACATCATTGATGTCTCCGATATGAAAATCAGAATCTGTTCCAAGATCAATTCCGTCACCAGCTAACAGTTGAAATACCCAATAGACAAGAGAAAATCCCATCAAAATGGTCATAATTCCGTTGGCCAATGGATTAAAAAGAAGGTCTAAAATTTCGGTCATTTAGTGTTAATTTTTAATGTTAAATAGCTCTTCTGAATGTATAATAAATAATTTTCGTTGTGCTGTTGATGGAAAGCGGAGTGGAAGTGATTAATTCCCAGCCTTCATTTCCATATTTATTTAGTAAATCATCCAAAAATGTTTTATCTATTTTGATAGAAAATAAGCCAGCGTTAGGCATTATTTCTATTGTTTTGTATTCATATTTAGATGCCATAGTTTTGATTTTTTAAAAGAGATTAATTTACTAAAAATTTTATAGAAATAATTCACTATAAAAAGTGATTTATTCTTGATTTTTCGACTGAATTTTTAGCTTTAAAGCTTCTAATTCATTTTGAATCAAATCACCTTTCAAGGTTTCGTTAATTTCGTCATCAGCGGTTTTCGAATTGTCCGCTAAACTTCCGTAAGCTTGTGCAAGTGCTTCGTCTTCTTCTACTTTGGCTTTCATGCGTTCTAACATGCTAATTGTGCTATTCGCATCAATTTTTGCCATTTGTTTGTTTACTTGTTTTGTGGCATCAGCAACTTTTACACGAGCTTTTAATGTTGTTAATTCATTTTCCCATTTATTAATGTTGAATTTAAGAACCTCAACGTTTTTGTGCACTTCATTTGCAGATTTTTCATGAATAATCACTTGATTTTCTAATTCAGTAATTTCTTCTAACAATTGATTTTTTAAGCTCAAAGCTTCTTTCGCTAAATTTTCGGCTTGTTCAATTGTAATTTCATTTCGCTCAGCTTTTTCTAACAAAAGAATTGCTTTTCGTTCATAATCTGCAGCTTCTTCTTTCTTCTTGTCGACGCTATTTTGCGAACGAATTGCCATTGCTTTTACCTTTGCGTAAGCCTCTAATGATTGATTAAGATCATCGCGCATTTCGCGAATTCCTTGTTCTGTCATTTTGATTGGGTCTTCCATTTTTTCGACAACCGAATGTATTTCCGCTTGTCCAATTCTAAAAATACGTTTGAAAATATTCATAGTGATATTGTTTTATTGTTTAGAAAATTCGATTAATTGAGCAGAATATTCGCTCATCAATAAGCTCAAAGAATTTAACGTTGCTTCAAATTCGTTTTGATCAAGATTCGCAATTTGAAGTGTGTAACGATAAATAACTTTTTTTCCGTCTTCTGTTATTGCAAAAGCACCATGAATGATATCGCGATTTTTCATCAACAACGCTTTTAGCATTTCCAGATTATCATTTGTAATTGTAAATAAATACAACTCGAAAATGATAACAGGTGGTGCAATTCCTACAATCAGATTTTGAACACCATCCAATAAATTTTCAATCATAAAAACACCCTCTTTTTCGTCTTTGTAAGTGATGGTGTAATTGATGTTTTGAATAAAATTTTCAATCTTCGAAAAATAATTCATTTTGTTGTTATTAGTGTTTTTTGTAATTTGTTTCCATAAAATTAAACAATTTGCTAAAATAATTAGCAAATAAAAGTGTTAAAATTTTAAATAATGACAAAAATAGGTGAAAATATAAAGAAATTAAGACAAGTTAAGAACTTAACTCAACAGGCTTTTGCTGATTTGTTCGAAGTTAGTAGAGGGAATATTTCATCTTATGAAGAAAAACGTGCAGAGCCACGAATTGAAACAATTTCTCAAATTGCTAAATATTTTAGCATTCCAATAAATCATTTGATCGAAAAAAACTTAACAGTTAACGAAATATTACACTTTGATAACTATTTTGAGGAAGCTGATATGTTACGAAATGTTAAAAATTTGAGCGCGATTCCTTTTTTATCACGAGAAATAATTCAGTTAAAAAAAGAATTATTTTCTAATATAGAAAATTATCCGTCGATTTACTTTCCAATCTATAATTCGCATCAGTTTATTGCGTTAGAATATTCTTCGAGTATCGCTTCACCTATCGATTTTACAGAAGAAGAATCGTCTATTTTATTTTTTGAACATTTGGAAGTGGAAAATTTACATTTGGTCAATGATAAATTTGGTTTGTATTTGAATGATGATGAAATTTTTGTCGGAAAATTTATTCAGCACGATAATCAGTTGATTTTGGAATTAAATCAATGGAAACAAATTATTTTTGATGTTGAGAATATTAAACATTTTTATCAGTTTTATGCGGTTTATAAGAAAGTTTAAAATAAGAAATGTTGAGACATGTTTTGTCACTCAAGACTTAAGACTCAAAATTTTTACACCTTTATATAAATCTTCTTTTTATCCAATAAATAAGCTAACCACCAAAAGAAAGCTAAGAAAATTAGCGAATAAACAAATGAACCAATTTCTGGGATTCCAGAAATCTTTGCGCAAATATTTTCGTAAAACCAGCCTAATGGAGAAGTGAATTTGATTTCTCCTTTGTCATTTAAACCAGCTTCAATTCTGATTAAACCTAATAATCGAGGTAATAATCCGCTCAGAACAAAGATGAATAAAGGGTTTTTTCCGAAAACATCAAAAAATTTCATAAAACCATTTTTGATGCCTAAAATCTCGATGAACCAAATCATTGCGCCAATTGTTAAAATTGCTAAACCAGTTGTGTTGAAAACATAAGAACTGCTCCAAATCTTTTTATTGTACGGAAAGTCCCATTGCCAAACGTAACCAATTGTCAATGCAATTGTTCCTAAAACAAATAAACCAGCTAACATTTTATATTGCGGATTGTCAGTTTTTGGTAGCGGACGATTCAACCAATTGATATTTCCTTGTTTCTGAATATAATCACCAACCAAATACCCAAATAAAACCTGTGGAATAGTAGAAATTGTACTGAAAATTCCTTCGGGATCAAACGGAACACCTTCTCCTTTGTAAATATGCGCTAAACCAAGCAATTGATTATCAATTTTAGTCCCTATAAAACCTTCTAATGAATAAGGGTCAGAAGTTCCAAGTCCGAAAGTTAAAACCCAATAAAGTAGAAGAATCGCACAACTTATCAATAAAACTTGTTTTTGTTTAAAATAAAAAGCAATCACCGAAGCGAAAAAATAAGCAATTGCAATTCGTTGTAAAACGCCCATTATTCGGATTCCGCTTTCTTCTGAATCTTTCCATGCTTTGAAAATAAGGTCATTATTATCCCACTTGAAAAATGGCCACCAATTGATGAATAATCCAATTCCGAAAATTAAAATTGTTCGTTTAATTACTTTTTGCCAGAAAATTTGTTGAGGTTGTTGTTGTAATTTTGGAATCACAAAAGCCATTGCATTTCCTACAGCAAACAAAAAGAACGGAAAAACCAAATCTGTTGGCGTACATCCGTGCCATTCTGCATGCTCCAAAGGATCGAACATAGCCGACCAAGTTCCTGGATTATTTACCAAAATCATCAACGCAACAGTTGCGCCACGAAAAACGTCTAATGAATAATAACGAGCTGCTTTCATCTCTTTTGTGTTAATGTTTTAAAGATATAGATTTTTTGAATTTTTTGACAAAATGCTTTTCAAAAAGATACTAGATTATTCCTTACCTTTAATTGTCGATAACAAACAATAAATAAAATGAGAACGGAGTCTGATTTATTAGGAGAATTACAAATTCCTGAAACGGCTTATTATGGTGTGCAAACGCAACGCGCCATTAATAATTTCAAAATTTCCAATAATTATTTGTCACATTATCCCGAATTTGTAAAGGCACTTGGTATTGTGAAATTAGGTGCTGCACAAGCTAATCACGAATTAGGAATTTTATCGAAAGAATTATTTGATGCGATTTCTTTCGCTTCAAATGAGTTAATTGCTGGTAAATATACAGAGCAATTTCCAATCGATATGATACAAGGTGGTGCGGGAACTTCTACAAATATGAATGCAAATGAAGTAATTGCAAATATTGCTTTGGAGTATTTAGGAAAACAAAAAGGAGAGTATCAATTTTGTTCGCCAAATGATCATGTGAACCTTTCGCAATCTACGAATGATGCTTATCCATCTGCTTTGAAATTAGCATTATTTAATATGAACAAGCCTTTGGTTGAGGCATTAACTTCGTTGTATGAGGCTTTTGATAAAAAAGGGAAACAATTTAGTAATGTTATAAAAATGGGACGTACACAATTGCAAGATGCGGTTCCAATGACACTTGGGCAAGAGTTTGAAGGTTTTTCGAATACGTTGCATAAAGAAGTTGATAATTTGAATCGAATAGCTGCTGAATTATTAGTGATAAATATGGGTGCAACTGCGATTGGAACTGGATTGAATGCTGTTCCTGGTTATGCACAATTGTGTACAACTAAAATTGCTGAGATCATGAATGAAGATGTTTCGTTGGCTGATAATTTAGTGGAAGCAACTTCGGATACAAGTTCATTTGTTGATTATTCATCTGCTCTGAAACGTCTTTGTGTGAAGTTGTCTAAAATTTGTAATGATTTACGTCTGTTGACTTCAGGACCGAGAACAGGTTTGTTCGAGATTAATTTACCTCCGAAACAACCGGGATCTTCGATTATGCCAGGGAAAGTAAATCCTGTAATTCCAGAAGTGGTAAATCAGGTTTGTTTTAAAGTCATTGGAAATGATTTATCAATAACAATGGCTGCCGAAGCTGGTCAATTACAATTAAATGTAATGGAACCAATAATTGGTTTTTCGATTATGGAATCGATTCAATATTTAACAAATGCGATGAATACGCTACGCGTTGAATGTGTAGATGGAATTACAGCAAACGCAGAACATTTGAAAAATGAAGTACAAAATAGTATTGGAATTGTTACAGCTTTAAATCCGTATATTGGTTACAAAGCAAGTACAAAAATTGCGAAAGAAGCTTTAGAAACAGGAGGAAGTGTTTATCAATTGGTTTTAGATCACGGTTTATTGTCGAAAGAGCGTTTGGACGAAATCCTTGATCCTAAAAATATGCTTGGTCCACATATATAGAAGTTGTGAGTCAATAGTTATGAGTTTTGAAAAATAAATTAATAATGAAACCTTCGAATCTTCTAAAAATAGAAACATTAAAAGATGAATGGTTAGATAAGGATATGGTTATCTTACATGCTTGTTTTTCAGATTTTATCCGATTGTATTGTAAAAGAAAATTTATTTACAAGTCATGTTGATTGGATGTATGATGATGAACATAAAAATGCAAAAATTGAAATTGAAAACTTATATAATTGGTGGAATAAACGTAAGCTCGATAATGATAATTTAGAAAATAATCAATATGAAGAAGATAATCAAATGTTGAAAAAATTAATAGAGTTTAGACAATATCTTTGGACTTGATTTAATTAAAAATTATGAGTAATGAGTTCAGAGAAAACTTTGAACTTATTACTCATAACTTAAAACTTATTTTAATATCCGTGTAAATTCACATTATCAGTTGGAAGTAAATCAACTTTTTTACCCATTTTTTTCTGAATGATTTTGAAATGATGCAAATCTTCTTCTGTAATCAAACTAATGGCTTTTCCGTTTGCATTTGCACGACCTGTACGCCCGATTCTGTGCACATAATCTAAAGGAGAACGAGGTAATTCATAATTAATAACAGTTGGTAAACCTTCGATATGAATTCCGCGTCCAATCAAATCTGTTGCAACCAAAACTTTAATATCACCTAATTTAAAATCTTCCAAATTATCCATTCTAGCGCCTTGGGATTTCTTACTGTGAATCGCCATTGCAGAGATTTTATTCTTTTTTAATTTTTCTACTAAATTATCTGCAGTTCGTGTCGAAGAAACAAAAACCAAAACTTGTTCTAAGTTTTCAGATTTGATTAAATAACGTAAAAAAGGACCTTTTGTTTCGGCATCAACTTTATAAGCAACTTGTTCGATTTGTTCCAAATCAATTTCTTGTTTTTTGATTTCGACAACAATTGGATCAATACTTAATGTAGATTTTATTTCATCAATTTTATCATTCAAAGTCGCAGAAAAAAGAATCGATTGTTTCTTTTTCGGAACACTTTTCAAAATTAGGTTCATCTCATCTCCAAATCCTAATTGAAACATTTTGTCTGCTTCATCAATCACCAAATATTGCAATTGATCCAATGATAACGCATTATGATCCATCAAATCCAATAAACGACCAGGAGTTGCAATCAAAATTTCTGTTCCATACAAATTTTTCATCTGTGGATTAATCGAAGTTCCTCCATACACCGCTTGCGTTTGTACCTCACGGCGTAAAGCAGTTTGCAATCCTGCAAAAGTTTGTTCAATCTGAACTGCCAATTCACGTGTTGGAACTAAAATTAACGCTTTTATGTTACGAGATTTTTCGTACGATTGATGCTGAATTTTTTGTAGCAAAGGCGTAACAAAACACAAGGTTTTTCCAGAACCAGTTTTTGCAATTCCCATAACATCTTTTCCTTTTAAAATTGATGGAATTGTTTCGGTCTGAATTTCAAAAGGTTTTAAAAATCCAAGTTTTGTAATTGCTTTTGATAAATATGGTGATAATCCTAAATTTTCGAATGACATAAATTGATATAAGATTGCAAAGGTAGAGATTAAATTTGAATGAAATTTTAGGAATAATTACTCGTTTAATTATTTTTAATCGTGATGAAAATGAAAGTTTTAAAATCGTTTCTGAAATATTTCTAAAAATCTTTTTAGAAACAGTCAAATTATCGAAATAACAATTGAAAATAGAAATAATTTCTGTTTAAAACTTTATTAAAAGCTTTTTGCTTAATAAAACTATCGTTAACTTTGATTCTTATGAAAAAAGATCAGTCTAAGATAATTCGTGAGCAAGCGCCAAGATCTGCTACTCGCGAGCATTCGGTTCCATTATATTTAACATCAAGTTTTATTTTTGATAGCGCAGAGCAAGGACGTGCAATTTTTGCAGAAGAAGAGCAAGGTATGGTTTATTCACGTTATGCAAATCCAAATACAACAGAGTTTATTAATCGCGTTTGTGCTTTGGAAAAAGCAGATGCAGGTTTAGCTTTTGCTTCGGGAATGGCTGCTGTTTTTGCATCTTTTGCTTCGTATATAAAAAGTGGAGATCATATTGTATCGAGTCGTGCAATTTTTGGTTCTACGCATCAATTAATTACGCAATTATTTCCGCGTTGGGGCGTAACTTATACATATGTAGAAACGCCAAATATCGAGGATTGGGAAAAAGCAATTCAACCAAATACAAAAATTGTTTTCTTAGAATCGCCTTCAAATCCTGGATTAGAATTATTTGATTTAGAAGCTTTGGCAAAATTGAAAGAAAAACATCCGAATGTTATTTTTGCAATTGACAATTGTTTCGCAACGCCATATTTACAACAACCTTTGCAATTTGGATTTGATTTATCTATTCATTCTGCAACAAAATATATGGACGGACAAGGTCGAGTTTTGGGTGGAGTAGTTGTAGGAAAAGAAGAATTAATCAATGAAATGATGTTTTTTATTCGTCATACAGGTCCGGCGATGTCGGCTTTTAATGCGTGGACAATTTCTAAAAGTTTAGAAACGTTGCCACTTCGTATGGATCGTCATTGCGAAAATGCGTTGGCGTTGGCAGAAGCTTTGGAAAATCATGCTGAAATTGCAGATGTGAAATATCCATTTTTACCATCGCATCCGCAATATGAGTTGGCGAAAAAACAAATGAAAGGCGGGGGTGGAATCGTAACATTTGAAGTGAAAGGAGGAAAAGAACGTGCTTTCAGATTTATTGATGCATTAGAAATGATTTTATATACGTCTAATTTAGGGGATTCGAGATCGATTGCAACGCATCCAGCAACTACAACTCACGCAAAATTATCAGATGCAGAACGTGCAGATTTGGGAATTAGGCCAGGCTCTATTCGTTTATCAGTCGGTTTGGAGGATAAAGTGGATATTATCGAAGATATTTTGCAAGCGTTAGAAAAAACTAAGGTTTAATTAATTTATTGATTAGTTGTTGATTAAATATAAATTTTAATAATTTATTCATTTCAGCACGGACTTTGCATATTCTAAACGAAAGTTTAGAATATGAAGAAGTTTTTAATTTTTGGTTTTGCATTGTTTACAATTTCAAGTTATGCGCAAAATAGACCAAATGATGGAAATAATAGAAATGTCGATATTTTAATTGAAAGATCTGATTATTACGGAATATCATCAAGTCAAAAAAATAAAATAATTGCTTTAAAAAAACAAGCAAGTAAAGATTTCGAAAGAGTTGGAAGAGATCGTAATTTATCTGGTTACGAAAAAGGTAGAAGAAAAAGAGAGATTTCTTACAATTTACAACGTGATATTGATAAAATCTTAAATGATAATCAACGTTATAAATGGTCAAATTCTCATCGTGACGATTATTACAAAGACCGAATTGATGATCGATTAGAGCGTTTAGAAGACGAATACGAAAGAGATATCAAGCGAATAGAACGTAATTATTCTCACGATAAAAATTTGATGAAACGTAAAAAAGAAATCAGAAAAGCAGAATATAAACGCGCGAAAGAGCGTTTGAAAAATGTGAAAGATTATTATTAAAATAAAAGGATCCAATAATTTATGGATCCTTTTATTTTTTATATTGATTTGATAAAATTTTCTACTTGTTCCTCTGGTGTTGTCCAAGAAGTGACTAATCTAATTGCAGAATTTTGTTCATCAATTTTTTGCCAAATATAAAACTCAAAATCTTGTTGTAGTTTTTCGATAATTGAATTTGGTAAAATAGGGAAAATTTGATTGGAAGATGGTTCTGTCAAAAAGTTGTGACCTTTTGCTGAAATAGCATTTGCTAATTTTTCTCCCATTTGATTGGCGTGTTTTCCCATCTCGAAAAATAAATCATCTCGAAACATTTCCGAAAATTGAATTCCTATCAAACGTCCTTTCGCTAACATTCCGCCTTTTTGCTTAATATGATAACGAAAATCTTCGTCCAATTTTAAATTATTTATCACAATTGCTTCACCTAAAAGTGCACCATTTTTAGTTCCACCAATGTAAAAAACATCTGCAAAATTTGCCATATCTTCTAAGTTTAAATCACATTTAGAAGAAGTTAAAGCAGAAGCTAAACGTGCGCCATCAACAAAAAGGTATAAATTATTTTCTTGGCAAAAATGATAAAGCTTTTGCAATTCCTTTTTTGAATAAACACTTCCAACTTCCGTAGAATTAGAAATATAAACCAATTTTGGCTTTACCATATGCTCGTCCGTATGTGTGGCAAGAATAATCGAAATTTGCTCAGGAGTTATTTTTCCATTATCCGTCGCAATGGTATTTATTTTATGTCCTGTTGCTTCTATCGCGCCCGTTTCGTGAACGGCAATATGCCCGCTTTCGGCTGCAACTACAGATTCGTGTGGTTTTAGAATAGAAGAAATTACAATTAAATTGGCTTGTGTTCCACCAGAAACAAAATGAATTGCTGAATCTTTTTTCAGTCTTTTTTTGATGAACTCTCTTGCTTCATTGCAAAATTCGTCTTCGCCATAACCAATAGTTTGTTCTAAATTTGTATCGATTAATCGTTGCAAAATTGCTGGGTGAGCACCTTCGCTATAATCATTTTTAAAGCTATATTTTTTCAAAATTGAAATCTTAAATTTTGAGAATAAAAGTAGGAGTTTTCCTAATTCTTTCCTATTTTACTATCTATTTTTACCAATTATTTAAACTGAAGTTATGAAGATTTTAGTCGTAGAAGATGAAATAAAATTGCAAGAAACAATTGTTGAGTTTTTAGAAAAGGAAAAGATGATTGTCGAAACAGCAGATAATTATCAGCAAGCTTTGGATAAAATAATTTCGTTCGATTATGATTGCATTTTATTGGATATGATGTTACCAGACGGTGATGGAATGTCTTTGTTGAAGGAATTGAAGAATCTTCATAAAGAAACTTCGGTGATTATTTTGTCGGCGAAAGATTCGGTTGATGATAAAGTAGAAGGATTATTGGTTGGCGCGGATGATTATTTAGCGAAACCATTTCATTTTGCTGAATTATTGGCTCGAATTAAAGTTGCTTTGCGCAAAAATCTACAAAAAGGAGAGGATGTTTTGAGTTATAAAAATATTCAAATTTTTCCCGAAGATCGTTTGGTAAAAGTAAATAATATTGAACTGAAATTAAACAGAAAGGAATATGATTTGCTGTATTATTTTATGTTGAGACCCGAACGTGTTTTTCAGAAAACAACTTTAGCAGAAAGTGTTTGGGGAGATCATATTGAGCTATCTGATAATTTAGATTTTATTTATTCGCAAATAAAAAATCTAAGGAAAAAAATGAAAGAAGCAAACTCTGAAGCCGATTTACAAGCGGTTTATGGGATTGGTTATAAGTTGATTTAAGATGAAAATATCACTAAAAAATTATACATTTCGTTACCTCACATTTTGGTTGCTTATCGTTATTGCGATTTGGGCATTTCTTTTTCATTCCTTGATTTTGGATGAAGTTTATGACAATGTAGATGACGGGTTGAAGAATCAAAAAATTGAGATTATTCGAGAAGCTTATCGCGATACGAATTTATTAAATACAACTGAATTTGGATTAAGTCAATTCAAAATTACCAAAGTTGATCCAAGTAAATATGATGAAAGAAATCATTTTTCAAATGAGTTAGTTTACATGAGATACGATGATGATATGGAGCCTTATCGTATATTGAGAACTGGTTTTTATGACAAAGAAAATCATCCGTTTTCATTAGAAATTAGAACGTCAACCGTCGAAGAAGATGAATTTATTTATGATTTATCTCTTTCTTTGGTTGCGTTGTATGTTTTTATTTTGATTAGTATTTTATTGATTAATCATTTTGGATTGAAAAAAGCTTTCAAACCTTTTGGGCAAATTATTTCTCAATTAAGAAAATATGAAGTAGGAAATAACGAAAAACCAAAACTTGTCGAAACGAATGTGAAAGAATTTTCTTATTTGCAAAAAGAAATTGAGCGAATGATTAATCGAAATGATGAGGTTTTTAATTCACAAAAATTGTTCATCGAAAATGCTTCCCACGAATTGCAAACACCTTTGACAATTGCGCTAAACAAACTTGATTTGCTAATAGAAAATTCAGATTTAAAAGAAAAAGAGGTGATGAGTTTGGTAGAAACCAAGCAAATACTTTGGAGAATGGTGAATCTTAATAAGTCGTTGTTAATGTTATCTCGAATCGAGAATAATCAATACAAAAATAATGTTGAAGTTAATTTTACAGCTTTGACAAAAGATTTGATCGAAGATTATGAAGAAATTTTAGAAGCAGAAGAAATTAAATTAGAAACGAGTTTTAAGGCAGATTTTATTCTTGATTTTAATATCGATTTAGCGCGAATTTTAATTTCAAATTTGATTCGAAATGCGATCAAACATAATAATGATGAGAAAATTATTAAGATAGAAAGTGACTCAAATCAATTTATAATTTCGAATACAGGGAAAAACGCAACATTGGATTCTAATCTTATTTTTAGTCGTTTTTATAAACAAGGAACAAGTGATGGAAATAATGGATTAGGGCTTTCGATTGTGGACACGATTATCAAAAATCAACAAAATTTGACGTTACATTACAATTATGAGTTTCCTTTTCATCAATTTATTTTGAAAAAATAAATTTTTCCCAAATCTTTCCTAATTCACTTTGCAACTTTGTCT
This sequence comes from Empedobacter sp. ULE_I140, assembly GCF_053482575.1. NCBI lineage: Bacteria > Pseudomonadati > Bacteroidota > Flavobacteriia > Flavobacteriales > Weeksellaceae > Empedobacter > Empedobacter sp. ULE_I140. The sequence continues at coordinate 3,051,818 of NZ_JBQMTX010000001.1, read as the reverse complement.
TATAATTATAAAATCAAACAAAATGAAAAAGTTTTTAAGTGTTATCATGTTAAGTGCAACGTTGATTTCTTTTGCTCAAGATAAAGCAATAAAATATAACCAAGTTCCAAAAACGGGACAGCAATTTATCAACAAATATTTTGGTGCAAAACAAGTTGGTTCTGTGATGTTGGACGACGATTATTTTTCGAAAGAATATAAAGTGTATTTGGCAAATGGAACAAAAGTAGAATTTGATGGAGACGGAGCTTGGAAAGAAGTCGATGGAAAACGAAATGCTATTCCAACAGGATTTATTCCAGCTAAAATTTCGAATTATGTGAAAAGAAGTTTTCCGAATACTACAATAACAAAAATTGAAAGAGACCGAAAAGAAATTGAAGTGAAATTGAACAATGGACTTGAATTAAAATTTGATAAAAACGGAAATTTTAAGAAAATTGATGATTAATAAATAAAATAAAAAACTCCAACTAAACTTTAGTTGGAGTTTTTTATTTTATTTATCTCGGCTTTCTAACATTGGTACAAATTTGAAATCTCCAAATTCGTAATGCTCAAATTGATCTTCTGATAATCTCATAATGACAATCATTCGTTGCGATTGTTCACCAACTGGAATCACCATTATTCCTCCAATATTCAATTGTTTTTTTAATTCTTCTGGAATTTCTGGCGCACCAGCCGTTACAATAATTTTATCAAAAGGAGCAAAAGAAGGTAAACCTTTGTAACCATCTCCATACGTTTGATAACGTGGCTCGAAATTGATTTTTTTCAACATGATTTTCGAGAAATCAAACAAATCTTTTTGTCTTTCAATCGTAAAAACTTCAACACCCAAAGCAACCAAAACAGCAGTTTGATAACCAGAACCAGTTCCGATTTCTAAGACTTTTTCATTAGGCTGAATGTCTAATAATTGTGTCTGAAAAGCAACTGTAAACGGATGCGAAATCGTTTGTCCAGCAGCAATCGGAAAAGCTTCGTCGCGATATGCGAATTCCGTAAATGCGCTGTCTAAAAATAAATGTCGTGGCACTAAATTAATAGCTTCCAATACGTTTTCATCTTCAATTCCTTTCGAGCGCAACAAATCAACCAACATTTTGCGTCGTCCTCTGTGTTTAAAATCGTCTACAGACATATTCCAAAATTTTTACAAAAATGCATTAAATACAACTTATTCTCATTAATTTTAACGGCAAAATCTACCAAATGTTAAAAGTAGGAGTGATCGGTGCTGGGCACCTTGGAAAAATCCATTTAAAGTTATTAAATCAATCGGAAAGATACGAATTAATTGGCTTCTTTGATTCTTTTGAAGAAAATGGAAAAAAAGTTGAAGCTGAATTTGGGTATAAATATTTTAGTTCGATGGACGAATTGATTGATGCTGTTGATGTTGTCGATATTGTGACACCAACGTTATCACATTATGAAGTGGCATTGAAAGTGATCGAAAAAAATAAACATTTTTTCATCGAAAAACCAGTTACGCATACCTTAGAAGAGGCAGATCATTTGTTGAAATTGACAAATGAAAAAGGTTTGAAAGCGCAAGTTGGACACGTAGAGCGTTTTAATCCTGCATTTACAGCGGCTGCACCTTTTATCGAAGAACCATTGTTTATTGAAACGCATCGTTTGGCAGAATTTAATCCGCGCGGTACAGATGTTCCTGTAGTTTTAGATTTGATGATTCATGATTTAGATGTGATTTTATCGATTGTAAAATCAGAAATTAAATCAATTCATTCGTCTGGAGTTTCGGTAATTAGTGATACACCTGATATTGCAAATGCTCGAATTGAGTTTGAAAATGGTTGTGTGGTGAATGTTTCGACAAGTAGAATGTCAATGAAAAATATGCGAAAAATGCGTGTTTTTCAACGAAATGCGTATATTTCAATTGATTTCTTGACGAAAAAGACTGAAATTATTAAAATGCACAAAGCGCCAGAAAATCCAAGTGAATTTGCGATGATTTTGGAAAACGATAAAGGAGATCGTAGAGAAATTTGTTTTGAACATCCAGAAATTTTACCAAATAATGCAATTTTGGATGAATTAGAAAGCTTTGCAGATTCTATTGTGAATAATTCACCAATTAAAGTTTCGTTACAAGATGGACGAAATGCATTGAAAGTTGCATTGGAGATTATTGCTTATTTTGAAAAAGAACAGCAAGTCATCAAAAATCAAACAATCGAGAAAGAATAAATCGATGTTAGATTTTAGAAGTTCGAATTTCGCTAAACGCATGAATATGATGTGATTTTGAAACAAGTTCCTTTAGATTTGAAAATCTTAAATTGTAGTATAAAAAGAAGAGAAAAGAGTTTGAGTACACTATAACGAGTTCAGAGCTATATAATCTCATATTCTGATTAAGACTCAACTCTTTCTTATCAAATTCTCAAATAGAAATTCGGGTTAAAAACCCATTAGTAAGGAATCGAGTTATTGATAAGTTTCTCTTCTCATTAAATTCAAATTTATGGAAAAAATTGTTATTGGTATTGATGTGAGTAAATTAACTTTAGACATCTGCATTCAAGAAAATGGAGTGAATCGTTTTGATACTATTGCTAATACTGAAAAAGCTATCAAATCTTTTTTGAAACAATTTGTTAAGAGACAAAATATTCTAATTGGAATGGAGAATACAGGGAGATTTAACATCCTTCTTTACAACGTATTAATTCAACATTCTTTTGCTGTTTATGTCATCAATCCTTTGCATTTGAAAAAAAGTATGGGATTAGTTAGAGGTAAAAATGATAAAATTGACAGCGAACGTATTGCTGTATTTTTACTTAAAAATTATATGGATCTTCAACAGTGGAAGCCTAATTCGAAAGTCATTGAAAAGATAAAATTATTGAATGCTGAAAGAAAACATCGCGTTAAAATAAGAGCAGGATTACTAGCTCAAGCAAAAGATGAACAATTCTTAAAATCAACTATGGATAAAGCTGTATTACGCTTAAACACTAAGCTTATTGATGTCTTAACGAAACAAATTAATGAAATAGAAGAAAGAATCTATCAATTAATTAACGAAGATGAACAGCTTCATAATCATTATAAAAGAATACAATCAATTCCTGGTGTAGGAAAAGTTTTAGCATTTAATATGTTGATTAAAACAGATGGTTTTACAACCATAAATACACCTAGACAAATGGCTTGCTATGCTGGAATAGCTCCATTTGATTTTCAATCTGGAACTTCCATAAGGCGAAAACCGAAAGTTTCATCAATGGCTGATAAAGATTTGAAGAAACTATTGCATTTAGCTGCAATGAGTGCTATTCGTTTAGATAATGACTTGGCTATTTATTATCATCGAAAGGTAGAAGAAGGGAAAAATAAAATGTCGGTCTTAAACGCAGTCAGAAATAAAATAATTCACAGAATTTATGCACTAATTAAAAATCAAAATATTTATAAAAATAACTTGGTTTTGTCATAGAAATCAGAATGACGAAAATTTGTCAAGCTGAATTCATTTCAGCTTCTCATTCTGAAAAATCAAATTTCGCAAAACTCATTTCGAACTTCGAATCTCGAAAAAAAATAAATAATAAAAACAAACATACAAAAAGATGAAAAACATTACAGTTATTGGAGCTGGAACGATGGGGAATGGAATTGCTCACGTTTTCGCACAATCAGGATTTGCAGTGAATTTGGTTGACGTTTCTCAAGATAGTTTGGAGCGTGGATTGAAAACAATCGCTGGAAATTTGGAGCGTATGATCGCCAAAGAAAAAATTACGGAAGCTGACAAAACAGCAACTTTAAATAATATTACAACATTTACAGATACTGCGGAAGCGGTAAAAAATGCGGATTTAGTTGTAGAAGCTGCAACAGAAAATTTAGATTTGAAATTGAAAATCTTCAAACAAATTGATGAAGCTGCGCCAGCAAATGCAATTTTAGCGTCTAATACTTCTTCTATTTCGATTACAAAAATTGCGTCTGTTACAAGTCGTCCAAAACAAGTGATTGGAATGCATTTCATGAATCCAGTTCCGATGATGAAATTGGTTGAAATTATTCGTGGTTACGATACAACAGACGAAGTAACGAAAGCGATTATGGAAATGTCAGAAAAATTAGGAAAAGTTCCAGTTGAAGTGAATGATTATCCAGGTTTTATCGCCAATCGTATTTTAATGCCAATGATTAACGAAGCAATTTATTCTTTATATGAAGGAGTTGCGGGCGTGAAAGAAATTGACGAAGTAATGAAATTAGGTATGGCTCATCCAATGGGACCATTACAATTAGCAGATTTTATCGGTTTAGACGTTTGTTTATCAATCTTAGAAGTGTTGTACGATGGTTTCAAAAATCCTAAATATGCACCTTGTCCATTGTTAGTTAACATGGTAACTGCTGGTAAAAAAGGAGTAAAATCTGGAGAAGGATTCTATGATTATTCAGAATCTAAAAAAGCAGAAAAATTAGCTGCTCAGTTTGCGAAGTAGTTTATCTTACACAAAATAGTCAAAACAAAAAGCGTTACTTTTCGGGTAACGCTTTTTTTTATTTTGATTACTTAATTGCAGCTAAAGCATGTGTGTAATCTGGTTCTTGTCCAATTTCAGGAACTTGTTCTGCATAAGCAACTTCTCCATTTGGATTAATTACTACAACTGCGCGAGATAATAATCCATTTAATGGTCCATCAACCATTTTAACACCATAAGCATTTGCGAATTCTTCATTTTTGAAATCAGATAAAGTGACTACATTATCCAAACCTTCGGCAGCACAAAAACGAGATAAAGCGAAAGGTAAATCTTTCGAAATACATAACACAACTGTATTTGCAGCAGAAGAAACTTCTTTGTTAAAAGTTCGTACAGATTGCGCACAAACACCAGTGTCAACACTTGGAAAAATATTTAAAACAACATTTTTTCCAGCATAATCAGCCAATGTTTTGTCGCTTAAATCTCCTGCTGTTAAAGCAAAAATCGGCGCTTTTTCACCAATTATAGGTAAATCTCCGCCTGTATGAATAGGATTTCCTTTGAATGTAATTTCAGCCATAATTTTTTATTTTATTCTTAGATTTTTAATGATTAAAAGTAACAAAATTCTACGGAGAAAAAAGTATCTTCGCAATAATAAATTGTTACATTACAAATAACACACAAATATTATGCAACTTTCAAAGCGTTTACAGAATTTGAAACCATCTGCAACTATTGCAATGTCTGCGAAAGCAAGAGAATTAAAATCACAAGGAATCGATGTGATTAGTTTAAGTATTGGAGAACCAGATTTCAATACACCAGATTTTATCAAGGAGGCAGCTAAAAAAGCTATCGACGAAAATTATTCAGGATATCCTCCAATTGCAGGGTATGCAGATTTGAAGGAAACAATTTGTAAGAAGTTTAAACGTGATAACAATATTGAATATACAGCAAATCAAGTTGTTGTTTCTACTGGAGCAAAACAATCTATTTATAATGTTTTACAAGCAATTGTAGACGAAGGAACTGAAGTAATTATTCCAACACCTTATTGGGTTTCTTATTCAGATATCGTAGAATTATCAGGAGGAACGCCAGTTTTTGTGGAAGGAACTTTAGAAGCTGATTTCAAAATTACACCAGCACAGTTAGAAGCTGCAATTACAGATAAAACTCGTGCTATTATTTATTCATCTCCTTGTAATCCGTCAGGATCAGTTTACACAAGAGAAGAATTGAAAGGTTTGGCTGAGGTTTTAGCAAAATATCCAGATGTGATTATTATTTCGGACGAAATTTATGAGCACATTGTTTACGGAGAAAAAAATGTTTCGATTGCATCTTTCCCAGAAGTTTATAATCAAACAGTAACTGTAAATGGTTTAGCAAAAGCTTTCGCAATGACAGGTTGGAGAATTGGTTTCATTGGAGCGCCAGCTTGGTTAGCAAAAGCATGCGAAACGTTACAAGGACAAGTGACTTCGGGAGCAACGTCTATCGCTCAACGTGCTGCAATTACGGCTTTAGAAGCAGATCCAAGTTCTGTTCAATACATGGTTGATGCGTTTGCAGAACGTCGTGAATTGATGTTAGGTTGGGCAAGAGAAATTCCAACGTTCAAAGTAAACGAACCAAAAGGAGCTTTCTATTTATTTCCAGATGTTACGGCAACTTTCGGAAATACATACAATGGCGTTACAATTAACAATGCAGATGATTTAGCTTTATATTTATTAGAGCATGCACAAGTTGCAGTTGTTTCTGGTTCGGCTTTCGGGTCTAAAAATTGTATTCGTATCTCGTATGCGGCGTCTGTAGAAGAGTTGAAAGAAGCAATGACACGTATCAAAAATGCTTTAGCGTAAGTAGAAAAATAGATAAAATATCAAAATCCTCAAGTTTTACTTGAGGATTTTTTTGTGGATGATATTTTCTTAAAAAAAATGTGATTTTAATTTTAATGAAATTCAATTGATTAGCCTATTTAAGCGACTTTTTATTGAAAATATTTCAAAAAAGATTTGTTTTAATCGAAAATAACCTCTTATATTTGCACCACTAAAAACAAGGCGAGGTAGCTCAGATGGTTAGAGCGCAGGATTCATAACCCTGAGGTCGGCAGTTCGATTCTGCTCTTCGCTACAACTTCAAAAGACAAATTCATTATTGAATTTGTCTTTTTTATTATCAATAAATATTATTAGACTTCTGATGATAATCATCGATTAATCCTTTCAAATTCATTAAATTTGCATTCAATTTAGTAACGTTCTAAATAAAATTCAAAAAAATGATTCAAACAGATATAGTTATAATCGGAGCTGGACCAACTGGTCTTTTTGCCGTTTTCGAAGCAGGTTTATTAAAAATGAGATGTCATATTATTGATGCACTTCCTCAACCTGGAGGACAATTGACAGAATTGTATCCAAAAAAACCAATTTTTGATATTCCTGGTTATCCTTCTGTTGGTGCAGGTGAATTGATTGATAATTTGATGGAGCAAATCAAACAATTTGAGCCAGGTTTTACATTGAACGAACAAGCTGCAACAATCGATAAGCAAGAAGACGGAACTTTTATTGTAACAACTAATAAAGGAACGCAAGTGCAAGGAAAAGCAGTTGCGATTGCAGGTGGTCTTGGATCTTTTGAACCTCGTAAACCAATTATCGAAAACATCGAAGCATACGAAGAAAATGGAGTGGAGTATTTTGTAAAAAATCCTGAATTGTTCCGTGATAAAAAAATCGTAATTGCTGGTGGTGGTGATTCTGCTTTGGATTGGTCTATTTTCTTGGCTGATGTTGCTGCCGAAGTTACGTTGGTACACAGAAGAAATGAATTCCGTGGAGCCTTAGATTCTGTTGATAAAGTAATTGAATTGAAAAAAGCAGGAAAAATTAATTTGGTTACTCCAGCTGAAATTACTGGAATCAAAGGTGAAGGAAAAGTGGAAAGTTTGGTAATTGAAAAAGAAGGTGAAACTTTTGAACTTGAAACAGATTATTTTATTCCATTGTTTGGTCTTTCTCCAAAACTAGGTCCTATTGCAAATTGGGGATTGGAGATTGAGAAAAATGCAATCAAGGTAAATAATGCGTTAGATTATCAAACAAATATCGAAGGAATTTACGCGATTGGTGATGTAAATACTTATCCAGGAAAATTGAAGTTGATTTTATGTGGTTTCCATGAAGCAACGCTAATGTGTCAGTCTGTTTACAATAGAATGAATCCTGGGAAAAAATTTGTCTTGAAATACACAACAGTTTCTGGTGTTGATGGTTTCGACGGGACAAGAAAAGAAGCCGAAAAAGCGGTTGTCAAAGCTATTGACTAATTTTAACAAAATAAATAGAAATATTTTTTAAATCTTTTACGTTTTGCGTAAAAGGTTTTTTTTATTCACATTCACAAGGTTCTCTACTTCGTCTTTTGGCTTCATTGTCCCAAAAAGGATAAAATTTTAATCCAAAATAAAAGTTCGCAGAAGTTAATTTTTTCTGTTTAAAAACGATTGGAATTGCATTATCACTGCCCAAAATTAGAGGGCCAATTCTTACATACCCACCAAATGTTATATTTTCAAAATCATAGATAGAAAGGGAAGGTCCAATTCCAAATCCATTTTTTTGGATAGTATAAGAAGTTTGTAGCACATTGATACGTTTCAAACTATTTTCAAAAACTGGAATTCGTTGCATCAAATTGAAATTTAAGTAATGATTTTCAATAATTTTTTTACTCAGATTAAGATGTAAACTCGTTGGTAAACCGATCGAAAAATTATTTCCCGTTTTAGATTTTGTTTCATCACCATAAACTTCTTTGCTCAAAAGTCCTAAATATTGATCAACACTTTCAAATTCAACTCCATCTAATTTTGGATTATTACGAATTTGAACTCTTTGCGAGGGATTGTAGAAATGATGGTTATCGCCTCTGAATTTTACTAATCCAACATCTAATAAATTTGCCGAAAATTTGAAATCATATAATTCATCATTCGCTCTTCTGTTCACAAAAGAAATTCCTAAATCTATTCCAACTCCATTTCCTCTATTTCGTAAAACATATTTATCTCGATCAAAATCATAATTGGTAGAATATCCTGCTTTTATATCATAATTTGACGCATAAATATTTGCATCAGGATTGTCGATTGTACTTGTTATAGTTGGTTCAGCTTCTAATTTTATCGCGTTTTTACTTTTGATATACGCGCCATCTAAACCCAAAAGATATTTAATATTTGCCCCAATAATAACTTCAGAAGTATTAGTTGTATACAAATTTGTCGAAACATTTAAGCCTAATTCAGCCCAATTCATTGCATTTGTCTTTGTAGGTTCAAACTCATAATTTTTTGGTTCTATTTCATTCTGATTACTAAAACGAAAATAATTATCTAAATCTTTAATAGAACCTTGTGTACGAAGTCGGGTGAAAATTCCAAGACGATAAGTTTGATTATTAATTTTCTTTTTAAAAGAAACGGAAGGTCCCAGAAAATCATTTTCCAAATGATAAGAAATCGTATTTCTAGTTGCGAAATCTAAAATATTAGAATGCGTTTCTCCTCTTATTCCAGCTTTTATATTTGCTGATTTTGTTTCACCTTTTATTAAACCTAATACGTTTTGATCGGATACGTAAGCGTAATCATTTCTGAATAAAATATCCTCAGAAATAATATTAATATCCCATTTATTCGGGTTAAAATATGAAGTTGTCGGAGAAAAAACACTACCGTTAATCCCACTATATTGATCATTACTAAAAGATAAAATATTTTGTCCAAACGTAAATCCTGAACAAAAAATAACGGTTAATAGAAGTTTTTTCAAATGATAAAATTTTTATTATAAATAAGAAAAATCAATTGAAATAAATTACGGTTTTACGTACAGCTCAAAAAAAAGAGTTTCAATTTGAAACCCTTCTTTATAAAATTAAATTTTAATCACCATCAATTAATCTTCCTAAACCTCCTAAAATAGAACCTTCACCTTGTGAAGAACCGCCTGCAGAAGGTGCATGTGCAATAATACGATCAGCCAATCGGCTAAAAGGTAAAGATTGTATATATACAACACCAGGACCTCTTAATGTAGCAAAGAAAACACCTTCTCCTCCGAAAAATGTATTTTTAATTCCGCCTATAAATTCGATATCGTAATGAACAGATTGTTCGAAACCAACGATGCAACCTGTATCAACTTTCAGAACTTCGCCAGCTTGTAAAACACGACGATGTAATGTTCCGCCAGCATGAATGAAAGCCATTCCGTCACCTTCTAATTTTTGCATAATGAAGCCTTCACCTCCAAAAAGTCCAGTTCCTAATTTTCGATTAAATTCAATTCCAACTGAAACACCTTTTGCAGCGCAAAGAAAAGCATCTTTCTGACAAATAAATTTTCCGTTCACTTCTGGTAAATCAATCGGAACAATTTTTCCTGGATATGGCGCAGCAAAAGACGCTTTCTTTTTTCCTTGTCCGTAATTTGTGTACGAAGTCATAAACAAACCTTCACCAGTCAACATGCGTTTTCCGGCATTTAATAATTTTCCGAAAAGTCCACCTGTTTGTTGTGATCCGTCCCCAAAAATTGTTTCCATTTTTACGCCATCATCCATCATCATAAAACTACCTGCTTCTGCTACAACAGTTTCTTGTGGATCTAATTCAATTTCGACAAATTGCATTTCTTCGCCGTAAATTTTATAATCTATTTCGTGTGAATTCATTTTTTTAATTTTACTAATTAGTTGACAAAATTCGTAATTCGTAACAGTTCTTATTTAAAATTAGTATTAAATATGAACCAATGAGGTATATTCTTTTTTTGAAAGTAAACAATCCGTATTTTTGTTTAACTTGAAAAAGTATTATGGCAGATATTAAAATTACAATTATAGATAGAGAAGGTGTTTCGCACGAAGTTGACGCGCCTACTGATATGAATATGAATATCATGGAGCTTGTGCGCGCATACGAATTAGCACCAGAAGGAACCATTGGTATTTGTGGTGGAATGGCGATGTGTGCCTCTTGTCAATGTTATGTGTTGACTCCAGAAATTCAATTACCAGAAATGACGCCTGATGAAGATGCGATGTTAGCAGAGGCATTTAATGTGAAAGATAATTCACGTTTAGGTTGTCAGTTACATCTTTCGGATGAAATGGATGGATTGGTTGTTGAATTAGCACCAGAATATTAAATTTTAGTTTTACGTGGTACGTTACAAGTTCTACGTCACAATTTTGTTATTATCGTTTAACGTAAAACGTTTGGCGTAATACTTAAAACTTATTAAATGAATCAATTAGATAAAAGACTTTTTTTGTTAGATGCTTATGCCTTAATTTTTAGAGGATATTATGCATTTATCAAAAATCCACGAATCAACTCAAAAGGTTTCAATACATCGGCAATTATGGGATTTACGAATTCCTTGTTCGATGTCATTCGACGTGAACAACCAACGCATTTGGCGGTTGTTTTTGATGTTGGTCAAGCAACAGTTCGTACAGTAGATTATCCTGAATATAAAGCAAATCGTGATGAAACGCCAGAAGCCATTCGTCAAGGCGTTCCGTATATTCAAGATATTTTACGCGCGTTAAAAATTCCAGTACTTTTTGCCGAAGGTTACGAAGCAGATGATGTGATCGGAACATTAGCACAGAAAGCAGAGAAGGCTGGTTATACAACTTATATGGTAACGCCAGATAAGGATTTTGCGCAATTGGTAACGGAAAAAATTAAAATGTATCGTCCTGCTGCAAATGGAAAAGGTGTTGAGATTTGGGGAATTGAAGAAGTAAAAGAAAAATTTGAAATCGACGATCCAATTCAAGTTATCGATTACCTTGGAATGATGGGTGATGCTGTGGATAATATTCCAGGTTTACCAGGTGTTGGAGCAAAAACGGCAAGTAAATATTTGAAAGAATTTGGATCATTGGAAAACCTTTTAGCGAATACAGATAAGCTGAAAGGGAAAGCTAAAGAAAAGATTGAAGAGAATAAAGAGCTTGGAATTCTTTCGAAGAAATTAGCAACGATTATTACAGATGTTCCTGTAGAATTTGATGAAGAAGATTTAACGGTTTGCCCGCCAGATATAGAAAAAGTTACTGAACTTTTCACGGAGTTAGAATTCCGTCGTATGTTAGAAACGGTTTACAGAATTTATGGTTTGGATGTTTCGGGAATTATCAAAGAAGCGCAAGAAGAAATTTCTGCGGCAAGTCAGATTTCTTCGAATCAAGTGCAAATGGCTCAACAATCATTGTTCGATTTTACGTCTGATGAAGAAATCGTTCCACAAAATTCAGCTTTTACAGATATTTCAACAACCAATCATTTGTATCAATTAATCGATACGAAAAAAGGAAGAGAATTATTGTTGAAAAATATTCTGAAACAAAAAGAAGTGACTTTCGATACAGAAACAACGTCTTTGGATGCGTTAGAAGCAGAATTGGTTGGAATTTCATTTTCTTGGGAAAAAGGAAAAGGTTATTATCTTCCTTTTTCAACAGATTTTGAAGAAACAAAAGCAATTATCAACGAATTTAAACCATTTTTTGAAGATGAATCAATTTCGAAAATTGGTCAAAATCTAAAATATGATATTAAAGTTTTAAACAAATATGACATTGTTGTTTTAGGTCAAAATTTTGATACGATGATTGCGCATTATTTGATTAATCCAGATATGCGTCACAATATGGAAGTGTTGTCAGAAACATATTTGAGTTATCAACCAGTTTCAATCGAAAGTTTGATTGGAAAAAAAGGAAAGAATCAAAAGAATTTCCGTGATGTTCCGTTGATGGAGCAAACCGAATATGGAGTAGAAGATTCTGATATTACAAATCAGTTGAAAAATCTTTTCGAACCAGAATTAATCAAATCAAATACACACAAATTATTCACTGATCTTGAAATGCCATTGATGCAAGTTTTGGCTGATATGGAATTGGAAGGTGTTAATTTGGATGTTCCGTTCTTGAAAGAACTTTCGGTAAAACACGAAGCGAAATTAAGAGAATTAGAAACAAAAATTCACCAAGATGCTGGAGAAGAGTTTAATCTTAATTCGCCAAAACAATTGGGAGAAATCTTGTTTGATAAATTACAATTAGATCCAAAAGCGAAGAAAACTAAAACTGGTCAGTATGCAACAGGAGAAGAAATTTTATCAAAACTGAAAGATAAGCATCCAATTATCAATGATATTTTAGAGTACCGTCAATTACAAAAATTAAAATCGACTTATATTGATGCGTTGCCAGAATTGGTGAATCCAAAAACGGGTCGCGTGCATACAACATACGCGCAAACGGTTGCTGCAACGGGACGTTTGTCTTCTGTAAATCCGAATTTACAAAACATTCCGATTCGTTCAGAAGAAGGTCAGCAAATTCGTAAAGCCTTTGTTGCGCGAGATGAAAATCATGTGATTATTTCTGCCGATTATTCGCAAATTGAATTGCGTTTGATTGCACAAATGTCACAAGATCCTGCAATGGTAGAAGCTTTCAAACATGGAGAAGATATTCACGCTTCTACTGCCGCAAAAGTTTTCAATGTAGCTTTAGATGAGGTGACGCGTGAACAACGTAGTCAAGCGAAAACGGTAAACTTCGGAATTATTTATGGTGTTTCGGCTTTTGGTTTAGCAGATCAAGCAAATATTTCGCGTAAAGAAGCCAAAGCATTGATTGATGCGTATTATGAAACTTACCCAACGTTGAAAGCGTATATCGAAAAACAAGTTGAGGTTGCTCGTGACCAAGGTTTTGTAGAAACGTTAATGGGACGTCGCCGTTATTTGAAAGATATCAATTCGAGAAATGCAGTAGTGCGTTCGCATGCTGAGCGAAATGCTGTAAATGCGCCAATACAGGGTACTGCGGCGGATATCGTGAAAATGGCCATGATTCAAATTCAGAAAGAATTGAAGAAAAATTATAAAACCAAAATGATTTTACAAGTGCATGATGAGTTAATTTTTGATGCACCAAAAGATGAGGTTGAAAAAGTTTCTGAATTAATCAAATCGACTATGGAAGCTGCAATGCAAATGGATGTTCCGTTAATTGCAGAAGTCGGAGTAGGAGCAAATTGGTTAGAAGCGCACTAAAATTTTAACTGTTACAATATTTTATAAACGCCACTCATTGAGTGGCGTTTTTTTGTTATTATTTTTCGTTGGATTGGTTGTAATTGTTTTTTTGGTTGGTTTTCTAATTTTTTCATTAAATACTTATCAAATAAATTCCATCCAGTTGTTATTATCATTTGAATGATTTTCGGAGTATATTCCGAATCAATTATCATAGAGATTAAATTTTCAAAATCCATTTTCATTTTATTTTATATATAAAAAAGTCAACAGATTGATTTTTTTACTGCTGACACAATATCAAACCTATGTAAAAGGATTTTTTTGAAAGGACACAAAAAACACACACCATTATTTTTCTTTTAAATAGAGGATGAAAGGTTTTTTAGCATTTCTAACAAAACAATTATTTTTTTATTATATTTATAACTAGTTATAAATTAAATTATTATGAAAAAAGTATTATGTTTTATTTTTACGTTTATTATGTTATTATCATGTGAGACTGCTGAATATATAACAGCAAAAAATATTGATACATTAAAACCAATGGAAAATAATTTTTCTTCATCAAAATTTAATGTTGAAAATATTTTAAGTGGTGAAGAAATTATAAGTAAAATAAAAAAAGATGTTAATTTAAAGGAAGAAGATCAACTTAAGAATATTTCTTTAAGAGAATTATCTAATGATGAAAAATCAGAAGAACAAAAATCAAAAAGAATGTATGTTTTAAGAGGTAAAACAGATAAAGGTGTAAGTATTGCACATGTTTTTACAGCAAATCCTGATAATACTCTTTTAATGAGCGAAGGATTAACTTGTAAATGCACATCTACAAATTGTTCACAAGGTTGTGATGCTTCTATATGGGGAGGTAATTGCAGTTGTTCTCATTGTTCTTCAGAATGCAAAAAGGAATCAACAGTTACTCAAGAATTTGAAGGTTTGGGTTTTAAATCAAAAAAATAAGTGAAATTTTAATAACAAAATAAGCTTGGTTAAATTTTAACCAAGCTTATTTGTTTCGTTACCATGTCCTCACGTTGCCTCTTTCTCCTTCCTTTTTGGTAGAACAAATTTAACAATTTTTTTATCTTGTAAGAGTAATTTTGAATTAAAGTATTCTTTTCCATAACATTAGTTTTCTGACAACACTCCTTTTTTCTTTATATCGCTTTTATTGTACTGCTCATGAGAAAAATATTATTTACAATAATTATAAAGAGTTACTTTTTAGTAGCGCTTTTTTTTGTTAAAATATCTATAAAATATTCTGATTAACAAATTCTTAACGAGATTAAAATATATCTTTAATTCATTATTGATTTTAAATTATATGAAAAAACTATTTTACTTATTTACATTGTTTACGATTTGTTTAAATGCTCAAATTGTTAATCTAAAAATATTAGACCTTTCTGATAATTTACCACTTGATGATGCGGATATTTATTTCAAGAATTCGACAAAGAATTTTGTTTCGGATCAAGAAGGAAAAGCTGTTGTTGATTTAAGTAATGTTACGCAAAATGATGAATTAATCGTTTCGAAAAAAGATTATCAAGATGCGATAATTAAGGTTTCAGAATTGAAACCAGAAATGATCATCAAACTCGAAAAAGTTTCCGAAGTTGAGTTAAAAGAAGCTTTTGTTACAAATCTGAAAGCTGAAGATATTTTACAAAAAGTAATCGAAAATTACGATAAGAACTTTAATATTGAACAATATTATTTCTTAGTTAATTTTCAACAAGATTTGTTATTTAATAATAATGAACGGGATTTTATTGATGCAGATTTACAGTTTAAATTTAAACGAGGAGATTTGAAAATTAAATCAAAAGGAATTGTAAACAACGAAATAAAAAGTGGACGAGAACCAAATTCAAATATTCGTTTGATTTATTATTTGGAGAGTATTTATTTGAAAGAAAAATATATTAAGCAATTTGTATACTTATTAAAGGAAAAGAAATATGAAGAATCTAATTTATCATTAACAAAATATGGAGATAGTTTTGTTTATGAAGTTACAATAAAAACAAAATCAAGAGATGTATTTCTGACAATTGATAAAGATACATTTGCTGTTGTTGAGTTTTATTGGGAAACGACTATTCCGGAAACTAAATATTCAGAAAATGAATTTTTAAGAGAAGCAAAAGTTGTTTATAAATATCGTCCTCATAACGGGAATTGGTTGTTGAAAGAAACGTCTGCAATTTGGAACACTACTTATGAAAAAGATGATGAAAAAACAGATTTAGATATGAATTTTAGTATAATCGTAAATGATTATAACACGCAACCTTTTTCAGAATTCAACAAATCGGTGAATGAAAAAATGGATATCCGTAGAAGTTTTAAATAATAAAAAAATCACAATAAAATGAAAAATATAATTGTAGGAATTACATTGTTTTTAGGAGTTAATCTTTTTGCTCAGTCAGAAAAAGAAAGTATTAGAGCGACGTATAAAGCCGAATTTATTTTTGATTACGAACAATCCAAAGATATGTTTCCCAAAAATTTACAAACCGCTTTCAAGTCTGCAATTGACCGAGGTATTTTTGTAGATTTTATTTTAGAAAGTAACAATGTGTTATCTATTTTCAAAGCTGATACGAAAATAAATAATGCACAAGATGAATCGGATATGGTTGTGCAAGAGATTTTGAAATCGGAACAAAATCCTTTGTATAAAGATTTTTCAAAAAATGAATATTATAAACAATTTGATATTAACGTCAAAACGTATTTGGTTAAAGAAAATATACCTGATTTTAATTGGCAATTATCGAAAGAAAAAGCGGTGATTAATGGTTATAATGTCGTGAAAGCGATTGGAGAAGATAAGGAAGGAAATACATTTATAGCTTGGTATTCGCCAGAAATAAAGTACAAAGATGGTCCGTATAATTTTGCGAATTTGCCAGGTTTGATTCTTCAAACTGAAATTATTACACCATATTTCAAAACGATTTTTAAAATTAATCAATTGGAAATTTTGACTAAAAAACTTGATATCACTTTACCAACAAAAGGTAAAATCTTAACCTTTCAAGAAATGCAAGATGATTTAAACTCGATAAGAAAATCATCAAATGAGGGTGTAGAAAAATAGTTTCCAAAATAAAAGCGTTACCCATAAAAGGTAACGCTTTTGTTTTGACTATTTTTTTTGAATTATACCATTGGTTTGCGAACAACTGGTAAAATTTCTCCTTTTTCTAAACAGTATTTTTGAACATCTTCTGACGGAATTTGTTTGGTATAATCAACTTTTTCTACGATAAACCCTACATCTTCTAAACGTTTGTAATAATCTAAACCATAGACACGAACGTGGTCATATTGTCCAAATTTTTCTTTTCGTTCTTCTTTCGATGTTACCGTTGGATCTTCATAAGTCACATCACGTTGATACGAAATAGGAACTTGAAAAATTCCCCAACCACCAGGTTTCATCACACGAAATAATTCACTCATGGCTTTGTGATCATCAGGAATATGTTCTAATACGTGATTACAAAAAACAATATCGAATGTATCATCTCCAAAAGGTAAATCGCAAATATCAGCTTTTACATCGGCTAAAGGCGACTCGATATCACTTGTAATGTACTCAAGGTTTTTCATTGAGCGAAAACGCTTGATAAAAGATTGTTCAGGTGCGATGTGCAAAACTTTTGCTTTTTCTGTAAAAAAAGAAGTTTCATTTTTGAGGTATAACCACATCAAACGATGTCTTTCTAACGAAAAAGTTCCTGGAGAAAGCACGTTATCGCGTTGTTTTTCGTAACCATAAGGCAACAAACTGTAATAACCTTGTCCATCTATTGGGTCTACGAAACGATTTCCTTTCATGAACCAAACCAAAACTGGACGAATAATATAACTACCTTGAATCAGTAAAGGACGAGGTAGAATATTCATGATTTTTTTTAAAAGCTTTTTCACAAAAGTTTTCTTAAGGTTTGAATAAAAATGGTTTTTCTTCGTCAGATTTGATACCTAAAGCATCGTAAATAAACTGATAAGTTGACAATAATTTTGGTTCGCCATCTACTACACAGACATCGTGCTCAAAGTGAGCCGAATATTTGTCATCGCGTGTAGTAACTGTCCAACCATCTGGGTGAAAGAAAACTTTTTCAGTTCCCATATTTACCATTGGTTCGATTGCTAAAACTAAACCTTCTTCAATTTTTTTACCTGATCCGCGACGTCCATAATTAGGAACCTGAGGTTCTTCGTGCATTTTGCGACCTAATCCATGACCTACCAATTCACGCACGACACCGTAACCTTCTTTTTCACAATGTTGTTGAATGGCAAAACCAATATCACCTACGCGATTACCTTTTTTCATTTGTCCAATACCTTTGAACATAGATTCTTTTGTAACACGAAGTAATTTTTCTGTTTCAGCATCAATTTCTCCAACCGCAAATGTATAAGCGTGATCTCCGTAAAAATCATTCATATAAACACCACAATCTACCGAAACAATATCTCCTTCGTTAAGTGGTTCATCGTTTGGAATTCCATGAACAACTTGTTGATTTGGAGAAATACAAAGGTTTTTAGGGAAATCGTACATTCCTAAAAATGCAGGATATCCACCATTGTCGCGAATAAATTCGCCTCCTAATTTATCTAAATGATTTGTTGTAACACCAGGCACTACTTCTTTGGCTAACATACCCAAGGTTTTTGAAACCAATTGAGCGCTTAGGTACATTAGTTCTAATTCTTCTTTACTTTTTAAATGTATCATAATCCGAAAAATCCTCTTTTCTTTTTCTTCTCAGGAGCTTTTTGTCCGTTTGCGTGAACACTTAATTCAATCTTTTTTGTGATGATTTGATAAACGTCACTCCAACCTGGGAAACCTCCTAAATTTCTGTCGTCGATAAAGATATCGGCATTTATTTTTCGACTTTGTGTATTTTTATCAAAGTCTTCTCCATCAAAACTATTGTTGATGGCATAAAACTCTATACCATTTTTTTTACAGAATTCTACAGCCTCATCTAAGTATTTACCACTACGATAAGTCCATAAAGTAAGGCGATATCCGTCGTTTTGTAATTGTTTCAATGTTTCGAAAGCGAAGATTTTAGCTTTTCCAATTTCTGGATATTTATCATCTACCACAGTTCCATCAAAGTCAACAGCAATAATTTTATTAATCATGTTTGTAAGTATTTAAAGTTATTTAGGTTATTTTTTTTGAACTATAATGTTTCCAGTCATTTCAGTTGGAATTTCAATTCCCATCAAAGTTAAGATAGTTGGCGCAATATCTCCAAGTTTGCCATGTTCAACATTCCATTCGATATTTTTCTGAGCCAAAATAAATGGAACAGGATTCGTTGTATGTTGCGTATTCGGTGATCCATCTTCGTTCATCATAAAATCTGAATTTCCGTGATCAGCCAAAATCACCACATTGTAACCATGTTCTAAAGCTGCATTTATAATTTTTTCCGCACAAGAATCTACTACTTCAGCAGCTTTTATTGCCGCAGACATAACACCTGTATGTCCAACCATATCTGTATTAGCGAAGTTAAGACAAATGAAATCCGCTGATTCTTTTTCGATTTCTGGTACAATTGCATTTGTAATATCATATGCTGCCATTTCTGGTTTCAAATCGTAAGTAGCAACATCTCTTGGCGAAGCACATAAAATACGAGATTCACCAACGAAAGGTTCTTCGCGACCACCATTGAAGAAAAATGTTACGTGTGGATATTTTTCAGTTTCAGCAATACGAATTTGCTTACGACCAGCATTCGCAATAACTTCTCCTAACGTATTTACAATATTTTTCTCATCAAAAATTACCGCAACTCCAGTATATGTAGCATCATATTCTGTAAGAGTGATATATTTTAGATTTAATTTATGCATTCCAAATTCTGGAAAATCATGTTGCGTTAAAACTTCTGTGATTTCACGTCCACGATCAGTTCTAAAATTGAAACAAATCACTACATCACCATTTTCGATTTTAGCTTTTGGTCGACCATTTTCATCCGTTACAATAATCGGTTTGATGAATTCATCTGTTACGCCTTCATTATAAGATGCACGAATTGCTTCTAATGGATTTGTTGTTGTTTCACCAACTGCATTTACCATTGCATCGTATGCTAATTTCACACGTTCCCAACGTTTATCACGATCCATTGCATAATAACGACCAGTAATCGAAGCGATTTCTCCTGTTGATTTTGTCATGTGGTTTATCAATTCTGTGATAAATCCTTCGCCAGATTTTGGATCTGTATCACGACCATCTGTGAAAGCATGTACAAAAACATTTTTTTGTAAACCTGATTGATTTGCTGCATCCAACAAACCTTTCAAATGATTGATATGTGAGTGTACACCACCATCAGAAACTAAACCGATGAAATGTACTTTTTTGTTATTCTCTAAAGCATATTGAAAAGCATCTTTTAAGATTGGTTCGTTTTGTAATGTTCCGTTTTCAACTGCCATATTGATTCGAACTAAGTTTTGGAAAACCACTCGTCCAGCACCCAAATTCATATGTCCAACTTCCGAATTCCCCATTTGACCTTCTGGTAAACCAACGGCTAAACCAAATGTATCCAACGTAGAATGCGGAAATTTCTCGAAACAACTATCTATAAAAGGTGTATTTGCTTGCGCGATTGCAGAAACAGCAGGGTTTGGTCCAATTCCCCATCCGTCCAAAATCATTAATATTGCTTTATTGTTCATTTTTCTTGTAATAATTAAGCCCAAAGATAAGCATTCCTTGGGCTGAAAGTTTATTTTTTGTATGGTTTAATTTGCGACTTCACTGATGAATTTGATACGCATTAAACGTAATTCTTCTTCATCATAATCGTCACCAAATTCATCTAACAATGATGACATTGAGTCGGTATCTGCATCCATCAAGAATTCATAAATTTCCTCTTGTTGGTCTTCGTCCAAAACTTCGTCAATGTAATAATTGATATTTAATTTTGTTCCTTGATAAACGATACTTTCCATTTCTGAAAGCAAATCGCTCATCGTCATATTTTTTGCTTCCGCAACATCTTCAAGATTTAACTTTCTATCTGTTGATTGAATGATATAAACTTTGTGGCTCGATTTGTCCGCAACTTGTTTAATCACCATATCTTCAGGACGAATGATATCATTGTCTTTTACATATTGCGCAATAAAATCTACAAATTCTTTCCCAAATTTTTGAGCTTTTCCTTCTCCAACTCCAAACACATTTGTTAACTCCTTAACTGTTGTTGGGTATTGCATTGTCATATCATCTAAACTTGAATCTTGGAAAACAGCAAAAGGTGGAATCTGATGTTTTTTTGAGATTTTTTTACGTAAATCTTTCAATTGTTTCAATAAAACATCATCAAAAGCAATAGGAGTAGAAGACGTTTCTTCTTTATCAAAGCTACCTTCTGATAACAATTTTTTGAAATCAATATCTTCGGCAATTTCAAAAGAAGTTGGCTTACTAATGAAATCTTTTCCAGATTTGGTAATTTTTAAAATACCATATGATTCGATTTCTTTCTCTAATAAATTACGTACAATTAATTGGCGTAAAATAGATTTCCAATAATAATCTTCTTTTGCTTTTCCAATTCCGAAGAAATCTTCAGAGCTCAAATTATATGATTTTGTAATAGAAGTTTCTTTACCAACTATAACATTTACAACATCATTTAATTTTAATTTTTGATTTGTTTTCTGAACAACATCTAATGCAATTACTGCATCATCTTTTGCTTCAATCATTTTTTTAGGATTGCGCATATTGTCGTCCATATTTGCCCCTTCGCCGTTTTTGTCGTCGAATTCTTCTCCAAAATAATGTAACAAAAATTTACGACGCGACATCGAAGTTTCGGCATATGCTACAACCTCAGAAAGTAATTGCATTCCAACTTCGCGTTCTGCAACAGGTTTACTTGCTAAGAATTTTTCTAACTTTTCGATATCTTTATAATCATAGAAAGCAATACAAACACCTTCACCACCATCGCGACCTGCACGACCAGTTTCTTGGTAATAACTTTCTAACGATTTTGGCATATCGTAATGCATCACAAAACGTACATCTGGCTTGTCAATTCCCATTCCGAAAGCAATTGTAGCGACAACGACACTTGCATCTTCCATCAAAAACATATCTTGATGTTTGCTACGTGTTTTGGCGTCTAAACCTGCATGGTAAGGAATGGCATTGATTCCGTTTACTTGTAAAAGTTGCGTAATTTCTTCAACTTTTTTACGACTCAAGCAATAAATGACACCAGATTTACCATCGTTTTGTTTGATAAATTTGATGATTTGTTTGTCTTGATCAACCTTTGGGCGGATTTCGTAAAATAAATTCGTACGATTAAAAGAATCTTTAAAAACTTTAGCGCTTTGCATTCCCAAAGTTTTCTGAATATCTTCTTGTACTTTTGGTGTTGCTGTTGCAGTTAAAGCAATAATTGGCGCATCACCAATTTTGTTGATAATCGCTTTTAGATTACGATATTCTGGTCGAAAATCGTGTCCCCATTCAGAAATACAGTGCGCTTCATCAATAGCAAAAAAAGAAATTTTTACCGATTTAAAGAAATCGATGTATTCTTCTTTTGTCAAAGATTCGGGTGCAACGTACAACATTTTAGTTACTCCATCTTTAATATCTGTCATAACTGTTTTCGTTTCTGACTTGTTTAAAGATGAGTTTAATACGTGGGCAATTCCATCATTTTCAGAAATTCCACGTATAGCGTCTACTTGATTCTTCATCAGCGCGATTAAAGGGGACACAATAATCGCGACTCCATCTGACATTAATGCCGGTAATTGATAACATAAAGACTTACCTCCGCCAGTTGGCATCAAAACAAATACATCTTCTTTATTTAGTAAGCTTGTAATGATTTCGTGCTGCTGTCCTTTAAATTGGTCGAAACCAAAATATTTTTTTAGGTAAGATGTTAAGTTTTTCGAAGTGGCTTCCATCTACACAAAAGACTAAAATTAATATTATAAATTAAATAGTTCCTATATTTGATAACTCTTAAATATACACATAAATTTTATATGATTTATATATAATTGAGTGTAAATAAAAAAGGAGAGTAAAAGTACGAAAAATTTTAAAAATAGACAATAGAAATTTTATTGTGGAAAATTCAGAATTAATACAAATAGCGCAAGGGGTATTTCGAGAAGAAATTCAAGCGCTGGAAGCAATAGCTTCTCGTATTAGCGAGTCTTTTGTTGATGCGGTAAATGCGATATATAACACGAAAGGAAAGTTGGTAGTTGTTGGAGTAGGAAAGAGTGCACACATTGCAAATAAAATTGTAGCAACCTTAAATTCTACTGGAACTCCAAGTCAATTTTTACATGCGACGGAAGCTATTCATGGCGATTTGGGTCTTGTACGACCAGAAGATGTGGTGATTTGTATTTCGAAAAGTGGAAATACGCCAGAGATTACATATTTGGCTCCGATTCTTAAACAATATGCATCAGTTTTGATTGGTTTAACATCAAATTTGAAATCAGAATTAGCAAAAAATTCAGACATTGTTTTGGATGTTAATATTGATAAAGAAGCTTGTCCCGTAAATTTGGCACCAACAACTTCTACAACGGCTCAATTGGTAATGGGTGATGCATTGGCGGTAGCTTTGATGAAATTGAGAGCGTTTACACAAAACGATTTTGCAAAATATCATCCAGGTGGAGCTTTAGGAAAACGATTATTGTGGACAGTAGAAAATATTGTTGATCCAGAAAGAAAACCTTCTGTGCATCCAGATTCTTCGATTACAGAAGTCATTAATTCATTAACATCAGGTCGTCATGGAATTACAGTTGTGATTGATAATGATAAAATTGTTGGTGTGATAACAGATGGAGATTTGCGCCGAATGTTATTAAATAATGAAACTTTTGCACATTTAACTGCGAAAGATATTGCTTCAATGAATCCGAAAACAATCAAAAAAGCTGAAAAAGCAAGAGAAGCTTTAGCGATTCTTCGTCACAACAGTATTGGACAATTGGTGGTGGTTGATGAAGAAAATCATTATTATGGAATTTTGGATATTCACTCAATTTTAAACGAAGGAATCGAATAAGCGTATGGCAGATAATACAAAATCGAGTATGTCATTTTTGGCTCATATTGGTGAGTTGAGAGGACATTTGGTTCGTTCTATTTTATCAATTGTGATTACATCTATTGCAGTCGCTATTTATTGGGACGAATTGGTGGAACATGTGATTATGGCTCCATTAAAATCAACTTTTCCAACGTTTGATATTTTTAATCAATTTGGTGAATTAACAGGTTTCGGAAAAATTTATACCGAATCATTTGATATTTCGAAAGAATTGACCAATCTTAATCCATCAGGACAGATCACTTCACAATTTTTTGCAGTAATTGTGTGTGGTGTAATTATCGCAATTCCTTATATTATTTTTGAAATTTGGCGATTTGTAAAACCAGCACTAAAAGAAGCTGAACGAAAATATGCAGGATTTACCATTTTCGCTGTTTCGTTTTTCTTTGTAACAGGAGTCTTATTTAGTTACTATATGTTGCTACCATTGTGTACACAATTTTTATTCACTTACGATCCTTTTGGTGTAGGAAATACATGGACGTTGCCAAGTTATATCGATTTATTTGTTCAATTATTATTATCGATGGGAGTTATGTTTTTGATGCCAGTTTTCGTTTACTTCTTAACGAGTATTGGAATCTTAACTCCAAAATTCTTGAAAGAATACCGTAAACACGCATTTATCGTTGTATTAGTGATTGCAGCTGCGATTACACCAAACGATGTGTACAGTATGATTTTAGTTACAATTCCTCTTTGGTTATTGTATGAACTAAGTGTATTGGTTTCAAATTCAGTTTATAAAAAACAACTGAAAGCGAAAAGTAACGACTTAGTAAAGAATTAACAATGTTATGCTTGCATAATAAAATAAATTAGTTATTTTTACATAAAAGAAAAAGTAAACACAAAATTATGAAGATATTAGTTTGTATTAGTAGTGTACCAGATACTACAGCAAAAATCAACTTCACAGCTGACGGAAAATCATTTGACAAAAATGGCGTTCAGTTCGTTATTAACCCGCACGACGAATTTAGTTTAAACAAAGCAGTAGAGTTACAAGAAAAACAAGGTGCTACTGTTACCATTTTAACTGTTGGAGATGCAACTGTAGATCCAGTTATGCGTAAAGCTTTAGCAATTGGTGCGAATGATGGAATTCGTATTGATGCTGATGCTCGCGATGATTTCTTTGTTGCTACACAAATCGCAAAAGCTGCTAAAGATGGTGGTTTCGATTTAGTATTGACAGGAAAAGAGTCAATTGATTATAATGGAGGTTCTGTACCAGGATTAGTTGCAGCAATGTTAGATTATGGTTTTGTAAACGGATGTATCGGTCTTGATGTAGAAGGTTCTTCTGCAAAAGCTGTTCGCGAAATTGATGGAGGAAAAGAAACCGTAGAGGTTGCCTTACCAGCTGTTATCGCAGGACAAAAAGGATTGGTTGATGAAGCTGCATTAAGAATTCCTAACATGCGTGGAATTATGCAAGCGCGTACAAAACAAATCGCAGTTGTTGCACCAGAAGCGACAGAAACTAAAGTTGAAGTTGTTGGTTATGTAAAACCTGCTGAAAGAGGTAATGTAACATTAATCGACAAAGACAATGTAGCAGAATTGGTAAGATTATTACACGAAGAAGCTAAAGTAATCTAATTATTCACCTAAAAAGAAATTAAAAAATGGCAATTTTTGTATACGCAGAGTCACACGACGGAAAATATAAAAAAGCAGGATTAGAAGCAGTTTCTTACGCAAAAGCTACAGCTGATGTTGCTGGAGATACTGTTACAGCAATCGTTTTTGGAAATGCTACTGCTGACGAATTATATAAATATGGAGCATCTAAAGTAGTTAAAGTTGATAATGCAGCTTTAGCAAAATTTGATGCAAATTCTTACGCAAAAGCTTTGGCTGAAGTTGCTCAAGGAGATGTTGTGGTTTTACCATCAACAAACGAAGGAGCGACTATAGCACCAGTTTTAGCATACAAAACAGGAGCATCTTTAGTAACAAATGTAGAAAAATCTCCAACAGCAGTTTCTCCATTCACAGTTGCACGTAAAGCATTCTCTGGAAAAGGAGTAGAAACTGTTGCAGTTTCAGGAAAAGTTGTAGTTACAGTTCTACAAAACGCATTCGGAGCAAAAGAAAATGCAGTTTCAGGTTCAGAAGAATCAGCTTCAGTATCAGTTTCTGATGCAGATGCAAAAGTAAAAGTTGTTTCAACAGAAATGGCTTCTTCTGATAAAATCGATTTGAAAGAAGCGGATATTGTTGTTTCTGCAGGTCGTGGAATGAAAGGTCCTGAAAACTGGGGAATGATCGAAGATTTAGCAAAAGTTTTAGGAGCTGCTACAGCATCATCTAAACCAGTTGCTGATATTGGTTGGAGACCGCATGCTGAGCACGTAGGACAAACAGGAAAAGCAATTGCGCCAAATTTATATATCGCAGTTGGTATTTCAGGAGCTATTCAGCACTTAGCTGGAGTTAATGGATCTAAAACAATTGTTGTCATCAACAATGATCCAGAAGCGCCTTTCTTTAAAGCGGCTGATTACGGAATCGTAGGAGATGCTTTTGAGATTGTTCCTAAATTAACTGAAGAGTTAAAAAAATATAAAGGTCAAGCTTAATCATTTTAAGATTATAAATTCAATCCGAATCATTTAGGTGGTTCGGATTTTTTTTATTCATTAAAAAAAGATTAAATATTCATCAGTTTTTCATAGATTTACGCCCAAATGGACAATTTAATTAGATTAAATATTAAAGGAATATCTTACAGTCAAACTCAGACTGGCGCATATGCGTTGATTCTAGAGGAAAATGTAGGAGGAAGAAAGTTGCCAATTATTATTGGGAGCTTTGAGGCACAATCAATCGCATTAGCTTTAGAGAAAGATATTAATCCACCTCGTCCATTAACACACGATTTGTTTATTTCATTAGGAAAAGAATTTCAATTGAATGTTGATTCTATTTATATTTATAAATTAGAAGATGGTGTTTTTTATTCGAATATTGTTTTTGTGAATGATGATGGACAACGTGCCGAGATTGATTCGAGAACTTCTGATGCAATTGCATTGGCTGTTCGTTTCAATGCACCTATCTATGCCTATGATAATGTTGTAGAAAAAGCTGGAATTCATTTGGACGTTATTGAAGAAGAAGAAAATATACGTCGCGCAGCAAATAACTTCGAAGATGATTTGGATATCTTGGCTGGTTTGGAAAATGATTTGTCTGATATCAACGAATATGAAGGTTGGACAAAATCTGAACTTGAAACTGAGATGGAAAAAGCTGTGAAGAATGAAGATTATGAATTGGCAGCTCGCCTTCGTGATCAAATCGATAACATGGGAAACTAATAACTATTTCAAATAATTATGTCTGTAAAGCTTAGACTTACAATCATGAGTTTCCTTGAGTTTGCGGTATGGGGAGCATACCTAACCTCTATGGGAAATTACTTAGGATCAGTTGGCTTAGGTCCAAAAATTGGTCTTTTTTACGCGATGCAAGGTATTGTGTCGATTTTTATGCCCGCAATAATGGGTATTGTAGCGGATAGATGGATTCCTGTACAACGTTTGTTGGGATTGAATCATTTATTAGCTGCGATTTTTATGTTTGCAGCAGGTTATTACGGAATGACAGCTGGAAACGATGTAGATTTTACAACAATCTTCGCACTTTATTCGGTTAGTGTGGCGTTCTTTATGCCAACAATCGCCCTTTCTAACTCAACAG
Organism: Empedobacter sp. ULE_I140; assembly: GCF_053482575.1. Taxonomy (NCBI): domain Bacteria; kingdom Pseudomonadati; phylum Bacteroidota; class Flavobacteriia; order Flavobacteriales; family Weeksellaceae; genus Empedobacter; species Empedobacter sp. ULE_I140. The sequence goes on along the minus strand of NZ_JBQMTX010000001.1, from coordinate 3,024,251 downwards.
CCTACACAATTTTAAAACAAAATAATTTAGACACAATCAAATCCTTTCCTCCAATCAGAACGTTTGGAACAGTTGGTTTTATTGTAGCGATGTTATTTGTTAATTTCTCTGGATTTAAAGATGGTGTTTTTGGATTTAACTTTTCAAGTGATCCAACATTCGTAAGTTTTCAATCCAATTATTATCAGTTCTTTGTATCTGGATTTTTAGGAGTTATATTGTTTTTATACAGTTTCTTATTACCTAATTGCCCAGTTAACAAAAGTTCTGAAAAACAATCTATTTCTGATGCATTTGGTTTAAAAGCTTTTGCATTATTTAAAGATAGAAAAATGGCAATTTTCTTTATCTTTTCAATGCTTTTAGGCGTTTCTTTGCAAATTACAAATGGATATGCAAATCCATTTATCACAACGTTTAAGGATATTCCAGATTATGCCAATACGTGGGGAGCAAGTAATGCAAATGCTTTAATTTCGTTGTCTCAAGTTTCTGAAACATTGTGTATTTTATTAATTCCTTTCGTGCTAAAACGATTCGGAATCAAAATCGTGATGTTGATGGCAATGGTAGGTTGGGTCTTACGTTTCGGATTATTTGGATTAGGAGATCCAGGATCTGGCGTTTGGATGTTTATCTTATCAATGATTGTTTACGGAATCGCTTTCGATTTTTTCAATGTATCAGGTTCGTTGTATGTAGACAAAGAAACAAACGAAGAAATTCGTTCTTCTGCACAAGGAGTTTTTATGATGATGACCAATGGTTTTGGAGCAACAATCGGAATGTTAATTGCACAATACATCGTGAATCATTTAGTGTATAGTCAAACTGATTTGACATTGCAGCTAGAAGGATGGAGACATTCTTGGTTTATTTTCGCAGGCTACGCATTAGTTGTTACGGTATTGTTCGCAATTGTGTTCAAATACAAACACAATCCAGACGAAGTACAAGATGTAAAACATTAAGGTGTAAAAAATATAAAAGCAAGAATCAAAATTCTTGCTTTTTTTATGCACGAAAGTTTCTAATCTATTCTTTTATACGTCACAAACGAGTAAGCATATGGATGTTTTTCATCTTTTTTGAAATCTTCTCGTTCTACTTCTTCCCATTCGTCCAAGTCTATTTCTGGGAAATAAGTGTCTCCATCAAATTCGTGATGAACTTCTGTGATGTACAAAATATCAGTAAATTCCATCGCTTGTTTGTAAATATTTCCACCACCGATAATGTAAATATCATCGTCAATTTTTTTCGCAACTTCTATTGCTTTTGGTAAAGAAGACGCAATTTCGATACCTTCTGTATTCCAATTCTGATCTCTTGTCACAACAATATTGGTACGATTTGGTAAAGGTCTACCCAATGATTCGAACGTTTTTCGTCCCATAATAATAGGATGCCCAGAAGTTATACTTTTGAAATGTTTCAGATCATTTGGTAAATGCCAAATCAAATCATTTTTTGCACCAATTACGTTGTTGCTTGCTTTTGCTACTACAATGTTTATCATAAGTTATAAGGTAAAAAAAGCTATCCTCTTGCAAGGATAGCTTAACAAATATAATAATTTTAGTGAATTATTTCATTTTATTTATAGCATCTTGTAATTGCTCCACTTGTTTTGCAATAGTTGCTGATTTAATTGTTTTTGCAGCATTCGTTTTTACTTGCAATGCTTTTTCAGCCATCATTTTCACAGCTTGTCCTGCTTGTGGATTTTGTTCTTTCAAATATGGATAATAACGCGAATATGTTTTAGCAATTTCAGCCGTTGCATCTGGTGTGTCATTGTTCATAATCCAATTGAAAGCTTGTTCAGCAATTTTTCCTTTTTCTGGATCTTGGAATTTTACGAATTCATACATCGCAGCAGATTCCGAAATTAAAGCAGCTTTATCCAATTGATTATTTTTGATCCAAGTCGGAACTAATGCCATTGCTAAATCTGGTGAACCTTTAATCACTTCATTATCAAGATTAGTTGTTAAATCATTAATTTTTGAAGGATTATTTTTTAAGATTCCAGTTAACGAGGCTCCTTGAACACTAAATGAAGGGCTTTTTGAAGCTTTCTCGAAAATTGCTACATCATAAATATTGGCATCATTCAAAGCACTTAAAGCAGCCGCTTGAACCAATGTTTTAGGATCATTAGAAGCCAATTGTTTTAATTTTGATGAAGCTTTATCAACAATCGTTTTTGATTTTGTGTCCAATTTATGAATCGCATAAATTCTTAATCCATCAAATGAATCATCTAAAGCATTAACCAAGGCATCAGCCGCTTTTGGATTAGTTGCTTGCGCATTTGCCATTGCTTCAATCGCTAATAAACGTGTCGTGTAATTTCCTTTTCCAGCTTTGTATTGCGCAATAAAATCTTCAACAGGTTTTTTATCGTCGATATCTGCTAATAAAACTTGATCCGCATTTGGAATAACGACATCAGGTTTTTGGTTTGCTGCAAATTCGAAAACAGTTTCGGCTTGTTTTGGAACCCAAACTTGTTGACGCGTTGTTTTTCCATTTTCGACAATATCAATCGCAAAAGGAAATTCAAATAATTTTGAAGCATCTTGACGAACAACAACTTTTATTTTTTTATTTGCTGAAGAATAATCTGAAACAACTGTTAATTTTGGATGACCATTTTCGTAATACCATTGATTGAAAAACCAATTTAAGTCACGACCAGAAACTTCTTCCAAAGCCAATCGTAATTGAGTAGATTCAGCTTTTCCGTATTCATTATCTTTCAAATATTTGTTCAAACCTTTGAAGAAAGCATCATCTCCTAAGAAGTTTCTCAACATATGTAAGATAATTCCACCTTTGTTGTACGAAACACCATCAAACATGTCTTCGCGAGAATTGTAATGAACTCGAACCAAATTTTTCGTTGGTCCATCGCCTTGTTTATAACCAAACATTTCGTTGTAACGATGCTCATCCGCTTTCTCTTTTCCGTATTTATATTCAAACCATAAATATTCAGAATAATTAGCAAACGATTCATTCACTGTTAAATTTCCCCAACTTTCAGCCGTAACTAAATCTCCAAACCAATGGTGAAATAATTCGTGCGCAATAACATATTCAGCAGTGTTTTCATCGACTAATTGACCAGCTTTTTGCTGAACACCATCATGAAATAAAGAAGCTGTTGTATTTTCCATAGCTCCAGAAACATATTCGCGAGCCGTCATTTGTGCATATTTATCCCAAGGATAAGGATAGTTTAATCTATCAGAAAAGAACTGAATCATTTCTGGTGTATTACCAAAAATTTGCTTTGCAACATCTTTATATTCTGGTTCTACGTAATAATCAACATTGATATTTTTCCATTTATCATTGATGACTGCGTAATCTCCAATCCCGAAAAAGAATAAATATGGCGCATGTTTTTTATCAAATTTCCAATAATCAGTTTTTGTTCCGTCCGAATTTTTCTTCGAAGATTTCATTGTTCCATTTGATAATGAAACATATTTATCAGGATATGTTAACGTGATTTCTTGTGAAGTTTTTTGATTCGTTTTATCAATTGTCGGGAACCAACAAGAAGAAGATTCAGTTTCGCCTTGTGTCCAAATTTGAGTTGGATAATTTGGTCGTTCACCTTTTGCATTGATAAAATAAACACCTTTTGCATCGTTTATGGCCGCACTTCCTTCTTGTTTTACTTCGTTTGGACGCGCTGTATACTTGATGTAAAGTGTATATTCTTGATCTTTTTTGTATTCTTTATCCAAATCGATGACTAATTGTAAATCATCGTATTTATAATTTAATTTTTTTTTTGTAGCACCATTTACCAAAGCGACTTCGCTAATCAACATTGCTTTTGCGTCTAATGTAACTTTGTTTGTAGCATAGAAATGTGGTTTCAATGTTACCCAAGCTTCACCTAAAACGTGCTCTTTTGCATAATCAAATTTAAGATCCAATTTGGTATGAACAAGATTATTAATTCGTTCTGCTTCTGCACGATAAATATCTAATTTGTTCGTTTGGTTTTCGTTATAACTCGGCGGTGGCGTCATTACTTGCGCATAAGTAAGACTTGATATAATAAAGGCTGATGAAAGCCAAAGGATTCGTTTTTTCATCGTAAAAATTTATTTCTATTGGTTGATAATTTTCTCGAAAAGTTACAAAAAAAGCCTCCAATTTGGAGACTTTAAGTGTTTTTTTATGATTAAACTGCTACAATTCCTTTGATGTGAGGATGAGCTTGATAATTTTCTAATTCGAAATCTTCGTATGTAAAATCAAAAATATCCTTTACATTCGGATTGATTTTCATTGTTGGAAGAGGAAAAGGTTCGCGTGTTAATTGTAGTTCAACTTGTTCAAAATGATTTTTGTAAATATGTGCATCTCCAAAAGTATGCACAAAATCGCCGACTTCTAAATCACAAACTTGTGCAACCATCATTTGTAATAACGCATATGACGCAATATTGAATGGAACACCTAAGAAAATATCTGCACTACGTTGATACAATTGCAACGATAATTTTCCATCATTCACATAAAACTGAAAAAATGCATGACATGGAGCTAAAGCCATTTGATCTAATTCTCCAACATTCCAAGCAGAAACTATAATTCTACGTGAATCAGGATTATTTTTTATTTGATCAATCGCAACTTTAATTTGGTCAACAACTTCTCCATTTGGTTTCCCCCATGAACGCCATTGATGACCATAAATAGGACCTAAATCACCATTTTCGTCAGCCCATTCGTTCCATATTCTTACACCATTATCTGTTAAATATTTGATATTCGTATCACCTTTCAAAAACCACAACAATTCGTAGATAATCGATTTTAAATGTAATTTTTTAGTCGTCACCAAAGGGAAACCTTTCGACAAATCGAAACGCATTTGGTAACCAAAAATACTTTTAGTTCCTGTTCCCGTTCTGTCTTCTTTAAAAGCGCCTTCTGCTAAAACCTTTTTACATAAATCGTGATATTGTTGCATTTTGAGTATATTTAACCTTTCAAATTTAGTGATTTTTTTTAGAATGAAAATTAGTTTAATTTTTACAATTTTAGTGCTTTTTATGTTTTTTGCTTCGTATAGCAAATCAGATTTTGGACGAAAAATTGCGCAACATTTTTATTTCCAAACTTTATTTAATGTTGTTTTGGTGGTTGTTTTTGTGTCAAAAATTGTTCATATCAAACTAAATTTAATCTCAATGATTTCGCTAATTGTTATTGGTTGCATGTTGTATATGAGCTTTCCAAATTATTTACAACAATTGAAGAGAAGGATAGGTAAATAGTTACGTATAATTTTTTATCTTTGCACTTATGAAAAACGAAGCGGGAATTTTTGGTTTAAGACCAGTAATAGAAGCGATTGAAGCAGGGAAAACAATCGACAAAATTTTTATTCAAAAAGGTTTACAAGGTGAAATTTTTTCTGAATTGAGAAAATTAATCACTGAATATGAAATTCCTGTAAGTTATGTACCTGTAGAAAAACTAAATCGTTTTACAGGAAAAAATCACCAAGGAGTCTATGCATTTATTTCGCCAATCGAATTTGATTCAATCGAAAATGTATTACCTCAAATTTGGGAACAAGGAAAAACACCTTTTATCTTGATTTTAGATCGTGTTTCTGATGTTCGTAATTTTGGTGCAATCGCTCGTACAGCAGAATGTGTTGGTGTTGATGCAATTATTATTCCAGCAAAAGGTTCGGCTTCTGTAAATGCAGATGCGATCAAAACTTCGACAGGAGCGTTGTACAATATTCCGGTTTGTAAAGAAGGAAATTTAGTGAATGTTATTAAATATTTACAATCGGCTGGAATCTCAATTTTTAGTGCTTCTGAAAAATCAGCAGAATTTATTTATGATGCAGATTTCTCTGTTCCTGCAGCTATTGTGATGGGAAGTGAGGAAGATGGAGTTTCGGATTCTATTATTAAAATTTCGGATAAAATTATTAAATTGCCTATGGCTGGACAAACTGCTTCACTGAATGTTTCGGTTGCGGCTGGAGCGATTTTGTACGAAGCTGTTCGCCAAAGAATGTTACAAGATTTATTTTAAAAACATATAACGATGACCTATTCTACTTTTATTGGATTTTTGTTGATTGCGATTAGCGTTGCAATGTACTATTTTACAAATTTAGATATCTCAAGATTATTTGCGGACAAAGAATTTTTAGTCGGAATAACAGGAGGTGCTGGAGTTGGATTTATACTTGGTGGATTCTTAGGTTGGTTGTACAAATACAAAGCAGTGAACAAAGCGAATGCAGAAATTGCAAACGAAGAAAAACGTAAAGTTGCAGAACAAAAAGCACAAGAAGCAGCTGCAAAAGAGCAAGCAAAGTTAGATGCGCAACAAGAAAAAGAAGAATCGGGATTGTAATTATGAAAGCAAATAGTTTTTTAAAAATTACATTTCTTTTTGTAATATTATTTTTTTCAAATTTTGTTAATGCTCAAAAAGTTTCTCATTATATCATTAATGAAGAATATTTTGAATTCCCTGGAAAATGGGAACATAAAGGACAACTTAAAAGTTCAAGTCAATATCATTTTGTTAATAAGAAAACCGATGTTAGCTTAATGATTGTCGTAGCGAAACCAGAAAAATATGAATTTTATGAAACAGGTTTGTCTGAAAGTGAACTTTTAGAGAAATATTATAAATGGGAGACTGATTATTGGAAAACCGGAGAAAAAGTATTAGTATCAGAATTAAAGAGAAACTCTAATTATATAATTTGGAGAATATTTAAGGAGAAAGTAAAAGGAAATATAGATTTAAATTCATATTTATTATTTTCGGTTCGTAATAATAAATTAACAGGGATTACTTTAAATGATAATGGAGAAAAACCGATGTCTGAAGAAGAAAAAATAAAATTTTTGGAAGATATTTTTCAAAGTCAAAATAAAAAATAAAAAACGGTCGAAAATTAATTTTCGACCGTTTTTTTATGTTGTATTTCTTGGTAATAAAAACAAGGAACTAAAATTAATAAAAACATGGGCTGAATGAGAAATCTTCTCACATAAAATAAAACCATTTCGCCTGATGAAAAATGTGTTGAAATCAAATAATTATAGATTGGTAAAAGAACGATTAATCCGATAATCATAATAATGATAGAGAATTTAACGTAACTTTTTTTCCAGAAAATAAACCAAACAATTAATACCGTTAATAATGTATTAATTAGATAGCGAACCATCAGACTTGCGTTTAATTTTGGTAAATCAATTTCAGGAAATTTTGAATGTCCAACAAAATGAAAGTATTCTAAGAAAGGATCATAAAATAAAATATCTTCAAATTTTCGGACTAATATTAATCCAAAAACAAGTAAAACTGCAATTGCATAACGTAAATATTTATTTAGCATTTTGCTTATTGTATTTTGTTACAAAAAATTTGATCCAAACAATCCAAAGAATCACGATTGAACCATAAATAATTGCAGGGAATAGATAATCGTGCGCCATTTTACCATATTCTGCGTGGTATCTAAAAATATAATTTAACAACATAATTCTCGAAATATTCATCACAAAAAGAATTGCTAAACCAGACAAAATAAACAAAAAAGTTTGTTTGAAATTCGTGTAAAAAGCAACGATAAACGCTATGAAAATTATCAAAATAGAAATCGCATTACAACCTTCATTTACAATAGACGCCACTTGTCCGTCCATTACCAAACGCATCCAAGGCTGATTTTCTGCAATATTAGAAAAAGTAAAAAAACCACATTTGTTCAAGCCAAAAGCTGTTACATCTGACGTTAATTTTGTAAACGGATCAGGGTTATTGTGCGGTAAATATTGATCCAAATACAATTTATAAGCTAAACTTAAAATAATGTAAGTTCCTAAAAAACGTGCAAGGAATAACAATAAAGGTTTAAATTCTTTCATTTGGTTAAAAAATCTTGAACAAATATAAATGAAAAACGTCAACTTTTGATTAAGTTATGATTAATCAATAAATTTGCTTTTTTAGAAGTAACAAAATGCAAGATTTACATAAACGCGTGGATGTCATAATTGATAGCGCAATTTCTACGGAAGATAGATTACAAAAGATTTGTCAATTGTTGAGTGACGAAGTTGAATACTATAATTGGGTGGGATTTTATTTCAAGAATGGAGATAAAAATGAACTAAAACTTGGACCTTATGTTGGTGCAGCTACCGATCATACAATAATTCCTTATGGTAAAGGAATTTGTGGGCAAGTGGCAGAATCTAACGAAACTTTTGTTGTGCCAGACGTTTATGCACAAGATAATTATTTGGCTTGTTCAATAGAAACGAAAGCTGAAATTGTTGTTCCAATTTTCAAAAATGGAGAAAATATTGGTCAAATTGATATCGATTCGCATAAAATTAATCCGTTTACAGAAGACGATACAAAGTTGTTAGATTACGTTTGTCAGCGAGTTTCAGAAATTATTTAAGCAATGATTGATTTAATTTTAAAATATTTTCCTGATTTAACGGAAAAACAAATCGAACAATTTTCGAAAGTTGGTGATTTGTACAAAGAATGGAACGATCAAATCAATGTTGTTTCTCGAAAAGATATTGATGAAATTTATACGAACCATATTTTACATTCTTTAGCGATTGCAAAAGTGATGGAATTTGCAGATGGTTCTTCTGTTCTGGATGTAGGAACTGGAGGTGGTTTACCAGGAATTCCGTTGGCAATTTTGTTTCCGAATGTTCAGTTTCATTTGGTAGATTCTATCGGAAAAAAAATCAAGGTTGTAAAAGGTGTGGCTGACGGTTTAGGTTTGACGAACGTAAAAGCAGAACAAAAACGTGCCGAAGAATTAACAGATAAATACGATTTTGTGGTTTCTCGTGCGGTGACAGCAATGCCAAGATTCGCAGAATGGATTCGAGGAAAATTTAAAAAAGAAGCGATTAATCCTTTTCCTAATGGCTTATTATATCTAAAAGGAGGTGATTTGACAGAAGAATTAGCAGGTTTTCCAAATGCTGTTTTGTTTGATATTCAAAACTTTTTTGACGAAGATTTCTTCGAAACGAAGAAAGTCGTTTATTTAGAAAAGAAAGATATTTAATTTATAGAAATTATATACTTGAAAACCGAAATCAATTTGATTTCGGTTTTTTATTTTAACAATAATCTTGTTTAAACTTTCAAATAGTGATTTTTAATTATTCAGCTATTTTTCTTTTTTTTAAGGTTTAAAAATAATGGTATTTAAAGCTTTGACGTTAATAAAATTGAATAAGCGTAGGTTATAAATGATTTAATGAACGTATGTGAATTTTTAAATCATTATCGAAGTGTTGATAATTTTTAGTCAAAGATTTATAACCTTGATTTTTTTGTTTCGTTTTTTTATCAAGAAAAAAATGAAAATAAAAAGAGATTAAAGAGTTATATCACGTTTTGCTTAGTAAAAAAGTTTAAACACAATAATTATTGAATTAATCCAAAAATTAAATTTTAAAACGTTATTTTATCCAATACTTTAAGTTCTTTTTAAGAGGTTTTCTCGTCAAAATTCACTATATTTGTTTGTTTTAAAAAGTTAGAGACATATTATGAGTAATAACACATATACGGCGGATAATATCCAAGCGTTAGAAGGAATGGAGCACGTACGTCTTCGTCCATCGATGTACATTGGAGACGTCGGAGTTAGAGGATTACACCACTTAGTTTACGAGGTTGTTGATAACTCTATTGATGAAGCTTTAGCAGGATACTGTGATACAATCAAGGTAACAATTTTAGAAGGAAACTCGATTCGTGTCGAAGATAACGGACGTGGTATTCCTGTCGACTTACATAAAAAAGAAGGAAAATCTGCATTAGAAGTTGTAATGACGAAAATTGGTGCAGGTGGTAAGTTTGATAAAGATACGTACAAAGTTTCTGGAGGTTTGCACGGTGTTGGAGTTTCGTGTGTTAATGCACTTTCTAACCATTTATCGGCAGAAGTTTTCAAGAACGGAAAACAATATATTCAGGAATATTCGAAAGGGAAACCTTTGTACGATGTAAAAGAAGTTGGAACGACTGATAAAAGTGGTACAACAGTAACTTTTACGCCAGATGATACAATTTTCCAAGAAGTACAAACATATAACTATTCTACTTTAGCAAATCGTTTGCGTGAGTTAGCTTTCTTGAACAAAGGAATCAATATTGTATTGGTTGATGAACGCGAAAAAGATGCTGATGGAAATCCTGTAACAGAAACTTTTCATTCTGAAGAAGGATTAAAAGAATTTGTTGAGTTTATCGACGGTAGCCGCGAATCTATTATGGACAAAGTAATCTTCATGGAAGGTGAACGCGATGGAATTCCAGTTGAGGTTGCAATGCGATACAATACATCGTATAACGAAAATGTACATTCGTATGTAAATAACATCAATACACACGAAGGTGGAACACATTTATCTGGTTTCCGTCGTGCATTGACACGTACATTGAAAAAATATGCTGAAGAAAACTTTAATCTTGCAAAAGAAAAAGTTGAAATCGTTGGAGATGACTTCCGTGAAGGATTAACAGCAGTGATTTCGGTAAAAGTAATGGAGCCTCAATTCGAAGGTCAAACGAAAACGAAATTAGGAAACTCTGAGGTTTCTCCTGCGGTTGATAAAATCGTGGCAGAAATGTTAACGAATTTCTTAGAAGAGAATCCAACAGAAGCAAAACAAATTGTTGATAAAGTAATTTTAGCAGCAAAAGCTCGTCAGGCAGCGAAGAAAGCTCGTGAAATGGTACAACGCAAAAATCCTATGGGAGGAAGCGGATTGCCAGGGAAATTAGCGGATTGTTCTTCTCGTAAGCCAGAAGAATCTGAGTTATTCTTAGTCGAGGGAGATTCTGCCGGAGGAACGGCAAAACAAGGTCGTGATCGTCATTTTCAAGCAATTTTACCATTGCGTGGTAAGATTTTGAATGTAGAGAAAGCGATGGCGCACAAAGTTTTGGATAACGAAGAGATTAAAAATATTTATACAGCTTTAGGTGTAACAATCGGAACTGAAGAAGATTCGAAAGCACTTAATATTTCAAAATTACGTTACCACAAGGTTGTAATTATGACCGATGCCGATGTCGACGGTTCTCACATCGCGACATTAATTTTGACATTCTTCTTCCGTTACATGAAAGAATTGATTGAGCAAGGACATATTTACATTGCAACGCCACCTTTATATTTAATCAAAAAAGGAGCGAAAGCAGAATATGCTTGGGATGAAAAAGATCGTGAACGTTTAACTGCAGAATTTTCTACAGATGGTTCTGGTAAAGGAGTTACAATTCAACGATACAAAGGTCTTGGGGAAATGAACGCAGAGCAATTATGGGATACAACTCTTAATCCAGAGCACAGAACGTTGCGTAAAGTAACGATTGACAATGCAACAGAAGCAGATCGCGTGTTCTCTATGTTGATGGGTGATGATGTACCGCCTCGTCGTGAGTTTATCGAGAAAAATGCACACTATGCAAAAATTGATGTTTAATCGATTTGAATAATATAAAGTAATAAATCCAGCTTTTAAGCTGGATTTATTTTTTGTAATTGAATATATAAATCTTGAATGAAGAAGATTTACTCCGAAATAATCAATGTTGTTGGTACATTGGAAATCCAAATACTTTTTGTTTCGATTAAGTTTTTCCAACTTTCCATACTAATCATCATCAAATCCATTTCATCTAAAAACTCTTTATCCAGTTGTTGTTTGTACGAAAGACTAATATGATTTGGAGCAATATTTTCGATACTACGAATAATTTCTTTTACTTCTGAATGACGTTTTGTGTAACCGCTCACGTCTACAATAATAATTTGAGATTCGCTATTCGAGATTAAACGTTGTGCATATTTCAGTAAATCGGCATCTTTATTTCCGAAAAGAGGAAGAAAAACTTTCTCAGCTTTTGTGAAATTTTTGTCCAAAACAATTCCAACAGGAACAGTTGATTTGTTCAATAATTGTTTCGTTCTTTCGTTGAAAATTGAATGATCAAACATGTTTTCTTTTCCAGTAACTTGACCAATCAAAATATCAGGATCAATAATTTTTGTCGTAAATCCTAAAATATTTCCTAACAACGAACCTGAATAAATAGAATTTCTTACACCCATCAACATCAAATCGTAATCACCTTTTTGCGCAACATCTATTGTCTCAAAAACCATATCGGTAGAAACTTTGAACATGGTTGTTACATCTTGGTGTAACTCTTCGGAAACCTCAATAATCGGTTCGAAAATTTCTGCTTCTCTATCCTCAAGATTGAAATGTTGCACTTCGCTACTTTTCATCACATGAATTGCAGAAACAAGTGAATTTTCGTCTTGTTTTTTGATAAAGCTATTAGCTATTCGCAACAATTCAGCACCTTTTTCGGGTGTTTGAAAATCAATTAAAATTTTATATTTCTGACTTTGACTAATTTCAGAAAGTTCATTTTCTGTTTTTTGTTTGCGGAAAATCCAATTGATTAAATCCAAAGCTGGACCTGTCATAAAAGTTGTGACCAAAGCCATTATGACCATCATAGCGAAAACTTCTGGTGTTAAAACCCCTAAATCATATCCAATGTTTAGCACGACTAATTCCATCAAACCTCGTGTATTCATCAAAGCACCAATAGTTAAACTATCTTTCCAGTTTTGTCCAACAAACTTGGCGGCAATTGCACTTCCGATGAATTTTCCTGTTACAGCTACCAAAATAATCAATCCCGCTGTTTGCCATAAATGTGGCGTATCCAATAATCCAATTTGTGTTCTCAAACCTGTAAAAACGAAGAACAAAGGAAGTAATAAAACCAATGAAACATCTTCTATTTTTTCGATGAATAAATTTCTGAATTTTACATTTTCAGGCATAATTGTTCCAGCTAAAAAAGCTCCAAATAATGCATGAATTCCAATGATTTCACTTAAGTATGAAGAAATAATTAAGACCAAGAAAAAGATTCCTATGATAGGTTTTGTAAGCGTTGTTTTGCTTGAATGTACGTCTGCAATTCGTTTTAGGAATGGACGAACGAAACGAGCCATCGCGATAACGTAAACAATTGCTAGTAATATAACATATAATGAACTGACGAATGATCCAGCTTTTACGATGGCGATAACCGCAGCTAATAAACACCAAGCCGTGATGTCGTCGGCAGCTGCACAAGTAATTACAATAGAACCTAAGCGAGTTTTACTAATTCCGCGTTCTTGTACAATACGAGCCAAAACGGGGAAGGCTGTAATACTCATCGAAATTCCGATAAATAGAGCGAATGATAAAAAGTTAATTCCTTCTGGTGCGAATTCCATATAAATTAATCCAGCTAGAGCTAAACCAAGTGTAAATGGAATAATGATACTTGCATGACTAATAACTATGGCATCTTGTGCATTTTTCTTTAGCACTTTCAGGTCTAATTCCATCCCGATAACATACATGAATAGGATCAAACCTATCTGACTGATAAATTCTAAGTTTCCTAACGATTCTTTAGGGAAAAGACCTCCAAAAAATTCTGGGAAATGCATTCCAATGAAAGAAGGACCAAGGAATATACCTGCAATAATTTCTCCAATTACAGTTGGTTGTCCAATTTTATTAAAAATCCATCCAAAAACCCTTGCAGTAAATATAATGGTTACAATTTGTGCTAATAAAATAGCAAGAGGGTGTCCAATATTATGTGTAATACTGTTGATGAAATCATTGAAGTAATTGCTTCCATTTGCAGCATGAACAACATGTTTCCCAGCTTCCATTTCTTCTGCTTTAATCACAATAAAATACATCATGATTGAACAAAGTAGAATGATTATTATATAAAAAATAGAATTTCTTGTCGATTTTTTCATGGCGTTAATTTTCAACAAAAGTCAGAAATTAATTTACAGAAAAATATCAATATTTTTTAAACTTGAGTAAAATGTAATGAAATGGATTTTTTTTGTAATCAAATTGAAATTTGAGCAATAAAATTAGCTTTGTAAACTTCACTTAACACCAAATTAATTACTTTATTTTCTTTTGATAAAACATCTAAAGTAACATTGTCTGAGTGAAAATATTTAATATGATGTAAGCTAATTATTTCTCGTTTATTGATGCGAACAAAATCTTTTTCGGGTAACATTTCTGATAATGCATCGAGTGTGATATTTTTCAAAATCAAGAACGATAAATCTTGATAATAAACCATTTTATCACGGCTGTCAACGGTAGAAGTTGTAATGTACAAAATTTGATTAAACTGCAACAAAATTTTTCCTTTGTCTGAATTTAATTGTACAAAATTATTTTGTGTCGAAAAATTATTTTGTAAACGTTTTTTTACTTTGTCAACAGCTTGTTGTAAACGCTCTTTTTTGATTGGTTTTTGAATATAATCTGTCCCATCTAAATCAAAAGCATCAACAGCATATTCCTTATAAGCAGTGGAAAAAATAAACGGTTTTTCTTTTAATAAATTAGCGATCTGTAAACCATTTATTTTAGGCATTTCGATATCTAAAATACAAAAGTCAAAATCAAGATTTTCAATTTCGTTAATGAATAATTCAGGATTAACATAAGCTTTCACAACTTCAATGTCTTCCATTTGTTCACACAACATTTTCAGGTACTTTAAACCAAGAATTTCGTCGTCAATTAGTATGCATTTTAGTGTAAAACTCATGTAGATTTATTTTTAAGTTGGCTACAAAAATATCTTGTTCAATAGTTTTAGAAAGTGAAAAATCGTCGTCGTAAACCATTTTCAAGCGGTGTTCTAATGATTGACTTCCATGTCCGCCAGTTTCTTTTTTCAAACTATTTTTTGGAGAGATTTTATTGATGACTTGAATTTGAAATGATCTATTATTCAATTCAAGCATAATTTTTATGAATGAATTTGCTTGTTGAAAATCGGTATGTTTGAAAGCATTTTCAATAAAATCAATACTTAATAAAGGTAAAATAATTTTTTCTTGATAGTAAGGTGAAGTTTCATCAATTTTGGTTTTAACTTGAAAATCAAACAAAGGCGAAACTTTTACTTTATTAATTTCAATAAAGTTTTTAGTGAAATCTATTTCATCTTTTATCGTCACAAAATTGTCTTTGCTTTCGTACAAAATATAATCCAACACATTTGCCAATTTATCAATCGTATAATAGGTTTGGTACGCATTGGATTGAATCGAATTGAGAATATTTTTGAACAAATGTGGATTCAATTTTGCTTCGTATGACTCTAGTTTTAACTCGTCAACTTTTATAGATAAATTGTCTAAACGTTGCGTTTGTTCATGACTTATTTTTTTCTCAGATTTTAATGAATGGATTAAATATGTAATCATAATGATTAGAAAAAAAATCAATGCAATAATGAGATAAAGTAATATGATAGGAAGTTGAATCATGCGAAAAATTCTAACTCAAAGATAGAATAATTTATGAATAAAAAAATCCAGAAAGTAGAACCTTCTGGATTTTTAGAAATATGGTGAAAGAAATTATTAAGCGTAATATTTTGCTTTTAATTCTTTTACTTTTGGATCATCTAAGAATTCATCATACGTCATATAACGATCGATGATTCCGTTTGGAGTTAACTCGATAATACGGTTACAAGTTGTTTGAATCAATTCGTGGTCATGAGAACCCATTAAAATTGTTCCTTTGAAATTAACCAAAGAATTATTCAATGCTGTAATCGATTCTAAGTCTAAGTGACCTGTTGGCTCGTCTAACAATAATACGTTTGCACGTAATAACATCATGCGAGAGAACATACAACGCATTTTTTCACCTCCTGATAAAACAGAAGATTTTTTAAGAGCTTCGTCTCCAGAGAATAACATTTTTCCTAAGAAACCACGCATAAATTCTTCGTGACGTTCATCGTCTGATTCTGTATATTGACGTAACCAATCAACCAAGTTGATATCTTCTTTGAAGAAATCTGTATTATCTAAAGGTAAATACGCTTGTGTTGTTGTAATTCCCCAAGTAAAATCTCCAGAATCTGGCTGAGCTTTTCCTGAAAGAATTTCGAAAAATTGAGAAACCGCTTTCGAGTTACGAGAGAAAATACCAATTTTATCACCTTTTTTCAAGTTGATGTTTGCATCTTTAAATAAAACTTCTCCATCTACAGAAGCAGATAAATTGTTTACTTCTAAGATTTGATCACCAGCCTCACGCGATTGTTCCCAGATAAGTGCTGGATATCGACGAGAAGAAGGTTTGATATCTTCGATATTTAATTTCTCGATCATTTTTTTACGAGAAGTCGTTTGTTTTGCTTTAGCAACGTTAGAAGAGAAACGAGCAATGAAATCTTGTAATTCCTTTTTCTTTTCTTCTGCTTTTTTGTTTTGTTGCGCACGTTGTTTTGCAGCTAACTGAGAAGATTCGTACCAGAATGTATAGTTACCTGAATATAAATTTAATTTAGAGAAATCTAAATCACAAATATGCGTACAAACCGCGTCTAAGAAGTGACGGTCGTGCGATACAACGATTACAGTATTCTCGAAATTACCTAAGAAATCTTCTAGCCATTGAATTGTATTAACGTCCAATTCGTTGGTAGGCTCATCTAAGATTAACACGTCAGGATTTCCAAATAAAGCTTGTGCAATCAAAATACGAACTTTTGCTTTATTATCTAAATCTCCCATTAATGTATAATGCATATCTGAATCAATTCCTACATTCGATAATAATGTAGCTGCATCAGATTCTGCATTCCATCCGTTCATTTCTTCATAAACGACACCTAATTCTCCTGCTTTGATACCATCTTCTTCAGAAAAATCTGGTTTTGCATATAAAGCATCCATACGTTCTTTAATATCGTATAATACTTTATTTCCACGTAAAACAGTATCCAATACTGTGTATTCGTCATATTTGAAGTGGTTCTGTTCTAAAACAGACATTCGTTTTCCTTTTTCAAGACTAACTTGTCCTGAAGTTGGATCGATTTCACCTGATAATATTTTTAAGAAAGTAGATTTTCCTGCTCCATTGGCACCAATTATCCCGTAACAGTTGCCATTTGTAAATTTTATATTAACTTCGTCGAAAAGTACACGCTTGCCGAATTGAAGCGATAAATTAGAAACATTTAACATAATTTTTGGTATGATGTTTGTTTGACTTTCCGGCAAAGTTACAAATTTTAATTGGAATAAAATAAAGTGCAGAAAGAAGTTACGATTAAGAATAAACGTGCAAGGTTTGAGTATGAATTATTAGATTCTTACGAAGCCGGCATCCAATTATTTGGGACTGAAATAAAATCTATCCGAATGGGAAAAGCTTCAATTACTGAAAGTTTTTGTCAAATAAAGGATGGAGAACTCTATATTGTCAATATGTTTATTGACGAATATGATTGGGGAACATACTTTAATCATAAAACTAGACGAGACAGAAAACTTTTATTACAAAAATCTGAGTTGCGAAAATTAGAACGCAAAACGAAAGAAACTGGATTAACAATTGTAGCAACCACGCTATTTATAAACAATAAAGGGTTGGCAAAATTGAAGATATATTTGGCAAAAGGGAAGAAACTTTTTGACAAAAGAAACACAATAAAAGGAAAAGATTTGAAAAGAGATTTGGATAGAATGATAAAGAATTCTTAAATTTGTCTTATAATTGTATAAAAATTAAGTAAAATTTAATATATTTAAAACGCTAAATATTTGATAATGAAAAAGTTTAATCTATTATTATCTGCAGTAGTATTATTCCTAGCGGGTAATTCTTTTGTAGATGCTCAGAATTCTAAGAATCCTTGGGCAATTACAGTTGGTGCTCATGCAGTTGATCACAACTCGATCACTGGACCATTCAACCAGTATTTCAAAACAGATAATTGGGATATCGTTCCTCCTTTATCTAAATTATCTATTATTCGTAACTTAAACAGATCTTTTGATGTTGATTTAACTGCTTCTGTAGGTGAAGTTGATAACAACAGATTACGTGTTAAAGATGAATTATTTATTAATGCTGGTTTAGGTTTACGTTATAAGTTAGCTAATGGTTATATCTTTAAAGAAGATTCTTGGTTTGATCCATATATCCGTGTAGGTGCTGGTTACCACAGATACGATTACACAGGATTACAATTCCCATTAACTGCTTATTATGGTAATGGAGATGGAAACGAAACATACCAATTAACTGAAGTTGAAGATTTAGAGAAAAATCATTTTGTAGCATCTTTAGGAGCTGGAATTAACTTTTGGTTTACTAAAAACTTCGGTTTAAATGTTGCTTCTGATTACAACTGGTTACCAGCTTACGGAGGAAACAATTATTTCGATTTCTTCCAACACACAGTAGGTGTTACTTTCCGCTTCGGAAAACAAGATAGAGATAACGACGGTATTCCTGATGACGAAGATGCATGTCCAGATACTCCAGGTATTGCTACAGGAGATCCTGCAACAAACGGATGTCCAGATACAGATGGAGACGGAATCTTTGATAAAGATGATGCTTGTCCAAACGAACCAGGTTTAGCTGAATTCCAAGGTTGTCCTGATACAGATGGTGACGGTGTTCCAGATAAAGATGATGCTTGTCCAGAAGTTGCTGGTCCAGTAGAAAATAACGGATGTCCATGGCCTGATACAGACAATGATGGAATCTTAGATAAAGATGATGCTTGTCCAAACGAAGCTGGTTTAGCTGAGTTCCAAGGTTGTCCAGATACTGACGGAGATGGTATTCCAGATAAAGACGATGCTTGTCCAACAGAAAAAGGACCAAAAGAAAACAACGGATGTCCTTGGACTGAAGTTCACGTAGCTAAACGTTTATCTAACATTTTATTCGAGTACAACTCTGATAAAATCGTTCCTTCTTCTTACGAAGATGTACGCGTTGCAGCTCAAATCTTAAATTCTGATGATTTAAAAGCTAAAAACTTCTACATCGATGGTCACGCTGATCAAAGAGGTAAAGATGCTTACAACAAAACATTATCTTTAAAACGTGCACAAGCAATTGTAAACATTTTAGCAGAAAGAGGTGGAGTTGATAAATCTCGTTTAACTCCTCGTGGATTAGGAAAAACTCAATTATTATGTACTGAAAACACTGAAGAGTGTTACCAAAGAAACAGACGTGTTGAGGTTTTACCAAAAACTACAGTAGTTACAGAAACTAAAGTTGTAAAACCAGCTACAAAAAAGAAAAAATAATTCTTTGAATAGCTTACAATAAAAATAGCCACCTCATTGAGGTGGCTATTTTATTTTTATGAAATTAGGATTAAAATTATTTCTTTCTAAAAACCAATATAATGATACAACCAGCTGTAAAAATAGATAACAAATAGCCTATCCAAGAAAGTAACGGCATATCCAAAACTATGGGACGAACAGTCGTATTCGCAAGCATACTTGCTCCGATTCCAAAAGCTAAAGTAAGAATTGCTAAAACTAGTTTATTAATACTGTCTTTTATTAATTTCTGAATATTATCTATTTGATCAATCTTGAAGTTTAAAGCCAATTTATCATTGTTTACTTTTTCAATTAATTTTAAGGTGTCTTCTGGTAAATCGTTGATTAAATCTTGAATATCTTTGAAATTATCAATTGCTTTTTTGCTCAAATATTTTGGATGAAATTTTTGTCGAGCCAATTTTACCGCATATGGACGCATTGAACGTTGCACATTAAGATCAGCGTGTAATTGTTGTCCAATTCCTTCTATAAGCGCAATTCCACGTAGTAAAATGTAAACATATTCGGGTAATAAAACATGATTTTGCTGTAGAATATTATTGAATTTTTTGATGATGATTTGAACTTCTATCGTATCAACGGTATTGTATTCTAAGTAATCAAAAATATCTGCAATATCACGTTCCAATTGTTTTTCGTTTTCGATATAATGTTTAATCGCCATTTTTTTGAGTGAACGAACAATGCGTTTCGGATTTTTTAATCCAAAATCAATCACTACATTTTCTAATGCTTCTTTTTCGTTGATGGCTAAAATTCCCATCGAACCAAAATCTATAAAAGCTAAACGTCCATCTTTTAAAATAAAAATATTTCCGGGATGTGGATCAGCATGAAAAAATCCATCATCAAGTAATTGTTTCAAATAAATATCAAAACCTTTCTGTACGATTTTTTTCGGATCAACTCCTAAAGCATCTAACTGTTCAACATCATTTACCTTGAAACCATCTATGAATTCCATGCAAAGAAAATTATTGTTCGAATAATCTTCGTACGTTTTTGGCACATAAACATCTTTACTATTCTCAAAGTTTTTCCTGAATCGTTCAATATTTTGAAATTCATTGGTTAATGAAAGTTCTTTCAGAATTGAATTTTCAAATGATTTTTCGATTTCAGAAATGAATAATTTTTGAAGTTTCTCATATTTTTTTTCCAAAAAATGAACAATATCTCGAATCAGGGCTAAATCAGATTCAATTATTTTCTGAATATTAGATCGTTTTACTTTGAAAACAACTTTTTCACCATTCAATAAAGTTGCGCGATAAACTTGCGAAATACTTGCTGCAGCAAAAGGTTGTTCTTCTATAAAAAGAAAATGTTCGTCAGGTTCTATTCCAAATTCGTCTCTAATTTTTTGTTTGATGTCAATTTCTTCTGGCGGAACATTATCTTGTAATTTTTTTAGTTCTTCAACCAAAGATTCAGGAACCAAATCTTTTCGATTACTCAATAATTGTCCAAATTTTATATAGGTCGGACCAAGTTCTTCCAAAGCCATTCGGAAACGTTGATTGAATGATTGGTTGAAAAATTCGGTATTGTGATCAGAATGAAACAAATCATTTCCGCGAGAAAGAATTTCTTCAAAACCATATTTAGAAACGACTTTTACGATTTTAGAAAATCGTTTTATTTTCTTTAGACTATCCATAAAGTTGAGATTCGATTACAAGTTACGAATAAACAAGTGTGTAATTTCTTTATAAAATCTTAAATTTCTTTGAGTTGAATCTAAAATTATTCCAAATATTAAAATATAATTGTTTATCTTTGCACTCGCTAAAATGGTTTAGGAATCAAGCGATTAATTATTAAGTTAAACATCTCTCGGTCATTTATTTGCATTTGAAGATTCCGAAATAAAATAGATTGAGATACAAATTTTTAGAATTATGTCTAAAGAAACAAAACAAGAGGAGGTACAAGAAGTTGTATTAAACACTCCAGTATTAGATGCGTCTGCTAATGCAAACGTAGCGCCAGAATCATTTGATTGGGAATCTTTCGAATCAGGATTAAACGAAGAAGATCGTAAAGAAAAAGCTGAATTAGAGCAAATGTACGATACAACTTTAGAAGACTTACATGAGAATGAAGTATTCAAAGGACAAGTTGTACGTATTACAGATAAAGAAGCTATCGTAGATATCAACTTCAAATCAGAAGGTGTTATTTCATTAAACGAATTCCGTTACAACTCAGACTTGAAAGTTGGGGATATTGTTGAAGTAATGGTTGATCAACGTGAAGATAAAAATGGTCAATTAATTTTATCTCACAAAAAAGCTCGTACATTAAATGCATGGGATGCTGTTAATAAAGCACACGATTCTCAAGAAATCGTTAACGGTTACATCAAAGCTCGTACTAAAGGTGGTATGATCGTTGACGTATTCGGAATTGAAGCTTTCTTACCAGGTTCTCAAATCGATGTTAAACCAATTCGTGATTACGAACAATTCGTAGGAAAAACTATGGAGTTCAAAGTTGTTAAAATCAACCCAGAATTCAAAAACGTAGTAGTTTCTCACAAAGCGTTAATCGAGGCTGATATCGAGGTTCAGAAAAAAGAAATCGTTGCTCAATTAGAGAAAGGACAAGTATTAGAAGGTGAAGTTAAAAACATCACATCTTACGGTGTATTCGTAGACTTAGGAGGTGTTGACGGTTTAATCCACATCACTGACTTATCTTGGTCTCGTATCAACCACCCATCTGAAATCTTAGAAGATGGACAAAAAATCAACGTTGTAATCTTAGATTTCGACGAAGATAAATCTCGTATCCAATTAGGTATTAAACAATTAGAAGCTCATCCATGGGATGCTTTAGATGCTGATATCAAAGTTGGTGATAAAGTTAAAGGAAAAGTAGTTGTTTTAGCTGACTACGGTGCATTCGTTGAGGTTGCTCCAGGTGTAGAAGGTTTAATCCATGTTTCTGAAATGTCATGGTCTACTCACTTACGTTCTGCTCAAGATTTCGTAAAAGTAGGTGATGAGGTTGAAGCAGTAGTTTTAACTTTAGATAGAGAAGAAAGAAAAATGTCTTTAGGTATCAAACAATTAACTCCAGATCCTTGGACAGATATTACAACTAAATACCCAGTAGGTTCTACTCACAAAGGTAAAGTTCGTAATTTCACTAACTTCGGTGTATTCGTAGAATTAGAAGAAGGTGTTGACGGATTAATCTACATCTCTGACTTATCTTGGACTAAGAAAATCAAACACCCATCAGAATTCTGTGCGGTTGATGATATCTTAGACGTAGTAGTTTTAGAATTAGACGTAGAAGCTCGTCGTTTATCTTTAGGTCACAAACAATTAACTGAAAACCCATGGGATCAGTACGAAGCTAAATATGCTGTAGGTACTACTCACACAGGTGTTGCAGTTGACGTTTTTGATAAAGGTGCTACAGTACAATTCGAAGATGCTGACGTTGAAGCTTTCGCTCCAGCTCGTACATTAGAGAAAGAAGACGGATCTCGTATCAAAAAAGGTGAAGAAACATCTTTCAAAGTTATCGAGTTTAACAAAGAATTCCGTCGTGTAGTAGTTTCTCACACAGCAACTTTCCGTGAGGAAGAAGTTAAAGCTGAGAGATCATCTAACAACAATAACAACAACAACAATTCATCTAACACGATCGAAACTTCTACATTAGGAGATATTGATTCATTAGCTGCATTGAAAAAGAAAATGGAAGAAGGAGGAAACTAATTCTCTAACCGAAATTTTTAAATAACATAAGCTGTCCAGTAATGGGCAGCTTTTTTTATGAATAATGATTAAATATATTTAGTATAAAAATGAATTTAATTTATGGTTTAAAATCATATCAAGAATAACGTACAATTTTTGATATATTTTTTGAATATTATTCAAAATAGTCTTAATTTTGCAGTCGAAATGGAAAAGATAGAATTTAATTTAGATGCTACTGATTTGAAAATCATGCGATTAATGCAAGATAATGCACGTATTAACAATGCAGATATCGCAAGAGAATTGAGAATGGCACCTTCTGGAATATTAGAACGTGTGAAAAAGCTTGAAAATAAACAAGTTATTTTGGCTTATCACGCAAAAATAAATCCAATGGCAGTTGGACAAAAATTACTTTCGTATATGTTTATCAAAACCGTAGATATTATCGGTGATGAAACAGTAGGAAGACAACTTGCCGAAATTCCAGAAGTTTTAGAGGTTCATGATATTGCTGGAGAAGATGGTTATCTAATCAAAGTGAGAACTTCTGATAACGAAGGTTTGGTGGAATTGATGCGCAAACATTTGAGTAAAATTGGCGGAATCACTTCTACGCGTACAACTATAGTTTTACAAACAATAAAAGAAGAACAAAATATCGTTATACCAACGATTTAAAAAATAGAGATTGAATGAAAGGGAATCAACCAAGTAAGTGGCTGATTATTGCAGCATATTTCGTGGTTTATGTAGTTTGGGGATCAACTTATTTTTTTATAGATAAGGCTTTGCATGGTTTTAGTCCGTTTATTTTGGGTTCGTTTCGCTTTATTGCGGCGAGCACAATGTTGATGGGATATTGTAAGTTGAAAGGTTACAAGCTGTGGGATAAACAAATTGTGAAACAATGTATGTTTACAGGTTTTATGTTGTTGTTTATTGATATGGCTGGGATTATTTGGTCCGAACAATTTTTACCAAGTGGAATTGTTGCAATTATGGCAGCATCGGCAGCAATTTGGTTTATTGTGTTAGATAAACCGAAATGGAAACAAAATTTTTCAAGTATTCCTACGATTTTAGGCGTTTTGTTAGGTTTTGTTGGGGTTTTGATGTTATTCTATGAACAAACAACCACTGTGCACGCAGATGCAGATCAGCAGTTCTTAAATATGATTGGGTTGATTGTTCTGATCTTTTGTTCGATTGCTTGGACGTTAGGTTCTTTGTATTCAAAATATGTAACAGAAAAGCAGAAAAAAGAAGTTACAAAGCCAAAAGAAGATTTGAACATCATGGTCAAAACGGCTTGGCAAATGATTACTGCTGGAGTTTTGTTTAATACAGTTGCAATCTTCAATGGAGAATATGCTAATTTCAATTTTGCGAATGTTGCGATAGAAGATTGGTTGGCAATGGCTTATTTAACAACTTTTGGCTCTATTCTTGCTTTTGGTTCTTACGTTTGGTTGTTACAATATCGTCCAGCTGTAGAAGTTTCTACTTATGCGTATGTAAACCCTATTGTAGCCGTTGCATTGAGTTATTTTTTTACAGATGATGTCGTAACTCATTTGCAAATTTACGGTTTGGCAGTAATTTTGTTCAGTGTTTTATTAATGAACTGGAATCTTTATAAAAACACGAAATTAGTTCAAAAAATTCTGCATTTTGTTTCTCGTAAACATTATGCGCATTAAATATTATGATGATTATTAATAAGAAAGCTTCTCGATTTCGAGAAGCTTTTTTTGTATTATTGAGTTTTAAAATTAATAATTAATTCATTGTTGTCTAATTTTAATGGGTAGCCATCTTCTGATTTGAAACCATTTGAAATTACAAATTCATATTCTTTAGTTGGAGTTAATTCCATAGTTATTACGAATGTAGTGTTATCATTAGAGAAATTGATTTTTGTAAACTTAGGACTATACTCTTTTCCTTTTTTTGAGAATCTTATTGAATATTCTTTTGGATTCATTGGTTTAGAAAATATAATTTTAAATTCTTTGATAGATGAATCTATATTTGTTGAACCATTTTCGAAAGGCTCAATTTTTATGATATAAGGTTGTTTTTTTTCGTATTCTTTTATTAATTGATCTTTATCAAAACCTTCTTCGTAAAAACCAGATTTTCTTAGAAAATTTTCAACTTCTTTTTCATCTTGATAATTCAGTTCAATAATATCTTTTATCGCTTGTTTTTTATTTTTAGCTTGATTGTAATATGATTTACATATTTCATATCCAATAAAATATCCCAGATCAGCAGCTTCACCCTTTTGTCCTCCATTGTATAACCAATTTGAAAAATCATCTATAAACATCTCTTCTTTAAATTGTTTTTTCAAATCATCGAAGTGCTGTTTTCCATAAAAAATATATTGTTTTTCAATTGGTTCTCCTAAAACAAGCTCTGTAATAAAATCGCACGAACCTTCTTTTAGGGTATGGTGTAATAATGAGTTGTTTTCATTTGGTTTTTGTTGTGTGTGTACATATTCATGAATATTTAGTGAAATAATATTATCAAGTGATTGCTTCGCAAAAACATTTTTTAGCCAATCATTTTCAAATTCTGAAACATCTGTTTTTGGAATTCCTGTAGCGATTTCAGAACCAACTAAAACCATATTTTCATATAAAGTTCCACCTGAACGCAAGCCACCAATTGTAAAATACATTTCTCCTTCTTTTAGCTCAGGATATAGTTTTTTTAGTTTTTTTACAGCTTTAGTTAATTCTTTTGTTTTATTTTTTATGGTAAGTGTATTAGGTCTAATAGAATTCCAAAACTTAGGATAATTATCAATAAGTTTAATATAAAGAGTATCATTATAATCTCTTACTTTCATAAAGGATTTTAAACCTTTTGTCCCTTTATCAATGTATAAAGTATTAATGAATTTTATTTTTTGTGAATAATTATTTGTAGTTTGAATACTATCAAAAGCTATCCAGAAATTATCTATATCAGAAGTGTAAATTTTATTAGCTATTGAATTTTGTCCAAATGAAATACTCGTAAGAATAAAAAATATTAAAGCTAAAGTTTTATTTTGCATATTGTGTTTTTATATGAGATGTCAATTTAATCAAAAAGTTACAAAATGATTCAAAAAAAAAAAAGCAGCTCTTCTCAGAACTGCTTTTGTATATTGTGATGAATTATTTCTTACAATTTAGTGCATTTTACAATTTCCAAACCGTATTGCGTCGTATGTGGTTCTTCTAAAGTGCGTGTAATCAAATTCATTTTTTGGATGCCTAAATCTTTGATGATTTGAGAGCCAATTCCGTGATCTTTTTCATCGGCTGGTAAAACACCTGATTTAGATTTTCCTTCAGAAAAACTTTTGAAAATCTCTAATTTTTGTTCAATCAACTCAGAACTTTGAATGTTATTAATAAAAATTACAACACCTTTTTCTTCTTCATTGATGATGTTCATTGTTTTTTCTAACAATGGTGTTTCGCCGTTTTGTAAAGCGCTAAACAAATCATAGTAGCTATTTGTCGATTTTACACGAACTGGAACTACATCATCTTTTGTCCATTTTCCTTTTTTCAAAGCGAAGTGAACTTGATTATTTGTTGTTTGTTGATAAGCGATTAATTCATATTCTCCGAATCTTGTTTTTGCAGGAAATTGCTCGATACGTTTTACCAAGGATTCATTTTCTAATCGGTAAGCAATCAAATCTTCAATCGAAACAATTTTAAGATCAAATTTCTTCGCAATCTCTAACAATTCTGGCAAACGAGCCATTTCTCCATCTTCTTTCAAGATTTCGACAATACATCCAGCAGGATAATGTCCCGCCATGCGAGCTAAGTCAACAGCAGCTTCTGTATGTCCCATGCGAACCAAAACTCCACCATCTTTTGCTATAAGAGGGAAAATATGTCCTGGTTTTCCTAAATCATCTGGATTTGTATTTTCGTCAATTAAAGCTTGAATAGTTTTAGAACGATCCGAAGCCGAAATTCCTGTCGTACATCCGTGACCTTGTAAATCCACAGAAACCGTAAAATTAGTTTCGTAAATTGCAGTATTGTGTCCAACCATAAGATCTAAACCTAATGCTTTACATCTTTGTTGTGTAAGTGGTGTACAAACTAATCCGCGTCCGTGCGTAACCATAAAGTTGATGACTTCTGGCGTTGCAAATTCGGCGATACATAGGAAATCTCCTTCATTTTCACGATCTTCATCGTCAACTACAATGATAACTTTTCCTTGTTTTAAATCTTCTAAAGCTTCTTCAATTGTGTTTAATTGAGATGATCTATTTTCCATTGTTTTATGTTATTGATAACGAGAATGCTCCTCGTTTTTGTTTGTTTTCTTAAACTTATTAAAGTATCTTACAATTGGATCAACGTAAATACTGATGTCAAATAATCCAGAATCTTGATTGGCTTTGTAACTAAACAAAATAGAGAACGGAAGCGCAATAATATTAGCTGCCCAAGCGGCAAAAGTTGGATCTAATTTTCCGTTTTTCGCCATATTTTCCGCAGAGAAATTAAGGATGAAATAAATAACGAAAATGATAATTGAGATGACAACTGGCATTCCGATTCCTCCTTTTTTTACGATTGCACCTAATGATGATCCAATCAAAAAGAAAATAATACACGTTACTGCATACGAGAAATTTCGTTGGTAATGAATATTTACTTTTGAATATAATTTTTCTCTGTTTACAATTTCTTGTTCAGAAAACGTCATATTTTCTTGATCACGATTTACCATTTGTATAGCTTGATTAAGCACTTGATCTTGTTCTTGGCGATTTCGCTTTTTCAAGTCAAAAATCATATTTGTTTTTACCGTATCAATATCTTTTATTTTGATTGAATAGAAATAGTTTTGATTAAACATATTCGTTTTCAAATCTTTGTAATACTTCTTATAATCTGTATTTAATGAATCGATAAGATGTCTTAAACCTTTTCCGTCCAAATATTTATAAGAGTTTCCTGGGTCTTCGTCTTTACCAGAATTTAAAATATCCGAAATGTCAATATAATAGTTTAATGTATCAAATTTAGTATATTGATTTTCTTGACGTTTGCGTTGATCAAAGTTTTTATTTTTGATGTTGTCGGTATAAGCAATTCCATCAAAAAGTTCCATTTTTAGATAATGATTATCGTTTTTGTCTGGCGCAAGATTTCCTCTTTTAGAAATAATTGTCATCGTATTTTCACCAAACGGTGCATTTTGATGAACAAAAACATCTTCTAATTTTTCTGAATTTTCACCCGAAACTTTATTTATTTTCATCTGAAATCCTGGAACGGTTTCGATAAAAACGCCTTCTTTCATACTTACCGTTGGTTTGGTTTGTAAGATATTGAAGTACATTGTTCGCGCTTTTTGTTGGGAATAAGGCATTACTTTGTCTCCGAAAAAATACAATCCGACAGACATTAAAGCAACTAACGTAAACAATGGTGCAAGGATTCTGGTAAGTGAAATTCCAGACGCTTTCATTGCAGCTAATTCGTATCGTTCTCCAAAACCTCCCATGGTCATAATAGACCCCAAAAGAATTGTAAGCGGTAATACAAGCTGAATAACGTTAATTCCTAACCAAAAAAGTAATTCGGTAATAGTGTACCATTCTAAACCTTTTCCAACAAATTTTTCCATTTGTTGCCATGCAAATTGCACGATAAAGATGAAAAACAGAACACTAAATATGAAAAAAAATGGACCTAAAAAGGTCTTGATTATATACCAGTCAAGTTTTTTTAACATTGATTATAATTGAGTAATCATATAGCCTTGCGACTTATATTTCTTTTGGTCAAAGTTAAAGTAACTTTTGTGAATAAGTAAATTTTGAACGTAATCTTTTACAATGATTGATGTTGTATCACCATTTTTACCATATTCCTTGTAATCGTAGATTTCATTATTCGCTGTATTGACTCCTAAAACCGAATATTTGATTGTTGAAGTTTTAGTTGGCGTTAATTTTATATACTGAATTGTTTTTCCTCCAACGGTTTTTTTATCTGTTAAAGCGTAGCTGAAATCAGTACGATATGTGTTTAAAACTTTAGTTGGTGTTAAGAAATCATCTGTGTTAGATGCATCAGAAATAGTTACTTCTTTGTCATCTTTTGCAATTGTATATAATTTAGTTCCTGTGAAAATTTGGTTGATATCGCCTACATTCAAGTTAAATTTTTGTTTCATTGCAAAAACTTCTCCCGAACGACTTGTTGATTTTCCATTTGCATTATGGCTAAAATCAAATTTGATGTAATACGAGTTTGCGTTGGTATATTTAGCGTAAACTTTGTCTAAGATTTGTTTTGCTGATTGAGCGTTTAATGTTCCAACCCCTACTAATAAGAGTATGAAAGAATAGATAATCTTTTTCATACAATTTAATTTTCTATCTGTTTTTAATAAATTTTAGTTCAAATTATTCAACAACTGTTCCAAACTCATGTCATCTTGTATCAATACCTGTCTTGCTTTACTTCCTTCGAAAGGACCAACAATTCCAGCAGCTTCCAATTGATCAATTAATCGTCCGGCGCGATTATATCCTAATTTTAATTTTCGTTGTAATAAAGACGCGGAACCTTGTTGATTCATTACAATTAATCGTGCAGCATCTTCAAAAAGTACATCACGATCAGATAAATCAATATCTAAATTAGATCCACCTTCTTCACCAACATATTCTGGTAAATGCATTGCATCTGGATAACCACGTTGTTCACCAATAAATTCGGTGATTTTATCGACTTCTGGTGTATCAACAAACGCACATTGTAAGCGAATTAATTCGTTTCCAGTGGTGTACAACATATCACCTTTACCAATTAATTGATCGGCTCCTTGCGAATCTAAAATCGTTCTCGAATCGATTTTTGACGTTACACGGAAAGCGACACGTCCTGGGAAATTGGCTTTAATTGTTCCTGTAATCACATTTACAGACGGACGTTGAGTTGCAACAATCAAGTGAATACCAACAGCACGAGCCAACTGAGCTAAACGAGCAATCGGTAATTCAACTTCTTTACCAGCTGTCATAATCAAATCTGCAAACTCATCCACGATTAATACAATATATGGTAAGAATCTGTGACCAGCTTCTGGATTTAATTTACGTTGTTTGAACTTCGCGTTATATTCTTTGATATTTCGAACGAAAGCATTTTTCAATAATTCGTAACGATCATCCATTTCAATACAAAGTGAATTTAACGTGTTAATTACTTTTGTATTATCTGTGATAATTGCTTCTTCCGAATCTGGTAATTTTGCTAAATAATGACGCTCGATTTTAGAATATAAAGTAAGCTCAACTTTCTTTGGATCGACCATCACAAATTTTAATTCAGATGGATGTTTTTTATAGATTAACGAAGCGATAATTGCATTCAAACCAACCGATTTACCTTGTCCCGTTGCACCAGCCATCAACAAATGAGGCATTTTTGCTAAATCGGCAACAAAGGTTTCGTTCGTAATTGTTTTCCCGAAAGCAATTGGCAATTCCATATCAGCATTTTGGAACTTTTGCGAAGCAATTACCGAATGCATGGAAACCATCGAAGGATTAGAATTTGGAACCTCAATACCAATTGTTCCTTTTCCAGGAATCGGCGCAATAATACGAATACCAAGCGCAGCCAAACTTAAGGCAATATCGTCCTCAAGATTTTTGATTTTAGAAATACGAACACCAGCTTTTGGTACAATTTCGTACAATGTAACTGTAGGACCGATTGTTGCAGAAATTTCATCGATTCCGATTCCATAGTTTCCTAAGGTTTCGACAATTCTATTTTTGTTCGTTTCTAATTCTTTTTGATCAATTAAGGTATTTCCGTTGTCATATTTTTTTAACAATGAAATAGGAGGAAATTGATAATTTGGTAAATCTAAACGTTGATTGTATTCACCTTGCTCTTGTACCAATCGAGCAGAAGTCGCTTCAAATTCTTCTTCTTCATCAACGTGTTGAACTTTTAATTCTAATCCATTTTCAGAAGAGTTTTGAGTTGGTTGAATTTCTGTTTCTAAATTTTCTTCATCATTAATTGATAAAAAATCTACTTGATTATTTTCTTCCTCATCATCTGCCAAATCTTCAACCACTAATTCTGTAATATTAAGTGGAGTTTCTTCGATTGTTTCTTCCTCTTTTGGTTGATTAATTTTAAATTCTTGATGAAATGCTTCGTTTGGATTTACTTTATGAGATTGAATTGCTTCTTTCTCTTGTTGTTCTATCAATTCTAATTCTTGCAATAAACTATCTTCCTGTTGCTTTTCAGCATCTTGATTGAATTTATTTATCTTTTCTTGTTCTTCTTTTTCCTTACGTTTTCTTAATTCAAGCTGTTCTCTCTTGATTTTTTCTTGCTCTTTTTCTATGCGCTCAATTTCTTTTTGTTTCGCACGTTCTTCCATTTTTTCTTGGATAGATTGGTACGTCATTCGGAAATGAATGACACAATAAATCAATAAACTAACGAAAAGCAATAAAATTACACCCCATTTACCAATAAAGCTATTTAGGAAATCATTAATTTCAAATCCCATTACGCCAGAAAGCATGTGTTGAGTAGGTAAAATACAACCAAAAAATATTGGTAACCAAATCATGAAGAAAATGCTTTGATAAAGCGTTGTGAAAGGTTTAATTTTTTTCCAATTTGTAGCAACTTTAACTCCTAAGAGAATAAAGAAGACTGGGACAAAAAATGAAACAATTCCGATTCCTTGCAAAATGAATGTTTCACCTAATAATGCGCCAAACTTCCCGAAAATATTTTCGGCGGTTTGACTTTTATCTAATAAATCAGAGATTTGGCTCTGATCCATAAAACCATTAAAAAAATAAGAAATAAACGAAGCTAATAGTAATAAACCGATTACTAAAAACAGTATACCTATAATTGTTTTGACGATTTGTTTTTTAGGAGTTTTTGGTGTTTCCTGTGTGTTTTTTATAGCCATTTTAAGGTTGAGTATAATTGAAGCAAAAATAATAAATCTAAAAGTACGAATCTAACGAAAAGTATTTAATTTTATATAAAATGATAAAGACTAAGATGATTTAATTTTTTTTTATGATGAATACAGAAAGCCCTTTTTTTATTTTATCCTTATTATTTGGTCTAATATTTATAATTATGGGAATTGTACAATTAATTTTTCCTGCAAAAAATATTAATCCATTATATGGTTATAGGTCAAACTTATCAATGAAAAATATTGAGAATTGGAATTTTGCACAAAAATATTCCAGAAAAATTATGTTTTATTTTGGAGTAATTTTTTTATTAATTGCCTTATCAGGACTTTTATTTGAAATAAATTACATCTTTGCTTCAATTATTTCACTAGGTTGTATGACTACCTTTTGTTTTTTAACATTCGTTTTGACAGAAAAAAAAATAAAAAAAATGAATAGATTTAATTCTTAAAATTATAACCATTATATTTGCCAATAGTATGGAAAATTTTGTTGTTTCAGCCAGAAAATATCGCCCGTTAAATTTTGAAGATGTAGTTGGACAAGCGTCTATTACAAATACTTTGGAGCAAGCGATAAAGTCAAATCAATTGCCACAAGCTCTTTTATTTTGTGGACCAAGAGGTGTTGGAAAAACAACATGTGCTCGAATTTTAGCACGTAAAATCAACGAAGAAAATGGAGTAGAAGGCGATCAAGATTTTGCTTTCAATATTTTTGAGTTGGATGCGGCATCTAATAATTCGGTTGATGATATCAGAAATTTAATCGATCAAGTACGTATTGTTCCTCAAATTGGGAAATATCGTGTCTACATTATTGATGAGGTTCATATGTTGTCAACAGCTGCTTTCAATGCGTTTCTGAAAACCTTAGAAGAGCCACCAGCGCACGCTATTTTCATTTTGGCAACTACAGAAAAACATAAAATTATTCCTACTATTCTTTCTCGTTGTCAGATTTATGATTTCAAACGAATTGGAGTTGAAGACATCAAAGGGCATTTGAAAAATGTTGCTGAAAAAGAACAAGTAACTTTTGAAGATGATGCATTGCATTTGATTGCTCAAAAAGCAGATGGTGCGTTACGCGATTCTTTATCAATCTTTGATAGAATGTCAACTTTTACCAATAAAAATTTGACCTATTCTTCAGTAGCAGAAAACTTGAATGTATTAGATTACGATTATTACTTCAAGATGACAGACGCGTGTTTGGAAAATGATATTCCGCAAGCGATGTTGCAATTGAATGATATTTTGAACAAAGGTTTTGATGCACATTTATTTATTTGCGGTTTGGGCGCTCATTTCCGAGATTTATTGATGGCGAAAACAGCTAATACAGTAAGTTTGTTGGAAGTTGGTGAGCGTATAAAAGCAAAATATTTGGAGCATGCACAAAAATGTTCAGCAACGTTTTTATTTGGAGCAATTGAAATTTGTAATGAGGCCGATTTAAACTACAAATCGAGTAAGAATCCTCGTTTAACAGTTGAAATTGCATTGATGCAATTGGCTTCGTTAACGGCAGAAGAAAACGGGCTTAAAAAAAAAAGTATAGGATAGTTCCGCCAACGTTTTATTTTTCTGAACAACAAACTTCTAAAATTGAAGTTCTTCAAATTCAGCAAAATAATTCTATTCCTCAAAATGGACAAACTTCACAACAGGTAAATACGCAACACGTTAAAACTTCGATTTCAGAAGAAGTCAAAGAATATACGCGTGCTTCAAAACCGATTAGAACAAATGGTAATTCGTCGTTTAGTCTTAAGATGGCTTTGCCTGGAGCAAAAGTAGAAGAACATCAAGAGGAGATTTTACGAAATGATTTGCCTCGAGAAAAGTTTACATTGGATCAAGTAAAAGAAGGCTGGAAAAGATTTTTGGATCGATTAAAAATCGAACATAATATTCCGTCCTATAATGCTTTGATGACAACTGAACTTGGCTTGGAAGGTGATGAAATTATTTTCGAATTTACTTCTCATTCATCGGAACAAGAATTTGAGGAATACCGTGATCGAATCAGAAATAGTTTGAGAGCATTCCTTAAGAATCACTATTTTAGTATTCAAATTAAGTTTTCTGAGAAGGAAGCAACGAATCATATCTTATCAAACAAAGAAAAATTTGAGAAATTATCAGATAAAAACCCGATTTTGTTAAAATTAAAAGAAGAATTTGGTTTAGATTTGTATGATTAATGAAAGTTTCTTATTAAACTTGCAATAAATTTTTATAAATAATGAAAAAAGTTCTTTTAGGGATTTTTGTTGTTGCGTCGTTAGTGTCTTGTAACAAAGGAAAATCTGTAGACAAATTAGAAAGCGAAGATCAAAAAGCTTCTTATGCTTTCGGAACTGGTCTTGGTGAGCAAATCAAAGGTCTTGGAGGACGTTTAGTTGAAACTGATAGTATCAACTACGATCAATTAGAAAAAGGGATCCGCGATTACTTAAAAGCAGGTAAAGAAGGTAGAGAATCTTACGCGATTGGTCAACAAGTTGGTCAGCAAATTGAGACGGTTATTAACCAACAACAATTAGATCAAATGGACAAGGATATCATTGTTCAAGGGATTATGGATGTTGTACGTCACAAAAAATTGTTGATTACACAAGAAGCGGGAATGGGAATTTTAGATACGTATGCAAAAAATCACCAACAAAACTTGGTGAAGAAAAATGCAGACGAGTCTAAAAAATTAGTAGACGAGAAGAAAAAAACTTCTGGTGCTAAAACAACTGCTTCTGGATTAGTTTATGTTGTAGAAAAAGAAGGAACAGGTGCTAAACCAAACATTAATAGTATTGTTAAAGTAAAATATACTGGTAAAATTTTAGCTACTGGTAAGACTTTTGACAGTACAGATAAAAACCCTGAAGCTAAAGGAGGTGTAGAATTTCCTTTGAATCAAGTTATTCCAGGATGGTCAGAAGGTTTACAATTAATGTCTAAAGGATCTAAATACAAATTCTATATTCCTGCTAACTTAGGTTACGGTGAAATGGGAGCTCCTGGAGGACAAATTGGACCAAACCAAGCATTAGAGTTCGAAGTAGAATTAGTAGACTTTAAAGAAGGTCAACCAGCTCCACAAGGACAACCAGGTGCGCAAGGAGGACAAGGTTTATCTGATGAGCAAATCAAAGAATTACAAAAACAATTCGAAGCTCAATCACAACAAGGTAAATAATCATCGATTAGATATAACAAAAAAATCCACTCAATTGAGTGGATTTTTTTATGGATTAATTTTTAAATTATTTCAAATATTTAAAAATTTGATTTGCTTCTACAGAACCTTTTTTGATTGTAACAAGATTTTGATCCTTGTCGAATAAATAAAATGTAGGAATAGAAGTTGGTTGAAATGTTGGACCAAATTCGTAATTAGAATCATATAATAATTCTACATTTTTATTGTTTACAAAATTAGGTGCATGCTCTTTTAGGAAAGGGATAGCGTCTTTTGCTTCGTATTCAGAAACTAAAATAATCTGAGTATTTTTTAAATGTTCTTCGTAATTATTGCTAAAATGATTCAAGGCTAATTGGCAGTGAATACATGTTGGCGAATATAAAACGATTAACGTTTGTTTTCCTTTTTTGATATCTTTTGAACTGAAAATTCCTTCGGATTGCATTTTTACGAAAGAAAATTCTGGAATAGATTTTAGCGTATTTTCTGTTTGTGCAAATGTAAAAATCGAACAAAAGAATATCAATAAAGCAGTAATTTTTGTTTTCATGTTTTAAGAAAAATTTTGACGGAAGTTAGTCAATTCTATCCAAAGTAAAAACGACAGTTTATAAAACTGTCGTTTTCCTATTAAATAAATGCTAAAAATATGTTTAACTCTGAGAAAATTAGAATTTAAATACTACTTGTCCTGCCATGTTAAATGGATCGATTTGGTTGATGTAACCTCCTCTGTAGTATGAGTTGTATCCGATTTCGTCTGTAATATTATTGAAGAATAAACGGAAATCGAATTTGCGTGTAGAATATCCAATTTGCGCATTAAGCGTTGTATATTCTGGCATTAAGAAAGGAGCTTGTCCATTCATTACATTTCCATGTGCATCTTTTGTTGTGCTTCTATCATTAACAGGTCGTGATCCAACATAATAAAGACCACTTGAAATAGATAATCCATCAATAAAAGTGTTTGTTTTCTGGAATTTATATTGTACCCATGCATTAGCTGTATTACGAGGAGCATTCATTGGACGAGAACCATCTACATAAGAAGGAGAACCTTGGTATTGTGTGTCTAAATAAGAGTAACCAAGCATTACTTGAACATTAGGTAAAGGACGCCCTGTTACTTCTAATTCTATTCCTTTACGTTTTAAATCTCCTGCTAGTTGATATAACCCAGTTCGTGTATTTCCATTCACAATTTCATACGCTAAGTTCTCGTTAACCATATCGAAGTATGTAACATTTGCTCTAAGTCTGTCATTAAACCAATCTGTTTTAATACCAGTTTCAAATTGTTTTGTACGAGAAGTTCCAACTGTTCCTCCACCCTGTAAAGGATTTGAAGCAGAACGTAAAGATGACGTTGTTGTATATGATCCAAATAAATTAATATTTTTAATAGGAGAAACCATTAATCCAATCATAGGATCTAAAATGTCTTTTGAATTTACACCAGAATATGACCATCTCAAAGCTCCAACAACTTTTACGTAATCTGTAATATTAAGATGATGTTGAGTCATAAATCCGTAGTAATAACCATTATCAAGAGGACTTGATGTATTGATTGTTAATTGAGAAAAATCAAAATTATTAGGTAATTTATTATTGATATTTTGTAGTACATTAATAGGGTCTTCTACCACAGGAATAGTAGATGTCATAATAGGGTTACCATCTTTATCTTTTTTTCCTGAATCGATTTGTGCACTACGAGAATCTACACGATAGGTTGTATAATCATAACCAGCTTGCCAACTCCATTTCAGAATTCCAGCTTGAAAATCTTTTCCCATTACATCAATTTGAATTGTTGTATTTCTATCATTTCTAGTAGAATGTCCTAATGATCTAGTTCTTAAAGAGTAATCGGCTACATTTCCTGCCTTGTCTTTTATTGTAGCTAATGAAGTGCTCTGTTGATCTCTATCATTAATAGAACCATAATATGCAGCACGTACACTAATCTTATCAGTTAATTGACGTGTAGCACGTAATGAGTATGTTGTTGCTTCACTTTTATCAAAGTCAGTATCAAAACCTAAGAAGCGATGTCCCATATTAGCTAATGCTTGCGTGAAGTCATTATTTAAATTTACTGTACCTGCATCAGGAACGCCTTCAAAATTTAAATAATCCATTTCTGCAATTACTTCTGTTTTATCATCAGGTCTCCAAGCAAGAGAAGGTTGTATATAGAATCTTTTATTGTTTACAACATCTCTATAACTATCACCTTGTTGATATGCACCATTTAGACGAAATGCAAAGCTTTTAGCGTTATCAACTACGCGTTGAACATCAAAAGTTGTACGAACTTGATTCCAAGACCCTACACGTAAACCTATATTTCCAGCATTTATAAAACGAGGCGTTTTTGTAGCTAAATTAATTACTCCACCAGCAGAACCTAGACTGTTTCCAACTCCTTGAGTAATTGCAGCAGATCCTTTGATTACCTGTATAGACTCTATTCCCTGCATATCAGCTATTGCACCAGCAGTTCTAAAATCTGAATCTTGTCTAACTCCATTTCTTAAGACTGGTGTTCCTCTATATCCACGAATTGACATAGACTCTCTATTTCCTCCGTAAGAACCGAATAAGGTAACACCAGGAACATTACGAGCTGCGTCTGTAATGGTTAGAGCTCCTTGCTCTTCAATTAATTTTTCTGAAATTGTAGATATAGTTTGTATTTGTTGATTTGGCGAAACAGGAAAACGGGTAATAGCTTCTAACCCTCTTTGTTTTTTATTTCGGTCCCCAAAAATCTCAACTT
This sequence comes from Empedobacter sp. ULE_I140, assembly GCF_053482575.1. Lineage (NCBI taxonomy): Bacteria > Pseudomonadati > Bacteroidota > Flavobacteriia > Flavobacteriales > Weeksellaceae > Empedobacter > Empedobacter sp. ULE_I140. The sequence continues at coordinate 2,986,182 of NZ_JBQMTX010000001.1, read as the reverse complement.
CTTGTAGATTACTTACTGTATCCTTTTTTTCTTTTTCTTGTGCGAATGCAGTAGAAAAACTTAGTATAGTAAGTGTAGCTAGTAAAAGTTTATTCCTTTTCATATGTTATATATATTTATTCTAAATAAAATTAATGCTGCAAATTTAATTAGACTTAGTATAAATAAAAAAAAGAAATCGACTGATAGATATCATCTATCAGTCGATTTTGTTAAATATTTTAAGAAAATGGATGTTTACTCGAAAAAAGAGAAGTGTACGTTTCCGTATTTTTTGTGCTGTACAAAGTTTGGATGCTCTTCAAAAGAAATGCTTGATGGATGTTCTAAAACAAAATTTCCACCTTCTTCTAACCATTTATTATCGATAACCAAATTTGGGATTTTTTTGTAAATTTCTACATCCAAATCGTAAGGAGGATCAGCAAAAATAATATCAAACTTTTTGATTGGTTGCTTGTCCAAATATTTCATGACATCACTTTTTACAGTAGAAATAACATCATCTAATTTTAATTGTTTCGCTGTTTCGTCCAAAAATTTTACACAACCGTAGAAGTTATCAACTGAAGTTACTTTTTTTGCTCCACGTGAAGCAAATTCTAATGAAATACTTCCAATTCCAGAGAATAAATCTAAAACGGTAATTTCGTCGAAATACCATTCGTTGTTTAAGATATTAAATAAAGCTTCTTTCGCGAAGTCTGTTGTTGGGCGCACCGGCAAGTTGGTTGGTGCTGTGATTCTTTTTCCTTTTAATGTTCCTGAAATGATTCGCATTCGAATAATTTATATAATGTAAAATATTGACCAAGTTGTTTGTCTGCTTCGTTAAACGAAATATGACGCACATATTTTTGTAAAGTTTCGTAATAATCTGGCGAATTCATGATGTCACCAAAAGCATACAACGAAACGGTATTTGGACTAATATTTAATTGATTTAATGTATACAAAATGTAAAACAAAAAGTCTTCTTTCGTTTTTGTTTCAAATAGATTATAAAAAATAAATTCTCCATTGCTTAACACACAAACTTCTAATTTTTGATGCATTAAATTGATATAAATTTCATCGTTCTTGGTATTAATCATTCCATAATCTATCAAGAATTTGCCCGAATGATACAAACGCGCATTTTGCAAATTCGGTAACGAAAGCAAAATATCTTTTAGCGGATAATGAATGTTGTATACAATAGAAGCATCTATATTTTCTAATGGACAATCAATTGCTAATTTGATAGGACTATAATCCGAAAGAGATAACAAATCTTCGAAAGGCTTGTGCGAAAGATGTGAGGGAACGACATTGATTGTAGTCGATAAAAAACAAATGTGCACATGGTCGTATTCTTGCAATAGAGTTAAATTAGAACGCAATTCATGTTCAATTTCAATCTCCGTTTTGTTAAGATTTGTAAAATCCACCGAATAGTCATACACATCCGAATACGAAGTCGATATTCCGTCGGTTGTTTTGGTAATATAACTAAGCATATCGTGTGATAATAAAATCGCTAACGAACGTTGAGTTGGTTTTGACATAAATTTTTCTTTATCCTTGAATTTTTAACTCGCTGATTAAGATGAAAATCAATCCTAATGAAATCAAAAAATAACAAAATTTTGAAAGCAATCTTCATACAGAAAATTTATTTCAGTAAAGATACTACAATTATTTTATTGATTAAAAATGCATTTCAGCCGAATCTACTTAAATTTACAGAAATTTGAAATAAAAAGTAGTGAAAAAAATAGCCGTAATTCCAGCTCGTTATGCAGCAACACGTTTTCCAAGTAAATTGATGCAACAATTGGGCGATAAAACTGTGATAAGAATGACGTACGAAAATGTTGCCGCTACTAATTTGTTTGACGATGTTTTTGTGGTGACAGATTCTGATTTAATTTTTGATGAAATTGTTTCGCACAACGGAAAAGCAATCATGAGTATCAAAGATCACGAAACAGGAAGTGATAGAATTGCCGAAGCTATCGAAAATATAGAATGCGATATTATTTTGAATGTTCAGGGTGACGAACCATTTGTGAACGAAAAAGCTTTGGCAGATATTTTATCCTCTTTTGATGGAGAATTGGGAAAAACTGTAGATGTGGCGACTTTAAAAGAATCCATTACAAAGGAAGAAGATATTAACAATCCTAATTTTGTAAAAGTGGTCACTGATATTAACGATTTTGCACTTTATTTTTCGCGTTCAGCAATTCCATTTGCACGTGAAACTAATTTTACACCAAATTATTTTCGTCATTTAGGGATTTATGCGTTTAGAAAAGAAGCTTTGTTGAAGTTTTCAACACTTGAAATGCGTCAAAATGAGCGTGCAGAAAAATTAGAACAATTACGTTATTTGGAATATGGAATGAAGATTAAAGTGATTGAAACTGAATCGATAGGAGTAGGAATTGATACACCAGAAGATTTAGAGCGTGCAAAAAAGTACTTATCCACTATTGTTAAAAAATAATCTTTAAACTTTTTATGATTTATATTTGCCCTAAAATTAGCTATACTTGACATGGAAATGAAACAATTAAGTTAATTAATACTTAAAAAAATATTTCGGTATGAATGTTGTTGTAAAATGGAGTAAATAAGTAAAATAGTGATTATGAGTGATTCATGGAAAGAATACGAAGCAGAAGGATTAATTGAAAAAAGATCCTTTTTAGTTTCAAAAGATGGTCTTGTAAAAAAATTATACACAGGACAAGATAAATACAAAATCTTAGAAGGAGCGATTAACAACGGTTATCGTGCGATTTGGGTAACAAAAGCAGACGGAAAACGTACGGCTAAATATGTACATAAAATGGTTGCCGAAACGTTTTTACCAAATAAAGACAATAAAGAATATGTAGTGCATTTGGATCATAACAAATTAAACAACGCAATGGATAATTTAAAGTGGGCTACTTTAGACGAATGGAAAGAACACAACAAGGATTTATTTAGAATGATGAAAGGACGTTCTCGTTTAGACAGTATTCCAAATAGTAAGTTGACAGAAGCACAAGTTATTCGTCTAAAAAAGAAATTAATTGATCCAAATAGAAAAACAAAAATTTCTACACTAGCAAAACAATTTAATATTTCTCAAGGTCAGGTTTACCGTATTTTAAGAGGTGAAAATTGGGCTCATATAGAAGTTAAAAAAGACTAAAAGACAATATTTCTTTACAGAACTTTAAATTAGTTTTTATATCTTGTTCGACAGATTGTTAAAAATTAAAAAAGTTCTTATGTCGAAATTGACGTTTAGCACGCTTATGATTTCATTATTTTCTGTGACTACATTTGCACAAAATGCAGATAAAATAATAGAAACTCATATTAAAAAAACAGGAGGAGAAGCAGCTTGGAATAATTTGAACAGTATTATCCTAAAAGGAGAAGCCATTATAAATGTTGGAGATTCTTATCCAATGATTGTTTATCATCAACGCCCTTACAACAAAAAAGTAGTGTTTGTGATGAATGGAAAAGAAATCTTGAACGAAGGATATGATGGTAGAATGGGATGGACATACAGCGAAGTTGCTAAGAAAAATGTAGCTGTAAAAGATTATAAACCAGACTCTTTTGATTCGGATATTTTGAAATATAAACAAAAAGGATTTAAAGTAAAATACTTAGGTGTAGATAAATACGATCAAAATAATAGCTGTTACAAAATAGAATTAACAAAAAATACAAATTCTACAATATACTGTTTTGATAAAAATTCGTACGAAATTGTAATGGAAAAAAATAAAGACGAAACACTTTATTACTCTAATTTCAAGACGTATAACGGATTATCTTTCGCCACAAAAGTGGTAGGAAAACCAGTTGATGGAGGAGAATATGTGATAAAATTTAATGACATAAAAATCAACCCAGCAATAGATAAGAAAAATTTTAAATTCTAAATATATAAAAAGTGGTTCATCAAGAATCACTTTTTTATTTCTTTTGATTTATACTGCTTAGGTAGTATAAGTTTTTTACTTTTGTACTCTGAATGAAGAAATTAAAATATGGCTTTAGACTCTATATTTGATCAAAATAAAAAATACGAGAAGAGCTTTTTTCTAAGATTATTAGAGAAAGCAAGAAAAGATTATCCAGATTCAATTTCTTTTATAGATGATCTAATTTCTAAACTTCAAAATAACCCTACATATCGATTAATTTTTCGCGAAGAACTTCAAAATACATTCGGGAAAATCAATTTCGTTAGCTATTTAGTAGATAGTGGAATTCATCTGGAAGATAATTTATTATCCATTTTTAGAAAGAAAATAATGGATTCTCTTTTACCGGATATTGAAGATAATAATGAATTAACTTCTGTGGTAAATGAGATTTTTTATAATTCGAAAAACTTATCAGCAATCCGAATTATTCCAAGAGATCGTTGGCGAAAATTTTTCGAAGTATTGTATCAAGATATCGAACCAGATAATTTTAAAGGAAACGTTAATAATATTCAAAATCAGCTTTTACAAGCAATTTCTATTTTGACGGTTCGTATTACTGGTGGGTTTTCGGACAAAGAAATGATGCGTTATAGTAACGAGGTTAATTATCTTGATAATCCTTTCTCTAAACTTTCGATGCAGATTAGTAACATTATCGAAAATCCACAAGCTGGCTTTGATATGTTAGAAATTAAAGAAAGTATTTCGAAATGTAAACATTTGTTAAACGATATTTTAACACAAAAAGATTACAAAGGAATTTCATTGAAAGTTGCATCAAAAATCAATCGTTTGCAACAACAATTAGTTCGTTTGCAAACAATTTTAAATAGTTATAATGAACTAAGATTACACGGAATAATTTCTTTCTATAGTCTTGCAACAAAGAAATGGGTTGAGTTTTATGCGCCAAAGAATTTTATGAGTAATCAGTTAGGTTCTACGGTTTATTTAATCACTTTCTTAGTGACTTATCATAATGGTAAAACGGGCGAAAAATATATTACGCAGACAGCCAAAGAGTATAATAAGATGTTTTGGACAGCTTGTGGAGGTGGCTTTATTGTTTCTTTTTTGTGTTTTATCAAAACTGGAATTGGAAATATACATGATACATCGCCACTGTTTAAAGCGTTTTTCTTTAGTATTAATTACGCTGTTGGTTTCTGTACGATTTATTTGACACATATGACGCTTGCTACAAAACAGCCTTCTATGACAGCGGCTCGTTTAGCTCGTTCGCTTGTGCCAACTTCTGGTTCTGAACTGAATGTGAAAGATTTTACAACTTTATTTGCGCAATTAGTAAGAAGCCAAATGATTGCTTTTTTAGGAAATGTTGTTGCGGGTTTTGTGGTTTCATTAGGAATATTTTATTTACTCAACGAAATCTTAGGATTAGAAGTTTTAAAATATTCTAAAGCTTATCATTATTGGGAAGAAGTGGTGACAATGGATTGGCATATTTTTTACTTCGGAGCAATTGCGGGAGTCTTCTTATTCCTTTCAGGATTAATTTCGGGAATTACAATTAATAATCAACGTTTTCATAATATTCCAGAACGTATTTATAATCATCCAATTTTGAAGAAATCATTTTCAGAACGTAGAAGAAGAAGAATTTCGAATTGGTTTGAGAAAAATATGGGAGGAGTTGTCGGTAATGTTGCATTCGGTTTTATGATGGGATGTGCCTTTTTGATTGGGGATTTTACAGGTCAACCTTTCGATATTCGACATATTACTTTCGTTTCAGGAAACTTCGCGATTGGTATTGGTGGAATGGGCTATCATTTTGATATTGGACCAATGATTATAGGTTTTATTGCAATTTTCATGGTTGGTTGGAGCAACTTCTTAGTTAGTTTTATCTTATCATTATTAATGGCAATGCGATCTAATAATATTCCTTTTTATAAGATTTTTACGATGATTTCACATACATTAAAAGCATTTTTCCGAAATCCATTACCATTTTTTATTCCGCCTTTATGGACAAAAAACAAAGAAGAAGCTTAGTTAGAAATGGAAACAAACTTTGAAAAACTATTACGTTACGATAAAGCTTATCTTAAAATGGCTTTTGAATGGGCGAATCTATCCTATTGTGAACGCAAAAAAGTTGGTGCAATTATTGTTAAAAATCGAATGATTATTTCTGATGGTTACAATGGTACGCCAAGTGGTTTTGAGAACAAATGCGAGGACGAAGCAGGGAATACAAAATGGCATGTTTTGCACGCCGAAGCCAATGCAATTCTAAAATGTGCAACGTCTACACAATCTGCAGAAGGAGCGACATTGTATATTACACTTTCGCCTTGTACAGATTGTAGCAAACTTATTCTGCAAGCAGGTATAAAGCGCATTGTTTACATTCAACAATACAAAGATCTTTCTGGGTTAGAGTTTTTAGAAAAATCAGGAATTACAATTCGACAAATTACAGAAGAAGAATTATACAGTTAGCATTTTAATGAGAAGTTTTTTCAAGGTTATTAATATCGTATTAGTTGTGATGATTATTTTCTTAATCGGTTTTATGGTTGGGAAAAAATACGACTTTGCGTTCGATGAAAACAAGGATATTGTAGGTTTGCAATATTCGGATAACGAACAAAAAATTCGTCGATTAGTTTCTTTGATTGACAATGAATATGTGAACGATGTTAATTCGGATAGTTTGGTTGATGATGCGATTCATTATATGGTTGCCAAGCTAGATCCACATAGTACATATATCGACAAAGCTTCTGTACAAAAGGCAGAAGAACAATTGAAAGGTGAATTTGTTGGAATTGGTATTCAATTTCGTACAATGAATGACACCATTGTTGTTGAACGTACATTACTTGGAACGAAAAATTATGGTAAACTAGAGTTTGGAGATCAATTAGTTGCTGTAGATAATCAATCTTTGGTTGCAAAAGATAATAAAACAATAGAAGGTTTATTGAAAGGTAAGAAAGGATCGGAAGTTAAACTATCTGTTATTCGCGATCGAAAACCAGTTTCTGTTACGCTAAATCGTACTATTGTTCCAATTCCTACGGTTACTGGAAAACATATGTTAACGAAAGATATTGGTTATCTTAAATTGACTCGTTTTTCTGAAAATTCTGCAAATGAAGTTCACGAAGGTTTACAAAATTTATTGGATCAAGGCATGAAAACTTTGGTGTTCGATTTACGCGGAAATCCTGGAGGAATCATGCATATTGCAGAAGAAATTGCAGATGAATTTTTGACGAAAAACGAATTGATAGTTTACACACAAGACAAACAAAAACGTAAAAAATATATTTACGCTACAAATAGAGGTCTTTTCGAGCAAGGGAAAATTTATGTTTTAATGGACGAAAATTCTGCTTCCTCGAGTGAGATTGTTGCGGGAGCTTTGCAAGATTACGGACGTGGAATTATCGTTGGTCGTCGTTCGTTTGGTAAAGGTTTGGTGCAACGTGAAATTAATTTAGGCGATGATACTAAAGTTCGTTTAACGGTTGCAAACTATTACACACCTTCTGGACGATCTATTCAAAAACCTTTTGATAAAAAAACGGCAAAATACAGCGACGATTTATACAAACGTTTAAAATCGGGTGAATTATATAGTAAAGACTCAATTAAAATCAATAAAGACTTAGAGTTTACAGCGCCTTCAGGTAAAAAAGTCTACGGCGGTGGTGGAATTATTCCTGATGAATTTGTTGCATTAGATACAAATTCGGTTTCGAACTGGTTGTATTATAATCAAGATGCAAATTATTTTAATGACTTTTTATTCAAGAAAATTTATTCAATTCACGATTTTTTCATGTTTCATAACGAAGCAATTTATTTGAAATATTTCAGTGCTGGAATGTATAGAAATGAGTTTTTAGGTGTTTTAGGAATTCCTTCAAATGAGTTTAACCCTGTCTTTTCAACAACTGTTGATAACTATATGAAAGCCACAATTGCTGGAACTTTATATGGTTCTCGTGCATTTTATCAAGTTTGGATGCTCGAAGATGAAATGATAAAGCGTATTTTTGAACTTGAAAAAATAACGAAGTAAATGCTGTGGAAAGATGCTTTGTATGACTATCAAATGTATCTGAAATTAGAAAAAAGAGTTTCTGCCAATACAATTGAAGGTTATCTACGCGATATTCAAAAATTAATTAATTATTCTGATAAACAACCTTTAGATTATTCACAAGATGATTTGAGGGATTTTGTACACGATTTTGCATCGAGTGAATATAGCGTGCGTTCGCAAGCGCGTGTTATTTCTGGCTTGAAAAGCTTTTTTGGGTACTTACAACTCGAAGATTTTAGAGAAGATAATCCAACTTCTTTGCTCGAAACTCCAAAAATTGGGATGAAACTTCCTGATGTACTTTCTGAAAAAGAAATTGATAAAATGATTGAAGTAATTGATTTATCAAAACCAGAAGGACAGCGCAATCGTGCGATTATAGAAGTGCTTTATGGTTGTGGTTTGCGTGTTTCGGAATTGATAAATCTCAAAATTTCTGATCTTTTTTTTGATGATGGTTTTATTCGTGTTATTGGGAAAGGAAACAAACAAAGACTTGTTCCGATTAGCGATTATACGATAAAATATATTAACTTGTACAAGGATAGTATTCGTATTCATCTTCCTATACAAGCTGGTTTCGAAGATTTTTTGTTCTTAAATAGACGAGGTAAAAACCTTACTCGTGTGATGATTTTTACAATCGTGAAAGAATTATCGATAATTGCTGGAGTTAAAAAAACAATTAGTCCGCATACATTTCGTCATTCTTTTGCGACTCATTTATTGAAAAATGGAGCAGATCTTCGTGCAATTCAGTTAATGTTGGGACACGAAAGTATTACGACGACTGAAATTTATACGCATGTTGATCAAGAATTTATTCGAGATGCGATTATCAAATTTCATCCAAGAAATAAATAATAATCATTAACCTAAAAAGATGATAAAATCGTTTAAATTTTGTCCAAATTGTGGACATTCTATCGATCATTTTGATTTTAGAAAAATGTCGTGCAACAATTGTGATTTGGTTTATTATCAAAATGTGGCAGCTGCTGTGGCGGTTATTCTAAAAAAAGAAGATAAAATTCTTTTTACAGTTCGAAATAGAGAACCAAAGAAAGGAATGTTAGATTTGGCTGGAGGTTTTACAGATCCAAATGAATCGGCAGAAAGGACCTGTCAACGAGAGATTGAGGAAGAATTAGGAATTAAAATTCCTTTAGAGAATTTCAAGTATTTTCTTTCTCAACCTAATACATACGAGTACAAAGAAGTTCCATATAAAACGTGTGATTTAGCGTTTATTGCTGATTTTCCAGACGAAGAAATTACGCTTGAAAAAGATGAAATAGCAGAAGTAAAATGGGTTTCTATCAACGAAATTAATTTAGATGAAATTGGTTTTGATTCGTTAAGAAAAGTGGTGGAAATTTATATTACTTCTTTGAAATAACTAATGTGATGCGATGTTGAAGCGAGTTCAATATGACCTGTATGCCAACCTGAACTTGTTTCAGGTACTCATCTTAAAAATTAAAACAATGAAAAAAATACTTTTACTAAGCGCGTTATTTTTAACAATTGTTTCATGTAGCACGCAAAATATAGCGGTAGATTATGACCGAGATTTTGATTTTGAAACAAATAGAACGTATTCTTTTACACAAACGGGAAATTTAGGTTTGAATGATTTAGATTCTGCCAGATTATATTCGTCGATTGAAAAAGGAATGTTGTACAGAGGTTTTCAGAAAACCAATGAAGGGAATTTAATGGTTGATATTAAACCAGAAGAATTTGTTTCGACACAACAAAATTCTAATGTTGGAATTGGAATGGGAACGGGTGGTTATGGTTTTGGAGGTGGAGTTTCGGTTGGAATTCCGATTATGTCTCAAAAATTAAATCAAAATTATACCATTTCGATGAAGGATGAAGGAAGATTGGTTTGGGAAGGAACCTTGAAAATTCAAATGCCCTTGAAAGCTTCGCCAGAAGTTCGTGCAGCAAATATTCAGAAAGGTGTAACGAAATTGCTACAAAAATTTCCACCTAAAAAGAAATAATAATTAAAAAATCCCTCGAAAACTAAAATTACGAGGGATTTATATTTTGTCCGATTTGGATATGCCGTTTCAACGGCAGAATGCGCCTTACAAAGAAGTTTCTGAATCAATTTTATTTATCCAAAACAGCACTTTCACAATATCAATAATTTAACCTAAATTATTTAGATAGATAATAATCATTATGTTTAGTAAGAAAAATTTTGTTTTTTTATAAATTATTGTATTTTAGTTTTAATTAAAACTAAAAATCTATGAATAAACACTCTTTTAAAGTATCTACTGATGCTTATTCCTTGTTTGTTTTTTGTATACAGTTGTGTGTCAGAAGAAGATATAATGCAGACAGAAAAAATAGAACAAGAGAAAAAAACGTTTGCTATTTTTTCACAATCTTCAAAAATTCAAGGGAAAAGTAATAAATCTACTATTGATTACGCAAATGGTTTTTCAATATTAATGCAAAGATATGACAGTATACATCATACTAATATATCAGGTCTTGTAAACACAACAAACATTATCGAGCATAAAAAGAATTCTCGACAAAATATTATTTTAGAAAGTAGAGATTTTTACATTGAAACTCGATTACATTCACAAACTATTTTTGATGAGAATGGCGATATATGGGTAATGTATCCGAAAATTAAAAACAAACAAGTTAAAGATTTACTAATTGCAAGCTATACAGATGATGGGACAAATGTTTTTTTTAGTTATGTAAAAAAGGATAGTAAATTATTTGCAATTAATATCAATTTATTTCAACTTGAATATGATAAGCAATTTAACAGCTCTATAAATAAAAAAGCAAACGTAGATGATTGCGGTTTTGAAGGTTTGCCTTCTTGTGATTTAGGCGAGGTAATTATAACTCCAAATCCAGGAGGAAGTGGTTGTTCCAACTGTTATACTACACCTCCTGAAAATGGAGGAAGTAGTGGTTGTTCTCAATTTGTTGAGTGTCTTGATAATCCTCCAGGAGGAGGTGGAGGAGATGGTATTGACCCTATAATAGATCCTTGTTTACAAGCCTTAATAAACAATATAGTAGCGAAAGATTATTTGAATTCACCTGAAGTTAAAGAAACTCTTGAAAAATTAAAGAAAGGATTACCTTTAGATGAAATAGAAAAATATTTTTTATTTGCAAAGTATAATTCTTCTGGAATTATCAAACCTACACCTATTATAGATGGTAATAAAGGTAATACAGGTAATGTAAGTGTTGGCCCAAGTGATACTAAAAACATATTAGGAAGAGTTCATAGTCATACAAACGGTTATTATTCAGCTCCTTCTCCAGGAGATTTTTATTTTTTATCTAATGCAAATATAAAAAGTTCTAGTTTTTCTTTTTGGTATACTGTTTCTTATAATGGAGATATTTATGTTTTGTCTATTAATAATTACCATTATTTCATTAGATTTCAAGATAATTTTCCTAAAGATATTTACCTAACTGATAAAGGTGAATGGAAAGAAGGTACTTCTATATATAATGACTATACAAATGTTTATGACAGTTTTTTTGCTAATGGTAAATCAGATAATGAAGCCGATTTTTTAGCAATGAGTTTTATAACAAATAAATTTAATATGGGATTAGGTATTAGTAAACAAGATAGTGATGGTAATTTTAACTCTACTTTCGTCAATGAATCAAAAAATCAAAGTAGCGGAAAAAGTGAATTTTCTGAATCAAGTGATTGTAATTTTAAATAATTAATAACATGAAAACATTGTATATGAAAACGTTTTTTATAATAGCATTTTTTATAAGCTCTATTTGTTTTTCACAACAAATAGATACTTTAAGCTATATAAAACAATTTGAAATAAATAAAGCAAACTATATAGGTAAACCATTTTCAGTTTTATTAAATGATATGACAAAAATAAAACCAAAAACAGTTTGGTTTACACCACTTCGTGAGAAAAACATCATTAAAACCTCTCGTTTTAAATTTACAAGTAAGGAATATAGTTTTGGAAATGCTATAACATTATTAATTACTTGGAAAGATTTTATACCTTATCGTGATGTAAAATATCTTTATCAAAAAAATGATTTTTATTTCACAAACGAGGAAAAGGATTTTTATGGAGAAAAGATAATTCAAGATATTTCTGTCTATAGATAGGTATTATTAACATCTATAACACCTTTTATGTTAAGTAAAAGGTGTATTATATTTTAAAAATTAACTCATTTTCTTCTGATTGTTGAAGTTTAGATTTTTGTAAAAGTTTTAACGTTTCGGGTTGATTTGCATTTGCTTTTGCAGCAATTTTATCTAATTTCAATTCATTTTTTGCATAATCTACAATCGTATTCAAAACTTCTGTTCCGTAACCTTTGTTCTGAAATTTACGTTTCAGACGAATGTTGATAACTGCGCCGTATTTTGTTTGACGCAAACCTCCCCAACCAACAAATCGTCCGCTTTTTTTCTCGTGAACACCCCAAAGACCAAAACCATGTTCTTGGTAATGTTTCTCCATATTTTCGATAAAAAACTTCGCTTCGTCTTCAGATTTATATGGTTTTTCGTTGACGATTTTCATCAATTCTTTGTCAGAATTTAATTGAAATAATTCGAATGCATCAATTTCGAAAAACTCTCGTAATACCAAACTTTTTGTTTCGCAAATAACTTTCATTAAAACTTTTTAGTTCTTGCAAAGTTACTTCGATTTAGAGAATAAAAAAAGTCTTACCAATTATGATAAGACTTTTATATTTACTTTTTTGTTGTTGTTTTTGGTTTTGCTGGAGTTGTTGTTTTAGGAGGCGTAGCTGTTGCTTCCGAAACCTTTTGGTTAATCTCTTGTGTTAAGATTTGTCTTTTTAGATTGAAGATTTCTGTATCTTTTTGATCAATCTTAGCATCTAAATCTTTTACTTTTTGCGTTAATTCTGCAACTTGCTTTTCTTTTTCGTTTAATTGAGTATAGAAAAGTTTTGATTTTTCTCCAGAACTATTCAATGCAGAATACAATTCTTGCAAATTAGTATCATGTTCTTTTTGAGCCATTCTAATCATAGCTTGTGCATTTGTCAAAGCTGTATCTTTGATGTATAATTCGCTTTTAGCTTTTGCTAAATCTTTTTCAAGAGTTTCGATTTTCAAATTAGCTAATGTCAAATCTTTAGATGTATTTGATTGATCGTCTAAAGCTCTGTAATAATTAGCTTCCAATTCTTGGTGTTGTTTCTGAGGTACGCAACTTGTAATTGCGAAAAGAGCGAAACAACAAAGTACAATTTTTTTCATTTCTATAATCTTAAACGTCTAATTCTAATAAAACAGGACAATGATCTGAGTGCTTTGCTTCTGGTAAAATCGTGGCACGCGTCATATTTTTTTCTAATGTATTACTCACCATATTGTAATCGATTCTCCAACCTTTGTTATTATTGCGCGCATTTGCACGGTAAGACCACCACGAATAATGATGAGGTTCTTTTACAAAATAACGAAAAGAATCAATCATATTACATTCATCAAGAAAAGCAGTCATCCATTCTCTTTCGACAGGTAAAAAACCAGAAACTTTTGCATTACGAACAGGATCGTGAATATCAATTGCTTCGTGACAAATGTTATAATCTCCACAAATCACAATGTTTGGATGAGAGATTTTAAGTTCTTTGATATAATCTTTAAAATCTTCGCAAAATTGTAATTTAAAATCTAATCGATCAATATTTGTTCCACTTGGCAAATACAAACTAATTACCGAAACATTGTCAAAATCAAGTCTCAAAACGCGACCTTCTCTGTCAATATAATCTATTCCAGTTCCTATTTGTACATGATTTGGTTTTATTTTCGAGAAAATAGCCACTCCGCTGTATCCTTTTTTCTCTGCTGCATGCCAATAAATGTGATAACCCAATTCCTCAAACGGTTTTGTGTCCACTTGTTCTTGCGTTGCTTTTGTTTCTTGAATACATAAAACATCTGGTTGTGCAGCTTCTAACCATTCAACCAAACCTTTCGTCATCGCAGCGCGAATTCCATTTACATTGTAACTGATGATTTTCATAGTTAGCGAAATTACTAAATATTTATGACGGATTGATTTAGAATGATAAATAAAGTGAATATTTTTTGTAACTTTTTAGAAGTTAATGCGTCTATATAATAAAAGACATCTATATGAAATACATTTTTCTTCCAATTTTAATATTCAGTTCGTTAGGATTTGCGAGCTGTTCGGTAGATTTAAATTCTAAATCGCCAGTTTCTAATTATTTAGACCGAGTAGAGGCAAGTAGTAATACAGTTACAGAAATGCGTAAGATATCTTCTTTTGAAGGAATTGATGTAAGCAGTGCAATAAGTGTTACAGTCGAGGATGGTAATTATAATGGTCAAATTTCGGTTGAAGCGCCAGATAATATTATGAATAGAATCACGACTGAAGTGAAAAATGGTGTTTTGGTTATGAAAATTAATGGAACAGTAAACTTGAAAAATTCTTCTATTAAAATTAAATTCCCTCATCAAAAATTACGTTCATTTAATCTTTCTGGAGCTACGAATGTAACCGTTTTACCAACACAAAAAGTAGAAAAAATGGCGGTTGATTTATCAGGAGCAAGTAATTTGAAATTAGATGTGGTTTCTAATTCTATTTCGGTTGATAATTCTGGTGCATCAAGTATGAAAATTTCTGGAAATGTACAGGATTTAAACATTTCAGTTTCGGGAGCTTCTTCATTTGTTGGAAAAGAATTGAAAGCTGCGAATGTAGTTGTTGATTGTTCAGGAGCAAGTTCTACAACAGTTTGGGCTGTGAATAGTTTGACTGCTGATAGTTCTGGAGCGAGTTCTGTTCGTTATGTAGACGAAAATGGTTTGAAAACGAAAGTGAGCACTTCTGGAATGTCTTCTATCAAAAGAATAAACTAATAGTTTTTGTTTAAAACTATATTACGTTAATATTTAGTACTACAAAAAAAAATCGGATGAATTTCATCCGATTTTTTTTATATCTATTTTCTTTATTAGAATTGCCAACCTAATGTCAATAAGAATAAATTGTTGTTTAATTTAACTTTTGGAGCGTAAGTGTTAGGTAAAGAAACAAATTCATTATTAGTATTAATATAATCTGTTCCACCAATCAATTGTTGATATTTTTGAGTTTGATACTGATAAGCTGCATCTATATAGAATCCGCCAAAATCATATCCTAAACCAAAACTTGCACGATTAATATCTCCTTGAAATGCTTTCGATAAAACAGCAGCGTTTGTTACAACATTATTTTCGTTTGCAATATCCATTGTAAAATCTTTGTAAGGAGAAGTTATATAATTATAACCAGCTCTTACTTTGAAACGATCTACACGGTATTCCGCACCAACTCTAACTTCACTTGATTTTTTTACAAAATCATTGATGAAATTATTAGAAGAATTAAAATATTGTGATGGTTTTAATTTTGTATCATTGTTCATGTGATAGGTATAATCAGCACCCAGAGATAAATTTTTACCCACAACAAAACCTAAACTTCCTACAAGACGTCCACCACGAGTCATATCATAATCAGAAGAATACATATAATAAGAATCTACAGCAGTTCCGTTATTGATGAAGTTTGCTGCATAATAATCTTCCGAAACATTGTACCAAACAGGAGAATGATAGGCTGCGCCTAAACGTACATTATGATTCACTTTGTAAATAGCACCTAAAGAGAAAGAAAATCCTTGTCCAATTTCACTATATGGAGCTCCATCTGCATTGTATACGTAGGTTTTTCCATTGTTGTCATCACGTTCTGCGTATTGTTCGTAACCAGAATAGTTAGTTTCGTGGAAGTTTAATCCAAGTCCTAAATAAACTTTGTCATCGTAACTAGTTCCTAGATTAACAGAAAATTTAGATTTGTATCCATCTATATCTTTGATGTAGCCATTGAAAGTTCCGTCTGGATCAGCAAATTTAATACCTTCATTTGTTCCAATTGATGAATAATTGTCTAAACGCTGATTAAGATAAGCGACACCAACTGTGAAACGATTCCATTTTGAAGCTTCATTTGCAAAAACAAATGTTCCTCCAAATTGTTGGAAATCAAAATTACTTTCAGATTCTTTGATATTTGTTCCGAAATTAGTTTTGTTGCTAAAAGTAGAAACACCAGCTGTTACTTGGACATCAGAGTTAATTGCTACTCCTAATCCAGCAGGGTTTTGCTCGACAGAAGTAATGTCACTTCCTAATGCACCAACAGCTCCACCAACACCAATATATTTAGCATTTCCGCTGTTAATATCTTGCGAATATAAATTTATAGCATTTGTAGAATACTGAGTTTCGTATCCTTTGTTCTGTTGTGCAAAAGCCAATGTACCAACAAAGGTACAAAGGCTTAATAATATTTTTTTCATTTATATATGATCTAAATCTAGTTATCTTCTTCCTCCACGAGAGCCTCCTCCTGTGCTACTTCCGCGAGAACCACCTCCCATGCTTCCGCTACTCATACTACTACCTCTACTTGGAGAAGGTGTAGAATATGATGGGCGAGAATTGTTCATGCTATTTGTTCTTTCATAGCTTCTCGTTGGTTGTTGGTATTGTTGAGCTTCGCGAGTCGGTCTTGTGTTGTAAGTAGGCTGTTGTGTTTGTGTCGGTCTTACTTCACGAGTTGGACGCGTGTTGTTCATTTGTCCTTGATTAATTGAAGGTCTAACTTCTCTTGTAGGACGAGTTCCGTTAATTTGACTTTGGTCTACACTTGGTCTTACTTCACGAGTTGGACGTGTATTATTCATCTGTCCTTGATTAACAGAAGGTCTAACCTCTCTTGTAGGACGAGTTCCGTTAATTTGACTTTGGTCTGCACCTGGTCTTACTTCGCGAGTTGGACGTGTTGTATTGTTAATTGTATTATCACGAGTTGGTCTTAAACCTGTAGAGATTTGGTTGTTTCTACCATTTAAACTTCCAACAGGACGAGTAGAATTAATCGTGTTATTTAAACGACCACCATTTCTGTAACCTGGTTGAGAATAAATTCCTCTTGGACGATTGTATCCATATCCATATCCATAATAACCAGGATATCCGTACCAATTGTTCCATCCGTAGTAACCTCCGTAATATCCACCGTAGTAAGGTCTATTCCAACCCCAACCATAATATCCATTATACCATGGATCGTTCCATCCCCATCCGAATGAAATACCAAATCCGTTTCCGTACCATCCACCATACCAAGGATTGTAATATCCCCAACGATATGGATTATAGAAACCTCCCCATCCGTAGCTGTACCAAGGATAGTTGTTCCAGATATTAATTTCTACACCATCATTACGTCCCCAGTTATAATTACTCGATCCGTTATAAGTTAATGTATAGTCGTTGTTTCCAAAATAATTGTAACCACCTAAACCATATCCGTTAATTTTAACTTTGGTTGCTGATTTAGATTGAGTATTATCATTTGTGCTATCAACATCATCTTGGTAATAAAATTGTTCAGCACCATTTCCTTCTGCATCGAAGTATGGACTACCAATTTTTATTTCCCCTTTATTTTCTTGTTCTCCTTGCTCGTTACCATGTTGTAGTTGAGCTTGTTGATAGGTTTTATCTGTTTTCGGATTATAGTAAACTCCGTCGCTTTCGTAACCACTTGGTTGATAAGTCGAACAAGATGAAATTCCTAATGCAGCCACAAGAATTAATGTAGTTGCAGAAATTTTATTAGAAATTTTATAAACTTTGTTCATAATTATAAATTTACATCGTTTGTAATAATTAAATTTGCATAAATTTATAGGCAATTTTAATGCCAAGTAAAGATACGAAACTTATCAACAAATATAAAAGATTATGGCAAAATTAACAACTCGTGCTGAGGATTATTCTAAGTGGTACAATGAGCTTGTTGTAAAAGCAAATTTAGCTGAGAATTCGAAGGTTAGAGGGTGTATGGTGATCAAACCATATGGCTATGCTATTTGGGAAAAACTACAAGCAGAATTAGACAAAAGATTTAAAGAAACAGGTCATCAAAATGCTTATTTCCCCTTATTTGTTCCTAAAAGTTTATTCGAAGCCGAAGAAAAAAATGCAGAAGGTTTTGCGAAAGAGTGTGCGGTTGTAACGCATTATCGATTGAAAAATGATCCTGATAACAAAGGAAAGTTGATTGTAGATCCAGAAGCAAAATTAGAAGAAGAATTAATTGTTCGTCCAACTTCAGAAGCAATTATTTGGAGTACATACAAAGGTTGGATTCAGTCGTACCGCGATTTACCAATTTTGATTAATCAATGGGCAAATGTTGTGCGTTGGGAAATGCGTACGCGTTTGTTTTTGAGAACTGCCGAGTTTTTATGGCAAGAAGGGCATACAGCTCACGAAACAAAAGAAGAAGCAATTGCGGAAGCGCAACAAATGCAAGAAGTATATGCGGATGTTGTAGAGAATTTTATGGCAATTCCAGTTGTAAAAGGAAGAAAGTCAGATTCTGAGCGTTTTGCGGGTGCTGATGATACATATACAATCGAAGCGTTGATGCAAGATGGTAAAGCTTTACAAGCGGGAACTTCTCACTTTTTAGGGCAAAACTTCGCAAAAGCTTTTGATGTAAAATTCGCAAGTAAAGAAGGAAAACAAGAATATGTTTGGGCAACTTCTTGGGGAGTTTCTACTCGTTTGATGGGTGCATTAATTATGACGCATTCTGACGATTTAGGATTAGTATTACCTCCAAAATTAGCACCAATTCAGGTTGTTGTTGTTCCAATTTATAAAACAGAAGAACAATTAGAAGAAATTCGTCAAGTGGTGGATAAATTTTCGTCTGAATTGAAAGCAAAAGGAATTTCGATCAAATTTGATGATGATGATAAAACGAAACCAGGTTGGAAATTTGCTGAATACGAATTGAAAGGTGTTCCTGTTCGTATTGCAATTGGACCAAAAGATTTAGAAAAAGGTCATGTTGAGGTTGCTCGCCGCGATACATTAGAAAAGCAATTTATTGCATTGGATGATGTGTCAACTGAGGTGGAAAAATTGTTAGAAGATATTCAAACTAATTTAATCCAAAAAGCGTCAGATTTTAGAGATACTCACACAACAGAGGCAACAACTTTTGAAGAATTCAAAGATATTATCGAAAATAAAGGTGGTTTTGTTTCAGCTTTATGGGATGGAACTGAAGAAACAGAAGAAGCTATAAAAAATGCGACGAAAGCAACAATTCGTTGTATTCCTCAAGCTTTTGAAACGCCTACTGAAGGAGTAGATGTTTTCTCTGGAAAACCAGCAAAATACAGAGTTTTATATGCAAAAGCGTACTAAATTTTAAAATATATCAAAAAGGAAAAGGAGCTATTAATTAGCTCCTTTTTTATTTTGATGTTTTTTGGCGTGCAATTCTTTTAAACGTAATTACTATAGCAGAATATTATTTTTTTGTTAAATATCAATCATTTACAAAAAAAGGAGTATATTCGATTACTAATTAACACTAACATATATGAGAAAAACTCTACTGTCGGTATTCTGTAAATCGTCAGCAAAAAGTGGACATCTAAGACCTAAAATTTAAGGTAGTGTTTTAAAAATCATTAACTTTAATTATGGCAAATTCAAAAAAGAAAACTCCTGAAAAATTTGTAAAAGATATTCGTCAAAACACAAGACGAATATTTACAGCGGAACAAAAGATTTTAATTGTGATGGAAGCCTTACGTGCTGAGATTTCAGTAGCTGAACTTTGCCGCAAATATGCTATTTCACAATCTCAATTTTATAAGTGGAATAAAGAATTTTTAGAAGCTGGTAAAAAACGATTATCTGGAGATATTACACGAGAAGCAACAAGTGATGATGTAAGTGATTTACGCAAAGAGAATCAGCGTTTAAAAGAGATTGTAGCTGATTTAGTTGTTCGCTATGATATCGTAAAAAAAACCTTGGATTCGTTGGATTAAAGACAAAATTCAAGAAATATATGCGATTATCAGCAAGTGAAAAACACGAAATTATACAGATTGTAACTCGTTCTGAAATTGGAGTTAAACGAACTTTAGCGGAATTTGGAATTGCACGAAGTACTTTCTATAAATGGTATTCAAATTTTCTAGAGAATGGATTTGAAGGTTTAGAATCAAAAAATTATTCAACCCATCGAAAATGGAACAGCATTCCCGATTCTCAAAAGGATTTAATTGTAGAATTAGCGTTGGATTATCCTGAATTATCTGCTAGAGAACTGGCTTTTAAAATGACCGATGAATTAGGGATTTATATCTCAGAATCGAGTGTTTATCGGATATTAAAGCAGAGAGATTTAATTCCAGCACCCAATCATATTTTAATTTCAGCCGCAAACGAATTTAAAGATAAAACGAATTTTGTTCATCAAATGTGGCAGACTGATTTTACTTATTTTAAAATTATAGGATGGGGATGGTATTATTTAAGCACGATTTTAGACGATTACAGCCGATATATTATTCATTGGGAATTATGTAGTTCGATGAAAGCAGAAGATGTAAAAAGAACCGTTAAAACAGCTATTGAAAAAGCACAATTAAAGACAAAACAGAAACCAAAATTATTATCAGATAATGGCCCTTGTTATGTGTCAAGTGAATTAAAAGATTACTTGAAAAATACGCAAAAAATGGAGCATGTTAGAGGTAAACCACTACACCCGCAAACACAAGGGAAAATCGAAAGGTATCATAGAACAATGAAAAATGTAGTGAAATTAGATCATTATTATCATCCTGATGAGCTGAAAGAAGCTCTAAATAAGTTTGTAGAAAATTATAACAATTCTAGGTATCATGAGGCTTTGAACAACCTTACACCTTCGGATGTTTATTTTGGTAGAGCAGATAAAATTTTGGAACAAAGAGCAATTATTAAACAACAAACAATTGCAAAAAGAAGGCAGTTGTATTTTCAAGAAAAAATAATAAATTTATAAACCAAACACTCTCTTAATTTTTAGAAAGAGGTGTCCAAATCATTTTGACAACGTACAGAAGTCAACCACATTTCTCTTATTTTTTCTTTTCCTTCTTCGGGTACTGTAAAACTATAGTGGTAACGATTAGCTCGATAATCGTAAACATCAATAATTCGGTTGTTTTTTCGAATGTCACGAGGGTCTAGTTTAGCTTGACTATTAGAATCATTGAAGAGAAAACCTCCATAGGCGATTTGTCTATTATTTAGTTTGAGAGGAGGAGCATCGAGTTTGGTTGTACCATCTTTGAGATGGATAGTTGATAATTGAGCTGTCGAAATAGTATCAATTGTGTTTCCTCTGCCTTTATCTTGAAGCATAGAGTCTATTATACGGTATTCATTGCGATAGAAATAGGTATAAATAACATTTTTTATAATAGGATCATAAGCAAAAGTACCATCGGTATCAAAGACTCCATCCATTTTTTTTCGAGTATTTTAGTATTAAATGAAATATGATGTGTAGTCGTATTTTGTAATCCCAGAATATTTTCTCCTGTTTGTGTACTTTGACCTCTAAAAATATAATTGGAGGAACTTGTTTTGACTATTCTTGAAAAATAGGCTTGATTTTCGAATTGTCTGTATGCTTTTTTAGAAGGAAGTTTACCTTCAAAAATTGCAGGAACATAGCCGTCAACTAAGCTGTAATCTGGATAATTAACTTGTATACGTGCATTTTGAAAAGGTAAATCCATTTGGTCTAATTGTATAGTGTCTATTTGTAATATATCGTTTTCAGGAAAAATTGTTCCTAATAATAGAGGAGCGGTTGTTACACCTAAGAAAATAGTATCTCCTTGAGCAACTGCAAAATAAAAACCATTAGAAGGTAATGTTATGTTGGTTGGATGATCAATTGCATGTGGTTGAAATTTTCGAATAAAAGGATTGTTGATCCTCATTGTTTTTTCGGAAGAAATATGAAGAAAATAGAGTAATCCAATGCCTATAAAGATCTCAGTGAATAATAGTATACTAATTTTAAACTTCGAATAAGAGGTTTGAATAATAATGGCAATATATGCGAGTAAAACAAAAACAAGATTAAAAACTATGTGTTGTTCCCACGATAATTTTTCGAGAATCCCTCCACAAGAACATGGAATAAAATCGCTGTAATGTAAGATAATGTAAATGTAGGCAGTAAATGCGATCATTATAATGAAAGAGGCATGTAATGCAATTTGTCGTGTAGAACGAAAACACAATAATAGCGTAATAATGAGCTCTATACTTATTACGGCATAACCAATCCATGTTGCATAAGCTGTAAGAATAGGTGATTGTCCCAATTGCGTTTGAAAAGTCTCAAAATCGATAAGCTTACTGACTGCTGCATAAACAAATAAAACAATAAAAAGGTAGCAGATGAGTGTTTGTAAAATAGGAGTTACTTTTCTCATGTTTTTGTGTTTTACGGTTAACGGTAAAAGGTTAACGGTTAATGCTATACAAAGTTCAGAGAAGTTATTGAGCAAGTCAATACCTATTTTTAGAAAAAACAGACCAATTTTTGTTAATTCTACTCATTTTTTAAAAATAGAACTCATTTTTTTGAAAAACCTCTCATTTTTGATGAGTTTTAGAATTGTTCTATATAAGGTAGTCTTATTTTAACCAGATTATTTGAAAACCTTTTTCTCGATACAAAATTCTTTTAGAATTCCACTCGAAATGATGGTTGTGTAATTGAAATGGGCAGAATCTACAATGTGATTGTATTTATTTTAACCACATAGAGGTATAGAAATTAGAAGATTTACAAAAGAGTAATCAATAGTTTACCATAGAGTTTTCATTTTATGAAAATGAGAATATTTTTAGTAGAGAGGTTTACGGCCAAGAGTTGCTTGTGCTGAGCCTGTCGAAGCATTGATTACTTTTTTGCTCTCTTCCCTGTAAGGCATATGAATACCGATAATTAAAATAGATAAGCTATGAATAAAAAAGTGACAAAAGATTTCTCGATACCTCGAAATGACATATTGAATGCGATTCTGAGACAAGCCTAGAATGACAAAATCCGTAAAACGTTAAGCGTAGAACGTAAAACGTAGCAAAACCTATGTTTCTATTGTGGTTAGAGAAATTAAGTGTTAAAAAGTGTTAAATTCCTGTATCGGTGTATATCGAAAATGACACTTTTCTGTATCGGTTGTGTATCCGCGCTGTACCCATTCTGTATCCATTGTATATGCGTTCCGTATGGTTTGTTCGGTGTTCGTGTATCGGTGTTTAGTTTGTAAAAAGTACTATGTATTAAGTAAAAGTCACTTCGAGAGCCTCAGTGACCTTATTAATAATGAAAACGAATTTGAATGTAAAAAAATCCGACGATTTAGAATCGAAATGCAATTCAACTCTAAATTATTGGAATAAAAAAGTTGAGGTGTTTGAACGAAGTGAGTTATCAACTTTATGGAAATAATTTATTTAGTTGAATCATTGAGAGACTACTGTCGGCATCTTTTTTTGTTTCGTTTTTTGGATGAGCAAAAAATGAAAAGAAAATTTCATAAAATGACAGAATATTAGAGAAACAATATGTTAAAAAGTGTTAAAATCCTGTATCGGTGTATATCGAAAATGACACTTTTCTGTATCGGTTGTGTATCCGCGCTGTATCCATTCTGTATCCATTGTATATGCGTTCCGTATGGTTTGTTCGAGGTTCGTGTATCGGAAGGGATTGTTAAGATGTAGTATGTATTAAGTAAAAAGTACAGATTAGATGTTAGAATTGTAGTATGTAAAAAGTATAATGTAGTAAGTATTTGAGGTTAAGAATGAGGTTCTGAACATAATTACGAGAATAAGAAGATAATTAGTAGTTCATTATTTTATTACGTTCATTTTTGTCTTGACACAAAAACGAACCAAAAAAGTCAAGTCTGTGCTTACAAGTCGGTCAATAACGGCTACTCGCTAAATGCTTTAGAACATTCGCATATGAAATGCGAACATAAATCATTTTTAACGCTCTTTACGCCGAATTGACACTCGACTTTTCAGCAATGACGATTTATAAATTCATTGTTAAAAAAGGATTTGAATATTGAAAAAGGATGAAAAAACCGGCATTAAAACTCTCACGTTAAGAAAATGGATGAATGGAGCGTTAAAAAGATTTTAGCCCGTAGGGTTTTTAAAATCTTTAGTGGAATGAGAATATTTTTAGTAGAGAGGTTTACAGCCAAGAGTTTTTTGATTACTTTTTTGCTCATAAAAAAGTGATAGAAAGTATTTTACATTCATTTTTTATTCATGAGTCATTATTGTTTTCAAATGAATTCATATACCCTTCAGGGAACCTTGATGAAAAAACATTTGAGATTAAGAGGAGAAGCTTTATAAGCTTCGGTATATTACTTTTTTGCTTGATCAAAAAGTAATCAAAAAATCAAGACCGCGATTTTCGACGTTCAATTACCATCTCACGCACTAAAAAGATTAAATGATTCGCATACACGCTTGTTTCAATGGATTGAAACTCGTCTACAAATCGTATGTCGACTCTAAAATCCGTTATTAAAAAAGGATTTGAATATTGAAAAAGGATGAAGAAAATGGCATTAAAACTCTCACGTTAAGAAAATGTTTGAATGCAACGTTAAAAAGATTTTAGCCCGTAGTTTTTTTTAAAATCTTTAGAAAAATGATAACATTTTTAGTAAAGAGGTTTACAGTCAAGCGTTTTTTGTTTCGTTTTTTTGCGCTCAAAAAATGAAAAAACCGTATACAATGGCTCATATTTCTTTTAACTTATCTTGAATTAGCTATACACAAATTACACGTGTATGAAAAAACAGAAGAAGTTGATTATGTAGCTCGGGAGAACAAGTATAGCCGTTATGAAAAGCGTTTAGCTATGAAAATGCAATGGCAGAAAGGGTTAATGGAATAATTAAAATGGAGTTTAACCTGTATGAAAGTGCATTAGGTTTTAACCAAACAAAGATTAAAGTTATTAATAGTATTACCCGTTGTGAATTTTGATTACTAAATAATAAAGTTGTTCATTTGATTGAAAATCAGTAAATTGCTTTAACCACAAAACATTTACAATGAACAACTTACTTGCAAATTACGAAAGAATATTGGAAGTTCTACGAAAAATTTCCACAGATACACTTTTAATTTATTAACGTAGAAGACCTAAACTTTTTGATTTAGAAGTCATAAGTCTTGTTTTAACAGCTGAATTTATGGGTATTGATAGTAAAATCATTTATTTCGAAATCTTCCTAAAGGGCTAAGTTGTAAAATTGAGCGTAGTATTTACAATCGTAGAAAACGAAGATTATCAGAGCAAATTAATAGTATTCGACTTAAATTAGCGAAAGAATTTAATGAATTTGAAAATTGTTTTATCGTTGATAGTATGCCCTTGGAGGTGTGTAAAATAGTAAGAATTAATCGCTCAAAAATTTGCAAAGAACATCAGTATAGTGCACCAAATAGAGGTTTTTGTGCTTGCAAATGTCTTTTTATGGCTATAAACTTCATGCTATTTGTTCTTTAAATGGTGTTTTCCAGAGTATTGATATCAGTCCCGCATCTGTTCATGACATTCATTTTTTGAAAGATGTTAAAACTCAAATGTGTGATTGTTTGCTACTTGGAGATAAAGGGTATTTATCACAAACAATTCAAATTGACTTATTTAATGAAGCTAATATTCGATTAGAAACACCGAAAAGATCCATTCAAAAAGATTACAAACCTCAGTTTTATCCATTTAAAAAGTATCGAAAAAGAATTGAAACGTTATTTTCTCAACTATGCGATCAATTTATGATTAGACGTAATTATGCAAAGACTTTTGAGGGGTTTAAAACCAGAATTCTAGCTAAAATTACTGCACTTACTGTGGTTCAGTACATTAATAAAACATATTTTAATCGAAATATTAACAATCTAAAAACTCAAATTATTTAAAATGCACAACGGGTTAATAGTATTAAATCATATAATGAATTAAGACCATATACAAGTTGTGATTATTTAACTCCAAATGCTGCACATTTACAGTCAGAAAATTAAAGAAAAGATGGAAAAACTATAATAGAAGTTTTAATAATCAAAACTTCCTTGTATAATAAATTTAGGATTAAGATCAATTGGTGTATAACTATAACAGGATTTATTTAAAAACATGTATAGTTATTTTAGGACGGGTCATAGTACCGGGATACTCCCAACATCAAGGCAAGATGAAGGCAACATAGTGGCAGTAGAATGTATGTAAAAGATTTTTGTAGTTTAAGTATTATGATGATAATATAGTTGCTTTATACAAAAGCATAAACGTATTAAGTTACAATAATTATTAAAATAAAAAAGGAGCTATTAATTAGCTCCTTTTTTATTTTGATGTTTTTTGGCGTGCAATTCTTTCAATGTTGCTTTTTGTTCTGGCGTAAAAACAGCATTGATTTCATTAAACTCCTTTTGACGAACTTCTTTCATTTTCTTTTTCAATTCCAGTTTTTCGTCTTTGTAGCTGTCTTCAATTTGTTTGATTTTAATGACTTGCGCATCTGTCAAGTTCAAATCTTTTTTTAATTGTTGTAATTTCTGCTCTCTCGATCCTTCATTTCTGTCTTGCGCTGAAGCAGTTGTTAAAGTGAAAGCAATTAATCCTAATCCTACATATTTATAAAATGCTGTTCTCATAATTATCAACTTTTTTTGTTTATTTATTCTTAAGACTTCAAAAAATTAAAAAGGTTTAAAACAATAAATGTTAAAATTTTTCGGTTATGATGAAATCTTTTAAAAGATGTAACATTTGAGATGAATAATCGACCAATATTTTTTTAAATTATTTTTGAAATCGATTAAACCTTTTTCAAAAAGGATTGTCAAACAAGTTGTAAAATTATAAAACTACAAAACGAAAAATTAAACAAATGAGGTTAAGAAGTTTATTTGCTTTGATTTTTATTTGTGTTTGTGCAGGATTGAATGCGCAAGAGCTTTTAAAAATTAAAGGGAAAGTCTTATCAAGTGAAAACAAACCTGTAGAATACACTACAATATCGCTTGAAAGCTCGGAAGATGGAGTTGTGGCAGAAGCGGCAACGGATGCAAAAGGAGAATTTACAGTAGAAGCAAAGGCTGGGCAATATGTTCTTGTGATTGAGCCATTGGGATACGATGTAATAGAAAAACAGATTAATTTAGAATCTGCATTAGATTTAGGAACTTTTACTGTAAAAACGACGCAAACAGTTTCGTTAGGAGCAGCGGTTGTAACAGCGGAAAAACCAATTTATAAGGTAGAATTGGACAAAAAAGTGTATGATATGGCGAATGATCCAATGTCGCAAGGTCAAACATTGTCTGATGCTTTAGCAAATGTACCATCGGTTTCTGTTGATGCAGAAGGAAATGTTTCGTTGAGAGGAAATGATAATGTAAAATTCTTGATTGATGGAAAACCTTCGGGAATGTTAGGTGTTTCGGATGTAGCGGAAGCTTTAAAAAATATTCCAGCCGAAAATGTAGAACGTATTGAATTGGTAACAAACCCTTCTGCTCGTTACGAAGCTTCAGGTTCTGCGGGGATCATCAATATTGTATTGAAAAAAGGTTCTAATACAGGTTTTAATGGTTCTGTAACCTTGAATGGAGGAATTCCTAAAATGGTTGGAGGAAATGTAAACTTGAATTATAAAACAAAAAAATATAACATTTTTACAACTTTAGGTTCTCGTTATATGGATAGAGAAGGTGAAGGTTCTGCTTTTATGACAAGTTATAATGAAGGAACAGATGTTGTAAAACAATATAGATCTACAAACCGAGATAATAATAGAATTCGTAGAAATTACAACATTCGTTTGGGTGGAGAATATTATTTAGATGATAAAAATACAATAGGTTTATCTGCAGGTTATCGTTACAATAATGGAAATAACAATGCTTTAGTTGATTATAATTATTTTGATAATGCAATGACTTTCTTGAAGAATGAATATAATCTTCAGAATGAGAAAGAAATTGAAAATAACTTTGATTTAGATTTTAATTATAAACACGAGTTTGATAAAAAAGGTCATGAATTTGTTTTTACAGGTCGTTTTTCATCTCAAAAAGAAGACGAAGATGGTCTTGTTGATGGATTGACAAAAGAACTTGATAAAACAACTGGAATTTATAAAGATAAAATTACAAATCGTATTACTGATAATTTAGAAGATCAGAAAAATATTGTTTTAACGGCAGATTACGTTCGTCCAATTGGAGAAAAAGGAAAATTTGAATTGGGTGCTCGTGCTGATTTTAGTGATACAAAAACAGATAACAGAACGTATTTTTTACAAGCTAATGGAGATTACGAAGCTGATAGTAGATTTTTTGCAAATGTAGATAATCAACAAAATGTATTAGCGGCTTATGCACAATATGGAGATGCAATTGGAGAAAAATTTCAATACTTCGCAGGTTTACGTTTAGAGAGTTCTGATATGAAAATCAAAAACTACACAAGCGGAGAAAATATTTCAAAAAAATATACAGATTTATTCCCAACATTAACGTTGAATTATAAGTTTACTGAGAAAAACGAATTACAATTAAGTTATTCTCGTCGTGTTCGTCGTCCAATGGGATTCATGTTAATGCCTTTCTTTTCTGCAACAGATGATAGAAATGTAAGAAATGGTAATCCAGATCTTAATCCTACTTATACAAATTCATACGAGTTAGCTTATATCACAACTGTAGGAAAGTTGATGGTAACGCCAAGTTTATTTTACCAAAGAACAACTGATATGATTAATCAGTTTCAACGTAAAAATTATAACGATAACGGAGATGAAGTATTTATTACAAAACCAATCAACATTGGTGATGAAGATCGTTATGGTTTAGATTTAACAGCGACTTACAAACCAGCTAAATGGTGGAGTTTGATGTTCAATGTAAATTTATTTGGATACAATAGAACAGGTTTCTACGAAGAAACAAACGTTGTAAAAGATCCTGTAACAGGAGTAGAAAGTACAAAAGTAGATACGCAAGATTTCTCTGGAGACGGATTTAGTTCTCGTGGACGTTTGTCTTCTAACTTTATATTACCTGCAGATTTCAAAATTCAGGTTGCTGGAAATTACATGGGAAGCATGAAAACGGCTCAACAAAAAATTGAAGATAATTTGTCAATGGATTTTTCTTTATCAAAAGATTTATTCAACAAACAAGCTACATTATCTTTAAATATTCGTGACGTGTTCAACTCAAGAAAAAGAGAATCTACTACTTATGGAGCAGATTACACTAATTACGAAAGTATGCGTTGGATGAAACGTTCAATTAACTTATCGTTTACATATCGTTTTAAGAAAACAAACGAAAGAGAAAAGAATAAACAACAACGCCCAGATGGAGAAGAAATGGGAGGTGGAGAAGAAATGCAAATGCAAGCAGCTTCTTAAGAGTTTGAAAATAATCGATAAAAAAATGGATCGCAATTGCGATCCATTTTTTTATCATTTTGAATGAAAACGAATTATTTGTTTTTTAACAAATCACGAATTTCAGCCAATAATTCTTCTTGTGTTGGTCCTGCAGGAGCTGGTTCTTCAGCAGGGGCTTCTTTTTTCAATTTGTTAATTCCTTTAATCATTACGAATAAAGCAAATGCAACAACTATAAAAGAAATAGCAGCAGCTAAAAAGCTACCATATTTAATTGCAGTCCCTGGTATTACTAATGCAGCTAAATTTTCAGCGTCAATAGCTTTCAAGGCTGGATTTAAAATGGCTGGCGTAATGATATCTTCAACTAAAGAAGTAACAATTTTACCAAAGGCACCACCGATAACTACACCGACAGCTAAATCTACTACGTTACCTTTTACTGCAAACTCTTTAAATTCTTTAAAAAATCCCATAAGTCTATAATTTATTTCTAAGTTTATAATAATTCTAAGGTTGATTGATATCTAATCTATTTTTAGAAGAGATAAATAAGTATAAACCGATTAACATAAAAGGAATACTTAAGATTTGACCATTGTTTAATCCTATATTCAACATTTGAGCAACTGCTTCTTCTCCTTGATTTTCTTTATAGAACTCAACAACAAATCGTATTAAAAATAATAAAAATAAGAATATGCCTAACAAAGCTCCCAAATATTTTGTCTTATCTGTTTTGTTGTACATATAAAGCATAATAATTCCTAAGATAACATATCCAATCGCTTCATAAATTTGAGCTGGATGACGAGGAATTACTTCTCCATATCCCAAACTTTGTTGATGAAATTTTACTGCCCAAGGTAATTCTGATGCTTTTCCTACAATTTCTGAGTTGTAAAAATTTCCAATTCGAACCGCAGCTCCACCAAAAGGAACAACAACAGCAATACGGTCTAACAACCACAATACATTACGATGCAAATATTTTCTACTAAATAAATAGGAAGTTAAAATTACACCTAATGCTGCTCCGTGACTTGCAAGTCCACTAAATCCTACAAATTCGTAATCTTGTAATAAACCAAAGAAAGCACTTTGTCCTGGTGAATGTTGTACAGGTAAGAAAACTTCGATTGGTCGTTCGATAAACGCTGCTGGATCATAAAAAATATATTCTCCGAGTCTTGCACCTACAATTGCTCCAATAAATGTGTAAAGGAATAAAGGGTCAAGTAATTCTTTTTTCTGATTTTCTTTCTTGAAAATATTTGACATCAAATACCAGCCTACGACAAAGGCAACTATCCAACATAAACTGTAAATATGTACTTTGAATCCTGCTATTTCAAATAAATAAGGTTTTGGATCCCAATCGATAAACGAAATTAAGTTAATCATTAATTTTTCTTTTTAGGTACAGGGTCGTATCCATGTCCTCCCCAAGGATGACAGCGACCAATTCTTTTTGTTCCGAGCCACAAACCTTTTAGCAAACCATGTTCTTTTAGCGCCTCTATCATATAAGAAGAGCAAGTTGGTTGATATCTACAATTGCTTCCCATCCAAGGAGAAATTGCTAATTGATAAAATCTTACCAACAGAATAAATGGTGTAACCAAAATTTTGTTCATCTCACAAAGTTAATCAATAACCGAAATAAAAAAGAATCAATCTAAAAAGTTTATGCTTTTGCAGATTGATTCTCTATACGATACGTGCTTAACGCATATTATTTTTTAGTATAACTCGCTGGATCTAATGCTTTGTAAGACCAGTTTTGTAAAAACTCTAACACAACTTTCGGATCATGTCCTTTCACTTCTTTGCTTTCAAGATAAGCTGAGTTTTGTGTGTGAATTAAATTTCCTTTCTCATCTAAAATTACAAAAACAGGAAATCCAAAACGCTCTGGATGTTTCAATGCATCTAACGTTTCTTCGTTTTTATTTTTTGGAGAATAATTTACATGAACCACTTCATAATTATTCGCAATATAATCTTTTACTTCTTGATTTTCTTTTGTCAATTTATCAAACATCACACACCAAGCACACCAATTACCTCCAATTTGCAATAAAACGTGTTTCTTTTCTGCAGAAGCTTTTTGCACCGCATTTGCGATATCTACTTTCGGATTTGCTTCTTCGCTATAAATTTTTGGTTTTTCAGTTTGTTGACCAAATGCAAAACTTAACGATAAAATCATTAAGCTAAAAAACATAGTTAATTTTTTCATTTCAAATTCTAAATATTAAGTCGAATTTACAATAAAAAATTATGCCGAAAACGTTTTTCTACGAATTAATAATCGTGTAGTATAAATTTAGTTTTTCTTGAACAGAATTTATTTCATTATTTTTTTCGTTTTGATTAAATTGATTAATCATATTGATTGAGAATTTTGATTCAAATTCTAAACGGTCCAATTCTATTTCATAAAAATTAATTTGATGATGAATTTGTGTGAAATAATAATTCACCAATTCAACATACATCAATCTAAGTTCTTGATTAACTCTGATAAATTCTACAAATTCTTGCAATTCGACCAAAAACTCAATCATTTGTTTATTGATTTCTGATTGTTTATCTTTTAGTTTAATCTTTTTCAAATAATCAGTTGATAAAGCAATTTTATCACCCAAAAGTTGGTGCTTTCTTGTTAAAATTAAAGCACATTCTAACGCTTTCTTCATCATTTTAATTTTTTATTCTAACACAAAGAAAATAAATCTAAATGCCAAAATATGTCGCCCAAAAAATCATTCATTTTGACAAAACATTCCCTAACTTTGAAATCTAAACAAGATTTTATGAATGCGCCTTTAGCAGAAAGAATGCGTCCAAAAACGCTTGAAGAATACATTAATCAAAAGCATTTGGTGGGCGAAAACGGACCAATAAAAATGATGTTGCAACATGATATGATTGCTTCGATGATTTTTTGGGGACCGCCAGGGACAGGAAAAACGACACTAGCTCAATTGATTTCCGAATTAACTGATCGACCTTTTTATACGTTGAGCGCCATAAATTCTGGTGTGAAAGAAGTGCGTGAAGTAATTGAAAAAGCAAAGAATCAAAATTTGTTTTCGGGAACGAAAAATCCGATTTTATTTATAGATGAAATTCATCGTTTCAATAAATCACAGCAAGACAGTTTGTTGGGAGCGGTAGAAACTGGTTTGGTGACTTTGATTGGAGCGACAACCGAAAATCCAAGTTTCGAAGTTGTGCCAGCTTTGCTTTCACGTGCGCAAGTTTATGTGTTGAAACATCTCGAAAAAGAAGATTTAGTCGATTTAATTGAACGAGCTATAAAAAAAGATACAGTTTTATCTAAATTAAATATTGAATTAGTTGAAACAAATGCATTATTAAGATATTCGGGAGGTGATGCAAGAAAATTATTGAATGGTTTGGAGTTGGTAATTAATAGTTTTTCTCCAACTGATAAAATCATCATCAACGATGAAATTGTGCATGAACGTATTCAGCAAAATTTAGCACGTTACGATAAAACGGGTGAACAGCATTATGATATTATTTCGGCTTTTATCAAATCGATTCGTGGTTCAGATCCGAATGGAGCGGTTTATTGGTTAGCTCGAATGATTGAAGGTGGTGAAGATTTGAAATTTATTGCGCGACGAATGTTGATTTCAGCTTCCGAAGATGTAGGAAATGCAAATCCAACTGCAATGATTTTGGCGAATAATACATTTCAAGCTGTTTCGGTGATTGGTTATCCAGAATCTCGAATATTATTGAGTCAATGTGCGGTTTATTTGGCGAATTCTCCAAAAAGTAATGCGACTTATTTAGCGATTGGTAAAGCGCAACAAGTTGTGAAACAAACAGGGGATTTACCTGTTCCGTTGCATTTACGAAACGCACCAACTAAGTTGATGAAAGATTTGGATTATGGAAAAGAGTATAAATATTCGCACGATTTTCCAGGTAATTTTGCTGAACAAGAATTTCTGCCTGATGAAATTTCTGGAATGACATTTTATGAACCAGGAAATAATAAACGTGAGCAAGTAGATAAACAATCACTTAATCAAAAGTGGAAAGGTAAGTATGGGTACTAAAATTAAAAATCCCAGTTAATCATTTGTTAACTGAGATTTTAAGGTTTGGTTGATTTTTTGGTTTAGATTGATTTTTTGGTTTAGATTGGTTTTATATGATAATAGGTTGGTAAATGTATACACACAAGGTTTGTGCCAAAACTTAATAAAAAGTAAAAAATTGATTAAAAAATAGAAAGAATTAAACTTTTTCTATTTGAAAAAGAGATTTATATTTATAAAATAAAGAAAATGAAACAAATACAAATTATAAACGGACCTAATTTAAATTTACTTGGGGTTCGCGAACCAGAAATTTATGGAACACAAACTTTTGAAGATTTTTTTGAACATGAATTGAGAAAGCAATTTCCAGAAGTTTCGTTGCATTATTTTCAATCAAATCACGAAGGAGATATTATTGATAAATTGCACGAAATTGGTTTTAAATATGACGGAATTATCTTGAATGCTGGTGCGTATACGCATTATTCGTATGCGATTGCAGATGCGATAAAAGCGATTACGACGAAAGTAATAGAAGTTCATATTTCGGATATTTATGCGCGCGAAGATTTTAGAAAAAATAGTGTAACAGGTGAAAGTTGTCTAAAAATTATTTCAGGAAAAGGTTTGCCAGGTTATGTTGAAGCTGTGAATGATTTTGTGAAATAATTAATAATCATTATCTTAACAAGATTAAAATCTATTACCTATGAAGAAAATTATTTTAGGATTAATCTTTGGATTAACCATTGTTAGTTGTAATTCGAAAGCTGATAAACACAATGCAGAGCAAAAAGCTCAGGCAATGACGGCTTGTGAACAAGCGGCAATAACACCAGGGATATCTGCGGCTAAAAAAGAACTGATTACAAAATATTGTGACTGTTCGACAGATAAAATGATGGATGAATTTACGCATACAGAAATGATGCAAATGAATAATCCAACACCTGAATTACAAGAACGATTAATGAAATTAATAGAACCTTGCATCAATGATTTGAAAACAAAATCTGCTGAATTAGGAGAGTGATAAACAAAAAGTCGGAACTTCGTTCCGACTTTTTTAATATTCTTTTTTGTATTGTTCTTTCTTGAACTCGTCTACAAGATGTTCGTTCAAACTATCAATGTAGCCTAAGATTTCTAATTTACCAATTTTACTCGAAGCCGAACTTGTAAAAATTTTTGGTAACTCTTCCCAAGTTTTTAATAACTCGTTTTTGTAATGATTCAAGTTTTTTTGCATTTGTGTACTCGTTAGTTTATCTAATTTTGTAAACACAATCGCAAACGGAATTTGTTTGTTTCCTAACCATTCCATAAACTGTAAATCTATTTTTTGAGGCGTGTGTCGAGAATCAATCAATAAAAAAACATTGACCAAGTTCTTGCGAAACTCAATGTAATCATAAATCATTTTATTGAAACCACCACGAACACCTTTTGGTGCTTTAGCAAAACCATAACCTGGTAAATCGGCTAAATACCATGTGTCATCCATTTCGAATGTATTAATCAATTGAGTTTTACCTGGAGTTGCAGAAGTTTTAGCTAACGCTTTTTTATCTGCTAACATATTGATTAATGATGATTTTCCAACATTAGAACGCCCAATAAAAGCGTATTCAGGTTTGAAAGGATCTGGACAGTCTGTATATTTTTGCGAACTTTTTACGAATTCAGCTTTTTTAATCATAATTATGCTTTAGTGGCTGGATCTAATTGTTTTTCGATTAGCCATTTGTATAAAATTTCGTTGAATAATTCAGGGTGTTCCATCATTGGAGCGTGCCCGCATTTATCAATCCAAAATAAAGAAGCGTCTGGTAATTCTTCTTCAAATTCTATTGCAACTTCTGGTGGAGTTACATTATCTTGTTTTCCCCAAATCAAACAAACAGGCATTTTGATGTCTTTCAAATCGGCTTTCATGTTAGATTTGATGGCATCTCTTGCAATATATAAAGTTTTGATAGCTTTATTTCTGTCATTTACAGTGTCAAAAACATCATCTACAATTTCTTTTGTCGCGATTGCAGGATCGTAAAAAACTTCGCGCGTTTTACGTTCTACATATTCGTAATTACCACGTTTTGGGTAAGTTTCTCCAAAAGATTTTTCGTACAAACCAGAACTTCCTGTTAAACAAAGTGCCTTTACATATTCTGGATGTCTGTGACAAACCATCAAACCAATGTGCCCTCCTAAAGAATTTCCAACTAAAATAGCTGGTTCTTTAACGACTTCTTCAATAAAATTTGCAACATGTTTTGCAATATTTTTGATATTGGTATTGATGACAGATAAAGAATATAATGGTAATTCTGGTGCGAAAACCTTATATCCTCTTTGTGCATAATAATTTGTAAGTGAGCTGAAATTGCTAAGTTCACCCATTAATCCATGAAGCAAAACAATTGGTTGTCCCTCTCCTTCTTCTATGTAAGAGAACTTATCTTTTTTCTTTAAGCTAAAAAACATTTACTCGATATTAAGTCGACAAATTTAATTAATTATATTTTTTATTTCGTGGTTTATATGAAAAACTTTAACAATCTATATTAATCAATTACCAAAACAAGGTCTATATAAAAATTATTTTTGATTTTATACATGGTATTTGCGTTAGAAAAAACATAACTATCTGATACTAAATTTTAAATTGTTGATAACTATTTCAATAAAAGTGGTAAAAAATGGTAATTTGTGGTAATATTTTCTTTATTTTTGGAAAAATTCTATCATGAATTCATTAATTGGAACATATGAGTGTAAGGTAGATACAAAGGGTAGACTCCCAATACCAGCGGGTTTGAAGAAACAACTTGCTGAATATTTGGAAGATGGCTTTGTATTGAAAAGATCTGTGTTTCAAAATTGTTTAGAACTGCACCCTATGAAAGAATGGGAAAAAGTGATGAATGATTTGAATAAATTGAATCGATTTGTGAAGAAAAACAATGATTTTATTAGAATTTTTACGGCTGGATTAAAAATTGTTGAAGTTGATGCAAATGGAAGGCTACAGATTTCAAAAGATTTAGTGAAATTTGCAGAAATTAATAAAGAAGTAGTTCTTAATTCTTCTGTAAACATGATCGAGATTTGGGATAAAGACAAATATGAAGAGTCGATTAATGTAGATGATTTAGATTTTGCTTCTTTGGCAGAGGATGTAATGGGAAATTTAGGAGAAGATGAGTGAATATCATAATCCAGTATTATTAAAAGATAGTGTTGATGCGTTAATTATTAACGAATCAGGTATATATGTAGATTGTACGTTCGGTGGTGGAGGTCACTCACGTGAAATATTAAGTCGTTTGGATCAAAATGGGAAATTGTTTTCATTTGATCAAGATATAGATGCGGTTCGTAATAAAATTGATGATAATCGATTTGAGTTAGTTGAGCAAAATTTTAGATTCTTGAAAAATAATTTAAGATTTCGTGGAATAAAACAAGTGGATGGTGTTTTGGGGGATTTGGGAGTTTCTTCTCATCAGTTTGATACGCCTGAACGTGGTTTTTCAACTCGCTTTGATGGAGAATTGGATATGCGAATGAATCAGAATGCAAAACTTTCTGCCAAAACAATTATTAATGAATACGAAGAAGAAGATCTTGCTCGTGTTTTTTATGATTTTGGAGAATTGCAAGGTTCGTATCGTTTGGCGAGAGAAGTTGTGAAAGCAAGAGCAAATAAACAAATCAATACAATTGATGAGTTGAAGCAAATTTTTTCATTCATTCCAAAAATGAAAGAAAATAAATTTTTCGCTCAAATGTTTCAGGCTTTACGTATTGAAGCAAATGATGAAATGGCTGCATTGAAAGAGATGTTGACGCAATGTGGTGAAGTGATAAAACCAGGTGGTCGTTTGGTGATAATTTCGTATCATTCGTTAGAAGATCGTTTAACAAAACGCTACATGAAAAACGGAATGTTTGAAGGTGAACCTGAACGTGATGTTTTTGGAAATTGGTCGGCGCCTTTCAAACCTTTACAATCAAAGGTGATTGTGCCAACGCAAGAAGAAATTAATGAAAATCCTAGAGCTCGTAGTGCGAAAATGCGTATTGCGGTTCGTAATGAGGATTAAAAAATAGGAATGGCAAGAAAGAAAAAAATATTACCAGAGAAAAAAACTTTTACAGGTTTGTTGAGAGGTGAGTTTTTAATCAAAACTGGCTCAGAACAAAACTGGAAGTTCATGTTGTATCTGGTAGGTTTGGCTTTTTTGAGTATTTCGAGTTCGCATTTAGTTGATCGAAAAGTGGTTCGAATCGCTGAATTGCAAGATAAAGTAGAAGATTTAAAATCTCAATATACAGATAAGCATCGCGATTTGATGCGTATGCAATTAGAAACGGAAATTTTGGAGCGTACGGCAGTGTATGGTTTGAAAATTCCAGATAAACAACCTTATTATATAGTAGACAAAGTTTATGACGAAGTCAGCGAAAAATAAAAACAATATTGTCATCAAAGGATGGATATTTGCCGGCGCGCTAGCGATTTGGGCTATCTTTATTATTGTTTTTATGTTTCGAATTAATATTGTAGAAGGGATTGAATTAGAGCGTTTTGCTGAAAAGAATAATTTTAGATTAGATACCGTTACGGCGGAGCGTGGTAATTTATATGCTTCTAATGGTGCATTAATGGCTACAACTGTTACAAAACACAACGTTTATGTGGATTTGACGGTGATCAAAGATGAATTATTTAAAACAGAAATGCACAATCTTGCCGATTCTTTAGGTAAGATGTTTACAAAATCTCCCTCTTATTTTTACGACAAATTTTCTACAGAACGTAAAAAGAAAAATCGTTACATGATGTTGGTGAAAGATTTGGATTATGAGCAATATCAACGCATCAAAAAATTTCCAATCTTCAACAAAGGTCAAAACAAAGGTGGATTTATTCATGAAACTGAATCAAAACGAGAATTAATCGTTCAAGATATTGGTATTCGTACAATTGGTTACGATGATCAACGCGGAAAAGTTGGATTAGAAGGAGCTTATTCTGACTTATTAAGCGGTATTGAAGGTCGTCGTTGGGAGCAATTTATGGGACGTGGAAAATGGAAACCAATGAAAAGTTGGGAACAAGAGCCTCAAGCCGGATCATCTGTTTACACAACAATAGATGCCGATTTGCAAATGGTTGCTTATGATGCTTTGTACAAACAACTTTCTGAATTTGAAGCGCAACACGGAAGTGTGGTTGTGATGGAAGTTCAGACAGGAAAAGTTCGTGCAATTGTAAATTTATCTCGTAAAAAAGACGGAACATATATCGACGATTATAACTATGCGGTTGGTGAAGCTGCTGAGCCAGGATCTACTTTCAAAACAGTTTCGTTGCTTGCGGCAATGGATGATGGATTTATCAATAAAAATTCGACAGTAGAAACGGGAGGTGGAAGTTATAAATTCTATGGACGTACAATTACAGATACACATGGTTATGGAACCTTAACTGTAGATGGAGTAATGAAGAAGTCCTCAAACATCGGGACAGCAAAAATCATAAATAAATTTTACGGAGAAAATCCAAAGGCTTTCTTCGAAAAAATGGATAAATGGCATATGACTTCGCCTCTTGGAGTAGATATTCTTGGAGAAGGAAGTCCAATTATGCACCGTCCAGATAGTAAATCTTGGAGTAATATTACGTTACCTGTTATGGGATACGGGTATGGTTTACAATTAACTCCAATTCAGATTGTGACTTTCTATAACGCAGTGGCAAATAATGGTAAAATGCTGAAGCCATTATTTATGGATAAAATCACACGTAAAGGTGAACCTGATAAAATTTTCGAACCAGTTGTTTTGGTTGATCAATTAACTACTTTGGAAAATGTAAAACAAATGCAAGAAATGCTTCGAGGAGCAGTAGAACAAGGAACGGGACGTATTATTAGTAATAGTAATTACGATATTGCTGGTAAAACAGGAACTGCTCGTGTTGATTATTGGAAGCGAGATGGTAAAGGAATGCAATATCGTGCATCATTCGCAGGATATTTTCCAGCAGAAAAACCAAAGTATTCTTGTATTGTTGTTGTTCACAAACCAAATACAGCCAAAGGGTTTTATGGAGGTAGTGTAACTGCTCCAGTTTTTAAGAAAATTGCCGATTGGGTATATTCAAAAACTCCCATACCTTTGCCACGCGATTTAGTAAAAAAGAACGCGGTGAAAGAGTTTAAAAAAGGAGATGATATTAATGTTAGTAATTCTAAAAATATAGTGCCAAATGTGACTGGTCATACAGGATCTAAAGCAATTCCGGTATTAGAAAATTTAGGTTTAGATGTACAATATTCAGGGTTTGGAAAAGTAACAAATCAATCCATTCCTGCGGGAACAAGATTTAAGAAGGGTGAGACAATTTATTTAATGTTGGAAGGATGAGAAATTTAGTTGATTTATTATATAAAGTTTCCATCTCAGAAACGATTGGTTCAACAAAAGTTGAAGTCAATAATATTCAATTTGATTCAAGAAAAGTATCAAACGATGATGTTTTTGTCGCTGTAAATGGAGTTACAGTTGACGGTCATCAGTATATAGAAAAAGCGACTGGTTTAGGTGCTAAAGCAATTGTTTGCGAAGTTTTGCCAGAAAATTTAGTTGAAGGAGTAACGTATGTGAAAGTTGAAAATTCAACGATTGCATTAGGAATTTTAGCTTCTAATTTTTATGGAAATCCAACAAAAGATTTAAAACTTGTTGGAGTTACAGGTACGAATGGAAAAACAACAACGACAACTTTGTTGTACGAATTGTTTACAAAATTAGGTTATGCTTGTGCATTAATTTCGACGATTAAAATTGTAATTGATGGTGAAGTGATTCCGTCTACCCATACAACGCCAGATATTTTGACATTGAACAAAATGTTTCGCGAAGCGGTAGATAGAGGATGCGAATTTGCTTTTATGGAAGTTTCTTCGCACGGAATTCATCAAAATAGAATTGCTGGTTTGCATTTTGAAGTGGCTGGATTTACGAATATCACACACGATCATTTAGATTATCACAAAACGTTTGCAAATTATCTTGCAGCAAAAAAGAAATTCTTTGACGATTTACCAAAAACGTCTACGGCAATTTCGAATGCAGATGATAAAAACGGAAAAGTAATGCTTCAGAATACAGTTGCTACGAAAAAATTGTATGCGCTAAAAACTGATGCAGATTTTAAAGGAAAAATTATTGAACACCAATTTGATGGAATGCAATTAGAATTCAATGGAAAAGAATTCTGGACATCATTAATTGGTCAATTCAATGCATATAATTTATTATTAGTTTTTGGTGTAGCGTCAATATTAGGACAAGATGAATTAGAAGTTCTAAAAGCGTTGAGTACACTTGGAAATGTTGATGGTCGTTTTCAAACATTCAAAACAGAATCAGGAATTATTGTAATCGTAGATTATGCACATACGCCTGATGCGTTAGAAAATGTATTAGATACAATAGAAGGAATTCGTACCAAAAATGAAAAACTAATAACAGTTGTAGGTTGTGGTGGAGATCGTGATAAAACAAAACGTCCAGAAATGGCGGATATCGCGAGCGAAAAATCTAATCTTGCCATTTTTACATCAGATAATCCAAGAACAGAAGATCCAGAAGAAATTCTTCGTGAGATGGAAATTGGTGTAAAAGCGCAATTTTATAATCGCACCTTGAAGATTACAGATCGAAAAGAAGCTATAAAAACAGCACTTAAAATGGCCGAATCAAAAGATATTATTTTGATTGCGGGAAAAGGTCACGAGACGTATCAAGAAATTAACGGAGTAAGAACACATTTTTCTGATGTAGAAGTTGCATCAGAATTGAGTAAAATATTGAACAAATAAAGAATGTTATACTATTTATTTGATTATTTAGAAGGTATCCATTTTCCAGGAGCGCGTATGTTTCAATACACGTCTTTCCGTGCGGGAATGGCAATTTTATTGGCAATGTTCATCAGTTTGTTTTACGGAAAACGAATCATCAGTTATTTACGTAAAGAACAAATGGGCGAAATTGTTCGTGATTTAGGTTTAAAAGGACAAATCGAAAAAGCAGGAACGCCAACAATGGGTGGTTTAATCATCATTTTGGCGACATTAATTCCGACTTTACTTTTTGCGAGATTAGATAATATTTACATTATCATTTTGTTGGTTTCAACAATTTGGTTAGGTGTGATTGGTTTTTTAGACGATTACATCAAAGTTTTTAGAAAAAACAAAGAAGGTTTACAAGGTAAATTTAAAATTTTAGGACAAGTTGGTCTTGGAGTTGTAGTTGGATTAATGCTTTATTTCAGTCCAACAGTGACTGTAAAACATCAAGAAAATAGAGTAAAAACGCCTGTAGGAACAGAACAAACAGAATACAGCCGACAAATAAAATTTGGTTCAGAAGAAAAAACGTTAGAAACAACAATGCCTTTCGTGAAAGGAAATGAATTTAACTATTCTGATATTTTATTTTGGATGGATGCGC
The DNA here is from genome assembly GCF_053482575.1 of Empedobacter sp. ULE_I140. Taxonomy (NCBI): domain Bacteria; kingdom Pseudomonadati; phylum Bacteroidota; class Flavobacteriia; order Flavobacteriales; family Weeksellaceae; genus Empedobacter; species Empedobacter sp. ULE_I140. Next base: position 2,944,027 of record NZ_JBQMTX010000001.1, on the reverse strand, counting down.
AAGATCGACCAACATGGGCGGTTGCAGCGATTTTTATTTTTGCAGTAATTTTTATCATTACAGCAGTTTCGAATGGAGCAAATTTAACAGATGGAATCGACGGTTTAGCAGCAGGTAGTTCGGCTGTGATTATGGCGGCAATCTCGATGTTTGTTTTCGTTTCCGGAAATTTAATGTTCGCCGATTATTTGAACATTATGTTTATTCCGCGTTCAGAAGAAGTCTTGATTTTCTGTGGAGCTTTCCTTGGAGGTTTGATAGGATTTATTTGGTATAATACCTATCCAGCTCAAGTGTTCATGGGTGATACAGGAAGTTTAACAATCGGAGGAATTATTGCTGTTTTAGCAATTATCGTTCGTAAAGAATTATTATTACCAATTTTGTGTGGAATATTTTTCGCAGAAAGTTTATCAGTAATGTTACAGGTGTCTTATTTCAAGTACACGAAAAAGAAATTTGGTGAAGGTCGTAGAATCTTTTTGATGTCTCCTCTACATCACCATTTTCAGAAGTTAGGTTATCATGAAAGTAAAATCGTGGTACGTGCAATTATCATCGGAATCATTTTAGCAGTAATTAGTATTATTACCTTAAAGATTAGATAAAAAATGAAAAGATTAGTCGTTTTAGGAGGAGGAGAAAGTGGCGTAGGAACAGCTATTCTTGCGAAGAAAGAAAACTTTGATGTTTTTCTTTCGGACATGGGACAAATAAAAGACAAGTATAAACAACTTTTGGAGGAGCACGGAATTGCTTATGAAGAAGGTCAGCACACAGAAGAATTAATTCTGAATGCCGATGAAGTAATGAAAAGTCCAGGTATTCCAAAAAAAGCAGCGCTAATTCAGAAATTAGAAGCGAAAGGAATTTCAATTATTTCTGAAATTGAATTTGCGTCTCGTTATACAGATGCAAAAATTATTGCGATTACAGGATCTAATGGAAAAACAACAACAACAAGTTTGATGTTCCATATCCTAAAGCAAGCTGGATTAAATGTAGGATTAGGTGGCAACATCGGAAAAAGTTTTGCAAAATCTGTAGCTGAAGATAACTTCGATTATTATGTACTAGAAGTAAGTAGTTTTCAGTTAGATGATATCAAAACAGATTTCAAACCGTATGTTGCAATTTTGCTGAACATTACACCAGATCATTTAGACCAATACAATTATCAGTTTGATTTGTATGCAAAGGCTAAATTCAGAATTACTGAAAACCAAGATGAAAACGATTATTTTATCTACAATTTGGATGATCCAAAAACAATGGAGATGATTGATCAGATTGATATTCGTGCTCATCGCAAACCGTTCACAATGATGGATGCAACAAATGAAGCATACGCAAACAATGAATTGTTCCGTGTGAACGATTCGAATGGTGATTTTACAATGTTAGTAAATGATTTAGGATTAATTGGTAAACACAATGTTTCTAATTCATTGGCTGCGGCTGTAGCTGCAAAAATTATTGATATCAATAATGAGGAACTAAAAAAGAGTTTGTCTGATTTTAAATCGGTTGAACATCGTTTAGAGCCTGTTTTGACAATTGGAGGAATAGATTTTATCAACGATTCTAAAGCAACAAATGTGAATGCAACATATTTTGCTTTGGAAAGTATGACGAAACCAGTTGTTTGGATTGTTGGAGGAACTGATAAAGGAAACGATTACAACGAAGTTTTACCTTTCGTGAAAAAGAAAGTGAAAGCAATTGTTTGTTTAGGTGTTGATAACGCAAAAATTGTTGATTTTTTCAGTCCATATATCGATACAATTGTTGAAACAAATACAATGAAAGATTGTGTAGAACAATCATATAAATTAGCAACAAAAGGAGAAACGGTTCTTCTGTCACCAGCTTGTGCAAGTTTCGATTTGTTCAAAGGTTACGAAGATCGTGGAGATCAATTTAAAGAAAACGTACGCAAATTATAATAACATAACCAACCAATGTCTAACATCGTACAAAAATATTTTAAAGGCGATAAACCGCTTTGGGCTTTCATTTTATTGTTAGCACTATTTTCGTTCTTACCTGTTTATTCTGCAAGTTCTAACTTGGTGTATACGGTAGGATCGGGAACTATTTTTGGGCATTTAGGTAAGCACGCTGTGATTTTATTAATTGGTTTATTTATCATTTATGGATTACAACGTATTGATTATCGTTGGTTTGGTTTGTTTGCTTTAACAGCGGTTGTTATACTTTCTGGAGTTTTGGCAATAACACTCGTACAAGGACAAACCATTGGAGGTGCAAATGCTGCGCGTTGGTTAACTATTCCAGGGACTGGAATTGGTATTCAGCCTTCGATGATTGCTTCGCAAGCGTTGTTGATTTATATAGCTCGTTATTTAACAAAAAATAGAGACAAAGAATATACATGGAAAAATACAGCAGTTCCATTATTCTTACCAATTATTGTAATTGTAGGATTAATCTTTCCTTCTAATGGTTCAACAGCGTTGATGTTAGCTGGAATGTGCGGAATATTGTTGATTATTGGTGGATTTCCATTCAAATATTTATTTACAATTGCCGGAGTAGGTTTAATACTCGGTGGCGGATTTGTGTGGATGGCTTTATCTCGACCAGATTTAGTAACAAATTCTCGTGTGCACACATGGATGTCACGTATCGAGAAATTTAATGATGATTCTGGATTAGAAAGTTATCAAGTTTTACATGCAAAAGCTGCAATTGCAAGAGGATTGAATGAAATGGCTGGGCCAGGAAAAAGTGTTTTCAAACAAACTTTACCTCAGTCATCATCCGATTTTATCTTCGCGATTATTGTAGAAGAATATGGTGCAATTGGTGCAATTCTATTAATCGGAATTTTCCTTCTGATTTTAATACGGATTTGTATCATCGCATCAAAAATTCATACCGTTTTTGGTACGCTACTTGTGTTTGCAGTGGGCTTACCAATTATTATACAAGCAATGGTAAACATGGCTGTAGCGGTTAATTTAATTCCAGTAACAGGGCAACCTTTACCAATGATTAGTTACGGAGGAACATCCATTTGGATGACATGTATTTCGTTCGGAATAATTTTGAGTGTAAGTACTCAGATTAAATCGCAAGAAGAATTAGAACAAGATAGAAAAGTATTAAGTGAAGAATACATCGAAGACATCGCCTAAAGTTTTAATAAGCGGCGGAGGAACAGGTGGACATATTTATCCAGCCATTGCAATTGCAGACGAAATTAAAAGACGTTTGCCAGATGCAAAAATTTTGTTTGTTGGAGCAGAAGGAAGAATGGAAATGCAAAAAGTGCCAAAAGTTGGGTATGACATAAAAGGTTTACCAATTTCTGGATTTGATAGAAGTAACATGAAAGCGAATTTAAAGTTCCCTTTCAAATTGATAAAAAGTTTAAATCTTGCAAAGAAAATCTACAAAGATTTTCAGCCAGATTTAGCCGTTGGTACAGGAGGTTACGCAAGTGGACCAATGTTGTGGGTAGCAGGAAGTAAAAATGTTCCGATTTTATTACAAGAACAGAATTCGTTTCCAGGAGTTACCAACAAAATTTTGAAAAATAAAGCGGCTGTAATTTGTACAGCTTATGAAGGAATTTCACAGTTTCCACAAGAAAAAGTGCATTATACAGGAAATCCTATTCGTGCTGAGATTTTTCAAAATTTACAATCAAAGGCAGAAGCAATTTCAGCTTTTGGATTAGATCCAGAAAAGCCAACAATTTTATCAGTTGGTGGTTCACAAGGATCAAGAGCAATGAACAATGCTTGGTTAGAAAACCTTGACGAATTTGTTGCAAGTGGCGTTCAGTTGATTTGGCAAACAGGAAATTTAGATTATCAAAAAATCAAAAATTTGGTTGGCGATAAATATCCAACTATTCATGTAACTGAATTTATTTATAACATGAAAGATGCATATGCAGCTTCGGATATGATTGTTTCTCGTGCAGGAGCAATGGCGATTTCTGAATTGTGTATTGTTGGTAAAGCAACTATTTTGCTTCCATTGCCAACAGCGGCAGAAGATCATCAAACCAAAAATGCACAAGCATTGGTTGAAAAAGATGCAGCGATTATGGTAAAAGACGCAGATGCAAAACAAATTTTAGTCAAAGAAGTAATTGCTTTGTCGAACAATGAAGAATTAAAAAATAAATTATCTCAAAACATTAAGCAACTAGGGAAACCGAACGCGACAAAAGAGATTGTAGATATATTATTGAATTTATTATAATGAATATTTTAGATAAAACATATTATTATTTCATCGGTGCAGGAGGAATCGGAATGAGTGCTTTGGAACGTTTCTTCAAGTCAATCGGAAAAGAAGTTGTAGGTTATGACAAAACACAAACCGAGTTAACAACTGAATTGATTGCTGAAGGAATTGATATTCATTTCGAGGATAACATCGAGTTAATTCCAGCAGGAATTAATGCAGAAAATACGTTGGTAATTTATACGCCAGCGATACCAAAAGATCATTCAGAACTAAATTATTTTTTAGTGAATGATTTTAAAGTTATGAAGCGTTCAGAAGTGTTAGGCGAAATTACCAAACACACATACAATATTGGTGTTGCGGGAACGCACGGAAAAACAACGACTTCGTCTATTTTAGGACATATCCTAAAAGTTGCGAATGTAGAATGTACAGCTTTTTTAGGTGGTATTGCAGAGAATTACGATTCGAATATCATCTTAAATGGTTCTAAATATACAGTTGCAGAAGCCGATGAGTTTGACCGTTCTTTCTTACGTCTTTCTCCAAAATTAGCGATTATCACTAGTGATGATGCAGATCATTTGGATATTTATGGTGAGCGTGATGAAGTGAAAAAATCGTTTCAAGAATTTGCGGCAATTGTCGAAGAAAAATTATTTGTTCACAAAGGTTTGCCTTTCGAAGGAGCTTTTACGTATGGAGTAGATTTGGACGCAGATTATGATGGGCACAATGTAAGAATTATTGATGGACATTATGTGTTTGATGTAAAAACGCCAAACGGTTCATTGACAGACGTTGGAATTTTATTACCAGGACATCACAATATGGAAAATGCGGTTGCTGCTTTGGCTGTTGCAGATTATATGGGTGTTCCTCATGATAAAATTAAAGAAGCTTTATCAAGTTTTGTTGGAGTTAAAAGGCGTTTTAATCGTTTCGAAGCAAATGGAAAAATTTACATCGACGATTATGCACATCATCCAACAGAATTGAATGCAGCAATTCGTTCAGTTCGTGAACTTTATCCAGGTAAAAAAGTGTTGGGAGTATTTCAGCCTCACTTATTTACACGTACAAGAGATTTCGCAAAAGAATTTGGACAAAGTTTATCGCAGTTAGATAGTTTGATTTTATTAGACATTTATCCTGCCAGAGAGTTACCAATCGAAGGAATTACTTCAAATTGGTTGCTAGAAAAGGTGAATTTAAATGAAAAAATAGTATCTTCATTAGAAGATAGTTTAGCAAACATCAAAAAACAAGATTTTGATGTATTATTGACTGTTGGAGCAGGAAATATTGATACAATTGTTAAACCAATAAAAGAGTGGTTAAGTGAAGCGTAAATTGAAAATCATAAAAGTGATTTTTGGAGTTGCCTTGCTAATCGGTTTGATTAGTTTTACGGTAATTAAGAATGCTTCGCGTACAGTGAATAAAATTGACGTGGCGTTTGTTCAGCCAGTTGATAATTATTTTATTAATGATGAATCGATAAGAGAAATTATCAACAAAGATGGAAAAAACATTATGAAACAATCTCTAAGAGAAGTGAATGTAAAAGAAATCGAACAAATAGTAAGTGAGAGTCCTTTTGTGGATTCTGTACAAGTCAGTAAAGATATCAACGGACATTTACGACTTGACATAAAAGCAAACTCGGCAGTAGCAAGAATAAAGACGCTGAAAAATGAATTTTATTTGACAACAAAAGGCGGAAAAATGCCTTTATCTAAATTAAATTCAGCGGATGTAATTTTAGTTTCTGGTGATGTAAAACCGAATGAATATGAAGATTTGAGTAAATTTGTTCAAGCTTTGAAAGCTGACGATTTATTAAAAAATCACATCATAGCCATTCAAAAAGTGGGACAACGTTCTTTTAATTTAATTGTAAACACAGGAAACTATTATATAGAATTAGGAACTTTAAACAACTTTGAACAGAAGTTACATAATCTAAAATTATTCTATAATCAATACATTGATTTTATAGGAACTGAAGATTATGAAAAATTGAGCTTGAAATTTGTAAACCAAGTTGTAGCAACCAAACGAATAAAAAATGGAGAACAATAGTAAGATTGCAGTTGGCTTAGACATAGGGACTACAAAGATTGTAGCGCTTGTCGGACGAAAAAATGAGAACGGAAAAATCGAAATTCTTGGACACGGACAAGCAAAAAGCTTAGGTGTACACAGAGGTGTTGTAAATAATATTACACAAACCATTAACTCGATAAAAGAGGCAATTGATAAGGCTGAAAGATCATCTGGTGTCAAAATTACTGATGTTACTGTTGGTATTGCCGGACAACATATTCGTAGTTTACAACATAGTGATTACGTTACTCGTACCAATTCAGAAGACGTGATTGATGATACTGATTTAAAGTTATTAACAAATCAAGTTTACAAATTAGTCATGTTACCTGGAGAAGAAATTATCCATGTTCTTCCTCAAGAATTTAAGGTTGATAACGAAGGTGAAATCCGCGAACCAATCGGTATGTACGGAAGCCGTTTAGAGGCTAATTTCCATGTGGTTGTAGGACAAGTTTCATCGATCCGAAATATTGCACGTTGTGTAAAAGCTGCTGGTTTACGTTTGGCAAGTATTACTTTAGAACCAATTGCATCATCTAGTGCTGCGCTTAGCGAAGAAGAAAAAGAAGCTGGTGTTGCATTGATTGATATAGGTGGTGGAACAACGGATATTGCAATTTTTAAGGATAATATTATTCGTCACACATCTGTTATTCCGTTTGGAGGAAATGTGATTACAGAAGACATTAAAGTTGGATGTTCTATTATTGGAAAGCAAGCCGAAGCTTTAAAAGAAAAATTTGGTTCTGCTTGGCCAGGAGAAAATAAAGAAACTGAAATTGTATCGATTCCTGGTTTAAAAGGACGCGAAGCAAAAGAAATATCATTAAAAAGATTGTCACAAATTATTCATGCACGTGTGCAGGAAATTTTGGAACAAGTATATTTGGAATTGAAAAACTACGGTTGCGAAGATCAAAACAAAAAATTGATTGCAGGAATCGTTTTAACAGGTGGTGGATCTAAATTGAAACACATTCGTCAACTTACAGAATATGTAACAGGAATGGATGTAAGAATTGGATACTCTAACGAACATATTGTCGGAGCAAAAGCTGAGGAAATTAGCGGACCAGAATATGCAACATCTGTTGGATTATTAATGAAAGGTTTAGAAGAATTAGCGGCGAATTATCAGCACGAAATTTATGAAAAACCAGTTATTAATAATTTAAATAACCAAGAAGAATTAGAAATTGGAATTCAACCAACACAACAAACAAAGACTGTGAAAGCTGAAATTGTTGTTGAGGAAGAAATTATCCAAAAACCAAAAAGAGAAGAAGTATTAGACGAATTCTTGGATCAAGAAATTGGTGAAAAGAAAGAAGCTAAATCTAAACCAGAAAAGAAAAATTTCTTTTCGAAATGGACGGATAAATTTATCCAAATGATCAACGAAACTGAATAATAAGAATAAACTAGAATAAATTACGAACCAATTTAATAAGAAAATATGAGTGATATGTTAACAGGAGATATTGTGTTCAACTTACCAAAGAGCCGATCTCAAGCTATCAAAGTAATCGGAGTAGGTGGTGGAGGTAGTAATGCCGTAAACTACATGTTTGAACAAGGAATTGCAGGTGTAGAATTTGTAATTTGTAATACGGACTCTCAAGCATTAGCAAATAGTCCAGTACCAACAAGAATTCAATTAGGACAAGCAATAACAGAAGGTTTAGGAGCTGGAGCAAATCCTGAGGTAGGAGAGCAATCTGCTATCGAAAGTATGGATGATGTAAAAGCTGTTTTAGACGAAGGAACTAAAATGGTCTTTATTACTGCCGGAATGGGTGGTGGTACAGGAACCGGAGCAGCACCAGTAATTGCTGGTATTGCAAAAGAAATGGATATCTTAACAGTTGGGATTGTTACAGCGCCATTCTTTTTCGAAGGAAGAATGAGGTTGGAACAAGCCGAAAAAGGTATCGAAAAATTAAGACAAAATGTCGATTCATTAATTGTTATCAACAATGATAAATTACGTGAATTATACGGAAACTTAGGTTTCAAAAATGGTTTCTCGAAAGCTGATGAGGTTTTAACAACAGCAGCTAAAGGAATTGCAGAAGTTATTACTCAACACTATGCAATGAACATCGATTTACGTGATGCGCGTACAGTACTTAAAAATTCTGGTACAGCAATCATGGGATCTGCGCAAGGTTCTGGTGAAAACAAAGCGAAAGACGCAATTTCTTCTGCTTTAGATTCTCCATTGTTAAACAACAACAAAATTACGGGTGCACGTAACGTATTGTTATTGATTTTGTCTGGTAATAACGAAATTACAATGGATGAAATCGGTATCATCAATGATTACATTCAACAAGAAGCTGGTAATAGTGCAAATATTATCATGGGTATTGGTGAAGACTTAGATTTAGGAGATTCTATCTCTGTAACTGTTGTAGCAACTGGTTTTCCTACAGAAGATCAGGCGTATACAGGAAAAGAGGAACAAAAAATTGTACATACATTAGAGGAAGAACAACCAATTAATAAAACGTTATCAGTTGAGCAACCTTTTGTGAATCGTGTAAAACCAATGACGTTAGATTTTGGTCGTTCTAATGCTTCTCAGCAAGCACCACAAACGCCTCAACAAAATCAAACGCCAGAGGCTCCTCAAAATAATTATCGTCAAGCAGATATTAACCAAAGTTTTCAACAACAAACTTATCACAATACGCCAGAAGAATCTTTCGAAGAAAATAATTCTCCAAAGCGTTATGTTTTAGATGATATTGATGATGAGCCAGTGCAAGAGAGACGTTCTTATGATGATTTCGAACCACGTTTGAAATCAGATTTTAATCGTCCGCAAGAACCAACGAATAATGTAAATAATAATCAAACATATAATTCATATTCTAATCCTGTAGCTTCAGAACAGTCAAATTATCCTCAAAATAATTATGCTGGATATCAAGCTCCAAAGAACGAAGGATATGGAAATGTAGAGCCAGTTCAATCTAATGTAGCTCATTCTGTTGCTCCACAAGCTGAAGAAGTACAAGTTGCTATAGATCCATTTAGTCAACCAATTGAGCAATCAAATGATCCTGAATTGAATAGTATGATTGAAGAGAGAAGAAATCGTTTGAAACAATTTAATTTTAAATTCAACAATACGATGACGAATTCTCAAGTAGACGAATACGAAGCAATTCCTGCTTACAAACGTCAAGGATTGAATTTATCTGATCGTAATGATAATCAATCTTCTGATTTTTCTGTCGGAACAAATCGTAATAACGAAACACAAATTCGTCCAAACAATTTTCTACACGATAACGTAGATTAACAAACGATCACTCGTAAAAAATATTCTTATTATAGAAAAGGTTCATTGCTTTTGCGATGAGCCTTTTTTTGTCTTAAATTTGTAGTCTAAAAGCAAAACAAATGAATTTAGAAACTCAAATAATGGCACAGTTAAAAGAAGCGATGAAAGCTAAAAATACTGTTGCTTTAGAAGCTTTAAGAGCTGTAAAATCTGAATTATTATTAGCAAAAACATCTGGTGCTAACGGTGAATTATCAGAAGATCAAGAAATTGCTTTATTACAAAAATTAGTAAAACAACGTAAAGAAGCTGCTGAACAATTCGAAGCAAATGACCGTGCAGAATTAGCTGAAAAAGAATTGGCGCAAGCAGAAGTTATTCAACAATTTTTACCTGCTCAATTATCAGACGAAGAATTAACAGCTGCAATTACAGAAATTGTTGCAGAGGTTGGCGCAACTTCTCCAAAAGATATGGGAAAAGTAATGGGGGCTGCTGCTTCTAAATTAGCTGGTAAAGCGGAAGGAAAATTAATTTCGGCTAAAGTAAAAGACATTTTAGCTAGTTTATAATTGATTTTTAAATCTTTAAAAATTAAGAAAAGGTAAAGTTTACAAAACTTTACCTTTTTTATTTCTTTATTTGATAAATTTCTTCAAATTATATAAAATGATTATTTATTGATAATCAGTAATATATCCGATTTAAGTAAATAATTGCCAAAAAAATTATGATTACAAGTTTATTTTAACATTAAATTAACAAATCGCTGTAGGCATCTAAATTCGCAAAGCACAAGAGATTTTAGAATTAAAAATCAATCGATTAGAATAATTCTAAATAAGAAGCTGTTTATACCCTTAAATTTGCAAAGTAAATCAGAAATATCTAAAGGATGACGAAAAGCATTACAGCGTTTATAGCAATGTTAATGATTTTTCCAATAGCAAATGCTGATGGTAAAATTTTTAAGGATTCTGGTAATAATGACACAATTATTATGCCAGCTTCTGAGAAAAGATTTAGTAAAGATATTGATAATGATACCATCAAAAAAGATACATTATCAGTTGAAGATGAAAAGTTGGTTGGAGAACTTATCGAGAATAGCGCTCGAAAAATCTCGACAGGAGTTGTTTCTTGGTATGGAGACAAATTCCACGGACGCAAGACAGCTAGTGGTGAAACGTATGACAAACACGAACTAACAGCTGCCCATAAGTCTTTACCATTTGGTACGAAAGTAAAAGTTACGAATATCAGAAATGGTAAATCTGTGGTTGTAGAAATCAACGACAGAGGTCCATACGCTAAATCTAGAGTTTTAGACTTAAGTCAAGCTGCATTCAGCGAAATTGGTCACACCAACACAGGAGTGATGCAAGTTGAATACGAAATTATCAAAAGCGAAGACTAGAAAGACTAAGATGTTCAGAAAAAATTAAAAGGTTTGAGAATTTATTCTCAAACCTTTTTTATGCTCTTAAGTTTCGTGCAAAAAAAAAATCCTGATAAATGAAAATCAGGATTTATAATTATATGATGTAAGAAAATCTTAATCTAAAATTTTAAGCACTTTAGTTGTACGAGCTCTTGATGCTTCAACTAATTCAGCTTGTGCTAAATCTTCTCCGTAAGAAGGAATCATTTCTTTGATCGCTTCGTTCCAGTTGTTTTTCATCAAGTCTGGGAAACATTGTTTCATCAAGTTCAACATTGCGCTAACAGATGTAGATGCTCCTGGAGACGCTCCTAATAAGGCAGACATTGTTCCATCTTGAGATGTTACGATTTCTGTACCAAATTTCAAAACTCCTTTTCCGTCTTGTTTTTCGATTACTTGAACACGTTGTCCTGCAGTTTGTTCGAACCAATCTTCTAATTTCGCCTCTGGGAAATATTCTTGTAATTCTTCTACTTTTTTCGCTTTAGACAACATCACTTGTTCTACCAAGTATTTTGTTAAATCGATATTGTTTAAACCACAATTCATCAAAAATCCTACGTTTCCTAAGTTTACAGATTTGAATAAATCGCAATTAGATCCGTATTTTAAGAATTTTGTTGAGAATGTTGCAAATGGCCCAAATAATAAAGATTGTTTTCCATCAATAACACGTGTATCTAAGTGAGGAACAGACATTGGTGGTGCACCAATTTTTGCTTTTCCATATACTTTAGCATGATGTTTTTTGATAACTTCTTCGTTTTGACAAATTAACCATTGTCCACCAACTGGGAAACCTCCAAATTTTTTCGATTCAGGAATTCCAGATTTTTGCAACAATAAAATTGCTCCTCCACCTGCACCAATAAATACGAAATCAGCATTAAGTGCTTTGTTATTTCCAGATTTTAAATCTTTTACTTTTACTGCCCATTTTCCGTTGCTAAGACGAGTTAAGTCTTTTACTTCGTGTTCAGTTTCTAATGTAATTTCTTTTTTGTCTTGTAAACCTTTGAAAATTTGACGCGTTAATTCACCAAAATTTACATCAGTTCCCAAGTTCATATGCGTTGCCGCAACTTTTTCGTTACCTTTTCTACCATCAACAATTAATGGAGCCCATTCTTTGATTTTAGAAACATCATCCGAATATTCCATATCCTTAAATAAAGGATGTTGAGATAATTTTTCGTAACGTTTTTTCAAGAAATTTACATCGTCATCGCCCCAAACAAAAGACATATGTGGAGTAGGACGTAAGAATTTTTCTGGAGAAGAAACGTAATTATTTTCGACTAAGTAAGACCAAAACTCTTTCGAAGTTTCAAATTGTTTTGCAATATTAATTGCTTTATCAATATTAACCACTCCATTTTTGTCCATTGGCGTATAATTCAATTCACAAAAAGCAGAGTGACCAGTACCTGCATTATTAAAAGCATCAGAACTTTCAAATCCAATCTTATCTAATTTTTCGAAAACAGAAATCTTAATAGCCGGATTAATTTTTTTAAGAAGTATGCTTAAAGTAGCACTCATGATACCAGCACCAACTAACACTACCTCTTGAGGTTGTTTTTCCATTTCTCAAAAATATATTTACGTTGCAAAGGTATTAATAAATAGCCTTTTTTGCGAAATAATACGCAGAAAAAACAATGATTTTTTACATAAATTATTGTTTTGAGATAATTTGAATAGATTTTATTTTATAGAAAATTATTCAACTTCAAGATTATTAGATGTCTTTACTTGATAAATAGAGAGAAATTATTAATTTGAATTCATGAAATTTAAATTTTATCTTCCATCCAACGTCTAAGATTGATGTAATTGGTATTTCTTCGCAATAGATTTTGATTGTCCGAATCTTTCAAGAAATCATCTAATTCTCTGAAAGCTTTAACTTTTTCATGTGGATACAAATCATTCAACTCAATAAAAAATAAACTAATTTTTCGTGTAATAATGTTACTATTTTTCATCTTTTTGCAGAATTGATGCGTTTTGTACGAATACATATCCAATTCTTGATCGTTGCCAGAATCATATAAATTCATCATAATCAAAACCAGGGTATAAAAATGTAAATCTTCTTGAATTGTAGATTCACTATTGATAATTTTTTGACAATAATCAAAGGAATTATCCCAATCTTTATTCAGAAAATAATACGCAGCAATCTTTAAATAAAGCACCAAAATATGATGATTATCGATTTTATGTTGATGCAATTTTATTTCGCGCAAAATATCTTTAATCAAAAATGGACTAATATTTTCTTTCGGATTAATGAAAAAATAATTCAGTTTACTATTAAATTTATTGATAAACCAAAGCGCTTCCACATTATCATTTTGAGGTAAAATCTCATAAACAGATTCTAATTTATCAAACCAAAATTTGAATTCTTCCGAATTTTTTTTCAGATATAAAATCTTCAATAAATATGAATTTCCTTTGATAAACCAAACAGGATGACTAAGAATTCGTTCTTTTTTCTCGTAAAATAACTCAACCCATTTTTTCGAAAATTCATAGGCAGAATGAAGGTTTTGCGTTAACATCGACAACCAAACATTTGCTTTATAAAACCACAATTTCTCTTTGAATTTTAATTTCTTAAAATCGATATTTTTTGTTTCCGAATCAAAGAAATTCTGAATTTTTTTAATTTCTTCATCATCTTTTGCATACCCATTTTCGAGCAAAATGCTATATAATTTCAGCGATAAATTAGATAATTTACTCGCTTGTAAATTCTGTAAACTTAACTCTTCTGATTGCTCAATCAATTGATCTGCACGACCAGAAATACTTCGCGTAATAAATTGCGATTCGATAATTTTTTCGAGCTCTAAAATATCATAAGCAATAGCTTTTTCGTCAAAATCTAAGGCTTGAGTTTTGGCTTTGTCCAACATTTTTAGACTTTGCTTGTGCAAGCCTTTTTGGTATAAAATTGTAGCAAAATCAAATTGTTCACGTATTTGCATACGCGAATTCTGTTGCGAAGGATTCATCCTCAAGCTAAACAAAATTTGTTTGTACAAATGCGCTTTTAGATTTGATAATTGTTGTTTCGTGGTAATTTTTTTCTTCAAAATTAACGTTTCATCATATTCTTCCAACTTATCCAACGCTTCAAATAATAACAAAAATTTTGCATCTGCATTAATTTGCAAACGATTTACATAAAGCTTGAATTGACGTTTTTCGGAACGATTAAGCGACTTTATTAAACTAAATAGTGCGTCTTTGTTATGATTTGACATTGTAATTAAATTGTATGTAATTGATTGAAAATAAAATAATTGAGTAAAATATTTCGGCTTTAAGAATTGTAAAACCTATTTCAATTTGAAAATTTAAAGTTAGTACAATTTTAATTTTACATCACAATAACAAACAAAACTAATTGCAATGAGTGCTGAGAAGATTCAAATTTTTGATACGACACTGAGAGATGGAGAGCAAGTGCCGGGGTGTAAGTTAAACAAAAAACAGAAGTTAGAAATTGCGGCTCGATTGGACGAATTAGGCGTTGATATTATCGAGGCTGGTTTTCCAATTTCAAGTCCTGGAGATTTCGAAGCCGTAAATGCAATTTCAAAATTAGTGAAAAATGCCACAGTTTGTGGTTTAACTCGCGCAAACAAAAAAGATATAGAATCTGCAGCTAAAGCTTTACAATATGCCGTAAAACCAAGAATTCATACCGGAATTGGAACTTCGGATTCTCATATTATTCACAAATTTAATTCGAATCGTGAAGCGATTATCGAACGTGCAGTTGAAGCGGTTGCATATGCAAAAACATTTGTAGATGATGTTGAGTTTTATGCTGAAGATGCAGGAAGAACGGATAATGCTTTTCTTGCTCAAGTTTGTGAAGAAGTGATAAAAGCTGGTGCGACGGTTCTTAATATTCCAGACACAACGGGTTATTGTTTGCCTTTTGAGTATGGAAATAAAATTAAATATTTAAAAGATCATGTTCAAGGAATTGATAATGTGATTATTTCTTGCCACAATCATAACGATTTAGGTTTAGCGACAGCGAATGCAGTTGCAGGAGCTATAAATGGAGCACGCCAAATAGAATGTACAATTAATGGAATTGGTGAGCGTGCTGGTAATACGGCCTTGGAAGAAATCGTGATGATTTTTAGACAACACAAAGAATTGAATTTTTATACAGATATCAATGCTCAAATGTTAACAGAATTAAGTCAATTAACTTCTGAAACAATGGGAATGATGGTTCAACCAAACAAAGCAATTGTAGGATCGAATGCTTTTGCGCACAGTTCTGGAATTCATCAAGATGGTGTGATTAAAAACCGTGAAACATACGAAATTATCAATCCAGCAGATGTTGGAGTTAATGAATCCTCTATTATTTTGACAGCTCGTAGCGGGCGTTCGGCGTTAGCTTATCGTCTAAAAGATATCGGTTTCGATACATCTAAAAATGAATTAGATATTTTATATGAACAATTTTTAGAAATTGCAGATTTGAAGAAAGAAGTTGTTCGTGAAGATTTACTTGGATTAATGCATCAGTTTAATCAAACATCACAGAGAAAATTCGCATGAGAACATTATTCGATAAAGTGTGGGATGCCCATGTTGTCAGCCAAGTAGAAAATGGACCACAAGTGATTTATATTGATAAACATTTAATTCACGAAGTAACAAGTCCACAAGCTTTTGCAGAATTAGAAGCGAGAAATATTCCAATTTTTCGACCAAATCAAATTGTTGCAACTGCGGATCACAATGTACCAACGATTAATCAAGATAAGCCAGTTCGAGATCCATTATCAAAACAACAATTAGAGCAATTAGCGATTAATTGCGAAAAAAATAATATTACTTTTTATGGTTTAGGTCATCCGTATCAAGGAATTGTTCACATTATTGCGCCAGAATTGGGTGTTACGCAACCAGGAATGAGCATGGTTTGTGGCGATAGTCACACATCTACGCATGGAGCTTTTGGAGCAATTGCTTTCGGAATTGGAACAAGTCAAGTTGCACAGGTTTTTGCTAGTCAATGTTTGTTGATGAATAAACCAAAATCGATGCGAATTACAGTTAATGGAAAACTGAATCCAAATGTTCAACCAAAAGATGTGATTTTGTATATCATTTCTAAAGTTGGAACAAATGCAGGAACAGGTTTTTTCTGTGAATATGCAGGAGATGTTTTCGAGAATATGTCGATGGAAGGTCGAATGACAGTTTGTAATATGTCGATAGAAATGGGCGCTCGTGGCGGAATGATTGCACCAGATGAAACAACTTTTGCTTATTTAAAAGATAAACCATTTGCACCGAAAGGAGAAGATTGGGAGCAAAAAGTAGCATATTGGAAAACTTTACCAAGTGATGCTGATGCAATTTTTGATGAAGAAATAGAATTTGACGCTGCGGATATTTATCCAATGATTACGTTTGGTACGAATCCAGGAATGGGAATTTCGGTGAAAGACAGTATTCCTTCTAAAGATTCGTTAAGCGATAATGAAAAAGAATCGTTTGAAAAAGCGTTGAAATATATGGGATTCCAAGATAATCAATCAATCATCAATCATCCAATTGATTATGTGTTTATCGGAAGTTGTACAAATGCAAGAATCGAAGATTTGCGTGAAGTAGCAAATTATGTGAAAGGAAAACAGCGCAATGAAAATGTAACTGCGTGGATTGTTCCGGGATCGAAACAAGTAGAAAAGCAAGCGATAGAAGAAGGTTTGGACAAAATTTTTGAAGCCTCTGGATTCAGATTGCGCGAACCAGGTTGTTCGGCTTGTTTGGCGATGAACGACGATAAAGTTCCAGAAGGAAAATATTGTGTTTCGACTTCGAATAGAAATTTTGAAGGACGTCAAGGTCCAAATTCTCGTACATTATTAGCAAGTCCTTTGATTGCTGCTGCTGCTGCAATTCACGGAAAAATTGTTGATATCAATTAAAATTTACTCAAAATGGATTCAATCAATCAATTAAAATCATCGGCTGTTCCGATTAAAATAGAAAATATAGATACCGATCAAATTATTCCAGCTCGTTTTTTGAAAGCGATTAGTAGAGAAGGTTTTGGAGATAATTTATTCAGAGATTGGCGATTTAATCAAGATAATCAATCAATTGATAATTTCCCGCTGAATGATTCAAAATATGCTGGAAAAATATTAGTTGCAGGTAAAAATTTTGGTTGTGGAAGTAGCCGAGAACACGCTGCTTGGGCAATCAAAGATTACGGATTTGATGTGGTAATTAGTAGTTATTTTGCAGATATTTTCAAAGGAAATGCATTGAATAACGGAATTTTACCAATCGTTGTTTCAGATGAAATTTTAAATCAAATCTTTGAGATCATCGATCAAAATCCTTCAACAGAATTTGAAGTTAATTTAGAAAATCAAACCTTAAAAATTCAAGATCAAACCATCAACTTTGATGTTGATTCTTATAAAAAAATCTGTTTATTAAATGGATATGATGACATTGATTTTTTAATCAGTCAAAAAGATAAAATAGAAACTTACGAACAAAACCATAAATCTTTACAACATGAAAACGCATAAAATTGCAGTACTTTCTGGCGATGGAATAGGACCAGAAGTCGTTTCGGAAACAATAAAAGTTCTGAAAGTCGTTGAACAAATTTTTAAATATAATTTCGAATTTGAGGAAGCTTTGATTGGTGCAATTGCGATTGACGAAACGGGAAATCCTTTGCCTGATGCGACATTGCAATTATGTAAAGATGCAGATGCGGTTTTGTTTGGTTCTATTGGTGATCCAAAATATGACAATAATCCGAACGCTAAAGTTCGTCCCGAACAAGGTTTGTTAAAGCTAAGAAAGGAACTTGGTTTATTTGCAAATATCCGTCCAATCAAGGCTTACGAATCTTTGTTGGGGAAAAGTCCATTGAAACGTTCGCACATCGAAGGAACAGATATGGTTATTTTTCGTGAATTGATTAATGGAATTTATTTCGGAGAAAAATTTACAGCACAAGATGGTTCTCATGCGTATGATACGTGTTCGTACAACAGAAAAGACATTGAGCAAATTACACATTTAGCTTTTCAGGAAGCAATGAAGCGTCGCAAAAAAGTAACGTTGGTAGACAAGGCAAATGTGTTGGATACCTCTCGTTTATGGCGAAAAGTTGCGATGGATATTAGCCAAAAATATCCTGAAGTTGAATTAGATTTCTTGTTTGTTGATAACGCAGCGATGCAATTAATTATCAATCCAAAACAATTTGATGTGATTTTGACAGAGAATATGTTTGGTGATATTATTTCGGACGAAGGAAGTGTAATTGGAGGAAGTATAGGTTTGTTGCCTTCGGCTTCTATTGGTACAGAAAATGCATTGTTCGAGCCTATTCATGGTTCGTATCCACAAGCAAAAGGAAAAGGAATTGCAAATCCGATGGCTTCTATTTTGAGTGCCGCAATGATGTTGCGTTATTTGGGATTGGAAGAAGGAGCAAAAGCAATAGAAAATGCGGTGGGAAATGCGATTAATAATTTGATTGTAACTTCAGATTTAGATGAAACGAGCGATTATTCAACGTCTGTTGTAGCAAATTATATTGCGAAGATATTATTGAGCGATCATGATCATCATTCATATTTTAATTTTGAAAATGTATTGATGGGGAAATCGACGATTATATAGTTTTTATTATTTATGACTTAATGAAAAAGCCATTCAGAGTTCTGAATGGCTTTTTCTATTGTATATTTTTATGAGTTGATGATTACATCATTCCTGGCATTCCACCTCCCATTGGTGGCATAGCTGGCTCATCTTTTTTAATTTCTGTAACAACCGCCTCAGTAGTAATTAACATACCTGCAACAGAAGCAGCGTTTTCTAATGCAACACGAGCGACTTTAGTTGGATCAATAACTCCAGCCTCGATCATGTTTACATATTCGTCAGTTTTTGCATTGTATCCGAAATCTCCATTTCCTTCTTTTACTTTTGCAACAACTACAGAACCTTCACCACCAGCGTTGTGAACGATTTGGCGTAATGGTTCTTCAACTGCACGCGTTACTATTTTAACACCTGTAGCTTCGTCAGCATTTGTAGTATCGATTGTTAAGTTAGATAAAGCTCTAACAAAAGCAACACCACCACCAGCAACGATACCTTCTTCTACAGCAGCACGAGTTGCGTGTAAAGCATCATCAACACGGTCTTTAATTTCTTTCATTTCAACCTCTGAAGCAGCACCAACGTATAATACAGCAACACCTCCAGCTAATTTAGCTAAACGCTCTTGTAATTTTTCGCGGTCATAGTCAGAAGTAGTTGTTTCTACTTGTGCTTTAATTTGGTTAACACGAGATTTGATTTGCTCTGCATCACCAGCACCATTAACAATAGTTGTATTGTCTTTGTCGATAACTACTCTTTCAGCAGTACCTAACATTTCTAAAGTAGCAGTTTCTAACGTAATTCCTTGCTCTTCAGAAATAACTGTACCTCCTGTTAAGATTGCTATATCTTGTAACATCGCTTTTCTACGATCTCCAAATCCTGGTGCTTTAACAGCAGCAATTTTTAAAGAACCTCTTAAACGGTTCACTACTAAAGTAGCTAAAGCTTGACCTTCAACTTCTTCAGAAATAATTAAGAATGGACGTCCTGATTGAGCAACTGGTTCTAATAAAGGTAAGATTTCTTGTAAGTTAGAGATTTTTTTCTCACATAATAAGATGTAAGGATTCTCTAATTCAGCAATCATTTTATCTGCGTTTGTAACGAAGTAAGGAGATTGATATCCACGATCGAATTGCATTCCCTCTACAACGTCAACGTAAGTTTCTGTTCCTTTTGCTTCTTCAACAGTAATTACTCCTTCTTTTCCAACTTTAGAAAAAGCTTCTGCGATTAATGATCCAATAGTATCATCGTTATTTGCAGAGATAGAAGCAACTTGTTTAATTTTTTCTGATGAATCACCAACTTCTTGAGATTGCTCTCTTAAGTTAGCAACGATTCCAGAAACAGCTTTATCAATACCACGTTTTAAGTCCATTGGGTTCGCACCTGCAGCAACGTTTTTCAAACCTTCGCGAACGATAGCTTGAGCTAAAACTGTAGCAGTTGTAGTACCATCACCTGCAACGTCGTTTGTTTTAGAAGCAACTTCTTTTACCATTTGAGCACCTAAGTTTTCGATTGGATCTTCCAATTCGATTTCTTTTGCTACAGAAACTCCGTCTTTTGTTACATGTGGAGCACCGAAAGATTTTTCTAAAACTACGTTACGACCTTTTGGTCCTAATGTTACTTTAACTGCATTTGCTAATGCATCAACACCTCTTTTTAAAGCGTCTCTTGATTCAATGTCGAATTTAATATCTTTTGCCATTTTTTTTATAAGTTTTGTTGTCTTAAGTCTTAAGTCGAATATAATTAAAAATAAAAAAATAAGTTACTTTGTACTTAATACATTTTACTAATTACAACTAAATTTAGATGATTGCCAAAATATCAGCTTCACGCATGATTAAATAGTCCTTTCCTTCTAATTTTAATTCAGTTCCTGAATATTTTCCGTAAAGAACTTTGTCTCCAATTGCAACAGTTATTGGTTCATCTTTTTTACCATTACCAACTGCTACAACGATTCCTTCTTGAGGTTTCTCTTTTGCTGAATCTGGGATAATAATTCCTGATGCTGTTTTAGTTTCTGCAGGAGCAGGCTCAATAACCACTCGATCTGCTAATGGTTTAATGTTTAATTGTGACATATTTGTATTTTTATTTTAATAATTGATGGTTTTAAATAAACGAAAAACGTGCCAACACACAATTTCTGCCATTATGGATAAGTTAATTTCACTCCTTAAAACAAAAATGCCAAGTTGTATGACAACTTGGCATTTAAAGTGATTTTTATGAATAATTATTTTTTGATAATCACTTTTTTCGTGAATTGTTCGTTACCTGCTTCAATCGAAACAATGTAAACACCATTTGATAAACTAGATAAATTAACTTGTTGAGATTTCGAAGAATTCAATTTGTTTGAGTAAACTGTTCTTCCTGCTAAATCTGTCACCGTAATTTTACCTGTTGTAAATGAGTTTGTAAAATCTAAATTGATTATTCCATTTGAAGGATTTGGAGAAATCGTACCTAAATCTTTTCCTTTTATATCATTTGTAGTTAAAGAACTTTCTATAGAAAAATCAGTAGAGTTAACAGCTAAGAAAACGTTATCAATAGCTTTAATCATAATTCTCGCTTTATTAGTAATTCCTAATCCTGCAGGAACTGTGAATGTATAAGAACCGTTGTTCGGAACTGATTCAGCTAAAACATAATCAAATGTTTTTCCTCCATCAACCGATAATAAAATTTTTACATTTTGTGTGTCAATACCGTTTGCATCAGTTCCTGCAACATTCCAAGTAATTGTAGCAGTGTTATCTTGTTTCCAATTTTCTGCAATTGATTGCGAAGTCACTTTGAATGGACCAAAATTTAGAAAGTTTAACTGAACATTTTGTCGAGCGGTTAATCCAACTTCAGAATTATTGTCACGAACTGTTACAGAGAAATTCATTGTACGAGGAACTGAAGGAATGACTTCCCAATTGTTTTTATCGTAATTTGAAACGTTTGACAGATATAGATTTGTTTGAAATACTAATTCATTTGAAATAATTTTTTCTAAACGAGGAAAATAGCGAATTCCAACTTTTTGTGGAGAGAATGATCTGAAATTTGGGCCTTGAGAATTAGAGGAAATAGGAGGAAGTGATTTAATAGAAGTTTCAGAAACTTCAGGATTCATCTGCTCCCAAGAATATGTTAATTGATCATTATTTGAGTCAGTGGCTAATGTTTCTAAAGCAAATGCAGTTGAAATTGGAATGTTATATTTTGTTTTCAAGTTAGAAGCTATAGTAGGTGCAGCATTAGTTGTTGTAACGAATTGTCCACAATTCACAGAATTTAGCGTTCTTGCCATTTCTTCTAAACTTTTTGTATGGAAATATGCATCACTTTGATTTTGTACGTTTGGTGAACAGATACCAGTGTAAGCCATAATTGTAGAACCACTTCCAGGTTCAACAGAACTGTTAAGTGTACGATTACAATTGTTGTTTTGTGTATGGTAGGCACCTAATTGATGACCAATTTCGTGGGCAGAATAATCAATATCAAAAGCATCTCCAATAGGAACTATTGTACCAGTCACTCCTCCTGCTTTTGCTCTATCATTACAAACTGCTGGCGTATTGGCTAATCCATTTGAATTATTATCATCATTCACTTGAAAAAATAAATGACCAATATCGTAATTAGCAACTCCAATAACATTATTTGTAACAGTAATATTTTCCTCAAGATTGTAATTTGCTGCAGAAATAGAATTAATATTAGGGTCTTGAAAAGAATCAGAATCAATAAAAAATAATTGATCAGTATTTGGAATTAATTCTAAAAAAACACCAACATCATTTTTTAAAACGCCATTAATTCGTGTGAGTGATAAATTGACTGCAGCTAATATTGACGCTTTCTTTTGAGCTTCTGTACCAGATGATAAATTAGCTTGTTTGATTACAAAATCTGAATACTCAGTCGTTGTTGTAATGGCTAATCTAAATTTTCTTAAACTTCCATTTTGAGTTGCTGTTCGAGAAGATTGTTTAATAGTTTCAAAATTCAAATTATCTATCCCAAGAGCACTTTCAGAAGGTTCTGTAGCACATTTGAAAGAATTTGTATTAACTAAATCTTTTTTATCATACACAATATATGACGCTTTATTTTTTGTGTAAGCGTCTATTAACATTGTTTTATTGCCGTTTGAGACTAAACCATACAAACCAAATTGAGGAGATAAACTAAAATTAATTTTCTCTGTCAAATCATTTGTATTGTATCCAGCAAAAGATTTTATATCTGGGTATTTAGTTTGTAATTCAGGAGATAAATTTGAAGTTTCTACAATACGATATGTATTAAACTTTCCGTTTTCAGTTGGAAATTTTAATAAAAAATTTTGTTGATTCGTATTGTTTAAATAGTTGACCAAATTATCATAAGCTAAGTCTAATTTAACTGATTTAGTTGGTATATGCGCTCTTGTATTTAATTGCTCTTTAGAAATAGTTCCTTTCGCATTGGTAGTTTTCCAAAAGTTTTGTTGAGCAAATAAGTTTGTGCTAAATGCAAGACAAAAAAGTAAATATTTAGATATAGATTTTTCCATTTTTATTTAGTTTTTACTAAAATTTTCTTCACTGATTTAGGTACAATCATCATCAATAAATTTGAAGAGTCTTGTATTTGATTAATTCCTTTTATAGGTGTTAAATGTAAATTATAAATCTTTTCATTACCAGTAATAGATTCAATATTATATGAATTAATATGTTTGTGAGGAATCAAAATTATTTGATTTTGTTCATAATCGATAACGAAACGAGGTAATGATTTCTTGTAATCTTTTGGTAACGTAGCATACATGTTATTTAATTCAGTTTCATTTTTGAAGAAATGTGTTCCTGATAATTCATATTGCGCAGAAAAAGTTGTGAGCAATTGATAATTTTCTTTTGGAATTTTCTGATACACTTTTTGACCAACACAGCTTATAAAAGTAAGTAGGATGATTATAAATGAAACGAATGTTTTCATAATTTAGGTTTTGATAAATTTAAAGATAATATTAATCAATCAACAAAAAAAGCCTCACAATTTGTGAGGCTTGTATATTTTCTTATCAAAATTACTTCGCTGGTTGAGCTGGTAATTGATTTTGACTTGCTCCGTTTGCAGCAGGTTGCGTTGGTAAATTATTAGCTGGTGCCGTAACATTTGGCTTAATTGGTTTTATCGCATTTGGATTTTCATGCGAAGCACTTGCTCCAATAATCAATACGATTACAGCGATAAATAATCCCCAAGTTGTGTTGTCTAAGAATTTATTCGTTCTTTGAACTCCAAACATTTGGCTTCCTCCGCCACCTCCGAAAGTAGAAGATAATCCTCCTCCTTTAGGGTTTTGAGATAATACGATTAGTACTAATAATACACATAAAATCATGATAATAATCATGAAAAACTGAAATAGTCCCATTTTATTATTTAGAGTTTTTTAAATTTTCAATTTCTTTAATTCGATTTGCAAATAAACTATTTTTTTCTGGATATTTCAAAATTAATATCTTATAAGCTTTAATTGCCTTATCATATTTTTTTTGCTCAATATAAATTTGAGCCAAAGTTTCGGTCATCAAATCCGAATATTCTTCCGTATTCTGAACGAAATTTGATGGTGTGTTAACTGGTGTAATATCCGTTTTTTTCATCGGAACGATTTTCGGATTTTTTTCCAAAAAGTCATCAATCAACTTATATTTTATTTCTCTTTCAGCAGTTTCTTGCTCTTCCTCAATCTCTTGTTGAGTTTTTGATTGAGAAGGAACTTTCTTCAACCAATCCGAAAAAGAGAACGTCGAATCATCCGAATTATTTTCAATGATCTCTACTTTTTCTTCAACCATTTCAGGTTCAGATTCTTCAATTACTTCAGCATTTTCAGACAATCCTTCTACAATTTCTTCTTCCTGATTATCTTCAATTATTTCAATTACCTGCTGAGGTTCAGATTCAATAATTTCAATTCCAGAAGTTTGTTGAACAGCATTTTCGATATCATTCTCAGAAGTTAAATTTTCTTCTTTCGAATTATTTTCTACCACAACTTTATTCGTGATTTCAGCAACTTCGTTCAATTCTTCATCCGAAATAATATCAACAACATGATCCGTTCTCAATTCAGATTCCTCTGTATCATTTTCGATCATTCCGTCTACAATATCTTCATTGATTTCTTCTGAATTAGTTTCAGAAATAACTTCAATTTCTTTGTTTAATTCTTCTTCTATTATCTCATCAATAACTTCAATTGTTTCGTTATTGTTTTCGATGATTTCTGAAGTAGAATTTTCTAAAATAGGTTCAGAAATAAATTTGTTTTCAGCTAATTCTTCCACTTTTTCTTCTACCATTTCAGGAGAAATAGTTTCAGTTTTTGTTTGAATTTCTTTCTGAATTGGTTCCGAATTGATGTAATGATACAAATCGACACGATTGCTGCTGTGAATTGACGTTTTGTTCAAATAATCCTCAAAAGAAGGATGATTTTCCTTTTTCAAACCATAAAGTAACAATGCACGCAATGTGTAGAAATACGGATATTTTTCTACTTCTTTTTTAAGAAGTGGAATGTCCGATTTCTCGACTTCGTACGGATGTGCTACTAAATATTCAATTCTGGTCATTGCTCAAATATAAGGTTATTTTTTTACCAATCCATCGCAATAGACGCAAAAACTTGGTCGCGAATATCATCAATAATTAATGGAACAATTGACGATTCTACAGCGCTTAACATAGCATTTCCGTCATATAATTGGAAAGCAGAAAATGTTCTGTCATAACTTTTTGATTCGTCTTTATTGTTGATATATCGAACTTTTACATAAATTGTCAAACGGTTTTTTGCTGCAATATCATTCGATTGAATTGCTTCTGGAACAACGTCGTATCCCGTAATTTCACCTTCGATAATTAAGTCAGAATTTTCGTTTGAGTTTAACTTCAACTTCGTTCTACTTCTAAAAATATCTTGAATGGCAATCGTTAAATCTTGACTTAAAGTAGGATTTTGTTGAGGTGCGTAATTCGGGAAAGTTGCCACATAAATTGTGTTCCAATCTGGTTGAATTGCAGCTCCCGAAAGTGAATATTTTATACATCCTGTTAAACTAAAAATAGCAAAAATACTAAGGATGAATAGTTTTATTTTGTTCATATTACAAATGATATTGTTTGATTTTTCGGTACAATGTTCGCTCAGAAATTCCCAATTCGTCAGCCGCCATTTTACGTTTTCCTTTGTGTTTTTCTAACGCCAATTTTATCATTTCCTTTTCGTTATCCTGTAATGAAAGCGATTCTGGTTCTTCGATTGGACTTACATCATATACATCGTTCGAATAATCGTATTGCGATTGTTGATAATTTGGTGTAATTGGAGCAGATTTCGTTGGAACCAAATTATATTGACTTGGCACAAAATCTTCTTCTGGTTCGTTTTGATCTTGATAAACGCGCTGAATCAATTCTTGCGTGTTGCCATTAAAATCTTCAACATCTTTGTGTTTGATCAAATCTAATGTTAAAGCACGTAAATCGTTCAAATCTTTTTTCATGTCCAATAAAACCTTGAACAATAATTCTCGTTCCATAAAATCAGAAGAACTTCCATCTTTTGATTTGTTTGTAACCGTTAACATTGTTGAATTATTGGGTAATAATTCCATGATTTTTTCTAACGAAATCACGCGGTCTTTTTCAACAACAGAAACTTGTTCAGCAAAATTTCTCAATTGACGCACATTTCCCGGCCAAGGATAATTCGCAATATAATTTTGGGCTTCTGGAGAAAGCTCGATATGAGGCATTCTGTATTTATTTGCAAAATCTGAAGCAAATTTTCGGAACAATAAATTAATATCTTCCTTACGCTCGCGCAAAGCAGGAATATCAATTTGAACTGTATTTAATCGATAATATAAATCTTCACGAAATTTACCTTTTTCAACAGCTTCTTTCAATTTTACATTCGTTGCAGCAACAACACGAACATTTGTTTTTTGAAGTTCCGAAGAACCAACTTTCATAAATTCACCCGACTCTAAAATACGCAATAAACGCACTTGTGTAGCTAAAGGCAATTCACCAACTTCATCTAAGAAAATAGTTCCACCATCTGCTACTTCAAAATAACCTTTACGTGTTTGTGTAGCGCCTGTAAAAGCACCTTTTTCGTGTCCAAATAATTCAGAATCGATTGTTCCTTCTGGAATCGCACCACAGTTCACTGCAATATAATTGTTGTGTTTGCGTGCAGATTGATTGTGAATAATTTTCGGAATAAATTCTTTACCTACACCACTTTCTCCGATAACAAGAACAGAAATGTCTGTAGGTGCAACCTGAATCGCCTTTTCTAAAGCACGATTCAAGGCTATATTATTTCCAATGATTCCAAAACGTTGTTTGATAGTTTGTAAAGAATCCATTTTTTTATTTTTTAGGTTTTTGAAAAATGATCTATCAAATTTCAATTATTGTCTTATTAAAACCGTCATTTCGAGTAAAATTCTTTAGAATTTTGTATCGAGAAAAAGGTTTTAAACTATTAAAATTCTATTCTCGATACAATTTTTAATCATTTCATTTATAAAAATCACTCGAATTGACGAATTTTATTTTTAGTATACAATTGACGGATTGATTGTTTATCCTTCTATCATTTCACCAATCAAAGTAGCCGTTGTACAGCTATTTGCTTTTACGTTTACAAAATCTCCTATTTTAGTTCCTTCTACTTTAGGGAAAACTAAAACCGCGTTTTGTGTATTACGTCCGTACCAGAAATTTTCGTCACGTTTAGAGTTTCCTTCAATCAAAACTTCATGAGTTTTTCCAACATAACTATTCATACGCTCTGCAGAGTGTTTTTGTTGCATTTCGATGATTTCTTGTAAACGACGTTTTTTATCTTCTGGTAAAACATCATCAGGCATTTTTTTGTGCGCTGGCGTTCCTGGACGCTCAGAATAAGCGAACATATAACCGAAATCATATTTCACATATTCCATTAACGATAATGTATCTTGATGTTCTTCTTCTGTTTCGCCACAGAAACCTGCAATCATATCGTGAGATAAAGCACAATCTGGAACGATACGTCGAATTTTATCAATCAATTCGAAATATTCTTCACGAGTATGTTGACGATTCATACGTGCTAAGACAGTAGTAGAACCCGATTGAACAGGTAAGTGAATGTATTTACAAATATTTTTGTGTTTCGCCATCATTTGCAATACGCCTTCTTCCATATCTTGTGGATTAGAAGTTGAAAAACGTAAACGAATGTTAGGAAACTGCGTAGCAACCATGTCTAATAATTGAGCAAAATCTACAGCAGTCGCTTTCTGAATATCAGTTGCATTTTTGAAATCTTTTTTTGGTCCTCCACCATACCATAAATATGAATCGACATTTTGACCTAAAAGTGTAATTTCTTTGTAACCAGATTCTGCTAATTCTTTACATTCATTCAAGATTGAGTGAGGATCACGAGAACGCTCACGACCACGCGTAAAAGGAACAACACAGAATGTACACATGTTATCACAGCCACGAGTAATCGTAACAAAGGCTGTAACGCCATTTCCACCTAAACGAACAGGAGAAATTTCGGCATATGTTTCTTCTTTTGATAATTGTACGTTTACCGCATCACGACCATCTTCTACATCGTTGATTAAGTTTGGTAAATCGCGGTAAGCATCTGGTCCTACAACGATATCTACTAAATGTTCTTCTTCTAAGAATTTATGTTTCAAACGTTCCGCCATACAACCTAAAACTCCAATTTTAAGACTTGGATTTTGTTTTTTGATTGCGTTTAAAGTTCCTAAACGTTTACGAACTGTTTGTTCCGCTTTTTCACGAATAGAACAAGTGTTTAAAAGAATTAAATCTGCTTCGTCAACTTTTTGAGTGGTTTGATAACCTTCGTTATTTAGAATAGATGCAACAATTTCACTATCCGAGAAATTCATTTGACATCCGTAACTTTCTAAGAATAATTTCTTTGTTGCATTACGAGTAGGAGCAGTCATCAAAGCCTGTCCTTGTCTTGCTTCATCTATATGTTTTTCTTCTGTATGCATTCTAAAATGGATATTTTATCGTGCAAAAATAATAAATCTATGTGACATATTGGCAGTAAAATTTTCTTTTGCATTTTATTAACATTTTGTAGATTTGAGGAAATCTAAAAAAATATAAAACTATGGATGATAGAATTAGACAAAGAATAGAAGAAATTAAACAACGAGGAGTAAATATAAACGTTGGCGATATTTTTTCAAAATCATGGGAAATTTTTTCAGGAATCGCTTTATATGCAATTCTTGCAATTGTAATAACATTCGCAATTAGTTTCATGATTAATTTCTTCTTAGGATTAATCATTTCAGCACCAACTATGGTTATTAATGATCCATCTGATTTAAATGAAGTGTTTGCAGAAGCATCATCTCCTTTAGCGTGGGTGAGTAATATTGTTAGTATTGTAGTTGCAGCAGCTTTAGCACCGATTACAGTAAGTATTTTGACAATGGCTAAAAAATTTAATAAACATCAAAATCCTGATTTTTCAGATTTGTTTGTTCATTATAAAGATGGAAAATTTGGTGTGATTTTTACAACATATTTAGCTGTTCAATTTTTAGGATTCATAGGTATTTTATTATGTATTGTACCTGGATTTATTTTCTATGTTACATCAATACTAGCAATTCCTTTTGTATTGTTTACAAGTTTTACTACAACGGAAGCTATAAAATCAAGTGTAAGTATTTTATTTAAAAACTTCGGATCAGCATTTGTTTTTTGTTTGGCTTGTTTTGGAGTTGCAATTTTAGGCGTACTTGCTTGTGGAGTTGGATTATTAGTAGCAATGCCTCTAATTTATATTGCTACATATGTTTTATATGAAACAGTTATAGGAACAGAAGACAATGAACAATCAGAAATAGACCAAATAGGAACAGATATTTACAAGGATAATCCTTACATGAAATAGACAAAATTATG
Organism: Empedobacter sp. ULE_I140; assembly: GCF_053482575.1. Taxonomy (NCBI): domain Bacteria; kingdom Pseudomonadati; phylum Bacteroidota; class Flavobacteriia; order Flavobacteriales; family Weeksellaceae; genus Empedobacter; species Empedobacter sp. ULE_I140. The sequence goes on along the minus strand of NZ_JBQMTX010000001.1, from coordinate 2,914,199 downwards.
AAGCAGTTGAAAATCATTTTTGGCTGCTTCATTTTTTTGTTATTAATTTTGCAGAAATTTTTTAAGAAAACAATATGTCTAAAAATCTCGTTATTGTTGAGTCCCCAGCAAAAGCTAAAACCATTCAAGGTTTTTTAGGTGATGATTTTATCGTGGAATCAAGTTTTGGTCACGTGGTCGATTTACCAAAGAAAGGAATGGGAATCGAAATCGAGAATCATTATAAGCCAATATACGAAGTAACACCTGATAAAAAGGAGGTTGTAAGTAAACTGAAAAAATTGTCTTCGAAAGCCCAAACAATTTGGTTAGCATCCGATGAGGACCGCGAAGGAGAAGCAATTTCTTGGCATTTGTATCACGTTCTTGGATTAGAAAAGAAAGATACAAAACGTATTGTTTTTAATGAAATTACAAAAAAAGCGATTCAACGTGCGGTAGAAAATCCACGTCAAATTGATGAGAATTTGGTTGATGCACAACAAGCTCGTCGTGTTTTGGACAGATTAGTTGGTTTCGAAATGTCGCCAATTTTATGGAAAAAAATCAAACCAGGCTTATCTGCAGGTCGTGTTCAATCAGTTTCTGTTCGATTAATTGTTGAACGTGAAAAAGAAATTCAAAATTTTGTTCCAGTTTCGTCATATAAATTCATTGCAATTTTCGAAACAAATGAGGGAAGAACATTAAAAGCAGTTTTAACAAAAGAATTTTCTACGTTAAAAGAAGCCGAAGATTTCTTAGAAACATGTGTTGGAGCAGATTTTAAAGTAAATGATTTACAAAAGAAACCAGCAAAGCGTACACCTTCAGCACCATTTACAACATCAACTTTGCAACAAGAAGCATCTCGTAAATTAGGTTTTTCAGTTTCAAGAACGATGCGTGTCGCACAACAATTATACGAATCTGGACATATCACATATATGAGAACAGATAGTGTGAATTTGTCTGATGATGCATTAACAGCAGTAAAAGCTGAGATAGAATCTGCTTACGGAAACAAATATGTTGAGATAAGAAAATATAAAAACAAAAATTCATCTGCACAAGAAGCGCACGAAGCGATTCGTCCAACGCATTTCGAAAATCATTCAATAAATGCAGACGATTCTATGCGAAAATTGTACGAATTAATTTGGAAACGTACAGTTGCTTCTCAAATGGCAAATGCAGAATTGGAACGAACTATTATTGATATTGATAACAACAAAAACAACTTTATTTTCCAAGCGAAAGGAGAAGTAATTGTGTTTGATGGTTTCTTAAAAGTATATCAAGAATCGTTTGACGACGAAGATGCTGATGATGATAAAGTATTATTACCAAGTGTAAAAGTAAATGAGCAATTGAAAGCAGATGAAATAAACGGTACTGAACGTTTTTCTCGTCCTTCGGCTCGTTATACAGAAGCATCTTTGGTAAAAAAATTAGAAGAATTAGGAATTGGTCGTCCATCAACTTATGCGCCAACGATTTCTACAATCCAGAATAGAGGCTATGTGGAAGTTGGGGAATTGGATGGTCAAGAACGAAAATATAATACCTTAACGCTAATCGATAATCAAATCAAAAAAGTTCAACAAAAAGAAATTTTTGGAGCTGATCGTCGCAAATTAATGCCAACTGATATCGGAATTGTGGTAAATGATTTCTTGGTTGATTATTTTACGAATGTGATGGATTACGATTTTACAGCGCGTGTCGAAAATAGTTTTGATGATATTGCGGAAGGTAAATTGAATTGGACAAAAATGATTGATGAATTTTATACGAAATTTCATCATGTTGTAGAAGATGTTCAAGAAAATGCTGATCGTGCAACTGGAGAACGCGAATTAGGAATTGATCCTGTATCGGGTAAAAAAGTGCATGCACGTATTGGACGTTTTGGGCCAATGATTCAGATTGGTGAAGCAGAAGATGAAGAAAAACCTCGCTTTGCAAGTCTTCAAAAACATCAATCTATTCATAATATTACCTTAGAAGAGGCAATGAAATTGTTCGAATTACCGAAAACTTTAGGCGAGTATAAAGCGCACGAAGTTGAGGTTAATATTGGACGTTTTGGACCTTATGTGAAATTTGATGATAAATATATTTCGATTCCGAAAGAGGAAGATCCAATGGATTTATCATTTGATCGTGCAGTAGAATTAATCGAAGAAAAATTAAAAGCTGATGCACCGATTGCACAATACGAAGGGTATGATGTAATAAAAGGAAAAGGACGTTTTGGACCATTTATCAAATGGAATGAATGGTTTATTAATGTTCCGAAAAAATACGATTTCGATCATTTATCTCAAGCTGATATTATCGAATTGATTGAAGATAAAAAACGTAAAGAATCTGAACGTGTTGTTCGCGAATGGTCAGAACAGGAAATTCGTTTGGAGAAAGCACGTTGGGGACGTTATAATTTGATTCAAGGAAAAATAAAAGTTGAGCTATCGAAAGAGACGAATCCAGAAGCGTTGACTTTGGCTGAGGTTGAAAAATTAATAGAAGCAGCAAAACCTAAAAAGAAAGCGCCTGCAAAAAAGACAACTGCGAAGAAAACGACAACTAAAAAAACAACGACTAAAAAGTAATAATGTACAACGACTTTTTAAAACCCGTTTCTGAAGAATTACAAGATTTTGCTAAATCTTGTAATTCTTTTGCGTTAGGACAAGCTATAAAATTTCGCGAAGATGTGATCGAAAGCGATGAAAAATCGAACGATAAAATTGCGATTATTGGTGTGACAGAATCTCGTTCGAAACAAAAAGATTTGATCGAAGATGTAGATTTTAGCCTTGTTCGTACACAATTGTACGAATTGCAAATGGGAAATTGGTCGATCGATTTGTACGATTTTGGTGATGTTGTTTTTTATGATGATAAATCCGAAACCGAAAAAGTTTTTAGAGAAGTTACAAACGGATTAATTCGTGATGGATACGTTGTTGTTATTTTGGGTGGAAATCCAAGTTTAGGTTATCAACAATATCGTGCGTATGATGAAATTGTTGATAAAGTTTACTACTTAACAATCGATCATAAATTACGATTAGGAAAAGATGAAGCGCAAACAACGGAAAATAATTATTTAACAAAAATTATTTCTAATGAGCCTTTCAATTTATTGGATTACACAAATATTGGTTTTCAAACGTATTTTGTTGCTCAAGAAAAATTAGATTTGTTAGATCAGTTAAATTTTGATGCTATTCGTTTGGGTGTGATTTCTGAAAATGTAAAAGAAATAGAACCTTATTCGAGAGATGTAAATGCGGCTTTGCTTAATTTATCGAGTTTACAAGGTTCGGATTTCTCTTCTTCAAAAAATATGACGCCAAATGGATTTACTTCGCGCGAAATTTGTGCGTTGACAAGATATTTAGGTTTCAGCAATAAATTGACTTCACTTTACGTTTGTGATTATATCGAGAATTATAAAAAATTAGATCATCTATTAATTTCGCAGATGATTTGGTATTTTATTGATGGAAAAAATCACCGTCCAGAGATAAAAAGTTTTGACGATACACAATATTTTGAAAAAATTTTTGTTCCTACAGAAGGATACAATTATATTTTTTACCGAAATGTATTAACCAATCAATTGTGGATAGAAGTTGATAACACTGTTGATGGAGAGCGAAAATTTGAAATTATTCCGTGTTCAGAAAAAGATTATGAGCAAGCCTTGAATGGAGAAATACCGAATAGGTGGTGGAAATATTTCAAAAAATTTTATTAAAAAATAAAGAACAATTTTAAAAATCAATTAATAAATTGCCTTAATTTGTAGCCTTATTAATTGAGAACTAAAAGTATAAAACCTGTATAAAAATAAATCTATAACAGAATGAATAGAATTTTGGTAAGTGCATTGTTGCTATCTCTTTCTTTATCATCATGTAAAATGTTGAAGAACAGAGGGAGTAGTGATAGAAATGATGGACAAATAGTTTCGAAAACATCTTCGGCTTGGACGCCAGTTCGTCCAAAAGGAATGGTTCCGATTCCGAGTGGATCGTTTGTTTTAGGACAAACCGATTACGATTTTACAAAAACAAATGATGCTCCAGTAAAAACGGTTACTGTTACAGGTTTCTTTATGGATGATACAGAGATTACAAACTCTGAGTATCAGTATTTTGTAAATTATGTAAAAGATTCTATCGCTCGTACTGCTTTGGCAAACAAGGCAGAAACTTTAGGTTTTGACCCTATGAATCCAAATAATGGAGCAGGAGGTATTGGTGATTATGCATATATTTCTGGTTCACAAGATGGACAAGGGACGCCATATGATGAATATATTAAAAACAGTAATACAGGTCGTGATGGTCAATCTTTAGATGGTAAGAAATTAAATTGGAAACAGCGTTTGGAGTGGGATAAATACAAATATCCAGATGTAGATTATGCTGAGGTTATGGAAGGATTATATTATCCTCCAGAAGAGCGTATGAATGGAGAAAGACGTATTGATACGCGTAAATTAAACTATTCTTATGTGACAGTTGATCAAACTGCTGCAGCAAAAAAACGTGGTACTTTCCGTGTAGATTTTCGTAAAGAATTTAGTTTAAACATTTATCCTGATACAACAGTTTGGGTAAGAGATTTCAACTATTCGTACAATGATCCAATGCACCAAGACTATTTTTGGCATAAAGCTTATGCAAATTATCCTGTTGTAGGTGTTAACTGGAATCAAGCAACAGCTTTTTGTGATTTCCGCACAAGATATCATAACACAGCATTGAATAATAAAAAGAAAAGAGGAAGTCAAGTAAAAGTTATTAGTTACCGTTTACCAACAGAAATTGAGTGGGAATACGCAGCGAAAGGTGGTTTAGAAAATGCACCTTATCCTTGGGGAGGTCCTTATTTAACAGATGATAGAGGTTGTTATCTAGCGAACTTCAAACCAAAACGTGGAGATTATTTAGAAATCAACGATGGCAAGAAAACTGGTTACATGTATACGGCTCCTATAAAAACATTCCGTGCGAATGGATATGGTCTTTATGACATGGCTGGTAACGTAGCTGAATGGACAAGTTCTCCGTATAACAGATCATCTTATACAATGTCTTCATCACTTAATCCGTCAATTACAATGTCTGGAGAAGTAAATAGAAGTGTAAGAGGAGGATCTTGGAAAGATGTTGGATATTTATTAATGACTTCAGCAAGAGATTGGGAACACAAAGATTCTGCAAGAAGTTTCATCGGATTCCGTACAGTTCAATCTTTCCCAGAAGGATCAAAAGTAAATTTTAGAAAAACCAAATAACCTAATTAATAAAACAATTTAATAAAAAGCACTCTTATGGCAGTACAAGCTTCAAAACAAGAACGTCTTACAAATTTTTTGTATAATTTCTTTGCCGCAGTAGTAATTATCGGGGCATTATGTAAAATTACGCACACGAATTTAGGACCAATATCAGCCAATTTAATCTTAACAATCGGATTAGTAGCTGAAGCATTCGTCTTCTTTTATTCAGCATTTTTCGATAAACCTCAAGGAAGCTATGAATGGGAAAAAGCTTATCCAGAATTATTAAATGGAGAACCAGTACAAAGAAAAACTGCTGCTGTTGCAACTGCAGGAAATAATTTAACTGCTGAGTTAGACAAAGTATTAGCAGATGCAAAATTAGATAAAGAAGTTTTCGAAAGATTACGTGGTTCTTTAGATAAATTTGGTTCAGCTGTTAACGAATTAAACACAACAACATCAGCTGTCGCTTCAACAGAACAATATAGCAACGAAATTGCAAAAGCATCAACTAACATCAGCCAATTAAATGCTGTATATGCTGAGCAAATTGTAAATAGCCAAAAACAAGTAGAATTAAATAAACAATTTATCGAAGAAATGCAAAAATCTTCAGGTAGTTCAGAGCAATTCTTGAAAGAAATGCAAGAGCTTTCTGCTAACATTAATGCATTAAACAAAGTATACGGAGGTATGCTTTCTGCAATGAAAAACAACTAATACATTGCTCCGATAAATTAAACTAATTATTCATTAATTCTATAAATTATTATGGCAGGAGGTGGTAGACTAACCGGACGTCAGAAGATGATTAACCTGATGTATCTCGTGTTCATTGCAATGATGGCTTTGAACGTGGATCGTGAGGTGTTGAGATCTTTCGAAACGATAAATACTTCTTTAGAGTCAACAACGACTTTAACGAAAACAAATAACGATACCTTCTATGGTCAAATTGATCTAAAAGCGAAGGATGATCCAACTTATGCAAAAACTCAAGCTGAGGCTGCAGAAGTTAAAAAGCAAACAAATGATTTTGTTGCTTATATCGATGGATTGAAAAAAGAATTAGCTGGTGCTGATTTTATTTCTGGATCAGAAGATACAGATTACAATGCATTGTCTAATACAGAGCCTGTTGTATCTTTATTCTTTAAAGGAAAAGGAGGTGACAAAGGAAATGAGAAAGCACAAGAGTTTACAAACAAAATTGATGGTTTCAGAAATTTCTTAATGACTTTTGCAAAACAAAGTCCTGATGCTAAAAATGCGGAAGCTCGTATCAACGAATTTTTTGGAACAACTCCAAAATCGAAGAAACAAAGTTGGATGCAAGAAAAATTCTATGATCAACCAATGGTTGCTTCTTTAACGAATTTATCGAAAATGCAAATGGATGCTCGTACAGAAGAAGGTAACTTAGTGAGAGCATTATTATCTGGTAAATTAGAAGAAAAAATCGAATTGGATGCTTTCCAAGGTTTATTCTTATCTCCAGGTGTTGTTAAAGTCGGAGATGAAGCTGTTCTTAATGTAGTTTTAGGAGCTTACGATAATTCAATCAAAGGTTCTGTTTCTACAAGTGTTGGTTCTGCTACTGTTGTTGATGGTAAAGCATCTATTAAGCTGAATACATCTGCAGTTGGTATGCATCAATTAACAGGTAACATTACATACGTATCGAATGGAAAAACGAAAACGGTAGCCATAGCACCTTCAACTTATCAAGTTGTTGCACAAACATTAGATAAAAAAGCTGCTGAGATTATTGAAAAAGATCCAACAGGAGGTTCTATTGTTGCAGATAATTTACGTGTAGTTTATCGTGGAGTATCTAATCCAATTTCAGCAACAATTAACGGTGCAAACGGACCTGTTAGTTTAAGTGCTTCTTCTGGAAGTCCTTCTGGAGCGGGAGCTAACAAATGGAATTATACGCCTGGAGGAGGAAACGAAGTGGTGTTTACGGCATCTGCAAGAGCAAGTTCTGGTAAAACATTATCAGTTCGTGAAACATTCCGTATCAAACCAGTTCCACCAGCACGTGGTGTTATTTTAGGAAATACAAGTCCAGCTATTCCAGATAATGGAATTGCAGCGCAAACAATTCGTGTAGATTGGCCAGATTTCTTATTCCCAATTTCAGGTGAAGTAACATCTTTCAATGTTAAAGTTCCTGGTCAGGCAACGGCTCGTGTTTCTGGAAATAAAATGTCAGGAGCAGCTGGAGTTATTTCGAAAGCGAAAAAAGGTGATATTATTGGTGTTTTCGATATTAAATATCGTACAAATTCAGGAGCAACTGGAGAAGCATCATCTATCGCAATTCAAGTACAATAATTTAAAAAGTAAAAATTTAAAATATGAAGTATCTTTTGTTTGGTTTAATGAGTTTTTTCTCAACTCTTACAATGGCGCAAAATGTTCTTAACGCTGTTTCGCCAGAACAGTTAAGAAAAGACCGCGAAAATAAAACAAGAGTTGATGAAGCTGGAGATACAGTAAGTACGGCTCAAGATCCTATGAAATATGGTTTTATCGAAGATAAAGATGTTTTATGGTCGAAAGTTGTATGGGAAGTAATTGATTTGAATGAGCGTCTAAATCAACCTTATTATAGATCTGGTGATGAGTTAGTGCAAAATTCTAAATCATTATACGATGTATTGGTTGACGGAGTTCGTAGCAAAAAGATTAGAGAAGTTTACGATGATGAGTACTTTCAAACTAAAATGAGTTATGAGCAAATTATGGCTCGTAATGAGAAGAAAGATACACAGCAGTATTACTACGATATGAAAGCTGCTGGAGAAACTCCTGACGAAGCTGCTATTTTTAATTATAAAATTAAATCTGACGATATCAAAATGGTAAAAACGAAAGGTCTTTGGTATATCGACCGTCGTTTAGGAGAATTAAAATATCGTTTGTTAGGTTTAGCAATTATGGGGCCTGATGCGCAATCGTTAGGAACAGAATTTGCTGACGGAGCTTACGTAGATTTATTTTGGATTTGGTATCCTGATGCTCGTAATGTTTTGGTGAATGCAACAGTATTTAATCCAAGTAATTCAAATTCGGCAATTACATACGATGAGATGTTAAATGCACGCAGATTTAGTTCTGTTATTTATAAAGCTCAAACAATGTATGGAACGAAAATGATTGATGATTACATTCCAAATGATGCGAAAGGTCAATTAGAAGAACATCATAAAATTAGAAATTCTATTATTCAGTCAGAAGCTGATATGTGGAATTACTAATCAGAATACAATAAAAAAACTCCAATCATTTGATTGGAGTTTTTTTTATTTAAATTAGGTCGATTAAAAACATAATGATGAAAAGTATTATTTTACTACAACACTATTTGTTTCAATTAATAGTTTTGGACAAGCAAAAACTCTTTCTAATTCTATTAAAAAATCAACAACTAAATTAGACGAAAGCGAAAAAAGAATCACCTTAAGAGACTTTGTAGAGAATATCTATATTAATGCTCTAAATACTTTTGAAGGAGAAAAAATAGTTTAATTTTTCTACAATGTTTTTTTTCAGAATTTAGTTAATCCTTAAAATCTAAAATAGATACCTTTGTAAGCAAATTTTAGAAATTGAAAAAAGTAGAATATATCATCGTTGGTCAAGGTGTTGCAGGGAGTTGTATGGCGATGAAATTGTTGCAGGAAAAGAAATCTTTTGTGGTGATTGATAATCATTTTCACAAAGCATCGGCGATTGCTGCTGGAATTTTTAATCCTGTTGTGCTAAAACGTTTTTCAATTGTTTGGAATGCGACAAAACAAATTGAAAGATTGCGCGAAGTTTTTGGTGATTTCGAACAATTATTAAACAAAAAATATATCTACAATTTTCCAGTTTATAGAATTTTTAATGACGAACAAGAGAAAAAAACGTGGTTGAAAAAAGCGACAACTCATCCAGATTTGATTGATTATTTAGCAACTGATACAGAACAATTGAATGATTTTTCTTCAATAAATTCTCCGATAGGTTCTGGCGAAGTTTTGCATACAGGCCGTGTTGATTTGACAAATCTTTTGGCTGATTTTAAAAATTATTTAGTCAAAAATGATTTGTTTCTTGATGAAACTTTTGATTTTAATGAATTAAAATTAGAGGATAATCAAACGAGCTATAAAAAAATCGAAGCAACTAAAATAATTTTTGCCGAAGGTTATAATATTTTGAACAATCCTTATTTCAAAAATTTACCTATAATTGGTGTAAAAGGCGAAGTGTTGAGAATTAAAACAGAAGCTAATTTACCTGAAGCAGTTGTGAAAGGAAAAGAATTTTTGATGCCTTTAGAAAATAATCAATATTTTGTAGGCGCAACTTACGATCGTGATCATGTGAATTATGAAAATACTGAGGATGCAAAACAATATTTGGTTGAAGGTGTTCAGAATTTTTTTAAAGATGATTTTGAAGTTGTGGAACAACATGCGTCAATTCGTCCAACGGTTGTGGATCGTCGTCCAATTATAGGAGCGCATCCAACGCATCAACAATTGATTTGTCTAAATGGAATGGGAACGCGTGGGACAATGTTAGCGCCTGTGATGGTGGATGATTTGTACGATTTTTTAGAAAATAATCAACTAATTGACAAAGAAGCGAACATTGCACGTTTCTATGATCGATTTTAAACCTATTTTGAATGAAAAAATTTGACATAAAAATATTTGCAATTCAACTTGTAGCAAGCGTTTTGTTATTTTTAGGAATTCAACAATTTTACGTCTTGGCTGAATTAGATTTGATTGAATTAATTCATTCAATGGGAAAAGATAATTTTGCCTTTTTGGTTAGAAAAAGTGACGAATTCGGAATCAGCGAAAAACTGAAACATTTAGCTACAATGAAAACAATTTTGAGTTTTGTAGGTATTGTTTTGGCGTATATTTTATGTTCAGTAATTAATCATAAACGCAATTACGATTGGAAAATGTCTGTAATTATAGTAGTATTGTGTTTTTTAGTTTTTCAATTCAGATTAATGAACCTTCCAATTAATTTTATTGCAACCAAAAATCTCGCATTGGCTTATTTTGTGCCAGCAACTTTTTCGATTTTAATCAGTTTTGTATTGTATTTTTTGAGTTATCGTTTAAAACCTTAAAAAAAATCAATGCAAAATTCTACAATTAGCATTAATATTTTTAGCTTCTTTTATAAAAGTTAAAGCTAATTGTTCATCGTTAACATCAATTGTTATTGAATGTCCATCTAATAATTTGTCAACATTACTTTTAGCAACTTTTAATGATATTTTTAGTAAGTCAATTTGTAGATGTGTTAAAGTGACTTTTTGAAATCCTTCATTCCAGCCATCAAATATTATCTTCATAAGTGATTTTAAATATTGTTAAAAATAGAAATGAATACTTGTTTTAAGTTCTAATGCTTTATGAAATATATTAATAATATTTTCACATTCAGGATATGTTTTCTTCAATTGATTATAAGTGTTTTCAATTAAAACTAAATTATTAATTTTTTCGTCTTCATAATCGTCAATTATTGAATTACAAGTTTGATTAATTAAATCAAAAACACCTTTCTTCCATAAAATATTAAATTCTGATTCATTTAACCTAATTTCGATTAATTCGTTTGGAGAAGCTGTATCATAATCTAATTTTAATTCAGCTTCTTTATTAATAGGAACAATAATAATTTTACTCATAATCATTAATTGAAAGGTGATTGTTATTTTTAAAACACTTTCACAATATACTACTTATAGTTTTGAGATAAGTTTTCATCTAACAAAAAACATTGTATTTTTGCAAAATGTTATTAGTACAAAATTTAGGAGTTTATTTTGCGGGTAGATATTTATTCGAAAACGTTTCGTTCCGCATCAACAAAGGAAACCGTGTTGGTTTGGTAGGGAAAAATGGAGCAGGAAAATCTACTTTGCTTAAAATTTTAGCCAAAAGTCAGCAATCTTCAGAAGGTGAAGTTGTTTACGAAGGCGACGTTACAATCGGATATTTATCGCAAGATATTGATTTTGTACAAGGAAGAACGGTTTGGCAAGAAGCGGATTCTGCTTTTGAGCAATTGGTTGAAATTCAGGGACGTATTGATTTTGTAAACAAAGAATTAGCTGAAAGAACAGATTACGAGTCGGACGAATATGGAAAATTAATTGAAGATATTTCCCATTTAACAGAACGTTTCGGACTTTTAGGTGGCTATACAAAAGATGCTGAAATCGAACAAATTTTAATTGGTTTAGGATTCAAAAATTCAGATTTTCACCGTTCAACAGAAGAATTTTCTGGAGGTTGGAGAATGCGAATTGAATTAGCAAAACTATTGTTGCAAAAACATGATGTAATGCTTTTAGATGAGCCTACCAACCACTTGGATATCGATTCGATTGTTTGGTTAGAAGATTTCTTGAAAGATTATCCTGGTGCTGTTGTGTTGGTTTCGCACGACCGTCAATTTTTGGATAATGTAACCAATCGTACCATCGAAATTGCGAATCGTCATATCTCAGATTTCAAGGCGAATTATACGCGTTATTTGGAATTGCGTGAAGATCGTCGTGAGAAATTAGAGCAAGCGCAGAAAAATCAGGAACAAATGATTAAGCACACGGAAGATTTGATTTCCAAATTCCGTGCAAAAGCGAACAAAGCTTCGATGGCGCAATCATTAATCAAAAAATTAGATAAAATAGAACGCATCGAAATTGAAAATGATGATGTGACGAAGATGAATATCCGTTTTGTGGACGCTGTTCAGCCAGGTAAAATTATTTTCGAGTTAGATGACGTAGGAGTTGCTTTTGGCGATCATCAAGTTTTTGATCATGTTTCGTTTTATGTAAATCGTGGAGAAAAAGTAGCCTTTGTTGGTCAAAATGGTCAAGGAAAAACGACTTTATCGCGTGCGATTATCAACGAACAAGAACATTCAGGTAAAATAAAACATGGACATAATGTAGAAATTGGATATTTTGCCCAAAATCAAGCACATGTTTTGAATGATAAATTAACGGTTTTAGAAGAAGCGGAAAATTCTGCAACAGAAGAAACACGTAAACATGTTCGCGACTATTTAGGAGCATTTATGTTTGGTGGCGAAGCGGTAGAGAAAAAAGTTTCAGTTCTTTCGGGAGGTGAGCGAAATCGTTTAGCGTTGTGTAAATTGTTGTTGCGTCCATTCAATGTATTAATCATGGATGAGCCGACGAATCACTTGGATATTGTATCAAAAGAATTATTGAAAAAAGCGTTGCAAAAATATTCAGGAACATTAATTTTAGTTTCTCACGACCGTGAATTTTTAGAAGGTTTAGTGGATAAAGTTTTCGATTTCCGTAATGGTCAAGTGAAAGAATATCTTTCTGGAATTGATGATTATTTAGCACAAATTAAAGCGGGAAGTTTCCGTGAAGTGGAGAAAGGAAATAGTTTGGCTGCACCAAAAGAAGAGAAGCCGATTGAGGTTAAAATAGAACAAGCGAAACGAGTTTTATCTTTTGAGGAAGAAAAAGAGCAAAAACGCCTTAAAAATAGATTGTCAAGAATCGAAACAGAGATTTCTGATTTAGAGACGAAGATTGCAGATTTAGAAAATAAATTGCATTCAGGTTCGCAAACGCAACAAGAATTGGATAAATACTCGAATTTGAAAAATGATTTAGATAAAAAAATGTTAGAGTGGGAGGAGGTTTCTGAACAAATTATCTAAGGAAAGAAATAGAATAAAAAGTGCTACAATTTGTAGCACTTTTTTTGTACATTATATTTTTAGAATAACACAAAATGCATAAACAATCTTTTGCTGCAATTATATCAGAACAACCAAAAACATTAATTCTTGGCTCTTTACCTGGTGATTTATCGTTAGAAGTCAATCAATATTATGGACATCCGCGTAATCGATTTTGGAAAATGATGTTTGAGATTTTTGAGACAGAATTTTCAGAAGATTATGAAATAAGAAAACAACTTATTTTACAGAATAAGTTTGCGCTTTGGGATGTTGCACATTCTGCTGACAGAAAGGGAAGCATGGATGTGGATATGAAAAATGTTTTGCCAAATCAGATTGATGAATTGTTGAATGAATATCCTACAATTGATAAAATAATTTTCAATGGAAAGAAAGCGGAACAATTATTTTGGAAATATTTTGATGAAAATACATCCATAGAGTATATTTCTTTGCCAAGTACAAGTCCAGCTAATGCTCAATTTTCTTACGAACGATTGCTTAAAATCTGGAAAAATGCAATTATTTAAGATGAATTTTTAATGTTCAAAATAATTTAATCAAAAAAAAGTAAAATTATTTTAGTACTTAAAAATATTATGATGAGAAACTTAGCTTTTAATGTAAAATAATTATGAAAAAAATGTTTCCTAAAAGTTTTGTAATTAAAAAAGCTGTTCTATATTTGCACTCACAATCGCGGGAATAGCTCAATTGGTAGAGCGTCAGCCTTCCAAGCTGAATGTTGCGGGTTCGAGTCCCGTTTCCCGCTCTAACTTCTTTCTTAGAAGTGGATGCCTTGGTGGTGGAATTGGTAGACACGCAGGACTTAAAATCCTGTGTCCATTAGGACGTGCGGGTTCAAGTCCCGCCTGAGGTACAACAAAGCTCAAGAATTTATTTTCTTGAGCTTTTTTTGTTATATATTTTTTTCATAAAATAGATTTAAAAAAAACCACCTAAACAACTTTAGATGGTTTTTAAAATTATAAGTTGTAATAAATTACTTATTCATTGAGATTAAAAACTCTTCGTTAGAGCGTGTATGTTTGATACGATCGTGTAAGAATTCCATCGCTTCTACAGGATTCATATCCGATAAATGGTTGCGAAGAACCCACATTAATTGTTGTGTTTTGTCGTCTAATAACAAATCGTCTTTACGCGTAGAAGAACTTACTAAGTCAATTGCAGGGAAAATACGTTTGTTCGAAATCTTACGATCCAATTGTAACTCCATATTACCTGTTCCTTTAAATTCTTCGAAAATAACTTCATCCATTTTAGAACCTGTATCAATCAATGCAGTTGCAATAATTGTTAAAGAACCTCCATTTTCGATGTTACGAGCAGCTCCAAAGAAACGTTTTGGTTTGTGTAATGCATTTGCATCAACACCACCCGATAACACTTTACCAGAAGCTGGCGAAACTGTATTGTAAGCACGAGCCAAACGCGTAATAGAATCTAAAAGAATCACAACATCGTGTCCACATTCTACCATACGTTTTGCCTTCTCTAAAACGATATTTGCAACTTTTACATGGCGATTTGCTTCCTCATCAAACGTAGACGCAATAACCTCTCCGTTTACCGAACGTTTCATATCTGTTACCTCTTCCGGACGCTCATCAATTAATAAAACAATCAAATAAACTTCTGGATGATTTTGCGCAATTCCATTCGCAATATCTTTCAATAACGTTGTTTTACCCGTTTTTGGTGGCGCCACAATCATTCCACGTTGACCCTTACCTATTGGTGTAAATAAGTCAATCACGCGATTTGATAAAGATTTAGAATTACTTAAATTGAATTTCTCGTTAGGGAAAAGTGGAGTTAAATGCTCAAAAGCGATACGATCACGTACATAATCTGGCGTACGACCGTTGATTTCTTTAATTTTGATTAAAGGAAAATATTTTTCACCTTCTTTTGGAGGACGAACTTCTCCTGTAATTGTATCTCCCGTTTTTAATCCAAATAATCTAATTTGAGATTGAGAAACATACACATCATCAGGCGAAGACAAATAATTAAAATCAGATGAACGTAAAAAACCATAATTATTATCTGGTAAAATCTCTAAAACACCTTCAGTTTCAATAATTCCATCAAATTCATAATTCGCAGCGCGATATTTATTTTTTTGATTTTGATTGTTGTGGTGATTATTTTGTTGAGATTGATCGTTTTGATTACGATTATCAGATTGATTATTTTTCTTCTGATTATTTTGGTTATTCTTTTTCAGATCTTGGCTTTTGTTCGCTCGTTCCTGAAATTTATTAACGCGAGGATTATTTTCTTCCTTTTTTTCTGTTTCGGTAGAAGTATTTTCAACTTTTTCAGTTTTTACTTCTTCTGCAACAGCCTCTTTTTGTTGAACTTCTCCTTCCGAATTCTGAACTCGTTTGCGTTTCGGTTTCTTATCTTCTGTAGGCAGATTTTCAGCTTCATCTTTTTTAGCAGGTTTTGTTTCATCTTTTTCTTCAACCTTTGGTTGGCTGTTGATAAAACCTAAAACTGTGTCTAACAACTCACCTTTTTTTAATTTCTTATACCCATCGATTTTTAATTGCTCTGCAACTTGTTGTAAATCTGGTAATTTGAATGATTTTAATTCTTCGATATCAAACATAATCCTATAATGAAGGTATTAATGTGTTTATATTTTTTTATTCAATAAAGTAATTGGGAATCATAACAATAGAATTGTTATAAAGCGTATAAATTTGAGATTTATTAATGCAATAGTACGAATAATTATAAAAACTCAAAAAGTTTTTTTACATTTGTATTCGAAATTTAAGAAATGATTCAAAGAAAGCAAAGTATATATTTATTCTTAAGTGGAATAATTTCGAGTATATTCGCCATGAATTTTGATAAGCTGTTTGATATTCCATTAAATTGGTTACAATATCCGGAGAAAGGAGATTACATTTTTTCGTTAGCCTTTTTCTCATCAGCTTTAATTTCATTTTTAACCATTATGTTTTTCAAAAAACGTAAGTTACAAATTAGCTTAGGATGGTTAAACATTATTTTGAATGTTTTATTAATTGGTTCTTTTGTATATTGTCTATTAACATTACCTGGAGAAGGAAATTCTGAGAAAGGTATTTGGGCATTAGTTCCTTTAGCTTCGATTGTGCTTCTGTCAATTGCCAATCGTTTGATTAAGAAGGATGATGATCTTGTAAAATCAGTAGACCGTTTCAGATAGACCAAAAACTTTTTATATTATGAGTGTCTAAAAGCAGTTTCAAGCAATTGAAACTGCTTTTTTCGTTTAAAGAAGTTTATTCGAATTTTAAATAAAAATTAATTTTATATTGAAAATTTTTAAAAACAAAACCAAAAAAAAGGGGTGTTGGATTTATTTGTGATAAAATTTTAATACAACCCCTAAAAAAATCAGGGTGTTTTTATTTTATGTTTAATTTTTATTTATTTTTGCATCATAAAACAACACAAAGTAATTTTCTTATGACATCATTTCGTTTTGAAGCATTAAAAGCCGCAAGCAATCGCAAACCGGTAGCTGTTCCTGAATTAGGGAAAAAATCAGAAATTTTTGCAAGCAATGTTTTCAATGACAAAGCAATGCGTCAACATTTAACTTCAGAAGCTTATAAAGCCGTTCGTTCTGCAATGGATTATGGTACTAAAATAGACCGTAAAATGGCAGATTTTGTTGCTTTAGGAATGAAAGAATGGGCGATGAGCAAAGGTGTAACACACTATACGCACTGGTTTCAGCCATTAACAGGAACAACAGCAGAGAAACATGATGCATTTTTCGAAACTTCATTTGATGGAGCAGATCCTGTAGAAAAATTTAGTGGATCATTATTAGTTCAACAAGAACCAGATGCATCTTCTTTTCCAAATGGAGGAATTCGTAATACATTCGAAGCACGTGGATATACCGCTTGGGATCCAACTTCACCAGCATTTATTTTTGGAACAACATTATGTATTCCGACAGTATTTGTTTCGTACACAGGAGAAGCTCTAGATAATAAAGCACCTTTGTTAAGAGCGCTTTTATCAATTGATGAAGCCGCTACAGAAGTAGCGAAGTTCTTCGATAAAAATGTGAAGAAAGTAATTCCGACTTTAGGTTGGGAACAAGAATATTTCTTAATTGATGATGCTTTAGCGGCTTCTCGTCCAGATATTTTACAAACTGGTAGAACATTGTTAGGACATGTTTCTGCAAAAGGTCAACAATTAGAAGATCATTATTTTGGTTCGATTCCTACACGTGTTTTAAATTATATGCGCGATTTAGAAAACGAATGTATGTTGTTGGGAATTCCTGTAAAAACTCGTCACAACGAAGTTGCTCCAAATCAATTTGAGTTAGCCCCAATTTTTGAAGAAACGAATTTAGCAGTTGACCACAATTCATTATTAATGGATGTGATGCAAAAAGTAGGAGAGCGTCATCATTTTAAAGTGTTATTCCACGAAAAACCATTCAAAGGAGTTAACGGATCAGGAAAACACAATAACTGGTCGTTAGCAACTGATACTGGAGTAAATTTATTAGCGCCAGGAAAAACACCAAATAGCAATTTACAGTTTTTAACGTTTTTTATCAATACCATCAAAGCAGTTTCAATTTACGAGGAATTGTTACGTGCTTCTATCGCTTCGGCTTCTAATGACCACCGTTTAGGTGCGAATGAAGCGCCACCAGCAATTATTTCGATTTTTATTGGTCAACAATTGACAAAAGTATTGGAAGAATTAGAAGGTGTTTCGACAGGGAAATTATCTCCAGAAGAAAAAACTGATTTAAAATTAAACGTTGTAGGTAAAATTCCAGATGTTTTATTAGACAATACTGACAGAAACAGAACTTCTCCTTTTGCTTTTACAGGAAATAAATTCGAGTTCCGTGCTGTAGGATCGACTGCAAACTGTGCAAATGCAATGACAACGTTGAATGCAATTGTTGCAAAACAATTGATCGATTTCAAAAAAGAAGTTGATGCGTTGATTGAAACAGGTTTGAAAAAAGACGAAGCAATTTTCAATGTATTACGTGAATATATCAAAGAAACAAAGAATATATTATTCGAAGGGGACGGATACAGCAAAGAATGGGAAGAAGAAGCGGCTCGTAGAGGATTGTCAAATCACAAGACAACTCCATCTGCTTTAAAAGCAAAAGTTTCTCAAAAATCATTGGATTTATTCTCGGAACTTAATGTAATGAACAACACAGAAGTTGAAGCGCGTTACGAAATCGAATTAGAAGATTACATCAAGAAAATTCAGATTGAAGGTCGTGTTTTAGGTGATATTGTGAGAAATCATATTATTCCGACAGCTTTCAAATATCAAAACATATTGATCAAAAACATTAAAGGATTCAAAGATATTTTTGGAGATGATTATGAAGAATATGCAGGCGAGCAATTAATTATTTTGAAGAAAATTTCGATGCATGTAAACGAATTAAACGCAAAATTGCACTTAATGATGGATGCACGTAAAGAAGCAAATCTGGTTGAATCTTTAGAAGAAAGAGCACATGCTTATTGTGACAAAGTAAAACCATATTATGACGAAATTCGTTACCACGCTGATAAGTTAGAATTAATGGTTGATAATGAATTCTGGGTTTTAACAAAATACAGAGAATTATTATTTACGAGATAATATTTTTAACAATAAATCACAAAACCGATGAGAAATCATCGGTTTTTTTTATTCAAATTTTCTGAATCCCTTGAGTTATTGTATCTTTGCAATCCAATAAAAGTATATGGCAGATTTAGGTCTATTAGATAAATTAAGAGCAATCAAACAACGTTTCGATGAGGTGGCAGATTTAATCATCCAACCAGATATCGTAACAGATCAAGCTCGTTATGCGAAATTAAACAAAGAATATTCTGATTTGAAAGACTTTGTTGAAATGCAAAAACAATACGAAAACTTAATCAATGTAATTGAGGAAGCAGACGAAATTATTCAAGATGGTTCTGATGCTGAAATGGTTGAGTTAGCTAAAATAGAAAAAGACGAAGCAATCAATGCGATTCCACCTTTAGAGGAAGAAATCAAAATGATGTTGATTCCAAAAGATCCAGAAGATGAGAAAAACATCATTGTCGAGTTACGTTCTGGTACAGGAGGAGATGAAGCAGCGATTTTCGTAGAAGATATTTACCGCATGTATTCAATGTATTTCAAAGAAAAAGGATGGAAACACGAAGTATTAAATACTTCTGAAGCATCTGGAAAAGGATACAAAGAGTTGGTGATGCAAGTAGAAGGAAATGCAGTGTATGGAACGATGAAATACGAATCGGGTGTTCACCGTGTACAACGTGTTCCTGAAACAGAATCGCAAGGACGTGTGCATACATCGGCGATTACGGTTGCGGTTTTACCAGAAGCAGAGGAAGTTGATGTAGTGATTAATCCAGCAGATTTGGAGTATCAAACAGCTCGTTCGTCTGGTGCGGGAGGACAAAATGTAAATAAAGTTGAAACAAAAGTTCAATTAACGCACAAACCTTCTGGAATTGTAATTGTTTGTCAAGAAGCGCGTTCTCAACACAAGAACCGTGAAAAAGCGTTACAATTATTACGTACAAAATTGTATGAAATAGAGTTCGAGAAAAAACATTCAGAACGTTCTGCTCAACGTAAATCGTTAGTTTCGACTGGTGACCGTTCGGCTAAAATTCGTACATACAACTATCCGCAAGGACGTGTAACAGATCACCGTATCAACAAATCAATTTATAATTTGGATAACTTTATGAATGGAGATATTCAAGAAATGATTGATGCATTGAAAATGGCAGAAAATGCAGAAAAATTAAAAGGTTCGGAAGAAGATTTCTAACATCAATTCTAAATCTTAGATCATACAAAACACTTCAAGAAATTGAGGTGTTTTTTTATATATTTATAGTATTAAGAATAAAACAAATGATGAAAACAAGAGTTAAAATTTGTTGTATTAGTAACAAAGAAGAAGCGCAACAAGCGATAAAATATGGAGCAAATGGATTAGGTTTAGTTGGTAATATGCCAAGCGGACCGGGTATTATTGGAGATGATTTAATCAAAGATATTACACAAATTATCCCACCAACATTAGCTTCGTTTTTATTAACAAGTGAAACAACTGCAGAAACAATTATTCAACATTATAAAAAAGTTTATACGAATACAATTCAGTTGGTTGATGAGCTGAAAAACGAAGAATATCAAATTTTGAGAAACGAATTACCTTGGGTAAAATTGGTACAAGTGATTCATGTAATTGATGAAAATTCGGTAACTGAAGCGATAGAGAAATCTCAGTTTGTAGACGCTATTTTATTAGATAGCGGAAATCCTAACTTACAAGTAAAAGAACTGGGAGGGACAGGGCGCACGCACAATTGGGCGATTAGCAAAAAAATTAGAGAAGAAATTAACATTCCTCTATTTTTGGCTGGCGGTCTTCATCCTGATAATATTCGTGAAGCGATTGATGTTGTTCAGCCTTTTGGCGTAGATATTTGTAGCGGTGTACGAACTGACGGAAAATTAGACCAAAAGAAATTAGACGCTTTTTTTAGAGCAGTTAATGGATAGAAAAAAACTCCTTGTCAAGGTTTTAAAACTTGACAAGGTTTTTTAGTTTGTGTTCTATGACTGTGTAATATAGTTTTGTCATACAGACAAGACGAAAGCTTAGTTATTAGTTGAACCTTACCTGAGTGCTTGGTTTATTATAAACAGGTATGTTTATCCTTACCTGAGTCCTTGGTTGATTATAAACAAGGGTGTTTTACCTTACCCGAGTCCTTGGTTGATTATAAACAGGTCTGTTTTACCTTTCCTGAGTTCTCGGTTTATTAGAAATAGGTCTGTTTTACCTTACCTGAGTCCTCGGTTTATTACAAACAGGTCTGTTTTACCTTACCCGAGTCCTCAGTTGATTACAAACAGATCTGTTTTACTTATTTAGTTATTAAAACTATTGTTTGATAATAATATATTGATTAAGTTTATAAGATTCTAATATTAAATGAATTATAACCTAAAATAAATTATTATGAAAATTACATTAACTTCATTATCGACAAAAAATCTGGCGACATTAGCGCAGCGAACTATCAACTCTTCTCAAGCCGGAAATTACACCATTGTAGAGAACCACCCTTTGTTGCTGTCGCTTATTGCGAGTTATCAAAACTACGACACGGTATACACAAAGTTGACCTACAGTGGCAAAGGAAAAGAGGTGGCGACAGCGGATAAAGAGAGAGATGTTGCATTTAGTAACATGAAGGCTTTCTTGAATGGTTATCGTAAATTGACTTCTGTCGCGAACTATCAAGATGCGGAAGCTTTGTACAAAGTTTTCCAAATGTTTGGACTGGATTTAGACAGATTGAGTTATTCTGCCGAAACAGCTCAATTGAAGAAGCTTATCGAAGAATTAGAAAAGCCAGATAATACATTGCGTATTATTAACTTATCGCTTGTATCAGCTTTTGATGATTTGAAAACAAAACATACCGATTTTGAGATATTATTTGCGCAACAAGCAGAGGCTAATGCAGATCTTCGTCAAATATCGAGTGCGTCATCTTCTCGAAAAGAATTGGAACAAGTACTGCGATCTTACCTCAATCTAATTACAGCAATGAAAGATGTACCGGATTGGTCTAATTTGTACCACGATTTGAATGAGATTGTGAAAGCAGCAAGAAATAGTGTGTTGCCTGCAAGTTGAACAAGTAAACAAACGAGCCGAAATTGTAAAAATACTAAACGTTAATTATTGAATAATAAAACCTCCACCCAAATTGCTTGGGTGGAGGTTTTTTTGAGATGATTTTTCGAAATATTTAATTAGATTTATAAATAATTAACTACATAATAATGACTAAACTATTAACACTAATTATCTTATTTGTTTTTACAAACTTATTTGCTCAAAAACAATTTACTATTTCTGGAAAACTTGATGGATTTGATGAAAATGCATTGGTCAAAATAAGTATTAATAATGCTCCTATTGATAGTGTCGTATTAGTTAAAGGGGGTTATAAATTAGAAGGAAAATTAAAAGAGGTTCCATCTTCGGTTTATATTACAGTCAAAAATGGAAAAGATTATCATTCTGCACTTCTTTTTATTGGTAATGAAAAAATTACACTAAATGCCACAAAAAAAGATTTTCCTTATGATGTAAAAACTTCTGGATCTGAGTATGACGAGATGAGGTATAAATATGCTCAGTTTGATAAAGATTATACGATAAAACGACGAGAATTTTTAACTGATATGATGTCGCTTCGTGAACAAAATAAATGGAATGATAGTTTACAAAAAGCATACTGGGGTAAACCTTATGGTAAAATAACTGCATTAGATAATGAATTTGCAAAGAATAGTCTTCAATTTTATCAAGATAATATAAATTCATACTATACACTTTCATTAGTTAATTCATACAAGACAGAATTGTCAAAAGAAGTTTTAATTGATTTGATGAATAAGTTAGAATCTAAATATAAAAAATCAGCCTATTACAAATCTATCATGACAGATATTAATACAGAAAAGTTAAATATTGGCGACAGTTATATAGATTTTATGGCGTATAATCAATCAAATAAAAAAGTTAATTTTTCAGATTATTTCAAAGGAAAATATGTGTTATTAGATTTTACAACTTTTTATTGTGGATTCTCTTTAGAATCTATTCCTGTTTTAGATCAAATAAAGACTAATAATCGTGATAAGTTAGAAATTGTAAGTTTCTATGTAGATAAAGAAGAAATTGGTTATAAAAACTTTCTTTTAAAACATGCAGAAGATTGGATTTCGCTTTGGGATAAAGAAGGTAGAACAGGAGGTACTTATACAAAATACAAGATTATCGGTACACCAACTTTTTATCTTTTTAATCCATAAGGAAAACTTATTCTAGCAGATTTTGGATTAGATGAAAAGAAAATTACAGAATCAATCAAATAAAAAAAATCCATCCCAATAAATTGAGATAGATTTTACATTTATAAAAAACTGAAAATTAAAATAATTATTCTTTTTTAATGTCCTGCACTGATTACTTTACCTGCTCCTTTTTTGATAAAGAACAGAATAAATGGAATACAGATTAGGAAAACTACACCCAAATACAAGAAAACATCCATATAAGTTAACACAGTTGCTTGTTTGGTAACTTGTAAATCGAGTAGGTTATAGGCTTTATTTAATGCTTCATTTGGGGCAAAACCTTTACTAATGAAGCTCATTTGTAAATTCTGAATATGTTTTTGTACATCAAAATCGGATGTATCAAGATGCGAAACTAAATTTGTTCGGTGTCCAACTGTCCAACGCGAAATAAATGTTGTAATAATCGCGATACCAAAAGATCCTCCTAACTGACGCATCATTCCTGTAAAGGCAGCTCCTTCACCAATTTGTTGCCCTCTCAAACTTGAAAGTGAAAGTGTGGTAACAGGTACAAATAATAATCCCAATCCAACTCCACGAACAATTAATGGCCAAAAGAAATGCTCGGAACCTGTGTCTGGTGTTAAGATTTTGTATGACCAAAAACTGTAACAGAAAAAGATAAAGAATCCTCCTGCAACCATATATTTTGGTGGTACACCTTTTTGTAACATTGTTGCGATGATTGGCATCATGAAAGCAGTCATCAACGATGAAGGAATTAATAATAAACCTGCATCAGTTGCAGTCCATCCTAAGATTGATTGTGTATAAATTGGAATAATGAATGTCGATCCATATAATCCAAATCCTAAGATGAAGGATAAAATAGTACCAACTGCTAAGTTGCTATCTTTCAGTACACGTAAATTTACAATTGGATGTTTGAAAACTAATTCTCGCCAAACAAATAAAATGAATCCGAAGAAACTTGCGATACTCAAGGTTACAATTGTCGAATCTGAGAACCAGTCGTCTTGTTGTCCGTGTTCTAATACATATTGTAACGATCCAACTGCAATGGCTAACAAAATAATTCCCAAGAAATCGACTTGGCTTAGTTTTGATTTCTCTGCATATTTTGGGCTACGAACAAATGATATCGTTAACAATACGGCAATAATCCCGATCGGAATATTGATGTAAAATATATATGGCCAAGACCAATTATCAATAATATAACCTCCTAAAGGCGGACCAAGCGTAGGACCAACAATAACTCCCATTCCATAAATTGCCTGCGCTAAACCACGTTTTTCGGGTGGATAACTTTCGGTAATGATAGTTTGCGAAGTTACCAACAGTGCTCCACCACCAAGTCCTTGTATAAATCGGAACAAGATAATTTCCCACAACGTTGTTGCATTTCCACAAAGAAACGAAGAAACTGTAAAAATAATAATCGAAGCCGCAAAATAATTGCGTCGTCCAAATTGTTGCGACAACCAGCTGGTCATCGGTACTACAATTACGTTGGCAATTGCGTAAGCGGTAACCACCCACGCAATATCAGTTAAAGAGACACCCAAACTACCTTTCATGTCATTCATTGCAACGTTAACAATTGTTGTATCAACAATCTCTAACAACGCACACATGATTGCGGTAATGGTGATGATTACACGTCTTGCACCATATTCAACTAAATTATTTTCTTCCATAATTTTTCTGAATAGGTGTTATTACTTTGCAGAAGTATTCGATTTTAAAAGAATATCAGCTTCCACGTTCATACCTGGACGAATCATTTTCAACATTTCATCTTTTTGATCGATAAATTCGATTTTAATAGGAAGACGTTGAACTGTTTTTACGAAGTTACCAGATGCATTATCTGGAGGTAATAACGCAAACTTAGCACCTGTTGCAGGAGATAAAGACGTTACTTTCGCTTTGAATTCGTGTTTTGGATAAGCATCAACTTTGATGATGGCTTCTTGTCCAACTCTAATTTTTTCTAATTGAGTTTCTTTGTAGTTTGCCACAACCCAAATATTATTTGTTGTCACAATATTAAACAAAGATTGACCAGCTTGTACCAATTGTCCTGGTTGTAAATTAATTTTAGAAACTTGTCCATCTTCAGCCGCAATTACATACGTATAAGACAAATATAATTTTGCATTATCGATGTTTGTTTTGCTTTGACCAATTGCTGCTTCCGCAACTTTAATTTGTGCTTTTGAAGCATCAGCTTGTGCTTTCGAAGTGTTCACTTGTTTTGCTGTAGCTTGCGCTTGTTTTGCTGTAGAAGCTAATTGAGCACGAGAAACACCTAATTGTTCTTGTACAATTCGCAATTGTTTTTCTGCTGTTTCTTTTGCTGCTAAAGCTTGCTCGTATTGTTGTTTTGTGATCGATTGATTTTGGTATAATTTATTGTAACGATCAAAATCATTTTTCGTTCTCCAAACTTGTACTTTTGCTGCTTCTACATTTGCTTGAGCTGTATTAACACTTGCTTGAGCTGTTTCGATTGTAGTATTTGCTGCAACTGCACCAGCTTCTGTCACTCCAATTGCTGCACCAGCTTGAGAAACACCCGCGTGAGCAACTCCTAATTGACCTTCTGCTTGTAATAAAGCATCTTGCGATTGTTGCAATTTCAAGGCAAATTCAGATCCGTCCAAAACAACTAATGTATCACCTTTGTGAACCATTTGGTTATCTTCTACTAAAATCTTCTGAATGTATCCTGAAACTTTAGGAATAACAGGTGTTATTTTTGATTCAATTTGTGCATCATCAGTAATTTCGTGCGCTTGTCCGTGTAAATATTTATAAACTCCATATCCACCTCCAAGGATGATTAATGCTGCTAAAACGATGATAAATTTTGAATTTATTTTTTTCTTTTCTTGATTATTTTCTTCCATATCGAGAGGTGTTATTGTACGTTTTCTAATAAAATTCCTGTAGTATAGTAATATTCGTAGATCGCTAATTGTTCGTCAGCATCTCCGACAACTTGATTGATTTTTGCTTGCAATTGTTGTACATCCGCTTCTAATAAATCGTCTGTATCAGCCAATCCGTTGTCATTTTTATCTTTTACAATTCTGTAGTTTTCGTTTGCTTGTTCTACAGCTTCCTTGTAAACATTATTTTTCTTTTTTGCTAAATCATACTTTTGAAAAGCTTCGTTCATTTCAACTTTAGCTTTATCAATTGTCGTTTCTTTTTGCATCTCATTTTCTAATTTCTGAGCTTTTGCAATTTCAACTTCTGCTTTATTTTTATACAAAGAAGATAAATCATATTTTAATCCAACACCGACATTTGTTGCATTTGTAACCGAAGCAACTTTATCAATATCCATCGCAATATATCCAGCTGAAACCGCTAATTGAGGGTAATAAGCTGCTTTCGCAATTTTGATTTGACTATCAGCAATCTGATTTTTTACATCATATGATTTAACATCTGTACGATTGACGTAATCTTGAGAATTTTGATTGATGGTTTTCAAGGTTTCTACATTATCAACATGAACGATTTTACTTTCGTCTTGTCCAGTCAATAAATTCAATCGGTAATTGATGTTTTTGTATTGCGTTTCGGCTTCATCAATTGCAACTTGTACATTCGATGCTTGTAATTTTGCTCTCAACAAATCATTTCTCGCGATGATTCCGTTATCCAAAAAGTTTTGAAAATCTTTCACACGTTGATTTGCTCTCACTAAGTTTTCATTCAAAACATCGATAGAACGTTGCGTTTTGTACAATCCAAAATATAAATTGATAGCTTGCCAAACCACATTTTCTTTTGTTGCTTCGATTTGTAAGTTTGATAAATCAACCATTAATTCACTGCTTTTGATTGCATTTTTAATTTTAAATCCTGCAAAAACAGGAACAGATGCACTTGCTTGTCCTAATAATAATTGGTTTGGTTCAACTCCCATTCCTCCACCAGAAGATTGCATCGGAAGTTTGATGTCTACATTTGTTGTCGTAAACAAATGCATGTATTGTCCACTCAACGAAATGTCTGGTAAACGATTGTTTTTCGCGCTTTGTACTTTATACTCATTTGTATTTTTGGCAGCTTCGGCAACTTTCACAGATTTGTTGTTCTGCAAACTTTGTTGAATAACTTCCTGCAAAGAAACGTTGGTTTCCTGCGCATGAGCGAAAGTAGCAACAACTAAACAAATCGGTAAGAAAATTTTATTTTTCATCGTATAGTAAAATTGCTTTTAAAGAATCTATTAAATAAGGGTAATATTCTTCGTGAATATGTTCTGTAAACTCTTCATGAGAAGATAATCCCCATTGTTTCATATATGTTTTTTCGTTCAAAATCAAATAAGATGTTCCACCAATAACTACCATTACAACAGCTTCGGCAGGAGCTTTTCTTTTAAAAACGCCTTCAGAATATCCTTCACTAATAATATTTGTGATATATTCTAAATTTTTTGTTTTTAAGTCATTGACTTTACAATCAATTTCTAAAATTGAATCTCTTTTCGAATATTCTCTTGCCATAATTCGATGAAATTCAGGTTTATCCAAAATTCTATTCAAATAAGCTTTTAGGATTGACTGTAACTTTTCAAATGGAGAAAGTGTAGAATTTTGTGAAATTGAGGCCAATGATTCATTGAAAGTTGTGATACGCCAACTAAATAAATTCTCGACCAATTTATCTTTTGATCCAAAATAATAGCTAATCATCGCAATATTAATGTTTGCTTCTTTTGCAATTTCTCGAACACTTGCAGCATCAATTCCTCGTCTTCCAAAAACTCGTTCAGCCGCGCCCAAAATTTCTATTTGCTTCTCACTTAATTTCATCTTATAAAAATTGAACGCGCAAAGTTAAACAAACGTTTAATTAATTTAAAAAAAATAAGTATTTATTTTAATGATTTTTTATAATTCATTGATTAACTTTTGTCTATGAAAGAAATTTTTCTACATCATATTTGGAAATTGAATCAATTTTCACATCAAAGCTTACAAACTTTTCATGGAGATTTCATTGAAATTGTGAAAGTTGGAAAGTTAAACCATCATGCTGGGCCAGATTTTTTGGAAGCAGAAATCATCATTGGCGATAAATTGTGGATTGGAAGTGTCGAAATGCATGTCAATTCTTCGGATTGGAATTTTCATCAACATTCGAATGATTTATCGTATCAAAATGTGATTTTGCATGTTGTATGGAATCACGATTGTGAAGTTGATATTTTGCGTCAACGTAATGTACAAACTTTGATTTTACAAGATTTTGTAAAACCGGAAATTGTTTTTAATTATCAAAATATTATTAATTCTAAGTTGGATAAAATTTATTGTGAAGAATTTTTAGATTCAATTGATTTGAAGCAATTTTCTTTTTGGTTTGAACGAATTTTAATCGAACGTTTCGAAGAAAAAACAAACGATATTGTACAAATTTTAGAACACAATAATTCCAATTGGGAAGAAACATTGTTCAAAAGTTTGGCAAAGAATTTTGGATTAAAAGTTAATGTAGAAACTTTTGAGATTTGGGCAAATTCTTTTCCGTTCAAAGTTTTGCAAAAAATACAATTTAATGCCCAAAAAGTTGAAGCCTTGTTTTTTGGACAAGCCAGTTTTTTAGAAGAAAACTATGAGAATGATTATTCTAAGCAATTAAAAAACGAATATCAATTCCTGAAAAATAAATATCAATTAGAATCAATTGAAAATAGTTTGTTCCGATTTTCGAAAATGCGACCAATTGGTTTTCCGACGATTCGTTTGGCGCAATTAGCATCGATTTATGTGAATTATCAAAGTTTGTTTTCTGAAATTATTCAGCCAAAAAATTTGAAAGAATTTTATAAAATCTTCGAAAATTTGGAATTAAATTCTTTTTGGGAAACGCATTATACATTTAAGAACGAATCAAAATTTCAACTCAAAAATCTTTCAAAAGATAAAATAAATAATTTGCTCATCAATTCTATTATTCCGATTCGTTATGCTTTTGAGCGACAAAAAGATGAGGTAGAAATTGATTTTTATTTGGATTTATTAAATGAAATGGAAGCGGAAAATAACTCGATTTTAGATGAATTTGAACGAATTGGTTTTGAAAATAAAACCGCAAAAGATTCTCAACAATTAATTCAACTTAAAAAAAGATATTGCTCCGAAAAAAAATGTTTAAATTGCGCTATCGGACAACAAATTTTACGTTAAATGAAAGATCAAATTAGGAATTTTACCGAAACAGAATGGTTTAATGTGATTTCGCGATTTGCAGACAAATTGGGAATTCGCGTTGCAAAATTACGTTTGATTTTCATTTATTTAACCTTTGCAACTTTCGGTTTAACCTTTATTGGTTATTTTATTATGTTATTCTTTTTTTGGGTAAAAGATTGTTTTGTTATCAAACGAAAATCGGTTTTTGATTTGTAAAAAATATTTACAAATACTTAAAACCTTTTATTAATTTTAGATTTCTTAATTTGTTAAATATTTGATGGTTATGTCGTTTTCGATATCGTGAGTGTTTGATAAGGATATTATTTTCACTTCTTTTCCAACCAAGATGAAATATTTAAAAAAATCTACTTTTTACCTGAATAAATCGCAAAGATTTGGCTTGTATTTATTATTTGTTTTGATTTTGTTATTTGAGATTTTTCAACATATTTCAGTTGAAAAAGAAACATATCAATTATCAGAAGCAGATAAAGCTTTGCTAGCAAATTATCAAACAACTCTGAAGAATTATACATTTAATTCTACTTCAAATAAACAAGTAAAAGATTCAATCAAACCCTTTAATCCAA
Source organism: Empedobacter sp. ULE_I140 (assembly GCF_053482575.1). Lineage (NCBI taxonomy): Bacteria > Pseudomonadati > Bacteroidota > Flavobacteriia > Flavobacteriales > Weeksellaceae > Empedobacter > Empedobacter sp. ULE_I140. Next base: position 2,884,374 of record NZ_JBQMTX010000001.1, on the reverse strand, counting down.
ACGAATTATCTTTAGAAGATTGGATGAATTTAGGGTTTTCGGAACGTCAAGCCGAAGTTATTTTGAAATATAAAGGAATTCTTGGTGGAGAATTTACATCGAAAGAGCAGCTTAAGAAATGTTATGTTATCGATGAAGGAAAGTATAATGAATTAGCTCCTTTTGTTCTTTTACCAGAACAATCTAAATCGAGTTTTATAGATTATTCATCACCAAAAACTAAAATAGCTTACAAAAATTTCAATCCAAATGATTTGCCACAACAAGGCTGGGAAAAACTTGGTTTTTCGCCAAAACAGGCAGAAATAATCATGAAATATAAACAGATTGTTGGAGGAAAGTTTACGTCGAAAGAGCAATTGAGGAAATGTTTTGTGATTGATGATGCGAAATATGCAGAGATGAAAACGTATATTTTGTTACCAGAAAAATCAAAGGAACATGAAAGAAATGAGAAGAAACAAAGTGGCAAAAAGATTCAATATATAAAATTTAATCCAAATAGTTATTCTGAAAATGATTGGCAAAAAATAGGTTTTTCGTCTAAACAAGCTGTTTCAATTCTAAAATATAAAAATATTTTGGGAGGACAGTTTAAATCGAAAGAACAATTGAAAAAATGTTATATGATTTCGGACGAAAAATATGCGGAAATGGAACCTTATATTGATTTGCCTGAAAATATAATTTATAAAGCTAAACAGCCAAAAGTTGAGCAACCAAAAACAGAGGAAAAAGTAGTTGAAAAAATAGAAATAAAAGGCAAGTTTAATCCAAATAATTTGAGTCATGAAGATTGGATGAAACTCGGTTTCACAGAGAAACAAGTAAATACGATTCTTAATTTTAAACGTTCGTTAGGTGGGAGTTTTAAAGATGCAAAAACATTGAAAAGATGTTATGCGATAAGTGAAGAAAAGTTTAAGGAAATTGAGCCTTATTTGGTGTTTGAGTGATTATTCATTCATAGGTTAGTTTTAAAAAATAAACGCGTTTTAGGATTTCCTAAACGCGTTTATTGGTTTTTATAATGTCTGATTATTAATAGTTAAATAATTCTTCTAAAGTCAATTCTTTTACTTGTCCAAGTTTTTCAACAGATGGCCAGTCTAAGTTTTCTTTCTTACCAATTAAACCAACATTGAAGTTTTGACCTTTGATATGTTTTTGGAAAAATTGATCCAATTGTTCTAATGTTAATTTAGACGTTTGATTATAAATATCTTTATTGATATCATAATTTAGACCTTTATCTTGTAATGATAACCAATAAAAGAACACATTTGCTTTTGTATAACGACTTGTAGCGATTTGCTTAAGTGCTGCTTGCTTAGAATTATTGAATTGATTTTCTGCTTTTGGCATATTATTCATTAATTCTTTCATTGCGTCAACAGCTTGTGGCAATTTGTTTGCTTGTGTTCCAATTACAGCTCTTACATAATTGTAATTATCTTTTTTATTTGCATTAATGTAATAAGAACCAGCAGAATAAGCCAATGATTTAGACTCGCGAATTTCTTGGAAAACGATAGATGACAAACCTCCACCAAAATACTCATTGAAAATTCCTGTAGATGTCAACAAAGTTGGATCATATTTAGTATCACGAGCAAAGAAATTAATTTCCGCTTGTACCATATCGTAAGGAGCAAAATATACTTTACCATCTGTAGTTGGTTGTGGATATTCTTTTTTCTTAGGATAATCTAAATTTTTTCCGAAATTATGATGTTGTTCAATTGCTTTTTTCGTTTCTGCTTCATTATTTCCGTAATAGAAAATTTGGTGTTTGTAATTAAAGAAATCTTTAATGATTTGCGTTAATTCTTTTGGATCAATAGCTTTCAAATCAGCTTCAGAAATAATATCTCTCGAGCGATTATCTGGTCCGTATTGTGCATAAGTATTTAACAAAGAAGAAATCACGTTTTTGTTCTTTTTAGAATTTTCTCTTGATTTCAAAATTGTTTTCACATATTCTTGATACGATTCATTATTTGCAACGGCATCACTTAAAAGATGTTCAAATAATTTGATTCCGCTTGTTAAGTTCTTTTGTAAACCAGTGATATAAAGAGAAGTTCTTTCTGTACCAGGATTAACTCCATAATCAACACCAATTTTATAAAACTCTTTTTTCAAGTTCTCTGGCGAATATTTGGACGTTCCTAAATAATTTAAGTAATTAATCGCTAAACCAAGCTTTTTATTATTGTCCGATCCCATATCCGCGATATAGTAAACAGAGCTAATATCGTTTGTCTTGTTCTGAATCGAAGTGAATTTTGTATTTTTGATTTTACCTTCGTTCAATTCTTTTTTGAAGTCAACAAAAACTGGTTTAATCTCACTTGATTTGATCTTCATGAAATCTTTGTACCAAGTAGATTCAGCATCACGATTCAATTGAATTGGCGTAATTCCAGGATTCGAAACACGTACCAAATCCTTGTTTTCACCTTGACGTTTGTAAACAATTACATAATTATTCGTATAATTATTCTTTGCAAAGTCCATTAGTTCTTGCTTTGTTACACGACCCATATCATCATATTGATCGACAACTTCTGCCCAAGGAACATCATTGATATATGATTTGTACAAACTTGCTGCTAAAGAACGAGTATTTTCCCAGCTTTTCATACGAGATTTTCTTAAATCATTTACAACTGCTTCTATCATCCAATCATCAAATTCCCCTTTTTTGATTTTTTCAATCTGAGCAATTAATAAATCACGTACTTCTTCTAAACTTTGTCCCTGTTTTGGAGATCCTGAAAAAGAATGCATACCATAATCTCTAAAGAAAGAAGAAGAGCTTCCTGCTCCTAATGTTTTTTGCTGTTGATTGATATTTAAGTCGATTAATCCAGCTGTAGAATTACTTAAAATATAATCAATTAATGTTACATATTTTGCATCAGAACTTTTTGCTCCGTTAAAACGGTAAGCAAACTGAACACGTTCCGAAGATGGACTAAAAACTTCGCTTGTTACAATTTTTTTAATCGGCTCTTCTTTTGCAACATATTGTGCAGGAGCTGCTTTTGTAGCATAATTTCCAAAATATTTGTCAATCATTGGAACAGCCGTATCAAAATCGAAATCACCAATCAACATCACAGCCATATTGCTCGCTACATAATATTTATCGAAATAATTATGAATTGCAACCATTGATGGATTTTTTAAATGTTCTGAAGTTCCAATAGTTGTTTGAGTTCCGTAATGCGATTTTGGAAATAAGGTTTGCATTAGTTTATAGTAAACTAAACGTCCATCATTGTCTTGAGAACGATTAAATTCTTCGTAAACGGCTTCTAATTCAGTATGAAAAAGACGTAAAGTTAATTCTCTAAAGCGCTCAGATTCTACTGTTAACCATTTTTCTAATTCGTTATTCGGAATATTATTATGATAAATTGTTTCTTCTAAAGATGTATGCGCATTAGTTCCTGATGCTCCCAAAGATGAAATTAATTTATCGTATTCGTTTGCCACAGCATATTTGGATGCTTCTTGCGAAACTTGATCAATTTTTTTATAGATTTCTACTTTTTTTGCAGGATCTTTTTCTGCTTTGTGCTGTTCGTATAAATCTGAAATTTGTTGGATCAAAGGTTTTTCAACAGCCCAATTTTGTGTTCCGATTTTTGAAGTTCCTTTAAAAACCATATGCTCTAAGTAGTGAGCCAAACCAGTATTGTCTTCTGGATCGTTGTTAGAACCTGTTTTTACAGCTATATGAGTTTGGATTCTTGGTTCGTCTTTTATTTGAGCCAAATAGATTTTCAAACCATTTTTTAGCGTATAAATTCTTGTATTTGAAGGATCATTTTCTACCATTTCGTAGGTATATCCTTTATTGTCAGTTTTTTTCACTGTTTTTAATTGTGCGTGAGTAAATACAGAACCAAAAATGATTCCGCAGATCAAAATAGATTTCCTCATGTATTAATTTTTTAAGTTGCTTAAAAGTAATACATTAAAACGAATAAGAGAAAATTATTTTCGATATAGAGTTATTTTGTTAATCTAAAACCAATCATTGTAAATATTAATCCAATGAGTACACTCAAAAAAATATAAATAATTGGTGCGATGTAATTTTGTTGTTGAATTAAGTTGACATTTTCATACGAAAAACTTGAAAATGTCGTGAAACCTCCACAAAATCCAGTTATCAGTAAAAAATTGAAATATGTATTTCCTAAACCATTTTTGATTGAATATCCATATAAAGTGCCAATCAAAAAACAACCGATAATATTTGTCAAAAACGTAGCAAATGGAAAAGGTTGCGAATAATATTTTCCGATTCCGTATGAAATTAAAAATCTTGCAACACTACCAAAAGCGCCACCTAAACCGACAAATAGTATAGATTTTAAGAGATTCATCATTCCTAAAGATGCGAAGCTGAAATAAGTTCAGCTTGACATCTGTATTTTATTTTGAGTATTAAATATAAAACTATTTTTCGATAAAATTCTTCACAGCAATCGCAACTTTTGCTCCGTCCATTGCAGCAGAAATAATTCCACCCGCATAACCAGCTCCTTCAGCACAAGGAAATAAACCAGCAACTTGCGTATGTTCTAAAGTTTCTTCATTCCTCGGAATACGAACAGGCGAAGAAGTTCTGGATTCTGTTGCGACAATATTTGCGTTTTCGGTATAGTAACCATTCATTTTTTTACCAAATGTTTGGAAACCTAATTTCAAAGATTGATGAACTTCTTTTGGTAAAACTTCGCTCAATAAACCTGATGTTAGACCTGGTAAATAAGAACAATCATTCAATGAATTGGATAATTTTCCTGAAACAAAATCAGTCATTCGTTGCGCAGGCGCTTTTAATTTACCTCCACCAACTTGCCACGCTTTTTGCTCGACCATTTGTTGAAATTTCATTCCAGCCAAAGGTCCAGTAAAACCATATTTAGCAAAATCTTTTTCATCAACAGTTACAACCATTCCCGAGTTTGCAAAAAATCCGTCACGTTTGGAAGGCGACCAACCATTTACCACTAATTCTCCTTCATCTGTAGATGCGGGCGCGATAATTCCACCAGGACACATGCAAAAAGAGAAAACGCCGCGACCTGCTTCTTGTGAAACTAATGAATACGAGGCAGGAGGTAGAAATTCATTGCGCTCCGTTCCAATTGGACAATGGTATTGAGCAGAATCAATCAAGCTTTGGTGATGTTCTACACGAACGCCTAAGGCAAAAGGTTTTGCTTCAATTAAAACGTTCTTTTCATCTAACATTCTAAAAATATCACGAGCCGAATGTCCCGTTGCTAAGATCAAAGAAGAAGTTTTTATCTTTTTATCATGATTGATTTCAATTCCTTTGATTTGATTATTCTCGATGATAATATCCGTTAGTTTTGTATCAAACCAAACTTCACCACCACATTCGATAATTGCTTCGCGCATGTTAGCGATAATTCCAGGTAATTTATTTGTTCCGATATGTGGATGCGCTTCTTGTAAAATACGTTCTGTTGCACCGAAATGTACAAACCATTGCAAAGATTTCAGGATATTTCCACGTTTTGTAGAACGTGTATATAATTTTCCGTCCGAATAAGTTCCAGCGCCTCCTTCGCCATAACAATAGTTTGATTCAGAATTTACTTTTCCTTCTTTATTCATTGCTGCTAAATCACGACGACGATCACGAACATTTTTACCACGTTCGATGATAATTGGTTTCAGACCGTGTTCTATTAATTCTAACGCAGCAAATAATCCAGCAGGACCAGCACCAGCAATATAAACTTCGTGTTTGTTTTCTACATTTTGGAGATTTGGATGAAACTCGAAAGCATCAGAGAATTCTTCATTTACAAAAACATTGACTTGTAATTGGGAAATAATATTTCGGCTTCGTGCATCTAAAGAGCGACGAATAATTTGGTAAGCATTGATATTCTCCGGTTTTGTTTTAACAGCAGATGCTAAACGTTGTTTCAGAAGTTTCTCGTTTGCAGCTTCTGTAGGAGATATGCGTATTGTTACATTTTGAGGCATATTTATTGACTAAAAATTAGACTGCAAAAGTACATCAAACCATTTGAAATATTCGTTTTTAAACAAAAAAAGCTGTCTCATAAGACAGCTTTTCATTATTATATAAATTAAGATTATAATCCTAATTTTTTCAACGTTTGTTTTAGAACACCGTTTTTATGAACTAAAATATTTGTTGTTTTGTATTGAACAAAAGCTTTTGTTACATAAAGATATCCTTCGTAATCGTTAGTTAAACCCCAAGAGTTTTTCACGATATAGTAATCTTTTCCGTTTTGATCTTTCGCAATACCAACAATGTGCATTCCGTGATCATCAGTCGTTTGGTAATCATCAAAAGCAGCCTGACGCATATCTTCTGTAATTACTTTTTCTGGTTTTGGACCTTTGAACATATCTGCTTTTTGTTGCGCATTCATATCTGCAAAATCAACTTCTGGTACATACGCTACACCATTTTTCCAGCTAAATCCTTTTTCAGAAACGTCTGTTGCCCAAGCAACTGTAAATCCGTTTTTCAAAGCATAATCAATGTTGTCAGTCATCTCTGTCATCGGAACATTGTAGAAAGATTCGTACGCCCAGTTATCAGGAATCGCTAATACAAACGGTTTGTAATAGTCATGATCTTTGAAAGATGTAATCGCAACATAATCGTTTGGATTAATTCCTACTACTTGATCAGCAAATGTACGTGGTGTGTATTTTTTTCCGTTGTATGTGAATTCCTTTGGATATTTTCCTAAATAGCTATCCAAAACAGCTGTGTAGGCTTTTTCCCAGTTTGGTGTTAATTTACCATTTGGATTTGCAACAACCGCTTTCAAAACTCCTTCTTGAATGGCAGCCATCTCACCAAATTGATTTGTTTTTGTTCCGTAATTCAAACCTGTGTATACAGATTCTGGAACAGCTCCATATTTTTTGATTGTATTCAAAACATCATAGAAAGAACCACCGTCACCTAAAGTTGTTGCACCGTGCATGCGAACATATTGTTTTCCTTTCTCAACATATGTATTTCTCGCATTGAAAATTGGAGACAATTGAATAGGTTGTTTTCCCATTCTTAACATTTCTGATTCGAAGAAAGAATTTCCTGAATATGACCAACAAGTTCCTGATGAACCTTGGTTTTCTACTGGAGTTTTAGCTAAATTAATAACGTCAGTAAATTTGAAAGCTTCTTTACTATTTTCACTAACGTTTTTGTTCAAAGAATTAACTAAATTGTCTTGTGCAGACGCCAATTGAGCTGAAGCTAAAAATAAAGCTGAAGCTAAAACTGGATAAAAAATTTTACGCATTTTTAAATTTATTTTGTGTGAGTATTTTATAAGTAGCTAATTTCACGAAAATGTTAACAATAAACCTATAAAAATTTAAAGTTTTTTTAATAAAACTTCTTAGTATTCATTCTCACAATACATTTGGTAAGCTAAAACATACTTGTTTGTGATCAACCGAGTCCTCGGGAAAGGTAAAACAGACTTGTTTGTAATTAACTGAGTCCTCGGGTAAGGTAAAACAACCTTGTTTGTAATCAACTTAGTCCTCGGGAAAGATAAAACATATCTGTTTGTAATTAAATTTTCTTGATGAACATTACAAACATACTTGTTTATAATAAACCGAATGCTCGGGAAAGCTAAAACAACCTTGTTTGTAATAAAAGTTTCTTGACGGACATCGCAAACAGATATGTTTTAGATAAATGTAGATTTAAGTTGATTAAAAGTAACCTTTAAGATTAAGGATTTTGTTCAATTAATAAATTGAATTTATTAACGATATTTAAAGGTAAAGGATATTCAATTAGATAATTTTCCCAATAATTATTATAATAATTTGAAATATTAAAGTTGATTGAATTGTATTTTTTTCTTCCATTATCAAAATCAGAAAGGAGTTCTTTTGTTAGAAAAATTTCTGTTACAATCTCTTTTTTACTTCCAAATAAATCTTCATTTTGGATTAAAGTGAAAGATTGAGGAATTCCTTTTTTATCCCATTTTCCTAAATTACTTAATGATATTTTTATATTTTTTTTACGAGAAAAATTTAAAACAAAATTTATACTATCATTCTCAATTCCTTGATAATATTTACCAATTATAGAATCTCTACTGTTATAAACATCAAAATTATCTTTAGAAATTTCTACTTTTTTATATTTTTCATGACGATTATAACTAGGAATATTCCAAAATCCATAATAATCATTCATTATAGATACTTGCGTTTTTTTACTATTACTTTTTATCTCAGGATTATAAAAGTTTCTGTATTGTAAAACATACCTTTTTACTTTTAATTTATCTTTAAATTCTTCCTTTGGATAAAGATAATAAGCTTCACCATCTACAAAATCTGTTAAACTATCATTTTTGATTATCCAACTTCTAAAATAAGATTTTAATAAAATGTATTTTGTTTTATTCTGAATATTGACTTCATTTAAGTTTATAATATCATCTTTTTGACAAAATAAAGTTGGACTAAAGAGTAAAAATAGTAGCGATAAATATTTCATTATACAATGTTTATAAAAACTAAAGTAAAATATTTTTTTAAAACTGACTTAATATCCCAAAATGGATTTTAGATTCTTTGAAGTCGAATGAAGTTTCGTCTGTTTTACCAACTGCATAACTCAAATTGAAAATTCCCATCTTCGTTAAAAAAGAAATTCTAGTTCCGAAACTTAACAATGATGTATTTAGATTTGCGCGTTTGTTATCAATAAAACCATAATCGGCGAAAAGTCCAATATAAAAAGCTTCGCTTGGAACAAAACGATAATCTGCACTCAAAAATCCGTACATATTTGTTGTAATACTTTCTTCGTTAAAACCTCTAAAACTACCAAAACCACCGATTCTGTACAATTCGTTTTCGGAAAAATCATCGTCTTTCGTGAGCAAACCTCTAAATTCTGCACCAGCTTTTAAGAAATGCTTTTTGGATAATTCGAATAAACGAAACGTTTTTAGACCAACTTCAACTTGATTGACGGTTTTATTTTCCAAATCTTCTGTCCACGAAAAATTCTTTTCCTTTTTACGAATCGAATTTACTGCAACATTCAACATCGATTTTCCTTCCATCAAACGAAAAGGATGTTTCAGGAAATAGTGATAACTCAAACCAAAACCAATTTTCGAATAATCGTCGTAGCTCGATTTTAGATAGGAATCATCTTCCAACAAAAAGTTAGACGATTGTATAATTCCGCTTACACCAATATTCGAGTTGAGGTTGAGTTGATAAAATAATCGCTCCGAAAAATCTAAATTCACAAAAACAGAATCTTGCTTGAAAAGCTTGAAATTCGTTTCCGAACCAATCGCAGATTTGAACAAATAAGGTACTTTAACACCAATATTCAACGACGTATTTTTGTTTGCTGTTCCAATCCAATTTAACCTGATTTCTTCCAAACTATTGAACACGTTGTTCAACGAAAGTTGTATATTTCCGTTCAATCTAAAATCGCCGTTATCATCTGTTCCAAAACCTAAAACACCATCAAAATAATTTGAATTTACTTTGCGAGGATACAAATATAAAATCGTAGAATCTGGCTTAAATAAAGTTTGTGGTAATTGCGCTTCTGCAATATAATTGGTTTGTTGCATTAATGTCGAAATTGTTGCCAATTTCTGTTCATTGTATACTTCGCCAGTTTTTATATTGAGTCCATGACGCAAATAACCTTTGGATAATTTTTCGTAACCAACCAATTTTACACCATCAATTTTGCGCTGATTTCCTTTGTCTAAAACCAATTCAATTTTCTGTTCATTTTGTTCAAAACCATTTGGAACAAGTTTTATTTGCGCAAACGGATAACCTTGATTAGTGTTGGTTGTTGCTATTTTATTTAGAATAGAATCTAAATTATTTGTTGGGAAATAATTATTTTTATTTTCGAACAATTCATTGTTTTTCACCCAAATTGTTTGGTACAATTTTCCTTTATTTAGATAAACTTTTTCATTTTTTATAGAATCAATCGTCAACGTATAATAACCCGTTTTTTGAAGCGAATCTAAAGATGAATCAAGATTTTTGCTTTCAAAATCTTTTGTATACGATTTTGTATCATCATTATACCGTAAAAAATGATATGTTTTTTCTTGTCCAAAAAGCAAAATTGTTTGGATAAAAAAAAAGAATATGTAGCCTAAAAATCGCATTCTTGCTTATAATAACGTGTAAAATAGATGTTAAGTATTTGTTTTACTGATATCTATTAGTGTTCGTTTGAAAATTAAAAATTATTTTTGACTTCAAATTTAAGATGAATGTTGAAATTATTTAAAATTACTGGATATTTAGAAGCTATTTCTGCGATAGTTTTGTTTTTTATCGCAATGCCAATGAAATATATTTGGGAAGATCCGATATGGGTAACACACGCAGGATTGTTTATAGCTTATATTATATTGGTTTATTTATTGAAGGAAAAATACAATTGGTCTTGGAAAATTTTTATGATCTTTTTTGTTGCAGCAGTTATTCCTGGAGGAACAATTTGGGCGGAAAAAAGATTAATCGAAGGCAAAAAATATAAACAAATGTTGGCTGAAGAAGCGAAATAAGACAACGATTAGATAAAAAAGTAAAAACCTTAAACGTAATTGTTTAAGGTTTTTTTATGTTTTAGGAATCAAATTTTTCTAAATAAAAAAAGCCGAAGATTAATTTTCGGCTTTTATAGAGCGGGAAACGAGACTCGAACTCGCAACATTCAGCTTGGAAGGCTGACGCTCTACCAATTGAGCTATTCCCGCGTAGATCTTCAAATCAAATTAAAAAGTACCTCAGGCGGGACTTGAACCCGCACGTCCTAATGGACACAGGATTTTAAGTCCTGCGTGTCTACCAATTCCACCACCAAGGCAAAATTTGATTTTTGAATTTAATATTTCAAAGAGCGGGAAACGAGACTCGAACTCGCAACATTCAGCTTGGAAGGCTGACGCTCTACCAATTGAGCTATTCCCGCGTTGTGAGTGCAAATATAAGGTCATTAATATTACTTTTGCAAGTGTTTTTCGAATAAATTTTACAACTTTTTTCTAATAAATTAATTTTGAAATATTTGACTTGTTGATTTTTTTTAAGAAATTAGGGGGAAATATAATTTGAATGACATTTGATGAGTTATTAATACTAATTGAAAGAAATAATTTCAAGTCGAAAGTAGATTTTACGATTGCAATTAAACTTTTTGATGCAGAAAATGATTGGTCCGAAGAATCAATTACAATAAATGAATTTATAAATAACATTGAAATGGAAATTGGAAACGATATTTTATCAAAATTTAGTTTCTAAGTTAGATTCATATAATTCTATAAATAACGCTTGGAAAGTAGAAAGCTTGATGTCAGTGAAAGATATTTTAGAGCTTGATGTAACACGAAATTTCAAATCAATTATTAATGAATTTATTGAAAATAATAAAATAGAGTTATGAAAATTCCAACAATTCATGGTATTATAGAGCGCAGAATGTTAATCAATTTTTGTATAGAACCACATTATATTGAGAAGATTTTACCCCAACCTTTTCGTCGAAAATTGTACAAAGGAAAAACAATTGCTGGTATTTGTTTGATTCGATTGAAAGATATAAAACCAAAAGGTTTGCCTGATTTTGTAGGAGTGAATTCTGAAAATGCAGCGCATCGAATTGCGGTTGAATGGGAGGAAAATGGCGTGACAAAAGAAGGTGTATATATTCCGAGGCGAGATACTTCGCTAAAATTGAATACGCTTGTTGGTGGTCGAATTTTTCCTGGGAAACATTATTTTGCGAAGTTTAATGTTATAGAAGAAAACGATAATTATCATTTAGATTTCACGAGTTCTGACGATACACGAATTGAAATTGATGCAAAAAAATCTGTTGAATTTAATTCGAATTCGATTTTCGAAACGTTGGATGAAGTTTCAAAATTCTTCGAGAATGGTTCTGTCGGTTATTCTCCACATGGAAATAATTTTGAAGGTCTAAAACTCGAAACCTATAATTGTGAAGTAGAATCTTTGGAAGTTTTACATGTGAAATCAAGCTTTTTTGAAAATGAAACAATCTTTCCAAAAGGTTCTGTTCAGTTTGATAACGCAATTCTGATGACCAATATCGAACATGAATGGAAGTCGTTAGAAAAGATAAAATGTTTGTAGTTTATTCTTTGCTCAAAATAAAATCTTCCTCATTTGTTTTTCCTAAATTAAACTGAAACATTTCACCATAATTTATAGGTATTTTGAATGCATTTTTGATTGGTATTTGCAACAAATAACACCACATCAAACGTATGATTCCGCCATGTGTAACAATCAGCACTTTTTCGTGTTGAGTATTTCGTAATTCGTCCATAAAATTAAAAAGTCTTTCTGATATTTCTTGCATCGATTCACCATTTGGTGTTTTAGTTTCGACAAAATCGGCGTACCAAGGTTCTATTTCTAACGAAGGAATTTCGTTCCACGATTTCATTTCCCAATCTCCAAAATTGAATTCTTTTAATCGTTCATCAAAAATAATTTCATTCGAGAAAGTTTCTGCTAATCGTTGACAGCGACTCAGTGGACTTGAAAAAATTATCTCAAAGTCGTTTTCGATCTTAGTATGAATTTGTACTACTTCTTGATGAAAAGTATCAGCTAATTCCACATCAGTTTGTCCGTAACAAACCGATGAAGGAACATTAACTTTTGTATGTCGAATTACAGAAACTTGCATAGAATTAAAACGCCAAGATAAAACAAAACTTCGGTAACTTGTTGCACTGTTCCCAAGCAATCGCCCGTATATCCGCCAATATATTTTTTGAAATACCAGCCCAAATAAACTTTTCCTATGTAACAAAGTGGTAAAATCAACAAGAATTTCCATTCGCTAAAAACAATAAAAGGCAAAAGACAGAAAAGAGAACTTATGACAAGATTTTTTATCGGAAGTGCTTTATTTGCCATAGGTTTCGATTTACTTTTGTCGATATCTGTCACATATTCGTGGGTATAAATCATCATTCCAGAAAAAAAACGACTAACCGAATGTGCTGAAATTAAAGTAAAAATCATCAACCAAAAATTATTTTCTGCAATATGAACCAATGAAGTAAATTTCAATAACAACAATAAGATAACGCCAATTACGCCGTAAGCTCCAATTCGGCTATCTTTCATAATTGTCAAGATTTTTTCTTTGCCATAACCACCTCCAAAACTATCGCAAACATCGGTGAAACCGTCTTCGTGAAAGGCGCCAGTCAACAAAACACTTGTAATCATTGTCATAATAATGGCGATATCAACAGGTAAAATAAATTGACAAATAGTATAAATCAATGCGTTGAAAGCGCCAACTAATAAACCAATTGCTGCATAATATTTTTGTGATTGATTCATAATTTCGTTGCTATATGGAATTTTGAACGGAATCGGAATTCTTGTAAAAAACATCAAAGCTGTTAAAAAATAAGTGATTTCCTTTTTTAGCATTCTACTTCAGTTTCTTTGTTACTAACGCCTGCAGATTCGAAACTTGCCATGTCATTGTAAAAGTTTACAGCACTTTTGATAATTGGATAAGCCAACGCACAACCGGTTCCTTCGCCAACGCGCAAATTGATGTTCAGAATTGGTTCTTCGTTGAAATAATTCAATAAATATTGGTGTCCAGATTCATCACTTTGATGACAGAAAATAGCGTTATTTAAAATTTCTGGCTTTAATTTCGACGCAACTAAAATTGCAGCCGAAGCGATGTAACCATCAATCATCAACAGTATATTGTGTTCGTAAGCAGATAGCATTGAAGCTGTCATTTGAGCAACTTCAAAACCGCCAAAAGTGGCTAAAATTTGTTTTGGATCAGTAATTTTTCCATGTGTTTTCTTCGCTTCATTTAGAATATTCATTTTATTCTGTAATTGCTCATCATTCAAACCTGTTCCGCGTCCTACACATTGCTCCAAAGGTAAATCAGTCAAATAATGAACAAGCATTGACGAAGAAGAAGTGTTCCCAATTCCCATTTCGCCAAAACCAATAATATTTGTTCCGTTTTGAGCGATTTCGTTCACAATTGTCTTCGAATAATCAAAACATTGTTCCAATTGATCGAAGGTCATGGCAGGTTCGTACAAGAAATTTTTGGTTGATTTGGCTACTTTACAATTTTTCAAAACCGAATAATCCGCGAAATCATAATTTACACCAGCGTCAACAATGGTTAAATCAATCTCATTTTGATTACAAAAAACATTAATTGCCGCCCCATTATTTAGGAAATTAAAAACCATTTGAGGCGTAACTTCCGCAGGGTACGCACTAACACCAGATTGTGCAATTCCATGGTCGCTTGCGAAAACAATCAGATGAGGTTTTGTTAATTCTAACTGTTTTTTTTGTTGAACCAAACCAATTTTAAGTGCGATTTTTTCTAATAAACCTAAGGCTCCAAGCGGTTTTGTTTTAAGATCAATAATGTGTTGAATTTCTTCTTTTTGCATTTGATACTAAATTAAATTTTAATAAAAAATGCTTTCGAAATCAAGTGCAATCAATTCAACAAATAATAAAATACATGTAGTTTTGATTGAGCTTCAATCGCGAAAGCATCATCTAAAAAGTGATCTGGCTTATAGTTTTTCTCTACTTACAGTTGCGCGACAGCTCGAGATTTGCACTCGATTCCCTTTTGTGTTAGCAAGGTAATAAATTATTTTTCTGGGACAAAATTTTCATCAATCACTATATCTCCCATCAAAACGACTTGCTCTTCAAAATCAGAAGTGTTTAAATTAACTTTATTCGGAAAATTTTTAAATGAATAAGATTTATAAACTTCTGAATTTATTTCATTTGAAGCTAATCTTAGGTTAAGTTCAGTATTTTTTAAAGTCTCAAATTGTATTGTATATTCCTCGCCAACGTTTAATTTACTTTCTACTAATTCATCATTAATTAACAAACGATATGTTTTGATTTCTAAGTTAGAATTTCCAAAATTAACTTTTATTTTGAATTTTATTTTTTCTTTTTGAATCGAATCATTTTTTGCAACTAAAGGTTCTGTACAATTTGGTTTATCCTGTCCATTTGTACATGAATTTAATAACCCAAAAGCAGAAAAAATCATGACATTATAAATCGTTTTCTTAAAAAGATTTAGACCTAATTGACTTGGATGAAAAATACCACAATGAACGTTGCTTTTCTGAAATTCATTCTAAATTTCGTCATTTGTCAAATTAGAAAAGTCAGTGATTTTATGTTGACATTTTGTACAGAAATTTTTGTTTGTTAATTTCTTTTTGGAAGGAATTGGATTTTTCATATTTTTTAATGTTTAGAGTTATAATAGAGATGATTTTATGAATAAAAAGGTTGATTTTATTTTTAGAAATAATAGATTTAGAATATTTGGATTTATGTAATATCTTTAACCACCTCTACTTACCTTTTAAATAAGATCAATTTTTAATGGAAAATTTTCACATCCCAACGAACGAAAAGCAAAGATTGCAAGCCGTTTACGATTATAATTTGCAAGGACATGATAAAGACGAAGAGTTGGAGGTTTTTGCAAATGCTGCGAGTTTGATTTGTAATGCGCCAATTGCGTTAATTTCTATTTTTGATGAAAATTATCAAGTGATTAAAGCAAATTGTGGAATAGATGTAGATATTGTTCCACGTCAACAAACTATTTGTCAATTTTCTTTAATGGAAGAAGAAATTTTGGTGATTGATGATGTGACGAAATTTGAACCTGCAAAAATATTGCTGGAGTAAAAGCTGCAAATATTAAGTTTTATGCTGGTGTTCCGTTGATTGATGACAATGGAAATGTTTTGGGGACATTATGTGTAAACGATCATTATCCAAGAACGTTAGACGAAAAACAACGCAATTTATTGATTCAATTAGGGAAAAATATTACAAAATTATTGGTCAGTAAAAAACGAAAAAAAGACGCTGCTTACTTTCAAAATATCTATAAAATTTCGAATAATTTAATTGGAGTTGCTGATATTAATGGTGTATTGAAATCAATTAACCCAGCTTTTAAAAAAGTTTTAGAAGTTAAAAATGACCAATTAATTCGTTCAAAAAATTTCTTAGACTTTGTTTCGGAAAAGGATAAGAAAAAAGTTCAAATGTTTTTGGCTGATTTGAAAACTAATTCAGGTTCTATTGACTTCAAATGTTTGATGTGTTCAATAGAAACGAAAGAAGAAAAAATGGTTGAATGGTATACTAAATTAAACACTTCGTATGATAACGAGATTTTCTTATTTGGACGAGATATTACACTTGAAAACTCTAAAAAGGAGGAACTAGAAAACAGTGAACGTAAGTTTAGAAATTTTTTCAATTCTTCGCTTGGTTTAATGACGATTCACGATTTGGATGGTAATATTTTATCCATTAACAAAAAAGGTTTAGAATCGATAGGTTATACTGAAGAAGAATCGAAAGATTTGGATCTTAAAAAATTAATCCCAAAATCTAATCAAAAAGAATATCAAATCTATATAGAGACGATTTTAAGTAAAAAGCAAGATTCTGGTTTGATGAGCTTGATTAAGAAAGATGGTTCGTTAACATATTGGTTATACAATAATATTTTGGACAAAGATAACGAAGGAAATCCTGTTGTAATGAGTACTGCAGTTGATATGACACAAAGGACTTTGTTGGAAAGAGATCTTAATCGTGTTCGTCAGTTACTAGATCATACGTACGAAGTTGCCAATGTTGGAGGTTGGAAATACGATTTAGTTAAGCAAAAATTAATTTGGACTGATATAACGAAAAAAATCCATGAAGTTGAACTAGATTATGAACCAAATGTAGAAACTTCACTCAATTTTTATGAAGCAAAAAGTAGTTATCCAAAAATAAAGAAAGCTTTTAGAGATGCGGTAGAAAAAGGAATCGGATATGATATGGAGTTGCAAATAGTTACCCAAAAAGGAAAAACAATTTGGGTAAGATGTAAAGGAATTCCAGAGTTCGTAAATGGAAAATGTGTTAGCGTTTTTGGAACTTTTCAGGATATTGATGAGAGAAAACGTTATACGTTAGAGTTGGCTCGACAAAAAGCTATTTTCGAAACATTTATTAATCATGTACCTGCATCTGTTGCAATGTTTGATAAGGATATGAATTATCTAACTTTGAGTAATCAATGGTGTGATGAATTTGTAGTAAAAAAGAAAAATGTGATCGGAAAATCTCATTATGAAATGTACAATGTTCCAGAAGAAAGAAAAGCGATTTATGACGCTTGTTTGCAAGGTGAAAGTTATTCGGATGAAGATATGATTTATCGCACACCAAAATATGATACGGATCAACACTATTCCTGGGCGATTCATCCGTGGTATATCAACAAAAAACAGATTGGTGGTCTGATTATGTTTTCGCAAAATATAACAGAATCTGTCAAGAAAAATAAAGAACTTAAAAAAGCTAAAAAGAATGCTGATCTCGCTAGTAAGGCAAAGTCTGAATTTTTAGCAAATATGAGCCACGAGATTCGAACGCCGTTAAATGGTGTGATTGGTTTCTCTGATTTATTGTTGAAAACGCCACTTAATCCGACTCAAAAACAATATTTGAATTTTATTAATGATTCTGCAAATTCATTATTGTCAATAATAAATGATATTTTAGATTTCTCTAAAATTGAATCCGGTCGAATGGATGTTTTGATAGAAAAAAATAATTTGTTCGAGTTAGGAAATCAAGTAATCAATGTGATTCTTTATCAAGCCGAAAACAAAAAAATTGAATTATTGTTGAATATAGATAATAATTTACCTCAATTTATTTGGATTGATGAAGTTCGTCTAAAACAAGTTTTGATTAATCTACTTGGAAACGCTGTGAAATTTACGGATAGTGGAGAAATAGAACTAAAAATTAGTCAAGTTGAACCAATTGTAAAAGGAGAAAAAGTAAAATTGAGATTTTCTGTTCGTGATACAGGAATTGGTATAAAACCAGAAAAACAAGTCAAGATTTTTGATGCATTTACTCAAGAGGATAGCACTGTTAGTAAACGTTTCGGAGGAACTGGTTTAGGTTTAACAATTTCAAATAAGTTGCTAAATTATTTCGGAAGTCATCTAGAATTGCAAAGCGAAATAGATAAAGGTTCTACATTTTTCTTTGATTTAGAAGTTGATTACGAATATAATATTGAGCAACAATTTGATCATTTGGAAGAAATAAATCATGTGTTGATTGTAGATGATAATCAAAGTAATCAAATGATTTTGCAGCATATGTTGCAGTTCAAAAATATAACGTCTGATATTGCGAACAATGGAATGGAAGCGCTTCAGAAAGTTTTGAATGGCAATGTTTACGATGTTATTTTGATGGATTATCACATGCCAGTTTTGAATGGTTTAGAAACAATTCAGAAAATAAAAGAGTATTTTGTAACTAAGAATACAAAAATTCCTTTAGTATTATTGCATAGTTCTTCTGAGGATGAATATCTAATTCAGAAAGCAAAAGAATTGGGAATTACATCGCGATTATTGAAACCAATTAAGTCTGAAGAATTGTTTGATACGCTGCGTAAAACGATTATTGATTCGAAAGAAATTCAAACCATAGAAATTGAAAATCAAGAAGAAATTTCGCAAGATTTTTCGAAACAATTTCATATTTTAATTGCTGATGATAATTTAGTTAATATGGCTTTAAATCAGCAGATTATCAAAAATATTGCACCAAATTCTATTTTGTATACGGCTGCGAATGGAGCGGAAGCCGTATCAATTTGTCAAGAAAATAAGATCGATTTAATTTTGATGGATATTCAAATGCCAGAAATGAATGGTATTGAAGCAACTAAGGTTATTCGTTTATTAAACAATTTTCAAGAAACTCCGATTATAGCAGTGACAGCGGGAAATGTAAAAGGCGAAAAGGAAAAATGTCTTGATGCTGGATTGAATGATTTTTTAGCAAAACCAATTCGAGAAAAAGATATTTTTGATGTTTTAGAAAAATGGTTAGATTTTTCTAAAAAAGAAAAGAATGAAACCAACGATTTTGGAAATCACCTTGATCTTTCTATGATAAATAATTATACGAAAGATGATGAATCATTTAGAAAAATGTTTATAGAAATAATTATTAATGAGTTAGAAAAATCTATACTAGAATTTGAAACTTATTCCAACAAACAAAATTTAGAAGGATTAAATCAATTAGGTCATAAAGTAAAAGGAACAGCAAAAACTGCTGGACTTACAATTTTGGCTGATTTAACCGAACAAATAGAAAAATCGACTTCAATCAATTACCTACAAGAAAACCAGCTGATTATTAAAGTAAAAACCGAAATAGAATTAGTTATTAACTATTTAAAAATTATTTAAAAACCAATATTATGCAGATTTTAATTGCCGAAGACGATGAATTGATTTTAAAAACAATAGAACACAAACTGAAAAAAGAAGGTTACAAAGTTGTTTTAACAAGAAATGGAAAAGAAGCTATCAGTAAGATTGAGGCTGAAGATATTGATTTGATTATTACCGATATTATGATGCCTTTTGCGTCTGGTTTGGAGATTATTAGTGCTGTTAGAAAAAGTAAGAATTCCGAAACACCAATGATTATTTTGTCTTCTTTAGGGCAAGAAGATGTGGTGGTGGAAGCATTTAATTTGGGTGCAAATGATTTTATGGTGAAACCATTTAGCCCTATTGAATTGTCTGTTCGCGTCAAGAAATTATTAAAATAAAAGCATGATTATCCTACAAATTATAACCTATACCGAGTTAATCGTAGGAATTTATATTCTACTTATTTTACTTTTTTTGACAATTATTTATACGTTATTGACAAGTATAATTGAATATAAAATCATTACAAAGAAAAATAAGTGGAATGCGATTATTGATCAAGAAATTTATGAAACAATTTTGGATGATCAATCCAATTCGAATACTGACTTTAATGATTATTTGAAATCAAGTTCATTCAAACATTATTTTATTAAAAAATTACTAAAAGCGGAACAAAATTTTTCTGGAAATTCAAAAGAAAGTATTCAAAATTTATTTGACCATTATGAATTAAAAAAAATATCCTTACAGAAATTAAATAGTCAAAAAAATCATGAAATAGCCGAGGCAATACAAGAAGTTACGACGATGAATCATGTTGAAACTTTACCAAAAATCAAAAGTATGTTACAACATAAAAATGATTTAGTACGATCTGAAGCGCAATATGGTTTAACGAAATTTGCTGGTTTCGAAGGTTTATATTTTTTGGATAATTTACAAGAGCAATTGACGGATTGGCAACAGTTGAAATTGTTGGATGCAATTACAATTTTACCAAATCTTGATGAGGTTGATAAGATAATTTCAAATTGGTTAAAATCACCTAATCAAAGTGTGAAAATTCTAACAATGAAATTAATTCGCAAGTTTCAATTGTTGCAAATGCACGATTTGGTTGCAGATAATTTGCACGATTCTGATGAAAAAGTTGTGGAAGAAACGATTAAAACATTAGTCAGAATCGAAGATGACTCAACCTCAAAGCTATTGATTGAGCAATATGAAACGTGTAACGAAAAGTTTCAAATTCAAATTTTAAAAGCTTTAGAAAAAATCTCAAATCCAGAAAATAACACATTCTTAGAAACTCAAGCAAAGGAAAATCCTTCATTTTCTGTCAAAAAAGCAAGTGTAAAAGCCTTAAATAATTGTTGTTCAAAAACCGATTTACAAAAACTTGCACACCAATCAAACTCTCCTGAATTAAAACAAATTATTAATCAAATTATCCAAGAAAACTAATCATGAATTGGCTAGAAACGGCTTTCGATTTTTTTATTTACGGCTTCCTTTTTTATTCAATCCTATTAATTTTAGTCTACGGATGGATAGGTTTTTATGCAAAAGGAGCGATAAAAATGTATATCCGAAAAAACAGTTTTACGGATTATTCGCTTATTGCAACATCGCCAAATGCGCCTACTTTTAGCCTTATTGCGCCCGCTTATAACGAAGGTGCAACGATTGTGGAGAATGTGCGTTCGTTGTTGTCGTTGTATTACAATCAGCTCGAAATTATTATTGTAAATGATGGTTCCAAAGATGATTCGTTGCAACGATTAATTGAAGCGTATGATTTGATTAAAATTGATTATTTCGTTGAAGGAAACATCGAAACGAAACCAATTAATTCGATTTATAAAAGTACAAATCCTGTTTTCAAGAAATTAATTATTGTTGACAAAGTAAATGGAGGAAAATCGGATGCGCTAAATGTCGGAATTAACATTGCAACAAACGATTATATTGTTTGTATTGATGTCGATTGTATTTTAGAACAAGATGCGATTCTGAAGCTTGCGAAACCTTTTATGGATGAAGCAAAAGCAAAAGTAATTGCATGTGGAGGCGTAATTCGTTTGGCGAATAATTGTACCATTGTTGACGGAAAAATTGTCGATGTTAATTTACCAAAAACTCGTTTAGGAAGAGCACAAGCGTTAGAATATATTCGTGCATTTCTTTTGGCAAGAATGGCGTGGTCGCGCGCCAATGGTTTGATGCTGATTTCGGGTGCTTTTGGTGCTTTTGATCGTGAAACTGTACTCCAATGTGGCGGTTATGATCACGATACAGTTGGTGAAGATATGGAGCTTATTGTGCGAATGCGACGTTATATGCACGAGCAAAAATTGGCCTATAAAGTAGTAAATATTCCCGATCCGCTTTGTTGGACAGAAGTGCCAGAAAGTAAAGAAATTTTAACCAAACAACGCAATCGTTGGATGCGTGGAACGATAGAAACATTGTGGAAACATCGTATTTTATTTTTCAATCCGAAATATGGAAAACTTGGAATGATGAGTTATCCGTATTGGTTTTTCTTCGAATTTTTAGGACCGATTATCGAATATATTGGTTGGATCATTTTCGTAGTTTTATTCTTTTTAGGATTTATTAATTGGCATATTTTCTTTCCTTTGATGGCTTTTGTATTGCTTTATGGAATTTTATATTCGATTTATGCTATTCTGATTGATTTGATGACGTATAACGTTTATTACAAGAATGGTGATATTCCGAAGTTATTTTTTACGGCGTTTATAGAGCCTTTTACATTTCATCCGTTGGTTGTGTTGTCAGGAGTGAAAGGCGTGAAGGATTTCTTTCTGAAAAATAATTCGTGGCGAGAAATGACGCGACAAGGGTTTGGTAGAAATCAAGCGAAAGAATTGTCTATTTGGCAAAAAATGAGACTTGGATTCATGAATCTAGTTCAGCAAACTACGTTTATTTCGTTGGTTTATTTGTTGCTTTTTGGATTGTCATCAATTCTTGAATTTTATCTTTATCAAGAAAATCTCTCAACAACTTCTAATCAAACTTTATTTTTTGACTTATTCGTACATAATATCGATTTTGCTTTAGATAGTATTTTTGTGGTAAGTTTTAAATATTTTTTACTGCAATTTTATTCGATAAGTTGGGCAAAAAAATGGATCATTTTTACGTATTCTTTTTTAATTATTTCGAATATTTTATTGATTAAATATTTTCAAACAACACTCAATTTATTAGGTTCAGATTTTTTTTCTTATACGTTAGAAGAATTGAAATTAATTATTGGTGCGTCAGGTGTTGTAAATGTTACAAACATTCTTTTATCAATTGCTGTAATTGCTATTTTAACAACGATATTTATTTACAGTTATCGATTAAAAATCAATCAAAAAATTCTTCAATTACCATTAATAATTTTGAGTTTTTTATCGCTTATTATTCCAATTAATTTGTATTTAAAAAGTACTCAAAATGATGAGTTTTCATCTAATTTAATTTTGAGTAAATCCTCTTATTTTTTTTCAAATTCGATTGAACAATATGCAGAAGATAAACTTTCGGAAATTGACTTTTTAAATTCAAATTCGAGTTCAAATAAAGAAGATAATCTACATTATTTTGATAAAACTAATTATCCATTTTTGTATCAAGATGAGAATAAAAATTTCTTCGCGGATCAATTTAATCTAACAACAGAAAAACCGAATGTTGTTTTTATTGTGATTGAAGGTTTGGGACGAGCTTTTAGTAACGAAAGTGCATATTTAGGTTCTTTTACACCATATATCGATCAGCTTTCGAAAAAGAGTTTGTATTGGGAAAATGGATTAAGTACGACGGGAAGAACATATGGAGTTTTACCTGGATTGACGGGGTCTTTGCCATTTGCTGAAAATGGTTTTATGGAACAAAAGAGTTTACCTCAACATTACAATTTGTATAATTTGTTGAAAAGTAATGGTTATAAAACGGGGTATTTTTACGGTGGCGATGTTGATTTCGATTTTATGTCAAAATACTTGAATTATTCGGGTGTTGAAACAATTATTGATGAAAATGATTACGAAAATAATTATGCAAAAATTCCGTCGAATAATGGATTTTCTTGGGGATTTGACGATCATTCAGTGTTTAAAAAATATTTAGCAACGCAAAAAGAAAATAATCAACCATATTTTAATGTTTTGATGACGTTAGCGACGCATAGTCCTTTCTTAATAAACAATGTTGAGAAATATAATAAACAGTTTGAAACGTTGATTAAATCTCGAAATTATGATGCGACAACTTTGACGACAGTAAAAAAATATAAACAACAATTGGTGACTTTTTTGAGTGTTGATGAAGCTGTAAAAAACTTTTTCGAAGCTTATCAAAAACGTTCAGATTTTAATCAAACTATTTTTGTGATTACTGGAGATCATCGAATGCCAGAAGTACCGATGGAAACAAAGATTGATCGTTTTCATGTTCCGATTATTGTTTATTCTCCTTTGTTAAAGTCACCGAAAAAGATGTCAAATATTGTGACGCATTTTGATGTTGCACCAACTTTTGTGACATATTTTAGAGATTCATATAAACTGAAATTACCGAATTATGTGACTTGGATGGGACAGAATTTAGAAAACGGTAAAGCGAATTTCAGAAAACAAGGCGTTCCGTTAATGCAGAATAAAAATATTTTAGATGATTATGTTTTTCAAAATTATCATTTGTCAGGAGGGAAGTTATATCGAATTGAAAAGAATTTAACCGAAGATGTTGAACAAAATTCGAAGATGGAAACAGAGTTGAAAAATCGATTGAAAAGCTTTAAAACAAAAAACCATTCTTTGAAAAATACTCAAAAAATGGTTCCTGATTCTATATTTAATCGTTATATCAATTAGAATTTTCGGCTGTACGAAACGCTTACATCAAATTGATTTCCTTTTTGATTTGGACGATATTCTTGATTGTAATAATTCGCACCAATTGAAATTAAGTTTAATTCATTGATCGAAAAATTATAATCTGCTCCAATTTTGAAGGACTTCAGTTTGTAAGTTGTATCTTCTAAAAGATTGTTGTTAAAATCTTCTGGTGAAATTCCTGTACCAATAGCTAAGCTTAAATAATTGTTTGCATCGCCAGTATAATAACGAGTTGTGAATGTATACGAATGCGAAATATTGTTGTTGCTTGGCGTTACAAATGCACGTAAATTGAACCAATAATTTTTATAATATTTACCGATAGATCCTGTGAACATCCAAACATCATCCGAAAAATGAAGTTGACGATAACCTAATTCAGCTTCGAAACTTTTAGGTAAATTAGCGTAAAGAGAGGCTCCTGTGCGATATTTAGGAAAAATTCCATCACTATCCGAATATCCACCGCCAACGTACATGTAAAATGTCTTAGAAAGTCTTGGATAAGCTTCTACTTCATATTGAACACCGTTATCTTTAAACTTGTTTGCGTAATTCACTTTAAAAATCAATGAACCAAGCGAAGTTTGTCTTTTATAACTTACCGAAACTTGATGCCAATCATCTGCAAATTGTTTGTCAAAATGCGAGTAATTGTAATTAACACCAATTGCGTTTTTAGTATTATTGATTTCGATTCGATTTGCTAATTCGCGTGCTTCTGTATTTTTAGGGTTAATTGCTAATAATTCTTTGATTGTTTTTGAAGCTTCTTTATAAGAATTGTTCCAATTAAGAACTTTAGCTTTTAACAGCAATAGTTCTTCATTTTTAGGATATTTAATTAATCCACGATCAATAATAGAAACAGCTTCTTTATAATTATCATTCCAATATTCAAGTGACGTGTAGGCTAAATAGAAATCGGGAGAGGGATCCATGTTTTTTTCGACATTCTGAAAAACTTTTCTCGCTTCTTCGGTTTCATCATTCCAAGTATATATTCGTCCCAAAAAAACAGCGATATCTGCATATTCTGGCGATTGATCTAAAGCCTGTAATGCAAGTTTCTTGGCAGTTGTATAATCTTTTTCTTCAAAAGCTTTGTGACGTGCTTCTTGAAATAAATCATCCGAACTTTTAAATTCCTGGCTATACGAAAATAAAGGTAAAAAGGTAAGAGCAAAGAGTGTCTTTCTTAGAAATGATTTTTGAATCATATGGTAAAAACGTGTTTTTTATGAGTATAAAGATATGATTATTTAGAGCATAAAAAAAGCTCAAGAAAATAAATTCTTGAGCTTTGTTGTACCTCAGGCGGGACTTGAACCCGCACGTCCTAATGGACACAGGATTTTAAGTCCTGCGTGTCTACCAATTCCACCACCAAGGCATCCACTTCTAAGAAAGAAGTTAGAGCGGGAAACGGGACTCGAACCCGCAACATTCAGCTTGGAAGGCTGACGCTCTACCAATTGAGCTATTCCCGCGTGTAAATTGTAAAAATCAAATTAAAAAGTACCTCAGGCGGGACTTGAACCCGCACGTCCTAATGGACACAGGATTTTAAGTCCTGCGTGTCTACCAATTCCACCACCAAGGCAAAATTTGATTTTTATGAATTTTTATATTTCAAAGAGCGGGAAACGGGGCTCGAACCCGCGACCTCAACCTTGGCAAGGTTGCGCTCTACCAGCTGAGCTATTCTCGCGATTGGAGTGCAAATATATAAAATCAATTTCTAATAATCCAAATCAAATTTGAATAAAATTTTAAAAATATATTTGCACTTATTTTAATTAGTTGATAGGCATTAACATATCAGCTACTTCTTTTATTTTATCTTTCATCTTTTTACGATGAACGATCATATCAACGAAGCCTTTTTCTAATAAAAATTCAGAAGTTTGGAATCCTTCTGGTAAATCTCTACCAATAGTTTCTTTGATAACACGTGGTCCAGCGAATCCAATTAATGCTCCTGGCTCTGCCATGATAACGTCACCAATTGATCCGAAAGATGCTGTAATTCCTCCAAAAGATGGATTTGTTAAGATTGTAATATAAGGAATGTTGTTATCTGCTAATTGAATTAATTTAGCTTCTACTTTAGCTAATTGCATCAACGAAATTGCAGCTTCCATCATACGTGCACCACCAGATTGTGTAATAATTACGAATGGAGTTTTGTTTTTGATAGAATAATCAATTGCACGTGCAATTTTTTCTCCCATTACAGATCCTAAAGAACCTCCAATAAATTTGAAGTCCATACAAGAAATTGTAATGTCACGTCCATGAATTTTTCCAGTCGCATTGCGAATAGAATCTGTCATTCCCGTTTTCTTTTTAATCTCTTTTAAACGATCTTTATAAGGTTTTGTATCTGTCCAATTTAATGGGTCTTTACTTTCTACTTTTGTATCTAATTCTGTGAATTTACTATCATCAAATAAGATATCGAAGTATTCTTGAGAACCAA
Source organism: Empedobacter sp. ULE_I140 (assembly GCF_053482575.1). Classification (NCBI taxonomy): domain Bacteria; kingdom Pseudomonadati; phylum Bacteroidota; class Flavobacteriia; order Flavobacteriales; family Weeksellaceae; genus Empedobacter; species Empedobacter sp. ULE_I140. The sequence continues at coordinate 2,857,525 of NZ_JBQMTX010000001.1, read as the reverse complement.
TTTGTACGTGATGATCATCCTCTGGACTTACATACGCATTTGCTTTTAGTTCTTCAGTTTCAATAATTTTTCCTGATGGTGTTTTGTACCATAAGCCTTTTTTAACGTCTTTTTTAGACTCTGTAGGCGTTGTAATATTTTTCTTGCTTCTAATAAACCAAGGCATATTCTCTGTTTTTATTTGGGTAAGAATAATCTTAATGAAAAGATTATCCTAAAGTATTAACATTATTTAAATCGTGGAAAGCTTGGATTAATCTATCTTTGAAAGTAACTTCTCCAGCTCTTAACCACACGCGTGGATCATAATATTTTTTGTTAGGAGATTCTGGACCTTCTGGGTTTCCAATTTGTCCTTGTAAATAAGCTGCATTTTCGTCAAAATATTTACGAATTCCTTCCATAAATGCATATTGTAAATCTGTATCAATATTCATTTTGATAACTCCGTAGCTAATAGCTTCTCTAATTTCTTCTAACGTAGAACCAGAACCTCCGTGGAATACGAAGTTTACAGCGTTGTCTACACCATACTTTTCGTTGATGTATTTTTGAGAGTTATCTAAAATTTTTGGAGTCAATACAACATTTCCTGGTTTGTAAACACCGTGTACATTACCAAATGCTGCTGCAATCCAGAAATTATCAGAAATAGATTTTAAGTTTTCGTAAACGTAAGCAACTTCTTCTGGTTGAGTGTATAATAAAGAATTGTCAACATTAGAATTGTCAACACCATCTTCTTCTCCGCCTGTAATACCTAATTCCATCTCCAAAGTCATTCCAACTTTAGACATTCTTTCTAAGTATCTTTTGCACGTTTCTACGTTTTCTTCTAAAGGCTCTTCAGATAAATCTAACATGTGAGAACTAAATAAAGTCTTTCCGAATTTATTAAAATGTTCTTCGTTAGCGTCCATAATTCCATCAATCCAAGGCAATAATTTTTTTGCACAGTGGTCTGTATGTAAAATTACAGTAGCTCCGTAAGACTCAGCTAAAGTGTGAATATGTTTTGCTCCCGCAATAGCACCTTTGATAGCAGAAAGTTGATTTTCTCCTTTTAATCCTTTTCCGGCATTAAAAGCAGCACCTCCGTTAGAAAATTGAATAATAACTGGAGAGTTTACTTCAACTGCAGCTTCCATTGCAGCGTTAATAGTATCTGAACCGATGACATTACACGCTGGTAAAGCGTATTGATTTGCTTTTGCATCATTGATAATATCTTGAACTAATGAACCGGTAGCAACACCGGCAGGAAATTTTCTGCTCATTATGTTAGTATTTTGTGAAACAAATATAGATGTTTTTTTAGAAAGGATAATTAATTCCGAAGTGGATTCTTGGTTTAAGCAAATTAAAATTGTCAAATTGCCAGCGATCACCTAATTCATAAGAAGGGTCATAAATTTTGTAACCCAAATCAAATCTTACAATTGCAAACGTACCAATGTGATAACGGAAACCTAATCCAGAACCAATTCCGAATTCTTTGTAAAAATCTTTGAACTTAAATAATGTTTCTGGTCGATTTTTATTAACACCCCAAATATTACCAGCATCAAGAAAATATGCACCTTCCAAACTTCCAAAAAGATTGAAGCGATATTCAGCATTGAATAATAATTTCATGCTTTCGAATTCTAAACTTTGGTTTTTAGAATCGATACGTGGTTTACTTCCAGGCCCCAATGTTAAAGGTGCCCAACCACGAACATCATTTGCTCCTCCAGCCGAATAACTTCTTACAAAGGGTGCAACATCAGAGTTTCCATATGGTTGAATGATTCCGAATAAGAAACGTCCTGCTACGCTAGAATTTGAATTTAATTTGAATTTTCGTCTAACATCTACATCAAATTTTACGAATTGTGAATAAGGAATTCCAAAGATCAAACCAGCTTGATTTCCTTCTCGATCTGGTTCTGCTTTATTAAAACCAAAAGCCTTGTCTAAACCTCTTAATACATTTCCGGCTAATTCAATTCTTGCTTGAATAAACCAAGGATTACTTTTTGGTCGAAATGAATTTTCTTGATTAAATGTAAATTGATAGATAAAAGAGTTGATTAATACATTTTGGGAAATATTAGCTTTTCTATATAACATATTCTCAAAATCAACATACAACTTTGCGTTTTCTCCAGTTAATGAACTTTGGAATCCTTTGTCAGCCTCGATTGCATCTGTTAATTCATCGTCCGTTAGATAAATTGGTGCATTAGAATTGTATGCGTAGTATAAATCTTTTACTTCGTTTTTTGTATTATTATCTTTTGTAAACACTTCATAATAGCGATCTTTTTTTCGATTACTAATAAATTCTGTGTTAAACAAAGAAACTTTGTGTTGAAACTCCGAACTCGAAATATCCATATCAAAACCAAAACCATAAGTCGTTTTGTCTAAACCTACATTTTTCTGCGTACTTGCATTCATTCGAATAGCAGATTCGGCAGTAAAACGTTTTGGTAAAATATTATCAAGATTAATTGGTGTTAATAAATAAGGAAATTTCAACTTTGTTTCGATAGCGATTTCGTAAGCATTTAAGAATGCTTTATTCATTGAGAAATCTTTGTTGACAGAACCTAAAGTTCCTTTCAAAGTTGTTTCTAAATTTTCTCCTCCTCCAAATAGATTTCTCGAAGTTAAAGTCATCCCGGGAGAAATTGCAAAGTTCATATAGCGAGAAGCATAACTTTCGACAAAGAGATTCAAGTCATATTTCTTTTTTGGTGTAAAGAAAACGTCTACATTTAAGATAGAGTCTTGTTTATTAATTCTGAATCCATGTAAGTTAATGTTTTCTTTCTTGAAAATATTACGTTTTGTCTGAATTTCTTGTCGTTGACGATATAGTTGACCCGGACGAATTACAAATGCATCTGTAAAATATTTTGGTCGATATTCTGGCTCTTTTGTATATAAAACGTTATAATCTTTATATTCTTCTTTGATTAATTTACTTTCATCATCAACAAAACTGCGAGAATCTGCATAAATATTTATCTTCCCAAAACGGTATTGCGTAAAAGGTGTAATACTATCCGTTTTCAAAGAATCTTGAATATATTTATCAATAAACATCGTTACATCAAGGCGTTTGTTACTTTTTAATGTATCCGCTTCAAAATATAAATCTTCGCCCGAATCATTAAAATCATAGTAACCTCTATTCTTTAACAAATCGATGATACGATCGCGTTCTTCCTCAAATTTGTCAAAATTATATTGATCTCCAGCATGCAAAACAGTTTGTTTTCCAAGAGGAGAATTAAGATACTCTTCTATTTTTTGATCAGATATTTTTTGATCATATGTTTCGATATAAGAAGGTTCACCTAACTTAATATCATAAATTGTTTCTGCTTTTTTTGCAATAGAATCTTTATCATAGGAAACTGCTACTTTCGAATCGAAATAACCTTTATCATGAAATAATCTATTTAAGTTCTTTGCCGAAAATTCTGATTGTTGTTCATCCAACAAAACTGGCGCTTCACCTTGACTATAATAAAGACGTTCTTTCCATAAACTGTGTCCAACATATTCGCTCAGGTTATTCTTCGTTAGTAAACTATCCAATAATTTCTGGTTACGAACCGAAGCATCTTGTCGATAATATTCCTGAAAAGTTTCATCAAATTTCGCAGGAGACCAATTGTAAACCCATTGCCAAAGAGGGAAAAAACCAAGAAACTTACCAGCTGGCTTTTGTTTCACATAATCACTTAAGTCTTTGTTGATTATAGTTTTTTTCTTCTTAATATCTGGATCCTCTTTATCGTAGATAAATTTGTTCTTTACAAACAAATATTCTCCTTCAGGAACTTTCTTAGTTGTACTACAGCTATAAAAAAGTAATCCTAAACAAGAGATAAGTGTTATATTTGTTGTAATTTTTTTTTGCATAAATATGTTATCAAATAACGTTATTAAGATAATAACTTCTCTTGGTTCTAAAAAATATAGACAAAAATATAATTTGTTTGTCGTAGAAGGTGTTAAAAATATTGGGGAAGTTATAAAAAGTTCTATAAATATTAAAGAATTATTTATAATTGAAGACTTTTGGCCAGAAGCTACACATATCAAAAAGACTTTTATTGAAGAAAAAGATTTGAAAAAAATCAGTTTCTTAACTACTCCGAATGTAGGTTTAGCACTTTGTGAATTACCAAATTATGATGAAGATATCAAGTTAAATGGTTTGAGCATTGCCTTGGATGATATTCGCGATCCAGGTAATTTAGGAACAATTATCCGCTTGGCAGATTGGTTTGGTGTAGAAGATATTTTGTGTACCAAAGAATCTGTGGATATGTACAACCCAAAAGTTGTGATGTCGACAATGGGATCTTTTACAAGAGTCAAAGTTCATTATATCGATTTAGAGAAATACTTGTCTGACTATAAAGGAAACATTTTCGGGACTTTTATGGAAGGAGAATCCATTTATGAACAAACACTTCCACAAGAAGGTATCTTGGTTATGGGGAACGAAGCGAATGGAATTTCACCAGAAATCGAGAAGTTAACGACAAATAAACTAAGCATTCCGTTCTTTGGGAAAAATGGTTCTACCGAAAGTCTCAACGTAGCTGTTGCAACAAGTGTCATCTTAGGCGAGTTTAAGTCTCAACTTTCGCACAAATCATAAAAAAAACTTAATGTTTCTAAACGGGTAACTATTCCACAAATAAATATATACTTTAGTAGAAACAAACAATAAGATTAAGAAAAAACACATGAAATATGTAGCGGTTGTTCTTGCTTCTGCAATGCTGTTTATGGGAAGCTGTAGCAAGAAAAACGAACAAAAAGAAGAACTTAGAAAGAAGGATCCGCATGCTTTGCGCTATGATTCGTTGGATTGGAAAGCAGATTTCAAGCCAATGAAGTACACACAAGCAGAACTTAATGATTACAGAAATAAACTAAACACCTATTATAAAGACTTTTGGGTTGACGGGAAAGTGAGCGGAGGTTTGTTGGTTGTGAAGAATGGGCAAGTACTTTTAGAGCAATATCAAGGGATGGCAGACGAAAGACATAAGCGTCCAATCACTGCCGAAACGCCTATTCACATAGCATCTATCTCGAAAGTTTTTACATCTATGGCGATACTTAAGCTGGTCGAGAAAGGTAAAATCAAATTAGATCAAAAAGTAAATACAATATTAGAAGGTTTTCCTTACGACGATATCACGGTTCGTAATTTGCTAAATCACCGCAGTGGTTTGCCAAATTATGCCAACGTTTTGTGGAATAACAAGAAGGTAATGATGGATCGCGAGAAACCAATTTCTAATCAAGATGTGTTAGATATCTTTAGAGAATTTGACGTTAAACAAATTCGTCCCGCAGACAAAGGGTTTTATTACTCGAACACCAACTTCGCTTTCCTTGCTTTAGTAATCGAAAAGATTATGAAAATACCTTATCCGAAAGCAATGAAATACATGGTTTTTGACCCTCTTGAGATGAATAACACCTTTGTTTTTGAGTATGATCGCGATAAAGATACAGTAGCTCGTTCTTACAAATACAATGGTTACGAGTGGGCTTGGGATGATTTTGACCGCACGTATGGAGACAAAAATATCTACTCAACGCCAAGAGATCTTTACAAGTTAGATGTTGCCATGTATTCAGACGATTTTTTACCGAAGAAGATCAAGAAAGAAGCTTTCAAAGGATATAGTTACGAGCAGAAAGGTTTCAAAAATTATGGGCTTGGAATGCGCTTGTTAGAATATGACAATGGTAAAAAATTATTGTATCACAATGGTTGGTGGCACGGGAATAACACAGTTTTTGTACACGATGTTAACAATCAATTTACGGTAATTGCATTAGGAAACAAGCAGAATAAGAATATATATAGTGCATTTAAATTGGCTGGACTTACAGGAACTTATCCGCTAAAAGCACCAAATAAAGATTCGATGAGATTGCATCAAAAACCAATTGTACCAAAAAGAACAGCAAAACTTTCGACCAAAGTTTCAAGATAATAGCAAGGCTTTCTTATATAAGAAAGCCTTTTTTATTTTTATGATATAATGTATTTTATTGATAATCAATAGTTTTATTTTGTTAATTAAATATAAAGTATTAACTTAGAGATAATTAACTGTTAATCTATAAATACTTTTAATTATGGCTGTAAAATACAACGTTATTCAGAAGGCTTACCCAGGAGATCCTATGGCGCCTAAAAAGTTCTATGCAAATTCTATTGCAGATGGTGAAGTATCACTTCGAAATTTGAGTAAAGAAATTGCGCAAACCTCATCTGTTAGTGAGAGTGATGTGTATGCAACATTGATTGATTTGGCTAAAATGTTATCGAAACATTTGTCTGATGGAAAGATTGTTCGCTTAGGAGATTTTGGTTCTTTTCAAATAAGTATAAGTAGCGAAGGAATGGATACAATGAACAAAGTAAATTCTGCTTCTATAAAAAGTGCTAAAATACTTTTTAGACCTGGTCTCGATTTACGAGATACTTTAGCTACTTTAAAGTATGAGAAAAAGAAATAGTTAAGATAATTTTTCTAATTTCTAATTGAAGTAAATAAAAAACGTCAAGTGGTTTTCATTAAAATCACTTGACGTTTTGTTTAAAACCTCCTTAGGTTTTATATAAGAGGTAGGTAGGTTTTACAGAAAATTTATTTATATCTCACTTGAATAATCATTAACAACATAGAAACATAGACTATGAAAACTAAAAAATATTTAGATGAATTAACTTATGAAATAATAGGTTCTGCTATAGAAGTTCATAAAATAATGGGTAGAGGATTATTAGAAAGTGTTTATCATCAATGCTTAAAAGAAGAATTAAATCATAGGAAAATAAATTTTCTCACAGAAATGAAGGTTCCAGTTGTCTATAAAGAAAAACTGCTTGATCTTGATTTTCGTTGTGATCTCTATGTAGAAAATAGTATAGTTGTTGAGTTAAAAGCTGTGCAAGATATTTTTCCTACTTATGAAGCTCAATTATTAACTTATATGAAACTACTGAAATGTCCAAAAGGAATACTAATCAACTTCAATTGTTTTAACATATTTAATGAAGGATAAAAAACGTATGTTAATGAGTTTTTTACTCATCTTCCAAATTATTAAACCCATGTATTTATATTATTAGAATAGATAGATTTTTAATTTTGTTTTGGTAAAATATTAACCACATAGAAACATAGAAATTGATTAATTGTGATTTATTTATAAACTTTCAGTTATTAACTTAAGTAAAGTTACTGTGAAAACTATAAGTCTATTCAAATCTTTATCAATATTTAACCTATGTCTCTATGTGGTTAAAAAAGATAAAATATTAACCACATAAAGACATAGATAAAGATATAACTTGTGTTTTAAAGTATTAAAAAAAGAAAAGTATAAAACTTTATAAGCTTCTTACTGCTTAATATCCATAATATCTCGCAATACATTCCCAAAGATATTAAACCCAAGAACCAATAACATAATAGCTAATCCCGGTAGAATTGCCAAATGTTGTTTTCCTAAAATAATATGATTATAATGTTCTTTTATGATATTTCCCCAAGACGGAGTAGGAGGTTGTGCACCAATTCCAAGAAAACTAAGACCACTTTCTACTAAAATTGCCGAAGCAAAATTGGCAGCAGATATAACGATAATAGGTGCAACAACGTTAGGTAATATTTGGTTGAAGATAATTCTTGTGTCCGAAAATCCTAAAGCTTTTGCTGCTTCTACAAATTCTTTTTCTCTGTATGATAGGAATTGTCCGCGAACTACACGTGCAACTTCTACCCACATCGTTAGTCCAACTGCGATAAATATCTGCCAAAATCCTTTTCCAATAGCTAAGGTAATTGCAATAACCAATAGTAATGTTGGGATAGACCACACAACGTTTATCAACCACATTATAATGTTATCTGTTCGTCCCTTGTAATAACCTGCAAGAGCGCCCAAGGAAATTCCTACAACTAATGAAATGAAAACAGCGATAAACCCGATAAGAAAAGAAATTCTTGTCCCGATGATTAATCTAGAATAAAAGTCTCTTCCGTAAGAATCTGTTCCAAGTAAATAGGTTTTTGTATAGATAAAATCCTTCTCTATATCTTGCGTTTTGATGTTATGCTTTGTCCAAGTTAACAAATCTATCTTTATTGCTTCACCACTTAGTCCGTTCCCTATATATGGAATATAAGTAATGCTTTGTCCATCTCTTTTGTAAGATGTAATACTTATTTGTTCGGTATCGATCTCTTTCCCGAATATAAAATTAGAAAAGTTCGTTTTTCCTGAATAATTAGGTAAAGGGATTTCGATTGTTTTTTGCTGATAACCTATAGGTGAATATGCAATGGTTAGGTCCTGTCTGTTTGCATTTTCCGTTTTGTCGGACGCAAACACATAAGCAAAAATAGAAATGATTGCAGCTAATACTATTACACTAAAAGAAAGAACACCAAGGGTGTTCTTTCTTAATTTATTGAATATGATTTGAGAAAATGAACCGTTTTCTTGTTCCATTATTTAATGTCTCTTAAAACGTTAACAGCTTCGTTTAAATAAAAGTCTTTTTGCATTCCTTTGAACCAATTGTTACGTTTAGCTTTTAGAACAGTATCTGTTTTAGTAGTTGCTAAATCGTTTTGATTCATTGTAAATTTGAAATTGTTTTTATACTTGTCTAAAGTTTCGAATTTCTTGATTTTATCTTCGCGTGTTTTACGGTACGTTTTGTAATCTTCTAAGTTCAAAGGAATCTCTTTTACGTCTTCCATTGATTTGATGAACTTGAAACTTTCGTTCATTAATGCTAAGTGAGCATTGTTTGCCAAACGAGTTTTACTGTTCGCTTTAATCTTCGCTAAATCGAAAGCAGAAGGCCATTTTGCAATAACTAATGGTTTGATTTGATCCCAGTTCAAGGCTTCTGGACGAGAAGCTTCGCTGATATCTTCGTAAGTGAATTGATCAACTAATGCAATGTCCGACTGAACTCCTTTCAATTGTGTAGAACCTCCGTTTACTCGGTAGAATTTTTGTATTGTTAACTTAATAGCGCCTAACTCATCACTTCCCGACTGACGATCTAAAGGCAAGATTGTTTGTACAGTACCTTTACCAAAGGTTTGCGGAGAACCCACGATAACAGCGCGACCATAGTCTTGCATTGCTGCAGCAAAAATCTCTGACGCAGATGCAGAAAGCTCGTTAACCATTACTACTAAAGGTCCGTCGTATGCGATAGAATTATCTTTGTCTTCGTGAATTTTAAGCATTCCGTCCGAACGTCTCACCTGAACAATTGGTCCTTGATTGATGAACAATCCAGAGATTTTAACTACCTCTTCAAGAGAACCTCCTCCATTATTTCTAACATCGAAGACAAGACCTTTGATGTTTTCTTTCTTCAAGATTTCAATTTCTTTCTTGATATCATCCGAAGGATAACGTCCGCCTTCTTTTCCCATTGGAGTGTAGAACTCAGGTAAATAGATGATTCCGTATTTATCTCCCTTCTCGTCCGTAATAACAGATGAGCGAGCAAACACTTCCTCTGATTCAATCACTTCACGAATCAAAGAGATTGTTTGTTGAGAACCGTCTTTTTTCTGAATAGTCAAGACAACTTCTGTTCCTTTCTTCCCTTTAATTAGGCGAATAGCATCGCTTAAAATCATCCCAACGATGTTTTTAGCTTCACCATTTTTCCCTTGTGCAACTTTAATGATCTTGTCACCAACTTCTAATTTATTGCTCTTCCAAGCTGGTCCGCCAACAATTAATTCAGCAATTGTAGCGTAACCTCTTTTGTCTTGTATTTTGGCTCCAATTCCTTCCATTTGTCCAGACATTTCGAATTCGAAATCCTCTTTACTTGTTGGAGAGAAGTATGTTGTGTGCGGATCGTATTGTTCTGTGAACGAGTTCATGTAAATAGAAAAATAGTTCTCGCGTTTTGTTTGTTTTATACGACGGAAATAGTCAGAAATCAAGTCTTTAACTTCTTCACGCGCCATCTTTTCTACTTCTGCAAAAGGCGTATCTTTTGTGATTTTCTTTTTCTCATCTGCCAAAGGATCTTTTATAGGTTTTATAGAAGAAGAGTTGTCTAATGTATCTTTCTTTTGACCTTTTAATTCGTCTTGCATTGAAATGATTTCTAACATCACGTTATATTTCAAATATTTGCGCCACAAATCTTTTGATTCGTTCTTATCTTTCGCGAATTTTGATGTTTTATAATCGATGTTGAAATTCTCTTTTTGATTAAAATCAAAAGGTTTTGACAAGGCATCCATCGAATATTTTTCAGCTTCAGCAATACGTTTGTAGATTGTATCGACAGTAGAATTGTAGAAACCTAAGTTTTCTGATTTGTAATAATCATCTAAATTGTGATAATCTTTTTTGAATAGATCATAATCAGATTGCAATAAAAAACGTTTGCTTGGATCAATGTATTCTAAATATTTATTGAAAACATTTTCCGAAAATTTATCATCTACAGTAGCAGGTTTGTAATGTAGGTAAGTTAGGGTGTTTCGTGTATTTTTTACGATTAACTTTTCTCTTTCTTCATCTGTGTCTAGCATGGGTTTGCAAAAGCAAAAAGCAAGCAAACTCATTGATAAAAACGATAGTAATACATACGTTTTTTTAATTAACATATTGCGTTGGTATTATATAAATTAATAATTTAAGACTCCTTCAAATATAAAACAAAAAAGAAATTAGAAGGAAGTTTTTTACATTTGTAAAAATGATGAATAAAAGTAAGAATAAAATATGGAAAGACCGCTAATTTTAGTTACAAATGATGATGGAGTAACTGCGCCTGGAATAAGAGCGTTGATAGAGATTGCAAAAGGATTTGGAGAAGTTTATGTTGTTGCGCCAGATAGTCCGCAAAGTGGAATGGGGCATGCGGTGACAATAAATTCGACATTGTTTTGTGATGAAATAGAAGTTGATGAAGATGTAAAAGAGTATGCGTGTTCTGGAACGCCAGTGGATTGTGTGAAATTGGCTGTTTCGCAAATTTTACCTCGTAAACCAGATTTGTGTATTTCGGGAATTAATCACGGATCGAATTCGTCGGTGAATGTGATTTATTCGGGAACAATGTCTGCTGCTGTAGAAGCTGGAATAGAAGGGATTCCTGCGATTGGTTTTTCGTTGTGTGATTTTGCTTATAATGCTGATTTTAAAGCTGGAGAAGAATTTATTAAAACAATTATTGATCAAGTTTTAAAACATAAATTACCAAAAGGTGTAGTGTTGAATGTTAATATTCCGAAGTTGAAAGAACATGAAATAAAAGGAATAAAAGTTTGTCGCCAAGCTGATGCAAAATGGGAAGAAAAATTTGATAAACGTGAAGATCCTCGTGGAAGAACGTATTATTGGATGAGTGGAGAGTTTAAAAATCTTGACAAAGGTGAAGATACAGACGAACGTGCTTTAGAGGAGGGTTATGTTTCTGTTGTACCAGTTCGTTATGATTTGACAGCCCATCATTTTTTACCAGATTTAAGAAATTGGGATTTGTTCTAAGTTCGTTAAATCTACATTCAGAATGATAAAGCATAAAAAAAGGACTTCAATTGAAGTCCTTTTTTTTAAAATATTGAAATAATTATTTTACTAATTTTTTCTCAGCGTCACGATAGAAATTTTCTTTTTGTTCGTTTCCTAAAGTTTTGTAAGCTTGAATTAAGTTACGAATAACTTGACGATTTTCTGGTTGAATTTCGTACATTTTTTCAAGATAAGGAGCTGCTTCTGTAAACAAAGCTTTGCGTTTTACTTCGTTTGCATTATAAATTTCTTTCTCTTTTTTAGATGTTCCTAAATTGTTGTTCATTGTTTCAACAATTTCTTTGTCTGGTTGCAAAATAGCTAAAACTAAATTGTTGTAAGACTCGAAATGTTTAGGATTTAATTCAATCGCTTTTTTGAACAAGTTTTTAGATTCTTCTGCTTTAGAAGCGTCATCTAAATATAAAACTCCTAAGTTGTAATAATTTTGTGCATCGTTTGGATTAATTTTAATCGCTTCTTCGATACGTTTTGTCATTTTATCAGAGTTTCCAGAAACTTGGTAAATTCCAGTTGCGATATTGTTGATGTCAGCATCTTTTGGATATTTTGTAGTTGCTTCTTCTACGATAGTATCGTATTTTTTCGCATTGTACAATCCATTAAGTGCTAAAACATACATGTCACGGTTGTAATCTTTTGTTTGATTAGCTGATTTACCAGTGAATCCTTTTGCCGCTAATTCTTTCAAAATCGTTAACGATTTATCATAATCAGCTGCGTTGTAAAAACAGATTGCAGCTTGATATTTATAGATATCTTCTTTTGTACCTAAAGCTTCAACTAAGTTGAAAACATTTAAGAATTTTGTTCCAGCCTCAGTAAATTGTTTTGCGTCCATTGCTTTGTTTGCAGCGTCTAATTCTTTGTTTGCTAAATTAGAAACTTCAGATTGCAACAAGAAACCATATTTTGGTTGTAAAGCAACTTCTTTCGCTTTTGCGTAATTACCACTAGCTGTAGCTTTATCTAAATCGGCTTGAGAATAGTAAAATTCGTCTTTTTTAGAGTCTTTATTTTTGACTTGCCAAACTTTACCGTTTTCGTATTTAGATAATTTTGCTAAATCTTGACTTGCTTTTGTAACGTCACCTTTTGCTAAGTTTTCTTTTGCTGATTTATTATATTTTTCAGCTAAAACTGTAGGTTCTGTCGTTAATTCTTCTGTGTTAGTTTGAGCGAATGATGTCGACATTGCTAAAACTAATCCTAAACTAAATAATAATTTTTTCATTGATTATTCATTATTTGGATCCTCAGCAGGCGTTTCTTCTGCTTGAGTTTCGTTGTTTTCGTTTGTGTTTTCTACAACAATTGGATTTCCTTCTTCATCAAGTTCTACTTCGTTTTCCAATTCTTCTTCAACTTGTACTTTTGCAATTGCTGCAATTTCGTCGTTCTTTTTCAAGTTAATCAATCGAACACCTTGTGTTGCACGACCCATTACACGAATTTCATCTAAACCAGTTCTAATAGCAACTCCAGATTTATTAATGATCATTAAATCATCTTCGTCTGTAACAGCCTCAATCGCGATTAATTTTCCTGTTTTATCAGTAATATTAAGTGTTGTTACACCTTTACCTCCACGATTTGTTTCACGATAATCTTCGATAGAAGAACGTTTTCCGTAACCTTGTTCAGAAACAACTAATACAGTTTCTTTTTCTACATCAGTCACAACAATCATCCCGATAACCTCATTATCTGGTTGATCTCCTAAGTTGATTCCGCGAACACCAGAAGCAGTACGACCCATTGGACGAACTTTCTCATCTTCGAAACGGATAGCTTTACCATATTTAGAAGCGATCATAATTTGAGATTTACCATCTGTTAATAAAGCTTCTAATAATGTGTCACCTTCGCGAACAGTAATTGCGTTGATACCATTAACACGTGGACGAGAATAAGCTTCTAAAGATGTTTTCTTGATGATACCATTTTTAGTTACCATGATTACGTAATTATTATTTACGTATTCTTCGTTCATTAAATCATGTGTAAGGATATATGCTTTTACTTTATCATCTGGCTCGATGTTAATCAAATTCTGAATTGCACGACCTTTAGATGTTTTAGAACCTTCTGGAATTTCGTACACACGCATCCAATAACATTTTCCTTTTTCTGTAAAGAATAACATGTATTGGTGGTTAGATGCCGAAACCATATACTCTAAGAAATCTTCGTCACGTGTTGTAGCGGCTCTATTACCAACTCCTCCACGAGATTGTTTGCGGTATTCAGAAAGTGGTGTACGTTTGATGTAACCCATGTGAGAAATCGTTAAAACAACTTGCTCATCAGGAATTAAATCTTCGATATTTAAGTCTCCACCTGCGTAATCGATATCTGTACGACGTTCGTCACCATATTTTTTACGAATTTCTAATAACTCATCTTTGATAATTTGCATACGTAAATCTTCGTTTGCTAAAATATCTTTCAAATGGTTAATCATTTTCATGATTTCTTCGTACTCTTCACGAATTTTATCAATCTCAAGACCAGTCAATGTACGTAAACGTAAATCTAAGATTGCACGTGCTTGAATTTCTGATAACTCGAAAGCTTCCATTAATCCTGTGCGCGCTTCGTCTGGTGTTGCAGATTCGCGAATGATTTTAATTGCACGATCAAGATCATCTTGTGTTCCGATTACTTTCATGTAACCTTCTAAGATATGAGCTCTTTCTTGCGCTTTTCTCAATTCGTATTCCGTACGACGAACAATCACTTCGTGACGATGTTCTACGAAATGATAAATCATGTCTTTCAAATTCAATTGCTCTGGTCTACCTTTTACCAACGCAATGTTATTTACACTGAAAGATGATTGTAATTGAGTAAATTTATATAGTTTATTTAAAACGACGTTAGGAACCGCATCCATTTTAAGGACATAAACGATACGCATACCTTTACGGTCAGATTCGTCACGAATCTCAGAAATACCATCTAATTTACCATCTTTTACCAACTCAGCAGTTTTTGCAATCATATCTGCCTTGTTAACTTGGTAAGGAATTTCTGTAGCGATAATACAATCGCGACCATGTACTTCTTCGAAATTAGTTTTTGCACGTAAAACAACACGTCCACGTCCAGTTTCGAAAGCTTGTTTTACACCATCATAGCCATAGATAGTACCTCCTGTTGGGAAGTCTGGCGCTTTGATGTATTGTGTTAATTCGTCAATTGTAATCTCACGATTGTCGATGTATGCAATTGTTCCGTCAATAACTTCTGTTAAGTTATGTGGCGCCATATTTGTTGCCATACCAACCGCAATACCAGATGCACCATTTACTAATAAGTTTGGAACACGAGTAGGTAATACAGTAGGTTCTTGGATAGTATCGTCAAAGTTTAGTTGAAAGTCAACTGTCTCTTTATCTAAATCAGCTAATAATTCGTCTGAAATTTTTTGAAGTCTTGCTTCAGTATAACGCATTGCAGCAGGTGGATCACCATCTACAGAACCGTAGTTACCTTGTCCGTCAACTAATAAGTAACGCAAAGACCAAGGTTGCGCCATACGTACCATTGTGTAGTAAACAGAACTGTCGCCATGTGGGTGAAATTTACCTAAAACTTCCCCTACAATACGTGCCGACTTTTTGTAAGAACGATTAGAAAAAACACCTAATTCATACATTCCGAATAATACTCTACGGTGTACAGGTTTTAAGCCATCACGCACATCCGGAAGCGCACGAGATACGATTACCGACATCGAATAATCGATGTAAGCGGATTTCATTTCATCCTCAATGTTAATTGGGATTAGTCTTTCTCCTTCAGTCATATTGTTTTGTTATATAAGGTGGCTAATATACGAATTTTAAGCTAAAAAAAGATTGATAAAAACAAGATATTTGATGTTTTATGAAAGTTTTAAGGAAACTTTTCTAATCCTTCTAAAAATAGCTTTGTTTTATCCTCGTAAATGATATTGTTGATAAGTTTTAATTGTTATTGTTTTAATTTTCTCTTGCTTAACAAAAAAATGTTTTTATATTTGCACTTCGAAAATTACAAAGTGTAGAACGGAACGCGGTTTACTATTAATTCAGCTTTTTTGTAATTTTCTATCAATTTGATTTTTGAATTAATAATAATAACTGTATATTTGCAACCCATTCGAGTAATGGATTAGAAACTTAGTAAAGATGAGTAAAAGAACATTTCAACCAAGTAACAGAAAAAAAAGAAACAAACACGGATTCCGTGAGCGTATGGCTTCTAAAAACGGGCGCAAAGTATTAGCTGCTCGTAGAAAGAAAGGAAGAAAAGCATTAACTGTTAGTGAAGTAAGAGCTAAAAGATAATCGCTACAATTCATAAAAAATAAGCTTGAAGGTCGTTCTTTCAAGCTTTTTTTTTACATTTGTTTTAAAGACTGTAGAAAAGTATGGAAGCTAAAAATGTAATTGAGTTAAGTCAATCATCTATATATCAAAGAAATCATTTAGTATTATCTGACGTTAATTTTACACTTAATGAAGGAGAATTTGTCTACCTTATTGGAAAAACAGGAAGTGGAAAAAGTAGTTTGTTGAAAGTGCTTTATGGTGATTTACCACTTCAATCGGGACAAGGTTCTGTGGTTGGAATGGATTTGAAATCATTGAAAACAAGTAAAATTCCTGATCTTAGAAGACATTTAGGAATCGTTTTCCAAGATTTCCAATTATTAACAGATCGTACAGTTGAGCAAAATTTAACGTTCGTTTTGAAAGCAACAGGTTGGAAAGATAAGGCTACAATCGATAAACGTATTGATGAGGTTTTAGATTCGGTAGGGATGTTGTCAAAAAAGAAAATGATGCCTTTCCGTCTTTCTGGAGGAGAACAACAGCGTGTTTCTATTGCTCGTGCTTTATTAAATCATCCTGAATTAATTTTAGCAGATGAGCCTACAGGAAACCTAGATCCAGAAACGTCAAATGATATTATGGATTTATTGTTGTCGGTATCGAAAGATAATAATTGTGCAGTTTTGATGGCTACACACGATTATGAAATTATTCGTCGCTATCCTGCGCGTAAAGTGCGTTGTGAAGACGGAAGATTATTTGAAGTTGCGGAAGCGATATCAGAATAAGATAAATTACACAATATAATTTTAAAGAAAGAGTTTACTTAGTTGTAGACTCTTTTTTTTTGTTAAATAATTAACTGACTAATGTATCAAGGTAATAAACTTCATTTTATAAGTATGGATGTTCCATTTCCTCCCAATTATGGAGGCGTTATAGATGTTTTTTTTAAATTGAAAGCATTTCATCAACTTGGGATTGAAATTCATTTACATTTGTTTGGGTTTAACGAAACAGAAAGAGATGTTTTAAGGAAATATGCTAAAGAAGTTTATTTTTATCCAATACATCAGATGCCTTATTATATTTTTCAGAAATATCCTATTTCAGTAAAATCGAGGGATAGCAAATTATTGTATGAACGAATTAAATCGTTGAAAGCACCTATATTTTTTGAAAGTCTAAAAACAACATTTATTTTGAATAAATATACTCTTGAAGGTTATTCTAAATATTTGAGACTACATAATATTGAGCAAAATTATTTTTCCGGATTGGCTGAAAGCGAAAAGAATCTAGCGAAAAAAGCATTGTTTTATATTGAGGCAAAAAAATATATCCAATACGAAAATATTATCCACCAGTTTGATGAAGTTTTTACACTTTCTAAATTTGAACAAAATTATATTCAAGAAAAATATAATAAAGGAAAATTTGTACCTGTTTTTCATGGAAATGAAACTTTTCAATCATTAAGTGAAAAAGGAGAATTTGCTTTGTATCACGGAGATTTGAGAGCTTCGGACAATTGTAAAGTAGTCGATTTCTTGATAGAAGTTTTTAAAGAAATTGATTATCCTTTCGTTATTGCTTCAGGTTCTAGAGAGGATTGGGTAAAAGCAAAAATTAAAAATCATCCACATATACAATTTGTTAAATTGAAAGATTTTAATCATTTGAAAAAACTTTTCGCAAAAGCTCATCTTAATATTGCGTGGTCTTTTCAGGAATCTGGGACAAAGCTAAAAGTAATAAATGCATTATTCAATAGTCGTTTTTCGATAATTAATGAAAATGTAATAGATGATGAGAAAATTAGTGGACTTTGTGTTCAAGTTTTGAATAAATTAGAGTTGATAAAAGCTATTAATCATTTAAAAAATAAACCTTTTTTAGGGTCAGAAGAATATATTGATACGCTTGAATATGATTTGAATGATAAATTGAATGCCAAAATTATTTTGAAACAAATTTTTAATTAACTTTATGATTATGAACAGAAATCAATTTGCAGATATAATTTTACAACGATTAATTGATCAAAAGGAAGAAATAAGTCAACAATATAATAGTAGCAAAGATAAGATCGGTTATTTTTGGGTTGATGATCTATTACCAGAAGAATTAGTTTTGGAGATAAATCAAGTTTTTCCACAAGAAAAAGAAATGGTGTTGAAAAAAAGTTTGAAAGAAGATAAATATATTGCTGTTCAAATGGATCAATATCATCCTATTTTAGAAGAAATTATTTACGCTTTTCAAGATGAAAGAATCGTAAATTTGATTGCTGAGATTTGCGAAATAAAACAACCTATTCCAGATTCATCTTTGTATGCTGGAGGTTTGTCTATGATGGGAAATCGTCAATTTTTGCAGCCTCATTTGGATAATTCTCACGATGCGAAAAGAGAATTGTGGCGTGTGTTGAATTTATTGTATTATGTAACGCCAGACTGGAAAGAAGAATATGGTGGTAATTTAGAAATTTGGCCAAATGGATTGAAAAATGATCAAATTACGATTTTTAGTAAATTCAATCGATTAGCGGTAATGGCAACGCATAATGATTCTTTGCATTCGGTTTCTCCAATAAAGTTTGAAGGTTTTAGAAAATGTGTTTCAAATTATTATTTTTCTAAAGAACCTTTAAGAGAAACAGATTCTTTTCATGTGACTTCGTTTAGAGGTCGTCCAGAGCAAAAGGTTTTGGATCAAGTTTTGCAAGTTGATAATGCACTAAGAATGGGCGTTAGAAAAGTATTTAAAAAAGGAGTAGTGGAAAATCCGCATATTTATAAAAAATAAAAAAGTAGATTAAATTTTAATCTACTTTTTTATTTTTTCAAAAATCTCCTTCAATTTCAATTCTTCATTTTCCCAACAAAGTTCGTTTGCAGCATTTGCAAGATTTTCTTGGTAACTTCTTTTTCCTTCGTCTAAGATTTCTTGTAGTTTTTCAGCCAAATGTTTTGGATAGTGGTTGTCAATCACTTTTCCAACTTTATACTCTTCGACTATTTTTTTTATTTCTGGTAAATTTGTTGCTAAAATTGGTACTCTAGCTTGAATAAAGTCAAATAATTTATTCGGTAGAGCGTAGCGATAGCTTAATCCTAAATCTTCTTCCATACTCATTCCTACATCAGCTAAAGGTGTTATAGTTTTTAAAGTTTTTGGGGGAATATTTCCTAAAAAATGAATGCGATTAGTTAAGTCTAAATCTTTTACCAATTGTTCGTATTCAGTTTTTTTAGGCCCTTCGCCAGCAATCCAAAATTGACAATTATCAATGTATTTGAAAGCTTTAATCATTCTGTCAATTCCTCGACTCATGTTAATTGCGCCTTGATACAATAATATTTTATCGTTTGTTGGATTTTCGGGTAAGCGAAAGAAAATTAAATCTTGTTTATCGTTAAGTTTTGTTCGGTTGGGAACATTTCTAATCACAGCCGGATTAGCACCATATTCCTTGCGAAACCAATTGGCATATCCATCACTTACTGTATAAAAATATTTGATTTTTGGAACAAGAGAACGTTCTAAAGTTTTCCAAACTTTTTTTGTTTTAGGACGATTGTGTAATGATGGCAATTCTGAATAAATTTCGTGACTATCAAAAACTAAAGGAATTTTTTTGATTTTACTTACCAAATAAAAAGGAAGTAAACTATCCAAATCATTCGCTAATAAAATAGTCTGTTTATCCGCTTTTTTAAGCAAAGTGAAAAATAATTTGTAATTGAATTCAGCATACTTTTTCATTGTTGATTGATTCTTTTGTTCCATCAAAAATGTCTTGTACGGTTTATTCAATTTCGGTCTACCGTTTATAGTCGCGCCAATCAATTCTACATCGTATCCAAATTTTAACAAAGAATGGCAAACTTTATCTAATCTTTGATCCGTTTCAATATTATTTAGTACAGCAGATAGGATTTTCAATTTTATGGTTTTTGAAGATTATTTTCCAGGTTTGAAGATGATATAATACGCCTGAACTAAAAATAAAATCGCATTTGGAATAAGGACTGGCCAAGCCTCGATCATAGCAGCATAAATTACAAAACATACACAACCAATTGCATTGATAATGCGGATAATTGTAATCTTCGAAAAAAAGAATGCTAGTACAATAAAGACTGAAGCAAGATAGCCAAAAATATCAGCTATACCAATGTTAGATAAAAAATCCATAAAACGATAAATAAGAATGATAAAGTATAGGCAAAATTATGAAAAATAAGTCGATAACTTTGTGTAAATTTGCACAATGATAGAAACTTTATCAAAGATAAAACACAAAGATTCGCCAAACTTCTTTTTACTTGCTGGTCCATGTGCCATCGAAAGTGAAGATATGGCTTTGAGAATTGCTGAAAAAGTAGTAACAATTACTGATAAATTAGAGATTCCTTATGTTTTTAAAGGATCTTTCAAAAAAGCAAATCGTTCTCGTATTGATAGTTTTACAGGGATTGGAGATGAAAAAGCATTGAAAATTATTCAAAAAGTTGGAGAAACTTTTGATGTTCCAACAACTACAGATATTCACGAACCTTTTCATGCAGAAATGGCGGCGGCTTATGTAGATGTGCTACAAATTCCTGCTTTCTTGGTTCGTCAAACCGATTTAGTGGTTGCAGCTGCACAAACTGGAAAACATGTTACGTTGAAAAAAGGTCAATTTCTTTCGCCAGAAGCAATGAAATTTCCTGTAGAAAAAGTAACAGATTCTGGTAATAATAATGTAGCAATTATCGAGCGTGGAACAATGTTAGGTTACGGAGATTTAGTGGTAGATTATCGTGGAATTCCTGTGATGCAAAATTATGCACCAGTTATTTTAGATATCACACATTCTTTACAACAACCAAATCAGGCTTCAGGTGTAACAGGAGGAAAGCCAGAATTAATCGAAACGATTGCTAAAGCTGGAATTGCTGTTGGTGCTGATGGTATTTTTATCGAAACGCATCCAGATCCTAAAAATGCAAAAAGTGACGGTGCAAACATGTTACAATTAGATTTGTTAGAAGACTTATTAACTAAATTAGTTAGAGTTCGTCAGGCAATTCTATAAAAATAATTTTTAAAGAAAATTTATTAAATAATACTTAGTCAAGTTGATTAAGTATTTTTAATTTTTTTAGATAATGGATAATTTAATTCAGAAATATAATATTCCAGGACCTCGTTACACAAGTTATCCAACTGTTCCGTTTTGGGACAATGATGATTTTACTAAACAAGGTTGGATTGAAACTTTTCAACGATCTTTCGATGAAAGTAATGTAGAAGAAGGAATATCAATTTATATTCATTTACCTTATTGCGAGTCGTTGTGTACGTTTTGTGCATGTAACAAACGTATTACGAAACAACATTCGGTAGAAGTTCCGTATATTGATACAGTTTTGAAAGAATGGAGATTATATGTGGATTTATTTTCATCTCGACCAAAAATTAAAGAAATTCATTTAGGAGGAGGAACACCAACGTTTTTTTCTCCAGAAAATTTGAAGAAATTAATTGATGGTATTTTTGAATATGCGGATGTAGCTGAAGGACACGAATTTAGTTTAGAAGGTCATCCAAATAACACAACAAGAGAACATTTACAGGCTTTATACGATTTAGGTTTTAGACGTATTTCGTATGGTGTACAAGATTATGATCTAAAAGTTCAGGAAGCGATTAATCGTGTCCAACCTTTCGAGAATGTGAAAAGAGCAACAGAAGAAGCGCGCGAAATTGGTTTTACATCGATTTCTCACGATTTGATTTTTGGTCTTCCACATCAAACAATGGAAGGAATGATGGAAACTATTAATTTGACAAAAGAATTAAATCCAGATCGTATTTCGTTTTACAGTTATGCACATGTGCCGTGGATAAAAGGTGTCGGACAACGTGGTTTTCATGACGGAGATTTGCCTTCACCAGAATTGAAACGTGCATTATATGAAGAAGGAAAGAAAATGTTCGAGGAAATGAACTATTTCGAAGTTGGAATGGATCATTTTGCCTTAGAACAAGATTCGATGTATCAATCGATGAAAAACCATACATTACATCGTAATTTTATGGGATATTCTTCTTCGAAAACACAATTAATGGTTGGTTTAGGAGTTTCTTCTATCAGCGATTCTTGGTATAGTTTTGCACAAAACGAGAAAACGGTAGAAGAGTACGAAAAATCAATTAATAACGGAGAGTTATCCGTTTTCAAAGGACATATTTTATCAGAAGAAGATTTGATTATGCGTCGTCATATTCTAAATTTAATGTGTAATTTAGAAACTTCTTGGGCTGATGATAACATGAAATTTGATGATGTAGATCGTATTAAAACTATGTTGCAAGATATGGTTGACGATAATTTGATTGAATTTGTAGAGAATGGTTTGATCGTAAAAGAAGAAGGACGTCCATACGTGAGAAATGTGTGTATGACATTCGATAAGAGAATGATAGATAACGAGCCAGAAACACGCATTTTCTCAATGACAATCTAATAAAATAGATAAATGTTTTAAACTTTATCAAAAAAAGTATATATTTGAATATCTCAAACAATGAAAGAAATAGAAATTCACGGTAAAAAATTTATTCCGTACATCGCTTTTGAAGAAATAGAACACGCCATCAAAAATATGGCAAACGAAGTTTACGAAGAATACAAAGACGAAAGACCGATTTTTGTTGGTGTATTAAACGGAGTTGTAATGTTCTTCAGCGATTTCTTAAAACAATATCAAGGAGAATGTGAGATTTCGTTCTTGAAATTAAAATCTTACGAAGGAACAGAATCAACAGGGAAAATTACTATTGAGATGGATATTCCGATGAATGTTGAAGGACGTCACGTAATTATTTTAGAAGATATTGTAGATACAGGTAATACGTTAGTAGAGTTGCACCGAATCTTGAAAGAGAAAAAGGTAAAATCATTAAAAGTAGCAACTTTATTATTTAAGCCAGATGCTTACAAAAAAGATTTAAAAGTAGATTTAGTAGGAATTTCTATTCCTGATAAATTTGTAGTAGGTTATGGATTAGATTTTGACGGATTAGGAAGAAATTTACCAGATATTTATCAAATAAAACATTAAAACAAAATGCTAAACATTGTATTGTTCGGACCTCCTGGCAGTGGTAAAGGAACACAAGCTAAATTTTTAGAAGAAAAGTACCAAACTCCTCAAATTTCTACTGGAGACTTATTTCGTTTCAACCTTAAAAATGAAACAGAATTAGGCGCTCTTGTGAAATCTTACATGGACAAGGGACAATTAGTTCCAGATGAGGTAACAACAAATATGTTGGTTGATCATTTAGATAACAATCCAAATGCGCAAGGATACATTTTTGATGGATATCCACGTACAACATCTCAAGCAGAAGCTTTAGATAAAATCTTAGCAGATAAATACGAAAGCGAAGTTTCGATTACATTAGCATTAGTTGTGGATGACGAAATTTTGGTTCAACGTTTATTAGAACGCGGAAAAACTTCTGGTCGTGCTGATGATGTGGACGAAAAAATTATCCGTGATCGTATTACAGAATATTACGAGAAAACTGCAATTGTAGCAGAACACTACAAAGCGCAAGGAAAATGGGTTGAGATTGATGGAGTAGGTTCTATTGAAGATATTACCGAAAAATTGAACGCAGCAATTAAAGAAGTTTTATAAGAACAACTTTTACATAATACTAAAAATGCTCCTTTTAATTAAAGGAGCATTTTTTTATTATTATCATTTCTGAATGTAGCTTTTTGTGAAATGAAGAACCGACATCAGAATGACTTTTCTATTTTCCTTCAACCAAGCCTTTACAAATGTTTTTTACAACAGCAGGACCTTCATAAATAAAACCTGTATAAACTTGTAACAAACTTGCACCAGCTTCCAGTTTTTCTTTAGCATCTTCGGCTGTATGAATTCCGCCAACTCCAATGATAGGAAATGCTTTGTTCGATTTTTCAGAAAGATAACGAATCACTTCTGTTGAACGATTTTTAAGTGGTTTTCCCGAAACTCCACCAGTTTCTTTTACAATTTCTGGATCAGATTTTAATCCTTCTCTTGAAATGGTTGTATTTGTAGCAATCACTCCAGCAATTTTAGATTCTAATACAATATCTATAATATCGTCCAATTGAGAATCTGTTAAATCTGGTGCGATTTTAAGTAAAATTGGTTTCGGTTTTTCGTTTTGATTATTGTATTGTTGCAAATAATTAAGAATGTACAATAAAGGTTCTTTTTCTTGTAAATCGCGTAATCCAGGTGTGTTTGGAGAACTTACATTGACTACAAAATAATCAACATAATCAAACAATGCATTGAAACATTTGATGTAATCGTCAACAGCATCTTCATTTGGTGTCAATTTGTTTTTACCAATATTTCCGCCAATAATATAGTTTTCACGATTTTTTAATTCTCTAATTTTCGAAACAGCAAAATCAACACCTTTGTTATTAAATCCCATTCGGTTGATAATCGCTTCATCTTCTACCAAACGAAACATACGCGGCGCATCATTCCCTGGTTGAGGTTTTGGTGTAACGGTTCCAATTTCGATAAAGCCAAATCCGAAGTGGTTCAATTCTTCAATATATTCAGCATTTTTATCAAAACCAGCAGCTAAACCAATTGGATTTTTGAATTTAATTCCAAAAACTTCTCGTTCTAAACTTGGATGATTGTATTGATAAAATTTATCTAATAATTTTCCAACTCCAGGAAATGCAGCATAATTTTTTAGATTTCGCGTAACGAAATGATGCGCATCTTCGGGTTGTAATTGAAATAAAATGTTTTTGAATTGTTTGTACATGCTACAAAATTAATCAATCCTATTCATTATAAAAATATGTTTTGATTACTTATTTTTTGTGATTGATTGTATTGTGCTAATTGGAGAAATTTCAACAGTTTTTTGACCTTTTCCAACTTAAAAATAGTAGAGACTATTGGTATTGATAAGGTAGATTTCTTTTTTCTCACCAGAATTGAAAGTTAAGGTTTGTCCATATTTTTCGAATTTTAAATCTCCATTTTTTATTCGTTTTGATAAAAAATTACCACCACCAATTCCAAAACCTAAAAAGAAACAAATCAGCATAACAAAAAAGAATTCAATTGAATTTTGATTAATTTTCTTAGTGAATTCTTCATTCGTGAGGTTATCAGTTTCTTTAATCTTATAATATTTCTTAATGAATTTTTTCTCTGGATGTTTCAATGAATACTGTTTAAAACTATAAAGTAGAAAAATAAGAAGAATAAAAAAGATTAGTAGGAAAGGATGTGCGGTAATTTCAGAAATTGGACTTATTAAGATATCCATAATGCTCGAAAATTTCAGAATATTAATATCCAATTGATAGTAAAAAATAGATTCTTTAATAATTCCCATGATGACTAAATAAATATAACCAAAAGGAAGTAATCGTTGTAAATGTTCGTTATTCATACTATTGAATCTATTTTTGGCGCGATTTTATTTCTTTGTTAATCATAGAAAGCCTTATGACCAAAGGCATCAAAGTAGTTGAAGTTCTGCAAGCAACGGCAATTAATGCATAATTTTTTGATTTTATTGCTGAATATACCAAGAAGATAGAAATCAAAAACATCAAACATCCAAAAGTAATTACCATTGTTTTGGTTTGTTTTTGCTTTTTCAGAAGTTAGTCATCAGTATATTCGGACAAATTTTTTTAGTATTCATGATAGTGTGTTAATTAATTGAATAAATATAAATAAAAATCTGAGTCATTATAAATTATTCATTCAAAATAGATAATACAAGATTTTAATAAACAAATTAGAAATTGTACTTTTGCAGACTAATTAAAAGAGAAAAATTATGCAATCAAATTTTGTTGACTACGTAAAAATAAATTGTAGAGCCGGACATGGAGGTGCGGGTTCAGCAAGTTTGCATCGCGAAAAATATATTGACAAAGGTGGACCAGATGGTGGAGATGGTGGACGTGGAGGAAATATCACGCTTCTTGGAAACTCAAATCTTTGGACCTTGTTAGAATTTCGATTCAAAAGACATTTCCGTGCGCAAAACGGTGGACGTGGAGGTAAATCTCGTTCTACTGGTGCTGACGGTGAAGATATTATTTTGGAAGTTCCGATCGGAACAATTGCCAAAGATGACGAAGGAAATATTATTGGCGAAGTAACAGAAAATGGGCAAGAATTAATTATTGCGCAAGGAGGAAAAGGGGGGCTAGGAAACTGGCATTTCCGTTCTGCAACGCGTCAAACGCCTCGTTATGCACAGCCAGGTTTGGATGGTGACGAGCGTCAAGTTACATTGGAGTTGAAAATTTTGGCAGATGTTGGTTTAGTTGGTTTTCCAAATGCAGGAAAATCTACTTTATTATCAGCTGTTTCGGCTGCTAAACCAAAAATTGCAGATTACGCATTTACAACGTTAACACCTAACTTGGGAATTGTAGAATACCGTAATCATCAGTCATTTATTATGGCAGATATTCCTGGAATTATCGAAGGTGCGGCAGAAGGAAAAGGTCTTGGACATCGTTTCTTGCGTCATATTGAGCGTAATTCTAACTTATTATTTTTAATTCCTGCCGATACAGAAGATTATAAAAAAGAATATGAAATTCTGTTGAATGAATTGAAAAAATTCAATCCTGAATTGTTAGATAAAGAACGAATTTTAGCTATTTCTAAGTCAGATATGTTAGATGATGAATTGGAAGCTGAGATTAAAGCACAATTACCAACTGATATTGATACGATATTTATTTCGTCTGTTTCTGGAAAAGGAATCACAGAATTGAAAGATTTATTGTGGAAAAAACTACACGAATAACTAATTATTAAAGATAAAGACAAATGTTTAGAAATTTTGGAGACATCATGGGAATGATGGGAAAAATCAATTCATTTAAAGATAAATTTTCTGATTTGAAAAATGAATTAGATGGAGAAATTTTTACAACGACTTCTAACGATGGAAAAGTAAAAATTACAATGTCTAAATTAGCAACAATAAAAGATATTGAACTTGCTGAAGGAATGGAAAAAGAAGAAATTGAAGATTTGTTAGTGATGACGTTAAACAAAGCGTTGGAACAAGTAAAAACAGAAGCAATTGACAGAGCGAAAAAAACAGCTCAAGAAAATTTACCAAACATTCCTGGAATGCCTTTCTAAGAAGAATTTGAAAAAATAAAACCCCCTGAAAATTAATTTTCAGGGGTTTTTGTTTGATAATTTGGTTCAATATTTTTATCATCTTTCTCATCCAAAGATTCAAGATATTCTGCTTTCAAACGTTCTTGTTCTTGGTAAATATCCCATAAACGCTCGGCTTGTGGATCATAATAATTTTCTTGATCCCATTTCGGAACTTCTTTTTGTGGACCAATATTTCTAAACAAATAAGCAAAAAATGCACCCGAAATAAATCCACTTAAATGTCCTTCCCAAGAAATAGAATTACTACTTGTATCTGTTTTTAATTGTGGTAAAATTTCTTGAGGAACCATTCCCCAAATCATTCCGCCGTATAATAAAATAATGATTAATGAAATCGCCATTAAACCGCGTTCTTTTCTAATAATTCCACTGAAAAATATGAACGAAGCCAATAAATAAACGATAGAACTTGCTCCGATATGGCAACTTACATTATCATCTAAAAAAGGAGGATTTCCAATCATCCAAAGAATAATTCCTGATAAAATCCAACCAAAAAAAATAACATAATAAGCTAATCTATCGTACATCAATAGTGCGATAAAGCTAAGAAATGCTAACGGAAAGGTATTACTGATAATGTGTTTCCAACCCGAATGAAATAAAGGTGAGAGCAGAATTCCTTTCAATCCTACGAAAGTTCTCGGAATAACGCCGTAACAACCGTTTAAATTGTATCCGTTTTGTTGGAACAAAAAGATAATCCACATTGGTATAAGCAGTAGCAGAGGAATTATAATAGTTTTCTTCGGAAAAGGATAACTCATAAAATTGGTTTTGAAAACATCATTCAATCTTTATTCCTTTCCAGAAAATCTGCCAATTTTGGTCAAATTAAGTTTAATAGCGTTTTATTAATTCTCTCGCAAGCAATTTCCAATCTGTCCATTTCACGCCTAATTGATGATTTTGAACAGCAATTTTATGTTGGTAATTCAAATGCTTAATCACTTCCTTATAAGCTTTTATCAAATTAAAATTCGGATCATAAATATGAGTTGCTTCAGAATTTGCACCATTAATTTCAAGTATGACAAAATTTCCGTTCTGAAAATCTTCTAAACTTTTTGCTTTCAAATCGATACGACCATAATAAAAACCATCAATTTTTTGTGCGATTTGATCTATAGTTTCTTCTAATTTAGACGTTTTTAGAGAAGATCCATCTAAAAAAGTTGTTCCTCGACTATGATTTCCTATTGGTTCAACCAATAATTTTTCATCTTTTTGAAGAACTGAATTTAGTTCGTTTTGTAAACGTTTAAACAAATAATCTTTTCGGTAAAAAGCTCTTAAATTTTGTTCGATTAATTCTTTCAAAGTTGATTTTCCATCACCCGTAAACGTCAAAAAATCTTTTGCTGTTATCGACAGTATTTTACCATTTTTTTCTTTTGGTAATCTAACATAGAAAACACCAAACTCAAAGTTTGATTGAATATATTCTTGTAAAATTAAATCTCGATTATTTTGCTCTAAATAATTTTTCCAATCAATTTCATTTCTGATTAATTCTACACCAATTCCACGTTCACCAAGATTTGGTTTTGCAATAAAGGGAAAATTAAACGGAATTTCTTGTGTTGTAAATTCATCAAAAAAAATGGTTTTTGGCTTATAATTTTTATCAATTTGATTGAGTAAATCAATTTTAGAATAATCAATAAATCCGCCCCATTTCATTGTAGGATTTGCCGAGCAAAAGTAAGCTGGAGCGCCTGTTTGAAAGATTTTATAAATGTACCAAGGTGTCAATGGCGCATAAAATAACCAGAATGGCCAAAATTCGTATCGTGTCCATTTTGTTATTTTCGGATTCATTTTTCTTGATTTTGAAAAGCAATTGTAGAAGATGCAATTCCAAAATTTTGTGGAATTTTAATCGTTGAAAAATGAGTTTCGATCGCAATTTTAATCAACGCAAAATGATGAATGCTATGATCAAAACAATACATTAATTCGCGATAATTTGTGGTATTAATTGTGAAATTCTCTCCGTAATAATTCTGTTTTAGCTGAATTGTTTTTTCTAAATCTAAACGTTCTATTTGTGATTTTAGATGATTCAGCGTATTCAAACTTTCAACAACCGAATTTTCTAAAGCACGATTTCGCTCTCTATCATCATAACAAATACAATTGTTTTTTTGCGCTTGTAAAAAGCACGAATAAAACTCGATAATATGACGAAAATGTTGACCAACAGAAGCACCAGAAATGATTTCTAATTCCTTTTGAAAAGACAGATCGTCAAATTGCAAAAGAATCGATTTCATTTCATCAAAGGAATGCGCTATAGTTTTCTGAATACTCATAATTCTTTGCAAAGATAAATTTTTACATTTGAACTAAATTGAAAAATGAGATGTGTATAATCAGTTTTTACAGAAATGAGGATGAATTTGTGTTGACGCACAACCGAGATGAGGAAATAAATCGTTCTTCTTCTAAAGAGATTGTGGAGCAAAAGCGTTTTGATAAAACTTATTTTTCGCCTGTAGATGAGCGCGCAAATGGAACTTGGATTTTTTATTCGGAACAATATGTTGCGTGTATTTTGAATGGAGGAATCGAAAAACCAATGCATTTCAAAGAAAAATACAGAGAAAGTAGAGGAATTATCTTATTAGATTTATTGAAATATAATTCTGTAAATGAGTTTATTAATTCGGAAAATTTGTCAGGAATCGCACCTTTTACAATTTTTGTTTTTGAAAGACTAACTAAAAATGCTTACCTTTTGTTTTGGAATGAAAATAAACTGAGCGTAAAAGATATTTCGCAAGAAAAAATTGTGACATGGTGTTCGTCGACATTGTACAGTCCTGAAAGAAGAAATGAAATTGATGAAATTTTTAATCAAAATAATGATTTAAAATCCGAAGAAATTTTAGAACTTCACGATGATTTGAAAATGAAAAAAGGTGATTTGTACGATTTTTTAGCAACGACATCTATCTCTCAAATTATTATGAATTCTTTAAGAATTGATATGAAATATTGTCAGCTATTTTGAAATTAATAGACAATAATTCGTTATTTTAAGGAATCATCAAATCATTTCGGACATAGGCATAATTTATGCTATAGTCTATCAGAATAATTATATTTGTTAAAGACAGCTTAAATAATAAAATGAACGATAATTTCTCACAACAAGTAAAAGACGTTATTTCTTATAGTAAGGAAGAAGCGTTGAGATTAGGCCACGACCAAATAGGAACGGAACACCTTCTGTTGGGGATTATTCGCGACGGTGAAGGGAAAGCCATTTCTGTCTTAGAAGCATTGAATGTCGATTTAGACGAAATGCGTCAAAAAATAGAAAACCTAAACCCAGCAAAAGAAACTCCAGGTAATAATATAAAAAATTTGAGTTTGACAAAACAAGCTGAAAGAGCGTTGAAAACAACATTCTTAGAAGCAAAATTGTTTAAAAGTCCGACTGTAAATACAATTCACTTATTATTGTGTATTCTTCGTAATGAAAACGATCCGATTACAAAATTGATGAATAAGTTGGATATTGATTACAATACAGTAAAGGAGGAATTCAAATTTCAATTTCAAGATGAGGAAATTCAATCTCCTCGTGCAGAAAATCCATCTTTTGATGGAGGTGATTCTGATAACGATTTTGAGCGTGCATCTACAAGTAAACCTACTTCGAAAAGTAAAACACCAGTTTTAGATAATTTCGGACGAGATTTGACAGCGATTGCGCAAGAAGGAAAATTAGATCCTGTAGTTGGACGCGAAAAAGAAATAGAACGTGTTTCGCAAATTCTTTCTCGTCGTAAAAAGAACAATCCATTGTTAATTGGAGAGCCAGGTGTTGGTAAATCTGCAATTGCAGAAGGTTTAGCGTTAAGAATTGTACAACGTAAAGTTTCGCGCGTATTGTTCAACAAACGTGTGGTAACATTAGATTTAGCATCATTAGTTGCTGGAACTAAATATCGTGGACAATTTGAAGAGCGTATGAAAGCAATCATGAATGAATTAGAGAAAAATGATGATATTATTCTTTTCATTGATGAGTTACATACAATTGTTGGAGCAGGAGGAGCTACGGGTTCTTTAGACGCTTCTAACATGTTCAAACCTGCTTTGGCGCGTGGTGAATTACAATGTATTGGAGCAACAACGTTGGACGAATATCGTCAATATATTGAAAAAGATGGTGCATTAGTTCGTCGTTTTCAAAATGTGATGGTTGAACCAACAACTCCAGAAGAAACATTACAGATTTTACATAATATCAAAGATAAGTATGAAGCGCATCATAATGTAAATTATACAGATGAAGCGTTGCAAGCTTGTGTAAATTTGACAACACGTTATATTACAGATCGTTTCTTGCCAGATAAAGCGATTGATGCTTTAGATGAAGCGGGTTCTCGCGTGCATATCAAGAATATAAAAGTTCCTCAAGAAATTTTAGATCTTGAAGCAAAATTAGAAGAAGTTCGCGAAGAGAAAACGAAAGTTGTAAAATCTCAAAAATACGAAGAAGCTGCTCGTTTACGTGATTCAGAGAAACAAATAGAAAGTGATTTGAAACGTGAGCAAGCAAAATGGGTACAAGAATCGAAAGAGAATCGTGAAACAGTTACAGAAGAAAATGTAGCGGAAGTTGTTTCGTTGATGTCTGGCGTTCCTGTACATCGTGTAGCTGAAAAAGAATTGAAAAAATTGGCTCAGATGAATGAGTTAATGAAAGGAAAAGTAATTGGTCAAGATGAAGCGGTAACGAAAGTTGTAAAAGCAATTCAACGTAATCGTGCAGGATTGAAAGATCCGAACAAACCAATTGGTTCATTCATTTTTTTAGGAACTACGGGTGTTGGTAAAACACAATTAGCGAAAGTTTTGGCGAAAGAAATCTTTGATTCGAATGATGCGTTAATTCGTATCGATATGTCAGAATACATGGAGAAATTTGCCGTTTCTCGCTTAGTTGGAGCACCTCCGGGCTACGTTGGTTACGAAGAAGGTGGACAATTGACAGAAGCAGTTCGTCGTAAACCATATGCGGTAATTTTGTTAGATGAGATTGAGAAAGCGCATCCAGATGTATTCAATATCTTGTTACAAATTTTGGATGATGGTCATGTAACAGATAGTTTAGGTCGTAAAGTTGATTTCCGTAATACGATTATCATTTTAACGTCTAACATTGGTACAAGACAATTGAAAGAGTTTGGAGATGGTGTTGGATTTGGAACTTCATCTAAGAAAGATTCTGCTGATGAACGCGCAAAATCAACAATTGAAACAGCTTTAAAACGTGCTTTCGCGCCAGAATTTTTGAATCGTATTGATGATATTATTTTCTTTAATTCATTGACAAAAGAAGACATCATGAAAATCATCGATATTGAATTAGCAAGTTTAATCGAGCGTTTAATAGCTTTGAATTATCATATTGAATTAACAGAGGAAGCGAAGAATTTTATCGCAGACAAAGGATTTGATAAAGATTATGGAGCTCGTCCGTTGAAACGTGCTATTCAGAAATACATCGAAGATCCAATGGCAGAAGAAATTATCAATGCTGTAATTAGTGAAGGAGATGAATTAACTCTTGATTTAAATGAAGCAAAAGATGGTGTTAAAATTTCTGTAAAAGGAAAAACGAAAGAAGAAAAATCAGAATAATTTCTAAGTTTCTATAATAGAAAGGCTTGAACATTTTTGTTCAAGCCTTTTTTATTTCGGTAACTTTTGCCGTACATTTGCGCTCAGCAAGCCACTTTGTCGCTTCATGTATGTGAAGAGGAAAGTCCGGGCTCCAAAGAGTAAGCATAGCGGGTAACGCCCGTCCGTCGAGAGGCGAGGACAAGTGCAACAGAAAGTATGTACAGTTCGGCTGTAGTGAAACCAGGTAAACTCTATGCGGAGCAATGCCATGTATACCAGCAGTTAAGAGCTACTCGTTCGTTGCTGGGGGGTAGGCAGATTGATATTTTAGGTAACTAAAATACTAGATAAATGACAAAGCATCTTGATTTATTAAGGTGACAGAACCCGGCTTATCGGCTTGCTTTTTTCTATTTTTTGAAGTAAAGACTAAATAATTCTGAAGTATTAGAACAGTTGTTCTTTTTCAAAATATTTCTTCGATGCGTGTCAATAGTATGTTTACTTAAATCTATAGCGTTTGCTATATCCTGACTTGTGTAGCCTTTAATCAGAAATTCGATAATCTCCGTTTCTTTTTTTGTAAGTTGTAAAGATGAATTTGTTTTTGAATTAAGAAGATTATTCAATCCATCTTTGATGTTGTAAATATGCATAATAGGCTTTCCTCCAACCTTTATTTGTGTGATGTCAGTCGCTAAACAAAAAACTCGATTTGGTAAAAAATTTTTACTTAATTCGTAAAAGAAATGTTGCAAATGAATTTGATGAATTTCTCCTTTTTTATCTATCACACGAAAATCATAAGTAAATTTATAATTCATTCTTTCTTCAGGGACAATTTCCATACTAAAATTTGCAATTCGTTGCTGAATATCAATCACATGTTGCAAATCATCGGGATGTACCATTTGAACACATAATTCAGCTGTATATTCGTCAGGAAGATAACCCAAAATATCTTCGCATTGAGGAGAAACATATTCGAATGTTGCAGAATTAGGATTGATGAAATACATAAAAGATTCACCAAGAGCAAGACTTCTTAAAGTTTGTAAATAATCATTAATCGATTGAAAACTCTCATTTTTTTCGTTTAAGGTTCTACGATCTGTATTTTCACTCCATAGTTTTTTTACAATACTTGCATATTCAGTAATAGATTTTTGATTTGCTTTTTTCATATGCTTACAAGTAAAAGTTAATAAAATACCATTAAATGAGTATTTTTTAAGTTAGTAATATAAACTAATTTTGCAAAATATATATAGGATTAAAGCAGTTTTGCTTTTTCAACCAACCTATTTTATATTTAACCTATAAAAAAAGGAGCTAAATTTTTTAGCTCCTTTTTAATATTATGATGGAATTAAAGTAAAGATTTTACTTTCTCGATTACAGCAGTAGAATCGATTCCATATTTTTTCATTAAATCTGAAGGTGTTCCAGATTCACCGAATTTATCATTAACCGCAACAAAAGCTTGTTTTGTTGGTAATTTTTGAGCTAAAACTCTTGCAACAGATTCACCTAAACCACCTAAAATATTATGTTCTTCAGCTGTTACAATTTTTCCTGTTTTCTTTACAGAGTTTAAGATAATTTCTTCATCCAATGGTTTGATTGTATGAATATTGATCACCTCACAAGAAATTCCTTCTTTTTCTAACTCAGCAGCAGCAACCAAAGATTCCCAAACTAAGTGACCTGTCGCAACAATTGTTACATCAGAACCTTCGTTCATTAAGATACCTTTACCAATTTCAAATTTTTGGTCAGCTGGTGTGAAAACTGGAACAGCAGGACGACCGAAACGTAAGTAAACAGGACCTTCATATTCAGCTGCAGCAATTGTAGCCGCTTTAGTTTGATTGTAATCACAAGGATTGATAACCACCATTCCTGGTAACATTTTCATCAAACCAATATCTTCTAATGTTTGATGAGTTGCACCATCTTCTCCTAACGTTAAACCAGCGTGCGATGCAGCGATTTTTACATTTTTGTTAGAGTAAGCGATAGATTGACGAATTTGATCGTACACACGAGCTGTAGAAAATTCAGCGAAAGTTCCTGTGAAAGGAATTTTACCTCCAATTGTCAAACCTGCAGCAATTCCCATCATGTTTGCTTCAGCAATACCAATTTGGAAAAAACGCTCTGGGTTTTCTTTGATAAATTGATCCATTTTCAATGAACCAATCAAGTCAGCACACAATGCAACAACGTTAGGATTTGTTCTTCCTAACTCTGTCAATCCATCTCCGAATCCACTACGTGTATCTTTTTTTTCTGTGTATGTTAAGTCTATCATTGTTTTTGTTTTTTGTATTCGTTTTTGTATTTTTCTACTTCTGTTTTTTCATCAAATTGATAAATAAAATCATTTGGCGAAACATTAATTTCTTCTTCCTCTTCGGCGCTCTTTTTTATCCAATTTTCTAAGATTTCAACATTTTCTAACACAATATTATGTCCAACTCGATAAATCAAGCCTTTCAAATTTAGTTCAGAATTGATAAACGGAACGGTGTTGATGTTAGAATTTGTATCGATGCAAATTTCTGTACCATTGTCGTTGTCATTATCTTTTCTGAAAATGTTATACACTTCACATTGTTTATTTAGAATCGTTTCTTTTTGACCAGTTCTATTCGCAACATAACTATTTCCGATTGCGGAATTTGTTAAACTTGGATTATTAGTCGCTAAAAAAGAATTTCCTAATAAATCTTTTGTGCCTTCGAAATCAATTTTAAAAACCTTCGGATTTTCTTCTTCGCTGTAAACAGAATACATATTG
This sequence comes from Empedobacter sp. ULE_I140, assembly GCF_053482575.1. Taxonomy (NCBI): domain Bacteria; kingdom Pseudomonadati; phylum Bacteroidota; class Flavobacteriia; order Flavobacteriales; family Weeksellaceae; genus Empedobacter; species Empedobacter sp. ULE_I140. The sequence continues at coordinate 2,821,862 of NZ_JBQMTX010000001.1, read as the reverse complement.
TCGTTTACTTTTAATGAAGCGAAGTTTCCCATCGGTGTTCGCGTAATCATCAAATGTGCTTTGTAATCTTTGGTTGATAAAATGTCCAAAAAATCTGAATAGAAATCACTTTTGATACGATATTGAATAACGTTTTCGAATTTATACGATTGCATTTGAGCGAAAGTTAAACATGTAAAAAGCGTTAATATAAAACTGATTGATTTTTTCATTATCGAATTGATTTGATAAGTATTAATCCAAAGAATTCAAGAAAGTAGTTAACTTATCTTTGTCTTCTTTTTTCAGTTTATCATATTTGTTATTGATTTCTAAAACACTTTTTCTTATTGCATCAATTGTTCCCGAAAGAGCAACACTTCCGCTTTGATAAATGTACATATCGCACACTTGTCCTGCGTAATTGTAAACCAAATTTCCTAAATCTTTATCTGTAAAAGTCGGAATTTTAGCTTTCAAATTTTTGCAATGTTCTGGTGCAACTTTCATGAAATCTTGAATGTCTGGATTGTCGATTGCCAAATCGATTTTGCTAATATCTGTCGTTTTGTAAGCAGATGTATAAGGATCATAATATTCGGCTAAACTAACTTCTGTTGCAGCAACAGCAGAATCTACTGCTACAGCCGCTTCATCATAATCTGTTGAAACTTCTGTTAATTTAAACTTTTTAGCATCATCGAAATACGTTTTGAAAAGGTTATTTAATTCTTTTACTTCGCTTTTGTTTGCTAATTTATTCTTTTTGAATTGTTTTACCAATTGATTTGTAGAACCTTGCGCAGTTGCCAAAGCTTTAGAACGCTCTATATCAGGATTTCCATCATAATCACTATCATTATAAATCAAGCTATAATTTAATGAAGCAACAGTTCCAAAAAGACTATTTACGTTATCACTTTCTGATGTTTGATAATTGTAATAATTAATAATAGGATCCTCGTAACGATTGTCTGGTGAATAAGCTACTGCTTCGGCTGCATAAGCCGTATCTACAGACGACATCATGTTATCGTATTCTTGTTTCTTTTTTGCCAATTCGTTAGTAAAACTTTCGATTTCTTTTTTCTCATCAAAAGTTACTTTTACGTTAGAATTTGCAATATTTTGAATCGTTAATCCATTAAAATCTCCTGCGTCATATCTAATTAAAAGCCCTTTCAATTTTGTTTGAGGAAACATAATCGCAACGTTATTAATTGCATTTTTTTCATCAACACATAATGTAGAAGATTTTGTTTCGAAATCTGTTTTAGATGTTAATTCGTATTCATTACACTTATATCCATTGATCGTTGTAGATGAATTTAGATTTTTAACTGAAATAAATTTCTCGAACAAGTTATCTGAATAAGGTTTTAAACTATCATCCGATATACCTTCGTAATAATAAGGGGCTTTTATCGATAATTGATTTTCTAATGAATTGGCATATACTTCGAAAAACTTGCTGTTGTTGATAAAGAAAGCATCTTTATTAAAGCTTCCTGAAGTATAAGGACCTCCTTCCGAAGTTCCTAAAACAGCGTCTTTAGAAATATAGGTTACAAAAAATAAATCTTTTTGACCATCTAAATAAGTCTGATATTCTTCTGGTAAATTGATTTTATACGATACTTTTTTGTCAAAAGAATATGTTTTTTCCTGCCCAAAGGCTGTTAAAGAACAAAGCGTAAGTATAGAATAAAATAACGTTTTCATAGTATTTTGATTGTGTTGAAATTATTAATAATCTGTCAATTCAGTTTCAGGATTTTGCTCTAATGCAGAAGCTAATTGCTCGTCGTTAGGCGCTTTTCCGTGCCAAGAGTGGCTTCCCATCATGTAATCAACTCCATTACCCATTTCTGTGTGTAATAAAATTGAAACTGGTTTTCCGTTTCCTGTTAATGTTTTAGCTTCTTCTAAAATAGCAATTACTTTTTCTAAGTTATTTCCATCTTTTTCTTCTAAAACAATCCATCCAAAAGCTTCTAATTTAGCTTTCAAATCTCCTAATGGTAAAACGTGGTCTGTATCACCATCAATTTGACGACCATTGTAGTCAATCGTTGCAATTACATTATCCACTTTTTTACCAGCAGCATACATAAAAGCTTCCCAGACTTGACCTTCTTGTAATTCACCGTCACCATGTAATGTGTAAACTAATTTATCGTCGTTGTTTAATTTTTTTGCTTGAGCAGCACCTAAAGCAACTGATAAACCTTGTCCTAAAGATCCAGAAGCGATACGAATTCCAGGTAAACCTTCGTGTGTTGTTGGGTGACCTTGTAAACGAGAATCTAATTTTCTGAATGTAGCTAATTCGCTAACAGGGAAGAATCCTGAACGAGCTAATGTGCTGTAGAAAACTGGTGAAATGTGACCGTTTGATAAGAAGAATAAATCTTCTCCTTTTCCGTCCATAGAGAAGTCTGTAGAGTAAGTCATGATTTTACCGTATAATGCAGCAAAATATTCTGCACAACCTAATGATCCACCTGGGTGTCCACTATTTACGGCATGTACCATTCTCAAAATATCTCTCCTTGTTTGTTGTACTTGTGTTTGAAGTTCTTGAAGTGTCATTGTTTGTTTATAAAAATTTGAACAAAAATAATTCTTTTTTGTAGGGCAAAAAAATCGTAGAACATAAATCACTACAATTGGGGAGAATAATCGGTAATAATAGCTAACCTACTTATGAGACTATAAAAACCAGCGCTGAAGTTTATAAAGAAGAAGCTTGAAGTTAGTTAATAAGAAGGCAAGAGTTTTACAACGTTTATTTATCTTTTTGTAATCTTCTAATTGTAAAGGGTACAGAGAGATGTTTTTTAATAAAAAAGACGAAGCAAAACTTCGTCTTTTTTATTTATTCTTCTTCCACATGCCATTCGCCACGATGAGGTATCAAAGCGTCACGGACTTGTATCATTTCAGATTCTACCACCACCAAATAAGCAACTGCATATTCTGGTTCAACCTCTACAAATTCAGAAAATGTACTTTGTAACTTTTCTTTTTCTGCATATTGTTTCAAGTGAATTGCATGATGTTTTGCAGTTGGTATAGCATCGGGACCATAAAAATCCCAGATTAATTTTAATTTCTTTTCCATTTTTAATTTAATTCTTTTTGACGATTAGAGCTTACCAACCATAAACCGATGAAGGTTAATAAACCATTTAAAATGATTAATTCAACACCAATTTTGTAATCGGTAAAATTAATCACTAATTCGTTGATGATATAGGTGAAAATAGGCGCTAAAATCGCAACTGTAATAATTGAATATTTTTTGTAAATGTTACGTTTCGTTAAAATACCGAAAGCAAACAATCCTAATAACGGTCCGTATGTATAACCTGCAATTTCCATCACAAGATAAACAATTGATTTGTTGTTAATCGTTTTAAAAACCATAATCAAGATAAAGAAAACTACCGTGAAAATTAAGTGAACACGAATACGAATCTTTTTCTTTTCTTTTTCTGATTTTTCTTTGTCTTCGTTGATGTTTAATAAATCGACACAATATGAACTTGTAACTGCTGTTAAAGCTCCGTCAGCAGAAGGAAATAAAGCAGAAATTAATCCGATAATAAAAATTACAGAAATAATCATTGGGAAATGATGTCCTAAAAGCGAAAGCGCAGGAAACATATCATCACCCATAATATTTTGTCCGCCTTGTTCCATAAAGAAACCGTCAGCAGTATAAAAACCACCTTCACTCATTGCGTATAAATAAAGCAATCCACCCAAAAATAGGAATGCTAAATTAACAATCAATAATGTTCCAGCAAACGTCAACATATTCTTTTTTGAGTTTTGAAGATTATCAACCGAAATATTTTTTTGCATCATTTCTTGGTCAAGACCAGTCATAGCAATTGTGATAAACATTCCGCCTAAAATAGTTTTTAAGAAATATGTTTTCGAATTTGGATCAAAGTTAATGAAATGCGTATAATTTTTGGCTTGCATCATATCGTAAGCTTCACCAACAGATAAATTAAGATGCGAAAGGATAAACCAAATACAAGCAATCAAACTAATGATCATAAACGATGTTTGCAAGGTGTCGGTTACGACAATTGTTTTTACTCCACCTTCGAACGTGTATAATAATATCATCAATAATAAGACAAATGTTGTTGCCCAAAATGGTACGCCTAAATTGTCTAATAAAAATATTTGTAACACATTTACAACTAAATATAAACGTGCTGTTGCGCCAATTCCACGAGAAATAATAAAGAAAACCGATCCCATTTTATGTGCTTCAACATTGAAACGTTTTCCTAAATAGGTGTAAATTGAGGTTAGATTCATTCGGTAATAGAGTGGAAGTAATACCCCCGCGACGATAAAATAACCAAGAAAAAATCCGATAACCATCATATAATATTCGAATCCTCCATAAATATATTCGGAACCAGTTAATTTTCCGACCGTACCCGGAACCGAAATAAAAGTAACGCCACTAAGGCTTGTCCCAATCATTCCGAAAGCCACCAACCACCATTTACTTTTTTTGTTTCCGTTAAAAAAAGATTGATTGTCAGAATTTCGACTGGTGAAGTAAGAGATCACTAAAAGTCCTACAAAGTATACGATAACACAAAGTAGTAAAATTGTTGAGTTCATAATTTATTTAGTAAATAAGCCCAAATTTAATATTTTTGAGTGAATGATGATAGATTAATTTTCCGAAGATAAAATTGTAAATTTGTTGTCTATAATTTTTTGAACGAATGAATTACCCAAGCAAGGTTTTAGAGCGAGCTGTAGAAGAGATGTCAAATTTGCCAGGAATAGGAAAGAGAACAGCTTTGCGACTTGTTTTACATATGTTAAATCGTCCCAAATCTCAAACGACGGCTTTATCCGAAGCGCTTTCTCATTTAGTGGATGATGTTAAATATTGTCAACATTGTCATACGATTTCTGATGATGAGATTTGTGATATTTGCAATAATCCATTGCGAGAAGAAACTATAATTTGTGTGGTGGAAGATGTGCGCGATGTGATGGCAATTGAAAACACAGGACAATTTAAAGGACAATATCACGTTTTAGGAGGAAAGATTTCTCCAATGGAAGGCATTGGACCTGGTCAATTGAATATTCAAACTTTGGTAGATCGTGTTCAAAATGAAAATGTGAAGGAAATAATCTTTGCTTTAAGTTCTACAATGGAAGGAGATACAACTGTTTTTTACTTGTATCGACAATTAAAGAATGCCGAAATTATTTTTTCGACCATTGCACGAGGTCTTGGTGTAGGAGATGAGTTAGAATATGCAGACGAAGCGACGTTGGTTCGTTCTATACAACATCGAATCCCATATTCAGAAAATAAATTTTAAAATGAAATTATCGATAATTATTGTTAGTTATAATGCGCCAAAACATTTAGAGCTTTGTCTTGATTCGTGTCAGGAAGCTTTAAAAAATGTAGATGGCGAAATAATTGTAATTGATAATGATTCATCGGAAATTGATTTTATATTCCTAAAAAAAACTTTTCCTACTGTAAATTTTTTACTTCAGAATGAAAATCTTGGTTTTGCAAAAGCGAATAATATTGGGGTTGAGAATGCTTTGGGAGAATATATTCTGATTCTTAATCCAGATACAATTATTCCAGAGAATTTATTCGAATCTTTGATTGAATTTCATCAGTCAAAAGAAAAAATAGGTTTTGTGGGAGTACGAATGATAGATACAAACGGAAATTTTCATCCAGAATCAAAACGTAATATTCCGACAGCTAAAAATTCATTTTCTAAGTTGTATAGTCGATTTAATCATTCAAAGAAAAATAATTATTACAAATTAGAAGTTGATGAATTTGAAATTGCTCCTTGCGAAATTTTAGTTGGTGCTTTTATGTTCACCACGAAGAAAATCTATCAGGAAATTGGAGGATTTGATCCACGTTATTTTATGTATGGAGAAGATATAGATTTGTCTTTTAGTGCAGAATTGGCTGGTTATAAAAATTATTATAAAGGAGATATAACGGTTTTACATTACAAGGGAGAAAGTACGAAAAAAGATAAAAAATATTATAAACATTTTTTTGAAGCCATGATGATTTTCTTAGCAAAATATTATCAAAAAAATTGGTTGCATTATCAACTTTTACGTTCGGGAATTTTGATTAAATATTTAATTCAATTATTTAAATTTTCTTTACATTCACCTAATAATACTTCTAAAATAGAAGTAAAAGCAGAAAATTTATTTTGGATTGATAAGAAATCAGATTTCAAATCTTTATCAAATAATGAAATTGCAATTGATGCAAGTTTTTTTACTTATCAAGAGATATTATCAATCATTTCTGAAAACAACTCTTCTTCACGTTTATTTTATATTCGTCCTAAAAATAAAAATTATGTAATAGGCGATGATAAACTGATTATAAATCTATAAAAACAAAAAAAGCTGAATCTTAATGACCAGCTTTTACAGTATCTTTTTTCTCAACTTTCGGAGTTTCTGCCGTTTTTGTAGAATCTTTCACTTCTTCGTGTTTTTCTTCAACAGCTTCCTCATGTTTTCCGTGACCTGCGTGAGCAGCTTCAGATTTGTGGTGCATTTCTTCTGCAGTAGCTGGTTCGTGAACAACTGGAAGAACTCCGTGATTTACACTTGCTTTAGAGTTACAAGAAGTAGCGAATGCTGCAACAGCTACTAAAAGAATTAATTTTTTCATGTCTTACAAATTTATTGTATGGGTATATTATTATAATTGTTTTGACAAAATTAGTTAAAAACATTGAGTTCAACTAACTGATTTATTTCAATTGTGCAATTTTCTGAATTCCACCTTTTGTTTTATCTCCAACCTTTACACTGATCTCTGTATCAAGTGGTAAAAAGATATCAACACGCGATCCGAACTTGATGAAGCCATATTCTTTACCCGCAACAGCATCGTCATTCTCTTTACTGTAACAAACAATTCTTCGTGCAACTGCACCTGCAATTTGTCTGAAAAGAACTTTTGTATGATCTGCATTCTCTACAACAACAGTTGTTCTTTCATTCAATTCTGATGATTTTGGATGAAATGCAACCAAAAACTTTCCTGGATGATATTTCGAATAAATCACTTTTCCATTCACAGGATAACGCGTTACATGTACGTTAAGAGGGGTCATGAAAATTGATAATTGAATACATTTTTGATTCAAAAATTCGCTTTCAAATACTTCTTCTAATACAACAACTTTTCCATCAACTGGTGCGATTACGCAATTTTCTGACGAATCTGATTCACGAATTGGGTTTCTGAAAAACCAAACGATAAATCCGTAAAGTATCCATAATGGTAAGGCAAAGTAAAAACCATATACAGGAAAAAAGTAATGTAATACTCCTGTAGCGATTGCAAATAAAATTAAGCAACCTATCAAAATTGCTGTTCCTTCTCTGTGAAGTTTCATAAAGTATATACTAATAAATAATATAAATAAACAAATGGTACGACAAATATAAAACTATCTAATCGATCTAAAAAACCGCCATGTCCTGGAATAAGGTTAGAGCTGTCTTTTACATTGAAAAATCGTTTTAATTTAGATTCTGTCAAATCTCCCAATGGACCTAATGCTGCAACGATCAAACCAATAATCATCCAGTTTCCGTGCAAGTTCTCTCCAAAATATTTCTGAATTAAGAATCCAGCGATAATGGTGAAAATAATTCCTCCAAAAAAACCTTCCCACGTTTTTGCTCCCGAAATTTTAGGTGCTAATTTATGTTTTCCAATTAAGTTTCCTGTTAAATATGCAAATGTATCACTGCTCCAAAGTAATAAGAAAACGAAAAACACTTCGTAATGCATCACTTTTTCACCTAAATTATAATCAAAACTAGGTAAAGTTAATGCTAAGACAAATGGTGCGATAACGTATGTTAAACCTAAAGTAGCTTTTCCAAAATCGTTCAACAATTCGTTGGTTGATTTGAAAATAATATAAATACTAAAAACAAATAAAACTGGAATGATGAAGTACAAACTTCTTAAATGAAAATAGTAATGATTCGAAGTTTCGAAAGCTTCTAAAAATTCTTTTCCATAATAACCAAAAACAACTAAGGCAGCTAAAAGTGCTCCTAATTGATAAAGTTTATTGGTAAGATTAGTAATTTTAAAAAATTCGTACAAACAAAAAAGTCCAAAAACCATCATCAAAACAATCAAACCTTTTGGGTTTATCGTTGTCCCGAAAAATATAATAAGTGCGTAAATAAGTCCAGAGAAAGCTCTAATTGCTAAATTTTTCATAGCTAATCTTCAACCAATAACAAATAAATATTCTTCGCATTGTCTACGTTCGGAAATTTGTGCATATTTTTTCCACGAATCGAAGTTATTTTAGATGGAAGGTTGTCTTTTTTTAATGTTCGTAATTTCTGTAATGCCACACTCACATTTTCCACTAATTGTGACGGGCGTGCATAGATAATAAAATTTGACGGAAAATCAGCAATATTTCTACCATAAGTTTGATGTGCCGATAACATAATACTTCCATCAAAAGCAATCAGAAATTCGCAACTAAGAAAACTAAGCGTATAACGAGAATCACATGGATTTTTGACAAAAGGAATATTGACTGAATTAAGAATTTGTTGTAAGCGTGGATCAGGACAAATTAATTCGGTCACATTTTCGTAATTGACAATCTCTTTAAGGTTTTTAGAAGCCTCTTCTATATTATCACAAAATAAAAAATGTCCACCACCTACATTAAAGTTTGTAGCAAAGACTTCGTCCATAGAAATCTTTTGGTCAGCATAATTCGGATGAAATAAATCAATGTGATTATCATCTGAATTCTCTGCTGATTTTTCAGTAGCTTTTTTAAGTAGGTTTTTAATTGCTTTCCACATGAAAACTCATGATTTTATATGAAATTAATCAATTACAGCCTAAAGGTAATAATTTTTAACAATATAATAAGAAGTAAAAAAAAAATCGTCCGATTTGGACGATTTTTTCTATTATTTTGAATGAATTTGATTAAATATCATTTCCAGCTTCTGGTTGAATCACTTGTTCTGGACCAGCTTCTATAGCTTCTTCTTGTTTTTCTTCGATTTGATCCAATTCGCTTACAAATTTTCTTGGTCCGAAAATTTCTTCCAAATCTTCTCTAAAAATCACTTCTTTCTCAATTAATTTTTGAGCCAAAACATCTAATTGATCGCGATGTTCACGTAAAATATCTTTTGCTCTATCATATTGAGCTTCGATCATTGTTTTTACCTCTTTATCAATTACCTGAGCAGTTTGTTCTGAATAAGGCTTGCTGAAACCATACTCATTTTGTCCAGATGAATCGTAATAAGAAACATTACCCACTTCTTTGTTCAATCCGTAAATACTTACCATTGCAGAAGCTTGTTTTGTTACTTTTTCCAAATCACTTAATGCACCTGTCGAAATATTATTGAAAACAACTTCCTCAGCCGCACGACCACCCATTGTCATACACATTTCGTCTAACAATTGTTCTGTCGTTGTAATTTGTCTTTCTTCTGGCAAATACCAAGCAGCACCCAAAGAACGTCCACGAGGAACGATAGTTACTTTTACCAATGGCGCAGCGTGTTCTGTTAACCAACCAATTGTAGCATGACCTGCTTCGTGATAAGCGATACGTTTTTTCTCAGAAGGTTTAATCACTTTACTTTTCTTCTCTAATCCACCAATAATACGGTCAACAGCGTCTAAAAAGTCTTGTTTTTCTACGACTTCTTTGTTTTTACGAGCAGCAACTAAAGCCGCTTCATTACAAACATTGAAAATATCTGCACCAGAGAAACCTGGCGTTTGTTTTGCTAAAAATTCGATTTCTACATCCTCACCTAATTTTAATGGACGTAAGTGAACCGCGAAGATTTCTTTACGCTCGTTTAATTCAGGTAAATCAACGTGAATAATACGGTCAAAACGACCTGGACGCATCAATGCTTTATCCAATACATCAGCACGGTTTGTTGCAGCAATCACAATTACGTTAGATTCTGTTCCGAAACCATCCATTTCTGTTAATAATTGGTTTAATGTATTTTCGCGTTCGTCATTAGAACCTGTAAAGTTAGATTTTCCACGCGCACGACCAATTGCATCAATCTCATCAATAAAAATAATTGAAGGAGATTTTTCTTTTGCATTTTTGAATAAATCACGTACACGAGATGCACCAACTCCCACAAACATTTCCACGAAATCTGATCCTGATAATGAGAAGAAAGGAACTTTCGCTTCTCCAGCAACAGCTTTTGCTAATAAGGTTTTACCTGTACCTGGAGGTCCTACTAATAAGGCTCCTTTAGGGATACGTCCACCTAATTTTGTGAATTTTTCTGGGTGTTTCAAGAATTCAACGATTTCTTCAATTTCTTCTTTTGCACCTTCTAAACCTGCAACATCTTTGAAAGTTGTTTTGATATGATCATCACCTTCAAATAATTTCGCTTTCGATTTTCCGACAGAGAAAATTCCTCCGCCTCCTCCAGCAGATCCGCCTCCACCCATTCGTCTGAATAGTAAGAAGTAAATTAATCCGAAGAAAATTAATGAAATGAAAAGATTCATAAACAAACTTCCAAAACCATTTGAAATTTGTGTGTTAAGAACGGCAGTTTTATTCGGACTCTTTTCTACGTTAGCATAAAAATCTTTTTCAAAATTTCCTGCATCAGCAACATTGAAAATAAAGTTTGGAGCTCCTGTAGCAAAAGGATTTAAAGTTTCGTTTGATTTTTTAAACTTTTTAAATTCTTCAGTATTCAGAGCTGCGTCCGTTAAATATACACTTACACGTCCTGATTCTTTTTCTAGATTGGCTTCTTTTACGTAACCTTTTTCTACATAAGAAAGGAAAGTCGTACGGTCTATGTTTTTAGTAGTTCCGCCGGCACCTCCAATGTTATCAGAAAATAATAGAAAGGCAATCAGTAATAATCCAATAATGGCATATATCCATGTAGGATTAAACCCCGAAGGTTTAAAATTATTTTTTTTCAATTTTTTTTGGTTTCAGTTATGATTAATATTCCATTTCGATACGCGTCTCTACAGCATCACCCCAAAGACTTTCGATATCGTAATATTCTCTGTATTCTTTTTGGAAAATATGGACAATAACATTAGTGTAGTCCAACAAAACCCATTGATTATTTTGCGTTCCTTCTACATGAAAAGGTCTTTCTGACATTTCTGTTTTTACAGTTCTTTCAATCGAACCTGCTAAAGCACTAACTTGTGTATTCGAGTTTCCGGTACAAATAACGAAGTATTGACAAAATGCATTTTCAATTTCGCGTAAATCTAGAATTGTAATTTCTTCTCCTTTAACATTTGTAATTCCGTCAACAATGCTATCTAGCAAGTCTTTTGTATATTGAGTATCTATCATCTTTTATTTTGTAATTCGCAAATTTAGTGAATCCTTATTAAAGTTTAAACTTTTTAAAATAACTTTAACCACTCTATAAAAATAGTAAAAAAAATGTATTTAATTAGTTTTGATTCTTTGCCTAATACGAATGAGTTCTTGGTGGATTTGTCCAAAAAAGATGCCAATAGTTGGACTGTCATACATGCTAAAAATCAAACAAAAGGAAAAGGTTACGCAGGAAATGAGTGGAAAGTTGTCGCAGGAGAAAATTTAACCTTTAGTTTTTTGCTGAAAACAGATTATAGTTTTCAAGAATTAATTTATTTTAACGAATGGATTTCGAATGTTATTTGTCTATTTTTAAAACAATTTCACCCAAAATCAAACGTAAAATGGCCAAATGATATTATTTTAAATGATAAAAAGGTTTGCGGAATTTTAATAGAAAATCATCGTTCTAATGGAATAATGAATTCTGTGATTGGAATAGGAATTAATGTCAATCAAGCTGATTTTAATCACTTACCAAAAGCAACATCTATTTATAGAGTAACTGACAAAGAATATGACATCGAGGAAATTTTGGCAGATTTAATGCATCATTTCGAGAATGAATATTCAATTTTAGAACAAAAAAAATTCGAACAAATTCATCAAACTTATTTAGATAATCTATTTAGAAAAGATGAAATTTCGCATTTTAGATTAGATGGAGTAGAAGTGGACGGAATTATTAGAGATGTAAATGAAGCGGGAAATTTACTGATTGAAATCAATCAAGAATTGCGAGAATTTAAGCACAAAGAGATTGAACTTCTTTTTTAATCCTACATAAATGGTTATTTTTGTTTTATGGAAGAATTTGTAGTTTTAGTTGATCAGGACGATCAAAAATTAGGATTGATGGAGAAGCAGCAGGCTCATATAGCTGGTTTGTTGCATCGTGCATTTTCTGTTTTTGTATTCAATTCCAAAGGAGAATTGATGATTCAGCAACGAGCTGCGAGCAAATACCATTCGCCAACGTTGTGGACAAACACATGTTGTAGTCATCCGCGCGATAATGAAACATACGAACAAGCGGCGCACAGACGTTTGGAAGAGGAAATGGGATTTGATTGCGAATTAGAATATAAATTTAATTTCATTTACAAAGCACATTTAGAAAATGATTTGATTGAGCATGAATTAGACCATGTTTTTATCGGAACATTTGATGACGAACCAAAGCTAAATCCTGATGAAGTGATGGCATATCGTTGGGTAGAATTGGAGGATTTGAAAAAAGATATGGAAAAAAATCCTCAGAATTATACAGCTTGGTTCAAAATAATTTTTGAACATTACGTTTCGTATATCGAAGAATAAAAATTTATACAGATGAAAGTTACTGTCAACAGAAAAGCACATTTTAACGCTGCGCACCGATTGTTTAACAAGAATTGGAGCGATGAACAGAATTTTGAAGTTTTCGGAAAATGTTCTTACCCAAATTATCACGGACACAATTATGAAATTATTGTGGCGGTGAAAGGTGAAGTTGATCCAGAAACAGGTTTTGTGATGAATTTGGACGAATTACGAAAAATTATCGCGGTTGAAGTTGAAGATTATTTGGATCATAAAAATCTGAATGTTGATATTGAAGAATTTAAAACTATCAATCCAACTGCCGAAAATATTGTGATTTTGATTTGGAATAAAATTAGAGCAAAATTAGCGACTGATTTAGAATTGAAAGTAACCTTATACGAAACTCCACGTAATTTCGTAGAATACGCAGGCGAATGAAATTAGGTGATCACATTCCAACTTTTTCGTTGGAGGATAATAAAGGAAATTGGTTTAATTCGGACGAGTTTTTGTACAAAAAATATTTTGTTTTATTCTTTTATCCAATGGATTTTACGCCAATGTGTACAAAAGAAGTCTGTCAATTTCGTGATGTAAATGCAGAATTTAATGCTTTGGATGCTGTGATTGTTGGAATAAATGGACAATCAACATCTTCTCACGAAAAGTTTTATACAAAACATCAACTCAACTTTCCGTTACTTTCTGATAAAGGCGCAAAGTTGTCGAAATTGTTAGGAATTAAAAAGAAATTTGGCTTAATCACGCCGCGAGAAACTTTTGTATTCAATAAACAAGGAAAATTAATCAAACACATTGTTTCAAATGTTGCCGAAACGCATATCGAGGAAGCGATGCAAGCAATAAAAAAAGACCAAGGAAATTAGTTTTCTTGGTCTTTTTGTTTGTATAACATTTTTCTTACAACAACGCGATAAATAAAAAAGATAACCGTTCCAATTGCCGAATAAACTAGCATTGTTTGTACATCGCTTTTATCGAACAAATATTTTAGTCCAAACAACACGAAAAAGAAAATGATACTATAAATGATATTTTGTTTCATGTGGTAAAAGTAGGGATTATTGGATGATAATTGATAGAGTTAGTTAACAGCTTTTATTGTATTATTTTTCTTAGTTGATAATATTTCAGTTTGTAGATTCGTGTCATTCATTAATATAATTTGGAATATAGTAATTATAGTAGGAAAGATGATTTTAAAAATGAATAAACGAACTGTTTTAATCATCTTAAAATTGTCAATATTATCATTAATTGGACTAAGCTTTAGGAATAAATTCAAGAAAATAATTGAACTTGAAAATATTAGAATAATAAATAAGATGATTGGATTATCGAATGTTTTTAGATAAATGTTTATTCCTAAAAATATTAGAGTTAGAAGAATTATTAAACCTATTTTTAAAAACATTTTAGAGTTTTTAAAGCAAAGTATTATCAAAATATTGATGATAATGATTAATGCTATATTAAATATGTACATTTTATTAATTTATAATGTTTAGGGTTGTTTTAAAACTTTAACTCTCTAATTCGAACTTCGAAACTTGTTTCTTTTGCGGTTAATGAAAAGTAAAGGTTAGAAACTAGATATTTGTTAATGCCTCATATTACTTTCTAATATAATACCCTTTTTCATTGGTTTGATTATTTTTTATAATTAAAATATATCCAAAACAATACTGAGTTTCATTGTTAGAAACTTCTTTAGATTTTTCCAAGATATCTCCAATATGATATCCATTTCTATATTTCCAATTCTGATTATTTATATAATAGTTAGAATTGAAATAGAGAAATATGCAACATAGAATTAGAAATACAATTCCTATTATTTTTTTCTTTTTCATAAAGTCAACTCTCCAACCTTAACTAATTTCTTAGAAGTTGCCAATTGATTTGGATTTGTTCCTGGTTCGTCTTGCGGAACTTCTTTTCCTTTTTTACGATAGAAATCTATCCAAAAATCATCAATAATTCCGGTTTCTTTGTTTTTGAAATTCATCGAAATTAGTTCAAAAACTTTATCATCACGAAAAGCTCTTTCTACAAAATCGGAACAATATAATTCGTCATCATTCAAAATGTATAACCAATTATAAGGTTTTCCGAGCATTGTTTTAGCTTTTTCAATTGCATGAGGAATCGTAGATTGATATTTATTTTTGAGACGATAAATGACAATTTTATTATTCTTTTCGGTTTGAGAAGTGTAAAAATGATGAATTTCCTCTCGTTGCGATCCGCCCATTGGAGCAGCATGTAGAACAAAAATAGAATCAACAGTTTTTTCGATCAATCCAACATGATCAAAATTGGTTTCGTCATTTATTTTTGTCACTCTATTTATCGCACCCGAAAGTTCCTCTGTTTGCGCACCAACAAAAATCAAATCTCCATTTAGGATATTTTGTAATGAAATTGAATGTTTTTCTTTTAATATTTTTGCTTTTGTACAACTATTCATTGTCAATGTAAATAGAAGTAAAAAGATAGGAAATAAAACGAATATTTTTTTCATTCGGAATGAATTATTACTTTTAATCTACGAATTAACCAAAAAGATGGATTTTAAAAAAATTTTGACCATATCAATTGTCGTTTTATTGATTTTAGTTGGTGCTGCAATTATTATTGGAAGTAACAAAGATCGACGTGTTTTCTTTATTGAAAGCTTCGATAAACCAATTGAAAATGTTATTAATTCTCGTTTGGATACAGATTATTCGTACGAAATTGTAAAAGTAAAAGGTAAAACAAACGATACTATTTTGATTATTCCTTGCGAAGGTTGTCAACCGTTGAAATTATCAGGAAAAATAAACGAAAAGTTTATGAACAAATTTGGTAAAGGAAAATCGGTTATGCGTTTCGAGCCGTATAAAGCGACGGAAGGGAATTTAAAAATTATTCACAAAATTAGATAATCTTCTATTTAAGAAATTTTCCTAACAATTAATTCCTTATTTTTGGGAGAATTATAAACTTATCAAAGCAAACAAACAATGAAAGTAACTGCATTAAACCAAAAGCACAAAGATTTAGGTGCGAAAATGGTTCCTTTTGCTGGATATGAAATGCCAGTGCAATACGCAGGTGTTAACCAAGAACACTTTGCTGTTCGCGAAAAAGTTGGTGTTTTTGACGTTTCTCACATGGGACAATTTTTTGTAAAAGGAGAAAAAGCAACAGACTTATTACAACACTTATTGACGAATGATGTAACGAAAGTTGCCATTGGTCAAGCTCAATATAATGCAATGCCAAACGAAAAAGGAGGAATTGTAGATGATTTAATCATTTATAAAATCTCTGATGATGAATGGATGGCAGTTGTAAATGCATCTAACATTGATAAAGATTGGGAATGGATGAACAAACACAATACGTTTGGTGCAGAATTAACAAACAAATCTGATGAGATGTCTTTGTTAGCAATCCAAGGTCCAAAAGCGATTGAAGCAATGCAGTCGTTGACAGATGTTAATTTAGCTGAAATTCCGTTTTATCATTTCGCAATTGGTACGTTTGCAGGTATGGAAAATGTAATTATTTCTGCAACAGGTTACACTGGTTCTGGAGGTTTCGAGATTTATTTCGCGAATGAACAAGCAAACGAAATGTGGGACAAAGTTATGGAAGCTGGAAAATCTTTCGATATCGAGCCTTGTGGTTTGGCTTCTCGTGATACGTTGCGTTTAGAGAAAGGTTACTGTTTATACGGAAATGACATCAACGATGATACAACTCCATTAGAAGCTGGTTTAGGTTGGGTTACGAAATTAGATACAAACTTTATTTCTTCTGATATTTTGAAAGCTCAAAAAGAAGCTGGAATTGAGAAAAAATTAGTTGGTTTCAAAATGATCGAAAGAGGAATTCCTCGCCACGATTATAAAGTTGTAGATGACAATGAGAATACAATCGGTATTGTAACTTCTGGAACGCAATCTCCAATGTTGAAACAAGGGATTGGTTTAGCATACGTTCACACAGATTTTGCTAAAGTTGGAACAACAATCAGAATTCAAATTCGTGATAAAAATGTATTAGCGGAAGTTGTAAAAACTCCTTTTGTTTAAAACAATATAAAGTCAAAATATAAAAAAGCTTTCGAGAATTTCGAAAGCTTTTTTTATGAATTCATATTAATTGATACTTTTATAGATGTCTTTTTTAGATAAAATTAATAAAATAGATTATTAACTACGAATATTATAAAATTGTTAATATTTCTTAAAAAAAACACAACTTAGATTTGTTTAAATATGATATATGTTATATTTTTGAGATAACAATATTACTGATCAGTAATACAATTAACACTAATTATGATTTTGAGACCTCTTATTTAAGAGGTCTTTTTTTATTGAAACTTCTGAAAATCAGCACTTGGTCCATAACTAGAAGGTAAATCTATTCCCAATAAACGATAAAATACCCCTAATTGTGCGCGATGATGTGTGATTTGATTTAGCGCATGACGAATTGCTTCATATTTTGTGAAATCCGCAAAGATTGTATCACCAGCAACAATTTTCCAATTATTATTCAATTCTTCATCTGTTGCGTTTTTCAAGGCATTTTCACCCACTTCGTAATCATCGTCTAATTTCTTTAGTAAATCTTGCACAGAAGTAAAATTTGTTGGTTTGTAATCTCCTGCAGCAAAATCTAATTTATCAGTTGTTAAGATCAAAGCTGGCCACGCAAATATTTCGACGATATGATTCGTCAACATTGTAATGTCCATACTTTTTTCGTGAGGTTTGTATGTCGTTTTATCCTCAGGAAATCTTGCAATAAATTCTTTGGTAATTTTATACTCGTTTTGCAATTCATTTGCTAATAATTCTACTATTTTCATGTTGTTTTGATTTGTAGTTAAAAGGTACAAATTTTTGAAATAATTCATAAAAAAAACTGCTTTACTAAATTGTAAAGCAGTTTATATTTTTAGATATCGTCTGTGTATAAATCAATAATTGGACGAGGCTTTTTTCGCTTGATTTGAGTCAACCAATAGACAAAAATTCCTATTCCATTTCCAAAAATAATAATCGTAATCCAGACCAAGCGATCATCACTTTTTATCAAATTTGGATTCTTTAAAGCGTGTACAATAAAGTATACAAAAGAAATCACACCAGTGAAAAAACTCATCAATACCAAGAAGATAAAAATGATAAGATTTCCTAATAACGCACTCAATAACGATTTAGAACTTCCTAAATGTCCTAGCTGCGCATCGAGCGTGCTAAACATCGAATAAAAAATTCCAAAATAACTTAACAAGCCAAGTACAAATAAAGTGATAGGAACAATTGCCAAAGTGCCTTGTAGCTTTGGATTGTTCAAAAGAGACGTTAAATCTCTGTCAATTAGTAGATTTTTCATCATTCGAAAAATAATCTTTTATTTTTTTTGCTTTAGATTTCCCTATACAATCGGTTAATTCTAACAAAGATGCATTTTTTATTCGTTCGACCGATTTAAATTTTGTTAATAATTCTTTAATTGTTTGCGGACCGATACCTTCTATTTCTTCCAAAACCGAATTATAAGCGTTTTTACTTCGACGATTTCGGTGGCGTGTAATTCCAAATCGATGCGACTCATCTCGCACATGTTGAAGCACTTTCAAGGTTTCAGAATTTTTGTCCAAATATAACGGATAAGGATCATCTGGATAATAAATTTCTTCTAAACGCTTCGCAATTCCAATTACCGAAACTTTTCCACGCAGACCTAAACGATCAATCGATTTTAGAGCCGAACTTAATTGCCCTTTTCCACCATCAATCAAAATTAATTGAGGCAAAGATTCTCCTTCAGCCAAAACTCTCGAATATCGTCTTTCAATCACCTCTTCCATCGTTGCAAAATCGTTCGGTCCTTCTACGGTTTTAACATTGAAAATGCGATAATCTTTCTTACTTGGTTTTCCATTTTTGAACACCACACAAGCCGAAACAGGATTCGTTCCTTGAATATTAGAGTTATCAAAACCTTCGATATGTCGAGGTTCTGCAGGTAAACGCAAATCAACTTTCATCTGATTCATGATACGATTTGTATGACGATCAGGGTCTACGATTTTAGTTTGTTTGAGCTGTTCTAAACGATAAATTCGAGTATTTTTTAGCGATAAATCGACAATATGTTTTTTATCGCCAATTTTTGGTACTGTAATTTTTCGGAACGGAATCTCTAAACTCAATTCGAACGGAACATAAATTTCTTTAGAAGTTAAATTAAATCGATCTGAGAAATCAATAATTGCACGTTCTAATAAATCTTCGTCCGTTTCATCCAATTTCTTTTTCCATTCCTCTGTATGTGACTGTATGATTGCTCCGTGATAAATTTTCATAAAATTGACATACGCATATTCTTCGTCCGACGTAATCGAAAAAACATCAACATTTGTAATCGTAGGCGAAACAATTGTAGAACGAGATTGATAATTTTGTAACGCTTCGATTTTTTCTTTAATCATTTGCGCTTTTTCAAACTTCAAATCCGATGCATATTTTGTCATTTGATTGACCAAATATTGTTTTGCTTCGTTAAATTCTCCTTTGATAATATTACGAATTGCCGAAACTTGCTCGTTGTATTCTTCTTCTATTTGATAAGCTTCACAAGGTCCAAGACAATTACCAATATGGTATTCTAAGCAAACTTTGAATTTATGATTTTCGATATTTTTCTCACTCAAATCATAAGAACATGTTCTTAGTTGATACAATTCTTTGATCAAACCTAACAAAACTTTCATCGCTTTTCCATTAGAATATGGCCCGAAATATTCCGAACCATCTTTGATAACATTTCGAGTCGAAAAAATACGTGGGAATCGTTCATTTTTGATGCAAATCCAAGGATAGGTTTTGTCATCTCTTAACAGAATATTGTATCGTGGCTGATGCTCTTTAATCAAATTATTCTCCAACAACAACGCATCATATTCAGAATTTACGTTGATCGTTTCGATGTTATCAATATTACTCACCAAAACACGTAAACGTTTCGAATCGTGCTGTTTATTGAAATACGAATTCACGCGACGCTTCAAGTTTTTCGCTTTACCAATGTATAACAAATCTCCTTTTTTGTTATAATACTGATAAACACCGGGCGTTTCGGGTAAACTCGCTAATTTTAATTTTACATTTTCATTCATCAAAATACCTCTACAACATTTATTTTTTGCTGCTCATCATCAATATAAATCAAGATTTTGGTCTGAATATTATAACCTAAATTTCTAAAAAAATCGGCATATCTATTCACTTGAAAATGATGATCTAAATCTGGTTGACCAGTTTTATAATCGATAATCGAACAATTATTTTCTGCATCAATTACCACACGATCGGCTCTGAAAATTTGTCCATTTTCATCAATAAAATCGCGTTCATTTAAAACGGTTAAACCTTCAGCAAAATATGGAACTAATTTAGCATCTTGTAATAAATTTTGCAAGGTTTTTTGTAGATGTTCTACATTTTCGGCTGAAATTGTACCATGTTGTTTTTCACTTTCAATGATTTTTGGCAAATCATTTTGTGTGACAATTTGTGATAAAATGTTATGAACTGTATTTCCAAATTCGGTGAATTTCAACTTTTCTTGCGCTTTTTCCGAATTCGTATTAATCACTAAACGCGTATTCCAATCCGAAGAATAAATTTTTAACTCAGCCGAAGAATTTTCTATAATTTTTGGAGTTGAAATTCGTTCTGGAGAACCTTTCAAAATAACTTCATCCTCAGAAAAACCTTTACTGAAAACAAATTCGTGTAAATAATTTGCAATATTTTTAGATTTCGAAGACTCTTTTGGTTTTAGCGCAATCATATACAATTGCTCTTTTGCACGCGTTGTTGCAACATAAAGTGTATTAATTTCATCCAATTGAACCAAATTTTCTTCTTCATCAATCTTCGATTTTATCACTTCATTTTTGATTGATTTCAATTCATTATTAATTCCAACATAAAATGTTTCAAACGGATTTTCCTCATCTTTTTGTAATGGAATCCAAATTTTAGAATTCTTACTTTGCCAATCTAAAAACGGCAAAATCACAACTGGAAATTCCAATCCTTTTGATTTGTGAATCGTCATAATCTGAATCGCATCGACACCTTTTGGCGTTTTGATACTCGCTTTATCTTTGATTGTCGACCAAAATTCTAGAAATGAATTCAGATCCGATTCATTTTTCGATGAATATTCTAAAATAACATCCAAAAAACTCAAAATATAAGCGGGCGAACGTTCTTGTAAATGTAAAGTTCGAATCGCTTTTTCTGTAAAATCATATAACGAAAGGTTTTGATCTTGAATAAAATCTAAATCAATTCCAATTGATTTGGTTAATTTTAAAAACTTTGGTAAATCTCCTTTTAATGCTTTTTCGACAGTGATTGTTAAATCATCTGTTTTGAATAATTCTAATTCATAAGCCACCATCAAAAAACGAATTTTCGATTGTTCATCTTGTGGATTTGACGTGATTTTGAACAAATATTCAATCAACTGAATTTCGAAAGAATTTTTTAACAATAAAGCTTCATTGGAAATCACAATCAAATTATTTTCGGTCAAATATTTCGCTAACAAAATCCCTTGCGCATTACTACGAACCAAAATCGCAATATCATTTAATGAGAAACCATTTGCTCGACAATCTTCAATTGTTTTTAGAACCAATTCTAAATTTTGTTCTTTAAATAAATCTTTCGAACGACCTTCTTGTTCAATGAAATTTATTTTGACAAAACCATCTTTTTGATTATTAGTTAATTGTTTATTTCCGATTTCGTACAAATATTGAAAACTCGGCAAATTGAGTTGTGGTGCGATAAACGAATACAATTCATTGTTAAATTGAATAATATTTTCGTGACTTCGCCAGTTTTTTTCTAACTCTTCAACTTTTATATTCTCTTCTTCTTTTCGATCAATTAAATCAATCATTTGCGCAGGATTTCCACCTCGCCAACGATAAATAGACTGTTTTGCATCGCCAACCAACATAATTGTGTCAGATTGCGCGCGCGCATTTTCCACCAACGGATTCAGATTATTCCATTGTAACGTCGATGTATCCTGAAATTCATCTATAAAATAATGATTGTAGCGCGAACCAATTCGTTCGTAAATAAAATTGGCTGGCTGTTGTTGCAGATTTTTACTGATAATGGTATTAAATTCATTAATCAATAAAACATTTGAATCTTTTTTGATCGAATCCAATGATTTTTCAACTTCATTAATCAATGAAATCGAGGATATATTTTTTTGAATTGAAGTTAATAAAAGTAAGTGATCGTTGATATTCGCAGTTTTTTCGAACAAATCTTTCACTTGAGAAAAAATAGATTTAGCAGTTGCATCTTTCACTTTCGAAAGGTAGCCGCCGTCCAAAATATCTTTTGTATTCGCATCGGTTGGTAAAATCAAACCAAAACCATCAAAGTTTTTTAATTTCTGGAAAAAAGCGGCAATTCCACGACTTTTTCCTGGTAATTCATTTACCGAAATTCCATTGTTTGCAAGCAATTCGAAAAACTCATTTCCGATTGTAATCAAACCATCTTTCAAAGTTTTTATATCATCAAAAATAACTTTTCGATAACGAATAAATTCATCCAACGAAATGTTTTTTAATTTTTCTAAATCTTGTAAATGTCGATCATTAGAAATGTCCGAAGTGTCTGAAGAAAGCGTTTTTCGAATATCCCACGATTTATTTTCGTCCATATTATCCAACGCAATTTTGATCATTGTTTGCGTTAGTTTTTCGTCTTCCCCAATTTTTGAATACAACAAATCAACGGATTCATTAATGATTTCATTCGTATTCATTTCGACATCAAAATTCATTGATAAACCTAAATCTTGCGCGAAAGATTTCATCAATCGAAGATTAAATTTATCAATCGTAGAAATAGAAAATTTGGAATAATTATGAAGAATCGCAATCAGAATATTGTATGCTTTTGTCTTAATGATTTCAGGCTTCAAATTCAGTTCCGAAGCTAATTCTAGAATATATTGATCTTCTTTTGGATTAGGATTTTTTGCAATTTCTTCTAAAGTTTCGATGATACGTTCCTTCATTTCACCCGCCGCTTTATTCGTAAACGTAATAGCTAAAATGTGTTCGAAATGATAATCGCTTTCATTCGTCAATAACAACGAAAGAAATTCCTTTACCAAAGTGTAAGTTTTACCTGCTCCAGCGGAAGCATTGTAAATTTTGAAATCGCCTGCTTGTAACAAATTCTGAATTTTTAGGAAAGTTAAACAATCTTCTCAAAAATAGAAAATCAGAATGCCAAAACATGACGTATAAAAAAAGGAAACTCGTGCGAGTTTCCTTTTTTTTGAATATGTTATATATACTATGAAATTTTGATTATTTCTTAATTTCTTTTTTTAGCTGTTTTTGCCTTTTCTCAATCTATTTTAGCATTTTCTTAGTGTTTTTTTCTTGTAATTCAAGTTCTTTCTTTTTTTCTTCAAGATGTTTACTCATTTCTTTAGGATCTTCAGAATAGAATGTTTTTACAGTAAATGAACCTAATTTTTGTATTTCGGGATTTTTAGTATCAGTTTTTATAGCTGTAATATCATAACCTCTTGCTTGTGCTTCTTTTAATTGTTTTTCTATTTCCGCTTTATCAACTCCTTTATTTTTTGAAAAACTTAGACTATAACCATTATCAATTTCTTTTGATTTTAATTGATTCTCTAAATAAACTCTATCAATTTCAGAACTAATAATTTTGTGCTCAACACCATTTTTATCTGTATAAATAGAGTAACCATTTTTCAACGTAATATTATTTTTTACTGTTGGCATTTTAGCTGTTTTTACTTTTTTATCGATATTCGGAATGTCTTTTTCAGAATTGAAAATTTTGATGATGCTTGAATCTTTTTTGATAACTTCAATAAAATCTTCACCTCCGCTTTTTCTTACAAAAACTTTTTCGATATCTTTTGGATCAATTTTTTGCAAAACTTTTCCGTCCGTTCCATATAAAATTGTAGGAACCATATTTTTCTTCAAAACAATATCTTTTATTTTGATAGAATCATTCAGAATAATATCTCCAGCATCATTCAAGATAATTTTGTTTTGTGCATTACTTTTCAAAATCATTTTTAACTCATCTTTCGTAATCACTTTTTCTATTGGAGTTGTTGTTTTAGCTTGATCTGTTTTGAGAAGCGAATCTCTCAAAGTAGTTGCTTGTCCAAGAAGAATTTCGGCTTGCGATTGAACAGGTTTTTCCAACGCTTGTTCCACTTTTTGAGCTTTTATCTCAACTTCTTGCGCAAACGATTTTTGACTAAAAAGTACAAAAGCACTCAATATAAAAGGCAACGAAGCAAAAGATAGAATTTTCACTTTTCGTTTTGATGTATTTTTTGTCATCATAAGCAGGCGTTTTTTAGTTAGAATAAAATTGAAATTACTTGCCATCATCGATGGATTTTGCGTTGCAATACAATCCAAAATTTGATGTTGGTAAGTTTTTAAATCTGAGTTTCTTTTCAATACATATTCATCTGCCAAAAACTCGTGATTTAGTTTGATTGATTTTTTATAGAAATAAATAAACGGATTGAACCAAAAAAGAATTTGAAAAATTTCAATTAACAAAATGTCCAAACTATGTTTCTGAATGCAATGCGCTTTTTCGTGATCAATTAAATTTTGATGTAAACTTTTTAGTTGCTTTTTCGGAATAAAAATATATTTCCAAAAACTATACGGCTGATTCGAATCTAAATCAAGAATATATGTAATTTCTTGATCTTTGATTTTTTCCTCAGTCTTAATTTTGAACATCAATTCGTACAAATTGTAGATAAATCTTACAAGAAATATTACGCAAATCAAAATGTAAATAACAGTCAAAATATCACCAAAATTAATTCCTTTTTCTTGTTGCAACAATTTAGGATTTTGCATTAGAAAAGCCAATAATTCGGGCGAAATATTTGTTTCTGTCGCTGTGATAGGCAAATCAATTTTGTACAAAGGCGCGATTAACGAAAATATCAACGAAAACAACAGATAAAAACGATTGATTTTATACATGCTTTCGCGTTCCAAAAAAAGTTTATAAAACGAATATAAAAATCCGGAACAAAGAATAAATTTTATAAAAAAAGCAACCATAGGTTATTTCTTTTTGCGATCTATTTCGTTGTCAATTATATCACGTAATTTTTCTAATTCTTCGACCGACATATTGTTCGATTTTGCAAAAAATGAAGCAAATTGTGTTGCCGAATTATTAAAGAAGTTCGAAATCATTCCTTTTACTTCTTTCGAAAAATAATCATCTTTTTTCACCAAAGCATAGTATCGTCGCGAGTTTCCCATTTGTTCGTAATCAATATAGCCTTTGTCATGCATCCTTTTTAATAAGGTTGAAATTGTAGTATTTGCAGGTTTTGGATCGTCATACGAATCGATAATATCTTTCGCAAAAACTTGTTTTCCGCTCCAGATAACTTCCATTACTTCCTCTTCTCTTCTTGATAATTTAACTTTCATATCTACAACTGTATTTTTATTACTACAAATATAGAATTTAATTTGACAAGGCAAAATTGTTTTACAAGTAATCACAAAAAAAAAGGAGCTAAAAGCTCCTTTGTATATTTTGATTTGAAATAAATTACATTTCAGCTAATTTATACGCTATACCAACACTAAAGTATGTGTTAGTAATTTTGTAATTGTCATTTATTGTTTGTGAATAATAATCATTAATATTTGATAATCCTTTTGTAAAACGAGCATTGATTTCTAATTCATCTGTAATTTTATATGCTGCACCAAAATTTAATCCGAAATCAAATGTTTTGAAATTATCTACAAATTTTTCTTTTTCATTAATTTTTCCTTCTTCAGTTTTCTTTTTAGCAGAAACTAAGAAACCTAATTGTGGACCAAATTCAACATTTAATCCATCCATAATTTCATAACGTCCCATCAATGGAATATTAATATTATGTGTAATTAATTTAGCTTTTGAGTTATCATTTGTTTTCAATCCAGCTCCTTGTTTAGAATATAATAACTCTGGTTGAAAACTAATTTGATCTGTTATTTTGTAGTTTGCATAACCACCAATATAAAAGTCAGTTCTAAATTTAGTTCCTAAACCATTTCCCTGACTATCAGAGTAAATTTTTCTAGAATCACCAGATAAAGTCGGGAAGTTAAGACCTCCTTTTACTCCTAAATCAATTTGCGCATTTGCTGCACTTAATCCACCGAAAAGTGCTATTCCTAAAATAAGTTTCTTCATTTTTTTATTACTTAAGTCTGAGTTATTATAATTAATTCAAAAGTAAAGTTTTATTCATACAGAAGATTGATTTACACTTTAAAAAAATCAATAATGCTTTTTTGATTCACAATTTCTGTGCCTTTTTTGTTAAAAATTGATAAAATTTTAAGATTTACAAATATCATCTAAATATTCTAAAATAATTTTAGTTGCATTTGGTGAATTTTGAACAAAATCTCCAGCTTTTTTTCCACTTTCTTTTCGGAAATTTTCATCGTTCATCAAACGATTCATAATTGTATCAAATTCATGTCGATTAGCAATAGAAAATCCTCCGCCAACTTCTATCAAATCCACAGCTTCCTGAAATTTCTTGTATTTAGGACCAAAAACGACAGGATTTCCAAATGTTACAGCTTCTAACGTGTTATGAATTCCTGCACCAAAACCTCCGCCAATATAGGTAATATCTGCATAAGAATAGACTTTTGATAAAATACCAATTGTATTTAGAATAAATATTTTCGAATCGATTAACTCTTGATTGGATGTTTTTTCTAAATCAGAAAATTTAACAGCTTTTTGGTTGATTTTATTCTGAAAAGAATTGATTTCAGCATTATTCAAATTATGTGGTGCAAAAACAATTTTCCAATCATTATTTAATTTTTGGTTGATTAAATTCACAAATAATTCTTCATCTTTTGGCCAAGAACTTCCAACAACAATTAATTTCGAATTTTGTTTAAAATCATTCATAAAATCCAATTCATTATCTTGATGAATGATCTGTTTGACACGATCAAATCGCGTATCGCCTGCAATTGTATTTTGTGTGATATTGATTGAATCCAGTAAATCTTTTGATTTTTGATTTTGAACAAAGAAATGATTTATCAAACTTAATTTTTTCGCAAACCAATTATTTCCGTCTTTTTTGAAAAAATTTTGACTCTCTCTAAAGATTGACGAAACCACTATTGTAGGAATGTTTTGCTGATGTAATTCGATAATCAAATTAAACCAATATTCGTATTTCACCAAAATCAAAATTTCTGGATGAAGCACTTTTATTAACTTTTCTGCATTTGATTTTGTGTCCAAAGGCAAATAAAAAATAACGTCTGCGCCTTGATAATTCTTTCTAATTTCATAACCAGAAGGAGAGAAAAATGAAACAGCAATTTTATGTGTTGGATAGTTTTCTTTCAATGCTTCGATCACTGGTCTACCTTGTTCAAATTCGCCTAAAGATGAACAATGTACCCACAAAACTTTATCGGTTTCTGAAATTTTAGAAGCTATTTTTTCTTCCCAATTTTTTCTTCCATCTACCCAAAGTTTTGCTTTTTCGTTAAAATTCGAAGCCAATTTTAGCGCCATTCCGTACGCTTTAATTGATGTGTTATAAAATCCTTGCACAATGTTGCAAAGTTAAAAATTTAGAATGAGCTTTTTTTGTACATTTGTTGTAATAATAACGACTTTTTAAAGTTGTAGATTTTGAAAGATTCATTAAGTTATGAAAAAAATACAAATGGTTGACTTACAAAGTCAATATCAAAAAATAAAAGGAGACGTTGATGCAGCAATTTTGAATGTTTTGGATTCGGCTGCTTTTATTAATGGACCAGAAGTAAAACAATTCGAAACTGAATTGCAAAATTACTTAAATGTAAAACACGTAATTCCTTGTGGAAACGGAACTGATGCGTTGCAAATTGCTTTGATGGCCTTAGGTTTAGAGCCAGGTGATGAAGTAATTACGGCAGATTTTACATTTGCTGCAACAGTAGAGGTTGTTGATTTATTGAAATTAAATTCGATTTTAGTTGACGTTGATTATGATACTTTTACAATTGATACAGAAAAATTAAAAGCGGCAATCACGCCAAAAACAAAAGCAATTATTCCAGTTCATTTATTTGGTCAATGTGCGAATATGGACGAGATTATGGCAATTGCAAAAGAACATAACTTATATGTTGTAGAAGATACTGCACAAGCTATTGGAGCGGATTACAAAGGTCGAAAAGCTGGAACAATTGGTCACATTGGTTGTACATCTTTCTTTCCTTCAAAAAACTTAGGTTGTTATGGTGATGGTGGAGCAATTTTTACAAATGATGATGATATTGCACATCGTTTACGTGGAATTGTAAATCACGGAATGTACAAACGTTACTACCACGATGAAGTTGGTGTTAACTCTCGTTTGGATTCTGTTCAAGCAGCAGTTTTACGTCGTAAATTACCTTTCTTAAATGATTATAACGCTGCTCGTAGCAAAGCTGCGGCTTATTATACAGAAGCTTTTAAAGATATTGATGCATTATTAACGCCTGTAAAAGGAGAAGACACAACTCACGTATTCCATCAATATACGTTACGTGTAACAAATGGTAAACGTAATGAATTACAAGCTTTCTTGAGTGAAAAAGAAATTCCTGCGATGATTTATTATCCTGTTCCATTACGCAAACAAAAAGCGTATGATAACGGGCATTATAATGATGCAGATTTTCCAAATACAAACAAATTGGTAGAAGAAGTAATGTCTTTACCAATGCACACAGAGTTAGATGAGGAGCAATTGGCTTACATCACTTCTGTTGTTCGCGAATTTTTTGGAAAATAATTTATCCTAAAAATAATACGAAAAAGCTTCTGATTAGTTTCAGAAGCTTTTTTATTTTCCTAAATTTGATTTCACTATAAAAACTAAATATTAAAAATGAGTAAAATATTAGTAACTGGAGGTTTGGGTTATATTGGCTCGCACACAGTTGTAGCTTTACAAAATGCAGGTTATGAAGTTGTGATCATAGACGATTTATCGAACACAGAAATTGGTGTGTTGGATAAAATTACTTCTATTACAGGAACAAAACCAACTTATTTCGAGATTGATTTAAAAGATCAAGAAAAAGTAAACGAATTTTTCAAAACAAATAAAATAGATGGAATTATCAACTTCGCAGCGCATAAAGCAGTTGGAGAATCTGTTGAAAAACCGTTGATGTATTATCGAAATAATCTTTTAGGTTTAATTAATCTTTTGGATGCAATGAAAGATTTTGATGCTAATAATATTATTTTCAGTTCGTCTTGTACAGTTTACGGACAAGCGGATAAAATGCCTATTGATGAGCAAACTCCACTAAAAAAACCTGAATCTCCTTATGGAAAAACGAAACAAATGGGGGAAGAAATTTTAGAAGATTTCTCAGCAGCATTTGATAAAAATGTGATTTGTTTACGTTATTTCAATCCCGTAGGTGCACACCCAACAGCTAAAATTGGAGAATTACCAAAAGGAATTCCAAATAATCTAATTCCTTATGTTACACAAACTGCGGCTGGAATCAGAGAAGCATTATCAGTTTGGGGAGATGATTATCCAACGCGTGATGGAACGGCAATTCGTGATTATATCGATGTAAATGATTTGGCTGATGCACACGTAAAAGCCGTAACTCGTTTGATCGAAAATAAAAATAAAGCAAAGCTAGAATTCTTTAATCTTGGAACTGGAACAGGATCTACGGTTTTAGAAGTTGTTCACGCATTTGAGGATGCCAATGATTTGAAATTGAAATACGAAATCAAAGAGCGTCGCGCAGGAGATATTATCGAAGCTTATGCAAATAACTCTTTAGCAGAAAAAGAATTGGGTTGGAAACCTGAAACAAAACTATCAGAAAGTATGCGTACTGCCTGGGAATGGCAAAAAAGTTTAGAAAAATAAAAGATGATTCAATTACCAACAGCGGGTTTATTAGTTATTAAAAATAATAAACTGCTTTTGACATTTAGCAAAAATAAAAAAGCGTGGTATTTACCAGGTGGAAAAATTGATAAAGGTGAAAATTCTGACACAGCTTTGGTAAGAGAAATAAAAGAAGAATTGAGTTTGGATTTAGTAAGAGAAGAGCTCAATTTTTATTGTCATATTACAGCTGAAGCATATGGAGAACAGAATCTTTTGATGGAACAAGATTGTTTTCTGTACGATTTGAACGAAGAAATAAAACCAACAAATGAAATTGAAGCTTACAACTATTTTACTTTTGAAGAATATTTACAAGAAGAAATTCAAGTAATTGGTGTAATTAAAGTTTTTGAAAAATTGACAGAAGATCATTTATTGAACTAAAATAATTTCAAAAATAGAAGGCAATCCGTAATCGAGATTGCCTTTTATTTTTTATTATTTAGTCTTTTTCAAGATGTATTTATCTGTCAAATTTCCTGTAATTTCTTTTCCTTGTTGATCCAAAACTTTCAATCTGTTTTCTTCAACTTTCAACACTAATGGACTTATATTAGAATTTAAATGTAAAACATTTCCAGAAGCATCCCATTTATAAAATCCTTCGTCTTGATAAACTGTTTCTTTTCCTAAATATTCTTGCTCAATAAAAAAGTTACCATCTTTTTTCAATTCAACAATATATTTTATTCCTTCGCAATCGGCACAAGGTAAAATTCCTTCATATTTCCCAGCCCAATCCAACGAATTCATAGAATTGTGTTCTTTTTTTACAGCTTCTGTAATTTCTTTGAAAGAATCTGTATTTTTTTGTTCTTGTTGAACACCTTTTGATTGACAAGAGAATATAATGAAAGATGCGAAAATACTCGCGAAAATAGATTTTTTCATAAATTAATTTTATGATATTTTTAACGACAAATTTGATACCAAATTACGACTATATTTTTCTAACTTTCAACTAAAATTTTATAAAATGTTTCGCTCAAAAAAAATACAAACACCTCTTGGAGAAATGCTTGCAATAAAGTCGGAAAAAGGAATTTGTATGTTAGAGTTTTTTGATGGAAAATCGACCGAAAAACAACTCAAAGAAATAGAAAACTTGGGTGAAATTTTAGAAAAAGAAGATGAGGTTTTGAACCGTTTAGAAAATGAATTGAACGATTATTTTGAAGGGAATTTAAAAGTGTTTACCATTCC
Source organism: Empedobacter sp. ULE_I140 (assembly GCF_053482575.1). Classification (NCBI taxonomy): domain Bacteria; kingdom Pseudomonadati; phylum Bacteroidota; class Flavobacteriia; order Flavobacteriales; family Weeksellaceae; genus Empedobacter; species Empedobacter sp. ULE_I140. The sequence continues at coordinate 2,790,765 of NZ_JBQMTX010000001.1, read as the reverse complement.
GCTTGATTTGATTGGAACAGATTTCCAGAAAAAAGTTTGGAACGAATTAATCAAAATTCCGTTTGGAGAAACAAGATCATACAAAGATCAATCGATAGCTGTTGGAGATTTATTAGCGATACGAGCAGTTGCAAATGCGAACGGGAAAAACAAAATTGCAATCATAGTACCTTGTCATCGTGTAATTGGTTCGGATGGTTCGTTAACTGGATATGCAGGCGGAAAGAAACGCAAACAATTTTTGTTAGAATTAGAATCGCAACAATTGAATTTATTTTAGAAAAATAAATTGTAAATTAGCCAATCAGAAAAGTAATGTATGAGTGTTGAGCTATTACCAGATGGAAGAGTAAAAAAACCTGAATGGTTGCGTGTAAAATTGCCTACAGGGAAAAAACATCGTGAATTAAGAGGTTTAGTTGATAAATATAAATTGAACACAATTTGCCAAAGTGGAAGTTGTCCTAATATGGGCGAATGTTGGGGTGAAGGAACAGCAACATTTATGATTTTGGGAAATGTGTGTACACGTTCTTGTGGTTTTTGTGGCGTAAAAACTGGTCGTCCAGATCAAGTGGATTGGGCAGAACCTGAAAAAGTAGCGCGTTCTATCAAATTAATGCAAATAAAACATGCGGTTTTAACGTCTGTTGACCGTGACGATTTAAAAGATATGGGATCTATTATTTGGGCAGAAACGATACATGCTGTTCGTAGAATTAGCCCAGGAACAACGATGGAAACTTTGATTCCAGATTTTCAAGGAATTGAAAAACACATCGATCGTATTGTAGAAGCTGCACCAGAAGTGCTTTCTCATAATATGGAAACGGTTCGTCGTTTAACACGAGAAGTTCGTATTCAGGCAAAATATGATCGTTCGTTAGAAGTTCTACGTTATGCAAAAGAAGCAGGTCAACGTCGTACAAAGACTGGAATCATGCTTGGTTTAGGTGAGTTTGAAGACGAAGTTTTTGAAACAATTCAGGAAGTTGCTGATGCAAATGTAGATGTCATTACAATTGGTCAATATTTACAACCAACGAAAAAACATTTGCCTTTGAAAGAATTTATTACGCCAGAACAATTCAAAAAATATGAAGACTTCGCTCGTGGATTAGGATTCCGTCATGTAGAATCAGGACCTTTGGTTCGTTCTTCTTATCATGCAGAGAAACATATTTTATAATCAAAATTATTTCATCATATTTTAAAGAGACACAAGTTATTGTGTCTCTTTTTTATTATATTTAAATCTTAATTAAACTACTATGAAAAAACTATTAACACTAATTATCATCATTATTATTTCAAGTTTTGCGCAAGCGCAGTTTTATGAAATTACTTACGAAACACAAGTTCAAACGCATTACAATGAAGAAGGATTAAAATGGTTTGAAGAAGCAGTTGGCGGTGATAAGCTGCAAATCAAGAAAATGATTGAGATGAATCAAAATCCACCAAAGGAAACATTTAAGTTTATTTACAATGAATCGTTAAGTAAATCGGAATATATTCGTCGTATAAATAATAATCAAGATAATGAATCTATGATTTCTAAAGTACCAATGAATATGGGAGGGATTGTTGTAAATGATTATAAATTGAATCAATTCTCATACGAAATAGACGTTTATGGTAAAAATTATTTAGTTAAAGATAATTTAATACCGATTAATATTACTGATACAGGAAAAACAAAGGATATTATTGGTTTTAAAGCTTATGAAGCTACAGGGAAATTAAACGATATAGATATAATTGTTTGGTACACAAAAGATATTCCATATTTATATACACCTGATATTTATTCAACAAAAAATGGTTTTATATTAGAATTACATTACAAAATGAAAAATGATGAAAGTGAAATGATAAATTCTTGGTTAGCAATCGATAAAAAAGAAATTAAGAAAGCTCCAAAAATTTCGGTTCCTACAAAAGGAAAAATTATTAAACTTGATGAAGTTGATAAAATTTGGGATGATGCAAATGAAGTATTTAATAATATGAATTCCGAAGGAGTTGATAAAAAATAATTAACATGAAAAAACTATTAATACTAATCATTCTCATTTCAAGTTTTGTGAATGCTCAATTTTATGAAATAGATTTTGAATTACGGATAAAGCTTTAGAAGCGATGAAGCAATATTATCCAGATCAAAAACAAAGAGACGAAGTTTTAGAAATGTCTAAAAATATTCCTTCGATTAATTATCAATTTTCCTATAATAAAACTCAAAGTCAATCAGTAAATATTCAAAAAATAGATAATTCTCAACAAGCACAAGGAGGCTCAATGGGAATTAGTCCAGATATAGGAGAAAAACCAATTTTTGATTACAAAGAGAAAGTTTTTTACAATGAAACAGATTTGTTTGTAAAGAAAATGATCATTTATGATTCGCTGAATTATATAAATTTTACTGATACTGGAAAAAGTAAAACTATTCTTGGAATCGAAACCAAAGAAGCAATCGGGAAATACAAAGATGTTGATGTTATTGCTTGGTATGCGCCTTCAATTCCTTAGTCATATTCGCCAGATAAATATTATGGTACAAAAGGTTTGATTTTAGAATTGCATTATAAATACACGAAAGATGATGTAGAAGTGATGATTTCATGGAATGCGACAAAGAAAAAAGAATTAAAAAAAGCACCAATTTTTACAATAAATAATAAGTTACAAAAGGTATCCTATTCAGAATTTATGAGAATGATTGAAGAGGATAATCAAAAACAGCGCGAATTACATAATCAAGGTGTAGATAGAAAATAAAATCATATAAATAATGAAATCAAACTTGCTTAACTTTAAGCAAGTTTTTTTATATATGAAAATTAAAGCGACATTACTCACAATTGGTGACGAGATATTAATTGGTCAAATTGTAGATACTAATTCTGCATTTATCGCCAAACAATTGAATACGATTGGGATTGAAGTGGAAGAAATTATTTCTGTTCAAGACGAAATGAGTCGTATTATTGAAGCTTTCGAACGAGGAATTTCTAAATCAGATATTGTAATTGTAACAGGAGGTTTAGGACCTACAAAAGATGATAAAACTAAAACAGCTTTGTGTCAATTTTTGAATTGTGAACTAGTTAAAGAGCCTAAAGTTTTAGAAAGTATTGTTCAATTATTTGTTGCCAGAGGTTACTCAAAAGAGTTAAATAGTTTGAATCAAGATCAAGCGTTAATTCCAGAAAAGTCTATATTTATTCAGAACAAATATGGAACAGCACCATGTCTTTGGACTACAATTAATGATAAAATTATCATCAATTTACCAGGCGTTCCTTTTGAAATGAAAGGTTTGATGCGTGACGAAATTATTCCAAAATTACAAGACCAATTTCAATCAGAAATTATTGTTCATCGTGATATTTTGGTGAGTGGAATTCCAGAAAGTGATTTAGCAATTTTGTTAGAAGATTGGGAAAATAATTTGCCCGAATTTATTCATTTGGCGTATTTACCGAATCGAACTTCTATTGATTTACGATTTTCAGCGTTTGGAACAGATAAAGAATTTTTACAAAATGAAATTCAACATCAGATTAATCAATTCAAATTAATTGCTGGTAATTATCTAATTTCAGAAAATTCTGGAAATGCGCAACAAGTTTTGGGTGATGTTTTAAAAGAAAAAGGATTGACAATTTCGACTGCCGAAAGTTGTACTGGAGGAAATATAGCAAGTTTGATCACATCTGTTTCGGGAAGTTCTGCTTATTATTTCGGAACTATTGTTTCATACGACACTTCGGTAAAAGTAAATTTGCTCAATGTAAATCAATCTGATATTGATGAATTTACAGTTGTTTCGGAAAAAGTTGCTGAACAAATGGCTAAAGGTGTTAGAAATCAATTAAAAACGGATATTAGTATTTCTACAACTGGTGTCGCTGGTCCAAATAAAGGTGAAGATGGAAAAGAGGTTGGAACGGTTTGGATTTCGATCACAAATGGTCATACAACATTGAATAAAAAATATTTTTATCCCTATTTAGATCGAGAAGATTTCATCAAAATTGTTTCCAATAATATACTTAATTTGGCAATTCAGTTTGTGAGAGAGGAGTGTTAATAGAATTAAAGATATTTTCTAAAACATATTTAGTCTATTAAATTAATAGAGTTTATATTTGTCGTAAATTTTGTGTCAAATGTTAAAAAAGATTGCGAGCAATACATTATTTCGATTGCTTTTGGGTGTGATTGCCGGTTTGGTTTTAGGAAATTATCTGAACGAAAATACAATTCAAGTTGTTTTATCCTTAAAATATTTTACAGGGCAATTAATTTTCTTTTTGGTTCCTTTAATTGTAATTGGTTTTATCGTCTCTTCAATTACGAAATTAAGAGAAGGTTCTGCTAAAATAGTAGGTTTTTCATTATTAATTGCAAATTTTATCTTCAATAGGAGCGGGGTTATTTTCGATAATTGGAGGTTATCAAATCATTCCAAACTTATCCATTCCAACTTCTGTTGATTCGTTGCGAGAAGTTCCAAAAATTTTATTTCAATTAGATATTCCGCCAATTTTTTCGGTGATGACAGCGTTGGTTATTTCGTTGATGTTAGGAATGGGAATTTTGATTACAAAAGCGAAGGAATTAGAAAAGATTTTTGATCAATTCAAAGACATTGTAATTCTTTTGGTAAATAAAGTTTTGATTCCGATTTTACCTTTTTTCATTGCTGCAAATTTTGCAATTTTGAGTTATGAAGGTTCTATTGAAAAACAATTACCAGTTTTCTTGAAAGTAATTTTAATCGTTATTATTGGTCATTTTATTTGGATGACATTAATGTATACAATCGCAAGATTTTATCATAAGACAAATCCATTCAAACTTTTAAAATTCTATCCACCTGTTTATTTAACGGCAGTTGGAACAATGTCTTCGGCGGCGTCTTTGGGAGTTGCGGTAAAAGCGGTGAATGATAGTAAGGTAATAAAACCTACGATTTCTAATTTTACGATTCCATTTTTCTCGAATACACACTTATGTGGCTCGGTTTTGACGGAAGTTTTCTTTGTGATGACGGTTTCGCAAGTCTTATATGGTCATATTCCAGATGTTGGAACAATGGTAACTTTTGTCTTGCTTTTAGGCGTTTTTGCTGTTGGTGCACCTGGAGTCCCGGGTGGAACAGTTGTCGCTTCGTTAGGATTAATTTCAAATGTTTTAGGATTTGATGAAGCTGGAGTCGCTTTAATCTTGACTATTTTCGCATTACAAGATAGTTTTGGGACGGCGTGTAATATTACAACTGATGGTGCATTGAGTATGATTGTAGATAAATATGCTGAAGAGAAATAATTTCAATTTATCTGTAAAGCAAAAAAAATCACTTCATTTCGAAGTGATTTTTTTATAAACTATTTTCTTCTTCCTCGATGAGGATTCTTTGGTTTTGTATCTTTTTTAGGTTTAAAACCAGTATTATTTTTCTTGAAATTATTATTGTTGCTATTCGCGTCAGGTAATTTATAAAACTCTTTTGGCGTTTTAATTACTGTTACATAATTACCAATTAATTTCTCAATATTTGCCAAATCTCCTCTTTCGTCAGCAGCACATAAAGAAATAGCTTTTCCTTCACGTCCTGCACGACCAGTACGTCCAATTCGGTGTACATAGGTTTCAGGAACATTCGGTAATTCGTAATTGATCACATAAGGTAATTGATCAATATCGATTCCACGAGCAGCAATATCAGTCGCAATTAATACTTTTAATTTTTCTTCTTTGAAATCATTTAAAGCACGTTGTCTAGCATTTTGAGATTTATCACCATGAATTGCAGCAGCTGGAATTCCTACTTTTTCCAAGTGTCTTACTAAACGATTTGCGCCGTGTTTTGTACGTGTAAAAATCAAGGTACGATCTTCTGGATGTTCATTTAAAATGCTAACCAAAAGTTTTACTTTCATGTCTTTGTCTACATGATAAACAAATTGCTCAACCGTTTTGGCAGTCGAAGAAACAGGTGTTACGCTGACTTCTTTTGGACGACGAAGAACTGAATGAGAAAATTTTCGAATGTTTTTTGGCATTGTTGCCGAAAAGAAAAGTGATTGTCTTTCTTTTGGAATGATTTCTAAAATCTTTTTGATTTCATGAACAAATCCCATATCCAACATACGATCGGCTTCATCTAAAACAAAAATCTCTATTTGATTAATTTTTAAATGTCCTTGACCAATCAAATCCAACAAACGACCAGGCGTTGCTATTAAAATATCAACACCATTTTTGATGGCTCCAATTTGTGGATTTTGATTAACACCTCCAAAAATCGCTAAATGTTTTAATGGTAAATTTTTACCATATAATTTGAAACTTTCGTTGATTTGAATGGCTAATTCACGTGTTGGCGTTAAAATTAATGTTCTAATTTTTCTTCCTTTACTCGGAGAATTTGTTAAGTTTTGTAGAATAGGAATTGCAAAAGATGCCGTTTTTCCTGTTCCTGTTTGTGCGCAACCAATAATATCATTTCCTTCTAAAACTAAAGGAATAGATTGCTCTTGAATTTCGGTTGGTTCTGTATATCCAGCTTCTTCAATTGCTTTTAAAATTGGTTCAATTATATTTAATTCTGAAAAATTCATTGATTAAAATCGTGTAAGTTTATATATAGAAATAGACAAGCACTTCCGTAGAAGTGCTTTATAATTAAAAATAAATCTATTCCATTTCTTTTGCGTTGCGATCAATTTTTTCATCAGGTTCTGTTGCATGAACAGAGTTTACTGAATAATTTCTCCAACGTTCTAAAATATCTATCATATCAGCAGGCATCGGAGATTCGAAATACATACGTTCTCCTGTTGTAGGATGATCAAATCCTAATGTGCGTGCGTGTAAGGCTTGGCGAGGACAAGCTGCAAAACAATTGTCAACAAACTGTTTGTATTTGTTGAATGTTGTTCCTTTCAAAATACGATCTCCACCATAACGAGCATCATTGAATAATGGATGTCCCAAATGTTTGAAATGAGCACGAATTTGATGTGTACGACCTGTTTCTAATTTACATTCGACCAATGTAACGTAAGAAAAATTCTCCATTACTTTATAATGTGTCACAGCATGTTTACCTTGATCTCCTTCAGGAAAAACTGCCATTTGCATACGATCTTTTAAGTGTCGACCAATATGTCCTATAATTGTTCCTTCTTGTTCTGCCAAAACTCCCCAAACCAAAGCATTGTATAAACGGTCTGTTGTGTGAGCTGCAAATTGTTCTGCTAAACTTGTCATCGCAACTTCTGTCTTCGCAATAACCAAAAGTCCGCTTGTGTCTTTATCGATACGGTGTACCAAACCAGGACGCTCCATTTGATCTGACATTGATGGTAAATTATCAAAATGAAACTTTAAGGCATTTACCAAAGTTCCTGTATAATTTCCATGTCCAGGGTGAACAACCATTCCAGGTTCTTTATCAATTACGACAACTTGATCGTCTTCGTAAATAATTTTGATCGGAATATCTTCTGCTATAACTTCATTCTCGCGTGGAGGAGTTTCTAACATAATCTGTATAAAATCTCCAGGCTTTACTTTATAATTCGATTTTACAGATTCATTGTTAACTAAAATGTTTCCGTTATCAGCTGCTTGTTGAATTTTATTTCTTGTTGCGTTCTCAATTCTAACCATTAAGAACTTATCTATACGCAATAACGATTGACCTTTGTCAACCGTTATTGAAAAATGTTCGTATAATTTATTGTCGTTTTCCTCTTGTAAGAAATCTTCTAAATCTTCTGTCATTTATTCTCTTTCTATTCTATAATAATCTCTTCTGGAGCTTTAGGTGTTTCTGTAGGCTTTGGTTGCTCTGTTGTTGGATTATTTTGTTGTTGCTGTTGCATATCTTTGATTTGCTTTTCAGCTTTTTGTGTTATAATATCTCTGTATTGAGTACCGCTAATAGTATCTTCGCCAAAATTTTTGTACTGAATATCTAGTTCTCTTAGCTGTGTCCTAATTTTTTCTCGAGGTTCTGTTGATAACCAAATATCAATTGGCTGACCTTGATCATATGTATCTGTTGCAAAAGGAAATTGATAAACTACTCTTGCATTGATTGTATCATGAGAAGCTCCAATAAATTTGATTTGACCAATCTCGAAGAAATTATCTTTAATTGATTTTTTAGCTTCTGTCAATGTTAAATTAACCAAATTAGGCATTCTAACACCAGATAACATTCCACGTCCTAATACCAAATCAACTGTTGCAAAACGAGGTAATTGTTCGCCTGCTTTTACAATTTTTCCGTTGTATAATATTTTAAGAACTGCATCTTTTGCTAAATCTGGTTCGTAAATGATTTTTCCAATTTTAAGACCAGAAATTTCTAATTGTGTAAACGCCAAACGTTTTGATTTTCCAATTAAATCTGGTAATTCAACTGGACGATAAGTTTTCGGATTTGATTTAATAAAGATACGACGACCTTCTTTTACACGCGATTCTGCTGCTGGATAAAAATCCATAATTGCAAAAGGTTTCGTATTTGGATCAAAACGAGAACTATCTACTTCGTATGTCAAACCAAGTTCTTCTAACTTAGCTGTAGCATCAGTAATATTCATTTTTGATAAATCCGGAACTTCAACAAATTCATTGTGATTTGTATACGAATCTAACCAAACGTTAAAAATAAAATGGTAAAGCCCAAATGATAGCGCTATTACAATAGCTACATTCAGCAAAACTTGAATGATTGATTTAACTCCTTTCATTGAAATGATAAATTGTCGCACAAATATAGTTTAAAAATAATATTTATGATTGATGTCAAAGTTCTATATTTGAATAAATTTTAAATTAAACATGTTAAGAGTAGCAGTTGTAGCAGGTGGATATACGGATGAAAGCGTGATTTCGTTGAAAAGTTGCGAGTTAATTTACTCAAGCCTAAATCCAGAAAAGTACGACAGAACAAGGGTTCGAATCTTAAAAGAAGGTTGGTTTGCCGAAATTGAAGATGAAAAATATCCAATCAATAAAGGAGATTTCTCATTTGAAAAAAATGGAGAAAAAATTACGTTTGATGTCGTCTTTAATACAATTCATGGTACGCCAGGAGAAGATGGTTATTTGCAAGCGTATTTTGAAATGATTGGTTTACCATATAATGGATGCCCTTTTTATCAATCTGCCTTAACATTTAATAAAAAAGATTGTATAGCAGTATTGAGTAAATATGGAATTCCACATGCAAAATCGATTTATATTAATCAAGGTGATCAATATTCTGCAAAAGAAATTATAGATCAAGTAGGTTTACCTTGTTTCGTAAAACCAAATCGTTCAGGATCTAGTTTAGGAATTTCGAAAGTTCATAAAGAAGATGAATTTGAAGCTGCAATGCAAAAAGCTTTTCTTGAAGATAAAGAAGTTTTGATCGAATCTTTCTTAGATGGAACTGAGATATCGGTCGGAGTTTTAAATTACAAAGGAGAAACAATGGTGTTGGGAATTACAGAAATTGTTTCGCACACAGAATTTTTTGATTATGATGCAAAATATAATGGTTTGTCTGACGAAATTACACCAGCTCGTTTAACACCAGAAGTTGAAGCAAGAGTAAGAGAAATTGCGGCTAAAGCATATAAATGTATTAATATGTCTGGTTTTTCGCGTTCAGAATATATTATTGTAAACGGAGAGCCGCATTTTATTGAAATGAATACGTTGCCAGGTTTTTCTCCTGCAAGTATTTTTCCTCAGCAAGCTGCTCATGCAGGAATTGCTTTGGAAGATTTGATGGATAGTGAAATAGAATTTGCTTTAAATAGACCTTCAGCATGGATAGAATAGCCGTTTTTCCTGGATCTTTTGATCCAATTACTTTAGGGCATTTAGATATTATAGAGCGTGCAGTTCCTTTATTTGACAAGATTATTGTTGCTATCGGTACAAATTCATCAAAGAATTATATGTTCTCTTTGGAGCAAAGAATTAAGTTTATTGAAGATTCTGTTGCGAAATTCGATAATGTAGAAGTAATGGCTTACAAAGGTCTGACTGTAGATTTTTGTGATGAAGTAAATGCACAATTTATTTTACGAGGACTTCGTAATCCAGCCGATTTCGAATTTGAGAAAGCGATTGCGCACACAAACCGAGCAATTACCAATCATAATATCGAAACAATCTTTTTATTAACATCTTCTGGTAAAGCTTACATCAGTTCAAGTATTGTTCGTGATGTCATGCGAAACGGAGGAAAATATGAGATATTAGTTCCAGATGTTGTGAGGATTTAGAATAACGTTGTATAATATTATATACCCGTTGTGCATTTTGATTAATAAATAATAAAGTTGTTCATTTTATTGAAAATAAGTAAATTAATTTAACTTTAAAATATTTACAATGAACAACTTAGTTGCTAATTATGAAAGAATATTGGTAGTTCTACGAAAATATCCACAGATACACTTTTAATTTATCAACGTAGAAGACCTAAACTTTTTGATTTAGAACTCATAAGTCTTGTTTTAACAGCTGAATTTATGGGTATTGATAGTGAAAATCATTTATTTCGAAATCTTCCTAAAGCGCTAAGTTGTAAAATTGAGCGTAGTATTTACAATCGTAGAAAACGTAGATTATCAGAGTAAATTAATAGTATTCGCCTCAAATTAGCGAAAGAATTTAATGAATTTGAAAATTGTTTTATCGTTGATAGTATGCCCTTGGAGGTGTGTAAAATAGCAAGAATTAATCGCTCAAAAATTTGCAAAGAACATCAGTCAGTGCACCAAATAGAGGTTTTTGTGCTTCTCAGCAATTGTCTTTTTATGGCTATAAACTTCATGCTGTTTGTTTTTTAAGAGGTGTTTTCTAGAGTATTGATATTAGTCCCGCATCTGTTCATGATATTTATTTTTTGAAAGATATAAAATCTCAACTATCAGATTGAGTTCTACTTGGTGATAGAGATTATTAGTTGCAAACAATTCAAATTGATTTATTTAATGAAGTTCATATACAATTAGAAACACCGAAAAGATCCAATCAAAAAGATTACAAACCTCAGTCTTATCCATTCAAAAAGTATCGAAAAAGAATTGAAACTTTATTTTCTATATTATGCGATTAATTTATTATTATAGGCAATTATGCAAAGACTTTTGAAGGGGTTAAAACCAGAATTCTAGCTAAAATTACTGCACAAACATTGAATCAGTACATTATTAAAATACACTTAAATCGAAATATTAACAAGCTAAAAACTCAAATTATTTAAAGTGAAAAACGGTTAAAAAAACCTATGTTTATATTTTGCTTAGAGAAATAGTGTGTTAAAAAGTGTTAAATTCCTGTATCGGTGTATATCGAAAATGACACTTTTCTGTATCGGTTGTGTATCCGCGCTGTATCCATTCTGTATCCATTGTATATCCGTTCCGTATGGTTTGTTCGGTGTTCGTGTATCGAAATGTAAACATTATGTTTCTAGATATGAGTATTGAGAGGGTTGGATATCTCCCTGAATTTTCCAGTATAAATAAAGCTACATATTTTAAAAATTGTAAATTATTATTAAACTCAAAGATCGTATTATAACTGTTATGCATTTGATTGAAAATAAGTAAATTAATTTAACTTGATAGTATACCATTGGAGGTGTGTAAAATAGCAAGAATTAAACGCTCGAAAATTTGCAAATAAAATCAGTTTAGTGCACCAAATAGAGGTTTTTGTGCTTCTCAGTAAATGTCTCTTAAGGCTATAAACTTTATGCTGATTGTTCTTTAAGATGTGTTTTCTAGAGTATTGATATTAGTCCTGCATCTGTTCATGATATTTATTTTTTGAAAGATATAAAATCTCAACTATCAGATTGAGTGCTACTTGGTGATAGAGATTATTAGTTGCAAACAATTCAAATTTATTTATTTAATGAAGTTAATATATGATTAGAATCACCAAAAAGATCGAATCAAAAAGATTACAAACCTCAGTTTTATTCATTCAAAAAGTATCGAAAAAGAATTGAAACTTTTTTTTCTCAACTATGTGATCAATTTATGATTATACGCAATTATGCAAAGACTTTTGAGGGGTTTAAAACCAGAATTCTAGCTAAAATTACTGCACAAACATTGAATCAGTACATTATTAAAATACACTTAAATCGAAATATTAATAATCTAAAAACTCAAATTATTTAAAATGCACAACGGGTATTATATATAAAACGAGAGCATTATATAATGCTCTCATTTTTATTTTCTATAAATCTAAGCTTAATTGATCTGGTAATAATTTAAATGTCATTCTATGATAAGGAGTAGCTCCATATTCTTTTATTGCTAAGCGATGAGCTTTTGTTGGATAACCTTTATTTTTTTTCCAATCGTACATTGGAAATTCTTCGTGGATTTTTTCCATATATTCATCACGATACGTTTTTGCTAAAATAGATGCTGCCGCAATATTCATATATTTTGAATCACCTTTTATAATACACTCGTGTGAGACATCATGATATTTATTAAAACGATTTCCATCAACAACAATCAAATCTTTCGGACAATCTAATTGATCTATTGCTCTATGCATGGCCAAAAAACTAGCGTTTAAGATGTTTATTTCATCAATTTCATTTGGCCAAACAATTCCAATTGCCCAATATTTAGCATTTTCTTCTATAAATGTTCTCAACGAATTTCTTTTCTTTTCAGATAATTGTTTTGAATCATTAATAATATCGTTTTCAAAATCTTCTCCCAAAATAACTGCTGCTGCTACAACTGGACCACTTAAACACCCCCTTCCTGCTTCATCACAACCTATTTCATATTCGTGATTTGATAAAACTTTATACAATTTTTTATTTTTTTAACAAAGTTATCAAAATTTAGCATAAAAAAGTTTTGTAAATGTTATAGAAATCTTAAGTTTATGAAAGTTTTAAAAATGTTTTAACAGATGAGGAGAAATTTAAAAAACTTGTTTGTATTAGGAGGGCTTCTTTTAGGAGCTTCTTTATATGCGCAAGAAAAATCAGTTACAGGTACTGTAACTGATGGTGATGGTTTTCCAGTTGCAGATGCAGTAGTGAAAAGTTCTTCTGGAAAAGAGGTTTATACTGATGAGAATGGTAATTTCAGTATAGAAGCAGCTTCTGGAGAGAAAATCACAGTAGAATCAATAGGGTTGAGTCAAACTTTTACAGTAGGAGCTTCAAGTACTTATAATGTATCTTTGAAGAAATCAGAGATAGTTGAATTAGAGGGTGCTGTAGTAACTGCTTTAGGTATTACTCGAGATAAAAAATCGTTAGGATACTCTACTCAACAAGTTTCAGGAGAAACTATTTCTGCTGTTCCAGTTTCAAATTTTGCTGATGCTTTATCTGGGGAAGTGGCTGGTTTAGATGTTAAATCTTCAGGAACTATGGGAGGTTCATCTAATATGGTTATCCGTGGTTTTGGTTCATTATTTGGAAATAACCAAGCTTTAGTAGTTGTAGATGGAACTCCTATAAATAATGGTACTAATAATACTAGTGATCAAACTACTGGTCGCGGGGGATATGATTATGGTAATGCTGCTTCAGATATTAACCCTAATGATATTGAAACATTGAACGTATTGAAAGGAGCTGCGGCTACTGCTTTATACGGGTCGCGAGGTCAGAATGGGGTTATAATGATTACTACAAAAAGAGGTAAGAAGAACAAAGGTATTGGAGTTGAATTTAATTCTGCTGTAACCGTAGGTTCTGCAGATAAATCTACTTTGCCAAGATACCAAAAGAAATATGGTGCTGGATACGATGCAGAAGGTTCGTCAACAGTAAATCCATATTTTGATGCAGCTCCTGGAGGTTCTTTAGCTACTCAATTTGGTGCTGATGCATCTTATGGTGCAGCTTTTGACCCTAATTTAATGGTTTATCAATGGAATTCATTATTTGAAGGATTATCTACATATGGAAAAGCTACACCATGGTTAGCTGCGAAAAATGATCCTAATTCTATTTGGGGAACATCTTCAACTTATGTTAATTCAGCTTCTTTCTCGGGAAGTAATGAAGATGGAGGTTTCCGTGTTAGTTTTACTAATAATCTAACAAATGGAAATTTAGCTAATAGTGAATTGAAAAGAAACACTTTAAGTTTTAGTGGAGATTATAAAATTACTGATAACTTAAAGGCTACTGCAAGTATTATTTATACAAATAATAAAGGAAAAGGTAGAGTAGGTACGGGGTATGATGGTCTTAACCCTATGCAAGCTTTTCGTCAATGGTGGCAAACAAATGTTGACTTGAAAGAACAAGAACAGGCTTATTGGTTAACAAAAAGAAATGCATCTTGGAATGTAAAAAGTTTAACTAATTCATCTCCGCAATATACTGATAACTATTATTGGGTTAGATATGAAAATTATCAGAATGACTCAAGAGATCGTTATACAGGAAATGCAGCATTAGATTATAAAATTAATGATTGGTTAAGTGTAACAGGACGATATGCTTTTGATAATTATGATGAATTAAGAGAAGGTAGAGTTGCTGTAGGATCTGCAGGTTCTTTAGGAGAATATATGTACTTCAAGCAGTCTGTTTCTGAAAACAACTATGACTTAATTTTAAATATCAACAAAAATATTACAGAAGATATTAGTTTAGATGCTAATGCGGGTTGGAATTTAAGAGTAGAAAAAACTGATCGTTTCGTAGGAAATACAAACGGAGGATTAAGTATTCCAGGTTTATATACTTTAGCAAATTCAAAGAATGCATTAACAGCGGCAGATATAAGTCAATTTAGAGGGACTAAAAAAGTAGATGGGATGTATGCTCGTGCTAGTTTAGGATTCTACAATATGTTTTATTTAGATGGATCTATTAGAACAGACAGATCATCTTCTTTATGGAGTGGAGCTCAAAATAGATATTGGTACCCTTCTGTATCTGGAAGTTTTGTGTTCTCTGAGTTGACAAAAGGAACTTTTGTTAATTTTGGAAAATTAAGAGCTAACTACGCTATTGTAGGTAATGATACAGATTTATATAACCTATATAATACATATGCTTTAAATGCATCATTTGAAGGAGTAGGTTCAGCTACTAACCCTTCTCGTTTCAAGAATCAATTTTTAAAACCTGAGACAATGAAAGAGTTTGAGGTTGGTTTAGAAATGGGAATGTTTAAAAATCGTGTAACATTTGATGTTTCTTATTATAATAGAAAAACAGTTGACTTAATTACACCAGTAGATGTATCATCTTCATCTGGAGCGTCTTCTATTTGGATGAATGCAGGAGATATGGTCAACAAAGGTATTGAAGCTTCATTAAATGTAATACCTGTTAAGTCAGAAGACTTTTCTTGGAGATTAGGATTCAATTTTGCTAAAAATAAAAATGAGGTGTTAAAATTAGCTGAAGGAGTAGATTATCTACAGTTAGCTAGCATGCAAGCGTCTATTTCTATTGGAGCTCAAGTTGGAGAAGCATATGGTGTTATTAGAGGTACTGGATTTGTTTATGATGATAATGGAAACAAAGTTGTTGGAGCGAATGGACAATATTTAGCATCACCTACAACTACTGTTATTGGTAATATGAATCCTGATTGGACTGGAGGTGTTAAAAATACATTCTCATATAAAAACTTAAGTTTAAGTTTCTTAATTGATTTCCAAAAAGGAGGAGATGTTTTCTCTCTTGATACATGGTATGGATATGCAACAGGTTTGTATGATAACTTTACTACAGGATTGAATGACCTTGGAAACCCAGTTCGTAATTCTATTGCAAATGGTGGTGGAGTTATTTTACCAGGTGTGAAAAAAGACGGATCTGTAAATGACGTTAGAGTAGAAGCAAGTACTGGTTATAATAACCCTTGGGGATATTTAAGTGGAACTGCACCTAGAGAGGCTCACGTATACGATGCATCTTTTGTTAAATTAAGAAATGTTACTTTAACGTATGATCTTCCTGAGAAGATGTTAAATAGTACATTTATTAAGAAATTATCAATTTCAGCTATTGGTCGAAACTTATGGATTATTCATAAGAATGTACCTTTCTCAGATCCTGAAGCTGGTTTAAGTGCGGGTAATATTCAAGGTTATCAATCAGGGGCACATCCAACAATTAGAGAAGTTGGAGCTAGTATTAAAGTTCAATTTTAAAAGAATTATCAAATGAAAAAGATATTATTAGGAATAGTAACAGTTTTTGCATTAAATTCTTGTACAGATGAGGAGTATGATAAATTAAATCATGATCCTATTAACCCGGAGGCTGTGCCTGCTAGTTATTTAGTGACAGGAGCGACGACAAGTTATTTTTATAGAATGATTTCGACAAACGTAAATCAGAATATATTTAGATTAGTTTCTCAGTATTGGAATGAAACTCAATATACACAAGAAACAAATTACGATTTAGAAGGGAGAAGTATTAGTGACAATTTATGGAATGAAATTTCTATGAATGTTCTTTATGATCTTAATGAAGCTAAAAAAATGGTTGATAATGATAAAACATTATCTCAAGCTCAAAAAGATAATCAAAAAGCTATTATAGACTTAATGGAAGTTCAATCTTGGCAATTGTTAGTTGATACTTTTGGTAATATACCATATTCTGAAGCTTTTCAAGGTGCATCTAATGTAAATCCTAAGTATGATGACGCTAAGACTATTTATGCTGATTTGATTAAGAGAGCTATAGCTTCTACAAATAAGTTAAATGTTGGTGCTGCAGGTTTTGCTGGAAATGATATTATTTATAAAGGGGATGTATCTAAATGGAAGAAGTTTGGAGCCTCACTACAGCTAAAATTAGGTATTCAATTGGCTGATGTTGATGCTGCTTTAGCTTCTTCAACAATTATAAATGCTGTTAATACTGGTGTATTCACTTCTCAAGCTGATAACTTTACATTAGTTTATACAGGTGCTGAACCTTATACAAATCCATTATGGATTGATTTAATCAAAAGTGATAGACAAGATTTTGTTGCGGCAAATACAATTGTTGATTATATGAACGGATTGAACGATCCTCGTAGAGCTAAATTTTTTAGACAAAATTTAGGTGCTGGAGTTTATAAAGGTGGAGTTTATGGGCAAGCTACTCCTTTTGGAACGCATACTCAAATTTCAGCTACATTAGAGGATATTAAATATCCAGGGACTTTATTAGATTATACAGAAGTTCAATTTATGTTAGCAGAAGCTGCTGCAAGAGGAATTGCTGTAGGTGGTTCGGCAGCTGATTTATATAACAAAGCAATTAAAGCGTCTTTCGAATTTTGGGGGAATACAACAGCAGAAGCTGATGCTTATTTAGCTCAACCAAATGTAGCTTATGCAACAGCGGCAGGTACTTGGAAAGAAAAAATTGGGACTCAGTATTGGATTGCAATGTATAATAAAGGTTTTGAAGGATGGAATGTGTGGAGACGTTTAGACGCTCCTAAGTTTAATGTTGCCCAAGCAACTAAAACTCCAGTTCCTTTCAGATATACATATCCTGTACGTGAAAGAAACCTTAATAAAGTTAATTACGAACAAGCTGCTTCAGCAATTGGAGGAGACAAAATGGAAACTAAACTATTCTGGGATAAATTTTAAAAAAAGAATAGTTATTTAATTATAAACCACCTCATATGAGGTGGTTTTTTTGTATTAATGATTTATTTTTTTGTAATTTAAATTTTCATTAATTGCTATATGAGTCCATTAAAATTTTTTGGTTTTTTATTTTTTATTTATTCAGCTATTTACGGTCAACAAATTGATGTTAAAAATTTAAATTTAATTGAATGCATTGATCAGAGACCTGGTGAATATATTTACGTAGGGAGAAGTTATTTAGCTTATTTTCAAAGAGAATTTTTTAAACAAAATATTGAATTTCAGGCTGGTGATTGGGAATTAAATGGGTCTTTGTATAAAACACCCGAAAGTGCTAATTATAATTCAGATCCAGATCCTTATAGCTTTGATAGTGATTCTAGGAGCTATATGGTACCATATAGTAATCCATTAATAATATATCTTAGATTGAATGAAGTTACAATTCCTCCAAGAGAAGATAATAAACATTATGTTGTAAAGTCGGTCACTAATTTTTTAATTAATCCAAGAGTAATAAACACAACATTAGATGGTTGTAAAATTGATGATAATACACAAAAATTTAATCTTAATGATGATTATTTAATTAAAGAATATCGCTCAACTGTAGGAAATCCCTATAAGTTTGAAATTTTTAGAAATAGAACAGATACAAATCCAATACCAGAAACAGAATGGATTAATTTTATTTTAAGAAAAGGAGAATCAAATAAATTATATGTAAAAGTAACTTATTTAGATAATGCTAATCCCTGTCATAGTTTTTATGAGATGACTTTAAAAGCAACAGACTATTCCATTCAAATGGATAAAACTGAATTTGAGTTTTGTGGAACTCCTTTTGTGGTTAATGGTCCAGATAATCAATCTAATTATGAATGGTATTTTAATGGCGATTTAAAATCAACTCAAAAAGAAGTGAAAGTTGATGCCTTGGGAGAATGGATTGTCTATTTTGATAATGATTTGGGTTGTAAATCAAGTGTCAAAATTAATGTGATTCCGGAGAAAGAAAGATCGCGTATAGAAAAAGTAACTGCAACTTCTAATAGTATTACGATAATTCCTTTTCCAAATGCTAATATTGATAGTTATTCTTTAGATGGTATTACTTTTCAGAATAGTGGTACATTTTTCAATCAAACAGCAGATTTAATAAGCATTTGGTATAAAACTAAATTAGGTTGTGTTTTTGGACCTATACCTTTTGATATTGCTAACGGCTTCAATTTTTTATCACCAAATGGTGATGGAATTAATGACACTTGGAGTTTGAGAAATAAAGATTTTTATAAAAATGCTAAAATTCAGATTTTTGATCGATATGGAAAAATTGTTGCGAATGGAATCGTAAATGATATTCTACCTTGGAATGGTAAACATAATAATTTTATATTGCCAATAGGAACTTATTGGTTTATAATAAAAGATGATAAAGAGACGCTTAAAACAGGATATATCGTTTTAAAAACAAAATAGCAAGCCAATTGGCTTGCTATTTTGTTTAATATATTGATATTCTTAATTCGAATAATTGGGAGCTTCTTTAGTGATTACAACATCATGCGGGTGAGATTCGTGTAACCCAGCGCCTGTGATACGTACAAATTTTCCGTTTTCAATTAAATCTTGAATTGTTGGAGTTCCGCAGTAACCCATTCCAGCACGTAATCCACCGCATAATTGGTAAACAACTTCTGCAATAGAACCTTTGTGAGGAACACGACCTTCAATTCCTTCTGGAACTAATTTTTTCGCATCAGCTTGGAAATAACGATCTTTAGAACCACGTTTCATTGCAGCTAATGATCCCATTCCTTGATAAGCTTTAAATTTACGACCTTGGAAAATAATTTCTTCTCCTGGCGCTTCATCTGTTCCAGCGAATAAACTTCCTAACATTACCAAGTTTGCCCCAGCAGCAACCGCTTTTACAATATCACCTGATAATTTGATTCCACCATCTCCAATAATCGAAACATTTCTTGTTTTTGCATAAGAATGTACATCATGAATAGCAGAAAGTTGAGGTACACCAACACCAGCTACAACACGAGTTGTACAGATAGAACCAGGTCCAACACCAACTTTTAAAGCATTTGCTCCAGCATCAATCAAAGCTTTTGCTGCTTCAGCAGTTACAATATTTCCACCCACGATATCTAATTCAGGGAAAGCATTTCTAACTTCAGCAACTTTACTAATAACTCCAGCAGAATGTCCGTGAGCTGAATCTAACGCTACGATATCAACACCTTTGTTTACTAAAGCTTGAACGCGTTCTAATGTATCAGCACCAACTCCAACTCCTGCACCAACACGTAAACGACCTTTTGTATCTTTACATGCATTAGGGAATTCAGTTAAATTGTCAATATCTTTTATCGTAATTAATCCGATTAATTTATTGTTTTCGTCAACGATTGGTAATTTTTCGATGCGGTAACGAGAAAGAATTTCTTTTGCTTTCTTAAGGTCAGTATCAATATCAGAAGTTACGATATTTTCTTTTGTCATCACGTCTTCTACCAATTGATCGAAGTTTTCTTGGTAACGAATATCACGATTTGTAATAATTCCAACCAATGTTCTATCTTCTTCAACAACTGGTAAACCAGAGATTTTGTATTTCTCCATTAAGTTTACTGCATCTTGCAACTTGTGATGACGAGATAAAGTAATTGGATCAGAAATCATTCCGTTTTCTGAACGTTTTACCATATCAATTTCATTCGCTTGTTCTTCGATCGACATATTTTTGTGAACGAAAGATAAACCTCCTTCACGAGCTAATGCAATCGCTAATCTTGCTTCGGATACAGTATCCATCGCAGCAGAAACTATCGGAATGTTAAGGGTGATATTGTCTGTGAATCTTGTTTGTAGAGATACTTGGTTCGGTAATATCTCTGAGTAGGCAGGCACTAATAACACATCGTCAAAAGTGAAGCCCGTTTGTAGAATTTTGTCTGTTAAAGGCATTGCTTTTTGCATTGCAAATTTAGATGAAAAAAGTTTAGAATCAAAACTATTTGAGAAAATGTATCTTTATTTTGAAGGATTTGATGTTTTGTTAATATGTAAATGAATCGATTAGAAACTTTAAAATTAATTTTAAAATATTCGATAAATCTATATTGTTTAGATGAGATTCTAATCAGAATTTAATCATTTCAATCCTAAGCTATATCAATTTTTTATCTTATTTTCGCAAGATAGTTTATTAAAACAAAATGGATATAAATTTCAAAAAGTGGAACAACATCTTGGGTGTTGCGATGTTCTTGATAGCGACAATATTGTATTTGGCATCGATGGAACGTTACCTGAGTTTGTGGGATTGTGGTGAGTACATTGTATCATCAGCAAAATTGGGAATTACGCATGCACCAGGAGCAGCTTTGTTCCAAATAATGGGAGCAGTTTGGTCTGGTTTAGCTTTTGGTGACGGAAGCAAATACGCCATATTAATCAACAGTACATCTGCCTTGTATAGTGCAGGAACAATTATGTTTTTGTTTTGGACAATTACATATTTTGCTCGAAAAATGTTTGCAAAAACGCAAGATCCAATGAATGTCGATGCGATTGAACTAAATGCTTCTCAAAAAATTATAACATTAGGAAGTGGATTAGTTGGAGCTGCAATTTTTATGTTTAGCGACACATTCTGGTTTTCTGCGGTAGAAGGAGAAGTTTATGCAATGGCATCTTTCTTTACTGCGCTATTATTTTGGCTGATTACAAGATGGGATCAAGTCGCAGATACACCTAGAGGAAACAAATGGTTGGTAATTATTTCGTTGGTGATTGGTTTATCGGTTGGTGTTCACTTAATGGCAATGTTAGCAATTCCAGCAGTTTGTTTTGTATACTATGCTCGAAAATATAGATTTACAATCAAAAGTTTCTTAATCGCAAATGTTATTACATTGATTATTTTAGCTTTTGTATTCAAAATAATTTTCCCAGTTGTAATGACTTTCTTTGGTAGAACAGAGATTTATGTAGTCAATAATTTGGGAATGCCTTTCAATTCTGGGACAATTATCGCCGCTATTATTTTAATCGCAGTCTTCTATTTTGCGATTAAATTAACACAGAAATATGGTTCAGCATTATTGAATACAATTTCGTGGTGTGTGATTTTTATGTTGATTGGTTTCTCATGTTGGTTAGTTATTCCGATTCGTGCAAACGCAAATCCTCACATGAATTTGAATGATCCTGATACAGCTTTGGGTGTTTTAGATTATTTTAATCGTGAACAATATGGTTCTTGGCCTGTGATGTACGGACCAGTTTTTACGGCTCATATTGCAAGTGACGGAATCAAGCGTGATACTAATGGAGCGCCAGAAAGTACAGTTCGTAGTTCTGAATATATTAAGGATAAACGTACAGGAAAATATTTGAAAGTTTCGGATCGTTTAGATTATACATACGAAGATAAATATGTGAAGTTTTTCCCTAAAATGTTCAGTCCTGACCCAGGTGTAATGGAGAATTATGCAGCAGTTTATGCTTTTCCAAAATTCTCTTTGAATGCACAATATGCGGGGGATAAAGAAGCGCAACAAATGTACGCGCAATTAGTAGAGAAACGTCAAAACAGACAATTAAAAGTTGCAGAACTTAAGAAATATGGTGAGATTTTAGATATCGAACCACCTACATTTGGTGAACAATTTAATTACTTTATTGATTACCAAATCAACTATATGTTTATCCGTTACTTTATGTGGAATTTCTCTGGTCGTCAAAACGATTTAGAAGGTAATTTCGAGATTACAAAAGGTAACTGGATTTCAGGAATTCCATTTATTGATAATCCACGTTTAGGAGATCAATCAAAATTACCAGATGAATATAGAAATGATGGAACAAATGTGTATTTCATGTTACCATTATTCTTAGGTTTAATCGGATTATTTACACAATTAAACAGAAATTTTGTCAACTGGTGGTCATTGTTGTCATTGTTTATTTTAACAAGTGTCGGAATCATCTTTTACACATCTGTAAAACCTTTCGAGCCTCGTGAACGTGATTATGCATTGGTAAGTTGTTTCTATGCATTTGCGATTTGGGCAGGTTTAGGTGTGCAAGGAGTTTATTTATTACTTCAGAAATTGATGAAGCAAGAGCTGAAACCATCTTTAGCAATAGGAACGACTGTAATTTTAGCTGGTATTCCAATTTTAATGGGAGCTCAAAACTGGGACGATCATGATCGTTCAGAGCGTTCTGTAGCTTATTCTTTGGCGTACAATTATCTGAATCCGCTCGATAAAAACGCTATTCTTTTTGTCTATGGTGACAATGATACTTATCCACTTTGGGGATTACAAGAAACCGAAAATTTCCGTGATGATGTAAAAATTGCGAATTTAACGTTGGCTGCTTCTCCATGGAATTTAGAGCAATTATTACGCAGAACGTACAATGCAGCACCACTTCCAAGTGATTTGAAACCGAAAGATTATCAATCTGGAACTAACGATCAAATTTTTGTGGTTGGAGGTTCAATTAAAAATATTTTTGATCAAATAAATGGTTTCATCAAACCAGGATCTAATCAAACATTAGAAACGTTAAGTCAAATGCCAATCGAGCAAGTTGCTCAATATTTATCTGATCCTGAAATTGATCCAAACCAAGTGATGTCAGTTTATAAAAGTTTAAAACCTTTACAAAAATATTTAACGACAGATAGTATGACCGCTAAAGAAGCGATGGATTTTATTTTAGATAATAAATCACCAGAAAAACAAGCTTTAGCAGATTATTTTGGTTATCCAATTGGTGGAGCAAATTATTTACCTGTTTCTAAAATTGTAGTTCCTGTAAATAAAGCAAACGCGCTAAAATATGGAATTGTAAGTGCAAAAGATGCCGATAAAATGGTTGATTCAATCACAATTAATATCAAAGCGTCAAGTTTGTTCAAAAACAATTTATTGTTGTTGTCAATGATGGCGAAATACAATTGGGATCGTCCTATTTACTTTAGTGGTGGAGGAATTTCTGATCCAGAAAATACATTCTACATGAATGATTATTTATTGAATGCTGGAATGAGTTATAAATTAGTTCCGATTTATACCCCTTTTGGTAAAGGAGGAATTATTGGAGCTTCTGATAATGATATGTTATTAAGAACATTTAATTCATACAAATGGTCTGGATATAATAATCCTGATGCGTCATTTAGTTTGACAGAACGTAACTACACATCTTCTTATAGAAATACTGCGGTTCGTTTGGCAGATGATTTATTGAATGCTGGACGCAAAAAAGAAGCGATTGCAGTTTTGGACAAAGTGATGTTAGAAATTCCTGCTTTAGCGAAATACGACATTGGTTATGGAGTAAGTAGAATTGTCGGAATTTATTTGAAAGCTGGAGAGGATAAAAAAGCACAAGAATTGTTTGCACATGTTCGTAAAGAAGCAAATGCGAAAATAGCTTTCTTTGAGTCGTTGCCTTCAGGGAAAGGATATTCAATTGGTTCAGATTTAGCCGCGGCTAAAAATGATTTGATGATGTCAATCTACAACGAAGCTTCCGCTTTAGGTGAAAGAGGTGATAAAGAAAAAGCATTGAAAGTTTTCGAATCTGCTTATAATCCTGTATTGAAGAAATTCGAAACCTTATATAAAGAAGTTGTGGCAGATGGAAAAGTTGACGCAGCTGATCAAGCAAAAATCATGAATCAGTTTAATTATTTAGACGAAATGATTGGTGTAGCTGCAGAAATTGATACCAATTATGCGAAACAACAACAGAATATTTTATACAAAATGGTCGGACAATAAGTCAAATCAATAAACACAGAAAAGCTCCAAAAATTATTTTGGAGCTTTTTTTGTGAAATAAAGTTCTGAATATTAGGTTATTGTTAATTTTAGTATTTTTTATCATTATCTAGTTTTTAACTTTGGCACATAAATTGAAATTATGCAAATAAGTTTAACAAAATTGTAAATATTTTAAAACATTATAAAAATGAAAAAAGTATTATTAACAGCTGCTTTCGCAGTAGCAGGTATGGTAGGAGTTTCAGCGCAAACAACAGGTATAGAAGGTACAGTTCACGTAGGTATTCCAGTAGGAGAGACAGCAGATGTATCTTCATTTAATATCGGAGTAGATTTAGCTTATTTACATCCTATTGCAAATAACTTTAAATTAGGTGCTAAAGTAGGTTATGATCATTTTATTGGAAAAGAGTATAAAATTAACCCGTTGTGCATTTTGATTAATAAAGAATAAAGTTGTTCATTTGATTGAAAATCAGTAAATTGTTTTAACTACAAAACATTTACAATGAACAACTTACTTGCAAATTACGAAAGAATATTGGAAGTTCTTCGAAAAATATCAAGAGATACACTTTTAATTTATCAACGTAGAAAACCTAAACTTTTTGATTTAGAACTCATAAGTCTTGTTTTAACAGCTGAATTTATGGGTATTGATAGTGAAAATCATTTATTTCGAAATCTTCCTAATGCGTTAAGTTGTAAAATTGAGCGTAGTATTTACAATCGTAGAAAACGAAGATTATCAGAGCAAATTAATAGTATTCGCCTCAAATTAGCGAAAGAATTTAATGAATTTGAAAATTGTTTTATCGTTGATAGTATGCCGTTGGAGGTGTGCAAAATAGCAAGAATTAATCGCTCTAAAATTTGCAAAGAACATCAGTATAGTGCACCAAATAGAGGTTTTTGTGCTTCTCAGCAAATGTCTTTTTATGGCTATAAACTTCATGCTGTTTGTTCTTTAACTGGTGTTTTCCAGAGTATTGATATTAGTCCCGCATCTGTTCATGATATTCATTTTTTGAAAGATATAAAATCTCAACTGTCAGATTGTGTGCTACTTGGTGACAGAGGCTATTTGTCACAAACAATTCAAATTGACTTATTTAATGAAGCCAATATTCGATTAGAAACACCGAAAAGATCCAATCAAAAAGAGTATAAACCTCAGTTTTATCCATTCAAAAAGTATCGAAAAAGAATTGAAACGTTATTTTCTCAACTATGTGATCAGTTTATGATTAGACGAAATTATGCAAAGACTTTCGAAGGATTTAAAACCAGAATTTTAGCTAAAATTACTGCACTTACTGTGGTTCAGTACATTAATAAAACATACTTTAATCGAAATATTAATAATCTAAAAACCCAAATTATTTAAAATGCACAACGGGTTAAAATTAATAATGTAGTTGTAGCTGAAAAAGATGATGTTGGATTTATTCCATTAGCAGCAACAGCTAAATACGAGTTTGGAAATAATTTATTTGTAGGTGCTGATTTAGGTTATGCTTTCGCTACAACTGACGGTTATGAAGGAGGTTTATTTTGGCAGCCTAAAATTGGCTATTCTGCTTCAACATGGGATTTATATGCAGGGTATAAAGGAATTTCTGCTGGTCCAGAAAATAATAACACTGTAGATTGGAAATATAATGCAGTATCTGTTGGTTTTGCTTATAAATTCTAATAGAAAATAACGTATAATTTATAAAAGCTATATCGAAAGATGTAGCTTTTTTTTATTAATATGCTTTTATGAATGTTAAAATTAAATGATTAATATATTTAAAATGAGTTAATTAATATTTGTAGTACTCTTTTTTAACATTATTTGGCACAAGACTTGAAATTATGCATACATCATAATTAGAACTATAAAATTTAAAAGATGAAAAAAATATTTTTTATTGCTGCTGCAATGTTAGGAGTTGTAAGTTTGAGCGCACAAGAAAAAACTACATCGCCACAATTTGGTATTAAATCCAGTGTAAATATGTCTTCTTTCAATGGAAAAGATGTAAATGATAATGATTATAAAGTAGGTTTTAGCGCAGGTCTTTATGGACACTTTCCAATTACTGATCAATTTGCCGTTCAACCAGAGGTAAATTTTACAAGAATGGGAGGAAAGTACAAAGACGAAGTAATGGAAGTAGGAAATACAACTGTAAAAAGTAAAAACAAAACGACTTTAGATTATATTCAAGTTCCAATCATGTTCAAATACTATCCTGCTGCATCTCGTTTTAATATAGAGGCTGGTCCACAATTTGGATTTAATCTGTATGCGAGCAACAAACAATCTACAAGTACATATGCGAATAATACCGTTTACACAACAGAACAAAAGTTTGATGTAAAAGATGATGTAAAAAACTTTGACTTTGGTGTTAACTTCGGTTTGGGATATAATGTAACAGACAATATCAATGTTGGAGCGAGATATTATATGGGATTAACTAAAATAGGAGATAATAAAAACAATAACAATGTAGAAGTTGGAGATGTAAAAAATCATTCGTTTTCTGTAGGAGTTGGATATTCGTTCTAATCGAGAATATTAAGCATAAACAAAAGGATTCTGAAAATTTTCAGAATCCTTTTTTGTGTTTTTATAAAATTTAGTATTAATCTTTCAAAGCAATTTTTTTGACGGATTGTGTCAAAATTATTTTATTAATGATGAATAAAATGATCACGATGATTAATCCAAAACCGATCACTTCCCAAACATGCGAAGTTTCTGTTGCCATAAATTTACCGACTTTTTCTTTGATGATATCCAAAATAAAATAAACCAACGGAATCGAAATAATATAACTGATTAACATAAATATAATCGAAAATTTAAGATACGGACGAGCCAATTGATTGATGTTATATCCAATCAAAAATAAATCTTTCGTTTTGTGTTTATTCTTTTCAATCATCAATTGAAAATTGATAATCATCAACCAAATCGCTGCAAAAACAATGATTAAACCAATAAATAAAACCAACGAAAAAGCTAATTTTAGATAATACGTCAATTCATTATTTTTCAATTCATCTTTGTTGATATCATAATTTTGTTGCTCAAAATAAGTCGAAGCATTTTCGTCACCTTGAGATTTCGTTTCAACAACAATTCTTGATGGTGCTAAACTTTTTAGAGGTGCATACGTTTGATTTGCCCACTCCAAAAAGTTTTCGGGAACTAAAATGGTATTAATTTTAGTCGTAAAATCGACAATTCTTGCTTGATATACTTTCTGATTTTCTCCTTTTCCTAAAATCAATTGAAAAGGAATTTTAGTAAATAATCCTTCCGAAACTTGTGGTAAACCTTGACTTGTTGCAAAACCGAAATTGTACAAATTCAAATAACTTTTCGGAATAATAATCGGAATAAAATCTTGTCCTTCTTGCCATTTCCAATCTGATTCTTTTACATCAATAAAATCTTCAGGAACAGATTCAAAAAATAAATCAGTCGAAAAACCACGAATTCCAGCAACACCACCAACTTGCAATTTTACAGGAAATTGACTGCTTTTGAATGTTCCAACTTTTGCAACAAAATTCTGTGATTTCAAATCATTAATTTCATTTTCACTAAAACTTGGTTTTTCACCAGTCAACGTTTGTAAAGACGATATTTTTTTGTTTAAGACCACATAATTTGCTTTCCAAACTGAACTATCTTCTCCAAAATTTTTGGCATAATCCAAATAAATTGTTCCAGCCAAAATCAAGATGAAAAATCCAATGATTGAGAAAAAACAAAAGGTTGTAATTCGCAAGAAACTTAGGTTTTTACGAACTAATTTTTCGATTAAAGTTTTAGAGTTGAATGACATTTGCAAGGCGTTTATCGTGAATTTCGTGTAAGCTTGTAAAGATGATTCCAGCGTTATTTTTTGTAGCTTCTTCGGTAACCAAATCAATCAGAAGTTGTTGATTTACTTCATCTAAATGACTAAAAGGTTCGTCCAAAAGCAAAAAATCAAATGGTTGACAAAGTGCACGAATCACAGCAATTCGTTGACGTTGACCATAAGAAAGATGAATCGCTTTTTGATGTAAATGACTTTTTAAACCAACTTTTTCGATCCATTCAATAATTTGATTTTCGGATTGATGTTGCGTTAATACATTTTTTAATTGAATATTTTCCATCAAAGTCAATTCTTCAAACAAATGTAAACCTTGAAAAACATACGCAATTTTTTCACGTCTAATTTTTGTCCAATCATTCAAAGAATAATTCTTAATATTTTGTCCATCAAATAAAACTTCTCCGTCATAATCTTTTCTATCACCGTACAAAATATTAATCAACGTCGATTTTCCAACACCAGAATGTGCAACGATTTGATAAATATTTCCACTCGAAAAAGTGTATGTATTTTTCCAAATTTCAGATTGTTCGAACCCAAATTCCTTCAAAGGATGCGGAACAAGTTGACTGATTTTAATTTCCATTTTGTTGTGCAGCTTGATTGAAAAATAGTGAATAAGCTTGGTCTAAAAGTAAGAAAATCACTTCCAAACTATTTTTATCCGTCTTTTTCATATGTATTTTTCCTGTTTTTGTGTATTCATTCGAAACGCGGTAATCGATGTGATCAAAATAAGATAAAACCGTTTGCATTTCTTTCGTATTTCCGAACGGAATTTGTTGATAAATATAATTTTGAACTTCTTTTGGATATTGATCAAAATTTAAATTCACGTAACCAAACATCGGATTTGAAGCATTTGTAGCATATTCTGATGTAACAAAATTTGAAGAACTTACCATGTTGTTTAAATATTGATTCATGATCGATTGATTATTTGTGATGTACATCAAATTGTTTTTGTACGTCATATAAATCTTCATATTTGTCGAAAGTGGCAGCATGTAATAAGATCCAATTTTCTGAATATTTTCTTGATGGGCTTTAATAAATTCGTTGAAGAAAAGATCATTTTTCATTTTTCCACCCAAAACAAATTGCGGATAAACAACCTGCTTAATAAAAGCTTCTTTCTTACCAAAAAAATCATTTGGATTAAATGCTTTTCCGATCTCAAAATCATAAACACTAAACAAAGCTTCGCCTTCAAAACTTTGTTCTAATTTGTTCAAATCAATTTCATATTGTTCTAAAAAAGTAGTCAAGAAATTTTGATTTTCGAACACATAACGCGTGTTGGCAGGATAAATTCCAAGTCCAATATTCATGTAACTTTGTGCAGGAAAATATTTAAAAAAATCAGTATTGATTTTTGATTTCCACATCGGATGTTTTTGCAATTCAACTTTTGTAATTGCATCTGGATGAAATTTTTGTGTAAAACTAATTCCGTCCGAAGTAAAGGAAATAAAATTAACCCAAGAACTTTTTGTGAAATCAAGGTTTTTCTTTTCAGAACTTTCGTGTTTTGAGAAGTTTTTCAAAAAGTTTCCAGTGTACCAAATGTTGATATCCTGCGAGTTTTTAACAAAATCTCCAAAACTATTATTTTCCTTCGCAAGTGAATGTTTATCGTTGATAATTTTCGTAAAATAATCTTGAATTGCTTTTTCTCCAACACCAAATTCAGAAACAATCAATAAAAATTGAGATTTATTCCAAGCCATAAACGGTTTATTGAATCCAGAAATCGTCGTAAAACCATCTTTCTTTTCAAACGAAATATTTTTTTTGTATAAACCTTTGTAAATGGTTGATAAATGTTTTTCAAACTGATCTTTGTCGCGCATATTTGTAATCAACGCAACCATATTTTTTCCATTAATTTTTTGCCCAAAAAGGTAAATAGGACTGATAATATCTACGCCTGCTGAGGTCGGATTGTTTTTGATATCATTTAATAATTGATCAAAAGTCGGATCTTGATTTTTAAGTTCGCCTTCGGCTAATTGATAAATTTTGTATTGTTCTAATTTCTGAAAATTACCTTTTTCTGCAATTGATTTTGGATTTATCAACGCAACAAAATCTGCATCAGTTGGAATCAAAACCGTATAATCTTCGTTTTTGGAACAACTTGCAAAAAGCAAAATAATGAATAGAATCGAGTAATATTTGAAGCCTTTTTTCATCGAAAAAATATCTTTAAAAATTGTTGTTAATTATTTGGTTAATGCTGAATTAAATCTGAAAACATCTGATTTTTATTCAAGAATTGTTAAATCTATAATATCGGGATAAATTTAAGCAATTATTAATATGATTTTCGTTTCTATAACAATAAAAATATGTAAAAATTTCTTATATTCGCACTCCTTGATTTAGAAGAAATAAGAAAGAATTCGATGGCAAAAAAGTTTAGAGAATATAAGCACTTAGACTTGGTACAAGTCTCAAAAGAAACGTTAGAAGAATGGAAACAAAATAATGTTTTCGAAAAAAGTATTTCTACGCGTGATGGAAATCCATCTTTTGTGTTCTATGAAGGTCCTCCTTCTGCAAACGGAAAGCCAGGGATTCACCACGTTTTAGCACGTTCTATCAAAGATATATTTTGTCGTTACCAAACCTTGAAAGGAAAACAAGTTTTTCGTAAAGCGGGTTGGGATACGCATGGTTTACCAGTAGAATTGGGAACTGAGAAAGAATTAGGAATTACCAAAGAAGATATTGGAACTAAAATTTCAATTGAAGAATATAACGAAGCGTGTAAACGTACAGTAATGCGTTACACAGATTTGTGGAATGATTTGACTGAAAAAATGGGTTATTGGGTGGATATGGAAGATCCATATATCACGTATAAACCAAAATATATGGAGTCTGTTTGGTGGTTGTTGAAGCAAATTTATAACAAAGATTTGTTGTACAAAGGTTATACAATTCAACCATATTCTCCTAAAGCTGGTACAGGTTTATCTTCACACGAGTTAAATCAACCAGGAACTTATCAAGATGTTACAGATACAACGATTGTTGCTCAATTTAAAGTAAACAAAGATTCTACAGATTTATTCAATGATTTTGATGGAGATGTGTATTTCTTAGCTTGGACAACAACACCTTGGACGTTGCCATCAAATACAGCGTTAACAGTTGGTCCAGATATCGATTATGTTGTAGTTGAAACATTCAATCAATATACATTCGAGCCAATTCGCGTAATTTTAGGAAAACCATTGGTTGCTAAACAATTCGGTAAACCATATTTCTTAGCAGAAACAGAAGAAGATTTTAAAGTTTATGCGGCAGGAAATAAGACAATTCCTTATAGAATTGTAGGAGAATACAAAGGTGCTGATTTTGTTGGAACTCGTTATGAGCAACTATTACCTTGGGCGTTGCCTTACGAAAATGCAGAGAATGCTTTCCAAGTAATTCCTGGAGATTTCGTAACAACAGAAGATGGTACAGGTATCGTACATACTGCGCCTACTTTTGGTGCGGATGATGCGCGTGTTGCAAAAGAAGCTGGTGTTCCACCAATGTTGGTATTAGATACGCATGGAAATGCTGTTCCTTTAGTAGATTTACAAGGTCGTTTTGTGGCTGATTTACCAGAAGGTTATGGAGGTAAATATGTAAAAAATGAATATTACGATGATGGAACTGCTCCTGAAAAATCGGTTGATGTAGAAATCGCGATTTTATTAAAAGAGCAAAACAAAGCCTTCAAAGTAGAGAAATATAAACACAGTTACCCACATTGTTGGAGAACAGACAAACCTATTTTATATTATCCATTAGATTCTTGGTTTATCAAGGTAACGGATGTGAAAGACCGTATGGTTGAATTGAATAAAGAAATCAATTGGAAGCCTAAAGCGACTGGAGAAGGACGTTTCGGAAACTGGTTAGAAAATGCCAATGATTGGAATTTATCTCGTTCTCGTTATTGGGGAATTCCATTGCCAATATGGAGAACTGAAGAAGGGGATGAAGTTACAGTAATTGGTTCCGTAGAAGAATTAGTTGCTGAAATTGAAAAATCAATTGCGACAGGCGTAATGACTTCTAATCCTTTCCAAAATTTCGAAGTTGGAAATATGACAGAAGAAAACTATGATTTAATCGACTTACACAAAAATGTAGTAGATGAAATTACATTAGTTTCTGAATCAGGAAAACCAATGAAACGCGAAGCGGATTTGATTGACGTTTGGTTTGATTCTGGAGCAATGCCTTATGCGCAAGTTCACTATCCATTCGAAAATAAAGAATTGATTGATAATGGAACAATGTATCCAGCTGATTTTATTGCAGAAGGTGTCGATCAAACACGTGGTTGGTTCTATACATTACACGCAATCGGAACATTAGTTTTTGATTCGAAAGCATATAAAAATGTAATGTCAAACGGATTGGTATTAGACAAAAATGGTCAAAAAATGTCAAAACGTTTGGGGAATGCTGTCGATCCATTCGATACATTGGCAACTTATGGTCCTGATGCAACACGTTGGTACATGATTGCGAATGCGCAACCTTGGGAAAACTTAAAATTTGATATTGCTGGAGTGGACGAAGTTCGTCGTAAATTCTTCGGAACATTATATAATACCTATTCATTCTTCGCATTATACGCGAATGTGGACGGATTTACATTTGAAGAAGAAGAAATTCCTGTAAATGAAAGAGCTGAATTAGATCAATGGATTATTTCTGAATTGAATACATTAACGAAAAAAGTTGATGCCTTTTTAACAGATTATGAACCAACAAAAGCGGCTCGTGCTATTCAAGAATTTGTAATTGATAATTTATCAAATTGGCACGTACGTTTATCAAGAAGACGTTTTTGGAGAGGTGATTATTCGAAAGATAAAATTGCAGCTTACCAAACATTGTACAAAGTTTTAGAAACGGTTTCAATTTTAGGTTCTCCAATCGCACCATTCTTCATGGATCGTTTGTACAAAGATTTGAATGCAGCTACAGGTAAAAATCCTGCAGAATCTGTGCATTTAGCAGATTTCCCCGTTGCAGACGAATCATTGATTAAAACCGAATTAGAAGAACAAACGCATTTAGCACAAACGGCGACAAGTATGATTTTATCACTTCGTAAATTGAGTGATAACAAAGTACGTCAACCATTACAAAAAGTAATGATTCCTGTATTGAATGATACGATGAAAGCTAATTTGGAAGCTGTATCAGAATTATTGAAACAAGAAGTTAACGTTAAAGAAATTCAACTTTTAACAAACGAAGAAGCATCAAGTCTTTTAGTGAAATCTATTAAACCTAATTTCAAGACTTTAGGTCCGAAATATGGAAAAGAAATGAAAGCTATTTCGGCTGCTACAGCAGAATTAACGAATGAAGAAATTGTTAAATTAGAGCAATCAGGTAAAATAGATTTGTTAATTGACAACAAAACATTAACTTTAGATTTAGAAGATTTTGAAATCGCTACAAAAGACATCCCAGGATGGACTGTTGCTTCTAATTCTACATTGACAGTAGCACTTGATTTAAAATTAACTGAAGTATTAATTAATGAAGGTGTTGCACGTGAATTGGTAAATAGAATTCAAAATATACGTAAAGAAACCGGACTAGAAGTAACCGACAAAATTATACTTAACTTAAAAAATGATGAATCAATCGTAAATGCAGTCGAGCAAAACAAAGATTACATTTGTTCTGAAACATTAGCTGAAGATCTTGTTTTACAAGACCAAGTTGCAAAGGGAGCAGAGGTTGAAATTAATGGATTGATGACGCAAATTGCGATTACAAAACTGTAAGCGTATGGCAACAACAGATGAAAAAGTAAGGTACTCTGATGCAGAGTTGGAAGAGTTTAGAGCAATAATTCAAGAGAAATTAGATCAAGCGATAAAAGATTACGAATTATTGAAAGAAGCTTACACGAACGATAGTAACAATGGTACTGACGATACGTCTCCAACGTTCAAGGCGTTTGAGGAAGGTTCTGAAACCATGTCGAAAGAACAAAATGCACAATTAGCAGCACGCCAAGATAAATTTATCCGTGATTTGAAAAATGCATTGTTACGTATTTCGAACAAAACATACGGTATTTGCCGTGTAACAGGAAAATTAATTAACAAAGATCGTTTGAAATTAGTTCCGCATGCAACATTAAGCAT
Organism: Empedobacter sp. ULE_I140; assembly: GCF_053482575.1. Lineage (NCBI taxonomy): Bacteria > Pseudomonadati > Bacteroidota > Flavobacteriia > Flavobacteriales > Weeksellaceae > Empedobacter > Empedobacter sp. ULE_I140. The sequence goes on along the minus strand of NZ_JBQMTX010000001.1, from coordinate 2,756,214 downwards.
CGAAGCTAAAAATATGCAACGTTAATCAAGTATTTTGAAAAAAGTAGTACTCATTACCATTTTGGTTTTAATCATTGATCAAATTTCAAAATTTTACGTAAAAACACACTTTTTTTTAGGTGAAGACGTAGATGTTTTGGGTTGGTTTAAAATAGCATTTGTAGAAAACCCTGGAATGGCATATGGAATGCATTTCGGAGGAGAAACAGGAAAAATAGTTTTATCACTTTTACGAATTGCTTTAATCGGAATGATTATCTACTATATTAATGCATGGTCGAAAAAACTAAATAATAACTTCTTTATCATTCCGATTGCGCTTGTTTTGGCAGGTGCAATAGGGAATGTACTTGATGGAATTTTTTATGGCGTTATTTTCGATAAAGGAACTACTTACAATGAAATGTTTCAGGATTGGGTAGGATATCAAGGTGTCGCACAAGCAAACTTCGCTGGTTATTCTAGTTGGTTTACGGGCTGTGTCGTAGATATGCTTTATTTCCCAATTGTGGAGTTTGATTGGCCTTCTTGGATTCCAATTATAGGCGGACAACATTATAAGTTCTTTCAGCCTGTATTTAATATCGCAGATTCGGCTATTTTTATTGGAGGACTTACTTTGTTCCTTTTCCGTAAAAAAGCCTTTACAACCGAAAATGGTGTAAGATTAAGATTTTAAAAAGATAAATCCTCGATAATTAATTATCGAGGATTTTTTATGTTTGTATTCGATGGCATTTATAATTAAATAGATGAATAAATTTTATTTTAAAAATCAACTTTTAATAGCTTTTGTATTGTTTATTTTCTCGTTTTATGAAATTTATACCTTAAGGGTAAATGATTTAGTGATAAATGATAAAAACAAGAAAGAAATAACTGTATCAGAAATGAACTGTGGTGTAGGTAATGGAGCTTACTCAATTACATTTTTATATAATGATAAAAATTATAATACTAAAATATTAAGTGAACCATGTATAAATATGAATATTGGAGATAAATATGAATTATATTATTCAGATAAAAACGATGAATTTATAGATTATCATTCTTTCGAACATAGTAAAAAAGGAGTTGTTTTTTCTGTTCTAATTTTAATCTTATTTCTAATTCCTTATAAATCATTATTCAATAAAAAATAACATAAAAAAACGCTTTACAAATTGTAAAGCGTTTTTTTGTGGTCCCTACTGGATTCGAACCAGTGACCCCCTGCTTGTAAGGCAGGTGCTCTGAACCAACTGAGCTAAGAGACCTGTTTAGAATTTTATTTGAAAGACTTTCTATTGTCTTTATGTGGTCCCTACTGGATTCGAACCAGTGACCCCCTGCTTGTAAGGCAGGTGCTCTGAACCAGCTGAGCTAAGAGACCTAAGGTTCATTTTAAGATTTTTTTCGAACAGACTTCTTATTGTCTAAAAGTGGTCCCTACTGGATTCGAACCAGTGACCCCCTGCTTGTAAGGCAGGTGCTCTGAACCAGCTGAGCTAAGAGACCTAAGGTTCATTTAAGATTTTTTTCAAATAGACTTCTTATTGTCTAAAAAGTGGTCCCTACTGGATTCGAACCAGTGACCCCCTGCTTGTAAGGCAGGTGCTCTGAACCAGCTGAGCTAAGAGACCTAAGGTTCATTTAAGATTTTTTTCGAATAGACTTCTTATTGTCTAAAAAGTGGTCCCTACTGGATTCGAACCAGTGACCCCCTGCTTGTAAGGCAGGTGCTCTGAACCAGCTGAGCTAAGAGACCTTCGTAATTGGATTGCAAATATAGGGCTGTTTTTGAATAATCCAAATAGTTAAAATGAAAAATTTAAAATAAAATTCACACTTTTATCATAACTCTTTTCATTTCAAATAAATAATTTTAAGATTTTAAAAAGAAATTTTCGTCTTTTTCTTTTTCTCCTCTATTTTGACTCCTTTAAACAGGTAAATAATCCCAATAAATGAAATTGAAATGGTGATAATAGAGAAAATAAATGCTGCACTTGTTGCTAAAGTTTCATCGAAATGAAATCGCTGAGCTGCATACATAAACACTGCTTCTCTAATTCCGAAACCACTAAACGAAATAATCGATAAAATTCCTGATATTAAAAAAATCAATAAATAAATACTGAAATTCTCGGGATGAATATTCAATCCTTCCAAAACAAAATACAACATACCAACTTGTATCAGTTGTAAAACAATAGAATAAATCATCGAGTTGTAAAAAGTACGTTTATGGATAGGGAAAATTAAACCTAAAATAAAAGGAACAGTAATAAAACCAATCAGAGAAATGGCTAAAGAACCATATTGTATCCATGGATAATCTGTTAGATTAGATAAGAAAACTAAAAATACAATAATGAGCAACATTGCTGAAAGTCCAATAATTTTATCGAGAAAAACAGCTTGAGAAATTTTCTTTAAACTGATTTTATAATTTTTATTTAAAACATAAACTTTGTACGCATCGCCGCCAATTCCACCCGGAACAAAAGTGTTGTAAAACATTCCTAAGAAATACAAGCGTGCATTTGATTTATAAGATAAATCAAGATGGATATCTCGAAAATAATAATCTAATCGAAAGACAGATAAGGCTTGTGAAATAACGTACAGAATTACGGCAATAAAAATATAAATCCAATTGGCATTTTTGTAATGGCTAAAAATATCGAAGATATGTAGTTTTACAAAAAATATATAATAGATTAAAGCAATACTAATTGTAAGTTTAATTCCTGTAATGATGTATTTTTTAGTTTTTGGATTCAATTGAAATCTTTTGATAATTAACGCACAAATTTAGAGAATCTTCTATTAATCCTTCAAAAAATTATTTATCTACCAATATTTGTCTGATATTATGTAGTTTTGCGGATAAATTAATCGAATCATGCAATCAAAAGTTATTGTAATTACGGGCTCTTCTTCGGGGGTAGGATTGACTTTGGCAAATTATTTTCACGATAAAGGACATCAAGTTTATGGTTTATCAAGAACATCTAAAGGTCAAGAAAAATTTAAACATATTGCGACAGATGTTTCGGATAAAGAAAATGTAAAACGTAGTTTTCAGCAGATTTTTTCGGAAACAAATAACCAAATTGATGTGTTGATTAACAATGCCGGAATTGGAATGTTAGGCGCTGTGGAAGATGCTTCGAAAGCTGATATCGAGAAATTATTGGAGGTTAACGTCTATGGTCCAATTTATACAATGCAAGAAGTTTTGCCTACAATGCGCGCGCAAAAAAACGGTTATATCCTGAATGTTTCGTCGATTGCGAGTAACAATGGTTTGCCTTTTAGAGGATATTATTCGGCTTCGAAGGCGATGATTGATCGTTTGATTGAATCGGCTCGTTTGGAAAATCGTCACACAGGAGTAGAAATTGCTACGTTGAATTTTGGAGATATCAAAACCAATATTGCAGAAGGTCGTGTGAAAACTTTTGTGTCAAAATTTTATCAAAAAAGATATGATGCAATGGTTGCTGATATCGATCACGAAGTGCAAGATGGTACGCCAACAGAAGATTTGATTCCAATTATTGAAAATATTATGGCTCAAAAGAATTTGAAACCACATTATTATATTGGAAAATCGATGCAGAAATTTTCGGTAATCTTGAAAAATATTTTACCTCAAAAAATGTTCGAAAATATTATTGCAAAATATTCAAAATTAGATTAATAGATGGAAAAGGTTATTTGGCATTATAAATCTTTTGACGATTTAACATCGAAAGAGCTATATAAAATAGTGCAATTGCGTAACGAAGTTTTTGTGATTGAACAAAATTGTATTTACCAAGATTGCGATGATAAGGATTTGGTTTGTGGACATCTTTGGGCAACGATTGGCGATGAGGTTGCAGCGTATTCTCGAATTGTTCCGAAAGGAACTTCATACGAAAACGAACCTTCAATTGGTCGTGTAATTTCGAATCAAAAGTTTCGTCGTTATGGATTAGGGAAACAATTGATGAAAAATTCGGTTCAAATCATTGAAAATCAATTTAAAACGTCTTCAATCCGAATTTCTGCTCAATCTTATTTGAAAGAATTTTATTCTTCGTTTGGCTTCGAGCAAGTTTCGGAAGAATATTTAGAAGACGATATTCCGCATATCGAAATGTTGAGAAAATGAAATTTCTAAAATACTTTTTCATAACGCTATTTTCAGCTTTCATTGCATTGGTTTTGGTTGATGTTTATTATTCGAATCAACTCAAAAAAATGGCTTTGTTTAGCGGAGAAGTGCAAGAATGGAATCAAATAAGAGAAGGAAAAACGAAGGTTGAATTGGCTATTTTTGGTTCTTCTCGAGCATTTATTCAAATTAATCCGAATATTTTAGAACAAGATTTAAAACTGACCACGCATAATTTTGGATTAAACGGAAGTAAATTCAAAATGCAATTGTATCGTTTCAATTTGTATTTGAATCATAATCCAAAACCAAAAATAGTTGTTTGGAATTTAGATACTTTTTCGTTTTCACACATTGATGAAGTTTTTCAGCCAAATCAATATGCGCCATTTATGTTATGGAATTTTAAACTTTATGGTGCATTAAAAGAATATAAAGATACGAAATTGGTTGATTTTATTGTACCGCTTTATCGTTACAGAGATCAAACGTATTGGAAAGATCAAATTGTAAGGGCTAAGAAAGAAAAATTGCATAAAGACGGACTTTTTCGTGATGATGGTTTCAAATCATATAACCGAAAATGGAATGTTGATTGGGAAAAAATGAAAAAGAAAAACTCTGATTTTGACTTCTCAGATTATACTTTATTAGAAGAATTAATTGCGAAATGTGAGCAAGAAAATATTCAGCTTATTTTTACAATTGCACCCGAATTTTACAAAGGTCAAGATTATATGTTGAATCGAGAAGAAGTGATTAATCGTTATCAAACAACATTACAAAAGCATCATCTTCCGTTATTAGATTATTCGACTGATTCGATCAGTTATCAACAAAAATGGTTTTACAATACCACCCATTTAAACGATAAAGGGGCGGATGAGTTTACCAGAATATTAGCAACAGCTTTAAAACCTTATATGCAATAGGTGTACAATATAATTAACGCATTCAAAAAGACACTGTTGGAACAAAGTTCCAGTAGTGGTTTTTTGTATGGGATACCTAAAAGAAGAAAGGAAGGATTCGGAATTTTTAGCGAAAAATCGTATTTTTAAATCCGTAATTTCAACCCCTCTTTAGGCCACTTTATTTTCTTTCACGGCCATTGTTCAGTATCGGTTCTATGACGCTTCTATGCCGCCTTTATGCTACCTCTATGCTGCCTTTGTACCGCCTCAACTTCGCCTCAATCAGGAGGTTTCTCTTGTCTTTCTTCGGTGATGCTCTTGTCTTGCTTTAAGTAAAGTTCTCCTATGAAATGAATGCGCATAAAAAATCCTCATTCCAATGAATGAGGATTGATCGTATAGTACCGTTAAATGGTTTCGATTTGTTTTTTGTTTGGTTTCTGCGTCAAATACACACCTGATAATATCATAGCAAAGCCAAATAAATGCATGAATGTGATTTGTTCTCCAACTAAAAATCCCCAAAAAACAGAAACAATCGGCATCAAATAGGTGACCATTGAGGAGAACATCGAGCCAGTGGCTTGGATTAATTTGTAGAATAAAATCATTGCTAATGCAGTCCCAATTAAGCCTAATATGGCGACATATCCCAAACTTTCTAATTGTTGAGGTGTACCAACAAAGTCAGTGAAAAAACCGGATAAAAATAAGATTACAATAGAAGGTAATAACCAGATTGTAAATAATGCTGATGACAATTGGAATGATGGTACATCGTTTAAATAGCGAGTTAAAATCAAACTATTTAGTCCATACAAAGCAGTTGCTAATACAATTAATAAACAATGTAATAAACTGTTTTCACCTGAAAAACTATCTCCACTAATTAATAGAACAGCTCCTAAAAAACCGATCAACGCACCAATTATTTGATTTTTAGTTCCTTTGATATTGAAAAATAAGGCTCCAAATAGTAAAATAAATAATGGAACTAAGGAATCTAAAATTCCAGCCATTGAACTAGAAACGTGTGTTTGCGCCATTGGAAATAAAAACATTGGAATGAAATTTCCACAAAAACCAGCTAATGCAACATATTTTAATTTGTTTTTTGGAATCTTAAATAAACTTGGAATTCCCCAAATGGCTAAAATTCCTCCTGCGATAGATAGACGTAAGGCGCCTACTTGATAGGGTGTGTAAGAAACCAATCCTTGTTTGATTAGTATAAAAGAACTTCCCCAAGTTAAAGCTAAAATACCGAGGATAATCCAATATTTTAATTCGATTTTCATGTGCTAAATTTGCGCAAAGATGCGAAAGTTAGCTGTTTTTACAAACATAATTTATTTACAAAAGCAATCGTTGGTATGATCGTTAACCATTCCGGTAGCTTGCATGTGCGCATAAATTGTTGTTGAACCAAAGAATTTAAAACCTCTTTTTTTCAAATCTTTCGCAATTTTGTCCGAAATTTCTGTGGTTGCAGGAACTTCTTTGATTGAGTTCCAATTATTGATAATAGGTTTGTGGTCAACGTAACTCCAAATAAAATCAGAGAACGATCCAAATTCTTTTTGTATTTCGATAAACAACTTTGCATTGTTGATTGCTGCAGAAATTTTTCCCCGATGACGAATAATTCCTTCATTTTGGACTAATTCTTCGATTTTAGTTTCATCAAAATTGGCTACTTTTTTGACATCAAAATTTGCAAATGCTTTTCTAAAGTTTTCACGTTTTTTGAGAATAGTAAACCAACTCAATCCCGCTTGAAAAGATTCGAGAATCAAAAATTCAAATAAAATTTTATCGTCTTTTATAGGTTTTCCCCATTCGTTATCGTGATAATCGATGTAATCTTGGTCTTTATTTACCCAAGCGCAACGTGTTTTTTCCATGGTTTATAAATTTTTATAGGCTTCTTCAATAGAAAAAATTGGTAATTGACATGCATAATTTTCGCAAATATGAATGGATGTTTTATTTTCAATCAATCTATTTTTAGTAATCTCTAATTGTTCTGTTTCTGAAGCAACAAAAATCGCATTCGGTACATAACATTGTTGGATTTGTTTCGAATATTTTTGAGCTTCATTACCAACGATAACAATTTCTTTGAACGGATAACTGAAATTTAAATACAACTGAATCCAATTTGCAAAACCAGTTGGATAATCGTGAATTTTTTCATCAATATTCGTTAACATTTGCTTGGCTTGTTCGATGTATTTTTCTTCATTTAAAATTTTTCCTAATTTAAATAAATTAGTTGCCATGACAGAATTTGAAGAAGAAATAACATTGTCATAAATCTCAAATGTTTCATTAACCAAAGGTGTGTCATAATGCGACTTGTACGCAAACATTTTGTTTTTAGGATTATAAAATTGATTGAAAACTTCTTCTGTTAAGGTTTGAGCCGTTTCTAAATAATGCATTTCCGAAGTGACTTCATAAAGCTTAATTAACGCTTCAATCATTAGGGCATAATCGTCCAAAAATCCTGGAATTGTTGTTTGGTTATCTTTATAATTTCTAAATAAAATTTCACCATTCCATTGATTTTCTAAAATAAAATTGGTTACATTTTTTGCTAAATCAAGATATTCATCATTTTCAAAAGTGATAGATGCATCGCACAAACCTTTTATGGTTAGCGCATTCCAAGAAGTTAAAACTTTTTCGTCACGATGAGGTTTTATACGTTGTTCACGAATTTGATTAAGGATTTTTTTCCATTCAGAAACTTTGGTTTGAAGTTCTATTGTTGTAATATTCTGTTTAGATGCAAAATCTTCGTCATCTGTCAACCGCATCAAAATATTATTGCCATGTTCCCATTCGCCAAATTCGTCTATGTTATAATAGTTCTGAAACAAATCAAAATCTTCTTTTAAAATCAGTTTCAATTCATGCGATTTCCAAACATAATATTTTCCTTCTTCACTTTCAGAATCAGCGTCAATTGCAGCATAAAAAACATTTTCTGGCGAAAGCATTTCATCTTTTAGCCAATTGATGGTTTCTTTTACTATATTTTCATATTCTTTTTCGTTGAAAACTCGATAAGCATTTGAGTATAGAGAAAGCAGTTGTCCATTGTCGTAAAGCATTTTTTCGAAATGTGGAACTTTCCAATACGGATCGACTGAATATCGCGAAAAACCTCCTTTCAATTGATCGTAAATTCCTCCAAAAGCCATTCTGTCTAATGTTATTTTGGTTTGAATTAAACAGTTTTCGTTTTTAGTTTGAATTCCATAACGTAAAATAGTCTCCCAAGCATTTGGTAACATAAATTTTGGTGCACGATTAAAACCGCCCCATTCGTCATCAAATTGTTGTCTCCAAAATTCGAATGTTTCGTCGATTTTTTCTTTCGAAAAAAAATGTTCAGATTTCAATTCAATCGTTTCCATTTTGTGTAAACCATCAGCAATAGAGTTGACATATTCCATTGTTTTAGCTTTATTGTGATGATACAAATGATTAATATTTTCTAATAATTCAATCCATTGAACTTTTGGGAAATAAGTTCCGCCATAAAAAGGATGACCATCAGGCAAAGCAAAAACATTCAGCGGCCAACCACCAGATTGATGAATTATTTGCGAAACATTCATGTACAAAGCATCTAAGTCAGGGCGTTCTTCACGATCAATTTTAATACAAACAAAATTATCATTCATTACTTTTGCAACTTCTTTGTTTTCAAAAGATTGATATTCCATCACGTGACACCAATGACAAGCCGAATATCCAATTGAAATAAGCAAAGGTTTGTTGACTTTTTTTGCATGAATCAAAACTTCGTCACTCCAACTTTGCCACCAAACAGGATTATTTTCGTGTTGTTTCAAATACGGACTTGTCGCTGATTTTAGATTATTTTGTTGAAAATTCATGATTCTTGTTTAGAAATTTAAAGTTCGTACATTTTTTGTGGACGAAAAATTATATTTTCGATAAAAATTAAAACACATGAACATTTACGAATACATTTCTATTGTCGCATATATGGCTCTGATGATTGGAATCGGGATTTACTCCTACCGAAAGTCAACAAGTAATTCCGAAGATTTTTTGATTGGAGGAAGAAAAATTGGAGCAGCTGTTACGGCGCTTTCTGCTGGTGCTGCTGATATGAGTGGTTGGTTGTTAATGGGCGTTCCAGGAGCAATGTATTTTACAGGTTTGTCGAGTGCGTGGATTGCAATTGGATTGACAACAGGATGTTTTTTGAACTATATTTTTGTCGCACCGCGATTACGAATTTATACAGAAATCGCTCAAAATTCGATTACATTACCCGTATTTTTTGAAAATCGTTTCAAAGATAAATCGCGTTTATTAAGAATTGTTTCTTCAATATTAATCTTAGTATTTTTTACATTATATACTTCTGCTGGAATGGTTTCTGGAGGCAAATTGTTTGAATCTGCTTTTGGATTAAATTATATGACTGGACTTTGGATGACAAGTTTTGTAGTTGTATTATACACTTTTTTAGGTGGTTTTTTAGCGGTAAGTTTAACTGATTTCGTACAAGGGACGATTATGGTTTTGGCTTTGGTTATTGTTCCGATTGTAGCAATTTCTGAAATTGGTGGAGTTGGTGAAACCTTTTCGTTGATTAATGATAAAGGCGATAAATATTTAGATTTATTTAAAGGTACAACAACAGTTAGTATATTATCCTTGATGGCTTGGGGGTTAGGATATTGTGGTCAGCCCCATATTTTAGTACGTTTTATGGCGATTGGAAACCCGAAAGATTTAGCGAAAGCTAAAGATATTGGAATTACATGGATGATTTTTACAGTAGGTGGAGCACTTTTAGTTGGTTTAGTTGGTATCGCATATTTAATGAAATTTGATCAAACAACAATGTTAAAATTTGATGGGTCTAAAACAGAAGCAGAAACGATTTTTATTTATTTTTCACGTGTTTTGTTTCATCCATTAGTTGGTGGATTTTTATTATCAGCAATTTTAGCAGCTGTAATGAGTACAATTTCTTCACAATTATTAGTAACATCAAGTTCGTTAACAGAAGATATTTACAAAGCATTTTTGAACAAAAAAGCAACACCAAAACAGTTATTAACAGCAAGTCGTTTATCGGTTTTAATTGTAGCATTAATCGCGGTGTTGTTGTCATTAACACCAAAAGATTCTATTCTAAATTTAGTTGGAAATGCTTGGGCAGGATTTGGATCTGCATTTGGACCAGTAATCGTTTTCTCTCTTTTTTGGAAAAAAACTTCTTGGCAAGGAGCTTTAGCAGGTATGTTAACAGGAGGAATTGTTGTCTTAGCTTGGGTTTATGTAAATCACGATTACAAAGATTGGTATGAAATGATACCTGGGTTTTTATCTTCGGTTATCGCAATTTATGTCGTTTCGTTAATGACTCAAAAACCTAATAAAGAAATTGACAAAGAATTTGATGAAATGAAAGCTGTTTTGAAAGAGAATTAACATGCATCCAAAAGAAATGGAAAATATATTAAAGTTAAATCATTTTGAGCGCTATCAATATTTATTCGAAAAATTGCTGACGGGGAAACTGCTTATATAATGATTTTTCCTGATGGTAATTATGCTATTTCTATAATTAATGATAAAAAAATATTTCCAATTTGGTCAGCGAAAGAATTTGCTGAATTATCTAAAATAGACGGGTGGGAAAATTGCGAAATATTGAAATTGACTTTAGATGATTTCGAAGAAACTCTTTTCTATTATATTGATGAAAATAATTTATTGCTAAATGTTTTTCCTACAGATAAAACTGGTTTTGTCGTTAGTTTAGAAGAATTCGCTAGAGATTTAAAAGATGAATTAGAACAATATCAATAAAATATCAATAAAAAAGGTAGACAAATGTCTACCTTTTTTATTGATGAAAATTATGAATTTATTATTCAAAAGTTAAATCTCAAAACTTCAACAATTGTTGATAAGTTTCACTTATAGAGAATAAGGTCAAAAGAGAGATTTGTTTGTATATTTGTAAAGTTTGATTAAAAAATTAGTCAAAATTAAATCAATTTATACGAAAAGATGAACGATATTATTCAATTACTGCCAGATCATGTAGCCAATCAAATTGCCGCAGGAGAAGTCGTACAACGACCAGCTTCTGTCATAAAAGAATTGATTGAAAATGCGGTGGATTCTGGCGCAACTTCTATTCAGGTGATTGTAAAAGATGCTGGAAGAAGCTTGATTCAAGTGATTGATAATGGTTCGGGAATGAGTGTAACAGATGTCCGAATGGCTTTTGAACGTCACGCGACTTCAAAAATCAGAAAGACAGAGGATATTTATAATATTCATACAAAAGGTTTTCGTGGAGAGGCTTTGGCATCGATTGCTGCGGTTGCGCAAGTAGAAACGAAAACGCGTCGAGAAGATGATGAGGTTGGTTCGCAATTGGTGATTGAAGGCGGAGAAGTTCGCAACCAAGATCCGGTTGTTTGTCCAGTTGGAACGTCTATTTCAGTAAAAAATCTTTTCTATAATGTACCTGCTCGTCGTAATTTCTTAAAATCAAATCAGGTTGAATTTCGTCATATTCAAGATGAGTTTCAACGTGTTTCGATGGCACACGAAAACATTAGTTTCTTTTTACATCACAATGATGCAGAGGTTTATCATTTGAAAGCCGGAAATCTGAAACAACGTATTGCTCAAATTTTTGGAAAAAAATTAAGTTCTCAAATTATTTCGGTTGAAGAAGATACAGAAATTGTAAAAGTAAAAGGTTTTGTAGGAAAACCAGATGCTGCAAAAAAATCGCGTGGAGAGCAATTTTTCTTTGTGAATAATCGCTTTATTCGTAGCGGATATTTGCACAATGCAATCGTAGATGCTTTCGAGAGTTTGTTGCCAACGGGTTATAGTCCTTCTTATTTTTTATATTTAGAAATTGATCCGTCAAAAATTGATATTAATATTCATCCAACCAAAACAGAAATCAAATTTGAGGATGAAGCGTTGATTTTCACGATTCTTAGAGCGGCTGTAAAACATGCTTTAGGACAATTTAATGTAATTCCTTCGTTAGATTTTGAACAAGATCCGAACTGGGCTTTTATTCCGTCAGCGACAGAAGATACAGAAATTAAAATGCCAGAAATTACGGTTGATTCAAGTTTCAATCCTTTTGAGCATCAACAAACAAGAGCGCCAAAACCGTCTGATATTCGTGCGAATATGGATTTTTATAAGGATGCTGTTGAGTTAGAAATCGAAAATAATCATGCGCATCAATTATTTGAATCTGAAGATTTTCATGATAGTTTTGAAGTCATTCAATGGATGAATCAATATTTGGTAGTGGAATACCGTGGCGAATTGTTAATCATTGATCAACATCGTGCGCATCAAAAAATATTATTCGAAAAATTTATACATTCAAATAATGGAAGTGCTTTGGTACAACAAATGCTTTTCCCGATAGAGTTGGAACTTTCGCCAAATGATCGTCAGAAATTAATTAATGTAGAACATCAATTGTTGAGTTTTGGTTTTGATATTTCGTTAGACGAAGAAGCGATACAGATTAATGCGATTCCTGTTGATGTGCAACAAGAGGATGTTGTGTCTGTTTTTATGGATTTTATCGAGGAATTGGAATACCAAGAATCAATTGAATTAGAAAATACGTTTGCAAAAATTTTAGCAAAAAATGCAGCTGTTAAAAAAGGAGTTTCATTAAAATCTGAACAAATGCAAACTTTGGTCGAAGAATTGCTAAGACTACCAAATCCGAATTATACGCCATACGGACGCCCAATTTTTGTGCAGATGAATACGGCTGATATCAAAAAAACATTACAATAAACGAATGAGACAATCTATACCACCGATTACAAAGAATTTACTAATTATAAACGGTTTGTTCTTTCTAGCGACTTTTGTTTTTAGTACAAAAGGAATCGATTTGAGAGTGATTTTAGGTGCTTTTTATCCAGAATCTCCCAACTTCAAATTTTGGCAAATTTTGACGCATATGTTTATGCATGCCGATTTTTCGCATATTTTGTTTAATATGTTTGCATTGTGGATGTTTGGTTCTGTGGTTGAACAAACGTTTGGACCAAAAAAATTCTTGATACTTTATTTGTTAGCTGGTTTAGGTGGTTTTATATTGTTTAATGTTGTAAATTATTTTCAAATAGAGCACTTAAAAGATGTATTAAATTCACAATCTTTTCCTATATCAAAAATACTTCAATATTCTGTTAGAGGTTTAGACGGATCTTATTTTAGTAATGGTTTAATTGACAGTAATATTAATGCTAAAGAATTACAAGGTTATTACTTGAGTAATATGGTTGGTGCTTCTGGTGCTATTTATGGTTTGTTATTGGCTTTCGCGGTTTTATATCCAGACGAAAAATTAATGTTAATCTTTTTCCCAGTTCCTGTAAAAGCAAAATATTTTATTCCAATTATGGTATTAATTGAGTTTTATATGGGATATCAAAACATTGGAAATGTAGCTCACTTTGCACATTTAGGAGGTGGATTGATTGGCTTCTTGTTAACAAGACATTGGAAAAAGAATTTATATAGATGGAATTAAAAAATGGCAAATAATATCTTAGACGATTTAAAATTAAAATATTCATCAGGAAATAGTGCAACAAAGTTGATTTACATTAACGTTGTGGTGTTTTTTACATTGTTAATTATTGATTTTGTTCTTCGAACGATAGTAAATTCTACGATTACAACAACAGGTTTGTTTGCTTTGTCATCTTTCGATGATTTGATTGTAAGACCTTGGCAAATCCTAACATATTCTTGGTTACATGGCAATCTTTTTCATTTGATAATGAATATGGTTTTGTTGTATTTTGTTGGACAAATGTTTTTGCAACAATTTCAAAACCGAAATTTAGTTACATTCTATATTTTTGGAGGGATCGCTGGCGGAATTTTCTTTTTATTGTTTCAGAACGTTTTCAATTATTCACATTTATTAGTTGGTGCTTCGGCAGCGGTTTACGCAGTTTTTTTTGCTATGATTTCGTATAATCCGAAAATGCCTGTTCGTTTGTTGTTGATTCCTACTTCATTTCCATTATTGTATGTTGGTTATGTATTTATCGCTTTTGATGTGTATAATATTATAGCTAATCAAAACGCGGGTGGTAGTATTTCACATTTGGGAGGTGCTATTTTTGGTTATCTTTATATGAAACAATTTGAGAGAGGAAATGATTTTTTAGGCAATTTTATTTTCAAAATAGAGGAGTTATTTAAGAAAAAAGAGAAATCAACTTTCAAAACATATAAAAATATTTCTTCAACTTCTTCGCGATCAAATGTTCCGAAAGATGATTACGATTTTAATCATCAAAAAGTTGAAAAACAAAAGAAAATTGATGTAATTTTAGATAAGATTTCTCGTTCAGGTTACGAGAGTTTGTCCAAAGAAGAAAAAGACTTTCTGTTTAGAGAAGGTAGGTAAAATGAGTATAATCAGTAAGTTTAAACTAAATTATTTCAATCGTTTAGTACTAACAATTAATATCGTTTTTTTGTTAGTGGCTTATTGTGTCTATTTAAATAAAATTTTTACGCCTACAGAAATTCCATATTTTAACTTTATTTCGATTGGTTTTCCAATATTATTTGCATTTGGAGCAATGTTTTTACTGTATTGGTTACTGTTTAGCTGGCGACACTTTTTGTTAATTTTAGTTCTTTCAGCCGGATTATTTTACCCAATTTATCTTTCATATCCAATTGTACAATTCAATAAAGTTAAAGATAAAAAAGCTGATTTATCTGTATTGACATATAATGTACATGGTTTTAAAGAAGAAGGAACAAAAGAACTTTTGATTAAGAATAAGGCAGATATTATGCTGCTTCAAGAAGCGTATGAAGGTCAACAGAAAAGTCTAAAAAATAAAGAATTCAAAAATTACTATTCAGAATTTTATGGTTTATTGACAATTTATAGTAAATATCCTATTATTCAAACCAAAAAAATAACGCCTGATGATAATGATGAATTGAATGGTCTTGCCGCATATGCAGATATCGATTTAGGGAATGATACGATTCGTGTAATTAATGTTTATCTTGAACCAATGTACATTGATAAAGCGATGGTAAAAGAAATTATTCAATCCGATGATTCGAGAAATGCTGAAATTTCTAGTCGAAAAGTTGAATTGAAATTGGTGCAAGGTATGCAAAAACATCAAAAACAGTTAGACGCAATTATCCCGTATATCACATCTTCACGTTATCCAGTTATTTTGGGAACGGATCTTAATTCGACTCCAGTTTCGTACGAATATGAGAAGTTAAAAAAATATCTTCACGATTCTTATATAGAAGTAGGAAAAGGAAATGCGACAACTTTTCATGGATTTAAATTCCCTATTAGAATTGATTATTTATTTCATTCTAAATTATTTAAGCCTGTTGAAGCACACGTTATTCGAAAAAAATTCTCTGATCATTATCCAGTAGCTGTAAAATATAAAATTTCAGAATAATTTTTCCTATATTTATTCAATAATCAATCAAAATGAATCAGAAAGAAAGCTTTATTCAAGAGGTACAAAGTCGTTATTCTTATAAAAATGATAAAATAATTTTAGGCAAAGCCAAATTGGATGGTGAAATTGTAGAAGAAGTTGAAATTTCAGTAGCATTAAAAACAATGAATCGTCACGGATTGATTGGTGGAGCAACTGGAACAGGGAAAACAAAATCTTTGCAGATTATCGCCGAGCAACTTTCTCTGAAAGGTGTTCCAACTTTGTTGATGGATATCAAAGGAGACTTATCTGGAATTGGAGCTGCTGCAAATTCGGAAGATAAAAATGCGCAAGAAAGAATGGAGGCGCTTAATTTACCTTTTGATCCGCAAGCTTCTCCTGTCGAGTTTTTGTCTATTTCTGATGAACCAGGTGCAAAACTTCGTGCAACTGTAAGTGATTTTGGTCCAATTTTATTCAGTAAAATTTTGGAACTGAATGAAACACAAGAAAGTATTATTTCAATTATATTCAAATATTGTCAAGATCGTAATTTACCTTTGATTGATTTGGAGGATATTCGACGTGTTTTGCAATATGTGACAGATTCTGATGAAGGAAAATCTGAATTAAATTCGAATTATGGAACAATTGCGCCAGCTTCTTTGGGAGCTATTTTGCGCAAAATTGTTGCATTAGAACAGCAAGGTGCAACAAAGTTTTTTGGAGAACCAAGTTTTGATGTTCAGGATTTATTGAAAACGAAAGACGGAAAAGGAATTGTAAATATTATTCGTTTGATTGATATTCAAAATCAACCTAATTTATTTTCAACTTTTATGTTGAGTTTATTGAATAAAATTTATTCTCAATTCCCTGAATCTGGAGATTCTGATAAACCGAAATTGGTGATTTTTATTGATGAAGCACATTTGATTTTTAAGGAAGCTACGAAAGCTTTATTGAATCAAATTGAAACAATGGTAAAATTAATTCGCTCTAAAGGTGTGGGATTATATTTTGTAACGCAAGTTCCTGGTGATGTTCCTGATGCAGTTTTGAGTCAATTAGGTCTTAAAGTTCAACATGCGTTAAGAGGTTTTACTGCGAAAGATCGAAAAGAAATAACAAAAGCAATCGAAAATTATCCGACAACAACCTATTATAAAGCGGATGAGGTCATCACGCAATTAGGAATTGGAGAGGCTTTTGTGACAGCTTTAGACGAAAAAGGTATTCCAACTCCTTTGGCGTATACGTATATGCGAGCGCCAAATTCGAGAATGGATATTTTGACTTCAAATGAAATCGATACGATTACCTCAAATTCAGATTTAGTGATAAAATATGCAACTGATATTGATCGTGAATCTGCAAATGAAATTTTATCGAAAAAATTAGAACAACAAAAAAATATAGAGAAACCTGCTGCTAAAGCAACTTCAACAAGAAGTGTTCCTAAGGAAAAAGATTGGACAGATAATCCTGTTGTGCGTGATGTAAGTCGTACTGCAACTCGAAAATTGATGGATTTTGGAATGAAAATGTTAACTAATTTTTTAAAAGGAAAAAAATAAGCACGTGTACGCGATTTTAGATATAGAAGCGACTGGCGGAAAAGTAGGGGAAGAGTCAATCATAGAGATTGCGGTGTATAAATATGATGGAAAAGAAATTGTCGATCAGTTTATATCATTAGTCAATCCCGAAAAAAAGATTGACCAATATGTACAAAGATTAACGCATATTTCGGATAAAATGGTGCTGACAGCGCCTAAATTTCATGAAATAGCAAAACGTATTGTTGAGATTACAGATGATTGTATTTTAGTTGGACATAATGTAATGTTTGATTATAGAATGCTAAAACAAGAATTCGATCGTTTGGGTTATAATTACGAAAAAGAATGGATTGATACGTTCGAATATAGCGAAAAATTGATTCCAGGATTACCTTCATATTCTTTGGGAAAATTATGCGAATCGCTTGGAATTGTAGTGACAGATAGACACAGGGCTTCTGGAGATGCAAGAGCGACAATTTCTTTGTTTAAATTATTGTTAGATAAAGATTCGGAAAAAATAATCACGAAGAAAACAGGTTTAAAACAACCTAAAAAAGCACATTCTAAGTATCAGAAACTGCTTGAAGGTTTACCTAATTCTATCGGGGTTTATTATTTATACAATAGCCGAAAACAACTTATTTATATTTGTCGAAGCAATAATATTGCACGATCTATTAATCAAATTTTTACATCAAAAACTCTAAAAGCAAATAAACTTAAGCGTTATACTCGTTCTATAAAATTCGAAGAAACCGGAAGTGGTTTTCTTGCAGCAATTAAAGAAAATAATGAGGTTTTGAATAATCAACCAATGTATAACCTAAAGTTGGTAGAGAATAAAGTTTATCCTTTTGGATTGTATTATTTAGAATCTAAACGTGGTTATTCGAGATTAGAAATAGGGAAAGTTAGAAAGACACAACCTGTTTTGAAATTTAAAACTAAAGAACGTGCAAAAGAGGTTTTAGAGAAAATTGTGAATGATTATAACCTTTGTCAACAAGTAAATGCTGGAATAAAATCTGATGATTCGTGTTTCCAATATAAAGTGAACAAATGCAAAGGAGCTTGTATTAAAGAGGAATCTAAAGAAGTTTATAATGAACGAATTCAAAGTTTTATTAAAACAACTGAATATCCTTCCGAAACTTTTTTGATTATTGATAAAGGACGAAAAGGAATTGAAAAATCATTTTATTTAGTGGAGAATGGAGAATTTAAAGGATATGGTTATTACGAATATCATCATCAAATAAAAACGCTAGAGAAGATTCTTAATATCTTAATTCCGATTCATGAAACAGAGGAAATAAAAAATATGCTTAAATACTTTTTGTATAAAGTTTCTTCTAATCCTAATCAAATCATTATTCTTGAATAATTAATTTAAATAATATTCTTTAAAAGAAGAAAGTATAAAACAATAAAAAAGCTCAGTTATATTTAACTGAGCTTTTTTTGTATGATTAAATTTTAGACTATTTAATTTCTTTGAAAATTACACGTCTGTTTTCTAAGTTTTTCCAAGCAGGACAATTTGTAACAGGATTACATTCTGGCCATTTTAAATCAGATTTACCTTTTCCTACAGACGACAATTTAGTTGTGTCAACACCTTTGTTAGCTAAGTAACGAACAACAGAAGCAGCACGTCTTTCAGATAATTTTTGGTTATAATCAACACCACCAGCAGCATCTGTATGACCTTCTACTACGAATTTGAAATCTGGATTTGCTAACAATACCTCAGAAGCATGATTTAATTTTTCATAAGATTGCTCTCTGATACGATCAGAGTTGTAATCGAATTCGATACCCTCTAAGTATGCATTAATTGTTGTTGCAACCTCTTCATCAGAAATTCTGATTACTTTTTCAGGACAACCACCATTTGTAGGAGGTCCAGGAATTGTAGGACATTTATCACCATCTCCATCAGAATCTAAAGAACATCCTGATCCGTCTACGCGAATACCTTCTGGAGTTCCAAGACATTTATCCCATTGGTCACAAACACCGTCACGGTCTTCGTCAATACATTCGAATGGAGTTTGTTCTACAGGAGCTTTGTAAGCTAAAGGAGATACCCATTGTAATGCATCTTTGTGTTTACCAATTTTATAGTGTAATCCCAAAGAGAATGTTATCATATTGTCATCACGACCTTCTTCAGTATCAGCGGCAGTCATACCACCTGAGTTGTGATAAGGCATTGGTTTTCCTGATCCATCAAATTCTTCATCACCAGACATATAGTACATTCCACGTAACTCTAAATCAAATTTGTCATTCAATTTGTAACGTAAACCAGCACCAACTTGAGAATAAATAGATTTATCAGAGATATCTTGATCAGTTATTAATGTAAAGTTAGGATCTCCTTGAGGAGCATAATTATTTCTATAAGCTTTATAGCCATGTATTCCTACTCCAGCATATAAATGCATAGCCCATTTAAATTCAGTTCTGTTATCAACTCTTCTTAGTAAATTTGAAGCATTTAAATCAGCTAAAACTCCAATTGCTTGGTATTTAGTTTTACCATACGCATATCCATGATATCCACTTAAAGCAGAATCATCAATATTACCTTTTTGTCTAGTTTTACCAAATTCATATTGTAAACTAAGACCAAAAGCATGAGAGATTTGTTTATTAACTTGTAATTGAACATCATATCCTGGAGTGAAATATTTTCCCATCCAAGAGACTAAGTCAGTATTTTGTAATGCATTCAATCCACCAAAAGCAGAAACAGACCAATCGTTGAATTCTTTTTTACTATTGTTGAATGGTTTTTCATCGTACTTGGTCTGCGCACTAGCACATACCGCAGCACCTAAGATTAATAAAGATAAAAGTTTTTTCATAGGTTAGAATTATTTTTATAACTAATATAAAGCATATCTTAATATAATTTTACAAAACTAATGAATTAATAGTTAATATCTTAATAAAAAGATAAACTTTTGATAAATTCTCTTGAGTAAATTTGAGGATGAGGAATTTTTAAATAATTGCAATTAATTAAAAGCTTATTATAGAATAATATATCAATATCTATTAAGCGATCAACGTAAATTTCATTTTCTTTAGGTTGAGAATAGATTCTCCCCATTTTTTGTTCAATTTCTTTAATTTTCTTCAAAACCTCAAATGGAGAATAACTTGTATTGATTTCTATTTTCTGATTTAAGAATAAATGCTCTGTAGTAAATCCTTCAGCTTTATTTTCAAGAATATTTGATTCTTTTTTTATTCCGCCTACCTCTTTGTTTATAAGGTTTTTAGCGATTTCTAAATTATTTTTTTTGTCACCTAAGTTTGTACCGAGTAACAAAATGACTATATTTTGCGACATATTAGGCAAAAGTAATAATAAATTAAAAATGAAAAACTTTTTCGGGAGAGTATTCTCAACAATCATAGGAAATCTATTAACGATTAGTGTATTTGTCATACTACTTTTCGTTTTGATATTTGTTTCAGCATTATCTGCTCCAACAAAAAGTGTAAAAGACGGTTCTGTTTTAGAAATTTCGTTAGAAGATCCGATTATGGAAAGTGATATGGATCGTTCCGTTTCTATTTTTGATATGTCAGAAGATCCAAATGTTTTTTTACAAGATATTATTCATTCGATTGAAGAAGCGAAGAATGATGATAAAATAAAAGGAATTAGTTTAAAATTGGATAAATTTTCTGGTGGAGCTACACAAGCGACTGATATTCGTAATGCGTTAGAAGATTTTAAGAAATCTGGGAAATTTGTGTATTCATATTCTAATTCAGGAAGTCAGTTGTCATATTATATAAGTAGTGTCTCTGATAAAATTTATCAAAATCCTTTGGGAGGAACTTTATTGCAAGGTTTAAGTTCTAATATTATGTTCTTCAAGAATGCAGGAGATAAATATGGTGTAGATTTTCAGGTGATTCGTCATGGACAATTTAAGAGTGCGGTTGAGCCGTATTTGAGAACAAATATGTCTGATGAAAATCGTTTGCAATTATCAGAATTATTGAATGATGTTTGGGGTAATGTTTCAAACTCGATTACAAAATCGCGTAAAATTTCTCCTGAACAATTCACAACAGTTACAGACAGTTTGTATGCTTTTATTCCAGAAATAGGAAAAGAAAACAAGATTTATGATGTATTGGCGCAAGAAAATGAGTATCAAAAAATGTTATTCGCAAAACTTGGGTTGAAAGAAGAAAAATCAAAAACTGATTTTGAAGTTCTTGAAAAACATATCATAAAAGTGGAAGATTATTTCGAGACCTTATCAGATAAATCTGAAAAAGATAAAATTGCAGTCTTATATGCATCAGGAACAATTTCTGAAGGAGATGGTTTTGATGGTATTCAATCAAAAACTTATGTGGACGCGATTCGTAAAATCAGTCAAAACGATAAAATCAAAGCTTTAGTTTTACGTGTAAATTCTCCTGGAGGTAGCGCAAATGCATCAGAAGAAATTTTATATGAATTGATGCAATTGAAAACGAAAATGCCAATCGTAGTATCTTTTGGAGATGTTGCAGCATCTGGTGGATATTACATTGCACAAGCTTCTGACAAAATTTATGCTCAACCAAATACAATTACTGGTTCGATTGGAGTTTTCGGAATGATCCCAAATGCGCAAAAATTATTCAATAATTTTGGATTAGATTTTGACGAAGTAAAAACAAATGCAAACGCAGATCAGTTGAAAGATGTGATGACGCCAATGTCTGCAACGGCAAAAAATACAATGCAAAAATCGATTGTATTGATTTATGGAAAATTCGTAAATCACGTTGCAACAAATAGAAAATTAACATACGAGCAAGTTGATAAAATAGGTGAAGGACGTGTTTGGTCTGGAACTCGTGCAAAACAAATTGGTTTGGTAGATGATTTTGGGAGTTTAGATACAGCGATAAAAGAAGCTGCTAAATTGGCTAAAATTGAAAAATATTCGACAGAAAATTATCCAAAAAGAAAAGATTCTTTCGAAGAATTTATGGATAATCTTCAAGGAAAAAATACTGAGGCAGCAATTGCAAAAGAATTAGGTTCGGACGGAATCCGAATTTACAAAGAAATAAAGATGATGAATGAGCAAAAAGGTGTTCAAGTTAGGCTACCTTACGATATTCAAATTCAATAAAAATCATAAAAAAGGGTTAAAATATTTTTAACCCTTTTTTATTGTTAAAATCTTACTATTTTAGTAAAAATATTTAGATGATTAAAAAATTAAATTCTCTTTTATAATCATCTAAATTTATTATACTTTTGTACATTCATTTTTAATAATACTGAGACATAATCAACGATGGGATTATTTGATTTTTTCACGCAAGAAATTGCGATTGACTTGGGGACTGCTAACACTTTAATTATCCACAATAATAAAGTTGTAGTAGATAGTCCATCTATCGTCGCTATACATAGAAGAACAAATAAAGTTATTGCTGTTGGAGAACAAGCAAAACACATGCAAGGTAAAACGCATGATGATATAAAAACAATTCGTCCTTTGAAAGACGGAGTAATTGCAGATTTTGAAGCTTCAGAATTCATGTTGACAGAGTTCATCAAGAAAATTCCTGGAATTCAAGGAAAATTATTTTCACCTTCATTGCGAATGGTGATTTGTATTCCTTCTGGAATTACAGAAGTTGAAAAACGTGCCGTAAAAGATTCTTGTGCACGTGTTAATGCTAAAGATGTTCGTCTTATTTACGAACCAATGGCTGCTGCGATAGGAGTTGGAATTGATATCACTCAACCTAAGGGTAACATGATTATTGATATAGGTGGTGGTACAACTGAAATTGCTGTTGTTGCATTAGGTGGTATTGTTTGTGACAAATCTGTGAAAATTGCAGGTGATGTTTTTACAAATGATATTGCATATTACTTAAGAACCCATCATAATTTATATATCGGAGAAAGAACTGCCGAGCGTGTTAAAATTGAAGTTGGAGCTGCTGTAGAAGAATTAGAGCATGCACCAGATGATATGCCAGTACAAGGACGTGATTTGATTACAGGAAAACCAAAAGAAATTACTGTAAACTACCGCGAAATTGCACGTGCGTTAGATAAATCAATTTTACGTATCGAAGATGGTGTAATGGAAACGTTATCTCAAACTCCTCCAGAATTAGCTGCAGATATTTACAACACTGGTATCTATATGGCTGGTGGTGGAGCTATGTTGAGAGGTTTGGATCAACGTATTTCTAAAAAAACAGGTTTACCAGTTTTCTTGGCTGATGATCCTTTACGTGCTGTTGTTCGTGGAACAGGTATTGCACTTAAAAATATTGATAAATTCACTTTCTTAATGAAATAGAAGAGTAAAGAGCAATGCAATATATTCTGAATGCCATTAGAAGAAATGGAATGCTATTAATTTTTGTCTTTTTAGAGTTAATTGCGTTGTTTCTTGTCTTTAAGAAAAATATTTATCACGAAACTATTCTTGCCTCTGCAAGCACTTCGTTTACAGGTTATGTGGATGATAAAATTGCAAAGGTGACAAACTTTATTAATTTACCGAGTACCAACAAAGATTTGATGGACGAAAATGCCTTTTTGCGTGAGCAATTGGTGCATTTGGGGATTAAAGATGCGAAAACTAAAAAGTTTTACAAATCGGATACCTTAGGTTATCATCAAACGTATTCTTTTGTACCTGCTGAGATTGTTAATAACTCGATTATCAAAACGCAAAACCTTTTGACGATTGATAAAGGAACAAATGACGGAATAGAAAAAGGTGACGGAATCATTACAAATAATGGTGTAATTGGTATTGTAACTTTTGCAGGGAAAAATTATTCTCGTGCAATTTCGTTGTTAAACAAGGATATCAATATCAATGCACGTATCAAAGGAAATCAATATTTCGGGACAGTGAAATGGGATGGAAAAGATCCTCGTTTTGTCCAGTTATATGAAATTCCGAAATACATCGAAGTGAAAAAAGGTGATATCATCGAAACAGATGGTAAATCGCCAGTTTTCCCAGAAGGAATTATTATAGGTAAAGTTGTAAGCAAAGGAATTGACGAAACTGGAGAAATGAAAGTTCAAGTAAGATTGAAACAAGATTTCGCCAATTTAGCACAAGCTTATGTGGTTACAAACCTTAATAAAGTTGAAATTCAACAAGTAGAAAAATCAGATACAATAACAAGTCCAAAGAATGTTCAATAAAGATTTTTTAATCAATATTATCAAGATTATCGTTTTAGCTTTGTTACAAGTTTTTGTGTTCAATCACATCAACTTTTTAGGAAGTTATCAACCATATATCTATATTGTATTTGTATTATTTTATCCGCCTTATCAAAATAAATATGCCTTACTAATCTTATCATTTATGTTAGGATTAATGATAGATATTTTCGAATACACAGGAGGAATTCATGCTTTTGCATTAACACTTATCGCATTTCTTAGAAATCCAATCATCAAACTTTTGGCAGGAAAACAAGATTACGAAATGGAATTTTTCTCTTTCAATTCGTTCAGTTTTGCGCAATGGTTGTTTTATTTGATTATTCTAATTCTTGCACATCATATTATTTTATTACTTCTTGAGAATTTTAAACCATCAGGAATTGGATCTTTGATGCTAAAAGCATTAATCAATTCGGGAATAACTTTTGTGTTTGTCTTTATTTATAAAATTTTATTTAAAAATAAAGTTGGAGTATGAAAAAGTTGATGGTTGTTTATGCACTCATCCTGTTTATAGTGTTTCTATTTATAGGACGTTTGGCGTATTTGCAATTATTTACAGATCGTTATACGTTAAATGCATTTAATACTTCGATCAAACAAGAAATTATTTATCCTAATCGTGGTGATATTCTTGATCGAAACGGAAAATTGTTGGTGAGTAACACATATTCGTACGAATTAGACGTTATTCCAGGGAAATTAATTGACAGTTATGGAGAATATATGAATGGTTTTGATAAACCTAAATTCTCTAAAATGATTGGAATTTCTACACAACAATTTGATTCTATTTTAGATAAAATTGTTACTGCAAAAGATTACAAAAAATTATCTCCATATCCTTTTTTAAAGAATATTTCGCGCGAAAATTTTGCTCGTATGCAAGAGCAATTGTATCTGTATCCAGCGTTTAGTATCATCAAACGTCCTGAGCGTAAATACATGGTAAATTCTGCCGGGAATATATTGGGCTATATAAATGAGGCCAATCAAGCATATATCAAAACAGATTCTACCTATTATCAACCTGGAGATTTAGTAGGAATTGCTGGAGTTGAGAAATCGTATGAAAAAGATTTGCGTGGAGTAAAAGGTGTAAAAAACTGGATTGTAGATCGAACAATGAATGTTGTTGGTCCATATAAAAATGGTGACTATGATCGACCTGTAAAAAGTGGGAAAACAGTTCATTTGACAATTGATTATAGATTGCAAGAATTAGCAGAACAAATGCTTCAAAATAAGCGTGGAGCAATTGTCGCTCTTGATCCTAATAATGGTGAAATTTTGGCTTTAGCATCTGCTCCTACAATTAATCCAAATGATTATTTGAATACAAAGTTAAGAAGTTCATTAATCAACGATTCTATTGCTCGTCCAACTTATGATAGAGCTTTACAAGGAACTTATCCTCCAGGTTCTACATTCAAAATGGTAACGGCTTTGGCTGGTTTGCAAATGGGAACGATGACAGAAAAAACAACATATGTTTGTAAACACGGTTTCCGTTATGGACGTATGCACATTGGTTGTCACTGCGGAATGTATTATTCTCCACAAGGTTTAGAACATGCGATTGGAAAATCGTGTAACAACTTTTTCTCAGAGGCTTACCGAGATATTGTTCGTAAAGATCCGAATGATTATAGTGTCGGAATTAATGAATGGGCTTCTATCATGAATAGTTTCGGCTTAGGTAAATTTATGGGAACAGATTTACCTGTTGGTAGCAAAGGTCTTATTCCGACAGCCGAGTTTTACGACAATCGTTTTGGAGAAGGTGTTTGGAATCCTTATCGTATTATCTTTAATGGTATGGGACAAGGAGATATTAATACAACTCCGCTGCAAATGGCAAATTATACGGCGATTATTGCTAACAAAGGTTTTTTCTTTACACCACATATTGTACATAGTATTGATGGAAAACCATTGACGGATTCTACTTATATGGTGAAAAAAAATACATTGGTTGATCCAAAACATTTTGACATCATTCAACGCGGAATGCGTAATGTATTTACAATGGGTACTGGTCGTAGTTTCGAAACTAGTTTATTTACTCAAGCAGGTAAAACGGGAACTTCTCAGAACTCTCATGGACAAGATCACTCATTGTTTGTATTGTTTGCTCCGGCAGATAAACCAAAAATTGCGATTGCTGCAATTGTAGAGAATGGTTCTTGGGGTACAACTTATGCTGGACCAATGGCGAGTTTGATGGCTGAATTGTATGTAACAGATACAATAAAAAGAACTCCTTTATTGCAACGTATGAAAAATGGTAATCTACAAGGCGAATATCGTCGTCAATGGATAGATTATCTGAAAAGAAAAGGATTATACGTAGAACCTGTTAAAAAGGATTCGATCGGAAGTAAAATAGATAGTTTAAAATTAAAAAAAGATTCAACAAAACTAAAACATGAGCCAAAGCAGATTACTAAAAGGAATTGATTGGACCGTACTGATCCTTGGGTTTCTGATAGTAACTTTCGGGATTATGAATGTGTATAGTGTAAATCCAGATTTAGGTGTAAAACAGCTAATTTGGTTTGGACTTGGAATGGTGATGATATTGATTTTGATAATTGCGAGCGGAAACAATCGTAATTTCTTCGAAATTTATAGTCCTGTTTTTTACATTATTTCCCTCGTTTTGCTCGTCGGAGTTTTGATTGTTGGAAAAGAAATTAATGGTGCAAAAGCGTGGTATCGTTTTGGTCCTCTGAGTTTGCAACCAGCCGAATTTGCGAAGATTGGTACAGCTTTGTTGATTGCTAATTTTATCAATCATTCAAATGCAAATCTAAAAGACTTAGGTTTTATAGGAAAAATATTGTTGATTATCGCAATACCAGTAGTTTTAATCCTTCTTCAACCCGATTTAGGATCAGTAATTATTTTCTGTTCATTAAGTATTGCTTTATACAGAGAAGGGCTTAATCCATGGATAATTTTAGCGCCAATCATATTATTAATCATTTTCTTGATTTCGATTGTACAAATTCCTTTTTACGTTTTATTAGTTTTTGGATTTATAATTCTTACAATAGCTTTATTAATTTTAGCTTTCAATTATAATCAGAATGTAGTTGATGCAATGCATGGTGTTTTAATCGGTTTATCAATTTTCTTTTTATTATTGATTGGAATTTGTTATTTGGTTGAAGATTTATCAGAAACAACAAGAGAATCTTTCGGACATTTATTTCCAATGCGTTCTTTATTTTTCTCAGAACCGATATTTTTTAATACAACTTTCTTTGGTTTAATAGGATTCTTTATATCAATTATTCCAGTTTTAATTTTAAAATTAACCGAACAAAAAGAAATTAATGATTCACCATTCAAAACACAATCTGGATTAGCTGCAAATGTTCTGAATTTTAGTATTATTGCGTCTATTGTGTTGTTATTATTTGCAAGTACGGTTAGCTTTATTTCGCCTATTATTTTCGAAAAATTACCAAAACACCAAAAAGAACGTGTAATGGTTTTGTATGAAGGAGAAGCTAAATACCGCGATACTTCGGGATATAATTTGTTGTATGCAAAAACAGCGATAGGTTCGGGCGAATTATATGGAAAAGGATACAATCAAGGAACAATCAAAAAAGGTCGATTTGTACCAGAACAACAAACCGATTATATTTTTACAACAGTAGGAGAAGAGTGGGGATTCATTGGTAGTACAGCCTTGGTGATTGTTTATGCAGTTTTCGTAGGACGATTATTTTTCATAGCCGAAATCCAAAAAAATAGATTTGCACGATTTTATGGATATGCAGTCGCCTCTATTTTATTTTTCCACTTCTTTATCAATATTGCAATGGTAATTGGGCTTTTCCCAACGGTTGGTATTCCGTTACCGTTTTTCAGTTATGGAGGAAGTTCGTTATGGGGATTCACAATTCTGATTGGAATTTTCCTAATCATTCATTACAAGAATAGTCAAGGATTTATTTAGAATAATAATTCAATAAAATAAAAAAGCTACATTGATTTTCAATGTAGCTTTTTCGTTATTATTTAGATACTTCTAACTCAGAAATATGATGAACTTTCTTAATTAATTTATTGTCTTTATCAACCAAAATTAGAGTAGGAGTAGACTCTATTCCAAACTCAGCTGCGATTGGCGAATCCCATCTCAAAAGATCAGTATAATTGTACCAAGGTAAATCCTTTGTAGCGCTATTAAACGCTGTTTGATCGTAGTCTAAAGAAATGGCAACAATTTCTCCGCCTTTTGATTTAAAGTTCTTGTAAAACTCTTTAATATGCGGAATTTCTTGTTGACAAGCAGGACACCAAGAAGCCCAGAAAACAATTAATTTTTGATCTGCTTTGATATCATACAATGATTTTTTTCCATTAACAGGTTGAGGAAAGGTGATATTCGGAACTTTGCTTCCTGCTTGCATAGAAGCGCTTTGTCCTACTTTCTTTTTCAATTGATCTGTTACGTTAGAAGTCAAACCTTTTACTTTATCTACGTATTTTTTATGAAAATTTGCATATTCTTTTTCAGGAACAAAGTTTAAGATAGTCGTCAATACATTTTGACCTCTTGTAGTTTTGATATCTGTTTTAGCCAAAATTTCGTCTGTAGCAGCAATTAAATTTCCTTCAACATCTTGATTATTAGCAGCAGCTAATTTTCCATTAATATAAGCAAAAACTAAATCATTAAACATTCCAGATTGCTCCAATCGTACATCATCTTTTACAAAATGATTTACAATTTCATTTAGGGTTTCAGCATCTTTATTTGTTTGAGCTTTTTGTTTCAAATCATTCAACTCATTAATATAGGTAATTAATGGTGAAAAATTTTCGTTACGTTTCAACTCTTTTATACGCTTATCTTCTTTTACCATTGCTGTATAAAACTCGTCAGTCGGCTTATACATTTGCATTAAATAAGG
The DNA here is from genome assembly GCF_053482575.1 of Empedobacter sp. ULE_I140. Lineage (NCBI taxonomy): Bacteria > Pseudomonadati > Bacteroidota > Flavobacteriia > Flavobacteriales > Weeksellaceae > Empedobacter > Empedobacter sp. ULE_I140. The sequence goes on along the minus strand of NZ_JBQMTX010000001.1, from coordinate 2,726,882 downwards.
AAAAACTTGATTCTGAATTTCATTTAATGGTTGAAGTGCTAAAACTTTATTGTATTCTTTTTGCGTATTTCCTTCTAAAATTTCAAGTTTAGTAGACATTTCTTGTCCGCTTACCGTTTTGAATTTTAGATTTTTGTTGTCAGTTAATAATGAAAGATTTTCTCCAGTTGGTAAATCAATACGTACAAAACCATTGTATGCTTTCGGAACTTTTACAGAGAAATTTCCATTGTTGTCAGTAATCGCATTGTTGATTAATTTCATTTCGGCATTCTCGAAAATCTTAACCAAAACAGGTTTGTTAGCATAATTTTCTATTTGTCCAGAAACGTTAAACTGTCCAAAAACAGAACTTCCTAAAACAACAAGCGGTAGTATAAATTTATTTTTCATAGTTTGTTTGATATAATAAAAAAACCTCAATCGAATAGATTGAGGTTTAAAAGTATGAATTTATTTTTTAATAATTTGTCTTTGTCTGTAGGAAAAATAGCCTGCAATTGTTACAGCTGTAACGATTAAAATAGGCGCATAATCATGAATCGGAACTTTTCTTCCTCCAGTTCCCCCTCCTTCTTCTTCACCACCACCAGAGCATTCAAAACCTGGTTCACAAGGCTCAGGTAAATTAGCAGCTTCTAATGTAGTAAAACTAAAAAATATTGTTATAATCAATATGTGTTTTAAAAAAAATTTCATAGTTAGGTTATTTGTTAATGGTTTTCTTCGTTACTACTTTACCATCTTTATATGTTATTTTAACAACATACATAGTAGGTATATTTGCTAGATTAAGTTTATAATCAGTATTTGTCATAATATTTGTTTTATAAAATATTTGACGTCCAGTTAAATCAAAAATTGAAATATCTGCTGTTGTATTTTTATCTTCAAATCTAACATACTGACTTCCATTATTTGTATAAAGAAAAGTAGCGTCAGTTCTAGTTAAATCACTTGTTCCTAACGTAGTTGGGAGTTCATTCCAATAAAACTCAAAACGTTCGTTAATTTTATCATCAGCAACAAAACTTAATTCAGTAGCCTCACTAACATCTATGGCTTTTTTTGTAACATTATCATATAAATAATACTTACCTAAGCTTAGGTTTTGTACTTTGTTTAAGATAGAATATTCATAAAGATTTAGGTTTAGTCGATAGTTTTTACCATTTTCTAAATTATAAAAACCTATTCTTAAAGGTTTACCAACATAATCTTCATTATTGAATTGATTAGTTAATGTTTGAGAATCTAACAATACATTTCCTTCTTTGTCTTCTTCATAGAAAAAAATAGGATTAGTAATTTTAGCAGGATTAGAAGAGCCTGTAGCCATAAAGTTAGCATTTAACAAATAGGCCGCATTTCCTTGTAATTGGTTATCTTTACTCAAATACAATTCCAATTGTGTAAAATCAAAATCTGTTACTAAACCATTTTCTTTTAATTCTTGATTATCAAGTAATGTGGTGTCTTGATTTGTTTGATTTTGTGAACTTCTACTATAAACAGGACTAGAAGTTCCTGTTGTGATAAAATTACTATTAAATGTTTTATTACTATCTTTAAGGTTTACATTAGCACTAACAATACGTCCTCCATTAACAGATGAATTAATAGCGTAATAGTCTACATAGAATGATTCATATGGTTTTACTAATAAAGCCTCAGGACTTCCTATCCAAAAATAATTATTATTTGATCCATTTTTTGATAAGTAAGCACTAAGTGCAGTTGTATTTCCTGTACTAGTATTTCCTGAATTACTATTCCATTTAATTATGTAATCATTAGCTACCTTGAATACTCTAAATCTTAATGCTCCCCAAGCATTTGCTGGTGATTGATTTGAGCCAGCAGTTGTAGCAAATGTAATCCATGAAGAATTAGTATTTACATTTGATAAATCTAAATTTGATGTAAATGGATTTGCTAGTCTATGTAAGTTTTTTCCAAAAAGTACATCAGTATCATATTTAGTTCCTGTTTGATTTCCTAAATAAGAATCATAAGACTCTGCATAATTATTGATTCTATTTTTCCAATCTTTCCAAGCAAGATTTGCAAAATCAGATGATTTTCCTTTTAATCCACTTTTTAGAGTATAATTTGTTTGATTGTTATTAGGAATACCAGCAAATACTAACGAATTAACAGCTCCTAAAGAATTAATTGTAGACTTTACATTAGTTCCATTTCTTAAATTTAATAAATATCTACGTTCTGGAGTAATAGTATGATTGTTATCAACAGCATCATATTCTGTTTCTTCTACATCCCATACAAAAAGAGACTGAGTATACCTTTTGTCTAAACCACAATCTACATTAATAGCACAATTTCCTGAAAAGAAATTACCTCCAGTCATAGAATTTATAACATCTTTTGCTAATGTGTTTTTGTATGGTAAAGAGATAATATATTCATCATTTGTTAAATCAGGAACAGATCTTTCAATAGCTACTTTTCCTGTAACACTACTAGCATCTTTAATGATTAATTGACCATAAGATGTTGAGCTAGTGTACTTGTTTACAAAGTTTTTTCCAGTTTCATTTACGTTTGTAAAACCACCTTGAATTTGGATATTCCCTTGATTAATTATTTTCTCAGTTGTAGCAGTTATTTGATCTGTACTAACATTTACATTTCCTCCGTTATAGAATAAAGTATTAGGATTAACTTTGACTATCACAGCGTCTTTGATATACGTATCTTGCGCAGAAGCGCTATATATCGCACCAAGTACGAATAAAGCAAGTAGATTCTTTTTCATAAATTATGTTATTTTTGGTAGGTTTCTATAAAAATATTTATTAATAAGTTACTATACAACAGATTATATTATAACTTTTTCTGGTAAATCTTTAATGTTATACATTAAATCAGTAAAGATTTCTTCCGTAACTGCTCGTAATCCTCGAGCTCCTAAACCCAGTTCATTGGCACGGTCTACAATTTTATTTAGGGTTTCGTCCGTCACTACAAGCTCTTTTCCGTCTAAGGCAAAAAGTTTTGTATATTGTTTCATCAGAGAGTTTTTTGGTTCTGTCAAAATAGCTCTCATTGCTTCTTTATCTAATGCTTTAAGATACGTAATAATTGGTAAACGTCCAATTAATTCTGGAATGATACCAAAGTTTTTCAAATCTTGTGCATTTACTTCATCCAAAAGATTTTCGATTTCTTTGTGATCTTCGTTCTTGAAACCAATTACGTGTTTCTTCAAACGATCTGCGATGTGTTTTTCTATTCCAGAAAAAGCTCCACCAGCCACAAATAAAATATCTTTTGTATTAACTTCTATAAATTTTTGATCAGGATGCTTACGTCCTCCTTTTGGTGGTACGTTAACAATAGTTCCTTCCAAAATTTTAAGTAAAGCTTGTTGTACTCCTTCACCAGAAACATCTCTTGTAATTGATGGATTATCACTTTTACGTGCTATTTTATCTACTTCATCAATAAAAACGATTCCTTTTTCGGCAAGCTCTACATTATAATCTGCAGATTGTAAAAGACGAGTCAAAATACTTTCTACATCTTCTCCTACATATCCAGCTTCTGTAAGTACAGTTGCATCAACGATTGCAAATGGAACATTCAATAACTTAGCAATTGTTTTTGCTAGTAATGTTTTTCCACTTCCTGTTTCTCCAACTAAAATAACGTTCGATTTGTCAATCTCTACATCATTTTCTTTATCTAATAATATTCTTTTATAGTGATTGTAAACAGCGACAGATAATATTTTTTTAGCCTGATCTTGACCAATAACGTAATCATCCAAAAATTCTTTAATTTCTTTAGGTGATTTTAAAGTTAATGGTTTTATCAAATCGTTATTTTCGTTAAATTTCGATTCTTCTAAAACTATACCATGAGCTTGTTCAATACAATTATCACAAATATTACCGTCGATTCCAGACACTAAAATATTTACTTCGTTTCTGCTTTTTCCGCAAAAAGAGCACTTATTTTCTTCCAATTTTCTATACTTAATTAAGATGCAAAGGTATTTATTTTCTTTTAGATAGAAAATATTTATTTGTTAATTTCTATCAGTATAAATTATGGTAAAATAAAGGATTAAATTATCCTATTTTAGACTATTGTTTTTTATGCTTCATTCTTATGATTTTACAAATTTTTAAGTATTTGTAAACGAAAAAAAGGATACTCAAAATTTTGAGTATCCTTTTTTTGTATTTGTATTGAATTTAAAATTATTTACGAGGCAATAAAACTTCGTCAATCATTCCATATTCTTTTGCTTCTGTAGACGTCATCCAGTAATCACGTTCACCATCTTTTTCGATTTGCTCGAAAGTTTGACCAGAATGAGTTGCAAGAATATCATATAATTCTTTTTTCAATTTCAAGATTTCCTTCAATGTAATTTCCATATCAGTTGCTTGTCCTTGAGCTCCTCCTAAAGGTTGGTGAATCATCACGCGAGAATGTTTAAGTGCCGAACGTTTTCCTGCTGCACCTGCACACAATAAAACTGCTCCCATAGAAGCTGCCATTCCTGTACAAATTGTTGCAACGTCAGGTTTTACTAACTGCATTGTGTCGTAAATTCCTAATCCTGCATAAACACCACCACCTGGTGAGTTAACATAAATCTGAATGTCTTTTGTCGCATCCACACTTTCTAAGAACAATAATTGCGCTTGAATAATATTGGCAATTTGATCATCGATACCTGTTCCTAAAAAGATGATTCTGTCCATCATCAAACGAGAGAAAACGTCCATTTGTGCAACGTTCAATTTTCTTTCTTCAACGATGTAAGGCGTTGTATTTTGGATGTAACTCTCCATATGTAAAGAGCTAATTCCTTTGTCTAACAGCGCATATTTTTTAAATTCTTCTCCTACGTTTTTCATTATTAAATTTAGATTTTAAATGAAAGGTATAAAGAATTTTTTAGAAGTGATTAAGCTTCTGCTAATTCTTTATTTTTTTCTGTAATAATGTCAACAAACTCGTCAAATGTTACTTCTTTCTCGTTCAATTTTACATTGTTTTTGAAGATGTCTAACATTTTGTCTGTAAACACTTGGTATGATAAACGGTTGTATTCTTCTTGATTCTGTAAAGCAGACATTGCAATTTGTTGTAATGTTTCTTCTGGAATAGAAGTTTGACCGTACATTTTTAATTGATCTTTGATTGCAGCAAAAGCAGCTTCTTTTACTTCCTCAGCATTTACTTCTACATTGTTAACTTCAGCAATTTTAGCTTCGATTAATTGGTAACGTAAACCTTTGTCCATTTTTACCAATTCTTCTTTCGCTTGCTCTTCAGAAGTTACATTTTCGTTAGAAGTGATTAACCATTTTGTTAAAAATTCTGTTGGTAAATCAAATTGAACTGTATCTAATAATTTAGCTACAACATCATTGATAATTTGTTTGTCAGATTCTTTGTTGTACATGTTTTCTGACTCTTCTTTGATTTTGTTACGGAAAGCTTCTTCTGAATCTACAGCTCCTTCTCCATAAACTTTATCAAATAATTCTTGGTTAACTTCAGCTTTTTCAGCTTTGTTAATTTCTTTGATTGTATACGTAACGTTAGTTCCTTCTTCAGAAACTTCTGTGTTCAATTGTTGTGCAGCTTCTTCAGCAGTGTCAAAAATATCGTTAGAATTTACTTCTACAACATCACCAGCTTTTTTACCGATAAATGCAGAAGCATCTTTCAATTCTTCTAAACGGATAAATGTTGGTTTAGCTTCTTGCCCTTCTACAGCAGCTTCTACTTTCAATACAGCTTCAGCTTCAGCTTCAGTTAAAGATTTTAATGATCCAAAACGAGCAGCGAAATTATCTACATATTTTTGGATTTCGTCGTCAGCAACTTTTACTTTGTAGCTTTCAACTTCTACTTTAGATAAATCAACATCAAATTCTGGAGCTAATCCTAATTCGAAATCAAATGATAATTGATCAGCATCCCAATCAACATCTTTCATTACTGGAACTGGATTTCCTAATATTGATAATTTTTCTGTGTTGATGTACTCAGATACACTTTTTTGTAAAATTTCGTTAACTGTATCAAAAATAACAGCTTGTTCGTATTGTTTTTTTACAAAACTCATTGGAACTTGTCCTTTACGGAAACCTTTGATGTTAGCTGTTTTTCTGTATTGGTTTAATACGTCAACTACTTTTTCTTGATAATCTGCCTTATCAACAGTTACAGTTAATACTGCGTTTAATTTGTCTGTTGTATTTTTAGTAATATTCATCTACCTTAAATTTGGAGTGCAAATGTATAAATTATTAATGATTTTTAATAGTAAAAAGTAATATTACAATCAATTCATTCACTATAAATTAACAATTCGGATTGAATCTTATCAAATAGTTTAGATTTTGATTTTAGATACAATGATTGAATTGATTATTTACTACTTTTCTGAGGTGATATTTTCAACAATTAAGCCATTTGATTTTTGCTGACACAATGACATAAAAAAATCCAGAACGAATGTTCTGGATTTTTAATATTTCGAAAATTTAATTTCTTATAATTCTCCGTAATTTGCGTAAGATTCGTCAAAAACAAAATCCTCCATAAATTTAGTTGTGTAGTTACCCGCGATAAAATCTGGGTGATCCATCAACTGTAAGTGGAAAGGGATTGTAGTTTTGATACCTTCGATATAGAATTCTCCTAACGCACGTTTCATTTTTGCAATTGCTTCTTCACGTGTTTGTGCAGTAACAATGATTTTTGCAATCATAGAATCGTAGTTTGGTGGAATAGAATATCCAGCATAACAATGTGTATCTATACGAACACCATTACCACCAGGAATATTAATATTTGTAATTTTTCCTGGAGAAGGGCGGAAGTCGTTGTAAGGATCCTCTGCATTGATACGACACTCGATTGAATGTCCGTTTGGATAATAGTTTTGACCAGAGATTGGCTCACCAGCAGCTAACATAATTTGTTCGCGAATTAAATCGAAACCTGTTACTTGCTCTGTAATTGGATGTTCTACTTGGATACGAGTATTCATCTCCATAAAGTAGAAATCTCCGTGTTTGTCAACTAAGAATTCAATTGTACCAACACCTTCATAACCGATATATTCACAAGCTTTAACTGCTGCATCTCCCATACGTTGACGTAATTCGTCTGTCATGATTGGAGATGGAGTTTCCTCTGCTAATTTTTGATTACGACGTTGAATAGAACAGTCACGCTCTGATAAGTGACAAGCTTTACCGTTTTGGTCACTTGCAACTTGAATCTCGATATGACGTGGTTCTTCGATCAATTTTTCCATGTACATTCCGTCGTTACCAAAAGCTGCAGCAGCTTCTGTACGAGCAGATTCCCATGCGTGTAATAAATCTTCTTCTTTCCAAATTGCACGCATACCTTTACCACCACCACCGGCAGTAGCTTTCATCATAACTGGGTATTTAATTTCGCGCGCAACCTCTAAAGCTTGCTCATAGCTTTCTAATAAACCATCAGAACCTGGTACTACAGGAACACCAGCTTCTTTCATAGTAGCTTTCGCATTGGCTTTATCTCCCATACGGTCGATATTATCTGCAGAAGCACCGATGAATTTGATTCCGTTAGAAGCACAGATTTTAGAAAAAGTAGAGTTTTCAGATAAAAACCCATAACCTGGGTGAATAGCATCCGCGTCAGTAATTTCTGCAGCCGCGATGATGTTAGCCATTTTTAGGTACGAATCTTTACTTGGAGCAGGACCAATACACACAGCTTCGTCAGCGAAACGTACGTGTAATGAAGTCTCGTCTGCTTTAGAGTAAACGGCAACCGTTTTGATTCCCATTTCTTTTGCAGTACGTATAATACGCATTGCAATTTCACCTCTATTAGCGATTAATATCTTTTTAAACATAATTTTTTAGATGTAATTGATTAAGCTGGATCAACTAAGAATAATGGTTGATCGTACTCAACTGGACTAGCGTCGTCCACTAAGATTTTTACAATTTTTCCAGAAACTTCTGATTCGATTTCGTTGAATAGCTTCATTGCTTCAACAATACATAAAACTTTACCTGGAGCAATAGCATCACCTACATTAATAAAAGGTTCTTTACCTGGTCCTGCAGCACGGTAGAAAGTACCAATCATAGGAGATTTAACTGTAATTAAATTACTATTTTCTTCTTCTGTTGATGTTGTAGAGTTATTTGCTGGTGCAGCTGCTGACGCTTGAGGAGCGGCAATTGGAGCTACAGGAGCTTGTGGTACATAAATTTGTTGAGATGCAACTTGTGCAGGTACGCTTGCTAAAGTTTTGATTTTGATTTCGATGTCATCTTGTTTGATGCTTACTTCAGCAACTTCTGCTTTTGATACGAATCTAATTAAATTTTGAATGTCTTTAATGTCCATATAATGCGGTTTTTTATTTGACCTTTTATGTTTGTTTTTTATAAAACGATTTCAAAGGTATTGAAAAAAAAATAAAAAAAGCTGTTTCTTTTTAGAAACAGCTTCAAAATCTTTCGAAGATTATATTATTCAGTAACTTCTTGTACTTTCTCTAATACTACTTTACCTTTGTAGTATAATTTTCCGTCAGACCAGTGAGCTCTGTGATATAAATGTGCTTCACCTGTTGTTTTATCGATTGCTAATTGTGGAGCTTCGATTTTGTAGTGTGTTCTACGTTTATCTCTTCTTGTTGACGACTGTCTTCTCTTAGGATGTGCCATATCTAACTACTTTTTTTTCTTTATTTCTATAATTTATTTTAATAATAAAAACCAATTAAGGTTTCAAATCTTTCAATTTTGCCCAACGAGGATCAATGTCGTTATTATCGTCATCGTCATCATTGTTGTTGTCTTCATCGTAATGCTCGTATTCTTCATCTTCGTCTAATTCGTAAATGCTGTATTGGTCTAACAATTCAATCATTTCAGAATCGCTTTTGCCATTCAAGACATCGGGATGAATTCGTTTTGTTGGTACTGATAACATTGCCAATTCATAAAGAACTTGCGCAACGTTGATTTGGTATTCCTCTCTTGGAATTACCCACATTTCAAAATCAGTATCGTCAAACTCGTTTCCAAATTTAACAATTAATTCTGCATTATTTGAAATTTCTTGTTGAAACAATTCTCCAGTCAAATCACAAGGGACTGTAATGTCTCCTTTTAAGCTGATTTCTAACTCAAGCATTGTTGATTTTTTATCTAAAATAATTGTTGCAATTAAATTAGGATTGTCAAAATCTTGCTCAATTTCAAATAAATCAAAGAACGATTGTGATAATTCGAATGTAAAATCACTCTTACCAAAAGGCAAGCTTGTAAATACAATATTATAATTTTTTAACTTGTCCATACCACAAAAAGGTGTGCAAAGATAATCTAATTTATTTAAAATTAATAGCTCTTTGCAACTTATTTTAAATTTTTATTCTTTATTATCGCCTTTTTCTAATTTTAGATGGATATGTTGCAATACATTTTTTGTTAGCTCTTGGTATTCGTTTCGATTTTTATATAATTCGATCGCTGAAAAAATAGCTTCCTTAAATGATTCTTCGTTTGCAATTCCTTTTCCTGCGATGTCGTAAGCCACACCATGATCTGGCGAAGTTCGTACAAATTTTAATCCAGCTGTATAATTAACGCCTTCATCAAAACTAATTGTTTTGAATGCCACCAATCCTTGATCGTGATACATGGCCAAAACCGCATCAAAAGCGTCTAAATTACTTGGATTGAAAAAACTATCTGCCGAATAAGGTCCAAAAACTAATTGATTTTCGTTAATGCAACGCTCGATAACTGGCGAAATAATTTCTTTTTCTTCTGATCCTAACAGACCATTGTCACCTGCATGAGGATTAAGACCTAAAACTGCAATTTTTGGTTTTTCGATGGCGTAATCTTCAATCAAACTTTTATGAATTTGTTGAATTTTTGCATAAACAGATTTTGGATTAATTTGTTTTGCAACTTCGCTAATTGGAATATGTTGCGTTACTAAACCAACTCTCAATTTTTCTGAAACTAAGAACATCAAAGGTTTTCCTCCCCAAATTTCTCCTAAATATTCGGTATGACCTGGGAAATGAAATTCTTCGGACTGAATATTATCTTTATTAATTGGAGCCGTTACCAAAACATCAGTAAAACCATCTGAAACAGATTTTGCAGCCGCTTTTAATGATTGATAAGCGTGTTCACCAGCTTCTTTGGTTACTTTACCATAATGTACATCAATTTGATCTTTCCAAAGATTAACCACATTGATTTTTCCGTCTACAATTTGATTCGCATCTTGAATACCTTGAAAATTGATTCGGTCAAATTTTAAACGATCTTTTTGATACGATAATAATTTGGTTGAACCGAAAATAACAGGCGTAAAAAACTCTGTTATTTCTTTTTCTTGTAAGGTTTTTAAGATAACCTCAATTCCGATTCCGTTATAATCACCAATCGAGATGGCAACTCTAATTTTTCTATCTTTTTCAGACATAATGTTAGTTTAATATGATTGGCTGGATGGTTTGTATTTTTTTAAAAATCTTTTGTAAATTAAATCTACAATTAAACCTCCAATCCATGATGAAAAGAATAAAACTGGACAGATCGCAATTTCGTACCAAGTTGGGTGATAAGGCGTGATAAGAACGTCGCCTAATGCAACGATTAACACAATAAAACCTACAAACATCGTGTAAGCTTGTTTAGCTCTTCTTACGATAAGTGCTGTTATAACACCTCCAACTAAAGCTGCAATTCCACTAATTGCGAGCATTGATCCAAAAAATTGAACTTCGAATTTTTTTCCTTCTTGGTGCGAAAAGTATTTGATGATGTGTCTCCATTCCGGAAAAACTTTGTTGTCCCATCCCAATCTATCCGCGTTGTATATAAGACCAAATTGTATGATAGCGTAGATAACAGCTAATCCTACTATTACAGCAATTGTGTTTCTTAATACAGTTTTGTCTTTTAGCATAATATTTTATTAGTCTGCAATAGCGATTACAGAAATTTCAACATTTACGTCGCGTGGTAAACGAGCAACTTCTACACATTCGCGTGCAGGATAATTTTCGTCATTAAAATAAGAAGCATAAACTTCGTTAACTGCGTTGAAATCATTCAAATCCTTAACAAAAATTGTTGTTTTTACAACTTGGTCAATTGTTGTTCCGCCAGCTTCTAAAATTGCAATTACATTTTTCATTACTTGATGAACTTCATCTTGAATACCTGTTGTAACCAATTCATTTTTTTCTACATTGAAAGGAATTTGTCCTGATGTGTAAATAAATCCGTTGTATTTTACACCTTGTGAATAAGGTCCAATTGCTTGTGGTGCTTTTTCTGTATGAACGATTTGTTTTTTCATATTAATATTTTTTTAGTAATTAAGTCTTGATCTATCGTTGTATTTTAAATCTTGTAAGATTGATGCTTTGATTCCGATAAAGAAATCATAACTTTTATATGTTCCCATTGGTGTCCAGTTGAATGATAAGGTAAAGCTTCGTAAATCTCTTTCAAAACCAAAACGTACATAAGTTATTTCACTTTTGATGAAATCGTAAGTTGCATTTGCAGAAATTGCCCAATATGGTGTTGGCGAAATTTTACCATTCATTGCAATAGAACCTGTGCTACTTCCTTTTCGTTCTGTTCCTTTGCTATAATTATAACTTAAATTAGCTGTTAAACTCCAAGGAATAGCAAATTGCGCATAATTATCGCTGTCATAATAGAAATTTTCATCACGAACTGTTCCACGTTTTTTATAGTTCTTGGCATCGAAACGTTTTCCGCCAAATGTACTATTGTCAAATGTATAACCAGTTCCTAATGTCATATTCGAAATACGAAGATTTCCTAAGCCAAGTTCATCAATGTATTGAGCAACTTCACTTCCTTCAGCATTCATGTAACGTTGAATTTTATATGGATTAACAGTTGACGAAAATTGTACGTTTACTTTTCTATCAAACAAAGATGTCATTCCGTTAATACTGATTGGAGAAAGTTTAAATTCATCTGCAGAGAAGTTATAAGATGAACTCAAACGTAAATATTCAAATATCTTTACTTTTTTGAAACCTTTCGGGTCATTTGCATCTTTTACTTTCATCTCTAAGTTGTTCGAAATTCCAAAGTTTAATGAATTTGTCAAACCAGGAATTGATACACCATACAACATGTTTTGATATTGATTGTACCAAACTTCTTCTTGATTTTGGTTTTGATAAGCTTTGTAATATCCCCAAGATTGACTTTGGAAATCCGGCGTATAACTATAACCAATAGATGGTGTAATCACGTGCTGAATTCCTAAAATCTTAGCATCTTTATTTGGATTAAGATATAATCCATAAATATTAGTTGAAACAGAAGCATTGAAATTAAATGTTCGATATGAATTGAATCCTTTCAATGTTGTGTCCTCTATTTTTCCGTTAACAGAATTGTAATTTTTAATCAAACGATTATCACCCCAAACTTCATTATAGTCAGAAGAAAGTGTTAATGGGAAATAATTAGCAAGTGTAATACCTGTCTGCAAACCAATTTTGTGATTCGCACCCATTCGCATTTGATCTTTCCACATTTTGTCTGTAAAGATGTCTTTGTCGTTGGTGTTAACTTCATTTCCAGCTTGCATACTATACGTTAAACCAAGATTCTGAATTAAACCTTCTTTTGGCATATTTTTCTTTGCAAACGGGAAAATACGAGACATAGTCAAGTTGAAACGAGGAAATGCAATGTTAATATCTCCAGTATTGTAATTTTGAGAGTGCGACATACTCAACTGAGCTGTTAGTGGAGCATTCTCAAAGTTTTTTGTTAAGTTAATAGACGAGTTAACGTTGTTTGTAAAAACTTGTCCAGTATTAATGTATTGATTTCGTACAGATTCACGGTAATATTTCGAACTCGAAAAGTTAACATTGGCATTGAATAACCAATATGGATTTGCTTTCGGATCTTGGCTATGTGACCACATAACACCAAACATACTTTGTTTAGAAAAGGCATTAGAGCCTTCTGTAAGACCTTTGATACCAGTTAAGCGATTTTCTACATTCGCTGCAAGTCGCCCATTGTATTTGTAACGTTTTTTATAGGTAGACTCGGCTCTAGTAGCCCAACTACCTTTTGTATAGATATCTCCCGAAAGTTTTAAATCAAAATTATCTCCAAATGGAACATAAAACCCTAAATCTTCGATAAAGAAACCAAGATTTGTACGCTCACCTGGGCGAGGCATCAAAATACCTGCGGCACGTTTTGCACCCATCGCTGGGATGTAACCAAATGGCAATGCTAAGGGCGTTGGTACGTCATAAATCCACATATTGATAGGTCCGGTAATTAATGTTTTCTTACCATTTTTATCAATCATTTTTCCTTCTTTGGCGCGAAGAAAATAATCTGGTCGAGTATCTTTTCCTTCTTTAAAATAAGTATCCGTTGTAAAATCGGCACGTTTTAGTAACATTACCGAATCGTTGACACGTTTCGCTTTATCTGCAATGATGATTCCATCTTCTTGCGTCATGCGAATGTTATATGCAATTCCAACTTTCGTTTTGAAGTTTACTTTGAAAGCATCTTGCAAAATTTCTTGTTGACCTTGTGTAAACTTTGTTTTTTCAACAATATTCCCAATAGAATCGCGCTTACCTTCGGCATATACATCACCTGTATCCCAATTTAGTTCAATATAATCTGCATCAATAGCCATATCGCCGTAAACTACATGTGCCTTACGCAAAAGGTAAGTCATACGTTTTTTACGATTATGTATTTCGTCCTCGGAATTGTGCTCTACCACAAACTCTAATTTCTCTTTTACAGGTATAATAGTATCTAATTTTACAGAATCAGAAACTATCTTAGAGTGATCTTTATCGTTATTATTTTGCTTAACTTGTCCAAAAGAAACGGTGCAAACCATTACTGGACTAAAAAATAAAATCGATTTAATTGCCTTTGTAAACAAATTGAAAAACTTATTTTTTATAAATTGCGTCAAAATTAATCAAAAAAACAAACCTATAGTATGAGTTTAAAAATGATTAACATACAAAAGTATTTATTTTTTGCGATGATGATGGTATTTTCTACATTTTCATTTGCACAAAAAAAGCAAAATTTTGTAATTGTTATTGATGCTGGTCATGGTGGACATGATGCTGGAGCAAGGGGAGTCGCTGATTATGAAAAGAATATTACGTTAGATGTTTCGAAAAGATTGGCGGAATTAATTAAGAAAAATCACAAAGATGTTAAAGTTGTTTTAACACGTGACACAGATATTTTTTTAGAATTATGGGAACGTACACGAATTTCAAATGATAATCATGCGAATTTATTTGTCTCGATTCACTGTAATTCGGCTGATAACAAAAGTGCAACGGGAACAGAAACATTTGTAATGGGATTGAAGCGATCTAATGAAACAGATGAGGTTTCTAAACGTGAAAACTCGGTTGTGTTTTTAGAGAAAGATCAAGAACGTTACGAAAAATTTAATCCAAATGATCCAGAAGCGGTTATCGCTTTCGAGATTATGAATGCAGCTTACAAAGAACAATCTATTCGTTTTGCAGATTTGGTAGAAAAAGGTTTTGTGAATCGTGATTTCAGAAAAAGTAGAGGTGTTAAACAAGCAAACTTTCACGTGTTGAGAGGAAATGCTTCCCCATCTGTTTTGGTTGAGTTAGGATTTATTTCGAATTATGACGAAGGAACTTTTTTAGCATCTGATGAAGGAAAAGAAAAATCGACTAAAACAATTTATGAAGCATTCAAACAATTCAAAAAAGAATACGATCGTAGAAGTGGAGTAGAGGACGAGGACGAAAAACCTAAACCAGTTAAAAAAGTTGAAAAACCTGTAGAAGGAAAAAAATTGAAGGTAAGGGTAATGGAGTCTAAAATGAAATTTTCTTCAACTTCGCCGCAATTAAGAGGTTTAACAGATTTAGATGTAATTCAGGAAGGTGATAATTACGTGTATTATTACGGAGAAACAGATTTACAATCTCGTGCAGATGATTTGTTGCAAACGATAAAACGTAAAGGATTTTCTGGTGCAAAAATTGTAGAATTTGAAACGAATAAAAAATTAGAAGGTGGTAAAAATTATCGTGTTCAGTTTATGACATCAAATAAAAAATATAAAGACAAAGACGAAAAATTTAATGGATTGACAAATGTGTTGCGAGTAAAAGAAGGTGGACTTCAGAAATATTATTATGGCTCTGATAAAACAATGGAATCTGCTCAAAAAACATTGAAACAAGTACAAGACAAAGGTTTTAGAAACGCCTTTATCGTTACATTTAATGGTGAAGAACCAATGTAAACGTAATATAAAATGTTTCTTTACAAATTAAATTTTATTTTTGCATAAAATCATAACAAGTGAAGTTATCTAAAGAATTAAAAATAGGAGTTGTTACCATCTTAACCTTAGTAGGTTTTTTCATGCTATTCAATTTCTTAAAAGGTCAAAATATTTTTTCATCAGGACGTTTGTTTACAGTGAAATACGAAAATGTAAGCGGATTAGCTCCTTCTAAACCTGTTTCTGTAAACGGTTTGAGAGTTGGTCAGGTGAAAGAAATTAAAATTATAGATACTGCAAAACCTATCTATTTTGAAGTCGTGATTTCTGTCGAAAAAGATATTCAATTTTCAAAAAAAACAATTGCAGAAATTTACGAACCAGGAATTATGTCTGGACCAGAAGTTAGACTTTTATTAGACTATGGACCAGATGTAGCAAAAGATGGTGATTATTTACAAGGTCGTATTGCAGGTGGAATGTTAGATGGTTTGACAAAACAATTAACGCCAACACAAGCAAAATTAGATAGTGTTTTATTAAGTTTTAATCAAACATTAGGAAGTGTAAATAATGTTTTGGATCCGTCAACTCAACAAGATATTAAAGCAATGTTGAGAAATTTGAATCATACAATTGATTCGTTCGACAAAACAGCGCAATCGTTGACTGCAACATCAAATAGTGCAAATAATTTGATCAAAACAAACGAAAAGACATTGAACACAACGCTTAACAATGCAAGTGCTACAATGGCTTCTGCAAAAGCTACAGTTGACAAATTTGGAAAAACTGCGGATAAATTAAACGCGTTAGAATTGGATCAAGTGATTAAGAATTTCGAAAATGCATCTAAAAACTTAAATACATTGTTAGAAGATATGAACAATGGAAAAGGTTCTTTAGGAAAATTAGCAAAAGACGAAACACTTGCTAACGAGCTTGAAGCAACAATCAAAAATATGAATGAATTCGTAACTGACTTAAAGAAAAACCCAAGTCGTTATGTTAATATTTCTGTTTTTGGTAAAAAGCAACCAGTTCAGCCATAAGATCAAAACTAAAATTAAATACTCAAAACTCATAAAAAGACTAATAAAAAATGATGAAGTACATTCCAAATGTAATCTTTCTTCTAATTATGATAGGAAGTATTTGGTTCTTTGCGCAAAACGTAAAGAAACTTATACGTAACATCAAATTAGGGAAAGAAATCGATCGTTTCGATCATCCTGCGGAAAGGTGGAAAACGATGGCTCGTGTGGCTTTAGGACAAGGTAAAATGATTGTTCGTCCTCTTGCTGGTATTCTGCATATCTTTGTTTATGTAGGATTTGTTTTAATCAATATCGAAGTATTAGAAATTATCATCGATGGTGTATTCGGAACACACCGTATTCTAAGTTTCTTAGGAGGTTTCTATAACGGAATGATTGGGTTTTTCGAAATTTTAGCCTTTTTGGTGATGGTTTCGTGTATCATTTTCTTCTGTAGAAGAAACTTTGTAAAAGTTGGGCGTTTCTGGAAACCAGAAATGAAAGGCTGGGCAAAAGACGATGCAAATTATATCCTAATTATGGAGGTTGCATTTATGTTGGCTTTATTTACAATGAATGGTGCAGATCAAGTGTTACAAAAAATGGGTGCACCTCATTATATCGAAACAGGATCTTTTCCAATTTCTTCCTGGTTAACAGCACCAATTATTAGTCAATTCAACGACATCACATTTATTACAATTATAGAAAGAGCAGCGTGGTGGTTTCACATCATCGGAATTTTCTTTTTCTTAAATTATTTATATTATTCAAAACATTTACACATCATTTTGGCTTTTCCAAACACATGGTTTTCTAAGTTAGAACCAAAAGGAGAATTCAATAATTTACAATCTGTAACAGATGAGGTAAAAATGATGATGGATCCAAATGCAGATCCTTACGCAGCTCCTGCTGAACCACAGGGGGAACCAGAAACATTTGGAGCAAAAGATATTTTTGATTTAAATCGAGTACAATTGCTTAATGCCTACACATGTACAGAATGTGGACGTTGTACATCTGAATGTCCAGCAAATTTGACAGGAAAAAAATTATCTCCACGTAAAATTATGATGGATACACGAGATCGTTTAGAAGAAGTAAGCAAAAATATCGATACAAATGGTAAGTTTGTTGATGATGGTAAAATGCTTGTTAACGATTATATTACACCAGAAGAATTATGGGCATGTACATCTTGTAATGCATGTACACAAGCTTGTCCAGTAAATATCGATCCTTTATCAATTATTGTTGATTTACGTCGTTATTTGGTAATGGAACAATCTGCTGCACCAAACGAGTTGAACATGATGATGACAAATGTCGAAAACAATGGAGCTCCTTGGCAATTTAACAATGCGGATAGATTGAATTGGGCAAACGATTAAAATTGTAAAATACAATTACTCATTCTCAAAGAACTATTAATTTTTGTACATAACACACAAACACAACACACATGGAAAATTTCTTAGAGGAAAAAATTGAAAACGGAGAAAGAGTAAGTCCTATTTTACCAGAAAATGTTAAAAATTATTTAATTGACATTGATGGAACAATTTGCGATGATATTCCAAACGAAGAACCAGAACGTATGCTAACAGCAGAATTATATCCAGATGCTTTAGAAACGTTAAACAAATGGTACGACGAAGGACATATTATCACATTTTTTACATCACGTACAGAAGAACATCGTGAGTACACAGAAATTTGGTTGAAAAAACATGGTTTCAAATACCATGGACTTTTAATGGGAAAACCTCGTGGAGGAAATTATCATTGGGTTGACAACCATTTAGTAAAAGCGACACGATACAATGGTAAATTTACAGATTTGGTTGAAAAAAATGTTTCGATTCAAGTTTTTGATGATGGAAAACATTAAACTAAATCCATTCAAATAACACAAAGACTACAAAAAAATATGTCAAATATTACAGTTAAAACAATGGCTCAATATATGGCCGAAGGCAAACAACCAGAAGTTTTGTTTTGGGTTGGTTGCGCCGGAAGTTTTGATGACAGAGCTAAAAAAATAACACGAGCATTCGTTAAAATTTTAAATAATATTGGCGTAGAATTCGCCGTTTTAGGAACAGAAGAATCGTGTACAGGTGATCCTGCAAAGCGTGCTGGTAACGAATTTGTTTTCCAAATGCAAGCTATGATGAATATTGAAGTTCTGAATGCTTACGAAGTGAAAAAGATCGTTACAACTTGTCCACATTGTTTCAATACGTTGAAAAATGAATATCCAAGTTTAGGTGGAGAGTATGAAGTTTTGCATCATTCTCAATATTTACAGCAGTTAATCAACGAAGGTAAATTGAAATTAGAAGGTTCTGAAACGTTCAAAGGAAGACGAATCACTTTCCACGATCCTTGTTATTTAGGTCGCGGTAACGATGTGTACGAAGCGCCTCGCGAATTAATCGAAAAATTAGATGCCGAATTAGTCGAAATGAAACGTTGCAAAACACGTGGATTATGTTGTGGTGCTGGTGGAGCGCAGATGTTCAAAGAACCAGAAAAAGGAAACAAAGACATCAATGTAGAACGTACAGAAGAGGCTTTAGAGAAAGAGCCGCACATTATCGCAACAGGTTGTCCATTTTGTAATACAATGATGACAGACGGTGTAAAACACTTCGAAAAAGAATCAACGGTTATGGTAAAAGACTTAGCTGAATTGATTATGGAAGCGAAAGATTTATAATCGAATTTATAAAAATAATATAAAAAAGCCATCTCTTTGAGATGGCTTTTTTATGTAAAAATTTTAGCTTTCTAACATCTAACATCTAACATCTAACATCTAACATCTAACATCTAACATCTAACATCTAACATCTAAAATTTCCGTATCTTTGAAACACAAATTTTAAACAAAGAGAAAATGAATTTAGCAGACGATTCAAGAATTTGGATTTTTCAAGCCAATCGTAAATTCTCAACAGAAGAAAAGCAAGCTATTACAGCTAAACTAAATACTTTTATAGCGGATTGGAATGCGCATGGCGCTGAACTTTTAGCTGATTTTGATTTACCTTATGATCAATTTATTGTAGTTGGTGTAGACGAAAATCAAGCGACAGCAAGTGGTTGTTCTATCGATAAATTAACGAAAATCGTACGCGAAATTGATGCAGATTATTCGTTCGATTTATTGAACAGAATGTTAGTTTCGTATGAAAATGAACAGGAAGTTTTTATCGAAAAATTACCAACATTCAAACAAAAAGTAAAAGAAGGAGAAATCAAAAATGTAAAAGTTTTCAATAATGGAATTTCTTCTTTGAATGATTTTAAGCAAAATTGGTTATTACCGATTGAAGAAAGTTGGGCGAAAACATTATTAAATTAAACGCTTAAAATCCAAAAAATATTAAAGCCGAGTTTAGAAATAAGCTCGGTTTTATTTTTGATAAAATATTGTTTAAAAAACACTATTTTTACGTAATAATAAATTAAAAATACTATGAAAAACAAAGGATGTCTTATTGGCGGAGTGATTCTTTTACTTCTTGCAGGAATCGTTTTCTGGGGAATTGGAGTTTCGAATACGATCAAAACAACAGACCAAGGTGTGCAAAAACAATGGTCGAATGTAGAAAATACATATCAAAAACGTTCAGATTTAGTTCCAAATTTAGTGAACACGGTAAAAGGTGCTGCGAATATGGAAAAAGAAACGTTAACAGCTGTGATTGATGCACGTGCAAAAGCGACTTCTAATCAAATTAAAATTGATGATCCAAGTCAATTAACAGATGCAAATATTGCGAAATTTCAACAAGCTCAAGATCAATTAGGATCTACATTAAGCCGCTTATTGGTTTCTGTTGAAAAATATCCAGATATTAAATTCAATCAAAACTTTACTTCTTTACAAGCAGAATTATCTTCTATCGAACAAGAAGTTTTATTTGAAAGAAAAAAATACAACGATGCTGCAGAGAAATTTAACAACATGATTGTAACTTTCCCTAACAGCTTAATCGCTGGTTTTACAGGTGCTACGAAAAAAGGTTATTTCAAAGCTGCTGCAGGATCTGAGAATGCTCCTAAAGTAGAATTCTAATCATTATGGGAAATAAGAAACATAAATTTCTTTCCTCTAAAGATGAAAAAAAAATAATCGAAGCCATCCAAAAAGCGGAGAAAAATACAAGTGGGGAAATTCGAGTTCATATTGAATTCGAATCTTCTCCCAATCATTTTGACAAAGCTTTAGAAGTTTTCGAGCAATTGGAAATGCACAAAACCAAAGATAGAAATGGTGTGTTGTTTCATGTTTCACCAACCGATCATAACTTTACAATTATTGGTGATAAAGGAATTGATCAAGTGACACCAGATGATTTTTGGGATGATATAAAAGAAGAGGTCATCAAGCATTTCAAAAAAGAACATTATGTAAAAGGGCTTTGTGAAGGAATAAAAAAAACAGGCAAAGCACTTAAAAAATATTTTCCTTATCAAGAGGATGATACAAACGAATTACCAGATGAAATTAGCTACAGTTAAATACTTTTTTCTAACTTTTTTTCTTTCAATTTTAACCGTTTTTGGGCAGACACCGGATGAATTGGTGAAGATGGAACATCCGCCTAAAAAGCTTGTGCAAGATTATGCACATGTTTTTGATGCAATGCAATTGGATGAATTAGAACGAAAATTAGTAGCCTATGATGATTCAACATCTACTCAAATTTTGGTATTAACAGTGAAGTCTCTAGATGGTTATCCGTTAGAAATGTTTGCAAATGATATTGGTGAAAAATGGAAAGTTGGTACACAAGGAAAAGATAATGGAGTTGTAATTGTTTTAAGTGAACAAGATCGTAAGATTACGATTAGAACAGGTTATGGAGCTCAAATTTATTTACCGCCAAGTGTCAACAAATCGATTATTGACAATGTTATTATTCCGTATTTCAAACAAGGTGATTATGCTGGTGGAATAAATGCTGGAGTCAATTCTATTTTTCAAGCTTTTGCAGGAAAATATAAGCAAGACAAACCAAAATCGCAAGAACCAGAAATGGATTGGCTTGCATTGATTTTTGCCATAGGATTTTTCATTTTTATCTTTATTATTATTTCGAAAGGTAAAGGAGGAAATAATGGAGGAAATGGTGGCAGACGAAGAAGTTTGTTAGATGATATTATCATTATGAACACAGGAAGTTCTGTTTTCGGTGGCGGAGGTTTCGGCTCAGGAGGTAGTTCTTGGGGTGGATCATCTGGTGGCGGAGGCGGCTTTGGTGGTTTCGGAGGCGGAAGCTTCGGAGGCGGAGGAGCATCTGGTAGTTGGTAGAAATACTATTTTGATTAATGAATTTTAAAATTGTCACAAATATTGAAACTGATATTTTTTATTTAATTATTAATGAATTAGTAAAAGATAAATGGAAAATTATTTGTGAATATGATGATGAAATTTTTGATAAATCAATTGATTTCGACTTTTACAAATTAGCTAAAAATGAAAAAATAATTTTGTTTGCTTGGGACAACTGGTTTGAAGGAGAGATAAAAGCTGAAATTGAAATTCTAAAAGAGTTAGCTGTTCAATATAAGTTTGATTTAAACTTTAATGAAGCAAATTTTCTTCAAGATGAATATATTACAGAAAGAATGAAAAATCTTTTAAAATTTCACGAATAAAACCAAAAATCCGAACGAAACCGTTCGGATTTTTTTATGACTGAACATTATTCGTTAAATTCGTTTTCTAAATCAGTTTATGGAACTTCTAAATCATATTTACACCAATCAACGCAGTAATACAAACGATACATCGGATGCGAGATCAGAATATCAGCGTGATTATGATCGTATTATTTTTTCGTCTGCCTTTCGTCGTTTGCAGAACAAAACGCAAGTTTTTCCTTTGCCAGGAAGTGTATTTGTCCACAATCGATTGACGCATTCGTTAGAGGTTTCGTCTGTTGGACGCTCGATGGGAAATTTGGTAGGAAAGTTTATTTCCGAAAATTATAAATTAACAAAAGAATCACAAGAATTTTATAAATATAGTATTCACGATGTTATTTCAGCGGCATGTTTGTGTCACGATATCGGAAATCCAGCTTTTGGACATTCGGGCGAAGATGCAATTGCTTCTTATTTTGATCGCCATGAAACAGATTTGAAACAATATTTTACTGAAGCCGAATGGGCTGATTTAATCAATTTTGAAGGAAATGCGAATGCAATCCGAATTTTGACACAACAACAAAACGGAAAATCGGAAGGTGGTTTACGTTTGACGTATTCAACATTGGCTGCGATTGCAAAATATCCATGTGAATCGGTTGCAAAAGATAAAAATCAATTGCATCGTAAGAAATTTGGATTTTTTCAGGCGCAAAAGGAAGCTTTCCGAACAATTGCTGAAAAAACGAATATGATTTTGGAACAAGATTCACCAATTATTTACAAGCGACATCCGTTTGTGTGGTTGGTAGAGGCGGCAGACGATATTTGTTATTCGATTATTGATGTCGAAGATTCGCAACGTTTAGGAATTATTGACCATGATAAATGCCGAAAATTATTCTTGAATTTAGTCGAATCTTTAGATCCATCTCAAATTGATAAAACAAAAAATACATTGAAATTAATTTCAGATAAAAATGATCGAATAGCGTATTTACGCGCCAAATCAATTAACTTATTGACTCAAAAATCGGTTGAAGTTTACCAAAATAATTTTGATCAGATTGTAAAAGGAGAATTTAAAACAGCTTTGTTAGATGTCATTAAAAATGAAACAGAACAAGTTACCAAAAGGGTTTTGGACGAAATTCAACGTTTCTCTATTGAAAATATTTACAATCATCGTTCTGTTCTTGAAATTGAAAATGCAGGTTATAATGTAATGTCCGAATTGCTTTCACAATTTATTCCACCAATTTTGAAAGATGAAAAAGAACGCAAAACCTTTGAGAAAAAAGCCTTGCGTTTAGTTCCTGCTCAGTTTCTATATGAGAAAGGAACAAAGTATCAAAAGGTAATGGGAATCTTGGATTATGTTTCGGGAATGACTGATAATTACGCAACTGAATTGTATCGCCGTATCAAAGGAATCGAAATTGGAATGACAATTTAAGTACGAAATTAGAAGTTAGAAATTAGAAGTTAGAAATACGAGGTAGGAATTTCGTTATATTTTTAAATAACTAATTTCAAGTTTCGTAAAACGAACTTCGAGTTTCGAATAACGAATAACTAAATAACATCACACAATAATGAAAAATGTAACAATACGAGAAGCAAGAAAAGAAGATTGTCCTCGAATTTTAGAGTTAATTCACGAATTAGCTTTATACGAAAAAGCACCAGACGAAGTAACGGTAACCTTAGAAGAAATGGAAGAATGCGGGTTTGGAGATAAACCAGTTTGGGGTTCTTTGGTTGCAGAAGTGGACGGAAATGTGGAAGGAATTGCGTTGCATTACGATCGTTATTCGACTTGGAAAGGACGCAGATTATATTTGGAGGATTTGATTGTAACCGAAAAAATGCGCGGTTCTGGAATTGGTAAATTATTATTGGATGAATTAATTGTTTATGGAAAAGCGAATAATTACCACGGAATGGTTTGGCAAGTTCTGGATTGGAATGAACCTGCAATTAATTTCTATAAAAAATATAACGCAGATTTTGATCCAGAATGGATTAATGTTTCAGTGAATTTTTAAACAATAAAAAAGACTCAAATCATATGATTTGAGTCTTTTTTATTTTGCTTACCGCTTTCCGTTATTTCATAAATCCTTCATACCATTTCCATAAAATAATTCCTGTACAAACCGAAACATTAAGCGAATGTTTTGTTCCTGATTGTGGAATTTCGATACACGTATCACATTGATCAATGATTGATTGTTGCACACCATCAACCTCATTTCCCATCACAATTGCATATTTCTGAGATTGGTCAACTTCAAATTCATTTAACAAAACAGAACCTTCCGTTTGTTCAATCGTTACAATTTGATAACCATCTTCTTTTAGTTTTGCAACCAATTCATTCGAATCTTTCACATATTCCCAATCAACAGAATTTTCTGCACCAATTGCCGTTTTATGAATTTCTTTATGAGGCGGAGTTGCTGTGATTCCACACAAATAAATTTTATCAATTAAAAATGCATCCGAAGTTCTAAAAACCGCACCAACATTGTGCATACTTCTTACATTATCCAACACCACAACAATCGGATGTTTTTCAATAGCTTTATATTCTTCCGCAGAAACGCGACCTAATTCGTCTAATTTTAGTTTTCTCATCACTTCGTTTTTAACTAACTTAGCTGTTCAAAATTTATAATAATTTGACAAAAGTAGTAAAGAATAAGGAAACTCCTCTAATGAAACAATATAACACTATCAAGGCGAAATATCCTGATGCGATGTTGTTGTTCCGTGTGGGAGATTTTTACGAAACATTTGGAGAAGATGCTGTGCGAGCTTCTCGCATTTTAGATATAGTTTTAACAAAACGCGCCAATGGTTCTGATAATAGTGCTTTGGCAGGGTTTCCTCATCATAGTTTGAATACTTATTTACCGAAATTGGTGAAAGCTGGTTTGCGTGTTGCAATTTGCGATCAGCTCGAAGATCCAAAAATGGTAAAAGGTATCGTAAAACGTGGTGTTACAGAATTGGTGACGCCTGGTGTTGCGTTGCAAGATGAGGTTTTATCGTCGAAATCGAATAACTTTTTGATGGCTGTTCATCAAGGTGATAAAGCTTTTGGAATTGCGTTGTTAGATGTTTCGACGGGAGAATTTTTAGTTTCTGAAGGACATGAAGATCAAGTGGCAAAGATTATTCAATCGTTTCGACCAAGTGAAGTGATTTACCAAAAACGTGTTAAATATAATTTTTCTGATGTCAAAAGTAAATTTTTGTTGGATGATTGGGCTTTTCAATATGATTTTGCAGTTGATAAATTAACCAATCTTTTTAAAACTAAGAATCTAAAAGGTTTTGGAATCGAGGATTTAAAAGATGGAATCATTTCTGCGGGTGCAATTTTAGCTTATTTGGATGACACACATCACTTCGAAATTCAGCATTTAACATCTATTCAGCGTCTTAATCAAGATAGTTTTGTGTGGATGGATCCATTTACGATTCGCAATCTCGAATTGGTTTATTCTCCACATCCAAAAGGTGTTACGTTATTAAATGTTTTAGATGATACTAAAACTCCGATGGGTGCTCGTTTGCTGAATCGTTGGATGGTAATGGTGTTGAAAGATTTGAAGTCAATTCAACGTCGTCAAAATATTGTCGAATATTTCTACAAATTTGGAGATTTACGTTACGATTTGCGCGAAAAATTAGGTCAATTAACCGATTTAGAGCGTTTAGCTGGGAAGGTTTCGACAGGTAAAATTACACCTCGTCAATTACAACAATTAGCACAAAGTTTGAAAATTTCGGAAGAAATAAAAGAAGTTGCTGAACAATCGAATATCAAAGAAGTTGCAGATTTATTTTCTCGAATCCAACCAATTGATGATTTAACGCAAAAGATTTTTGATACACTTACTGATGAACCACCACATCAAATTGTAAAAGGAAATGTGATTAGAGAGGGTGTTTCTGATGAGTTAGATCGATTGAGAAAGATTCAGTTTTCTGGGAAAGATTATTTGGATCAAATGTGTCAACGTGAAACAGAGCGAACTGGAATTTCGTCCTTGAAAATTGCATTCAATAATGTGTTTGGTTATTATATCGAAGTTCGAAATACACACAAAGATAAAGTGCCAGAAGAATGGATTCGTAAACAAACTTTGGTGAATGCAGAGCGTTATATTACTGAAGAATTAAAAGAATACGAAACACAGATTCTTGGAGCAGAAGAAAAAATTCTTGCAATAGAAAATCAATTATTTATTGAATTGTTACAAGAAATTATCACTAAACTTTTACCGATTCAACAAACAGCAAAAGCAATTGCATTTTTGGATGTTTTGTCAACTTTTGCAGAAATAGCAGAGAAAAATATTTACACAAAACCTTCTCTTAATGATGGTTTTGAACTAAATATAAAAGAAGGTCGTCATGCTGTGATTGAGCAACAATTACCAATTGGTGAACAATATGTGTCGAATAATGTTGAGTTAAATTCGGATCATCAGCAAATTATTATGATTACGGGACCAAATATGTCTGGTAAATCGGCACTTTTACGTCAAACTGCTTTGATTGTTTTGATGGCGCAAATGGGAAGTTTTGTTCCAGCTCAAGCAGCCGAATTAGGAATTATTGACAAAGTTTTTACTCGAGTTGGTGCTTCAGACAACATTTCTTCAGGGGAATCGACATTTATGGTCGAAATGAATGAGACAGCAAGTATTCTAAATAATATTTCGGAACGAAGTTTGATTTTATTGGATGAAATTGGTCGAGGAACTTCGACTTACGATGGAATTTCGATTGCATGGGCAATTGCAGAATTTTTACATCAAAGTGCCTTGAAACCTAAAACATTGTTTGCTACACATTATCATGAATTGAATGAGATGTCAAAATCAATGGAACGCATCAAAAATTTTAATGTCAGTATCAAAGAAACAAAAGATACAATATTATTTTTGCGTAAATTAGTTCCAGGAGGTAGCGAGCATAGTTTTGGTATACATGTTGCTAAAATGGCTGGGATGCCGAAACGAGTGGTGGACAGAGCGAATGATGTGCTAAAGGTTTTGGAAGCAACGAAAACAGATGAAGGAATCTCGAACAAAACGGAGAAAATAACGCAAGATAATATGCAATTAAGTTTCTTTCAGTTAGATGATCCAATTTTAGAATCGATTCGAGAAGAAATTATGAACACAGATATCAATACTTTAACGCCTGTTGAAGCATTGATGAAATTGAATGAAATCAAAAAGAAACTCGGTAAATAAACTTAAAAAATATGAAAAAAATAATTTTAACCGCTGCAGGAGCTTTAGTCTTAGCTTCTTGTGCTACAAATCCAGTTACAGGACGTAAATCGTTGTCATTAGTATCGAATGCAGATTTATTTCCGACAGCTTATAATCAGTATTCTCAAGTTCTTAAACAAGGTAAAGTGATTACTGGTACTGCTGATGCAAAAATGGTGCAAACAGTAGGGGAACGTCTAAAATATGCCGCTGAAAAATATTATCAAGAAAAAGGAATATCTTCTCAATTACAAGGTTACCAATGGCAATTTACATTGTTGAATGCAAATGAAGTAAATGCTTGGTGTATGCCTGGAGGTAAAGTTGCAGTTTATTCAGGTATTTTGCCTGTTACCAAAGATGCAACGGGATTGGCTGTTGTTTTAGGTCACGAAATTGGTCACGCTTTGGCTGGTCATAGTGCGGAGCAAGCTTCTCAGCAAATGGCAGCACAAGGTTTAGGACAAATTGTAGGTGGATCGATTGGAAATGCAGAATATGCAAAAGTTTTTGAACAATTATATCCTGTAGGTGCACAAGTTGGTTTACTAAACTATTCTCGTAAAATGGAATTAGATGCTGATGTTACAGGATTGTATTTAATGGCGATGGCGGGTTATGATCCTTCTCAAGCAATTCCTTTTTGGGAACGTATGGCTGCGAAAAGTGGAAACGCTGGAGTTTCAGAATTCTTGAGTACTCACCCTTCGGATGCGACGCGTATGGCTAAAATAAAGGAAGCCTTACCAACTGCTTTAGCATATTACAACGCGAGTCCGTATAAAGGAAAATAGAATAGTTTTTATTCATTTATAAAATATAAGCGAGTTAATTTGATAAATTGATTCGCTTTTTTTATATTTAGTATTCAAAACCACAATTAAAATTAAAATGATTAACAATTTTAGAATCAATTCGTTTTCTGAATATAAGAAAGCGTATAAAAAAAGTGTCGAAGAGCCTGAAAAATTTTGGGATAAAATTGCTGGAAACTTTGTTTGGCAAAAGAAATGGGACAAAACACTTGAATATAATTTTGAACAAGCAGATTTTAAATGGTTTCAAGGTGGACAACTAAATATTACCGAAAATGTTTTGGATCGTCATTTGGAAAAAAATGGAAACAAAACAGCTTTAATTTGGGAATCAAATAATCCTTTAGAGGAATCTAGAATTATTACATATCGTCAATTGCATTCAAAAGTTTGCCAATTTGCGAATGTCTTAAAAAATAATGGCGTACAAAAAGGAGATCGTGTGTGTATTTATATGCCAATGATTCCAGAATTAGCCATCGCGATGTTAGCTTGTGCTCGTATTGGCGCGGTACATTCTATTGTTTTTGCAGGATTTTCTTCTGCTGCAATTGCCTCTCGTATCAACGATGCGCAATGTAAGGTTTTGGTGACAGCAAACGAAGTTTTTCGTGGAACGAAATCAATTAACTTAAAAGCAATTTGTGATGAAGCCTTAAAAGATTGTGCTTCTATTCAGTCGTGTATTGTTTATCGACGTGCTATCGAGCCTACTTCTATGGTTGGTGGACGTGATAAATTTTGGATTGATGAAATGCATAAGGTAGACGATAATTGTCCTGCGGAAATTATGGATGCCGAAGATCCTTTGTTTATTTTGTATACTTCTGGTTCTACAGGAAAACCAAAAGGAATGGTGCATACATGTGGTGGATATATGGTGGAAACGGCTTATTCGTTCGATAATATTTTTCAAATGGAGCACAACGATATTTATTGGTGTACAGCAGATATCGGTTGGATTACAGGACATAGTTACATTATTTATGGACCTTTGGCTTGTGGAGCAACTTCAGTAATGTTCGAAGGAATTCCAAGTTTTCCTGATTTTGGACGTTTTTGGGAAATTGTCGAAAAATTAAAAGTGACACATTTCTATACAGCTCCAACAGCAATTCGTTCGTTAGCTCGTGAATCCTTAGATTATGTCGAGAAATATGATTTATCAAGTCTTAAAGTTTTAGGATCAGTTGGTGAACCAATTAACGAGGAAGCTTGGCACTGGTTTAATGATTATATTGGAAAAGGAAATTGTCCAATTGTAGATACATGGTGGCAAACAGAAACGGGATCTATTTTGATTTCGCCATTAGCAGGAATTACGCCGCTTCGTCCAACGTTTGCAACATTACCGCTTCCAGGAATTCAGCCAGTTTTAATGGATGAACATGGAAAAGAAGTAGAAGCAGTAAATGAAAAAGCAGAAGGACGTTTAGCAATTAAATTTCCTTGGCCATCTATGGCTCGTACTATTTATGGTAATCATAAACGCTATGTAGAAACCTATTTTTCAACATTTCCGGGATATTATTTTACAGGAGATGGAGCGTATCGTGATGTAATGGAAAATTATCGAATTACAGGACGTGTAGATGATGTAGTGATTGTTTCTGGACACAATTTAGGAACTGCACCAATAGAAAATGCGATAAATGAACACGAAGCTGTAGCAGAAAGCGCGGTTGTTGGTTATCCTCATGATATCAAAGGAAATGCATTGTATGCTTATGTGATTTTGCAAGATGGAGTACAAGGTTCACCAGAACTTGAAGCAGAAATAAAAAATGGAGTTTCTAAATTAATTGGAGCAATTGCAAAGCCAGATAAAATACAGTTTGTTTCAGGTTTACCAAAAACGCGAAGCGGAAAAATTATGCGTCGTATTTTAAGAAAAATAGCAAGCAACGAAACTGATTTTGGCGATACATCAACATTATTAGATCCAGATGTTGTAACTGTTATTCAGAAAGGAAAAGTTTAAAGTAAGGCTGAGGTTAAGATTTAGTCTAAGCTTATCAAAATAATTTTCAAAACAAAAAGCATTACCCAAAAAGTAATGCTTTTTTGGTTTGATTATTTTGGATAAATTTTCTCTTCTAAATTTCCTTTATATAGCCGATATTCAATGCATTTTTTGTAATTTTGTTGACTTTTTAAAGGTATGATAAAAATTTCACCAGTTTTAGAATCGTATTTAGATCATCATGTGGATCAAGAACCTGAAATCTTGAGCCGTTTACGTGTTGAAACTTATCAATGTACAACGCAGCCACACATGATTTCGGGAGAATATCAAGGTCGTTTGTTAAGTATTTTGTCAAAGATTTTAGCCCCAAAAACTATTTTAGAGTTAGGAACTTTTACAGGTTACGCAACATTGTGTTTGGCAGAAGGTTTGATTGCTGATGGAAAAATCATTACGATGGATAAAAATGATGAATTGGAATATTTGTGCAGAAAATATTTTGATGAATCTGAATTTGCTTCAAAAATTGATTTTAGAATCAATGATGCACGCGAAGAATTAGAAACAATCGAGAAAAATTCTGTAGATTTAGCTTTTATTGATGCTGATAAAGAGAGTTATCCTTATTATTTTGAAAAAGTTTTAGAACTTTTACGTCCAGGAGGAACCATGTTAGTTGACAATGTTTTGTGGTACGGAAAAGTAATGATGGAAGAGGAAGATAAAAAAGATCCTTCGACAAAAATTTTGAAAGAATTTAATGAAATGGTAACGAAAGACAAACGAGTAGAGTCGATAATTTTACCAATTCGTGACGGAATTACGTTAATTCGAAAAAAATAATGAAGTACGCCATTTGTCAAGTAAGTGTTGCGCCATTGCGCTACGAAGCAAGAGATTCATCAGAAATGGTGAGTCAGGTTTTGTTTGGAGAAAAGTTGATTATTTTAGAAGAATTAGAAAAATGGACTAAAGTTCAGTTAGCTTTTGATGGTTACGAAGGTTGGCTAGATCCAAAACAAATTGTAGAAATTTCGGAAGAAGAATATAATAAAGATTCGATCGAGAAATTTGCAATTAATCCGTATAATCATGCGATGGAAAATGGCTTGCCAATGACGTTGACAATTGGAGCTGAGGTTCGTACTTTGAATGAAAGTAAAATCAAAATTGGTCCAAAATGTTTTGAATATTTTGGGGTATATACGTCTGGTAAAAAATCAAAAGATCAATTGGTAGAAATTGCAAAAGCCTATCTAAATGTACCTTATTTGTGGGGAGGAAAATCTTCGTTCGGTATTGATTGTTCTGGTTTAACGCAACAAGTGTACAAAATAGGTGGCTATAAAATTCCAAGAGATGCTTATCAACAAGCGGAAATGGGTGAAGTTTTGAGTTTTGTAGAAGAAGCAGAACCAGGTGATTTAGCTTTTTTTGATAATGCAGAAGGTCTAATTATTCATGTCGGAATTATGTGTGGCAATGGAAAAATTTTGCACGCACACGGAAAAGTTAGAATTGATCCAATCGATACAAATGGAATTTTCAATACCGATTCTCAAAAATATTCGCATAAACTGCGATGCATTCGAAAATTAATTCCTTAATAATAGAGCAAAAATCATTTCGAAAGAAATGATTTTTTTGTTTTAATTGAAATCAAATCTAAATAGGATATAATCAAGTATTAAACTATTTTTTAATTGGATTTAGCTGTAACTTTAGTAAACACTAATCGATTGAAATAATGTCTATAAAAATTCCTGAAAATTTAAAAGGGTTATCTGATTCTGAAGTCAAAAAAGCTCAACAACAATACGGAGATAATGCTATAAAGGGTGAACAGAATTCTGCTTGGTATAGTTTATTATTTGATATTCTAAAAGAACCAATGACGCTAATTTTGATTGCTGTATCAATTATTTATGTGTTGGTTGGTGATTTGGGCGAAGCTGCATTTATGTTTGTGGCTATTGTTGCTGTGACAGGAATTTCATTTTACCAAGGTTCTCGTAATCAAAAAGCTCTGCAAGAGTTAGAAAAGTTGAACGAACCTTTGAGTTCAGTTATTCGTAATGGACGATTAGTTGAGATACCAACACACGAAATTACAATTGGTGATTTGTGTGTGACGGAAGAAGGAAAGATGATTAATGCTGATGGAAATATTGTTCATAGCAATGATTTTTCGGTGAATGAATCTGCTTTAACAGGCGAAAGTATGTCAGTTTTTAAAGATATAGATCATTCAGAAATTTACAGTGGAACTTTGACAGTTTCTGGTTTGGCTATTTTTGAAGTGACAGCCATTGGAGCAGAAACGAAGTTGGGAAAAATAGGAATGTCAATTTTATCTATAAAAGAAGAAAAATCGCCTTTGCAATTGCAGATAGAAAAATTTGTGAAAGGAATGGCAATCATTGGAATTATTGTTTTTGCAATGGTTTGCGGATTCAATTATTTTCAAACAAATGACATTGTAAGTAGTTTATTAAACGGTTTGACTTTGGCAATGTCTATTTTACCCGAAGAAATACCAGTTGCATTTACTACATTTATGGCATTGGGTTCATGGAAATTATTACGCGAAGGAATTATTGTAAAAAAGAGTAGTGTTGTCGAAACTTTAGGAAGCACAACTGTTATTTGTAGTGATAAAACAGGCACAATTACCGAAAATTCGATGAAATTGAATGCAATTTATGATGCAAAAATGTGTACGGTTTTTGATGAAAATCAATTCAATGATGTTGAAATTTCTGAGATTATACAATATGCGATGTGGAGTAGTGAACCTGTTCCATTCGATCCAATGGAAAAAACGTTACACCGAGTTTACGAACAAACACAGGTTGATGAGCGCAATCAATATCAAATGTTTTTCGAATATCCTTTATCTGGGAAACCTCCCATGATGACGCATTGTTTTAAAAATAATGAAAATCAACGAATAATCGCAGCCAAAGGTGCTCCAGAAGCAATTCTGAATGTTTCAAAATTATCAGAGGAAGAAAAAAATCAATTAAAAAAAGTCATTGATGATTTTGGATTAAAAGGTTTTCGACTTTTGGGTGTTGCTAAATCTAATTTTGAAGAGGATAATTTTCCAAAAATTCAACAAGATTTACCATTCGAGTTTTTAGGATTTGTAGTTTTTTATGATCCTCCTAAAAAAGGAATTAATACAGTGTTTCAACAGATTTATGATGCGGGAATTAAAGTAAAAGTGATTACGGGTGATAATGCCGAAACAACAAAAAGTATTGCTGAACAAGCTGGAATTTTACATGTAGAAAATAGTATTACAGGAAGTGAAATTACACAACTTTCCGAAAAAGAATTATTAAAAGAAGCTCGTGATAAAGTGTTGTTTGCGCGTATGTTTCCCGAAGCGAAATTGGCTGTAGTAAAAGCGTTGAAAGAAGATGGAGATGTTGTGGCAATGTTGGGTGATGGCGTTAATGATGGACCAGCCTTGAAAGCGGCTCATATCGGAGTGGCAATGGGTGAAAAGGGAACAGAAATAGCGAAACAAGCTGCACAATTGATTTTGACGAATGATGATTTAGGTAAATTAGTTGTTGGAATTGCGGCAGGAAGACGTATTTATACGAATCTCAAAAAAGCTGTTCAATATATTATCTCTATCCATATTCCGATTATTTTAATTGTTTCGCTTCCATTATTTTTAGGTTGGGCTTTTCCACAAATTTTTACGCCAGTTCACGTTATTTTCTTAGAATTGGTTATGGGACCAACATGTTCTATTGTGTATGAAAATGAACCATTGGAAAAAGATTCGATGAAAAGAAAACCTCGTCCAATGACCGAAACTTTTCTGAATTGGAAAGAACTTTCAACAAGTATTATTCAAGGAATTATCATCACATTAGGATTGCTTTTTGTTTATCAATACACTTATCAGTTAGGCGGAAATGAAGAGAAAACCCGAGCAATGGTTTTTACAACGTTGATTTTCTCAAATGTTTGGTTAAGTTTAACGAATAGATCGTTTTATTATAGCTTGTGGTCAAGTTTTAAAAATAAAAATAATTTAATGGTTGGCGTTACAATTCTTACATTGCTTATACTTTTTGCAATACTGTATATAAAGCCAATTTCTTTATTTTTTAAAGTTTCTTCGTTGAATCTAAAAGAATTAGGAATGGCGATGCTTGTAGCAATGTTATCTGTATTGTGGTTTGAAGTTTATAAATGGATTAAACGTAGGAGAAAAAATTGAGTAAAATGGTAATATTTAGGTTTATTGATTCGTTATAACGAATCAATAAACTCAACTGTTTTTGCCAAAGTCGGCGTCCTATTCTCTTTGTAAGGTGTATGTTTTGCATCAGGAACAAGATAACTTTCTTTTCTTCCTTTTACATTGTTGATAATTCCATTTACTTGCTCAATCGAACCATATTCATCATCAATTCCTTGAATAACCAAAGTTGGACATTCGATGTTTTGCAATTCTTTTCGAATATCAAAATCAATAAAATCTGGGCGTAACCAAGTTTCTGTCCACATCTCAAAAACTTTCTGCGTTTTATCGCCATGATATTTTGTCAAACGTTCTTTCAAATTAGTTTCTGCATATGCAATTTTTGCATCTCTGATTCCTTGTAAAGAAATTTCTTCTACAATAATGTGCGAACCAACTACAACAATTCCTTTTAAATTTTGATGATATTTCGAAGCATAAAGTAACGCAATCGATCCGCCATCGCTATGTCCAAATAAAATAATGTCTTTGAAGTTGAAATATTGAACCAAATCATTTAGAAAATCTGCTTCATCATGCATGTAAGTCAATTCGCGACGATCAATGGTAAAAGGCGACGATTTTCCATAACCTTTTCTATCGTAGATGAATAAATTACAATTTGTTTTTTCGGCAACTTCTTTTGGGAAATCTCTCCAAAGTTGGGTGCAACCTAAGGAATCGTGTAAAAAAATAAGTGTTGGATTTTCTGGATTTATTTCGTGGTGAACATAATGAATATTGGCGTTGTTGATTTCTAAACTATTTTCTATTTCCATTTTATGTAGTGATTTTTTCGAAAGCTAAAGATAACAAAAATGCCTCGATTTTATTTATTCGAGGCATTTATATCATGATGATTAAAAATTATTATTTAATAAAATCTGTAATAATTTCTAAGGTTTTTGCTTTTGCAGTTTCTAAATCGTCGTTCAATAAAATGATATCAAACTCTTTAGCTTTTTCCATTTCAATTCCTGCTTTATCAATACGTTGTTTCAATTTATCTTCGCTTTCTGTGTTGCGAGAAATTAAACGTTCTTTCAATATTTCCAAAGATGGAGGATTTACAAATACTGTTAAACATTGATCTCCGTACAATTTTTTGATATTCAATGCACCAATAACATCAATATCAAAAATTACAGAATTTCCTTCAGATGTAATGCGATCAACTTCCGATTTTAAAGTTCCGTAAAAATTATCGCGGTAAACTTCTTCGTGCTCTACGAATTCGTCGTTTGCAATTTTTGCCTTAAATTCTTCTGGTGTTAAGAAATAATAGTCTTCTCCGTGAGTTTCACCTTCGCGTTTATCTCTAGTTGTACAAGAAATAGAAAATTTGATATTCTCCAATTGTTCTAAAGCGTAACGAACCAAAGTTGTTTTTCCTGCGCCTGATGGAGCCGAAAAGACGATTAATTTTCCTTTTTTCATTATAAAATGTTTAACGATTGTTCTTTAATTTTTTCTAATTCATCTTTCATCTGAACAACAATTTTTTGCATTTCAGAATGATTTGATTTAGAACCTAATGTATTGATTTCACGACCAATTTCTTGCGAAATAAATCCTAGTTTTTTTCCATTTGATTCAGTTCCAGCTAATTCTTTTAAGAAATATTCGCAATGGTTTTTTAGACGAACTTTTTCTTCTGTGATATCAAATTTCTCCAAATAGAAAATTAATTCTTGTTCGAAACGATTTTGATCAACATCAACTTTTAATTCTTCTAAACGTTTATTGAAACGTTCTTTTATAGTTTCAATTCGTTCTTTTTCAAAAGGGACAACTTGTGTTAAAAGCTCAAGAATGTTATTCAAGTTTAAAGTCAAATATTTCTCTAAAACTTTTCCTTCATCTAATCTAAATTGATTTAATGCGTCGATCGCATCAATAATTGTTGCGCGAATTTGATTCCATTCGTCTTCACTCAAATCGTCTTGCGTGTACGAAATAACGTCTGGAAGGCGCATTACTACAGGCAATAATTCACCATCAGTCACATTTGGTGTGATTGATTTAAATTCTGCCATATAACTTTTGATTAATTCAGCATTTATATTTTGATTTCTTGCAGCAGGATTTAACTCTACTAACATCGAAAAATCAACTTTTCCACGTTGAACTTTTTCTGAAATAAGGTTTCTGATTTCTAATTCTTTTTCACGATAAAAAGAAGGAATTCTCGTGTTTAAATCTAGTGTTTTACTGTTTAAAGAACGGATTTCTATCGTTACTTTTTTCTCAGGTAATTCCAATACGGATTTACCGTAACCTGTCATAGATGCTATCATAATTGTAAAATTATGCGAACAAAATTACAATAAATTAACGTAATGCGAACTGAATTATCATCTTTAATCATTTTAAAGTTTAACATTTTGCTAAAATTTTGATGAACTTAAAACATTTATCTTTAACAAAAAACAAACTAAAAATAACTATGACAAATCAAGAATTGTACAAAGGAATTGCAGAGGATGGATTGAGTTTACCTTCTACAATGGGAATTTTTCCTTCGTCGAAAGATTTTGTATTTTCAAGAGAATCAATTGAAAAAAGTCTAAAATCAACCGATTATTTTCAATTAATCAATTTTGATCTTATCGAGATTGATAAAGACGAAAATGGAGCTGTAAAGCAAGAATATCAACTTGTAGTGTCTTATTTGGAGGAAGAATTTGATGTGAATTTGTATGTTGTGGATGCGAGAAGTAACGATTATTCTGAATTTGGTTTTGGAAATATGATTTCGGACGAAGAAATGGAAATTGCAACGCAACAAGATTTTTATTTGGAATCTGTGATGTATTTTGGAAATGATGCATTGGATAGTTTTCATTTGCAATTAAAAATTATGCAAGCAATTGTTGAAAACCCGTCTATTGTTGTCGATTTTATGCCTTATCGTTTGCTTTCTGGTAAATGGGCTAAAGTGACAGCAGAGTCAGAAATTCCGCCTGCGCCTTCGTATTTATATGTGATTCATGGCGTTTATGATGAGGATGAAAATGGCGATCGCGTGTATTGGATGCATACGCATGGTTTGCATCGTTGCGGTTCTGTGGAGTTGGAGATGTTGAACATCAAAGATGGAGTAGAGCAGATGAATTCGGCTTTGGATATGATTGTAAATGCGTTTATCAAACCAGATTTTCGTTCGCCAGAAAATGAAGAATTTAATATTGGTTATGATGGTTTGGATATTACATTTTGTTGGAAACGTTGGGAAGATGTGGTGAAAGATTATCCTGCTAAAATTCCTGGAGGTTACAATGAACGTCAGCCAGAAAACGAAAATTATGAACCTTGTGGCGTTTTGTTAGCGGTGCAAGAAGGACATACATTGACACCAGAAGTTTATGCGGCGACAATTGCAGATAATCCGATTTTCTTTATCAGCGATCAGGAAACGGAACGAATGTCAGCCTTGGCTTATCAACGTTTTGAATTGTATAAAAAAGCATTTAACACATATTTTAATCCAGAAGCAGATGAAGAAAATTATTATCGATTTTTAATTAAATTAGGATTTGATGTCGATCATGAAATGAATAAGGAACACATTTGGTTTGATGTGTACGGAATCAATGAGAACAACGAAATTTTTGGCGTTTGTTTGAATCGTCCTTATGCTGTAGAAGGTTTGAATGAAGGAGATGAAGGTCTTTATCCGCAAGAAATGATTACCGATTGGTTAATTTACACGCCGACAAACACCATCACTCCTGATAATATTTACACTATTGATTAATCAAAGCACCATTTTTCCATACATTTGTTGGTTGTAATTGTCCTTGATAATAGATAATATTACGATAATCGAAGGTAGAGAAGCTGATAAAATCGGCTTTTTTACCTTTTTCTATTGTTCCACGATCAGCTAAATTTAAAGCCTTTGCAGCACGAAAAGTAATTGCAGCTAAAACTTCTGCCATTGATAATTTCTCAAAAGTAGCCAAAACAGAAGCTTGTGTAAGAAGATTTCCCATTGGAGCTGAGCCAGGATTCCAATCCGAAGCAATCGAAACGCAACAACCAGCATCTAACAATTTTCGAGCAGGTGCATATTGCATTCCCAAACCGATAGAAGCGCCAGGTAAAACAGTTGCAACAACATCAGAATTGGCAAGTTTTTTCACTTCTTCTTCTCCTGAAAATTCTAAATGATCTGCACTCAAAGCATCGAATTTTGTAGCTAAATAACTTCCTCCAGCTGTAAATTGATCAGCGTGAATCGTAATATCAAAACCTTGATTTTTTGCTTCGTTTAAGAAATAATCGCCTTCCTCAACAGAGAAAGCAGATTGTTCCACAAAAATATCGATACGATTTGCTAAATCATCAGATTTTAATTTAGGAAAAACTTCTTTCACCAAAAGTTCTAAATATTCTTTGTTCGAACCTTCAAAATCTTTTGGTTTCATATGCGCACCTAAAAAAGTAGGAATCAAATCAATCTCACTTTCTTGATTCGCCATATTTATCGCTTCTAACATTTTAATTTCACCCTCAACAGAGAGAGCATAACCAGATTTTACTTCAGCAGTTGTGATTCCTTGTTTAGCTAATTGGGCAATATGTTTTAGCGTAATATCTTTCAGTTCGTCAACTGTTTTCTTACGTGTTTCTGTCACAGTAGACCAAATTCCACCACCACTTTCGGCAATTTCTAAATAGGTTTTTCCGTCCAAACGCATGGCGAAATCTTTGGCACGATTTCCTCCAAAACAAACGTGTGTATGCGAATCTACAAATCCAGGAAGAAGAATTTGTTCCGTTTCGATATGTTCAATTTCGATAGTTGGATGTTGTTGAGAAAGCGTTTCGAAATTTCCTATTTCTACAATTGTTTCATCATCAATAATAATTCCTCCATCTTCGAGAACTTCGACTTGGTTTTCGTGAATAGCACCTTTTAAAGGTAAATTGGCAAGTGTTATAATTTGTCTGAAAGGACCGATTAATTTCATTTTTGTTGTTTTATAACACAAGTTTACGAAATTTAAGGGAGAATTTGTAGATAAGCTGAACTTGTTATCAAATAAGATATGATTCTAAAATGAGTTTGCAATGACTTAATTTTTATCGTAAGTCAGTCGATAAAATAGCGTAGCCATAATTATCTGCCCAACCAGATTTTAGAGGAAGAAGCTTTCTGGTATGTGCTTCTCGAATCATTCCAACTTTTTCAAGAACTTTGTAAGAACCAATATTTTCAATTGCGCATCCAGCTTCGATTCTATGAAGATTTAACGTATTGAATCCAAAAGAAATAATTTCTCTTAAAGCTTCTGTTGCAATTCCTTTGTTCCAAAAATCTGGATGAAGTTTAAACCAAACTTCTGCATTCTTGTATTTAGCCCTACCTAAATTTAAAGAAATTAATCCATCAAATTGATTGTCATTTTCGATAACAAAAGTATAAGCTTGTGGTTGTTCTCCTTGATTAGATTTTACTAAATCTTTTACATGAAGAATTGTAACCTCTATATTTTCTGGAATTCCTACGTGTTGTATTAATCAACTTCTTCGATAGAATATAATTGATGAATTGTTTCAGTATCATCAAGTGTGACTGGTCTCAAAGTTAAACGTTCAGTTTTAAGAATTACATTTATATAAATTACTTTTTCTTCAAATAAGTTGGGTCGTTGGGATATTTAATTACCTTGAGTAATGTAATAATTGTAAAAATAACGAAGATTAATATCACGATTGCGCTAAGAATGATGCGGTTATTTTGTTCGTTGTTGAACCCAAGGTAAAGCTCGAAAGCTGCCCAAACAATTATTAAAATTTGTGGTAAAAGTGCGCCGAAAATATTTTTTGTCATTTTATTCTTCTATTGAGTTATAAAAATAAGAAAAATAAAAAACCTGCTTATTAAAAGCAGGTTAAAAATATTATTGAGTGACTAATTTTGTTTCATTAAGAATTGGTTCTCTTTTTAGAATATTTGTTGCTACTTCTACAGTTTCTTCTTTTTCTTCGAAAATTGGTGCTTCTTGCATAAATGCAATTGCTGGAGCTTCTTCTATTTTTGGTGGCGTGTTATCAAATTTGTAATTAAATCCAATTCCAAGTGTTTGTTTAATCTGTGTTTTTTTGATTTGATCTTCATCATACAATAGGTTGACACTTACTTGTGCCGAAACAAACTTGTTCACTTTCATATCCAAAATTCCTTGATAAGCAACGTCCATATTTCCGAAATTTTTCAGGTAATCTGCATAGATTCCGACACGGTTATCATAAGAAATTCCTTCCATAATTTGTAGTTTATATCGCGCACCTAAATATGCACCGAATTCAAATAAAGTATTGTCTCCATCATTTTTAAGTCCAAAATTTCCTTTTTTCTGTAAATCTTTGTCTAAGACAAAGGTCATTCTTGGTGTAAATGGGTGAATATTAATTTGAAAATTTTCGCTTGGTTTGTAATCAATACCCAATCCTAAACTTAAATAACCTGGAGCCATCAAGGCTGAAATCTTCGTTTTTGGATCTCTTGAATAATCAAAACCATCTGTAAATTGTGTGCGAAAATTCATAGAGGAAGCTAAATACCAATGATTTCCGATGCTGTAACCATAAGAAGAAGTTAAGTCGATAACATCATTTGTTTTGCGAGAACTTTCGCCTTTGTTAGTCTGGATTCCGTATCCTAAAACAACACGATTATCCCAAATATGTTTCTCTTTTGTCAAGTTAAATTCGTAATCTAAACTTCCGTTCAGCGCAAACGAATTTACACCTCCCGCAACCCAATTACTGAATGCACTTTGAGAAAATAAAAGTGAATTATTTCCCGAAACGAACCATCCTGGTTGACGGCCATCAAATTTTTGATCTTTTAAATAACGCTTGCTATCAGTAGCTACTTTACCATCTTTTACTGTTTGCGCAAAAGTTGTAGCACTTCCTAAAATTGCTAATACAAATAAAAATTTTTTCATGTAGATTTGATTGATTTATATTAACTTACTCCAAAAATATGGATTCTGATTTAATATATGTTGATTTTTCGTCAATTGTATTTTTATCAAAAACTTGATCATAGTTTTGTTTATCCAGTTTTATTCTAGGTAATTTGACTGGGGAAATGCCAGATGTATCGAAATATGGGAGAATTTCCTTCTTTCTACGTTTCTTCTTATCTTTTTTCTTAGTACTGTCTATTTTATATGTTAAGCCAATTCCGAGGGCTTGTTTAAATTGTGTTTGAGTAACTTGATCTTCATCATAAATCAAATTGATGGTTAATTGTGTGGACATAAAATTATTAATTTTCATGTCTAATAATCCAGCATATACAATATCGAGGTTATAAAATTTGTTCGAATAATTAGAGAAAATTCCAATATTATTATCGTAAGTTACGTTATCAAAAAGTTTCATTTTGTATCGACCACCTAAATATGCTCCAACTTCAAAAAGAAACGTATCTCCATCGTTTCGTAAACCATAAGTTCCTTTCTTTTGCAAATCTTTGTCTGCTACAATTGTTGTTCTTGATGTTAAAGGTTGAAAACTGACAGAAAAATTAGAATTTGGCGTATAATTCGCACCGACCCCAATTGTTACATATGCAGGCGCAAATAAGTTTGATAGTTTTGTTTTTGGAGTTGTTCCGTAATTGTAACCTGTAGAAAACTGTGAACGAATATTAAGTGATGAGGTTAGGTACCACTTTTCTTTTATCAAATATCCATAAGAAGTTGTGATATTTAGATTGTCAGCAGTTTTACGCGTTCCATTGGTTTTATTGTCTAAAAAACCATATTCAAAAATAAAACGATTGTCCCAAAAGTGTTTCTTTTTTCGGAAATTAAATTCGTAATCAGCTTTAGCATTTAGTGAAACCGAATTTTCACCACCTGCCATCCAATTGGAAAAGGTATTTTGATTAACGGTTAAAGTATTTGCACCATAAATTTCCCAACCCGATTTTCGTCCTGTAGTATCCACTTTGGATTTCAGATATTTTCGACCATCAATAATTAGATTTCCACTAGTATCTAAAAATTGAGCCGAACTAAAAAGTGATAGGACTAAAAATATAATTGAGAAAATTAGTCTCATTTTAAAAAAAATATCTTTGTTTAAAATTGAAAAATTCCAAACAAAGATATCTAATTTATTTTGTAAGGCTAAAAACCTTTCTTAATTATTTTGCCAACCTTTCAACCATTTCACTAATGTATCCACCCAATCTTGACGATCATTCAAACAAGGGATGTATGTAAATTGCTTACCACCAGCTTTTAAGAATTCTTCTTGTCCTTCCATCGAAATTTCTTCCAAAGTCTCCAAACAATCCGAAACAAAGGCAGGGGTGCAAACCGCTAAATTCTTAACGCCTTGTGCAGGAAATTCTTCTAACATGTGGTCTGTATAAGGTTTAATCCAAGGGTCACGACCTAAACGAGACTGAAAAGAAGTGGTATATTTATCTTCTGGTAATTGCAAGTATTCGGTTACCAAACGTGTTGTTTCAAAACATTGATTACGATAAGTTTCAATAGGTAATTTGCTCGCTTTTGCAGCACGAAGTGCTTTATTATCGTGACGTTCTGGAATTCCGTGATAAGAAAACAATAATTTATCAAAATTCTCAGGTAATTTTTCTTTGATAGAATCTCCTAAAACCTTGATATAATCTGGATGATTGTAAAAAGCTTTCAAGAAATTAATCTTAGTGTCTTTGTAACTTTTTTTCTGAATTTCAAGCACTTTATCCGCAACAGTTTCTGTAGAAGACATTGTGTATTGAGGGTATAAAGGAACAACCAAAATGTCGCGAACACCTTTGTCATAAAGCTCTTGTAAACCAGCTTCTATCGAAGGGTTTTTGTAACGCATTGCCAAAACAACTGGAATATCCATTTGTTTTTGTATCATATCTCTCAAAATTTTAGAGTAAACAATTAAAGGAGAACCTTCTTTTGTCCAAATTTTTCGGTAAGCTTCAGCAGATTTTTCGGGTCTTTTTGGTAAAATAAATAATTCAACAATAGTTTTACGAATAATCCAAGGAGAATCCAAAACTTTCTTATCCATTAAAAATTCGCGTAAATAAGTTCTTACGTCTTCAACATTGGTAGAATCGGGCGAACCTAAATTCACTAATAATATTCCTTTGCTCATAATTCTTTTTATCTAAAAAAATATTGCGTTCTTTGTAGTTGTAAAAGTACGGAGGATAATTTAATTTGTCCTTCGTAATATCATCATTATAATTTATATCATCATTTTATGTCAGATTTATTAAATCCTGATAAAGAATTTTATCCAGATGACGATCTAAATCACGAAAATACTGTTCGTCCGCAAAGTTTTGATGATTTTGCTGGACAAGCGCATATTCTAGAGAATTTAGAAGTTTTCGTAAAAGCGTCTAAACTTCGTGGCGAAGCATTAGATCACGTTTTGTTGCACGGACCTCCAGGTTTGGGAAAAACGACATTAGCAAATATTATTGCGAATGAATTAGGTGTAGGAATCAAAATTACATCTGGACCAGTTCTCGATAAACCGAGTGATTTAGCTGGTTTATTGACGAATTTGGAAGAAAATGATGTGCTTTTTATTGATGAAATCCATCGTATGTCTCCCGTTATCGAAGAATATTTGTATTCGGCAATGGAAGATTTTAAGATTGATATTATGATCGAATCTGGACCAAATGCACGTTCGGTTCAAATTGGTTTGAATCCTTTTACATTAATTGGTGCAACAACGCGTTCTGGTTTATTAACTGCGCCGCTTCGTGCTCGTTTTGGAATTAATTTCCGTTTCGAATATTATAATGTTGAATTATTAAGTACGATTGTTGAGCGATCTTCTCGTATTTTAGACACACCAATTGACGAAAGAGCGGCGATAGAAATTGCAGGTCGTAGTCGTGGAACTCCTCGTATAGCAAATGCTTTATTGAGAAGGACTCGAGATTTTGCACAAATTAAAGGAAATGGAAAAATTGATTTATCAATTGCTGAATTTTCTTTAAAAGCTCTAAAAGTTGATGATAATGGTTTAGATGAAATGGATAACAGAATTTTATCAACAATTATTGAAAAATTTAAAGGTGGACCAGTCGGAATTACAACTTTAGCAACAGCAGTTGGAGAAAATGGTGGAACATTAGAAGAAGTTTATGAACCGTATCTCATTCAAGAAGGTTATTTGATGCGTACTGCTCGTGGACGTGTGGCAACAGAAAAAGCTTTCAAACATATTGGTGTAAAATATCGTGGAGAAAATTCACCTCAAACCGATTTGTTTGATTTGTAATTTTGTTCTAAGTCATTCTGAGCTTGTCGAAGAATCTTAACGATTTTCTTACTCTAATAAATCGAAAATGGCTCACACGACATATTATTCTTGCGTTAGGAGGAATCTAAGATTCTTCATTTCACTCACGTT
This sequence comes from Empedobacter sp. ULE_I140, assembly GCF_053482575.1. NCBI lineage: Bacteria > Pseudomonadati > Bacteroidota > Flavobacteriia > Flavobacteriales > Weeksellaceae > Empedobacter > Empedobacter sp. ULE_I140. The sequence goes on along the minus strand of NZ_JBQMTX010000001.1, from coordinate 2,682,024 downwards.
TCATTCAGAATGATAAAATTTAATCTCGTCGATATAATAATTATAAATTCATAATTACGAATTAACTAATGCTCCTTCAAACAGAAGAACATATCAAAATAAAATGGTCCCATCGAATCAAAGAAAAAGCTGAAGCATTGGGATTTATTTCGTGTGGTATTGCCAAAGCAGATTTTTTGGAAGAGGAAGCTCCACGTTTAGAGTCTTGGTTAAAGAATAATTATCATGGAGAAATGCAGTATATGGAAAATCATTTCGATATGCGACTGGATCCTCGAATTTTGGTCGAAGGAGCAAAATCTGTGATTTCGTTGGCGTATAATTATTACCAAGATTTAGATCGAAATCCTAATTCTTACAAAGTTGCGATGTATGCGCAAGGCGAAGATTATCATTTTGTCGTGAAGGAAAAAGTGCGCGAGTTGTTAGATTTTATTCAAGAAGAAATAGGGGAGGTGAGCGGAAGAGCTTTTACCGATTCAGCACCAATTCTGGAACATGCATGGGCGAAAAAAGCTGGAATTGGTTGGGTTGGAAAAAATTCGTTGACGTTATCTAAACAAAAAGGTTCGTTTTTCTTTTTATCCGAATTAATTATTGATTTGGATTTAGCTTATGATTCTCCAATTGAAACTGATCATTGTGGAAAATGTACGCGTTGTATTGATGCTTGCCCAACTGAGGCAATCTTACCCAATAAAACAGTGAACGGAAGTCAGTGTATTTCGTATTTTACAATTGAATTGAAAGATCAAATTCCGACCGAAATGAAAGGAAAATTTGATGATTGGATTTTTGGTTGTGATCTTTGCCAAGAAGTTTGTCCATGGAATCGTTTTTCGTTGCCAACGAAAGAAACTCGTTTTGTTGGTCATAAGAAAATTAATCAATTCTCGAAGAAAGATTGGGAAGAAATTACAGAGGATGTTTTTCGAGAAATTTTTAAGAAATCACCTGTAAAACGTACAAAATTTGATGGTTTGAAAAGAAATATCGATTTTGTAAAATCACTATAATTCGTGAAAATTTTTGGTTTAGATTTTGTTAGCTTTACTTCAAGAAAATCGAATCAAAAAATGAAAAAAAGTTTATTCATTCTTACTACTTTTTTAGGCTATTTTGTGCAAGCTCAATTTGGGATTGTGCAAGATAAAGATGGTTTTGCAAATGTGAGAGATGATAAAAATATTTCGTCTAAAATTGTTGCTAAAGTCAATTCAAATTCAATTTATCCAATTGATTCTGATGAAGAAAACTCGAAATGGTATTTAGTTGAATATCAGCCTGAAAAAGCTGGTTTTGTTTACTATGATCGAATCAAAAAGTTAGAAGATTTTGAAACTATTTCACCAACTTCAGTCAATGATTCTAAAATAGAATTTTCGGTTGCTGATTATACCATTCAGCTCGAAACGCAAGAATTTAATTCGAAAAAACATAAAATTTTCAAGGAAAGTGATTTTGTTTATGCGATTGATGAAAAAGATTTTCTTGGTTCGGATGGAATGATTCCTCAAACAGAATTCAAATCGTTTAAAATATCATTCAAAGGAAAAGAAATTATCATTCCAAAAGAATATTTTATCAATTTATATAATGCGAATTTATCAGCAACAAAACTTACTTACAATAAAGAGTTAAATCAATATTATTTGTTCGGTACATATAGCGATGGAGCTGGTGTTTATGATGCACTTTGGGTTTTGGATAATGGAAAAATTGTAAAACATATTGCTCAAATTAATGCTTATGCTTAGTCGATTTTTTTCAATTTTAGGGTGCTTCTTGCTATTCACTTCGATAATGTTTGCTCAAAAAGTAACGACTTCCAAATTTGGAGATATTTCGTACGAAATGAAGCAAAAACAAGTTGCAGCTTTAACACCAAATCAATTAGCTCTTTATGATGTAAATAATGCAGAAATGCCTGAACAGGACATTGAGTTGAATGGAATTAAATATCATATTTCGTACTATAAAAATTTGAAAACAAAACAATTCGAAGTATGTATGGTTTCGTCTGTCAGCTCTAAACTTTTGACTTTATCAGGAATAAAAGTTGGAAGTTCGTTGGACGATTTATGGAAAGCGTACAAAAAATATGATATTTCGGTGTAAGATATTTTTGAAGATGATGAGACAGAATCGGGATATTTAAACAATAAAATTTATGAGGATTAAAATAACTTTATTAGGATTTTTCTTGCTTTCGGTTGTTGGATTTGGTCAGATTTCTACAACACGAATGAATGAACTGAAAATTGGTATGCGTCCGTTCGAAGTGTTGAAATTGTTAGGTGAAGAAATTGCTGCAATTGTTGATGAAGGAGAAACGAATGTCACCCTAAAAGGGATTGATTATACAATCGAAATAAGAAGTGGTTATTTGAGTAAAACAGAAAATGACACCTATTTAAGTTCTATTTCTACAACAAGTAAAAATATCAAAACTTTGTCTGGAATTGGAATTGGTAGTACGTTGGAGGATTTGTGGAAAGCTTATTCGTCAAAATATAATGTGTTTTTGGATAAATCGAATAATAATAACAGAGAATTTAGAATTGATGATAGAGAAAATGGTGTTATATTGACTTTTTCTTTGAAAAATGAAATTGTAACAACAATAAGATTGAGTTCTTATAACCCAGAAGAATGTACACTTTAAAATAATGATTAAAACCTAAATACATAAAAATGAAAAAAATATTTTTTATAGCTGCTTTTGTAGCTGGAATAGCTTTGCAAGCGCAAGTTTCTACAACTCGTATTAATGACGTAAAACTTGGAATGAAATTGTCTGAATTAGAAAAATTAACTGGACAAAAATTCAAAATAAAATTGAATGAATATGGTTATCCTGATGGTGATGTAACAATTGTCTCTAAAGGAGTAACATATAAAGTTGGATTGACAACAAATGGTGAGGAGACAGCAGGTTCTTCTACTTTAACTGTATATAGTGTAAAGTCTTCGGATTCTAGTCTTAAAACATTATCTGGAATTAAAATTGGCTCATCTTTGGATGAGTTAATTAATAAATATAAAAATCTGAATATTTCTATTTTCGATGGTTATGATGATAAAACGGATAAAAGAACAAAAGCTTTTCGTTATTTTAATGTTGAAGATTATGATAATGGATCGATTCTACAATTTTATTTAGTGAATGATAAAGTAGTTTCTTTCGATGTAATGTATAATGAAGGTTGTTAAAATGAATAAACAAAAAATTCCAACTCTTAGAGTTGGAATTTTTTGTTTAAAATTATTTTTTAATCACTTTTTTTGTGACGATGTTTCCATCTTTTAGGTGAATAGATAAAATATACATTCCAGCTGGATAATTTTTCAAATTAACTTCCGAACCTAATTCAATTCCAAGTAAACGACCGTTAAAATCATATAAATTCACATAATCAAAATTCTTAGCATTAATCTTTACTTTGTCTGTTGTTGGATTAGGAAAAACTTCTACAAGCGTTTGTTGATAATTGTAATCGTTCGCAGATAATTCAGTCCAAGTATTTTCGGCTTTATCTCCTCCCCAAATCAACGTTGCTAAATACGGATTATCAATAAATGGATTTCGACTTCCTTGTGTTTCGGCAATAATTTCGTTTCGCACTTTCTCAAATTCAGATACTTTATCCTGCACATTCCATTTCAAGAACATATCAGGCATTCCATCAGTATTGGTTGTTGTCGTATTGTTGTACGCAACTAATTGCGGATCGGTTTGCAACCCATAATGTACATACATATACATAATAATTCGCGCCACATCTCCCGTCCATTCATCACCAGGATAAAAACCTCCATTGATTAATTTAGCTTGCCCTGTCACATCTTGTGCCCATTTTTCACGATAAGCATTGTTACTTCTAGTTGAATTTAATTGTCTATCAACTGCACGTAAATTGTGCGCATCAGTGCCTATACCAGGAATTTGCTCATTCATTTTTGGACTTGCCGATGATTTAGGAAAAACGTGTTCGCGTTCCCAAGTACCGGGAGCCGAAGAACCCGTATTTCTATTGTTGACATCGCATGTGCGCTGTTCAGCATAAATAGTAGAATTGTCAGTAAAACCATAAATCAATAAAACCCTGTCTTTAGAACCAATCTCTAAATCTGATTTCATTAAAATATTCCAAACACCAGGTGTATACTTCACTGCATGATGCGTAGCATTGATTAAATTCTGTAATTCTTCCTTTATCGTTTTTCCATTTTGTTTAAAATCAATCCCTTCATAATAGTCGGGTTGCTGCGCAAAAGCGGCAAAAGGAAATAAAAGAAGTAAAAATTTTTGCATAATTATTTATAAATATTTGACAAAAGTAAGTATTTATAAGTAGTTAAACCGGAATATTTAGATTAGAAATCGTTAAACTTTTACTGAAATTGTTTAATGTATTGTTTAGGCGTTAAGCCATATTTTTTCTTAAATGCTGAGATAAAATGAGATGGATTTTCGTAGCCAATTTCAAACGAAATATCCTTTACCATTTGTTGATTTTCTTCTAGTTTATGCAACGCATATTCCAGTTTTTTATCCAACAAATAACCATAAACAGTTGTTCCATAAAGTTCTTTGAAACCTTCTTTCAGATGATATTCTGAGATCGAAAATTTTTCGCAAAGTTGTTTGATTGTTGGCGGATTTTTAAAATCAGCTAATAAATAATCTTTGATTTCTTTGATTCGTTTTCCTTCATTTTCGTCATTCAAGAAAGGACAATGTTCAGTTTGACTTTCGATTTCAGAAAAATAAAGCGTGAACAATTCATACATTTTTCCAATCAAAAATAAATTTTGAAATTGTGGAGAAAGTTTCATTTGTTCAATTTGATTCAAAACTAATTTTATAGCTGGACCAATTTCGCGTTCAATATAAAATTTTTCTTGTGTCATGCTCGAAATCAAATTATTCTGAATTTGATATTCTGCAAACAATTGATGCAATTTCTGAATAGACAAAACCACAATATAAACCTTACTTTCTGCATTTATATTCAATGATAATGGAATGTCTAATGTCGGATAATAGAACAAAAAACTTTTTCCTTCGTTCAAATTGATTTTATAAATACCATTATTGAAATTAAATGTCAGCGAACCTTTTGTACAAAAATAGAATTGTATATAGCGCTTGTCAATCCCTTTCAGAATCGTGTCTGTATAAGCTGTAAAGTTGTCTATTTGAGCGATAAATACGTCTGTTGACAATTTATACTCGTTAATTTTACTTTTATGGGTATTTTTTAAATCCATTTCGAATGATGAGGTTTGTCATATAAAAAACGTGATAATTGTCAACTTCGCTCTTTATAATGGTTTACATACAAATATAAACCTTTAATTTATAATTATTCTAAAAAAGCAAACTTTAATTTTTAGCGTTATTTTTTCTTTTTAAAGTTATTTTTCGAAGAGTTTTGAAACTACTTTTGTATCAGTATTTGAAGAAATGGCAATTAGAGGTAATAAAACGGAAGAAAATTTTTACGTAATCGGAATCAGTTATGAAAAAGCTGACGCCATTACACGTGGTAAATTTACATTTTTCCCGGAACAAGTTGAAACGTTTACACAAGATTCTAAAACGAATGGTTTAGAAAACTTTTTTATTGTATCAACTTGTAATCGTACTGAATTTTATGGTTTTGCAGAAAACGAAGATCAAATCGTTGAGCAATATTGTAAATATACAGAAGGTAATGCAGATGAATTCCGTCAATTTATGATGGTAAAAGAAGGAGAAGAAGCGATTACACATTTATTCCGTGTTTCGTCGGGATTAGAAAGTCAGATTTTAGGTGATTTTGATATCATCGGACAAATCAAAATTTGGTTTTCTCGTTTCAAAAAACAAGGTGCATCAAATGCTTTTTTAGAGCGTTTGGTAAATACTGCGATCCAAATTAGTAAAAAAGTAAAGAACGAAACTTTTTTAAGCAATGGTTCAGCTTCGGTTGCATATTCTGCGGTTAATTTTATTCAAGCAACGCAAGGAAACTTAGTTGACAAAAATATTTTGTTGTACGGAATTGGTAAAATTGGTCGTAATACGTGTGCTAATTTGGTCAAACATTATCCAAATACAAACATTACGCTAATCAATCGTACAAAAGAAAAGGCAGAAATTCTTGGACTGAAATACGATATTACCGTAAAAGATCACAGCGAATTAAAAGAAGAATTACAAAAAACAGATATTCTAATTGTTGCAACGGGAGCAAGTAATTACACGATTACAGAAGAAATGATTCCGTTCGATAAGGAAATGACGATTATTGATATGTCAGTTCCAGAAAATGTAATTCATACATTGGCTGCTCGCGAATCTATTCAATTGGTAAATGTAGATGGATTATCTAAAATGGTAGACGATACAATTGCGCAACGTCGCAATGCAATTCCAGAAGCATTGGCAATTATAGAGGAGCATTCTACAGAGTTTTACGAATGGTTAGAAACCAGAGAATTGGTTCCAGCTATTCAATCTTTCAAAGATAGATTAGACTTTTTTCAGAGTTTTGCTTTAAATAACTTGAAAAAAGACAATGTAAATATCGACGAAAATGAAACGATTTTAACTGAAAAAGTAATTCAGAAAATTACAAATCAGTTTGCTTCTTATTTGATCGAAAATAAAGAAAACGCAGACGAAACAATTCAGTTAATCGAAAAAATGTTTCATTTAAAACAAGCTTAATACAATCATGAAAACAATAAAAATTGGTACACGTCAAAGTCCGTTAGCGCTTTGGCAAGCCAATAAAGTTGCTTCTATTCTTGAGGCAAAAGGTCATCCAACAGAAATCGTTCCGATTACTTCTGAAGGCGATGCAAATCTAAAACAACCCATTTATTCATTAGGTTTAACAGGTGTTTTTACGCGTTCATTGGACATTGCTTTGTTGAATGATCAAGTAGATATTGCGGTTCATTCGTTGAAAGATGTGCCAACTGTTTTACCAGAAAAATTAGAGTTGATTGCATATCCAGAACGCGCAAGTTCTGCGGATATTTTGGTGTACAAATCGGAAGATATTTTCGAGAAAAAACATCGTGTTATCGCTACTGGATCTTTGCGTCGTAAAGCATTTTGGAATCATAAATATCCAAATGATACGATTGTAGATTTACGTGGAAATGTGCAATTACGTCTGAAAAAGTTGCAAGATAATGCAGATTGGGACGGAGCTGTTTTTGCTTTTGCAGGTTTGGATCGTTCAGAAATTTTAGATGAATTGGCAGAAAAAGGTCTTCATTATAAAGTGATTGATTGGATGATTGCTGCACCATCACAAGGAATTTTAGGAATTGTAGCCAAAGAAGGTTTGGATTTGAGTGATATTAATAATCCTCAATGTGAACTTTTTGCAACGGTAGAACGTCAATTTTTGAATGTTTTAGAAGGTGGTTGTACAGCGCCAATTGGAGCATTAGTTGAGAAAATTGATGAAGAAAATTACTCCTTCAAAGGAGCAATTTTAACCATTGATGGACAAGAAATGATTTCAATCGAAAGACAATTCAAAGCAGATGAATATTTGACGAAAGGTCGCGAATTTGCTGAAGAATGTATTGCACAAGGTGCAGCAAAAATGATTGAACAAATAAAAAAAGAAATCGGAACGAAATAGTGCGAACGAAGGTTTTATTCACGAAGTTAATTTCTTCTGAATTGCTTGAAAAAGAATTTGGAACTGATGTTGAGGTGGTTTGTAAACCAACTTTACAAATCGATTTGACTTCGAAAAATGAAATTTATGCACAGATTGATGAATCCGTTCATCAGTTTATCGTGACGAGTCAAAATACTGTAAATGCCATTCAAGATTTGGAATTGAATGGTCATTTTTTTGTTGTTGGAAAAAAAACGGCAGAAAAACTAAAAGCGCAAAACAGAGATGTTGTGTTGGTTGAAGATTATGCAGAAGATTTAGCTTCGAAATTAATTTCAGGAAATTATTCTCCGAAATGGAATTTCTTATGTGGTTCTTCCCGTCGAGATTTGTTGGTGAATGAATTATCAAAAGCAAATCACGAAGTCAATCAAATTATAACATATCAATCAGGGCAAATTGTTTATCAATTAAATGAAACATTTGATGTGTATGCTTTTTTTAGTCCGTTGTCATTCAAAGCGTTTCATCAACAAAATGAAATTTCAGAAAGTTCGCGTATTTTTACAATCGGAAATACAACAACTTCTGCGATAGAAGAAGTTTATCCAAATCATGAAATTATAACTGCGCAAACACCATTGGTGGAAGTAGTTATTGAAAATATAAAAAAATACATCAATGATAAAAAATGATTTGCTTTTAAAAGCATTGAGAGGTGAGGAGGTAGAGCGTCCGCCAGTGTGGATGATGCGTCAAGCAGGACGTTATTTACCAGAGTTTATCGAATTGAGAGATAAATATGATTTCTTTACACGTTGTCAAACGCCAGAGTTAGCGGCTGAAATTACAGTTCAACCAATTCGTCGTTTTCCGTTAGATGCAGCAATTATCTTTTCAGATATTTTGGTTGTGCCACAAGCAATGGGAATGAATTTCGAGATGAAACCTGGTGTTGGTCCTTGGTTAGAGAATCCTATTCGTACAGCTCAAGATGTAGAAAAAGTTTATATTCCTGATGTTGAAGAAGAGTTAGGATACGTTTATGCAGCGATGGATATTACAAAGAAAGAGTTGGACAATAAAATTCCGTTGATTGGTTTTGCAGGTTCGCCTTGGACATTGTTGTGTTATGCAGTGGAAGGTCGTGGTTCTAAATCTTTTGATCAAGCGAAAGGTTTTTGTTTCCAAAATCCAGTTGCAGCACACCAATTATTAGAAAAAATTACACAAACAACGATTCAATATTTGTTGAAAAAAGTGGAACATGGTGCAAATGTGATTCAGATTTTTGATTCTTGGGGTGGAATGTTATCGCCAAAAGATTATGATGAATTTTCTTGGAAATACATCGAGCAAATTGTAAACGAAGTTTCTAAAGTAGTTCCTGTAACTGTTTTTGCAAAAGGTTGTTGGTTTGCTTTAGAGAAAATGGCAGATTCTAAAGCATCTGCTTTGGGTGTTGATTGGACGATTACGCCACAATTAGCGCGTGAGTTTACAGGTTTCAAAAAGACGTTACAAGGTAACTTTGATCCTTCTCGTTTGTTATCGCCACCAGAAACTATTCAGCAAATGGTAAAAGAAATGATTGACGATTTTGGTCCGTATAAATATATTGCCAATTTAGGTCACGGAATTTTACCAAATATTCCAGTTGAAAATGCACAAGCTTTTATAGAAGCTGTTGTAGATTATAAAAGAGATTAAGAAACTCTATATAACAAGAAAACCTTCCGAATGGAAGGTTTTTTTATTTTATGGTCTTTTTTGCTTCGGTCCAATAATTGATTTGATTAAAAATAAATAATGAAATAGTAATCATATCAGATACAATTTCTACTTTTTCTTGATGTGAATAATTTTCGAAATTACCTATCTCTACACGAAATTTTACATTTTCAATATTAGGAAAGGTTTTTATTCTTTCTAAATGTTCGTTACTAAAATGAATAAAGCCACAGTATTTTTTGTATAAAATTTTTATTTCTGGAAATTTTTTTGAAATTTGTTCAACTAAATAAGCATCATTGAAATTCTTTTTTAAAATGCTATCGCGGAATTTTCTGATTTCTTTTCCGTCTAATATATAATCAATATAACTATCGTCTTTAGCAACTAGGATAGAATTATATCTAATTAGATTATCCATTTGTATTCTAATTAGATGAGTTGCAGAGTAAAAATTATTTTCTTGAAATAATAATCTAAAACCTTCATTAATTGACATAGCTCTATTTAAAATACTAAGAGCAATAAAATCAACTTTCATAGCTTTATATTTAAAAATTTCTTTAGCCAAATTTTTATAATCTTCAGTTAATAAATATAATTTATCAACTAGATCATTTAATTCTTCTTTATTAATTTCAATATCCATGAATCAAATATACAAACAAATTACCTTTATTGATTTAGATGATAATCTCCATTTTAACAGAAAATTAAAAGAAATCAATTTTATATTCGATAGTTTTAGTATATTTTAGTAGAAATATTAATATCATAAGTAAACTACATAAAAGAATAAGATGAAAAAGGGTATATTTTTGATGTCAGTTTTGGGTGTTCTTTTCTTTGTTCAGTCATGCGAAACGAAGAAAGAAAATGCTGACTCAACAACTAAAGAAGTTGTAAAACAAGATACAGTGCAAGCTGTTGCAGAGCCTGTTGGAAATCCTACAGATGTTAAAGCTGACCCAGGAACTTTCCAAATTAAACCTTTGAAATATGGTTACGATGAATTGAACGAATACATTGATGCAAAAACAATGGAAGTTCATTTCTCTAAACATTATTTAGGATACATCAACAAATTGAATACAGCGCTAAAAGAAGCAAATATCAAATCGAATGATATTGTAGATATTTTGAAAAAAATGGATATGAATAATGCTGCTTTACGCAACAATGCTGGTGGATATTACAATCACATGCTATATTTTGATATTATGTCTCCAACGCCACAGAAAGCCCCTACAGGAGATCTTAAAGCGAAGATTGAAGCAACATTTGGTTCTACAGAAGAATTAATCAAACAATTGGACGAAGCGGGTTCTAAACGTTTTGGTTCTGGTTGGGCTTGGTTGGTTGTGAAAGCGGACGGAAGTTTGGCGGTTACAAGTACAGCAAATCAAGATAATCCATTGATGCCAGGAGCAGAGATCGCAGGAACGCCAATTTTAGGAATTGATGTTTGGGAACATGCTTACTATTTAAAATACCAAAACAAACGCGATGATTATTTGAAAGCGTTTAACAATGTTTTGGATTGGAAACAAGTTGAAGAAAATTATAAGAAAGCAAAATAGTCTTTCTAATTACAAACAAAAAAGCTTCTCAAATTTTGAGAAGCTTTTTTGTTTTATATATGAATAATCTTAATTCTTAATCAAGGATTGTGTTTCTGTTGTTCCATCTTCATTAAAAACGCGAACAATGTATTTTCCTTTTTTCAAACTTTGTACGTTAAAGTTTGCTTTTTGGCTTCCGTCTAATTTTTTATTCATCACTTCATTTCCAATAATCGAATATATCGACACCGAACTTGCCTTTGATGGATTGTCAAATTTTATTGTAAATGTAGAACTCGCAGGATTTGGATAAATACTAACAGAGCCTTTATCCTGATCAAATCTCGACTGAGCTGAAGCAGATGTTATGGTGAATAAAAATATAGTTATAAATAGTATAAAGTGTTTCATATGCTTGTAATCCTAACAAATATAAAAGTAAATAATTATAAAACAAACATTTCAAAATATATACCAAACAAAAAAGTGATGCTAAAATTTAGCATCACTTTAAGATATATAATAAAAATTATAAACTTATTATAAGCTTATTATAAGCTGTAACGGATAAATCCAGTTACTTTCAAGTCAGCGTTAACAGCTTTAACGATATCTTGAACAGAAGTTTTTCCGTCTTTGATTGACGCTTGGTGAACTAATGTATTCTCTTTGAAGAATTTTTGTAATTTACCTTGAGCGATGTTTTCAATCATGTTTTCTGGTTTACCTTCTGCAACTAAAGTTTCTCTAGCGATAGATAATTCAGTGTCAATTACAGATTGAGCAACAGAAGTTTCATCTAATGCTACTGGGTTCATAGCAGCAACTTGCATAGCAACGTCACGAGCTACTTCAGAAGCACCTTCTACGTTAGCAGATAAAGAAACTACAGCACCAATTTTGTTACCAGCGTGGATGTAAGAATTAACGATAGCACCTTCGATAGCTTGGAAAGTACCAATTTCGATTTTTTCTCCAATAACACCTGTTTGCTCAGTTAATTTTTCACCAACTGTAATTCCTGCGAATGGTAAAGCTAATAATTCTTCTTTAGAGTTAACTGTCAAAGCTAAATCAGCGATTTCGTTAGCCATAGCAACGAAAGCTTCATTTTTAGCAACGAAGTCAGTCTCACAGTTCAAAGCGATAACGATACCTTTAGTTTGGTCAGCGTTAACTTTAGCGATAACTGCACCTTCTGTAGAATCACGGTCAGCTCTTTTAGCAGCTACTTTTTGTCCTTGTTTACGTAAAACTTCTACAGCTTTATCGAAATCTCCACCAGCTTCTTCTAAAGCTTTTTTAGAATCCATCATTCCCGCACCAGTTGCGTTTCTTAATTTACTTACCTCAGCGGCTGTTGCTTTGTAGCTCATAGTAATATTTTTATTTTGTTTCTTAATATTTTAAATAAAAGTAGCTCGTACACCACAAAGTGGTGTAGGAGCTACAAGGTATATTATATCGATGAATTGATCATCAAGTTAATGTTAAGCTTCTTTTGTTTCAGCTCCTTCTTCTTTACCTTCTTTTGCTTTTTCTTTTTCTGCTTTACGTGTAGATAAACCAGCTTTGATAGAATCAGCTACTGTAGATAAGATGATATCGATAGATTTAGAAGCATCATCATTTGCAGGGATTGGGAAATCTACTTGACGAGGGTCAGTATTTGTATCAACCATTGCAAAGATTGGAATACCCAATTTTTGAGCTTCTGCTACAGCTATGTGCTCACGTACGATATCTACAATAAATACTGCAGATGGTAAACGTGTCATATCAGCGATAGAACCTAAGTTTTTCTCTAAAGATGCTCTTTGACGATCAACTTGTAATCTTTCTTTTTTAGATAGTGTTTCAAACGTACCGTCTTTTTTCATACGATCGATTGAATTCATTTTTTTAACTGCTTTACGGATAGTAACAAAGTTAGTTAACATCCCACCAGGCCAACGTTCTGTAATATAAGGCATGTTGATTTCTTCAGCATGCTTAGCTACAACATCTTTTGCTTGTTTTTTAGTTGCAACAAAAAGAACTTTACGTCCAGATGCAGCAATTTTTCCTAAAGCTTCAGATGCTTCATCTAATTTCACTGCAGTTTTGTGAAGATCGATGATGTGGATTCCGTTTTTCTCCATAAAAATATAAGGAGCCATAGCCGGATTCCATTTTCTTGTTAAGTGACCAAAGTGCACACCAGCACCTAATAAGTCCTTTACATTTACTTTTGCCATTTTCTTTTTTTTAGTTTACGTTCCGTTATCTCAACAAGCAACAAACAAGTGGTCGAAGAATTCTAGCCTTATTTGTTTAGATGCTAAACCAACGGAAAATGGATTTTTTAATGAATTGAATAAATTAACGTTTAGAGAATTGGAATTTCTTACGCGCTTTCTTTTGACCGAATTTTTTACGTTCAACCATACGTGGGTCACGTGTTAATAACCCTTCTGGTTTTAATTGTAAACGAAAATCTGCGTCAACTTCACATAAAGCTCTAGAAATAGCTAAACGAATTGCTTCAGCTTGACCAGTGATTCCACCACCAAATACTTTGATATCTACATTGTATTTCTCTTTTGTACCAGTGATTAAAAATGGTTGTTCTACTTTGTATTGTAATACTGCTGTAGGGAAGTAGATTGCTAACTCGCGCCCGTTAATGAAGATTTCTCCATTACCTTCTTGTAAGTATACACGAGCAACAGATGTTTTTCTACGTCCGATTTTATGAACTATTGCCATGGAATTAGATTATAAATATTCGTTAATATCGATTTGTTTTGGTTGTTGAGCTTCGTGATTGTGCTCAGTACCAACAAATACATGTAAATTAGTTAATAATTTGCTACCTAATTTGTTTTTTGGTAACATCCCTTTAACTGACTTTTCAATTAAACGAGCTGGATCCTTAGCAAAAACTTCTTTCGCAGTTAATGATCTTTGTCCACCTGGGTAACCTGTGTGACGGATGTATAATTTGTCATCCCATTTGTTACCTGTTAATTGAATTTTGTCAGCGTTTAAAACAATTACATAATCTCCACAATCTGCATGAGGAGTGAAGTTTGTTTTGTGCTTACCTCTGATAAGCTTCGCAACACCTGACGCTAAACGACCTAATGATAAGTCAGAAGCGTCCACAACTACCCATTCTTTCTGAGCAGTTTCTTTGTTGGCTGATGAAGTTTTGTAACTTAACGTGTCCACTATCTTGATTTTTAATATTTTATAAATTACCGACAATCCGATCGGGGTGCAAATGTACAAAATGATTCTGTTTTCCCAAAAGATTTTAGGAATTATTCGTCATTTTGATGGATTTGTACCATTTAGATGGTTGTCAAAACGTTTGCAAAATTACGTTAATTAATTGAATATCCAATATTTTTTTCGAATTAGACGTTCTATTTAATCGATTGATTGTATGAAAAAGAATTCGTTTTATTGTTTAATCAATTAAGTATGACGCTAAACAAAATTTAAAAACCGTGCAATTCAAAATTTAAATTGCACGGTTTTTTTTATTGTAAGATATCTTATTTTAACCTCTTGAGAAAGGTAAAATAGTTTGAGTTGTAGAACCTAAACCTTCAATTCCATATTCGATAACATCTCCTGGTTTTAGCCAAACTTGAGGTGTTTTTCCCATTCCTGATCCTGCAGGTGAACCTGTAGAAATAATATCTCCAGGTAAGAAAGACATAAATTGAGATAGGTAAGAAATTAATTTAGGAATACGGTAAATAAAATCACTTGTATTACCATCTTGCATTAATTCTCCGTTTAATTTTAACCAAACACGTAAATTATTTACATCCTCGATTTCGTCTTTTGTTGCAATAAAAGGTCCAACAGGTGCAAATGTATCACATCCTTTTCCTTTGTCCCAAGTTCCTCCACGTTCTGTTTGGAAAGCACGCTCAGAAATATCATTAATTAAGGCATAACCATATACGTGATTCATTGCCTCTTCTTCCGTTACATTATTTGCTTTTTCACCAATAATAATACAAAGTTCTGTTTCCCAGTCCATTTTTGTAGAACCATTTGGTTGCATAATTCCGTCTTCTGGTCCGTTAAACGATTGATTCGCTTTGATAAACATAATCGGTTCTGCTTGTTGTTGTAAACCTGTTTCTTTTACGTGATCATCAAAGTTAAGACCTACACAAACAATTTTTCCTGGGCGAGTTAAAGGTGTACCAATACGTACATCATCTTCAACTAATGGCAAGCTGTTAATGTTAAGCTCGATATATTTTTGTAAAGTTTCTTGTTTTTCTGTATTTCCAAAAAAATCATCATCATAAATAATTCCTGATGCTGAAACATCGAATTTTTTCTCATCGATGATTACACCTGATTTCTCCTGACCTTTTGGTCCGAATCTAAAAATTTTCATCTTCTTTATATTTTTTCCGCCACAAATATACGACGTATTGTTTTTTGATTAAATAAATAAAAAAAGACATCTGTCATTAACAGATGTCTTATAAAGATAAAAAATAATTATATTTATTTAAAATTATTTAGCAATTCCTCTCGAAATTACAATTTTTTGAATTTCTGATGTTCCTTCGTAAATCTGAGTAATTTTTGCATCGCGCATCATACGTTCTACATGATACTCGCGAACATAACCATTTCCTCCATGAATTTGAACGGCTTCCGAAGCAACTTCGTTCGCTGTTTTAGAAGCAAATAGTTTTGCCATTGCACCAGAAATAGAAATATCTTTTCCTTCGTCTTTCTCAACCGCAGCTTTAAAACATAACATACGAGCAGCTGTAATATTAGTTGCCATATCTGCTAATTTGAATGCAACAGCTTGGTGATTGATGATTTCTGTTTTGAATGCTTTACGAATTTTTGCATAATCTAACGCTAATTCATAAGCACCTTGTGCAATTCCTAAAGCTTGAGAAGCGATACCAATACGTCCTCCGTTTAAGACATTCATTGCGAAAGCAAATCCAAATCCGTCTTCACCAATACGGTTTTCTTTTGGCACTTTAACATCATTAAAGAATAATGAATGTGTGTCAGAACCACGGATTCCCATTTTTTGTTCTTTTGGTCCAATTTCGAAGCCTGCCCATCCTTTTTCTACGATGAAAGCATTGATTCCTTTGTGACCTTTTTCTGGATCAGTTTGAGCGATTACTAAATAAGTAGAGGCTGTTCCACCATTCGTAATCCAGTTTTTTGTACCATTTAATAAATAGTGATCTCCCATATCTACTGCAGTAGTTTTTTGAGAAGTCGCATCAGAACCAGCATCTGGCTCAGATAAACAAAATGCTCCAATCACTTGACCAGAAGCTAATGGTACTAAATATTTTTGTTTTTGATCTTCGTTACAATATTTTTCCATACCAGCACAAACCAAAGAGTTGTTAACTGACATGACAACAGCAGCAGAAGCATCAACTTTAGCGATTTCTTCCATTGCAATGACATAAGAAACGCTATCTAAACCAGATCCTCCGTATTTTGGGTCAACCATCATACCTAAGAATCCAAGTTCTCCCATTTTTTTTACTGCATCAGTTGGGAAAGTAGATGTTTCGTCGCGTTCGATAACTCCTGGTAATAATTCGGCTTTAGCGAAATCACGAGCAGCTTCTTGAATCATTAATTGTTCTTCCGATAATTGAAAATTCATGTGATTATATTATTTATGGTTTTTATTATTTTATGATTATGACTTTAAATTTTTATTCAAATTTTAGAGAAAAAACAAATGCTCTGGTTGATAATGAATTCAAACTTCCTGTCCAATAAGGATCTGTAGAAGGTTTATCAGGAACAATTTCATTATTAAAGAAGAACATACCTTTTAGGGCTGGTGTAAGTTTAAATCGTTTGAAATAAATTTCAACACCAATTTCTGCTTGCCAGTTAAAGTTATTCGTTGTTGTTCTGAAAACTCCAGTAGCGTTATCGTCTTCTTTATTTTCGTTCGATTGTAAATTCATTAGATAACCCAAACCTCCTTGAATATATGGACGTGTATTGAACCAACGATCTCCGTGAAAGTTAAGTAACAATGGGATTTCGATATAAGTAGATTTTACTTCGCGTTTTACATTAGAATCTTCTAAATCTCCTTCGTAAGTACCAGTTGATGTTCCAGCTAAAGGGGCGTTACGAAAATGTAAAATACGTTGTGCAAAATGCAATCCTGGTTCAGACTTTAAGTCGATGTAATCATTCACACGCATTTTAGCGATTAATCCAACAGAGAAACCAGCTTTACTTTCTTGATCTAAATAAACTAAACCGTGTTCATTTACTCCATCATCTTCTGGAATTTGAGGAGCTCCAGGGACAGGGTTAGTTTGTGCTTTAGGAACAATCTTGTAACTCATCATATTAGTTCCCAAGAAATATCCAAAACTAAATTTTTTCTGATCAGTTTCAGTTCTGTTTTCGCTTCTGTCATTATTAGGGCGAAACTGTGCATTTGCAATGCTAGCAACAGTTAACGATAATGCGATGATTAGATTTTTTCTCATAGACTTTCAACGAATAACAAGCAAATTTATTTTATACTTTTATAAATGCTTGCAATACCAAAAGTAAGTTTTTTATCAATAGGTTGTGTAAATTTTACACTTTTCAGAATGTTTTTCATTTCTTCTCCATGTGGAAAAGCACGAACTGAATCTGGTAAATAGGTATAAGCACTTTGATCTTTCGAAACCATTTTACCAATTGCAGGTAAAATATTTTTAGAATAAAAAGTATACAACTGTTTCATTGGAAAAGCTGTAGGATAAGAAAATTCTAAAATAACAAAAGTTCCTCCAGGTCTTAAAACACGATTAATTTCTGCTAAACCTTTTTCTAAGTTTTCAAAATTACGAACACCAAAAGAAACGGTTACACAGTCAAAAGTGTTATCAGGAAAAGGTAAATTTTCAGAATCTCCTTGTACCATGTCGATACGTTCTTCCAAACCTGCTTCTTTTACTTTTTTGCGACCAACTTCCAACATTCCGTTAGATAAGTCTAATCCAGTAATTTTTGCACCGGTATTTTTACCCATCATAATCGCTAAATCTCCTGTTCCAGTCGCGATATCTAAAATCGTTTGTGGTTGAGAAGCTTTTACCATTTTGATGACATCTTTTCTCCACTGAATATCAATTCCCATTGATAAAACGCGGTTTAATAAGTCATATTTAGGAGAAATGTTATCGAACATTTGTTCGACTTGTTTCTTTTTATTTAGATCTGATGCTTCGTAAGGAGTTACTGCATCGTGTTGATGATTTGCCATTTTGTAAAGTTATAAAATCTAAATCTTATTCGTAATTCTCGAAATAAAATTGTTTAAAATCTTCTTTGTTAAATATTTTCGATAAATCAGTTGCTTTCTCGCTTCCACTACTTTTTATGAACATTTTAGGATAATCTTGATCGATGTTATAGTAAAAGTTTTCGATGTATAATTGAGAAGATTTTTCGATAATTCCGTGATAAATCTTGTTATCTATTGCAATATTGTGTGATAAAAAGATAGAATCTTTGTTTTTTCTAACACCATAAGGTCGTGTAAATGTATAATATTCTTGATGCGTTGGATTTATAAAACCATTTGCTCTCGTAATATCTACAACTGTATCTACATTTTTGTTATTAAAACTATAAACGATATGCGCTTTTCCTTTTTTCAAGTCTACTCTTGCATTTTGTTGCGGTGCAATTGTAAAATCTTTATCGTTAATTTTGATTGTCAAGGTTTTGTTTGATGGATTATCAATCACATACCCATCTTTTTTGCTTAGAAAAGTGTTATAAATAACAACGATTAAAGCAGCTAATCCACAGACGATTAAAAGACCAATTAATGAAGGATTTTTTTTCATGCTGCTAAATTAAATATACTTTATTAATTTCGGTATGAGTTATTACATATTTTTCATGACTATTTTAATGAAATGTGTAACTTTGTCGCTATTATTTTTTTATTAAAATTGAACAATATTAATATGATAAACTCTGTAATTACAGGTTCTGGACACTATTTACCGAATAGAATTGTTACGAACGAAGATTTTGTTAACCACGAATTTTATGACGAAAGTGGAAATCGTTTGGATAAAACTGGTGAAGAAATTACGCGTAAATTTGAGGAAATTACAGAAATCAGAGAAAGAAGATATGTAGAAGATGATTTATTAAATTCTGATATCGCAACTTTTGCTGCTAAAAAAGCAATTGAAGAATCTGGTGTTAATCCAGAAGAATTAGATTATATAATCGTTGGGCACAACTTTGGAGATATTGATCCTGTTGGTCATCAAATTGATATCATGCCGTCAATTTCGGCAAAAGTAAAACACAATTTAGGAATCAAAAACCTAAAATGTAAGCCTTATGATATGACATTTGGTTGTCCAGGTTGGATAGAATCATTGATTTTAGGACATCAATTTATTCAAGCAAATATTGCAAAGAAAGTTTTGGTAATCGGTTCTGATACGTTATCTCGTGCTGTAGATCCGCATGATCGTTCTGCGATGATTTTTGCAGATGGAGCAGGAGCAGTTGTTTTGGAAGCGAAAGAAGCTGATTATAAATATGGAATCATCAATCACGAAACGTTAAGTTATACAGGTGATGAATTGGCTTACTTGACAAATGGACGTTCTGCAAATCCAGATTATAAAGGTTCAATCAAAACGATTAATATGAAAGGTCGTAAAGTTTACGAATTCGTATTAAAAAATGTTCCACCAGCAATTAAAGAATTGTTAGATGAAACAAATTTATCAATTACCGATATTGATAAAATTTTATTGCACCAAGCAAATGCAAAAATGGATCATGCGATGATAGAGCGTTTATATAAATTATATGGTGTAGCTGTTCCAGAAAAAATTGATCCAATGACAGTTCAATTCTTAGGAAATACATCTGTAGCAACGGTTCCTACAATGTTTGATTTAATAAAAAAAGGAGAATTAGCTCCTCATCAATTTCACGCAAATGATAAAATTATTTTAGCTTCTGTTGGAGCTGCAATGAATGTTAATGCAGTGATTTATCAATTCGAAAAATAAAAATAAAAAACACATATACTATTGTGAATACATTCGGAAGACTATTTAAAATTTCGACTTTTGGTGAAAGTCATGGTGTAGCGATTGGAGGTGTAATTGATGGTGTTCCAAGTGGAATCGAATTAGATTTTGATTGGATACAAGCGCAATTAGATCGTCGTAAACCAGGACAATCTGCAATTGTGACACAACGAAAAGAACCAGATAGAGTACAATTTCTTTCAGGTATTTTTGAAGGAAAAACAACAGGTGCTTCTATCGGGTTTATTATTCCGAATGATAATCAAAAATCTCACGATTACGATCATATAAAAGACGTTTTTCGTCCTTCTCATGCCGATTTTACATACGAAACCAAATATGGTGTTCGCGATCATAGAGGTGGAGGAAGAACTTCTGCGCGCGAAACGGCTAATTGGGTTGTTGGTGGCGCTGTTGCAAAACATGTGATTCCAAATATCAATATTACAGCTTATGTAAGCGGAGTAGGTGAGTTGAAGTTGGATAATGATTATTCTACATTAGATTTTTCTAAAATTGAAGATACTGCGGTTCGCTGTCCAAATTTAGAAATGGCAGAAAAAATGATCGATCTTATCAAAGAAATTCGCAAAGAAGGTGATACAATTGGTGGTGAAGTTACCTGCGTTATTCAAAATGTGCCAGTAGGTTTAGGTGAACCAATTTTTGATAAATTGCATGCTCGTTTAGGGCAAGCAATGATGTCGATAAACGCGGTGAAAGGTTTTGAATACGGCGAAGGTTTTGATTCAACATCAATGAAAGGTTCAGAAATGAATGATCAATTCAACCAAGATGGAACAACAAAAACCAATTTTTCTGGAGGAATACAAGGTGGAGTTTCAAATGGGATGGATATTTATTTCAAAGTTGCTTTCAAGCCAGTTGCGACATTAATGCAAGAACAAACGACGTTGAATGCTGATGGCGAAATGGTCGAAATGCATGGAAAAGGTCGTCATGATCCTTGTGTTGTTCCAAGAGCCGTTCCTATTGTAGAAAGTTTAGTTGCGATGGTTTTGGCTGATATGTTGCTGATACAACGAACAAGAAATATATAAATAACAAAAAACTCCAACTGTAAAAGTTGGAGTTTTTTGTTATTGTCATTCTGAATGCAGTGTTAACGAAATGAAGAATCTGAGATTTTTCGACAAGCTCGAAAAGACAAGTATTTTTTGTTCTTAATAATTCTTAACCAAAATCCTTCATTTCTTTTCGATAAGTTTCTCCAATTGGTAAAATTTTCTGATTGAGATAAACAGAATTTCCATCAATAGAAGTTAAAAAATCAAGATTGATGATATACGAACGATGAATTCTTTTGAAATGATTTGGTAATTTTTCTTCGAAAGACTTCATGGTTTCTAAGACTAATATTTTTTCAGTTTTGGTATGAATTCGAATATAATCTTTCAAACCTTCAATGTAAATTAAATCTGAAAAATTAATTTTTACTTGCTTTCCATTTGCTTTTACAAACAAATAAGTCGACTGATTTTTAGTTGATGTCGTTTGAAAAAAATCAACATATTTTTTTATAGAGGCATCAAAACGTTCTTTCGTAATAGGTTTCAATAAATAATCAACCACATGAAAATTAAAACTTTCTAAAGCATAATCTTGATAAGCTGTTGTGACAATGAATTTCTGAGAATGATCAAGGATTTTCATCAACTGAATTCCAGTCAATTCGGGCATTTGAATATCTGTGAAAATAAGATCAACTTTATTATTTTTGAGAAAATCAATTGCTTCAAAAACTTCAGTTGTTGCAAGTGAAACAATTAAATTTTCATTTTCAGAAGCATGTTTTTTCAATAATTCAACAGCTAAAGGTTCATCGTCTAAAATAATACACTTAATTTTCGTCATTTAATGGAATTTTTAAGTAAATATGAAAGGTTTCATAATCGTTTTTAATTTCGAAAGTATAATTATTTCCGAAATAATAATTCAATCTTTTTTTCAAATTCGTTAATCCAATTCCTGAAGTTTCATCTTTTTGATGTTGATTAATTTTATTTGAAACGGAAATCTCAAGGTATTCAGAATTAGTTTTTAAATTGATTTTAATTGGATGATTAATGTCTTTTACAACACCATGTTTTATTGCATTTTCGATTAAAGGCGAAATAATATATGGATGAATTAATTTTTTAGAATTCTCAATCAAAAATTCTTTTTCGACATAAAATTTTTCTCCATAACGAATCTGCTCCAAATCTAAATATTGATTGATGTAATCAATTTCTCGTTCAATTTCAATTTTATCTTTATTGGTTTCGTAGGTTGTAAAACGCATAATTGCACTCAAATTTTCGATTGCTTTTAACGAATGAGGAGAATTTACACTCACCAAACTATAAATATTATTGAGTGTATTAAACAAAAAATGAGGATTAATTTGAGATTTGAGAAAATTAATTTCAGCTTCTTTTTTCTCTTTTTCAATGATGTTATTTTGTTTTAGTGTATGGATTGAATGGAATGTCATCCATAAAAAAAGTGACGAAAAAACGATAAAAGAACCATAATGTAAATTGTCGTAAATGTAAAAACTAATCGTTGTTCCTTCAAAATAATTGACTTTATGGAACAAAAAATCTGTAATAATTTGCTCAATAAAATAACGAACAATAATGAATGTTGTAAAGGAACATACTATAGAGAATAATATCGATTTCCAATTTATTTTTTTAAGAAAATAGGGGGCAATAAAAAAATAGATAATAAAAATTGTAATTAACTGAACAATATACATTGTTGATGCAAATAATGTAATTGATTTAAAAAATGAATTTCCGTTAGTTAGATTAACTAATCCAATTGTTATGTAATCAAACAGAATGTAAATAACCCAAAAACCTAAAAGTATAAATACGCTTTTTTGATTTGAGAAGCTTAAATTTTTTTTATCATCTTCCATTGTTTTTGTTTTTTGTAAAATTAGATTCTTTTCTACATAAAAGTGAAGTGATTCGTCGATTATTCAAATGGGTTAGTCGATAAATAAAAGTCAATTTTTTCAGAATCATAGAAATTTGAATCATAATTAAAAATTAACTCAAATGAAAAACTTATTTATTGCAATTGCTACATTTATTGGTACTATGAATTTATCTGCTCAAACAAAATATCAATTTCAAACAAAATTTGATGATGCTATTCCAGTTCTTAATATGGGAACTTTTCACATGGGATATACTCCAGATGCAAGTACGACTGAATTTGATGAGAATAACCAAGATAATGTTCGTCAAATACATGAAATAGCAAAGCAGATTGCGGCTTTTAAACCTACAATTATTTTAGTTGAACAAAATCCTTCTCGCAATAAAGTGTTGAATAAACTTTTTCAAGATTATTTACTTAATCCTAAAATGAAGTTTGAAAATCCAAACGAAGTTGAGTTATTGGCTTATGAAGTTGGGAGACTAAGCGGATCGAAGAAAATTTACGGAATTAATTATCAAGAAGATTATCTTTATATGCTTGGTGATTTGTTGAAAGAGCAAGATGATTCGATTACATTCAAAAGATACATTGAAATGTTCCGAAATAATGAATCGAAAAATGGAGTAACAAAAAAAGATGTAAAATTAAAAGAGTTATTGCAGTACTATAATCAACCAGAATTTTTAGATTTTTCTGTTGCAGTTAATGCGGATATGTTAACGACGGTTTCATACAAAAAATATCCAGTAGGAGCAGAGCAAGCGGCGAAATATTATCATAGAAATTTAGCCATGTTCTCAAATATGAATAATGTGCCAATAACAAAAGACGATCGTATTTTTGTATTAATGGGAGCTACACATACGGCTTTCTTTAAAGATTTCTTACGACGTTCACCAAAGTTTAAAGAAGTAAATACGTTAGATTATCTAAAATAAAAGCATAAAAAAAACCTCGCAAATTGCGAGGTTTTTTTTATATAGTTGAATAATAATTATTCTTCTGTAGATGGAGTTTCTTCTGTCGCAACTTCTTCAGATACTTCCTCTTTTTTCGCTTTCTTGTCGTTAGCGTAAATTGGGTTATCATAGTTGAAGAAAGAACCTTCTTCTTTAGTAGCATTAGCTGCTTTTTGAGCATCTAATTTAGCTAATTCTGCTCTAGTTTTAGCAGCTTCTTCAGCAGCTTTGATAGATGCAGCATCTGGTACAATTTCAAATCCGAAATCTACTTCAACATCTCTGTGGAAACGAACTTTAGCTTCGTATTTTCCTAAACGTTTGATAGTATTTCCAGGGATTCTAATGTTTTTCTTCTCGATTTCAACACCAGCTTTTATTAAAGCTTCTGCTAAATCTGCATTGTTGATAGATCCAAATAATTTGTCTCCAGAACCAACTTTAGCGTCGATTTTAACAACTAAACCATCTAATTTAGCCGCTTTTTCTTTCGCTGCAGCGATTAATGTAGCTTCTTCTGCTTTACGAGCTTCTAAAACTTCGTTTAATGCTTTTACGTTATTTGGAGTTGCAACTGATGCTAATCCACGAGGGATTAAGAAGTTACGTGCGTATCCAGGTTTTACTGAAACAACTTCAAATTCAAAACCTAAACCTTCTACATCTTGTCTTAAAATTACGTTCATGATATTTTAATATTTAGGTTATTATTTTAATTGATCACCAATAAATGGCATTAATGCTAAGTGACGAGCTCTTTTGATCGCTTTAGAAACTTTTCTTTGGTATTTTAAAGATGTTCCTGTGTAACGACGAGGTAAAATTTTACCTTGCTCATTCACGAATTGAATTAAGAAATCAGCGTCTTTATAGTCAACGTATTTGATTCCAAATTTTTTGAAACGACAATATTTTGAGTTTGATTGTGTTTCGATATCTAAAGGAGATAAATAACGGATTTCTGATTCGCTACCTCCAGCTGCTTTTTTTGCTAAATCGTCAATTGCCATAGCTTTGCTTATTTGTTAGAGTTAGACTTTAATTTTGTTCTACGTTTTTCTGCCCAGTCCATACCGTGTTTGTCTAATTTCACAGTTAAGAAACGGATTACACGCTCATCACGTTTGTAAGCAACTTCTAATTGAGAAACTAACTCGTTATTGTCTGATTTAAATTCTACTAAGTGGTAGAATCCATTTCTTTTGTTTTGAATTGGGTAAGCTAATTTTTTTAAGCCCCAGTTCTCTTTTGCTACGATTTCACCACCGTTAGCAGTAACAAAGTCATTGAATTTATTAACTGCTTCCTCTACCTGAGAATCAGATAGAACGGGAGTCAAAATGAAAACAGTTTCGTAATGTGTCATTTTTAACTTCTTTTAAGTTATTATTTATACTAAAATTCGAGGTGCAAATATATAAATAATAATCCAAATATTACAAATGAATATTTATTGAATTTTTATTAATACCTTATTTATTGAATATTATCGTTTTATCATATTGATCTTCAAAAAATATTGACTTTTTTTAAAAAAAATTTGCAGTTTAAAAAAAGTAGCTTACATTTGTCAACATAAAAGGCTAATGGCTTTTTCATAGGTTTAGGTTGGTTAAGGTTAAAACCCTCGTTTCTGCGAGGGTTTTCCTTTTTTTTCTAAAAACATCTTCTTAAATTTGGTCATAATAATTAATGTAAAATTTTATGACAACAAAATACAATCCTATTCCAAGCGAGTTATTCGTAAAGAACAGAGCGAAATTTGTAAAAGCAATGAAACCTCGTTCTCTTGCTATTTTCAATTCTAACGATATTTATCCAATTTCTTCAGATTCTACGTTACCGTTTGCACAACATCGTGATATTTTTTATTTATCTGGAGTTGATCAAGAAGAATCTATCTTATTAATTTTTCCTGACGCTTACGATCCTAAATATAAGGAAGTATTATTTGTTCGTGAAACAAACGATCATATTGCAGTTTGGGAAGGAGAAAAATTATCAAAAGCTCAAGCAACAGAAGTCTCTGGAATCAAAACTGTACTTTGGTTACAAGATTTACCAAATGTTTTGCGCAAATTGATGGTAGAAGCAGATAATGTTTATGTAAATAAAAATGAGCATTATCGTGTAACAGAAGCACCTCAAGTAGAAACGCGCGAAGATCGTTTTGTAAAACAATTGAAAGTAGATTATCCTGGACATACTTATTTACGTTCAAACCCTATTTTGCAACGTTTACGTTCTGTAAAAGAACCAGAAGAAATTCAATTGATTCAACAAGCGTGTGATATCACAGAAAAAGGTTTCCGTCGTATTTTAAATTTCGTAAAACCTGGAGTTTGGGAATTCGAAATCGAAGCTGAGTTTGTTCACGAATTTCTTCGTAATCGTTCAAAAGGTTTTGCATACACGCCAATTATTGCGTCTGGAAATAATGCAAATGTGTTACATTATATTCAAAATAATCAAGAATGTAAAGACGGTGATTTGATTTTGTTTGATGTTGCAGCTGAATATGCAAATTATTCATCAGATATGTCACGTACAATTCCAGTTAATGGAAAATATACAAAACGCCAACGCGAAGTTTATGACGCAGTTTTACGTTGTAAAAAAGAAGCGGAAACGATGTTAGTTCCTGGGAATAATTGGTACAAATACCATGAAGAATTAGGAAAAGTTTATACTTCTGAATTGTTAGGTTTAGGTTTGTTGGATAAAGCAGATGTACAAAATGAAGATCCAGCTTGGCCAGCTTACAAAAAATACATGATGCACGGAACGTCTCATCATATGGGATTAGATACACATGATTATGGTTTATTGACTGATGATTTTGTGGCAGGAATGGTTTTCACAAACGAGCCAGGATTCTATATTCCAGCAGAAGGTTTTGGAATTCGTTTGGAAGATGATTATGTAATTCAGAAAGAAGGAAAACCTTTCAACTTGATGCAAAATATTCCATTAGAAGCAGAAGAAATCGAAGATTTAATGAATAAGTAATCTTTCATTATATTAAATGATAACAAAAATGGAACTCAATATTGAGTTCCATTTTTTATTTTAAAGAATATTCTTAATCATTTTCTGGCGCATCATGTGATGGAATGTCATCTAAATCTAACATTTCTTTTGCAAGAGCAATCATACGTGGCGTTCCGGTATGTTTATTTTTTTCGTCCGAAAGTTTTACAACACCTGTCCATTTTATATCAATAGAAGAAATTTCGGTCAATTTCATCACGATATTCATAGGTTTTAAATCAGTGTCGTTTGTTAAGTTGGTTCCAATTCCAAATGATAATCCAATTCTTCCTTTGAAAGCTTTTGTAATCATTTCCACTTTTTCTGAATTTAATCCATCCGAGAAAATAATCGTTTTGAATAAAGGATTGATGCCCATTTTTTCGTAATGCGCAATTGTTTTTTCTCCAAACTCAATCGGATCTCCAGAATCATGACGAACACCATCAAATAATTTAGATAATTTTTTATCAAATTGTCCAAAGAAAACATCCGACGTATAAGTGTCAGTCAAAGCAATTCCTAAATCACCATAATAAACTTTTACCCAACGATCTAAACTGATTGAATTCGCGATTTTGAATCCGTAACGTGCACCATGAAACATAAACCATTCGTGAGCGTGTGTTCCAATTGGTTTTACACCATATTTATGCGCAAAGTGAACATTCGAAGTTCCAACAAAGCTTTTTCCTTTATGGTTTGTTAATTCTTTCATTACCACATCATGAACTTCGTAACTGTGACGACGACGGGTACCAAATTCCGCAACTGTAACGCCAAGACGATTGTATAAATCAACTTTATCGCTTGTACGTTTTGTGATTTCTTCGTTAGAAATGCGTTGCGCATTTGTTAATTTATAGAAAATTTCACTAATCAAACACAAGATTGGAACTTCCCATAAAATAGTACGATACCAATATCCTTCTACGTGAACTTCTACATCAGTACCGTTTTGAGTGATTTTTACTTCATTTGGATCATAGCGATAACCTTGCAAAAAATCTAAATAAGCAGGACTTAAATAAGGGCAATTTATTGTGAAAAAATTTTTTTCGTCTTTGGTTAAAGAAAGCGAAGCCATTGCATTGATTTCTTTTTGCAGTTCTTCCGCAAAACCTTCAGGAAATTGATGTTCACCACGGTTAATGAATTTATAGCGCGCCATTACATCTGGATACAATTTTGTAACGCCAAATTGCATGGTGAATTTATAGAAATCGTTATCGATAATAGATTTTATTATACTCATTTTTTAGGTTTAATTCTAATACATTTTGAAATTTAAAGATAAAAAAAAACCATCAATACAGATGGTTTTTGTAAGATTATCTTATTTTGAAGATAATTATTCTGTTGTTCTTTTTTCGATTTTAGGTAATTCGAAATTGAAAATTATAGTTGCATCTCTATAAGCTGAAAATTCAGTCAATCCTGTGCTTGTAACATAATATTTGTTTCTCGCATAAGCTAAACGAGAAGGTAAAATAATTACACCTTGAAAGTTATACAAGTCAGTTGTAGCACGTTCAGTTGTTTTGAAATGTTTTAATCCTTCTACAAAGTTTTTTAATTCGATGTGTTCTCTTTTTACCCCATTTTTAATTTCAGTTGCTGTTGGTGTAAAGTAATAAAAAGTTGGATCTTGCGTAGCAGAACCATCTCCAGTATTTATACTTGAGTAATAAAACTGATCCAAAGAACCATATTTTCTTTTGTAGTCTGTACTATTTGTTGCAACAAAATATGTTGAAATAGAACTTAGATAAATAGAAGTACTATCATTAGAAATAATAGTTTTTCCTGTTCCTTTATGATTAGGATTTTCGGCATACCAAATTCCTAATTCATCTTGCTTTGCTAAAGATTTTAATGTTGGATAAGCATCATCTTCGTTTCCTTTGATGGTATCAAATTTTGTAAGTACACCTTTAGAGTTGAAGTAAAAATCTTCCATGTATTGTTGAATCGCTTCATCATCTAATGCATTACGTTCTTCAACTGGAATCTTAGTTTCTTTATTCACACCGTTATCATCATCATTATTACATCCTACTAAAACAGCAGAACATGCAATTAAAGTAACGAAGAATTTCTTTATCATGTTATTTCGATTTATATTGCGAATTTAGAAAAAATATTAGTTTAACCTAACAAATATTCAGTTTTAAATGAGATTAGATAAATTTCTTTGGAGTGTTAGATATTATAAAACGAGATCTTTAGCGGCTGATGCGGTTAAAAAAAATCGTGTAAAAGTAAATGGAGATGTAGCAAAAGCGTCGCGAGATATAATTCCAGGTGATGCGATTGAGGTGAGAAAAGATCAAATAAATTTATCTTTTAAAGTATTGCAAGTGCCAAATAATAGAATTGGAGCTAAATTATTAACCTTACATATTGTGGATACAACGCCAAAAGAAGAATATGATGTGTTAGAGCTTCGTAAACTTTCGCAAGATTATTATCGTGAAAGAGGTGAAGGTCGACCAACGAAAAAAGATCGTCGAGATTTGGATGATTATTTAGAAGAGGGAGGAGAAGATACTGAAGGTATCATTATAAAAGGAGAAGATTTGGATTAATTCCAAATCTTCTCCTTTTTAAGATGTTTCATAATTTCGTCCAAAATCTCTAATGTACTTTGGTTTGAAATGCTGATTGTATATTTTGCCTTTTCATAATATTGATTGCGTTCAAATAAATGTTTCGCAATAAACTCCATCATTTCTTCATTAGAAAGATGAGCAATTAAAGGTCGAGTTTCTTTTTTATTTTCCAATCGTTTCACCAATTGCGGTAATTGTACACGCATGAAAAATGAAATTGAATTGTTGGCAATCTCATTCATATTATCGTAATAAACAGGAGTTCCACCGCCTAAAGAAAGCACAATGTTTGTTGAAGTCAGAACTTCTTTTAAGGCTTCTCTTTCTTTTTTACGAAAACCTAATTCGCCTTCTTTTTCAAAAATCTCACTAATTTTTGTTTGATATTTATTTTCGATAAAATCATCAAGATCGATAAATTCGAAACCCAATGCTTTGGCTAAATCTTTTCCGGTAGTCGATTTTCCGCTACCCATATATCCTACTAAAGAAATAATCATGATTAGTCTACTGGTAAGTCTTCTGAATAAAAAATAGTTAATCTCGCATATCCATCAAACGTATCAATTTGATATGAATACGTATTCTCCAAACGTCTTGCATCATAACGTTCAACATTATAAGTTACTTGATAATCTTCGTTAGTAACGATTGAATTTGAATGATGGTATTTAGATTTTGGCGCATCTTTTTTGATTTCTGCTCTATATTGATTCAAGAATTTAATAGGAAAAGAATATGTTAATTTATAAACAATCTCTTGCGAAACCTGTATTGCTGTTATTTTATTCAAAAACATCGTTCCTTGATTATTGTTTTTAATCTTCAAAGAATCTAAACGATCTGAATTTTGAATGTATAAATTTTTTCCAAGTTTAGAAACCTTGAAACAACGATCATTCAATTTTTGATGAATAATCTGTGGTTGATCTTTTATTAATTCCTTTAATTCTTTCAATGCAAAATTAGACAAATGTGCATCTTTTGTTTCCTGATTACAATTGTTTGCATATTCAGAATCGGGTACGTCTGCCTCTGGGTTGTCAGATTTTTTACACGACACTATCGAAAACAAAGCAATAATAATATATAGTATATTCTTCTTCATTCTAAAATTTCAATCTTTAAATAGCGTTCCGAAAATAATTTCGGTTCACATAGATTTAGATTTGCTGGATGACAAATATAGTATATAAATCATTTATCAAATATATAAAATGATGTTTCTATGGCTTATTTTTTCAGTTTTCTTATCCGAAATTCTATCTTTCAAAAAAAAACTAAAAATTTATCTAAATTTAAGTTCTTAAAACCGAAATGATTAATTAATAAATTGTAAAAAACTTCACAAAACGTTTGTTAAATTAGTATTAAACGCCCTATATTTGCACTCGATTTAAGAAACCGACCTGGTAGCTCAGTTGGTAGAGCACAACACTTTTAATGTTGGGGTCCTGGGTTCGAGCCCCAGCCAGGTCACTTAGTCAAAACGTTCTTTTTTATATAAAAAAATAAAAACGTCTTTCGTTTTGTAAACTCAGATATAATCGTATATTTGCAGTCCGAAAAAACGGAGACCTGGTAGCTCAGTTGGTAGAGCACAACACTTTTAATGTTGGGGTCCTGGGTTCGAGCCCCAGCCAGGTCACAAACTTCTAGTTATTGAGAAGTCTAAAAACAATAACAACTCCAAAATGGAGACCTGGTAGCTCAGTTGGTAGAGCACAACACTTTTAATGTTGGGGTCCTGGGTTCGAGCCCCAGCCAGGTCACTAACTTCTAGTTATTGAGAAGTCTAAAAACAGTAACAACTCCAAAACGGAGACCTGGTAGCTCAGTTGGTAGAGCACAACACTTTTAATGTTGGGGTCCTGGGTTCGAGCCCCAGCCAGGTCACAAACTTCTAGTTATTGAGAAGTCTAAAACAATAACAACTCCAAAACGGAGACCTGGTAGCTCAGTTGGTAGAGCACAACACTTTTAATGTTGGGGTCCTGGGTTCGAGCCCCAGCCAGGTCACAAGAAGCCAAACAGAAATGTTTGGCTTTTTTTATGCAAAATAATTGAGGTCAACATGATAAATGTTGCGGTAAATATATATCGTATTGTTTCCGATTAACTTCTATTCTCAGTTACTTTGTTCAACCGATTTTATGATTATGAAGAAGAAAAAAACAGTTCTCTCAAAATTAATGAAGGTAATTAAGATTACTGGATTTTCTTTGGGAGGAATTATATTAGTTTTGTATGTTTCGCCTTATTTTTTTAAGGATCAAATTAATGAAGGGATAAAAAGTATTGCTGAAAATTATGTGAAAACTGAAATTGAATTCAAGGATTTGGATATTTCGTTTTTCAATCATTTTCCTAAGCTAACGGTTACCCTAACGGATTCTTCAATCAAAGGTTCTACGCCATATCAAACCGAAAATTTAATCTCTGCGAAAGAAATTGCACTTGGTGTAGATGTCAAAACGTTGTTTGATGATAAAATAATTTTTAATGAATTATTTATTACAGATGCAGCGATTAATCTGAAAATAGATAGTTTAGGTCGTAATAATTTTGATATTGTTAAGCCTTCTGATGAGGTTGAAAAAGAAGAAGAATCGAGTGTAGGATTAGCGTTGAATAATTTTAAAAATTGCTAATTCTAACTTTTTATACGATGATCAATCATCTAAAACCTATTTAAAATTAGATCAATTTGATTACGATGGACTGATAGATTTTACAGAAAATCAGTTAACATTAAATGCAAAAACGGATATCAAAAATGTCAATTTTAGTTTTGATGAGCAGAAATATGTTAAGAATTTACCTTTAAAAGGAAAAATCAATTCGAAAATTGATTTAAATAATTTATCTTTTTATTTTACTGAAAATAATCTCGAATTAGGTCAATTTCCTTTTTCGTTGAAAGGTTCTTTGTTGATGCCAAATGAAAGTAAAGTTTTTGATTTAACAATTTCATCAGAGAAAAATGATTTGCAATATATTCCTGCGATTATTCCAGAAGCGTATCAAGAATGGGCAAAAGACGTGGAACTGAAAGGTTCTTCGACGATTCTTTTCACGATGAAAGGGGTAATGAATTCGATGACGAATCAGAATCCAGATATTCATATTGATGCAAAAATTGATGATGGATGGATGAATTATAAGAAATCATCTTCTCCAATCAAAAATATAAATCTTGTTTCTACTGTTGATTTACAAGCGTTAGATCCTGATAAAATGCGTGTGAAAGTGGATAATCTTGATTTCAAATTGTTAGATGGAACAACTAAAACTAATTTCACGTATTGGGCGGGAAAAACAATGTTTTCGGAAGGAATTATCGAGTCAAGTATTGATTTGGAAGCCTTGAAAAATGCAACAGGTTTCAATCAATTTGACGCAAAAGGAATTCTTGATATGGAAGGAAGTTGGAAAGGTTCAATCGTTCAAAATGCGAAAAATCCTTTAAAAAAAATTCCAACGTTTTATCTAAAAGCTAATCTTGAAAATGGTTATTTCAAAATGAATGAAATGCCTGCGGCTTTGGATCACATTAATTTGGATTTGACGATGAAAAATACAGATGGAAATATCAAAAATACGTCTGTTTTGGTTCATAAAATTGATGCAAAAGCGATGGATAATTATATGATTGGACGATTAGAATTGAAGAATCTGAATAATTTTCCGATTAATGCAGATTTTGGTGCTAAAATTCATTTAGAGGATATCTACAAAATTTATCCAATAAAGAATATTGATATGCGAGGCGATTTGCTTGTGAAAATGAAAGCAAACGGGACGTATGAGCCAAAACGTAAAAAAGTTCCGGTTTCTAATTCGGTCGTTATTTTGAAAAATGGTTACATCAAATTACACGAATATCCGAATTTACCTTTAGAAAATATTACGGTAGAAACGCATATAAAATCGGGTAGAGGTTCGTTTAACGATTTGTCAATAGATGTTTTGCCAATCAAATTTACGTTGGCAGGAAAACCATTTATGGTGAATGCAAATCTGAAGAATTTAAACAATTTAGATTATCGAATTCATTCAAAAGGTGAATTGAATTTAGCGAATATTTACAAATTATTTCCAATTGAAGGTTTAGATGTTGATGGATTAATTGAAACTAATTTTGGTGTAAAAGGAAATAATGGAGCGCCTTTGGAGAGTTTTCAAAACAAAGGTTTTGTGAAAATTCAGAACATTAAGATTAATACAAAATTCTTTCCGAGCAAATTTGTTATCAAGCAAGGAGATTTCCGATTTGAAGGAAGTCATCTGACTTTTAAAGATGTAAAAGCGCGTTATAAAAAGAATGTTTTTGTATTTGATGGAGATGTTTCGAATTATATCAATTATGCGTTAAAAGATAATGAAATGCTAAAAGGAACGATTAATTTCAAAACAAATCGTGTCAATATTGATGATTTTATGGCATTTAATACCGAATCGACAGCGACTAACTCGATAGCTGCGGAAGAAGGTGTGGTTTTGTTGCCGAAAAATGTAGAATTATCGATAAAAGGTCAAGCAAAAGAGGTTTTATTTAAAGATATTACGTTGCAAAATTTCGAAGGAGATTTAGGTTTGAAACAAGGGAATCTTGAACTTCAAAATACTAAATTTAATTTGATTGGTTCTGAATTTACAATGAACGGAAATTATGTGCCAACAAATGCGAAAAAAGCGAAGTTTAATTTTACTGTAAAAGCCAGTAATTTCGATATTCAGCGCGCTTATCACGAAATTACGTTGTTTAGAGAATTGGCAAGTGCAGCGGAAAAAGCGCACGGGAAAGTTTCAATGGATTATCAGCTCGAAGGTGATTTGGGCGCAGATATGTTCCCGAAATTGAAAACCATAAAAGGTGGAGGGGATTTTACGTTAGAAGAAATTAAGTTTTTAGGATTTAAAGTATTCAATTCGGTTGCAGAAAAAACGTCGACAGATGCGTTGCATGATGCGAATGTGAAGAAAGTGACGTTCAAAACGAAGATCGAAAATAATGTAATTACGATAAACCGTACGAAATTCAAAATTGCAGGTTTTCGTCCACGAATAGAAGGTCAAGTGACGTTAGACGGTTATATGAATCTTGGTATGCGACTTGGTTTGCCTCCATTTGGAATTATCGGAATTCCGATCAAAATTACTGGTCCAGCGGATACGTTTGAGGTTGAAGTGGGGAAATATCATAAAGAAGATTTGAATGAAACGGATGACGAATTTGATGAATATCAAAAATCATTAGAAGAAGAAAAGGCAAAGCAAGAAGCTGTTCAAGCCAAATAATAAATATAAAATCCTTCAGAATTTCTGAGGGATTTTTTCATTATAAATAGTGATTGCGAATCATCAATAAAAAGTGTATTTTTAGATTCAAAATCAACTAAATCTGAAACTTACAACTGCAATAAAAAATACCTCGTGGTGGAAAATACTATTTTTCCTTGTTTGGCTTTATTTCTTTGGATTAATGCTACAAATCACGTTACGTTATATTCCGATTTCGTCGGATGTTTCATTTCTAGCTATCAAACAAGATGAGGTGACAACAATTCCAAGTTATTTATTCATTTTTTACATTCACGTTTATTCAGCAATATTTACATTGTTTTTTGGAATTGTTCAGTTCATTAAAATTACCAATCAACAAATCCGAAAAATTCATCGGCTTCTCGGTAAATTTTATTTTTATATCACTGTTTTATTAGCTGCGCCAAGTGGAATTTACATTGGGTTTTATGCAAATGGAGAATTAATTGCGCAATCTGCTTTTGTAATTCTCGGTATTCTTTGGTGGATTTTTACTGCAATTGCAGTTGTTAAAATTAAGCAGAAAGATATTCAATCGCACCGAAATTTTATGCTTCGTAGTTATGCGTTGGCTGTTTCTGCGCTTACGTTACGCGCTTGGAAAGTGATTTTGGTTTATCTTTTTCATCCTGCGCCCATGGATGTTTATCAAATTATAGCATGGTTGGGATTTGTACCCAATTTATTGCTCGTAGAATATTATATTTATAAAACTAAACAATCTAAAATATGAAAAAAATAGGACTACTTATTTGCACTACGCTTGTTGTTCTTAGTTGTAAAGAAGACAAAAAAGATGCTGTTAAAAATAATGATATTAATGATACAATTTCATCGATTCATATCGAGCCAACGCAAGAAGATATCGGGCTTTGGTCTGGAATTTTTGAGGCAGATTCAGTTGATTATGATAAAGGTGATAATTGGTCGCTTCGAAACCGAATTAGTATTGTTATTCAGAAGATTAATAACGATAATACTGTCGAAGGGTATAGTGTTTCGGCGGGAAATATAAGACCATTTAAAGGTGATTTGGTGAAAGAAGGAAACTCACGTTATGTGATGGCGAATGAACCAGGCGATCAAAAATATGATGGAACATTTAAGTTTAATATTTCTGAAAAAGATGATTCAATTTATGGAACTTGGATTTCGAAACGAAAAGATTTACCTGTACTTTCTCGAAAATTTAGTTTGAAAAAAACAACATTTAACTATGATCCTAAAAATGTTTTAATTCAGCCAAAATATGGTGTAGATGAAGAGTATGCGGATGAATACGATAATGTAGATTGGGTGAATTCTAAAAAGAAAAAATATGACGAATCAGATGGAGAAGAGTATTTTGTAGATGTGCAACGTGCTGCTTCGGATGAAATTTATAAAATAAATGGATCAACGCAAAAGTTGACGGAGAAACAATTGAAAAATCTACATAAGTTAGATTTAGAAATTATTCGCAATACAATTTATGCGCGTCATGGCTATTCGTTTGCGAATCGTGGTGCACGTCAATTTTTTGATTATGTAGATTGGTATGTGCCTTTGTATACAAATGTTGAGGATAAATTGTCGCCAATCGAAAAAGATAATATTGAGTTATTAAAGCGTTTTGAGAAATATGCAACCGATAATTATCAACAATATGGACGCTAAAATTTAGAATTTTGATTAAGATAGAATGAGTTAAAACTCAATCCGAAAATAGGATAGCAGGATTATCATTTTGCTTTATAGGTTAAATTGAAGAATACAATTGTTTTTACTCGATAAAACCTTTGTTCTGAAAGAACTTTGCAGAGCAAACCAAGAAAATTTTGTTTGTTGTGTTTATCAATTTAGGCTCGTTAGCTTAGCTGGTAGAGCACGAAACTCTTAATTTCGGGGTCCTGAGTTCGAGCCTCAGACGAGTCACGAAAAAACTGCTACACTTTTGTGTAGCAGTTTTTTTGTTTTTTATAATTATGATTAAGAATTATAGGTGAAATCGTTAAAATTTTTCAATGAAAAAATAGTTTTCATTAATCAATCTGCAAATAAATCAACGTTTTACTAAAAAGTATTCAGTAATATTAAATTTTTCTAAATTAATTATTGCTAAAATTAAATAAAATCAAAAGTATAGTAATAAAAAATAAATTTGTCGTAAATTTGCACCCATAATTTTCAAGGATGCAAAACATTAGAAATATTGCGATTATCGCACACGTTGACCACGGTAAAACTACATTGGTTGACAAAATTCTTCACAGCGGAAACGTTTTTAGAGAAAACCAAGAGTCTGGTGAATTAATCATGGATAACAATGATATCGAGCGTGAGAGAGGGATTACGATCTTTTCTAAAAATGCTTCGGTAGATTACAAAGGTGTAAAAATCAATGTGATTGATACTCCTGGCCACGCGGATTTCGGTGGAGAAGTTGAGCGTGTATTGAAAATGGCTGATGGGGTTATCTTATTAGTTGATGCTTTCGAAGGACCAATGCCTCAAACGCGTTTCGTTTTGAGTAAAGCATTAGAATTAGGTTTAAAACCATTAGTTGTAATTAACAAAGTTGATAAAGAAAACTGTCGTCCTGATGAGGTATATGACAAAGTTTTCGAATTATTCTTCAACTTAGATGCAACAGAAGAGCAATTGGAATTCCC
Organism: Empedobacter sp. ULE_I140; assembly: GCF_053482575.1. NCBI lineage: Bacteria > Pseudomonadati > Bacteroidota > Flavobacteriia > Flavobacteriales > Weeksellaceae > Empedobacter > Empedobacter sp. ULE_I140. Next base: position 2,644,464 of record NZ_JBQMTX010000001.1, on the reverse strand, counting down.
AGCGTTCTATGGTTCATCTAAACAAGGATGGTTCAATACAGAAAATGTACGTGTAGACGATATTTCTCCATTAATGGATGGTATTCTTGAACATGTTCCTGCTCCAGAAGCTTATGAAGGTTCTTTACAAATGCAAATTACATCTTTAGATTATTCTAAATTCTTAGGACGTATCGCAGTTGGTAAAGTAAGTCGTGGTGTTATTAAAGAAGGAGATTGGGTTGCTTTAACAAAACCTGATGGAACGTTCAAAAAACATAAAATCAAAGAATTATATACATTTGCTGGTTTAGGTAAAGTAAAAGCTACTGAGGTAAAAGCGGGTGATATTTGTGCTGTTGTTGGTATCGATGGTTTCCAAATTGGAGATACAATTGCAGATCCAGAAAATCCAGAAGCATTACCAGTTATGCATATCGATGAGCCTACAATGAATATGTCTTTCGGAATTAACAACTCTCCATTCTTTGGTAAAGATGGTAAATTTGTTACTTCTCGTCACTTAGTAGAACGTTTAGAAGATGAGTTAGAGCGTAACTTAGCTTTACGTGTAGAACCAACAGAAGATTCTAATACACAATTAGTTTACGGACGTGGTATCATGCACTTATCTGTATTAATCGAAACGATGCGTCGCGAAGGTTATGAGTTAACAGTTGGACAACCACAAGTAATCTTAAAAGATATTGATGGTGTAAAATGTGAACCATATGAAACATTAGTAATTGATGTTCCAGATGATTATTCTTCTAAAGCAATCGACTTAGTAACTCAACGTAAGGGTGATTTATTAGTTATGGAGGCGAAAGAAGGAATGCAACACTTAGAATTCGAAATTCCATCTCGTGGATTAATCGGATTACGTTCTCAAATGTTAACTTCTACTGCTGGTGAAGCTGTAATGGCACACACTTTCTTAGAATATAAACCATTCAAAGGAGCAATCGCTGGTCGTTCTGCAGGTGTAATTATTTCGAAAGATCAAGGTACATCAACTCCTTATTCTATTGATAAATTACAAGATCGTGGAAAATTCTTTATCGAGCCAGGTGAAGAAGTTTACGAAGGAATGATTATCGGAGAGCATTCTCGTAACAATGATTTAGTAGTAAATGTTGTTGAAGCTAAAAAATTAAACAATATCCGTGCAGCTGGTAAAGATGATTCATCTTCTATCGCTCCAAAAACAGAAATGACTTTGGAAGAATGTATGGAATATATCCAAGCTGATGAATGTATCGAGGTAACTCCAAATTTCATCCGTTTACGTAAAATTCACTTAAAAGAAGTAGATCGTAAACGCTTCGAAAAATCAATGAGCTAATCATTTGAAATTATATATCACAATAAAACCAGAAGTTAATCTTCTGGTTTTTTGTTTTAAATAGATTCGATTTTATTTTTAAGCGCTTCAATTGCGAAATTTAATTCATCTTTAGAAGCGTTATATTCTACTATTTCACCTTTAATTTTGAATCTTGAAACATTAAAACCTTCTTCAATATCATTGTACCAAATCAAATAATTTTCGTATACAGCAACTACCCAAAAATTATCCTCAATAACATCATCACATTTCCATATTTCAGGAGAAATTTTAATTTGATTCCAAAATAATAAAGTTTTGTCCTCCATATTTTGTTCAGAAAAATAAATTTCGAGCATCAAATCCTTTTTAGGAAAATTTATCCAATTATTCATTAATAAGTACTTTTTAATAAAATCCAATCTTCAAATTTTTGAGTTTGAGTTGAATTTGGTTCAGTCCATTCGATAATATACCAATAACTATCGGAAGGTAGCGCTTTTCCATTCAGTTTTCCATCCCATGTATAATTGTTTGCTTCCGAACCAGTAAATAATAATTTTCCTTTTCGATTATAAATGATAAATTTCGGATTGATTTTACTTTTTAATTGCGAATAATCCAACACATCATTTTTACCATCACCATTTGGAGAAATAAAATTGATTAGTTTAATCAGCGAAAATTCTTTCGAAATAGGCGAACAATTAGCTGCAGATTTCACAGAAATTGTATGAGTTCCTAAAGTTATGTTTGTGAAGATATTGGAAGATTGAAAAGTGCCGTTATCCAATGAATACAGATATGGAAGCGTAGATCCAGTGACTTTTATGGTCACCGTAGAACCTTGAATTTCGATAGATTGAATAGTTGGATCTTCGGCTTCAATAACTTTTACTTCTTGTGTATAAAAACAACCATTCAATCCTAATTTCACATAATAAGTTCCAACAGGAACATTTGTAATTGATTGATTTTTGTCGCCATTATGTAACCATTCGTAAGTTTTAAATCCTGGACCTGCGTCTAAAGTCGTTGTTGTTCCTTTGCAAATTGTAAGATCTTTTAAGGTTGATGATTTTCCAGATTGTTTGAAAATAAAATGCAATGGAGCAACGTTTTCGCATAATCCATTTTGTTTAAATCTTACCCAAAATGTTTGATCTGAATTTATAATTTGTGTTGTGTTGATATTATTTTTTTTATTTTTAGCATCAATTTCATTTAAGTAATATGTCGGTGAGCCTTCAAGATTTGTAACCAAGTCATCAACATAATCGGATAAAACAATTTCTTCATCATTGCTTAAATTCTCATCACAAATTTCTATTGGAGGAATTACGTTTGCAACACTTAAATGATTTAATGTAAAAGTAATTTCTTTAATAACAGGCTTACAAGTTCCGATTTGGACACGAATCCAAACTTCTTTAGATGTCTGAATTTCATTTAATTCGAAATTCGTTATTTCAGCAGGAATATTATCTTTAGCATCTTGTTCCGTTTCAAAATATTTCACTTGATGAGCAGAATAATAATCTTCTACAATTCGATCAGTATATTCGTCTAAATTTATTTGTGTTTTTCCATCTAAATCATCATCACAAATAGAAAAACGATCTTGATATATTTGAGGTTCTTCTTGTACAGAAACATTAATATGACCTTTCAAAGAACAACCAGTATTCAATGTGATTTCTACTTCGTAATAACCTGTTTCATCTACCACTAATGTTGCATTTGTTTCACCACTAATTTCCACACCATCTTTGTACCATTTATAGGTTGTAGCATTTGTCGTTGTCGCATCTATTGTTTCAGATGTTCCAGGACATAATACAACATCAGAACCTAAACTTTTTGAACCTATAAAACTTCCAGCTTTCAAGAAAACAGCAGAATCATAACGACCTTTTGAATCTCCATGATCAGCAATTACCAATTTGATATGATATTTTGTACCAGCTTCTATTTGCGCATTTGTTTTCAAAACTTTTGTTTGTCCATTGAAATTCGTTGGATTATTTGCAGAATTAAAACTTCCAAAATACGATATGTTTCGAGGACAATCTCTTGCGCCATTTATGGTTAATGAAGTTACAGGAATGGTTGTATTTGGAACTAATGCAATATTTTGATAAGGTTCAGAATTATCTGCTTTTTTGATTAAGAAGGCAAAAGCATCAGAGTATTGGCAATTACTTGATTGATATTCTTCTGAAAGAAACATATATTCGAAACTAATCTGATCTGTTGTTAGATTTGATATAAAATCAAATTCAAGATAAGTTGCATTTAAAATATAATCATGAGGTAAATTAGATTTTATCAAAATATCAATCAAATCTTGATCTCCTCCCCAATTACTTCCCCAAAAATCTTGCAAAGATGAATTTGGACCTTCAGCATCTTTTGCTTTCCCTGTAGATAAAATAATTCCTTCAGAAAGATCAAAACTACTAGTTCCTTTTGTAAAATAACCATAGCTTATTTCATCATAAGCTCTATTGTAGCCAGAAATATTAATATTGGAAATAGTAATACAACCTGTGTTTGTTCCAATAAATTTATCAATTAATTCTTCTTTCGGTAAAGATGTATCTACCTGAATATATTGACCAAATAAAAAACTATTTAGTGTAAAAGTAAAAAAGAGTAGGAGAATTATTTTTGAGTAAAAGTGTTTCATAAAAAATAATTTAGATAAAAAAACTGCTAAATAACTTTAAAATATAAAGTTTATTTAACAGTTTTAGAAATTTTATTTACCGAAAAAATGGTTTTACCCTATTTTTCCTAAATTTTCTGCAATAGTTTCAATGAAAGATGTCAATGGTTTTTTCGCCATCATTTCGATCATCATATTGAAATTTCCATCAAAATCTAACGAAACATCAGACGAATTCTCATCAACTGCATCAATAGAAATTGTCAAAGTATATTCAAAAGCAGGTGCCGGAGATTCGAAAACAATTTTCGATGGCTCAACTGTCTCTTTTAAACGCATTCCAACCTTTGGCAAAGCACCAACACCAACCGTAAATCCTTTTCCAGATTCATGAATTTCAAACGATTTTGTATCCTCTGGCATCAGTTGCTCATAATTCTTCATATCCAACAAAAAAGTGTATGCTTCTTGTTGATTTTTTGCAAAACGGACTTTATTTGTATTTACCTTCATATCCTTGTGAGTTTTTTATAAATTTGTAACAAATCGTTCAAATGTACAAAGTTTTTTTTAATGAAAGTTTGTTAACTTTCAGCAACCAATCTAATCCTGAAGCAAAAAATATTTTGTTTCAAAATGAAGCTCAATTTGATGAATCTTTTCATTTATTATCATCAAAAGCAGCCGCTTTAGTCAATATTTTTAGTGAAGATATTGATGTTGTTTGGACGAAATTCTTAAAATATTACAAACATATTCAAGCCGCGGGCGGAATTGTTCGTAATCCGCAAGACGATTATTTGTTCATTTTCAGACTTGGGAAATGGGATTTGCCAAAAGGTAAAATGGAGAAAGGAGAATCGAGAGAAGAATCTGCAATTCGCGAAATTGAAGAAGAATGTAGTTTGACAAATTTAGAGTTGAAACGATTTTTGATGCCTACTTTTCACATTTATTTTTTGAGAGAATATATTATCAAAGAAACATTTTGGTTCGAAGTTTTTTATGACGGTGTTGAATTGCCTTTGCCGCAAACTGAGGAAGGAATTGAATCGGTTGAATGGAAAAAAGAGAATGAAATTCCTCAATTATTAGAAAATTCATATCCAAATATAAAATTGTTAATGGACAATTATTTAAATTTGAACTAAATAAGACTCTTATGAAAAAATATATTTTAACTCTTTGTGCTTTAACTTGTTTTGTATTGACAACAAATGCACAAACAAAAAAAGAAACGAAGGCTAAAACTGAAAAAGCTTCGAAAGTTCAATCAAAAATTTTAGATAACGGAACGGCTAAAATAGACGATTTATACGCGTATCAAGTGTATGGAGAATCGTTTGATATCAAAAATACATTGACGAAAAGTGAACTTGGAAAGTTATACGATAACATGAAAAGTGGTGATTCTTTGGAAAATGTTCAGTTTGTTTCGACGATAGAATCTGTTTGCAAAAAGAAAGGTTGTTGGATGAAAGTTGATCTTGGAAAAGGCGAAGAACAATCGTTTGTGCGTTTCAAAGATTATGGATTTTTTATGCCTTTAGATGGTGAAAATGCGAATGTTGTCGTACACGGAAAAGCTTTTGTAAGTGAAATTTCTGTAGAGAAATTACGTCATTATGCAGAAGATGAAGGAAAATCGAAAGAAGAAATCGCAAAAATAACAAAACCTCAGTTGCAATATAATTTTGAAGCTGACGGAGTTTATTTGAAAGAAAACTAAGGTTTTTTAACTCAATAATTAATCAAAACCTTTCTATTTTTGGAAAGGTTTTTTTATGAAATCAATTCTATAAAATATGATAAACTTATTTCAAGCCAATCCAAATCAGTATTTTTCATTGATCGGAAAATCGATGAATGACGAATTGTTTCAATCATTTCAAACAGAATTTGAATCTGATATTTCAGAGCAAAATATTCCTCAAGGGAAAATTGTATTGTACAAGGAAAAAGGCATTTCTGTGAAAATTGTTGATGAAATGATTGTTTCGATTAAATTTTATCTTTCTCCAAATCCAATTTGTAAGGTTTATGAAGGTCAAAATATTTTTGATTTGAATAGAAATGTTGATGAAACTCAGATTCGTAAAAATAATGATTATCAAAGAATTATTAATAATGATCCAAATCGTTTGGCAAATGATTATAGTCGTCTAAACTGTTTATTTTCTTTTGATTCGATGACTGGAGAATTCTTAACTATTGAAATATTAAACGAATTATAAAATGTTTTTTGCTGAAAAATTTCATATATTTATCTTAAATAATAGACCTTAAATGAAAAAATATTTAAGCTTGTTCTTAATGTTATTAACGTTTGCAGTTTTTGCACAATTGAGAGCGAATAATACGGAGTCTTATTACTCGATGAAAGGAACTTTTAATTCGGATAAAAAAGAGATTATAAAGAAAACAATCGAGAAAGAATTTGGTGAAGGAATTTTGGAAGAATCTGGTTATATCTGGACTGGACGAGGAAGTTTTGAAATTATTTTGAATGATAATTCACTTAAAATGGAGATTCAAAAAAGTACAGATAATCAAGAAATTGTAGATAAAATTAAAAATCTTGGAGATAAAATTCTTGCGACAAAAAATATAAATAAATTTAATACTTAAAAACGAGCTACAATTATTTTGTAGCTCGTTTTGTGTTAACGCTTCGTTAACCGTTCATTAACCAATGCAAATTAATCTTTTTCAGAATTTTATAAAAAAATAAAAATATGAAAAAGACATTATTTATCGCAATAACTTTAATAGCTTTTGCTTGTAACGGACAAACAGCTAAATCACAATCAGTTAGCAAAAATTCAAGTTCAACAACTCATTCTAATGTTTCAGTTAGTGTGAGTGATAGCAACGAAGTATATTCATACTCAGCAATTTTTGATAAACCAAAGTCGGCAAATGCAATCAAAGAAATCGGAAAAGTATTTGGAAAACCAGTGACTGAAGGAAAAAATTACGTTTGGAGAGAAGGAGATTCCTTAGAAATAAAAGCAAGAGAAGGAAAAATTACAATTGAATTTGAAAAAGGTTCAACAAAATTATATGAAAAAGTAAAAGAATTAGGCGAATCTATTTCTGCTGTTGTAGGAGAAAAATAATCATTCTAAAACATATAAAACGGAAGTCAAATTTGGCTTCCGTTTTTAATTATTTTAATTCCCTATACTTAAAATCTTTTCCAAAAAAGTAATTCCATATTAAACTAATAAGAATGAAATTTGCTATTCCACGAATTGTTATAAATATCCCGAAATTACCAAAACGTTTGTATTTAATATGTGATAATTCTTCTTGATGATTAACTATATATTCGTACAAATAATAATCAAAAACTAACATTAAAAGGCTAAAAAGAACTAAAATGACATAATGAAAGAGCATAATGTCTTTAATTTTTTTTAGATTTTTATAGAATAATACAGCTCCAATAAAAGAAAAAAATACGCTTGAATGAAAAACAATTTCAGTTTTAGTATGAAGTTTTGGAACTTCATTATTCTCCTCAATGTCTTCAACTAAATTTGGTTCGAAAGAATTTTTCTTTTTTTCTTTTTCATGATAAATAATTTTAGATGAAATTAAATTTTTAATTCGAGTTGTTTCAATTTCAGAAAACTGAACATTTCGTTCATTTTTTAAAATTTCGAAAGCTATTTTTATTGCTTCAGGAACAAATCTAGAATCATCTTTGATATAAGAATTTAATTCATTTGTAGACAGCTTCTGAAGAACGCTTCTTTTAACTTGCATTAATTTAATCCTTATAAATCAAATATTTTGTTCTTATTTTCTTGAAAGCTTCCAAATCTTTTTGCCAAGTTGCTTTTATTTCTTCTTCTGATAAACCTGCTTCTATTTGTTTGCGCAATTCATCAGTTCCAGAAAGTTGATCAATCCACAACTTTTTACCATTCATCGTCCAAAAAGGTTGTTTCGTATTGTTTTTATACGCATTAATAAGCCATTTTAAATTGATGGCAGATTGATACGGAACATTCGATAAATCTTCACCGTAACAAACTTCATCTTTGAATTTTGGACTTGTTGCACCAGGTTTTGAAGTTGGCGTATATTGATAAGGCATATTTTTTAGGAATGGTGAACCATAAACTTGAAACTGAATATCTGTTCCACGACCTTCGTTGACGTTTGTTCCTTCAAACAAACATGTACTTGGATACAAATTGATCGCATGAGCATTTGGTAAATTTGGTGATGGTTTTACTGGTAAATTATACTTGGATTGATGGGTATAATTGATAAGTGGAATAATTTCCAAATCTGCTTTTACACCATTTGCTAGCCAACCTTCACCGTTTATCATTTGTGCATATTCGCCAATCGTCATTCCATAAACAATCGGAACATTGTGCATACCAACAAACGATTTATATTCATTTTTCATCACTGGTCCGTCTACATAATGTCCGTTCGGATTTGGTCTGTCCAATACAATTACTTTTTTACCATTCTCAGCTGCAGCCTCCATTACATAATGCAAAGTGGAAATATAAGTATAGAAACGAGCACCAACATCTTGCATGTCAAAAATCAAAACATCAACATCCGAAATTTGATTTGCTTTTGGTTTTTTATTGTCGCCATAAAGCGAAACAATCGGCAAGCCTGTTTTAGAATCAACACCAGATTTTACTTTCGCTCCAGCATCAGCATCACCACGAAAACCATGTTCAGGAGAATATAATTTTATAACATTTATGTTGTTTTTTAACAACAAATCAACTGTATGCATCGTTGTTCCATTAATTGTAGCAATTCCTGTTTGATTTGAAATTAAACCAACTTTTTTACCTTTTAGTTTCGAAAGATATTGCGTTGTATTTTCTGCTCCAACAAGAATAGTTGAATGATTATCTATCGTTTTTGATGTATTATTTTGAGCTAAAATTGGAGTAGAAAAGCCGAAAAAAATAACTGAACTAAGTAAACCAATTGATGTATATTTGACAAAGTTTTTCATTTCGTTTTGAATCATTTGAATTTAGACGAATTTAAAGCCTAAAGTTAGTTTTAATCTTATAAAAAATATATAATTTGAGTTTTTCTTGGTGGTTTTCAAAAAAAATTGCGCTTGGTAAAAATACTAAAAATAACTTATCGAGTATTATTATTCGAGTAGGTCAAATTGCGGTAGCATTAGGGTTGATTGTTTCTTTGGTGACAATTTCGACTGGTGTTGGAGCAAGAATGGCAATCAAAGAAAAATTGGCCGATTTTAATGGTCATATTACGATTAGAAACTATAATAGTAATACGTCATTAAATTCCGATTCATTATCACTTCATCAAGCTTTTTATCCAAAGTTTAAATCGATTCCAGAAATAGAACATGTACAAGCAATTGCCAATAAAAGTGGTGTTATCCGAACGGATGAAAACTTTAGTGGTGTGGTGTTCAAAGGAGTTGGAACAGATTATGATTCGGTTCGTTTCGAAAAATTTATGGTAAAAGGACATTTTCCTCGAATCAATAAAGATTCGATAATGGATGAGGTTTTATTATCTAAAAAGATTGCGGACGAAATGAAATTGGATGTTGATAGTTCGTTTGTGATGTATTTTATTCAAGAAGATACAAAGCCTATTTATCGTCGATTTACCATTTCTGGATTGTTCAAAACTGATATCAAAAATTTTGACGATCAAATTATGTTTGGTGATATCAAGCATGTGCAACGCCTTAATCGTTGGGATTCGACAACTGTTGGTGGTTTCGAACTATTTGTAAATGATGTCGAAAATATTGATCCAGTTGCAAAGCGTGTGCAAGAAAATATTCCATATAATTTGTATGCAGAATCAGCAACAGCATCTTTTGCTCAGATTAATGATTGGATTTCGATTTTCGACAAAAATATTGTCATTATTCTTTTTATCATGCTTTTTGTGGTGGTGATTAATATGGTGATGGTTTTATTGATATTAATTTTAGAACGAACACATTCAATCGGAATTTTAAAAGCATTTGGTGCGACAAATTGGCGAATCCGAAAATTATTCATCAATTACGCATTATTTATCATGTTACCAGGATTAATTGCTGGAAATGTAATTGGACTTGGATTATTATTCATTCAGAAATATTTCGGAATTATAAAACTTCCAGCAGAAAACTATTATTTATCAACAGCTCCAGTCTATTTAGACTTTGGCACAATTGTTTTATTAAATGCAGGAGCGTTATTAGTTTGTGCAATTGTATTACTTTTGCCTTCGTATATGATATCTAAAATTACACCTGCAAAAGCTATTAATTTTAGATAAAATTTAATGTTTTAATTTAAAAGTTAGAAAAAAATGAAATTCGCAAACAATATATTAGAAACGATTGGGAATACACCTTTGGTTAAAATTAATAAGATTACAAAGGATTTACCATGTACAGTTTTAGCAAAAGTTGAATATTTTAACCCTGGTCATTCTTGTAAAGATCGTATGGCGTTAAAAATGGTTGAAGATGCCGAAAAAGATGGTCGTTTAGTTCCAGGAGGTACAATTATCGAAGGTACTTCTGGTAACACAGGAATGGGATTGGCTTTGGCTGCTGTGATCAAAGGTTACAAATTAATTTGTGTGATTACAGACAAACAATCGAAAGAGAAAATGGATATTTTGCGCGCTGTTGGTGCAGAAGTTGTGGTTTGTCCTACGGATGTTGAGCCAGATGATCCACGTTCTTATTATTCAGTTTCTAAACGTTTGGCTCAAGAAACACCGAATGGTTGGTATGTCAATCAGTATGATAATCCATCAAATGCAATTGCGAATTATGAGCAAACTGGACCAGAAATTTGGGAACAAACAGAAGGAAAAGTAACGCATTTTATTGTTGGTGTTGGAACTGGAGGAACAATTTCAGGAGTTGGGAAATACTTGAAAGAAAAAAATCCTAATATTAAAATTTGGGGAGTTGATACGTATGGATCAGTTTTCAAAAAATATAAAGAAACAGGAATCTTCGACGAAAATGAAGTGTATTCTTATGTAACAGAAGGAATTGGTGAAGATATTTTACCAGAAAACGTAGATTTTGATATTATTGATGGATTTACAAAAGTGACTGATAAAGATGCAGCGGTTTATACGCGTCGTTTAGCTTTAGAAGAAGGTTTGTTTGTTGGAATGTCTTCGGGATCAGCGATCAAAGGATTGTTGCAAATGAAGGACGAATTCGGACCAGATGATGTTGTAGTAGTTTTATTCCACGATTCAGGTTCTCGTTATGTAGGAAAAATCTTTAACGATGATTGGATGCGTGACAGAGGATATTTGGACGAAGAAATCAAAACAGCTGTCGATTTAATCAAAGAACATGTTGATAAACCTTTGGTTACGGTTCGTACAGAGGAATTGGCTTCTCATGCAATTGATCGTATGCGTCGTTTCAAAATTTCTCAAATTCCAGTAATGGACGTGAATGGAATTGTTGGTTCTTTGGATGAATCAGATTTGTTTCAAGCATTTTTAGAAGATAGAAATGTTGCTGAAAAACCTGTTCACGAAATAATGGGAAAACCATATCCAGTCGTAAAAGCAGGAACATCTATCGAAGAAGTTTCGAAGTTAATTACAAAGGATAATCAAGCTGTTTTAATAGAATTAGAAAACGGAAAATATCATATCATCACAAAATATGATATTATTAACTCGATTAAATAACAAAAATCCTATCTTTGAAGCGATATGGGAATTGTATTAAAAGGTCAGAATTTAGTAAAAGATTACGGTAAAAAACATGTCGTAAAAAATGTGTCTTTTCAAGTAGAACAAGGAGAAATTATTGGATTATTAGGACCAAATGGTGCTGGTAAAACGACTTCTTTCTACATGATTGTTGGTTTGGTAAAGGCTACGCAAGGAAAAGTTTTTTTGGATAAACAAGATATCACAAACGATGCGATGTACAAACGCGCGCAAAAAGGTATTGGATATTTGGCGCAAGAAGCCTCTGTTTTTCGTAAACTTTCTGTAGAAGATAATATCAAATCAGTTTTACAATTCACGAAACATTCCAAAAAAGAGCAACAAATGCGCACAGATGCTTTGATTGAAGAGTTCTCGTTAGAGCATGTTCGTAAAAATCGTGGTGATTTACTTTCTGGAGGTGAGCGTCGTCGTTGCGAAATAGCACGTTGTTTGGCAACAGAACCTAATTTTATTTTATTAGATGAGCCTTTTGCTGGAGTTGACCCTATTGCGGTTGAGGATATTCAGAAAATTGTACGTTCGTTAAAAGATAAAAATATCGGAATCTTAATTACCGATCATAATGTATCGCAAACGCTTGCAATTACCGATAAAACATATATTATGTTCGAAGGTAAAATCTTGAAAGAAGGTTCGCCAGAAGAATTAGCAAATGATGAAGATGTTCGTCGCGTTTATCTAGGTGAAAACTTTATGTATCAGCAGATATAAATTACAATATAGTATTTTCTAAACCACTCAATTTTGAGTGGTTTTTTTTTAAAACTTCAAAATCATCTAAAATTAAAATTTGCTTAATTTTAAAAATTTCTGATTTTAATAGTTGCTTTTTCGATATATTTAACTACTAAAACTTACTGATAAAGAATGCTAAAACTCAACTATTATTTTGTTTGTCTGATTTCAATTTTTGTGTTGAATAGCTGTACACACGAATAAGATGCGATAAAAGAAACAAAAAAATCTACAAATAGAGGAGGAGTGGTGCTTACATTTGATGATGATTATGTGGACGAATGGTTCAATGCGAATTTAAAATTGAAACAATACAATTGGAAAGGAACGTTTTATGTAACGCATTTTGATAAGCTTTCGGAGAGTCAAATTCGTGAGTTAACTTATCTGCAACAAAACGGAAATGAGATTGCTGCGGATGGTTTAATTCATGTATATACAACAAAGTATATAAAAGAATTTGGAGGAAAAGAATTTATTGAAAAAGAAATCGCTCCAATGCTAAGTTTGATGAAAAACAAAGGTTTTGATGTAACCGATTTTTCTTATCCTTATGGCGATCGAAGTGTAGAATCGGGTCAATTACTTTTCAATCATTTTAAAACCTTAAGAGGAACAACTTATGGAAACGAAGCGCCTAATTTTCAGAACTGTTATTATCAAAATAAACCGTTATTTTTTGGTTTAGGAATCGATAAGAGTTACCAACATTTTAGTGTGCCTTATTTTATTTCGTTGTTACAATATGCAAAGGATAACAATAAGATAGTCGTTTTTTACGCGCATAAAACAGTTGAAAAAGCAAGTAATAATTATGAAACTGAATTTAAAACCTTAGAAGAGATTTGTAAGTTTGTGAAGAACAATGATATGAAGTTTTATACGGTTAATGACTTACAAAAATTGAAATAAAAAAATGCTCAAATTCTTGAGTATTTTTCGTTTATTCTATAAAAAGTAAATCTCCTTTTTGATTAACTGCCTCTTTGAAATAAAGATAAACATCTTGTATATCAAAACGTCTAAAATTGATAGCGTTAGAAATATTTTGTTCAGGAAGTTGATAAATCATTTCAAAATTTAACATGCTACCAAAACCAGAACTCTCGATTTTTTCGACCAAAATTCCTAAAGATTCTAATCGTTCAATCAACCGATTAATTTCCAAATCATTATGTTTCATAATCTCTAAAACTTACTATTAAAGCGGTTTCAAAGCTAAAACATAAATTTTTAAAATAAGATTTTGAGAAATAAAATTATATGTTAAACCTTTTATGTTTCAACTTAAATCTCTCTTTTTTAATTATTTATTTTATAATATTTTTTTAAATAATCCAACACATTTTCTATTGAATCAAATTGTTTTATGCCATATTTTTCTGCCTTAATATCAACATTCCTTTTTCGCTAAAAACCATCTGGACAAATCACCAATGGTTTTTCACTTTTTGCATTCAATTCCCATTACATTTGTTTGTGAAATTCGGGCTCTTCTTTTACAGGCTCCCAAGCGCTATTCCAATCATTACGACGAGGATTTAGCAAGATGACTTTTTCATTTTTCAATTCTTTTGAAACTTTCGCTTGCCAATCTTCAGAATTTCCCATATCAATCGTTCCTCCCAAAAATATCTTTGTACGTTGATCATTTTTAGGAAATTCATTAGGTGATTTTATCTCAAGAGATTGAGCAAAAATTGTAGTATTCAATAATAGAAATAAGGCAAATAAAATTGCTTTCATGTTGTTTTTGTTTCGGCAAATATAATGAGGTTGTTGATTTTGTATTTAATGACTTTTGTTAGAATTGGCTTGAAACAAAGAATATTTAACATAGATTTTATACTTTTTGAATAGATTTAATGTTGTTTAGTATAAATAATAATCATAAATGAAAAAGCTACTACCCATTTTTGCTGCTTTTGTAATTTTCTCTTGTCAAGAAGACGAAGTGACAACTCCAGTCAAAGAACAGCCTACGAATCCTCAACCAACGGAAACTGAAATTTTCAAATTCGATAAAAATGTTTCAATTTTAGATGCATACTATTACAAAGGAGTAAACGGAAAAGATTATCCGGCAGAAGCAGAAGCTTTTTTCAAGAAAACGTGGACGCTTTACGAAGATCCTTCTGTCAAATCTATTGAATTGAAAAAAGATTCGATTATAATCAATGAAGAATTGAAAACGTCTAAATTTAAATCAACTATAGAAGAAAATAATCTGTATGCTACTGACGGTTCAAGAAAAATATTGTTGGGTCGAATTGATAAAACAACAAATTCATTTTATTTGTTCAAACATTTTGAGTCTTATGCTGTTGTAGATCCTGAAAATGGAAGTTCTGCTTCTGGTAAAAGTTCTTCTTTTGGAATAATTACAAAAGACAATATTTTTCCAAGAATTATAGATAAGCCTGAAAGTTTAAAACAAGAAGGAGCTTATGTTTTTTGGAATAATGTTGAATATAAATTTGTGAAATAATAACAAAAAAAGCTAAGCGTCAATTGACACTTAGCTTTTTAAATTTAAATATTTGGATGATATTGATGTGACACTATTTTGTTGGCTCTTTGTGAGCTGTAGGCGTATGTACGATATCGAAATAAACAGATTTATCATCATTAGACGGATAAATTCTGTAAGTAAATTCTTGTTTTGTTAAAACTGTAATGTCAACAATTCGTGTAAACAAAACTTCTCCTGCATCATTTTTAGCAACGATTGTTCTTGTTTTTCCATCTTCAGAAACAGACCAATCTCCTTTCATTTTTGGCGTATCATCTAAATTGAACATAGTAAATGTACCATCTTTTTTGAAATAGGCATAACCTACAAAATTAGAAACATTAGTGTCTGTTAAGGCTACATTTTGTCCTTTGTTGTTCAAAGCATTAGTTGTTTCCCAAGAAGTAAAGGATAAAATTTCGCTTGGCGTTAATTGCTCTGTAATTCCTGAATCATCATCATTGTTACAACTAAAAAGTGTTAATCCAACCAATAATACAAAAATGCTTGTTGTAATTCTTTTTAAAATATTCATGTTTTATTTTTTTGATAGCACAAATAAACTCAATATTTAATGGCTTAAATTGTAGATTTTATTCTCATCATTGAATAAATTATTGTTGAGTTGAATAAAATAAAAAAGCTGAAAATCAGGATTGATTTTCAGCTTCAAAAAATTACTTTTTAGCTTTTTTGGTTGGTTTTTCTTCAACAACATCTTCCTCATAATAATACTTATGTCTCGGACGTTTTACACCATAAGAGCCATTCACAATTTTTCCTCTTCTCGATTTTTTATCGCCTTTTCCCATTATAAATGTTTTAAAATTAATAAATTCGATTACTTTATACCCAAGTTAATAATTTCAATTTAGTTGGACAAAAGATTTACAATTCTTTATCATTTAATCTAACTTTGCGACATCATTTGGCGTGGAGAAAAATTAATTTTAAACCAAATAGAAATGAGTAGAAATACAGATGCAAATAAAAAAGCGCATAAGAAAAAGTTAGATCAAAAGAAACGTAAAGCGCAAGAAGCCGAAGCTGAACGCAAAGCTCGATTGAAAGCAATCAATCAACGATTTAATGATAAAAATAAACCAGAAACGGAAGAATAATGATAAAAATTCTACATACAGCCGATTGGCACTTGGGCAAAAAATTGGATAGTTTTTCGCGATTAGAAGAACAAATTTTAGTGATGAACGAGATTATCGAAATTGCAGATCAACAACAAGTCGATTTGGTACTTATTGCGGGCGATTTATTTGATAATTTTAATCCAAGTGTGGAAGCTGTAGAATTATTTTATAAAACATTAAAAAGACTTTCGAATAACGGAAAACGTCCTGTTGTAGCGATTTCTGGTAATCACGATTCTCCAAGTTTGATTGATGCGCCAGATCCGTTGGCACGCGAATGTGGAATTATTTTGATTGGTTATCCAAATGCAAAAATTCAAGAATTTGAATTAAATGATTTCAAAATTTCGAAATCTGTGGAAGGAATGATTGAATTGAAATTAAATTCTTTCGATTACCCGATTCGAATTATTCATACGCCTTATGCTAACGAAATTCGTTTGAAACAATATTTTGGAGAGAATAAAGAAGATGCACTGAATGAAGTTTTAGCGACAAATTGGAAAAATATTGCGGATGAATATTGCGACGAAAATGGTGTTAATTTATTGATGGCACATTTGTATATGAACCAAAAAGGTGCTGAAATTTTAGAGGAACCAGAAGGCGAAAAACCGATTAAAATTGGAAATGCAGATATGATTTTTTCTGAAGCTATTCCGCCTCAAATTCAATATACAGCGCTTGGACATTTGCATGGTTTTAAGAACATCGGAACAGAAGAAAAACCTGTTGTGTACAGCTCTTCGCCTTTATGTTATAGTTTTTCCGAAGCTGGTCAAACCAAGTATGTTTCGGTAATAGAAGTAGAACCAAATAAAACTATTTCTTATCATAAAATTGAATTAAAGCATGGAAAACCGCTTATTCGAAAAACTTTTGATGATATAAATTTAGCTGTAGAATGGTTGAATGAAAATCAAAATGCGTTGGTTGAATTGATTTTAGAAAGTGATTCTTTTTTGAAAGCTGATGAACGAAAATTGATTTATCAATCACATGATGGAATTATTCATTTGATTCCGAAAGTTAAAAATCAAGAGGTTGAAATGGTTGAGTATAAGTTTGCAGATCAAACAAAAGATATGAAGGAATTGTTTGCAGATTATTTCAAATCGAAAAATGGAAATCAAGAACCAAACGACGAAATAAAGGATTTGTTTAACGAAATTTTGAATTCATAATGATTCCAGTAAAATTAACCATAGAAGGACTTTATTCGTATCAAGAACGTCAAACAATTGACTTTTCTGAATTAACAGAAGCAGGATTATTTGGAATTTTCGGGAATGTAGGTTCCGGAAAATCGTCAATTTTGGAAGCGATTATGTACGTTTTGTATGGCGAAACAGAACGTCTAAATTCCAAAGATAAGCGTGCTTACAATATGATGAATTTGAAATCGAATTTGGCATATATCGAGTTTGATTTCTATAATTTTGAACAAAAATTATTCAGAGCAACACGTGAATTTAAAAGAAATTCGAAACGTTTTGAAGATGTAAAATCGCCAATAGTTGTTTTTTATGAACAAAAAGACAATGAATGGATTCCGCTTAATCATTCGAAAGCAGAAGAAATAATTGGGTTGAGTTACGAAAATTTCAAACGAACAATTATTATTCCGCAAGGGCAATTCAAGGAATTTATTGAGTTGGGTGCAAAAGATCGAACACAAATGATGAAGGAAATTTTTGGACTTCATCGTTATGATTTACAAGATAAAGTTGCAGCTTTAAATTCTCAAAACTTAACGAATTTGAATCAACTAGAAGGGAAATTATCTGGATTTGAAGAAGTTTCGGAAGAAAAAATAAAAGAGCTTGAAGAAAATTTGATTGAGCAAACAAAAGTTACCAATCAAGTTCAAGAAGAATATAATCAAATGAATGAATCATTTCAACGTTTAAAAGCGTTGAAATCAGATTTTGAGACTTTAAAACAAAAGAAAATTGATTTTGAAAAAGTTTCAGTTCA
Organism: Empedobacter sp. ULE_I140; assembly: GCF_053482575.1. NCBI lineage: Bacteria > Pseudomonadati > Bacteroidota > Flavobacteriia > Flavobacteriales > Weeksellaceae > Empedobacter > Empedobacter sp. ULE_I140. Next base: position 2,626,372 of record NZ_JBQMTX010000001.1, on the reverse strand, counting down.
GAAAAATGAAATGGATCAACGAAAACTTGAAATTGAGCGCTATGAATTGATTTTTAATGCGTTTTCTCAACTTTTAGAAAATCATAAAAAACTTTCAAATCAGATTGAAGAAAAGTCAATTTCAGTTGAAAATCAACAAAAACAACTGACTTTAATCGAGAATCAAATCAAAGAAATTTCGAACCAAATTGAAGCGATTAAAACTGATTATGAAACTTTACCAATAAAACGAAAAGAAGAAACAGATTTAGAATTAATAGTTCAAATTTTAACTTTTTCAGAGGAGATAGAAAAGTTAAAAGTAAGAACAGCAAAAGGTTTGAAAGAAGTTGAAGAGGTTCAGAAAAATGAACAGAAAATTGAAGCTTCAATCAAATTATCTGAAAAAGAAGTCAAAACTTTAGCTGAGTCAAAAATAGATGCGCAAACATTGATGGAGGTTGGAAATTGGTTTGTTCAGAATCAAAATTTGCAACAATCTATTCAGAAACAACAAACTAAAATAGATGAGCAAAAGCAACAAATTAATGTTTTCGAAGCTCAATTCAAAACAGATAATATTGAAATTTCAAGTTTTGAAAATTGGTTTAGTTCTGAATTTGAAAAGCTTGAATCAACTAAAAAATCAATTGAAAAACAGAAAAATGAATTAGAAGTTCAGCAAAAGTTGGTTCATTTTGCACATAATTTACACGAAGGTGAATCTTGTCCGCTTTGTGGCGCTTTAGAGCATCCGAATATTGTTGAAATTGATGATATTTCCACGAAATTTGAAGTTGTAAATAATGAATTAAATCAAATTGATGAAAAGTTAAAATCGCTTCAGAAAAAACAAAATGAAGTTCAGAAAATGATTGATCAAAAACAGTTTATTGAAAAACAAATTGCACAAGAAAATCAAGTTTTGAATGATCTGAAAATTGAACAAGAAAATCATCTGAATTTGTTTGTTTGGAAAGATTTTGATTCGAAAAATGTTGAATTATTTGAAGAAAAAAAGAAAGCAGCTGTTGCTTTGGACAAAACAATTTCGGATAAAAATAAAGAGATTGAAACTTTTCGTGAAACTTTAGAGAAAGAACGTGAATCTGTTGAAAAATATAAAAATGCTTTAGAAAAATTTAGATTAGAAGAAGCTGAAAAAGCTTCTCAAATCAAGCAAAATCAAGCAAATTTGAAAGTCTTGAAATTTGAAGATTTTCAAAATCAAACAACAGAAAATGTGCTTCAAAATTTGAATGATTTAAAGTTAAATAATACAAAAATTGAACAAGATTATATTCAATTTACAGAAAGTTTAAATCAATTGAATCCAAAATTAGCTTCTCAAAAAACTTCAATTGAATTAGTTGAAAAACAACTTATTGAGTTAAAAGAAGAGTTGGCTATTAATCAAAATCAAATAGAAAAAGCATTAGAAAAATATCAAATACAAAACATTGAAGAGGTTCAATTTGTTTTAAATCAGAAATTTAATGTTTCTCAAATCAGAAAAGAGTTGGAAGATTTTCGAATTTTGTATGAAACGTTGAAAAATTTAATTCATGAATTAGAGCAAAAATTATCGGAAGTTTCTTTTGATGAAACGATTTATAAAATACAAGAAGAAAAATTGATTTTTGTGACAAGTCAATTGAAAGAAGCTACTGAAGTTGTAACTAAAATAAAAGCTGAAATTGAGCGATTGAATAAATCTTTTGTAGAAAAGAAAGATTTGTTAATTGAATTGGAAAAGTTGAAAAAGCGTGCGGCTAATTTACAAACGATGCGAAATTTGTTTAATTCAGCAGGATTTGTGCAATATGTTTCGTTAATTTATTTGAAACAATTATGTGATAACGCAAATGTGAGATTTCATCGAATGACGAGAAATCAATTAAGTTTACAAATGAATGACAACAATGATTTTGAGATTATAGATTATTTGAACGAAGGTCGTTCACGTAGTGTGAAAACGCTTTCTGGGGGACAATCTTTCCAAGTTTCTTTGAGTTTGGCTTTGGCTTTGGCAGAAAGTGTGCAAACAAATGCGAAGTCGGAAAAGAACTTCTTCTTTATTGATGAAGGTTTTGGAACGCAAGACGCAGATGCGGTAAATATCGTGTTTGAAACGTTGATGAGTTTACAAAAAGAAAACCGAATTGTCGGAATTATTTCTCACGTAGACGAATTAAAAGATCGAATTCCAGTTGCTTTGCAAATCACAAAAGATGAAGAAAGAGGTAGTTTGATAGAAGTTGTTTCGTAAGGTATAATGATTATAAAATAAACCCCAAGATTGAATTTAATCTTGGGGTTTATCATTATATGAAGATAATAATCTATTCCTTAACCTCTGATTTATTCGAAATTAACGACCAAATAATTGTTATTAATAAAACTCCACCAATTATTGACAATGAAATAGTCGATTCGAAATGATAGAATGGCATAATAATCATTTTAATTCCGATAAAACTTAAAATAATCGCTAAGCCGTAATGTAGTTTATTGAATTTATCCATTGAATTTGCCAACAAGAAATATAATGAACGAAGTCCTAAAATTGCAAAAATATTAGATGAATATAGAATAAAAGGATCGTCTGGAGCAACAGCGAATATAGCAGGAATACTATCTACAGCGAAAACCAAATCAGTTACTTCAATTACCATTAAAGCGACGAAAAGTGGTGTTGCCATTTTAATTCCGTTTTGAACAGAAAAGAATTTATCTCCATCAAAATTCGGTGTAACTTTAAAGAATTTGTGTACCAATTTAACACCAAAATTTTGTGATAAATCTTGATTTTCATCATCATCACTTGATTTCCAAGATTTGATTCCGGCGACAATTAAGAAGAAACCAAACAGTGTTAAAACGACATTTGGACGGAAGAATTGTTTTGCTTCAAAATTTGCATGAGTTGCTTCATCACCAAGATTAAAGTGCCAATCTCCAATAGAAAAAGATGGTAAATAAGTCATTTTAATTAATTCAACACCTGCAAAAATAAAGATTGCTCTAAAAAGAAGAGCACCTAAAATTCCCCAAAAAAGGACTTTATGTTGATATTCTTTTGGAATTTTAAAGAATCCAAAAACGAGTATGAAGACGAATAAATTATCTACGGATAAGGCTTTTTCTATCCAATACGCCGCCTGGAATTGCGAAAATTTATTGATGGCAAATGCATGTCCATCTGCTTCTTTAAAAACGAAATAAATCACTCCACTAAAAATCATCGCCAAGGAAATCCAAACGATAGTCCAAGTAAGCGCTTCTTTGTTCGAAACCGCGTGTGCATTTTTATTAAAAACACCTAAATCAAGTAGTAACATAATAATTACTGCAACTCCAAAAACAGTTATTAGTCCAGGATGATTCAACATGCTATCCTGTACAACACTGAAAATACTCATATAAATTTATTTAATTTGACAATTTACTATAAATTTACCAATCCTAACTTGATTGGCCTTTAAAAAATGTTTCTAAAAAAGAAAAAACAAGCAAAATTAATTTATTCCGGAATGAAAAGAGTAATCGCATACGTATTCTTAACAATTATTTTACCTATAGCTTCGAAAGCGCAACACGTTTCGCCATTGTACAAAGATTCTATTCAGATGAAATGGGTGAATGAGAAGTATAATTCAATGTCATTGGAAGAAAAAGTAGGTCAGTTATTTATCGTTGCAGCCTATACAAATAGAGATGTGGTGCATGAAAATGATATTCAAAAATTAATTGAAGAAGAACATATCGGAGGATTAATTTTTATGCAAGATCAAGCGGCTCATCAAATTGAGTTGACAAATAAATTTCAATCTATTTCTAAAATTCCATTGTTAATTGGAATGGATGCAGAATGGGGATTGGCAATGCGTTTGAAAGGAGTGGAGCGTTTTCCTTGGAATATGACGCTTGGTGCTCTACGCAATAATAAGTTGGTGTATCAAGTTGGAAAACAAATTGGTATACAAGCGAACAGAATGGGTGTTCAGTTTAATTTTTCACCTTCAGTTGATGTCAATGTTAATCCAAATAACCCAATTATCGGGAATCGTTCTTTTGGTTCAAATCCAGATCGAGTTGCAGAAAAAGGAATTGCTTATATGGATGGAATGCGTGCGCAAAACGTATTATCGTCTGCAAAACATTTTCCTGGACATGGAAATGCAGATCAAGATTCGCACAAAGTTTTGCCGTTGATTCCAGATAATAAAGCAGATTTAGAGAAATATCACATTGCACCTTTCAAGAAAATGATTGATGAAGGTGTACAGTCAATTATGGTGGCGCATCTAAATGTTCCAGCTTTAGAACCAGATCCAAAAATACCTTCAACTTTATCTAAAAATATTATTACAGATTATTTGAAAGGAGAATTACAATTCAAAGGAATTGTGATTACAGATGCGTTGAATATGGATGGTGTAGCAAAAATGTTTCCTGCTGGTGATGTAGATTATAGAGCATTTGTAGCGGGAAATGATATTTTATTGTTTTCGCAAAATGTACACGTTGGGAAACAAAAAATTATTGATGCAATAAATAAAGGTCAGATTTCTGAAGCACGTTTAGAAGAAAGTGTGAAGAAAATTTTGATGGCAAAATATATTACAGGTTTAAATGAAATAAAAACTTTAAATTCTGCAAATGTTTTAGAAGATTTAAATTCTCCTGAAAATTTAGCGTTAACAACTAAAATTTTTGAGAAAGCTTCGACAGTTGTAAAGAATGAACACAAACTTTTACCAATTAAAAAATTGAATCAAAAAATAGCTTTTGTTCCCCTTGAACAAACAGATTATGATCAATTTTTGAGACATTTACAAAAATATACAAATGTTGAGTTGGTGAAGATTTCAAATCCAAATCAGATCAATTTATTGAATGATTATGATGTGATTATTTCGGGAGCGTTTTTATCGAATGAAACGGTTTACAAACCATATAAATTGTCAGATAACTCGAAAGCAATTTTGAAAGCATTACCAAAAGATAAAAAGAAAATCTTCTCATTATTCACAAGTCCTTATGGTTTGAAAGATCTTGATTTATCAAATTTAGATGCGGTTACAGTTCATTATCAAAATACAAAAGATGCGCAAGCAGCTGCTGCGCAAGTTATTTTTGGAGCAATTGATGCAGATGGAACATTTCCGGTAGATATCAATCAAAACTTGAAAGAAGGGCAAGGAATTGTAACAAAACACATCAAACGTTTAGGATTTACTGCACCTGAAAATGTGAATTTAGGAAAAAAAAACTCTTAGAAATAGATAAACTTGCCGAAGAAGCAATTGCAAATCATTACACGCCTGGAATGCAAATTTTAGTCGCAAAAGACGGGAAAATCGTGTATGATAAAAGCTTTGGAACTCAAGATAAAAATTCTTTAAAAAAAGTGAAGTGGACAGATTTATATGATGTCGCTTCTGTAACAAAGGTGACGGCGACGTTGCCTTTGTTGATGCTGGAGGTAAACGAAGGAAAATTAAACCTTGAGCAAACAATTGGAGAAATTGATAATGATGCAAAAAACTCGAACAAATCTTCCTTAAAAGTTCGTGAAGTATTAGCGCATCAAGCTGGTCTTAAGCCATGGATTGGTTTTTACAATGAAACTGTCAATGTAAAAAATGCGCGATTATATTTAGATTTCTATTCGAGAAAGCAAGATGAGGAACATCAGATAAAAGTTACAGATAACATTTATATTATCAACTCTATTAAAGATACGATTTACGAAGATATTTATAAATCATCTTTAGGCCGTAAATCATACGAATACTCAGACTTAGGCTATTATATTTTCAAGAAGAAATTAGAAAAGGATTTTGGGAAAGATTTGAATCAATTGACACAAGAAAAATTTTATCAATCATTGGGAATGTATCGCACAACTTTTAATCCAAAAGAAAAATTTAGTTTAGAAGATATTATTCCAACCGAATACGACAAAACCTATAGAAATCAATTGGTACATGGTTTTGTACACGATCAAGGAGCTGCGATGATGGGCGGAATTGCTGGTCATGCTGGTTTATTCTCTAACTCGATTGATTTGGCAAAATTGATGCAAATGTATTTGAATGGTGGAGAATATGGCGATGAGGTTTATTTGAAGCCAGAGATAGTTGCGGAATTTACAAAACAACAATTCAAAGGAAATCATCGTGGAGCTGGTTTTGATAAAATGCAACATATTTCTAAAGTTGGCCCATCTGTCGAAAGTTTTGGTCATACAGGTTTTACTGGATCTATGGTTTGGGCTGATCCTAAATATAACATAGTGTATATTTTTCTTTCGAATCGTGTCAATGAAACCGTCGAACCAAATTATCTTTCCATTAAAAAAGTGAGAGAAAATATTCGACAAGTAATTTATGAAGCAATTTTACCTTAAATTTGTCTAAATAAAAATCGCGAATGAAAATAGGAATTGTATGCTATCCAACCTATGGAGGGAGTGGAATTGTGGCAACAGAACTGGGAATGGATTTAGCGGAAAAAGGTCATGAAGTACATTTTTTTAGCACAAATGTTCCTGCGAGATTAAACATCAAATTACCAAATATATACTTTCATCGAATTCATGTCGAAACGTATCCATTGTTTCAATATCAGCCATACGATTTGGCGTTGAGTACAATTTTGTATGATAAAGTTTTGCATTACGAATTAGATTTGGTTCATGTACATTATGCGATCCCGCATGCGTATGCGGCGTATTTTACGAAACAAATGTTGGCTCGAAAGGGGTATAAATTACCAATTGTAACAACGTTGCACGGAACAGATATTACGTTGGTAGGGAAACATCCTGTGTATAAAACGGCTGTTGAGTTTTCGATCAATGAATCGGATGCTGTAACGTCAGTTTCCGAAAGTTTGAAACAAGATACTTTACAAGCATTTGACATTACAAATGAAATAGAAGTAGTGCCAAATTTTATTGATAATGATCAATATTTGCCAGAGAAATGTGTGTGTTGTCGTGATAATTTTGCGCAACCAAAAGAGAAGGTAATTTTGCACACTTCAAACTTGAGAAAGGTAAAACGTATTGAAGATGTAATTGGAACGTTTAATTTGATCCAGAAACAAATTCCATCGAAATTGATTATTGCTGGAGAAGGTCCTGAATGGGATATGGCGGATCAAATGATTCAAGAATTTGGAATTCAAGATAAAGTGAAAAGTCTTGGAATGGTAAGTGACTTGAATGATGTTTTGAAAGCGGCAGATTTATTCCTTTTACCTTCCGAACAAGAAAGTTTTGGTTTGGCAGCACTTGAAGCTATGGCGGCAAGTGTTCCGGTTATTTCGTCCAATGCAGGCGGAATTCCAGAAGTAAATATTAACGGAGTCACTGGTTTTGTTTGCCCAGTAGGAGATATTGAAATGATGGCAGAAAAAGCGATTTATATTTTAGAGGACGAAAAGCGTTTGGCAGAGTTTAGTTATCAAGCAAAAGAACAAGCGATACGATTTGATAAAACGAATATTCTTCCGCAATATGAAGAATTGTATCGCAAAGTAATTGCAAAATCTAAAATCGGGTAAATCCCGATTTTTTTATTTAATAGGATTTTCTTCCTCCCATTTTTTCCATGACGTCTTATCGCCTTTTAACCATAAGATATATTGTTTTATTATTAAGCCAGAAATTGCGTCTGGATATCCCCCTGAATTTTCCAGTGTAAGTTAAGCTACATTTTTTAAAAATTGTAAATTATTATTAAACTCAAAAATAGTTTTATAATTCAAAGCTTTATGTCTTCTATTTCTGTTATACCAAATTTCAATATACTGAAAAATTTGTTTTTTCATTTTCTCTCTTGTAATTAATTTATTTCCATAAATCATTTCAGTTTTTAACGATTTAAAGAAACTCTCAGCCACAGCATTGTCCCAGCAATTCCCTTTCCTTGACATGCTACGGATAACACCATAAGAATCAAGCGTATTTGCAAACTTCTTTGATGCATATTGTATTCCTCGATCAGAATGAAATAGCATTCCTTTTTTAATCGTTCTATTCTTTATAGCCATACGCCATGCTGATAAAGTTGTATCTTCAGTACTCATCGTATTGCTCAAACTCCAACCAATGACCTTTCTATCATATAAATCGATAATTGTTGTTAAATATAAAAATCCTTCTTGAGTTTGAATATAAGTAATATCTGATACCCATTTCATAGAAGGTTTTGAAGCGTAAAAATCTCGATTAAGAAGATTATTTACAGTTAAATAATTATGTTTAGAATTTGTTGTAACTCTAAACTTTTTACTTAATTTACTTCTTAAACCAAGCTCTTGCATATATTTAGCAACTGTTTTAACTGATATTCTGTAACCTAAAGCATTTAATTCTGAATGAATTCGAGGACTTCCATATCTCTGCTTGAATTTAAAATATAGATACTTTATTTTATCTAGCATCAAATTTTTTCTCAAAAGTCGATTGGAGCAACCTTTATTTTTCCATTTATAATAGCTGCTGGAGTGGATTTTTAAGATAATACACATTTTCTCAATCGGAAATTGGCAATCGTGATTCTTTATAAATCTATATTTCATCGACCGTTCTTGGAGAAAATGCTGATTGCTTTTTTTAAGATATCACGTTCTAATTCTGCATCTTTAAGCTTTCTTTCTAATTCAACTATTCGCTCCTGTTCTGGCGTTAGTTTTAAATTACCTTTTCCTGGAAAACTATTGGATCCGTATTCTTGATAATCTTTGCGCCATTTGTATAATAAGGAGGCTTTTATTCCAAGTTCCCTTGCTAATTCCGATATATTACTTCTTTCATAACTCAATTCTACCGCTCGTAATTTAAATGAAGCATCGTAATGATTTTTTATTCCTTTCATAATTGTAAGATAAGTATTATATACCTTTTCTTACTCTGGAACTTTCGTTAGGATATCCACACGTTTCCAAACATTTGTTTTCCAATATTTCTATCATTAAAATATTTCGATAATCTAGAACCACCATTAATTCCCCAATTGTTTCTTATCCACATACCCAAACCACCCATGTGAGAATTAAATATAAAAGTATTTGTTGATTCTTTGAGTTGTTTTTTGCTTTCGAAATCTAATATTTTATCTAATTCTGTTAATGATTCATATAAATTTTTTGGAATGTATATATTATCAATTTTTTCTAAAGTAAGTCTTTTTTCACTTTCAATTCTTCTTTTTTCTTTATCTTTTATTGTTTCTAATTCAGCAATTCTATCATCATAATTTCTATAGCTACCAAAGAAATTTGTGATATATATTTTGTCAACTTCTTTTGGAATAAAATCAGTTTCAAAAGTTGAATTTAAAAGATAGTTTTCAATTTGTTGTTTATTAAAAATAGAATCTGTTTCTAAATTTTCGATTTCAAATTTTCCATTTCTATTTAAATAGCCGCTTATTTCTATTTGATGAAGTTTGTATTTATTATAAGTTGAATCCTCAAGCGGAATAAATTTTAAGTTAGATAGTTTACTAATACTTTCTGCTATTTTTTCATTAGTAAGAGAGTTTTTGACATCTATTATATATTTATATGGATATTCATAATTTGAAATTTTACTCTTTATAGGTTCAATATTTTTTATTGCAGGATAAATAGAATCAAAATCAATATTAGACTTGATTATTTCACCTTTGTCTAAATCAAAAAGTGTTACCTTTTTTCTGTTATCTATAAGGTAAATAATATCATTTTTATTGAAGATGAAATTTTTAGTTAAAAAAATATCTATCTCTGATAAAGATTTATTGTACTCTTTGTAGGTAGAAGTATAGTTTTCGAACAAATTTCTATTTTCGGCTTCATAAAATAGTCTGCATTTCTCTTTGTTTTTATCACAATTGGTAAACTCTTCAGAGGAATAAGTTTTAGCTATTTTTCCATCAATATAATAAGTCACATTTCTTTCCTCTAAATCTTTGCTGTTTATATAATTTGTAAAATAGATTATTTTTCTCCCATCATTACTTATTGCAAGGAAGAAAGGAAAATTTTCATTTAAATCAAATGATCTATTTAGTTTATAATATACCTTATTTTGTCTCAAGCTATCACGTTCTCGATTAAAAAATATAATTGATTCACCTTTCAAATTAGGTATAAAATTATCATATGAAATAGATTTTAATTTATATATCCCATTAGAAGAGTAGGTTTCTGAAATTGGAGAAAAGCCAGACCATTGAGAAAAAATGGTAATATAACCTAAAATAAATAGTATGAAGAATATGTAATATTTTATCATTGATTTTATTTGTGTAATTGATATTAAAACTATGAATAAAATTTATCTTTGTGAAAATAATTATTCATCCTCATTCAAAACCTTTATTGAAAAACTGACAATATATTTTATTGGCATAACGTTTGACTTATTTATACTCGCTTTTCTAAATGCTTTAGACAAGATTCAAATCTTAATAATGTTGTTATTATGAAAGGCTTTCGTCAGTTAAAAATAGTTTTACTGACACTTTGAACGTATAAAAAAATTATGAACATAGACAATTTGTCATTAGCACAAGTAATGGAAGAAGAAATCGAATTAATTCCTTTGATGAGTAAAGACGAAGAAAGTAAGCTAAATAAGCAAGATATTTCTTCGGTATTGCCTATTTTATCGTTAAGAAACACTGTCTTATTTCCGGGTGTGGTTGCGCCAATTACCGCGGGTAGAGATAAATCTATACAACTTTTAACACAAGCTTACAAAGAAGATCGCATTATTGGAGTGCTTTCGCAGAAAGAAATTGCTGTGGAAGATCCTACACAAGACGATTTGTATACAGTTGGTACAGTTGCGAAAATCATGCGAATGATAAAATTGCCAGATGGAAACATTACGGTGATTTTACAAGGGATGAAACGCTTCAAAGTTAAAGAATTTGTATCAAATGATCCTTATTTCAAGGCTGAAGTAGAAATTTTGACAGAAAAAGTTCCGACATCACGCAACAAAGAATATCCAATTATTATTGAATCAATTCGTGATTTAGCTTTTCAGATTGTAGAAGAAAATCCAATGTTGCCTTCGGAAGCTGCAGGAGCTATAAAAAGTATCGAAAGTAATACATTTCTAATCAACTTTGTAGCGTCTAATTTGACGTTAAGTTTAGATGAAAAACAGTTGTTATTAGAAATTTCTGATATGAAACTTCGCGCAATGGAAGTGATGCGTTTTATGAATGTTGAGCTTCAGAAATTGGAATTAAAGAATACGATTCAGAATAAAGTTCGCAAAGAATTAGATCAACAACAAAAAGAATATTTCTTAAATCAACAAATCAAATCGATTCAAGAAGAATTAGGAGGGAATTCGACAGAAGAAGAAATTAATGAAATGCGCAAACGTGCTTTAACGAAAAGTTGGAGCGAAGATGTAGCAAATCATTTTGATAAAGAAATCAACCGTCTTTCTCGTCTAAATCCGCAAATGCCAGAACATAATATTCAGCGTAATTACCTTGAATTTATGTTGGATTTACCTTGGAATACCTTGACAAAAGATAACTTTGATATCAAGAATGCAAAGAAAATTTTAGATCATGATCATTATGGTTTAGAAGATGTGAAAGAACGCATTTTGGAGCATCTTGCTGTGTTGAAATTGAAAGGAGATATGCGTTCGCCAATTCTTTGTTTGTATGGACCTCCGGGTGTTGGTAAAACATCGTTGGGGAAATCTATTTCAGAAGCGATTGGGCGCAAATATGTACGTATGTCGTTGGGTGGTTTACACGATGAATCTGAGATTCGTGGTCATCGTAAAACCTATATTGGAGCGATGCCAGGAAGAATTTTACAGTCAATCAAAAAATCTGAATCGTCGAATCCGGTTTTTGTTTTAGATGAGATTGATAAAATGTCGGCTAGTGCGCATGGAGATCCTTCATCAGCAATGTTAGAGGTTTTAGATCCAGAGCAAAATTCAACTTTTTATGATAATTTCTTAGAAATTGGCTACGATTTATCGAAAGTATTTTTCATTGCGACAGCTAATAATATTGGAGATATTCCAAGTCCGTTACGCGATCGTATGGAGATGATTAATATTGCAGGTTATACAATCGAGGAAAAATCTGAAATCGTAAAACGTCACCTTCTACCAAAACAATTAACAGAACATGGCTTAAAAGAGAAAGATGTTGTGTTAGGTAAAAAAGAAATCGAATATTTGATTACGGGTTATACGCGCGAATCGGGAGTTCGAAAATTGAATCAGAAAGTTGCAAAATTGGTTCGTTCAGCTGCAAAACATATTGCGTTGGAAGAAGAGTTTAATGCTAAATATTCAATCGAAGATATTTCTAAAATTTTAGGACCTTCTATTACACCAGATCAATATGAGAATAATGAGGTACCTGGAGTTGTAGTAGGTTTAGCTTGGACAAGTGTTGGTGGAGATATTTTATTTATCGAATCTATTTTATCAAAAGCGAAAAATGGAGGACTTTCGATTACAGGAAATCTTGGAACTGTGATGAAAGAATCTGCGACAATTGCGTTAGAATATATCAAATCGCATGCGGATGAATTGGGAATTAAACCAGAAGTTTTCGAGAATTATAAAGTTCATATTCACGTTCCGGAAGGAGCAACGCCAAAAGATGGACCATCTGCCGGAATTACAATGTTGACGTCTTTGGTTTCGTCTTTTACACAACGAAAAGTAAAAGCAAAATTAGCAATGACAGGTGAGATCACACTTCGTGGAAAAGTGTTGCCAGTTGGCGGAATTAAAGAGAAAATTTTAGCGGCAAAACGTGCAAATATCAAAGAAATTATTTTGTGCGAAGATAACCGAAAAGATATTGAAGAAATTAAAGCAGAATACGTAAAAGGAATGACTTTTCATTTTGTAAAAGAAATGAAAGAAGTTTTGGATATTGCTTTAACGAATCAAAAAGTAAAAGGAGCAAAGGTTTTGGATTAATCTATAAATCTTTTTAGAACATATAAAAAGGAACTCAATTTAGAGTTCCTTTTTTGTTTATTATAGAATACTAATATCTTCTAAATTTGGATTTTTAGATTTAATTAAATTAATTTTCCATTCCCGTTTCCAATTTTTCAATTGCTTTTCTCTTAACATATCTTGACTAATTGAAGTAAAATCTTCAAAATAAATTAATGATTTTACATTGTATTTTTGAGTGAAAGCTGAACCAATTCCTTCTTTATGAGCTTCTATTCTTTTAATTAAATTGTTGGTAACTCCAATATAAAAAACAGTTCGATATTTGTTTGTAAGTATATAAACATAATATATTTTCAGAATTCCTTATATGATATGTTACTGAAACGAATTCAGGATGACTTAGTTAGATAAACTAATTTAAGGATTATTAATGATAATGTAGAGAAAGAATGTCAAGCTGAATTCATTTCAGCTTCGCATCAACATAAAAGGAACTCAATTTAGAGTTCCTTTTTTTGTATACTTTATCTTAACTTTAGTCTAAATCTTAACCTTAGTTTTACTTTATCTTATAAGCAATTCCCCAAAAAACTGGCATATTGAAAGGACCACTGTATTTTCCGTAACCAGGAATAACCAAAGGATTAATTCCTTGATCTTTTTTACCTCCAATATAAGCTGCAGGATGCAAGGCTAACTCACCATAAAAATTCTTGAAAATCTCTACACGTCCACCAACCACAGCTTCTATCCAATAACTGCTTACATTCGCTTTTGGCAAACTTCCTGTTCCTGTAATCTCATTCGATTGTAAATCTCTAATCGGATAACTATTGATGGTTTGCGAATATTTAGAATACGCAATTCGTCCACCAATGTAAATTCCGTTCGATTGATTTTCGATATCTTGCGTTATAAACCAGTTTGCACCAAGTTTTGCAAAAACGCCGTCAACATCAACATCCCAATTGATTTCATTGAAATTATTTTTCTCGAAACCAGCTTCTACAACGGCATGCCACTTATTATTGATTTGATAAGAAGCATAAGCGCTAACTCCTTTTTTATCGTTGAAAGCAGAAACAATTGGATTGAAAACGTCTACACCGATAAAAATATCGTGGTATTTTTTTTTGAGAATAGAATCTGTAACCGAAACTTTTGTTGAATCAGTTTTATTTTCTTGACCAAATGCAAAATTAATTGCGCTCGTCAGCAAAAAGCTTAATAATAGTTGTCGAACCATCTTTAATTTCAGTATTTACAGTTTCTATTTTCTTTATCCAATTTCCAGCTCCATTTCCAGTTTTTGTTACCAATTTTACATCAACTCCTTTAAAAGTTAATCCAAAACCACAAGCTTTAGAAGTATAGCCATTTCCAAGCGTATCGTATTTTAAAATCAATCGATCACGTTTTGCAGGAATTGTTCTGATGACTTTACCCGTTATAGAATCTTTTACATCTATATCTGAACCTTGCGCTATAGTATAATAAATTTCTTTTTTTGAATTATTACGCAAAGCAATTCCGAAACTCGTTTTCCCTAAAGCAGAATTTTTTTCGATTAAGACAGTATCTTTACTCGTTCCTGTAGCTTCTCTAATTCCTTTCGTAATCGAATCATTATAAACATACGCCCAATAATAAATAGAATCTTCCAAAGGAACATTAGTTCCATCATAATACATATCAGCAACCATGCGTGGAACATCACCTTCGTCGGTACAAATATCATCATCTTCACAACTATAAAATGCTAAAGAAATTATAGAAGCAAAAATTGAGTAGGCTAGAAAACGTTGAATATTTTTCATTTTTTTTTTGATTGAATTTTAAATTCGCTCTAAAAGTACAATATTTTCTACATGATGTGTTTGTGGAAACATATCAACTGGTTGAACTTTAACAATTTTATATTGATCTTTCATCAATTCTAAATCGCGCGCTTGTGTAGCAGAGTTACACGAAACATAAACAACACGTTTAGGATTCATAAACAAAATATTTTCAACCACTTTTTTATGCATTCCATCACGTGGAGGATCAGTAATAATTACATCTGGAATTCCGTGTTCGTTAATGAAATCTTGATTCAATACATCTTTCATATCACCACAATAGAAATCACAATTATCAATTCCATTAAATTTTGCTGCCGCTTTTGCTGCATCAATTGCTTCTTGAACAGATTCTACACCAACTACTTTTTTCGCTTTTTTCGAAACGAATTGCGCAATTGTTCCAGTTCCAGTATATAAATCGTATACTAATTCATCTCCAGTTAAACCTGCAAAATCACGTGTTAATTTATATAATTCGTAAGCTTGTTCTGGATTTGTTTGATAGAAAGATTTTGGACCAATTTTGAAGTTCAAATCTTCCATCTTTTCCATAATATGATCATCTCCAGCAAAAACTTCGATATCTAAATCATAAACAGAATCGTTTTGTTTTGGATTGATTGCATACAATAAAGATGTGATTTCAGGGAATTTATCTTTCAAGTTTTGTAAGAAAGCTTCACGATTTTCTTTCTCTTCTCGGAAGAATTGAACCAAAACCATTACTTGTCCATTCTGAGAAGTACGAATCATTAATGTTCTTAATAAACCTTCTTGATTTTTTAAATCGAAGAAATCTAAATGATGCTCTAATGCAAAACGTTTTGCTTCGACACGAATCGCATTAGAAGGATCACGTTGCAAGTGACATTTTGTAACATCCAAAACTTTAGACCAAGCACCAGGAATATGGAATCCAACTACGTCACGGTCGTCAAATTCTTTCCCAGACTGAATTTCTTCTAACGTTAACCAACGTGCATTAGAAAAAGTAAACTCTAATTTATTACGGTAAAAATATTGTTCTTTAGAACCTAAAATTGGAACAATTTCAGCATCTAAATCTTTGAAACCTCCGATACGAACCAAATTGTTAACCACTTCGTCATGCTTAAATTTTAATTGCGCATCATAGCTCATATCTTGCCATTTACAACCACCGCAAACACCAAAATGCTCACATTCTGGCTGAACGCGATAAGGAGATTTTGTGTGAATTTCGATTGCTTGTCCTTCTAAATAGCTGCTTTTTTTCTTCAAAACGTGTACATCTACAACGTCTCCTGGAATTGCGCCTTTTATCAGAACCGTTTTTCCTTCCTCTGTTTTACCAACCGATACACCTTTTGCACCAGCACGTAAAACTTCTATATTATTTAATATGATTTTTTGTTTCGCTTTTCTTGACATTTTGCAAAGGTAAGCAAGTCCCCGAAATATTCAATTTTTTATCTTTTTTTGGAATCAATCTTTGTATTTTAAATAAAATTTTTACTTTTACAACATAAAATCTATCGGTTTTATAGATTATTATTATATTGAATAAACTTATTTAGGATAATTTTCTTTAAATTGTTTGAAAAATAGGTTTGTTATTTAAACTATTCTATTAATTATATTTATTTAGAAAAATAATATAATTTTGAACTCAGAAATGTAACATGAAAAATGAAAAAAATAGTATTTAATATGTCAATGTATATGTGTCGCTCTTTACAAGAGGTGGAATATGTTGTGATGTATTAATTACGAAAATAATAGTTCATGAACTCCTCTAAAATTTTGAGGAGTTTTTTATTGTCAAAAAATAAGTTAGAAAGTTAGAAAGAATGTCAAGTCAAGAAAAAAATTATTTAAATCAATTAGAAGACGAAGCAATCTACATTCTGAGAGAAACAGCTGCTCAATTTGAGCGTCCAGCATTGTTATTTTCAGGAGGAAAAGATTCGATTGTTTTGATTCATTTAGCTTTGAAAGCCTTTCGTCCAGGGAAATTTCCTTTTCCTTTAGTACACGTAGATACAGGACACAATTTTCCTGAAGCGATAAAATTTAGAGATTATTTGGTTGATAAAATCGGTGAAAAATTGATTGTAGCCTCTGTAGAAAATGCTATAAAAAAATATAATCTGAAAGAAACTTCTGGCCGTTTTCCTTCTCGTAATGCCTTACAAACGTATGCGTTATTAGATGTGATTGAAGAAAATGAATTTGATGCATGTATTGGAGGAGCTCGTCGCGATGAAGAAAAAGCACGTGCAAAAGAGCGTATTTTCTCAGTTCGTGATGATTTTGGCCAATGGGACCCGAAACTTCAACGTCCTGAATTGTGGAATATTTTGAACGGAAGAATTGAAAAAGGACATAATGTTCGTGTTTTTCCGATTAGCAATTGGACAGAATTAGATGTTTGGAATTATATCAAACAAAATAACATCGAATTGCCAAATTTATACTTTGCTCACGAGCGTGAATGTATTGTTTACAATGATAAATTAATAGCGACTTCAGATTTTATTCAGCCAAATGCAGACGATGAAGTTGTGGTAGAAAAAGTACGATACAGAACGGTTGGTGATATGACGTGTACAGCGGCTGTACCTTCAGATTCTTCTACGATTGAAGATATTATTATTGATATTATCAATACAAGAATTAGCGAAAGAGGACAAACTCGTTTGGATGATCAATTGTCAGAATCGGCGATGGAAGAACGTAAAAAACAAGGTTATTTCTAAGTCAAAATTTTTTTAAACAAAACTCTATAATATCTATAGGAATTAAGTAAAATGAATGCATTAAAATTTATAACAGCAGGAAACGTAGACGATGGTAAAAGTACTTTAATAGGGCGTTTACTTTACGATTCGAATAGTATTCACACCGATCAATTGGGTGTTTTAGAAAAACGTAAATCAAATGAAGACGACGAAATTGATTTGTCTTTGATTACAGATGGTTTACGTGCCGAGCGCGAACAAGGAATTACAATAGACGTAGCGTACAAATATTTTTCGACTGCAAAACGAAAATTTATTATTGCAGATGCGCCTGGACATGAGCAATACACGCGAAATATGATTACAGGAGCTTCAAATTCAGAGTTGATTATTATTTTGGTTGATGCACGTAAAGGAATCACTTCTCAAACAAAACGTCATGCAAGTATTGGATCGTTAATGGGAATTAAAAAAGCAATTATCGCCATTAATAAAATTGATTTGGTTGATTATTCACAAGATATTTTCGAAAAGATAAAAAATAATTTTCAACAAATTCAAGATCAATTGAATTATGATGAAGTAACTTTTATTCCAGTTTCTGCTTTGGTTGGCGATAATATTGTCGAAAAATCTGCAAAAACGCCTTGGTACAATGGAGAAACATTATTGCATCAATTGGAAACAATTTCGATTGAAACAGATAAAAATTTAGCAGCTCGTTTTCAGGTTCAATGGGTAATTCGTCCAAAAGATGAAGAGCATCACGATTATAGAGGTTATGCGGGGCAAATTTTGAGTGGAGCCTACAAAGTTGGGGATTCTATTAAAGTTTATCCATCAAATATCGAATCAAAAATTGTTAAAATAGAACGTCATTTGGAAGAAGTACAACATGCTGAAGCAGGAGAAAATGTTGTGATTCATCTCGAAAATAATATAGATATCAGTAGAGGAGACACAATTGTAAAAACTTCCGAAGAACCGCAAACTACAAATGTGCTAAAAGCGTGGATTTGTTGGTTAGACAATAATGCATTACAACAAGGAAAAACGTATGTGTTGCAACATCGTTTTCATTCGGTTCGTGCAAAAATCAAAACAATCGATCAACAATGGGATATTAATAATTGGGAATTTATTCCATCTGAAGAAATCAAGTTAAATGATATTGGACAAGTTGTTTTAAAAACAAATCAACCTTTATTTTTTGATTCTTTCAAAGAAAATATTCATACAGGAAATGCCATTTTGATTGACGAAACAACGAAAAATACAGTCGCTGCTTTGATGTTTATTGATTAAAACATCAATTAAATCTTATCAATCAACTTATTTATTACAAACATGCAAACAACAATAGGAAAAGTAATTTTGGCTGGCGCTGGTCATGGAGATCCAGAATTGGTGACGCTCAAAACATTAAATTATATCAAAAAAAGCAGATGTTATTTTGACAGATCGCTTGGTTTCTCCAGTGTTAATAGACGAATATGCGTCAAAAGATGCGTTGGTTATTTATGTCGGAAAACAATGTTCGAAAGGCATTCATACGCCTCAAAAAGATATTAACGATATGATGATTGAGTTTGTAATGCAAGGAAAATTAGTGGTTCGATTGAAAGGAGGTGATGCTTCACTTTTCTCTAATATTTTGGACGAATTAGAAACCTTGAAAAAAAATCATGTTCCGTACGAAATAATTCCAGGTATTTCGGCTGCTTTTGGTGCTGCAGCTTACACGAGAATTCCATTGACAGCGCGAAATCATTCGAAAGGAGTTCGCATGTTGACGTTGTGCGATTTGAAATCTATTGAACACAAACAATGGAAAGATTGGGCAAAAACGTCTGATACATTGGTTTTTTATATGAGTGTACAGCGTTTGCAAACTTTAGCTGATCAGTTGATTTTGAATGGAATTGATACCGAAAAAGGTTTAGCAGTTATTCAACAAGCGACAACTCCAGATCAGAAAACGCAAGTTTTTTATTTTTGAAAATATTGTAGAAAAACATTTACCAACCTTTGATTTTGTACCAACTTTAATTATCGTTGGTCATGTTGTTAATTTGCATCAATCATTCGCTTGGTTAGATGAACAACCAACTTCCAACTCATATTTTGATAACCATAAAACAACAATTTCTTATGCTAGCTAACGAAAAATTGAACTTAGTAAAAAGTTTAGTCAAAGAATTATCACGTGACGAAATTATTTGGACAAATGGTTATTTGGCTGGATTAGTTGCAAATCAAACACAAGAAGTACCTCAAGAACAAAAAGTTTTAACCTCAATCAAACCTACAATAATCTATGGAACTGAAACAGGAAATGCGAAGAAATTAGCTAATCAATTGCTTGGAATTTTTAAGATGAATAAAATTCAAGCCAAAGCGATTGAAGCGTTTCAATATCCACTCGAAAAAATTGAAAAGGAAGAATTCTTAATTCAAATTTTTAGTACGCAAGGAGATGGAGATTTACCTCAAAATGCGCAAAAATTCTATGATAATTTGAGTAACTCTGATCTAAAATTAAATCAAACTAAGTTTGCTGTTTTTGGTTTGGGCGATACTTCTTATCCGTTTTTCTGTAAATCAGGAGAAGAAATTGATGAATTATTTGGAAAACTAGGCGCACAACGCGTTTTCGATTTGGTAAAAGTAGATTTAGATTATCAAGAAATTGCCGAAAATTGGTTTGCGGATATTTTAAAAACTATTCAATCAGAAGGAAATTCAACGGTTGTACAATCTCAAAAATTGCAAAATTCTTCAACGCAGAAAAAATCGTACGAAGGAATTATAAAAGATGAAATCGTTTTGAATGATAGAGATTCAAACAATGAAACGTATCATATCGAAATAGCAG
This sequence comes from Empedobacter sp. ULE_I140, assembly GCF_053482575.1. Lineage (NCBI taxonomy): Bacteria > Pseudomonadati > Bacteroidota > Flavobacteriia > Flavobacteriales > Weeksellaceae > Empedobacter > Empedobacter sp. ULE_I140. The sequence continues at coordinate 2,605,987 of NZ_JBQMTX010000001.1, read as the reverse complement.
TTGATGAGCAAGTAGATTACGAACCAGGTGATGCTTTGGGTGTTTATCCAAAAAATAATCAAACCGAAATTTTAACGATTGCAAAATTTTTCAATGAAGAAAATCGCGCAAAAGAACTTGAAGAAAAAAATATTAGAGCACTTTCTAAAAAATCAATCGATCAATTTGCAACAATTTTAAATGTAGAAATTCTTGAAACTAAGATTGATTTAATTGATTTATTATCAAAATATTATTCGTCAGAATCTACAATGAAATTTGATGATATTTTAAATCTTTTGCATCCAATTGCACCACGTTTATATTCGATTTCATCATCGAATGAAGCATATGATAATGAAATTCATTTAACGGTTAGTCTGAATACTTTTTCAGTTTCTGATCAACAAAAAACTGGATTATGTTCTCAGTTTTTAGCAGATTTTGAGCATGATAAATCCATAGAATTTTACATTCATAAAAATAAAAATTTCAAACTTCCAGATGAAAATCAATCGGTAATTATGATTGGTCCGGGAACAGGAATTGCACCTTTTCGTAGTTTTTTGACACATCGTGATGCAATTGGCGCAGAAGGTAAAAACTGGTTGTTTTTTGGTGAACAACATTTTGTTTCGGATTTCTATTATCAAACTGAAATTCAGGAATGGCTTTCAACAGGAGTTTTAAGCAAATTAGATACAGCTTTTTTGAGAGATCAAAAACATAAAATTTATGTGCAAGATCGAGTGAAAGAACGAGGAAAAGAACTTTACAATTGGTTAAACGAAGGTGCGTATTTGTATGTCTGCGGTCAAAAAGACGGAATGAGTACAGATGTAGAAAGTGCTTTGATCGAATTAATAGCAAAAGAATCAAATCAAGATGAGGTTTCAGCGAAAAATTTTCTGGAACAATTGGAAGAAGAAGGTCGCTACCAAAAAGATGTTTACTAATCAACCAACAACTAACAAAATGAGTATAGAAAAACAATCTCCTATAGAAGGAATTAAAATAAAAAGTGACGGACTTCGCGGTACGTTAAAAGAAAGTATAGAGCTAGATAATCACACTGGAAATGTACGTGCAGATGACGAAGCTTTGGTGAAATTTCACGGAATGTATGTGCAAGATGATCGCGATAGACGAGAAGAACGCGCAGAAAAAAAGTTAGACAAATTGTATTCGTTTATGATTCGTTTGCGTATTCCGGGTGGAATTATTGACGCTGATAAGTGGTTGGCAATTCATGAAACTTCTGAACAATATGGAACAGGCGTTTTGAAAATTACAACGCGTCAAACCATTCAATTGCACGGAATTTTGAAACATCAATTGCGTCCAACTTTACAATCTTTTGACCAAGCAACGTTAGATTCTATTGCGGCTTGTGGCGATGTAAACCGAAATGTAATTGCGAGTTCTCACCCTTTGGTTTCATCTATTCACGCTCAAATTCATGCGTATGCAGATAAGTTATCTAAACATTTGTTGCCTAAAACCCAAGCGTATTACGAAATTTTTGTGGATAATGAAAAGATTTATGAGCGAGAAACTGAGAAAGATGAGTTATACGAAGACCGCTATTTACCTCGAAAATTTAAAATTGCAATCGCTATTCCGCCAACTAATGATATAGATGTTTTTGCAAATGATTTGGGACTGATTGCGATTATCGAAAATAATGAATTGAAAGGTTTCAATATCGCTGTTGGTGTAGGTTTGTCTACAACTCACGGAAATCCAAATACATATTCGCGTCTACCAACCGAAATTGGTTTTGTAGATTCTGAAGAAAAAGTGTTGAAAGTTGCTTATGAAGTATTGACAATTCAGTGTGATTTTGGGAATCGAGGCGATCGAAAATTAGCGAGACTAAAGTATACAGTTGATAAATTAACGGTTGATGGTTTCAAGTCTGAATTAGAAAAACGTGTTAGTTTTAAATTAGAGCCTTCTCAGCCTTATCAATTTACGGAGTGTTCTGATATTTATAATTGGCGACAAGTGAATAACAGAACGTGGTATTACACTTTATTTGTGGAGAATGGAGTTGTACAGCCTAATCAGAAAGCATTTTTACATGAATTGGCTTTATTAAATATCAATAATTTTATTTTTACAGCGAATCAAAAATTATTATTAGGTAAAATTTCGACTGAAAATAAAGCTAAAGTTGAACAGCTTTTAGAAAAATATTCTATTCACAAAGATATTAGTGAACTTCGAAAAAATTCGATGGCATGCGTGGCTTTACCAACTTGTCCATTGGTTTTAGCAGAAGCGCAACGTTATTTGCCAGAATTGGTGACTAAAATAGAGCCTTTGCTAGAAAAACATCAACTTCAAAATGATGATATTTCTATTCGTATGACGGGCTGTCCAAATGGTTGCGGTCGTTCGTATGTTTCGGAAATTGGTTTTGTAGGGACTTCTGCTGGACATTATAATTTGATGTTGGGTGGAGATCGATATGGTGTTTGTTTGAATAAAATTTTTAAAGAAAAAGTCAATGAGACTGAGATTTTGAATGAGCTAGATCAAGTTTTCGAAAGTTATACAAAAGAAAAAATAGACAATGAAACATTCGGAGATTTTACCTATCGAAAATATTTTTCGTTTAATTAGTTAAATCGCTTTAAGAACAATGAAAAATAATTTATTCCCGATATTTTTAAAAACAGAACATTTGCGCTTCCTGATTGTTGGCGGAGGAAATGTAGGATTAGAAAAGGTTTCGACGCTAATCAAACAAAATCCTTCGATCAATTTGAAAGTTGTAGCAAAGGATTTTAAACAAGAATTGAAAGATGTTTTTTTGCAATATCCATCAATTCAACATGAAACTCATGCGTTCGAATCGAGTGATTTGGAAGATGTAGATTTAGTGATTGTCGCAACCGATAATAAAGAAACTTCGAGAGAAGTGAAGCAAAAAGCAAATGCAAAAGGAATTTTGGTTAATGCAGCTGATCAGCCAGATTTGTGCGATTTCTATTTAGGTTCAATTGTGAATAAAGGTCATCTTAAAATTGCAATTTCTACAAATGGACAATCTCCTGTTATGGCAAAACGTTTGAGAGAATATTTTTCTGATGTTATTCCAGATTCAATTGATGAAAACATTGAAAGTTTAAATAAAATAAGAAATAATCACAAAGGAGATTTTAATCAAAAACTAACCGATTTGAATCATTTAACTTCTTCATTTGAAGGAAAAAAATCGACTAAAAAATACAAACGTTTAGTAACCGAAATTACATTGATATTTTTTACATTATTCTTAGGATATGCTTTGTCATCAATCGTAAGTTTTTCGGAAGCGAAAGATTTTGTGATTCACATTCCAAATGTTTTTTATATTATGTTGGCGGTTGGTTTTTTCGCTCAAATGGTCGACGGAGCCGTTGGTTTGGGATATGGTGTAACGTGTTCCACAAGCATGATGTTATTTGGCGTTAATCTGCCTTCAATAAGTGGTAGTATTCATTCTGCCGAAATGTTTTCGAGCGGAATTAGTGGTTTTTCGCATTATAGATTTGGAAATGTAAACAAAAAATTATTATTAGCATTGGCTATTCCAGGTGTTATTGGAGCAGTTTCGGGATCATTATTATTGGTTTATTTGGGAAACAAATATGAGACCATTACTTACGGAATATTGGCTTCGTACACCTTAATCATCGGAATTCGATTAATTATTTTAGCATTCAGAAAAAAAATCGAACGAAAAAAAGTAAAAAGAGTTGGGTTTTTAGGATTTGCTGGAGGTTTTTTAGATGCTTTTGGTGGTGGAGGTTGGGGACCTGTCGTGACATCAACTTTATTAGCAAAAGGAAAAAAATCAAACTTAGTAGTAGGAACAGTTAGTTTAGCCGAGTTTTTTGTGACACTTTCTGCATCGTTGACTTTTTTTGCAGCTTTGGGTGTAAGTCATGGTTTTATCATTGCAGGTTTAATAATTGGAGGAGCTTTAGCAGCACCAATTGCAGCGAAATTAGCAGGTAAAATACCTCAGAAAGTTGCTATTTTGGCTGTAGCTTTTTTAGTGATCACATTTAGTATTCGAATTCTTTTTAAAATTTTCTAAATTTTATATATCATTTCTAACAATCAAAACACTCTTCATCTCGCATGTTGAGTGTTTTTTATTGTTCATTATTTAAGACATATTTAGTTAAAATATATTTTGTGACAGGTTTCAATGTTTTACCATTTTCGGAATGTAAACCATAATTGGTAAAAAATTCTACTTCACCATTTTTCTTTGTATACCAAACTTTATCAAGTGCATTTTTAAAATTTAAAGTATCAGGTTTTGTGATTTTCTTCAATTGAAAAACAGCTTCGTTATATGGAATAGCATTCATTTGTGGCGAAGTTTTTTCGCATTCTATTTCTTCATAATGATTTTCTTTCCAAACCATACAAGACGAATTTTGATTCATTGAATTAAGAAATAATCCTCCGCTAGCCAAAATCATAGCAATACCACTTCCAGCAATTACTTTATTTCGTTGAAGTTTTATTTTCTCAAAGAAATTATTCTTTTTTGATGGAAGATTAATTATTGATTCTTCTTCAGAAATATTATTATCTATTATTGGTTCTACGGATGCGATTTCTTCTACATTAACTTCTTTTTCTTCATTTTTTGTCAGCTGATTTTTTTGATTAAAATCTCCAAAACTTTCATAACCGATATAATGAGCAAGAATATTTAATAAATCAGGACTTATTTCCTTCTTTAAATTATTTTCTTTCACGAAATCATCAAAATATCTTGAAAAAGATTTGCTTGTTATAGGATAATTATAATCATCTGAAATTACTTTTTCTAAATGCACAGACATTCCATTTTTTACTTCAACTCCCACATTCATTTTTTGCTTTCTCAAAAACTTTTTCGAATAGATATTTTTTCGTAGACATTTCATTTTTAATTCTTTTACAAAGTAGACAAATTTTGGACAAAATAAATTACGGTTTCCAGTAAAACAAGCTGTCCAATAATTGTCCAAAACTTGTCTATTGTTTGTTTAACAGCGACTTTGTGTTCTGTATTTACTTTGCAATAGAAATCAAAACAAAAACAAAAACCTTGATTTCTGAAAACGTAGTCTCGAAAATAGTTGAGGTGATTTGAAGGGAAGCATTTTTCCTGAATTGTTCTCAAGACTACAAAAAACTTCCTACTAAAGAAGCGCTTCTTTTTTCTCGTGTACACTACTCGCAATCTGTTTTGTGAGGAAGAGCACCTATATCAAAAAATTAAAAATTTAAGCTATGTTAGAATTATTATTCGCTTTATTGAGATTCTATTTACCAAATCAAAATGCAAACACAATTTCACAAGATCAACATCCAGTTGTACAAACTTCATCAGATAGTATAGACGGTGATACAAATGGAGAAAAAGGGGATGTTCCTGTGAAAAAATAAATCATCAACGGATAGAGTAATCTATCCGTTTTTTGTTTAGCTTTAGGTTGTAAATATGGAGATTTGAGAAAAATTTTATTTTTTTATTTTATACTTTTTATTATTTCATGTCAACAGTCTAAAAACAAAGAGATTGAGCAGGATAATTTAGATAATAAAGCTTATGATAAAGCATGGAAGTTTTATGAAAAACAAGAGAATGATAGTGCTTATGTTTATTTTAATAAAGCATATTCAGAATTTATAAAACTGAATAACAAACATCAAGCATCAAAATGTTTGATAAATATGGCTTTTATTTCTAAAGATCAAGGAGATTGGTTTGGAAGCCAAGAATTAATTATTTCTTCGGTAAAATTATTAAACCCTAAAATAAGTGAAGAAAAAGAAACACTTTCTAGTGCATATAATATTTTAGGGCAAACTTCTCATGATTTAGGAAATTTTAATGATGCTATAGATTATTATCAAAAAGCAATTGATTTTTCTAAAGAAAAAGATGTTTATATTATCAATCAAAATAACATTGCAAATAGTTATCGTTACGATAAGCAGTATGATGAAGCGATAAAGATTTACCAAGAATTACTAAAAGATAAGAATACAATTGAAAATCCAAAAGAATATGCGCGAATTACTGATAATTTAGCATATACCAAATGGTTAAAAGACAATAAGTCCAATGTTATAAATGAATTAAATAAAGCGTTAAATATTAGATTAAAGGAAAATGATTTGTGGGGACAAAATGCAAGTTATGCGCATTTAACAGATTATTTTTCAAATTTAGATTATAAAAAAGCCTTGGACTATGCTTATAAAAGAAAACAAATTGCTTTCGAAAATAAGAGTGCGGGCGATAAATTAGAAGTTTATCAACAACTTATTTTATTAGACAATCCTACAAATGCAAAACAATATTTTGAAGCTTATCAAAAGCTAAACGATAGTATTCAGTTAGAACGTAACAGAGCGAAAAATCAATTTGCGTTGGTGCGTTATGATTCGGAGAAAAATCGTGCAGATTTTTTGAATGCTGAAGCAGAGAATGAAAAGAAGAAAAATGATATTTTAAAACTTTACATTCTAATCGGTTTATTGATCGTTTTGTTTGTTTTTGGATATTTTTTGTACAGAAAAAGAAAGTAAAAATTAGAGCAAGAGAAAGTTTTGTTGCAACAAGAAAAGGTTTTGGAAGTCAAAAAAACAGAACTGAAATATTCTAAAAAAGTACACGATAAAGTGGCGAACGGAATTTATCATGTGATGTCTGATATTGAGAATAAATCAGAATTTAATCGTGATCAAATTTTAGATAAATTGGAGGTGGTTTATGAAATTTCGCGCGATATTTCCTATGATAGGATTGATGAAAATCAACAAGAAAATTTTGCAGAAAAATTAGCACAATTGATAAGTTCTTATGATTCGGAACAAGTCAAAATATATTTGATTGGAAATGAAAAAGAACTTTGGAGAAACGTAAAAGATTATGCTAAAACAGAGGTTTTCTTAGTGATGCAAGAATTGTTGACGAACATGAAAAAACATAGCGAAGCTTCACGAGTTATACTAAATTTTAAAGAAGAAAACCAACAAATTATTATCAATTATTCAGATAATGGAATTGGGATTTCGGACTTAAAACCTAAAAATGGTTTGCAAAATACGGTTTCACGTATTTCTAATCTAAACGGAGATGTTATTTTTGAAACTGAAAATGTGAATGGTCTAAAAATTAAGATCATATTTCCAATTCAATAACCTAAATAAAAAGTATGTTTAAAAAAGTATTAATTGCAGAAGATTTTGAGAGTTTTAATATTTCGATTCAGAAAGTTTTAAAAGATTTACATGTAGAAAATCCTGATTATGCTTTTTATTGTGATGATGCATTCTTGAAAGTGAAAAAAGCATTGCACGACAATCAACCTTATGATTTATTGATTTCTGATTTGTCTTTTGAAGAAGATCATCGCGAGCAAAACTTGAAAAGTGGACGAGATTTAATTGAAGCTGTAAAAGCAATTCAGCCAAATTTGAAAGTGATTGTTTTTTCGGTAGAAAAGAAAGCGGATATGGTGGATAATCTTTTCAAGGAATACCATATAGATGGGTTTGTGGCGAAAGGAAGAGAAGATTCGAAAGAGTTGAAAAAAGCGATACAAACTGTTTTTGCGGGCGGAATGCATTTGGAATTGGACATGAAACGTAGTATCAAACAAAAAAATACGTATGAAATAACTTCGTATGATGTTACGTTAGTTTCTTTGCTTTCGAATGGAATTTTACTAAAAGATATTTCAAATCACTTAAAACAAAATAATATCAAACCTGCAAGTCTAAGTAGTGTAGAAAAGAGATTGGGCTCATTAAAAGAGTCGCTACAAATTACAAGTAATCATCAATTGGTTGCGTTTTTCAAAGATTTGGGAAGTATTTAACCCAAATCTTTACACCATTTATCTACAAAAATCTGTTGCAATTGCTCAATTTCTTTTTCGTAAATCGTATTTTTTCGTGAACCAAAATAGAGTGTATTTTCCAACGGTTTTTCACCTTGCCAAACCAATTTTATTTTACCAGAATTTAGTGCTTCTTGACATAAAAAGTCGGGAACAATAGAAAAGCCATTTCCATCGCTCAAACAACGAATAATAGAACTGATATTTGGGACAATATAATTTGGTTTGAAATCTGGATGTTCTTTAAAATTTTCTTTCCAAAAATGTTGCTCCGCAGCAGCTAATTTTTGAATCGGTTCTAAAATAAAATTATACAAAATTTTTCCTTTTTCAGTCGGAACCATTTTTCGCGCCGATCGATCAAATAATTTGTAGCCCGTATAGGCTTCTAACGAATTGAGATGTAAGCTAAAACCAGGTTGTGAAATAAATAATTGTTGCGCAGCAGCAGATAAAGTCCCAGTTTCATAAATTGCTTTAAATGTTCTGAACCATTCAAGATTTGATTGCTTAACTTCTAAATTTTAATTTTCATCATAAGGTAAATCGTCAGGATCTACATCAATATAATCGGGGTTTGGTAAGGTCGAAAGTCGATACGCTTTTATTGTTTTCAAATCCAATAAATTTGCTTTTACAACACGATGCATTCCGTCCATCAATTTTCCATAAGGACAAACAATAATTTGCTGTGATTTAGAAAATTATAATTAAAACAAAACCCTCCATTTTTAGGAGGGTTTTAAATTTTATTCTGCAAGAAGTTTTTTTATATCTTCTTTTAAAAATTCTATTTCAGGATGATATTTTCCAGCTAGAGAAGGTTCTTTTCCTTCAGGATCTTTGTAATTCAGTCCCGAATAAAACAGTATTGGAACACCCATTTTATCATATCGACTTCTGATATTTCCTTGTTTATCAACCAATGCAAGTTTTCCGCTGTGATTTAGACCTTCGGCAGTTGTTTCGTCTTTTCCAACATAAATATTGAATTTATCCGAAAGTTGCTCAATTTCTTCTCGATCCGAAGTCAAATAATGCCAATTCGGTGATTTTACACCAATTTGTTTTGCATATTCTAACAATCGTGCAGGTGTATCTCGTTTTGGATCAATTGTAATCGAAATAAAACCAAGGTTTGCATCATTTATTTCATCTTCTATTGTGCGTAAATTGTTACTCATTACTGGGCAAATCGTTGGACAACTTGTAAAGAAAAATTCTACAACGTACACTTTTCCTAACATATCACGATTTGTAATCGTTTGATTATTTTGATTTGTCATCGAAAATTCCGGAACTTTCATTACCGTGTAAAGTTCATCTTTAGGCTTATTTTTTAGCCAAAAAACAGTTCCTATAACGCCTAAAATAATAACAATAACGGCTATTAATTGTTTATTCATGGATATGTTTTTCAGGATTTTTTAGAAACTCTTCTTTGCACATTGTCGAACAAAAACCATACGTTTTTCCTTGGTAATTAGCTGTGTCACTCAAATGATCTGCAGTTTTCATTCCGCAAATTGGATCAACTTCGTTCACAACCGCAACATCCAATTTAGTTACAGCTTTCATTTCTTCGTGAGAAACATGCTTTACTTCAAAATTCTCTTGTTTTGTTTGCTCTTTATTACAAGAAAATAATGCAAACCCTAAGACTATTAAAGAGAATGTGTTTTTTAAATTTTTCATTTTAGATTGTTTATTTGTTTTTAATTAATTGTTATCTGATTCTATAGTTTAGATCTATAAAAGAAAAATTAAACAATTGGAGGATGAAAAACTAAACGAATAATATAGTTAGAATTAATATCTTGATAATGATCAGTTGATAATTTATTTTTTTGCGTAAAATACTTTTTTGGAGAAATAATTTGTTTTTGAGGAACAATCGCATCTAAAATTTTGACCGAATTTTTGACAAAATGATTTTCTGGCTGATTCTTTTCACTTTTCGAAATTTCTTCTTTCAAATAGCAAAAACCATTACAAAGTAATTCAGGTTTTTCTCGATTTTCACAAAGTTCATTTGCGATTTCTTCATAATTTAAAACATAATCTATCATCGGCATTAAAGGACGAAATGCGATAGAAAATATGAGTGATATGAAAAATAGTATGCGCAAAAAACTAATTTATTGACAAATTTAACCAAATTGATTGAGGTTGAATATGATAAAATTTATGATTTTAAAAGAAAGATTTATCATAATCTTCACTTTTATGTTCTGTAAAATTTTTACCTTAAAAAAGATTTTACAATCTATAAATATTTATGAAAAAAAGTAAGATTTTAGATTTTACAACAACCGAAGAACTAATGCATTTTTTGGTCGAAAATCAAGAAGAAAATCCTCTCTATAAAAATGTGATAAAGAAGTTTGAATATGAAAATGAGTTACTAAAACTGCAATCAGAGTTAGTAAATCTTCAAAATTGGATTTCGACAGAAAAGAAAAAAGTTGCAATCATTTTCGAAGGACGAGATGCTTCAGGAAAAGGAGGTACAATTCGCCGTTTTCGCGAGCATCTTAATCCGCGTTCTATGCGTGTTGTTGCATTGAATAAACCTACAGAAGTCGAACAAAATCAGTGGTATTTTAATCGTTATATCAAAGAGTTACCAAATGCTGGTGAAATTGTTTTTTTTGACAGAAGTTGGTACAACAGAGCAGTTGTAGAGCCAGTTATGGGATTTTGTACCGAGCAACAATATGAGCAATTTATGGTGCAAGTTTCAGAATTTGAACATATGTTGTACGAATCAGGGACATATATTGTCAAATTGTGGTTTTCTGTGACTAAAGAGGAGCAGCAAACACGTTTTGATTCGAGGTTAAATAATCCGCTTAAAAAGTGGAAATATAGTCCAGTCGATGCAAAAGGACAAGAGCTTTGGGATGAATTTTCGCATTATATCAATCAAATGTTTACGCGCACGCACAACTCTTTTTCGCCTTGGATTATTGTCAACGCAAATGATAAAAATACGGCAAGATTAGAATCTATTCGTTATGTGCTTTCTTTGTTTAATTATAAAGGAAAAGAGGATGCCGAAGTAAATTTAATGGTAGATCCAAATGTGATTGAACGTTATTATCGAATGGTAAAAGAATTGAATCATTAATTTTAAATTGTAAGAAAATGGAGCTAAAACCGAAAGATTTAAAATTAATCGAAACCAAAAAAGGTCTTGTTGGACTTTTACAATCTGATCATGGAAAGTTGAATTTTGCGAAAGCCTTGCGTACTGTAAAATATGAAAATAGGATAGAGCAATTACAAGAAGAATTGATAAAATTACAAACTTGGGTAGCCGAAAATAAACGAAAAGTTGTGATTGTTTTTGAAGGTCGAGATGCAGCTGGGAAAGGAGGTGCAATTCGTCGAATTGTAGAACATCTAAATCCTCGTGAACATAGAATTATAGCACTGCCAAAGCCTAATGAAGTAGAACGAGGACAATGGTATTTTCAACGTTATGTTCGTCAGTTACCACGTGCAGGAGAAATTGTTTTTTTTGATAGAAGTTGGTACAATAGAGCTGTTGTAGAGCCTGTAAATGGGTTTTGTACACAAGAGGAATATGAAACTTTTATGAATGAGGTAAATGATGTCGAGAAAATGTGGATTAATTCGGGAATATATTTGATTAAAATTTATTTTTCGATTACAAAAGAACAACAAGCAAAACGTTTTGCAGATATTGTAAATTCACCAACCAAACGATGGAAGTATAGCTCTGTAGATCAAAAAGCGCAAGATTTGTTTGATGTTTATTCAGCTTATAAAGATGTAATGTTTACGAAAACAAATACAGATTTTGCTCCTTGGAAAATCATTGATGCCAACAAAAAGTACAAGGCTAGAGTAGAGGCGATGGAATATATTTTGTCTAAAATACCTTATGATGATAAAAATAAACGTATTTTGAAACATCAAAACTTAGAAGAAGAAAATTAATTATCAAACCTAAAACTATGGCTGAATTTGATTTAAATGATTTAGAAAAAATAAATAATAAGCAAGAAATCATTGATTTTTTGGTTAGACATGATATTATAAAAGAAAAGAAGTTCAAAGAACAACTCGCTTATGAGAAAGAATTAAAAGAACTTCAAGAAAAATTGTTAGAAATACAATCTAAAGTTATTCAAGAGAATAAACGTGTGTTAATTATTTTTGAAGGTCGTGATGCAGCTGGAAAAGGAGGAACAATTTCGAGAATAACAGAATTTCTAAACCCTAAAAAATATCGTGTTGAAGCATTACCAAAGCCGACTGAAATAGAACAAGGACAATGGTATTTTCAGCGATATTTTAAAGAATTACCAAATGCAGGTGAAATTGTATTCTTTGATCGTTCTTGGTATAATCGTGCTGTTGTAGAGCCTGTTTTCGGATTTTGTACGGAAGAACAACATACAAAGTTTATGAAACAAGTAGTAGAAGTAGAAAAGCTTTTGCAAGATGATGGAATTATTTTGGTTAAAATTTTCCTGTCGATTTCGAAAGAAGAACAAGCAGAACGATTACAAGATCGGAAAGATGACGAATTGAAACAATGGAAATTAGGGGCATTGGATCAAAAGGCACAAGAGTTATGGGATGTTTATACCAATTACATTGACAAAATGTTTCAGCAAACAGGAACAGAAAGTTCATCTTGGCTAGAAATTGTGACAGATGATAAAAAAACTGCTCGACTTTTAGCGATGAAATCAGTCGTAGCACAATTAACAAATCAATCTTTTGAAAATGATTTAATAAAAATTCATTCATAAAAGAAAGAGAATCATTTGTATAATCAAGATTTTTGATTAATTTTGCATCCACATTGTTCAACCTCTGACGAAAGACGTTTAAGTTGCTCAATTCAAATAAATTGAAATTATAATAATGGAAAATTTAGTAAAATACGTACAAGAGAAATACGTAGCTAAAAAAGAGTTCCCAGCTTTCGCAGCAGGTGATACTATTACAGTTTATCAAGAAATTACAGAGGGTGGAAAAACTCGTGTTCAGTTCTTTAAAGGGGTTGTTATCCAAAGAAGAGGACAAGGAACTACAGAAACTTTCACAATCCGTAAAATGTCTGGAGATGTTGGTGTAGAGCGTATCTTCCCAGTTAACATGCCAGCGTTACAAAAAATTGAAGTAAACAAAAAAGGTAAAGTTCGTAGAGCTCGTATCTTCTACTTCAGAGCATTACGTGGTAAAAAAGCTCGTATCAAAGACGCTGCTTACTAAAAACTGCTTTTTTAGGAAAAATATAAAATCCGTTCGATTATCGAACGGATTTTTTTTGGCTGATTTTGAAAGTTTAATATAAAATATTAAATTTTACCATTTCTTAACATTCTATTAAGAGTTGAAAAAATAGTTTAATATTTTATTGAAACAAGTAATCCCTAAAATTATTCTATATATTCTTTTATTACTTGGTTTATTTTTGTATTTGAATTGTAGAGTAATTCTTAAGTGTTTTTTTTAATACTTTTATTGTTAACAATTTTAACACAAGAGATGAGAAAAAAACAATTTAGAATTTTTAGTCTTCTTTTTGTTCTTGGATCGTTTGCTTATGCTCAAACTACAGGTCATGTAAAAGATTCTGATGGTTTTCCAGAAGCAGATGTAGAGGTAAAAATAAAAGGGACTGATAAGGCAGCTTACACAGATGAAAATGGAGATTTTAATATTGATGCCAAAATCGGTGATATTTTAATTATTAAAGGCAAGGAAATTACCGTTACTTCTGAGAATTTAGGAGATTTATCCACTCAATTAAATCCTAAAAGTGAGAATATAGATTTAGGAACTGCAGTTGTAACTGGATATTCTACACAACGTAAGGAAGAGGTAACCGCTGCAGTTTCTGTTGTAAATGCAAAAGACTTAATGGATGCTAAATCTCCGAACATTACCAATTTATTACAAGGTAAAGTTGCAGGTCTTAGAATTACAAGTAGCTCTGGACAACCAGGTTCAACGGCTTCATTACGTTTAAGAGGAAAAACAAGTATTTCTGCAGGAACAGATGCTTTATGGGTAGTTGATGGAGTGATTTATCATGGAACACCAAATATTAATCCAAATGATGTTGAAACAATTTCTGTATTAAAAGATGCTGCTGCAACTGCGCAATATGGTTCTCGTGGAGCGAATGGAGTAGTAGTTGTAACAACTAAAAGAGCCAGAGGAAATGGATTGGTTGTAAATGCAGATTATTCTACAAGTTATAATCGTTTCAATCCAGGGAAATTCGAAGTAATGAACGGAAATGAATTATATAATTTGTTTCTGTCGTACTTCATGACTTCGTAGACTTTAAATATAATTATTTTAGTTTTAATTTTAGTATTTCATAAGGAGTTTTTCCTTTAAAAGATCCATGTGGTCTATTGAAATTATAAAAATTTTCCCATTGTTCTAATTTTTGATTTAGATCAACATCATCAGTATAGCTTAAAAGTTGATAAAACTCTTTTTTATCAGTTAAATGAGATCGTTCAACTTTCCCATTTAACTGAGGCGTTCCTACTTTTATAAATCGGTGTCTCATTCCTAAATCTTGAACATGCCAATGAAATTTTGATTGAAATTCATGTCCGTTATCTGTTTGAATTGTATTAATTCTGAAAGGAAATTTATCTACAACATAATTTATGAAATCAATTGAACTTAATTGATTGTGCTTTTCATAGATTTTAAGCGCTCTAATTCGTGTAGCATCATCAATTGCTGTATATTGAAATCTCTTGATTTTATGGCCATTTGCATCTTGAAAAATTAGAAATTTAACATCAACCTGTACATGATGACCTGGTGTTTCTTTTTCATATCGAATACTATGCATAGCTCTTCTAGTTGCCTTTCTGTCTAATCGACCTACATTATTGCGTTTTAGAATACGATAAACACTTGATTCTGATATTAAAATATCATGATAACGTTCTAAATACCATTTAATTCGCCAAGTCCCTAATTTATGTTCTTTTCGAAGTTCTAATACTTTATTTACAATTTCTTGCTTGATTTGATTGGGAAATGTACGAGGAGTTGGTTTTTTTCTAAGTAAACCTTCTTCTCCATGTTCATCATATGCCTTTTTCCATTTATAAAATGTACTCTTTTTCACGCCAAAAAATTTATATGCTATAGAGTTATTTCCATATTCTTTGGCATATTTTAGAACTTGTAGTTTTTTACTATAAGTTAAATAAGCTGCTATTTCTTTTGTCTTTTTAATCATCATAAAGCTATATTAGTTTTTTACTAATTTAGTCTACGAGGATATGACGTACCCACATATAGAAATGGGTTGACAATGGATAGACGCTACCCTGGTACACATTTATCAGGAAGTAATCCATTATACACTATTCTTGCTACAGCAAATGAAGTAATTGAATATATTCCTGAACAACAAATTATTGTTTCTAAAGGAGTTTTAGTTCAAAATCCATAGGATTGAGAAACATTTGTAAAACTAAAATCCGTTCGACTATCGAACGGATTTTTTTATATTTTGATTACTAACTTTCTATTTTTATTGTTTTCAACAATTCTGGTAAAACGGTATTCGTAAATTCTTCTTGGGCTTCGATTAACAAAGGTTTATAATCGTGATAACGATTAGAAAAATGACCTAAAATTAATTTCTTTACATTGGCTTGTTTCGCAATCATTCCAGCTTCTTTTGCAGTTGTATGCCCTGTGTAAACCGCTAAATCTTTCAATTCGTGTAAAAATGTTGATTCGTGATATAACAAATCGACATCTTTTATAATTGGAACAATATCTGGTTTATATTTTGTGTCCGAACAAAACGCGTAACTCAAGGACTTTTGAGCATCAAATGTTAAATAATCATTCGGAATTATTTTTCCAGATTCTAACGTAAAATCTTTTCCATTTTTCAAATTTTGATAATCGCAGATTTCAATTTCTGGAAATTCCTCGATCGTATCCATATTCAATTTTCGAGGTTTTGGCTTTTCTCGAAAAAGATAACCATTTGTATAAACTCGGTGATTTAGCGGAATAGAATAAACTTCAACTTTATCATCTTCAAAAACTAAAACAGATTCTTTTGTATGCAATTCGTTGAAAATAATCTCGAATGAGTTATTAGATTCTGTTAAACGTAATTGTGTTGTAATAAATTCCTCAATTCCTTTCGGACCATGGATATGCAAAGGCATATCGCGACCAAGCAATTGAAGTGTAGAAATTAATCCAATCAATCCAAAAACATGATCGCCGTGCAAATGCGATATAAAAATGTGATTTATTCGGTTGAATTTTGCCTTCGCTTTTCGCAATTGTACTTGTGTTCCTTCTCCGCAATCAATCAAAAAATAGCGTTCTGCGATGTTTAATAATTGAGCGGTCGGATGCGTAAAAGCTGTTGGTAATGCTGAATTAAATCCTAATATTGTTAGTTGTAAACTCAATTTACGTTTAGATTAGTTAAAAAATCGTTTAATTTTTCGACAGCTTTTCCTCGGTGGCTAATTGCATTTTTTTCTTCAGGAGACATTTGTGCAAAAGATTTTGAAAAACCATCAGGAATAAAAATCGGATCGTAGCCAAAACCATTGTCACCCATAATTTCAGTTGCAATAGTTCCATTCACTCGTCCTTCGAAAAAATATTCCTTTCCATCCAAAATTAAACAGAAAATAGAAATAAAATACGCTTTTCGATTTGTTTTTCCTTCCAATTCTTTCAACGCTTTTGCAATATTATCTTCGTCTTTTCCTGTGCCAGCATATCGAGCAGAATATACACCAGGTGCTCCATTTAACGCTTCTATCACTAATCCAGAATCATCTGCAAAGATATTTTTCCCAGTTTTATCGAAAATAGTTTTCGCTTTTAATTGCGCATTTTCTTCGAAAGTTGTACCAGTTTCTTCAATTTCATCAAAGAAATTAATATCAGTCAATGATTTCATCGATAGGTAAGAAGGTAACATTTTTGTAACTTCTTTTACTTTATTGTTGTTATGTGTGGCAAAAATTAATTCCATTTATATTGTTTTTTGTTCTGTTTTTTTGATTAATAAATAGACAGATAAAATTCCGATAAGTGTCATTCCTCCAATTAATAAATAATCTCTTTGCGCAAAAACTTCGCCTTCCATATCGCCCTGCATTAACATTAACGAGTACGAAAGAGTGTTGTTTAGGAAATGTAATAACATAGGTAAAAACAACGATTTTGTGCGATAATAAACTATTCCAAAAATGATTCCTAAAAGTCCAGCGCCTATAAATTGCCAAGGATTCATATGTGCACATCCAAAAATAAATCCATTGATTAAGATTGCAGTTGTAGGATTTACATTGAAATTTAGCATTCCTTTCAAGATTATTCCTCTGAAAATAATTTCTTCGAAAATTGGAGCCAAAATACAAATCATAATAAATCCAGCGATTTTGTAATCTAACATCATTTCAAAAGAAGCTTGAAAGATTTTATAGATTTCTTCTAAAGGTCCAGTTGTTGGAATTAAACTTGTTGCAACCTCGGCTAAAGGCAAAAGAAATAACCAACAAGCTATTGATAATATGAGCTGAATTGGAGTAAAAGAATGTTTGATATCTTTTAAAATTGATGCAAATTTAGTTTGTGTCAACATCAATAAAATAACAATTGCGCAAACCGTTCCTGTTAAAAATCCTAACGGTAAAAGTAAGTGATTAAGCGGTTTGTAAAAAAGTGCTGGAGCAGAAACAAGTCCGCCAGCAAACTGCATTATAATCACTGCAATTGCGCTATACAAAAGAGCTTTTCCAATACCAAAACTTAGTTTATTTTCTTGCTTAGGAACAAATTCTTCAAATGGAGAGGTGTTATTCATGATGATAAGGTTTACCCTGCAATATACTAAATCCTCGGTAAATTTGCTCAGTCAAAAATAGACGAACCATTTGATGCGTAAATGTCATATTGGATAAAGACATTTTTTTATTTCCACGATTGTAAACAGATTCGTCAAAACCATAAGGACCACCAATCACAAAGACAAGATTTTTGACAGATTGATTCATGTAATTCTGAATATCATCTGCAAATTGCTTCGAAGTAGGTTGTTTTCCTTTTTCATCCAAAATAATAACAAAATCTGTATTGATGATTTTATTCAAAATTTGCTCAGCTTCTTTTTGTTTTTGTTGAATTTCGGACAAATTTTTACGATTTTTGATGTCAGGAATTTCAATTCTTTGATAATTAATGTGCGAAGGCAATCGATTTTCATACTTTTGTAATAGCATTTCGATGGCTTTTTCGTCTGTTTTACCGATACAAATGGTCGTAATATTCATTCAAAATTATTTATTGAGACAAAAATATGCGCATTCTACAAGATTTTAAAACATATACAGGAATAAATTATTTTCGAGATTGGTCGAAAACAAAATTGATGAACAAAAATACGGGCATCACGGTATATGATTTCTTGAAAGTTTTTTGGATTCGCGTCATGAAAGGTAATTTTCCGTTGCGTTCGGCGGCAGTTTCGTGGATTTTATTTTTTAGTATGTTTCCATTTTTGCTTTTTTTGTTTAGTATTTTACCGCATTTGGTTTATTACCAAGAAATAAAAAACTTGCTATTTACACAACTTCTTCCTCAACTTTTACCTAAACATGTGAGCAATGAAGTGATTTCGTATATTGATAAAACGACGGCTGTACAAGGAAAACGTAAAGTGAATTATTTCTTGATTTTGATTACAATTTTTATGTCATCCAACGGAATACAAGGGATTATAAATGGATTTAATGTTTCGTATCAAGATGTTTATGTAAAGCGAAAAAACTCAAAATCGAGAATGATTTCGATAATTTTAACCTTGTTTTTTACAGTTTTTATTGTGTTACAAGTGTTTTTATCTTATTCGACATCAATTATTTGGAAATACTTAACCAACGTTTCATTTTTAAGTAAACTTGGACAATTTTCGTATTTAATCAACTATTTTTCGGTATTTATTTTTTATTTTGTTTCGATGTGTATGTTGTATTATTTCGGACCAAATCACAAAAAATCGCGTAGTACAGTTATTCCAGGGGCATTGTTAACTTCTGTTTTGTTCTTGTTAACTGTGATTGGTTTTAATTCGTATTTAAGTTATTTTACAAATATTGATTTGTTTTATGGATCGCTTGGATTAGTGATGATTATGATGATTTTTGTTTACATCAATGTTATTTTGATGTTAGTTGGTTATGAATTGAATATGTCAATTAATTACACCAAAAATTACGAATACGTTAATCATATTGACAATAATCGATTCATTAATTTGGATAAATTTTAAGGTTCATTTAAAAGATGCCCGCAGGTTTTGCAATAAATA
The DNA here is from genome assembly GCF_053482575.1 of Empedobacter sp. ULE_I140. Taxonomy (NCBI): domain Bacteria; kingdom Pseudomonadati; phylum Bacteroidota; class Flavobacteriia; order Flavobacteriales; family Weeksellaceae; genus Empedobacter; species Empedobacter sp. ULE_I140. The sequence continues at coordinate 2,586,724 of NZ_JBQMTX010000001.1, read as the reverse complement.
GCACCATCTAGGTGGTAATCATCGCCACAATTGCGACATCTTTGCGTGTTTGTAGGAATATCTTCCTTATGTTTAGCCGCTTTATTCATTTCCATAGTTACAATACTTGTGGGAACAGCAATTACACCATAACCTATAATCATTACAACAGAAGCTAAGAATTGTCCTAAACCAGTGACAGGTGAAATATCACCATAACCTACTGTTGTTAAAGTAACAATTGCCCAATAAATACTAATTGGTATACTTGTGAAACCAGATTCGGGATGATCGTGTTCAACCATATACATAATCGAGCCAATTACAACAACAATTAATACTACAAATGATAAGAAAACGATGATTTTATCTTTACTTTCTTTCAGTCCTAACACCAACACATTTTTCCCACGAGTAAATCGAGTAAGGTTAAAAATTCTGAAAATACGTAGTAATCTTAAAATACGAATACTTGCTAGGTACTTACTTGTAGGTAAAACTAAACCAAGATAAAATGGTAAAATAGACAATAAATCAATAACTCCATAAAAACTAAAAATATATCGCCAACGATTTTTAACGCAATAGATTCTTAATAAATATTCTATAGTAAACAAAAAGGTTAAAATCCATTCTAAAGATACTAAAACTGTATGGTGTCTTGCGTTAATTGCCGGAATAGACTCCAACATAACTAAGCCAACACTCAATAAAATTAAAAGTAATAAAGAGATATCAAAAAGTTTTCCATAAGGTGTATCAGCTTCAAAAACTATATCGAATATTTTTTGTTTTAGCTTCTTTTCTTCATCAGCCCCCATTCTTTTTAGATAAGGAAATCTACCTTTAAACATTGGTTTATATTTTTGGAATGAGCTAAATTAGGAAAAAATTTTAGTATGAATATTCTATTGACTGGTGGAAGTGGATTAATTGGTTCAGAATTAACAAAGATTTTAATTGAAAATGGACATCAAGTTCGCATTTTGACAAGAGAAAAACAGATTGAACATCCTTTTTATCATTGGGATAAAGATACAATTGATGAAAAAGTTTTTGAAAATTTGGATGGAATTATTCATTTGGCTGGAAGCTTAATTGCGAAAAGATGGACAAATTCTTACAAAAAAGAAATTTTTTCGAGTAGAGTTGATACAGCGAATTTACTTTTTGAGTATGTCAAAAAATTGAGTATTGATTTGAAATTTTTTATCTCCGCGTCTGGAACAGCTTATTATGGACAAATTACTTCGAACAAGATTTTCAAAGAGTCTGATGAAGCAAATATTGATTTTTTAGGTAAAGTTTGTGTCGCATGGGAAAATGCTGCTTATCAGTTCGAAAAAATAGGTGCAAGAGTGGTTTGTCTTAGAACTTCTTTGGTTTTGTCAAAGAATGGCGAAGGTTTCAAATTATTAAAAAAACCTATTCAACTTGGTGTAGGAGCAAATCTAGGTGACGGAAAACAATGGATGCCTTGGATACATATTACAGATTTGATAAAAATGTATGCGGAAGCTGTGGGTAATGATAAAATAAAAGGAAGTTATAATGCATCTTCACCACAATATATAAATCATTCAGAATTCAATCATACGTTAGCGAAAAGAATGAATAAACCTTTTTTTATGCCAAATATTCCTGCTTTTGTTATGAAATTAGCATTAGGACAAATGAGTAGTTTAGTCCTAAATGGATCTAGAATTGACGCAACTAAAATTCAAGAAACAGGTTTCAAATTTCAATATCCTACCTTAGAAAAAGCGTTAGAAGAATTGATAGAAAAGTAACGAAAATTTTATTTAGATTATTCTTTATGTATTATTGTGTATCGTACTTTTGCAGGAATTACAAATTGAAATGAAATTAAAAATTACTTTACTCTTTTTATTTATTGCATTATATACAAATGCGCAATCGAAAGATTTAAAATTCGGGAAAATTTCGGAACAAGAAATTAACTTAACTCAAGTTCCTTTCGAGAAAAATGCAGATGCTGTTATTCTGTCGGAAGAAGGAAAAATGGATTTAACTTCATCTAATTATTACTTGACTGTAAAACGAAGAATCAAAATACTGACTGATAAAGGACTTGATGAAGCAAATATACAACTGAATTATTACAGCAAGAATAGAAATGAATCTATAAGCGGAATCAAAGGAGGTACAATTAATATTGTAAATGGAGTAGAGCAAATGACTCCGATTGATGAGAAAGAGATTTTTGATGTTTCTCTAAATGAATTGTATGCTGCAAAACGTTTCACTTTTCCAAACGTAAAAGTTGGTTCTATTATCGAGTATACTTATATCAAAAGTAGTGAATACAATTTTTCTATTGATGCGTGGAATTTTCAACACGATATACCAACGCTTTCGAGCAAGTTTCGATTAAATAATCAAGCTTATGGTACATATTCGATTATTACAATTGGAGATGGTTTGAATACAAAGTATAAAGGTAAATCGAGTTCAACGGAATGGTTATTACATAATATCCAAAGTTATAATCAATTAAAATACGTTTATAATCCTGAAGATCAAAGTGAACGTATCAAAATTCAGGCAGCAACTTATCATACAGATGGTGCAAAGAAAACTACGATGAGCGCGTGGAGAGATTTGATTCAAGATATAAATGCACAATATGATTTGTATCGAAATCCTTCTGCAATCAGAGATGTTGCGCAAAATATTCCGAACGGAAAAGATGAGGTAGAAACCTTGAAAAATGTGATTGAATATATTGATTCAAATGTAAAATGGAACAGATTTTATGGAATTATTCCAACGCGTTCAAATAAAACTTTATTGAAAGAAAAGTCTGGTTCTACGGCAGATATGAATCTTTTATTGAATGAAATTTTAACAGCCAAAGGTTTCGAAACTTCGATGGTTATGTTTAGTAGTCGTCATCATGGACAAATTTTGTTTTCTTATCCAATTGTCAATCAATTCAATTCTGTTTTAACAGTTGTGAAATTGAATAATGGCGCTTCAAATATTATTTTGGATGCTTCGAAATTAAATAAAGAGCAAATAGAATTTGGACCTTTAGATGTATTTAATTATCATGGAATTGTCATCAAAAAAGGTGAAGCTTCGTTTGTAAAGTTGAATCAAAAATTGTCTTATTATGAATCATCATTAAAGTATGATTTTATGAGTAATGGAAATTTAGTTCTCTATCGTAAAGACAAATTCAATGGTTATTTTTATGATGATGATATAGACGAAAAAAAAGTTTTGAATAGATATTTGACTGAATCTTTAGATGTGCGTTTGGACGAAGAAATTAATGATAAAACGATTTTTGATACTGATTCTTACGTTAAAAACTATAAAGCAAAAACTGTAATTCCGAATGCTCCATTTTATACATTTATTAATCCTTTGCGCGAATTTCTAAAACAATATACTTTTGAAGATACTAATCGTCAACGCAAAATAGAATTTAATTATCCTTATTTGTTTAATATTCAGGTTAAATCTAAGATTCCAGAAGGTTACGAAGTGATAATTGATGAAAAATACAAAGCACATCACAAAACTGAACTTGGTTTAGAATATTATCAAGAAGTAAAAGTGAAAGATGGACAATTGACGTTAGCGATTCAATTTTTATTACCAGAAGGTGTTTATGAAGCGGATAAATACAATGAATTGAAACAGTTTTTTGAGAAAATAAAAACAGAATCTCTGAAAGAAGTTTTAATGAAAAAGAAATAAAACAAAATCCCGCACTGAATTTCTCAGTGCGGGATTTGTTTTTTATATTTATACAATAACACTATGTATGAAATTTAATATTTATTTTATTTTTAGTTTTTTATTGGTTCAATTAAGTTTAGCCCAATCAACTAAATTTGAATTCGGAAATATATCCGAAGAAGAATATAACTACACAAATGTTCCATTTGAGTCAGATGCTTCAGCTGTTATTCTTTCAGAATACGGAGAATTGCAAATGAAAAATTATGGATATGTTATAAAACAACATATTCGCAAAAAGATTTTAAAACAAGATGCAATCGAAGGAAATATTTTAGAATTCACCTATAATCCTAATAATAAATATAATCGTCCAAAGATTAATAAAGTTCAGGTTTATAATAAGATTAATAATGAAATAATTATTTCTAAACTTAATAAGGCTGATATTGTAGAGGAAACAGTAGATGAAAACACAAGGAGAATAGTTTATGCTATTCCAAATATTAAGGTGGGCTCTATAATAGAATATGAAACGGAAGATGTACGTACAGCAGATTTATATGCGACACCGTGGAATTTTCAGAATGATTATCCAACTTTAGTATCAAAACTAGATATTAGAATGCATACAGATTTTGATTATCGAATTTATTTGATTGGTCAAAAGCTGAATGAGAAATATGGAAACAGAAAGGCAAACAAATCTTGGGAAATTGAAAATGTTCCAAGTGTAAAGAAATTCAATAAAGTATATAATATTAGAGATTTTAAAGAGTCAATAGGATTTCAATATACAGCTGAGCAAGATTGGCATGGTACTATCTTTTCTTCTCCAACATGGACTTCATTTCGATCTGTTTTTACAAAGAAAATAGAAACTAATTTAAGAGGAGTTAATTTTAATGAGATTGCTTTAAAAATTCAGAATGGATCTTCTCAATTAGAAACATATAAAAATGTGATAGAATATGTGAGAAAAAATTACAAGACAGACAATTCTAATACTATTGATAAAATCTCAAATTTTAATTCTGGAATTTTAAGAACCAAAATAGGTTCTAATTTAGAGTTAGTTATTTTAGTTAATAAACTACTCAAATCAAAAGGAATAGAATCTCATTTAGTCATAAATAGTTATAGAGGCAGAGGAAGATTAATTATGAATTTTCCTATTGTATCAAGAATTTCAAACATTCAAAATATGTCAGTTTTAGATAGTCAGGTTTATCTTTTTGATGAAAATATTTTAAAAATAGTTGATGATAGCTTTAAGGAGAAAATTGTTTTTCCTTATTTAGATTACTATAATCAATTGGTTTTAAAACTTGAATCTAAACAAGATGAGTTCTTTAATATCAATCCTCCCTTATCGGAGAGTTATTTAATTAATGAAATAGAGTTTAAACAAGATGATATTAGAATGAAGTCTTTAAATAAATTCAAAGGTTATTTTAACAAAGACAATCAAAAGAAATATGATTTTCCAATGTTTAATGAATTAATTTATTCGTCAGATGATATAAATAATCAAGGAGAATATTCTTCTATTAATAAGATATTTGCTGTAAAAGAGAAAAAAATAGATTATTTTGGATTTGAATTTCCATTTAATGAAGATTTAAATTTTTTAGCCATTGATAAGGATAGAAAATATCAAGTTGAATTAGATTTTCCATTTCGAAAAGTGATTCAGTTTAAATCTAAAATTCCAAATGATTTTACATTAAAACATGATAGTTTTGATAAAGAAATTAATGCTTTAGGAAATAAATTACAATATAAACAACATCTAGAAATTAAAAATAACGAATTTGTTATTTCCTATATTTTATTGGTTAATCAAGCAATTATAACCAATAAAGAACTCAAAGAATATTCAGAATTTTTAAACAAAATAGCAGAAAGAAATAAGGATACAGTCATTTTAATGAAAAAGAAATAATAAAAAATCCCGCACTGAATTTCTCAGTGCGGGATTTTATTTATTATTCAATCACCATCAAATTACAACCTCGCACATCCGAATGATCGAAACGTCCTAAGATTTCAAATTGATTGTGAGTTATTTTTTTACCTAAATCATCAGTTGCAATAAAACTAATCGAATTGTAATTTGCCAAATCAATCACATTTACGCCGCCTGTTTTTCCTTCTTCAACATATTGGAAAGGATCTTCGGTTTCTCTGATCAAAATTCGCATCCAATTTGGCGATTTAAACGTCAAATCTCCTCGAGAATAACCTTGCGAAAGCAATTCCGTCATTCCATATTCCGAATGAATTTCATTTGTGCCGAAACCATTTTTCAAAATTGAATGCAATTCTTCGCGCGTAATTTCTTTCTTGCGACCTTTCATTCCGCCAGTTTCCATCACAATTGTGTGCTGCAAATTCATTTTATAATTTTCGACAAAATCTAATAAAGCAAATGAAACACCAATCAAAATTGCTTTCTTGCCCGTTTTTTCGTGTGCAATAAGATTTTCGTACAATTCATCGTGATTATACAAATAGAAACCACTTTTATCGCTGCCAGATTTCTCAATCCAATACTCCACCATATCAATCAGTGAGGAACCTGTTCGCTCCAAATACGAAGGTAAAAGTGCGAAAATAGTATAATCGGAAAGCGGACCATAAAATTGTTCGAAACATTTTTCTAAACTATAATGATACAATGCCAAATCCGTTACCAAATGTTTACTTGTCGCCATTCCAGTTGTTCCAGAACTTGTAAAAATCTTTTCCACTTCACGATTTCCCGAAATCAATTCAAATTTCTTAAAAAACTGAATCGGTAAAAAAGGAATTTCGTTGGTGTGTTTTACAGTAGAATAATCAACGTTCAAGAAATTTAAGAAGTTTTTGTACACCTCATTTTCTTGCGCTTGATAACGGAAAACTTCCAATGCAACGTTTTGGAAATCTTCTTCGGATTGAATAGAAAAAATTTGCTTTGAATCAAACATTTTGCAAAATTACAAAATAGAGTAGAAGTGAGCGAAGTAATTATATTATTTTATAAATAAAACCGTCAATTCGAGTGAAATTCGTTTAGAATTTTGTGTCGAGAATAAGGTTTTAGAAGATAAAATTCATCTTAATTCTCGATACAATTTTTAGAAATATATTTCTAAAAATCACTCGAATTGACGAATTTTAATTCAAGACAAGTTATTATTTAAAATATTCATCAAAATGATGTTTGAATAAAGTTGACATCGTTTCAGATTCTAAACCATATAAAGTAATTTCAAATTCAAATACGTCATCAGAAATTTCAATTCCAGAAATAGAACTTCCCCAACTTTTTAATTCTTCTTTAAAATCATTATAATAAATTCTAAGATTTGGAATAATCGCTGTGTCTATCAATCTTTCTTTTTCAGAATCATAATTTATATGGATGTTATTTGCTAAACAATAATTTTTGAATAATAAATAAGGAGATTCAATATCTATAAAATTTATTTTGCCATAAACAACTCCCATCGGAACATCTGCAAATTCAAATTCTGTAGTTCCAATAATTTGTTCTTCAAGCTTTATTGTAAATGTAGTAGCCATGCAATAAATTTCTTTAAACTTACAAAAATCTACTGATTTTTTAGCTTAACAATTGTTGCATTGGCTTTGTAAAGATGATCGCCAAGAATTTCGTAATTCTGAATTAGATCTTTGTAGAAAAGCGCACTTGTAGTCAAAAGTTTCTCTTTTTCGATCGTCTTCATTAAATTTGCTTCGGCTTCTTTGTAAATTGTATTAATCGTTTTTTCGATAAACTCCGCTTGTTTGATAGAAACTTCTTCTTGTGTTTCGTTCAAATTTTGATTTAGAATACGCGTTGTTTGATCCAAATTATTTTGAAATTCGACCAAATACGTTCTCATTTTTGGTGTAAAATAACTATTTGTCATTCTACGACGACGATGAATAGAAGAAATCTTAATCGCAATATCGCCCACACTTTCCAGATGATGACAAAGTGTAATTAGTTGATGAATCGCAATTGTATTTTCGTTTGGTAAATCTAAATCAGCAATTTCATTCAAAAATTCATTGACTTCTCTCTCCAATTGATCACCTTCTTTTTCCAGTTCCAAAATTCGTTCACGAAAAACCAAAATCTTTTCTTCATCACTTTCAGTAATCATTCGCCCAAGCGTATAAATCGTTTGTTTCGTTGTAGAAGCGAGTTTCAGAAGTTTTTTGTTGGCTTCATTTTTATATAGGTCAGAATTTGTTCCGAATGGAATTGCATAAAATTCTAATTTATTGTCTGCTGATTTTACAGAGAAATATTTTTTCTGACAATAGAAAGCTATTTTATTGATAAAAGGCGTAAACAAAATGACCCCGACGAAATTACTAATAGTATCAAAAGTAATCAGTTGAACAGCGATATTTGATGAAATTGTTGTTCCAATAAATTTTAAAACAAAATTTGCAATCAACATAAAAATCAACGCAATTACAATATTGAAAAATGTATGAAATGCTGCGACAACTTTCGTGTATTTATCTCCAATTGCGGCAACTAAATGCGCTGTAAAAGTTGTTCCTATATTTGCTCCCAAAACAATCATTGCAGCTAATTCGATAGGTAAACCTTTGCTCGCTAATAAAATTGCAATCGTAATTGATGCTGATGAAAAGTGGACTAAAACCGTTAGTAATATTCCAAATAGAATAAATAACAAATTAGTCAAAAAACCATAATGCGATAATTGCTGAAAGAATTCTTGTAACTTCTGATGACTTTCGATAGAAGGTAAAAAAGTTTTCAGGAAATAAAGCGAAAGAAAAAGTAAGGAAAGCGAAAATAAAATTCCACCTACTTTTCTTTGGTTACGTTTTTTCGATAAATAAAATGGAAAAGCCACCAGTATAAGAGGCAATGCAATTTGTACCAAATCGAATTTCATTCCGAAATAGACCAACCACAATGTAAGCGTAGTTCCGATATTTGCGCCTAATATTAAGCCAAATGCTTTTCGCAAATTAATCAATCCAGCATTTACAAATCCCAATATAAACACACTCGCAGCCGAGGAAGATTGTATAGCTGTTGTAAAAAAAGTACCTGTAACAATTGTCGATAAATTGTTTTTGGTTAATTTGTTTAGAGTGCGTTTAAAATTCGATCCAGATAACGCTTGTAAATTTTCGCTTAATAGTTTTATCGCAAAAATGAACAAAGCAATTGCTCCGAAAAGTTGCAAAATTTGTATGATAAGATGCATTAATGATTAATTGACTACAAAAATAGGGACTCTAATGTAAATAGAATATTATCTTTTTTACTTTTATTGAAAAAAAGTTTAATCTTTTTTTGAATTCTAAAATTCTGATTTTCAAAATTGAAGTAAATTTTTAGAAAAAACTTCTACTTTTTTTTGAAAAAACATTTGCGAGATTCGAAAAACTGCCCTAATATTGCACCACGAAAAAGGAACAATACTTCTTTCGAGAAATGAATATCCTGTTTTCAATTTGAAATATACAAATAATAATATTTTTGCCGATGTAGCTCAGCTGGCTAGAGCAGCTGATTTGTAATCAGCAGGTCGTGGGTTCGAGTCCCTCTATCGGCTCAGCAAAAATATAGGTCGGGGAGATACTCAAGCGGCCAACGAGGACGGACTGTAAATCCGTTGGGTAACCTTCGCAGGTTCGAATCCTGCTCTCCCCACTAAAAAGCCGATGTAGCTCAGCTGGCTAGAGCAGCTGATTTGTAATCAGCAGGTCGTGGGTTCGAGTCCCTCTATCGGCTCCAAAAAAGTTTATATTTTACTTTTAAAACAAAAATAAAAAATCGCCGATGTAGCTCAGCTGGCTAGAGCAGCTGATTTGTAATCAGCAGGTCGTGGGTTCGAGTCCCTCTATCGGCTCTTCTTTTTTGAAGAATACTTTATTATTAGGCGGGGAGATACTCAAGCGGCCAACGAGGACGGACTGTAAATCCGTTGGGTAACCTTCGCAGGTTCGAATCCTGCTCTCCCCACAATCCATTTTAAATATTTGGAAAAGCAAATCATCAAATCTTTTGATGATTTTTTTATTAATGTGAGCATCAAAAAAAAAGCCCTTTTTAAAGGACTTTTTACTTGATGATGTTCTTAATAATTTCTATTGAATATACATTCGAAATCTTTTCTATAAAACTATTAAAATCTAATGTAGAATGATCGTCGGCATCATCTGATATTGTTCTTATGATGATAAAAGGAATATCAAATTCGTAACAAACTTGTGCTACTGCAGCGCCTTCCATTTCGACACAAAGTATTTCGGGTAAGTTTTGTTGTAATTTTTCTTTCTGAGAATTTGTCGAGAAAAATAAATCTCCAGATCCAATTAAACCAACATGTAGTTGAGGCTGATGAATATTAAATTTATCCAAATCTTTTTCAGAAATCACATTATGCAAATGTTGCTCTTCTAAAATTTCTAAAATAGCTGTTGTCGCAACTTCTAATTGAGAAGAATCAGCCTCAAAATAAGCTTTTCCTAACATTGGGATTTCGTAAGCAGGAAAAAGAGGTTGAGCATTCATATCATGTTGAATCAAACTTTGCCCTAGAACAATATCTCCAATTTTTACATCAGCATGAATTCCACCTGCAACACCTGTAAAAATCAATTCAGAAACGTTAAATTCAAGGATTAAGGTTGTAACCGTAGCAGAGGCAGCAACTTTACCAACACGAGAATAAACGACCACAACTTTTTGATTGTTTAATTTTCCAGTAAAATAACTTCTTCGACCAATTTTATGTTCTTGCTTGTTTGTTAATAAATTGACTACACCGTTTATTTCTTGCGGTATAGCGCCTATTATTCCTATTATTCTTTCGCTCATCTTTCCAATTTGAAAGCGAAGTTACCAATTTATTTTCTGTATTTGTAAACCGAACAATAAATCTCATAAATTAAGATAAATGGCAAACAAATGATAATCAAACATGTATTTAGAAGATTTTTTATCATCTTACAAAAGTAGAGTTTTTTCAGAATATGTTAAAAATCAATTGTGAATTAGTCTTGGCTTGTTGTATTTTTGTAGCATAAAAGTTTGAAATGAAAAAATTATCTATAGCGATTATATGCTGTGCATCAGTAATGCTGATGAATTGTACGAATAAAACAGAAGAAAAACCAGTTGAACAACCTGCTAAATCTGCTGTTACAGTGGAAGAACCAACGGAAATTGTAGAGGGTGTAATTAGAAAATCTGGAGTTGAGTGGACGGCTTATAAAACAACAGAAAAAGTGGCTGTTTCAGGACGTTTTGATGTTGTTTTGGTGAAAGACGCAAAAGAAGATGGAAAAACGCCTCAAGAAGTTTTAGAAGGTGCAAATATTATAGCGACAGTTGCTACATTAAATTCTGATCAAATTGATCGTGATCAAAAATTGAAAGATATTTTGTTTGGAAATATGATTAATACAAGCGAAATCAAAGGTCAATTACATTTCAGAGATGGTAAAACTTTCTTGAATTTAACGTTGAATAATGCTTCTAAAGAATACGAAGTAAAATCAACGTTTGAGAACAATGTTTTTTCAATTGAAACAGATGTTGATTTGATGGATTTTAACACAGGAAAAGCAATAGAAGCTCTTAATCAAGCTTGTTTAGAATTACACAAAGGTGCAGATGGCGTTTCTAAAACATGGAGCGAAGTACACATCAAAGGTCAAGTAGAATTTAGCGATAGTTTCGGTAAATAATTCAAAAAATAAATAATTAATTTTAAGGCTACAATTTTTTGTAGTCTTAATTTTTATAAATAAATCAGTAAAAAATGAATTGGGTAATTTTACTAATTGCAGGATTGTGCGAAGTCGGTTTCGCATCATGTCTTGGAAAAGCAAAAGAAGCAACCGGAAATGACACGTATTTATGGTATGGTGGTTTTTTATTTTTCTTAACGGTGAGCATGGTTTTGTTGGTAAAAGCAACGCAAACATTACCAATCGGAACGGCTTATGCAGTTTGGACAGGAATTGGAGCAGTCGGAACAGTTTTAGTAGGAATTTTTATTTTTAAAGAACCAGCAAGTTTTTGGCGCGTTTTCTTCTTAACGACTTTAATTTGCTCTATTATTGGGTTAAAATTTGTGTCAAATTAACTGAAATTAAAGTGTTGATTTATGGAGAATTTTAATGTTTTTGATCAAGAGGAATTTATTCAGCAAACTGTTGAAAATAAACGTTTGAAAAAAGATTTGATTAAGACGATTTTTATTCAGCATGGTTATTTAATTATTTCTCAAAATGACCAAGAAATTAAACTAAAACAACACGATGTTTTCTTCCCAGAACCTAATAAATCTTACCAAATAATTTCAAAATCATCTGATTTAGAATTGTTGAGTTTAGTTTTAACCAAAAAGATTTTAGATACATCGATTATCGATTTGAGTGGTTATGAATACAACCAATTTTTTGGTGAAGGTAGAATCAATAATTATCATTTCAATGAAATAGAATTTTCTGCTTTAATCGAACTTTTATTGCAATTGAAGTTGCGTTTGCAAGAGAAATTGACCAAATTCGTACGCTATTTACAGTTCAATTTATTTTATGCGATTGTTTACACAACGTTTAGCGAACTTTCGAAACAACAAACAATTATTGTAAGAAAAGGAACGCGAAAAGATGATATTGTAAAGCGTTTTTTGAATGATTTAAATAAGAGTTATACAGAAAACAGAGATGCAAAATATTATGCAGATAAATTGAATATTACAGTACGATATTTAACTGAATGTTGCAAATCAATAACAGGTAGAACGACAAAAGAATTAATCAGTTCTGTTGTGATTCGTGAATCGAAAGTATTGTTGAGTGAAACAACTAAAACAATCTCTGAAATTTCGAATGAGTTAAACTTTTCTGACCAATATTCATTCGGAAATTTTTTCAAAAAACATCTAAAAATTAGTCCAACTCAATTTAGAAAAAGTTTACAATAACTTCCGTTTTGGACATCTTTAGGCTACTTTTCAAACTTTTTTTTATCTCGATTTTTATCATCTTTGTTACTATCAAAAGGGTCACTATAATTTTATAGTAAAACAGAGGTGTTTTTTGATGGCGAAAGCTAACAAAAGTGAGTAGAGTATTACTAAAAGTTTATATCACCTCTGTTTTTTCTAAAATAATGTTTTTAAAATTAATAGTTCCGAAAAAGTTTAAAATAGTTCTAAGTTTACTGATATTTGAAAAGAAGTAATCCAAAAACCTAAAATGATTATTTTGACCATTTGACAAAAAACAAAAAGAGAACCTAAAAAATTAAGTTCTCTTTTTCTATATTTTATAGATATTTAAGTGGAAAATCACCTTTTATTGAAAGGTGATTTTTTTATGCTTTAAATAATTCATTCAAGTTTACTCCACCGAAGTTTCCTGAACTCATCATCAAAAATACTTTATCTTTTTTATCTAAACTTTCGATATAATCTTGCAATTGTTCACCATTTGTAAATACCAAAATAGAATCATCTCCAAAGGCTTTTTTGATATCTTCTGGAGAAATCATTTCCATACGTTTTATTTCTAATGCTTCTGGGCTATACATTACAATTTTGATATCAGTTTTGTCTAAAGCACCTTTGTATTGCACCAAAAACTCAGGATTCAAAGACGAATAGGTGTGGATTTCTAAACATCCTACAACTGTTTTATCTGTATATTGTTCTTTTACTGCATTCGTAACTGAAGTTACTTTACTTGGCGCATGGGCAAAATCTTTATACGCAACAAAATCAGAAGTACGATTAATTAATTCCAAACGTTTAGATGCTCCTTTGAATGATTGAATTGCTTCGTTGAAATCATCATCCATTACACCTAATTGTTTACAAATTGCACGAGCACCTTCTAAATTCATCAAGTTATGATTACCAAAGACTTCTAACGGAATTGGTCCATCTTCTGTTTCGATAAAAGTGATTCCATTTTCGATAAAATGTTCTGGTAAATGATAAGGGAATTTCTTGATTGCTTTCTCCGTTTCTTCTACCACTTTAACAACTTCTTCGTCTGTTTCGTTGTAAATTAAAGCACCTCCATTCACGATAGATTCTACGAATTTTGAGAATTGAGAAGTGTAATCTGCAAACGTTGGAAAAACATTGATATGATCCCAAGCAATACCTGAAATCAACGCAATATTTGGTTGATACAACAAGAATTTTGAACGACGATCTAAGGCAGATGATAAATATTCATCACCTTCCATAATCATAAATTCGTTGTCTTCTGTCAATTTTACCATCACATCAAAACCATCCAATTGCGCACCAACCATATAATCAACATCGATATTATGATAATGCAAAACGTGAAGAATCATTGATGTAATTGTCGTTTTTCCATGCGAACCACCAATTACAACACGCGTTTTATCTTTTGATTGTTCGTACAAATATTCTGGATATGAATAGATTTTTAAACCTAATTCTTGAGCACGTAACATTTCAGGATTATCAGCGTGAGCATGCATTCCCAAAATCACAGCATCTAAATCTGTTGTAATTTTTTCTGGAAACCAACCCATTTCTTCTGGTAAAATTCTACGTTGGTCCAAACGTGTTTTCGAAGGTTCGAAAATTGCGTCGTCAGAACCTGTTACTTGATATCCTTTTTCGTGCAAAGCAATCGCCAAATTGTGCATTGCACTTCCACCAATTGCAATAAAATGAACTTTTTTCATTTTGTATGTTGTATTCTTTTAGTCTTTTTTATTTTCTTCGTCGTAGCCCATTTCTTCGAAATCATCAAACTCTTCGTCGTCTTCATTCAAATAATCATCCAATGATTTTTCACTATTTTCAGCAAGAATTTCGTCCATTGGTCGAACTTTATTAAATTCTGGTGCTTGCTCAATTGCATTCATAATTTTTTTCATGATTGCATCACTCGAATCATTTTCATAATCGATTTCCAAAGGCTCTTTGAATGTCATTGTCGCATTAATTCCACGTTTTTTAATACGCAAACCTTTTTTATCAAAAGCTCTACGAAAACCATCAATTACAACTGGAATTACAATTGGTTTATTTTTCTTGATTAAATGTGCAGTTCCACGACGACCAGGTGCAAACGCAGTTGTAGTCCCTTGCGGAAATGTTACTACCCAACCACTTTGCAACGCAATATCAATATTGTTAATTTCGCTTAAATCTACTTTTCTATTTACATTTTCTCCTTTTGCACGCCACGTTCTTTTTACGGTAACCGCTCCTGTGTAGGCGAATAATTTCGTCAAAAGATTATCTTTCATTGTTTCTTCAGCGGCAACGTAATAAAAGTCAATCTTAGGATTAAGTAAATAAATTGGATTTTTGATGGTATCAATAAAACCATTTTTTACACTACAAAATACATGATACATCGCGAAAACATCAGCAAAATAAGTTTGATGATTCGAAACGAATAATACATTTTGAGCTGGCAAATGAACCAAGTTTTTTGTACCGCTAACTTTTAATTTATTAAAACCATTGTAACGGTTATAAGTAAATGATCCTAATAAGAAAATTAACGTCCTTTTTAGGAAATATAAATGTCCAAATGAATCGCGAAATGCGTTCTTTTTCTTTGCTTTTTGAGACACGAGTTCTTAATTGTTTAAGTTACAAATTTAATACGATTTTTAGATAATCTTTAAATTCTTCTAAAATCATTGCCGTTGCGCCCCAAAGAAATTCATCATCACCAATGTTATAACCAGGAATTTCGACAACTTGACCAGAAAATTCTCTCTCAAAAACTTCGTAATCAGCATTCAAAAAAGCTTCCAAATTTAATGGAACAACGTATTGTACTTCGCGCTCATCTGGATTGAAATGTGGTTCTCCATGATAAATTCCGATGTAAGGATAAACCAAGAAATTACTTGGCGGAATATACATTTCGCTCAATTGTCTTACAATCTCAATGTTTTCGTACTCTACACCAAGTTCTTCCATAGTTTCGCGAATAGCAGTTTCGTCAAAACTAATATCTTGTTCTTCAAATTGTCCACCTGGCAAAGAAAACTGATGCGAATGCGCTCCTTCGTAAGAAACACGCATGGTTACTGGGAATTCAACTTCTCCATCTTCGTTTTGATACAATAAAATCATCACAGACGCACTTCTAGGATTGGTACGTTTTACATATTCTAAATCAAATTTTTGACGATATGGAGGTGAAAGCTTTTGGTGTGATTCCCAACTTGGCAATTCTTCAACACTTTCAGCTAATAAATATTTTAATTCTTCTAAATCTAAATACAAAATGGATTGATTTTTAGGGTAATAAAAAAGAGTGAAATTTTTCCTCACTCTTTTTCAAAGATAATTATTTTCGTTGAAGAAAATTCAACCTTTTCGGTAAGGTTTATTAATTATTTAACTTTTAAGATTTAGCTTAAATATTTCCCATTGTTTGAATGAAAAATTGAATATTTTTGAAATTTAACATTATAAGTTTTAACTTCGTTAGGTCTAAAAATTATAAAAATGTTTAATAAAAAACTTTTTTACGGAATGATGGTTGGATCGTCAATCCTAACCACTTCTTGTAGCGAAAAGTCAACAAATAGTATGTGGAACGATAAAAATCCTTTTTTTGAAGTGAGCACTTTGCCTTATCAAACTGCTGATTTTTCGAAAATTAAAAACGAAGATTTCAAACCTGCTTTGTTGCAAGGAATGACTGAACAATTAGTCGAAATCAATAAAATTGCGAATAATTCTGAAGCACCAACTTTCGAAAATACATTAGTTGAGATGGAAAAATCGGGTCAATTATTAACACGAGTTAATCATGTTTTTGGATTATTGACTGGAGCAAATACAAACGAAACGTTGCAAGCAGTTGAGGAGGAAATGTCGCCTAAATTTGCGGCTCATAGCGATGCCATTTATTTGAATGATAAATTATTTCAACGTGTAAAAACTTTACATGACAATAAAAAATCATTGAATTTAGATAAAGAGTCATCTCGTTTGTTAGATGTATATTATCAACGATTTGAATTGGCTGGCGCAAATTTATCTGCTGCACAAAAAGATGAATTGAAAAAATTGAATGGAGAAATCGCTTCTTTAGAAACTAAATTCTCCAATCAATTATTAAAAGGAACAAAATCTGGTGGCGTTACTTTTACGAAAGAAGAATTAGCTGGTTTGAGTGATGCTGATTTAGAGGCTTTCAAACAAGCTGATGGTACATATTTAATCAGTTTATTGAATACAACGCAACAACCTGAATTACAAAATATGACCAATGCAGTTTCAAGAAAAAAATTATTTGATGCAGCTTGGATTAGAACAGAGAAAAAAGACGAAAATGATACACGTTATACAATTTTAACTTTGGTTAAAAAACGTGCGGAGAAAGCTAAATTATTAGGTTTTGCAAATTATGCAGAATGGAATTTGCAAGATCAAATGGCGCAAAATCCTACAGCAGCAAAAGGAATTTTAAATCAAATGATTCCGGCAGCAACTGCAATGGCACAAAAAGATGCAAAAGAATTTGAAGCCTTAGCGAAGAAAGAAAATCCAGCAAATACATTAACAGCTGCGGATTGGAACTATTATGCGGAGAAAGTTCGTAAAGAGAAATATGATATCGACGAAAATGAAATGAAACCTTATTTCGTTTTAGATTCAGTTGTAGAGAATGGAATTTTCTTTATGGCGAAAGAATTGTACGGAATTTCATTCAAAAAACGTACAGATATACCAACTTGGCATGAAGATGTAAAAGTGTACGAATTGTTTAATGAAGATGGTTCGCAATTGGGATTATTTTATACAGATTATTTCAAAAGAGATTCTAAACAAGGGGGAGCTTGGATGAGTAATATCGTGGAGCAATCGCACTTATTTGGCACAAAACCTGTTATTTATAATGTCGGAAACTACACAAAACCTGCAAATGGTCAACCTGCATTGATTTCGTATGATGATGTGGTAACAACTTTCCACGAATTTGGACATGCATTGCACGGTTTCTTTGCGAATCAAAAATATCCAACTTTATCTGGAACAAATGTTTCAAGAGATTTTGTAGAGTTTCCATCTCAATTTCACGAGCATTATGTAACGGAGCCATCTATCCTAAAAAATTATGCAAAGCATTATCAAACAGGAGCTGCGATTCCTGATGTGTTGGTAGAAAAAATGAAAAAAGCATCTAACTTTAACAAAGGTTATACGTTAACAGAATTACTTTCTGCTGCGGCTTTAGATTTATCTTGGCACACTGTTTCTGTCGATAAAACAATCACAAGCGTAGACGATTTTGAGAAACAAGCCTTAATTGATAATAAAACAAATTTACCACAAGTTCCGCCTCGTTACCGTTCTTCTTATTTTAGCCATATTTTTGGTGGAGGATATGCAGCGGGATATTTTGCATATATCTGGGCAGAAATGTTAGACCATGATGCCTACGAATGGACAATAGAAAATGGAGGAATGTCACGTAAAAATGGTCAAATTTTGAGAGATAAAGTATTTTCTCAAGGGAATTCGGATGATTTGAATGTGATTTACAAAAATTTTAGAGGTAAAAATCCTTCAATTGAACCAATGTTGAAATACCACGGATTGAAATAATTATTCTAAAATATTAACAACTTAAAAATCCAAGACATAGTTCTTGGATTTTTTTCGTTTTATGAATAAATTTGCAACTATTAAAACAAGTATAAATGGGAAGAGCATTTGAATTTAGAAAAGGACGTAAATTAAAACGTTGGGCAGCAATGTCTAAAGCGTTTACTAAAATTGGGAAGGATATCGTAATGGCAGTAAAAGCAGGAGGACCTGATCCGCATTCAAATTCTCATCTTCGCGCGGTAATTCAGAATGCGAAGGCTGTAAATATGCCTAAAGATAATATCGAACGCGCAATCAAAAAAGCATCTGATAAAAATACAGAAAACTATAAGGAAGTTATTTTTGAAGGTTATGGACCTCACGGAATTGCCGTTTTAGTTGAAACTTCTACAAATAACAACAATCGTACAGTAGCTAACGTTCGTTCTTATTTCAGTAAATGTAATGGACAATTAGGAACGCAAGGTTCTGTTGAATTTATGTTTGATCATATCTGTAATTTCAAGATTCAAAAACCTGAAAATCTAGATTTAGAGGAATTAGAATTTGAAATGATTGACTTTGGAGTAGAGGAGATTTTTGAGGATGAAGATGGAATTGTATTAATTGCACCTTTTGAGAATTACGGAACAATCTTCAAATCTTTGGAAGAAAGTGGATATGAAATTATTTCATCAGAATTTGAAAGAATTCCACAAACAACAAAAGAATTAACAGAAGAACAAAAAGCTGACATCGAAAAATTGTTAGAGAAATTTGATGAAGATGAGGACGTAAATAACGTTTATCATACGATGAAAGAAGACGAAGAAGAGGAAGAATAATCTTTTTTGAAAAGAATAATATGAAAACCGTTTAATTTATTTTAAACGGTTTTTTTTATCTTTAACTATAATTGAATTTTTGAGAATGATAAAAATTTTTACTTTACTTGGTTTGATATTGCAATTTCTTGCATTTTGGATGGCTGCGCCAGAAATTCTTGGAGCTGATTGGTTAAGTAAAACCGAAGAAATGATTCGGAAAGCAATTAATCAGTTGCCACAATTAATATTAGCTGTATTAGGAATGGCGATGGGAGTGATGTTTTATCATTCGATGAGTTCTTTTTTTGTATTTGTCGTTGTTATAATGATTATAATTTTATTATTGATTTTCTATAAAAAAGTAGAAAAGCTTTTGGACGAAAAAATCTCGAAACCATTGGTCAATAAATTAATCTTGAATGAAACTTTTCGTTTTACTTTATTGAAGTTTGCCGCTTTGTTTTTTACGCTTGGTTTCCTTATTCAGATAGCTTTGGTCGTTATTGTATAATTTTTTTTAAAATATTTATTTGATACTGAATAAACTATGTTTTTGTATTAAAAAAACTTTAAATTAAGGTTTGCAAATTCGAAAAAGCGTTCTATATTTGCACTCGCAATACCGCAGTAGACTGCGTTATTGGAGAGTTGGCAGAGTGGTCGAATGCGGCAGTCTTGAAAACTGTTGAGGGTCACACCTCCGGGGGTTCGAATCCCTCACTCTCCGCTGAAAGCTTGAACATTTGTTCAAGCTTTTTTTTGTTTTATAAAATTTTAATCAAAATAAAAGGCCAGATTAATCTGACCTTATAATAGAAGTATTTATTTTTCTAAATCTTTATATACTTTTCGAATAATTCCGTCCGAAAGTCCAATTTTCGGAACATGAATTTTCTTTGCATGCGACCATTTTAGTACATTACTATAAATTTCTAATGCATAAACCACTACATCAGCACGGTCGGGTTTCATATTGAAATTCTGCATACGTTCTTCAGCAGTCATCGTTTGTAAAATTTGATAATGTTTTTTGACATAAACACTACTCAAAGGCATTCCCAGTTTTACGCCTGAATATTTGTATACATGGTTAATATTTCCACCAGAACCAATTAATTCGACTTCATCATCACCAATGTTTTCGTGAATCCATTGTTTCATTTCGTTAAAAGTATTTGGTGAAACTTTATTTTCCAACAAACGTACAGTTCCTACTTCAAAAGATTTTGACGTAAAAACCTTATTATCTTTTAATAATGTTAATTCGGTACTACCACCACCAACATCTACATACAAATAGATTTTTTCGTCTTGTATAAAATCACCTAATTCTGTATTAAAAAGTAATTCAGCTTCGGTTTTTCCATCTATAATCTCGATGTTAATTCCAGATTTTTTAATCACCTTTTTTACAACATCTTTTCCATTTTTGGCTTCGCGCATGGCAGAAGTTGCATAAGCTTTATAGATTTCAATATCATAAACCTTCATCATCAATGCATAAGACAACATAGCATCGCAGATACGATCTATATTTGTTTCGGAAATTTGTCCATCAATAAAAACATCGTGTCCCAAACGAATAGGCATTCTCACAATACTGGTTTTATTAAAAATTGGCGCACGACCTTCTTCTTCGTAAACATAATTAATCAACAATCGCATGGCGTTAGATCCAATATCTATTGCTCCTAATTTTCTAATCTTCATTTTCTTGTTCGTTTAATTTTTTAAAATATTCGTAGGTCGTAAACTGAGAGCGGTTTGGTTTTTTATTGTTTCGTTTGTATTCTAAAGAAGATTCAGCCGTTATTTGGCGACCTTTTACGTTATCTTCAAAACTCAAATTAAACGTATCCATAACTATTTTTTTGAATTTATGATCGTAAATCGGACACGCTACTTCCACACGATTATCCAAATTACGTTCCATCATATCTGCAGAGGAAATATAAACTTTGTCATCGCCTGCATTTTTAAACCAATACACACGCGGATGTTCCAAAAATTTATCAATAACGCTGACACATTCAATATTTTCGGAAAGATTTTTAACTCCAGGAATCAAACAATTAATTCCACGCACAACCAAACGGACTTTTACTCCTTTTTGAGAAGCTTTATACAATAAATCAATGATTTGTTTATCACTTAAACTGTTTAATTTCATGTTGATCTCCGCAGGTAAACCAGCTTGATGATTTTTGATTTCTCGTTTAATCATCTTGACAATTTTTTTACGTGTTCCATAAGGTGAAACCAATAAATGATTGTACGTTAAGTTCAAATAATTAGCTCCGAAAAATTTAAAAATCTGTTCAACATCCTTTGTTATTCCCGGATTGGTTGTGAAATACGTATAATCTGTATAAATTTTTGCTGTTCCTGCATGAAAATTTCCTGTGCTAATAAACACATATTTCTGCGCCAACATTCCTTCTGGTTTACGTTCGATATAACCAATTTTCGAATGTACTTTCAACCCCGGAACCCCAAAAATAACATTCACACCAGCTTCTTGCAATTTTTTCGACCACATCGCATTATTCGATTCATCAAATCGCGCACGAAGTTCCAAAACAGCTGTTACTTCTTTTCCATTCATCGCTGCGTTTATCAACGAATGCATCACTTGCGAATCCTTTGCAACACGATAAATTGTAATTTTTATTTTGGTTACTTTAGGATCAATTGCAGCTTCTCGAAGAAATTTTAACAACAAAGAATAATCGTGATAAGGCGCCATCATCATTTCCTCATTTTCCGTAAAAGCCTGAAAATAACTGTTATATTCAAAAGGTTTTTTCTGAATAATTGGTTTTATTTTTTCGTACGTTAAATTTGGAATGTCAAAGCTTGGAAAGCTCATCAAATCTCGTTTGTTGTGATATTTTCCTCCCGGATTGATACTATCATATTCATCTAATCGTAATTTTTTCAAGAAAAATTTCAACGTATCTGGTGCAATTTCAGCATCATAAACTAATCGGACAGGAACACCTTTTTTACGATTTTCTAAACTATTGATGACTTTTTCTAATAAACTATGTTCTAAATCGTTATCAAAATCAAGTTCGCTATCTCGTGTAATTTTGATGGAATGTGCTTCAATTGTTTCGAAATCAAACATTTTGAAAATATCTTTCAAATGAAAACGAATAATGTCTTCCAAATACATGACATACGTATTTTGATCATACTTTGGAAGCACAATAAAACGCGAAAATAAATGCGTTGGAACAATCAAAAGTGCATATTGAACTTTGTCTTTTAATTGCATTTTCACCGCTAAATAGAACGATCCATCGCGTAAAGGCGGTGCTTTTTTAATATCATCTAAAATAAAAACTCCAACCGTATGAATAAATTCGTTGTAAAAATATTCGGAAATAAATTCTAAATAATTCTCAGGAATCGATGTATCATCTATCACAAAAATATTGTGATTCTCTAATTCTTTGAATAATTGATTATGCAAATCATCGTACTGGACTCGCTGCTGACGCACAATTTCATTGATTTCATCGATCAATTCTTCGTCCGTTTGATCTGGTACAATATTTTGATAAACAATTTCTACATCTTTGAACTGTATCGAGCGCAAAATTGTAGAATATCGAACCGAATAAAATTCATCTAAATTGTTCGAATAAATTCCTAAAAAACGAATTCGTTCTAACAACGGAACTGTTTCGTCAGAAGCCTCTTGCAACACGCGCGCATTGAAAGAAAGCCAACTGATTTCGCGGTTTATATATTTTTTCATTTAATTTCTTTAGGTAAAATTATTTTTATAGTTTTTCCTTTTTGAATCGATTTCCAATTATCAGAATCAAACTGTATCCAGACAAATCCAGAAGTCGAAAGATTGTAAATCATTTCATTTCCTAACTGATTGGTAATATCTGTAAACGCAGGATTATGTCCAAAAATAAGAACATTTTGCAATTCATTATCCAAATTTCTAATCCATTTGTCTAATAAATAATGCGAAAAAGTATACAAATCATCTTCGATATGAATGGTTTGATTAGGAAATAAAATAGGTTTGACAAGTAGATAAGTTTCTTTTGCTCGAACTGCTTTGCTCGAAAATATTTGATCAAATTTCAATTCAAAATTTTGATGAATATAATTTGCTACTTTCTTCGTTTTGAATTCACCAATCTCTGTGATAGAACGAAATTGATCTGAAACATTTTCGTTCCATTTACTTTTTGCATGACGCATTAAAAACAAATTTTTCATAACGCAACGAGTTTAAAAAGAAAAAGTAGTTAAATCTAATCATTATCTAATGAAAAGACTTAACTACTGTTGTATTTTTTTTAGGATTATTTTCTAAAGATTACCTTCGTAATTCTTAAAATCATTTTTTACCCAATCTGGCAATTCCATCGATTTTTTCTCTTCCATATCGTACATTACTTGTGTACTTTTTCCGATACAATGAATAACATCTTCACCATTTTCGCTTTTACTTGTGACAATATATTCAAAATCGAAACTCTTATTTCCTAATTTTGTAACTCGTACACCAATACGAGGTTCTATCGCATTTGGACGTAATTCTTTTTGGTAACTCGCTTCCATATGTGCAATGACAAACATGTGTCGCGTCCATTGCCATTTTTTGCTCGAAGCCATCATATAATAGGCTCTACCGATCTGGAAATACTCGAAATAAAATACATTATTTACATGACCAATTGGATCAAAATCGCTCCAACGTGGTTCTAAAGGTTTAAAGAATTTAAAGTTTTCTATACTCATTTTTAATTGGTTTTTAATAATAATTAATCTTCAGGATTTGGATCAATAAATTCGTATTTGTACAATTTGACTAACCAAAAGAATACTGAAAATAAGATAGGTCCAAATATAATTCCGATAAATCCGAATAGATTTAAACCAACGATTACTCCAAAAATAGTAATTAATGGATGAACATCTGCCATTTTTTTTTGTAAAACTAAACGGATTAAATTATCTGAAAGCCCAACAATTACAAAGCAATAAATTAATAATCCAACCGCTGATCCAGTTTCACCTTTTGCAAGTAAAAATAGTCCAAGAGGTACATAAATAAGTGCGGCACCAACGACAGGCAACATTGCAGCAAAAATGGTTAAAATAAACCAAGTAAACGCATCATCTACACCAAATATAAGATATCCAATGTAGGCAATTATTGCTTGTAGAAAGGCTGTTAATGGCATTCCGACAGCATTTGAAATAACTAAATCTTTCAAATCTTTGTTCATTTTGACTAAATTACTTGTTTTAAGCGGAATTGTTCTGTAAAACCAATTTTCAAGTTTTTGATGGTTCATCAACATAAAATACAAAATAAGGAAAGCAACACCCAACTGAACTGTCATATCCATTGAAGCATTCAGTGTTTTTTCTAATAATTTACCTCCAACTTGTGTTATTTTTTCAATGTTTGTTGCACTAAACACATCGATATGAAATTTGGTTTGCAACATTTGAATAATTTTATTGACATCTGTTTTAATTTGAGCTGTGTCATTTAATAGCACCATTACTTTATTCGTTAACATTTGAATTAATAAATAAAGAGGTCCAATAATCAAAATCGCGCTACTAATCATTAAGATAATTACACTTGCTAATTTGTTCCATTTTTTTACTTTTACTAGCCATTGCAAAGGATTTAAAAGCAAAACATACAAACACAAAGCACCGAGAAGTCCAGGGAAAAATGCTAAAAGATTTTTGGTAATTAATCCAAAAACTAAAAGTATTATTGCAATAAATGCTAACTGTAACAAGACATTGTTAGAAAGATAGTGTTTATTAGAGTTCATAGGTAATTTATTTGTTTAATAACAGTTGTTGATATTTCGTTATCAAATTCAATGCTAAAAATAGTTAATTTCTATAAACTTTTCTATTTTTAGACGTTGAATAAAATTTTACACATGAAAAAAATAGTCGGTTTAATCTTATCAGTTTTGACAATCTCTACATATGCACAAACGAAACAAGACAAAGTTGTTTTGGTAATTCATGGTGGTGCTGGTACAATTCTGAAAAAAAATATGACACCCGAAAAGGAAAAAGCGTACCGAGATGCTTTAGCTGAATCTTTGACAAAAGGTTATGAAGTCATCAAACAAGGTGGCGAAAGTGAAAATGCAGTGATAGAAGCCATAAAAGTAATGGAAAATTCACCTTTGTTTAATGCAGGAAAAGGAGCGGTTTTTACGCATGAAGGTAAAAATGAATTAGACGCTTCGTTGATGATTGGAAATACAATGCAAGCAGGTGCTGTGGCTGGAGTTACAACGATTAAAAATCCAATTTTAGCAGCAAAAGCTGTTTTACAAAATTCTGCTCATGTGATGATGGTTGGAAAAGGAGCAGAAGAATTTGCTCAAACTCAAGGTTTAGAAATTGTTGATCCAAGTTATTTTAAAACTGAGGAACGCTGGAATTCTCTTCAAAAAGTTTTGGAAAAGGATAAAGAAAAAATGGAATTAGACCATGATGCTAAAACACAAGCGTATGTTCCATTCAATTTTGTTGACGAAAAATTTGGTACTGTAGGCGCAGTTGCTTTGGATAATAAAGGTCATATCTCGGCAGGAACTTCGACTGGTGGAATGACAAATAAACGTTTTGGTCGAGTAGGCGATTCGCCAATTATTGGTGCTGGAACGTATGCAAATAGCGAAGTTGGTGTTTCGAGTACGGGTTGGGGCGAATATTTTATAAAAGCTGTTGCGGCATATGATGTTGCGGCTTTGATGAATTACAAGAAACTTTCTTCGAAAAAAGCTGGTGAAGAAGTTATTAAGAAAATTGGTGATTTAGGAGGCGATGGCGGAATGATTATTTTAGATAAAAATGGTCAAGCAAGTTTTCCTTTTAACACTGCCGGAATGTATCGCGGAAGTATTACACAATCAGGTAAGATAACTATCGAAATTTATCAATAAATTTGGAACACATTTTAAAATAAAGATATACAATACATGATAAAACAAATTTTACTTACAGCCACTGTTGTTCTTGCAAATTTTGCAACAGCGCAAGTAACCTCTATGATTAATGATAAAAATGTAGATGCTTCGACAAAAGTATATGGAATGGCTCCTTTAAGCGATGAAACAAAGGCTTATGAGAAGTTTAATTTTATGTTAGAAAATGCTGCGGCTATACAATTAGGAAAACCAATTTTGGAGTATGGATATCAATCATCTACTTTTCAAGCACAAGATAATGGAGTAATGATTTATATGGTAAAAGATAAGAAAATTGTCGATCAATGGTTGGTAAATCCTGCCTTCTACAATGTTTTTCATGACGGAATTCCGTATTCTTATGATACCGATAAATTAGCTGTTCTTGCTGATAAATATCCGTTGATTTATAAAGAAGAAAAACGTCAATATAAAACTGAAAAAGAATACCAAAAACAGCGTCCAGCCTTGTTTGCTGATCCTTATAATTTGATTATTACAGAACCAGATTTTACATACGAAGGATATTTTGATGTGCAATTTCCACAAAACGAACAATTCAAAAATTCTGAAGCTGCTATAGCTTATTTAAAACCAATTGTAGAGAAATTGACAAAAAAGAAATTTGATATTAATTATACAATTACTGAAAAAAATATTTTAGATCGTACACAATTTACAATAACAGTTGCAGGAGAAGAAAATATCTACAAAAAAATAAAATTAGATAATCTGCAAAAAGGAGATTGGCAATCATTAAGTTATGAAGCTTCGATTTTCCGAAAAGCGAATTAATAGAAAGAAAAGGTTTTTGAAATAATCAAGAACCTTTTTTTTATCCACAAAGATTCGTAATTTGACTTTTTAACCCAAAGAAATATGAATTCTAACTTCTATAAAATATTACAACACTCAAAAGAAAATCAATCAATTATTGCCGTTTATAATGATCCTGAGGGAGATAATTTTTGGGCTGGATATATTTTAGATTTTAATGACGAATTTTTTACGATGCAACACATTTCGAAATATGGTAAAAAAGATGGAATTTTAATCGAACCTTATTTCAAAATTAGTCGAATAGATGTTGATGATTACTGCAAATGTCTCAATTATTTGAAAGAACATCACACTGATTTGGATCAAGAAAATCCAATTACATTTAATGCAACAACAGAAGAAAATTGGGTTCGTCAAATTTTAGGCGAAATAAATGATCAAACCGAATATGTATCACGTATTCAATTAAATAACAATAGTCGTTTTGCAGGTTTTATTCGAAATTTAACTGAAGATGATTTCGAGTTAAAATGTATTGGTTCGGAAGGAACGGACGAAGGCTCTTTGTATTTTCAGGTTGATGATGTTTCGTCGATTCGTGTCAATGATTTAGAAGCTCGCAGAAGATTATTTTTTTATAATTATCGTCGTTCTATCGACTTTTTTGATGAATAATCGAGAGATATTAAATAAAAAAATCCAACTCAAAACGAGTTGGATTTTTTTGATACTATGTGTTTAATCTTATCCGTTTACAGCTTCAACGTTGTCTACAACATCAGGCATCATTTGTTTTAAAATACCTTCGATACCATTTTTAAGCGTTGCTGTAGAAGACGGACAACCAGAACAAGCACCTTGTAATAACATTTTTGCTGTTCTCGTTTCTTCATCAAATTCAATTAATTCGATATTTCCACCATCATTTGCAACTGCTGGTTGAACATATTCGTCTAAAATAGCTTTGATTTGTTGTTCAACAGAAGAAAACTCTTCAGCAGATTTTACCACAACATGCTCAGGAGCTTCTGTTGTGAATTCATAAAATTCATCAAAAACAGGACCTCCAGCTTGTAAATAATTCGTAATAAACGAACGAACATCCATCGCCCAAAGTGACCAATCTTCTGTTTCGTTTTTCGTTAAAGAAACATAATTATCAACAATAAAAACTTCTTCAACAAAAGGATATTCTTTGTAAATCGCAACAGCTAATGGAACTCCAGCAGCTTTTTCTCTCGATTTTATCTCGATGATTTCTGGCGCTAACATAGAATTTGAAACGAATTTCATCGCAGCAGGATTAGGCGTCATTTCTGCATAAATAGAAATAGGAGCCTTTTTCATTGGTGCTAAAATTGCATTTTCTTCTAAATGTTCATTGATAATTTCTTTCAAATCTTCTGTAACATCAGCCCAATCAACAGCATCTATTTTTTCTATCGCAACAAAATTCGCTGTGATAAATATTTTTTGAATAAATGGTATAGTCAATAAAACTTGCGCTAAAGGAGATTCGGTAGCTGTAGATTCTTTATCGAATTCCACGCCACCTTGTGTTAAAGTCTCGTCACAAACGAACTTCATCACGTTATTATTTGGTGTAATTTCTTCGTATACTCTCATAGTTCTACAAAAATACGCTATAAAAATGTATCTTTATCATTAGAATTATAGATTTTGTTATGGCAATAATTAAAGAATTAAATGGGCATACGCCAAAGTTCGGTGAAAACTGCTTTTTAGCGGATAATGCTGTGGTTGTAGGAGAGGTAGAAATGGGAGATGATTGCTCAATTTGGTTTTCAGCAGTTGTGCGTGGAGATGTACATTATATCAAAATGGGGAATAAAGTAAATATTCAGGATAACGCAACGATACATGCGACGTATCAAAAATCGCCAACAACAATTGGAAATAACGTTTCGATAGGGCATAATGCTATTGTACATGGTTGTACAATACATGATAATGTTTTGGTTGGAATGGGCGCAATTGTAATGGATGATTGCATTGTTGAATCTAATTCTTTGATTGCTGCTGGTGCAATTTTAACCAAAGGAACGCATGTAAAAGAAGGAGAATTATGGGCTGGAATTCCAGCGAAAAAAATAAAAGATGTTCCAAAAGAATTGAAAGAAGGCGAAATAGAAAGAATCGCCAATAATTATTTGATGTATAGTAGTTGGTATAAATAAAAGAAAGCTCAGTCTGTAACTGAGCTTTTATTTTCTACTTCCAGAAATTCCAAACTTTACCATCAAAAAAGGCAATTGTTTTGGATAAGGAGAAATAATATCATTGACAACATGTCTATACGAGGTAAAACTATTCAATTGTTGTTATCATTTCCAGATTGTGGAACATATTGCGAATCAATTCTGGTTGTAGATTTTCCAAAATCTTCATTAAATATTACCTTTGTTGTTTAAGGTTTAACAAAACTTATACTAAGGAAAATAAAAACATTGAAAAAAGTATATTATTAATCATAATTAATCCAGACAAAAAAAATAAAATGCAGTTTTGTAACAAATTTTTATAAAGAATGTTGAAATGTTTCTAGTAATCAAATAATTACGTTTTTAGTTGCTTGTTAAATGTTTATTAAGTAAATAAAATATTATTAAACAATACGATATGGTAAAGCAGTTAACTTATGATGATTTTGGACATACGCTTCATCATAGTCAAATTCAATCGGTTGATGGTAATTATCTTGTTTTTGATAGACGAAATGATGATACAAAAATTGGAGAAACTTCTTCCATTTGTTTACTTCATACGAGAACTTACGAATCCGAAATTATTTATACAACAAATAATCAAACAGAGTTTGGTCCTGGAGTAGGTGCAGCCTCTTTTTCACAAATTGAGAATAAAGTTATTTTTATTCATGGTATTCGAAATGCGAATCAAGCAAATCCGTATTCGGCAACAAGAAGGACAGGTGTCGCAATTGATTTAGAATTTCCAAATCAGCCTATTTTTATGGATGCTCGAAATATAAATTTTCCCTTTACAAATGGTGCTTTGCGTGGAGGAACACATTCGCATTCGTGGCAAAAAGAGAAGAATTGGATTAGTTTTACTTACAACGATTATGTCTTGGAACAAGAATCCAAACACAATTCTAGTATAAAAGATCAGCGAGTGGTTGGAATGATGTTTCCCAAAAAAGTTGAGGTTGATTTTGATAAAACATTAGAGAATAATTTTGGTGAAATGTTTTCGATTATCGTTTCTAGAGTAGTGATAAATCCTAAAAATGGAAGTGATGAAATCGAAAAAGCTTTTGATGAATGTTGGATTAACTCAACAAACAATATCGCATTTCAGGGACATGTGCGTGATGAAAAAGGGAATTTGAAAACGGAAATTTTTATTGCTGAAATTCCAAATGAAATAAGGTTTGATGAAAACGATAATTTAAAAGGAACTTTAACTACTTTGCCAGATGTGCCAAGTTGTATTTCGCAGAAACGAATCACTTTTACTCAACATGGAATTAGTAATTTTAGACATTGGTTACGTTCTTCTCCTGATGGGAAAATCATCTATTTTTTGATGGAAGATGAATTTGATAAGACGCAATTATTTGGTGTAAATTTAGTTTCGAATGAAATTATTCAATATTCTTTTTTAGAAAATTCGATTACCTCTCCATTCAATCTTTCACCAAACGGAAAATATGCTATTTATTTTGTTAACGATAAAATATATCTAAATGATTTAACCGAAAAAAAATCTAAACAAATCTATCAAGTTCAAAAAATCAATAATGAATTAACGGGAATTCCGCATTTTTCTAACGATGGAAAAAAAATCTATTTTAATCAATTTGTTTCAAATAATTTCAATGAAAAGTTTATTCAAATCTTCGAATTAGAGTTATAAAACAAAATTGAAATATGTTAAAGTTCAAAGTTTTCTAAAAAATATTTGTCCCTTATAAAAAATATTTCTAATTTTAGTACAGATACTTAACCGAACCTAAGGTCTATGCTCTTATTCGAGTCTAACCAATGGGAATAAGAACTAAAAAAAACCTCCAATTTGGAGGTTTTTTTTATGTTTTTATTAGTCTTACTTCATACAAATCCTTGCGTCTGTCTTTCATCGTTTTTACAGTTCCATACTCATGCAACTCTTTTAGAAGATAAAGATCAACATCAGAAATCAGTACCATTTCTGTATTCGGAGTTGCTTCTGCTTTAACTCCATTGTTTGGAAAAGAGAAATCTGAAGGTGTGAAAACTGCCGATTGTGAATATTGAATATCCATATTATTCACACGCGGTAAATTTCCCACAGAGCCTGCAATAGCCACATAACACTCATTTTCTATTGCACGAGCTTGCGCACAACTACGTACTCGCGTATAACCATTTTGCGTATCAGTCATAAATGGAACAAATAAAATTTCCATTCCTTGATCGGCTAAAATACGGCTCAATTCAGGAAATTCGACATCATAACAAATTAGTAAACCTACTTTTCCGCAGTCGGTATCAAAAACTTTTATTTCATCGCCACCATTCAATGCGTAATATTTGAACTCATTTGGTGTAATGTGTATTTTACTATACGAATCTAATTTCCCCGAACGATGACATAAAAATGACGTATTATATAGTTTTCCTTCCTTTAGATGAGGCATAGATCCTGAAATAATATTGACATTATATGTAATTGCAAATTCTTGAATTTTCTTCACAATATCGTCCGTCATCGTTGCTAATTGATGCATCGCTTCAATCTCTTTCAAATGATTATATGGACTCATCAACGGCGAATTGAAAAATTCTGGAAACATAATAAAATCAGAGCCATAATCGCTTACCGCACTTACGAAAAACTCAATTTGATCATAAAAATCTTGTAAACCATTAAATAAACGCATTTGCCATTGCACCAAACCAAGACGAATAGTACGTTTTGTCGGTGAATTAGATTTCAATTCAGGTTCGTAATAGATATTATTCCATTCTAATAAAGTGGCGTATTCTAAGGATTCTTTATCATCTTTCAGATAATTTTTCAAGATTTTTTTAACATTAAAATCATTCGAAATCTGAAAAGCTAAAGTTGAATCATAAATTTCTTTACTTTTTACTTTTTCTATATATTGTCTAGGAGATAATTCTTGCGAATATTTATGATAATTTGGAATACGTCCACCAGCTACAATTGATTTTAGATTCATTTCTTCACAAAGCGCTTTACGTTCGTCATATAAACGTCTTCCCAAGCGCAATTGACGATAATTTGGATGAACAAAAACTTCAATTCCATACATTACATCACCTTCTGGATCATGTTTTAAAAATTTACCATTAGATGTTATCGTATCATAATTCGATTCGATATTCGTTTTTTTCGAATTAACCACAATACTTAATGCCGAAGCAACAACTTTTCCATCCACTTCAACACAAAGTTGACCTTGCGGAAAAATAGCTAATAATTCTTTAATTTCGTCGACAGTCCAAGTTCCAAGCTGATTGTGATAGGCTTCTTTTGTAGATTCAGTCAAATCACTATAATCTTCAAGAGTCAAATTTCTGACCTGAATATTCATTTTATTTAGATTTAGATTATGTTTGAATTTAGCAAATATTAATCCAATAAACAATTTTAAAAAATAAATTTAGACCTATCTTCGTATAGACTAATAAGCATGAAATGAAAGATGTAAAAATAGAGTTTAGAAAGCCTATTTATCCTGTGAGTGACGAATTAAATCATTATTTAGAGAAATATCATCGCAAAACAAAAGCGAGTGTAGAATATGATGATTTGATGCGTTTTTCGGGTTGTGTAGCATTGGAAGATAAGGAAGGAAATGATACGCATTGGTTAGGTGTTTATTATACCGACTCGGAACATCAGGAAATTCAAGATAGTCTAAACAGAATTTACACCTACTTACATTCAGACGGAGATGAGGAGTCTTTGCCTTATCTTGTTGTTGATTCTATTGATTATTGTACGTTCGGAAATTCGAAACCTTTTCGTATTCGGGTTCGTAATATTTTGAATGATAATTATACCAATTTTTACATCAAAAAAGCAGATGCTTCGCGTATTTATGGTTTAGAATTAGAAGATATTTTGTCTCCACATCGAATCAATTTTTTGGTCTACAAAAATACATTGATTGAAGAGCATATTTTAGGAATTCCAGGAGATGTTTTTATCAAAAATTATTTGGATAAATGTAATGATTTAGAGAAAAATCAGATTGCAAAAGAGTTTGTAAAGTTCAATGAACGCTGTTTTATTGGTCTTTTAGGTGATATGCGATCGTATAATTATGTGGTGATTCCAATTCACGATTTTGATCAAGTTATCTATAGAATTCGACCAATAGATTTCGATCAACAATGTTATGAAGGAAATTTAAAAATTTATCGACCACAGTATTTCAAAGAAAATAAAATTATGGTTGATTTGGTGAATAATCGCTTGAAACCAAATTCTGTCGATCAATATAGAAAAGAAGTAAAATCCTTGATTTCGAAAAGAATTTCGAATAGTTCGAAACGTTTTCGTGATTTAATGAAAATCATGAAAAATGATCATATTTCTAAACCAGAAAATGTTGCACAATTACGAACTGGTTTTGCAAAGTTTTATAAAGATCAATCTTACGAAAATTGTGAAAGAATGGGTGAAGTTCTATATAAAGCAATTGCGAATAGTTTGGAACAGATAAAATAAGAAAAGCTTCTCAAAAATAGAGAAGCTTTCTTTTTTTATATAATTTAGAAATTAGTTTTTTAATAACTGCTTTCTGAAACGTAAAGCAACCAATCCTGCCCCTATTACCAATAATGGTAAATAATCATCGATTGGTGCTGGATCAGCATCTTCAACATCTGTTCCACCACCACCGGTTCCTGGTCTAGCAGAACTTTCATTTTGATTAGTTGATTCAAAGAACGAAATCTTATTTTCTTGAGCAGATAGACCTATTGAACAATGCAAAACTCCTGCAACTAAGATAATTTGTTTTATATTTTTCATATTGTACTATTTTATTAGATGTTAAATTATTTGTTTACAACTTTTTGAGTCTTAACTTTTCCGTCTTCAGTCAGAACTTTTATAACTAAAATTCCTTTTGCAGAAGATTCAACTTGGTAAACACTTGCACGAATGTTATTTTTCACAAATATTTTTCTTCCTTGAATATCATACAACTCTACCGAAGAAATTTTATTTTGTTTTGCATCCACTACAATTGTATTGTTTTTAGTATAAACAATAACATTTTCTTTTGACAATTCATCTGTACCTAATGTTTTATTTGTATACACAAGTTCAAAACGAGTATCAAATATTCCTGCTTTAGAAGTGAATGAATAAGCTGATTCTGATAAGTTATGTACTTGATTTAACTCTTTATCTCTTAAATAAACAATCTGTCCTTTTTCAAACAACCCATCAGCTTTCTCTATATTGATTGTGTAATTTCCTTGCTCTAAAGTTTCAAAACCTAATTTTACGACATCATCAGTTTTAAAAGGTAAGCTGCGTCCTTGGATTGCATATGCTTCATTATTAATCAATGAGTAGATTGCTGAAGATCCTCTTTGCATCACTTTTGCATCAATTTGATTATCCGCATCGTTTGTAGCTCCATCCATATAAGCTAATAAAATTTGGCTAATTGTTTTACTTTCTTTTGATAAACTTAACCAAATTCTGTTTTTCTCTGCAATTGAATTTTTATAGAAAAATGCATCTTGCGAAGTTCTCATTGTATTGTTAAAATTAACTGTAGGTGTAGCTTGAGAAAGTCCTACGATAAATCCTTGTCCAACAGAAATGTTTGACAAATCAGGAATAACACCACCTACAACGTTGAATGCGGCATAATTATTTGCATATTCTGAAGAACCAACAGGGAATTGATGTGTCCAGAAATATAATGAATTAACATTCTCATTTGCTAATAAGAATTTTTCCACATTAATGTTAGAAGCATAAGGGTTACCAACTAAATTGTATCCATTTGCTGTAAATTGAACAGGAACTGTTATATCTCCATTGAACGGAACACCTAAAAATGCACCATTATGAATTGTATTTTGCCCTGTTGGTAAAGTGTTTTTAACACGGATAGAAACCCCTTTACCTGGTTCAAATAATTTTGAGTCTGTATCTGAAGTTAAAATCTGAGTAAATTCATCTGTTGTTTCATTATATGTCCAAAAACGATTGTATAATGTTTCCGGAGAGAATGAACGTATAGTTTGTTGCGATGCTTCCTGCTGAACCGGAGAAGACCAGAACGTCATATCATTACGAACCATCGATTTACTATCGCGGTTAACTGTAATTGCTCCTGAGTTAGCAACGTTTTGATTTTGGATTAAATTACCACCATTTTCTACAACTAATCCTGTAAGACCAGCTTGATTGTCGATCTTCCCATCAACGATTAAACGAGCACCTGACTTTACGACAACTGAACCTCCAGCATCTGAAACTGTAAACGTTTTAGCTTCTAATTGCGTATCAACTGTTACTTTACCTTTGATGATTACATCTTTTGTAAGATCCGGCGTTCCATTAGACCATGCAGTTCCGTCCCAAGTTGTAGAGTTTTCAGCTGTTGAACATTGAATTTTAACATTGTCAATAAATGCTCTTTTTGCCGATGTTTCTAATTTTAAAGTAGAACCAGCAGCCACGTTTTCAAAACTTACAGTTTGTGTTTCGAAATTATCTGCCATTTTCGCTGTATAAACAACATTTTTAGTTTCTGAACCTAATGTAACATTGACACTTCCTTCAATTGCTGTCCAACCTTTTACATCAAAAGAAACTATTACATTACCAGCTATTTGATCTAACACTTTTGATGTTATCCCCCCTTTGTTATTACTTGAACCTAACCTAATAGCATTTCCTGCTTGATAAACAGTAACTACAGTAGGAAAATTAGAATTCCCATTCCAAGCCTTATTAGATCCTGCAGTACTTGTATTATTACCATTTAAACCATCAAATGTTTCCTCAAAACAATAAGTAGCATTAGGATCTGTTACTGAAACATCAAAAGTTGTACTAAATTCGTTATAATTATTATTACTAACGGCAGTTGCATTAATAGTTGTAGAACCAATACCATCAAATGATAAGCTATTTCCGTTTATAGAAACAATAGAATTATCAGCAGAAGTATACACAATATTTAACCCTTGATCTGTTTGTGATGGTAAACCAGAAAAAGTGGTTCCTTGGTTTTGAACTAAAGCTTCAAAGTTATAATCTACTGTTTGGTTTGCTTTTGCAATTTCAAAAGTTATAGTAGCCGGATCAGAAGTTCCATATTGATTTGTGGCTGCTACCTGTGCTGTAAATGTTCCTGCTTGTTCAGGTGTACCTGAGAAAACGCCATTATCAAATGTAATTCCTAAAGGTAAAATACCTGTTTGAGTCCAAAAGGTAGGATTATTAGTTGCTGTCACAGCTCCATCAGGCAATAATACACCATAAGTTCCTGTAATTGTTCGTGGAGACACAACTGGTTTTTCCGTTGCTATTCCAGCGGCAGTCCAAGAAATATTATCTAAAGTAAGTTGTGGTCCTGCATTTCTAAATGTAATAACAGCTGCCTCTGACTTATTTATTTCTACTTCAAATGAATGAATAGTAGCATCCGTTTGTGCTTTTCCAAATGTTGGTGAAGTGTAAACAACTACATTATCTACTAATACTTCAATCTTTCTATTATTTGAACCTCCAGTAAAAGCTTTTCTGACATCAAAAGATAATTTTCCGATTCCATTAGAAATTGTAGTTTCTAATGTATTTCCTGCAGCTTGAAATAGGATTCCTTTATTTGTGATTGGATATGTACTTTCATTTCTTGCATTTGTATAATTCCATACAATTCCTCCTGTTTCTCCAGTAAATGATCCTGTTGCATAAGAACTACTTAATGCTGTTTGGGACTCAAAAGTTTCTGTTCCCTGTCCAAAAGCAAATCCTGATAACAATAATGTTAATAAGGATGATTTAAAAAAGTAAAGTTTTTTCATACGATAAATTGTTTTAAGTTTTTTTTAAAAAAAGTTAATTTTCTAAACTAATATTAATATAACATTAACAAAAATAATACATAAAATTTACTTAAGTATTTTTAAATGAATATCCTACAAAAAAAATCCGCTAACAAATAAATGTTAACGGATTAATTTTAAATAAAGGGAAAAAATACTATTAATAGTATGTATATCTTCTAACACCTGCAATGTGTTTTGCTAAACGCATTACTTGGTGACTGTATCCATATTCGTTATCATACCAAACATACATCACAACATTTTTACCATCGGCAGAAACAATTGTCGCATTACTATCGAAAATCGACGGAGCAGAAGTTCCAACAATATCCGAAGAAACCAATTCATTGTTCAACGAAAATTTAATTTGCTCAACTAATTCTCCGTTCAATGCAGCATCTTTCATCAAATTGTTTACCGCTTCTACAGAAGTATCTTTACTAACTTCTAAATTCAAGACAACCAAAGATCCATTTGGAACAGGAACACGAATTGCATTCGAAGTTAATTTACCTGCTAAACTTGGTAAAGCTTTTGCTACAGCACTACCAGCACCAGTTTCAGTAATTACCATATTCAAAGCAGCAGCACGTCCACGACGGTATTTTTTGTGCATATTATCAACCAAATTTTGATCGTTTGTATACGCATGTATTGTTTCTAAATGTCCTTTTACAACACCTAAATTATCTTCAACAACTTTCAAAATAGGTGTAATTGCATTTGTTGTACAAGATGCCGCTGAGAAAATATTTACATTTTCTGGGCTATATTCTTCATGATTAACACCGTAAACAATATTCGGAACACCTTTTCCTGGCGCTGTTAATAAAACTTTATCAGCACCAACAGATTTTAAATGACGAGATAACGCTTCTTCATCTTTAAAAACACCTGTGTTATCAATAATTAAAGCATTATTAATACCATAAGCAGTATAATCAATATCTTCTGGCTGAGCTGCAGAAATCATATAAACAGAAACTCCGTTGATAATTAAAGCATTATTTTCGTGATCAGCTACAACGTTTCCGTCAAAATCACCATGAACAGAATCATGACGTAACAAAGAAGCTCTTTTTTCCAATAAAACAGGATCGTTTTTATCACGTGTTACAACAGCGCGTAATCTTAATTGTTGACCTTTTCCCATTTGAGAAGCCAACTCACGAGCTAATAAACGTCCGATACGACCAAAACCGTATAAAACAACATCTTTTGGTTCAACACTTTTTACATTTTTGCTTGCACCTAATTTCTCTTCAACAAAAGCTTCTGCCGAAGCGTAATCTCCAGAAATATATTCTTTAGCCAATTTTCCAACATCAAGTCTAGAAGCTGGTAATTTAGCTTCAGAAATAGCTTTAGCAATCGCTAACGTATCGTCGATAGCAATCTTTTTTTCTACAAATTCCTCAGCATACTGATGTAGATTTACGATGTCACTAACGTTTTTATCAACTAATTGATTACGGAAAATTACCAATTCAACAGATTGATCATACCATAAATCTGAAACAATTTTAATGAATTCTACAACCTTTTTGCTCATTTCATTGAAAGATGCAAGTTGTTGATCATAAGAAGAGTGGTTCATTTTAGAAAATGTTTATTTTGTGTTTATTTACTTAATTCTTGGCAAAAGTAATTAATTATAACGATTTCGTACATTTTTTTTACAAAAACTAATTATTGTCATAAAAAAGCAACTATTCCTACGAAAATACTAAAATATAGAAAAAAAATAAATTTTTAATAGGAAATTTTAAATTTTATGAATACTAATAAGTAGCTATTAACCATTATTTTATTGTTTAATTTAAATTGAATTGAATTTTACGAAAACGTTTTCGTAAAATAATTGTTAAAAATTTTTATTTGCAAATTCGAAAAAGCGTTCTATATTTGCACTCGCAATACGGCAATAAACGCTGTGTTGGAGAGTTGGCAGAGTGGTCGAATGCGGCAGTCTTGAAAACTGTTGAGGGTCACACCTCCGGGGGTTCGAATCCCTCACTCTCCGCTGAAAGGGATTCTATTACTTAGAATCTCTTTTTTTGTATAAATAAAAAAGTTTTCTTCCTTTATTTTCAAATGGTTACTCGAAAATAAATCCATCATTGTAGGTATTTGATAAATCCCATTTTCATAGTGTAAACTGCTGTCGAACACTATGTTTACAAATTCTTTTTTCTGTAAAGTATTAGCTTTAGAATAAACAAATGACCCGGTCCTAAAATAACTATACATGTTTTTAAATAAATCCTGTTATAGTTACACACCAATTGATCTTAATCCTAAATTTACTATACAAAGGAGTTTTGATTATTAAAACTTCTATTATAGTTTTCCATCTTTTCTTTAATTTTTCTGACTGCAAATGCGCAGCATTTGGAGTTAAATAATCACAACTTGTATGTGGTCTTAATTCATTATAAGTTTTAATACTATTAGTAATTTTAATTTTTGTCTGATCAAAACCTAATGTGCTTTCATATAAATTAAATTCCATTTTAATTATTCCATTAACCCTTTCTGCCATTGTATTTTCATAGGGATCACCTTTTTCTGTCATACTTATAGCTATGTTATTTGAGAGTAATAAATCTACATATTTATGTGAGCAATACTGCGATCCTCTATCAGAATGATGAATTATAGATTCATTATAAAGCCTGTTATTTACTGCCATGTTAAGCGCTTCAATACAACCATCAGCTGATAAATCTTCACGGAAGCAATACCCCATTATTTTTCTTGAATAAGCATCTGTTATTAAACTCAGGTAACCCCATTGAGTGCCTAGTCGAACTTGTATACCGTAGTGTTTTTGGGCTTGTTTATACGTAAAGCCGCCTTTTTCTACTTGGCGTACAACAGCTAACTTAAAGCCTAAGGTGTAATCGCGTTGTGTACGCTTTTCTCTTTCTAAGTATGATTCTTTCATGATAAGTTGATTTGGTGTCAACTTATTTTAGGATAAGACATTCTTTAACAAAAAAGGCTCTTATCCAAGAATTTTATATTAAAGAAATGTTTTGGGAAAAAGTACTTTTTACCGAGCTTAAAACAAGGAATCGTCTTGTTTCTCCTCATGCGATACAACGTTTTTTCACTAACGTTAAGTAGCCTTTGCACATCTGCACTGTCGTAGAATTCGTGAACTTTGTTATATGTTTTAATTTATTTAATTTCAGTAATATACGAGTTAATTAAATAATATAAATGATAAGAGGAAGTAGGGATAGGGTGATTCTATATTTCTTCTTTTCATTTTTTTGTTCATCCAAAAAAAACGAAACAAAAAAAGATGCCGACAGTAGTCTCTCAATGATTCAACTAACTAAATTATTTTCATAAAGTTGTCAACTCGTTCCACTCAGACACTCCAACTTTTTTTATTCCAATAATTTAGAATTGAATTTCATTTCGATACTAAATCGTCGGATTTTTAATTCCTTTTTCAATATTCAAATTCACTTATAATAACGAATTTTAAAGCTGTCATTGCTGAAGAGTCGAGTGTCAATTCTACGTAGTGAGCGTTAAAAATGATTTACTGTTCACATTTTATATGTGAATAATTTAAAGCATTTAGCGAGTAGTCGTTATTGACCGACTTGTAGGCACGGACTTGATTTTTTTTGGTTCGTTTTTTTTATCAAGAAAAAAAATGAACATATAATTTATTAATCAACTTGTAACAAGTTTACCTAAGCTCCACAAGAGCTTCTCCTTATAATTTCAAATGTTTTTTACTGTATGTAGAAGATTATTTTAGAAAAATAATTCATTTTCATGTTGAATCTTTTGTATTCTCTCTATTTTAGTAAGAAATTAATGATATGAATTTTAAAATACTGTTTTTATTTCTTACTTCTACACTACTTTTTGGTCAAAATAATTTTATAACTCCTTACGAAAAAGGAAATAAAAATCAAACTACAACCTATGATGAAATGAATGTGTTTTATCAAAATTTAGCGGAAAATTTTGAGACAATACAGTATGTAAAAAAAGGAGAAGACGATAATGGAAAGTCAATTTATGTAGTTGTTTATAATCCATTTAAAGAAAAAGATATAAAAGAATTACGTAAAACAAAAGCAGTGCTTTTCGTAAACAATGGAATTCATCCTGGAGAACCGGACGGAATTGATGCGACGATGATGTTGATGCGAGATTTGGCAATGAAAAAAATTAAACCGCTTAAGAATTTTATTATTGCTGCGATTTCGGCCTATAATGTAAGTGGTATGTTGAATAGAGGGGCTTTTTCGCGCGCAAATCAGAATGGACCTGAACAATATGGTTTTCGTGGAAATGCCAGAAATTATGATTTGAACAGAGATTTTATTAAAAATGATTCAAAAAATGCAAAAAGCTTTCAGACGATTTTTCATTGGTTGAAACCTGATGTTTTTATTGATAATCATGTAAGTAATGGGGCAGATTATCAGTACACATTTACCTATATTTCGTCTTTTAAAGCGCGTGTAGGAAATGTTTTGGGCGATTATTTTTATACGACATATCAAGCAAATAATCTAGCCGAAATGCAAAAAAATGGTTACGAAAGTACGCAATATGTGAACATACATGGCGATGTTCCTGATATTGGTTTTGCAGCTTTCGAAGATTCTCCACGCTATTCTACAGGTTATACAACATTGTTTAATGCACTAAGCACAATGCCCGAAACACATATGTTAAAGCCTTATGAAAACCGTGTAGACGCAACGTATAAATATATGTTGGTAAATCTAGAAAATTTAGATAAAGAATATTTGACAATCAGAAATTTACGAAAAGAAAATCTAAAACAATATCAGGTCGGAAATCAATATGGAATTCGTTGGAAAATAGATTCTACTCAATTTACAACAATGAATTTTAAAGGATTTGAAGCAGGATACAAGCCAAGTGCGGTTTCGGGAAAAGATAGATTGTACTATGATCGATCGAAACCATTTACAAAAAAAATTAAATTATTCAATTCTGCAAAACCAATTAGTTACATTACAATTCCGAAATATTATGTTCTTCCACAAGCTGAATATCGCGTTGTAGAAGCTTTGCAACGAAATGATATTCAAATGAAACGAATAGAAAATGATACATTAATTAACGTCGAATCGTATAAAATATCAGATTTTAAAACCAATAAAAATGCATATGAAGGACATTATAATCATTACGAAACGGTGGTTACAAAATCGATGAAATCGCTTAAATTTTTTGAAGGAGATTATATTGTGCCAACACAACAAGATGGAGTGAAATATATTCTTGAAACCTTAGAACCAGAGGCATTGGATTCGTTCTTTAACTGGAATTTTTTCGATGGAATATTAGGTCAGAAAGAATATTATTCGGCTTATATTTTTGAGGATACAGCTGCTGAATTATTGAAAAATAATGTGGTTTTGAAAACCGCATTTGAAGCAGAAAAAGCATTAAAACCAGAGTTTGCTAATGATGGCGAAGCACAGTTGGATTGGGTTTATAAAAATTCGCCTTATTTTGAGAAGAATACTTACAGACAATATCCGATTTATAGGATTCTTAATTAAAACCAGTTGTGCATTTTGAAATAAAATTATTCAAATAGATGGTTTAAGTTGTTATAACACACAATTTGTTAATTAAAATCTATTTGTTGAAATAGAAAAGGCAAAGGTGAAAAATTGTAAAAAGCTCTTATCTGTATTGATAAGAGCTTTTAATTTATAGTTTGATGCATTCTAAAAATCGTCTTCAATAATTTCTTGCACACGTCCAATTTGTCCATCCGTCAAACGAACTTTTATACCACGATGATGATAAGGCGCAGAAGTCAATAAATCTTTCACGATACCCTCAGTCAATTCGCCAGTTCGTTGATCCTTTTTCAATACAATATTAACCAGCATACCAGGTTTTATATTTGCTCTTGTTTTACCATCCATATTACAAATATCTTAAAATAAATGGAAAAGATATTCATTCTATCGTAAAGGAAATTAAAAAATACATTCATCTGGAAGGTAAAAATGAAATGGGATTGAATATGAAATTTATGAATTTTCTCTTTTATTATTTTATTTACAACCCAGCTGAAAAAATTTGAGATTGAATATAAAGGCAAGAATAACAAGAATACAACTTTCTTTTATTGGAGAGGGGTTGAGGTGAAAATCATAAAACTAGAAATAGGATTTGTTCGAGTGTTGTTCGATAATGTTTCGGAAAAAGTGGGCGAACAAAATAGGGGAGAAGTGAAGTGATTTTTATTTGAAATGGTAATTGATTTAAAAATTAATTATTACTGAGTATAAATAAGAAAATATAAGATAGATTTGGTCGAGTATTTAATTGATTTGGAATAAATTTAGAAGATAAATAATTCATTATGGAAAATTTACCAAATTTAAATAGTATTCATGATACTGATAAAAGCGTTGGAGCGATAAGTATTTTCAAAGGCGAATCTAGTAATGTAACATCAATTCAATTATTAGAAAAAAGTGTTTTAAAAGAGCACAATACAAAAATACCTGCTTTGCTTTTATGTGTTACTGGAAAAGTAGTGTATTCAGATGAAAATGAACAAACAATAGAATTAAGCTCTAGTGACTATATAACGATAGAACCAAATGTTATACATAAGTTAGAGGCTTTAGTAAATAGTCAGTTGATTTTAGTAAAATAAGATCATCAATAAAATGAATTAATATTTCTTGATATGCACGAATTACATCTATTATTAATTTTCCATTTAATAGGCGCTACGATATGGGTTGGTGGACATATTATATTAAGTTTGGTTATTTTACCACAAGTATGGAAAGAAAAATCGATAGAGAAATTGTTCTCTTTTGAAAGTAAATACGAACGAATAGGACTTCTGGATATCCCCCTGAATTTTCCAGTGTAAGTTAAGCTACATTTTTTAAAAATTGTAAATTATTATTAAACTCAAAAATAGTTTTATAATTCAAAGCTTTATGTCTTCTATTTCTGTTATACCAAATTTCAATATACTGAAAAATTTGTTTTTTCAT
The DNA here is from genome assembly GCF_053482575.1 of Empedobacter sp. ULE_I140. Classification (NCBI taxonomy): domain Bacteria; kingdom Pseudomonadati; phylum Bacteroidota; class Flavobacteriia; order Flavobacteriales; family Weeksellaceae; genus Empedobacter; species Empedobacter sp. ULE_I140. The sequence continues at coordinate 2,542,704 of NZ_JBQMTX010000001.1, read as the reverse complement.
TTTCTCTCTTGTAATTAATTTATTTCCATAAATCATTTCAGTTTTTAACGATTTAAAGAAACTCTCAGCCACAGCATTGTCCCAGCAATTCCCTTTCCTTGACATGCTACGGATAACACCATAAGAATCAAGCGTATTTGCAAACTTCTTTGACGCATATTGTATTCCTCGATCAGAATGAAATAGCATTCCTTTTTTAATCGATCTATTCTTTATAGCCATACGCCATGCTGATAAAGTTGTATCTTCAGTACTCATCGTATTGCTCAAACTCCAACCAATGACCTTTCTATCATATAAATCGATAATTGTTGTTAAATATAAAAATCCTTCTTGAGTTTGAATATAAGTAATATCTGATACCCATTTCATAGAAGGTTTTGAAGCGTAAAAATCTCGATTAAGAAGATTATTTACAGTTAAATAATTATGTTTAGAATTTGTTGTAACTCTAAACTTTTTACTTAATTTACTTCTTAAACCAAGCTCTTGCATATATTTAGCAACTGTTTTAACTGATATTCTGTAACCTAAAGCATTTAATTCTGAATGAATTCGAGGACTTCCATATCTCTGCTTGAATTTAAAATATAGATACTTTATTTTATCTAGCATCAAATTTTTTCTCAAAAGTCGATTGGAGCAACCTTTATTTTTCCATTTATAATAGCTGCTGGAGTGGATTTTTAAGATAATACACATTTTCTCAATCGGAAATTGGCAATCGTGATTCTTTATAAATCTATATTTCATCGACCGTTCTTGGAGAAAATGCTGATTGCTTTTTTTAAGATATCACGTTCTAATTCTGCATCTTTAAGCTTTCTTTCTAATTCAACTATTCGCTCCTGTTCTGGCGTTAGTTTTAAATTACCTTTTCCTGGAAAACTATTGGATCCGTATTCTTGATAATCTTTGCGCCATTTGTATAATAAGGAGGCTTTTATTCCAAGTTCCCTTGCTAATTCCGATATATTACTTCTTTCATAACTCAATTCTACCGCTCGTAATTTAAATGAAGCATCGTAATGATTTTTTATTCCTTTCATAATTGTAAGATAAGTATTATATACCTTTTCTTACTCTGGAACTTTCGTTAGGATATCCATTCCAGCTTTATTAGTTATGGTTATTACAGGAGTAAGAATGTCTTATATCTACACGATCAAGATTAGTAATTGGTTTCAATTCGAAAACCCCATTGAAAGAGTTGTCTCATTAAAACTGATAGGCTTAGCAACAATTGTATTATTGGCTTTGAGTGCTCAATTTTATGTGCTTCCTCGTTTAAAAACAGATGATACAAAACTTCCTCTCATGACATTTCATATTATAGCGGTGACAACGATTAGTATAATCATGTTAATACTAGGTAGCTTCGTACGATATGGTGGTATTTAGATAAATATTAGTAGTTTAGCCTATCTATTTATTAAATTTCTTGTTATAGTTTAGTAGAGAACAATAGTAACAAAGTAGCTATGAATCATTCTTAGGTAATGGTATTTGTAATCCAGTTTTAACTGTATGCATGTTGACAAAAGTTTTAAAACGTCGTATATTCGAGTTACTAAAAAATAATTTTCGAGTCAAGGATTCGTATTCTCGCATAGTATTAACCACCATAATCAATGCAAAATCTACTTCACCTGTTACATAATAACATTGCTGAATTTGAGGAGTTTTATTGAAAGTTGATTTTATTTCATCAATAAATTCAATTTTATCTGTATCCAATTCAATTTCTACGAACAGCTGTCGTACTTCATGACTTCGTAGACTTTAAATATAATTATTTTAGTTTTAATTTTAGTATTTCATAAGGAGTTTTTCCTTTAAAAGATCCATGTGGTCTATTGAAATTATAAAAATTTTCCCATTGTTCTAATTTTTGATTTAGATCAACATCATCAGTATAGCTTAAAAGTTGATAAAACTCTTTTTTATCAGTTAAATGAGATCGTTCAACTTTCCCATTTAACTGAGGCGTTCCTACTTTTATAAATCGGTGTCTCATTCCTAAATCTTGAACATGCCAATGAAATTTTGATTGAAATTCATGTCCGTTATCTGTTTGAATTGTATTAATTCTGAAAGGAAATTTATCTACAACATAATTTATGAAATCAATTGAACTTAATTGATTGTGCTTTTCATAGATTTTAAGCGCTCTAATTCGTGTAGCATCATCAATTGCTGTATATTGAAATCTCTTGATTTTATGGCCATTTGCATCTTGAAAAATTAGAAATTTAACATCAACCTGTACATGATGACCTGGTGTTTCTTTTTCATATCGAATACTATGCATAGCTCTTCTAGTTGCCTTTCTGTCTAATCGACCTACATTATTGCGTTTTAGAATACGATAAACACTTGATTCTGATATTAAAATATCATGATAACGTTCTAAATACCATTTAATTCGCCAAGTCCCTAATTTATGTTCTTTTCGAAGTTCTAATACTTTATTTACAATTTCTTGCTTGATTTGATTGGGAAATGTACGAGGAGTTGGTTTTTTTCTAAGTAAACCTTCTTCTCCATGTTCATCATATGCCTTTTTCCATTTATAAAATGTACTCTTTTTCACGCCAAAAAATTTATATGCTATAGAGTTATTTCCATATTCTTTGGCATATTTTAGAACTTGTAGTTTTTTACTATAAGTTAAATAAGCTGCTATTTCTTTTGTCTTTTTAATCATCATAAAGCTATATTAGTTTTTTACTAATTTAGTCTACGAGGATATGACGTACCCACAATTGGTCATGAACAGAAAATGTATGAAAGTAAAAAAGAAGAAGCTGGTAACTGGCTAGGATGGCGCACATTTATTGTGAAAAGTAAGGTTGAAGAATCTGCCGAAATTACTTCGTTTTACTTAAAACCAAAAGATGGAAAAGCTCTTCCAAAACATTTAGCAGGACAATATTTAAGTATCAAAATATTTTTACCTGAAATGAATCTTGAACAAATACGTCAATATAGTATTTCTTGTGCTCCAAATGATGAATACTTTCGTATTTCTGTGAAACGTGAAAAAGGTACGAATATCGCAGTAAATGGAATGATTAGTAACTATTTACATGATTACATTTTTGAAGGTGACGAATTGGAATTGAGCGCTCCTACAGGAAACTTCGTGTTACAAGAAACGAAAAACAAGAAGATATTTATTAGTGGAGGAATCGGTCAAACTCCTTTATTGTCTATGTTAGAAACTTTTGATTTAAACGAAAAAGTACAACATGATGTCGTTTGGATACACGCATGTCGCAATAAAGAAGTGCATGCATTTGCAGATAAAATAAAACTTATTCAAAACAACCATCCTAATGTAAGTAAATATCAATTTTACGATTATATAGAAGAGTCTATTGCAGATTCAAGTGTTTTGAAAGGCCATATTGACTTTAAAAAGATTGAAGACTGGAAGTTTGATAAAGATTCTGAATATTATGTGTGTGGACCACGCCCTTTTATTAAAAAAATGATTGAAGAACTAGAAATAAATCAAGTCAATAAAGAACAAATTTTCTTTGAAGAATTTGGACCAAAATCGTTATAATCAATAATTAAAATATGGAGAAGCAATGCTTCTCCTTTTACATGTATGAATTTTAAAAATCATGTATCAAAAAAAAACTATCGATGGGTTAAATGGAGTAGAATAGTTCTTTGTTCTATTTTAGTCGGAGTTTCTGTAGGTTTGCTTACCTTAATGTTTAAAAATTTAGTAGAACAATATGAGCATTTACTTTTAGATAAAGCAAAAAAAAATAATTTATTCTTTGTTATTTTTCCATTTATAGGATTAACATTGATTTATTTTTTGCGCCAGTTTGTTTTTAATAAAAAGAAAAATAAAGGTATTACTGAAGTATTGGAAGCTCTACGCTCTCAAAAAAAGATTCCTTCTTATAAAGTTTTTTCACATTTTTTTAATGGATTTCTTACCGTTATTTTTGGAGGAACAACAGGAATCGAAGTTTCCACTGTTGTTGCTACAGCTACTTTGGGTGATATGGCTTCCCGAAAAGATGTCATTTTCAAAAAATATCGTAAAGAATTTATGGGAGCTGCAATTGCGAGCGGGGTCACTATTTTATTTTGTAGTCCGTTGGCAGGAATCTTCTTTTCCTATGAAACGATAGGGAAACAAAAAAGCAACGTTTTTTGGTTTACACACATTCTTAGTGTTACATTTTCAACTATTATTCTATTTTTGATGAATGCTCATCCTTTGATAGATCTTAGTCAGCGTGTAAAAGAATGGCATTATGAAGCAATACCATTTTTCATTATTTTATGTGGTTCAACAAGTATTTATGGTGTATACATGACGCGAATAGTCACCTATTCAAAGCGTATTTTATTATTTGAAAACCAACCCATACTTCAATTACTAATAGGTTCTATATTGTTGGGAATCGTTTTATATTTTTTACCCGAATTATATGGGTCTGGTTATCATACTATTGCTGAGTTAACCAAAGAAACAAATTATGTTGTAGAATTTGCTCTACTTGCATTATTTCTTGTAATTATAAAGCCGTTTACAACTGGATTTACTTTAAAACTGGGAGGTGACGGCGGTGTTTTTGCTCCGAGTATTTTTGCAGGTGCATGCTTGGGTTTGCTTGTAGGTGTTTTAACTAAAGTATATTTTATGCCTGATGTAATTGTTTTGAACTTTATAATATTGGGTGTAGCATTTACAGTAGCTGCGACTTTACATGCTCCATTTACAGCCATATTTTTAACTTTCGGAATTTTTAATTCTTACGTTTTATGGTTCCCGATTGTTGTATTAACTTTTATTAGTTATCTTTTATCAAAAAAAATATATCCTTATACTGTTTATACATTAATATTAAAAAATGACAAATAATTTTGATAAATTAATAGAGGAAGTTCGTGCATGTAAAGTCTGCGAACCTTTTTTGCCATTAGGTGCAAATCCTATTGTACAAGCAAATCCTATGTCTAAAATTGCTATTATTGGGCAAGCTCCAGGTTTAAGAGTTCATGAGACAGGTGTACCTTGGAACGATGCAAGCGGAAATGAATTGCGTAAATGGTTAAATGTAACAGTAGATCAATTTTATAATCCCGAACTTTTTGCATTATTACCCATAGGATTTTGTTATCCGGGAAAAGGGAAATCTGGAGATTTACCTCCAAGAAAAGAATGTGCACCTCTATGGCATACTAGTTTATTAGATGAAATGAAAGAAATACAGCTGATTTTATTAATTGGTCAGTATTCCCAAAAATATTATTTGAAGAATAAAATGAACAAAAATATTACTGAAAACATTTTAAATTTTAACGATTATTTGCCTGATTATTTTCCTTTGCCTCATCCGTCACCACGAAATTTTATTTGGATGAATAAAAACCCATGGTTCAAAGAAAATGTGTTACCTGAATTAAAAAATAGAGTTAAAAATATTTTATAAATAAGTACTTTTGGGTATATTGATTATTTAATTTATGCTATGATTAATCAAGATTTATTAATCCAATTTGGAGGAGAAATTAGAAATCTAAAAAGAGGAGAAATTATTTTTGAAATTGGACATTTTCCTATTTATTATTATCAAATAATAGAAGGTAAAGTTAAAATGAATAATTTTTCTGAAGAAGGTAAAGAATTTATACAGAATTTTTTTATTAAAGGTCAAAGTTTTGGAGAACCTCCTTTATTTATTGATGAGCCATACCCTGCTAATGCGATAGCGGTGACGAATGGAAAAATAATACAAATTTCTAAAGTATCATTCTACAAACTATTGCATTCGCGTCCAGAAGTATCTTTAGAAGTTAACAAGAGTTTAGCACGTCGTTTGTACTATAAGTCAATTATGGCCCCCGAAATATCGTCGCAAAATCCAGAAAGAAGATTGGTAAAACTATTCGATTATTTGCGTAGTCATAACCAAAATAATGAACCAGAATATTTAATTGATTTATCTCGTCAACAGCTGGGGGATTTAACAGGATTGAGAGTGGAAACTGTCATACGAACAATTAAACTCTTAGAAAAAAAAGGAGAACTTGAAATAAGAGGTGGTAAAGTAATTTTAATTGCTAAAGACTAAAATTTTCAATGATATAAAAAGCTGCCCAAGCCATAAATATTATAATAAAAACCCAAACCCAAATTGGTATTGTTCGTGGATTTTCGCTTCCTTTTATAATAAAACTTTGGTTTTTTCCTGTATCATAAGCATTAATCATTAATGGCAATACTCCATTCACTTTTTCATTATCAGAAAGCCCTTCTATATGAAGTATTGGCCCATTAGAAACGGTAAAACGAATAATTTTTAACCCTTCTTTTTGGTCAAACTTGCTTACTATTTTTAATAAATGTTCTCCATCCGTCAATTTAGTTGTATCTAACTTGAACGTAACTGGTGGAACCAATTCTGCAATAGGTTTTTCTTCTTTGTCAATGTACAAGTACACAGTTATATTTTTTTCTGACATAATCCCTTTTTTATTAAAATTTTAAAACAATATTTTTGATATGTTTTTTATCTTTTTCGCCAGGTTTAATAAGAAATTTAAACGAATAAAATAATGTATATAATGTAATTATAGTAATCAAGATCACAATGAACCAATTCCAATTTGATTCGGGACCAGTTCCATGTGTAAAATCTTGCGTAATTTTTGGTTGTTGAAGTTTACAGGCATCACATGCTTTTGCATAGCTATATAAACCTAACAATAATATTGTTTTATATTTTGTCTGTTTCATTTTATTTAATTTTGTCCATGATAGCTTTCACTTCTTCTACTGTTACTTTTTTTCCATTATTTCCCCAGCTTGCTTTCTCATAATTTATAATTGCAGTAACATCTTCTGGTGTAAAATGTGCATTTTCTCCTACAGCTGGCATAGAAGCATATTCTGGTCTTGGATCGTAACCTTTCATGATAATCGTAATATAAAGTTCTAAATTTTCTCCTAAAACAATTGGGCTTCCTTTTAATGGTGGAAATGCTCCAGGTAAACCTTCTCCATTTGTTTGATGACAAGTTGCACAGTTTGTTCCAAATAGTGCTTCTCCGTCAGGAAGATTTGAATCGGTTGAATTTCCTTCAGATTTTTTTTCTTTTTTATATAAAAATTTCACAGGCTCAACATCTTCTGTAAGTTTTACTTGTTGTAGACTGAAGAGATAAGCTACTAAATCTTTTGCTTCTCTTGAAGGAACAATTTTTCCTTTAATTCCTATTCTAAATTCATCTGGAACATTTACTTCTATCTCTCCTTCGTCCAAATAATCTTTTACATTAAATAACCATTTATAAGAAGGCATTACAGATTCTGGTACAACAGATCTTGGATTATATAAATGTGAATATTGCCATTCTAAACTTGGTTGCTTACGACCAATATTAGTTAAATCAGGTCCTGTTCTCTCTGTTCCCATTAGTGTTGCTGTATTCTGAAAAAAGCTAATACGTTTATTTCGTGCATAATCTGCAGCAATACTTGGTCTTTCTCCAAAAACCTGATCCATATCTACATTTCTGATCTGTTGTGTATGACAAGCTACACAACCTTCTCTTATATAAATTTGCTTACCACGAACTTCCTCTTCTGTAGAGACATTACTTCCTGGCAAAGGACGATTTATTTTCTGATTATTAAGTGCAGGTAGAATACAAATAATCAATGTTAGAAAAAGAAAAAATGCCAATGCGGAAAGAAAAAGCTTTTTATGATTATTAAAAAAATCCATTATAATGTTGTTTTTTCTATATTAATAATATCTAAAAGTTCAGCTGGTGATTGCGGTATTTTTATTTCCTTTTTTGGTTTTAACATTCTATAAAAGTTATAAGCGAAAATAAAATGAGATATCCACATCATTGTACCTCCTATAGCCCTCCATAACCAATAGGGCATCATTAAAATTATACCTTCAAGAAACGGTTTTTTATCCATCCATAAAATTCCTTTTTCTGTAGATCCTATCATCAACGAAACAGTATAAACAAGTAAACCTATTAATGCAAACCAAAAATGTAAACCAACAGTAATACTTGGTGGTTCATGAGAAGTAAGTCTCGGTACAAGTGTATAAGTAAATGACCATAACATAAATGTGATAATACCATACATAGTTAAATGAGAATGAGCAACAGTGAAGTCGGTAAAATGCCAAACAAGATTAGTTACCCGAAATGCTTCTACAGTTCCTTGCATTGAACCAGTGAAATAGAAAATAATTGAAACGACATAAAATGGTAGTACATAACTTAATTTTAATCTGTGCCAAGAACCTCGAATAGTCATCATAAAATTAATGCTTCCTGCAGCTACAGGTATTATCATACCTACGCTCGCTACAATTGCAATAGTTTGCATCCACCATGGAATAGCACTAAATATAAAGTGATGAGTTCCAATTAGAGTGTAAAATAAGATTTGAGTCCAAAAAGCAAGTATACTTAGACTATATGAGTACACTGGGCTATTAAGTTCTTGTGGAAGGAAAAAATACATTAATCCAAGATTAAAAAACATGAACCACATACCAACACCTTGATGCATAAAATAACCTTGTGTAATGGTTTCACCTAATCCATCTTGCCAAAACGGAAGATAAGCAACAAGTAATATGACAACAACAAACATCATTGCAGATACTATATACCAATTCGAGACATAAATTTCTTCTGTTTTTCTTGATGATATTGTTTGGATATGATTATAAATACTGATAATAATTCCTATTGCAAAAAGAAGCATAACTGGCCAAACATATTCTCTGTATTCTCCACCGCTATTATTTATCCCAACCATTAAACAAATACTTCCTAATAAAACAGCTGAATTCATTAAAATTAGTGAAGTATAAGCTATTTTTAAGCTAAAGATTTTTGTATTACCTACTCTTGGAATAACATAATACGAAAAACCGACCATAGCAACAGATGCCCAACCCCAGAAAACAATATTCGTATGTACGGGTCTTAATCGACCAAAGCTTAACCAACTAACATGATCAGCATCAGGTGCGACAAATTTTATTCCCAAATACTCTCCTACGGTTGTTCCTATAATAAGCCATAAAATACCACATCCTAAGAACCAAAGTATAAGTTTTTTTTCGTTGTTAGGAATAACTATATTTTTTCTTTCTTTTCGTTTGGTTTGTAAAAAACGAATATCATGTATTTCATTTGTTTGATCTACTAATCCACGTGGATCTTCAACAGAATTATTTAATGAAAGTTCGTTTCCTATTAGTTTAAACTCAAGTTCTATCTTTCGTTTTTCAAGAGCAGCCACTTCTCCTGGTTGAAGATTCTTTAAATCTTCATAGATTTTTTTTAATTCTTTTTTTCTTAACACATTTGATATAATGCTATTGATTTTAATTAAAATAAGAATCAAAGCAAAAAATACAGGAATAAAGAAAAACAAGATAGTCAATTGAAGACCAGGTTCATTTAATAAATTATCCATTATAGTTCTGTTTATATAATTTTGATTTTCTAATTTACATAGGATAGCGTAACAAGACTTATGCGTGTGGTCATAGGTGTGTTAAATAATTGTACTTGTGTCTTTTACAGAAATTATTTATTTAATATTCATCTTATGAAAAGAAGGAAGCCTTATGGAAGAATTATTATTAAATAGAAAAATAGAAGAGTCTTATCGTAGAAAATATTAACCAATAAATTAAAATTTAATTTCTGAAAATTTAATTCTCAATACTTATATCTACTTTTTACAATACTTTAATTTGCATCAAGATTTCTCGAAGGTCATATGAATTCATTTGAAAAATAATAAGAATAAAAAGAGAAAGGAAGTTTTACATTTTAAATTTAAAATCGTAATATTGCGATGTAATAAAAAGAGAAATGGGAATTACTAAAACAGAGATGTTTACAGAAGAACAAAATAGATTAGCCGTGCTGTTTAAGGTTTTGGGACATCCGGCTCGTATTGCTATTTTACAACATATTATCAATCAAAAAGCGTGTATTTGTAACGATTTGGTAGATGAATTGGGCTTAGCACAAGCAACTATTTCTCAGCATTTAAAAGAATTAAAAAATATAGGAATTATACAAGGTTCTATAGAAGGAAAGTCTGTTTGTTATTGTATTGAAGAAAAAGTATGGAATGAGATACAAAACGAATTAGTCACTTTCTTTAATCAAGAGGTGAAAGTTAAACAATGCTGTTAAAGGCATTTTTTTTTAATCTATATACATCGTAATATTACGATGAATAAATAAAGAAAATAAATTTAAAAACTCAATTCATATGACACTTGAACAAATCAAAGAGATATTGCCAAATTTAGACAATGTTGAATTTCAATTAGAAGATGGGACATTTGTACCAGAACATTTCCACGTAACAGAAGTAGGACAAATCACCAAAAACTTTATTGATTGTGGTGGAACATTAAGAACTGAAAAAGTCGTGAATTTCCAACTATGGAATGCTGACGATTTTGAACATCGTTTAAAACCAAATAAATTGCTTCACATCATCCAGCTTTCAGAAAGTAAATTAGGGATTGAGAACAGCGAAATAGAAGTAGAATATCAAGCCGAAACAATTGGAAAGTATGATTTAGAATTCAATGGAAAACATTTTGTCTTAAAGAATAAACATACAGCCTGTTTAGCAGAAGATGCGTGTGGTATTTCAAATCAAAAACCTAAGGTAAAATTATCAGAAATTCAGTCATCTTGTTGCACACCAAATTCTGGTTGTTGTTAAAAATCAAAAACAATGTATCCGATATTAAAAGAAAACATAATTAAGTTTCAAAGTTTTGATACGATATCTATAGATAGAAAGGCTGTTTTACAGCCTTTGGTAGAATATATTCAACAAAAAGTAGATGATAAACTAGTTGTAAATCTCAATTTTATTTGCACGCACAATTCTCGCCGAAGTCATTTAGCACAAGTATGGGCACAAGTTTCTGCTTCGTTTTACAACATACAAGATGTACATTGCTATTCGGGAGGAACAGAAGAAACGTTGCTATTTCCTAAAGTAGTAGAAACTTTGATTAATCAAGGCCTTTACATTTACAAAATTTCAGAAAATAACAATCCAATTTACGCTATTAAATATAGCGAAAATGCTCTGCCTATGATAGGTTTTTCTAAAAAATATGATGATTTTTTCAATCCTATAAACCAATTTGGAGCAATTATGACTTGTTCGCAGGCTGATGGCGAATGTCCATTTATTGCGGGTGCAGAAAAAAGAATATCCCTAAGCTTCGAAGATCCCAAAACTTCAGATGGTATACCACAACAAAATCTTTTTTATACACAAAGAAGTACTGAAATAGCAACAGAAATGTTTTACGTTTTTTCTCGAGTTATATCACCCGATAATCGCTTTTTACCTGCTTCTAAAAATTCTTTATTCCACTTATAAAATTGAGATTGACTTATACTATATTTTCTACAAAGTTGGGCTATGGAGTTTCTGCTCGTTAAGCTTCCATTACAATTAAAATTTGTTCTTTGACTTCTTTTGCAAACTCAACACCATTACCATCAGGTAATTTTACATCACATAAAATAACTTCAGGAGTAAGTGTTTTAATTTTTTTTATCCCTGATTTTAAATTTTCTGCTTGATGTATTTCAAAACCTTCTAATTCGAGCTAGGAGTGTTCTGATTTTTGTTTTATCGTCTATGATTAAAATTGAATGCATTCTTATTACTTGTGAACAATGAAGGTATTATTTTATGCATATAGCTTTTATAAACTCATTATTTTTTTCTTCTTCAAACTTTTTCAAGAATTCCAAAAATATATCGAATGTGGGATTGAGTAACTTTTGAATCCATTGAAAGGAATTTGATTATTTACTATGTTTTTTATAAATCAATCGTCCGTTCTATTTTTATTTGTTCCAAAAATGCTTCGTCGTGTGATACAACGATTAGCGTTCCTTGATATTCGTTTATAGCTTTTGTCAAAATTTCAATGTTCTGAATATCCAAATTATTGGTAGGTTCGTCCAAAATAATAATGTCAGGAGCTTTACTGTTTATTGTTAAACAACAAAGTAATAAACGCATTCTTTCACCACCACTCAACATTAAGCAAGGTTTCTCTCAGTCGTCTTTTGAAAATAAAAATCGGTTTAAACGAATCTTGATTTCATGTTCTTGTAATGCTGAGGTATTGAATTGTTGTGCTTGCTCATAAACTTTTAGTTTATTATTAAGTAACGAATAATCTTGGTCAATGTAAATGGATTTATTTTCTACTCGATAAATTGTTCCTTTTTGCGGTTTTATCTTACCTAAAATAAGCTTTATCAACGTGGTTTTCCCTGAACCGTTTTTTCCTTTTAATGCAATGCGTTCGCGACTTGTAATCTCAAAATTTAAGTTGTTTTTCCAAATCAGTTTATCGTTATAACTAAAGTTAACGTTAGTTGCGGTAAATAAAACTTTTCCTTTATGTAAGTCTGAATGATCAAAACCAAATTTCATTTTATCTAAAGGAGATAAAGAGGAGCGAAGCGTTTGTAAATCTTGAGAAATTCCATTAATTTTTTCTGCATGAACACCTTTTAATTTTGATGTACTATTTTCGGCATTATTTCGCAAAGTGTTCATCATTATTCGAGCAACACCTGATTTTTCTTGTTTACTTTTTCCACGATTATCCAATTTTTGTTGTCGTTCTAAAGTATCTCGTTCTTTCTCTTTGGCTTTCCGCAATGCTTTTTCTTTGCTTTGAATATCTTGATTCAAGGCATTGTTTTCAATCTGTTTTTGAGCTTTATAAAAGTCGTAATTTCCACCATAAACTTTAATCCCGTTTTTACTTAACTCATAAACACTATTTAGAAGGTTTAGAAGTTTTCTGTCGTGGCTTACGATGATTAACGTGCTTTTTGTATCGAGAACTAGATCATATAAAAGTTGACGACTTACATTATCGAGATGATTGCTAGGTTCATCCAATAAAATTAATTCGGGCTGATGAATGGTAATTCCAGCTAAAAAAACCTTTGTTTTTTGTCCACCACTTAGAGTTTCCATTTTGTTGGATAAGTCTAAATTATTGAGTTGCCAATAACTTAATGCTTCATTGCAACGGTCTTCGATTGTCCAATCATCATCGAGTGAATTGAAATTATCTTCACTTGTGTTTCCTTTTAAAATTTCGTGCAATGCACTTAATTTATCTTCAATTTTCAGTACTTGAGCTATTGTTAACTGATCGAATTGTCCGAAAATTTGTGGAACATAATAAGGTTCGGTTTCAATGTTTATTATTCCGTTTGATGATTGACTTTTTTTGGCGATAATTTTCAATAAAGTAGATTTTCCAACTCCGTTATTACCAATTAAAGCAATTTTTTCTTGATTTTGTACTGTTAAATTAATGTCGCTAAACAGTATATCCTTGTTTGGATGTTGATATGAAATATTTTGTAAAGTAAGCATAATTCCTTTCTTTAGAAGTGAAACAATACAGCAACCGTTTTGAGGTTGTTGTTCTGATTTGTCTGAAAGAAATTATTTTTTACATTGTATCTTACTTAAATTTTGATTCTGCGAATATACGAAGTTTATTTAATTAATAAGAAATCAGAGGGAAGCTAAAGATTAGCTACATAGGAACATTAAATACTGATAAAATTTTACTTCTTTATACTCAACGCGCCTGAAGGACATTGGTGAACTTGTTTGATAAGTTCATCACTACTTGCATTTTCTGGTTTTAGCCAAGGTTTTTCTTTCGGATTATATACATTTGGAAGTAGTTTTACGCAAATACCTGCATGTTGACATAATTCAGGCTTCCAGATTATAGTAATTTCTCCGTTGGTATATTCGTGTTGGTTCATTTTGATATTTTTAGATGAATTGAAGTTACTTAAAAATTTTCAATATTCAACGTTAAAATAATTTTAGTTCCAATATTTTGCTTACTCTCAATTCGCATTTTAATATCAGACATTTTAGCTAATTGTGTTGCAATATTTAGTCCTAATCCAGAACCAGAAATATGGAGTGTTGAATCATTTTTAATTCGGAAAAATCGTTCTTGAACAAATTTTAAATCTTCTTGATTCATTCCAATTCCATTGTCTTCAAAAATCAATTCATAGCAATCATTTTCGATGTTAGAAAGAATTGTTATTTGACCTTTTAAGTTAGAATATTTTATAGCATTTGATATAATGTTATCTATAATAATCTCAAAAAATTCTTGGTAATTATCAATTTCAAAAGCTTGAAGTTGTTCCGTATCGACAGAAATTTGTTTTTCTTGTAACAAAACATCAAAACGTTCAATTGATTTTAAAACTTCTGATTTTAGTTCAAATAATGAAGTTTTTAGCTCCAAACTATTATTTTCTACGCGAGAAATCAATAAAAATTGTTCTACCAAACGATCCAAACGATTCACTTGTTTCAATGTGTAATCTATTTTTTCATTGTATTGCTCAGGCGTGCGTTCGCGTCGAATCAAAATTTCCAATGTTCCCTTTATAATCGCCAAAGGTGTTCGAAGTTCATGCGAAGCATCAGCCGAGAACTGTTTAGCTTTTAAAATTTGAAACTCTAATCGATCTAACAGTGAATTTATTGTCACTGAAAGTTGAAATAATTCATCTTTATTTTTAGGTAATTGAATGCGTTCTGAAAGATTATTTTCGGTGATCGATTGCGCTGTATGAATCACATTGAAAACAGGTTTAATCGATTTAGCCGCAATAAAACGAGCTAAAAGAAACGTCAATAAAACCGAAATAGGAAAGATAATAAGTAAGGCAGTTTTTAAATAATCCAATGCTAATTGATTGTGTTTTGTAGAAACGCCTATTACTAAATAACCAACAACTTCGCCATGATGAATCAATTTTGCTTGAGAAATTAATAACTGAATTGAATTATATTCAGCATAAAATGGCTTATTTTCTGGTTCTTCATTGTTCCAATCCAATTGATTTTGAACCATGTTTGGAGAACTTTCAACTAAGTTGAAATTTTTATCATAAATTGAGATAAAAACAGGATTCAGCGCAATGTCTGTATGTTCTACTTCTTCCCATTCGCGCGGTTGTACAAAACTTGTAAATGTAGGTTCGTGTAACACATAATCGACGTGACTGTTAATTTCTTCCTCTAACGTTTCGTACATTGTTTTGTTAATTCCCCTATTTACAACAAAGAAAATTAACCCAAAAATAATGAGTAAAACAGCAGAAAATAAAATGCTGTAAAAGGTTGCTATTCTATTTTTTACAGATAATTTTTTAAACATCGTTTGTTATATAACCCACGCCACGAATGGTATGTAAGCGCGGATCATCTTTTTTTAGATTTAATTTTTTACGAATCGCATTAATAAAAACATCAATCACACTTGTATCATATTCAAAATGAATGTGCCAAACGTTTTCAATGATTTCTTTGCGTGTACAAATTCGGTTTTTATTTTTGAAAAGGTAAGCTAAAAGTTGAAATTCTTTTAATGTTAATTCAACTAAATTATTATCTAAAAAAGTCTGATGTGTTTCTGGATTGATTGAAATATTTCCGAAATTCAAAAGATTATTCGATTCATTTTGACGAAGATAAACGTTAATTCGTGCTACCAATTCATTAAAATCAAATGGTTTTTTGATGTAGTCATTTGCACCAGCATTCAAACCTTCAATCGTATCTTGAACTGTATCTTTCGCTGTAATGAAAATAATTGGTGTTTTTTGGTTCATATTTTCAGAATTTCGGATTGCTTTACAAACGTCTAAGCCCGAAATATTTAACATCATCCAATCTAACAAAATAACATCAAATTTCTCGTTATTTATTTTCACTAAAGCATCTTCGCCGCTTAAACAGTGCGTTGGCGATAAATTTTCTTCTTCTAAACCTTGAAGCATAAAATTGGCAATTCCCAATTCATCTTCAACAATTAAAACTTTTGGTTTGTTCATTTTCTAATTCGGAACAATAACATTCAAAGCATTCGGAACAATCGAAACTTCAATCGAATTTTGGTTAAAAATAACAGCTTCACCATCAACTTGAGCAATTGTTTTAGGTTGGTTGGAATTGAATTTTACTGAATTGACTTGCAATACTTTTGCTTGCTTCATTTTTTCAATTCGTTTTCCTAAAACATTAGCCGAAAACTGAATTTGTTGTATAAAATTAAGCTTTTTTACTGCAAGAAAGTCTAATTTTCCATCATTTAATTTTGCATTGGGTGAAAATGAGATGCCATAACCCGCTTCGTTAGAGTTAGAGCAGAACACAAAATAAAAATCATCATCTAATGTATGTTGATCATCTAATTCGATGCTAAATTTTTTCGGTTGAAAGTTAAAAATCGCTTTTGTACTGGCAGTTACATATCCCAAAAAGTTTCTGGTTTTGGTTTGAGCATAATTGTTAATCACATCTGCATCAATTCCCAATCCCATATTGCTAAAAAAGTAATTTTCGTTGATTTTTCCTGCATCAATTTTATTGATTTTTGCATTCAAAATCGTTTCAAAAGCTTTTTCTGTGGTTTTAGGAATGTTCAAATTAGCCGCTAATCCATTTCCTGAACCAATCGGAATAATTCCCAAAGCAACATTGCTACCAACCAAGGCTTGAGCGACTTCGTTTATCGTTCCGTCGCCGCCACAAGCTACTATGATTTCAGGATTTTTTGTCAGAACTTGATTTGTAATTTCAGTTGCATGACCAATATTTTCAGTTAAAAATGTTTCGAAATCAACATTTTTTTGACTAAAATAGTGTTGAATTTCAGTTTCAATTATTCGTCCTTTTCCCTTTCCAGCAATAGGATTGATGATAAAAATGATTTTATTTTTCATTTAATAAATGATTGCTAAATAAATAATCGGCTGTTTGATAATTAGATATGATAGAACGCTCGAAAATAGGATCAACCTTTGTATCAATTAAATTTTTATCAATCCATTTGTATTGATTGATTTTCTTTTGATCGGATAAAATCGAAACATCTTTGCCTTTTTTCATTCCCAATTTAATATACGTACCAACAAAAGAACGCGATTTGTATTGCGGATCGAAGATGTCTTTTCCATAAAATTGAGACGTATATTTCCAATTGAACAACGAAAATAATGTTGGGAAAATATCAATTTGAGAAATTTCTTTTGTGACATTTTCGTTTGCGTGCGATTTTAAATTATAGATAAATGCCGGAATGTGATGATTTTTTACATCAATTGCATCTTTACCTGCGCTACTTGCACAGTGATCGGCAATAAACACAAAAACGGTATTGCTGAACCAAGGTTTTGTTTTCGCTTTTGCAATTAAATCTCCAATTGCATAATCGGCATATTTTACAGCTCCAGGTCGACCAGTTCCAGACGGAATATCAATTTTTCCATCTTCGTACGTATAAGGTTTGTGGTTTGAAGTTGACATCACAAATGCAAAAAATGGTTGTTTTGTTTTGTATTTCTCATCGGCAACTTTGATCACTTTTCTGTAAATATCATCATCGGCAATTCCCCAAGCATTTTCAAAAGTAACTTCTTCATCATTAATATTGTATCGATTAGTATTGATTTTATCACTCAAAACGCTACCACGGCCGCGATCGTAAATGTCAAAACCATTTCCACCATAAAACGCATTCATATTGTCAAAATATCCATCGCCACCATAAAAGAACATATTGTGGTAACCTTTTGCTTTGAAAACATTCGAAATGGTATATAAATTTTGATTATCAATACGCTTCACAATACTATTTCCAGGCGTAGGAGGAATTGATAATGTAACAGCTTCCATTCCACGAACGGTTCGCGTTCCGTTTGCAAACATATTTGAAAAATAAATGCTGTTATTCGCTATATCGTTGAGGTTTGGAGTGATTGATTTTCCGTTGAATTGCTCTTGCAAAAATGAAGCGCTCATACTTTCCATTAACACAAAAATCACGTTTGGTTTTTGTTCTGCTTGTGACGGATTACTCGCTAAAATTGTTCTTCGTATTGGATTTTTGAATTGTTGATCGAAAACAGTTTTTGAATCTTGCAATTCAGATTTAATCACTGCAAAAGCATCTTCAATAGGAATAGATTTATAATGTTCATCATATTTTAAATGATTATTTCGGAAAGCAGAAAAGAAAGAAAAAATTCCGGCTTTAGAAATTTCGTTGTTGTATCTGTTTTCTGAAGTTGAGCTGCTATCATTATTTAAAAGAAACAATGAGCCAATCGTAAGTAGTAAATTAAATACAAAAACACCAACTTTTTGGCTTGTTTTTGGTTTGTTATGAAATGTGTTGTAAAAGAAATAACCTTTTTTTGTTGCGAAAATCGTTAAGCCTGTAATTAAAACAATTCCGCCAATTAAAACTGATAAAGGATATGATTCTTGAATATTTTTAACAACTTCGTAGGTATAAATTAAATAATCGACCGCAATAAAATTGAATCGGCTTTTGAATTCGTCCCAAAATGTAACTTCGGCAAAAAATGTGAAATAAATGATTACCAAATACAATGTATAAACAAAATACACGAAAATTCGATCAAATAATGAATTGACGAATTTATTGGGTAAAATCATAAAATAAAATGATAAGAATAACGTGAAACAGCTTACAACACTAATGTCGTACACTAATCCGTAAAAAATAGTGTGTAATAACGAACCAATATTCCAGTCGAAATCACTTTTTACCCAAATCGCAAAAATTAGGCGTAGAATAAATGAAATTAGAATAAATAACGAACTGAAAAATAGTAAAATACTGTAACGTCCTTTTAAATTATTTGTAAACATTTTGTTTTTGAATTATTGTTCAAATGTATTGATATTTAATAGATTATTAACATGGAAAAGTGAATCTTAAGCGAATCTTAAGTTTGCGATTCTTGAATGAAAGATAGAAACTGAAAACGTTAATAATTCGTGAAAAAATGGTTTTGATTAGAAATAGTTGTAAATTTGTAATTGGTTTATAAAGTAGGTAGAATGGAAGAGATATTAATCAATGAAAAAGAAGAAAAGTTTTTAACATATTGGGAGAAAAGATTCTCTACAATTTTTAAAGACAATACAAGTTGGACAACTTTGTTTATGACAGTTAACAAAGCTACTTTTCCAGATTCATTAAATATAGAAACGTTTTGCAAAAAGTTTATGCAAGATTTCAATATGAAATTATCATATAAATATGATGAATCAGACAACGAATACGATTTGACAATTACAAGATAATTACGGAAAACGAAAAATCCTTATCAATTTTGATAAGGATTTTTTTGTTGTAAAAAGGGACATTTGATTGATAATCATGCTTAAATTTTAAGAAAAATATTTAACCAAAAAATTAAATAAAATATTGTTGATTTAGATTTGATTTTACTAATTAAAATGTTTAATTTTGCAGTTCACTTTTAAAGGTGATTTAGTTTTTAAAGTTTACAACATTTGTATAGCTCATAATAAGGTTGAGCGTCTCTACGGCAGACCATAAAAAATTGCCACTACAAATGAATTTTTTTTCTACAAAATGAGTCTTGAACCACTCTCGTTAGAAAATAGTTTGTTTGTTGATGTAGATGATACAAATGGTTTAAACACATTAAACCAAATAGTACAGCAAACAATACAATGAACCACAGACTTTTCATTCAGAAGAAATCAAATTTTGACGTTATCAGTCAGAAGACTACAATAGAACTCAAAAACCTTGTACCTACAATTGTGTGCAAGGTTTTTGTTATTTATGATCTATTTAATATAGAAGAAAGCCAATTACAAGAGGTTCAAAATAAGGTGTTTGTCGATCCTGTGACAGACGTTGTTTTCAAATACGTAGAAGATGCAGTTAACGAAAGCATTCCTTATTCTAAAAATTATTTTGCAACCGAATTTTTACCAGGTCAATATAATCAACGCGATGATTCTTCGGAACAATGTTTAGTGTTGATGAATGTTGAAAATGTAACCGTAAAATCTGGTTTACTATATGTTTTCAATGATGATTTGTCTGTGGAAGATTTAAAGAAAGTAAAAGATTACTTAATCAATCCAATTGAGTCGCGCGAGAAAGATCTTTCAAAAATGGAAATTCCAGCTAATCCAGAAGCTACAGAAGTTCCAATTATTGAAGGTTTTATTTCTGCTGACGAAAATAAACTACAAGACATTTACAACCAATTTGGATTATCGTTAGAGATGGATGATTTAGTTTTTATTCAAGACTATTTCAAATCAATCAATCGTAATCCAACCGAAACTGAGTTAAAAGTTTTAGATACTTATTGGTCTGATCACTGTCGTCATACAACTTTTGAGACGGAGATTACAGATGTTCAATTTAATTCTAAATTTAACGAAACACTTCAAAAAACATTCGATTATTACCAACAAGTTCGTCAAGAATTAGGAATAACTAAACCAATTCGTTTGATGGATTTAGCAACTGTGATGGGAAAATATCTTTCTCGTACAGGAGTTGTGAAAAATATTGATGTTTCTGAAGAAATTAACGCATGTTCTATTGTCGTTCCAATCGATGTAGATGGTGTTGAAGAAGAATGGTTATTACAATTCAAAAACGAAACACATAATCACCCAACAGAAGTGGAACCATTTGGTGGAGCTTCGACATGTGTTGGTGGAGCAATACGCGACCCTTTGAGTGGACGTTCTTACGTTTTCCAAGCGATGCGTATTACAGGAGCTGCAAATCCTTTAGAAAAAATTGAAGATACGTTACCAGGTAAATTACCACAACGTAAAATCTCTAAAGAAGCAGCAAACGGATACAGTTCTTATGGAAATCAAATTGGTTTAGCGACAACTTTTGTGAAAGAAATTTATGACGAAGGGTACAAAGCAAAACGCATGGAAGTTGGTTTTGTGGCTGGAGCTGTAAAAAAAGAATATGTTCGTCGTGAAGAACCAGTTGCAGGTGACCGAATTATTTTATTAGGAGGAGCAACAGGTCGTGATGGAGTAGGAGGAGCTTCTGGTTCATCTAAAACACACGATGGTCTTAAATTAGACGATTTATCAGCAGAAGTTCAAAAAGGAAATGCAATTGTTGAACGTAAAATTCAACGTTTATTCCGTAATCCAGATGTTTTAGCATTAATCAAAAAATGTAATGACTTTGGAGCAGGAGGTGTTTCTGTTGCAATTGGTGAAATTGCACGCGGAATTAATGTTAATTTAGATTTAGTTCCATTGAAATATGCTGGATTAAACGGAACAGAATTAGCGATTTCTGAATCTCAGGAACGTATGGCTGTTGCGGTTGAGGCTAAAGATGTGGAAACATTTATCTCATTAGCAAAAGAAGAAAATCTTGATGCGACTTGTGTTGCTGAGGTAACGGGAGATGATACAATGACTTTGGTTTGGAAAGGAACAAAAATTGTTGAATTAGACCGTAAATTTTTAGATACAAATGGCGTTCGTAAACAAGCTAAAATCGAAGTTACGGACGAAGAATATACAAATCCTTTTGAGAATAAAGCCTTCAATAAAGAAGCGTTTATTGCAATGATGCAAGAGTTAAATCATGCGTCGCAAAAAGGTATGGTAGAAATGTTTGACAATAACGTTGGACGTTCTACTATTTTGAATGCTTTTGGTGGACAAACAATGGATACACCAGAAGATGTTTCGGTACAAAAATTCCCAACAGACGGATTTACAAATGCAGTTTCTATTGCTTCATTTGGTTACAATCCTACAATTTCTCGTTGGTCAAATTATCACGGAGCTTATTTTGCGGTAATTGATTCGATGACAAAAATTGTTGCTGCTGGTGGAAATTACGCTGATATTCGTTTAACTTTTCAAGAATATTTTGAAAAATTACGTGATGAAGCTACGCGTTGGGGAAAACCATTTGCGGCTTTATTAGGAACGATTGAAGCACAAAAACAGTTCGGAATTCCTGCAATTGGAGGTAAAGATTCGATGTCTGGTTCTTACCAAGATATTGATGTTCCGCCAACGTTGATTTCTTTTGCAGTTGCGCCTTCTTTGGCTGAAAAAATTGTACAAGGAACTTTAGTTGAAAAGAATTCTAAACTTTCAGTTTTTATTCCAACATTAACAGAAGATTATTTAATCGACGAAGCAAATACAAAAGCTATTTTTGATTTTATCGGAACAATTAATGCTGATGTAAAATCAATGATGACGGTTAAATTTGGTGGAATTGCAGAAACTGTAGCGAATATGGCTTTTGGTAATGAAATCGGATTTGAAATCAAAACTGATTTAGATGTAGCAAAATATTATCCAGCTTCGATTGTAATTGAACATTCAGATGATTTAAATATTCCTGCTGAAATCGCTCAAAATTATCATGTTTTAGGTCAGACAAATGATTCAACTTCGTTCAACTTTAATGGAGAAGAAATTAATTTGATTGAATTAAAACAACAATGGAAAGAAACATTCAATTCATTGTTTCCATATAAATCAACTACTGAAACTGTTGTTGAGGAAAAAGATTTAAAAGCAGAACAAATTTGTTTTGCCTTCGCCGATCATAAAGTAGAAAACCCAAAAGTTTTCATTCCAATTTTCCCAGGAACAAATTCAGAATATGATTCAGCAAAAGCGTTCCGTAGAGAAGGAGCAATCGTTTCGACTTTGCCTTTCCGTAATTTAACACAACAAGATGTTGAAGAATCAGTTGATGCTTTTGTAAATGAAATCAATCAAGCCAATATTTTCTTTGTACCAGGAGGTTTTTCAGCTGCTGATGAGCCAGATGGATCAGGTAAATTTATTGCAACGGTTTTACGCAATGAGAAAATCAAAAATGCAATTCACAATTTATTAGAGCGCGATGGTTTGGTTTTAGGAATCTGTAATGGTTTTCAAGCATTGATTAAATCAGGATTATTGCCTTATGGACGTATTCAAGATTTAGAAGAAGATACACCAACATTAACGTTCAATGAAATTGGTCGTCACATTACACAATTAGCGAAAGTGAGAGTGAATAAATCGCACTCACCTTGGTTAAAAGGAATGGAAGGTCAAGAATTCTGGATTCCATTTTCGCATGGAGAAGGTCGTTTCGTAGCAAATGAGGTTGAATTAGAAAAGTTAATTGATAAAGGACAAATCGCAACTCAGTTTGTAGATTTGGATGGAAAATTAGCTGGAAAAATGCCTTATAATCCAAATGGATCTACGTTTGCGGTAGAAGGAATTGTATCGCCTTGTGGAAAAGTTTACGGACGAATGGGACATCCAGAGCGTTACGAAGAAGGATTATTCAAGAACATTCCAGGAAATGGATATATGAATATCTTCAAAAATGCGGTGGAGTATTTTAGAGGGTAGATTATAGATATGAGATATTAGAAGTTAGATATGAGAAAATTTAACTTCTAAAAATTAAATAAAAAATGTCATTTAGAGTTTGTTGAGGAATCTAAAAAGATTTTTCATTACGCCAAGGCTTCATTCAGAATGACAATTGAAGAATAAAGTTTGAGTCATCCTGAACTTGTTTCAGGAACTCATCTTAAAAAAGTGAGAAGCTGAACTGAATTCAGCTTGACATTGAAAATAAAATAAGGAATTTTGAAGTTAGAAATAAGGTAGAAGAAAAAAAATCTAAATATTAAATATCTAACATCTAAATACTAAAAAAAGAAACAAACAACAAACTAATACCAATTTCGATCCTGAACCAATCGAAATTAATCTCGAAAGTTAACCTTGAACAAGTTAATTTTCAAAACAAACAACAAACACGAAGTGGACTTTTTCATTTCAAACAAAACAAAAAAACGATGTAATGAAGTTAGAAATAAGAAACTAGAAGTTAGATGAATTTTAACTTTGAATTTCGAAAATCGAGCTTCGAAAAAACAAACAACAACGATGAGCTTAACAAAAAAAGACTTCATTTACGAAGGGAAAGCAAAACAAGTTTACTCAACAGAGGAAGCAGACAAAGTAATTGTTTATTACAAAGATGACGCAACTGCATTTAATGCACAAAAGCGCGGAACTGTTGAGGACAAAGGAGAAATGAACAACAAAATTTCGACTTTAATTTTCAACTATTTGATTGAAAAAGGAGTTAAAACTCATTTCATCGAGCAGTTGAATGATCGTGAGCAATTGGTGAAAAAAGTATCAATTATTCCAATTGAAATGGTTGTGCGCAACTATGTAGCTGGGTCTATGGCTCAACGTTTAGGATTAGAAGAAGGAGCGAAATCTCCAGTTACAATTTTTGATATCTGTTACAAAAAAGATGAATTAGGAGATCCATTAATCAACGATCATCATGCGGTTTTATTAGGAGCTGCAACATATGATGAGTTAGATGAAATGTACACACAAACAGAAGTAATTAACGAAGCGTTGAAAGAATTGTTCTTAAAAGCTGGATTAATTTTAGCTGATTTTAAAATTGAATTTGGTAAAGATGTTGATGGTAATATCATTTTAGCTGACGAAATTTCTCCAGACACATGTCGTTTATGGGATGTTGAAACAGGAAAAAAATTAGATAAAGACCGTTTTCGTCGTGATTTAGGTGATGTTTCAGAAGCTTATCACGAAGTATATAATCGTTTGACAGAAGTTTTAAAATAAACATTTTTTTCATTCTATAATGATTGATAAAAAATTACATAAAAGCCAATTAAAAGCTGAATATTTAACGAATTTCTACGAAAGAAATTTATTAAAAAAATATGCAGCCGATACTGTGGATAGTGTAAACGAAGAATGTGGTGTTTTTGGGGTTTATTCGCCAAATAATATCAACACATATTCTATTGCACAGTTTGGTTTATTTGCGCTTCAACACCGTGGACAGGAAGCGTGTGGTGTTTCTTTCTTGAAAGATGGAAACATTAAAACGGTGAAAAAAACAGGATTGGTATTAGACGTTTTCAAAACAATGGAAGCCGAGATTGAAGAATACCAAGGAAATGCTGCGATTGGACATACACGCTACACAACTGCTGGAGGTGGAAGTCGTCGTAACATTCAGCCACTTTACACGTACAATATTTATGGAAAACCTCATTTCTCTATTGCTCATAACGGAAATTTAATTGAAGTTGAAGCATTAAGAGCTGAATTAGAAGCAGAAGGTTTACCATTTTTAGCAACTTCGGATACGGAGGTTTTATTACGTTCTATTCAAAAATATTCGCATTTAGATATTGTAGAAGCTATACAGAAAGGTACAGAAAAGGTAAAAGGAGCTTATTCGGTTTTGTTATTAGCGAATAATCAAATGGCAGCTTTTCGCGATCCAAATGGTATTCGTCCTTTATGTTTAGGAAAATTGGACGATGCCTATGTTTTCTGTTCAGAAACATGTGCATTAGACGCTGTCGGAGCTGAATTTATCCGTGATGTAGAGCCAGGTGAATTGATTGTTGTAAATGAACAAGGTTTGAAATCTTATTCATTAAATCAACCAACGCAGCGTAATATTTGTGCTTTTGAGTACATTTATTTTGCACGTCCTGACTCGAATATCGAAGGAAATGAAATCTACGATTTACGTGTAGAATCTGGTCGAAAATTATACGAACAATCTCCTGTTGCTGCCGATATTGTAATTGGTGTTCCAGATTCTGGGATCCCGTCTGCAATTGGTTATTCAGAAGCTTCGGGTATTCCTTACGAACCAATTTTGATTAAGAATCGTTATATGTCGCGTTCGTTTATCGTTCCTTCACAAGAAATGCGTGAACGTGTGGTCAACTTAAAATTGAATCCCATCAAAAATAAAATCAAAGGAAAACGTTTGGTTGTTTTAGATGATTCGATTGTACGTGGAACAACTTCGAAACTTTTAATCAAAATCTTAAAAGAAGCAGGAGCAAAAGAAATTCATTTCCGTTCTGCTTCGCCTCCAATTATTGCACCTTGTTATTTAGGAATTGATATGCCTTCTAAAGCAGATTTAATTTCAGGAAATAAGTCAATTAAAGAGGTTGAAGATTATTTGAATGTCGATTCGTTAGATTTCTTAACAGTTGATAATCTGATTGATTTATTAGGAAGTAAAGAACATTGTTTTGGATGTTTTACAGAAAAATATCCCGTAAATTATTCTAATGAAGAATGTAAAGAGGTAAAACCTTTGCATATAGATTAATAAGTTATACGAATTTCGAATCTCGTATTTCGAAAAACTAAATCATAATTAAAATGAGCAATACATATAAACAAGCCGGAGTAGATAAGGAAGAAGGTTATCAAACGGTATCGAAAATTAAAGATGCAGTTGCAGCAACACACAATTCAAACGTGTTGAATGGAATTGGAAGTTTTGGTGCATTTTACCAATTAGGAGGTTACAAAAATCCTGTTTTGGTATCAGGAACCGATGGTGTAGGAACTAAACTACGTGTGGCTTTAGATTCTAAAGTTTACGATACAGTTGGGATTGATTGTTTCGCGATGTGTGCAAATGATATTTTGTGTCATGGAGCAAAACCATTATTTTTCTTAGATTATTTAGCTTGTGGAAAATTAGATTCTGATATCGCAGCAGAAATTGTAGGTGGAATTGCACAAGCGTGTAAAGAAACTGGAACAGCATTAATTGGTGGAGAAACAGCAGAAATGCCAGGAATGTACCAAGTTGGTGATTATGATGTTGCTGGATTTTGTGTTGGAGTAGTAGAACGAGATGAAATTATCGATGGTTCTAAAATAAAAGCTGGACAAGTAATTATTGCGTTACCATCAAGTGGTTTCCATTCGAATGGATTCTCTTTGGTTCGTAAAGTTTTCCCAGATTTTAACGAAGAATTTGAAGGTAAACCTTTGTTCGAAACATTATTAGTTCCAACAAAATTATATCAAAATGATATTTTCAAAATCAAAGATGCTGGAATCGAAATGTCTGGAATTGCTCATATTACAGGAGGTGGATTAATCGAGAATGTTCCTCGTATTATAAATGACGGATTAACTGCTGTAATAGAAAAAGCAAAAATAAATGTACCAACAGTGATGCAAGAATTAGCTAAACGCGGAGGAATTGCAGAAAACGAAATGTTTGGAACATTTAATATGGGTGTTGGAATGGTTGTCATCGTTGACCAAACTGATGCTGAAAAAGTATTGAATATTATTGATGGAAGTGCGTTGATTGGAGAAATTCAAGAAGGTGCTGACAAAATTATATTGAAATAGTAGATTAAATAGTTTAAAAAAGCCGGATAAGATTTCTTATCCGGTTTTTTTATTTTTTGGGATTATTTGTTTTTGATTAAGATTGATCCTTGTTATAAAATTTTGTAGTTTTTTTCTTAAATAAAAAAGCTTAATTAAAATACAATAGCTTTTAAAGTTAATTCATTTTCTTTTTTTTAATTTATTAAGCATTTCCTCACCTCATTCAATCTTCGTATCTTTGCATTTCATTCAAAAAACTCCAAATTCACTCATAAGTTATGCAACAATCAAAGGCTTTGGCAATTCTAAAATCTGGTCGAAATGTATTTTTAACAGGTTCTGCGGGTGCCGGAAAAACTTATGTGTTAAATCAATACATTCAATATCTTAAACAACATGGCGTTCCTGTTGCTATAACGGCTTCTACGGGAATTGCTGCGACGCACATGAATGGTCAAACGATACATTCTTGGGCTGGAATTGGAATAAAAGATTATGTTTCTGATCGATATTTGGCTTCGCTTCGCGACAAGAAATATTTCCGAGATAAAATGGACAAAGTAAAAGTCTTAATTATTGATGAAATCTCGATGCTGCACCGAAATCAGTTGGATGCGGTTGATTATGTTTTGAAGTTTTTCAAACAAAACGATGAACCTTTTGGAGGTGTTCAAGTAATTTTTTCGGGTGATTTTTTCCAGTTACCGCCGATTGGTGAAGAGTGGGAAGAATCGAAAGATAAATTCTGTTTTATGTCCGATGCTTGGGTTCAAGCAAAAGTGCATATTTGTTATTTGACAGAGCAATATCGTCAAACAAATAATGCATTGAATGATATTTTGAATGAAATTCGTTCGGGGAATATTTCGCAAAAAACAGTTGATTTATTAGAAACTCGAATCGAATATTTTCCAGATGAAATAGATTCACAAACTCGTTTGTATACACATAATATGGATGTGGACCGAATTAATAAAGGTCAATTGATTAATATTGATTCATCTTCCAAAACATTTGAAGCAAAAGTTGCGGGAAATCCAGCTTTGGTTGAGGTTCTTAAAAAATCTGTTTTAGCAGAAGAAGTTTTAGAATTGAAGATAGGAGCGAAAGTGATGTTTGTTCGTAACAATTTCGAAGTTGGTTTTGTAAACGGAACGCTTGGAAATGTTTCGGGGTATACTGAAAAAGACGAGCCAATTATCAAAACATTAGATGGAGAATTTTACATTGCAAAACCAGAAACGTGGGCAATAGAGGACGAAAGCGGAAAAGCATTGGCTTCATTTACACAAGTTCCGTTGCGTTTGGCTTGGGCGATTACGATTCATAAATCACAAGGAATGACGTTAGATTCTGCGTTTATTGATTTATCAAAAGCGTTCGAAAAAGGACAAGGGTATGTTGCACTTTCACGTTTACGAGATTTAAATTCGTTGATGTTACACGGATTGAATCAAACAGCTTTAGAAATTGATTCACTTGCAATGAAGGCTGATAGACGTTTTCAGGTTTTATCGAATGAAATGGATGAGTTTCTAGATGAAAAAGAATTGCAAAACTCTTGGGCTGCTTTTATCCGATATTCTGGTGGAACTTTGGATAAAAAACAAATTGCAAAAAATATCGAAAAGAATAAAACCAAAGAAAAAGGACAAAAGAAATCGACTTACGAAATTACATTAGAATATGTGAAAGAAGGTTTGTCTTTAGATCAAATCGCAGAGAAAAGAGGTTTAACTACTTCAGCAATTGTCGATCATATTGGTAAAATCAAAGAAAGTGAGCCTGATTTGGATTATTCAAAATTTAAACCTTCTGATAAAATTATTGATAAAGTTCGATTAGCGTATAGTGAAATCGAATTTGAAGAGAATAAAGTTTTAAAACCAATTTATGATTATTTCAATGGTGAAATTGGTTATGAAGACATCAAAAAAGCATTACTTTTTATAGATTAAATAAAAATTGTCAGTTCAAAAATCTAAATAACTGACAAAATTGGTCAAATTATTCGAAAGGAATAGTTGTTGTTAAAAGATAAGTATTAAAAATGAACGCTTTTTAAAAGCATCCATAATTTACAATTTATGTCAATAGAAAACAATAATGTAGTTTCAGTAAACTACTCATTACATACCATCGAAGCGAATGGTGAAAAAGTATTTGTAGAACAATCAAATACAGAAGAGCCATTAACTTTTTTATTTGGAGCTGGAATGATGATTCCAAAATTTGAAGAAGAATTAAAAGAATTAACAATTGGTGATAAAAAATCATTCGTAATTACTCCAGCAGAAGGATACGGTGAAAGAGTAGAAGAAGCTGTTGCTCAATTACCTTTAGATATGTTCAAAGAATCTGGATTGCCACCAGTTGGAGCAATTTTACCTTTGACTGATGATGCAGGAAATCAATTCCGTGCTTCAGTTGTAGAAGTGACAGAAGAGGCTGTAATTGCAGATTTGAATCCTCCAATGGCAGGAAAAACATTAGAATTTGAAGTTGAAATTCTTAATGTTCGTCCAGCAACTGAGGAAGAATTATCTCACGGACACGCACATGGAGTTGACGGAACTCAAGGGCACTAAAAAATATTTTCAAAAGGCTATTTCAATTTGAGATAGCCTTTTTTGTTTTTAATTGTGAATAAATCATTAATAAATAGATTAAATCCACGTTATATTTTTCGACTTGCATCAACTAAAATCTTATCTTTGTAAAACAAACAAGATTACTTACAAACAAACATGAAAATAGCTGTATTTGTTTCCGGTGGCGGAACAAATCTTCAAAATATTATTGATGCAGTTGAAGACGGAACGTTACCAAATGTCGAGATTTCGATGGTAATGGCAGACCGAGATTGTTATGCAATAGAACGATCGTTGGATAAAGATATCCGAACGTATGTCTTAGACCGAAAAACTTTTTCGGAAGATGCTGAACATAATTTAGAAGGAGAAGAAATCGACCTTATTGTTTTGGCAGGTTTTTTAACCATATTATCTCCAGAATTTACCTCGAAATGGGGCTCGAAAATGATTAATATTCATCCTGCATTATTACCAAAATTTGGTGGAAAAGGAATGTATGGCGCGAAAGTTCACAAAGCAGTTTTAGAAGCTGGTGAAAAAACATCAGGAGCAACTGTACATTTTGTAACGGCTGGTGTAGACGAAGGACAAATTATTTGTCAAGGAATTTTTGAAATTGAAGAAGGTGATGAAGTAGCAGATTTACAGCGTAAAGTTGCTGAGGTAGAAAGTGAAATCTACATTAAGGCAATCAAGCAAATCAGCGAAGCATAAAATATAGAATGCCTCAATGTTGTGTACATTGAGGTTTTTCATTTCCAATAAAATAGTAAACAAACAATAAACTTTAAAAACTAAACACAATGCAAAAACAAGCGCTAATAAGTGTTTCGGACAAGTCGAACTTGTTAGAATTTGCAAAATTCTTGGTTGAACAAGATTACAAAATCTTATCAACTGGAGGAACATTCAAACATTTACAAGACAACGGAATCGAAGTTACAGAAGTAAAAGATGTAACTGGTTTTCCTGAGATTTTAGATGGTCGCGTAAAATCTTTACATCCTGCAATTCATGGTGGTATTATGGCGCGTCGTTCGGACGAAAATCATATGGCAACAATTGCGGAACATGGAATTAACCCAATTGATATCGTTATTGTAAATCTTTATCCTTTCTTCGAAAAGATGAATACAGGTCTTTCTGAAGCGGAAATGATTGAATTTATTGATATCGGTGGTCCATCAATGTTACGTTCTTCTGCAAAGAATTTTTATGATGTAACAGTTGTAACGGATGTGAATGATTATGAAGTAGTGATGAATGAAATTCGTGAGAATGGTTCAACTTCTATCGAAACGCGTAAATTATGTGCTGGTAAAGTATTCAACTTAACTTCTGCTTATGATGCGGCGATTTCTACTTACATTTTAGGAGAAGATTTTCCTCAATTTTTAGAGTCTTCTTACGAGAAAGTGATGGATTTACGTTATGGAGAAAATCCACATCAAAAAGCAGCTTATTATGTTGATAAAACGAAAAATGGCGCAATGAAAGATTTCGAATATTTACAAGGAAAAGAACTTTCTTTCAACAATATTCGTGATATGGATTTGGCTTATAAAGTGGTTTCAGAATTTGAGGAAACAACTTGTTGTGCAGTGAAACATTCAACGCCTTGTGGAGTGGCAATTGGAGAGAATGTTTTAGAAGCTTATGAAAAAGCGTATGAATGTGATCCAATGTCAATTTTCGGTGGAATCATCGCTTTCAATAGAGAAGTTGATGGAAAAACTGCGGTTGAATTAAATAAAATTTTCTTAGAAATTGTAATTGCACCTTCATTTACAGAAGAAGCGTTAGAAATTTTTAAACAAAAGAAAAATTTACGTATCATCAAAGTGAAGAATCCTGTGTCGGATAAAGTAACTTACGTAAAAGTTGATGGAGGATTAATTGTTCAGTCTACAGATAATCAGTTTTCAACAGATCTTAAAGTTGTAACAGAAGCTCAACCAACAGATCGTCAAATGACTGATTTAGTTTTTGCTCAAAAAATTGTAAAATGGGTAAAATCTAACGCGATTGTTGTAGCGACAAATGGTCAAGCTTACGGAATCGGTGGAGGTCAAACGAATCGTATTTGGGCGGCTCAACAAGCGATTGCACGTGCAAAAGAAAAAGTGGAAGATGATTTAGTTTTAGCTTCAGATGCATTTTTCCCTTTCCGTGATGTAGCTGATTTTGCAGCAGAAAATGGAATTAAAGCAATTATTCAACCAGGAGGATCAATCAAAGATCAAGAGTCTATCGATGCTTGTAATGAACGCGAAATTCCGATGGTTTTCACAGGAATGAGACATTTTATGCACTAAAATTCGATATGCGATATTCGTTTTGCGATGTTGGAATTTAAGATTAACTTAGTGTAAATGAGAAGTTATAGAAATTTAGACATATGGCAAAAAAGTTTGGAAATTTTAAGACTGGTTTATAATCTTTCTAATAAATTTCCAGAATCAGAAAAGTATGGATTAACTGTTCAAATAAAAAGAGCAGTTGTTTCAATTCTTTCAAATATCGCAGAAGGTTCTGGAAGAAATTCAAATCAGCAAATGATTAATTTTCTATCTATTTCAAAAGGTTCTGATTTTGAGGTTGAAGCTCAATTAATAATAGCTTTTGAGTTGAATTATATAACAGAGTCAGAATTAAATGAAGCTTTAGAATTAATTGATCATTATTGTAGAATGAATAAAAATTTTCAAAACTATTTAACAAAGAAAAACAATGGAACAAAATAATAGCGCAAACCGCGAATCGCAAACCGCAACTCGCATCTTAGTAATCGGTTCAGGTGGTCGTGAACATGCAATAGGATGGAAGTTTGCTGAAGATTTCAAGCAAAAAGGACAAGATTTAGAATTGTTTTTTATTCCAGGAAATGCAGGAACAGCTCAAATCGGAACAAACGTTTCAGTTTCTTCGATTGAAGAAATGAAAAATTTCGCGAAAGAAAATCAAATCGATTTAACTTTTGTTGGACCAGAAGCTGAATTAGCAGAAGGTATCGTTGATATTTTTCAGAAAGAGAATTTAAATGTTTTTGGACCTCATAAAGCAGCTGCGCAATTAGAAGCTTCTAAAGCTTTTGCGAAGGATTTTATGGATAAATATGGTGTGAAAACAGCAAAATATAAAAATTTTCAAGGACCAATGTTGGCGATTGATTATTTGAAAACACAAGATTATCCAATTGTAGTGAAAGCCTCTGGTTTAGCGGCTGGAAAAGGAGTTATTATCTGCCAAGATTTTGAAGAAGCAAAACAAGCTGTTTTGGATATCATGGAAGATAAAACCTTTGGTGATGCAGGAAACGAAGTGGTTATTGAAGAATATTTAGAAGGTTTTGAAGCCTCTATTTTGTCTTTCTTTAACGGGAAAAAAATCGTTCCATTTGTTTCGGCAAAAGATCACAAGAAAATTGGTGAAGGAGAAACTGGTCTTAATACTGGTGGAATGGGCGTTATCGCTCCAAATCCATTGTTTACGGAAGAGCATTTCAAAATGTTCGAAGAAGAAATTATGGAGCCAACAAAATGTGGTTTAATTAAGGAAAGATCAGAGTTTGCTGGTGTTATTTTCTTTGGATTGATGATTACAACAAAAGGTGTTTATTTGTTGGAATATAACCTAAGAATGGGCGATCCAGAAACTCAAACAACTTTACCTTTGTTAGAAAATGATTTGGCTGAGGTTGTAAATAAAGCAATTAAAGGAGAAGATTTTGACTTGACTTTCAAAAATCAACATGCGTGTTGTGTGGTGATGGTTTCGGGAGGATATCCAGGAAATTACGACAAAGGTTTTGAGATTCGTGGTTTAGAAAATGTAACTTGTCCTAATTTTATTGCTGGTGCAAAATTATCAGGTGAACAAATTGTTACTTCTGGTGGACGCGTAATCAACATAGTTGGATTAGGAAATACATTAGAAGAAGCACGTGAAACTGCTTACGAAAACATCAAAAAAGTACATTTTGATTACGAATATTATCGAAATGATATTGGAGTAATTCAATAAAAAATACAGTTTATATTATTAAAAAATGCGTTTCAAATGAAACGCATTTTTTTTAATTTATTCTGAAAATTCGACGTGATAAACATCGCTTTTATTTCGATTTATTTTTCGATATTCAAATCCTCCAGCTTGCGGAATAATTTCGACTAAATCAAATGATTGACAACTTTTTGGCAAACCATTAAAAATTAAAGTGAAATGAAGAGACGAACCTTCTTCGATATACGTCCAATTTGGATACATTGTAATTCCGTCCGCAAAAACCAATTGACAACGTTTTCCTGATTGATTATCAATAATAAAAGTAGAAGGCCAAATACGTGCAGCATTTGCATATTCATCTGCCGCCATACAACAATGTATAATAACCTGACTTTCTTCTTCGATATTGGTTAAGAGCTCAGAATCAATAAAAATCTTTTCTTCAAGAATAGTTGCACTCATTATTTTGCAATTTTCTTAATGTACAATTCTTCTACTTTTGCACGTGCCCAATCTGTTTTTCGAAGAAATTTCAACGATGATTTCAAACTTGGATTATCATTAAAACATCTGATGTTAATTTGATTTCCCAAACCTTCCCAACCGCCGTAATAAATTACTAATTCTTCGATAATATCGTCTAAACGTTTTCCGTGTAATGGATTATTTTTTTGACTTTCCATTTTGCAAATTTACGAAAATGTTTTTGGTGAATTTAGAATAGTTCAAGCTTTCTAAAATTCATATTTTTCTTCCAATTGTTCTGCTAAATGTAAAATATCATTCACTCGCGCTAATTGCTCAATCCAATTGGTCGGAATTGTTTCTGCATCATAATAAATCCCTGCAATTCCACCAGCAATACAAGCAATTGTATCGGTATCATGTCCTAAATTCACCGCTTTCAAAACACAATCTTTATACGAACTTGTATGTAGCAAACACCAAATAGAAGCTTCTAAACTATCCATGACATAACCAGTTGATTTAATTTCATCTTCTTTTAAATCAATTAGTTTTCCACTTAAAATTCGTTCGAAATATGTAAATTCATTTTTATAAATTTCATTTTCTTCTAAGAATAATTTTAACCAAAAATTTGTGTTCAGATAAGCTTCTTCTAGATTTTCGGCATCTAAAACGTTCAACGCAAATTCAATATAATAAATACACGCCAAAACAGAACGATTGTGCGCATGCGTGATAGAAGAAACTTCTTTGACGATTTCACAGCGTTCATCAATCGATAAATCTTTCGTGAAAATTGCTAAAGGAAGAATACGCATTAACGATCCATTTCCATTATCAGATTCGGATGTAGAACCAGCCTCAATTGGATTTTTTACAACTCGTAAACGATTTATTGCTTTTCGTGTAGAAATTCCAACATCAAAGACTTCTCCGTCAGCCGTCCAATAACCTTCGTGCATCCACATCTGAAATTTTTCTGCAATATCATTCACATTATAACCATTACACAACGATTCAGCCAAGCAAAACATCATCGAACTATCGTCAGAAAAAGTGCCAGGAGGCATATTGTATGTTCCATAACCCATCATATCTGTGACAGGATTTTGTTGTAAATATTGCCTACTTTTAAACTCAACTGGAACTCCTAATGCGTCACCAACCGCCGATCCAATTAATATATTTTTCGAAAAATTTTTTCTATTCATAACTTTCTTTTATAAATGAAAAATAATTGATTTTTTTGAATATATCCAAATTATTTTTGAAAATTTATGAATTAATCATAATAAATTTATCTTTTTCGGATAAAATATTAAAAGGTTTAAAATAGATAAAAAAGAATAAGTCGTATTGTCAGTTTTGAAAAAATTGGAACTGATTTTGATTAAATTACCACACAAACTTATTATTACTATGGCTTTTATAGATTATTATACAACATTAGGTCTGCAAAAGACCGCATCACAAGATGAGATAAAAAAAGCTTATCGGAAATTGGCACGTAAGTATCATCCCGATCTTAATCCAAATAACGATGAAGCTGCACAGAAATTTAAAGAATTAAATGAAGCAAACGAAGTGTTGAGCGATCCAGAAAAACGTAAAAAATACGATAAATATGGAGAAAATTGGCAACATGGTGAAGAATATGAAAAAGCTCGTCAGCAACAACAGCAACAATATCAATATAGTAATAGCGATTTTGATGGAGCTGAAGGTTTTGGTGATTTTGATGGCTATTCAGATTTTTTCAGTTCGATGTTTGGACGCGAAGGAAGGAGTAGATCAACAGGTTATAAAGGGCAAGATGTTAATGCCAGTTTGACACTAAATTTGACAGATACATTGACTTCGCATAAACAAACTTTTGCTGTGAATGGTAAAAATATTCGAATTACAATTCCAGCTGGAGTAGAAGATGGGCAAACGATTAAGATAAAAGGTCACGGTGGAAAAGGTTATAACAATGGTCCAAATGGAGATTTGTATATCACGTTTCATATCGAAAATAATACGTCTTTTGAAGTTAATGGAGCAGATTTATCTACAATTGTTGAAATCGACTTATACGATGCAATTTTGGGTGGAGAAGCGATGATTGATACACTTTCTGGAAAAGTGAAAGTTCCAATAAAAGAAGGAACAGAGAATAATAAAAAGGTTAAATTGAAAGGAAAAGGTTTACCAATTTATAAGAAAGATGATCAATTTGGAGATTTGTATGTGACATTTTCAGTAAAAACTCCAACTAATTTATCAGCAGAAGAAAAAGAATTATTCGAGAAATTACGTTCACTTAAAAAAGCTTAAAACCATGAAAAATGTAACGATATCTGTTATTCAGTTTAGTAAATATCATCAGATTGAACCTCAATTTGTGATTGATTTGTATAAAAATGATTTGGTTGTTTTGCACGAGCGTAACCAAGAATATTTTATCGAAGAAAATGATTTGAAATTAATCGAACGATTTATTGAATTTCATTATAATTTGGGCGTTAATATAGAAGGTTTAGAAGTGATTCATCATCTTTTGAAACAAATCGAAACGCTACAAAAACAATTAAAATAAACGAATTCAAAAACAACCTTTGCAGAAAACTGCAAAGGTTGTCTTATTTTTGCATAAATATTTTTGTATGAATACTCCCGAAAAGAAGAGTAAATTAAAAAAATTACATTCGCGCAATCGTCATTTAGCGCCTTATAATTTCGAAAAATTGTGTGCGATTTATTCCCCACTTTCCAAATATATCAAACCCAATAAAGAGAACGAACCAACGATTAATTTCTCGGATAGAGAAGCTGTAAAAGCGTTGAATAAAGCGTTATTGAAAACATATTATGATATTGATTATTGGGAATTGCCAAAAGATAATTTGTGTCCACCAATTCCTGGTCGCGCCGATTATATTCATTATGTTGCCGATATTTTGGGTGAAAGTTTTGATGGTGTAATTCCGCGTGGAAAAGATGTAAAAGTCTTGGATGTTGGTGTTGGAGCGAATTGTATTTATCCGATTATTGGAAATTACGAATACGACTGGAACTTTGTTGGCGCAGAGTTGGATTATGCTTCTTTCAAAAATGCGGAAGAAATTGTCAAGAAAAATGCTCGATTACGTAACAAAGTTGAGATTAGAATGCAATTTAATCCAAACAATATTTTCAAAAAAATCATCAAACAAGGCGAAAAATTTGATATTACAATTTGTAATCCTCCATTTTTTAGATCGAATCAAGAAGTGATGGAGCAAACAATGCGTAAACTGAAAAACTTAGGTCAAAAATCTGATCAAAAACCAATTCAAAACTTTGGTGGGAATAATTCTGAGCTTTGGTGTAGAGGAGGAGAGCGTCTGTTTATCACGAAAATGATAAAAGAAAGTGCGGATTATAAACATCAAGTAAAATGGTTTACAACATTGGTTTCTAAGAAAGAAAATGTTCGAATTTTGGAAGGTATTTTGAAACGTGAAAAAGTAAGAGATTACCGAATTGTAAATATGCAACAAGGGAATAAAATTTCGCGTTTACTAGTTTGGAGATTTTAATTGATTTATTTTTAATTCATTAAAGGTTTTATTTAAAATTATTCCAAATTTTTCTGAAGGGTTTATTCAGTTTAAGATTTGTTTTACCTTTTATAAACAAAATTATTACAAATGAAAACAAATAGAATAATGGTTTCTTTGGTAGTTGTAGCGTTGATGTTTAGTATTTTTTCGTTTACGACTTCTCGTCAAATTGACACAGGAAAAGCAATTTCAAGTTCAGAATGGAAAAATCTAAAAGTGTTACCACAAAACATTTCGGAAGATAGTTTGAAAGGTTTGATGCGCGGATACAACGCTGCTTTAGGAGTGAAATGTAATTTTTGCCACGCCGAAAATCCAGATACGAAAAAGATGGATTTTGCAAGTGATGCAAAAAAAGAAAAGGAATTTGCACGTCATATGATTGTAATGACACGTGATATTAACGCGAAAAATTTCAATTGGGAAAATGCAAAAAATCCTGAAATGATCAATGTTGTAACATGTGTAATGTGTCACAGAGGAAATGAAAGTCCTACAAAATCATTGATTGAGCCTGTAAACGCTGAGTTAAAAAACGTGAAAGATGTTGCAAAAGAAAAATTAGCTCCCACATCTGGTTCAACGAAAGTTGAGAAAAAATAAAGAATAGAAATATAAGCTCCATTTTTGGAGCTTTTTTTATTTTCAAAATTCAATAAATCGTATAACTTTGCTTTCATAATTTAAAGAAATAAAATGTTTAAATTTATTCGTAAGGTTGTAATTTATCTTTTTGTAGCTCATCTTGTATACATTGTTGTGTTAAAGTGGATTAATCCGCCGTTCACGATTACGCAAGTTCAGCAAGGTTTTGAACAAGGAAAATTTAAGCGCGATTATATTTCCTATGAAGAAATGGGACGAAATATAAAATTGGCTGTAATTGGTTCCGAAGATCAAAAGTTTCCTGTACACAATGGATTTGATATGGATGGAATACAAGAAGCGATCGAAAAAAATAAAGAAGGGAAAAAACTTCGTGGAGGTTCTACGATTTCTCAACAAGTAGCGAAAAATGTGTTTTTGTGGCAAGGTCGTTCTTGGTTGAGAAAAGGATTGGAAGTTTATTTTACGTTTATGATCGAAAAAATTTGGGGCAAACAACGTATTTTAGAAATGTATTTGAACACTTCAGAAATGGGAATTGGTGTTTTTGGAGTTGAAGCAGCTTCAGAATATTATTTTAATAAACCAGCTAAAGATTTAACCAAAAATGAAGCGGCTCGAATTGCAGCAGCTTTGCCATTGCCACGAAAATATAATGTGAATCCGCCTTCGTCTTTTATCAGTAGACGCGCTAGTCATATAGAGCGACAAATGCGAAATATACAAGGAAGCACTGATTTGGAAAAGGTTTTAGGAGAATAAAATAGAAAAGAGAAGTTAATAAGCTTCTCTTTTTTGTTTTATTACTCTCTCCAATTAATTTTAACCGCAGAAATTTTCTCTAATTCCAAACGAATTTCAGGAAGTAAATTGAAATCATTTTTCATGTAAAAAGCCAACGGAGAACAATAAGGCTCTCCATTCGCTTTTGTATCTTTTTCATGGTCGATTACCCAACCATTTAGTTCTGTCGAAAATGTTTTTAATCGATTAAGAATTTTACGTCCCAAACCAATTTGATGCAACTCGCTATCCACAATTATTGCAAACCATTTTTCATAATCTCTTTCAAAAATAACCGCCCAAGCTCGCATTTGATTGTTTTCATCTACAGCAAAAAAATGTTTCGCTTCAATCAAACTATTCAAATAATTTTCGGTGTCCTGTAAACTCTCAAAAGCCAAATTAATAGGATATTCGTTGTTCCAAATTTTAAAAATATAGTCTTTATGAATTTGGTTTAATGTTGTAAATGAATAGATTTCGAATGAGTTAAGTTGAGACATAAAATGATTTCTTATTCCGCTAAATATACTAATTTATTTAGTCAAAATTTCTTTTAAAATCAAAGGTTTATCAGTTGTAATATAATCAGCTTTCATATCAATCATTTCTTGCATCACTTTTGGGTCGTTAACTGTCCAAACATTAACCAATAAGCCCAAATCTTTTGCTTCTTTCACCCAAGTAGGATTTTTCTGAAAAACGCTATAATGATAATCAATTCCATTCCAATTTCTCGCTTTTACTTCTTGAGGAGACAAATCTCCAGCTAAATAAGAAACGTGAAATTTTGGAGCTAATTTCTTGAATTCATCACAAATGTTTTTACTAAATGAAATGATTTCAACTTGTTTTTCTACTTTATGTTTTTTGATGATTTCAATTGCTTTTTTTACTGCACGATCTTCATTTTCTTTTGATGAGTGAGGTTTTAATTCGAAAATTAATTTAACTTTCTTATTCTTTTTTCCTTGTTCAAAATATTCTTCTAAAGTTGGCATATTTTCGTTGTTAGCTAATTTCAACGTTTTTAAAAGAGAAGAATTTGTAGTTTCTATTGTATGACCTTGGTAATGATCATCATGATTTACCATCAAAACATTATCAGCACTAATTAATACGTCAAATTCAGAACCATAAGCACTAATTTCTTGTGCAGATTTTAATGATTTAATTGAATTTTTTGCGTTGTTTTCGGTGTCCCAATAACCACGATGAGCAATAATTTTTTGAGCATTTGCCATGTTTGTAAGCATAAAGGTTGTTAAGGCAGTAAATATAATTTTTTTCATGATGAATTGTTTTTTCAAGGTAAAATTATTTCGATTAATCGGTTTTAAAGTTATGAAAATATTAAGTTCTTGGAAAACTATAAAAATCTGCCCAAAAGAATGAAAAATGACGTGAATAAAATTGTGATTGCGCCGAATTTCACTTAATTTTGCACAAAGACAAACACAATGACGCAAGGAATTATTATTTTAGATTTTGGCTCGCAATACAATCAATTAATCGCGCGCCGAATTCGAGAATTTGGAGTTTATACAGAAATTATTCCCTACAACACTTCGATCGAAGAAATCAAAAAACACAATCCAAAAGGAATTATTTTATCAGGAGGACCTTCTTCAGTTTTTGGAGATGAAGCCGCTTTGGTAGAAAAAGAATTATTCGAAATGGGCGTTCCTGTTTTAGGAATTTGCTATGGAATGCAATTGATTTCGCATTTATTAGGTGGAGAAGTTAAGAAAGGAGAAAAAGGAGAATATGGAAAATCTGAATTAACAGTTTTAGCTCAAAACAGTTTATTCGCAGGAGTTCCAGAACAATCTACAGTTTGGATGAGTCACTTCGATGAAGTGATGACAGCGCCAATAGGATTTACAATTTCAGGAAAATCAAATATAGATATTGCGGCAATCGCAAACGAAGATAAAAAGATTTTTGCGGTACAATTTCACCCAGAAGTTACACATTCAGAATATGGTTCAACAATGTTAGAAAACTTTGTTTTCAATATTTGTCAGGCTGAAAAGAATTGGGTTTTAAAAGATTTTATCGAAACAGAAATTGCTCGTATAAAAGAAGTAGTTGGTGATAAAAAAGTGATTTTAGGACTTTCAGGAGGTGTTGATTCTTCTGTTGCAGCGGTTTTAATTCATCGTGCAATTGGCGATCAATTAACGTGTATTTTTGTTGATACTGGTTTATTGAGAAAAGATGAAGGGAAAAAAGTAATGGAAAATTACGGAAAGCACTTCAACATGAACATCAAAATGGTAGATGCTTCAGAACGTTTCTTAACAAACTTGAAAGGTATCGATGAACCAGAAGCAAAACGTAAATCAATTGGTAAAGATTTCGTGGCTGTTTTTGATGAAGAATCAAATAAATTTGAAGATGCAGCATTCTTAGCGCAAGGAACTATTTATCCTGATGTAATCGAATCGCAATCTGTAAAAGGACCTTCTGCAACTATTAAATCTCACCACAATGTTGGTGGATTACCAGAAGATATGAAACTTCAATTATTAGAACCATTACGCGAATTATTCAAAGATGAAGTACGTAAAGTTGGAGTAGAATTAGGTATTCCTCGTGAATTAGTTTACCGCCATCCTTTCCCAGGACCAGGTTTAGGAATCCGTGTTTTAGGTGAAGTAGACGAAGAAAAAGTACGTATTTTACAAGAAGCAGATCAAATTTTTATTGACGAGCTTTATGCACATAATTTATACGACGAAGTTTCTCAAGCTTTCGTGGTTTTATTACCTGTAAAATCTGTTGGAGTAATGGGAGACGAGCGTACGTACGAATATACGGCGGTTGTTCGTTCTGCAAATACGATCGATTTTATGACAGCAACGTGGTCAAAATTACCTTACGAATTCTTAGAATTAGTTTCGAATAGAATTATCAATGAGGTAAAAGGAATTAACCGTGTAGCTTACGATATCAGCTCAAAACCACCAGCAACTATCGAGTGGGAATAAGCTGAAAAATATATCAAAGCCAGCCAATGTGCTGGCTTTTTTTCTATGTAAACTTTAAAAAACTAAATATTAAATGGAACTTTTAAAAGAAAGAATTCTGAAGGATGGAAAAAGTTTCGATGGTGGAATTCTAAAAGTTGATAGTTTTATCAACCACCAAATGGATCCTGTTCTGATGAAAGCAATTGCGTCGGAATTTGTCCAGCGATTTTCGGATTTAAACATTAATAAAATCATTACAATCGAAGCAAGCGGCATTGCTCCAGCGATTATGGTTGGATTAGAATTGAATTTGCCTGTTGTTTTTGTGAAGAAAGCAAAGCCTAAAACAATGACAGATTTTTATGCGTCGCAAGTGTATTCATTCACGAAAGACCGAACGTACGATGTTTGCGTAAGTAGTCAATTTTTGAATGAAAATGATCATGTTATTTTTATTGATGATTTTTTAGCGAATGGAAATGCAGCGTTGGGTGTTGAAAATTTGATTAAACAATCTGGCGCAAACCTTTTGGGAATGGGCTTTATAATTGAGAAATCATTTCAAGAAGGACGCGATCGCTTATTGAATGAAAATATCAGAGTTGAATCTTTAGTAAGATTAAAATCTTTGGGAGACAACTCAATTATTTTTGAAGAATAAAAAATATCAACCAAAAGCCAATTTATATTGGCTTTCTTTTTACTTTTAAAAAACAAAAAACTTACCTTGATAATATGAAAATAAAATTACTTGCCTTAACGCTCTCTTTACTATTCTTTACAAATTGTAATTCGTACAAATCGGCGAATTCAGCATTGGTTTCTGGTAATTTTCAGCAAGCTTTTGAACAATCTACGCAAGCTTATTTCAAAAATCCATCGGAGAAAAATGGAATCAAATATGTTCCATTAATTTTTGAAGCTTATAACAAAGGACAGCAAGAAGATGAAAATAGATTGAAACAAATCGAAACGTTGACTAATCCTTCTAAATATCAGGAAGCGTATCAAATTATTAATCGTTTGCAAGAAAGACAAAAAACGATTGCTGGAATTGATGGAAGATCGATTAGCGGGAAAACGTATAATTTCAAAACAAAAGATTATTCAGTAGCTTATAAAACGATTCAAGAAAAGTATGCGCAATTTTTGTACGATGAAGGAAAATCTTTTCTAAATCAAGGAGGAAAACTGAATGCACAAACGGCTTATCAAAAGTTTCAAGTTTTAGAAAGTGTTTATTCAAATTATAAAGATACTCGTAGTTTGATGAATACGGCTCGTACAAACGGAATGTATAAAGTTTTGGTGCAATTGGTGAACAACACAGAAGTTGTTATTCCTAAACTATTAGAGAAAGATTTGTTAGATTTTAATTCGTATGGATTGGATTCTAATTGGACTGAATTTTACACGGGAAAATTAAATAGTTCTTATGATTATGTAATTCAATTAAGTTTTGAGACGATAAATGTTTCACCTGAACGAGAAAAAATTGAGGTGCATAATTTTGAGAAAAAAATTGT
The DNA here is from genome assembly GCF_053482575.1 of Empedobacter sp. ULE_I140. Lineage (NCBI taxonomy): Bacteria > Pseudomonadati > Bacteroidota > Flavobacteriia > Flavobacteriales > Weeksellaceae > Empedobacter > Empedobacter sp. ULE_I140. The sequence goes on along the minus strand of NZ_JBQMTX010000001.1, from coordinate 2,498,964 downwards.
TGATGGTAAAGAAGAATTGGTGCAAAATGGAGTAGTGGTAAAAGATAAAGACGGAAAACCCGTGATGGTAGATCGTTATATTACAGTAAAAAGTCGTTTTGAAGAAGTACAACGCATCAAGGAAGCTGCAATTACGGCAAAATATTATTTGATCGATAATCAAAAAGAGCAAGCCATCGATTCTAAAAATTTAGCAAGTCAGTTTATTTTTAGAGATTCTTACGGAACTTACAAAGGTGATCGACGTTCTTTGGATCGAGATTATATAAATATGATTGGTAGAAGACCAGCTCCATTTCCATCAAATGAGCAAATGATTTTTGATTGTGGGCAAGATTTGAAACGTAAATTCAAGAACGAAATCATCCGTATGAAGCTTTGATAAAAAAAATGTAAAAAATTTAATCATTTTTTAAAATTCATTTTCAATAGCTTATCACATAAAACGTCTGTTTTAGCTAAAAACTTGTAAAATTAGTTTTGGTGAATTAAAAAACCTTTCTATATTTGCACAGCAATTAAGACATAGACCCATGGTGTAACGGTAGCACATCGGTTTTTGGTGCCGCTAGTTGGGGTTCGAATCCCTGTGGGTCTACAAAAGTCTTATGCCTCGATAAGCAATTGTTGAGGCATTTTTATCTAACCTAGTTAAGAGAAAAGTTGCAAAAATTGAAATAAAATTTAGTCAGACCCATGGTGTAACGGTAGCACATCGGTTTTTGGTGCCGCTAGTTGGGGTTCGAATCCCTGTGGGTCTACAATTTTTTCTTTTCAATTTTAACATAATAATCATGGACAGACCCATGGTGTAACGGTAGCACATCGGTTTTTGGTGCCGCTAGTTGGGGTTCGAATCCCTGTGGGTCTACAGATTTTAAGCTTCAATATTTTTATTGAAGCTTTTTTTATACTATATATTTTGTTATATTTATCATAATTGATTTAGTAAATGACATTAGAGGACATAATTTTAGAAGCTAAAAAAGGGAAACGAAATGCTCAGAACGCAGTGATAGAGGTTTTGTGGAACAAAGTTTATCATTATGTATTTTCTAAGATTAGAAACGAAGAAGAAGCCGAAGATATCGCTATAGAAACGTTTACGAAGGTTTTTACAAAATTGAAATTATATAACGAAGATTTTGACTTTACGACTTGGGTAATTTCTATCGCACATAATACGATGATTGATCATATCAGAAGATCTCCAAAACTGAATATTTCTCTTGATGATGAAACCAATTTTTTAGAAATTTTAGAAGATCATCCTTCGCCAGAAGAACATTTGATTTTAAAACAAGATAATGACACGCTGATAAAAGCTATTGCAAAATTGAGAGAACCTTATCAAAAAATTATAGAATTGCGTTATATCGAAGATAAAACATACAAAGAGATTGCTGAAGAACTCAATTTGACCTTACCAAATGTTAAAGTTCGTCTTTTAAGAGCCAAACAATTGTTAACAGAGGTGATGCAAGATAATATTTAGTAAATTTATTCGTTGAAAATTTGTTGAAGAAAACTGGATCGAAAATGAAGAAGCACATATACCTTACAACAATTATTATCGCAAGTTTATTCTTGACGTCTTGTGGAAGTAGTAAAGTAACTTCGTATAAGAAAACTGGTTCTAAAAAAGTTTATACTTCTTCCAAAAAAAACGAATCTACAGAGGTTTTTCGTTCTAAAAATGCTGATGATAGTGCGCCTCGTGATATAAATAAAATTCTAAAAACGGCAAAATCTTACTTAGGAACACCTTACAAATATGGTGGAGTTACGAAAACAGGTTTCGATTGTTCGGGACTGGTTTATGTAAGTTTCAAGGAAATGAATTTAGAATTGCCTCGTCGTTCGAGTGATCAAGCTGAATATGGAAAAGAAATTACAATCGAAAATGTTAAAATAGGTGATTTAATATTTTTTAATACTTCAGGAAATTCAATCTCTCATGTAGGTATTGTAGAAAGTATTAATCATGACGGATCAATCAGTTTTGTACATTCTTCAACTTCGAAAGGTGTCATCATTTCTTCCCTTGATGAAAATTATTGGAAAACTAGATTTGTAAAAGCGGTTAGACTTTTATAACTTGACGTGTGCTTAAAAAAAGAACTATATTATTAACTTTTTTTGGATTACTATTTTTTAGTTTATCCATAGTTGTTAATGCTCAAGAAGATAGTGTCAAAATTGATACAGTTAGAATTGAGAATAAAAATCATTCTAAGTTTAGAAAGTTTTACCAAAAATTATTATTCAAGAAAAAACCAACGAGTTTTCCTATTCAGCCCAATAATAATGTAGGTGATGGAAAATATCAAGGAAAAATTATTCGAAATATTTACTACAAAACACAAGACCCTTTCGGATATTCTTTGCAGGACACGACAAGAAAACCGACAAAATGGATTGAAAGAACTGGAAATACACTACACGGGAAATCTAAGCAATTTGTGTTGCGTCAAAATATGTTGCTGAAACTAGGAGATAAATATGATTCTGTAAAAGCAGCTGAATCTGAGCGTTTAATACGTACCAATCGTTCTATTCGTCGAGTAGAGATTAAGGAAGAAGCTGTCGGGAATGATTCGGTTGATTTATATGTCAATTCAATTGACTCTTGGAGTATGTTTATTACAGGTTCGGTTTCGAGTTCAAAAGCTGGAATTCGCATTAGAGAGCGAAATTTTTTAGGTTTAGGACATGTGTTTGATAATCGTTACCGTCACAATTACAAAACAGGAAATTCGTTATATCAATTTAATTATACGGTTCCAAATATTGCCCAAACTCGAATTATTGGGAATGTACGTTATTTCAAAAATGAAGATAATCATTATACAAAATCAATCAGTTTTGTACGACCTTTTTATTCGCCATTAGCACATTATGCAGGTGGAGTTTCGGTTGGACAAGTGTATTTTAAAGATTCATTAGATTTCGAAAAACCTATTTTGGTTGATAACCATTTCAAATATAATTACCAAGATTATTGGTTGGCAAGAGCGTTTAGAATTGATGATGGTCATTCAGAAAATATTACCAATTTTATTGTTTCAGGGCGATTTTATGATCGATCTTATACCGAAACACCAACTCCAGAAAACGATCCTGTGAACTTTTTTTCTGACCAAACGAATTATTTAGTAGGGATAGGAATTTCTTCAAAACGATATATCAAAACAAAATATATTTTCAATTATGATATTGAAGAAGATATTGCGATAGGGAAATCATTGGGCATTATAGGAGGAATTCAAAATATTCGTCAAACTGATCGTTATTATCTTGGCGGAAAAGCTTCTGCTGGAGGTTTTTTAAATACCGGTTTTTGGGGATTTGGAGTTGAGTTTGGAGGATTTTTTAATAAAGGAAAATTTGAACAAAAAACGCTGTCTGTAGAATTACAATATATGGCAAAGTTGATAAATTGGGGAAAATGGAAGTTCAGAAACTTCATGAAAACTAATTATCTTTTGGGAAATGATCGTTTAGATTCTCCTGCGGATCAACTTTCGCTTCATGAACATGATTATTTGGGAATGGCAGGTTTCAAATCGGATAGAGGATTAACAGGTCAACAAAAATTAATGTTCGAGTATCAATTGCAATCCTATACACCTTACGAGTTTTTAGGATTTCGTATTTCGCCATTTTTTAATGCGATGGTCGCGGCAATTGGAGATAACAAAAAATTTATACTAAATAATAACCCAATTTATTCGCGTTTTAGTTTGGGTGTGATGTTGACAAATGATTATTTTGTGTTCAATAATATTCGTTTTTCATTGTCGTATTATCCTTCAATTCCTGGACAAGGTGATAATCTAATCAAGACAAATTTATTGGATAATAGAGATTTCCAAATGATGGATTTCGACTTCTCAAAACCAAATTATATTCGTTGGAATAGGTGGGATTAAAGCATAAAAAAAGCTTGAAGATTTCTTCAAGCTTTTTTTATGTCTTAATATTTTTTATTTCACTTGTCTGGAAACGATCCACGAAACCAAACTTCCCAAACCTAAAACAGTTACAATAACTGCAACAAAATTTTCGACAGAAAAGATAAATGGAAACGCAACAGTTGGCGAAGCCATAACCAAACCAAAATCTATTTGTAATAATCCAATAACAGAGGCGATTAATAAACCTGTTGTCATCGCAATAAAGGTGATAATAAAACCAGTTTGGAAGAAAATATTACGAATGTTTTTTCGAGATAATCCAAAACTATACATCGTCTGAATTTCTTTCTTTTTATCCAAAATCAAGATAATAATTGTTCCTGCCAAATTGAAACATGCAATAATAATGACTAACGTGAAAATCAAATAACTGATTAAATTTTCCATATTCATTACTTTCAAGAAAGCTGAATCCAGATCTTGTCTGGTTTCGATTTTATAATGAGAACCCAATGCTTTTTGAAGTTGAATTTTCACTTCATTAAACGATTTTTTTCCAGTCGTTTTTACTTCAATCGAATAACACTGATTTTCGTTTAACAACAATAATTCTTGCGCCAAACCTAATGTCGTAAAGATGTGCTTGTCATATTGTTCGTTCAAAATAAAAACGCCAACGCTGTACGCATCTTTGCGAGTAAAAGCATCGCTTTCTTGTTTTATTAAACCTGTTCCAGCTTTTGGCATCATCAAATCTGCTGGCGTTATCGGATCGATATAAAGTTGTAAACGCTCTGCAATTCCATTCGAAACAATAAAATTATCATCGCGATTAAAATCTAAATATTGTCCACCATAAATCACTGTATCTAAACGCGTAACTTTGGTAAAGTTTTCGTCAACACCTTTCAAATAGGCAATATCTTGTTTTCCTTTGTAATCGATGTAGACTTTTTCTTCGATGATTTTAGAAAAAGCTTTGACATCTTTTTGTTGCTTCAATTGATCCACAACAAAAGTTAAACTGTCCAATACTTTTCCTTTCGAAGGTGATATTTTAATTTCAGGATTTACATTGCTATAATACTTTAAATTCATTTTTTCTAAGCCCGAAAAAACGGATAAAATAATAAACAAAGCTGCTGTAGCAACCAAAATAGCACCAACAGCAATCGATGTAATAATGTTTACAGCGTTTGTATTCGTTTTCGAAAAAATGTAGCGTTTCGCAATGTAAAGTGAAATGTTTCTCATTATAAGATTGGATTATTTCCTTCTCCTCTTAGCGCTTTGTCGATTTTATCCATTTCGTCTAATGAATTATCTAAAATGAAAATTAATTCTGGCGTAATACGCATTTGTTTAGAAGCGCTTTTTGATAAAATTCCTCTAAATAATGGTGTATTAACTCTAATTTCTTTAAAAATTTCGTCTTTTTGAGTACTTGGAAAAATACTTACATAGATTTTAGAAACGCTCAAATCTGGTGTTACTTTTACTTCTGTAACACTAATCAAATTTCCAGGGAATTCCTTTACAGCCCATTTTCTAAAAGCTTCTGCTAATTCTTCTTGAAATAATTTACTTACTTTTTGTTGTCTATTGCTATCCAATTCTATTCATTTTTATGAGACTGTAAAATTACTGCATTTTTTCGTGATTAAAAACATTGATGAATTGAATTAAGTTCTTTGTAAATTTGTTTTAATGAAAAAAGATATCGAAACTTCAGAAGATGTTGCTTTATTGGTGAATACGTTTTACGATAAAGTGCAAAAAGATGATGTCATTGGTTACTTTTTTTCGGAAGTTGCAAAGGTAAATTGGGACGAACATTTGCCACATATGATTCAGTTTTGGGAAACTGTTTTGTTAGGAAAAGCAACTTTTGAAGGCTGGCCAATGCGAACACATTTGGTTTTGAGTCAAAAAGAGAAATTAAAACCACACCATTTCGAGCGTTGGATTGAATTGTGGTACGGAATAATTGACGAAAAATTTGAAGGAGAAATAGCAAATGAAGCAAAAAATCGAGCAAAAATTATGCGTGATTTAATTCTTTTCAAAATTGACCAAATGGAACAAAAACAAGGATTTATTCAATAAAAAAATGCAACTTTATAAAAGTTGCATTTTTTTATTATTTTAGATATGATTGAAAAATTATTTCGCAATCATGATTAATTTTTTATTGATAAATTCCATAATTCCAGCTTTAGAAAGTTCGCGTCCGTACCCCGAATGTTTAACACCTCCGAAAGGTAAATCTGGACTTGATGAAACTTGTTTGTTTACGTAAACCATTCCCGAATCTATTCTACGAGCGATTTTCTCCGCATTCGGAACATCTTCTGTATAAATAGAAGCACCTAACCCGTAAGGCGTATCATTCGCAATTTTGATTGCTTCTTCTACATCTTTGACTTTCCAAATACAAACCACAGGTCCAAAAACTTCTTCGTCATAAGCCTTCATTCCAGGTTTTAAATCTGTCAAAATTGTTGGTTGTAAAAAGAAACCATCACGATCAATACGTTTTCCTCCTGAAACAATTGTTGCTCCTTTATTAGCTGAATCATTAATTTGATCCAATAATTTTTCTAACGCGCTTTCCGAACTTACAGGTCCCATATTGGTGTCAGCATGTGTAGGGTCGCCAACTTTCATTCCGTTTATATAGTCCGTAATTTTTTTCAAATATTCATCGTAAATACCTTCTTGTACTATAATACGTTTCGAAGAAGTACAAGCTTGTCCAGCATTACGTAAACGACCGTTAATGGTTCCGTTCATCACTTTTTCGATATCCGCATCATTCAAAACGATCATTGGATCAGAACCACCAAGTTCTAAAACCGAAGGTTTTACATTTTTACCAGCGATACTTGCAACCTCTGCACCAGCAGCTTCTGAACCAGTTAAAGATACACCAACAATTTTTGGATTATTAATAATCGAATCTGTGTCTTTTCCTGACATCAATAAGTTTTTGTACAAACCTTTTGGAGCGCCAGCAGCAGTAAACATTTCTTCGAAAGCGATTCCACATTGCGGAATATTAGAAGCCGTTTTCAAAACAACTGTGTTACCAGCCATAATGTGAGGCCCAGCAAAACGTGCAATTTGAGAAAAAGGAAAGTTCCAAGGCATGACACCTAATAACACACCAATAGGTTCTGAAACCACATAAGCGTCACCTTTTTCTGTTTGTATAGGAACATTTGCCAAGAATTCTTCTGCATTATCAGCGTAATATTCGATGATATTTGCACTATAATCAATTTCGATTTCACTTTCATACAATGGTTTTCCCATTTCTGTTGTAATCAAAGCAGCTAATCGAGCTTTTTGCTTACGCATTTCGTTTGCGACACGTTTCATTACAGCTTTTCTTTCTTCGAAAGATTCGAATCGCCATGTTTGATATAATTCGTTTGCGTCGTCTATATATTGATTGATTTCTTCGCTTGTGTAGGCTTGAAATTCTTTTTCGATTTTACCTGTAGCAGGATTTAATGTTCTGATTGAACTTGCCATTTCACTCTTTATTTAATGTATACAAAGTTGTAGCAATTCTCGTTCCTAACAAAACTTTTAGGATAAATAAAACTGATAGTTGATGAGATTTTAGAAGGTTTGAACAATAAAGTAAGTATAAATGAACAATAGAAATTAGAAGAATGATTATTTATCTAAATCAGTTGCTGAATTTGTTCGTGATAAAAACCAAATTGTTCCGTTTTTACTTTTCATTTTTTTATTTGCTAAAATAATTCCTAATATTAATCCTGTTAGAATGAAGATAGAACCAATAATTAAATTAGAAATTGATTTATTTTGAAAATAAATCAACAATCCAATTATGAAGCCAATAATAAAGGGTGATATAAAGATTTGAATCCAACCATAAAGTTCTGCAATAAATTCTAGATTCTTTTTCATAAAGTAAATATTTATGATTGATTAAAATTATCAAATCTTAATAGAACAATTCGTTCAAAATAAAATCATTCTTTTAAAACGGTAAATTATCGTCGTCGTTGTTCATCGAACTTGTGAATTCTCCGCCGAAATCTCCAAAAGCATCAGAAGGATCGATAGCAGATAAATTCATTGCACTTCCCATTTCTTGAGAACCATCATTCATCGAGCTTTGAATTTCGAAATCTCCACCAAATGAAGTTTCTAAATCGGTAAATTTAGCTTGCTCATTAATGAATCGTAGACGCACATTTTCTAACGCACCATTACGGTGTTTAGCAATGATAAATTCGGCTTGACCAGCGCAAGGTTCACTTTCATCATCCCAATATTCTAATTTATAATATTCGGGACGATAAATAAACGAAACGATATCGGCATCTTGCTCAATCGCTCCAGATTCACGTAAATCCGATAATAATGGACGCTTGCTTCCTCCACGAGTTTCTACCGAACGAGATAACTGCGAAAGTGCAATAACAGGAATACTTAACTCTTTTGCGATTGCTTTTAAGGAGCGCGAAATCATCGAAATTTCTTGCTCACGGTTTCCATTTGCTTTTCCACCAGCAGTCATTAACTGTAAGTAGTCAATCAAAATCATTTTTACACCATGTTGAGAAACCAAACGACGCGCTTTTGCTCTTAAATCGAAGATAGAAAGGGCAGGCGTATCGTCAATGTAAAGCGGTGCATTTTCAAGACCTTTTACTTTTGTATATAATTGTTTCCATTCGTGATCGGCTAATTTTGCTTTACGCAATTTTTCACCCGAAATTCCAGTTTCACCCGAAATCATACGCGTAATCAACTGAACAGAAGACATCTCTAATGAAAAAACAGCAACTGGAATATTTTTGTCCACCGTCATATTTTTCGCCATCGAAAGGATAAAAGCGGTTTTCCCCATACCAGGACGAGCGGCTAAGATAATCAAATCCGATTCTTGCCAACCCGAAGTAATTTTATCAATTTCTGTAAATCCAGAAGATAAACCAGACATTCCTTCTTTGGTAGATTGGGCTTTAATTTTGTCAATCGCTTCTGTAACTAAATCTCTTGCTTCCGAATAACTACGCTTGATTCCACCTTCTGTAATTTCGAATAATTTCGATTCAGAATAATCCAGTAAATCAAATACATCGGCAGTATCATCGTATGATTTTTCAATGACTTGATTCGAAATTTCAATTAAACGACGAAGAATATATTTTTCTTGAATGACACGAGCATAATACTCCACGTGTGCAGAAGAAGAAACTTTTTGCGTTAATTGAATCAAATAATAATCACCGCCAACACGATCTAATTTGCCTTCACTTTTCAACTCATTCGAAACCGTTAATAAATCAATAGGTTCTGAATCGTTAAATAATTTTTGAATGACAGCATAAATCGCTTGATGCTCTGGACGATAAAAAACTTGCGGTGTAAGAATGTCAATGACTTCATCCAACCCTTTTTTATCAATCATCATCGCACCAAGTACAGCTTGCTCTAAATCAACAGCTTGTGGAGGAAGTTTACCTTTCTCTAAACCAATGACATTGTGCTTGTTAGCTGGTATTTCGGGATTATAATTTGCTTGTTCCATAAGAGTTTCAAAATTAAATAAAAAAACGAGATATAACTAATTTTATATCTCGTTTTAAAATTGTATATTCTACAATAAGTATTATTGTAAAACAATATTTTATCCTGAAAATTCTCCGAATTTGATGTAACGTTCTTGACGTTGTTGTTGTAATTCTTTTGGAGAAAGTTTTTTCAATTCGTTGTAAGTGTCTAAAACTTTATTTTTCAAGTTTGTGTACGCAACTTCTGGTTTGTAGTGTGCTCCACCAAGCGGTTCTTGAATGATGTCTTCAATTAATCCTAATTCTAACATATCAGGACCAGTTAATTTCATTTGCGAAGCAGCTTGCTCTTTGTAATCCCAACTTCTCCATAAAATTGTAGAACAGTTTTCTGGTGAAATTACAGAATACCAAGTGTTTTCTAACATGAAAACTTTGTTCCCAACTCCAATTCCTAATGCTCCACCTGAAGCTCCTTCACCAATTACAATTGTAATGATAGGAACTGTAAGTTTCAACATTTCGTAGATGTTTTTAGCGATAGCTTCACCTTGACCTCTTTCTTCAGCTTCTAAACCAGGATATGCACCAGGAGTGTCGACTAAAGTCAAGACAGGAATATTAAACTTTTCTGCTAACTTCATCAAACGTAAAGCTTTGCGGTAACCATCTGGATTAGACATTCCGAAACGACGATATTGTCTTTCTTTGGTATTTTTTCCTTTTTGTTGACCAATAATCATAAAAGTTTGACCATTGATTTTTCCCATACCACCAACCATTGCTTTATCATCAGCAAAAGTTCTATCTCCGTGAATTTCGATAAACGTGTTATCTGTGATCGCGTAAGCGTAGTCTAAAGTATAAGGGCGAGAAGGATGACGAGACAATTGTACACGTTGCCATGGCGTTAAATTACCATAGATTTCCTTCTTTTTATTTTCAATTGCAATTTCAATTTCAACGCAAGCCTGTTTGATGTTAACACCGCTTCCTTCGCCGACGATTTGACAGCTTTGTAACTGTTCTTCTAAATCTTTGATAGGTTGTTCAAATTCTAAATATTCCATACAAAAGTGTTTGTTCAATCCAACAAATATAGAAAAGGTTTTTAAGCCAATTATAATAAATGTCGAATGTTTTTCAGATTTTTTACAAGTATTTTAATTTCAAAAGATAAAAAAGCGTCTACAGATTAGACGCTTTCATCGTGTATTTGATCTAAAATTAGATTTTTTCGATAATCATTGCAGATGCTCCACCGCCACCATTACAGATAGCTGCACCACCAATTTTTCCTCCGTTTTGCTCTAAAACATTTAATAATGTAACCAAAATTCTTGATCCAGAATTTCCAAGTGGATGACCAATAGAAACCGCACCACCATTTACATTGACTTTAGAAGCATCAAGGTTTAATAATTTAGTATTTGCAATTCCAACAACTGAAAACGCTTCGTTAAATTCCCAGAAATCAACATCAGCAGCTGTCATATTTGCTTTTTTCAATAATTTTTCAACCGCTTTAGCTGGTGCAGTTGTAAATTTTGAAGGTTCTTGAGAAGCATCAGCATAAGCAATAACTTTTGCAAGAGGTTTTAATCCTAATTCGTTTGCTTTATCTAAAGACATTAATACTAAAGCAGAAGCTCCATCATTAATTGTAGAAGCATTTGCAGCAGTTACAGTTCCGTCTTTAGAGAAAACAGCGCGCAAACCTGGAACTTTATCAAAGTTTACATTTTTATATTCTTCGTCTTCTTTAAAAATAACTGGTTCTCCTTTGCGTTGAGGAATTTCTACAGGAACAACTTCGTTGTCAAATTTTCCAGCAGCCCAAGCAGCAGCAGATTTTTTGTAAGAATTAATTGCAAACTCATCTTGCTCTTCACGAGAAATATTGAACTCAGTTGCACAAGTATCTCCGAAAAGTCCCATCATTTCTTTGCTGTAGTAATCTTGTAAACCATCGTTCACAATTCCATCTAACAAAACAGTATTTCCGTATTTATTTCCAGTTCTTGCATTTGGTGAATAGAAAGGAACCATCGACATGTTTTCCATTCCTCCAGCAACTACAACATCTGCGTCACCTAAACGAATTGCTTGTGTAGCAAACATTACAGCTTTCATACCAGAGGCACAAACTTTGTTTACCGTTGTTGCAGGAATTGTATTTGGTAAACCTGCTTTTATCATTGCTTGCTTAGCAGGTGCTTGTCCTTCACCAGCTTGCAATACATTTCCCATATATACTTCATCAACCAAAGATCCATCTAAGTTGATTTTATCTAAAGCTCCTTTAATAGCTGTTGCGCCTAAATCTGTAGCTGGAACGTTAGATAAACTTCCCAAAAAAGATCCCATTGCTGTACGAACAGCTGAAACTATTACGACTTCTTTCATTTAATTTGTGATTTGTTGTTTTTATTATGATAACTTAATAATGCAAGATATAAAATTTATAGTAGTATTAATTTGATTTACTTTTTAAAGATTTTTTAAATTTGTTATTGACTTAATATAGATAATTGATTTTTTTTGTTAAAATGATAATTATCTTAGAATAGAATATTTTTTGAAGAATAAAATGATTAAAATGCTGAAGAATAAAATGATATTATTTGGTTTGATTTCGTGTTTTGTAATTACAATCGGAAATGCGCAAACCTTTGATCAAAAATATTTTAAATCAATTTTAGATTCGCTTACGTCAAATTCGTTTGCTGGCAGAGGTTATGTAGAAAATGGAATGACAAATGCTGGAATTTATTTACAAAACGAATTTCAAAAAAATGGATTGAAGTCTTTTTCTAATCGTTATAATCAAACATTTACTTTTCCGATTAATATTATCAAAGATGCAAAACTGAAAATTAATGGAAAAGAATTAAAATATGGAATTGATTTTATTGTAAAACCAATTTCTAAATCAATTTCGAAAACCAATTCACCTTTTTATATTTTTGACACAAAAGCCTATGTGGAATCTTTTCAGTCGAAAGATAAAACGAGGGATTTTATTGTGAAAGATGATGAATCGCAAAAAGGAAAACATATTATTTTGCCGCCTTTAGTGACTTCTGTAGATTCTATTCAGAAATATTACAAACAATGGGCGAATATTTATGAGAAAAATGAAAATAAAAATCGAGCGATTTTTAGATTTACATCAGATAAATTGACTTCAAGTCTTAGTCAACGACAATCTTCTATTTCAGAATTTATTATTTCGGATAAATTTTATTCTAAAAATTTAAAAATAAACGATTATTCTATTGATTCAGAGTTAAATAATTCATTCGAAGCAAATAATATAATTGGTTACATTGACGGAAAGAACAATGATAGCGTAATTGTTATTTCTGCTCATTATGATCATTTAGGGAAAGTTGGACAAACTATTTTTCCTGGAGCGAGTGATAATGCGAGCGGAACTGCAATGATGATGGCGCTGATGAAGTATTATTCAAAACATCAGCCTAATTATAGAACAGTTTTTATGGCTTTTGCAGGTGAAGAAGCGGGGATTTTAGGCGCAGATTATTATGTTAATCATCCTCTTTTTCCATTGAATCAAATCAAATTTTTAGTCAATTTAGATATTATGGGAGCGGGCGATCAAGGAATTCAAGTTGTGAATGGTAAAGTTTTTAAAAATCAATTTGAAAAATTAGTTGAATTCAATCAAACAAATAAATACCTAAAAGAAGTTAAAATTCGAGGAGAATCGTGTAATTCCGATCATTGTCCGTTTTATTTGAAAGGTGTTCCGTCGTTTTTTATTTACACATTAGGAGGAAAAGGTTTTTATCATGATCCCAATGATACAGCTGAAAGTTTGGATTTGAGTTCCTCTGAAAAAGTATATAATTTGTTGAAAGCTTTTATTGATAAGCTATAAAAAAATAATCCGTTCAAAGTGAACGGATTACTAACCAACCTAAACTACTATAAAAAACTCTAAAAAGTAAAAAGAGTGCGAGTAATTCCAAACTTCATAAATCAATTTCGTTATACTCGTTGTTACTCTTTGTCTTACTATCTATGAATAAATTATTTGACACTGCAAATGTCTAACTTTTATGTCTTGTTTGGAAAAATTGTAAAAGATTTTATTTATAATAGTTATAGAGAATATTTATAATAAACGTTTGTTGTCGGATATTAAACTTTGTATTAATTTGTTAAAAATAAACAATAATAGTTAAAGTGTAATTGTATGAAAGCGTACTTTAACACCTTTTTAACTATTTGTTTACGAAAATATGATGAAATGATAAGATTTGAAATCTTTTCAACTAAATTTGATTTTTGAATCGTAAAGACTTCATAAATTTAAACAAATTTTAAACCAAAACGCCAAAATGAGACTTTTTTTATTGGTTTTTTCCTTACATATTGTGTTATTTGTTGATGCGCAAAATGTTAACCCAAATCAAATTCGAACAAAAATTTACGATACTATTTTACAAGATATCCAAAAACAAAGTTTAGAATTTCCGAACAAAAAAATTGTGGTAGATCCTACGATTAATAAGTTTGAAGATTATAAAATGGACGAATTTGGGCTGAAATTAGATTCGGCGAAATATCTACAAGACACTTCAATTTGTTCTAAATTAACAACCTATAAATGCGTTTCGAAATTTGAGATTGATAATTATTCGATTACCAATGTTTACAAAGATGAAGCAGATGCGTTATATCCTGACTTTTATGGGATTTATGCACCAATCGATTCGTGGTACAATTTGATTTATTATGCGGCTGTTAATCATTTTGAGAAGGATAGAGAATTTCAATTTAACGTCTTAATTCCAGTTCGAAATGTGCAAATGAAAAATAAAACGATGAAGGAAAAAATGTTCTTTTATAACGTTTTGTTTGATGAGCAATTTAAGATTCTAAAATTTGAAAAATTATTATTAAAACATTAAAATTCAATCAGAAAAGTTGTAAATTAGCAAGACTCAAATTTTTAATTGATGTTAAACGTTAGCGCTTATATAGACGAGCTTTTGCAGTTATCAAAAGGCAATTTACGGATTTGCCGTATGAATTGGTGGCTTTTAAAATACGAAGATGAATTTGAGAAAGCAATAGAACAAACGTCTTGTAAAAAGTGGCAAAGATGGCTTTATAATGGAGAACATCCATATCCATGTGTTTGTCCAAAGCGCGAAAAATTATGCGTTTTTATCGATTTATATCGCGAATTGGATCGTTTGACACAAGTGCAACGTTTAGAGAATTTTTTTCAAGAATATTTTCAAAAATTTGAGTTGATTAAAGATTCAAAAGAATCTTTGAGAAATTGGATGAATGATATTCGTCCAACGATTTCTTCCATTTATTTATTATTGGATAAGAATGATAATCTAAAAATTAGATTTTATAATTCGGATCCAGTTTTGGAAGTGGATATCAATAAAAATGATTATAAATACACCTTGTTGTGTTTGGATATTTTTAACTACAACATGTACGTAAGAGGAATGTAAAAGAAAAGAGAGTTGACGAAAATCAACTCTCTTTTTTATGAAATATTAGATTAAATATGGCTTATTTAATTAAACCAATTTCTCTTAAACGCTGAGTTAAGAAATCCCCAGCTGTAATATCTTCAAATTGTTTTGGATTTTCTTCTGTTACACAATCTTCTAAAACAGATAAGTCCATTTCAGAAACTGGATGCATAAAGAATGGAATAGAAAAACGAGATGTTCCCCATAATTCTTTCTCTGGATTAACCACTTGGTGAATTGTAGATTTCAATCTGTTGTTTGTGTGACGAGATAACATATCACCAACATTAATCACCAATTCGTCGTCAGCAGCAATAGCATCAACCCAAGTTCCATCGTGACGTTGCACTTGTAATCCACGACCTTGCGCTCCCATTAACAATGTAATCAAGTTAATATCTCCGTGAGCACCTGCGCGAACCGCATCTTTAGGCTCTTCTGTGATAGGAGGATAGTGAATTGCTCTCAAAATAGAGTTTCCGTTTTTCACTTTATCATCAAAGTAAAACTCGTCTAAACCTAAGAATAAAGCCAAAGCACGTAAAACGTAAACACCAGTTTTTTCTAATTGTTTGTATGTCTCTTCACCATAAGTGTTAAAACCTGGAACTTCGTTTACATCAACATTTTCTGGATAGTTGTATTTCGCTTTATCTTCTTCAGTTAAATACTGTCCAAAATGCCAAAATTCTTTCAAGTCACCAACAGTTCTACCTTTAGCATGTTCGTTTCCGAAAGCTGTATAACCGCGTTGACCACCAATTCCTTCTACTACATAAGTTTGTTTTGTTTCTGTAGGTAAAGCGTAAAATTCGCGAACGCTTTTATATAAATTTTCAACTAATTCGTCAGATAAAAAATGTCCTTTCAAAGCAACGAATCCGATTTCTTCGTATGCTTGTCCAATTTCGTTGACAAATTTTTGTTTTCTTGCTGGATCATCAGATAAAAAGTCTGCTAAATTAACCGATGGAATTCCGTTTTGTGACATTTATATTTTGTTTTATAAAATTTCTTCTGCAAAGGTATAGAAAGATTTCTTTTGTGAATAATATTGTTAATAACTTTTTTGGATTGCTATTGGTTTGATTTAAAATTAAATCGTTTAAATGATTTTAATTGGCTAAAATATTTATTTTTAATGCTATTAAGTTTATTTTGAAGGTTCTATTGATTTTGATAAATATAAGTATTTACTATTTAAAATTGTATTTTAATATATATTACTTATAATTCTGATAATGGATATGGGTTTTGTTATATTACAAAAAATTAAAATGAATGAAATTACTATTTACTTTTTTATTATTTAGTTCAATTGTCTTTGCTCAAGAAAAAGGGAAGGCTAGGATGATGATTTATCCTGGTTGTGAAAAATTTGAAAAGAAAGGTGTAAAGAAGTTAGCAGACTGTTTTAGTAAGGATTTTAATAAACAGCTATTGCTTGAAGTTGAACAGGTGTTAAAAAATAATGGTTTGACAATTAATGAAATAAATGTAAATGCAAAAGTTAAATTTGAGATAAATAAAGAAGGTGAATTTCAAGATTTAGAAATAAATGGGAATGATTCAGAAAAATTACTTATAGAAGAGGCTTTTGTGAATTATGTTTTAAAATTGAAAAAAGACAACAAAAAAATAATTCCAGCTTTTACTGAAAAAGGAGAACCTGCAAGATTAATTTTTGATATACCATTTAAAATTATAAATTAAGGTTTGAAATTTTATTAATCTTAAGGCTAATTTTATCACAAGGAGATTTCATTCTATATTTGCAAAAATATTTATGATGAAAGATCAATTTTTTCAATATATACAAGACTTACAAAGTAAAATTATAGCCAAACTTGAAGAAGTTGATGGTAAAGCTAAATTTTTACGAGATAATTGGGAACGCGAAGAAGGAGGTGGTGGATTATCTTGTGTTTTAACTGACGGAGCTGTTTTTGAGAAAGCTGGCGTTAATATATCTAAGGTTTATGGTGAATTACCAGAAACCATGCAAAAGGCTTTGAATGTTTCTTCGGGTAAATTTTTTGCTTGTGGATTGAGTTTGGTTATTCATCCAACAAGTCCACATATTCCGACGACTCATGCAAATTGGAGATATTTTGAAATGTATGACAAAGAAGGAAATATTGTCGATCAATGGTTTGGAGGAGGTCAAGATTTGACGCCATATTATTTGGATGAAAAAGATGTGATGCATTGGCATACAATCTGTAAAAAAAGTTGTGATGCGCATGATGCGGCTTTTTATTTAAAGTATAAAGAAGAATGTGATAAATATTTTTGGAATACGCATCGAGAAGAAGCGCGTGGAATAGGAGGTTTGTTCTTTGATTACTTGAAACCAACTTCAGAAAAAACAGTTGAACAATGGTATGATTTCGTAACAGAAGTAGGAAACTCATTTTTGGAGGCGTATATTCCGATTGTTGAAAAGCACAAAAATGATGAATTTTCTGATGAACAAAAGGAATGGCAAGAAATTAGAAGAGGTCGTTATGTGGAATTTAATCTAATTCATGATAGAGGAACTTTGTTTGGTTTGAAAACCAATGGACGAATAGAATCTATTTTGATGAGTTTACCCAAACATGTACAATGGCATTATAATCATCAGCCAGAAGAAGGTTCTGAAGAATATAGATTAGTAGACGTGTTAAAACATCCAAAAGATTGGATTTAATCAATAAAATATAAAATGCCTGAACATTTGTTCAGGCATTTTTTTAATCTTCTCTCGATCCGTCATCTGCCATTCTGACCATTTTAGGTGTAAAAGTAGCCACAACATCAACCAGATCTTGTTGTGCAGCCATTACTTCGTGAATATCTTTATACGCCATCGGCGCTTCATCTTTTCCGCCTCCAATTAGTGTAATTCCAAAATCATTCAAATAATCGTTTATCTTGTTTTGTGATAATGATTTAATTGCTTGTGTTCGGCTCATCTTTCGACCAGCACCATGAGAAGCCGAATGAATAGAATTTTCTTCACCTTTTCCGCGAACCAAAAATCCTGGCGCAGTCATTGAACCTGGAATAATTCCCATCACATCTTTAGAAGCTGGTGTTGCACCTTTTCGATGAACAATTACTTCTTCGCCATTGTAAATTTCTTTCCAAGCAAAATTATGATGATTTTCTACTTTAGCTAAAACTTCTGCACCGATAGATTTTTTAATTTTTTGATGAATAATTTCGTGACAAGCCGAAGCATATTCACCAGCCAAATTCATCGTAATCCAATATTCTTGACCTTCTGCAGAATCCAAATCCAAATAAGCTAAATTTTGTGCTTTATAAGGAAGTTTACAAATTTCTTTTGCAATTTTTGTATAATGTCCAGCGATTGTAGCACCGAAACCTCTCGATCCAGAATGCGTTAATAACGCTAAATACGAACCTTTTTTGATGTTCAGTTTCTTATCATCTTCTTTGAAATCAATCAGACCAAATTCTACAAAATGATTTCCTCCTCCAGAAGAACCCAATTGCGACCACGCTTTATCTTTTAAATTTTGAATAAATGAATTTGTTTCGAATTTTGCATCATCCAAAATCTGATGTTCGGCTTTGTATTGACCATGAAAACCATGTCCTGCACCAAACTTTGTGTTTTTTATTAAAGTTTTTTTTAAAGAATCATGATGCTTAAAATAATAAGAAGCAGGTAAATCATAAATCGATAAAGCCATTCTACATCCAATATCAACGCCGACACCATAAGGAATAATTGCATTTTTTGTTGCTAAAACTCCGCCAATCGGTAAACCATAACCTTGATGAGCATCTGGCATTATTGCGCCGGCAACTGTTACAGGAAGTTTCATGGCTACTTTCATTTGTTCTAAAGCACCATCTTCAATATTTTTTGCACCATAAATGTTGAAATCGTTCGGATTTTCATTCAATTCAATTAAGTTTTCATCTTGTTGAGGTAAATGAATTCCATTGATAAAACCATTTGCAAGCGTTTTGAAAATTTTATCTTCTAAGAAATCTTGTGGCGAAGACAAAACTTGCGCATATTTATCAAGCATTTCGGCTTTTGTATAACCATTTCTTTTTCGGTTAATTTTTAAGGCAATTCCTAAAATTTCATTCTCAGGATAACCCAAGGCAATCAAATCATTTCCATTAATTGGTTTGTTTTGTTGTTCGGTTGTTTTCATATAATTTGGTTAGAATATTATTTAGTAAACATTGTTTTTAGTTCATTTAACACATTCGATCCACCAGAAATTGAGATTTCTCCCACTTTATCGGCAATTTTTTCGATGTATTCCATTTCTTTTAATTTCCATAACGTTTCGTTTTCTTCCATCAATTTCGCAGTGTTCAATAAACTTCTTGTCGAAGCAGTTTCCTCACGACGCGTAATCGAATTAGCTTGAGCCGTTTTTTCGGCAATCAAAACACGGTTCATAATTTCTCTTATTTCTCCAGGAAGAATAATGTCTTTCATACCTGCGTCAATCAATTTTAGACCAATTTCTTGGCATTCAGCTTGATATTTTTGAATGATATAATTCGTTACCGAATTTTTATCTGACATCAAATCATCAAAATTCATGTTTCCAATAAATTCTCTCAAACCTAATTGAATCGCTTGATAAATCATTTTTTCGAAATCTTTGTTCGATTGATAAGCGTTTAACAAATCAGTAATTTGATAATTTACCATAAAATTGATTCGTAATTGCGCTTTATCTTTCGTCAAAATTTCTTGTCCCGAAATTTCAATTGTTTGCGGACGCATATCAAAAGATACCATCGAGATTTTAACTTCGTTGTTATAAAATTTATACTCGCCAGCTTTTAAAACTGAATTAAATTCATTGTCTTTAAATAAAATTCCTTCATGATAAGTTGGAATAGAAATAATACGAATCGCACCAGCTTTTCTTAAAATATCTATTTCTCTTTTTGTTAAATTCTTAATTTCGTCAGTAGAATTTAAATCAAATTTTACAGCTTTTAATTGAGTCGAATTTTTCCAAATCATCACGTTTTTATTGTAAAATGAATCATAGATTTGATTGTTTTTGTAAATAATCAACACTTCGTTATGTAAAACTTCGATAAAATCTACCATATTTTTTAATGTTTCATTTTCTAAAAATATTGCATAGTATTTTTCATCAATTATTTCGTTAATGTTTAATTTTTCGATGTTTTTATTAAAGAAAATCCAATAGTTTCCTTTTGTATAAATTTTTTCTACTTCGTTATTTTTGATATAGATTCCAATTTCTTGGTTGTTAATTGGTAATTTTTTCATTATCTAATTTTTTATAGGTTTTTACTATTTTATATTTCTCCTTTATCGAAGAATCTTTTTCTAAATTTTTTAATTAAAAAAGCTAAATCATTTTCCTTTTTTAAAACGGAATTTGAAGTTTGAGCAGCTTATTTTGATTTCTTGTTTTAATCATTTTTTTCAAATCATTTTGACTTGATTTTTTAGTTTAAACTTTTGAAATCAATCATCAACTAAAGTTTCAAATTCAGGTTTTAAAGAAGTTTTTGATCTTATTTCAAATTCATTTCTAGGAAATATATTCTCTATTCGAAAAGAAAACTTTTTAGCTTTTGTTTCCAATGGTACCCTTTCGGGCGATAAACAGATTAAAGTCTGTGTGAATTGCTCTACCCACTGAGCTATTTCAGTTTCCTGAAAGTAGGAATCGAACCTACGACCCATCCGCTGGAGATTTTAATTATTCAGAATAGAAGTGATGAAACAATTTCTACTACAATGCTATACTGAAACATTTGTCAAGGAATAATTAAAATCGTTTGGTTTTTAAACCTTTGACAAAGTTGGAGTAGAAGTGTGCAAGTGAATTGCGCAATAAAATATTTTTTCGAAATAATTTGTAAACGATGATTAACAGAGGGTTTTATATTGAAAATATTTTGAATAAAATTTGAAATAAAAATTTCTGCGCAAATAGATTGCGTACTTTGATTTGAAATTTGTAGTATTGAACAAAGAAATCAACCATGGCAACCAATAAAATTGCATTAATACGTTATCAAACGATCGATAAATGTCTTCAAAATCATTTCAGAAAATGGACATTAGAAGATTTGATAGAAAAAGTTTCGGAAGCTTTGTATGAATACGAAGGAATAACTTCTGGCGTTTCGAAACGGACAATTCAAAGCGACATTCAGGTGATGCGAAGTGATAAATTGGGTTATAATGCGCCAATTGTTGTTCGAGAAAAAAAGTTTTATGAATATAAAGATCATGACTATTCGATTCATAATTCACCAGTTTCTTCTGCTGATTTAGATAAAATGAAAGAAGTGATTTCGGTAATGAAACAATTGAATGGGTTTAATTATTTTGATGATATGAACGAGATTATTACGCGTCTCGAAAATAATTTATCCAAACAAACGCATCAACAACCAAATTATATTCAGTTTGAGGAAAATCCATTGTTAAAAGGTTTGGAGCATTTGAATCGATTGTATCAAGCAATAGTGAAGAAGCAACCTCTGTTGATTTCTTATCAATCATTCAAAGCAAAAAATCAAGAACCAAAACAACAAGTTTATTATCCGTATTTGTTGAAAGAATACCGTAATCGCTGGTTTTTATTGGCTAAATCGAGAAAAGATAAAAATTTGTATACGTTGGCTTTGGATAGAATTGTTGAGTTTTATGAATTGGCAAATGAACCTTTTGTAGATGAGCAAGAAATTAATTTTGATACGTATTATAACAATGCGATTGGCGTAACGAAAAGTGTGAAAGAAAGGGAGCAGCGTGTTGTTTTTCGTGTGAATAAAAAATTAGCGCCCTATGTGGTGACAAAACCAATTCATGCGACGCAAAAAGTGTTGGAAGTGACGGACGAAGGAACTTTATTTTCGATAGAAGTTGTACATAATTTTGAGTTGGAACGAGAACTTTTAGGATTTGGAGAAGAAATAGAAATTCTTGCTCCAAGATTAGTGAAAAAAAGAATCAAAACACGATTAGAAAAAGCATTAGAAAAATATAAAAAATAGAATTTCTTTCATACATTTAATTCATTAAAAACTAACTTAAATGATATGGAATAAAAGAATAATGACACTTTTGAGTGTCTTTTTATTAATCTTCTCGACAAGTTTGTTTGCACAGAAAGCGAGTGATTCTGTGAAAAAATATATCTATTTAACTTTTGATGATGGACCTTTGAATGGAAGTGAAAATATTGATGAGGTTTTCAAAAATGAGAAGTTAAAAGTGACTGTTTTTCTTGTTGGAGAACATGTGGAGAAAAATAAAACAATGACGGATTATTTTAAATATTACGAAGATAATCCTTACATCGAAGAATGTAATCATAGTTGGACGCATGCGAATGATCAGTACAAAAAGTTTTATAGTAACGAGCAAACGTCGGTTGAGGATATTTTGAAAAACCAATCGATACTAAAATTACAAGATAAAATTGTTCGTTTACCAGGAAGAAACATGTGGAGATTGGACGGAAAATCGAAGAATGATGGAGCTTCTGGTGTACAAACGGCTGATGGTTTAGCAAAGTTGGGTTATAAAGTTATTGGTTGGGATTTGGAATGGACGCATCATGGAAAAGATGGAACACCGGTGCAATCTGTTCAAGCGATTTATAAACAAATTGTTAATCAATTAGAATCGAATAAAACCTTTACAAATAATAATATAGTTGTGTTAATTCATGATGAGATGTTTCAGAATAAATGGGAAGAGTCCGAATTGAAACAATTGGTTGATCTTCTTAAAAAACATGATAACTATATTTTTGAGCAAATAAAATTTTATCCTCAATAAAACTTTTATAAAATACAAAAGCTGTCCAAAATTAGACAGCTTTTTATATGTAGTAATTTGTATAAATTAGTCTCCCATCATTCCTCCAACTAAAGAATTGACAATTGCTAAAACAATACCAAATAATAATGCGTACCAGAATCCGTCAACATGAAAACTATCTCCCATAATTGCGCTTGCTAATAAGATAATAATTGCTGTAATCACAAAAGAAAATAAACCTAATGTTAAGATTGTTACAGGTAAACTAATAATGTTTAAAATTGGTTTTACAACGGCATTTAAAAGTCCGATAACAAGTGCAACAATAATCGCAGAACCATATCCTTTTACAGATACTCCAGGTAAAATGTTAGCAAGTCCGAAAACAACTAATGCTGATACCAAAAGATTAATAATAAAGCCCATAATTTGTATTTTTTAGATTAATATATCTAAATTAAAATCAAAAGTTTTGCCAAATTGTTAAAAATTTTAATAAAAATGAAAAAAGCTCAGAAATTTCTGAGCTTTAGTATTATTGTATTGAGAAGATATTCTTTTTATAATTGTTCAAAAAGATATTTCATGTTGACTTCTTTGTCGATAATTTGAGCTAACTCATTAATATTAACACGTTTTTGCTCCATTGTATCACGGTAACGTAAAGTAACAGAATTATCGTTTAATGAATCGTGGTCAACAGTGATACAGAAAGGTGTTCCAATCGCATCCATACGACGGTAACGTTTACCGATAGTATCTTTTTCTTCGTACATTACGTTGTAATCTAAACGTAATTTCTTCAAAATTTCTTTCGCTAATTCTGGTAAACCATCTTTCTTTACCAATGGTAAAACAGCAGCTTTAATTGGCGCTAATGCAGCTGGTAAAGATAATACAACACGTTCTGATCCATCTTCTAAAACTTCTTCTTTCAATGAATTTGAGAAAACTGCTAAGAACATACGATCCAAACCTACAGAAGTTTCTACAACATAAGGTGTGTATGATTCGTTTGTTTCGTTATCGAAATATTGAATTTTTTTACCTGAATGTTGTTCGTGTGCTTTCAAATCGAAATCTGTACGTGAGTGAATTCCTTCTAATTCTTTGAATCCGAATGGGAATTTAAACTCAATATCAGCAGCAGCATTTGCATAGTGCGCTAATTTTTCGTGGTCGTGGAAACGATAATTTTCATTTCCTAAACCTAAAGTTTGATGCCAACGTAAACGTGTTTCTTTCCATTTTTCGTACCATTCTAATTCAGTTCCTGGTTTTACGAAAAATTGCATTTCCATTTGTTCAAACTCACGTTGACGGAAAATAAATTGACGTGCAACAATCTCATTACGGAAAGCTTTACCAATCTGAGCAATTCCGAAAGGTAATTTCATACGTCCAGATTTTTGTACGTTCAAGTAATTTAAGAAAATACCTTGAGCCGTTTCTGGGCGTAAATATAAATCCATTGCTTGATCTGCTGTTGCTCCTAATTTTGTTCCGAACATCAAGTTGAATTGACGAACTTCTGTCCAATTTTTAGAACCAGTTACAGGATCAGCAATTTCTAATTCTTCAATCAAAGCTTTTATATCGTCTAAATCTTCGTTTTCCAAAGATTTTCCCATGCGCGCTAAAATTGTATTGATTTGATTTTGATATTCTACAACACGAGGATTTGTCGCAACAAATTGATCTTTATCAAAAGCATCACCGAAACGTTTTGCAGCTTTCGCAACTTCTTTCTCTATTTTACCTTCAATTTTTGCACAATGATCTTCAATTAAAACATCGGCACGGTAACGTTTTTTAGAATCTTTGTTATCAATCAAAGGATCATTAAACGCGTCAACGTGGCCCGAAGCTTTCCAAGTAGTAGGGTGCATAAAAATAGCAGAATCAATGCCGACAATGTTTTCGTGCATTTGTACCATTGCTTTCCACCAATATTGTTTGATGTTATTTTTTAGCTCAGCTCCGTTTTGACCATAATCGTAAACGGCTGATAATCCATCATAAATCTCACTCGATTGAAAAATGAAACCATATTCTTTCGCATGAGAAACTACTTTCTTGAAAATATCTTCTGACATAATTAATTGTGTGTTCTTATTTAAAGTGCAATTTTAGTGATTTTTGATGACTATTGAGGTATATTTTGATAAAATCGTAAGGCTTTAATCGCTTATTCTATTTTTTGAGAAGATTATTAACAAAATGATTGATTTTACTATTCGAGTTATTTCAATTTCAATCAAAAAAAACATACTTTTAAATCATTAAAAAATGATAACCTTATGAAAAAGTTTATTCTTCCTATTCTATTATTAAGTTTTGTTACAAGTTGTAATTCTAATAATTCATCTAGTTCATCAACAGAAAATAAAATTGAAAGTGAAGTGAAAGATTCGGTTAAAGAATCGGATGTTAATTATAATGTTGCGCTTGATTTTATGAATAATTATGTTGATTATATCATGGATACAATTGTTAAAATAAACGAAGATGAGTATATCAAGCAAAATGAATTGTTGACGCAAAGTTTTAAAGATCGATACAAATTTGTGCAAGATTCTGCTTTTAAAGTTGAGCCAGAAGTTGGGTTGGATTTTGATCCAATTGTCGATGGACAAGATTTTCCTGATAAAGGATTTAAAATAAAATCGATTGATAAAGCAACAGGTTTAGTGACTTTGCAAGGGATAGATTGGCAAAATTTTGAAGTTGTTTTGAAAATTGTTAACGAAAACGATAAATCGTTGGTAAATGGTTCTGGGATTATTAATATTCCGACGAACAAACAGGCAAGAAGATAAAGTGATGAAAACTGAAAATTCTATAAGAAACTTTGAAAATGATATAAATTTCAGTTTGTTTTGATTTGAATTTTTTGTTTATTTTTGTCCAACATGAAAATGCAACATTACATAAAGTATGTTTTGTCGGTGGTTTTGATTTTTTCAAATCTTAGCTACGCATTTTCTATGCATTTTTGTCAAGGAGTGGTGGAGCAAGTGAAGTTGAATCATTTGGATAATAATTCGCACGAAATGGGAGTTTCTACTTCGTGTTGTCCTCCAAAAACAGAAAAAAAACATTGCGAATTACCGGAAAACAATAAATCTAAAAAAGATGATTGCTGTAAGGATATTTCATATTCGGATAAGTTTGTAGAAAAGCAAACTGTCAAAATTCAAAAACTTATTCCGATTAGTTTTATAGTTTCTGAAATTCTTCAAATTAGAATTCCGATTCAAGATGAAGAGGTGAGCAATCAATCTAGTTTCCTTGATTTTTATGTTGCGTCAAATGCACCGCCAAATTATATACTCAATTCTCAGTTAACATTTTACGAAGGGTAATACCCGTTTATTTTTTGATTAAATTAATCAGAAAACAATACGCTATTATCTAAATATTAAAGTATTTGATGAAAATCTAATCAACAAGTACACAATAATAAATAGGCATTGAGCCTTAAATCGTAAAAATGAAAAAAATATTCACTTCAGTATTTATACTAAGTGCTGCGTTTTCTTACGCACAATCTACTTTAAAAGGAAAAATTACAGATCAAAATCAACAACCAATCGTTGGAGCAGAAGTGTTTTGGCAATCGTCAGATATTACTGTTATTACAGATGAAAAAGGAAACTTTGAGATCGAAAATTATCAACCAACCTCAATTTTAGGTGTTTTTTATGACAATGAAACAACAACTTTTAAGGAATTAAAAGACGAATTTCAGAATATCACCATCAATGTAAAAGATCATTTTGGGGATACTTCGTTGAATGAAGTTGTGGTTCGTGATACAAGTAGTTCGCTTAAAAAATCGAAGTTTGCAACCAATATGACGACAATGACTGGAAAAGAATTGTTGAAAGCAGCATGTTGTAATTTAGCTGAATCTTTCGAGACAAATCCTTCTATTGATGTCAATTTTTCGGATGCTGTAATGGGAAATAAGCAAATTAAAATGTTGGGTTTAACCTCTCCTTATATTTTGATTGCAGAAGAAAATATACCAAATGTTCGTGGAGCTTCGCAAGCTTTTGGGCTTAGTTTTACGCCAGGAACTTGGGTAGAAAGTATTCAGGTGACGAAAGGTGCGGGAACGGTGATTAATGGTTATGAAAGTATTTCTGGGCAGATTAATACAGAATTAATCAAACCTTCAAATGATATTCCGTTGTTTGTGAATCTTTATGGTTCTACAGATTCGCGCTTCGAAGGGAATGTGCATTTGAACAAAAAATTGAATGATAAATGGAGTACTTCTTTGTTTATGCATGGAAATGCACGCGTTTCGAAGAATGATATGAACGATGATGGGTTTTTAGATAATCCGCTTGGACATCAAGTTAATGTGATGAATCGTTGGCAATATCAAAACTTAGAAAAAGGTTGGGTTGGATTTTTATCTGCAAGATATTTGAATGATACAAAACAAGCAGGACAAGTTGATTTTGATAAAGATCGTGATAAATTAACAACAAATTATTGGGGGTCAGAAATCAATACAAATCGTGTGGATGTTTCGTCAAAAATTGGGTATGTTTTTCCAGAAATGCCTTATCAAAGTATGGGATTACAAACGGCGTTTAGCTATCATAAACAAGATTCTTACTTTGGATTGAATCAATATGATATTGAGCAACAAAGTTTTTATTCCAACTATATTTTCAGTTCGATTATTAGCAATACAAAAAATAAATTCTCTACAGGAGCGAGTTTTACGTATAATAAATTCAAGGAATTTGTAGCGCTTCCGATTGATGCGAATTATGATCGAATTGATAATTCTGCAGGAGCATTTTTCGAATATACGTTTGATAATATGAAGAATTTCAATATGATTGCTGGGCTTCGTGGAGATTATCATAATCGAATGGGATTTTTCTTAACACCTCGTTTGCATACACGTTATACACCTGTAAAAGGAACAACAATAAAAGCTTCGGTTGGTCGTGGAAAACGAATCAATAATATATTTGCAGAAAATCAGAATTTATTTGCTTCTTCAAGACAATTTAATATTTTGGGCGATGGAAATGGAAAAATATATGGTTTAGATCCAGAAATTGCATGGAATTATGGATTTAGCGTAACTCAAGAATTCAAATTATTTGGAAAAAATGCTGATGTTACAGCAGATTTTTATCGAACAGATTTCGAAAATCAAATTGTGACGGATATCGATTATTCAGCGCGCCAAGTTAGGTTTTATAATTTAGAAGGAGATTCGTATGCAAATTCGTTCCAATTCGATTTTAATTATAATCCATTTACGCATTTCAAAATTAGAGCATCATACAAATATTATGATATAGCAACCGATTATGAAAACGGAAAATTAGAACGTCCATTGCAAGCGAAGCATCGTTTCTTTACAAATCTTGAATATGAAACACATGAAAGAAATGGAAGAAATTGGCGTTTTGATGCGACGTATAATTGGATTGGAAAACAGCGTTTACCAAATACATCAGATAATTTGCCAGAAAATCAGTTGAATGAATATTCGAATCCATTTGGGACAATTAATTTCCAGATTACACGTGTTTTTTCAAAACATTTTGAAGTATATATTGGAGGAGAAAATGTAACGAATTATCAACAACATCGCGTAATTTTAGGAGCAGATAATCCTTTTGGTTCAAATTATTTCGATAGTTCGATTGTTTATGCACCAATTTTTGGACAAATGTATTACGCTGGATTAAGATTTAGTTTAAAATAAAAATCATAAAAAATATAAAATAATGAAAAAATTATTAGCCTTTGCTTTGGTTGCGACTTTAGGAATTAGCGCACAAGCACAAAATAAAAATGCGAAACACGATTTACACGTTAAAGGAAATTGTGGACAATGTAAAGACCGTATTGAAAGAGCGGCTTATGGTGTAAAAGGCGTAAAATCTGCTGAATGGGATAGTAATACGCAAAATTTACATATTATATTGAATGAAAAAAAGAGTAAAGTGGATGATGTAGAAAACGCTGTAGTAGCGGTTGGACACGATACTGATAATAAACGTGCAGAAGAAAAAGTGTACGGAAGTTTACCTTCTTGTTGTTCGTATGATCGTGAAGGTTCAGCTGGGGAAGCTAACACGCATAGTCATTAAAAGATTTTAAAATATAAAAAAATCCATCTCATTTGAGATGGATTTTTTTATATCATTTGATTTTCAATTACTGAAACATATCTTTCACACGTTCAAAGAATGATTTTTCATTTTTCGAAGGTTCTGGTGAGAAATGATCATCGTCTCTCATTTTTTCAAAATACGCTTCTTGATCTTTCGATAAATGAGTTGGTGTCCAAATGTTAACATGCACAAATAAATCACCTTTTCCGTAACCGTTCAAATCTGGTAAACCTTGACCTTTTAAACGTAATACTTTTCCTGATTGAGTTCCTTTGTCAACTTTAATTTTCACTTTTCCGTTAACCGTCGGAATTTCTTTCGAAGCACCTAAAACAGCATCAGGAATAGAAACATACAAATCAAAATGTAAGTTGTTTCCATCACGTTTTAATGTATCGTGTTCTTCTTCTTCAATCAAAACAAGTAAATCACCAGGAATACCATCAAAAGGCGCATCGTTACCTTTTCCACGAACTTGTAATTGAATTCCTTCTCTTGCTCCAGCAGGAATTTTAAGATCGATTGTTTCCTCAACTTTGATTAATCCTTGATTATTTGCTCCCGAAGGAATTTTGTCTGCAACTTTTCCTACTCCTTGACATGTTCCACAAGTTGTAGCAGTTTGCATTTGTCCTAAAAATGTGTTGGTAACACGAACTTGTTGTCCAGAACCGCCACAAGATGGACATGTTTTAGATGTAACGCCATCTGCTTGTTTAAAACGTTTAACTTTTACTTTCTTTTCGCAACCGTTAACCATTTCTTCTAAGTTCAATTTTACGCGAATACGCAAATCAGAACCTTTCATTCGACGTGGACCACGAGATTGACCTCCAAATCCACCACCGAATCCTCCGCCTCCAAAGATATCGCCGAAATGAGAGAAAATATCTTCCATATTCATTCCGCCGCCACCGCCGAATCCTGCGCCAGCAGCTCCGCCCATTCCTGCATGTCCGAATTGGTCGTAACGTGCACGTTTGTTGTCGTCGCTTAAAACTTCGTAAGCTTCTGCAGCTTCTTTAAATTTATCTTCTGCCTCTTTGTCACCAGGATTTTTGTCAGGGTGATATTTGATGGCAAGTTTACGATAGGCTTTCTTGATATGCTCTGATGTTGCAGATCTTTCGACCTGCAATATTTCGTAATAATCTCTTTTTGATGACATTTTCTTAATCTAAATTATAATCCAACAACAACTTTAGCGTAGCGAACTACCACATCATTTAATAAATAACCCGTTTCTACAACGTCTACAATTTTTCCTTTTAAATCCTCTGTTGGAGCAGTAATTTGAGTAATTGCTTCGTGTAAATCAGTATTGAAATCGTCTCCAGCTTTAGTTTCCATTTCTTTCAAACCTTTTGCACGTAACGTTTCTACTAATTTATTATTGATTAATTCAACACCTTGATGTAAGCTGTCGTCTCCAGACTTTTCAATTTGATTTAAAGCGCGTCCAAAATCGTCTAAAACAGGCAATAAAGACGTAATAACTTCTTTATTTGCTGTCTTGAAAATGTCCATGCGTTCGCGCGAAGTACGTTTTTTGAAGTTGTCAAACTCTGCAAATAAGCGTAAATATTGGTCTTTTTCTTTTGCTAATTGTTCCTTAACAATTTCTAATTCTGACTTTCCAGCAGTTTCTTCTTGTGGTTGTTCTACAGTGTTATCACTCTCTTGAACGTTTTCTTGAAGATTCTCGTTCTCTAATTCTTCGTGTATATTTTGGTCAGACATATTCTTATTAGTTTTTTTGTTTCTGATTGAATCAAATAGTTTGCCAATGCCCATTATGTGTCGTTTTGTCAGATTTTAAATAAAAAAGAAGCACTTCTGTCGCGAGAAGTGCTTCGGTAAATGTATAAAGTTTTTTTTGATTTGAGTTTTACTTTGAGGATGCGAAGTTGAAATGAATTCAACTTGACAAAGAGCGTATAAAAAAACATTTTATTCTTTACAATTATCTTAGCCTGTCTTTTTGTCTTTCCATTTTTTTGGAAAAAAATTAGTATAACCCGTTGTGCATTTTGATTAATAAAGAATAAAGTTGTTCATTTGATTGAAAATCAGTAAATTGTTTTAACTACAAAACATTTACAATGAACAACTTACTTGCAAATTACGAAAGAATATTGGAAGTTCTACGGAAAATATCAACAGATACACTTTTAATTTATCAACGTAGAAGACCTAAACTTTTTGATTTAGAACTCATCAGTCTTGTCTTAACCGCTGAATTTATGGGTATTGATAGTGAAAATCATTTATTTCGAAATCTTCCTAATGCGTTAAGTTGTAAAATTGAGCGTAGTATTTACAATCGTAGAAAACGTAAATTATCAGAGCAAATTAATAGTATTCGCCTCAAATTAGCGAAAGAATTTAATGAATTTGAAAATTGTTTCATAGTTGATAGTATGCCGTTGGAAGTGTGTAAAATAGCAAGAATTAATCGCTCGAAAATTTGCAAAGAACATCAGTATAGTGCACCAAATAGAGGTTTTTGTGCTTCTCAGCAAATGTCTTTTTATGGCTATAAACTTCATGCTATTTGTTCTTTAAATGGTGTTTTCCAGAGTATTGATATCAGTCCCGCATCTGTTCATGACATTCATTTTTTGAAAGATGTTAAAACTCAAATGTATGATTGTTTGCTACTTGGAGACAAAGGATATTTGTCACAAACAATTCAAATTGACTTATTTAATGAAGCTAATATTCGATTAGAAACTCCGAAAAGATCCAATCAAAAAGATTATAAACCTCAGTTTTATCCATTTAAAAAGTATCGAAAAAGAATTGAAACGTTATTTTCTCAACTATGTGATCAGTTTATGATTAGACGTAATTATGCAAAGACTTTCGAAAGGTTTAAAACCAGAATTCTAGCTAAAATTACTGCACTTACTGTGGTTCAGTACATTAATAAAACATACTTTAATCGAAATATTAATAAGCTAAAAACCCAAATTATTTAAAATGCACAACGGGTTAGTATACTTTGTTTCTTTTATTATTCTTACTTTTTAAATATAAAATAAATGGAGTTAGTATTCCTGATATAATTGAAATTGGAAATATCCAAAATGGAAGTAAAATCCATAAAAAATAATATTCTAAAGTTTTATAAAAATTGAAAAAAGTAAAACCTTTTAAGTTTTGATTTTCAAAGATTTCATTTAATGATATGAAAAATAGTAAAAATGAAAATAACCAAAATATAAAACTATAAGTCTTTAAATATTTTATTTTACCTATTTTCTTGTTCATGAAAAAAATAGGTAAAATTGAAAAAATAAATATAATTGGAATGATGATATAACCGATATATTTTTGAAAATCCATTATTAATAAGAATTAATTTATCCTAATATTAATTTTGAATAGTTTTAAAACATAAAATTAATCTTTCCATTCAAGAAACGTCCTGTCAAATAATTTGGCATTGTGTAAACTGCACTCGAATTTACGTCGCGAATCCATGAATTACTGATTTCGTTTTTAATATCAAATACATTGAAAACATCTACACCAATTGAAATTTCTTTGAAATTACTCCAGAATGTTCCTTTTGATGGTTTCAATTCTTTTTGATTAATAATTTCTTTTACAAAACCAATGTCAACACGTTTGTAATCTGTCAACGTTGTTTGGTATTGGTAAGGATCTACAAATTGTGGTGCTCCATTTGGCAAACCAGAAGCATAAATCAAATTTACATTCACTTTGAAAGATGGTAAAAACTCCATATAATCTTGGAAAAATGCAGATAATTTGAAACGAGGATCTGTTGGTAATGGAATATTTCCTCTGTCATCAATATTTTGATAAGCTCTCGCATACGAAGCCGAGAACCAAGAATCTATACCAGGAACAAACTGCCCAAATAAACGCATGTCAAGTCCATACGCATAACCTTTGGAGTTATTATCTGCCGTATAACGAATTCTTACATTGTCTACATAATACGGATTCAAATCGTTTAAGATTTTGTAATAAACCTCAGTTGTTAATTTGAACGGACGATCCATCCATTTGAATTCGTAATCGTTTCCAAATATAAAATGAATTGATTGTTGCGATTTTACTTTATTATTCAAAGAACCATCTAAACGACGAATTTCGCGATAGAAGGGAGGTTGATAATAAATACCTGTCGAAATACGGAACAACATATCGCTTTCCCAATCTGGTTTAACAGCGATTTGAGCACGAGGCGAAATAGTTGTTTCTTCGTTAAAATCCCAATAAGCCGTACGCACACCAGCATTGAACAATACTTTTGAATCATTCCACATAAATTTGCTCGTATATTGCGCATAACCTGAAATACGATTTGTTTTTAAATTATTTTTAGAGTTCACATAATAACTTAAATTCAAACCATTTCCTGGATTTGGATTCACAACATATCCTGTCGAATCGATTGCTTGCCATTCACCTAATAAATCACGAATATCTTCTTGTTGAAATTTTGCACCCCACTCAATATCATTGTTTCCATTGATTTTATATTTTCCTTTGTGTTGAATTCCAGCAACCAACGCATCAAAATTATTTCGTGCATGATCGATTTGCGAACCAACATCATTCGTAGAAGTTGCAAAGCCTTTTTCGTCTACTTCGGAAATGAAATAAGAACCTTGAATATCAAAATATTCGCGCTCTTTCGAATGATAAGCAAAAAGATCTAACCCTAAATCTACTTTAGAATTTGGTTGATATGTAAATGATAAACTTCCTGTTTCTGTCGCAAATTTATCATCTTCTTTTCCGTCATAAAAAACAGTTAGCAACAACGGCGTATCCATTGTATTGATATAAGTTTCACGTTTTATAGGAAACATTTCGTAGCGCGAACGCGACATTGTTCCCAAAAATGCAACATTCCATTTATCATTTAATTTATAATTGATATTGGCTTGTACATCGTAATATTCAGGATTGAAATTGGTATCACCTTTTAAGGTATTCAACACTAAATTTCTGTTTTGATAGCGCGCTCCAACAATTGCTGAAAGTTTTTTGTCTTTAGAACCTCCGCCTAATGTCAAACTTCCGCCCATTAAACTTGCTTCTAATTGTCCTTCAAATTTAGTGGGACGTTTGTAGGTAACATCTAAAACAGAAGACATTTTGTCGCCGTATTTTGCTTCCCAACCACCAGCAGAAAAGTTGATAAATTGCGTCATCGCAGGATTTACAAAACCTAAACCTTCTTGTTCGCCAGAACGAATCAATTGAGGTTTATAAACTTCGATTCCGTTAACGTAAATTAAATTTTCGTCATAATTTCCTCCGCGAACCATATATTGCGAACTCAATTCTGTATTCGAATTTACGAAAGGTAACGTTTTCAATAAATCGGCAACTCCGCCAGTCAAACTTGGTCCTTGTTGCATTTGCGCAGCACTCAAAACGGTACTTTGCAAAGGTTTATTTTTATTAGATTGAAAAGAAATTGTTGCTTCACCTAATTCAATCGCATTGGTTTGATCAGGAACTAATTGAACAAAAATTTCTTTCTTGTTTTTATCTTTTAGCGTAAATGTTTGTGCAAACGAATGATAACCATTGTTGTTAAAAGTTACGGTAACGGAAGAGTTTGATGGAATTTCTATTTTGAAATTACCATTTTGATCCGTAAAATAAGATTGATCGTTGACAATAATCTCAGCTTCACTAATTGGAATTCTATTTTCGTCGACAACTTTACCATTAATTTGCGCAGTTTGAGCAAATAAAATTCCACCCAAAAGAGATAAACTTATGGTACTAAGAAATCTTTTTGAATGTTGTAGAGTACGTTGCTGTGTTGTTTTTTTCATCTTTCACGTTTAATTCTAATTGATGGTCACCAACCGAAATCTGTTCTTTGTTCAAATTAATCGATAATCGTTTAATTTTTTGATCATATTCGGCTAAAACCCACTTACCATCGATATAAGCTTTATAATCTTTTATCCCAGATTGTGCATCATCAATTGTAAATTTGATAATAGCATTAGCTTGAGTAAATTGACTATCTGATTTGATATTTAACGGAGTAATTGTCGGTTTAGTATTGTCAATTAAAATAGAAAAAACACCAAAATCTTTTGGATTTGCAACAAGCTTTCCATTTTTGAGCTCTGTTGTTAAATAATCTTTTTTCCAAGCACCTCTTTTTTGATATTCGCGTACAATAACAGCTTTGTCCAATTGCGCTGTCGGAATGTCAGCAGTCGGTTCTATTGCTAACGTGTAAGTTTGATGAACTGGCATATAATAATCGCCCACCCAATGTTTACCATTCGAGAATTTATAAGCTAAATCAAAATCTTCATAAAAAATATTTTTAGGGAAAAATATTTCGATTCCATCAGATTTGAAATGATTTTCTTTGTTCCATAACATTGGATTTGTTTCAGGAAGTTTCGCAGAATCTACAAATGCTTTTCCATTAACAGTAAAAGATTGCGAAGATAAATTTCCTGCATAATCAGAAACATCAATTTTTACTTTGTATGATTTTCCATCTTCAAGCTCTAAAATTCCATTGTTTTTTAAGTTAGAATACATTCTGACAGGATTTCCATTTTTTACAAATCCTTGGTACACCCAGCTATTATTTTTCTGAATATCGCCATAATCGCAAACTGTATTTATAGCTCGCGCTTCATCAAACGAAAAACGGCTAGAAGTAAACGTATAAATAGGTTCATCATTCACATAAATATTTATTTGATGAACACCGTTATTATTTTCTGCTCCATTGTGCTTGTCATACGCTTTTACACCAAAACCTATTACACCAGAAGCAGAAATTGTTCCACCATTTGCCACAACAATTCGATTGGTTTTTTGATTCACATCGCCATAAATAGGATAAGCATATAAACCTAAAATAGATGGTTTTCGTGTATCAGGCAAATCAAAACCAAAATAAAAAGGATTAATTGGTTCTTCCGCTTCGGTATCACGAATTTCGAAATGTAAATGTGGACCACCAGAGCCTCCAGAATTCCCTGAAAGCGCAATCAAATCGCCCATTTTAACAGGAATTTCGTTTGGTTTTGGATGCAATTCGATCTTAAACGTTTCATTCGCATATTGTTGTTTGCGCACATATTCTTGCAATTCTGGTATAAATTCTCTCAAATGCGCATAAACAGAAGTATATCCATTTGGATGATCGATATAAAGAGCATTTCCATATCCTGTTGGCGAAATATTAATACGAGAAATGTAACCATCTCCAACCGCTTTTACTTTCAGACCTTCGCGTTGTTGCGTTTTGATATCAAGCCCAGCGTGGAAATGATTGGCACGTAATTCTCCAAAATTACCAGCCAAATAATTGGTGATTTCTAAAGGATTTTGGAAGATATTTTTTGGATACGTTTCGGATTTTGGTTGTTCTGCTCGTTGTCCAAAAACAACAGAACTTAGTAATAAGTTTAGGAAAATTGGCTTAATCACTTTCATTTTTTCTTTTCAATAATTAACAAATCAGTTAAAAGTAAACTAAATCTTTTACAAACATCTTTAATCTTTTGAATTTCTGAAAATTATTTCAAGATAAATCTTTGAAAAATAAAATTAAACAATTGATTATAAATAGCTTGTATTTGTAAAATAATAAACAAGTAAAAGAAAAGGATTTTGGTGAATGATTGAAAAATGATGCAACTAATTTTAAATCAACCATTAAAAAACATCATTATTAGAAAAAT
The DNA here is from genome assembly GCF_053482575.1 of Empedobacter sp. ULE_I140. Taxonomy (NCBI): domain Bacteria; kingdom Pseudomonadati; phylum Bacteroidota; class Flavobacteriia; order Flavobacteriales; family Weeksellaceae; genus Empedobacter; species Empedobacter sp. ULE_I140. The sequence goes on along the minus strand of NZ_JBQMTX010000001.1, from coordinate 2,462,278 downwards.
TATTTTAGCACTTTTTATAGGTGCTTCTATCGCAAGTTGTAATGAATACAAAGGTTCAGAAAGTAATGCAGAATTGGCTGCTGATGCGAAAGAAGAAGTTGCGGTTTCTAATGCTGCAAATTTAGAAGTAGAAGGGAAGGTTTTTAAATCGAATGCGTTGATCGAAATGAAAGTAAAAGATGCGATGAAAGATGCGGTTCAAATCGAAGAAAATGCGATTTCGTTGAATGGATTTGTTTTGAATAGTGAAATGATTAATCAAATTTTAGATTCGGATATAGTTGAATTATCTGAAGAAAGCGTTAAGAAAATAGACAAAATTCAACGTTCTTATTTGATTGAATTGAAAGTTCCGTCAAATAAATTGCGTGAGCATGTCAAATTTGCAGTGGAGAAAGGAATTATTATCGATCATATTTTGATTAATAATGAAGAAATGACCTTTGAGAAATATGAAAATGAGTTGAAAAATGAAAACAATAAAGCAATGAAAATCTCGAAACAAATCGAAAATAAAGTGAATAAAGCGTTGATAAATGATGCTACTTCTTATGCGACTATTGCGTATCAATTATCAGAAGAACCACGAGTTGTAACGAATATTTTACCACAAACTGATTTGAAAGCTTATAGAGAAATCAACTTAGGATATGAGTTAAAACAAAGTTGGAAAGATGGAATGTATTATTTCAAATCAATTTTGATTATTTTCTGTCAATTTCTGCCAACTATTCTTTCGGTATTGTTTTTGTTTTTTAGTATCAAGTATGTTGTGAAAGTAGTGAAGAATAGAGAAACGAAACAAAAAATGTAAGTAAATCTCTATTTGTCAAATGAATAAGAAAAAACTGATAATATTTAGGTTATTGTATTGATTAGAAGTAAAAAAATACTATTTTTGCAATAGAAGCTAGAATAATTGAAATTCTCAGGAGATGGAAAAAATGGTAAAATTTAATGAACTTGAAAACAAAGTTTTAAGTGTTTTAGGCCAACTTGGGAATTATAAAGATATATTGAAGGGCGCTGAAAACTCGATACAAGAATTGGAAAAATTGCAAAATGAAATCAATTCTCTAAAAGAAGAAAATGCCCGATTGAAAAATAAATTGAGAGATTCGCAAGCGAATAACTTAAATTTAAATGAGGAAGTAAAACGATTAAAAGTCGTTAATGCAATGAGCGGAAATCAGGAGTACAAACAAATGATGAAGCAAAGAATGAACAAATTAATAAAAGAAGTCGATACGTGCATCGCTCAAATTAAAACTAATAATTAATAAAAGAATGTCAACTCAACGAATTGAGATAAAAATTGCTTCACGTCATTACCCAATGACGATTAATTCTGACGAGGAAGAAATGTTACTTTCTTGTGCAGAAGAAATAAATGGTATTTTGAAACAATTTGAACAAAAGTACGCTGTTTCTGACAAACAAGACGCGCTTGCAATGGTGACAATTCAGTTAGCTTTACGTGAAGCAAAGCTGAAAAAGCAAGTGAAAGATAACGAAGAAATGACAACAGAGCGCATTTCGAAGTTATTAGAATTGATTGATCAGTCAATCGCAAAATAAGAGAAGTTCTGACAGTTGTGAAACTGTCCACTAAACAATATTCCTACATTAGTTCTAGCTATTTTGGTTAACTCAACACTAGTTTTGTTACCGAGTGAACACCGTTCGGAAAGCGGGCCGCAACCTTTTAGGTTCATTTATTTGACAGCGGATACTTGACTGACGGACTAACTCAAATCCTGTTTACAGGAGTTAACTCAAAACATACTTTACTAATGTAGGTTTTTTTATATATAAACATTACATAATCTATGGACCCAATTATGACAATAATTATTGCAATTGTTACATTAATCATAGGTGCAGCGGTGGGATATTTCTTATCAAAAAAATCAGTTGATAAACAGAATCAAGAACTGATTGACGAAGCAACTCGCAAAGCACAAAATTTGATTAATGATGCTGAGAAAGATGGTGAAGCCATTAAAAAAGAGAAAATTTTTCAAGCCAAAGAAAAATTTTTAGAATTAAAATCTAAACACGAAGAAGTTGTTAATCAACGTGAAAGAAAAGTAGCTGATGCTGAGCTTAAAGTAAAAGAACGTGAAGAGAGAATCAAAACGGACTTAGCAGAAATTCAGAAACAAAAAGATCAGATTAAATCTGAGAAAGGAAATATACAAGCACGTACAGAGAAGCTTAACATTAAGCAAAAAGAAGTGGATACGATGCACAAAAAACAAGTAGAAATCCTTGAGAAAATTTCAAACTATTCTGCTGATGAAGCACGTGCTGAATTGATTGAAGTCTTGAAAGACGAAGCAAGAACGAAAGCACAAGCTCATATCCAAGAAATTATGGAAGAGGCTGAATTGGATGCGAAAAATGAAGCGCGTAAAATTGTGATTTCTTCTATTCAACGAATCGGAACAGAGCAAGCGATAGAGAATGCAGTTTCTGTGTTTAACATTGAATCTGATGAAATCAAAGGACGTATCATTGGTCGTGAAGGACGTAATATTCGTGCAATAGAAGCTGCTACAGGAGTTGAAGTGATTGTTGATGATACGCCAGAAGCGATTATTCTTTCATGTTTTGATCCTGTTCGTCGTGAAATTGCTCGTTTATCTTTGCACCGTTTAGTAACGGATGGGCGTATTCACCCAGCACGTATTGAGGAAGTTGTGGCAAAAACAACAAAACAAATTGAGGATGAAATTATCGAAGTTGGTAAGAAAACAATTTTAGATTTGGGAATTCACGGTTTACACAAAGATTTGGTTCGTATTGTTGGACGAATGAAATATCGTTCTTCTTATGGTCAAAACCTGTTACAACACTCTCGCGAGGTGGCAAATTTGGCAGGAACCTTGGCTGCAGAATTAGGATTAAATCCTAAGTTAGCGAAACGTGCAGGTTTATTACACGATATTGGTAAAGTTCCGGAGCAAGAATCTGAATTGCCTCACGCAATTTTGGGGATGCAATGGGCAGAGAAATATGGAGAACATCCAGACGTAATTAATGCAATTGGAGCTCACCACGATGAAATAGAGATGACTTCTTTAATTTCGCCACTTATACAAGTTGCCGATGCAATTTCTGGTGCTCGTCCAGGGGCTCGTCGTCAAGTTGTGGAATCGTATATGCAACGTCTGAAAGATTTAGAAGCTACGGCTCTTAACTTTGATGGTGTGGAAAAAGCATACGCTATCCAAGCTGGTCGTGAGTTGCGTGTGATTGTAGAAAGTGATAAAGTTGATGACACAAAAGCAGCTGAATTATCGTTCTTAATTTCGGATAAAATTCAAAACGAAATGACTTATCCAGGTCAAGTTCGTGTAACTGTAATTCGTGAAACACGTGCAGTAAATATTGCAAGATAAAATTTAGAATTTAATCATATTCTTTAGGCAAGTCTATAACAAGGCTTGCCTATTTTTTTGTTAAATTATAGAAAATTAATCCAAGTTATAGTTGTTGTTTTGATAAAAATTATTAAATTATAACGAATAAAAATTCAAAAATAATTAATTAATAATCAAATAATTAACAACTTGTTGATAACCTTTTTATTTTTTAAGATTACAAAATTTTTAATTGTAAAATCTTATCTTAATTTTGAAAGAATCGATGAGTAATTGAAACGAAAATGTAACCCTATTGAGGTTCAAATTTCTAAATAAAATAAAAGAACCAACTTCATTTATTTTGATGAAAGAATTCGTTTTTACCAAAGTTTATTAATCTAAAAAGTCCAAAAAACTATGTCTATTTTTGATAAAAGGGTAAATTATAAACCATTTGAATATCCTGAAATTTTAACCTTTACAGAAGCAATCCAAAAAGCATATTGGGTACACGGAGAAGTAGATTTTACTTCAGATATCCAAGATTATCATGCCAATTTAGATGATGCGAAACGCGAAATTCACAAACGTTCTATTTTATCAATTGCGCAAGTTGAGGTAACGGTAAAAGGATTTTGGGGAGATTTGTATCACTATTTTCCAAAACCCGAATTGAATGGATTAGGTGCTACTTTTGCAGAATGTGAGTTTAGACATAGTGAAGCGTATTCGCGTATTTTGGAGGTAAATGGTTATTTAGATGAGTTTAATGTAGCCTTGCAAAATCCAATTTTCAAAAGTTATAATACGTTTGTTGGAGAAATTATGCGTGACGAGAACAAATCAATTGTAGAGAAATTATTGTTCTTTGCATTGGTAATCGAAGATAGTTCGTTATTCTCGAAATTTGCAAATATTTTGGCATTTACACGTTTTGATGGTTTAATGAAAAATACAGCAAATATCATTGCTTGGACATCTACAGATGAGCAAATTCACGCAAATGCTGGGATTTATTTGATTAATAAAATTCGTGAAGAAGGTTTATTACCAGAGGAATTAGATCAAAATTGGGTAGAAACTGCTGTTCGTGGTTATATTGACCAAGAAGAAATGATGTTAGATTGGATTTTCGAGAAAGGAGAATTTAGTTATTACTCAAAAGCAGATTTATTAAATTATATGAAATACCGTATTGATGAAGCAATTGCTAAAATTGGATACAAAAAAATATTTCATATTTCCCAAGAACAATATAAGCCGATGGCTTGGTTTGAGGAAGAAGTTTTTGCAAGTAGCTTAGATGATTTCTTCGCAAAAAGACCAGTAGATTATACTAAACACGACAAAAGTATTTCGGCCGACGATTTATTTTAAACCGCCAAAACTTTTTATCAAAAACACAACTATAAATAAAATTATTTAACAATATCACATCATTATAAATTCTAAAGCTATGGACAATCCAATACCACACGACGACATTCAAAATATATTTTTTGACGGTGAAGCACCAAAATTATGGTGGAAAAACTCTGAATCTGAACAAATTTTGAATAGAGGTTATTTATTGAAAGGGGAAACAGTTGAAGGAGCTATAGATCGTATCACGGCTGCGGCTGCAAAACGTTTATACAAACCAGAATTGCAAGAATCTTTCAAAGAAATGATAGAAAGAGGTTGGATGAGTTTATCATCTCCAATTTGGGCAAATATGGGAACAGAGCGTGGTTTACCAATTTCTTGTTTCAATGTTCATATTCCAGATAGTATTGAAGGAATTACGCATAAATTAGGAGAAGTTATTATGCAAACTAAAATCGGTGGTGGTACTTCTGGTTATTTTGGTGAATTGCGTGAGCGTGGAGCGGCGATTACAGATAACGGAAAGAGTAGTGGTGCTGTTTCGTTTATGGAATTGTTCAATTCTGCGATGAATGTGGTTTCTCAAGGTTCTACACGTCGTGGAGCTTTTGCGGCTTATTTGGATATTGATCATGATGATATCGAAGAATTTTTGAAAATTAAATCGATAGGAAGTTCAATTCAGAATTTATTTTATGGTGTTTGTGTGCCAGATTATTGGATGCAAGAAATGATTGATGGAGATGCGGATAAACGTCAAATTTGGGCGAAAGTTTTAGAATCACGTCAAGAAAAAGGATTACCATATTTATTCTTTACAGATAACGTAAATAAAAATAAACCACAGGTTTACAAAGATTTAGGAATGTCAATTAATGCTTCTAATCTTTGTTCAGAAATTATGTTGCCTTCATCTGCTGATGAATCATTTATTTGTTGTTTATCTTCTATGAACTTAGAGCTATACGATGAATGGAAAGATACTGAGGCAGTACGTTTAGCAATTTTCTTTTTAGATGCAGTTTTACAAGAATTCATCGAAAAAACAGAAGGAAATCATTATTTAGCATCAGCTAATCGTTTTGCAAAACGTCACCGTGCATTAGGTTTAGGTGTATTAGGGTGGCACTCTTACTTACAACGCAACATGATTCCTTTTGAAGGAATGGAAGCGAAATTACGTACAACAGAAATTTTCAAGCATATTCAATCTAAAGCAGATAAAGCTTCGGAAGAATTAGCTCGTATTTATGGTGAACCAGAGGTTTTAAAAGGCTACGGACGTCGTAATACAACAACTTGTGCAATTGCACCAACTACGTCTTCTTCTGCGATTTTAGGACAAACTTCTCCAGGAATTGAGCCGTTTGCTTCAAATTATTACAAAGCAGGTTTATCGAAAGGAAACTTTATGCGTAAGAATAAATATTTGACTAAATTATTACAAGAAAAAGGAATCGATAACGAAGATATTTGGCGCGAAATCATGTTGAATGGTGGCTCTGTGCAACATTTAGAACAATTGACAAAAGAGGAAAAAGATGTGTTCAAAACATTCAAAGAAATTTCTCAATTAGAAATTGTTCAACAAGCAGCGATTCGTCAAAAATATGTAGATCAATCGCAGTCATTAAACCTAAATATTCCACCAGATTTACCTGTGAAAGAAGTTAACCGTTTGATGATCGAAGCTTGGCAATTAGGTGTAAAAACATTGTACTATCAGCGTTCACAATCAGTTTCTAAGGAATTAGTTGCAAACTTAGTTTCTTGTTCTTCTTGTGAAGCTTAATAGGAAATGATATATTTTATTACAAATAGAAAATCCGCTCATTGAGCGGATTTTTAGATTTTATGAATTTTTTAGATTTAGTTATTATTGAACAAAAATTTACTGATTTAAAGTCGTTGAAAAGAACGGCTTTATTAATTAATATTATTGGATGCATTTTAGGTTTGAGTACATTAGTTTTTCAGTTTTTTAATGAAATTTTAATTTATTTATCTTTTGTTTATCCTATTTTTTGCATCATTTTAGTTAGATATTATCGAGGTTTGATCTCAATTGAGCCTGAAATTAGACCAAATCTTCCAACAATTTCTATAGGTTTTATGTTATCTTGTTTTGGATTAATCATTAGAACTGCTATGGATTACAATGTCTTAGATTATAAAAATGTATGGGTTCCTTCGAGTGTTATAGCGTTATTAATCTTAATAATCTATTATTTTAATCAATTTAAAATATTGATTTACAACAAGAAAAATTTTGTTTATAATGTTTTTATCATAATATTAATTGAAGTATTTTCTATTTATTCTGTTATATTCATTAATTGTAAGTATGATCAATCTACTCCTCAAATTTATGAAACTCAGATTTTGAAAAAAATTAAGAAAAATAGTAAAGGAGGTAGTAGTTATTATTTAATAATTGAAGATTGGAACAATACATTTATAGAAAAAGAGATAAAAGTAGATTATAAAAAGTATTACTCAAGTTTTGAAGGAGAAAAGCTTAAAGTAGCAGAAAGACGAGGAAGATTTGATATACCTTGGTCTTATTTTATAGAGTAATTATCATCTAAAAGACTCGTTACAAATTGTAACGAGTTTTTTTGATTGAATAGAAGTATTTTACTTCTTACTATCTTGCGCTCCGAAAACCTGTTGTAACAACGATGTTGTACGCAAAGCTTTATTCCCGCGAATTCCTTCTTCTTTTTCTGCAACCATGTTAAACACACCATTTATTGTTTGTTGTGTTACATAAGCATTCAGGTTTGGATCAATTTGATTTCCAGTTAACGTATTGTATTTTGTAATCAAATTATTCCAAACTTTATCCGCACTAACTTTACCTAAAGACGCTTCCACTTTTGGTTGAAAAGCCTTTGTTAAATCAGATGTTGTTTTTAGTTTTAAATAATTGGTAGCCGAATTATTTCCTCCTAATAAAATATCTTTCGCATCTGTAATTGTCATTGATGTCACAGCGTTTACGAAAATAGGAGCAGCTTCAGAAACAGCATCTTCAGCAGCAGAATTTAATAATTTGATTCCTTTATCTGCCAAAGTTCCCATTCCCAAAGAACGTAAAGTTTTTTCTACATTTTGTAATTCTTCTGGCATCAAGATTTTCGCAACTGAATTATTGTAAAAACCATTTTTTTGACCCAATGTTTTTATTCCGTCCGTTAATCCTAATGACAAAGCTTCTTTTAATCCAGAGGCAACAGTTGCGTTAGATAAACCATTTAACTTTGTTAAGGATTCGGCAGAAATTGTTTTAGTATCAGTTGAACCATTTACAACTTTTATAGAGTCAACTTTTACAGTTGAGGTATTTTCTTTTGATGTAGTTTGAGCGTTAGCTTTTTCGAATTCTTTCTTTAAAGTTCCAAAAATTGATTTCAAATCTTGTGCTTTTGCATTAACGGCAAACGCTGAAATCAATGTTAAACTTAATATGATCTTTTTCATTTAGATTTTTTCTAAAAAATATTTCAGTTGGTTAATTCAATTATCTGACCAAAATTTAAAACTCACTTACAAAATGTAATTTCACTGAAGGAAATTTATCTTGCGTCATTTGAATTGTAAAAGCAGAATCTGCTAAAAATACCAATTGATTAAATTTATCTCTCGCTAAGTAACGTTGTTTAACACGTTTGAATTCTAAGAATTCTTCTGATTTTTCATCTTCAACTTCTACCCAACACGCTTTGTGAACAGAGAAAGGTTCGTACGTTGCTTTTGCACCATATTCGTGCTCCAAACGATATTGGATAACCTCATATTGCAGTGCACCAACGGTTCCGATAACTTTACGATTATTCATTTCTAATGTAAATAACTGCGCAACACCTTCGTCCATTAATTGATCAATTCCTTTTTCCAATTGTTTTGCTTTCATTGGATCAGCATTGTTGATGTAACGGAAATGTTCTGGCGAGAAAGCAGGAATTCCTTTGAAAGAAAATTTTTCACCTTCTGTCAACGTATCACCAATTCTAAAGTTTCCTGTATCGTGTAAACCAACGATATCACCCGCAAACGATTCGTCAACCACTTCTTTTTTATCAGCAAAGAAAGCATTTGGCGCAGCGAATTTCATGTTTTTACCTTGGCGAACGTGGAAATAGTTGGTATTACGTTCAAATTTACCAGAAACGATTTTGATAAAGGCTAAACGGTCGCGGTGTTTCGGATCCATATTCGCGTGAATTTTGAACACGAAGCCAGAAAATTTATTTTCATAAGGTTCGACAATTCTCAAATCTGTTTCTTTAGATTGTGGAGTTGGTGCAATATCAACGAAAGCGTCTAACAATTCGCGAACACCAAAATTATTAAGAGCAGAACCAAAAAATACAGGTTGTAAATTTCCGTCCATATATTCTTGCATGTCAAATTCTGGATAAACTCCATCAATTAAATCAATCTCATTACGAAGATTTTCGGCGTAAGTTGTTCCAATTAATGTGTCTAAATCTGGACTTGATAAATCCTCAACTTTCGTTGTTTCAGAAATTTTTTGTTTATTATCTCCAGAAAAAATATTGATGTTTTTCTCCCAAATATTATAAATTCCTTTGAAAGTTGCTCCAATACCAATTGGCCAAGAAAGAGGTGTTACTTGTAAGTCTAACTTTTGTTCAACTTCGTCCATTAAATCAAACGCATCTTTTCCTTCGCGGTCCATTTTGTTAATGAAAACCAACATCGGAATTTTGCGCATACGACAAACTTCTACCAATTTGATTGTTTGTTCCTCAACCCCTTTTGCAACGTCGATTACCACAATCGCAGAATCTACGGCAGTTAGTGTACGGAAAGTGTCTTCGGCGAAATCCTTGTGACCAGGCGTATCTAAGATATTAATCTTTTTTCCTTTATATTCGAATGCTAAAACTGAAGTAGCAACCGAAATACCACGTTGGCGTTCAATTTCCATAAAATCGGAAGTTGCTCCTTTTTTAATTTTGTTACTTTTTACGGCACCAGCTTCTTGAATTGCGCCTCCAAAAAGTAATAACTTCTCTGTTAAAGTTGTTTTACCAGCATCGGGATGGGCGATAATTCCAAAGGTTTTTCTTTTATTTATTTCTTGTTCTAAAGACATCTTAATCAAATTTTCAGGTTGCAAAGATAGTTTATCTCACGAAAATTAGAAACATTATGGTTGATAGAATATTCTAAAGTAAATTGCGTTATTCTAAAAATAGTTGACGAAAGACGTATGAAAAAGATATTTTACTTTTTATTGTTGATAATTAGTGGGATTGTTTGGGGGCAGCATCTGTAATCTTCCCCTTGTTAAGAACACTTAAAAGTAGAGTTTTTATTTAATATTATTGTATTATTATTTTGATTAATTTGAAATGTAGGAAAATCATTAGGATTTTTGACCTTACCATATTTCAATAAAAAGTTTCTAGGAGAAAGATATTGCAAAGAACTATGTGGTCTTTCATTGTTATACATCCACATCCAAATTTCTGTATAATTTTTCATTTCTTTGATATTTTCAAATAAATAAGCATTTAAAAAATCTGTTCTAAAAGTTCTATTAAATCTTTCAATCAAAGAGTTTTGCGTAGGTTTCCCAGGTTGAATATAATATAATTCAATGGCTTTTTTTGACAAAATAGTTTTAGTTTTTCAGCAATAAATTCTGTACCATTATCTACTCTAATTTTCTCAGGTTTCCCTCGCCATTCGATTAGTTTTTCTAGTTCAGAAATTACTTTAGCTGAAGGTAAACTTGTGTCGATACAAATACTCAAAATTTCTCGATTAAAATCGTCTATAATATTCAAACTTCTCACGCTTTTTCCGTTTTCTAAACTATCATGCATAAAATCCATACTCCACGTTACATTTGGATAAATCGGACGTAAAAGCGGCTCTTTAATACTTGCAGGAAGTCTTTTTTTACGTTTATTACGTAGGTTAAGTTTCATCGAAGTATAAATTCGATAAACTCGTTTATGGTTCCAAGTAAAGCCTAAATTTCGTAAACGATAATGCATCATCCAAAAGCCCCAAGTTTGATGCTCGTTAGATAGTGCTATCAATTGAAAACGTATTTTATCATCCTCATCTTTACGTACTTTTTGATAATAAAAAACGGATGTTCTTAAGCTAAATAGACGACAAGCCCTGCGAGAACTTAGTTGATGTTTTGCTTTTGAATACAACACCAATTCTCGTTTTTCACAAGGCGTTATAGCTTTTTTTCGATAACATCTTTTAAAACTACGTTTTCTAAAGTAAGCTCTGCTACAATTTTTTTATATCGGGACAATTGCTTCTCTAGTTCCTTTAATTGAGCTAATTGATGGGCTTCCATTCCGCCATATTTACTCTTCCATTTATAAAAAGTGGGTTGGCTTATTCCATGTTCACGACAAATTTCATTGACTGTTTTGCCTTGATTTTGTTTTGATAAGATCTTGACGATCTGAACTTCTGTAAAATTGCTTTGTTTCATAATTATCCCTAAGTTAATAAACTATATTTTTAAACGTTCCGTTTTTTAGGGAAGATTACAACATAACAAAAGAGAAGGGTTTAAAGGGTGGTAAATTAAATGATTGTATATCAAATTCTACAGATGGTTTTGTAAGTGCTTTTGAAAATGGAAGTAAGTTAAAAGAAGGAGAAATTATTGTAATAGCAATTTATGGTACAGATAATCCAATTTTAGAGTTAACAATTAGTGGAGCTAAAACAGTAGATAATCTTGTTTTTGATAACCATTGTTATACAGATGATTATTTATTATCAGATGTGAAGACCAAAATTATAAATGATATTAGAGTTTCAGACCCAAGTATAAATGTTGGGAATATAGAATTTTATAAACCAGATAATACATCTACAAATGATAATATCAGCTATATTAACGGAATAGAACAAATTTTGTATGCCAGAGTTTATGATAATTCTAATAAATTAGTTTATATCTATAAATCTATAAAATTCAAATTTATTCCAGAGTTGATTTATACAGTTCAAAACAAAACAGAACAATATTGTGCTACGTCAATAACTTTTTTAAAAGAGGATTTAATTAGTAGAATATCTCCATCTATTAATTCCTCTAAATATGCAGATTATGAAGTATATGTTGATGACGCAATTGTTAATGGAAATATTCCTTTAAATAATTCTAATAATTATAGAATCAAATTAAAATATATTGGTGCTGAGTTCTGTTCTATAGATTTATTTTCAAGAGAAGTTGAATTTAAGCTAATTAACTCAAATCTTATTTTACCTTCTGGAAAATTTGCAGAAGTTTGTAATACTGAAATTTTATCAGAAGCTGAAATTTTAACTGCTTTAGGAGTTGACTCAACTATTTATCGTTTAGTGAATATGCCAACAACACCTTATAATTTTATTGGGAATGAAGCTAAGTTTAATGTTCAGATTGAAGATCGTTCTGATGCATCTTGTACAAGTAATATTGTAGAGTTTACAGTTAAGAAAAAAAACAAATGTAGATTTGGATAATTTGACTTTAACTTTTTGCCGAAGTGATTTTTCTTTTTCTGAATTTGAATTAATCATCAATAATGTAAAAAAGAATGATAATTTAGTTACTATAAATTTGGTTTATAATGGTACAAGTTATATTGAATCACAACTTCAAAATTTGTATAATGAGATTTACAACAATAGAACACAAACAAGTTTTAATTTATCAATTACAGGAAATAAAGCTGGTTTTTGTGAATCTACAGCTCCGTTGAAAATTACGTTAAATGATTCTTCTATTCCTACAAAACCTTTTGAAGTTTTATTCAATCCTGTTTGTTTAGGTGTGACACAAAATTATACTTTTGATATAGATGAAATAAAAGAACATATTAAAGATAAATTTGGAATTTCAAACATTACAGATTTTGATATTTTTAATTTAGATGGAACACCATTTTTACCAGTTAATGTTAATGCAAATTCTAATCAAACATTAAGTTTTAAAATAAAAAAAGTTGGTGAAAGCTGTTTTTCAGAAGATATGTATTTAATTGTAAAAACAGTTAATCAACCAAATGTTGTATCTGCAACATTTTCAGGTGTGTTTTGCGAAGGAGAAACATTAACAATTGATGATGATTTATTAAAAAATAATTTCGGACTAAATGTTTTTGATTACAAAATATTTATTGATGGAACAGAATATATTCAAGGAAATTCTATCCAAAGAATATTGAATTTTGGAGGAAATACTTCTTTGAATATTCCAATTGAATTTAAAAATACATTAAGAGAGATTTGTTTAACAGCTGTAGAATTAACGGTCAATAAAAAACAAGATTTAATTGTTGATGTTCCTTCATTAGAAAGTTATACAAAAGCGAATCCAATTGTTTTTTGTGAAGGTGAAAACGATGATGCGAAAACTCAAATTCAAGCAATTTTAGATTACATTCAAACTAATTATTCTTTAACAAGTTCTAAAACAAAAGATCAAATTTTTGATCAATTTAATTCTAATCAAGGTTCAGTAGATGTTGATTTTTATAATTTGGACTATTGTGGTGTGATTACCTTAAAATTAAACTACAAGAAAAATTCTTTACCTAATATCGAGGTTGAAAATCCAGATCCATTGTGTACAGGAGAAAAATATAAGTTAGATTTTACAACTCAAACAGATTACGATAAGTATTATTATGAGGTAGAAAAAGAAGATGGAACTAGAATTTTAGGAACATATATTTTTGAGCTTGATGCAGGTAATTATAAAATTACAATTGAAGATAAATTATCGGGTTGTTCTATTGTTAAAACGTTAGTTGTTTCTCTTTCAGTATTGCCTACAATTGATAAAATTACAATCAACGAAAAAAGTATAATTGTTTCTGCAAAAGGAAATGGAAAGTTAGAATACGCTTTATTTGATTCTAAAGGTGATATAATTATAGATTGGCAAACAAAGAATGAATTAATTATTCCAGATAATATCAAAAATAATAATTTTACAGTAAGAGTAAGATTGAATAATTGTGGAGTTTCGGAGCGTAAAAATGTTATTTACCTTGCTTTACCAAATGTTGTAACACCAAATAATGATGGTTTTAATGATGTTTGGCAACCAATGACAAAAGATGGTAAAGTTACCGATACATCAAATTCGTACAAATTGATTATTTTTGACCGTTATGGAAAACAGATATTGACACAAGAAGGAACAGATATTATAAAATGGGACGGAACGCTGAATGGTAAACCTGTTGCAGATGGAACATATTGGTATTTGTTAGAATTTTCGAAGCAATCAGATGATTTACAAGTTTTATATTCTGGTAGTATATTAGTTAAACGAAAAATCAATTAATTGATTGAAAAATATTTATGAAAAAAATAACACTATTCATATTAACACTATTTTCACTTTCGAAAGTAGAAGCACAACAAGGATTACCGTTTTACAATCATTATTTGGTGAGCGATAAAATGTTAATTAATCCTTCGTACGCAGGACAAGACCCGAATGTGATTTCTATAACAGGAACGCATCGCAATCAGTGGGACGATTTACCTGAAAGTCCAAGTACACAAACGGTAAGTGCGCACGGAATTATTGTCGATCGTTTGGCGTTGGGAATGCAATTTTTCAACGATAGAAATGGGGCAGTTAAAATGACTGGTTTCGGAATTAATGCAGCATATCACATTCCTATTGATGATAGAAGTTATGATGGAGATGAAATCTATGTTTTCTCTTTCGGTGTTGGTGCTTCTAATGTTTCGCAGCGTTTTGATTATTCAAAAATTATCGCGGAAGATCCGAATGACCCTGCTTTACAAGAAGATAAATATTCTACATATTTTGCGAATTTGGGATTGTCTTTCAAATATGCTGGTTTCTCCGCTGGAGTGTCGGTTTTGGATATTCCGTTAAGCCAAAATGTGTATTATGTGAACAATGTAGAGCCTTTGCCAACGTGGTATTATTTCAATGTTGGATATAAATGGAACGTTTCCGAAGGAATTGCGTTAGAACCTTCTTTGGTGTATATTTGAACTCGAATTCGGAGCGTCATTTGGATATAAACTTGATGTCGCATATTGGTTTTGGAGACAATAATCAAGGCGTTGATATTGGAGTAGGGTACAAGCAAGGAATGGATTCTAAAAATAGCAATCCGTTGTTTGTTTCTCCAATTCTAAAGTTTAAAGTAGGTTCTTTAAAAGCAGGAATTTCATACGATATTGGTTTGTCCGATTATCAAGTGGATGGACGTAAGAACGGAATGTTATTTAGTTTAGGTTTCGATTTACAAAATCCTTGGGGAGCAAGATTTGATTAATGATTTAAGTATAAAACACTAAACAATTATACTATGAAATTATCGTTATTACTTTTTATTATTTCATTCAATATTTATGCACAAAATATTGAAGTTTTGTACGAAAAGTATACAATTTTTGATGCGCAAAAGTCAAATTATTCTATGACTGTAAATGATGTAAAGCTATCAAAATCAGAGGTTGTAAAAAGACTAAATGAACAAATGAAGATTCCAAAAGAATTTAGTTTAATAACCAATAAAGAAATTTCTAATTATAAAGCGTACGAAAAAATTGATAATAATAATGAAGGATCAAGAACAACAAGCTATACATTATCTTCGAATGGAGGAAATGGTGATTTAGTAAAACAATTTGTATCTGGATTTTATTACCATGAAGCTGATGTTTATGGAAAAAAGTTTGTTATAAAGGATACATTGCAAAACTTTAATTGGGTTCTTACGAAAGAAACAAAAACAATAAATGGATTCAATGTTAAAAAAGCTACAGCAAAAATAAAAGATGTTAATTTAACAGCATGGTATGCAGTTGATTTGCCTTATAAAACTGGTCCGGATAAATATCAGGGATTACCAGGGTTAATCTTAGAGGTTGTACAGGTGAATAATGATGATATTAATACTGTGATTTCTTATAAAGCCGTTTCCATAATAGAAAATAAAAAGAATAAATTAGAACTTCCTAAAAAAGGAAAAATTGTTTCATTAGAAGAATATAAAGTCAATTATAAAGAAATTATTGATAAACAGAATGAAATGATTAGTGAGGGGGTTAGTAAAGATTAATAAAAAAACCTTCCAATTCGGAAGGTTTTTGTTATTGTATCGGTTGTTCTAAATTATTAATCTGAACTTCTCTTTTAAATATGTAATAAGGTTGAAGACTTTCGCGCGTCACAATTTTCTGTCCACGTTGTGATCCTACAAATCGCGTAAATCCAGCGCCAATTCCAAAACCAACTTCATTTTTTAGGATATAAATTTCGCGATAAAAAGGATAAACACCATATTTCAAATTCGGAATAGTTGGTAATGCTAAATTTCCTTTATCATCTGCAATGGCTAATATTTTTACCTTTTTTAGGTATTCTTCAACTTTCGGATTTCCTTTGTCGCTCAAAATATTCAAGCCTATAATCCCGATTGCTGTTTTATCTTTTTGCAAATAATCAATCACTTTTTCTGCATCGCCCATTGCATTTACTTTTGCCCCTTTTTCTACTGTTAATTTTAGTTTATCATTTACAGTATTGTAATTGGCAGAGTTTGGATGATCAAAAACAAAGGTCATTTTCGGATCATTTTTATACAAATTATCTTTGATATCTGTAGTCGTAATAGAATTGATTGGATGATCAACAGAAGTAATGAAAACAGTTGCATCCAATGCAATTACAGATGAGATATACTTGGTTGTCGTTTTGTTAAATAAGTGTTGTTCTTGTGCTTTTGTTAACGGTTTACTTACCATTAATAATGGAATTTTACCTTCATAAAAATCTTTGATTGCTTTTTCTTCAATCTCTTCATTTATTGTGATTTTTACATCTGGATAATCAACCATATACATATTTGCCAACGAATTAGCCAAATTTTTAAAACTTGGATCTACGGTCATTGTCAAATTTCCATATTCGTGTAAAGCTCGTTTAACAGGAGTTTTTTGTTCGGCTTTTGTTAATTTTTCTTTGTCTTTACAACTAAAAGTGGAAAAAACAAGAAAGGCTGAAAGTGAAAGTAAACTAATTTTTTTGATCATTTTTATAAGATTTTATTCCACGATATACGCGAAAAGCTCCATAAACAATAAATAAAATCCCCATTAACATCGCGTTTGTATCATCTAATTTGACGATAAAAAACTGATATTTCCAAGTAAAAATTCCGATCAAAAAATAACCGAAACCAATCAATCCGTAAACAATACTCTTATTCATAATTCGCGACGAAGTTACAATTTTATTGTGTTAAGATTGACTTAAAACTTAAATTTTATACGATATATATTCATTTTTAGCTAAGTTTTTTTGAGAAATTATTTCTTAAACAAGATGAAACCATCGCACTTAAAAATAGAATGCAATGGTTTCAGAAAGAAAAGTATGATGAATTATTCTGCTGTTTGAAATTTGACAGGGATAGAGAAAATTAAATTTGCATCAGAACCATCTTCTAATTTGGCAGGTGTTATTTTTTTACCTTTTCGTAGAATTTGTTTATTGATTCGTTCTAATGCAGATTTAGCTTCTTTTCCTAAATCTTGATTACTTCCGTTTAATGGTTTTACCTGCGAAATTTCACCATTTTTATTCACGACAAATTGCATTTTTGCAACCGCTGTACTCAAATTATTTCGAGATGCAGTTTCACTAAAATCACTTAATTCATATCCCAATTCTTTTGAGATTTTATCGCTCATACATTTTGTTAAAGCGACATTTCCTTTTTTACTTTCATTTTCACAACCAGGATAAATCGCCATCACAGCAGCATTTTTAGCTGTAATTGTAACATTCGTATTAATCATAGGTTTTTCAACTTTTGGTCCTTCTGCAATACTTGTGTTTTGTCCGCCAGTTTTATTCCCTGTGTCACTTACTTCGCCGCCACCAACTTGTCCAGTTGATGCTTCCTTCTCTATTTTCTGTTCCAAGATCAACACCTTTCAATTCATTAACAGGTTTTATCGTTTCTTCAACTTGAGGATTCTCTTTTGGTGTTGGGATAACATATTTCACTTGTTCTGTTTTCAATTGAATTGTTTTCTCTTCCATCGGAGGATCTTCTTTTGGTGGAGTTACATCTTCTTTTTTTGGAGGTTTTACAGGGTTAAAATCTTCCATATTAACAGTAACTCCAGGAAGATCAGTAGAAATTGTTGTAGCTTTCATTGCTCTGTTATTCGCATAAATAGTTCCTCCTGTAATTAATGCAACAAGACCAATCCCTACAAAAAGAGATTTCATCAAATCTCGACTTGCAACTTGTCTTAGTTGATAAGCACCATATTCTTTGTTTCGATTTTCGAAAAGAATGTCTAAAAAAGCTTTGTTACTCATATCAATATAATTTTAAGGTTAATACTTGTTTTTTCTTTATAGATTCATCTTTTAACAAAAAGGTTGGTTGAGGTTTGAAAAATTTTCGAAAAAAGTTTAATTTTATTGAAAAGTATTGGATATTATGTTGAGGTTTTATTGTAGTTTTTTAATGATTTATTGTTTTAATTATATAATTTTTGGGCAAAATAGAGTTTCAGATTCTATCCAGATTAATGGGGTTTATCGCGATGTCGATGGGTTTGCAATGGCAGATTATGATGTAAAATTATATGATAGCAACATTTCGACTAAAACAGATGATAATGGAAAGTTTACTTTAAAAATTCCAATAGAAATAAAGGATAGAGTTTATTTGGAATACAAAGATTTTAATGAGGTCATTTATAAATTAAAAGTGGATGATTTTCAAAAAGAATTACGACTTAGAATGTACGAAAATCCAGCTGTTAAAAAGAGTTATGTAACAACTTCAGATGGTCCAAGAAATTATAATTTTATTGTTAAAGAGAAATCATTTTTCAGAAAAATAGGTCGCACAATTTCTTGGCCATTTCGGCAAATTGGGAAGCTTTTTTAGTTCATCCATATGTTTTTCGTCATTCTAGTCAATTAATTCAAATAAACTTCTCGTTACAATTGGTGCATTTCGTTGATTAAGTTTATCTTTGCTTCTTAAATTTTTAAACAAATGCCAAGAATACTTACAGGAGTTCAAGCTACTGGAACTCCGCACTTAGGAAATATTTTAGGAGCAATTTCTCCAGCAATCGAATTAACGGAGAAAGAAGGAAATGACTCTTTCATTTTTATTGCTGATTTACACGCTTTAACGCAAATTAAAGATGCGGAAGTGTTAAAACAAAATACGTACGAAGTGGCTGCAACTTGGCTGGCATTAGGTTTAGATCCTTCGAAAGTAGTTTTTTACCGTCAATCTGATGTGACTGAAACAACAGAATTAACATGGTATTTATTGAACTTCTTTCCATTTCAACGTCTTACTTTAGCGCATTCTTTCAAAGATAAAGCAGATTATTTAGCAGATGTAAATGCAGGATTATTTACGTATCCAATTTTGATGGCTGCGGATATTTTATTGTATGATGCTGAAGTTGTACCTGTTGGGAAAGATCAATTGCAACATTTAGAAATTACACGTAGTGTTGCCGAAAAATTCAATCACCAAATGGGAGAAACTTTTGTTTTACCACAAGCTGCAATTGATGAAAATATTATGTTGATTCCAGGAACTGATGGAAACAAAATGTCTAAATCAAGAAATAATTTTATCAATATTTTCTTACCAGAGAAACAATTGCGCAAGCAAGTAATGTCGATTGAAACGGATTCAACTCCATTAGAAGATCCTAAAAATCCAGATACAGACAATGTTTTTGCTTTATACAAATTATTGGCAACGCCAGAACAAGTAGAGGAAATGCGTCAAAATTATTTGAATGGAGGTTACGGATATGGTCATGCAAAACAGACTTTATACGAATTAATTTTAGAGAAATATGCTGATGCGCGTACTAAATTTGATGAGTTGATGAATGATAAAGTGACTTTGGATGCATTTTTAGAAAATGGTGCATTGAAAGCAAGAGATGTTGCACAAAAAGTATTGAAACGTACGCGAAACAAATTGGGATTGAAGTAATTTGATCAAATTGTAAGTTGGCGATAAATAATATAACTTAAGCGATTGTTAATATTTATATCGTTCATTATTTGAAGTCATTTTAAATAAGTATCTTTGCAATATAAAATTAGAATCAAATGATTAAGGTTTCAGAATCAGCAAAAAATAAAATAATATCACTTTTACAAGAAGAAGGAACTTCTATAGAAGAATCTTTTGTTCGCGTAGGAGTTACGAGTGGAGGATGTTCAGGTTTAAACTATAATTTAGAGTTTACGAAAGAACAAAGTGCAGAAGACAAATTGTTTGACGACAATGGTGTAAGAATTTTGGTTGACAAAAAATCATTCTTATACCTTGTTGGAATGACATTAGAATATTCAGGAGGGTTGAATGGAAAAGGTTTCGTGTTCAATAATCCAAATGCATCTCGCACGTGTGGTTGTGGAGAAAGTTTTGCAGTTTAAGATGAAAAAAATAGCTTTATTCGTTACGTTTTTGATTGGTTTTGTCGCTTTTGGACAAAATACAATTGTAGAAAAAGATTTGATGGTTTTTCAACCAACAGAATCTTCAAAAAAGTTGAATAAAGCTTATTCAGAACATATGTTTTTCGGTTTGTTTAATGTAAAACCTTTTATAAAAGCGTTAGACTTAGACGAATCAAAAATCAAAACAATTACCATTACCAATGCATCAAACAAAAAAGTTGCGTACAAAGCAAATTATGATGCGACAGGAAATCTTCTTGATTTTGAATTGACAGATGAGGTTGCAACGCCAACTAAAGTAAGTTATACGTACAAAGATGGTGTAATTTCTGCCGAAACAATAGCAAGAAAAGGAAGTGAAGTAAAAACAAATCAATTCTTTTACGACCAAGAAAATATGTATGTCAAAAACGGAAATAAACTTTTTGATATCATTTGGTTAGAAGGAGATGTGATGTTGAAGAAAACCTATATGGAGCAGAAAATTGGTTTTGAAGACCGATTAATGCACGATTGTAGAATTACAAAATCATTAGGTCAAGACATAAATAAGATTTGTTATAGCAATTCGACATTTAAGGTGCCATTCAAAATAAAAGAATATACGCCAGATGTTGCACCAAAAACAGAAAGAATTAATTTGGTAGAAGGACCTTTGTCAGAAATTAAATTAATTGCTCAAAATAAATATCAGATTTCGAAAAATAATCAACCACAATTTGAGGTGATTTTAGATCAAAATCAACGATTAAAAGAATTCAAATTTTTAGGAAATAAAGCTGATAAACAGCAACCTTTACAGTTTAATTTTACCTATACATTTTATAAATAATAAGATGAGTAACACAAAATATACAGAAGACGATCTACGTGAAGATCTTGCTAGCCAAAAGCAATATGAGTTTGGTTGGACGACTGAAATGGAATATGAAGAATTCCCAGTTGGATTGAATGAAGATATCGTGCGTGCTATTTCAGCCAAAAAAGAGGAGCCTGAGTGGATGACGGAATGGCGTTTGGAAGCTTACCGCGCTTGGGTTAAAATGGAAGAACCAGAATGGGCAAACGTAACTTACGAAAAGCCAGATTTTCAGGCTATTCAGTATTATGCAGCTCCAAAACCAAAGAAAGAATTAGCAAGTTTAGACGAAGTTGATCCTGAATTATTAAAAACTTTCGAGAAATTAGGAATTTCTTTAGATGAACAAAAACGTTTGTCTGGAGTTGCGATTGATGTGGTTTTTGATTCAGTTTCAGTAAAAACAACTTTCCGCGAAACATTAGCAGAAAAAGGAATTATTTTTATGTCAATTTCGGAAGCAATTAAAGAACATCCAGAATTGGTGAAAAAATACATTGGTAAAGTAGTTCCGCCAACAGATAACTTTTATGCAGCTTTAAACTCGGCAGTTTTCTCGGACGGATCATTCTGTTATATTCCAAAAGGTGTTCGTTGTCCAATGGAATTATCAACGTATTTCCGTATCAACTCTGCAGGAACAGGACAGTTTGAGCGTACTTTATTAATTGCGGACGAAGGTGCTTATGTTTCGTATTTAGAAGGTTGTACAGCGCCAATGCGTGATGAAAACCAATTACACGCTGCTGTGGTTGAGTTAATCATTATGGATGATGCTGAGATCAAATATTCTACTGTACAAAACTGGTATCCTGGTGATGATAAAGGAAAAGGTGGAGTTTTCAACTTTGTAACAAAACGTGCAGTTTGCGAGAAAAATGCAAAAGTATCGTGGACGCAAGTTGAAACAGGTTCTGCGGTAACATGGAAATATCCATCTTGTATCTTAAAAGGAGATAATTCGGTAGGTGAGTTTTACTCAATTGCGGTAACAAATAATTATCAACAAGCGGATACAGGAACAAAAATGATTCACATCGGTAAGAATACGAAATCGACAATTATTTCGAAAGGTATTTCTGCTGGTAAATCTCAAAACTCTTACCGTGGTTTGGTGAAAGTGATGAAAAACGCTGAAGGAGCACGTAACTTCTCTCAATGTGATTCATTGTTGATGGGTAACGAGTGTGGTGCGCATACTTTCCCTTACATCGAAATCGAAAATAAATCGGCTCAATTAGAACACGAAGCAACAACTTCTAAAATTGGTGAAGATCAATTGTTCTATTGTAATCAACGTGGTATCGATACTGAAAAAGCGATTGCATTAATCGTAAACGGATTTAGCCGCGAAGTATTAGACAAATTACCAATGGAGTTTGCCGTTGAAGCGAAAAAATTATTAGAAATCTCATTAGAAGGTTCTGTAGGATAGTTATTAATAATGAGTTGATGTGATAATTTGTTAATGAGTTAATGATGGAAAAAGATAATATCATTTTAAAATTAACTTTAGAATTTTCACTATTAATTATAGAATATTGTGAAGAACTTGAATTGGATAAGAAATTTGTTATTTCAAATCAATTATTAAAATCAGGAACTTCAATAGGAGCAAATATTAGAGAAGCTCAAAACGCTGAAAGCTTGAATGATTTTATTCACAAGTTTAAGATTGCAGCAAAAGAAATTGATGAAACCAAGTATTGGTTAGAATTATGTCAATTATCTAAAAATTATCCAAATACAGAAAGTTTATCTGATAAATTGGTAAACATTTCTAAAATTGTGAATAAAATTATAAGTACATCAAAATCAAGATAATTAAAGAATTATCACATTAACTAATTTACAAATTAGATTATGTTATTAAATATAAAAGACTTACATGCTCGTATCGAAGAGCGCGAAATTTTAAAAGGTTTAAACCTTCAAATTAATCCAGGTGAAGTTCACGCGATTATGGGACCTAATGGTGCAGGAAAATCAACTTTATCTAACGTTATTACAGGTAAAGAAGATTACGAAGTAACCGATGGTGATATCGAGTTTGATAATGAATCAATCTTAGAATTAGCACCAGAAGAAAGAGCACAAAAAGGAATTTTTATGTCTTTCCAATATCCAATCGAAATTCCTGGAGTTTCTGTAACAAACTTCATCAAAACTTCTATCAACGAAACGCGTAAAGCGCAAGGTTTAGAAGAAATGGGAGCTTCTGAAATGTTGAAAGAAATTCGTGCAAAAGCTGAATTATTAGGAATCAAAAAAGATTTCTTATCTCGTTCGCTTAACGAAGGTTTCTCTGGAGGTGAGAAAAAACGTAACGAAATTTTCCAAATGTTAATGTTAAACCCAAAATTAGCCATCTTAGATGAAACTGATTCTGGTTTAGATATTGATGCTTTACGTATTGTTGCGGATGGTGTAAACGAATTCAAAAATGAAAACAATGGAGTGTTAGTAATTACACACTACCAACGTTTATTAGACTATATCGTTCCTGATTTTGTACACGTTTTAGCAGACGGAAAAATCATTAAATCTGGTGGTAAAGAATTAGCTTTAGAATTAGAAGCAAAAGGTTACGACTGGGTAAAAGAAGAAGCAGGAATCTAAACATTTTGTAAAATGTAAAATGTATTAAGTCCAAAGTACTTTTTACTTCTTACATAATACATTAATACAATATCTAAAATGATTGATTTAAAAGAAAATTTAGTTTCTCGTCATTTAGTGTTCAACGAAAAAAACAAAGTGAATAAAGAAATCGAAGGTTTACGTCAAGAAGCCATCGAAATCTTTAATCAAAAAGGTTTTCCGACACGTAAAGACGAAGAATGGAAATATACAAATCTTGCTCCTTTGTTGAAGGTGGATTACAAATTGTTCCCAGAAGACGAAGTTGCAATTGAGTACAAAGACATCAAGAAATATTTGATTAATGATATCGATACGTACACAATCGTATTCATTAATGGAAAATATTCTTCGTTTTTGTCAAATACAACACATGATGAAGCTGATATTTGTGTCTTGTCAAGCGCAATGCATAAAACAACTCATCAAGCTGTAATTGAGAATTATTACGGAAAAATTGCGAAAAAAGGTGAAAGTTTAGTTGCTTTAAATACAGCTTTTGCAAAAGATGGAGCTTACATTTATGTTCCAAATAATGTAATTTTATCTAAGCCAATTCAGATTGTTTATTTCTCAACAGGAGCTTCTCAAGAAGCGATGTATCAACCACGTAATTTGGTTGTAGTTGGAGATAATGCGCAAGTTCAAATTATCGAAAGACATCAAACATTAGACGAAAAAGCAAACTTAACAAATGTTGTTTCGGAGGTGAATGTTGGACGTAATTCTGAGATTCATTGGTACAAATTCCAAAATGATTCTAACGATGCTTCTTTAGTTGATAATACATACATCAATCAAGAAAGAGATTCTCGTGCCAATGTATTTACGTTTGCTTTTGGAGGAAAAATTGTACGTAACAATTTGAATTTCTTCCAAAATGGAGAAAATTGTAACTCTGTAATGGACGGAATTACGGTGATTGATGGAAAACAACATATCGATCATCATACATTTGTGGAGCATAATTTCCCGAATTGTGAGTCGCACGAATTGTACAAAGGAATTTATGATGAGAAAGCGCAAGGAGTTTTCAATGGTAAAATCTATGTTCACAAAGAAGCGCAAAAATTGAATGCATTCCAACAAAATAATAATGTTTTATTATCTGATGGAGCTTCAATTAATACAAAACCTCAATTAGAGATTTTTGCTGATGATGTAAAATGTTCGCACGGATGTACAGTTGGACAATTAGAAGAAGAATCTTTGTTCTATATGCAACAACGTGGTATTCCAAAGAAAGAAGCGAAAGCAATGTTATTGTATGCCTTTGCTGCAGACGCTTTGCGACATGTACAAATTCCACAAATCTCAAATCGAGTAAACGCTATAATTGCAAAAAAATTAGGAGTTAGTTTAGATTTCGAATTATAAAATATAGTTCTGAGTTATACGTAATAAGTTTTAAGTTGAACTTATTTTGAAATATAAAGTAAGTATTTGAAACTATTTTGAATACTTACTTTTTTATTACACATCACTCATAACTCATTACTCAAAACTTAAAAAAATGTCAATAGATATTCAACAAATAAGAAGTCAATTTCCAATTTTAAATAGAGAAGTCAACGGAAAACCATTGGTTTATTTAGATAATGGTGCAACTTCTCAAAAACCGAAAGTTGTTTTAGATGTTTTGGACGAATATTACGAAAAGTACAATGCAAATG
The DNA here is from genome assembly GCF_053482575.1 of Empedobacter sp. ULE_I140. Classification (NCBI taxonomy): domain Bacteria; kingdom Pseudomonadati; phylum Bacteroidota; class Flavobacteriia; order Flavobacteriales; family Weeksellaceae; genus Empedobacter; species Empedobacter sp. ULE_I140. The sequence goes on along the minus strand of NZ_JBQMTX010000001.1, from coordinate 2,436,844 downwards.
TACATCGTGGAATTCATACATTAAGTCAAGAAGCAACAGATTTGATGGAAGAATCGCGTCGTAAGATTCAGAAATTTATCAATGCGAAACACGATTACGAAATTATTTTTACGCGTGGAACGACGGAAGGAATTAATTTAGTTTCTAATTCACTTCGTAATGTTTTATCAGCCGATGATGAAATTATTATTACCGAAATCGAGCATCATTCTAATATCGTTCCTTGGCAATTGTTGTGTCAGCGAACTGGTGCTAAACTAAAATATATTCCGTTAACTGCAGAAGGTATTTTGGATATTGAGAAGTTGGATGATTTATTGACAGATAAAACCAAATTAGTTTGTGTTAATCAAGTTTCAAATGCATTAGGTGTTGTAAATCCGATCAAAACAATTATCGAAAAAGCGCATGCAAAAGGTGCTTGGGTTTTGATTGATGCGGCACAATCTGCTCCACATACTGCAATTGATGTTCAAGCAATGGATTGTGATTTCTTGGTTTTTTCTGGTCATAAAATGTACGGTCCAACTGGAATCGGTATTTTGTATGGAAAAGAAGATATTTTGAATGAATTACCACCTTTCCACGGAGGAGGAGAGATGATAAAAGATGTAACAATGGAGGTTTCAACATACGCTTGTTTACCTTTCAAATTCGAAGCTGGTACACCAGATATTGCAGGAATTATCGGACTTGGAGCTGCGGTAGATTTTATCAATTCTATTGGAATGCAAACGATTCACGATTACGAAAAAGAATTGGTAGATTATACAATTCAACGTCTATCAGAATTTGATGAAGTGGAGATTTATGCAAAAGATGCAGAACATTCTGGCGCAGTTTCTTTCAACTTAAAATTTGACGGCGTTCATTCATCTGATGTCGGAATGATTTTGGATAAAAAAGGAATTGCTGTTCGTACTGGTCATCATTGTGCACAACCAATTATGCAGCATTTCAATATTCCGGGAACGGTACGAGCTTCATTCGCTGTTTATAATACAAAAGAAGAAATAGATACATTTATTGAAGGTCTAAAAACCGCGATTCGAATGTTAGGATAATTCATATTCCAAATTTATTTTGGAATCTTATAAAATAATAAAAGGGAAACATCACTGTTTCCCTTTTATTTTAAACGCTAAAGAAGTACAATTTCATCAATTATAATTTCTGTAATCGTTTTTTGTTGACCATCTTTATCTTGATAATCTCGGTAAGTCAATTTGCCTTCTATAGCAAGTTGCTTCCCTTTTTCTACATGTTTTTCGATCACATTTACAATTGGTCCGTAAGCAACTAAATTGTGCCACGTCGTTTGCTGAACTTTCTCACCTTTGCTATTTGTGTAGCTTTCGTTCGTTGCTAGACTAAATTTTGTAAACTTCTTTTCGTTTTCTAATGTTTTAACATCAGGATTGCTACCAACATTCCCAATTAGCTGAACTTTGTTTCTTAATGTACTCATGGCGATAAATAATTTAAAATTAATGTATGACCAAATTTAAGAAAATATTTTTAAAACATTCGTTTTTAAGCGTTTAACTTTTATAAAACATGTTCTTTATATAATTGATCCAAGGTTTTATCAAGGTTTGTTGTTTTACCAGGATGCGGACGAGAACTTTGGATAGACGAACTTCTGACAGCTGTTAACCAACGAAAACGTTCAGGGGTTTCGAAATTAGATACAGCAGATTCGGGATGAATTCCTTCGGCAATTTTAGACAAAGCATTCAAATTACTGTCAATAAAATCAAGATCTAATTCGTGGCAAAAAGCATTGATTCTACTATCATTAATAAAATATTTTACTTTCAAATAATCTTCTTTTTTCGAAAATAAAATTACTCCAACATTGATAAACTCTTCGCGTTCAACTTTAGGAACCAAACGAAGAATTGCATACTCATATAAGATTTTTTCTGGCATTATTCGCTTCGTTTATAAAAAGTTCGGAATGTTGTAATCGTGTTTTGATAAATGTTTTGTAAACCGTTCTCATTTCTTCGTGAGTAGCATGTGTAACTTCTGTTTCTAACCATTCATCAGGAATCAAATCGACAATTTTATCAATGATTTCATCATTCAAAATCGCTTTAAATTCTGTATCAACTTCTTCAAGTTTTGTAGCATTTTTCAATAGAACATGGTCTTTAATTGGCGTAAAGGGTGCAAGAGCTGCTTTTTCCCAATTGTCCCACGAATGATGAAAATAATAGGAAGCACCATGATCAATCAACCACAATTCTTTGTGCCACATTAACATATTTGTATTGCGAAAAGTACGATCAACATTCGTCAAAAAAGCATCTAACCAAACAATTTGAGAAGATAATTTATCATCAATTTTCATTACAGCAGGATCATAATTGATTGCACCAGATAAATAATGCAAAGCCAAATTAGTTCCTTCGCTAAATTTTAACAAATCCTGAATTTCTTCATCTGCTTCGGATTGACCAAAATATTCGTCCAAATTTGCAAAAACTAATTCAGGAACTTTAAATCCTAAAACACGTGCAATTTCTCCTCCTAACAATTCGGAAATCAACATGCGAGGGCCATGACCAGCACCTTTAAATTTTAAAACATATTTAAAACCGTCATCTGCATCAGCTAGTGCAGGCAAAGAACCACCTTCGCGCAAAGGTTGCAAATATCGTTCAACGGTAACTGTTCTTAACTCAATCTCATTCATTCTCTAAAATTACGATGAAAAATTTAAAATAATTTTCACATTTATAATTTTTAAATATCACTAAACTTATAGACTTTTGAATGTTAAAATTTTTTAAAACAAAAGATAGTTGAGTAAACTTGTAAAATAGGTAGATTTGTAATGCGTAAAAGTATGTTTATCGCTGGATTAATAGCGGTTTTTACTTTGATCGTTGCATTGATTATTCAAGTTTTTACTTCGTATTACATTTATAATTATCAAGGAAATATTCCGTCAGATTATCGTGTGGCAGTTGTCTTTGTTGCAAAAGTGCAAGCTAATGGACAACCAACTCGTTTTTTGGAAGATCGTTTGGATGCTGCAATTCGACTTTACAAAGAGGATCAAGTGGATGTAATTTTACTTTCTGGAGAAAAACTTCACGAGAATTTTAATGAAATTGATGTGATGGAAAAATACTTGTTGGATAGAGGTGTCAAAATTGAAGATACTTATCTCGATGGGGCAGGTTTGGACACGTATAGCACGATTTATAGAACCAAAAATATTTATCAATTTGATAAAGTGATTTTAATTTCTCAATCTTATCATCTCAAAAGAGCGCTTTTCTTAGGAAAAGTTTTCGGATTGGATTGTATATAATGCGGATAGCGGACCTTATAAAACGGAAGGTAAACAGAGTTTTAGAGAAATTTTAGCGAATATAAAAGCTTTGTTGGATATTGGGAATGAAAGAGCGCCAGAAGTGATTATAGCGCCTAAAAAATAAAAAAAACTCCGCTCAAAATTTTGAGCGGAGTTTTTAGTTTAATATTCTATTAAAGTAACAATATCAGTTGTAAAAGATGTTAATTTATCTTTTCCGTTTAAGAAAGTCAAATCAACAATAAAAGAAAACTGTGTTGTTTTTCCACCACATTTTTCTACTAATTTAGCACAAGCTTCGGCAGTTCCACCAGTTGCTAAAACATCGTCGTGAATTAGAACTCGCGCACCATCTTTGATGTAATTCGAATTTACTTCGATAGTTGCTTGTCCATATTCCAAATCATAAGATTGACTAATTGTTGGAGGAGGTAATTTACCAGCTTTACGAATTAATACAAAAGGAACTTTTAATTTTTGTGCAATCTGAATTCCGTACAAAAATCCACGGCTTTCAATTCCACAAACAATATCCACTTTACCTTTTGCTTTTTCTACAAAAGCGTCTACAATTTCATCCGAAAGTTCAGGATTTAAGAACAATGGAGTAATGTCTTTGTAGACAATTCCTTCTTTTGGAAAATCGATAACGTCTACAATCGTTTGATTGATTTTTTCTTGAAGTGTTGACATTCGTTTTTTAATCATGTTTTGTTAAGGAACAAATTTAATGAGAAATCATTTGCAAGAATTTGTTTTAACGAATAATTAATGATTCTAAATAATATTATAAACCTAAACTTGTCCAAATACGTTCTGGAATACGAACAGGACGACGAGTTTCGGCATCAATACAACATAAAATAGTGTATCCTTGATTAATTATTTTTCCCGCTTCATTATATATATTATAATCAAATCGAATGCGAACACCTTTGTCACGCTCATGAACTATAGTTTCAATTTCGATTAATTCATCGTACAAAGCGCTACCAATATATTTTGTATGCATTTCGATAATCGGCATCTGAATTCCCATTGCTTCCAATTCGACATAAGGAAAACCACGTTCACGCATCAATTCTACACGACCAATTTCATAAAACTCTGGATAGTTTCCGTAATAAACCACTTTCATTTGATCGGTGTGTTTATACAGAATACGAGTTTTGGTGCGAAAAACATTTAATTGTTCGGTTTGTTCTATCTTCTCCATAATTTTCTAAAACATCATTTTAATCTTCAAAAGTAGAGAACAAAAAAAAGACTTTATCATTAATTATATAAAAAATGAAAAAGTCTATTCAGTAATTTTTTTGTAATCCATCCAACTAAAAGAAGTTTGCGAAGAATCTTTTTGCTCTTCTTTTAAAAAATCATATTGAATTTGAATAATCGTTTTGAAAGTGGGATTTGCTATTTCATAATAAAAAGTCCTTACATTTTCTTCTTCACCTTGTTCAATTCGTAAAAGAGAAAAATTATTTTTGATGCCCAAATCATTTAAATGATTTTCTACTTTGATAATTGCGAAGTCAATTTTTTCTTGTGTAATTTCCATAGTAATACAAAAATAAGAATTAATAGTTTTATAAGCCAAAATATGTCCGAAAAGATTATCTTTGCAGTACTTTTATTTTGTCTAAAACTACTTATTGATTATTTTGAATTATACAAAGTATTTTTTAATATATCAATACCTAAATCATTTTTTTTATTCAAAATTTGTTCACAATTTTGTAGAGAAGTGTTGATGAAAATTTAACATTGACTTTCAATATTTTACATTAAAACTTAAGCACTTTTGGACAATATTATGACGATAACTGCAAATTCTGTGTGGGAAAAATGCTTGTCTTTTATAAAAGATAACATTGCAGAAGATGCCTTCAATACTTGGTTTGTACCGATACGTCCGGGCAAACTAAATAATAATGTTTTAACAATACAAGTACCAAGTAAATTTTTTTACGAATGGTTAGAGGAACATTATATCAAAATTTTAAAAAGTGCCTTACAAAAAGAATTAGGTTCTGATGCAAAATTGGTATACAGTATTTTGATGGATCAAAAGTCGCAAGGACGTGAACCATTTACAGTACGTATTCCAAGTTCGAACAAAGAAAAACCTCGCCCACAAGAGGTAGAAGCGCCAATTAATTTGCAAGCTGGTAAAATGATGAATCCTTTCGTTATTCCAGGATTGCAAAAATTAAAAATTGATTCGCAATTAAATCATAATTATACATTCAATAATTTTATCGTAGGAGAATCAAACCGATTAGCACGTGCGGCTGGTCGTGCGATTGCCAAACGCCCAGGAGGAACTTCGTTCAATCCACTATTCATCTATGGTGGAGTAGGGTTAGGAAAAACTCATTTGGTGCATGCGATAGGTTTAGAAGTAAAAGATTTACACCCAGAGAAAACTGTTTTGTATGTTTCAACTGAGAAATTTACACAACAATTTATTGAAGCTGTAAAAAATAATAATCAAAATGATTTCATTCACTTTTATCAAATGATTGATGTTTTGATTATGGATGATATTCAGTTTTTATCTGGAAAAGCAAAAACGCAAGAAGTTTTTTTCCATATATTTAACCATTTACATCAAAGAGGAAATCAGATTATTTTGACTTCGGATAAATCTCCAGCAGATATTCAAGATATGGAAGATCGATTAATTTCTCGTTTCAAATGGGGATTATCAGCCGATTTGCAAAACCCTGATTACAATACACGTCTTTCAATTTTGAAACAAAAATTAGAAAACGATGGTATCGAATTTCCTGATGAAGTAATGGATTATATTGCACAAAATATTGATACAAATGTGCGTGAATTAGAAGGTTCATTAAACTCAATCATTGCGCAAGCAACGTTGAATAAACGTGAAATTACCTTAGATTTAACATCACGTACGTTATCTAAATTAGTACAAACAGCTCGCAAAGAAATCTCGATTGATTACATTCAGAAAACAGTTTGTGAATACTTTAAAGTGAAGATTGAAGATATTCAGTCAAAAACACGTAAACGTGATGTCGTACAAGCGCGTCAATTAGCAATGTATTTTGCAAAACAATATACAAAAGCGTCTTTGGCAAGTATTGGAACACAAATCGGTAAACGTGATCACGCAACAGTTTTACACGCTTGTAAAACAGTGAAAAATTTACAAGAAACGGACAAGCAATTTCGTGGTTATATTGAAGATATTTCACGTAAAATTTCAGATTAATCTATAAATATTTTTTCAATGAAAATTTTGATGGTTTGTTTAGGTAATATTTGTCGTTCTCCGTTGGCAGAAGGAATTTTACAATCAAAGGTTGGCGACAATCATTTGGTAGATTCTGCTGGTACGGGTGATTGGCATGTTGGTGAACAACCAGATAGACGCTCGGTTGCGGTTGCTAAAAAATATGGTGTTGATATTTCTGATCAACGTGCAATGCATTTCAATCCAATTTTTTTCGATGAGTTTGATTTAATCTTTGCAATGGATAAACAAAATTTAATTAATTTGCAACAATTAGCTCGAAGCGAAGAGGAGCAAAGTAAAATCAAATTGATCTTGAAAGATGGAATAGGGCAAACGCAAAATGTTCCTGATCCTTACTACGATGGAGAAGATGCTTTCGAGCATGTTTATCAATTATTAGATGAAGCCACAGACGGAATCATCAAAAAATATAATCTTTAAAATTATACAATGAAAACGGCTAAAGTTTATTTGATTCCTTCACTTTTAGGTGAAAGCGAACACAGTAGAGTATTGCCTTTATACAATCTTGACATTATTCGAGCAATTGATACGTTTGTGGTAGAAAACGAAAAATCTGCACGTAAATTTATCAAACAAGTTTGCCCCGAAAAAGTTCAAGCCGATTTAGATATTTACATTCTAAACAAAGATACAGAGCCAGAAGAAATGTTAGATTTGATCAAATTATTTGATCAAAACAAAACGATCGGAATTATTTCCGAAGCTGGTTTGCCTGCGGTTGCAGATCCGGGTGCGCAGTTGGTAAAAGTTGCGCAACAGAAACGCATCCAGGTAGTTCCTTTGGTTGGTCCATCGTCGATTTTGTTGGCGTTAATGGCTTCTGGAATGAATGGTCAAAACTTTGCTTTTCACGGTTATTTACCAATCGATAAAACAGAACGTAAAAAGAAATTAGCGCATTTGGAAGCTGAAAGCGCGAAAACGGGAATTGCTCAAATTTTTATGGAAACGCCTTATCGTAACAATCAAATGGTAGACGATTTAACGAAGATTCTTCGTGCCGAAACCAAGATTTGTGTCGCGTGCCACATTACATTAGAGGACGAAGATATCCGCACGTTATCGATCAAAGAGTGGAAAAATGAAAAGTATGATTTTCATAAACGTCCTGCTATTTTTGTGATGCAAGCTTAAAATTTTATAATATAGATCAACACTTCGTGTTGCTTTTCACGAGTCGTTTATCCAAAGTAAATAAAATAGCCAACTTGAAAAAGTTGGCTTTCTCGTATAATCGTTTTTTGCGGTGAAAATAGTTGAAGTGAGAAAATTAAAAAGTTTATTCTTTTATACGATTCTTCAAATCCATTTCCGCACCGAGAATTCTTGTTATTTCAATTTCATCTTTAGTTAGAATTCTATAAAAGATAATGTGTTGATTGGCTAAAAATCCGTAAAGTTCAGAATTAATCTCACTATAATTTCTTCCAATCATGGGGTTTTCGGCTAATAACTGACAAAAATTGATTAGTTCTTCATAATATTTATCCGCTTGATTCTGTGACCACAATTCAAACGTATATTCATATATTTTCGAAAGATCTTCAACAGCTTTATTTGTCAAGAAATACTTAGCCATTATTTTTTATTTTGGCTTTCAAAGTTTCGAGGTGTTTTTTTGCATCAAAATCCTCTGCAATTCCACTATCTATACCTTCTTGTATCGAATTTTTCAATAACTGAATTTTATCTTCTTCTTCTTCCAAAAGTCTCAAACCAGCTCTAATAACCTCACTTGCATTTTTGTATCTTCCTTGAGAGACTTTTGTATCAACAAATTCTTCAAAATAATTTCCCAAAGAAACAGATGTATTTCGTCCCATAACGTCTTATTTAGTTTAATAAAATAAAGTTACCAAATTTTGGTAACTATTGCTAATGTTTTAATATTGAATTTGTTTTATTTAGAAAATAGGTGGTATAGGATTCTCAATTTTATTTCTTTTTATATAATAAACTGTCATTAAAATGATACATAATGTAGCGATTGTAGTTATTCCGGTTAAAAAATAGTAGGTGGTTTTGTGCGTATTATAACTTAATAAAATTTTATTTTCTTTCTCTATTTGAACTATATCCAAGTTATTTTTATTAGAATTTGAAGGTGAAAAATATACTTTTACTTTGTCACCGTGACTAATATTATTATCAAGCTCTGAATAATTTTTAGTCATTTTGTATACTGCGAGATTTTGAGGATAATTAGAAAGTTTTAAAAAGAATATTTTAGAATTTTTGTTTGAATTTATAATACCTTTATTTGTTATTATACCTTCAACTTGCGAATATTTAGATAAATCTTTAGAAGCTTGATTATAAAAAATATAAGTTAGTAGGGTAAAGAGTGTGATACCAAATAGTATTGCAAATACATTTATAATTTTTGTAAACATTAATTGGATTTTGTAAGATATTTCAAGTTATATTCAAATTTACAACTATAATTTTGGTTTTAAAGTTTAATAATCAAACAAATTCAACCTATATTTAAGTTAAAATCATCCAATATGAGAAAAATAGAACAACTTTTTAGTGAATATGGAGAAAGTCATCAAAATGGAACAAACAAAACTATTCATTGGATTTGTGTTCCTTTAATCTTTTGGACGATTCTTGGTTTTATATCCTACATTCCAGCGCCGCATTTGTATGTTCAGAACTTTGGTTATATCAGTATAGCTTCAATCATTGCATTGGTTATTGTTTCAATATTTTATTTTAGATTATCGGTTGTCGTTGGTTTCATTATGATTTTTCTAATGTTGATTATGGAATATTTTATTTCGTTGTGCAATGTGCAATTCGGTACAAAATCTTGGTTAGTTTATCTGGTAGTATTTATTATCACGTGGCTTTTACAATTTGTAGGTCACAAAATAGAAGGGAAGAAGCCAAGTTTTCTCAAAGATTTACAATTTTTGTTGGTTGGACCTATTTGGTTGTTAGGTTTTATTTTGAGAAAAGTTGGTATAAAGTATTAATCTATTTCTTACTCAAAATTTCATTTACTTTTTTTTCAATGACTTCTGATATTCTGCTAAAACCTAAATCATTTGGATGAATTCCGTCTGTAGAACCTTCGTTATCCGAACCGATTAAATTATCACCTTTCAAAAAATACAAATCTTTTATGCCTTCTTTTATCAAAGCATGGTATTGTGCACGATAGGTTTGATTTTGTTTTGTCATATCTTCGTGAGCGGTTAAATCAAATTTACTCATTGGTCGAATTAAGCTTTCAACCATCAAAATAGGAGTTTTTAGATGATGTTTTCGGAGTAACTTGACGAACGGAATTGTTCTACTTTTGATTTCTTCAGGAGAACTATTTGGAACACAATCTAATATAAATAAATCAACCCCTTGAATATCTTTAATCATTTCAGCCAATTCAATTTCAATTTTTGCACTTCCACTTAAACCAAGATTAATGAATTCATAGCCTGTTTTTCGAGTTAAAATTGAAGGGTAATTCATTCCAGGACGACTTGCCGAAGCACCTTGCACAATGCTTGAACCATAAACCACGATTTTCTTTTTATACGCAATCGGTTGATTGATAAAATTAGCGGAAGCATCAATTCCTATTTTTAAATCTGTAATTTCGTTCCAAAGTGGCAAATAAAGTATGAATTCCTTTTCTGTCTTTGATAAATTCTTGACGATATCAATTCACTTTTGATATTTTGCTGATTTGGTAAAGCCGCACCTGCAAAAATCCACTTTCCGTTTTCTTTGATATACAAATCCAACCCACGCGCCATAATTCCAGTTGTATTCGCGCCCAAATAAGTAGAACGAGTTGTCCAATCCAGTTTTATTTGTGAAGTATTCGATTTGAATGTTACATATAATCCAGCGGGAGCAGTAAATAAACTTTTTACTTTTTCAGGAAGATTTGCGTATTTGTTGGTATCGATTCTATGGTAAAAAGGTGTATTATCAAAGGCTTTTCCTTGTACAGTAAATTCTTTGTTCGTGATATATTTGATTTGTCCAACTACGTGAAAAGAACAAATAAGTGCAAAAAACAGAATGAATTTTCTCATTGGTTATAATTGATTAAATGTTAAAATTAAAAAAAGACTTCCAATTCGGAAGTCTTTTTTTGTTTCATGTGTTGTTTTAAGCGTGTTTACACTTTAAGGTCTGTATGAGCGCCTAAAAGTGCTTTATTTTCTTCGATAATTGGATCAACCAAATCTTTTAAGAACTCTTCTGTTTGTTCAGAAGCAAATCCTGTAAAGTTTTTCGGATCTAATAATTCGACTAATTTCTCTTTGTCAATTTTTACATTATCATCTGCAATGATACGTTCAATTAAATCGTTAGATTTTCCTTCCATTTTCACTTGTTTTGCAGCTTCCATAGAATGTGTACGGATAATTTCGTGTAATTCTTGACGATCTCCACCATTTTTAACACCTTCCATAATGATATATTCGGTTGCCATAAATGGTAATTCTTCCGCGATATGCTTTTCGATGATTTTAGGATAAACGACTAAACCATCTAAAATATTGTTCCAAATGATTAAAATTGCATCAATCGCTAAAAATGCTTGAGGTACTGCTAAACGTTTGTTAGCCGAATCATCTAATGTTCTTTCGAACCATTGTGTAGAAGCAACCATTGCAGGAGAAGTTGCCAAAGACATCACGTATTTCGCTAAAGAGGAGATACGCTCTGAACGCATTGGGTTGCGTTTGTATGCCATTGCAGAAGATCCAATTTGATTTTTTTCGAAAGGTTCTTCAATCTCTTTTAAATTTTGTAATAAACGTAAGTCGTTTGTAAATTTATGTGCAGATTGTGCAATGTTTGATAATAATTCTAATGCTTGAGCATCAATTTTACGATCGTACGTTTGTCCTGAAACTGCAAAAACATTTTTGAATCCGAAACGTTCAGATAATTTTTTGTCTAATGTTTTTACTTTTTGGTAATCTCCATCAAATAATTCTTTGAAAGAAGCTGCTGTACCAGTTGTTCCTTTTACTCCACGAAAACGTAACGTATCTATTCTGAATTCTAATTCTTCTAAATCTAATAAAACAGATTGTAACCAAAGAGTTGCACGTTTTCCAACTGTTGTTAATTGTGCTGGTTGGAAATGTGTAAATCCTAAAGTTGGTAGATCTTTGTATTGACGAGCAAATTTTGCTAAACCATCAATCACATTGATTAATTGTCCTTTTACGTGTTGAAATCCATCACGAATCTGAATCAAATCTGTATTATCACCAACAAAAGCTGAAGTCGCACCTAAGTGAATAATCGCTTTTGCGCTTGGTGCAACATCTCCGTACGTATGCACGTGAGCCATTACATCATGACGAAACTTCTTTTCGTAAGCCGCAGCAACATCATAATCAATATTTGTTGCGTTATCTTTTAACTCTTGAATTTGTTCGTCTGTAATATCTAATCCAAGTTCCTTTTCAATTTCAGCTAAAGCAATCCAAAGCTGTCTCCATGTTGTAAATTTTTTCTCAGGAGAAAAGATATATAGCATTTCGTCACTACAATATCTCGATTCTAAAGGATTTTGATACTTGTTCATTGTATTTGTTTGTTTTGTTTTTTAAAATTTTTTCAAAATGGTTTGCACATCTTTCACATAATAACCTTCGAAAAGGTAAGCGTGTATCAGCAATGGAAATAATTGTGCAATTGGTAAACGCTCTTCGAAATTTGGTGCTAAAGGATTATTTTCGTGATAGGCATCAAAAAATACATCATCAAATCCTCCAAAAAGCTTTGCAATAGCCAAATCCATTTCGCGATGACCATAATAAATTGCAGGATCTATAACCGAGAATTCGCCTTTTTTGTTGGCTAAAATATTTCCATTCCAAAAATCTCCATGCAATAAAGCAGGTTTTTCTTCTGGAAATATCGAATTCAATTGTTTACATAAACTCTCTGCAGATTTTATTTGTTTTGAATTGATTAATTGTTTGTTTTGCAATAGTTTCATCATTGGCATGATGCGATTTTTTGCATAAAATTCGCTCCAAGAATCTGTTAAACTATTCGGCTGAACGACAATTGCAATGTAATTATCTTCTGACCAACCAAATTGTTTACTTGTATTTTGATGAAGTTTTGCTAAATTTTTTCCTAAGTTTTCCCAATTTACAACAGTTGGAGTAGAGGTTTCCATCCATTCTAATAATAAATATTGAAAATCTTTTCCAGCTTCGCCAACATTTACCACTTTCGGAACCGAAAATGTTTTGGTCTTTTTGATGGCTTCTAAAGCACGTGCTTCTTTCTTGAAAAGATGAGGAAAGTTGTTTGCGGAATTTACCTTTAAAAAATATTTTTTATCAAACGATTCTAATCGAAAAGCATCGTTAATATCACCACCTTTCATCGGGACGATAGAATCTATACCTAAATTCAATTGTTTTAATCGTTCTAAAATTTCGTTCATAAAAATATCTCATAAAGTTATAGCCCAACAAAAGTCAGGCTATACTATTTAATTTATTAAAATAAAGTTGTTCTAATAATGTTTTGAGAACGCTCTGGTCCAACCGAAACTAAATAAACTTCGATTCCTAAGTATTTCTCAATGTAGTGAATGTAATCTTGCGCTGTTTGCGGTAACTCATCAAAAGATTTTACGTTTGTAATATCTTCTTTCCATCCTGGTAATTCGTCGTATTGCGCTTCGTAATCAGCTAATTTAGTTGTAGAAGAAGTGAAATAATCAATGATTTTTCCGTCTTCTGTTTTGTAACCTGTACAAACTTTTACTGTATCAATATTCGACATTACATCTAATTTAGTAATTACTAAATGTGTAATTCCATTAATCATACAAGCGTGTTTCAATGCAACTAAATCTAACCAACCTGTGCGGCGTGGACGACCTGTCGACGCTCCGAATTCGTGACCAACTTGACGAATTTGTTCTCCTAATTCGTTGTCCAATTCTGTTGGGAAAGGACCGTTACCAACGCGTGTACAATATGCTTTCGAAACTCCAATCAAATTTTTCAATTTTGTAGGAGGAACTCCAGCACCAACACAAACTCCACCTGTTGTTGGAGAAGATGATGTAACGAATGGATATGTACCAAAATCGATGTCTAACATTAATGCTTGAGCACCTTCGAATAATACATTTTTACCTTCGTCAATTGCGTGGTTAATTTCTAACTCAGAATCTAAGATACGTTCTTTCAAACGCTCACCATAAGCTAAATATTTTTCGTAAATGTCTTCGAATTTTAATGGTTCTTTATTGAATAATTTTTCGAATAAAGCATTTTTAACCACTAAATTTTCTTTGATTTTTTCTGCTAAAACTTCAGGATTTAATAAATCAATTGCACGAATACCAACGCGCGCTACTTTATCCTCATAACAAGGACCAATTCCGCGTTTTGTTGTACCAATTTGACTATCTTTTCCTGCAAATTCTTCACGATATTCGTCTAACAAAATGTGATAAGGCATGATGATATGCGCTCTTCTCGAGATAAAAACGTGATCTGTAGATAAACCTTTTGCTTCTAATTGTTCAGTTTCTGCAAAAAAAGCTTCAGGATTTACTACGACACCATTCGCAATAATACATTTTCCTTTGCATTGTAAAACTCCAGAAGGTAATAAGTGTAAGACAAATTTATCATCGCCTACATATACCGTATGACCAGCGTTGTTACCACCTTGGTAGCGTACAACATAATCCGATTTTTCGGCTAATACATCTGTAATTTTTCCTTTTCCCTCGTCACCCCATTGAAGACCGACTACTACGTGTGTTGACATATTGTTTGTTCGTTATTTGATTTGGAATAAAAATGAAACTAATCATCTTTTCTTGGTTCACTGCAAAGGTAATTTAAACCTTGTCTTAAACAAATTTAAAACTCAATTTAGCACGATTATTTTTCAAGATTTTGTTAATAATTTTTCAAGATAAAATTAACCGAAAAATAACCGAATCCATTCAAATAAAAAGCGTATTTTTACAAACTTTTACACCAAAAATTTCTATAATGAAAATTGAAATCTGGTCGGATGTAATGTGTCCGTTCTGTTATATCGGAAAAAAACATTTTGAACAAGCTTTAACGCAAATTCCTTATCAAGATAAAATACAGGTTGAATGGAAAAGTTTTCAGTTAAATCCTGATTTATCAAAAACTGAAATTACTTCTGTCAATGATTATTTAATCAAAACAAAAGGAATTTCGGAAGAACAAGTTTCGGCAATGAATAATCAATTGGCTGAAATGGGAAAAGTTGTTGGAATTGATTTTCAACAACAAAATTCTAAAGTTGTCAATACGGGTGATGCTCACCGATTGATTCATTTTGCGCAAGCGAATGGAAAAGGTTCGGAAGCAGAAGAAAGACTTTTTAAAGCGTATTTTACAGAAGGTAAAAATGTAGCTGATTATGAAGTTTTGGCTGAATTGGGAGAAGAAATTGGTTTGAACAAAACCGAAGTTCTTGAAATGCTAAATTCTGATGCAAATGTTTTTGAAGTTGCTTCGGATATTTTAGATGCGCGTAATATAGGTGTTTCTGGCGTTCCGTTTTTCGTAATTGACCGTAAATATGCACTTTCTGGTGCTCAACCAGTCGAGTATTTCGTTTCTGCTTTGACACAAGCTTACGAAAAAGATCATTTGGACCAACCACAAAATGGTGCTTCTTGTGATGTAGACGGAAATTGTGATTAATACAATTTGCAAATAAATATAGAAAAGGACTTCAATTGAAGTCCTTTTTTTCGTTTTATATTGATTGATAATTTTCTAAAAATTGTACAATTTTTTCTGCTAATTGATTTTTATGAAAAGAGCTTTTCAAAGTTTTATATTCAATATCAGTCAACAGAAGATCATTCGTTCAATTTTAATTTTGGGCGAAGAATTCAACGACCAGCTTTTTGGGAATTAAATCCAAATAAATGGTATAGTAATCCTATTTCTTACACAGAAGGAAATCCTTTTATGCAACCAGCTTTTGTGTATAATTTCGAGTTAAGTTATGGATTCAAAGATTATTTACAAGCAAAAGTTTATTATCAAAATATACAAGATGATTTTGGTCAAATTGCCTTTCATCAAGAACAAGAATTGGATGGAAAATAGAGAAAAAACAAAAAATCTCAGAGCAAAATACTCTGAGATTTTTTTATGTCTAATTCTTCAATGCTTCAAAAATTTTATCTGCTATTTTAGGGTAATTACTTTCGTTTGTTAATATTTTTCGGTCATCGTCATTTGTCAAATAACCGATTTCAATCATAATAATTGGAACTTGTGAATCTCGTAATATTTTCGAATTTGTTTCAACAATTCCTAAGTTTTCAAAACCTAAAGAACTTATACTTGTTCCAATTTTTTCGCCAAGTATTTTACATTCTTCGAAAGTAGGATTCAATGGAGAAAGGTGAATTTCTGTTCCTTTTTTCGAATCTTTTACATTATAATTTGCGTGAATTGATAAAACCAAATCAGGTTTTATTTCATTAATCATTTTCGCACGACTTGTATTGATAATTTGTTCGTCACCTTTTCTCAATAATACAAAATCAATATCTGTAAAAGGATTTTTTTCTTGAATAATTTCTGCAATTTTCAGCGCAATATCTTTTTCCTGAAATTCATCTTTTTTTACGCCAGTATCTGTTCCTCCATGTCCAGCGTCCAAAAGGATTACGCGCTTTGTAGAAAGTGTTTTATTTTCGATAAAATTTGTTTGTGCAAAAAGACTTGTTGTTAAAATTAAACAAAAGATCTGTAATAGTTTTTTCATGGTTGTTCAGATTAAATTGACCAACTTTAAGCAATAATTGTGCTTATTTTTCTAAAAAAATGGTTAAAAAAACTTTTTTTAAAACAAACCTCGCGCTTTTATCTCTAAATATTTATTGATTAAGTTAATAGACAATTCTTGTGGTTCGCAGTAAATCGTTAAAATCCCGAATTGATGCAAACGATTTATGATTAATTCTTTGTCGTAATTAAACTTTTCGGCAATTGTTTGATCGTAAATATCAGTAGTAGTCTTTGCTTTCTGATGATTAAGTTTTTTCAATTCCGAATTTTTAAATAGAATCAAAACGACAACATGCGATTTTTTAATCAATTTCAGATATGGTAATTGACGTTCCAAACCATCAATTGTTTCAAAATTGGTATAAATAAATAAAAGCGATCGTTGCGTTAATTTTCGTTTGATATAGGCATACAATTGTCCAAAATCACTTTCCAAAAAATCAGTTTGTACATTGTATAATTTCTCCAAAATCAATTGCATTTGATGATTTTTTCTATCCGCAACAACGTGATCTTGAATTCTTTTATTAAATGTTATTAAACCTGCTTTTTCATTTTTTTGAAGTGAAATATTTGCGACAACTAAGCTAGAATTGATTGAATAATCCAACAATTTTAAACCATCAAAAGGCATTCGCATCGTTCTCCCTAAGTCAATTAACGAATAAACAGGCTGCGATTTTTCTTCCTGAAATTGATTGACCATCAGTCGATTTGCTTTTGCCGTTGCTTTCCAATTGATTAAACGATATTCGTCACCAATCGTATAATTTTTTATATTTTCAAATTCTGTATTTGTTCCAATTTTTCGAATCCTTTTCATTCCAAATTGATTCTGTAACTGAGCGGTAGAATATAATTGAAACTGTTTTAATTGCAAATAAGAAGGATAACAAGCAATCGAAATTGGTTCGTTTATTTTGATCTTTTTCTCAATCAATCCAAAAACAGAAATAAATACATTTGTTAATCCAAATTTATATGAACCTCGTTCTGTTGGTCGAATTTTGAAATCAAATTTAGTATTTTGACTACTTTTAAATCGTTTTCTAAACTGAAAATCTCTTAATTGTAATTGAACAGGAAACTCTTCTATAATCCTTACATTTAGAGGGAATTGATAATGATTTGTTACGAAAAGTTCCAATTCATTTTCATCACCATTTGAAAGTCGTTCTGGATAATTTCGAAGAACTTCAATGGAAGTTTTAGGAATATAAACCAAAAATATTTCGACAATAACACTGACGATAAAGACAAGTGTCAAAATCTTTGCAATAATGTAAATAGTAGATAGAAAAAATGCAATCACATAACAAAATGCAATGAATAATCCCGCATAAAAAAAGCGATTGGTAAGAAATAAGCTTCTGAAAAATTTCATTAACGAGGAATTTCTACGCGATCAATAATTTGCTGAATAATATGTTGTGTTGTAAAACCTTCCATCTCTTTTTCAGGAACCATCACAACGCGGTGTCCCAAAATTGTATGCGCAATTTGCTTGATATCTTCTGGAATCACAAAATCGCGTCCATTCACCGCTGCATTTGATTTTGCAGCATCTAAAATCGCGATAGAAGCACGTGGCGATGCACCCATATACAAGGTTTGATCGATTCTGGTTTGATGAACAATTGTCGCAATATACGTAATCAACGCTTCGTGTACGAAAACTGATTTTATGCGATCTTGGAACTCAATAATTTCATTTCCTGAAATTACTTTTTCTACCAACGTTTCTTTGTCAATATTTTTGCGTTCTTGTTGTTCTTTCAATAATTCAATTTCACTTTCTAACGAAGGATATTTGACATAAATCTTAAACATAAAACGATCCAATTGTGCTTCTGGTAAGCGATACGTTCCTTCTTGCTCGATTGGATTTTGAGTTGCAAAAACTAGAAAAGGAGCTTGTAAAGGATAAGTTGTTCCATCAACCGTCACTTGTTTTTCTGACATCGATTCGAATAAAGCCGCTTGAGTTTTTGCAGGCGAACGGTTAATCTCATCAATTAAAATAATATTCGAAAAAATTGGTCCTTTTTTGAACTCAAATTCATTGATTTTAGAATTTAAAATAGACGTTCCAATCACATCAGAAGGCATTAAATCTGGCGTAAACTGAATTCTACTAAAACCAGAATCTATCGTTTTTGCCAACAATTTTGCCATCATTGTTTTGGCAACTCCAGGCAAACCTTCTATCAGAGAATGTCCGTTAGAAAGCAAAGCCAAAATTAATTGATCGATAATATCATCTTGTCCGACAATTACCTTTTTCAATTCATTTTTTACAGTTTGCATTTTATGTTGTACATCCGAAAAATCGACTCTATTTTCGAATGGTTGATATGTATTTTCGCTCATTAGATATTTGCTTTTTGTTTATAGTTTTCGATGATTTGATACACAATTTTCAAATCGTGTTCATTTGGTTGATTTTTTTGATAAATATTTTTCAGAATCGTGAATTTTTCAAGACATTCTTCTTGGCTCAAATTTGCTTTTTGTGCAACAATTTCAATGAATTGTTTGTTTGTAATATCGTCTGTTTCGATTAAAAATGTTTTTCTCAATTTGTATAAAAAATAATCGATTTTCTTTGAAACAATGTCTTTTACTTCGCCATTTTCTTGGTATAAAGAGGAAATTGTCTTAGCAAATTCGACGGTATGATTTTCTTCTTTGGTATAAATTGGAATGATGCGTTGTTCGCGTTTGCTTCTAAAAATTAAAAAGAAGAAAAGTAAAACCAATAACGTAATCCAAGCAGCTTTTAGAGCTGGTTCGCTCATTATGAAACGCATCATTGATGAACTTCCTGCATAAGTTTTCGAGGTATTGTACCAAAAAATAGTTTTCCCTTTCAGTGGTTCTAAAACTGATTTAGCATAGAAATAACTGTCCTCATTTAACAAATAATAATTGGTAAAATAAAGCGGTTCTGCGTGATATAAATAATAACCTTTATAATTTTTTGGTTTGATTTTTAAATAATTTGGGTAAGCCTTATCTTTATAAGTAATTGTTCCAAAAATTTCAGAATCATTTGTGATATCGCTAAAATAGTGATGTTCGATTTCTTTTTTCTTCTTTATTTTGAACAATTTATTTGTTCTAAGTTCAAAATTATCATTAATATTTATTGTCTGATTGTACAAGATATTCTCTTCAGATTCCGTAGAATCAGTTGTTGGCGTATCTGTAGAATACGTTTCTTCGTTAATATCTTCTTTTCCATTTGTGTCATCACCAAAATTGTCATAATAATCTGCAATCATCACAATTCCACCATTTTCGGCAATTTTGCTCAATAAATTTTTAGAAACTGTATCAAAATAAATTTCAGAACCGAGCACAACAACTGCATAATCTTTTGCTTTTTTAGGATCAATTTTTAATTCAGAAAGTTTTTCCAAATCTTTCATTTTCCCATTAGATAACTTCCCAAGTTCTTCGTGCATAATAAATAATCCGTACGGATCTTTACTATTTTGATAAAGGCTTACATTCCATGATTTAGGAAGCTTATAACGAAGTTTTGAGAAAGAAAATATAAAAATTCCGATCAATAAAATAGCGCCTAATAGAATACCTAATTTCTTTTTCATGAGGCTAAATATTGGTTAAACTGATTGAAATTTGTCTTGAATTCGTGGTATTTATTTTCATCAATTTTAAATTCTCCAAACCAAACTTGATTGAAAATTTTAGTATTTTGATTGAATAAAATCTTTGATTTTTCGTCTTTTATTTGATTGATAAATTGTTGATTTGTTTTCTTCGGATCCCATTCAATCCAACCTTTTTTATCTAAATTTTGTAGATTTTGATAATGCAAATAACGAATTGCTAAAGCAAAATTTTGTTCTGTTTCTGCTTTATTGATTAATGAATTCAAATTAACTTCGGCTAAATTTTCTTCGATAAAATCAAAATCAGATTCGTCATATAATTTTTTCGAATTTCGTTTAAGAATTCCACCATTTTTGTAAATACGTGTGGCAAGAAAAATTAAGAATAATCCAATTACAAAATAGAAAATGATTTCCCAAGGTAAATAAGAGAGAAATCTAAAAATACCTTCGATTATTTTTGAGAAAAAGCCAGGTTCGAATTCTTTTTTAGGTTTTGGAACATCATTATAATCAAATTCTTTTCCAGCATATTTTTCTTTGAATGCTTTAAATTCTGCTGTTTTTTCTTGTGCAAAAACAACGAATTGAATTAATAATAATGTAAATGTAAAAAATAGTCTAAATTGTTTCATTCGATTCTAAAGTTTGATTGAACGAAAAAGTTTTTTGTCTATTTTTTTGAATCGGATAAATGATGTAATACCAAATAATTAAGATTAATGAAAGGATTATTACCAATAAACTCAATACAATATTAACATCATATAAACGCGTAATAAAACCTTCGATAAATCCAGCTATAATAAACATTGGAACAGTGCTTAATAAAATCATTACCGCTTCTTTTGCTTTGATTGTGAGTGATTTTTTTCGCGATAAAGTTTTTGGAAACATAAAGCCATTTCCAAGCATTAATCCGCAAGCTCCAGCAATAATAATCACCGAAATTTCGATTGTTCCATGCATCCAAATTGCTGACATTGCCTTTCCCAAAACGCCTTCTTTGAAAAACATATAATGAAATGCACCTAACATAATTCCGTTCGAAAATAGAATATATCCTGATCCAATACTGAAAAATAATCCTAATGTAAAAGCAAAAAAAGCAACACGAATATTGTTGATGGTTATAGCTAATGTAGAGCCAGTCTGACTTCCTGATTTGTAAATTGCTGCAGGATCACCTTTTTTGATGTTCATTAACGTTTCGTCTACATATTGATTTCCTAAAATTAATCGTGTAAAATCTGGATCGAAATGCGAT
The DNA here is from genome assembly GCF_053482575.1 of Empedobacter sp. ULE_I140. Lineage (NCBI taxonomy): Bacteria > Pseudomonadati > Bacteroidota > Flavobacteriia > Flavobacteriales > Weeksellaceae > Empedobacter > Empedobacter sp. ULE_I140. Next base: position 2,415,510 of record NZ_JBQMTX010000001.1, on the reverse strand, counting down.
GATAAAACGCCAATTAAAACCGCTAAGGCAAAAATTAAGAATGAATACAACAACATTTTGTGATTTTTGTAGACTACATTTGGCACATCTTCTTTGAAAAATTGCACAAATTGATTCCCAGAAGTTCGTTGATCTTTGTAAATTGACTGATGCGCAAATAAAGCTAACTCGTTCAAATAATCTTTTGTCTTACTTTTTGGGTAATAAGTTTGAGCAAACGCCAAATCATTTGTAATTTCGATGTAGTTTTTTGCTAAAATATCTGGATGAACATCAATTTTATTTTTCAAATTATGTTCAATATCAGACCATTTAGACTTATTTTTATCAATAAAATGCGCTTCTCTCATTGTAGAGTAGTTGTTAGTGAACCAAATATATGAATAAACTTTTAGTCAATACACCTCAAAAAGTGCAAATTGCTTATAATATTGCACCACTTGGAAAACGTTTGCTTGCGTATATCATCGATATGATTATCCGAATCATATTAGTCTACGGTATGTATTATTTCTCTGAGTTTATTCCGAATAGAGACGAATGGTTTCGTATGGGAATTTATAGTATAATAGGTTTTATATTTTTACTTTATCCGTTGGTTCTCGAGATTTTAATGAAAGGGCAAACAATTGGAAAATGGATTATGAAAATTCGTGTAATACGAATGGACGGAAATCGTGCCAATAATTTTGATTATTTCTTGCGTTGGGTAATTGGAAGTGTCGAATTGTTTTTATTTACTGGACTTATCGCGTTGATAACGATGATTATAAATAAAAATGGTCAACGTTTAGGTGATATTGTTGCGAATACATGTTTGATTGATTTGAATCCGAAATTAGCTTTATCACAAACTATTTTCGCTGAAGTTTCTGAAACCTATAAAATTCGTTTTCCCGAAGTTTATCGCCTGTCTGATCGTGATATTAATATTGTAAAAGAAAATTTTACGTCTGCATTAAACAATAATAATTATGATATTTTATTAAAATTAACGCGAAAACTGGAGGAAATAATGGAGGTGAAAAGTGATGGTTTAGGAAATATTGATTTTATTCAAGTGGTGATTCAGGATCATTATCATTACCACAAAGACAAGTAAACAGTATCTTTGCAAAAAATAAAGAATAAAATGAATTGTCCTTGTTGTTCTGGAAAAGTATATGCAACTTGTTGCGAACCTTTTCATTTGAATATTGAATTGCCAAAAACTCCCGAAGAGTTGATGCGTTCTCGTTACGCTGCTTTTGCAATGGTTTTGCCTGAATATTTAGTTGATACAACACATTCTTCTACGCAAAAAGATAATGATTTTAGTGATATCGAAGATTGGGCAAAATCGAATAAATGGTTAAAGTTAGAAATTGTTTTTGCTAAAGATAATAAAGTTCGATTTAGAGCTTATTACCAAGACAAACAAGGTGAAATCTACGAACATGATGAACTTTCTAGGTTTGTGCAAGAGAATGGCAAATGGTTTTATGTAGATGGCGAGTTTTATTGATTTTTAAAAATAAATTCAGAAAATATTATTTCAAGCGAAGTCTAGAAATTAAAAAAAATGGATATTTTTTTTGAGCAATTACTTTTACAATTCCTTCAATTTATCCTGAATTTCTGTATCATAAATTTCTAAAAAACGTTCGTCATAAGGATAAGTATCTTTGAATCCTTTCTTAATCAAAACTAAGCTTTTATTGTAATTTATTTTTGCAGAATCTTTCCAACTTTATTTTTGAAAGAAAAGTAAAGTATTGAAGCGAGAATTATCACTACAACAATAGTTAAATAGATAAAATAATTAATGTATTTCATTCTATCTAAGATATGTAAACTTTTTGCATAAAAAAACTCAATCCATTGAATTGAGTTTTTTGTTTTCTATTTAAAATATTGTTCTGCTTCTAACACGCTTTCTGGTCGACCTACGTCGATTAAAATTCCGCCAGAATGATCAAAACCAATGATAGATTCAGTTTTCATCAAGTCCATATAAACTTTCATGATAGAAAATTTACCTTTCTCTGTAATTTTATCAAATAGAGTAGGAGAAATAACATGAATTCCACTAAAAGCTAAATCTTTGCAATTGTCTAAAGAATCTACAGCTTTTATTTCTTCTTCTGTTTTCAGATTTCGCCAACCTTTTAATTCATTTTGTTCATTGAAAAATAGTTTACGAGATGAATTTCGATCAGAAACTGCTAACGTTACTAACGCTTTGTTTTCTTGATGTGCTTTGATAAATTTAGCAAGATTTAGATCTGTTAAAATGTCCACATTCATCACCAAAAAATCTTCCTCGAAATTAGCTTTTGCTTTAACCAAACCACCACCAGTTTCAAGAACTTGATCTGTTTCATCTGAAATAGTAATTTCAATTCCGAAATAATTATTATCTTCTAAAAACTCAATGATTTGATCTGCAAAATGATGCACGTTAATCACGATTTCATTAATTCCGAAAGATTTCAAATATTCTATATTTCGTTGCAAAAGAGGTTTTCCATTTACAACTGCTAAAGCTTTGGGATGGTTGTCAGTAAATGGTTTTAAACGAGTCCCAAGACCCGCTGCAAAAATCATTGCTTTCATATTAATACGCCTCGTTTATCCAATTTTTTTCTTCTTGCACAATATGATGTAACGTAACTTGCGCTTCTGGAAATTTCTCTTGAATATGTTTTGCAGTCGCATCAGCAGAATAAACTGATCGATGTTGTCCGCCTGTGCAACCAAAATTAATTTCTAAATTCTCGAAACCTCGTTGCAAATAATCTTCGATCGAAATGTCAATAATTTGAAAAACACCTTCTAAAAAAACTGCAATTTTAGTTTCTGTTTTCAAGTATTTTTTAACCTCTTCGTCGCGCCCTGTTTGTGTTTTATATGCCTGAATTCGACCTGGATTTAGAATTCCACGACAATCAAAAACGAAACCACCACCATTTCCAGTTGGATCGGTTGGAATTCCTTTTTTATACGAAAAACTACGAACGTTGATGTTTAATTTAGCCATTTATTTTATGATTTATGCGTTCTAACGTTTCTGGAAGAACAAGGATTTTTATAATATGTTTTAATTCTGGATAATTTTGTAATATAGGATAATCGATTATTGATTCTAAGTTTTTAAGCCCAAATGAAATACTTTCTAAAAAGTGTTTTTTACGTTCAATAATTCCTCTCAAACCATAGGTTCCTAAAACTTGTAAAAGTCGAGCAACTACACAATATTCGTACGATTGACGAAAATCTATTGGAACTAAAGTTGGAATTTGTTTGGTTAATTCTTGGTAATAAAATTCGTATAATTCTTTTTTAAATTCAAATGGTAAATTGGCTTTTGCTTGCCAAATTAACGAAACCAAATCATAGACAACAGGTCCATATAAACCGCCTTGATAATCGATAAAATAAGGTTCGTTTTGATGAATCATAATGTTGCGCGTTTGGAAATCTCTGAACACAAAACCTTGTGGCGAAAGTTTATCAAATTGAGACGCAAAACGATCAAAATCTTTGATTAATTTTCCTGCATTGTAATCAATTCCTAAGACATCTAAAAAGTAAAAATTAAACTGAAATAAATCTCTTAAAATTAATGTTTTATCTAATTTTGGATACGAAAAAGTATGATTAAAATCGATTTTAGTTGCACCTTGAATTTGAGCAATTGCTAATTTTTCTAATGTCTTAAAATAATAAGGTTTTGCTTTTTCGAAATCATTCAAGACAATATTCATCAGTGTTTCGTCTCCTAAATCTGTTTGAACATAGGTTGCAAAATCTTCTGAAACTGAAACAATTTCTGGAATATTATTGATGACTTTTTTTAAATCTAAAGAGAACTGAATAAATACTTTATTTTCTTCAATATTAGAGCTTTCAGCCAAAATATACGACTGATTTTGATCAAAAAATCTCGAATATACTCGAGCTGAACCTCCTCCTGAAAGTTGAGTTAAACTTTCAATTGCTTTTTGAGTAAAGTTTTCTTGCAAAAATTGAGCTGTAGTATCGTTCATCAGAATATTTTGCGAAAGTTACGCATATCAAAAATGATTTAAAAATATTTGTTTGCTGTAACTTTTTTCAAAATGCTGCATCTATTTAGTAAAAGAGAAACTAATATGAAAAAAATAGCACTTATTATCGCAATGATTTCGTTACAATCATGTATTACAGTAAAAGTTAATGCAGATGTTGATTCGAATAATTTTTATAGAAAAGTGGATAATCCAAATATCAAATCGCAAGGAACTTTTTTTGACAAAGGAGTGGGGGATTCGAAATGGTCGAATTCGAATGGTGATAATTGGACAAAAGCGAAGTTTGAAGATGCTTCTGGAACGAGTTATATCAAGCTAAATGTTTCGAAAAGTTTAACTGCTAATTTTCATTCGAATATTAAATTAGAAGGCGAAATGATTTTTGAAATTGTAGATCAAAATAATGAAGTAGTGTTTAATCGTCAACTTACAAATTCGAAAGAAGAAAATTTTACAGTTGATTTAGCAAAAGGTGATTATCAAGTTCGTTGGAATTCTACGAATGCAACTGGAAGTTATTTTTTGGAATGGAAACAAGATAAATAACATAAATTTTAGCATATTTTTTGGTCGATCGATTACTTTTTTGATGTATTTTTAGAAAGATTTTAAATAAGTAATTATGTCTTTAATAGATGATTTGAAATGGCGTTACGCTACAAAAAAATATGATCCGTCTTTAATTGTTGAAGAAGAAGACGTTAAAAAAATTGTTGAAGCAGCTCGTTTAGCACCAACTTCATCAGGTTTGCAACAGTTCAGAATTTTAGTTATTAAAAATAAAGAATTGCAACAAAAAATTGTTCCAATTGCCTATGATCAGCAAGCGATTGTAGATTGTTCGCATTTATTGGTTTTTGTAGCTTGGGATCGTTATACAGAAGATCGTATTGATGCAATTTACGATTATACAACGGATGAGAGAGATTTGCCAAGAGGTCGTTTTGGTTCGTATACAGATAAATTGAAAGGAATTTATTTGCCTCAAACTTCTGAAGAAAATTTTGCACATACAGCTCGTCAAGCATACATTGGATTAGGTTTTGCTCTTGCTCAAGCAGCAGAATTGAAAATTGATAGTACGCCAATGGAAGGTTTTGATAATGCTGAATTGGATGATTTGCTTGATTTGAAAGAAAAAGGAATGCGAAGCGTTTTAATGCTTCCTTTGGGATACAGAGACAGTGAAGATTGGCTAGCGCCAATGAAAAAAGTTAGAAATCCGATGAAGGATTTTGCTACGAAATTATATGAATAACAAAAAAGCTTTCTCAATTTTGAGAAAGCTTTTTTATTGAATCTATTTTTACAATCCCAACATTTTTGGACCTTGTTCAAAAACAACATCAACTGGAATGTTTTTTGTTTTCAAGACATCTAAATCTTTTTGTAAATCGTCGTGAATAATTCCTTTATCAGCATATAATTTTTTTACACCATCATAATCTCCATTTCCTTGAAGTGTCAAAATTAATTCTGATAAACCATTCATTGCTTTTTCCATTTTAGCTACATTTACTCTGTAACGTCCATTTGTAGTTTTTTCGAAAGCTCCATTTTCAGCAAAATAGTTAAACGCAATCATGTTTGCTTGTCCGTGTGCAGAACTTGCTCCAAAACGAACTGAACGTAAGATTCCAGCCAAGAAAGTCACAAAATAATCTTCTTGTGTTCCTGTCAATTCACCTTTTTTCAACAATTGATTCACCATATACAAACCAAGAATATCAGCTTTTCCTTCTTCTAAAGCTGAATTAGCTTCTTTTAAAGCATCGCGGACAGAACCTTTTTCATTTACTGTATTTTTGATTCCTAAACCATGCGCCACTTCGTGAAACATCACATTAGAAAAGAATGCATCAAATTTGATGTTTTTCTGTTGGCTTTCATCAATCAAAGCAGTTGCAATTGGGGCAAGAATTTTATCAAATTTCGCTTTCATAGCATTTTTTAATTGCAAACGGCGCGTTCCTTTTTCTAGTTGAACTTTTTCATCATTTGGTAAATTAATCGCAATTGTTTTTCCAGCAGCGTTACAATCTCCCGCATAATACACCACATCATACGCATTAAGATCCGAATCAGTTCCAGGAATTTCTTTTTTGTAATTTGCAGAAACAGGTAAATTCTTCTGTAATTCTGGTAAATATTGAACGAATTTTGCCAATTTTTTCGACCATTCAATATCTTTTACTAAAATATATGCAGAATATGAAGTTTTATATCCAAACAATTGATCTTCGTAATTTTCAATCGGACCAACCACCATATCAATATTTGCATTTTTCATATCCATCCAAGCCAAATCACTTGCATAAAAATCATCGCTTATCAAAGCTGCAGCACGTAATTTTAAATATTTTTTAAGCCCAGCATCTTCTGCTAATTCTGATGCTTTTGTTAAATATTCAGCGGCTTTCGATAATTGATTTTTGAAATTTTCGTGGTATGGAATCGAATATAATTTTCCTTCACGATTACGACGAATAATTGAGTAAGGAGATTTACCATCTTTGATATTTGCTTGTTCAAATTCCTCTTTCGTCATATCAATTGGATAGAAAGTTGCACCAGCAGGTTTTGCTCCAATACCGTTTATAAAAGGCGTTTCGTTATTCAATCTATCCCAAGGACCGTAGTTTATTTTTGCATATTCTTTGGCTTCACCTTTCGTTTCGTCCATCAAATCTATTTTAGCACCATAAGCTTGTTGCCAAAATAAATCGTCCATAATATCTGCCGTTTTGAACATCAAACGTAAAATCTCTTTTTCGTTTTTTGTTAAATGCGAAATATCTGTTGTTAATGGAACTTGAGCATAATATTGAAAAGCGTAATCTTTTGTCATTTCTATTGAGGTTTGAGTTGATTCTGCTGCTGTTTTTTGAGTTGAACAAGAGCTTAAAACTCCAGCAAAAGCAATCATTCCTAAGAATATTGATGATTTTTTCATTTTGAATGTTTTGGTAAATTTACAACGAAGAATCAAACTAAAAATCATTCTTATTTTTTTTATCCATAAAAATATAATTTAAAATAACCAAGAATCCTGACTCCTAATCCAAAAATTAAAAAGCTTTAGAATGCAATTGTAAGAAGTTAGAGATAGAGCTTTTTTCTTATTCAGATTATCACAAATTTTTGCATTGCTCCCAAGTTTTGATATTAATTCAATAAAAAAATCTCAACTTCTATTGAAATTGAGATTTAATATGGGTGAATGATGGGTCTCGAACCCACGACCTCCGGAACCACAATCCGGCGCTCTAACCAACTGAGCTACAATCACCATTTGGTTTGAATTTTTTTTGAAACTAATTCTAAAGTTTTTAGGGTGAATGATGGGTCTCGAACCCACGACCTCCGGAACCACAATCCGGCGCTCTAACCAACTGAGCTACAATCACCATTTGGTTTGAATTTCTTTTGAAACTAATTCTAAAGTTTTAGGGTGAATGATGGGTCTCGAACCCACGACCTCCGGAACCACAATCCGGCGCTCTAACCAACTGAGCTACAATCACCATTTTTATTGCGAAATTAACTTTTATTTAATCTCTCAATTGGACTGCAAATATAGCCTATTAATCGGTACTTGCAAATAATTTTGACAAAAAAATAAAGGTTTTTTACACCTTTATTTCTAAATTAAAGAATCTAAATTATTTACGCCAATATAACTTCGCGAAATAAATCCTTCTCCACCTTCAGTTCCGATTAATCTTCCTAAATCATATGCACGATATCGGATAGAATCTGTAAAATTCTTCGATGAAATTGGTGTTTGAGGTTCGCTCGAATTTGGATCAAAAAATTGCGTTTTATACGCCATGCAAGCTTCCACTTTTGTATCAACAAAACCAGAAATATCAATTACAAAATGAGGTTCTAAAGGCAACCATTGAATGTAGTGGAAGTGCTTTTTTGGACGCCAAGCTGGTAATCCATTATCAATTTTTGGTAAACCCGATAAGAAAATAGCAGTATTCACTAAATCTGAACCTTTTCCATGATCTGGATGGCGATCGTGAGGTGCATTACTCAAAATAATATCAGGTTGATATTTGCGAATGATTTCGACAATTTTCAATTGATTTTCTTTATCATTCAAGAAAAAACCATCAGGAATTCCAAGATTTTCTCTTACAGCAACTCCCAAAATGTTTTTGGCATCATTTGCTTCTACACGGCGCGTTTCATCAGTACCACGAGTTCCCAATTCTCCTTTTGTTAAATCGAGAATACCAACTGTTTTACCGTTTTTAATTTCTTTTGCAAGTGTTCCTCCACATCCCAATTCTACGTCATCAGGATGAGCTCCAATTGCAAGAATATCTAACTTCATTTACTATTTATTTAACCAATCTATTATTTCTTTTGAATCTGGAGTTACTTTTGATGGATAAGAAGCCTCTAAAGTTCCGTCTTCGTTAATCAAAAATTTCGTAAAATTCCATTTTACATCATTATCAGATTTTCCGTTCAATGATTTTTTTGTTAAGAATTTGAAAATTTCATTTTGATTTTTTCCAATTACATCACTTTTTGACATCAAAGGAAAAGTTACGCCATAATTTAATTTACAAAAACTTGCAATTTCTTCATTGTTGTCAAATTCCTGACCTCCAAAATTGTCTGAAGGAAATCCAACAATAACTAAACCTTGATCTTTATATTATTGATACAATTTTTCTAAAGCATCATATTGAGGTGTGTAACCACATTTTGAAGCTGTGTTAAGAATTAAGATTTTCTTTCCTTTCAAATCCGCGAAATTAAAATCGTCATCATTGATATCTTTGAATGTATAATCGTAAATTTTGTTCACTTTTTGAGGTGTTTTTGTTGTTTGATGAATGGTTTGCTTTTTAGAAACTTTCTTAGTTTCTTGCGCATTACAAGCTATAAATAGCCCTAAAAATCCGATGAATAAATATTTCATTGCGTACTATTTTAAACAAATTTAAAAAAAATGTTATGATTTGTAAGTTAAAGTAGGTTAAAATAAAAAAGCTCATCTTTGGATGAGCTTTTTTATTTTATAATATTTAAAGAAATTAATTTTTTGATTTTACGTGGTAAACTTTGTTTTGGAAATACCAAGCTGCAATAGATAAAACTAACATTGCGACTGCTGTTGCAGGAACCCAGAATGGAATTGGAATTGGATCTCCGGCTGCGTATGAGTGTAATCCAGATAAGTAATAGTTAACGCCAAAATACGTCATAATTACTGTCCAAACAGCCCACATTGCTGCAACATTGAAGGCAAATTTCCCTCTCAATCCTGGAACTAAACGCATATGTAAAACAACTGCATAAACAATTACAGAAACGAAAGCCCAAGTTTCTTTTGGATCCCAAGACCAGTAACGTCCCCAAGATTCGTTTGCCCACATACCTCCTAAGAATGTACCAACGGTAAGTAAGAAAATACCAATTGTTAATGACATTTCAGAAACGTAAGTCATTTCTTTTAGCGAAATTTCAATCTTTTTATTTGGTTTAATCATCATGATAATTAATGAGAAAACTCCTAAAATAGCACTTAATCCAAAGAAACCATAAGATGAAACGATAATCGCAACGTGTACAATTAACCAATATGATTTTAGTACAGGAACAAGTGGTGTAATTTGTGGATCTAACATAGAACCTCCGTGTGCAAATCCCATCATAATTACAGCAACCATAGCTCCTGTTGTTGGAATAAATGCGTTTCGGTTTTTGTATAATAACAATCCAGCTAAAACACTAATCCATGAAATAAATACAATGGCTTCGTAACCATTAGACCAAGGTGCGTGTCCAGTTAAATACCAACGAACACCAAGTCCTGCGGCTTGTACGATAAAGACAATAAATATTAATCCCAAACAAACATTGATAATTCGATGAAGTGCTTTGCTTTCTGAAAATAACTGAATGAAGGATAAAATCATTAAAACTCCACCAACCATACAATAAGCAATCATCACCCAAAAGAAAACGTTGTATTTGTTGTATAACACTTCTATCTCAACTTTTGTTGGAGAAGGCACAACATTTTTACCCCATTTTTGTTGGTATTTATCGATATAATCTACCGCATTATCTGCAGGCGTCCAATTACCATTTTCTAATCCTTTCGAAACCATGTTAAAATAAACACTAATCATTCCAAGTGCCATTGTATCGATTTCTACAGGATTTTCTTGTGTTTGATAAATCCAAGAAGTCCAACGCTCTGAAGGATCATTCTGAACTGGAATTATTTTTAATTGATATCCTTTTGCAGTTTGATCTAAAATATTGAAACGCTCTGTAACCTTAATTACTTCCTCATCAAATTTAGAACGCTCTGAAGGTTTTCTTGAGAATGCCTCGTTATAGGCTTTATCTAATTTAAAACGAGTCGTTTTTGGATCGATCAAATTCATTAAAGATGTGTAACCATCTTCGTTTGCGCTTGTAATTTTCTTTAAACGATCTCCTCCTTTATCTCCAACTTCAATCATCGGAGCATTTACCCAATAAGCAGGGTCTAATTGCAAAGAAATAAACCATTTATTGGCAGATAATCCGTGGAATTTATCTTTTTTATAAACTTTTCTAAGGATTTCTAAAGCTTGTGTATTAAGAGGTTTTATACGTCCTTCGATATCTTGTGTAAGTAAATGACCAAATTTATCAGCGTGTTCGTCAGGAATTTTTACATTCTTCGCTAATTCATCTCCATCAGCCATTTTTGTAGAAAAACTACCAATGTGCTCTGATGAATGAACGTTCCCTTTTTCCGAATCAGTCTGAATTTTTTGATGTCCATTTTTTCCTCCATCAGTAGTACTTGGATTTTGAGCAAATGCTAATCCAGAAAGTAAAAATAATGGAAGTAAAATATTTACTTTTTTGGTATGTAAACTTTTTAATAGAGAGTTTAATTGCGTAAAACGAGTTCCTTTCCAGAATAATGAAACAAACATTCCTCCAAATAATAAGAAGTATCCTAAATAGGTAATGTTAGTCCCCCACCAGTCTTGGTTAACTTGTAAAATAGTTCCGTCTTCCGTTGGAAAATAACTCGATTGGAAGAAACGGTAACCTTTATAATCCATTACATTGTTCATATAAATGTGATGTTTTGTTTCTTTTCCCTCGTCGATAACTGTAATGTTAGATTCGAAAGAAGAAGGATTTGTAGAACCAGGATAACGATCTAAAATAAAGTCATCTAAACGAATGCTAAATGGAACTTTTACTAATTTAGAACCGTAACCTAACGAAATATTCATTCCGTCAATTTGTACATCAGCAGAATAATTTGTGACACCCTTTCCACCAACAATTGTCACTGTATCGCGTTTATCACCAACAATAACTTCGGCTCTAATTGCACCAGGTAGATTCTTTTCTTCTGCTTTAAATTTAGAACCTTGTCTATATAAAACTTCACCTTTGAAAGCCGGATTTGGAACTACAAATTGCGCTCCGTTGATTGTATATAACGAACGTAGTTTTAATGGAGCAGGAACATTAAATTCAACTTTTCCAGCACCTTCTTGCAATTTTTGCATGTCTGTAATTTGTCCAACTTGTTGTCCAGCCATTTGTACATATTCTCCTTCGAAAGGCGATTTGATAACCAAATTTTCTCCTTCTCCAGTAATTTGTACCGCACCATCTTGCGGTCTATTGTACGAAACTAAAGTTCCATTAACACTTTTTATTTCACCATTTCTGATGAAAACAGAATTACGTCCAGCTTGTCCAACTGTCACGATTTCTAAAACATTAATTCCTTCTTTTTTTCTTACAACCGTATCTAAAGCATGAGGTACGTAATCAAAAGTTTTTAATTTAATGACTTTATCTTTGAACTGATATTCACCTTCAAAGTGTCTACGGAACAAAGAACTTGTACTATCTTTTCTGTCAAAATACGTCATATTGTATTGATGATTGTCATACGCCAAACGTTGTGTACCATCATCAACCATCATCTTGAAATAAGATTTGTACGATGTAATTTCGTTACTTGTTCCTCCTTCTGGAATAGGCATTTCACCCTCGAAACTGATGTAACGAGTAATTCCTCCTCCAATAAAAATAAACAAAAATGCTAAGTGGAAAACCAATAAAGGCAATTTTTCCTTTGACCATAATCGGTATCGTTTGATATTCATTAAGAACAAAACGATCAACCAAATCATTAATACCTCAAACCACTTTGCCTCGTAAATAACAGCTTTTGCAGTAGCCGTATCGTAGTCATTTTCAATGAAAGTGGCATAACCCATGGCGATTGCGTAGATGAATAGCAAGACCGTCATGGTTCTGGTAGAAAATAGATATTTTTCTAATTTACTCATTACTTATAATTGATTTACAAAAATAGGTGAGTTTATCAGATAAAGCATTAAAACTTAAATGATTTTTATTAGAATCAATGAGTTAATAGAATGTTAAATATGTTGTGCCAAAATTGATTTTAAATGTTTAAAAAACACACTGTTAATCAGAAATGTTTATAACAAAGTATTTTATTCAAAAATAATTTGTTAAGAAAATATTTAGAAATATCAAAAACATATCTTAAAAGGAACAATTTTTGTTAAAGCTCAATAACCAATTATAATGATATGAAAAAATTAACTCAAATTTTATGTGCTGGAGCTTTCATTTTTGCTTTAGCAAGTTGTCATAACAGCAAGGCTGTTGCATACCAAAAAGATAATGGTACAGGCGGTTATACCGAAGAAAAGGTGAACAATGATACCTATATTGTTAGTTTTGATGGAAACGAATACAATAAAAAAGACAAAACGTTTGACTATGCTTTGTTGAGAGCAGCAGAAATTGGTCAGCGTAATAATTTTGATTATTTTGCAATTTTAAGTACGGTGAACGATAAAGTTTTGGAAAAAAGTAACAGCTATACAAAGTTAGATAATAATGATACGTGGCTGAAAGTACAATATTTCAAAAACAGTAAACCGATAAAATTTCAAACGGTTTATGAACCAGCTGTTGTAATAAAAGATTTGCATAAAAAATATAAAATTAAATAAGAATACAAACCACTCATTTGAGTGGTTTTTTATTTTTGAATAATTTAACATTTTCGATGACACAATGTGGCGTTTTAACTTCTCAACTTTGTATTATGTTCGCATTGATAGATTGTAATAATTTTTACGCCAGTTGCCATCGTGTTTTTCAACCGAAGCTTCTTCATCAGCCAATTGTAGTATTGTCTAATAATGATGGTTGTGTAATTTCGCGTTCTGCCGAAGCAAAGTTAGCTGGAATTCCAATGAGTGCGCCTGCGCATCAATTTCAACGTATTTTTGAACAGAAAAAAATCAAAGTTTTTTCGTCAAATTATCAATTATATGCGGATATGAGCAATCGTGTAATGTCGATTTTATCGTTGTATTCGCCTGATCAGGAAATTTATTCGATAGACGAATGTTTCTTAAAATTGAATGGATTTGATCGTTTTGATTTGAAAAATTACGGATTAGAAATCAAATCTAAAATATATCAATTTACAAAATTGCCAGTTTGTGTAGGAATTGCTCCAACAAAATCCTTGGCGAAATTAGCGAATCATATTGCGAAAAAATTTCCAGAAGTTCATCAAGGGGTTTATATTATTCAGACTCAAGAACAAATCCATAAAGCGTTAAAATGGTTAAATATTGAAGATGTTTGGGGAATTGGTCGACGAATGTCGCGACGTTTGAGAATGATCGGTGTCAATAAAGCGTTGGATTTTGTACAATTAAAAGATGATTTTCTTCGGAAAGAATTTTCGATAGTAGGTTTGCGTTTGAAAAAAGATTTGTTAGGTGAAGCGGTGTTAGATTTAGAAGCGATTTCGGCAAAGAAAAGTATTGCAACGACGCGTAGTTTTGAAGAATATACCAACGATTTTGAATATGTAAAAGAGCGTGTTGCTACTTTTGCGGTTTCGTGTGCAGAGAAACTTCGGAAACAGAATTCTTCTTGCAATTTGGTTACAGTTTTTATTCAGACCAATAATTTTGATAGAAATAAACCACAATATTACCGTACAATTTCGGTCCATTTACCTTACGAATCGAATTCAAGTATAACGTTGTCCAAATTTGCAATTAAAGCGTTTGAGCAAATTTATAAAGATGGTTATGAGTACAAAAAGGCTGGAGTAGTGGTGTCTGGAATTGTTTCGTCAGATCAAAAACAATTATCGCTTTTTGAAGAAGAAAATCCAAATCACCCAGATTTGATGAAAGTCATCGATTTGTTGAACAAAAAATTTGGTGCGGCAAAAATAAAATTAGCTTCGCAAGATTTGAATAAAACGTGGAAAATGCGTCAAAATAATTTATCACCTTGTTATACAACCAAGTGGAAAGATTTGTTGGTGGTGTATTAAACGATAGAAAAAATGAATGGAGAGATAAAAATGTTAGACAAAGAACTCAACCTTTTTGTTATAAATACAGATGGTGAGAAAAAATATATTCCGAATTTTGGTCATGTAAATGCTGGATTTCCTTCACCTGCAGAAGATTTTGTGGACGATAGAATAAGTTTGGACGAACGTTATTTAACGCATCCCGAATCTACTTTTTTGATTGTCGTTGGTGGAGATTCGATGTATCCTGTTTATCAAAAAAATGATATTTTGGTGATTCGGACAGATCTTATTCCGTTGCATCACGATGATATTATTGTTTCTGTTAATAATGAAGATTATACGTTGAAACGCTTTGATAAAATAAACAATAAACTGATTGCGATAAATCTAAATTACAAAGATTGTGTTCAAATACACGAAAATGATGAGGTGGTTATTTTAGGAGTTGTTGGTGTTTTGGTACGAGAAATAACGAATAGAATTTAAATCTTTGTTGTAACTTTTTTATAAAACATGCATCTTAATAGTAAAGATATGATGTTACGAGAAAATTTATTTTATTGTGTTTTGCAGTGATGTTGGTGCAATCTTGTATTACAATTTCAACTGTTTCGAATGTGTCAACGAATGCGTCAAGATATTTGAGTATTGATGGAATTTATAAAACAGAAGGAACAACATATTCAGCAACAAAAGTGATTAGACGAAATAATAATCAAATCGTTTTGGACTTTACACAAATGCAAGGAGAAGTTTATTATTTCTTGAAAACAAATCAAGATATAGAACTTGAATTAGATTATGAAGTGAAACAAAAAAATGGTTTAATGGATTTTTCGATTGTAGATTATACAGGAAAAGAATTAACTCAAATAGGTAGTGCTTCGAAAGGAAAAATGAATAAAAAAGAATCTATTCATTTAGAATCTTATAAAAGTTATAGAATCAATTTTAAAGGAGATGATTTTAAAGGAAAAGTATCTGTTCAGTTAAATAATAAATAAATAAGGTCGAGTTTTACTCGACCTTATTTATTTTATTGAAATGCTCCAATTGTAGGAGTTGTTCCTCGAGGTTGTCCGTTATAATCTAACGGATATTGTTGCGCAAAAGATATTTTTCCTTTCCCTTTAGCAGGTGATTCATTTTTCACAGCTAATTTATTTGCGAAATAATTTGTATTCTCAAACATCGGATCTAACGTAATACTTGCCAAGAAATTTGGCGCAGTTGTCACATTTAATACTGAAGTATCCGCATTGTGAATAACATTGGTGTCAAATAAATAATTGAAAGCCGCACCATCTTTTTTATCCAATAAAATAGCATTTGGCGTGCGTTCATTATATATAATACAATTTCCGAACGTTGCTTTTGTCAAAGCCGAAACATTTTTATCATTGTTTTCGTTACTCAAGAAAAGCGAATAAGCTGGACCAGCACTTGTCGCAAAATTGTAATAATTGGCAAAAGTAGAATGATAAAATTCGTACGAACCACCATATTCTATTGCTAAAGTTGCCAAATTACTATTATTCATCACCAAGTTGTAACCTGTAATTGTAGCGTTTGTTGCTAAAATTCCATACGATTGATTATTAACAATTTTAGCATTACTAATATCTAATTTCGAATTATTTACGTGTAAACCAGTATCTGCACCAATAATTTTTGCATAATTGATTTTTGATGTACTATTTGGAGCTAGTTCGATTTTGTTCCATTGATCAGGAATCGAATCGTATTTATTATCATGACGAGCTGAACGAAATTTCACTTCTTCATTCAAAGCTCCATTTACAGTAAGTTTTGCATTGTTTCCAACTGTTAAACTTGCTCCTTTTTTGAAATAAACTTTTGCACCTTTATCAATTGTTAAATCACTTGTAATAGTTAAATTTCCGTCAATTACTTGGGCTTCGTCCATATTCCAATTTGCAGAAGAAATTGTAGCATCTTTTGTATGAATTTTAGCTTTTTCTATCCAAGAAAGTAACTTGATTTTTTTAGAAGAATTGGTTGTTTTAAAGTTAATTTCGTCATCGTAAAGCGGATTAAGAGGCGCTTCTTGAGCATTTACTTCAACAAAAATAAATAAACTATCCTTTTTGCGAATCGGCACATTTTCGAAACTTGTTCCTGCTTTTCCGTCTACATTTATATTGAAAAATGAATTATTTCCACGTGTCAAATATATTTTTGGAATCACGCGATCATCATTCTCAGGATTATAAATTTTAAGCAGATAGGTTTCAGATTTAGAGAAATTATATACGGTATCTACGGAAACGGTATCTTTGCTAAAGCGCAATTCAGAACTAATTGGATCATAGTCAAAATCATCGCGACAAGATTGAAAACCAATCAAAGAAGCAATACCAAGTCCGGCGATTAATGTTTTTACGTTCATAAAATTATGATTCATTATATAAGTTTAAACAGCAAATAATAGGTTTTATTGTAGATGGACAAAGATAAAAAATAGATTTTTATGAATAGATTCACCAAAAATATTTGTACGAATTACTAAAATGTTTATATTTGCACCACGAAAAATGTGTACAAGAAGTGCAGGTTTAATTTTAAGAAGCCCATTACACTCGAAATTAAATTTGCTTAATGTATTGTTTTAAATGTTTTTTCAATAAAATTGATTGTAACATTCTGTAAATAATATTATCTTTGCACTCCAATAAAGTTAACAAAGAAGATTAAAAAAATGAAAAAAGATATCCACCCAACAAATTACCGTTTGGTAGCATTCAAAGATATGTCTAACGAAGATGTGTTCATCACAAAATCTTGTGCTGATACTAAAGATACATTAGTTGTTGACGGAGTAGAGTACCCATTAATCAAAATGGAGATTTCTTCTACATCTCACCCATTTTACACAGGTAAAACTAAATTGGTTGATACTGCAGGACGTATCGACAAATTCAGAAGCAAATACGCTAAAAAAGGATAAGAATAGGCAACTATTTGCAATCTTTAAAATATATCAAAAACCTACAAGAATTTCTTGTAGGTTTTTTTAGTTTAATCAGGTTTTAATTATAAATTTGTAACGTTATATTAACACAAAAAATAGTTAACTCACATGTCTTTATTCGACAATACACAGTTTGCTTTCGAATCGAAATCAGATAAAGATTTAAAGAAAGCGTATTACTTATACAAGTTAATCGGAAGCCCCGCATTGACAAGTTTTGGAACTAAGTTTTTTAATTTACCATTTGCGGTAGATATCCCATTCGTAAAACCTGTAATTCGTGAAACAATCTACAAACAATTTGTAGGAGGAGAAACGGCAGAACAAGGTGTGGTTGTCGCAAATGAATTATTTAAATATCACGTAAGTTCTATTTTAGATTATTCTATCGAAGGATTAACAGAAGAAAAACAATTTGACGAAGTTCGTGACGTTATGTTACACTTGGTTGATTTAGCAAAATCTAATCAATCAATTCCATTTGTAGTATTTAAACCAACTGCATTTGGTCGAATCGAATTATTTGAAAAAGTAGGGAAGAAACAAACGTTAACTGCAGAAGAAGAAAAATCTTGGGCTAATATTCGTCAACGTTTCGAGGCAGTATGTCAAAAAGGATATGATTTGGATGTTAATATCATGGTAGATGCAGAAGAAACTTGGATGCAAGGTTCTGCAGATGATTTGACTGACGAAATGATGGTGAAATATAACACAAAACGTGCATTAGTTTGGAATACGTTGCAAATGTATCGTCATGATCGTTTGGCTTATTTGAAAGAAATGCATGCAAAAGCAGAGCGCGAAGGATATTTCTTAGGATTCAAAATTGTGCGTGGAGCATATATGGAGAAAGAGCGTGCACGTGCGCAAGCCGAAGGTTATCCATCTCCAATTCAACCAAACAAAGAAGCTTCGGATAGAGATTATAATCTAGCGTTAGAATTTATTGCTTCTCATCACGAGCGTTTTGGTTTATTCGCAGGTTCGCACAACGAAGAAAGTTGCGAATTGTTAATCAAATTGATGAACGAAAACGGAATTGAGAAAAATAATCCAAATTTCTGGTTTGGACAATTATTTGGAATGAGTGATAATATTTCATTCAACTTGGCGCATTTAGGATACAATATTGCAAAATATTTACCTTACGGGCCAATCAAAGAAGTAATGCCTTACTTGGTTCGTCGAGCACAAGAAAACACTTCTGTTGCAGGACAAACAGGACGCGAATTGATGCTGATTGAAAAAGAATTAGAGCGTCGTAAAAAATCGAAATAATCGTATTTTATATAAAGCAAAAATCCACTCAATTTGAGTGGATTTTTTGATTAATTATTATTTTTCTTGATTCTAATCTTGCCTTTATGTTCATGATACATCATACAAGTTGCTTTATTTTCTAACTCTTTGCATGTTTTTTCAAAATCATAAATAACACTCACGGTTTCACCTTCTTTTTTGTCTGAAAATATTTCATTGTTACAAACCAAATAATCCTCTTTGTCATCAACACGAATGTAAGTTCCTGTACAATCTCTCACAATCGTTCCAGTAAATAATCGATCGTGTTTAATACTTGTACTGCAAGAAGATAGGGCTAAGGTAAGGAGAGTAGTTAATGAGAAAAGTAGTTTCATATTTTGATAAATTAATAATCATAAATATAAAGTTTTTTATAGTGTAAATAAATAGAGTTTAACTATATTTTAAAAACTTTTTTTATTAAAATTTAGAATAACCAACATCATCGAATCTTGTAAGGAAGTCACTTGATGAATAACTTTTGGAGGAAGAATATATTCGTCAAATTCTTTTAAATTGACAATCTCAATTTTTGAATCAATTTCTATTTCACCTTTCAGCATTAAAATTTTTGCATTTACAGGTAATTGATGATCGATTAATTTCAAACTTTTTTTTAGTCCAAAAGCAACAACACGCGTATCATCATTTCTGAAAATGATTTTTATAATTGGTTTTTCCGATTCCGAAATCTGATCTAAAATGGCATGTAACATAATGATAGTTTTTGAATTCTCTTAAAATTAGTATTAATTCTTCAAACTATCTGAAAATGAAATATTAATAATTTGTGAAATTTTAAGCAATTGTAATCTTCATTCTTAACACAAAAAAATGTTTAACTTGCGTTTTTAATCATATAAAATGACAACGAATTATTTTGCCGAAATTATTTTACCACTTTCATTAAATGGAACATTTACATACCATCTTTCTGAAATTGATTTACAGCAAATTAAAGTTGGTCAGCGTGTTTCCGTGCCTTTCGGAACGCAAAAATTATATACAGGAATTGTACATTCTATTCATCAAAATGCGCCAGAATTATACAAAACAAAGGCGATTCATGCTTTTTTGGATGATGAACCTTTGGTGACGCAAACGCAAATTAATTTTTGGGAATGGATGGCGAATTATTATATGTGTTCACTGGGCGATGTTTTTCGAAATGCTTTTCCTTCTGCATTAAAATTAGAATCTCAAACTTTTGTTCGATTAATTAATCCAAATTATGAAACAATTGAAGAGCTAAATGATTATGAATTCTTAGTTTTTGAAGCGTTGAAATTGCGTGAAATCATTTCAGTTGAAGAAGCAGCTTTAATTGTAGACGAGAAATCAGCAATTCCAACACTTAAATTATTAATTGATAAAGGAATTATTCGGTTAGATGAAAAACTGAACGAAAAATATACGCCAAAAATTGATAATTATGTCCGATTACATCCAGATTTAAAAGGAAATGAAACTGCCTTTATCGAGATTTTAAATCAATTAAATAAAGCACCAAAACAGCGCGAAACCTTGTTGCAATTGATTACGTTAGAAACGCAATCGCAAGAAAAACCGCTAAAAGTTGCAGATTTTATAAAACAAGGTGCGACAAATGCTGTACTTAAATCTTTAGCAGAAAAAGGAGCAGTTGAAATTTATCAACATCAAACTTCTCGTGTAGATGAAGATGAGAAAGAAGTTGCTGAAATTGCTGAATTGACCTTGAAACAAATTGCAGCTTTAAATCAAATTAAAGAAGATTTTAAGGATAAATCAACCGTTTTATTACATGGTGTAACATCAAGTGGAAAGACAGAAATTTATCTAAAATTGATGGAACAAGTAATTGCGAAAGGAAATAAAGTGTTGTACTTATTACCAGAAATTTCTGTGACAACTCAAATTGTTCATCGAATCAAAAAACATTTTGGAGAAAGAGTAGGAGTTTATCATTCGAAATTCAATCAAAATGAACGTGTAGAATTGTGGCAGAAAACCTTGAATGGCGATTTTGATATTATCATTGGTCCACGAACAGCGTTGTATTTGCCTTTTGATAATTTAGGAATGATTATCGTGGATGAAGAGCACGAATCTTCTTATAAACAAATGGATGTAAAACCATTTTTTCATGCGCGCGATATGGCGATGTTGCTTGGAGGAATGATGAATGCGAAGGTTTTATTAGGTTCAGCGACACCTTCGGCTGAAAGTTATTATAATGCGAAAAATAAAAAATATGGTTATGTCGAATTAACTGAACGTTTTGGGAGTATAAAATTGCCCGAAATTAATTTGATTGACCTCAAAAAAGCGCAAAAGGAAAAAGAAATTACAGAAGATATTTCGCATACACTTCGTGATGAAATTTTCAATCAATTGCATCAAAAAAAGCAAGTCATTTTATTTCAGAATCGTCGTGGATATGCGCCAATTATGGAATGTAATACGTGTGGTCATACGCCCGAATGTCCAAATTGTGATGTCAGTTTAACATATCATAAATTCTCGAATCAACTAAAATGTCATTATTGTGGTTATGCACAAGCAAAACCTTTGCGTTGCCCGAGTTGTGGTTCGTACGAATTGAATACAAAAGGTTTGGGAACAGAACAGATAGAACAGCAAGTTCAAACAATTTTTCCTGAAGCAAAAGTTCGAAGAATGGATGTCGATTCGATGCGAGGGAAATTTGCGTACGAAAAATTGATCGAAGATTTTGAGAACAAAGAAATTGATATTTTAATTGGAACGCAAATGATTACAAAAGGTTTTGATTTTGGAAATGTTAATTTTGTTGGTGTTATTCGAGCAGATTCTTTGTTAAATTTTCCTGATTTTAGAGCGCACGAAAAAGCGTTTCAATTGTTAACGCAAGTTTCTGGTCGTGCAGGTCGTCGTCAAGAACAAGGAAAAGTATTGATTCAATCTTTTCAGCCAGAACATCAGATTTTGCAAAATGTCACAACCTACAGTTATGCACCAACGATGAAAGATATTTTGTATGAGCGAAAAGAATTTTTGTATCCTCCTTATTCACGGTTAATCAAGTTGCGTTTCAAGCATAAAAATAAAGAGCGTTTGGATAAAACGGCGGCTCAATTAGTCGTTTTGCTTAAACCAAGTTTTGATGCAAAATGTTTACTTGGTCCAGAAACGCCTTCGATTGGAAGAATCAATAATTTATATATTACAGATGTGATGATTAAAATTAGACCAAATCAATCACCTCAAAAAGTAAAAGATTTAATTCAAGCAAAAATAGATCAATTGCATACAATTGCAGCTTTTCGTTCGGTACGAATTGATGTTGATGTTGATCCAGTTTAAAATAAAAACCTCCCAAAAGTTAACTTTTGGGAGGTTTTCTTGTTAAGATTCTAAACTTCTTAAATATTGTTGTTGCAAAGATCTACGTCTGCCTTTCATAAATAAGAAAAGGTTTAGCATCAACATTATTCCTAAATAAATGGCGAAACTACCAATTTTTGTACTTAATTTTACAATCAAATCTTCGGTTGTTGCGATAGAAGTCATGTAAACAATTAGCATGGCAAAACCGATATTCAAAAGATAAAAACCAATTTTGAATAATGAATTTGTTGCGCTTGCAATATCTTCTTTTTGATGGAAAATATCGTACATAAATATTTTTCCATTTTTGAATAAAACGTTAGAAACTGCGATTGTCATTAATATTGCCACTGGTAAGTAAACCAAATATGCAATTAGATTGTAATTTGTCATAATTTGCTGTGTTTAAGTGTTTATTTTTTTGCTTTTTCTTGCGATATAAATAATTGATAAATTAATAAAATGTAATATTCCGAGGATTAATAATATAAATCCAATTTTGTAGGACAATGAAGAAAACATGATGGTAATGGAGTCAACTTGTTCCCAGTTTTGTAAACTTATTGCCGAAAAACCTAAATTGACCAAATAGTATCCAATCAATAAAAGATTATTAATCGATTGACAAACAGAATGATTATCGATTAAGTTTGTCAAGTACACAAAACCAATTTTATACACTTTCCAACCAATAAAAATGGTGATGTAGAAAGTAATAATCAGATAAATGATATACGAAATAATATTATACATATTGAATTTTCAATAATTTTTGAAATTTGTGATTCAAAAAAATACGAATTGATTATTTTATCAAATTCGTGATTTTTCCTACCAACCAATGCTCATCAGATTTGATAGCAAGGTCCATTATATTATTGATTTTTGTCGAAACAGAAGATAAATCTTGTAATAATTTTGCAAATTCTTTTGCATCATCAGATTGATCGTCGATGTTTTTTAATGATTCTAAAAAATCAATTACCGGCTCTATTTCACGCTTTCTGCGTTCTTTTGTAATTTGTTTGAATAAATACCAAACATCTTTATCGGCAACAAAATATTCTTTACGTTCTCCTTTTATCAATTCTTTTCTTACAATTCCCCAATCCATCAAAGCACGCAAATTCATATTTGCATTTCCGCGAGAAATTTGTAATTCCTCCATAATTTGATCTGTAGAAATAGGTTCATTATACGTTAATAATAATGCATGAACTTGTGCCATAGTACGATTTATTCCCCAGTTAACAGCGAAAGTTCCCCAAGTTTGAACAAATTTTTCTTTTGATTCTTCTAATTTCATTGCAATTATTATTTACACAAATATATATAAATTTCTATACTTTCAAAAATTATTGAAAATTAATTTTGAAAAATATTTTAGCGCTATTTATAAGATAAATCTTAAACTTGCTTGTAACATTTTTCTTATAATTTCGACTTATCTGTTATCTTTATTGAAATTTACAACAATCTATGATATCTATTCGAGATTTAAATAAATCCTACATAATGGGAAAAAACAAACTTCACGTACTCAAAGGAATTAACCTTGAGATTACGGAAGGCGAATTTGTTGCGATTATGGGATCTTCGGGTTCGGGGAAATCAACTTTATTGAATATCATTGGAATGTTGGACGAGCATGATACAGGTATTTATGAATTGGACGGTGTTAGAATTGAGAAGTTAAACGAAACTAAAGCGGCTAATTATCGAAACAAATTTTTAGGATTTATTTTTCAATCTTATAATTTAATTAGTTTCAAAAATGTATTAGAAAATGTAGCGTTACCGTTGTATTATCAAAAAGTAAAACGATCGGATCGAAATAAAATAGCGCTTAGTTATCTGGAAAGAGTGGGGTTGGAGCCTTGGGCTACTCATATGCCAAATGAACTTTCGGGTGGACAAAAACAACGTGTTGCAATTGCGCGTGCATTGGCTGCAAAACCAAAATTGTTATTGGCGGATGAGCCTACAGGAGCGCTGGATACAAAGACTTCGCAAGAAGTAATGCACCTGATTCAAGAAATTAATGACGAAGGTAAAACAATTGTAATGGTGACGCATGAAGATGATATTGCAAATATGTGTAAACGTATTGTTCGTCTTAAAGATGGTGTAATTGTAAGTGACGAAAAAGTAGAACAAGTAAGAGTTTAATGATTTTCGAATCTCAAACTTCGTAAATCATAAATCAAAGAATCTTAAATATAAAATATGTTTGATACAGACCGTTGGAGCGAAATATGGTCGTCCATTGCAAGTAATAAATTGCGTACAGCATTGTCGGGTTTGACAATCGCTTTGGCGCTTTTTGTGTTTATTACATTGTATGGATTGGGAAATGGTTTGCAGAACGGGTTTCAACAAGAATTTTTCAAAGCAAATTCATTAAATATTACCGTTAACGGAGGTACAACAACAGAACCTTACAATGGTTTCAAACAAGGACGTACAATTGAATTGGATGTAAAAGATTTTGATTTTATTAAACATTCTTTTCCAGATGAAATAAAATCGATTGTAAGTACAATTTCGAAAAGTGATACGATTAGAAATGAAGCTAATTCAGGAAGTTATTCAATTACTGGAGTTTATCCAGAATATGAATCAATGATTAATGAAAATGTAACGCTTGGTCGATTTATCAATAAAAAAGATATGGAGAATCAGTCCAAATCAATTGTTATTGGACGATTGGTTGCGCAAGATTTTTTTCCAAATCAGATTGCGATTGGTAAGTATTTGCAATTAGGTTCAAGTATGTATCAAGTGGTTGGTGTTTTCGAAAGTAAAGATGGTGGTGATAATGCCGAGCGTGCTTTGTATGCACCTTTTACAACGTTTAGAACGATTTATGCTACAGATAAAGTATCATCGATTATTGTAACACCAAAAGATGGAATGGCTTTGGCTGACATTTCTAAACTTGCAAATGCAATTGAATATAATATAAAAGGTCGACATAATGTTGCACCTTCTGATTATGGTGGAATTTGGGTGCGAAATGCGGCTGATGCAATGGAAGATACCAATCAATTTTTCTTGATTCTGACAATTATTGTATTTGTAATTGGTGGAGGAAGTTTGATTGCAGGAATCGTAAGTATCGGAAATATTATGGTGTTTAGTGTAAAAGAGCGTACCAAAGAAATTGGTATTCGAAAAGCTTTAGGCGCAACACCAGCCAATGTTTTGGGACTGATTTTACAAGAAGCAATTATGATTACAATTATTTTCGGAGCAATAGGAATTGCTTTAGCGGCACTTGTTGTAGAAAATATTGGAGATAGCTTAGAAGAATATTTTATTTATAATCCAGGTGTAGAAACTAATTCGTTGGTAATGGCTTGTATTATTTTATTTGTTGCAGGAACAGTTTCTGGATTAATTCCAGCTTTGAATGCAGCACGTATTAAACCTATTGATGCTTTAAGAGACGAATAATGAACTTTATAAAATTTGTTTTTGATCCAGATGCTTGGAGCGAAGTCTACGCGGCGATTCGCAAAAATAAATTGCGCACTATTTTGACAATGATTGGTGTTGCATGGGGAATGTTCTTATTTGTATTATTGTTAGGAGTAACACGCGGTTTGCAAAATGGTTTTGACCGTAATTTGGCAAATGCCGCAACCAATTCATTATTTGTTTGGGGAGGGACAACATCGATGCCATATCAAGGATTTCAAAAAGGTCGCACAATTGAATTGAAAATGAGTGATGTTCGTCAAATTCAGGCTCGTTTTCCTCAAATTTCGTTGTTAGCTCCTCGAAACTCGAAACCAAATTCAATATTAACTTACGGAACAAAATATAATTTTTACACGGTTAATGGAGATTATCCAGATCAAAACCGAATGTTTGGGAAAGATATTATTCAAGGTCGTTTTATCAATGAAGATGATATCAAAACTGAATCGAAAGTTTGTGTAATTGGAATTGAAGTTGCCGAACAATTTTTTGGTGATAAACCGAAACCTTTAGGGAAAGAAATCAGAATTAGCGATAGTTATTATACAATTGTCGGCGTTTACGACACACCTTCTTCGCCTGTAGAGAGTAAAGATCAAGTGTTTATTCCGTTTACAACATTTCAAAAAATATACAATCAAGGAGAAACGATTCAATATTTAAGTTTGAGTTTACCTAATAATTATGATATTGTAGCATTCGAAAAAGAATTAAAAACATATCTGAAACAGATTAAAAATATTTCTCCAGATGACGACCAAGGAATTGGAGGTTTTAATTTAGGTGAAATGCTTGGGAAGATTATGAAATTCGTAAAAGGGATGCAGTTCCTAGCGATTGTTGTAGGAGGGATGACATTGTTTTCCGGGGTTATTGCGATTGCAAGTATATTATTGATTACAGTTTCAGAACGTACAAAAGAATTTGGAATTCGAAGAGCATTAGGTGCAATTCCTGCTCAAATTCGAGGACAAATTTTGTTAGAATCAGTAGTTTTAACATTAATTGCAGGTTTAGGCGGAATTATTTTTGCAGCACTTTTACTAATGGTTCTCAACGAAATTATCATTCCATCAAATAAAAACATACCTTTATATAATGCGTCAATCGATTTGTTTACACTTTTTACAGCTTTAGCAGTGATGGTGATTATGGCAACTTTAGCGGGATTGATTCCTGCTCAACGAGCAATTCAAATCAAACCTATTGATGCTTTGAGAGATGAATAACTAAAACTTAACAGATATAAAAGAATGAAAAAAATTCTAAAGATTTTGATGATTGTCGTTTTTATCGGTGCTGTAATCGGTGTGATTGTGTATTTCGGTAAAAAGAATAGCCAAGACAATGAAGTTTATGAAACGACAACGCCTTTTATGGGAAATATCGAGGTGAAAGCTGTTGCAACTGGTGAAGTAAAACCGTTGGAAACAATTGAAATTAAGCCAAATATTTCGGGTGTTATAAAATCGATTAATGTTGCAGAAGGACAATATGTAGAGCGTGGTCAGTTGATTTGTGAACTGAAAGTTGTTCCAAATGTTCAGTCGTTAAATGCAGCTCGTCAGTCTATTCAAGCGGCTCAAATTACGGTCGATCAAGAACGTCGTAATTTCAATCGAACATCAACTTTATATAATCAAGGTGTTTTGCCTCGTGCAGATTATGACAATGCAAATGCGACATATAAGTCAGCTCAACAACAATTAAAAGCTGCCGAAAACGATTACAAAGTTGCGCAAACGGGTATTGCTCCTGGTTTGGAAGCTTATGCAACAACACGTATTACAGCAACTACTTCGGGAATGATTTTAGATATTCCTGTTGAGGTTGGGAATATGGTGCAAGAGATTAATAATTTCTCTACAGGTACTACTATTGCTACGATGGCTGATGTTAAGAAAATGATTTTCCAAGGAAAAGTTGACGAAGCTGAGGTTGGTAAATTAAAAGAAGGAATGAAAATTAATGTATCGATTGGTGCAATTCCGAACAAAACTTTTACAGCGATTCTTGATTTTATTTCGCCTCAAGGAGTTGCAACGAATGGAGTAGTTCAGTTCGAGATTAAAGCACCAGTTCAATTAGATTCAGATAACTTTATTCGTGCGGGATATTCTGCAAATGCTGAGGTTGTAACGCAGGAAGCAAAAAATGTATTGTTGGTAAAATCAGCGCATGTTCGTTACGACGAAAACCAAAAACCATATGTTGAGATTCTTACTTCTGGTAAA
This sequence comes from Empedobacter sp. ULE_I140, assembly GCF_053482575.1. Taxonomy (NCBI): domain Bacteria; kingdom Pseudomonadati; phylum Bacteroidota; class Flavobacteriia; order Flavobacteriales; family Weeksellaceae; genus Empedobacter; species Empedobacter sp. ULE_I140. The sequence goes on along the minus strand of NZ_JBQMTX010000001.1, from coordinate 2,387,712 downwards.
GGACAAGATGCAAAATACGAAAAGAAATACATCACTCTTGGAATTACAGACGGAGTGAATGTTCAAGTAAAATCTGGCTTGAAAAAAACAGATAAAATCAAAATTTGGAATACCGATTTGGAAAAAGATAAAAACGGTAACGGTCCACATTAATAAGATACAAAAGGAGAATAAAGCGTTCTCCTTTTTTTGATTCTGTCACTCCGATTTTATCAAAAAGCTTTTTTATAGAAACTTAATTATGATGTCATCAGCATCGTATCCATTATATTATTAACTATACTGAATAACTCATTCTCGCTTTGCGACAATTCCTCCCGAATAGTTAACTCAAAAGTATCCATTTTACTTTTCTTTTTGGTAAGAAAAGCAAAACGTCTAATCATTTTATGAAGTTAAAAGGCATTCTTGAGTAATTAACAAGTTTAATTTTCCTGTCGTTTCGAGCTTGTCGAGAAATCTATCCCGTTATAATTTAGTTTTTAAAAAGAGCTTTTCTCGTCAAAAATCTAATATCTCAGTTCTCATATCTAAACATTTCAAAAAATATTTTCCATTGTACCAATAACTTAAGGAAAGAATGTAAAATAAAAGTAAAGTATGTTTGGAAAAACGAATAATCCAGCCGTATATTTGCAATCCCAATACGAAAGACGAGTAGTATTGTAGTTGACATAAGGACTTATATAGCGACAAAAATTATTTAAAAATAAATTTGCGAGTTTAGAAATAAGCATTACCTTTGCAATCCGATTCAGAAAGGGGGGGGTGGGAGTAAAAGTAAGAATTGACTTATTGAAATAAAAGCTTTAAAATTTATCAAAATAAAATTTGTTAGTTAAAAAAATAAGTATTACCTTTGCAACCGCAAATACCGAGAGGGTTTGCTAAGATGAGAAGTTCATTTGAAATTATAAAATATACAGAAGAAAAAAATAGCCGAATAAAACGAAGTCAATCCTTTAATAATAGAGCTATAGGAAATTCGAAGTTGTAAAAACATAGGTAGCAATACCAAAAGAAAAATTACAATGGAGAGTTTGATCCTGGCTCAGGATGAACGCTAGCGGGAGGCTTAACACATGCAAGCCGAGGGGTATAGTTCTTTCGGGAACTAGAGACCGGCGCACGGGTGCGTAACGCGTATGCAACTTGCCCTACTGAAAAGGATAGCCCTTCGAAAGGAGGATTAATACTTTATAACAGATTTAATGGCATCATTAGATTTTGAAAGATTTATCGCAGTAGGATAGGCATGCGTAAGATTAGTTAGTTGGTGAGGTAACGGCTCACCAAGACGATGATCTTTAGGGGGCCTGAGAGGGTGAACCCCCACACTGGTACTGAGACACGGACCAGACTCCTACGGGAGGCAGCAGTGAGGAATATTGGACAATGGGTGGAAGCCTGATCCAGCCATCCCGCGTGTAGGATGACGGCCTTATGGGTTGTAAACTACTTTTATCTGGGGATAAACCTACTTACGTGTAAGTAGCTGAAGGTACCAGAAGAATAAGCACCGGCTAACTCCGTGCCAGCAGCCGCGGTAATACGGAGGGTGCAAGCGTTATCCGGATTTATTGGGTTTAAAGGGTCCGTAGGCGGATTAATCAGTCAGTGGTGAAATCTCATAGCTTAACTATGAAACTGCCATTGATACTGTTAGTCTTGAGTGATGTTGAAGTTGCTGGAATGTGTAGTGTAGCGGTGAAATGCTTAGATATTACGCAGAACACCAATTGCGAAGGCAGGTGACTAAACATTAACTGACGCTGATGGACGAAAGCGTGGGGAGCGAACAGGATTAGATACCCTGGTAGTCCACGCCGTAAACGATGGATACTTGCTGTTGGGCTTTCGGGTTCAGTGGCTAAGCGAAAGTTATAAGTATCCCACCTGGGGAGTACGTTCGCAAGAATGAAACTCAAAGGAATTGACGGGGGCCCGCACAAGCGGTGGAGCATGTGGTTTAATTCGATGATACGCGAGGAACCTTACCAAGGCTTAAATGCAATTTGACAGAACTAGAAATAGTTTTTTCTTCGGACAGAATGCAAGGTGCTGCATGGCTGTCGTCAGCTCGTGCCGTGAGGTGTTAGGTTAAGTCCTGCAACGAGCGCAACCCCTATCATTAGTTGCCAGCGTTTAAAGACGGGGACTCTAATGAGACTGCCGGTGCAAACCGCGAGGAAGGTGGGGACGACGTCAAGTCATCACGGCCCTTACGTCTTGGGCTACACACGTGCTACAATGGTAAGTACAGAGGGCAGCTACTTGGCAACAAGATGCGAATCTCAAAAACTTATCTCAGTTCGGATTGGAGTCTGCAACTCGACTCTATGAAGCTGGAATCGCTAGTAATCGCATATCAGCCATGATGCGGTGAATACGTTCCCGGGCCTTGTACACACCGCCCGTCAAGCCATGGAAGCTGGGGGTACCTGAAGTCGGTGACCGTAATAGGAGCTGCCTAGGGTAAAACTGGTAACTAGGGCTAAGTCGTAACAAGGTAGCCGTACCGGAAGGTGCGGCTGGAACATCTCATATTTAGAGAACGACGAATTTTCTTCTATTGTAAGAAGATTGATTTTGATTCGGCTTTTTATTCTGTAGTATTTAATATATAGTTAGAGATAGAGGTTAAGATAAAGTAAAAGATTAAGGAATAAAAACTTATTACTTATAACTTAAGACTTACAACTAACAAAAGACCACTCTTTAAGAGTATTAAAGAGTCTCATAGCTCAGCTGGTTAGAGCGCTACACTGATAATGTAGAGGTCGGCAGTTCGAGTCTGCCTGAGACTACTAAAAACGAATTTCGGTTAACGAATTTCGAAATACGACAAAGAGGGGGATTAGCTCAGCTGGCTAGAGCGCTTGCCTTGCACGCAAGAGGTCATCGGTTCGACTCCGATATTCTCCACGAAGCGATAAACGAATCTCGAAGTTCGAAATTCGTCTAAAGCAGAAGAGTTCATTGACATTATTAGAAACAGATTATAATTTATTTATAATCGCATACAATCAAAAACAAACAGATTTAGAAATAAATCAAAGTTTTATAAAGGTATACAATTAATCAAGAAAACGAGTAAGATTAACATAACCGCTCATAATATGACGGTTAAATCGAGAAAAAAGTTACAAAGGGCGTACGGCGGATGCCTAGGCTTTGAGAGGCGATGAAGGACGTGATAAGCTGCGATAAGCTACGGGGAGCGGCACATACGCATTAATCCGTAGATTTCCGAATGGGACAACCCGGCATGTTGAAGGCATGTCACCCAGCAATGGGAGCGAACGTTGGGAACTGAAACATCTAAGTACCAATAGGAAAAGAAATCAATTGAGATTCCGTAAGTAGTGGCGAGCGAACGCGGATTAGCCCTAAAGACTTAATAAGGATAATAGAATAACCTGGAAAGGTTAACCGTAGAGGGTGATAGTCCCGTAAATGAAATTTTTATTAAGTTGATAACGAGTAAGGCGGAACACGAGAAATTCTGTCCGAATATGGGAGGACCATCTTCCAAGGCTAAATACTCCTCAAAGACCGATAGTGAACTAGTACTGTGAAGGAAAGGTGAAAAGCATTTCGAATAGAAAGTTGAAATAGAACCTGAAACCGTACGCCTACAAGCGGTCGGAGCACGTAAGTGTGACGGCGTGCCTTTTGCATAATGAGCCTACGAGTTAATGTTGCTGGCAAGGTTAAGCACTTCAGGTGCGGAGCCGTAGCGAAAGCGAGTCTGAATAGGGCGCTATAGTCAGTAGTATTAGACGCGAAACCTTGTGATCTACCCATGGGCAGGTTGAAGCTTTGGTAACACAAAGTGGAGGACCGAACCGGTTGACGTTGAAAAGTCTTCGGATGACCTGTGGGTAGGGGTGAAAGGCCAATCAAACTGGGAAATAGCTCGTACTCCCCGAAATGCATTTAGGTGCAGCGTTTAGTAAAGTATATTAGAGGTAGAGCTACTGATTGGATGCGGGGGCTTCACCGCCTACCAATTCCTGACAAACTCCGAATGCTAATATATGTTTCTAGGCAGTGAGGGCATGGGTGCTAAGGTCCATGTCCGAGAGGGAAAGAACCCAGACCATCAGCTAAGGTCCCCAAATATATGCTAAGTTGAAAAAACGCGGTTGGATTGCATAGACAGCTAGGATGTTAGCTTGGAAGCAGCTATTCATTTAACGAGTGCGTAACAGCTCACTAGTCGAGCGATCCGGCATGGATAATAATCGGGCATAAGCATATTACCGAAGCTATGGATTAGTACATTAGTACTACTGGTAGGGGAGCATTCTAACGGCGCAGAAGTCACCTGGTAATGGGTGGTGGAGCTTTTAGAAAAGAAAATGTAGGCATGAGTAACGATAAAATAAGTGAGAAACTTATTCGCCGTAAGACTAAGGATTCCTCAGCTATGCTAATCAGCTGAGGGTTAGTCGGGACCTAACACGAACCCTAACGGGGTAGTGGATGGCAAACGGGTTAATATTCCCGTACCTGCACTCAATAAAAGTGACGAATGATTGTAGGAGGTGCGTACTGACGGAATAGTACGTTGAACCTACGTAAAGTAGGGATAGTACACGAAGACTTCGGTTAGAGTGATAATCCTCTGAAAATTGTTCCAAGAAATAGCGAGATGTGCAGCCCGTACCGTAAACCGACACAGGTGGTCGAGGAGAGTATCCTAAGGCGCTCGAGCGATTCATGGTTAAGGAATTAGGCAAAATAGACCTGTAACTTCGGGAGAAAGGTCGCTGACAGCAATGTCAGCCTCAGTAAAAAGGCCCAGGCGACTGTTTATCAAAAACACAGGACTCTGCAAAATAGAAATATGACGTATAGGGTCTGACACCTGCCCGGTGCTGGAAGGTTAAGGAAGGAGCTTAGAGGTAACTCGAAGGTTTTGACTGAAGCCCCAGTAAACGGCGGCCGTAACTATAACGGTCCTAAGGTAGCGAAATTCCTTGTCGGGTAAGTTCCGACCTGCACGAATGGTGTAACGATCTGGGCACTGTCTCAACCATGATCTCGGTGAAATTGTAGTATCGGTGAAGATGCCGGTTAATCGCAACGGGACGAAAAGACCCTGTGAACCTTTACTATAGCTTTGTATTGACTTCGGGTAAATAATGTGTAGGATAGGTGGGAGACTATGAAGCAGTATCGCTAGGTATTGTGGAGTCATTGTTGAAATACCACCCTTTATTTACTTGGAGCCTAACTTCTTTATGGAAGGACAGTGCATGGTGGGTAGTTTGACTGGGGTGGTCGCCTCCAAAAGAGTAACGGAGGCTTTCAAAGGTACCCTCAGCACGCTTGGTAACCGTGCGTAGAGTGTAATGGCATAAGGGTGCTTGACTGTGAGACCAACAAGTCGATCAGGTGCGAAAGCAGGACATAGTGATCCGGTGGTTCCGTATGGAAGGGCCATCGCTCAAAGGATAAAAGGTACTCCGGGGATAACAGGCTAGTCTCCCCCAAGAGCTCACATCGACGGGGAGGTTCGGCACCTCGATGTCGGCTCGTCACATCCTGGGGCTGGAGAAGGTCCCAAGGGTTGGGCTGTTCGCCCATTAAAGTGGCACGCGAGCTGGGTTCAGAACGTCGTGAGACAGTTCGGTCTCTATCTGTTGTGATCGTTAGAAGTTTGAGCGGAGTTGACTCTAGTACGAGAGGACCGTGTTGAACAAACCTCTGGTGTATCAGTTGTGCCGCCAGGTGCACCGCTGAGTAGCTACGTTTGGAAGAGATAAGCACTGAAAGCATATAAGTGCGAAACTCGCCGCAAGATAAGACTTCTTTAAAGGGTCGTTGTAGACTACAACGTTGATAGGCTATAGATGTAAAGGCAGTGATGTCATAGTCGAGTAGTACTAATTACCCATAGACTTTTTCTAAAAAAGTAGAACGAATCAAAGCTAATGATAGCAATATCAAAAATTAAAAAGATTAAATACTAAGATTGATTTAATCGTCATAGAGAAGGTTAGTTAATCTTATTTGGATTAATAATGTAATACCAAAGATTGTGTGAAGGCTTTAAGCTTAATGCATAGAGCTTCTAATAATGTCAAGATATAATAGGAACTAAACCTATACAAAAATATTAGGGTGACTATAGCTGCAGGGCTCACCTCTTCCCATTCCGAACAGAGAAGTTAAGCCTGCCTGCGCCGATGGTACTGTTACTTACGGGAGAGTAGGTCGTCGCCAGTTTTTATCAAAAGCCTCAAGTGAACAACTTGAGGCTTTTTTATCGAATCATCAGGATGTAAACCTGATTAAAAATACAAAAAATATTAGGGTGATTATTACGAAAGGGCTCACCTCTTCCCATTCCGAACAGAGAAGTTAAGCCTTTCAGTGCCGATGGTACTGCTATTGCGGGAGAGTAGGTCATCGCCAGTTTTTATTTAAACTTCAAGATTTAGTTCTTGAGGTTTTTTTATGTTTTAAACTTTTAGTTAGCTAGAAAGTATTATGATAATTTTTACACCATTCAACTAAATAAGAATAAGTTTCATTCTTATTCTACGATTAACAAATTAAAAGAGAGCTTGATGATTTTAAAACAAAAAAGTTCGGAATATCACAAGATGTAATTATGTTAAATGAATATTTTCTAATTTGACTTTAATTGCTTAGTAATAGTCTCAGTTACTTTTTGATAATTTCGGTTAAAGTGATGATTACCACCCAAATAAATTATGTTTTTATTGGTTAAAGTAATTTTATTGTAGGGATAATTTTTTCCATAATCACTTAAAATAATAGATAAATGTAAGTTAGGTAATTGATTAATTTCTGGAATTGTATTCCATTTTCCGCTTACGTTTTCAAAAATTAAATTTTTGTAATGAATCTCAAGATCAGCAGTTTCATACGGATCTAAAAGAATAAGTTGATGAATTCGATCTTTGGTTTTTGTCGGAAGCTCATTGATAATAAATGGAATCGCATCAGCACCAAAAGAATAACCGATAAATACAACTTTTTGATTTTTGTGATTTTTGAACTTTTCTTCTAAAAATTGACTTAATATTTCAGCCGTTTTTTTAGGATCTCTTTCATTCCAAAAATAAACTTTAGAATTTAAAGCATAAATATCATAGCCTTTCTGATAAAGATTTTTACAAATTGATTTTGAAAAAGGTCCTAATCCAGCATCTCCACTTAAATAAAACAAGATAGGTTTAGTGTCATTTTTATTCTCCCATATTTTAAGCGGTAAAGGATCTTTGATATCCACATCATCTCCTTTTGTACGTACGATATACAAACCAATTGTAGTGATAATCAATCCAAATAATATGAGATTTTTAGTTTTCATCTTGAGGTTTCATAACTCTATTTAACGCTTGTGGAAGTTGAATAAGTTCCACTTCATTATCATAAATGATGTATTTGTTGATCCAATAATTGGCGTATTTTTCTTTGAAATCGCGCATTGTTTGATATTGTTTAAACGTCCCAATTCGTTGATAAGCAAATTTCATGAGTTGCTCGGCAATATTATTTGGTTTATCTAAACCAGCCAGAGGAGTTAAACCAATGTTGATATATTTCTTTTGATTTGCTTTGGCGCGATTAATTAATGCAATTATCACCGCATCCATACTACCATTTGGCGAATTGACAGTTCTTCGAAATAAATCGTAAGTCATCTCATCTTTTGCATAATCTGGAATAACATTCAGAAATGTAACCACTTTATTTTCTTCATTTCTCAGCGTAATAATCGTTTGATTTTTTAATATTCCTCTGTCAAATTTACCTTCTGCAAATACAATTTCTTTTTTATCAAATTCTTTTAACCATTCATTTGAGACAGATTCAATTTCATTTAAAAATTCTTCTGTCAAAGGAGGCAAAATAACTTCTGTTTTAAAACCTTTTTTCTCTAAAGTATTCAATGCATTTCGCATCGATTTACGTTCTTTACCTTGAAGATTAAAGGAATCAACTTCAATAATTCCTTCTTGACCAATTAATAAATATTGTTTTTTTAAATTTCTGAAATCAATTAAATAGTTTTCCGAAACTCGATAATAAGCAGTTTTCAAACCTTTTGTTTTGCAATAGTTCTCGAATTCTGAAATTAAATCTGATTTATGCTTTGCATCACATACAACATTATCCAAAACAATAGCAAAATTTAAACCGATTTTATACGCGACAAAACCATCAATATTTGAAGAAAAATAAAGAGTTTTATCATCCATTAATTTAAAATAATCTAATGCTGAATTACCATATTTTTCGACGATTTCTTCTGCTTCTTCATAATCCTGAATACCTTTTGTGTTATAATTTTTAGCTCTAAAAAATGCTAAAATCAATAATATCCAAGAACTAAATCCAAAAAAGATATTGATGTCTTTAAAATCTTCGGCAAAGGTTGTTCTCGGAACTAAATTGTTTTCGCTGAATAATAAGAAGTTTTGAAATGTATAATAAAAAGCTTGATTCCAAGAGAAATCTACACCAAAATGACGTTTATCAATGAAATAAAAACTTAAAACATTGAAAATAAAAATTGCAAAAAATGCCATTAAAAAAATAGAGAATCCTTGTCTTAATCGTTTCAAATTTGTTTTCAATGGATATTGATTCCTGCTGTAAATTAATAGCACGATTGTGAAAAATGCGAATCCAGCTTCTTCGTAATCCAATGCTTTGAATATATTTCCAAAAAATGAAAGTATGGCAAATATTAAAGCAAAAATCCATGCAGATTTTAATCCTTTGATGAGATAAGATGAAGTAATCAATAAAGCAATTCCGACAAATAGAATCATCAATTTTGAAAGATGCATGAATTCGATTGGTAAATACAATTTTTCGAAATGCAAACGTTCTGCAAGAGGAGGAGTGATGACTGAAATTATATTAATCATTCCTAATGTAAAAATCATAACAGCAGGAAAAATTCGTGCAAATAGTTTTCTTCCACGCCACATAAAACTCAAACATCCAAAACCTAAAGGCAGCCAAAATTCGAAAACGCGGTACAATAAAGTTGTAGCTAAACCTTGGTTATGAGAATAGCCGAATTGTGTTAAAATATACACCATCGTAAATTCTACAGCACCCAAACCTCTCAAAAAAGGCGAAATAATCATCAATAAAACAGAAATCGTATAAGCCAAAGCTGCTGCATCAAAAGTGGGTTGAATACCTAACGCTAACATTGCGATGTAGACGTGTAAAATCCCAGTAATTTCGATGATTGTTGAAATTAGAATTGTGAGATTAATATTTTTCCTGTCTAAAGAAGCTTCAAAAATTGGATTGATTTCTTCCGTAATCTTTGGAAATTTATTTTCTATAATTTGATAGAATTTATTTTTGGTTTTGAATGAGTTATAAATGAAATAAACTAGAATTAAAATTATGCCCAAAATGACTAATGATATCCACGAATCATTAAAATATTTGTTGACGTAAATACTATAAATAATGATAGGAACGCCAATGATGAAAACCGTTAATAATCCAATAAAACCATAAATAGAACTTGCCTGAATGATTTTATTTGTTTCAAATTGTTGCTTTTTGATTTGTTTGGGTAAATAAGCCAAAGAACTAATTCCGCCCGCTGGTAGAAAAACACTGATAAAATTTCGTTTGAGAAATAAATTGACAGCGTCCCAAAATTTAAGAGGTAAACCAACTGCTTTGAAACTTGTGATATACATTGCAGCTTGCAGCGAAATATAGAGAATCGTTATTCCGAAACCGATCAATAGCCAAATAGGTTTTGCGCTTTGAATACTCGGAATAATTTGCATCATTTCTTTGCGTTCGCTTCTGAAAAATACAAATGCGAGTAATAAAATAAGTATTGCTAAAACTTGTTGCCAAGGTATTTTTACATATTTTATAGATTTTGGAAACCTCATGTTTGTATGACATTGTTTAGTTCTATTAATTTATCAAAAAATTAAATATCAAAACTTATGATTTGCTTAAAAATAACTTATATTGAAAATAAAAATAAGATATGGAGACTGGATTAAATTTACGTCAAGCTATTTTGAATGATGCAGATAGAATTTGGGAAATTTTGCAACAAGCAATTGAGAAAAGAAAAGAGGAGGGAAGTAATCAATGGCAAAATGGTTATCCAAATCTAGATGTTGTAAAAAATGATATCTCAAATGGTTTTGGTTATATAATTGAGAATGTTGATAATCTAATCATAGGATATGTTGCAATTATTGATGAGATAGAACCTGCTTATACAGCAATTGAAGGAAAATGGATGAATGATGATCCATATATTGTCATACATCGATTGGCTGTTGCACAAGATGTTAAGATAAAAGGTTTAGGAACTTGGACGATGGATGAAATTGAAAAAATAGCAATTATAAAGAAAATACAGAATATAAAAGTTGATACCAACTTTGATAATATTGGAATGTTGCGTGTTTTTGAAAAGTTAGGTTATCATTATTGTGGCGAAGTTTATTTTGATGGAAGCCCAAGAAAAGCTTTTCAGAAAATTATTCAGAATTTAACATAATTGAATATTTTAGATAGAATTTAGAAAAACTAAATAATCAAATTGATAAAAAGATTCCTTTTTTGGAATCTTTTTTTATGAATTTGTATAGGGCAACTATGTTTAAAGTGTAAAATTAATATTTTAACCCCTAATTTTTATAGGGTGTAATTAAAAATAAATGATTTTATTTAAAAATAATCTAATTTTGATAGGGTTAAAATTAAAAACTTATGAAAGTTGGATTAAAATGGAAAGTAGCTTTTGCAATTATAACACTAGTTGCATTAGCTGGATTATTTTGGAAACCAGTTGTAGATATTCCAAATACAGGAGAATTCCTTAGCGAAGAAAATATTGTAAATTCAGATGTCGCCTGGATTTTAGCAGCTGCAGGATTGGTGTTATTGATGACGCCAGGTTTATCATTTTTTTATGGAGGAATGGTGGGGAAACGAAATGTTATTTCTACCATGTTGCAAAGTTTTATTGCCTTAGGTGTGATTTCGATTTTGTGGGTTGTAGTTGGGTTTTCACTGTCTTTTGGTGAATCAATCGGTTTTACAATAAATGGAGAACATTACGGAATTATTGGTAATCCATTAAGTTATCCATTTTTTAATCATGTCGGGGCATTTCCACACAAAGACATGGCATCTACAATTCCATTTGTCTTATTTGCATTGTTTCAAATGAAATTTGCAGTCATTACACCAGCGCTTGTAACAGGTTCTTTTGCTGAAAGAGTGCGTTTTATTTCATATTTGTTATTTATGATTTTGTTTAGTTTAATCATTTACACACCGCTTTGTCATATGGTTTGGCATCCAGAAGGTTTATTGAATAAATATTTTGGCGTAAAAGATTTTGCTGGAGGAACTGTTGTTCATATGAGTGCAGGATTTGCAGCATTAGCAGGAGCTTTGGTGATAGGTAAACGTAAAAACAGAGAACACAAACCTGCAAATATTCCATTTGTTATGCTTGGAACAGGAATGTTATGGTTCGGATGGTTTGGTTTCAATGCTGGTTCAGCTTTGGGAGCAAATGCCACAGCAGCTTTAGCTTTCGGAACAACAACAATTGCTTCTGCTTCTGGAATGATGACATGGATACTTTTTGATAGAATTAATGGTCGTAGCGTTTCTGCTATGGGAGCATGTATAGGGGCTGTAGTTGGATTAGTAGCAATCACTCCAGCTTGTGGATTTGTTACAATTCCTGAAAGTATATTTTTTGGCTTTATTACTGCTATTGTCTCAAATGTAATGGTTCATTGGAAAGTATTAAAACGAGTTGACGATACTTTAGATGTTTTTGCATGTCATGGTGTCGGAGGAATAATGGGAATGATTTTGACAGCTATTTTTGCACATGGTGAAAATGCGAGTTTGTTACATGGCGGGGTGGATGTGTTTGCACATCATATGATTGCTTTGTTGTTTGTCTCGTTATTTACTTTTTTCGGTGCGATTGCTTTATTTTATATTACGGATAAAATGATTCACTTACGTGTGAGTGATAGAGCAGAGTTCGAAGGATTAGATTTGTCGCAACACGAGGAAAGTTTACATTAATTAAACAATGATATTATAAAAAAATCCGACTACTTTTTGTAGTCGGATTTTCAATTTATACTAATCCAGCACGCTTTAATAAAGCATCTGCTGTTGGTTTATGACCTCTAAATTCTTCGTACAATTTCATCGGTTCTACTGTTCCTCCAGATGATAAAAGTTTATAGAATTTTTGAGCTGTTTCTGGATTGAAAATTCCAGTTTCTTGGAAGAATGCAAAGGCATCTGCATCCAAAACTTCTGCCCATTTATATGAATAATAACCAGATGAATATCCACCTTGAAAAATATGAGAGAAGGATGTACTCATCATATTTTTATCAATTTCTGGATACAACTCTGTTTGTTTGAAAGTTTCTTTTTCAAATTGTTGTAAATCATTGATTTCAGCCAAATCATTCGCATGATAAGCCATATCCAATAATCCAAAACTCAATTGACGAACAGTTTGATAACCTTCCATAAAACTTGAAGAAGCTTTTACTTTTTCAATTAATTCTTGCGGAATAATTTCTCCTGTTTGATAATGTTTTGCAAATAATTTTAAAGCTTCTGGTTCGTAACAAAAGTTTTCGTAAAATTGAGAGGGTAATTCAACAAAATCCCAATAAACATTTGTTCCAGAAAGACTTTCGTACGTTGTATTTGGTAACATTCCGTGTAGCGCATGTCCAAATTCGTGGAACAATGTTGTCACTTCCTGAAATGTCAATAATGACGGGGTGTCTTTCGTTGGTTTTGTAAAATTACAAACAATCGAAACGTGCGGACGTTTGGTATTTCCATTCACATTAGAGGCTTCTCTGTAACTTGTCATCCAAGCACCAGGGCGTTTTCTTGCACGCGGGAAAAAGTCTGCATACAATAAACTTAAGAACGCTCCATTTTTATCTAGAACTTCATAAGTTGTTACTTCATCGTTGTATTTATCAATATTATGAATTTCTTTAAATGTAATTCCATATAATTTTGTCGCCACATCAAAAGCTCCTTGAATCACATTTTCTAACTGAAAATAAGGTTTCAATTCTTCGTCAGAAAGACTGAATTTTTTCTGTTTTAGTTTTTCAGCATAGTACGCATGATCCCAACGTTGCAATGTTTCAATCCCATCAGTTTCTTTTGCAAATGCAGTTAATTCCTCAATTTCTTTTTCCGCAAATGGTTTTGCTTTCGTTAATAAATCATTCAAGAAATCTAAAACAGTTGTTGGTGTTTTTGCCATACGTTCTTCCAAAACATAATCAGCATGCGTTTTATAACCTAATATTTTAGCACGTTCGTGACGAAGTTTTACGATATTTTTGACATTTTCTTCGTTATTAAATTCATTATTTTGATAAGCTTTTACACCATTTGCTCTAAACAATTTTTCTCTTAATTCACGGTTTTCTGCGTATTGCATAAATGGAATATAGCTTGGTGCTTGCAACGTAATCAACCAACCTTCGTGATTTTTTTGTTCTGCATCGGCTTTTGCTTGATCAATAGCATATTGAGGTAAACCTTTCAAATCATTTTCATCAGTAATAATCAATTCGTATGCATTTGTTTCAGCCAAAACATTTTGTCCAAATTGCAACGATAACATCGAAAGCTGTTTGTCTATTTCGCGTAATTTATTTTTGTCTTCTTCGTTTAGGTTTGCACCATTTCTAGAAAAACCTTTGTATTTTTTTTCTAATAAATAAGCTTGTTCATCGGTTAAAATCAACGATTCCTTTTGATTATAAACGATTTTAATTCGTTCAAATAAATCTTGATTTAAGCGAACATCATTTCCAAATTCAGATAATAAAGGCGAAACTTCTTGTGCAATTTCTTGAATTTCATCATTCGTTTCAGCAGAATTAAGGTTGAAGAAAATAGAAGAAATTCGTCCTAATTTTTCACCAGAAAGTTCCATTGCTTCAATTGTATTTGCAAAAGTTGGCGCTTCAGGATTCGCAGTAATTGCATCTATTTCTGCTTTCGCCTCTTCAATTGCTTGGATAAAAGCAGGTTTGTAATCTTCATTTTTGATTTTAGAAAAAGGAGCACTTTCAAAAGGTGTTTCAAATTTTTCTAATAACGGATTTGTCATTTATAGTGTATTTTTTTAGTTAAAATATATTTGTTTGAACTCTTTCAAATTCTAATCCAAATGTAAGAAATCTGACAAATCGTCAAATTTAATGTGTGATTAATTTGGAGTTATTTACATTTGTTTTAAAAGTAATCAATTATGAGTTTAGCCTTAATATTCAATCAAAAATCAACAGAAGAATGGCAAAGAAATTTACAAGAATTGTTGCCAGATACGAAAGTTGAAGTTTATCCAAATATCTCAAATCTAGAAGATGTAGAATTTATTGCAACTTGGAAACCGCACAAAAATTATGTGGCTGAATTTCCAAATCTAAAAGTTGTACAATCTGTTGGAGCAGGAATTGACCATTTGTTGCATACCAAAATTCCAGATTCAATAAAGGTAACACGTATTGTTGATCCTGCTTTGAAGCAAGAAATGTTTGAGCATGTTTTGGCTTGTGTTATGACTTCAATGAAAAATCTATTGACGTATTATAAAGATCAAGTTCGTAAAGAGTGGAAGCCTACTATTTATCAAAATATCAAGGAAACAACTATTACTATTTTAGGATTAGGTGAAATCGGAAAGTTAGTAGCAGAGCAATTTGTTGCGTTAGGTTTTCAAGTCAAAGGTTGGTCGAATTCGCCAAAAAATATAAATGGAGTAGAATCTTTTTCTGGAAAAGAAGGCTTGAATGCTGCGATTTCTAAAACTAATTTTATTGTCAATATTTTGCCTTTGACAGATGATACAGAAGGTATTTTGAATAAAGACTTTTTTAAAGAATGTTCAGTTCATGCAGTTTTGATTAATGTTGGTCGTGGAGCACATTTGGTCGAAAAGGATTTATTAATTGCAATCGAAGAAAAAAAAATAAAAGAGGCTTATTTAGATGTTTTTGTAGAAGAACCTTTACCTGAAAATCACCCTTTTTGGACGAATGAAAATATTTATGTAACACCTCATATTGCGAGTGTTACAAATGCAACAACTGCTCTAAAACAAGTTGCAGATAACTATAACAGAATGAAAAATAACGAAGCTTTATTGAATGAAGTTTCATTAGAAAGAGGTT
Source organism: Empedobacter sp. ULE_I140 (assembly GCF_053482575.1). NCBI lineage: Bacteria > Pseudomonadati > Bacteroidota > Flavobacteriia > Flavobacteriales > Weeksellaceae > Empedobacter > Empedobacter sp. ULE_I140. The sequence continues at coordinate 2,372,461 of NZ_JBQMTX010000001.1, read as the reverse complement.
ATTAGATATACCAAAATGACGTAAGATTTTGTTAAAAAGACGCATTTATGTTTTTACTTGTCAAAAAAATCTTTTAACATTGTATTTGAAAAAATAAAAGCTAAAAATGAGTGATTATATTCAACTTTATTCAATTGATAATATTTTAAGAACTTACAAAGAAGAAGCAACTGATCGTCGGTTAGCAATCTTTGACGTAGGTCCTGAGAACAATTATTATTTTGTAAAACGAAAACCTTATAAGTTTACGTCGCTTGGGTTGATTTTAATCACAGCAGGAACATGTGAAATCACGGTGAATTTAGAACCAACATTAATCAAACGTGACGATATTATTGTGGTTCTTCCAGGTCAGTTGTTCGAGATTATAGAGCATTCGGCTGATTTTGCTGTTCAAGCAATCTTCATTGATTCAGATCTGATTATTGAAGCTGGTTTTCACGTGAAATCCAATAATTTAGTAGAATTTTTATCGTCCAAATATCCTAAAATCATTTCTTTAGATAAAAAGATTGTACGTGATATGCGCTACAATCTGAATAAGATTAGTAAATATACCATCAAGAATGAAAATATCTTTGCAAAAGATTTGGTTTTACATCACTTTTCAGTGTTGATGTATGAGATGGGAAATTACTACAACCAAGCTGTAACGGCAAAAAGTACAACGAAAGAAGTCAGAAAGGAGGAATTGGCTAAGCAGTTTTTGTATTTAGTTTCAACTCATTTTCGTCGTCAGCGTAATGTACAATTTTATGCAGATGAAATGTTTATTAGTCGTAAACATTTGACTAAAATTATTGTCGAAGTCTTTAATAAATCACCCAAACAAATCATTGCTGAAGCCATTGTATTAGAGGCAAAAGTCTTGCTAAAGAACCCAAAAAATAGTGTTTCTGATGTTGTGACAGAATTAAATTTTATAGATACCTCAGTTTTTAGTAAATTTTTCAAAAATTATGCCGGTGTTTCTCCAAGAACTTTCATAGCTTCTAATTAATAATTGATGTAAATCAATGTAAATGTGAAAACTTTCTAAAAACGTCTTTCTGACATATTATTACGTTTATTTTGCTAACTAATTTGTTAAAATGGATAGACCTTTGTTGCTCAAATTTTAATTGATGCGTCTTTTAGTAGATAATCGATACATGAAATTTGAATGAAAAGAATTTTATGGTGGTAGATTTTACAAAAAAAATATTTGCACATATTTCAGCAATCGGTGGTTATGTGCCAGAGAATAAACGAACTAATTTCGATTTAGAAAAGATTACAGACACTTCTGATGAATGGATTGTAAAAAGAACGGGAATTAAAGAACGTCGTATTTTAGAGGAAGGTTTAGCGACTTCTGATATGGCGGTTAGTGCAATTCAGAATTTAATTGATACATACAAAAAAGACATCAAAGATGTTGATGCGTTGATTGTTGCGACTTCTACACCAGATATGTTGATGCCTGCTACTGCGAATATTGTGTGCGAAAAGTTAGGAATAGAGAATGTTTGGGCATTTGATATGAATGCAGCTTGTTCTGGATTTTTATACGCGTTGGACATGGGTGCTTCATTGGTTGAAAGCAAACGTTACAAAAATGTTTTGGTCATTGGTGCTGATAAAATTAGTGCGTATGTAGACATCAAAGATCGTTCGACAAATATTTTGTTTGGAGATGGAGCTGGAGTAGTTTGGTTAGAGCCTACAAATGAAGAAGGAATTTTGGATGCTTTGTTACAGAGTAATGGAACTGGAAAAGAATTCTTGAATATAGAAGGAGGTGGTTCTTTGTATCCAGCGAGTTCACAGTTGTTGGTTGATGAGAAGCGTTACATTAGACAAGATGGAAAAATTGTATTCAAAAATGCAATTCAATCAATGAGTGATACGTGTGTCAATGTTTTGAAACGCAACGATTTTTCTGTAGAAGATGTAAATTGGTTGGTTCCGCATCAAGCGAATAAACGAATTATTGACGCTGTTGGTAATGAAATTAATATTGAAGAAGGTAAAACTTTAATCAATATTGAGAATTACGGAAACACAATTGCAGCGACAATTCCGTTATGTATTTGGGAAAATACAGCAAAATTAAAGAAAGGAGATTTATTGATGTTGACAGCCTTTGGAGCAGGTTTCTCTTGGGGAGCAAGCTTATTGCGTTGGACAATTTAATCAATAAAAATCATATATTTTTGTTCATAAAGAACGGCAAGAAATTGTCGTTCTTTTTTTATTGTAAACTATTAAATTCTTCACCACACTTCTTGCATTTGAACACGTTTTTGTAGTAAATTGGGTAAACCCAAAATATGATAGAAGATAATAAAGAAAGTAAACCTTTTCCACCTTTCATTGACTTGTAATTGCTGTAATACTCATTACTTCCACACTTAGGGCAAACAAGAATTTCATCCAAATTATTGGTATAATTTGAAGTATCAATTTCTTCTAAAACTTTCATAGCACAATCAGTATCTTCTTTCTTAATTTTTACTTTCACGCCACCAATGGCATTCGACAAAAACTGATTCATCCCAACCGAATGTTCATCAATAACAAAAGCATCAATTTGTTCACTCTCTAATTTTGAACGTAAAATATGTGCTTCAATAGGGCTTTCAAATGTTTTTAATGTAATAAGTTCCATGCTAATTGTGTTAAATATTCAATTCAATATCCGATATAAAATTAGTTCTTTTTATCTTAATGTCTTAAATTTTTTAGTAGATGAAAAATGTAATTCAATGTTTATTTTTAATTGTATTGATGATGAATACGACAAATGCGCAAAACCTAAAACAAGTTGCTTATAAAGATGGTTCGCAAAAATTGAACGGTTTAGTAACTGATAATACGACAAAGAAAAGTCCAGGAGTTTTGATTTTACCGGCTTGGAAAGGAGCTGATAACGAAGCAAAACAAGCTGCAATAGATTTAGCAAAAGAAGGCTATATTGCGTTTGTTGCGGATATTTATGGAGAAGGAAACAATCCGAAAGATAATGCGGAAGCGGCTAAAATAGCAGGAAAATACAAGTCTGATTATGCAGCTTATCAAAAACGAATTGATTTGGCGTTGAAAGAGTTAATCAAAGCTGGTGCAGATCCAAGTAAAATTGCTGTAATTGGTTATTGTTTTGGAGGAACAGGCGCATTAGAAGCTGCTCGTGTGCAATTAGCTGTTGTTGGCGTTGTTTCTATTCATGGTGGATTAGCAAAAGATTCGGCTCGAAAAAATATTCCTCTTAAAACAAAAGTTTTGATTGAACATCCTGCTGAAGATGAATCTGTAAAACCCGAAGATATTTCGAATTTAGTAATTGAAATGAACGAAGGAAAAACAGATTGGCAAATGATAACTTACGCAAATTCAAAACACACGTTTACCAATCCAGAATCACCTGATTATAATAAAGTAATGGCAGATAGAGCTTGGGAACATACATTATTGTTTTTAGAAGAAGTATTGAAATAAAACCGTCAATTCGAATGAGATTCTTTTTAGAATTTTGTATCGAGAATAAGGTTTTAGAAGATAAAATTTATCTTAATTCTAATAAAAACCGTAATATGTAAATCTACTGAATAAACAATTGTATCATTTCATACCAAAAAGCAGCTGTAAAAAAGCCTACAATAATACTGATACCAATAATCAAATTGGTTAGTTTGGTATTGAGTTTAAATTGTTCCGCAATAATACTCGATGTCACTAATGTAGGCATAGCAGCTTCAAAAATAGAGATTTTAGCCACATCACCTTTTATTCCAATTACGATGGCTAAAAGCATTACAACTGCAGGCGCAATCATTAATTTGTAAACCATAGACATCGAAATTTGTGACCATAATTTTCTCCAACCATTAAACTTTAATTGCAATCCAACCGAAAATAAAGCCAATGGACCTACGGTTGCAGCTAATTTGTCGAAGAATGGTTCGGCAGGAGATAAGTCGATAAATTGAGATAAAATCAATGCACTAATACAACCCAAAAATGGTGGGAAAGTAAATAATCGTTTCAAGATAAATTTAGAATCTATTGCTCCAGATCCATTACTTCCGCCTTTTAACGCAGAAACTATTCCGATGGTTGACAAGCACAAAAACATGGTTTGATCACAAATAATCGCAATACTCAAATACTTTTCTCCATAAAATGCTGAGATCAAAGGGAAGCCAATAAAAGATGTATTGCTATAGCCGCTTGCCAATTCCAATGTTCTTCTCGAACGCTCCGAATAGCCTTTTGCTTTGCTGTAGAATTTCATGTAAAACAAACTTCCAACGGCAATAATGACAGTCGAAAAGATAGGGAATAGCATCTCTTGCGACCATTCTACTTTTGGTAAATACTTAAACGAGACTGCTGGTAAAGCCAAATATAAGATCCACGTATTGATCCCTTTATGTGCATCAGGATGTATAGATTTTGTTGCTTTAAACACCATTCCGGCGATTATGCAGACTGCGATTAATATAAAGTTTACCATTTTTAGATATTTGGAATGCAAAGTTACAATCCCATTTTTTTTTACCCTTAAGATATCACTTTTTATTCAATGCTTATTTTTTATAAAATGGCAAGATTAGATATATTTAATTTATTATTATTGAAAATTACTTTTGAATAACAATTTTCATTTTCCAAAATAGCTGTAAATGGAGTAGGAGTTATTGTATCAGTTGTAGGAAACCAAGTTGTTTTAATAAAGTAATTTGGTAATAATATTTTCCCTTCATCTGAGCCGTTTGTACCAAAAATTTCAAAATCTCCTTTCCAGAATTTAGATGTTGTTTTCTCTTCTAATAATTGATTGGTAGCCTCAATATCAGTTGTAGGTAAACCAATTTCAGAAATTCCTAAAATAGAATGTTGATCAAATTCTACATCATTCTCATAAGCTAAATTATAATGTGTAATCATTTCAGCAAGATTTCTACTTCCGTCATAGAAATAAAAAGATTGTGCATTCCAATTTTCGAAGTTTGCAATATGTTGATCGGCATCGGTGTTTAGGATTTTAGTTTTATTTTGTATCCAATTAAATGCCTTTTCGAATTGATTTTTACAAACTAAAAAACTGAAATGATAAATATGTTCTTCATCCGATTTTATAAAAGTTAATCTTGTCCAACCAGCTTGTAAGCTAAACTGATTTTCTGTTTCTTCAATTAACTCAAAAGCTAAAATAGTTGTATAAAATGATTTCGTTTTTTCTAACTCATTTGTAAACAATTGTAATTCTCTTATTTTCATTCTGCGATTTTTTATAAAAGTAAATCAACAAAAAAGAAGAAAATAACAAGTTGAATTGATTTAATTAATTGCGTTATAAGAAAACTGTTTAATCTACTTCATACTTCAATAAGGCGAGATATGGATTACCTTTTAACTCAAGAACTTTTGCAAAAGCAGGTTCAGTTTTGTAACCATTCTTTTTAAGTTCGATGACTTTGTTTTTGAATGATTCGTCAAATTTTTCAAGTAGTTTCGCCTCAATGAGCATATGTCGATAGGCATTTTGTTCGGTTGGAATCTTATTCTCTAAATAAATCTCAATTTCAAACGTATCAATTCTAAAATTACACGTCAAACAAGTTTCGTTATTGTTTGTTAATTGATCGATTTTGAATTCAATATGATGAGAAAAATTCTTTGATAAATGATTTGCGGCCTTTTCAAAATTAGACGTTTCACCAATAATATCAATGTCACTATTTTCAATATTGATTTCAATCGGAATTGTACCTACGACAATAGGTTTGTATGTGTCAAGTTTTTCTAAAATTTGATGATTGCGCAACAAATGAAACACATTGTGTTGTATTTCATTTCCGTGTTCTAAATAATCAATGGTAAGAAAATCTTGCATCATTTTATTCTCATCATAGTCACCAAAGAAGTAGCAGCGTGGGTTTCTTTGTTAGTAGTTTCATCAACCACAAAAATCTCTGTGCGTATGGTGCTTATCTTTTTTCCGCCTTTTATCACATAGGCTTTTGATAGTAAATAATCACCCAAAGCAGGTCGCAAATAATTCACCTTTAACTCAACTGTTACCACGTAGCAATCGTCGTCATAGTGAGAAACAGCAGCATAACCAGATGAAACATCAACCAAAGAAGCAATCATAGCACCATTAAACATTCCGTGCTTACGTGTCATCATTTCTTGTTTTGGAATCTTAATCGAAACATAGTCCGTTTCGCATTCGATAAGTGATGCGTTATAAAATTTTAAGGTTTCCGAACGATTAAAACTTGCTTCTACTAATTCTCTTTTTTCTGGCGTCATATAAAATTGCTTTCAACAAATATAGAGATTTGTCGAAAGCAATTTCAGTTATGCAGTTACGTTATTCAAGTTTTCTTCTCTGATAATTGTATTATGATGCGACAAAATTACTTTATCCAAACCGCGGTAATAATTCCCTTTGTCGACGGTAATCAATAAATTATTTTTCGGAATTTTATTGATAATCTTATCGTTCGGGAAATGTTGTTTCGAGTTTTTGAAGGTAATAAATACATCATCTTCAGTTAGATTTTTGACATCATCTTCCGAAATAATATCAATCAATTCATAAGGTAAATAAAGTTGATCGAAGATATAATGAAACGTTTTAAGGCGTTTTCCGTTCAATTCTTTGCTATGTTGCAAAAAATTTCTCAATCTATGTACAACAGCGTAGAAATTCCCTACCAAAGGCGGTTTGGGAATATTACGCTCGAACAAGCAACCATCAATCAAACTAAGCGGAAGTTTAATATTCAATTCATCTGTTTTTACATTGTATAGATGACGATAATCCAAACCTCTTCTCTTGAATTCTTCGACAATATGATCTTTTAGCGCAGGAACTATAATAGGTAATTGTTGGTTGATAAAATCGACCAATTTTTCATCTGATATAGGAGCTAAATTAAGCTCAGAAATGTTTTGTGACATACAATAAATAGTTAAAATAAAACAATTATTGTATTTCGATAATAGGGGATTTTTCGTTGTTTTTGGATGAACTCCCGTATTGTTTTACCACCGTGGAGACTCCTCTCGGTTGGTATCGTTTTCTACGATTCGAAATACGATGTAAAACTACATAAAAAATTGAATATGTAGTAATGTATTCTGATAATTTTATTTTAAAACAATTATTTAGAATAATATTCTAAATAGGATTTTGTTTCGAGAATAAAGTTTTAAATAATTACTTGATTTGTTTTTTAATATTCTACCACATAGATACATCGTAATATTAGTTCACTTATTCTTTTTTCAATTTATCTCTATTCATCAATATTGTTAAATCTATGTCTCTATGTGGTTGTAATTTTTATGTTCTGAATTAGATAGGACCCTGAAACGAGTTTAGGGTGACAAGACTTTTATACTTCTGTATAAAAAAGAATATAACGAACCCGTTATGTATTCTGATAATTTTATCAATAAAACCCGTCAATTCGAGTGAAATTCTTTTAGAATTTTGTATCGAGAATAAAGTTTTAGAAGATAAAATTCTATTCTCGATACAATTTTTATTCATTACATTTCTAAAAATCACTCGAATTGACGAATTTTTATTCAAATTATATAATAGGCTATAACTAATAAAATAAAGATTGTCAAGTTGAATTTATTTCAACTTCTCATCAAAAAAACTCCTCTATAATCTCCTCAAGTAGGTATTTTTTACCTATTGTCATTCTGAATGAATCGTTAACGGAAATGAAGAATCTAAACGAATAAGTTTAAAAAACAATATAAACTAATAAATACATGGATTGTCAAGCTGAATTCATTTCAGCTTCTCATTAAGAAAACATCACCATAATCTCCTCAAGAAGATATTTCGAATTCGTTATTAAAAATAGAGATTTAGAAAATTTTACAAATAATTAAGAGAAATTTAATTGTTTGCCGAAAATTATTTTATACATTTGACTAACAAAGTAATTAAAAAATGAAGTTTACGTGCTTATATATGTCGATTCGCAAACAGGTTTGGAATATCCAGACGTGGGAAAGTCATGTATACTAAAAAGAGATTTTATTTTTTAATATATTTTATGTTCCCTGTCGAGTTTCGATGGGGATTTTTTTTGAACAAAAACAACAATTACCAATATAAAATTAAAAACAATGCAAAGTTTACAACAAGTAACGATCCCAGTTTGGCCCTTAGAGGACAACACAATCTTAAACAATGTTTCGGTAACATTTCAACTTTTTGGACTTCCATTAGGAACAGCTCCAGTCATTTTGATTAACCATTCCTTACATGGAGATTCAGATTGTACCTATCATTGGGATGGAGTCATGGGGAAAAACAAAGCAATTGATCTTAATGAGTATACGGTAATCTGTATAGATATTCCTGGAAATGGCGTTTCCGAAACCATAAAGTACGACTATATTCCACGCGATCACATTACAGCACGCGATGTAGCGGTATTGTTTTGGTTGACGTTATTTGAATTGGAAGTAGACGAGATTTTTGCCATTATTGGTGCAGATTTAGGTGGAGGATTAGCGTGGGAAATGGCATGTTTGTATCCAAATAAGGTGCTGAATATTATTCCGATAGCAGCAAGTCCTAAGACTACAGATTGGTTGGTAAAAGAGCCAACAGCTAAAAGCGAATACCTGAAATCTATTTTTTATTCGATAGATATATCACGCAATAGAGGCGATATATTGCAAGTTTCGCAATACATCAAATCAAAAATACATGTGATTTATGTGAAGAATGGAAACTTGTTCAACAAAGCAGAATTGAAACGTTATTACGCCAAACTGCAAGAGTTTAACAAACATGTACAGTTCCACGAAATAGAACAAATAGAAGACAACGAATTACTAAAAGCAAACATCGATAAGGTTGAAAAAATAGTAGACGGTATCCTCGAAAAAGAGTTTATCAATAATGTCGCATAAAAACTAAAGCTCCTGATAAGGAGCTTTTTTTTAGTGAATTTTATATAATATATTAAGAAATAGTCTTCTTGTCTAAATTTATAATTTCTTTGTCTAATAATTCTTTAAATAAATCAATAGTATTATCAATATATTTTCTTGGATTACCAGAAGCAGTTATATAAAATTTGTTTAATTTATTAACTATTTCATTATATTTTAAATCATAATTGTCAGAATCATAACTATCAATAAGAGTCTTATACCAATTTATTGAGTTATGGGTTAATTTTCCATATTTTAAAGGAGTTTTATATTTAAAGAAAGATTTGTATAAGTATTTTAAATCTTTCAAATTTTCATGATTTTCTAATAAATAATACCCGTTGTGCATTTTGATTAATAAAGAATAAAGTTGTTCATTTGATTGAAAATCAGTAAATTGTTTTAATTACAAAACATTTACAATGAACAACTTACTTGCAAATTACGAAAGAATATTGGAAGTTCTTCGAAAAATATCAACAGATACACTTTTAATTTATCAACGTAGAAGACCTAAACTTTTTGATTTAGAACTCATCAGTCTTGTCTTAACAGCTGAATTTATGGGTATTGATAGTGAAAATCATTTATTTCGAAATCTTCCTAATGCGTTAAGTTGTAAAATTGAGCGTAGTATTTACAATCGTAGAAAACGTAGATTATCAGAGCAAATTAATAGTATTCGCCTCAAATTAGCGAAAGAATTTAATGAATTTGAAAATTGTTTCATAGTTGATAGTATGCCGTTGGAAGTGTGTAAAATAGCAAGAATTAATCGCTCGAAAATTTGCAAAGAACATCAGTATAGTGCACCAAATAGAGGTTTTTGTGCTTCTCAGCAAATGTCTTTTTATGGCTATAAACTTCATGCTATTTGTTCTTTAAATGGTGTTTTCCAGAGTATTGATATCAGTCCCGCATCTGTTCATGACATTCATTTTTTGAAAGATGTTAAAACTCAAATGTATGATTGTTTGCTACTTGGGGACAAAGGTTATTTGTCGCAAACAATTCAAATTGACTTATTTAATGAAGCTAATATTCGATTAGAAACACCGAAAAGATCCAATCAAAAAGAGTATAAACCTCAGTTTTGTCCATTCAAAAAGTATCGAAAAAGAATTGAAACGTTATTTTCTCAACTATGTGATCAGTTTATGATTAGACGAAATTATGCAAAGACTTTCGAAGGGTTTAAAACCAGAATTTTAGCTAAAATTACTGCTCTTACTGTGGTTCAGTACATTAATAAAACATACTTTAATCGAAATATTAATAATCTAAAAACCCAAATTATTTAAAATGCACAACGGGTTAAATAATTATCTATTGTATTATGAAAAACTACGCCTAAATGATTAACATCTTCTTCAAGTAAATATGCATCGATTATTGGTTGTCCAAAATAAATTTGTTCACTTTTATTAACACTAATCTCTCCATATGCAATACCTCCTTTTATTGGAATTCCATTTTTAATACATTCCCCATGTAATCTTCCCTAAAAAACGGAACGTTTAAAAATATAGTTTATTAACTTAGGGATAATTATGAAACAAAGCAATTTTACAGAAGTTCAGATCGTCAAGATCTTATCAAAACAAAATCAAGGCAAAACAGTCAATGAAATTTGTCGTGAACATGGAATAAGCCAACCCACTTTTTATAAATGGAAGAGTAAATATGGCGGAATGGAAGCCCATCAATTAGCTCAATTAAAGGAACTAGAGAAGCAATTGTCCCGATATAAAAAAATTGTAGCAGAGCTTACTTTAGAAAACGTAGTTTTAAAAGATGTTATCGAAAAAAAGCTATAACGCCTTGTGAAAAACGAGAATTGGTGTTGTATTCAAAAGCAAAACATCAACTAAGTTCTCGCAGGGCTTGTCGTCTATTTAGCTTAAGAACATCCGTTTTTTATTATCAAAAAGTACGTAAAGATGAGGATGATAAAATACGTTTTCAATTGATAGCACTATCTAACGAGCATCAAACTTGGGGCTTTTGGATGATGCATTATCGTTTACGAAATTTAGGCTTTACTTGGAACCATAAACGAGTTTATCGAATTTATACTTCGATGAAACTTAACCTACGTAATAAACGTAAAAAAAGACTTCCTGCAAGTATTAAAGAGCCGCTTTTACGTCCGATTTATCCAAATGTAACGTGGAGTATGGATTTTATGCATGATAGTTTAGAAAACGGAAAAAGCGTGAGAAGTTTGAATATTATAGACGATTTTAATCGAGAAATTTTGAGTATTTGTATCGACACAAGTTTACCTTCAGCTAAAGTAATTTCTGAACTAGAAAAACTAATCGAATGGCGAGGGAAACCTGAGAAAATTAGAGTAGATAATGGTACAGAATTTATTGCTGAAAAACTAAAACTATTTTGTCAAAAAAAAGCCATTGAATTATATTATATTCAACCTGGGAAACCTACGCAAAACTCTTTGATTGAAAGATTTAATAGAACTTTTAGAACAGATTTTTTAAATGCTTATTTATTTGAAAATATCAAAGAAATGAAAAATTATACAGAAATTTGGATGTGGATGTATAACAATGAAAGACCACATAGTTCTTTGCAATATCTTTCTCCTAGAAACTTTTTATTGAAATATGGTAAGGTCAAAAATCCTAATGATTTTCCTACATTTCAAATTAATCAAAATAATAATACAATAATATTAAATAAAAACTCTACTTTTAAGTGTTCTTAACAAGGGGAAGATTACACCCAAATAAATATCTGACCATAATAAGGAAATATTCAAAATTATATTTATCATCATTTTTAGAGAAGATAACAATTGAATCAGAGAAGTTAACGATATACACTTCAGTATCACTATAGCATCCATCAAGATGAGTACTATAATTTGTTTTTTCTATACTTTTTTTGAATTTGTTAATAGAGGTTAATCTAGAATAAATTTCATCATGAGTATTTCTCATAATACTATCTTTGAAACCTAATATATCTAAAAAAGCTACAAAACGAAAATCAGTTGTTTTCCAATTTGTTTTTATTGTATTAGTCATTAAATCTTGATTTTATTTACTTTTAAAATAGTTAATAATATTTTTTTTTACACTCAAATATACCAAAAAATCACAATCAAACCCCTTATTGTAAAACTACAATCCTACAAATTTTCTCCCACTTTTGCTCGTGTTTTCTTTTACTAATTGTCAAAAAAGAATATATAAATAACGTTGCATAACCCAAAAAGCTCCTGAGAGGAGCTTTTTTTGTGGAGTATATACTATTTTAAAAACTAAGGTTTTCACTACTTCGCATTCTACGTAAGCATAAAAAAAAGCAGTAATCATATAAAATACTGCTTATATAGCTTAAAACTAAACTTCGATAACTCCATAAGAATTAAAAGCTAACTTCGGTTCCGTTCAACAGGCTTCCATCTCATGCCCTCTGGGCAAGACGAAAGCTTAGTTATTGTGCGACGTTTTTATTCTAAACAGATGTGTTTTAACTTACCCGAGTCCTCGGTTGATTATAAACAGGTGTGTTTTACCTTATCCGAGTCCTTGGTTGATAACAAAGAAATTTATTTTTAACTATAATTAGTGAGTTTTAGACGAATTAAAACGTTTATTTTTGGCGTAATATTAATTGAGACTTTCTAAAAAATGAAAAAACTATTTTTATTGACAACATTCTTTATGGTGTCAGCACTTTTTGCTCAACAAGCGACTAATACGTTAGAAGGCGTTTTTACAACAAAAGCAAAAGATGAATTATATAATCCATTGAAATTTGATGGAAAAGGAAGAGTAACAATCGGTGAATTTGATGAGGTTGGTTACGAATTTACAGAACGCAATGATTCGGTTATAATATTTGTCGAAAAAACGGTTTTTATCTTCAAAAAAGAGAAAAATCAATTAAAAGGAATTTCAGATTGGGTGGATAAAAAAGTGTATAAATCAAATTTGAAATCTTTCGAAAATAAACCTCAATCAGATTCTAAATTAGCACAACGTGCAAATTGGATGGCAGAGAATTATGATATTAATTTTAAAAATAATGCAACCTATTTGTTTGATTTTGATGAAGAAAGTTTAACTAAAAAATTAAAAGAAAATGAAGCTGCAAATGCAAAACTGTGTAAAGAAGGTTTTGATGAAAGTTGTAAAGTAGTTTTTGCCTATAAATTTGCTGAACAATCTGGTGGTGTTTTCGAAACATTAAGTGCAACAGAAGAGTTGAAATTAAAACCAAATAAAGAGTTACAGCAATTAGCACAACGTGTGATTGATTTAGGAAATCCAGATGGATACGGATTATTTTATACGTATTACTATTTTACAGGAGAAAAGGAAAAAGCGGAAGAGTTTTTACAAAAAGGATTAGATTTAGGATCTAAGTATTGTACAGAGATTTCATTAAATTCTGCTTTAAGTGAATTTGGAGAAGGCTTACAATCGGAAGTAGAAGAATCAGAAGATTAATTCGAACAAATTATCATATAAAATAAAAGCTCAACATTAGTTGAGCTTTTTGTTATTTAGTCAATAAATATTTTGCAACAGCATGATAAGCTGGTAACGAATACGGGTCGTTCGCACTATTCGATGCAACCGGATTGGAAGCAAATCGCACAATAACCATTTCCGCTTTTGGATCAACATAGATCGCTTGACCATGAACGCCACGCGCCATAAATGCTTGATGCTCATTATTGGTTACCCACCACATATCTTTGTAGCTCCAGCCTTTTAGAAGTTTATAATCTGCCTTTGCAAAAGCTTTTTGATTTCCTCCTTTTTTTATTTCGTCAACCAATTTTTTAGGCAAAATTTGATGATTATTAAAGTAACCATTGTTTCTTATCATTTCTCCAAACATTGCCAAATCTCTAAGGTTTGCATTAAATCCACCTCCTGCAAAAGCAATTCCAGCACCATCAATCTGGTAATATCCATCAAAGTTAGTTCCCAACGGTTGCCAAAATTTTTCAGATAGAATTTGAGCCAAAGGTTTATTCAATACTTTTGTAATAATCCAACCCATCACATCAGTATTCACTGTTTTATAACCAAAAGCTTCGCCATGTTTACCATTTTTCTTGACTGTTTTTAGATAATCATAATAATTTGTAGGTCCATTATAATTAGCAGGTTTAGGAAAAGGATTTCCAGCAGCCGAAAAAGCCCACACTTCTGCATTCGGATCGCTGTAATCTTCACTATACTGTAAAGCTGTGGTCATGTCCAAAACTTGACGAATCGTAGCATCACCAAAAGCTGAGGTTTTCAATTCAGGAATATAATCACTACATTTTTTATTCTCATCTAGAATACCTTCGGCAACTAACATTCCGCCCAATGTACCCGTTAAGGTTTTACTAACCGATATCAAGGTATGAGTTCCGTTTTTGTTTAGTTCTCCAAAGTAATTCTCATAAACAATAGCGCCTTTGTGTAAAACAATAATTCCATCGGTATAATTTTTTTGCAAAGATTCTTTCCATGTCATAGTTTCTTTAGTTTCTAAAGGAGTAAAAGTCACATTATCGATAGATTGATCCAATTTAGTTGCCCAAGTATATCTGTTTTCTTGTGCCGAAGCAACATTTACAGTTGGGAAAAACTCGCGCATATGACAAACGCTGTAACGCAAAGCCGGAAAGTTAAAAAAGCTACCATCTATAGCGGACAAAATATCTTCTTTTGCAGGTGGAAACCCTTTCATCCAATTAAAATTCTTTGGATCCGATTGCTCTGCAGTCAAGAATTGTTGTCCATAATTCATTTGCGTCATCACTAAAATTAAACAAACTAATATTTTTTTCATAGTTGTACTATCTATTTGGTTGATAAATGAAGTAGAGGAGAAGCTTGCTTCTCAAATTTACGAAAACCATTTTAAACTTTATTTTATTAAAAATCGGTGAATTCGAAAGAATAATAAGGTCAAATAACAAGACGAATTCACCGACAAGCTTTGAAGCGTTCGATTGATTAGATCTCAACTTCTCGTTCAGAATTTGTGCAATTGCTATGAACGATATAATCGATTAGTTTTCCATTTTCAAAACACAGCATCAAATCTTCTTCATAAATAGATGTATGTGTCAATTGATTAAATTGTAATAATTTTCCTTTTGGAATTTTAATAATTCCAGAATACCAGCTCGCAAAAACTTCTTCTCTTTTTGGAAATAAATAATTCAATTCAACTTCATCTAAATCATCCAAATATCCTCTGAAATTAATCAAAAACAATTCGTCATTTCTCAATTCCCATTTCCCATAATATCCTCTCCAGCACGTTGGCGAAGGCGGAGTAAAATAAGGTGGATGATTTAATTTTCTAAAATAATGATGTAATGGTTGTTCGGCTATAATATATTGTTGGTTGTCGATTAATAAAATTTCTCCTATTTGCGCGGTCATTTTTTCTTATGGTTTATTCAAATGTAGAATAGACACACGAATTAATGAAAAATCAATAGCGTTAATTTATCAAAATAATAAAAATTGACCGACTAAAATAAAATGATTAAAAATTATCTTGACTTTAAATGATAAATTCGTAATTATTATTTATTTTAGAATTATTCTTTCACCTTGTTGAGGGAAAATATAATTGATGTTGTATGGATTATCTTTTAACAATTCGTCTTTAATTTTTTGCTCATAATCATCTTTTGGCTTGATATGAGTAACGATGATTGTAAAACCTTTCAACTTACTTTTTCCAACTTCTTTCGCTAATTCACCTAATTCTTCGTTCATCAATTTTGGTGTTAAATGACCAAATAATAATTTTTCAGGTTGAGAATTAGGAAAAGAAACTTCTAACATCATTGTTTTCAGTTTACCTGATTTAATTTTAGGCGCAATTGCTTTCCAAATAGTTGCTAAATTTTTAGTTCCTTCGATACGATCTGCTCCTGTATCACCAAAATATAAGACTGCATTTGAGCCATTTTCGACTAATATTGCCGAACTTTTCAAAGGATTTACATGACTCAATTCGTAAATTGTTCCTGTAAAATTAGTTTCTTCTATTGTGAAAGGTGTTCCTATTTCTGCATATTTGTAGTAATATTTATTCAAAATTGGCGATTCGCCTTCATTGGCAAAATTTGCCCAAGCATCATTAGTAAAATATTTATTTTTTAAAACTGAAATTGTTTCAGAAATACCATAAATAGGCTTGTTTGCATCTTCTGGAGAATTAATAATCATGCCTGAAAGATGATCCAAATGTCCATGTGAAATAAAATATCCTTTGATATAATTTTTCAGAACTTTACTATTTTGTTCTTCAAAAGTACCTTTCTCTATTGCTTTATTGATTCCAGAAAGAATTGTCCCAGCATCCAATGCCAAATAGCTATTTGTCGTTTCTTCACCAATCAAATAAGAAGAAAGATTGCTTTCGTTGCTACCACCATAAACTCCAAGTGGAACAATCTGAATATTTTGTGCTGATGCAATCATCGAAATTCCAAATCCAATACTTAATAGATATTTTTTCATAAAAAGAATTTTAACAAAAATACAACTGAAAGTATTATTAAACTAAAATATCCTCATAGTTTCTAAAAACTTTAGTATTTTCACACTTCTATAAAATTAACGCATAAAATTAGTTAGAATGAAATCGAAATTATCTACTAAAATATTGAGAAATTATGCGACTCAACTGATGACAAAAAAAGCAATGTATGCAGCGGCAATCGCTTTATTGGCAACAAATGTTGATGCGCAAAAGAAACCATTAGATTTGACTGTTTTTGATGAATGGCAATCAATTGGAATGAAAGAATTATCGAACAATGGTTCGTGGGTTGCTTATCAAGTTAATGCACAAGAAAGTGATAATACATTGAACTTTTTTGGTTTGAAAACGGATAAAAATCTAAGTTTTCATCGTGGTGAACAAAGTGTTTTTACAGCAGATTCTAAATTTACTGTTTTTAAAATTCGACCTTTTTATAAAGATTTGAAATTGGTCCGAATCAAGAAGAAAAAGGAACATGAAATTGCTAAAGATTCGATCGGAATATTAAATCTTGCAACTAATCAAGTCGAGAAATTACCAAATATAAAATCATTCAAAACACCGAAAAAAGGAGGTTCTTTTTTAGCTTATTTATTAGAAAAAGAAGAATCGAAGAATGATAAAAATGACAAGTCAGATTCTACAAAAACGAAGGATAAAGCTTCTAAACCAGCTGGAAAAGATAAAAAAGATACGCCGTTAGAATTGGTGTTGAGAAATTTGATTTCTGGCCAAAAAAAATCTTTCAAAAATGTGATGAATTATGAGTTTAGCGAGAATGGTAAGCAATTAATTTTTTCGACTAAACAAGAGAAAAAAGATAGTTTAGATAAAACTAAATATGGTGTTTTCTTGGTAAATACCGCAACTTTTGCACAAAAGCAATTGGTTGATACAATTGGAGATTTCAAGCAATTTGCGTTTGATGAATTAGCAAATAAAGTAGCGTTTGTTGGAACTTCTGATGATGAGAAAAAAGAAAACAAAACGTATTATTTATATTATACTGCAACAAATAATTCACAGCAAATTAAGAAATCTGAATTATTAGGATTGAAAAAAGATTGGCAAGTTTCAGAAAATCGTCAACCAAAATTTAGTAAAGATGGAAATTCTTTATTCATTGGTTTGATGCCAAAATTAGCAGACAAAGACACAACTTTAATTGCTGATGATTATGCAAACGTGGATGTTTGGAGTTACAAAGACGATTTTATTCAACCACAACAATTAAAGAATCTTGAGCGTGAAAAAAAGCGTTCGTATTTATCAGTGATTGATTTATCGAATCCTGTAAAAGTGATACAATTAGCGGATTTGGATATGAATCAAGTAGAAATATTGAATGAAGGAAATTCAAATTTTGCTTTAGGAACTTCTGATAATGCCTATCGATTAAGCTCTAATTGGGATGTAACAGGTCGTAAAGATTATTATATCATTAATACGAAAACGGGACAACGCGAGTTATTTGCAAAAGCTTTGGCTGGAAAAGTAGAGATATCGCCAAATGGAAAATTTGCTGTTTTTTATAATGCCGAAAATGGTTTTTGGTCGAGCTATAATATCGAAACAAAGGAAACAAAAGTTCTGAATAAAAAGTTAAAAGTGAAATTCTATGACGAAGAAAATGATTCGCCAACTTTAGCGCAAGAATATGGAGTTGCCTATTTTACTGATAATGACGAAACGGTTTTAATCAAAGATCGTTATGATATTTGGGAGTTTGATTTGGCTGGAAATCGTCGTCCAGAAAATATGACAAATGGTTTCGGTCGTAAACATAATATTACGTTTGATATCAATCAATTGAATGATGATATAAAATCACTTAATCGTGATAATTTAGTTTATTTAGGTGCTTTTAATAATCAGAATAAACAATCTGGAGTTTATCAAACTATCATTTCGAACGCAAAAAATCCTGAAAAAGTTGTAATGTCGAATACTTGGGGAACGCAAAAAATGACGAAAGCGTTGAATGCGAACGAATTTATTTATACAAAAGAATCGTTCCAAAATTCGCCTGATGTATATGTTTCAACTAATTTTAAAGATGAGAAAAAGATCTCTGCAATCAATCCGCAACAAAAAGATTATTTGTGGGGGAACGGTGAATTGGTAACATGGAAAACGTATTCGGGTAAAGAAGCAACTGGAGTTGTGTACAAACCAGAGAATTTTGATCCAAATAAAAAATATCCAATGATTGTTTACTTCTACGAAAAACTTTCGGATAATTTGAATCGTTATCAAGCGCCTGCGCCAACGCCTTCTCGTATTAATCATACATATTTTGTAAGTAACGATTACATTGTATTTACACCAGATATTTCGTATACGATTGGTCATCCAGGGAAATCTGCTGAAGATTATATCAATTCTGGAGTAGAAGCGTTGAAGAAAAATACGTGGGTAAATGGTAGTAAAATTGCCATACAGGGACAAAGTTGGGGAGGATATCAAGTGGCACATTTGATTACTGCAACCAATATGTATGCTGCGGCTTGGACGGGTGCGCCAGTTGTGAATATGACTTCTGCTTATGGTGGAATTCGTTGGGGAACGGGAATGAGTCGTCAATTTCAGTACGAGCAAACACAAAGTAGAATTGGTAAAACGTTGTGGGAAGCGCCAGAATTATACATCGAAAATTCGCCTTTGTTCAATATGCCAAAAGTTACGACGCCAGTTGTAATCATGCATAACGACGAAGATGGTGCTGTTCCTTGGTACCAAGGAATTGAGATGTTTATGGCATTGCGTCGTTTACAAAAGCCAGTTTGGATGTTGAATTATAATGGTGATGATCATAATTTGATAAAACGTGCGAATAAAAATGATATTCAGCAACGTCAAGTGCAATTCTTTGATCATTATCTGAAAGATAAACCTGCTCCAAAATGGATGACAGAAGGCGTTCCAGCAATTAAGAAAGGTATTGATTGGGGCTTTGGATATGAAAATACAATTGATTAAAAACTAAATAGTTAATTATGTAAGTGGTTGACTGTTAAATTAAAGGATCGTTTCAAGTTGATTCATTTTAATTCAATATAATTCACTTTGGTTCAATAAATCTCCCCCTATTTCTCCCCTTGAGGAATAGGGGTATTTTCGTTGTAGTTAAATCAAAAACCAATGTTATAGTATGATTAATTATCATTTGAAAAGTAAGCAAAATAATAAGTCTCAATCTGTAGACGCGTACCTTACGGGGTATTTTAAAAATCCTAGCGACCGTTTGAAAATTTCAGTAGGTAAAACTATTAACCCAATAGATTTCGGAGATGCCGAAGCTAATTTTAAATTCGATAGAGAAAAAATTAATAAGTCAAAGAAGCATGGGGTTATAATATTTAAAAGAGCGCTGGAGGATTTTGAAACAGCGACATCTAAGACGGAGACTTATTTTATTGCGATGGGGTATAAACCAACAAAGGAAGACTTTAAAGAACATCTACTAATAAATTTAGGAAGAAAGGTAGAGATTAAGGAAGAAGATAACAGAATATTATTAGTTGATTTTATCGAGCAATATTGTGATGAGCGAGTAAAGATGACGTTGAAAGGACAGAATCCAATTAAGGAGAATTCATTAAATAAACTCGTAGTGCATTTAGGTAATATTAATTTTTAAGTTGTTAATATTTCGATTTAAGTATATTTTATTAATGTACTGATTCAATGTTAGTGCAGTAATTTTAGTTAGAATACTATTAATTTGCTCTGATAATCTTCGTTTTCTACGATTGTAAATACTACGCTCAATTTTACAACTTAGCGCTTTAGGAAGATTTCGAAATAAATGATTTTCACTATCAATACCCATAAATTCAGCTGTTAAAACAAGACTTATGAGTTCTAAATTAAAAAGTTTAGGTCTTCTACGTTGATAAATTAAAAGTGTATCTGTGGAAATTTTTCGTAGAACTTCCAATATTCTTTCGTAATTTGCAAGTAAGTTGTTCATTGTAAATATTTTGTATTCAAATTAATTTACTTATTTTCAATTAAATGGACTACTTTATTATTTATTAATCAAATGTATAACAGGTATAAATCTTTAGTTATAATACGATCTTTGAGTTTAATAATAATTTACAATTTTTAAAATATGTAGCTTTATTTATACTGGAAATTCAGGGAGATATCCAACCCTCTCAATACTCATATCTAGAAACATAATGTTTACATTTCGATACACGAACACCGAACAAACCATACGGAACGGATATACAATGGATACAGAATGGATACAGCGCGGATACACAACCGATACAGAAAAGTGTCATTTTCGATATACACCGATACAGGAATTTAACACTTTTTAACACACTGTTTCTCTAACCACAATATAAACATAGGTTTTTTTAACCGTTTTTCACTTTAAATAATTTGAGTTTTTAGATTATTAATATTTCGATTTAAGTGTATTTTAATAATGTACTGATTCAATGTTTGTGCAGTAATTTTAGCTAGAATACTATTAATTTGCTCTGATAATCTACGTTTTATACGATCGTAAATACTTCGTTGAATATTACAACTTAGCACTTAAGGGAGATTTCAAAATTAATGATTTTCACTATCAATACCCATAAATTCAACTGTTAAGACAAGACTTATGAGTCCTAAAAAGAAGTTTAGGTCATCTAAATTTATAAATTAAAAAGTGTATCTGTGGATAATTTTCGTAGAACTTCCAATATTCTTTCGTAATTTGCAAGTAAGTTGTTCATTGTAAACACTTTGAAGTTAAATAAATTTACTCTTTTTCAATCAAATGAACAACTTTATTATTTATCAATCAAAATGCACTACGGGTTAAATAAATATAGGGAGCAAGGAACTCACATCAAGAACTATCAGGAATATCTTAAACGACAAATTTATATTGATGAGTTTAGCTATGAAATGTATATGAATTTTCTGGAGGTAATTAATAAAATAGCAATTGGTAAAATTGTTTTAAAACATAATCACATTAAGAGTAAAAGTCGTCTTACAAATAAATTAGGTTATTCTTTGGATACCGTAAATACGATAACAACTAAATTAAGGTATATTTTAAAGCAAGCGCGTATTCGTGGTTATAATTTACATCCTACATTGTTTTTAGATGATGAAAGGTTGGTGGTTGGGACTGGTAAAGGCTCAAGAGATTTTTATTTTAATGAAGAGCTTCTTATTAAGATTTATAACCATCAACCCAAATCTAAAGTTACCCAGCATGCAAAAGATTTTATTATGATTGCATCAACGACAGGAATGCGACATCAATCAGTAGCATTGATATTTGAAGAGAAACCAATCGAAATTATTACGCCATCTGGGGAAAGGTTTTTTGCTATCAAAAATCAGGCAGATAAAACTGGGATCAAATTACTTTCTCCTGTAATGAAGCCAGCGATGGATGTTTATAGGCGATTAGGAAAGTTTCCCTCATATAATAGTGTAACAACAATAACACGGCAAATCAGAAAGTTATTAGTAGAAATGGAGGTTGATGATGAGGTTAATTTGACAAAAACCATTTTTGGTGTAGGTGAAGTTAAAGAAACTAGAAAGTTGAATGAAGTGGCAAGTAGTCATGTTTGTAGAGCAAGTTTCATTACAAATGCACTAAATCTAAGAATGGAAAGAGAAAATGTAAAAATGATGACACATAAAGGAATAAATGATGGATCTGCATTTTCACTTTATGATAAACGAAGTGAGTTAGATCGAGCGATTCAGTTTTACGAGGCGAGTAAGGATTTAAATTCAACATTTTTTACATATAAATAGAAAAAGAGGAGCTTATGCTCCTCTTTTGTGTCTAAGTAACCAACTTACAACATCTTCTTCAATATACATTTTCAGTGATTTTTCGTCTTTTTCGTCCGCTCGGAAAAAGGGTAATCCTTTTTCTTCATAACGTTGTAGAGTTGATCTTGACCATCTCAACATTTTGCGAATATCTGA
Organism: Empedobacter sp. ULE_I140; assembly: GCF_053482575.1. Lineage (NCBI taxonomy): Bacteria > Pseudomonadati > Bacteroidota > Flavobacteriia > Flavobacteriales > Weeksellaceae > Empedobacter > Empedobacter sp. ULE_I140. Next base: position 2,349,985 of record NZ_JBQMTX010000001.1, on the reverse strand, counting down.
GCTGTAGAGTATATCTGTTAACTTGTAATTTTTTTTTGACTTCTCAGCCATCTTTTCAAATCTTAAAATTAATGATGTGCTTTCACATAATGATTATTAATTTTTGATCTTTTAAAAAGATCATTTGTTTATTCTACAAATAGATTTAAGATTATTATTTTTTATCCTTAAAATTTGAATTACAAATATATAAATAAAAACCTAATTATAAAAATTATTTATGATTTTATTGTAACCAATAAATAAAATTGATACAAAACTTATTCTTATCTTTTTATCAATTTTTTATTAGTGCTAAAATTATTCAATTAAGTATTGTTGTTTTGTAATAAAATGGTATCATTTATTTTCGTAATTTCGGTGGATTAAATCTTTAGAAAGTAAAATGACACACCAATCACATAATAAATTAGTTAGCTTTATTTGGTCGATCGCAGACGATTGTTTACGCGACGTTTATGTACGAGGAAAATACCGCGATGTAATTTTACCATTCGTAGTTTTACGTCGTATCGACTCGCTTTTAGAAGTTACCAAAGACAAAGTTCTTGAAGAAGTTAAATTCCAACGTGAAGAGCTTGGGCAAGTAGAATTAGATCCACAAGGGGTAAGAGATGCATCGGGTTATGTATTCTACAATACCTCATCGTGGACAATGGAGAAGCTAAAAGGTACAGCTACTAATTCTCAACAAAAACTAATCGCTAATTTTGAAGAGTATCTGAATGGTTTTTCATCGAATGTGAAGGAAATTATCGAGAAATTCAATTTAGTTGCTCAGGTGCGTCACATGGCCTCTAAAGACGTTTTATTAGATGTTTTAGAGAAGTTTACTTCACCATATATCAACTTAACTCCATTTGAAATTAACGATCCCGTAGGTCGTCCTTTACCAGCATTATCCAATCTTGGTATGGGGTATGTTTTCGAAGAGTTGATTCGTAAATTCAATGAAGAAAATAACGAAGAAGCAGGGGAACACTTTACACCTCGTGAAGTGATCCAACTGATGACTGCTATGGTTTTCGAACCAATCAAAGATAAATTACCTCCTGTTATTACGATTTATGACCCATGTTGTGGTTCTGGAGGAATGTTGTCGGAGTCAGAGAATTTCTTAATCGAAGATAGTGGAATCAGTTATGCTGGTGATATTTATCTGTACGGAAAAGAAATCAATGATGAAACCTATGCGATATGTAAATCGGATATGATGATCAAAGGGAAGAACCCAGAAAATATTCGTGTGGGTTCTACTTTATCCACGAATGAATTTTCGGGTGAGAAATTCGATTTTATGCTATCCAATCCACCATACGGTAAATCATGGGCTTCTGAAGTAAAATACATCAAGGACGGTAAAGATGTCATTGATACTCGTTTCCAATTCAAATTAAAAGATTACTGGGGAAATTGGGAAGTAGTGGATGCAACGCCAAGAACTTCGGACGGACAATTACTGTTTTTAATGGAAATGGTGGATAAAATGAAAGCACCAACTGCCAATAAAATCGGAAGTAAAATTGCATCCGTTCACAACGGTTCATCTTTATTTACTGGTGATGCAGGTTCGGGTGAGTCCAACATTCGTCGTTACATTATTGAGAATGATTTATTAGATGCCATCGTACAATTACCCAACAATATGTTTTATAACACGGGGATTACAACGTATATCTGGTTATTGAACAATAACAAACCAAAAGAACGTCAGGGATCTGTGCAATTGTTAGATGCAAATAATTTATTCCAGAAATTACGTAAAAATTTAGGTTCTAAAAACTGCGAATTAACGCCAGCACAAATCCGAGAAATTGCTCAAGCTTATTTGGATAATATAGAGGAAACGAAAGAAGGTTCTGAATTAAAAATCAAACGTTTTAAAAATACGGATTTTGGTTATTACAAAGTAAACATCGAGCGTCCAAAACGTTTACGTGCTCAGTTTACGAAAGAAGCTTTAGAAACTTTACGTTTCGATAAAGCTTTGGCTACGCCAATGCAATTAATTTACGATACCTACGGTGATTTAGCGTATGTAGATTTATCATCGAAAATAGAGGAAATTGCTAAACGTGCAGAAAAAGAAGATTGGGGTTTAAATAAAAAACAGATTGCGAAGTTAGTGGATCCTGCGACTTGGCAAAAACCAAAAGCTATTTACGACGCTGCGCTAGCTTTATGGAATCACGTTGGTGATGATGTTTTTATGGATTTTAACGCCTTTAGTTCGTTAGTGGATGATGTTGTTAAGAAGCATAAAATCAACCTTTCAGCAGCTGAGAAAAAGGCAATCTTAAACGCCATTTCTACTTACGATGCAACAGCAGAAAAAGTAATTAAAAAAGTTGAAAAACTTTCTGGTGACAAGTTAGATCAATTGCTTGATAAATTAGGATGTACGGTGGATGAATTACCATTCTTTGGCTATTACCCAACGGCTAAAGCAGGTGAATTTATTACGTATGAAACAGAATCTGATTTACGCGATAGTGAACAAATTTCGCTAAACGAAGAAATCTTAACGTATTTCCAACGCGAAGTAATTCCTCACGTAGAAGAAGCTTGGATTAATCTCGATTCAGTGAAAATTGGGTACGAAATATCGTTTAACAAATACTTTTACCAACACACACCTTTGCGTGCAATAGAAGACATTACAGCCGATTTATTAGCCTTAGAAGAACAAGGGGATGGTTTGTTGGCAGAAATCCTAAAATTTTAAGCCATGCAAACATACGAACAGTACAAAGAAAGTGGGATCGAATGGATTGGACAGATTCCTGAGCATTGGGAATGTAAACGTTTAGGTAACTGGTTTGAAGAGAGAAGAAAAAAAGTTTCAGATAAAGATTTTGAACCATTATCAGTAACTAAAAATGGTATTGTTCCACAACTTGATAGCGCTGCAAAATCAAATGATGGTGATAACCGTAAATTGGTAATTGCAGGTGATTTTGTAATCAATAGCCGATCTGACAGAAAAGGATCAAGTGGTCTTTCATATTTAGATGGTTCAGTTTCATTAATTAATATTGTGATGAAACCAAGGGGGATTTACCCTAAGTTTTCTGAGTTCTTATTAAAATCAAATGGTTTTATTGAAGAATTCTACAGAAATGGTCACGGTATTGTTGCTGATCTTTGGACAACAAGATACGATGAAATGAAGTTCATTTTTTTGGCTATCCCCCCAATCCACGAACAAGAAGCCATTGCAAATTTCTTAGACGAAAAAACAGCGAAGATTGATGCGTTGGTACAAACCAAAGAGCAACAAATCGAAAAGCTAAAAGAATTGCGCCAAGCAAAAATTCATCAAGCCGTAACCAAAGGTTTAGATGCCAATGCACCCACAAAAGATTCGGGTGTAGAATGGATTGGAGAAATTCCAGCGCATTGGGAGATGAAGAGGTTGAAGCATCTTATGAGAATTAATAATGGGTTAGATTATAAACACGTTCAGGTTGATGAAGGTTACCCAGTTATCGGTTCTGGTGGTCAATTTGCTTACGCATCTAATTATCTATATGATGGTGAAGTATTATTTTTAGGTAGAAAAGGTACTATTGACAAGCCTCTTTATTTTATAGGAAAATTTTGGACTGTTGATACAATGTTCTATTGCGTGGTAAATAATAAGGGAATTACAAAATATTTATATTATTTCTCAACAACAATTCCATTTAAATATTACTCAACGGCAACGGCATTACCAAGTATGACTCAAGGGGATTTAAATAATCATAATATTCCAACTCCCCCAATCAAAGAACAAGAACAAATTGTTGCTTATTTGGATGAAGTCACAGGAAAAATAGACGAAGCCATTACCCAAAAACAAGAACAAATTACCAAATTAAAAGAATACAAACAAAGCTTAATCAACGATGTGGTGACGGGGAAAGTTAAGGTTTGTTAATCAATACCAACTAAACGACTATAAATAAACACTATGAGCCAACATATAGAAATACATACCCAACAATTAATAGATCCAGATCATTTGTATTATTATTTAGAAGCTACTTTAGGTAGTATTAATGCAATTAAAAAATCTGATGAAGGATTATACTTTTATATTCAGGATCAATCAACGCGAGGTGTAGATTTCTGGAAAGAAAATTATGGGTACGAAATACGTTGTACCTCTATGTCGTCGCAAGCAGATTATTCTATAGCTAAAGTGTTGGTTCAATATTTTTTAGACTTTCAAAAATCAGCTGTAATTTTATTCGACAACGAACCTTGGAAATATAATAATGTTGAAAAATTACGTTTCAATACCTTAGAAAGTGACGCTAATATCATTAAAATGATGGTGCAACTGAACAATGAAACGATTACTTTATTTGGTACACAACGTCAATTTCATATAGGAGTTAATGTTCTAAATAAGTTACAGCCGGAAGTAGAAGGTTGGGATCAAAGATTGATGGATTTGTTTTTGAAAGTTCAATATCATTTACCAGAAAGTGAGAGCGATCAAGTAATGATGATTGGTAATGATGAAGAAACAAAAAAAGAGGTGAAATTGGTTAATCGTTCAACAAATTATGTTTTAAGTAAGTATGATTATTTATTATTTTCTGATGAAGAAACCAACGGAACTATAGATAATATGGTTTTGGTAACCAATGATGTATTAAATCAAAATTTACCAGAAAAATGGGAACTTATAGATGAATATACAGTCGTTGCCCCTTCTTTAACTGTTGAAGAATATTTGCTTTTAAAAGAACAACTTAAACCATATAACCAAATTCATGTTTTCGCAAAGAGGTAAATAAATTGTTATGAAAGGAAAATCTATTTTTACCAAAGAAGAGGCTGTTCGTCTAGAAGCTTTAATAAAGCAAAAATGTGAAGCCGAATCTTCTCAACAAAAAAGTATCCGGAATAAAATTCGTGATTTAGGTTTTTATGCTTCAGATTTTGGTATTTCTGGTGGTTACACGGTAACAGATTTTAAACGAGTGGTTAAAATTGTAGGTGATACTAATAAGTCGGTTGTCTCTAATAAAGTTTTCAAAAAAGTAAAGGTAAATACACCAATTAATGTCGTTAATAAAGAAACTTTTGATTTTACAGTTAATTTAAAAAATAATGTCATTTCTAGTTTAAAAAAGTTAGGATATCAAGGTTTTGTAACAATAGAAAGTGTTTATAAAGATTTAAGCTTGATTCCCAAAACTAAAGGTGTTTATATCATTTATTCAGAAAACATCAATCCAAAATTTGAAGAGGTTGGTACAGGAGGTTTTTTTAAACAAAAAAATCCAAATGTATCTCTGGATGAGCTGAATCAAAATTGGGTAAACCAATCAAACATTCTTTATATCGGTAAAGCTGGATCGTTAACAGGATCGGCAACTTTATATTCAAGATTAAAACAATATTTTGATTTCGGTAACGGAAAATCGGTAGGGCATTGGGGTGGTCGGTTGATTTGGCAAATCAACAATCCGTACCAATTAAAAGTTTGTTGGCTACCCACACCAAATAACGATCCGAGAGAAATAGAAAAAAAATTAATCAAACAGTTTATTACGCAATTTGGGCAACGACCTTTTGCTAATTTAACAAACTAATAAAATATCTAAAAATTACTATGGCTAAAAATAATATATCTTTTGATTTGAAATTTGATGATTTGTCGAGCTATCAATCTGTATTAATGAAACTAAATAGTCGAGTTACTCCAAAGCATTTAATAATGGGGAATGGATTTAGTATGGCTTATGATCATAAAATTTTTTCATATAATGCTCTGTATGATTTTATTGAAAAGTTAGAAGATTCTACTTTGTTTAAATTGTTTGAAGTAATTAATACTAAGAATTTTGAATTAGTAATGAGACAACTTGATAATTTTATTGAAATTGCCAAAGCGTTCGATAATACAGGTTCAATGATTGAGGCGTTAGAACATTCTAATCAAAGATTACAAGAGAGTCTTATTGAAGCTGTAAGTTCATTACACCCTGAACACGTTTTTGAAGTACCTAACAATGAAAGTCAATCTTGTTACAACTTTTTGGATGAATATTTGTCCAATGGAGGAAAAGTTTTTTCCACAAATTATGATTTACTTCTATATTGGATATTAATGAGAAATAATTCCAAAAAATCTATAGATGGTTTTGGACATGAACTTTTAAATCCTGTAGAAATGAGCAAAGGAGATGATCCAGTATATGATGATTTATTATGGGGGAAGTATAAAGACGAGCAAACTGTTTTTTATTTGCACGGAACTCTTCCAATATTTGACACAGGTACAGAGATAGAAAAAGAAATTTATAGAGATAGTAAATATTTACTGACTAATATTAAGGAGAGAATGCATCGTAAAGAATATCCAGTTTTTGTTACAGCAGGTAATGGAACTGAAAAATTGAATCAGATTTATCATAATAGATATCTTACTTTTTGTTATGAGAGTTTATCTAAAATAACAGGTTCTCTTATTTCTTTTGGTTTTAACTTTGGAGAATATGATGAACACATTATTGAAGCTTTGAACAAAGCTGCAAAACGTGGTGCACAATCGGGAGATAAACTTTTTAGTGTTTATATTGGGGTTTATTCTGAAGGTGATTTAGAACATATCAAGAATATTCAGCACAAATTTGATTGTAAAGTAAATGTATATAATGCACAGACTGCAAATATTTGGAGGTAATTAAAATGATTATTTAATGTCAACTCACTATAACGAACAAGCACTAGAATCTTCAATTGAAAAATACCTTGTTGGTATTTCCATGGAAGATTTAAAAAACGAAGGTAAATCCTTATCCGTATTCAACGAAGATAATCAAAGCTATATTACTGCAAACAAATATTACATTGGATCGCCAACTGATTTTGATAAAAAGTATGCCATTGATAGCAAGCGTTTCTGGGATTTTTTAGAAAGTACACATAAAGAAGAATTAGAAAAATTAAAAGTTTCTCCAGATTGGCAATTAAAGATCTTGGAACGTTTCGAGCGAATGATCAAGAAAAAAGGATTGTTGCATTTACTTAAAAAAGGATTGGATGTCGACAATGCTCATTTCACTTTATTCTACGAAGCTCCAAGTGCAAGTAGTGCGCAATCGATCAAAGATAACTTCAAGAAAAATCAATTTTCAATTACGCGTCAATTAAGGTATTCTTCGGTAAATACGGGTGAAGAAATTGATATGGTAATTTTCATCAATGGTTTACCGTTTTGTACGATTGAACTTAAAAATCCTTGGACAGGACAAACAGCTGCTGTACAAGGAATTCATCAATATAAATTTACACGAGACTTTAAACAACCATTATTAGAGTTTGGTCGTTGTTTGGTGCATTTTGCTGTAGATACAGACGAAGTGTATATGACAACGAAATTACAAGGCAAAGACACTTTTTTCTTACCTTTCAATAAAGGAAACAACTTAGGGAAAGGAAACCCTGTTAATCCAAATGGGCATAAATCGGCTTATTTGTGGGAAGAAGTTTTTCAAAAAGAAAATATTGCCAAAATCATACAACATTTTATGTTGTTAGAAGGTGCAGACAAAGATCCGTTAAGTAAAAAGTTTTACATCTTTCCTCGTTATCACCAATTGGATGTGGTATCAAAATTAATTGACGATGTACAAACAAATGGCGTAGGTGGAACATATCTTATTCAACATTCTGCTGGATCTGGAAAATCAAATTCAATTACTTGGGCTGCATTCCAATTAATTGAATTAGAAAATACAGATGGCAATCCAATGTTTGATTCTGTTATTGTAGTAACAGACAGACGTATATTAGATAAACAGCTGAGAGATAATATTAAGAGCTTCTCAGATATTAAAAATATAATTGGAGCTGCTTATTCATCCAATGACTTAAAACTCGCACTAGAGGGCGGAAAAAGGGTGATTATCACAACCATCCAAAAATTCCCTTTTGTAATTGATAATGTTGATGAAATGGGAGATAAACGTTTCGCTGTAATTATAGATGAAGCACATTCATCACAAGGTGGAACCGCTGCGGATAAAATGAACCAAGTTCTGGGGAAACTAGAAACAAATGAAGAAGGTGAAGTAGATGGTCAAGATTTAATTCTTCGTGCAATGGAAGCCAGAAAAATGAGATCTAATGCATCTTATTTTGCTTTTACAGCAACGCCTAAAAATGCTACTTTAGAACGATTCGGCGTTAAACAGGATGATGGTTCATTTAAGCCTTTTCACTTGTATTCGATGAAACAAGCAATAGAAGAAGGATTTATCTTGGATGTTTTATCGAATTATACCACATATAAAAGTTATTATCAACTTCAGAAATCAATAGAAGATGATCCTGAATTTAATACAAAAAAAGCCCAACAAAAATTAAAAGCTTTTGTGGAACGTGATGAGCGAACGATAGAAGCAAAAGCAAGAATTATGCTAGATCATTTTGTACAACAAATTTATGATCGAAAATTATTAAAAGGGAAAGCGAAAGCAATGGTTGTAACACAAAGCATAGAATCTGCAATTCGTTATTACAAAGAAATCAAGAAAATTTTAGAAGAAAAAAATAATCCATTCAAAGTGGTCGTAGCATTTTCTGGAACAAAAATGATTAATGGTGTTGAACATACTGAGTCTGGAATGAATGGATTCCCTGACACGGAAACGAAAGATAAATTTGACACAGATGAGTACAAGATATTAGTTGTTGCGAATAAATACCTTACAGGATTTGATCAACCTAAATTAACAGCAATGTATGTAGATAAGAAACTACAAGGAGTTTTATGCGTACAGGCTTTATCGCGTTTAAACCGTTCGAATCCAAAATTGGGTAAGAAAACAGAAGATTTATTTGTGTTGGATTTCTTTAATGACTCGGAAGATATCAAACGATCATTTGATCCGTATTATACCTCAACATCGTTGTCAAAAGCAACTGATGTGAATGTATTACACGAATTGAAAGAAGAACTTGATGATTCTGGAGTTTATGAATGGTACGAAGTGGAAGATTTTAATACCAGATTTTTTAAAGGTGAACCAGCAGAATTGCTAAGCCCAATTATAGATGTTGCGGCACAACGATTTAATTCAGATTTAGATTTAAATGATGATGAGAAAGCTGATCTAAAAATTAAGGCTAAACAATTTGTAAAGGTTTATGGACAAGTAGCTGCCATTATTCCGTTCGAAAAATTGGAATGGGAAAAATTATTTTGGTTTGCCAAATTTTTAATTCCTAAAATGATTGTAAAGCGCAAGGAAGACGAAATACTAGACGAATTGCTAGAATCTGTTGATCTTGCTACTTATGGTATCGAACGAGTTAAATTGAATGAAAAATTAGATCTTGATGATAACGAAACTTCTTTAGATGCAACTGGCAATTTACCACGAGGTGCGCATGCTGATGATGATAAAGCTAGACTAGAAGAAATTATTCGTGATTTTAACGAACGTTGGTTTGCGAACTGGGATGCTACCCCAGAAGATAAACGTCAATTATTCTTTACATTTACGGATAAAGTTATTACCCATCCAGATTATGAGACAAAGTATCTTAATAATCCAGATGAGCATACCAAACAATTGGCGTATAAAAAGATATTTGATGAGGTTGCATTAAGTATGCGTAAATTTCAAATAGAGTTTGCGAAGAAATTAACTGATGAGCATTTCAAGCAGGATATGCTGAATAGTACACAAAGATTTTTAAGAAGATAATTGAAGCAGGATTAGTTCCTGCTTTTTTATACTCCTCCCTCTGGAGTCCTCCTTCCGTATCCTGTTAAATTACCCTCCCTACCTTATAGGTAATAATTTGGAGCAGGTTGTCGAAAAAAATATTTTATAAAATTTATTATTAATAGTCTATTTAATTGGACATAATTTTCAATAATATTGAATATTAAGGTTTTTGTATAATTTTTTTTTAAAAAATATAAATTCATAAATAATTGTATTTTAAACACTTGATATTTATTGTCAAAATTATTTTAGGTCATAACTTGACTTTTTTGCAATTGGTTACTATGTATATATAAAAAGGGCTCATTACGCTCTTATGTAAGATATATATGAAAGAATATAAACCAATAAGATACTTTGTAGAAAATAACCTAACTACTCTTGGTTCAAAACAATTAATGAGAAATGCTTCTAAAGCCTTTATAGCTGGCGATAATTCCGTAATTAAATCTCTGACAAAAAATAATAAAATACAATATGAAATTTTGATAGACGAAATAGAGAGAATAGGAGCGCGAAAGAGAAAACCAAAGGAATCAAAGAAACCAGTCAAAATTATTAAAGAATTTGAATCTAAAACTTCAAGAAATTATATTACTGTTGTAACGATCAATTTCAAAGACTCATCAGATGTTGTATTTTATGATGATTTGGTTTTAAAATTTTTTGAATACTCTAAAAAAGATGATATGTACTATAGCATTGAAATTGATGACGATGGTTATACCCATGTGCATTTTGCTTCAACTGGAGACATTAATTCCACATATAATTATCTTAACCAGATAATAAATATTGAACTGAAATTAAATCAAAAAATAGCGATAAGTAAGAATGGGGAAAAATCGTTTGCTCCAGTTGAGATATCGCCAATGAGAGACCACCAATGCTTTTTAGATTATATTAGCAAAGAATCATTTATTATTTACTTGAACGTAGTTACTCAGAAATGGGCTTAAATACTGGTTATTAATGATAATTTTTATTTTTGTGTAAATTATCTAGTTCTTATTGTAAATAATTTGATGATCAATTGAATAGATTTGTATTTGAAATTTTACTTGGGATAAATTGGTAACTTTTAATAATATTTATAGAGTTAAAATTATTGTAGATATTACGTAATAAAGATATGTTAATATAAGTATTTTTCATATCTTTATTGAAGAAATAGTGGACTCTTTATAGAAAACCAATTTATCCAAAAATCCCCCTAATTCTCACTCTTGATAAAAACACATTTTTTAAATCATTTAATTTCAGTGGTTTAATGCATTAAGAAAGGAATTGATTGGGGCTTCGATCTTGAGAAATAACTTTACAAAATAATAAAAGCGATCAAATTTATTTGGTCGCTTTTTTTGTCAAAAGAATTTCTTACAACACAATTATATTGTTAAATTTACAATTCATTTTGATTAACTTATTGAAAAAGTTTAATTTAAAGGTTTAATTGCACTGAATATGAATACAAATAATCGACAAATTGTTTATATCCATGGACTAAATAGTTCGGCAAATTCAACTAAATTCAAAACTATTCTAAAAAAATATCCTTCAGCGATTTGTATTGAATGGAAAACGGAGGAGAATATTGCAACTATTTTATTTGAAGCTTACGAACATTTAAAAGGTTTGGTAAATGATTTGGCAATTATAGGAAGTTCTACTGGAGGGAATTTTGGTTGGCAATTGCAACAAAAATTAAAGGAAAATGGAAAATCGAGCGAATTGATTTTGTTAAATCCTTTGGTTGATGTTTCAATGAAAGTCGAAAATAATTTTCCTGAAAATCTTTCGCAGTATTTAGTTGATATGAATCGTTTCGAAAATACAACGGTTTTTCTTTCTGTGCATGATGAAGTTTTGGATTTTGAAAAACTAAAAACTTTCTTCGAAATTCAACAAAATATTTTTCCACAACAAATCGAAATCATAGAAATTGATGACAATCATCGAATACGTAACTTCGAGTCATTGTTAACGTTAATTTAATTTACGCTTTACAATTATTTAATTTTATTAACTGCATTTTTGCACACGAATCAAGAAACAAATAAACATGAGGCAATTTTTAATATTAATACTTATTGTATTTTCAATCAGTTCGTATGCGCAAGTAAAAGATTCTACAGAATCTAAAAAGAAAACTGTACAGGATTTTAAGAATATGATGTCGCCCTATTATAGCTATGGTAACGGATTGGGAATTACTTCTCCAGATAGTCTTTATCAGGTCAACATTAGATTTCGTATGCAAAATCGCATTAGTTATAATCATAACGATGGAGAAGAAGATAATATTGATGGACAAATTCGTCGTTTAAGATTGCGTTTTGATGGATATATCGGAGATCCAAAATTTGGTTATTCGATGCAATTATCTTTTGCAGCAGGTGATGTAGGAAAAGCAGAAGAGGGGAAGAATACGAATATTATTCGTGATGCGATGATCTTCTATTACCCAAATAAACATTGGAGTTTAGGATTTGGTCAAACAAAACTTCCAGGAAATAGACAACGTGTTAATTCTTCTGGAGCATTACAATTAACGGATCGATCTATCAATAATGCAGACTTTAATATCGATCGCGATTTTGGATTTCAAGTCTTATACAATAAAAGAAATCAAGAAAAATTCTCATATATTTTGAGAGGAGCTATTTCTACTGGTGAAGGACGAAATTGGACAAATTTTAAAGATACTGGTTTAGCTTATACAGGAAAAGTTGAGTTGTTTCCACTTGGAGAATTTACAAAAGGAGGGAGCAATTATGAAGGTGATTTAGTTCATGAACAAACACCAAAATTGATGCTTTCGGGAGCTTATAGTTATAATGATAGAGCGCATAGAACGGCGGGAATGTTAGGAGATGATATTGTAGGTGGAGGAACAGCTAATATAAAATCATTGTTTTTGGATGCGATGTTAAAATATCGTGGATGGAATTTGATGTATTCTTATATGAATCGTAATTCGGATAATGTATTATTTTATAACCCTGCGGATATTTCTGATTTTAATTATATTTATAATGGAGAAGGGATGGATTTTCAAGGTTCGTACACATTTCCGAAACATTGGGAGGTGATAGGACGTTATTCAACTCAAACAGTAGATAAAGATATTTTTGAGTTTACGCCAAATACAAACCAATTCACATTAGGTTTGACAAAATATATTTGGGAACATGCTTTCAAATTACAAGCAGAATTTACGTACGAACAACAAAAATTCTATAATTTGGAAAAGAAAAACAACTGGTATGCGCGTTTTCAGATAGAAATTGGAATTTAAGATATCTTATTGTAAATTAAATATCTTAGAATAAAATAAAGGTTTGATATTTGATAATATTTAATAAATTTGCAGTCTAATATCAACCCATGCAAGCCAATAAAAAAAGAAAAAGTTTAAACCGAAACGTAGAGTTCGGAACTAAAAAAGTACAATTTAAAGATGTAATTATTGTCGCAATATTAATCTTCGTAATTGTTTTAGTAATTTTGAAATTTATAAATTAATCATAAAACAAAAAAACCACTTCAAACGAAGTGGTTTTTTTGTTTTATTTCTTTTTGATGGAAACTAATTTCGAATCTTCTTTACAAATTTCTAATACAAAATCATAATCTTTCGTATTGTCTTTGCTTTTATAGTTTGCCAAATATTCTCTACAAGGAACCTGATCTTTTTTCGAGTGATCAAAATCAACTTTACTTCTTTTGAATAATTCTTTTTTCAAGAATGTAGAATCTAAATTTTCTGCTTTTAAAAATGCCTGAGCTTCTGGTGAAATAGCTAATCTTTTTGAAAAAGCTTCATCCAAAACCCTTGCATTTGGAAAGTAATTACATGAGAAAGCACGAGGTCCAAACGCCATTGCGACGAAAACTAACCCAATTCCAACTCCCATCAAATACTTCATAAATCTTTGCGTAAACGTCATATGATCAATAAATTAATGTCGTGAAATGGTAAATCAAACCAATCACATAAGTTCTTTTTTACAATTCTTCCTTTGTACAAATATACGCCATTTCTTATAGTTTTATCCGATTGTACCACATTCGCAAAACCAGATTCTTCTGAAATTTGGAATAAATAGGACAAGAAATAATTGCTCAACGCTTTGGTAGAGGTACGTGCGACGCGAGAAGTGATGTTAGAAACCGCATAATGAATTATATCATTCTTAATAATAATTGGATGATCATGAGTTGTTAATTCAGATGTTTCGAAACATCCACCTTGATCAATGCTCACATCAATAATCACAGCGCCAGCTTTCATATTTTGCACCATCATCTCAGTTACAACACAAGGTGTACGTGTTTCTCCTCGAAGAGCACCTATTGCTAAATCGCAACGTCGCAAAGCTTTTCCTAATTCTTTTGGATCTAATGTAGAAGTAGAAACTCGTTGACCGATATTTTGCTGTAATCGTCTTAATCTTGTTAATGAATTATCAAAAACACGAACCGAAGCGCCTAAACCTAAAGCTGTTCTTGTCGCATTTTCTGCAACCGTTCCAGCTCCAAGAATCACGACTTCTGTTGGTCGAACGCCTGTTACACCGCCCATCAAAATTCCGTTTCCTCCGTTTGTAGAAGACATCAATTCGCTTGCGACTAAAATTGCCGTTGTTCCTGCAATTTCACTTAATAAACGAACGACTGGTAAATGATTTTGTTCATCACGAATAAATTCAAATCCAACAGCGTTTACACGTTTTGTAATTAATTTCTGAAAATATTCGCGTCTTAAAGTATTTGTTGGGACAGATGAAATAATCAATGCATTTGGTTTCACCCAATCAATTTCATCTAAAGTAAGTGGACCAACTTTTAGAATAATAGGTTTCTCGAAAACGGCTTGCGTATTGTAAGAAATTTGCGCGCCTGCTTCCGAATATTCTTTATCCGAATAATTTGCACCTTCTCCTGCTCCGGTTTCTATCGTAACTTGATGTCCATTATTGACTAAAATTTCGACTGCATCAGGAGAAAGACAAATTCTTTTTTCTTGATTATTTGTTTCTTTTGGAATTCCAATATCAAAGCGTTCTTTCTTATGAGGAATCTCTAAACGCTCGGGTTGAGGAATAAGATCTTCCTGAGAAAAAGGCGTGAAAATATTTTTTCCGTCCATATACTATTAACTAAAATTTAAATGACGAACGCCATCTACATTTTTCAATGTAATTGTGTGGTGCTCATCTGGTATAAAGTTAGCAATTTTATTTGGCCATTCCATTAAACAATATTGATTAGAATATAAATATTCTTCAATCCCAAAATCTAAGGCTTCATCTTCATGATTTAGACGATAAAAATCGAAATGATAAACTTTTCCTTTATCTGTGTCATATTCATTTACAATCGAAAAAGTCGGGCTCGAAACTTCATCATTTGTTCCCAAAGCTTTTACAAACTCTTTGATAAAAGTTGTTTTTCCAGCTCCCATTTCTCCTTCGAAAGTGATTAATTTATACTGAAGTTGATCGATTATTTTTTGAGCAACTTCTGGTAATTCGTCTAAATTATTGATGATAAATTCCATTTAAATTTTTGGTGTTAAAACAACCATTGGGATAATTATTTCCTCCAACGAAATTCCACCGTGTTGGTAAGTGTTTTTGTAATAATTAACGAAATGATTGTAATTTTTTGGATACGTTAAAAATAAATTTTCTTTTGCAAAGATATACTTTGACGTAACATTAACCTTAGGTAAAAGGAATTTTTCTGGTTGCTCAACCGCCAAAACATCTTTCGGATCGTATTGCAATTGTTTCCCCAATTTATAACGCAAATTTGTACTCGCTTCTTTGTCGCCAATCACCTTCGTAGGCTCTTTTACGTAAATTGTTCCATGATCGGTTGTTACAATAATTTTCATCTTTTCTTGCGCCGCTTTTTTCACAATTTCCATTAAATATGAATTCTCAAACCAATGTTTTGTGATCGAACGATACGTTTTATCATCACGAATAATTTCTCCAACAATTTTGTTGTCTGTTTTCGCATGCGAAAGAATATCGATAAAGTTGTAGACAATTACATTTAGATTATTCTTTTTGTAATTATTAAAATCATCTGCAATTTTTTTCTCGAAATCAGAATTTAAAATTTTGAAATAATTATACGATAAATCGCCAAAACCAAGACGTTTTAATTGTTCTCCTAACAATTCTTTTTCGTACATATTTTTATTTCCTTCATCGGTATCATTCAACCAATATTCAGGATATTTTTTCTCAATTTCCAACGGCATTAAACCCGAAAAGAACGCATTCCTCGCATATTGAGTTGCCGAGGGTAAAATACTATAATATAAATTTTCGGCTTCTGAATTATAATAACGATTGAAAATTGGCTCAATAACTTTCCATTGATCGTAGCGTAAATTATCCACCATAATCAATAAAACATTTTTATCTTTTCCAAGATGAGGTCGAACCAATTGATTGAAAATTGTATGCGATAAAACGGGACGATCTTCGTCCTCGTGCAACCAATCTTCGTAATTACGTTCTATAAATTTGAAGAAAGCTGCATTTGCTTCACTTTTCTGGTTTTCGATGATTTGAGAAAGTGCTGTATCTTCGATATTTTCAAGTTCAAGTTCCCAAAAAACTAATTTTTTATAAATTTCTTGCCAATCCTCATAATCGCGTGCATTCATCATATCCATTGTGATATTTCTGAATTCCTGTTGATAATTGATCACTGTTTTTTCAGAAATAATTTTCGATGCGTCCAAAATCTTTTTCAAACTCAATAAAATCTGATTTGGATTAACCGGTTTAATTAAATAATCTGCTATATGTGAGCCAATTGCATCTTCCATGATATGTTCTTCCTCACTTTTTGTGACCATAATAACAGGAAGATTTGGACGTAATTCTTTAATTTTTGGTAAAGCTTCCAAACCGCTTAAACCTGGCATATTTTCGTCGATTAAAACCGCCGCAAAGTTCTCTTTTTCTATTTCTTCTAATGCATCAGTCGCATTATTTATCATTGTAGTTTCGTAACCTTTCTTCTCTAAAAAAAGTTGGTGTGGTTTCAATAAATCGATTTCATCATCAATCCATAAAATTTTTATAGCCATTTGTTATATTTTTATTTTTTATATTGATTTCTACTTTTAGAATTATTCCAAATATAGCGATTACGGAAATGTTAAAATCAAAATTGTATGTTAAACAAAATTGTAGTTTTCCCAAAATTTGCGATGATTATTTAGCATAAATAATTCCAAAAATGATTTTTATCTAAAATATTTTATAAAAACTATTCTTAATCAAAAAAGTAACGTTCTGAATGAGTAAAAATTCTTATCTTTGCCGACAAAACAGTACGTTTGAATCCATTAAACAATAATAAGTTGAAGATAGTAAATGATCCAGTTCATGGATTTATTACGATTCCAAACGAGCTTATTTATCAGATTATTCAACATCCATATTTTCAGCGACTTCGTAGAATTACGCAAACTGGATTAACAGAAATGGTTTATCCAGGAGCGAGACATTCTCGTTTTCATCACGCTTTAGGTTGTATGCATTTGATGCAAAAAGCCTTAAATATTCTCAAAAGAAAAAACGTCGACATTACTCCAGAAGAAGAAAATGGAGCTTTAATCGCGATTTTATTGCATGATTTGGGACACGGACCTTTTTCTCATTCTCTTGAACATTCTATAATTAATGGTTCGCATCACGAAGAAGTTTCGCTTCGTTTGATGGAAGAATTGAATCAAATTTTTGATAATCGATTAGCTCTAGCTATTCAAATTTTTAAAGGAAATTATCCGAAAAAGTTCTTGTCACAATTAGTTTCGAGTCAGTTGGATTGCGATCGCATGGATTATTTGAAGCGCGATAGTTTTTACACAGGAGTGGTAGAAGGAAATATCAATCCGGAACGAATTATCTCAATGATGAATGTCTCGAATGATGAGTTGGTGATAGAAGCAAAGGGAATTTCGTCGGTCGAGAAATTTTTGATGGCGCGTATGTTTATGTACATGCAAGTGTACATGCATAAGAAATCGTTTACAGCAGAGAATTTTTTGATTAGCGTTTTGAGAAGAGCGAAAGAATTGACAAAAGCGGGAGAAAATCTTTTTGCAACGTTTGCTTTTAAATATTTTTTAGAAGAAAATGAAGTAGGAAGTTTATCGAAAGAAGGATTAGAAATTTTTACCCGTTTGGACGACTCGGATGTTTTATCAGCGATAAAAGAATGGCAGTTTCATGATGATTTAATTTTGAGTAAATTATCAAAAAATATCATTCAGCGTACATTACCAAAATCATATTTGATGGATACAAAATTATCCGAAGAAGAAATTTTGGTTGAAAAAAATAGAGTAGAAAATGCTTTAGGAATTGATGATGCAAGTTATTTTGTGGAACAAACAACGATAAAAATTATTCCGTACGAAAAATCAAAAAGTCCAATAAAGGTTTTATATAAAAATGGTGAGGTAAAAGAAATTTCGAGTTCAGAAAAAAGTTTGTTAACGCAATTTTTGCAACAAGAAATTACAAAATATCATTACCACAGCGTTTAAATAGTGATTTGAAGAATTTGACAAAAAAGTTAAATAACTTAAATAATCATTTTATAAATTTAAGAATAATTATTAGTTTTGCAGACTATGAAATTTAAAGCTGCAGAGATTGCGCAATTATTGCAAGGAACCGTAACAGGTGATGCAAATGTAGAGGTTTCCACATTATCGAAGATAGAGGAAGGAAAAGAAGGTTCGATTTCGTTTTTGGCTAATCCGAAATACGAGCATTTTATCTATACAACAAACGCTTCTATTGTGATTGTGAGTAAGGATTTTGTGGCAACAGATTCTATTTCGTCTACATTGATTGTGGTTGAAGATGCATATCAAGCCTTTACAAAGCTGTTGCAGTATTACAATACGATAAAAAATAATAAAGTTGGAATAGAAGAATATACGAAAGTAAATTCTACTGCGCAACTAGGAGATAATGTATATGTTGGAAGTTTTTCTTATATTGGAGCTAATGTTTCGATTGGGAATAATGTAAAAATATATCCAAATGTAACGATTGGCGATCATGCTAAGATTGGTGATAATACCGTTTTACATTCAGGCGTACAAGTGTATGAAGAGTGTGAAATTGGTCAAAATTGTATCATTCATTCTAATGTTGTGATTGGTGCTGATGGTTTCGGTTTTGCGCCAAATCCAGATGGTTCTTTCGAAAAAATTCCTCAAATAGGAAATGTTTTGATTGAAGATAATGTCGAAATTGGAGCAGGATCAACAATAGATAGAGCAACAATGGGATCTACAATTATTCGTAAAGGAGTAAAATTAGATAACCAAATTCAAATTGCTCACAACGTTCAAATTGGAGAGAATACTGTTATTGCTTCGCAAAGTGGAGTAGCAGGATCTACAAAAATTGGACGTAATTGTATGATTGGAGGTCAAGTTGGTATCGCAGGTCATTTGACAATCGGAGATTTTGTACAAGTACAAGCTCAGAGTGGTATTAATGGTGATGTAGAAAGTAAAACGCAATTGTATGGTTCGCCAGCAATCGAAGCGTCAAGCTTTAGAAAATCGTATGTACATTTTAGAAAGTTTCCAGAAATTGTGAAACGAATCGATAAATTAGAAAAAGAGAACAAACAAAAGTAAAAGTTAATGTCTGATAAACAAAAAACTTTAGCGAATGAAGCCGTTCTAAAAGGTGTTGGCTTACATACAGGTAAATTTGTTACCTTAACATTTAAACCAGCCGAACCAGATACAGGATTTGTATTTGTTAGAACAGATTTAGAAGGTCAACCTCAAGTAGAAGCTGATGCACAATATGTTGTGAGTACAGCTAGAGGAACAACTTTAGAGAAGAAAGGAGTTAAAGTACATACAACAGAGCACGTTTTGGCGGCTTTGGTAGGTATGGATATTGATAATTGTTACATTGAAATTGACAATGCAGAACCACCAATTATGGACGGTTCTTCTCGTTTTTTCGTTGAAGCAATAGAATCTGCTGGAATTGTAGAGCAAGATAAAGACAGAGAATATTATAGAATTAAAGAAATTGTAACGTATGTAGATCCAGAAACAGGATCAGAAATCACTGCGATTCCTGCAGATGAATACCAAGTTACAGCAATGGTAGATTTCGGAACGAAAGTTTTGGGAACTCAAAATGCAACTTTAACATCTATCAAAAACTTCAAACAAGATATCTCTCAAGCAAGAACATTTTGTTTCTTACATGAGTTAGAGCAATTGTTGGAAGCTGGTTTAGTAAAAGGTGGAGATTTAGACAATGCAATTGTTTATGTTGACAAAGAAATTACGCCAGAAACAAAAGAAAAATTATGTAAAGCGTTCAATAGAGATGATGTTTCTATTCGTCCGAATGGAATCTTGGATCACTTGACTTTACACTATCCAAATGAAGCTGCACGTCACAAATTATTAGATGTTGTGGGAGATTTGGCTTTAGTAGGTAAAAAATTGAAGGCTAAAATTATTGCAACAAAGCCTGGACATCATACCAATACAAATTTTGCAAAGAAATTAAGCAAACAAATTAAATTAGCGCAACGCAATAAAGTGCCAGAATTTGATTTGACAGCAGAACCAGTTTATGATATTAATGATATCATGAAGTTATTACCACATCGTCCACCATTCTTATTGATTGACAAGGTAATTTCTAAAAGTGCAACAGGTTTAATCGGCGTGAAAAATGTAACGATGAACGAGCCTTTCTTTGTTGGACATTTTCCTAAAGAACCTGTTATGCCAGGTGTATTGCAAATTGAAGCAATGGCACAATTAGGAGGGTTATTGATTTTAGGAGAATTAGAAAATCCTCAAGATTATTCAACTTATTTCATGAAAATTGAAAGTGCTAAATTTAAACGCAAAATCATTCCAGGTGATACATTGGTGTTTAAATTAGAGTTGGTTGAACCAATTAGAAGAGGAATTGTTCATATGCAAGGAATTGGATATGTAAACAATCAAATTGCTGTGGAAGCAGAAATGATGGCAGTTATTACAAAAGAATAATTAAAGAAATGGAAGTTATGAATCATCCGATGGCATATGTTCATCCAACTGCAATAATAGGTGAAAATGTTACAATCAGCCCTTTCTCTTCTGTTTACGAAGATGTAGAAATTGGTGATGGAACATGGATTGGTCCTAATGTAACAATTATGTCAGGAGCACGTATTGGAAAAAATTGTAAAATTTATCCAGGTACGGTAATTTCTGGTGAGCCTCAAGATTTGAAGTACGAAGGTGAAAAAACTTTAACATATATTGGTGACAATACAACAATTCGTGAATGCGTTACTGTAAACAAAGGAACTAATGCATTAGGTTATACTAAAATTGGTGACAATTGTTTGATTATGGCAACTGCACATATCGCGCACGATTGTGTTGTAGGAAATAATGTCGTAATCGTAAATGCGGTTGGTTTAGCAGGACATATAGAAGTTGGAGATTTCGCTTTTATTGGTGGTTATAGTGCAGTTCATCAATTTACAAAAATTGGAGAACATGCTTTTGTAGCTGGTGCGACACAAATTCGTAAAGATGTTCCTCCGTATGTTAAAGCTGCAAAAAATCCTGTTGCTTATGCAGGAGTTAATGCAATTGGATTGAGAAGAAAAGGTTTTACATCAGAAGAAATCTTCGAAATTCAAGGTATTTACAGAATTTTATATCAACAAAAAAATAATGTATCTCAGGCTGTAGAACAAATCTTAGAAAAATTCCCAGATTCACATTATCGTGAAGTGATCCTTGATTTTATCAATACAAGTGATCGTGGAATTATGAAAGGATATAGCTCGGGAGTTTAATAAAATAACAATAGAATAAATGGCAACAACTTCTGATATCAGAAAAGGTTTATGTATTATTTTTAATAATGATACGTATAAAATTATCGAATTTTTACACGTAAAACCAGGTAAAGGACCTGCTTTCGTTCGTACAAAATTAAAATCATTAACTAACGGAAAAGTATTAGACAATACATTCTCTGCTGGTCATAAAATTGAAGAAGTTCGTGTAGAAACACGTAACTACCAATATTTATATGAAGATGATAATGGTTTCCACTTCATGAATAATGATGATTTCTCTCAAGTTTATTTAAACAAAGATTTGATTGATAATTCGCAATTTATGAAAGCTGGTGACGAAGTGAAAATCTTGTTCCGTGCTTCTGATGAAACAGCTTTAGCAGCTGAGTTACCAACTACAGTTGTAATGGAAATTACATACACAGAGCCAGGTCTTAAAGGTGATACAGCTACAAATGCTACAAAACCTGCAACGACAGAAACTGGTGCTGAAATCCGTGTTCCTTTATTCATCAACGAAGGTGATAAAGTAAAAATCAACACAGAAGATGGTTCTTATGTAGAACGTATTAAAGAATAATTATTCTGAAATATAGATAAAAAAAGCGACCTTTTGGTCGCTTTTTTTATTACAATTTTATTGTAACTTTTTCGCTAGAGCATGTCGTTTCTTTATCTATTTTCTTGACAAAAATTGTAGAACCTAAGAATTCATTTTTGATTGTGATAGATGATGAATCACTCCCTTTATAAACCGTTTTATTCTCTTTTGGATCGAAATTATAGATTCTATTTCCATCTTCATCCAACCATTCGAATTTATATTTCTTATCGTCAGTATTTTTTAAAGTAAGTATAATCGTTCCGTCTTTTTTATTCTGTTTGATACTAACTTTTTCAGAAAAATTAATTTTTTCTAAAACAGTAATTTGAATTGCTTTTCGTTCAGATTTTTTGTTGTTCCAATTACTTTCAACATAATAAGTCTTATTCTCAGTAATAGTTGGACTAATAATATTGCTTCCTTTTACAAATGGTTGAGTAGAATTTAGCTCATCATACCAAAAATATTCAACTTTTGCTTCTGGATTTTTCACCGTTAGTGCCTGATGTTCATTGTAACAACTTTCTTGTTTTTCACCCCATGTCAAAACTGGTGGAGTTAAACTCTCATTATTAGGTTTTGTAATTTCCCATTGCGTTGTGTACATATGATTCGCATGATTTTCTTTTCTTACTAATTGCGTTGTATCCGTCACTTCAGCTCTTAAAATATTTTTTTCTAAGTTGAATTGACCTTTGTTTAGATGAATAGAATCTAAATTTTCTGCAATCAATTTATTATTCAAAATCCATTTTACTTTCAGGGTATTTGGAACTGGTTTTACTAAATTAAGAGTAAAAGCATTCATGTTTTCTGTGTTAACAGGAGTATCAACAGCGGGTTTTGTAGAAATAATTGGATTTGTTTTTTGATGAATTACTTCAATAAATTCTTCTTGACAAACATTACAAAAAGGCGCGATTAAATATTGCATTTTACAGAATTCGTGCGGACGAAACCATTGTGCTCTTGCATCTTTTTCGCCATATGCATAAATTCCAATTCCATTTGTCCCAATCCAATTTTTCCAAGGAACATCTTGTATATTCTGTGTTTTATTTGGACCAGGAACCGTATACAACGGACCAGACCAATATTCGTCTGATAATTTTGCAAACGAATGTCCAATTTCGTGAACAGCGATATCATTACTTTTAAAATTAACTGTTGTCGTCGCAAATTCTCCTCCAGAACCACCATAAAAAGGAGAATTAACAAGAATTACAACTTGACTATAATTGGGAATATTATCTTTCAGAACTTGTAATACCTTTTCATTTTTCGTTGGAACAACTAAACGATGAATTCCAGAAATATCAAAACTACTTCCGAAAATTGTATTTGGATTAGTTTTCGGAACTTCATATTTCTTTACAAATTTATTATAACGTTCAGGTAACTGATCCCAATCTACTTTTTCTGTGGGACATTCTTTGGTAGAATATGGGTGAATTGCACCAGATTCCTCAGAAATACTATTTATAACAAATACATTAAAATAATTGATATATTGACTTAATGGTTCCGTTTTGAAAAAATAGTCTGTAAATCGTTTTGCATCTTCTTTATAATATTTTAATTCGTCTTTTGTATAACCATCTGCTAAAACAACAAGGTTGATAATGTTTTTATCACTTCCCTGATATTGTAAGGTATCAATTTCGAATTTTTGTGCTGATAGAGTTGAAACTGTAAATAGAGTGGTGGCTAGAAAAAATAATCTTGTTCTCATAGTTGTATTTTGAAAAAATAATACGCAATATAGTAAGATAGATTTTTTTAATGAAATTTTGATTTTAAATATTTATTATCGGATAGGAGTTCTTAAATCATTATAAAACTGAAGAATATATTGTATTTTTAACACAAGAAATAATCTTGAACCAACTATGAAAATCAAAACCAAAAAGTTTCTGAAAAAATCTTTTTATACTTTACTTATTTTAGGAATTGGAAGTCTTTTGTTCACAGCTTTTGCAAATTATAAAATAGAAAACTCAACGGAAGAATTTGTCACAGATAAATTAGAGATTTTACCTAAAACCAAAGTTGCGATTGTATTGGGAACAGCGCCAAATTTGGTGAGTGGTTATCAAAATTATTACTTTACGTATCGTATAGAAGCTGCAACAGAATTGTATCAATCAGGAAAAGTAACGTACTTTATTTTGAGTGGAGATCATGGTCGAAAAAACTACAACGAACCTGAAGCAATGAAACAAGCCTTAATAAAAAATGGAGTTCCAGAAAATGTGATTTATTTGGATTATGCAGGTTTTAGAACATTAGATTCTATGATTCGTGCAAAGGAAATTTTTAGTCAGAATGAATTTATTGTAGTTTCCCAAGAGTTTCACAATCAACGAGCAGTTTATATTGCACGTCAAAACGGAATTAATGCGTATGGTTACAGTGCAAAAGATGTCAATAAACATGCTGGATTAAAAACAAATATCCGCGAGTATTTTGCTCGAACGAAAGTTTTTATTGATAGCTTTTTTGGTGTTCAACCAAAGTTTTTAGGAGAGAAAATTGAGATAATTTAATTTTTATTCAATGAATAAAGATATAAAGCAAATAATGAGTAAAATGCTTCTAATTCAATCTTCTGATTGCATTTTTATTTATGGTAAACACAATTTTAAAATAAATAATGAATTAGATTTTACTTTTGATTTTGAAGAATTAGTAGAGTTAAATATTGTAGAAAATAATATTGAGAAGAATCTTTTTACTTCCATCATTAGTCATTGTAAAGGAATTATTAAAAATAATTTTATTGTTGATTTGACTAGTTACAGAAACGCTGAGAATTTATATGTGTATTTAAAGGAAACATCCGAGTATTATGTTATCATTTCAATCGGAGAATACCAACCTAGTTTATATAGAATTTATATAGAAGGTGTCTTTTTGAAAATGTTTTAGGAAAATTATTTGAATTAAAAAGAGAAACCAAACTAATGATTTCTCTTTAATATTTTTTACTTCAAACTACTAAAATATCCTCTCAAAATAGCATCGTTAGCAGAATTTCGTGTATCAATTTCTAAAATCTTCGGGCGATTACTTTCTGCATAAAAATCTTCAAAAGTATTTTCTAAATCAGTTAAATTTGAAACAACTTGGTATTCAAAACCATACATTTTAGCTAAATGTTCGGCAGTGAAATGATGTTTTGTTTCAAAATAATCTTCAACAACATCTGTTTCAGATGGGCCAGGAATAAATTTGAAAATATTTCCTCCGCCATTATTGATCAAAATAATTCTGAAATTATTCGGCATGTTTACATTCCATAACGCATTCGAATCATAGAAAAACGAAATATCTCCCGTAATCATCACCGTATTTTGACCAAAAGCGATGCAAGCCCCAATCGCTGTAGATGTAGAGCCATCAATTCCACTTGTTCCGCGGTTACAAAAAACAGGATTCGAATTGTTGTGATCATACAATAATCCGTAACGAATAATGGTTGAATTTCCGTACTGAATTTGCCAATTTTCAGGATAATTTCTAATAATGGAATCAAATGCTTTCAAATCACAAAATGGAATCATATTGATGTAATTTTTGTGTTTGATATTATTCGCTTCTCGTATCGAATTCCATGTGTTGTAATATTCTGATTCTTTTGGATTAACAAACGGAACAAATTGTTCTAGAAACAATTCAGGTTTCGTCTCAATTTTATCTGTTAATGCTTGGAAAGTGTCTGGTTGCCAATATTCATCTAAATGCCAATGTTGCGTTGGCTTTTGATCACGTAAGAATTTTTTAATCTTTTTGGAAACGACATTTTGCCCAATTGTCAATAAAATATCAGGTTTCAACGCTTCTAATTCTTCTTCCGAATAAGGGAAAATAACTTGATCTATTTTATTGAAAAATCGTTCATCATGAATATTTGATGTTACTTCTGTTAACACAACAACCGAATCATCTTGCGCCAATTGTTTTACAAAATGATCAAATTTGGCATCAGGATGATGTAATCCGACCAAAATCATTTTACGCGTCGAAGCATTCCAACGTTTCATCAAATCAATTACATCAATTTCTGGATAATCTTTTGCAGGAATTGTAATTGTATCAATTTCAATATCTGGTGTTGTTACAGATTCGTACAAAGGCTCAGAAAAAGGCATATTGATATGAATTGGCGCAGATTTGTGCATACAATCAATCAACGCATATTTCGTCAACAACATATTTCGCGTTAAATCATCCGTTTCTTCACTTTCGGAAAGTTGTACATTATGAACTGAATGTTTCTCAAAAATATCTTTTTGGCGAATGGTTTGTCCATCAAAATTATCAACCAAATGCTCGGGACGATCTGCAGAAAGCACGATTACAGGAACATTTTGAAAAAAAGCTTCCGTAATTGCTGGGTAATAATTTGCCGTTGCCGAACCAGAAGTACAACAAACAACAACAGGTTTCTGAATTTGCTGTGCCATTCCCAAAGCGACAAATCCTGCCGAACGTTCGTCGATTACACTATAAGTTTTGAAACGTTTGTCATTCGCAAATTGCATTGTTAATGCTCCGTTTCGAGATCCTGGCGATAATACGATATGATCAATTCCGAAAGCCAAAAAGGTTTCGGCAATCAATTGAACATTTAATTTATTTGATATTTTTCTCAACGTAGTTGTCTTAAATTATAAAAGGTTTTGATTAGCAAATTTACTAAACAAAACCTTTCAAAAAGTATGATATTTTTAAGAATTAAGTATGTAAACCTCCATCTACACTCAAAACTTGTCCTGTTACATAACTTGATAAATCTGAAGCTAAGAATAAACATGCATTTGCAACGTCTTCTGGTTGTCCTCCACGTTTTAATGGAATTCCATTGCGCCATTCTTCAACCACTTTTTGATCTAAAACTTCTGTCATTTCAGTTTCGATGAAACCTGGTGCAATTGCATTACAACGAATGTTACGAGAACCTAATTCTAACGCAACAGATTTAGAGAAACCAATTAAACCAGCTTTAGATGCAGCATAATTTGCTTGTCCAGCATTTCCTTTGATTCCAACAATAGATGACATGTTCACGATAGATCCAGAACGTTGTTTCATCATTGGTTTGATCACTGCTTTTGTTAAGTTGAAAGCCGAATTTAAGTTTGTTTGAATTACTTTTTCGAAATCTTCTGCAGACATTCTCATCAACAAATTATCTTTTGTAATTCCAGCATTATTAATTACAATATCAACTTGACCAAACTCAGCAATTACATCTTCCACTAATTTTTGAGCAGCTTCGTAATCAGAAGCATCAGATTGATATCCTTTTACTTTACCGAATTGTCCCAATTCTTCTTCCAAAGCTTTTGCTTTTTCTACAGAAGAAGCATAAGTAAAGGCAACGTTAGCGCCATTTTTAACAAAAACTTCAGCAATACTTTTTCCAATACCGCGAGTTGCGCCTGTAACGATTGCTGTTTTACCTTGCAATAAATTCATGTTTATAGGTATTATATATTGCTTCAAAAATACGATTTTTTACGAGAGTTAAAAATGTTAAAATTTACTTTATCAATTTTCTTTAACATTTTATGGTATTATAATTGAAAATATTGATTGTTATAACCAAATTAAAAATATAAAAACATGAAGAATCTATTGAAATTTTTAGCGGTAACATTTTTTGCCTTATTTGTATTTACGGCTTGTAGCGATGATGATGATCCAGCAAACAATGATTTCTTTGCAGGAACTTATAAAGGAAAAATAAGTTATGTTGATGGAAATAATACCCTTTCTGCTGATAATGGAAGTGTATTTGTAACTAAAATTGCAAGTGGAACAAAGTATAATTTTGCTTTTTCTGATAAAATTCCAGATTTGAACGGAGTTGAGTTCGAGAAAAAAGGAGACAATACTTTAGTAAGTGTTGGGGCAACAGAATTATCTTACATTAGAATTGATAATTCAAAATTAACTATTCTTTATACAAAAGATGGTAAAACTTGGACTGCGAATGCAACAAGATAATTTTTAGGAATAATAATAAAAGACGTTCAGTTGTGAGCGTCTTTTTTTTGTACAATATTTTGAGTTGAAAATAGTTAAATATAAAATGATGTTTTATGAGAACGATTGTATGTTTTGCTTCTTTATTAATGCTGATATTTTCTTGTAATAATGAAGATGATGGTCTGAATACTATTTATAAAGAAAAATATGAAAGACGATTTATAATTTTTCAAGATTCTTTAGGAGGAATTGTTCAAGATAGTGTAGTAGTGCAAGTTTCTCAATCTAAGAATTTATATAATTTTGATTTTATCACATCTCAAAAAATTGATCCGATAGAAAATATTCAAATGGAAATGACAGGAAGCAATTCGTTACGAAATGTGGGATGGACACCGACAAAACTGATTATGCTTTCTAGAGATAGTATCAATATTTCTTACAAAGATGGAAAACGATATTGGTTAGTCAATTCGATTAGTGAAAATTAATCATAAAAAAATCCACTCAATATTGAGTGGATTTTTTAAGTATGATTTAAAATTTCAGATTATAATCCGAAAGCTGTTTTAATTTGATCTACGAAGTCTAATTTTTCCCAAGTGAATAATTCAACTTCAACTTCAACAACATCTTGTCCATTAGCAGATTCAAAACGTTTTGAAACTGTTTTTGGTTCTCTACCTAAGTGTCCGTAAGATGCAGTTTCTTTGTAAATTGGGTTTCTTAATTTTAATCTTTGTTCGATAGCGAAAGGCTTCATATCAAAGATTTCAGAAACTTTTGTAGAAATTTCTCCTTCAGTTAACTCAACTTTTTGAGTTCCGAATGTATTTACTAATAAAGAAACTGGAGCAGCAACACCAATTGCATAAGAAACTTGTACTAAAACTTCGTCAGCAACACCAGCTGCAACCAAGTTTTTAGCAATATGACGCGCAGCATAAGCAGCAGAACGGTCAACTTTTGATGGATCTTTTCCTGAGAAAGCACCACCACCGTGAGCACCTTTACCACCATAAGTATCTACAATAATTTTACGACCAGTCAAACCTGTATCTCCGTGAGGTCCTCCAATAACGAATTTCCCTGTAGGATTGATATGATAAGTAATACTATCTGTAAATAAATCGCGTAAATGAACAGGTAATTGCGCTTTTACACGTGGAATTAAAATACTTACTAAGTCATTTGTAATTTTATCTCTCATTGCTTCTTCGTTTGCGAAGTCATCATGTTGAGTAGAAATTACAATAGTATCGATACGAACAGGTTTGTTGTCATTATCATATTCAATTGTTACTTGAGATTTAGCATCAGGACGTAAATATGGTAACAAATCTTTTTCGTATTTACGGATATGCGCTAATTCTTTCAATAATCTGTGCGATAAATCTAACGCCAAAGGCATATAGTTTTCAGTTTCGCTTGTAGCATAACCAAACATCATTCCTTGGTCACCAGCACCTTGCTCTTCGTCAGATTGTCTGTCTACACCTTGGTTAATATCTGGAGATTGTTCGTGAATTGCAGATAAAATTCCACAAGAATTTGCATCGAACATATATTCACTTTTCGTGTAACCAATTTCAGCAATTGTTTCTCTTGCTACACGTTGTAAATCAATGTAAGAATTAGATTTTACTTCACCTGCTAAAACAACTTGTCCAGTCGTTACTAAAGTTTCACAAGCTACTTTACTTTTTGCATCAAATGCTAAAAAGTGGTCAAGAATTGAATCAGAAATTTGATCGGCAATTTTATCTGGATGCCCCTCAGAAACTGATTCTGACGTAAATAAATATGACATTTCTATACTTTTTTTTAAAATGATAGAGGGAAGGAGAAAACTGAAGTCCTGTTTTAGCAATTGTTTTATGAGGTTGCAATCAGTCAAATCTTTCCTCTCGATTTTTCGAGCTCAAATATACAATGAATAATATGAATAAAGAAAGATATTTAACATTTATTAGTATATAAAAATTATAGAGTTTAACTTTTTATCTTTTTTTAGAATAGAACAAAAACGGTGTGTTTTAATAAATTATAAATATACCCGTTGTGCATTTTGATTACTAAATAATAAAGTTGTTCATTTGATTGAAAATCAGTAAATTGCTTTAACCACAAAACATTTACAATGAACAACTTACTTGCAAATTACGAAAGAATATTGGAAGTTCTACGAAAAATTTCCACAGATACACTTTTAATTTATCAACGTAGAAGACCTAAACTTTTTGATTTAGAACTCATAAGTCTTGTTTTAACAGCTGAATTTATGGGTATTGATAGTGAAAATCATTTATTTCGAAATCTTCCTAATGCGTTAAGTTGTAAAATTGAGCGTAGTATTTACAATCGTAGAAAACGTAGATTATCAGAGCAAATTAATAGTATTCGCCTCAAATTAGCGAAAGAATTTAATGAATTTGAAAATTGTTTCATAGTTGATAGTATGCCGTTGGAAGTGTGTAAAATAGCAAGAATTAATCGCTCGAAAATTTGCAAAGAACATCAGTATAGTGCACCAAATAGAGGTTTTTGTGCTTCTCAGCAAATGTCTTTTTATGGCTATAAACTTCATGCTATTTGTTCTTTAAATGGTGTTTTCCAGAGTATTGATATCAGTCCCGCATCTGTTCATGACATTCATTTTTTGAAAGATGTTAAAACTCAAATGTATGATTGTTTGCTACTTGGGGACAAAGGTTATTTGTCGCAAACAATTCAAATTGACTTATTTAATGAAGCTAATATTCGATTAGAAACACCGAAAAGATCCAATCAAAAAGAGTATAAACCTCAGTTTTGTCCATTCAAAAAGTATCGAAAAAGAATTGAAACGTTATTTTCTCAACTATGTGATCAGTTTATGATTAGACGAAATTATGCAAAGACTTTCGAAGGGTTTAAAACCAGAATTTTAGCTAAAATTACTGCTCTTACTGTGGTTCAGTACATTAATAAAACATACTTTAATCGAAATATTAATAATCTAAAAACCCAAATTATTTAAAATGCACAACGGGTTATAAATATATTTTCTGTAAATGATTATTTTTTTTAATCTATATAGATAATTATTCAAAATAATATTGTTACTTTAGAAAAAAATTAATTGAAATGAAATTTGACACTCTCGATCAACAGCTTCTAATGTATCTACAAGAAAACAGTAAAATTACCTATAAAGAATTATCTGATAAGTTAAATTTATCGTCAACCGCAATCCATGAAAGAATCAAGAAATTAGAAAAGTCAGGAATTATTTCTAAATATGTTGCGCTTGTAAATAGAAGATTAATTAACAGAGAACTTTTGGTATTTAGCCATATTAAGTTACAACAACATTCTGCTGATAATATCAAGATTTTTGAGAACGAAATTGTGAATTTAAAAGAAGTTCAGGCGAGTTATCATGTAAGTGGTGATTACGATTATATTATCAAAATGTCTTTCGAAAATATGGACGAATACAGAGATTTTATGGTAAATAAACTAACAACAATAAAGGTAATTGGTAGTACTCACAGTACTTTTGTGATTGGTGATGTAAAAGATGATACCGCTTTCCAATTGGTATAAAAATATAAGAATGGTTCTGATAAATTAGAACTTTTTTTCGATTGAATAAGTAAAAATAGAGAAGACATGAGCAAGGAAATAGCAGTTTTAGGAGCTGGTTGTTTTTGGTGTGTGGAAGGAATTTTTAATTCGATAAACGGAGTAGAACAGGCTATCTCTGGATTTGCAGGAGGGAATGTAGAAAATCCTACTTATCGTCAGGTTTGTGATACAGATACAAATCACGCGGAAGTTGTTGAAGTTACTTTTGACAATGAAATGATTTCGTACAAAGAATTATTAGAAATTTTTTGGAATATACATAATCCAACACAGTTAAATAGACAAGGAAACGATGTTGGTACACAATATCGTTCGAGTATTTTTTACACATCAGAAGAACAAAAAAAGCAAGCGGAAGAATCGTTAAAAGAGTTTGATAACGGAACTTTGTATGAAGATAAATTCGTTACAACAATAGAGCCTTTAGATAAATTTTGGCCAGCCGAAGATTATCATCAAGGTTATTACAATGAAAATCCAGATCAGCCATATTGTTCGGCAGTTGTTGGACCAAAAATTGCAAAATTTAAATCTAAATTCAAACAGATTTTAAAATAAGAAAAGCGACCAATTGGTCGCTTTCATTTTATTTTCCTTTTTTACGTGCTTTCGCTTTTTGTTTTTGCTGACCACGGTTTTTAGGTTTAGATTTTGGTGGTTTACGTTTTGTAGGACCACCTAAATTCACCTTTTTATTTTTATCTTTTTTCTCGTGAAATGCTGCACCACGTTCTTCAATTTTTACAGTTGTAAGTTGTTTCATTTTTACAACATCTTTCTCAAATTCACGTTTTACAGGATTTATTTTTACGTCCTCTTCAGGAAAAGGAAGTTCGTTAATCTCTTTATCCATCAATGCTTCAATAGCATCTAAACGTTCAATTTCCTTTTCAGAAAAATAAGAAATCGCTTCTCCTTTTTTATCCGCACGTCCTGTACGCCCAATTCGGTGAATATATTGTTCTGGAATTTCTGGAATTTCGAAATTGATAACATGCGTAACATCAGGAATATCCAAACCACGAGCCATAATATCTGTCGTGATAATTCCTCGGTATTCATCTCTGGTAAAGGCTTCCATTGTTCTCAAACGATAATTTTGAGATTTGTTAGAATGAATTACTCCAAATTCATCTGGATAAATTTCATCTAAATGATTAAAGATTAAATCAGCATGTTTTTTATTGTTTGCGAAAATTAAAACTTTCTCAAATTTTGCTTTGTCTCCTAATTGATGAACAATTAAATTCAATTTTGTATTGAAATTCTCAACTGGAATAGCCAATTGAGTGATTTTTTCTAATGGTGTTCCTGAACGAGCTAAGGAAATTTCAATAGGATTTTTGAAATATTCGTGTAACATATCATCTACTTGATCTGTCATCGTAGCAGAAAATAAAATGTTTTGACGTTTTTCGCTCATCATTGTAAATAAATGAATCAGTTGCGGACGAAAACCTAAACTCAACATTTCGTCAAATTCGTCAACCACTAATTTCTTCATTTCTTTGAATGATAATACATTGTCTATCGCCAAATCTAAAACACGACCTGGTGTTCCAACCAAAATATCAACGCCTTCATACACCAATAATTTTTGAGTATTGATGTTTACACCACCATAAATTCCTAAAACACGAACATTGATAAACTCTGTTAATTGCTCTAAAATATCGGTAACCTGAACAACTAATTCGCGTGTCGGAACCAAAATAACAATCTTTGGTTGATTCGTTTTAGAGTATTGATAAGTATTCAACAAGGGTAATAAGTAAGCCATTGTTTTACCTGTACCTGTTTGGGCAATTCCCATTATATCTCGTCCAGAAAGAATCGGTTTGAATGATTTTTCTTGAATTGGAGTTGGGGTTGTGATATTCAACTTTTCTAAAGCCGAACTCAATTGTTTTGTTAATTCGAAATCCGCGAATGTAGCTTTCATTTTGCAAAGATAAGTTTTCTTGATGACTTCTTAAAAACTCAATGTGCAATCCGTTCAAATTCGTTGAAACTTCGTACTTTTGCATTTCGATTAAGTAAAAAGGAATAAAAATGAGTTTAAAACAATACATCACGCAGAATGTTTTAGAAGCGATTCAAAACGTTTATCAAATTAACCCTGAATCTGTTGAAATTCAGTTTACAAGGAAAGAGTTTGAAGGTGATTATACATTGGTTGTTTTCCCATTAATCAGAACTTTGAAAGGTAAACCAGAAGAAATCGGTGCTAAAATCGGTGAAAATTTGGTTGAAAATAATAAAATTACAGCGTTTAATGTTGTAAAAGGTTTCTTGAATATGAGTTTAAGTTCAGTAGAATTTTTAGAAAATTTTACTCAAAATGCTCAAAATTCAACTTTTGGAATTACAAAAGTTGATGAAAATTCGAGAACGGTAATGGTAGAATATTCATCGCCAAATACAAACAAACCTTTGCATTTAGGACATGTCCGTAATAATTTGTTAGGATTTTCGGTTTCTCAAATCATTGAAGCAGCAGGAAATAATGTGATTAAAACACAAATTATTAATGATCGTGGGATTCACATTTGTAAATCTATGATTGCTTGGGAAAAATTTGGAAATGGTGAAACACCAGAATCTGCAAATATGAAAGGCGACCATTTGGTTGGAAAATATTATGTGGAATTTGACAAACATTATCGTCAAGAAATCAAAGAATTAGAAGCGCAAGGAAAAACGGAAGACGAAGCGAAAAAAGAAGCTCCAATTTTCTTAGAAGCACAAGAAATGCTGCGTCAATGGGAAGCACATGAACCAAAAGTTATTGAGCTTTGGCAAAAAATGAACGGTTGGGTGTATGATGGTTTCGCTAAAACGTACAAACGTCTTGGTGTTGCTTTTGACGAATATTTATACGAATCGAATACCTACATTTTAGGAAAAGATATTGTTGAAGATGGTTTAAACAAAGGTGTTTTCTACAAAAGAGAAGATGGTTCTGTTTGGATTGATTTGACTGCAGAAGGTTTGGATGAAAAATTAGTTTTACGTTCAGACGGAACTTCGGTTTATATCACACAAGATTTAGGAACTGCAGTAGAGCGTTTCAAAAATAATCCAACGTTAGAAGAATTAACGTATGTTGTAGGAAATGAGCAAGATTATCACTTCAAAGTTTTGTTCTTAATCTTGAAAAAATTAGGTTATTCTTGGGCTGATGCTTTACATCACTTGTCTTACGGAATGGTTGATTTACCAAACGGAAAAATGAAATCTCGTGAAGGAACAGTTGTAGATGCAGATGATTTGATGCAAGAAGTTTATAATACAGCAAAAGAGATTTCTGAAGAATTAGGGAAATTAGACGGAATGTCTGATGATGAAAAAGCTGAGTTGTACGAAACAATTGCGATGGGTGCTTTGAAATATTACATTTTGAAAGTAGATCCTAAGAAACGTATTTTATTCGATCCGAAAGAATCTGTTGATTTTAATGGAAATACAGGACCTTTTATTCAATATACTTTTGCGCGTATTCAGTCATTATTGAGAAAAGAATCCCCAAAAGAATTTGATGCAAATGCAATAGAATTGAATGATGCAGAAAAAGAAATTATTCGTGCATTATACGATTTCGAAGATACGATAGAAAAAGCAGCAACAGAAATGAGCCCTGCTTTGATTGCGAATTATGTGTATGAATTAGTTAAATTATTTAATTCATTCTACCAAAACAATCCAATCTTGAAAAATGAAGATGAAAACGTGAAAAATTTCCGTTTATATCTTTCTCAATGGGTTGCAAATACAATTCAGAATTCGTTACGTTTATTAGGAATTGGTGTTCCAGAAAGAATGTAATCGACTTATAGAATAAATAAAATGCCTCATCAATTTGGTGAGGTATTTTTTTAACTTTACAATATGAAAATAGGAGATTTACTGAAACAAAAAGATCCTCACGATAAATTTAATTTGAAACGATTTCACGATGCGCAAAGTTTTGTGTATGATGAAATCTTAATGGAAGTTCATGCAGGAAAAAAACAAACGAATTGGATTGTTTTTATGTTTCCTCAATTAGTTGGATTAGGTTCGAGTGATTCGTCATTAGAATTTTCGATTTCTTCAAAAGAAGAGGCGAGAGCTTTTGTGAAAGATGAAGAACTTTGGGGAAATTATTTAGAAGTTTTATCTGTATTATTAATGCAACATAAAGGCGTAATTCCGCAATTAATTTTCGGAAAAAATGATGCAATGAAACTGAAATCAAGTTTGACTTTATTCAACTTTATAGTTCCGAAAGAAAAAATTATCAAAGATGTTTTGAAGTTTTTTTATGCAGATCAAGTCGATAAAAAAACATTAAGTATATTGAAACAAATGAATAAATAAAAAAATCTCGAGCATTTGCTCGAGATTTTTTATTTAGACACTGTCCAAAATTTTGTGTAAATATATTTCAGGTGGGTTTGACTTTTTTATAGTTGAACCCTTTTTTCAAATATAGTTAAAAATTGATTTAAAATTATTCCCCAATTATGAATTGGTTGTGTCCATTTTTTTGAGATTTGCATTAACGATAGATAAACTGACTTTTTGAGCGCGTCATCTGTTGGGAATACTAGTTTATTTTTGGTATATTTTCGGACTTTTCCATTCAAATTTTCGATAAGGTTGGTGGTGTAAATAATTTTTCTGATTTCAATAGGAAAGTCAAAAAATACAGTTAATTCGTCCCAATTATTTCTCCAAGATTGCATTGCGTAGGGATATTTTTGAATCCATTTTTCTGCAAAACGATCTAATTCTAAAGCAGCCATCTCTCTGTTTGGCGCATTGTAAATGAGTTTCATGTCTGAGGTAAATTCTTTTTTATCCTTCCAGACTACGTATCGAGCAGAGTTTCTAATCTGGTGAACCACGCAAATTTGTGTGTTCGCTTGAGGGAAAATATTGGTTATAGATTGTGTAAATCCGTTTAAATTATCAGTTACTGTAACCAAAATATCTTCTACGCCACGCGCTTTTAAATCCGTCATCACACCTTGCCAAAAAGCAGCAGATTCGTTCTCTCCAAGCCACATTCCAAGGATTTCTTTGTGACCTTCACGGTTTAAACCAACAGCTAGATAAATCGTTTTATTGATTACTTTTCCGCCTTGACGAACTTTAAACACAATGCCATCCATCCAAACAATGCAATAAATAGATTCTAGAGGACGATTTTGCCAATCCAAAACTTGACTATTTACTTTATCAGTAATGATGGATATTGCTGATGTAGAGAGTTTATAGCCGTATAATTCGTAAAGTTCCTGCTCAATATCCGAAACACTTAGACCTTTAGCGTATAACGAAATAACCATATTTTCAACAGAAACTGATTTGGATTGATGTTTTGGGACAATAATTGGATCAAAACTTCCTTCTCGATCTCGAGGAACCTCTATTGTAGATTCCCCATATTCGCTTTTTAAACGTTTTGAAGTTGTGCCATTACGTGCATTGGAATTGTCACTTTTCTCATTTTTTGAGTAACCTAAATGGGCTTCAAGTTCGCCTTGTAGCATGGCTTCTAATAAATCAGAATGCAATTCTTTTAATAATTTACTTAGATCTTCTTGGGTTTTGATCCCTTCTAAATGACCTTGATCTTGGATGAATTGGGCTACAGATTTTTTCATAATAAACTGTGTTTTATAAATTTAATAAAATAAATAAGGTGAGTTACTAAACCCACCTTAATTTATGTTTACACAGTTTTTTGGATATTGCCTTTATTTACAACGAATTACGACTTTCTATTCCCAAAGTATTGTAAATAACCTTTAAATGATATTTCACGGTATTCTCAGAAATATAGAGTTCAGTTGCAATTTCTTTATTTGTAAATCCTTTCTTCACTAATTCGATGATATCCAGTTGTCTTTCCGAAAGATTATAATCACTTAAAATGATTTTCTTTTCAACTTGATTTGCGTTATTCGAATGATTAATCAAATCAGAAAGTTTATTTCTCATCCGTTCATTTTCATTTTCAACAAGTTTTCTTTTTTCGATGTTTATCTTGTAGAATTTATAAAGAACAATTAATAATATGATTAGAATTGTAGAAATAATAACTAGAAATAATCGGATATTTTTTTGATTTCGAACTTCTAAATCATTTCGTTTATTAATAATTTCTCGTTCTAAATTTTGTAATTTTCCACTTTGATTAATTGCATCATAATCAGTTGCAAGATCATTTACAATTAATCTTGTTTTGTATGCTTTTTCCCAATCTTCATTCTGCGCATAATACTAAGTAAGAGATTCATACATATTCAAAATATAAAGTTTTATACTATAATGTTTTGCATAATACAAACCTTTGTTAAAAGCTTCTAAAGCCTTCTTATTGTCCTTTGTTTCTGTATATAAGTGTAAAAGCTTTCTATAAATATTAGGTAAATGTTTGGGAGATTTTTGCTTCAAAATTTCTATACCTTCCAAATAATCTTTTTCTGCCTGAATATAATTTTTATTTAAACTATTCATTGTGCCTAAAACAGAAATATAAAAGCCATAAGTTTCTGCATCCAAATATTTTAAATTAGATTTATTTACTTTTTGAAGCAATTCCTTAACCTTATCATATTTTAAATAATCAAATTGGATGAAGATTCGTTCAATTAAAACTCTTGTCTCAACTTCGACTTTATATTTCGAACTCTTTAAACCATATTTTTCAGCAACGTTTAAATTTTCTTCTGCTTCTGGATAATTTAATAATGTTTTATACGTAAGATATTTTAACAAATACAAATTATATAAATCGTAATTCGTTACGTTTTTAGAATGTATAATACTATCCAATTTGATAATTGATTTATCAAATGAACCAATTTCATTATAAGATGAAATTTTTTTCTTTAGAATTTCGGAATTTATAGTGTTTCCTGTCCCTACCTGGGTAAAAAATAGAGTAAAGAATATAAAAAGTGTTTTGTTATTCATTTTTATTATATAACTGATATTTAGTAAAGTAATTCAACTACCTGTAGGTAGTAATCGTTAAACTACCTCATAACTACTCCTGCAAAAATAGGAATTTAAGTACTGAATCCTAAAATTTGCAAAGAATTTATTTAGCACATAAATCTGGTGTTAATAGCTAATTATTTATTAAAAATGAAGATTATTTTATCTACTTTATTACTACTGTTGTGTAGTTTAGGTTTCTCTCAAAATTTGGATTACAAAAATTTAAAACAATTTATTGGAAATCGTGTAAATGAGTTAGAGGATTTTTATAAGGTTTCTTCTACATCTATTGAAGATAATTTTGGAAACCAAAAAGTAATGTACAATTCAGTAAAAATTGAACCATATACGTTGAATATTGAGGTTGAAACTGAAGGGAAAAATATAAAGCGTATTGTGGTCAAAAATTCTGAAAATAGAACAAGTTTCTTTAAAAATATTGCAGAAGAAATAGAAAAAGAAGCTCCAATTAAGAAAAACTATAAGACGTATTATATCTCTTTAGTTAAGAACTCTACAAAAAAGAAAATTTATCAAGAATCAATTGATCAATTAATTGATTTATTGAAAAAACCGACCACCAATCTAAAAGAAAATTATGGTTTACTGGAATCTAGTCCTCTAAAAACCATAATTACAATCAACGAAACTGAAAGTATTTTAGAAATCAATTAAAATTAAGTCAATATTTAAAACAATTAACAATGAAAAACATTTTTATTTTAGGGTTAGGTCTTATGGCTTCGCTAGCATTTGGACAAGTAGATAAAATTTACAAACATTCTGGTGAGATTATCGAAGGTCAGATTAAGCGTGTGGGAGAATTTACAGTAGAATATACGTATGATGGAGAAGATGCTATACAGTCTTTGAGTAAATATTCTGTTAATAAAGTATTTTACGGGAAAAGCACTCGTATTGAGGATGTTTCTGATAAAATTGAAATTACTGACGATAAAGATTGGGGGAAAGTGATTATTTTGGAAGATAAATCTTTGGTTGCAGGTTTGAAAAAAGGAGATGATTTAAAATCTAAAACAGGTATGATTAACTTCAGAACTGGAAATGGAAAAGATGAGCGTGCAGAAAAAGTTTTAAAACAACAAGCTGCAGAAGTTAGATGTCCATTTATTCTACTATTATCTGATAAAATGACAGGTAAATCGGCAAAGAAAACAGGAAGTTGCTACAAGTACCAGTAATAGGATTACTAAGAACTTTTAACTATATAATGTACTATTAATTATTTGACAAATAAGTCGTGGTAACTCGCGGCTTATTTTCTTTTAAAAAATGAACAAAGAAATAGTGTATTCACGAAAACGCAAACGAACTACAAATTTTGGTTCAAAAAAAATAAATTACTTAGATATTTTGATTGTTGTTTCAATTATTATTGTCACAATCTCAGTTATAATCAACTATTTGAATTAATTTTTTAGAAATACTCGCTACTACTTCACTTTATCTTTGATCCACTTCGCAACGGGTTTCTCAAAATATTCAAACGTTAATGCACTTAAAATTAAAGCAATTACGAAATAAATTCCAATTTTCTGAAAATCATTGATTTTCGGTAAATATTGATTTCCATATTTTATCACAATCATATGAATCATATAAAATGCAAAACTAATTTCACCTAAATAAACCAATGTTTTATGTTGAAGAATTCTCGAAAAGAAACCTTTTTGTAAAGCAAAAATTAGGACAATTCCAACCATCGGAATCCAATAATAAATTCCGTAACGAAAAGCTCTCGCAACATCATTGTGGAAGTAGAAAAAGATTGCCAAAACAGCAATTGCAGCGATTTCTATTAAAGTTCCTCTCGAAAAATTGATAGGCGTATCTTTTATCTTTTTATAGATTTGACAGGTAATAATTCCTAAAATAAAATCGAAACTGCGAACAATTGGATTGATGTAAAAAATCGCTTTTTCCAATTTCATATTTGTTCTGAAATAAGGTTCTGCAAAAATAATAATCGGAATAATTAGTAATAAAATATATTTCAGTTTCGGAAATTTATGTAACCAAATCACATAAAAAGGAAACATTAAATAGAAAAATAATTCGGTCGAAATACTCCACGAAACGTTATTAATAGAGAAATAAAAGTCTTTTACCGGAATGTAAGATTGTAATAAAAATAAGTTTGCACCTGCAATATCCCAATGAAAATAACCTTGCCAAACATTGATGATAATAAACGGCAACATAACACAAAAGGTTAGGACATGAAGCGGATAAATACGAGCAATTCGCGCGATATAAAACTTCTTTTTATCAAAATTTGGATTGTCGATGACTTTCTTTTCGTAATTAAGCGCCAAAACAAATCCGCTCAAAATAAAGAAAAAACCAACACCAAGATAACCTTCGAAAAAGACGTTATTTTTTAGATAATTATACCAAGCTAAATCGGTTTTTACAAACGTTAAATGGCTTAAAAAAACAACAAAAGCAAAGAAAAAACGTAAAGAAGTTAAGCTGTTTAGCATCAGTCAATAATTTTAATTTCCATTTGATAATACTCGTCAAACATGCGAATAAATTCTTCCAATTTACTTTCTCTTACCGAAATTGTAAACATGCATTTATCAGAAAAATGTTTGTCTTTAATATCACCAGAAATACGATCGACATTGCGCTCTACAATTCCTTGTTGATCATAGTTAAAAACCATTTTCACACGTTTTGAAACAAATTTTTCTACAATATTTGCTTCTTCTAACACAACTTGTGCCGCATATTTATAGGCTTTTACCAAACCAGGAATTCCTAATTTTGTTCCGCCAAAATAACGTACAGAAACAATTAAAACATTGGTGATTTCGCTTGATAAAATTTGATTATAAATTGGTAAACCAGCCGAACCACTTGGCTCTCCGTCATCATTTGCACGATGATTTTTACCATCTATTCCAAGAGCGTACGCGTAACAATGATGATTTGCATCGGGATGAATTTCGTGTAATTGATCCAAATAAATTTTGATGTCATCTTCATTCTCAACTGGATAAGCAAAATTAATAAACTTACTACCCAATTCTTTGAAAATTACATCTTCCACCGCTTTCTCGATTGTACGATAATTGTCCGTCATGTTGTATTGAAAAGTAGCGCAAAGATAGTTTAAATAGTACTTTTAAAGAAAAAAGGTTTTATATTTATGAATGGTGAAAAAATTTAATATAAATGAAAGCTTATTTATTTTTATTCATACTAATGTGTTCGAGTATTCTTTTTTGCCAGAGTATTTCAAAGAAGGAATTTAAAAGGATCATTAATAATTCAATGAAAGATTATAATTATAGAATTATTACAGATAATCAAGATAGTATGTTTTACAAAACTGAAAATCTGAAGATTTATAATAGTTCAATTGGAAAATCTAAATTTCAATTTTGTCGTACAATAGAATTTAGATTTTTGAAAAATAATAAAGCAAATTTAATTGATTGCCAAAATTGTAATGAACCATCATTTTGCTATGTAACAAAAAAACAAAATATTTTTAATTATAAAATTGATAATATTGGTGGGAAATTAATATTTAAGCTACAAAATAAATTTTATAAAATGAGTTTTCTTGTTGAATCAATAAATAACATAGAATTTGAGAAGAATAAATTTTCTGAAATAATTATTAAACGAAAATTTTAATAAATTCAAATAAATCATAAATAAAAAAGAACCTCATTTCTAAGGTTCTTGTATATCTAATCTATTTTCGAAAATATTTAATTCATCATTCAAAAAACGATGCTTTTCAGTTCGAATTCCTTTCAGTCGAGGAGCTAAAATTCCTTCATTCCAAATGGTATCCGAACTCAAAATTCGTGCTTCATCCCACAAATTAGCATCAATAAAATGTTGTATGGTATCACTTCCACCTTCAATAATCAAGGATTGAACATTGTTTTCGTATAAATAATCCATCACTTGTGGCAATATTTTTTGCGTAAAATCTAATTGAACAAGTTCTAAATTTTCTTCAGAACAATTTTCAATCGAATTAAAAATAACAGTAGGTTGTGTTTGATCAAACAAATGGAAACTTCTCGGAATCGCTAAGTTTTTGTCAATCGCAATTCTCAACGGATTATTTCCTTTCCATAATCGTGTGTTAAGTTGTGGATTATCAATTAAAGCAGTGTTTTTTCCAACCAAAATAGCTTGTTCTTCCGTTCGCCATTTATGTACTAACTGTTTTGTATATTGGTTTGTAATCCACAATTGTACATCATCACGCCCCATGTATCCGTCTTCTGTTTGCGCCCATTTTAAGATAATATATGGACGTTTTTTCTGATGAAATGTTATAAAACGCTTATTGAGTTTGATACATTCTTTTTCCAAAACACCCAGCGTTACATCAACACCATTTTTCAGCAAACGCAAATAACCTTGTCCATTTACTTTCGCAAAAGGATCTAGAG
Source organism: Empedobacter sp. ULE_I140 (assembly GCF_053482575.1). Taxonomy (NCBI): domain Bacteria; kingdom Pseudomonadati; phylum Bacteroidota; class Flavobacteriia; order Flavobacteriales; family Weeksellaceae; genus Empedobacter; species Empedobacter sp. ULE_I140. The sequence goes on along the minus strand of NZ_JBQMTX010000001.1, from coordinate 2,306,678 downwards.
TTCCGATTACAACTTTTGGAATCTCTTTTTCTATAATCAAATCCGCACAAGGAGGCGTTTTTCCGTGATGTGAACATGGTTCTAACGTAACATATAACGTAGATTCCTTTAATAATTCTTGATTTTTAACCGAATTAATTGCGTTCACTTCGGCGTGTGGTCCACCATATTCTGACGTAAAACCTTCGCCTATAATTTTGTTGTTATGTACAATAATAGAACCAACAAACGGATTAGGATATGTTGTTCCTAACCCGTTTGTTGCAATTTGTATACAACGAGCCATATATTGCTCATCGATAGATTGTTGTGTCATGCCTAAAAATTATGCATTAAAATCAATATTGAATAATGTTTTCAGTTTGATTTCTGCTTCAATTAATTTTTTACGTTTATCGTCAATTTGTTTGTAAACATCTTTTAATAAAGGATTGTTCTCATTTGCATTCGAAAAGAAATGTACATTATTATCCAATTGATTGATTTCTTTTTCTAAATCCTCAATTATTTTACGTGTTTTTCTAATCTCATCATCCAATAAATTACCATTATTTCCAGATTTTACTTTATTGACAAATGATTTCAACTTATAATCGTTCAATTCATTTTTAGAAAGATTTAAAGCATCTAATTTTTTGTGGTAAACATCTGTAAATTCTTGATTGATTGAAATTTTTTCTGATGGAACTTTTCCTAAACTTGTCCAATTATGTTGAATTTCTTCTAATTGTTTCAACGCTTCATCCTTGTTTTCAGAAATCGTTTGATTTTTGAAATCGTTTAAGAAAGCTTGTTTCTTTTCGAAATTTAGTTCCAATTTTTGATTCGCTTGTTCGTGACGTTTTTTGTAACGATCAAAGAATTGATTACATGTATCTTTGAATTCTTTCCAGATTTTGTCTGAATTTTTTCTTGGAACATGTCCAATTTTTTTCCAATCATTTTGGATTTTTTTAATCACTTGTACAGAAGCATTCCAATCCGTGCTTTCCGTATGTTGTTTTGCAATTTCTAACAAAGCCAATTTCTTTTCAAGATTCAGTTGTTGCTCTGATTTTAGATTTTTATAGAAATCATTTTTGATGTGATTAAATTGTCTTGTCACTTCTTTGAAAGCTTCCCAAGTTGCAGAATTTTTATCTTTCGGAACACGTCCAATTGTGATAAAGTTCTCACGCAAAGAGTTTATTTCAGAAATAGCTTTTTGCCAATCGCCATGCGATTTTGTTGTTGCTTGCTCAGAAATTTCTTTGATACGAGCGATAATTTGATTCTTCTTTTCTAAATTATCTTTTTGCTCTTGTTTTATTTTTTCATTCAATTCCCCTTTACGGTCATGAATTTTATTTGTTAATTCTTTGAATTTTTGCCACGTTGGTTCGCGCAAATCTTCTTGTACAGGGACGGCTTCTTCTTTCCATAAACGATGCAAATATTGCAATTCATTCAAAGCTTTTTGCACGTTTTGCTCTCCAATTAATTCTTCTGCACGTTTGATAATCGATTGACGAACTTCCAGATTATGTGCATAATCTAAGGTTTGCAATTCCTTATTCATATCCAAATATGTGTAGAAATTATCTAAATGAAAAAAATAATTTTTGAATACATTTTCAGCATTTTTGCTCGGAATTCTTCCTGCATTGTGCCAACGAGTTTTTAACTCACGAAATTTCTTGAACATTACTGCCGAAGAATCACTTGGTTCTTGATACAAGGCTTTTAATTCGTCAATAATTTCTAAACGTTCCTTTAAATTATCCGATTCCTTTTTTTCGTTTTCTTTATGAAAAAGTGCTAATTGATTTTTAAAATCGTTGTAAACAGCATTAAATTTTGCTCTAAAAGATGTTTCGTATTTAAAATCTAATTCATTACCACCTTCACTTAAGAAAGCCTCTTTTTTCGCAGCTTCATCTTCTTCTAATTTAGCTTTGAATGCATCACGAATTTGATTAAAATGCTCGCGAATCTCTTGAACATCATATTTGCTTAATAGATTTTTTGCTTCGTTAATCAAAACATCAAAACTAAATGTTTCGTAATCTTTGAACGAAATATCGCTTATTTTTTCTTGGTTCGTTAACTCTTCCGTTTTATAAGATTCCGTGTTAGAGTCTTTTGTAGTTGCAGGTTTAGGTAATTGTTCTCCGTCTGCATTTTGCAGGTTATCCATTTCAGTATTCATAAGAAGATATGTTTTGTTTCTCAAATCTAATAAAATTTGAGGACAATATCAAGTCTATTTTGTACGATTATTCCAAATTTCCCAAGCTTTTTCGGCTTGTAGAACCAACATTTCGTGACCATTTTTTATTTTGGCTCCATTTTGTTGACCATTTTCTAAAAATTTTGTCAATGGTGGATTGTAAATTAAGTCGTACAATAAATGATTTTCGTTAATATATTGATAGGGTAGAAGTGGAGCGTTTTCAATAGTTGGAAAAGTACCAACTGGCGAACAATTCACAATAACTTGATGATTATGAATGATTTCTTTATTTAATTCATCATATGAATAATGATTTTCGGTTTTTGTTCTCGAAACAATTTTATAGTCAATTTTCAATAAATCAAGAATATATAAAACCGCTTTTGCAGCGCCTCCATTTCCTAAAATCAACGCTTTTTTGTGATGAGGTTCTAAAAGAGGTTCTATCGAATGATGAAAGCCGTAACAATCTGTATTATGCCCGATTCGTTTTCCATCTTGTATCAAAACAGTATTTACCGCACCAATTGCTTTGGCTTCTGGCGATAATTCGTACAAAAATGGAATGATTTCTTGTTTGTAAGGAATTGTGACATTAAAGCCCACTAAACCTTCGGTTTCGAATACTTTTTCTACTTCATCGATTTGCTGTAAATCAAAAACATTGTAGACAGCGTCTACAATGTTCTCGTTTTTAAATTTTTCAGCAAAATAAGATTTAGAAAATGAATAAGAAATATTTCTTCCGATTAATCCAAATTGTCTCATTCTTCTGTTTTATTTTTATTGAATTGAGCTTTCACGATTCGGATAATTAACGGCATATTCGCCAATAATATAATTCCGAAAATGAATTTCTCTAAATTATTTTTTACAATGTCAAACTGACCTAATGTGTGTCCCAAAAGCGAAATAACGCCAACCCAAAGCACCGCGCCTATAAAACTATAAGTAATAAATGTGCGATAATTAAGGTTTGTAACACCACAAATAAATGGAATTATAGTACGAACAACAGGCATAAAACGAGCAATAATAATTGCTTTTTTACCATTTTCGTTAAAAAATTCTGTTGCTTTTTCGATATGTTTCTTTTTAAGAAACCATGAGTCTTTTCGTCCTAAAATCCAACCGCCAAATTTTCGTCCAACATAATAATTTACGTTATCACCAAGAATTGCTGCAACCATTAGTAATGGAATAATATATTCGATATGCAAATGGTTTTGGTCATCGCTTGCTGCAATCATTCCAATCGAAAAAATTAGTGCATCTCCAGGTAAAAAAGGCATTAAAAATGACATGATAATTAAACCAGTTTCGGCGAAAATTATCAGGAATAAAATAACATATATCCAATAACCGTAATTATTGATAATGTCCATTAATACCTTGTCTGGGCGTTGAACAAAATTGGTGATAAACTCAATAATAGATTGCATTTTTTTTTAAGCTCTAATTATATCAGCTCCAATAGCACGTAAACGTACATCGATATCTTCGTAACCACGGTCAATTTGATCGATATTATGAATAACAGTTTTTCCTTTCGCAGAAAGTGCAGCAATCAATAAAGACATACCGGCACGAATATCTGGCGAGGTTAGTTCGGCTCCTTTCAACGGAGTTTCGTGATTAAGACCAATTACTGTTGCACGGTGCGGATCACATAAAATAATTTGCGCCCCCATATCGATTAATTTATCTACGAAGAATAAACGAGATTCGAACATTTTTTGGTGAATCAAAACACTTCCTTTTGCCTGTGTTGCAATTACTAAAATAATTGATAATAAATCTGGTGTAAATCCTGGCCATGGCGCATCAGAAATAGTTAAAATAGAACCGTCAATAAAACGCTCGATTTCGTAATGTTCTTGAGCTGGAATATAAATATCGTCATCGCGACGTTCTAATTTGATTCCTAATTTTCTGAAAAAATCTGGAATAACACCTAAATTTTCCCACGAAACATTTTTGATTGTTAATTCAGATTTTGTCATTGCTGCTAAACCAATCCAAGATCCAATTTCGATCATATCTGGTAAACATGTATGTTCAGTTCCGCCTAATTTCTCAACTCCTTCAATCGTTAAAAGATTAGAAGAGATTCCAGAAATTTTAGCACCCATTCTGTTCAACATTTTACACAATTGTTGAATGTAAGGCTCGCATGCAGCGTTGTAAATAGTTGTTGTTCCTTTCGCCAAAACTGCAGCCATAATAATATTTGCAGTTCCTGTTACAGAAGCTTCTTCTAATAACATATACGAACCTTGCAATCCGTTTTCGTCGACTTCTACACCATAGAAATCTTCGTCAGGATTGAAACGATATTTAGCTCCTAAAGCAAAGAAACCTTCGAAGTGCGTATCTAAACGACGACGTCCAATTTTATCTCCTCCTGGTTTTGGCATAAAAGCTTCTCCGAAACGAGCTAAAAGTGGTCCCATTAACATGATCGATCCACGTAAAGCAGCACCATCTTTGCGAAATTGTTTTCCTTTTAAATAATCTAATCGTAATTCGTCTGCTTGGAAAGTGAAATCTCCTTTTCCATTTTTTTGTGTTTTTACGCCTAAATCACCCAAAATTTCAATCAAACGATTGACATCTCGGATGTCTGGAATATTTTTAACACGAACTTGTTCATTGGTTAATAAAACCGCACATAAAATTTGTAGTACTTCATTTTTAGCACCTTGCGGAGTAATTTCTCCTTTCAAAGGTTTCCCTCCCTTTATTTGAAATGTAGCCATTTACTTGTATTAAATAGTTTTGATTTAACCTTTATTGTTTCGAATGTTTTGGTTTCGATTGTTGTTATTTTGATTATTTCGGTTATTGTTGTTTTGACGATTATTCGAATTTTGGTTATTATTTCGATTGTTGTTATTTTGATGATTACGATTATTGTTTTGGTAACTTCTATTGTTTTGATTGTTGTTTGAATGATTATTATTCGAATTCAAACGATCAGGTGAAACCAAATGATCATCAACTTTTCTCAAATCAATTTTACCATCAGATAATTCGTACAAATGATTAAAAATAACTTGATCATCAACAGTATCTTTATTCCAAAGTAAATAACATTTTTTCATGTGATTGGCAATCGCAAAGTACAAACCTTCGCGTTTTTCGCCTTCTTCCCACGTTACAGCAACATCAATCATTTTACGAATATTGTTTCCGTAATATCTGTATTTATAGATGCTTTTTGGATATTCTACTTTATTTGGTTTACTATTTACCGTATCTTTTTTTGTCGGAATTGGATAAGGAGATTTTACATCCAAATCAAATTCTGCCATGATAAAAAGTTGATCCCAAAGTTTATGTTGAAAATCTGGTACATCGCGCAAGTGAGGATTTAATTCTCCCATTACTTCAATTATAATTTCGGCAAATCCGTTGCGTTCTGTTTCGTCTGTTATTGTTTTACAATGATTTACCATTTCTTGAATATGACGACCATATTCTGGAATAATCAATTGCGAACGAAGTGTATTATATTCCATTAAATTTTCTAATGTATTGGTTACAAATTTACAAAATTCTATCCGATTATTTGGGTAGAAAAGGTGTATTGATTGCTAATTTTTTATTAAATTTTATTCCTTAAAAAACGATTATAGTCGGAAGAAGATAAGCCGTAAAACAAGATTTTGTCTATTTAATTCAAAACAGTTAAAAATCTTTATCACCAAGGAAAATTAAGTTAAAACCTTTTGGTTGTCAACAAATATAGTATTTTCTTTTAATAAAAAGTAAATTTGGGTTTTTGTTTGAATGATTTAAATGAATATATTTTTAATTTAAACTTTATCCTCAAATTACACGCATTCAACGTATCTTTAGGGCAATTAAACAATAAATTATGAAAATAAAGTCGATAATAGCACTTTTTTTTCTCGCTACCACTTTTACTTTTGCTCAAACAAAACAGTTCCTGATTGAAAATGTTAGGATTTTAGATCATCAAACTCAAGCATTAACATCGCGATGAATGTTTTGGTTTCTGGTCAAAAAATTGAAAAAATTAGTTCTGCAAAAATTTCTTCACCTAATCAAGATGTTGTAAAAATTAATGGAGGAGGAAAAACATTGATGCCAGGTTTAATTGATGTTCATGTACATATGGTATTTGGTTCATTGACGATGACGCAAATGATGTCGCCAGATATGTCAGAAGAAATGTTAATGAATAAAGTTGGCGAAGCTTCCCACAAAATGTTGATGCGCGGTTTTACAAGTGTTCGTGATGCTGGAGGGCCAATTTTTCCTTTGAAATTAGCCATTGATAAAGGTAAAGTTGCAGGGCCTAGAATTTGGCCTTCAGGCGCAACGATTAGTCAAACGGCTGGTCACGGAGATTTTAGAACTCCTGATGAACGTTCTCGTAGATTCTTTGGAAAAGCATCTCGTGCAGAGGAATTAGGAGCTACTTTTATTGCTGATGGAAGAGATGAAGTTTTGACAGCAACAAGAGAAAATTTACGCTTTGGTGCGAGTCAAATCAAATTGATGGCAGGTGGTGGAACGTCTTCTGCTTATGATCCGATTGATGTTACGCAATATACTTTTGACGAAATGAAAGCGGCTGTTGATGCTGCTGAAGATTGGGGAACGTATGTAATGGTACATGCCTATACGCCGAGAGCTGTGCAACGCGCTGTGGAAGCAGGAGTGAAGTCAATTGAGCATGGTCAAATGTTAGATGAAGAAACTTTGAAAATTCTTGCTAAAAAAGGTGTTTGGTTAAGCCTTCAAAATTTGATGGATAATAATGAAAACATGGACGAGCAGCGAAAAGAAAAACGTAAACCAGTTTTGGATGGTCAAGATAAAGTTTGGCCATTAGCAAAAAAACTTGGTGTGAAGCTCGCATGGGGAACGGATTTCTTGTTTGAACCTGAGTTGAATGATGAGCAAAATAGTTATATTTTACGTCTTCAAAAATGGTTTACAAATGCTGAAATTTTGAAAATGATAACACAAGATAATGGAGAACTGTTGCAATTATCTGGTTTAAGAAGTCCATATCCAGGGAAATTAGGTGTTGTAGAAGAACAAGCTTTAGCAGATTTGATTTTGGTTGATGGAAATCCTTTGAAAGATTTATCATTAATTGCTAATCCTGATAAAAACTTTTTAGTAATTATTAAAGATGGTCAGATTTATAAGAATACAATTAAAACGAAAAAGTAAAATTATCGTACATTATAAAAAAAAACGAGGTTAATTTTTATTTACCTCGTTTTTTTAGTTGTAAAAATTAGAAATTTTAGATCTTATTTATCGGCTTGAAATTTGTTGAAAAAGTCAATGGTTTATTTATAAAAATGTTGATTTTGAATAAGTAAAACTGTAAATTAATAATTAAATCTTAATAAAAATGTCAATACCAGAGAATGTTTATTATAGAGTAATTCTTCCAGAAGATGAAATTATAGCTACTTTACTTATTGTCCATGGTATGCAAGAACATAGTGGGCGATATGAAAATTTTGCAAAGTACTTGGCTGACAAAGGAATTCTAGTTTTGTTATATGATCATTTAGGACATGGAAAAACAGCTAAAATAGAAGAAGATTACAGTTTTTTCTGCTTAGATAATCCAAAAGAAAATTTAATAAAGACGGCAAAAGAGTTAGCTAAATTGTTAGAGAATAAATACCCTTTATTACCGCATTTTATTTTGGGGCATTCAATGGGATCGTTTATAACACGTTGCCTACTTCAAGAATATGGAAATCACTTTGATGGTGCTATAATTATGGGAACAGGAGGTAGAATTCCTGGAATTAAATTATTGAGTAGTTTTTTAAGTCTTCTAAATAAATTGATTCCTCATAAAAGAAGTCAATTACTTAATACTATTTTTTTAAAATCGAATAATAAACATTTTCAAAATGAAGAAAATTTTCATGAGACTAATTGGCTTAGTTTAGATGAGTTAAATCGTTTAAATTTTCTGAAAGATCCTCTTTGCGGAATACCTTTCACTGTTAACGGTTTTTATACTTTGATTAATTTAAATATACAAGCAACAAAAAAGAATTGGGCAAAAGATATACCGCAATCTTTACCTATTTATTTTGTGAGTGGAGCAGATGATCCAATTGGTGATTTTGGTAAAGGAGTTTTGCAATCGTATAAAGATTTAAAGCAAAATGGATTTCAATATGTAACAATGAAACTATATCCAAACTTGAGACATGAAATATTGAATGAATCTATCAAAGATGAAGTATATCAAGATATTGTAGATTGGTTAACGGTTTTGATAAATCATAAAAAAATAGAGCAAAAAGACGTTTAATAAATCTTTTTGCTCCAAAAAAAATTATTCTCCTAAAAGAACACCAGAAACATTCCAATAACTGAAACTATTTCCTTCAGGTTTTCCTTGCGGAATTTTTATTTGTATACTATGTTTTCCGGCTTTTAAATTGCCCAAATCTATAAAATAAGGATTTGTAATTGTTCCTGGACACCAATTAGAACGACTATAATCAGATGATGATAAACCATTGTCAAAATTACCAGAAGCTGGATTGTAAGCGCGATAAGAACCACAATCTTGTCTCCAAGGAACTATATTAAATACTTTTTGTCCATCAAGAAAAATACTATTTTCTTTCGGAACAAATTCATCACCATTTTCCCAACCGCCATGTCCAGTTGTTGTAAAACGTAATTTAGCATTATTGTAATCTTCTTTCAACGTGAATTCTACTGTAAAACCATTCGGATTTTCGAACAAAGTAGAGTATTCTTGTCCAGCCATTTCCATCACATTTGCAGTATTGAAAATTGGTAAAGCCTTTTTAATTGGCATTGTTGTAGAACCTGATGGATGAACAGAAATATTGGCAGAAATAATATGTCCGCCTTGATCATAATTTCCAATGAAGAAACCAATCAAAACTTCTTGATCAGATAATAAACCTTGAAATTCTGTGATTTCTTGACGATATTTTGCTTCGGTTTCCCAAGTTTGATTTTTTAATTGAATATGATTGAATTTATTAATTCCAAAAGGTGTGAAAAAGCGCATTAATTCTATCGTTGGTGAATAATTTTCTGTCAAAAAATAACCTTGATATTTCTTGTTATTTGCTGATGTATAAATTGGTAATTCATTGATTCCTTTTTGCAAACCATCCATAAATGTAATTTTAGAATCACGCGGGATCAAAAATACAGAACCTGTTCTGTCGTAAGCATCACCATTTGATTGTTGCGAAACATTTAAGAAAACTTGGCTTCCTTCTTTAATTTGAGGAATTTTAATTTTTCGAACTACAACAGTTCCATTTGCAAAACGATAAATTGAATCATTTGACGAAAAATCTTTACTAAAGTTAACTTGTTGATGTGATAAAAGTGGAATATCAACGAATTTACTTTTCCAAATAATGTCTTTATATGTCAACAAATCAACTCGATTTTGATGCAATTCTTTTTGGATAAATTGACTTGGAATCAAATCTTTTTCGCGTTCTATTTTCGAAGCTCGAATCGTTGAATTATTATTTCGTGTAAGTTCTAACACAAAACCTAAATTCATTCCAACCATTGTTGGAGAGGCATTCAATTCCATATTGTCCACAAACCAAACGTCTATTGTATTCGAATTGATATTTGTTGTTGCTTTTTTACAACGTAAACCTAAAATTCGTTTTGTTTCTTTAGAAATCGTGAAAACAGATTTATTAAACGAGACAGAATCATTTGTAATAATAGAATTAGTCGGGTCAAATTGCGTAATCATTGAGATGATTGATGGATTTGTTTTGGAATAATAAAACATTTCATCAGGATAATTTGTCGAAGAATTAAAGCTTTGTTGCTTTCCAATAATTGTTTCTTTTGTATTCGCAATAACTTGTATGGGGTTATTTTCTTCGACTTTCTTTCCGTTCGAAAAGCGTTCATACGTAATTTTGTAGGTTTCCTGTGCATCAAGAACAATAGCCTGAATACAAAAAATTATAAGTAGAATTGATTTCAATTTCATGTGTGATAAATAAAAAAGGTTTACAAACGAATTGTAAACCTATAAAAATATCTGATTGTATGAAAAAATATCTTATACAAAAGCATTAATACCTGTCACATCTGCTCCAGTAATCAATAAATGGACATCATGCGTTCCTTCGTATGTAATTACAGATTCAAGATTTGCAGCATGTCGCATCATAGGGAAATCGCCTACAATTCCCATTGCTCCAATAATTTGACGAGATTCTCTCGCAATATCAATAGCCATTTTTACATTGTTGCGTTTTGCCATAGAAATTTGTTCAGGAGTTGCTTTATTTTCGTTTTTCAACGTTCCTAATCGCCAACATAACAACTGAGCTTTCGTAATTTCTGTAATAAATTCAGCTAATTTTTTCTGCTGTAATTGATAAGAAGCAATCGGTTTTCCAAATTGTGTTCGTTCTAATGAATATTTCAAAGCTGATTCGTAACAATCAATTGCAGCACCAATTACACCCCAAGAAATTCCGTATCGAGCCGAATTTAAACAAGATAGTGGTCCCCGTAAACTACTCACTTCTGGTAAAATTTGAGATGCTTCAATTTTTACATTTTCGAAAACTAATTCACCTGTTTTTGAAGCTCTTAATGACCATTTATTCAAAGTTTCTGGTGTTGTAAAACCTTGCATTCCACGTTCTACAATAACACCACGAATTTTTCCTTCTTCATCTCTTGCCCAAACAACTGCAATATCACAAATTGGTGAATTTGTAATCCACATTTTTGCTCCATTTAAGATATAATGATCACCATTTTTAGTTAAACGAGTTTCCATTCCGCCTGGATTTGAACCGTGATTTGGTTCAGTTAATCCAAAACTTCCAACGAATTCTCCTGAAGCTAATTTTGGTAAATATTTGCGTTTTTGTTCTTCTGATCCAAAAGAAAAAATTGGATACATCACTAATGAAGATTGTACTGATGCAGCAGAACGAACAGCCGAATCGCCGCGTTCTAATTCTTGCATGATTAATCCATACGACATTTGATCTAAACTAGCGCCTCCATATTCTTCAGGAATATATGGTCCTAAAGCACCAATTGCACCTAATTTTTTCATTAAATCTGGAATATCTTTATGATGTTGCGCAGCATCATCTATCACAGGTTTTATTTCGTTGTCCACAAAATCTCGAACAGATTGACGAATTAATTTATGTTCTTCGGTTAATAAATCATCAATCTTAAAATAATCTGTAGTTGAATTCATTTTATGCGGTTTTATTTTATTAAATCTAACGATTATTCATTAAATTAAAAATTATTCTGAATAATATTTATTAAAAATTTTAATTTATGAAACTTTTGACTAATTTAGGTAAAAGTTAAAAACACAAAATAACACAAAAAAATGATAGAAAACGAATTAAAAGAATTAGGTATTTCTTCCGAAAATTTCGGAACATCGACAGGAAATACTTGGTTTGGAAAAGGTGAAGAGCTTTCTTCTTACTCGCCAGTAGATGGAAAATTGATTGGAAAAGTTAAGTCATCAACAAAAGATGATTATGAAGTAGTGATAAAAGAGGCACAAGTTGGTTTCAAAGAATGGCGAATGATTCCAGCACCGAAACGTGGAGAAATTGTGCGTCAATTTGGAGATAAACTTCGTGAGAAAAAAGCTTCTTTAGGAAAATTAGTTTCGTATGAAATGGGAAAATCCTATCAAGAAGGTTTGGGCGAAGTGCAAGAAATGATTGATATCTGTGATTTTGCAGTTGGATTATCGCGTCAATTATATGGTTCGACAATTCATTCGGAGAGACCTTTGCATCGCATGTACGATCAATATCATCCGCTTGGAATTGTAGGGGTGATTTCTGCGTTCAATTTTCCAGTTGCTGTTTGGTCTTGGAATACGTGTTTAGCGATGGTTTGTGGTGATGTTGTAGTTTGGAAACCAAGTGAAAAAACACCTTTGTGTGCGGTTGCATGTCAACATATTTTAGCAGAAGTTTTAAAAGCAAATAATATTTCAGAAGGCGTTTCTTCTTTGATAATGGGCGATAAAACAATTGGTGAATTAATTGCACAAGATGCTCGTGTGGCTTTGGTTTCTGCAACAGGTTCTACGCGAATGGGAATTGAAGTGAATAAAGTGGTTGCGGCTCGTTTGGGTAAAACAATTTTAGAATTAGGTGGAAATAATGCGATTATTGTTACGCCAAATGCAGATTTAAAAATTATGTTGACTTCGGCTGTTTTTGGTGCAGTTGGTACGGCTGGACAGCGTTGTACAACAACAAGAAGATTGATTGTGCACGAATCTATTTATGATAAGGTAAAAGAATCGTTGATAAATGCTTACAAACAAATAAAAATAGGTAATCCGTTGGATACAACAAATCATGTTGGTCCGTTGATTGATAAACATGCGGTTGAAATGTATTCAAAAGCATTAGAAAAAATTAATGAAGAAGGAGGAAAAATTATCGTTGAAGAAGGAATTTTAGAAGGAAATGGTTTTGAAAGCGGTTGCTATGTAAAGCCTGTAATTGCTGAGGTTGAGAACCATTTCGAAATTGTTCAACATGAAACTTTTGCTCCAATTTTATATTTAATCAAATATTCTGGAGATGTGTTAAATGCAATTGAAATTCAGAATAATGTGGCACAAGGTTTATCGTCTTCTATCATGACAAATAATCTTCGTGAAGCTGAATTATTCTTGAGTCAGCAAGGTTCTGATTGTGGAATTGCAAATGTAAATATTGGAACTTCTGGAGCAGAAATTGGCGGCGCTTTCGGTGGAGAAAAGGAAACTGGAGGTGGACGCGAGTCAGGTTCTGATGCTTGGAAAGCGTATATGCGACGACAAACGAATACAATTAATTATTCGACAGAAGTGCCATTGGCGCAAGGAATTAAGTTTGATTTTTAAAAATTTACAGAGATGAGTACAGTACACGAAAGATTAGCAAAACATATATTGGCAGATGGATATCCGATTGTAATGGATATGGATAAGTCGCATGGATCCTATGTTGTAGACGAAAATGGCATTGAATATTTGGATTTATTTTCAATGTTTGCTTCGACTGCGATTGGTTATAATCATCCACATTTGATGGCGAAAATAGATTTTTTAGGTCGAAATGCAGTCAATAAACCTGCGATGTCAGACATTTATACAAAAGATTACGCCGATTTAATTGATACATTTGAGCGTGTAGCGATGCCGAAAGAATTGCAATATTTATTTTTTATTTCTGGTGGAACATTGGCAGTAGAAAATGCATTGAAAACGGCTTTTGATTGGAAAACAAGATTAAACTTTTCGAGAGGAATTGAGAAAGAAGCAAGTGATGTTATTCATTTTAAACAAGCTTTTCATGGGCGTTCTGGTTATACATTATCGCTAACGAATACGAAAGATCCTCGTAAATACGAATATTTTCCAAAGTTTGATTGGCCAAGAATTGAAAATCCAAAACGAATTTATCCTGTTACAGAAGATAATTTATGCAAGGTTGTTGAGGCTGAAAAACGTGCGATTGAACAAATTGAAAATGCTTTAGAAACACGCAAAAATAAAGTTGCTTGTATTATTATTGAGCCGATTCAAGGTGAAGGAGGAGATAATTATTTTCGAAAAGAATTCTTTCAGAAATTGAGAGAAATTTGTGATAGAGAAGAGATTTTATTGATTTTTGATGAGGTACAAACAGGAATGGGAATGACTGGTAAAATGTGGGCTTTTCAGCATTATGATGTGATTCCTGATGTGATTTCGTTTGGAAAGAAAACACAAGTTTGTGGAATTTTAGCGAATAAAGAAAAGTTAGATCAAATTCCGAATAATGTTTTCAAGGAATCAAGCCGTATTAATTCGACTTTTGGTGGAAATTATATCGATATGTTGCGTTTCAAATTAATTTTAGAAGTGATTGAACAAGAAAAATTAGTTGAAAATGCGGAAGAGAAAGGAAAATATATTTTATCAAAATTGAATGAAATAGCAAAAGAAACGAAGAAAATTCATTCGATTCGTGGATTAGGATTGTTCATTGCGTTTGATTTTTCATCAGATTTGGATCGTTCAGAATTCATCAAAACATGTTTCGAAAATCATATGATTATTCTTCCTTGTGGTGAAAACTCGGTGCGAATGCGTCCTCATCTCAATATTTCCGAAGAAGATACCAATAAAGCAATAGAAATTATTAAATTAGCATTAAAATAAACAGCAAAAGCAACCAAACAAAGGTTGCTTTTTTAATTTTGTAAAAGATAAAACTAAAGTATGATAGATTCTTTTTTCTTCGATTTTGACGGAACATTACAAGGTTTTGAAAACCATGAAATCAGTGATTCGACAATCGAAGCGTTGAAATTATTGAAACAAAAAAACAAAAAAATATACATCGCAACAGGACGAAATATGGTGGATATGCCTGAGCATATTTTTGATTATGGTTTTGATGGTTACATCAATAATAATGGAGGAATGTGCTCCGACGAAAACCGTCAATCATTTTTTGTAGATTACATCAACCCTAATGATATAGAGGCTTTGTTACAATATGATGATGAAAATCCTTTCTCATTTTCGTATATGACGAAAGAAGCGTTTAGTATCAATCGTGTGAATGAGAATGTAGAAAAATCGTTTGCTTATTTTGGAATGGAACTTCCAGAAGTGGTTGATCCTCGAACTTTGCCGAAAGATAATATTATGCAAATGAATTTTTTTGTGAACGAAGAACAAGAAGATTATTTGATGAAAAATGTGTTGACAAACAGTGTAGGAACACGTTGGATAGAATATTTTGCTGATATAAATCCGAAAAATATTAGTAAAATGCGTGGAATAGAGCGAATGGCTGAACGCGATAATTTAGATTTAACTAAAACAATGGCTTTTGGTGATGGTGGTAACGATATTAGTATGTTGAAAGGTTGTAAAATAGGCGTAGCAATGGGCGATGCGAAAGAGAATGTTCGTGAAGCAGCTGATTATTATACAACTTCTGCAGATAATCACGGAATATGGAATGCACTGAAACATTTTGAGGTAATTTAGAAACTTATTTTAATTTTTAGAAAAAAAATCCAGCCTAAGTTGGATTTTTTTTCTTTTCACAATGTTGTGTTAATTGCGCATTCTATTGTTGTAGAATTAAAAAATAAAAATTATTTTAGAGTATTAATTAAAAACTACAATATAATGAAACAATTATTACTAGCTGGATTTTTACTTTTTTCGAATTTTGGTTTTGGGCAAGAAAAGCTTATTGTCGATTATAAATATGATATAAAGCATGATGAAGAAAAAATAAAGGAGTTTGAAAGAGAGCAAGCACAAAAAGGAGGAGGTACAATAAAAATTGGAGGGTCTCCAAATATTTATTATCAATTAGAATATAGTGATCATCAGTCCGTTTACAAAAAAATAGAAACCATTAATAATGATCAAAATGGTAGCTCTATGGGGGCTTTTTCAATTAATATTGGAGGAGAATATAAAGCTTTGATTAATGAAACAAGTAAGAAAGAGTTTCGTCAAGAAGTCGTTTTAGATAAACAGAATTTTATTGTGGTTACGCCATATAAAGACTATGAATGGAAAATTACAGATATTGAAGATACGATTTTGGGTCACAAAGTAAAAAAAGCTATTGGTAATGATAAAGGCAAGCAAATAGCAGCTTGGTTTGCACCAGATATTAAGGTTGATGCAGGACCAAATCAAGTGAATGGATTGCCAGGTTTGATTCTGAAAACGGTGAGCGAAACGGGTGGTAAATTTGGTTCGATTATGACTTATGAAGCGGATAAAATTACCTTAAATCCTAAGAAAATGTCTAAAACTAAACCTATGAAAGGTGAAGAAATAACACAAGAAGATTTTAAAAAATTGCAAGATGAATCTCGTCAAAAAATGAGAGAATCTTTTTCAATAGGAGTGGATAAAAAATAATTTTGAATGAAATATTTAGTAATTTTTATAAGCCTTTTTTCTATTGTGTTACAAGCACAAGATGCATTAGAAATTGAATACGAGGAGGTTTCTATTCCTCGTCTTTTTGGGAAGGATGGAAAGGAAGAAAAATTGGGTGATGATTTTATAAAAGCACTTTCTGTTCCAAAAACTTATGTACTACAAATAGAAAAAGGAAAAAGTGTTTTTTCTAAGATTGAGAAAATTAATAATTCTCAAGGGAATGCGTTAGTTACGATGTATGGTATTTTTTCGTATAATTTTGAACAAGATTTCAATCAAAATAAAATGAAACAAGAATGGATGATAGAGAATAAAAAATACCTTGTAACTGATACCATTTCGACACATTATAAATACGAATTAACGCAAGAAAAATCGACTTATTTGGGTTTTGATGTTAAACAAGCAGTTGTAAAATATAATGACAATAATAAATCAATCATTTGGTACGCACCAAGTTTACCCAAACGTTTTGGTCCAAAAGAATTTATTAATCTTCCAGGTCTGGTATTAAAAATAGAATCTATTCGAAATGGAATTATTGATCCATCTTATTTTTTGAAAGCAACTTCTGTTACAACAAAAGATCATTTAGAATTTAAGAAATTATTCAAGGCTAAGGAAATTTCTAAAGCCGAATTTGAAAAGCTGAAAGCTGATTATAACCAACAAAGTTCGAATGAACACCAAGGTGTAGATAAAGATTAACCTAAATAAAAATTATGAAAAAATTATTATTGATTGTATTAAGCAGCTTATGTTATTTTGCAAATGCGCAAGATGTTTTAGAGGTAGAATATGATGTATATACAGTATATGACGCAAGTAAAACTCAAGGTTCAGTTACAATTGACAACCGAAAATTAAGTAGAGATGAAACGATTAGATACTTTACTGAACAAATGAAAATTCCTAAACCTTACCCGTTGTGCATTTTGATTAATAAAGAATAAAGTTGTTCATTTGATTGAAAATCAGTAAATTGTTTTAACTACAAAACATTTACAATGAACAACTTACTTGCAAATTACGAAAGAATATTGGAAGTTCTTCGAAAAATATCAAGAGATACACTTTTAATTTATCAACGTAGAAAACCTAAACTTTTTGATTTAGAACTCATAAGTCTTGTTTTAACAGCTGAATTTATGGGTATTGATAGTGAAAATCATTTATTTCGAAATCTTCCTAATGCGTTAAGTTGTAAAATTGAGCGTAGTATTTACAATCGTAGAAAACGAAGATTATCAGAGCAAATTAATAGTATTCGCCTCAAATTAGCGAAAGAATTTAATGAATTTGAAAATTGTTTTATCGTTGATAGTATGCCGTTGGAGGTGTGCAAAATAGCAAGAATTAATCGCTCTAAAATTTGCAAAGAACATCAGTATAGTGCACCAAATAGAGGTTTTTGTGCTTCTCAGCAAATGTCTTTTTATGGCTATAAACTTCATGCTGTTTGTTCTTTAACTGGTGTTTTCCAGAGTATTGATATTAGTCCCGCATCTGTTCATGATATTCATTTTTTGAAAGATATAAAATCTCAACTGTCAGATTGTGTGCTACTTGGTGACAGAGGCTATTTGTCACAAACAATTCAAATTGACTTATTTAATGAAGCCAATATTCGATTAGAAACACCGAAAAGATCCAATCAAAAAGAGTATAAACCTCAGTTTTATCCATTCAAAAAGTATCGAAAAAGAATTGAAACGTTATTTTCTCAACTATGTGATCAGTTTATGATTAGACGAAATTATGCAAAGACTTTCGAAGGATTTAAAACCAGAATTTTAGCTAAAATTACTGCACTTACTGTGGTTCAGTACATTAATAAAACATACTTTAATCGAAATATTAATAATCTAAAAACCCAAATTATTTAAAATGCACAACGGGTTAAACCTTATATTTTAATAACAAATAAAACGGCTTCTAATTATAATCAAAAACCAACACTAAATAGTGGAAATTCAGTAAGCTACAGTAGTAATCAAGGAAATGGATTATATTACAAAAACTTACTTGAAAACTTTTATATGCACGAATCGGTTGGCTTTGGGATGGATCGAATTATCAAAGATTCTATTCCTAAAATTAATTGGACTATAACGCGCGACAAGAGAAAAGTCTTAGGCTTTGATGTTCGTAAAGCAACTGCAAAAATCAATAAAGAAGAGTTTACAGCTTGGTTTGCTACTTCTTTGTCTTTTCCTTCGGGACCTGATAAGTATATGGGATTACCTGGTTTGATTTTAGAATTAGAAAGAAAAACGAACGACGATGCTGATATGGTTATTACTTATAATGCAACATCTGTAAAAGAAGCTAAGAAAAATGTAACAATAAATCAACCAAAGAAAGGGAAAATTGTTGATTTCAAAACGTATAAAGCAGAAATGGATGCTTTTTTTAAGAAACAACAAGAAATGAATAGCCAAGGAGTAGATAAAGATTAAGTTTATAGTATAGAGAACAATAAATAAATCAACCAAAGGAAAACAGATAAGTCAGTCAGATTTCGAAAAAATGATTGACGAAGAAAACCGAAAATTTAATTAAATCCTTTTTGATATTAATTAATAGTTATTTATAATCTGTGAATATTTTTAATCAATATAATTACACTTTTTCTAAAGCAAACAATTCTTATCTTTGTTAAAGAAGAGTTGAATTAGATTTTATTCTAACAGAATACTTTTTTTATTAATTAAGATTTTTTGATACATGAAAATATTACTTTCGCCAGCGAAGATGATGAATTTGGAAACGAATGCTAAATGGAGAGCAACAACACCTCAATTTTTAGAACATTCGCAAAAAATTATGGATGTTATGAAAGAGATGAGTACAACTGATCTCGAAAAATTAATGAAAATTTCGAAAGATATTGCAGAAATGAATGTGGAGCGTAATCAGGTTTGGAATGTTAAACCTACTGCGAAACAAGCTATTCCAGCAGCTTTAGCTTTCAAAGGTGAAGTGTATAGAGGTTTGAATGCTGAGACGTTAAACGACGAAGCACTTGATTATTTCAATAAACATGCATTTTTGTTATCTGGGCTTTATGGAATGTTGCGTCCTTCGGATAAAGTAATGTTGTATCGCTTGGAAATGGGTTCGAAATTAGATGTTCATGGTTCGAAAAATTTGTATGGTTTTTGGAAAGAAATTTTGACACCTTTTCTAAATTCGAAACTAAAAAAAGGAGAATTTATCTTAAATTTAGCAAGTAATGAATATGCTAAAGTTTTGGATAAAAAATCGTTAAAAGTTCCGATGATTGATGTAGAGTTTCAAGATTACAAAAACGGTGAATTGAAAAAAATCATGATGTATTTTAAACATGCTCGTGGTGCAATGGCGCGTTATTGTGCAGAAAATAAAGTTGAAACTTTGGATCAAGTGAAAGCATTTGACGTGGATGGTTATCGTTTTGATGAGAACCTTTCTACCGAAGAAACTTTGGTATTTACAAGATAATGACTAAAAAAAATAATAACTTGAAGACTGCTTTATTAGTAGTCTTTTGTTATTTTTAAATCATATATGAAAGAAAATTTTATCGATAAATTACCCATCAAAATTATTTACTCGTTCCAATCGCTGATTGAAGAATTAGAACGATCTGAATACAACTTTGGAGAGTTTAAAGCTTTTTTAGAATATCTGAAAGCTACTCGACCAGAGTTGATTGATGGTGTTGAAACATTTGAAGATTTTCAGAAAATTATTAAAGATGTTGAGCCAATTATTGAGAAAATTATTCCTAAACCATTTGTAAAATATAATTTAAAAGCGATAACTTTTCCTTTTTCTGACAAATTTATTTTTGCAACAGATCGACTTAAAGAGTTGATTGATAATAATGAATCACGACTAAAATTCAATTTTGAAGATTTAGATTATGATACATTGTATAAGTATTGTTGTTGTTTCATCTTGTCTAAGTATTATCATAAAAATTTAGATTTTAATTTATCAAATCAGTTGGTTATAGACAATCAAAATGGTTACAGAACATACCTTGGAACTGATATTAACCACGATTATTTTCAGATTTATCCATCCCAAGATAAATTTAAATTGACTGAAGAGGAAATTGAAGAGTTGTTGAATAATTATGAAGATACAGCTTTGTGGATGAGAAAAATTCCAATTGGATCTTGGATTGCAAAAGGGTTTAATCTTGTTTCATTTTTTGACAATACGACTGAAATTGCACTTTCTAACTTAAAATCTAAATTATTATCTTATGGAGAACCTTTTAATATTGTTCGAAATGATATTATTTCTGCATTAAAATCTATTTTTAGGATCAATAATTTAGAAGTTGGTTTTTCGGCTTATAATTCGGATAAAAATCAATTAGAAATTAGTCATTTATTACAATTGAATGATAGCTTACTGATTGATAATCATAAAAAAATAAAACTGAATGAAGTTTTTTGTGCTGATTTAGAGAACAAAATATCGAAATCAGATTATTATGTTGTTTCTAATATTGACGCAGCTTTGGAGAAGTTTCCACAAGATAAAATGTTGAGAATGGCAAATGAATCTGGTCTAAAAAGTTTGATTCTTTATCCATTGAAAAACGGAAAATCTCATTTAGGTATTTTAGAAATAGGCTCGAAAGAAGCTGGAGTTTTCAATCGAATTAATGCAAACCTTTTACGCGAAATCACGCCTCTTCTAGAAGAATCTATTTATCGCTATACGGTTGAGTTTGAGAATCAAATCAATGCTTATATACAAACCGAATATACGTCGTTGCATCCAAGTGTAGATTGGAAATTTAGAGAAAAAGCTCGCGAACACATATTGCATCCGGGAAACACAAAACAAAAATCGCAGATTTCTTTTCAAAATGTATATCCAATTTATGGTGAATTGGATGTGAGAAATTCGTCAGTGATTCGAAATCAATGTTTAAAAAAGGATTACACGAATCAGATTAATTACTTGATTTTGATTTGTAACGAGTTATATAATCGTACAAAAAAGAATAAATTTTTGGATTATAGTGACGATTTGACTGATTTTTTGCAACGAATAGATAATGTAGATAAAATCTATTTCGAAAGTGAATTATTTGATTACATTACGTTGCATATTCATCCTGAAATTCCCAAATATGTAAAGGATGATGAGAAATCGATTATCGAAGAATATCTAAAAAAATTAGATTCTACAACGGGATTATTTTACGTAGATCGCAAAAAATTTGACCAAACAATTGTAATGACAAATTCACTTTTGTCGAACAAATTAGACACTTTTCAGAAAGATGCTCAAGATGTATTTCCGCATTATTATGAGCGTTTCAAGACAGATGGAATTGATTACAATTTGTATGTTGGGCGAAGTATTGCGCCGTTCAAAAAATTTTCCTATCAAAATATTCGAGAAATTAGATATTGGCAACTACAAGCGATGATAGCTTTGGAACAATCTTACAAAGAAATTCAGAAAAAAACACCATTAAAAGTTGAGGTTGCTTCGTTGGTTTTTGCAACGAATACCACTTTAGATATTTTGTTCAAATTAGATGAGAAACGTTTTGATGTTAATGGATATAACAATGCAAAATATGAAATAATCAAAAAAAGATTGAGTAAAGCTTTTGTGAAAGGAACAAATGAACGAATCAATTTGCCACATAAAATTTGTATTATATATACCGAAGATATTCTAAAAGAAGAATACTCAAATTATATCAATTTATTAATTGATAAGAAATTTTTGAAAAAAGATGTTGAAAATTTGGAAATTGATGATTTGCAGGGTATAAGCGGTTTGCAAGCAATTAGAGTTTCGATTAATTATAAAAATAAACTCGAAAAATATACTAAAATAGAAGAATAAAGAATGGAAAAAGATGATGTATTGCTTAATATTTCGATAGATAGTACTGCCGAAAATATTTGGAAAGTTTTGACAGATGAACAAGCGTTTAATGAATGTTTTGAAAACATAAAAATGACATGTAACGAATGGAAAGTAGGAGAGAAGATAAAATTTGTAACGCAAAAAAATAATGAAACGTTGGTAGATGAAGCCTTGATTACATCTATTATGGAGAATGAACGTTTGCGATATAATTATAAAAAACATAATACAGACCATGAGATTGAAGTAATTTTTAATCTAAAATCTTCGGGTAATTTTACTTATCTATCAATTGAAGGAAAAGATTTTGCAGATGATTATGAACGCTCACATTCAGAGAATGCGTGGATAAATATGATGCAAGCAATCAAGAAATATGTACAAAAAAAATAACCTTCAAATTTTTGAAGGTTATTTTTTTATATGTTAAAATCCGAAATTCAATCCAAAAACGATTCGCCCTGGATCTTCACCTTTAAAGTATGAAACTGTTGCGGTAATAGATTGTGCTCCGTTTATCCAAAGTCCGCCACCCATAGATGAATGCCATTTATTTGAGTCTTCTCCGTTTAACCAAACTCGTCCATAATCAGCTCCAACAAAAACGCCTAATCGTAATGGAACAACGGCTTTGAAACGTAAAGCATCAAATCGTAAATCAGATGTTTGTAAGAAAACTTTGTCTCCTGCAAAACGACCTAATCGATAACCACGTAAATCCTGATCTCCACCTAAATTAGCCATTTGGTAGAATTCCATAAAATTACCCCAAACTGCTTTACCTTTTAGCATAGAAGCAACTGTTAATCTTCCATTTGCAGAGATTTTGTGTGTGAAACCTAAGTTAAGTTCTGTGTAAAAATGATTACGTTCAAAATCTGTCAAGTTAGAAATCCATTTCGCATTAGCTAAAAATGTCATGCCTAATTTTGGTAATGATTCGTTATCGTAATTTTTGAACAAATATTTAGCTCCAATTTCTCCGAAATGTTGTCCTTTGAAAACGTCTCTATTAATTGATGGGAAATCTTCGACAATACGATCTTTATTCTCTTCAATCTTTTTGTAACTATAAATTGCAGAAAAATCTAAACGACCATTGTTATTCATAATCTTGAAAATAGACGGTCCAATGCTATAACTTTCTAATCGAACACGGTTATAATCCATTCCAATTTCTTCTTGATTATTCATGGTCTCGTTTCCTAAACCAAAGAAATTTGTACTATAAGTTGGGCTCGTGTAAGCTGCATTAAGATCTAAATTCCATTTACCCAAAGCTTTTGTAAACGTTCCTTTATATTTGGCATCCCAACCGCCTGTCGCAAAATAATAACTTATTTGCAAATTGTGACGTTGCGAATATGGTTTACGATCAAAACCGTTGACAGTGTAGGTTGGCGATAAACCAATTTTTATTCCGTCATCAGGATTGTAGCCAATATTAGGTAACATAGTAAAGAAATTATACATCGGTTGTTTGTAATCGTATGTATTAACTTCGTAATCGTTGACAAAATTTTTCGATGTTAAAAAGGTAGATTCAGATGCATCGCTTCCGTTAGCGTAATCATATACTTTTACTTTTGCAGAACGCTTTACTTCGTATATATCGTCATCTATTCCACCAATAATACGAACTAAAATAGCGTTATTTGGCTTTCCTTCAACCTTGAATTTATCTTTTCCGTTTAATCCATATAAACGAATTTCTTTTGTTTCTTTTTTATTAAAATCTTCATCAAGAATTAAAGTTCGATCTTGTCCTGAATAGATTTTTACATTTGTTTTTCCCTTTGGTAAACGAGTGATCACAAAATCTTCATCTTCGTCTGTTCCTTTCAGAATAACTAATTTGCGAAGAACTTTATTATATTCTTCAGCAAATTTTTCTAATTTAGATTTTCGGGCAATAAGATTATTAATCACTTCTTGATCATATTCTTGTTTTGTTTCTTCAGGAATTAATTCAAATGATTGTTTGATATAATCATCACTCAAATTATCTTGAATATATTTTGCTTCTTTTTTCCATAAATCAAGATTGGATGATTCTAAAATGGCTAAATCCAACGGATAAGGTTCTCTGTTGAACCATTTTACATTTTTGATATCATCTTTGTAATCTTGCATATGTCTAAGCGGAGGAATTTTCATAATCAAATGAAAGAAAAGTCCGTCATAACGTGGAAATGCTTGGTCTCTATCACGTGGAATTGGTTTGTAAACAGTTTGATTATTTTCTTTGTAAACGCCCCAACGCCATTGATCAGAATGTCGATCCCAATCACCAACTAACATATCAAAAAGTCGTGCACGAATGTAGGCCTGTTTTTCCACGACAACATCTTTGTTTTTGTGAATCGCAGCCAACATATCATCTGTGCTAACAATATGTTTTGGTTTTCCGAAAACACCGTCTTGATATCCGGACATTGGTCGTTCTTCTATCATGTATAATTCATCACCAAAATTTTCATTATATGCTTTCAAGGCTTCTTGTTTTGGAATATAATATAATTTTGGCGTAGAATGCATAATATTGATTGGTTTCATCAAATTAGCAACTGTTAATGGATAATATGGATGATTGGTTGTGTAGAAATCCATCAAAAATTTCTCTGTGAACGAATCTTCAAATTCATCTGCAACATATTTATTTTTAAATGCTACTTGCTGAATAAATTGCGTGGCACTTTTCTTCACCGAGCGCATATTGTATTCTTCACCTTTTGCATTTGCCAATCGTAAACTTTGCGTTTGATGTTCACCACCCATTCTAACAGGGGTTAAACCTCCATTTAGATGACTTAAATTAACAGTATTAGCAGTAATTGTTTGTCCATATGTTCGACGATAATGACGACCAAAAAAGAATTTATACGGATCAGATTTACGTGTAACGTCTAATGGATATACACTTGTTTCTTTCGTTTTTGGCATTTTTTTATCATCATAAACTTGAGCCAAATATTCCTTTTTCTTTTCTGTAATTTGTTTTGCTAATAATAATTCGATTCCACCGTCTTTAAAACCATAGAAATTAGCTTTAGAAGCACCATTATCATACAAATCTAAGACAACAAAACCATTATCTCCGTAAGAAAAATCGTTTTTACCAACCGCTTTTGCCGATTCTTTTTTAGAACCAGAACCGCTGATAATTTGTTTGACATTGTTTTGCTGAATGTATTGCAAGTTGTGATCATGTCCAGAAACAACAATTACATTATTTCTATTTTCGATTAGTGTTGCAATACGAGAAGCCATTTCTCTGTATTTGAAATTATTAACATCTTGAGGACTAAGACCTGTTGTACTTCTTAATAAATTAATAAAAGATCCGATTACAGGTAATGGAACTTTGAAATTATCTCCTAATGGATAAAACTGTTTTTTGAAATCAAATTGTCCACCATGTGTTCCGTTCGAATATAACGGATGATGCATCGTGATAACAGTTGTTCTGTTTTGATATTTGTTCAATTGCGATTCTAATTCTTCGAAGAAAGCTTCTCGTGATTTGATATCACATTTTTCATTTAGACCAGGATGTTTGTCCCAATCTTGTAAATACCATTCAGAATCTATCGCAATAATTCCGATGCTATCATTTACATTTATTTTATCAATTGGACACGCATCTTTTGGTAAAAATGATTTTTTATTACCCAATTGTTTTTTGACTAATTTTTCTTGTTCTTTTAATCCTTTTACACCATTTCGCCAATCATGATTTCCTGGAATAAAAAGGGTTTTTCCTTTAAATTCTTTCGCTAAATCAATCTGAAATTGAAGTTTCTCTCTACTTGTTGTATATTCAGCTTTTGTAGAATCCGTTACAATTCCATTTTCGTAAACATTATCACCTAAAAAGAAAAGATAAGAAGAAGAGTCAGCTTTCGCTAATTGATTCTTTAAAATTTCTAAATTTTGTTTATTTTTTGGTTGATCAAGATCTCCTGCATCGCCTATTAAATAGATAGATTGAATTTTATTTCCTTCTACATTTTGTACTTTTTCTGTCTTAATGTTTCTACCATATTGAGGATGTTGCGTAGCGCAAGATGTCATATAAAGGCAAGAACCTACTAAAGCCAAAAAAGGATAATTCAATTTTTTGTTGTTCAGTGTTGGTAATAATTTCATACATTTAAGCGTTAAAAACTTGTGATGAACCAATTGTTATTAAATTTAGAAAACTATGTTTTCAATCTGTTCAAAGATAATCTTTCTTTAGATTTTACGTATCATAATTTTATGCATACTGTAAAAGTTGTAGAAGCTATAAAAACTTTGAGCGCGGAGGAACAAATCTCTACAGATTTACAAGAGAAATTATTAATTGCTGGTTGGTTTCATGATACGGGATATACAAAAACCGTGCAAGGTCATGAAAGTGAAAGTGCAAATATTGCAAAACAATATTTGAGCGAGCATAATTTTGACGAAAATTACATCAAAGAAGTTCAAGATTATATTTTAATCACAGCGCTAAATAATGTTCCGATAAATATAGGTGAAGCAATTGTAAAAGATGCAGATAACTTTCATTTAGGACAAACTGAATATCCTAAAATTTCTGAATTATTACGTGATGAAATTGCCAAAATTTGTCACAAAGAATTTTCTGATTACGAATGGCATGTAGAGAATAGAAATTTTTTTTTAAAGGTTCATCATTTTTATACGGATGCTGCAAAAAAGCTTTGGCAGAAAGGAAAAGAAGAAAATTTGATCTTTACACAAAATAAAATCAAAGAGATTGAATTGATTGGTGATATTCCTAATAAGTATGAAATCAAGAAAAAGAAAAACGATAAGATTCAACAACCAGATCGTGGTGTTGATACACTTTTTCGTGTAACATTAAATAATCATACTCGTTTAAGCGATATTGCTGATAGTAAAGCCAACATTTTATTGTCTGTAAACGCCATCGTGATTTCGATTGCACTTTCTACTTTGGTTCCAAAATTAGGAAGTCCAAAGAATGAATATTTACTTTTACCTTCAATTGTAATGCTTTTATCAAGCGTTGTTTCAATTATTTTTGCAATTTTAGCAACTAAACCAAATGTAACATACGAAAGTTTTAACGAAGAAGATATCAAAAACAAAAAAGTGAATTTGCTTTTCTTTGGTAATTTTTATCAAATGTCGCTTGATGCTTACGAGGATGCTATGCAAGAACTGATGAAAGACCGCGACTATGTATATACGTCTTTGACAAGAGATTTGTATTATTTAGGAAAAGTCTTGGAACGTAAATATCGTTTGTTAAGCATTACGTACACAATTTTTATGATCGGAACTATTTTATCTGTTCTAACGTTTGCTTACGCGATGATCACAAATGTAGCTTAATTATTTCTTTACTTTTTCGAAATCGAACGCAATATTACTTGATTCATCATTACTAATTTCAGCTTTTAACTGATGACCAATTTTCCAATATTTGATAAGTTTAGGAAAATCATTCTCTTGATTTTCTAATGTAAACGAATTTCTATCAGAATTGATTAACTCAAAATCAGTTGTCTCTTTTTTAGTTTTGTCCAAATTAACTTTCAATATCCATTTATCATCAATCTTTGTGATAGTAAGATGTTCCTGCGAAATTGTATCATTATTTTTGTTTGTAAACCCGCAACCTAAAAAAGTGTTTTTATCAACTTTTTTCCAGTTTTCATACGTTTTTCGATCCGATTTTTCATTTGTTCTAATCCATTCTCCAACCAAAAAATCAAAACTTGGTTTATCAGCAGAAGTTTTAGTTGATTCGCAAGAATTCAACAAAAAAATAAATAAAAGAAGAAAAGTAAATAGTTTCATATTAGTGTGCTTAATAGTAAAAATAATCAATTTGAAATAGTTAAAATGATAGAAATGATTTTTTCTCAAAAATTTTATTCTTTTATGTATTATTGGTTTACTTTTTGTATAATTCGTGGCAGTTAAATTAGGCAATAAACAAAAGGTACACTATTTTTGAAGTATGCGACTTTCTACAAAACAAAAGTTTTTTCAATACATTAAAAAATCATTTAATTTTTTTCAAAACTTGTTGAACCTGTTAAAATTGGTTTTATCAGAGCGACAATTTTTGTATTTATCGTGTATTTTAGTAGCTATTTCATCTGCTTTTGCAGTGATTGTGCTAAAAACTTTTGCGCACAATGTTTTTCAATTTACTATTTATATTAATAATTTAGTCAAACTACCTTATATCAATAGTATATTGCCAATTATAGGTATTTTGTTGACGGTTTTTGTTGTGCAGAAATTTTTGGATGGTTCGATAGAAAAGGGAACTTCTCAAATTATGATTGCTGTAGCTAAAAAGTCTGGAATAATGCCTAAAAAACAGATGTATGCTCAGATTTTAACGAGTTCCTTAACAGTTGGTATGGGTGGTTCGGCTGGTTTAGAATCTCCAATTACAATTACTGGTGCAGCTTTTGGTTCTAATTATGCACAATATTACAGATTCAAATACAAAGAAAGAACACTTTTGTTGGCTTGTGGTGTTGCAGCTGGTATTGCGACTGCATTCAATGCACCAATTGCAGGTGTTTTGTTCGCGATAGAGATTGTATTAGCGGATATGAGTGTTACTGCTTTTATTCCTTTATTGTTATCTTCTGCAACAGGAGCTTTAATTGCCAATTTAACATTAAAAAGCAATATGTTATTATCCTTTCGTTATGCGTTAGGATTTGATTATCATAATGTTATTTTCTATGTGATTTTGGGTGTTTTAGCGGGGTTTGTTTCAGTTTACCATGCTCGATTATTTCGTAAAGTTGAACATTTGATAGGGAATTATTCGGATAATGTATATTGGCGAGCGATTGTTGGAGCGGGAAGTTTAGCAATATTGATTTTCTTTTTCCCAACATTATTTGGTGAAGGTTATGAGAGTATAAAATATTTAGCAAATGATGAAGCTGGTTTTATTTTAAATAATTCATTGTTAGAGAGTTTTAGAACGAATCAATGGATAGTTTTAGGATTTGTTTTTGTCACAATTTTAATCAAATCTATTGCAACAGGTTTAACTTTAGGAAGTGGAGGAAACGGAGGAAACTTCGCGCCTTCGTTATTTGTTGGGTCATATCTAGGTTTTTTCGTTGCAAAATTCTTTAATTTAATCGGTTTCAAAGAAGTTCCAGTCGGTAATTTTACTGTTGTTGGAATGGCAGCTGTTTTAAGTGGGTTATTTCATGCGCCATTAACAGCAATTTTCCTAATTGCCGAAATTACGGGAGGTTATGGATTAATTATTCCCTTAATGATTGTTTCTTCGATAAGTTTTGCAATTTCAAAACGATACGACAAATATTCGATGGATATATACGCAATAGCAGAAAAAGGAATTGTTTTTACATCTGATAAAGACCGAAATTTGTTTAATAAAATTGATTTGTTTTCGATTTATATCAAGAATATCAAAACATTGACGGTTTACAATTCAATTGAAGATATAAAAGAAATTTTTTCTACTACAACACAAGATTTTATTCCAGTCCTCAATGAAGATAAATCGATTCATGGAATTATAGTTTTAGATAATATTCGATCATTTATTTTTAATGATAATATTGATAAAAGTTACTTAGAATGTATAACAGAAGCAACTTCGACATCTATTTTTACGAATGCTGCTAACGTGATGAAAATGATGGAAGCAAAAAAAATAGATTATATTTTACTCACTAAAAAAGGTAAATTTGAAGGTTATGTAACCGAAAGTTTATTATTAGAAAGTTATCGAAGTAATTTGAATAAGTTGAGAATTGAGTAGAAATATTTAAATATAATATACAAAAAAAGCCTCTATTTTTAGAGGCTTTTCATTATAATTCTTTTTTCATTTCATATTGTTTGTCGTACAATTCTAATCCCATCGATTGAATAAAATCATTTGTAGAGATTTCTCTTTCGTCAACATTAATCATTTTAATCTCTTTATTTTTCAAATCGCTGAAAAGGATGGAAGCTAAATAACGATTTCTATAATCGTGATGAACACCAAATTGATAAATACGTGTATTATTTTTGTTGATAATTTTATAAGCAACTAAAATTCCATCTTCATAAATTCCATTTATTTGACAATCTTCGATGATATTTTTTACACTTTGAATATCATTTTTCCAAGTAGGTTTTATGTCCCAAAAGTTTTCACTTGTAATCAAATCTAAATCACTAAATTCTATAATTTCATGTAATGGATTTACGACCAAAATTGGAATTCCTTTATAACTATTTAAAGTTCTTGTTTTTTCGAAACCACAAGCTTCATAAGCGTTAATAGCAAAATCATTTTTAATATTTACTTCTAAAAATATGTTTTTCACTTGTTGTTCTTTCAATTTTGGAAAACTAAAATCTAACATTTGTTGTGTGATTTTTTTTCCACGATGTTCAGGACAAACGCCCGTTCCACCAATATAAGCTGTTTTTACATCATTATAATTTCTAATTCCATAAAGTAAAAAGCCAACTAATTTTCCATCAATACTAGCACCTACAGAATAATCAAGATTGATATCTTCCATTTTTAATTTTCCCTGAAATTGTTCAGTTGAAAGATTGATAGAAACGTAATAATTTTGATAAGAAAGATTATATAAGGCTGATAATTCTTCCAAATCAACATGAGTTAATGAGTGTATTTCAATGTTTGTTTGCATAGCTGTAATTTGCATAGCAAAAATAGCCCCAACATTTAAGTTTTTTCTAAAAAAAATCTTAAAAAATTAATAAAGATTGAATTTTATTTGAACTATGTAATCCGAATTTGATAAAAATATAATTTATTTAATAATATTGACTGAATAATTATACATAAATTTTAAAAATAGTGTAGAGGATAATATATAGAATTAAGAAAACTTCTTTTTTTATGATTTAACATAAGCTTATTATTGATTATGCTGAAGAAAATTCTGTAATCAATAAATTTGCATACATTTTTAAAACTAAAACTACGAGAGAAGTCTAACTTTCTCCTCATTTGTTGAAACAATTATTCTTCTCTCGATTTTTTTTTGAAAAATACTCCTCTAAGAATTCAAGTAAAGTGTATTTCGTACACTAATTAAAATACCAAATTCTCAAAATTTCTTTCCAAAACTTATTTCAAAATATCTATTTCTCAAAAAATATTTAAACATATGATGAATTTAATAAAGCTTTGAAAAATTATTAAAAAATGATTAACGAACATTTGTTAGTTTTTTTCTTTTGATTATTTTAGTCGTTCAAATTATCACAAAAAAAATGAGTAAAAATTTAACAAAATTGGCTTGTCTAGCTATATTTTGCAGCTATAGCTATGTCTCTGCTCAACAGAAAACGACAGATAGTGTGGTTGTAGAAAAAGTAGAATTAATACAACCAAGAGAAAACAAAGACAAAGTTGATGTGCAGTTTTATGGATTTATCAGGAATGATATTTTTATGGATACGCGTCAAATGATTGGAGCAGGAGAGGCTTTGGTTCCGCTTTATCCAAAAGATCGTTTATCGGATGTAAACGGTGCTGATATCAATGCAGCTTCTAAATTTCACATGTTATCGATTGTTTCGAGAGCTGGTGTTAATTTGAAAGGTCCAGAATTACTTGGAGCTAAAACTTCTGGTATTTTAGAGGGAGAATTTTTTGGAGCAACAGAAGGAGGAATCAACGAGTTTCGTTTGCGTCACGCATATGTGATGTTGGATTGGGAGAAAACGCAATTAGGGATTGGACAATATTGGCATCCTTTCGTTGTGTTAGAAGCTTTGCCAAATGTTGCAAATTATGGAACTGGTGCGCCTGTTTATGCTTTGAATCGTAATCCTCAAGTTCGTTTAACGCATAAATTCACAGACAAATTTAAAGTTATTGCTGCTTTACATTCTCAACGAGATTTTACTCCAAATACAGAGCCCTTTCGAAATAGTGGAATGCCAGCGGCTCATCTTCAATTTCAATATAAATCACAAGTTTTTACTGCCGGAATTGGTGCGCAATATGAAAATTTGAAGCCAAAATTATCTTCAGGAAATCCTCCTGTTAAGTCTAATGAACGAGTTGAAAATGTTTCGTTTATGGCTTATTCTAAGTTAAATACAAAACCTTTACAAGTAACTTTCGCTGGATATTTGATGCAAGATGCGTCGTCTTTTGTACAACTTGGTGGAATTGTAGGATATCAAACAAGTCCGACGGCTGTTGAAACATATAAACCAATGAATACGCATAGTATGTGGATTGATTTGCAACAAAACTCAACAGGTAAATTTTCGTTCGGATTATTTGCAGGTTATGTTAGAAATAATGGTGTCAAAAATCCTGTAGAAGGAGCAATTGCATCAACATCTTATGGTGTAACGACAAATTGGGGCGCAATTTCGGCAACTCCAGGTACACGCACTGTAAATTATTTGTACAAAATAGTTCCTCGTTTAGATCTTACCTTAAGCAAAGCCTTAAAATTTAGATTAGAATATGATCGAAGCACAGCGCAATGGGCAGATGCGACGATAAAAGGTACGGGAACCGAAAATAAATATTTAGCAAATAACAATAGATTTCAACTGACAACATTATTTAACTTCTAATATTACACAAAAAACATGAGTACAAATACTTTAGATACTTCGCAAACAGTAGCGAAGAAGGATAATATTTTCCAAATTATTTTAGCATCATCTGTCGGAACATTAATCGAATGGTACGATATGTTCTTGGCAATCATCTTAGCTAGTGTATTATCAACACAATTATTTCCTAACGATGGTTCGTCACATTTCTTAGAAACACTTGCAGTAGTGGTTTCATCATTTATGTTCCGTCCGATTGGATCATTAATTTTTGGAAGTATTGGAGATCGTATTGGTAGAAAATATTCATTCTTAGTTTCTTTAATTATGATGGGAGCAGCTACATTCTTGATTGGTTGTATTCCAACTTTTGATAGTGTAGGTTGGTTTGCTCCTGTTTTATTATTGTTTTGCCGCATTATGCAAGGACTTGCAATTAGTGGAGAATATGCAGGTGCGGTAATTTATGTAGCAGAACATGCTCCAGCAGAGAAACGAGGATTTTATACAGGGTTTATTCAAGCAACTGTTCCAATTGGATTATTATTATGTTTAACAGTTGTTTTCTTAACACAATCATTTTTATCAGAAGAGGCTTTTGCAAGTTTCGGATGGAGAATTCCATTTTTGTTTAGTGGAATATTAGTGATTTTGAGTTACTTTATTCGTCAACGCTTACATGAAAGTCCAATTTTTGAACAATTAAAAAAAGAAGGAAAAACATCTAAAACTCCAATTAAAGATGCTTTTACAACTCCAGGAAACGTAAAGTTAATGTTAAAGGCTATTTTTGGAGGAAATGCGGCGCAAAGTACAATTATGCAAACAACGTTATTCGTAACACTTTTCTTTTTGCAAAGAGCGGTTAATTTACCTTACGAAACAGTTTTAATTGTTGTTTTATGTTCTACATTATTTAGTTCATTTTTTTATCAATGGTTTGGAGCCTTGAGTGATAAAATTGGTCGTAAACCTGTTATGTTAGGAGGAATGATTTGTAGTTTTATTTTAATTCCATTATCATTTTTCTTATACATGAAATTAGGAAATCCTGAAGGATTGAAAGAAGTTCATGATATTTCGAATTTAGCAGTTTTCGGAATTGTTATTGTAAGTTTAATTACTTCAATTGCAGGAGCAGCAACTTACGGACCACTTGGCGCATTTATGTTAGAAATTTTCCCAACTAAAATTCGTTATACAAGTATGGGATTTGCACAAAATATGGGAAATGGATTTATTGGTGGAGCAACGACTTTTGTAACGGAATTAATCAAAAGTACGATTATCGTTTCGGCTGCTATGTCGCCTTATATCGGATTAGCTTATCCATTGATATTAATCTTTATTGCGATTTTAGTGAATTACTTTACAATTCCAGAAACATACAAAACAGATTTAACAGAAGATAATTAAAATCAATAATAGACAAAATGTAAAAATCCTTCAAGTAATTCTTGAAGGATTTTTTTAGAGGAATTAAATTTCAATGCAAAAAAAATCCACTCAAACGAATGGATTTTTTATTGTATCAGAAATATTATTTTTTCTTTTTTGTATCAACTGCTCCTGATAATTCAGATCCAGCTTTAAATTTAGCTACTGTTTTAGCAGCAATTTTAATTTCTTTTTTAGTTTGTGGGTTGATACCTGTTCTTGCAGCTCTCTCAGAAGTTGAGAAAGTACCGAATCCTACTAAAGCAACTTTGTCTCCTTTTGCTAAAGCTTTAGTTACATTTTCTGTAAATGAGTTTAAGGCTTTTTTAGCAGCTTCTTTAGAAATTCCAGCGTCAGCTGCAATCGCATCGATAAGTTCTGATTTGTTCATAGTTGTAACTTTTTAAATTAATTTATACACAAATATACTCTTTCCCTTTATTTGTGCAAGTTTCAACGCAAAAAATTTCAAGAAAAATGCAAAATTTTATGAAATCTGTGTCAAAAATCAGTAAATAAGTACTTATTTTACGAATAAGGTATCCTCGTTTTGATGTCCATTGATGAAATCTTTGGCTGTCATACGACGCTTTCCTTCCGGTTGAAGTTCTAAAATTTCGTAAACTCCTTGAGGTAGATTGATATAAAGGTTATTTTTTTGTAAAATTAATTGATAATCTTCTCCTTCAACAACAATATCCGTTTTTAGACCTGCATATATTTTTAACGATTTATAATTTTCGCCATTTCCAAAAGTTGTCCATGCACATGGATAAGGAGAAAGTCCTCTAATCTTATTGTGAATAGTATTGATTGAATCGTTCCAATCTATTTTACAATCTTCCTTAAAGATTTTTGGAGCATGTTTTAATTCTGTTGTTTCATCTTGCGGATGAGGTTTTAATGAATCATTTTCTAAACCATCCAACGTTTTCACGACTAATTTCGCACCGATATGCATCAATTCGTCATGAATTTTTCCTACATTATCATTTTCTCCAATTTCTACTTTATCAGAAATTAAGATATTTCCAGTATCAATTTTTTCATCAATTAAGAAAGTTGTTACTCCAGTTTCTTGATCGCCATTCATCACAGCCCAATTAATTGGTGCAGCTCCGCGATACTGAGGAAGAAGTGAACCGTGTAAATTGAATGTTCCTTTCGACGGAATTGACCAAACAACTTGTGGCAACATACGAAAAGCTACAACAACAAAAACATCAGCATTCCAGCTTTTTAATGTTTCGATAAAAGCTTCGTCTCGTAATTTTTCTGGTTGAGCCAAAGGCAAATTATGTTCAACTGCATATTTTTTGACATCAGAAATATTCATTTTTTGTCCTCTACCAGACGGTTTATCTGGAACAGTAACAACTCCAACTATTTCGTGATGACTATTTGTATTGATTTCATTCAAAGATGTCGCCGCAAATTCGGGCGTACCCATAAAGACTACTCGCATTTTTATTCTATTAGTTTATAAGAATTGAATCCAATTGGTTGAACTCGCATTTCGTCTATCAAATATTGCAATTCTTCGACGATTTTATCTTTTGGCGAATTTATGAATTTTGAAAGGATTTCGGCTTGCGTTTTTGTACCTTCTTTCAAATATTCAATTAAATCGGTTGAATTAAAGTTTTCATTTTGTTTTTTGGATTGACAAACATCGCATTTACCACAATTTTGATCAGATTTTTGATTAAAATATCCAAATAATAAACGTTCTCTACAAATTGTATTTTGTTCGGCATAATAAGCCATAGCTTGCAAACGTTTCCAATTATTCACTTGAATTGCTTCGAAATCTTTCCACAATTTATTTTTAAACGCATTAGAATCGCGCGGAACAAGAAATCTAAATCGCGCTAAAAATCGATCCGAATAATCAATAGAACCATTTTTTGCATATTCGTGTAAGCTATTCCTAATGTCGCCAATACTCATATGCAATTCAAACGCCATTTTACTTTCCGAAATTTCTCTATTATAAGTGTAAATTCCAGGGTAATGACGTTGTAAATAATCAAAAATTCGGTTTTCATTCAAATTAATTGAATGTGGTGACGCCAAAATTTGAATGCTACTATTTTGTGAATAATTTTTTTGCTGAATGATTTCTTTCGTATTTAAAAACTCTAAAAATTGAAGAACCATTTTAAGATTTAAACCAAATTTTTCGGCAAATTTTGGAAGATCCAATTGATAATTCATTTCCGTTAATTCGCCTTCCGCTAATTGCAATTGACTAAACAAACAATTCCCAATTTTGATAAAATCTTGTTGCGAAGGTAAATTCGCTTTGAAAATATTTTCTGCTTGAATTCGATCATCAGGATTGTACAAATAAATTCCATACGATTCCTGTTCATCACGTCCAGCGCGCCCAACTTCTTGGTAATACGCTTCTATTCCTTGTGGCAAATCGATATGAAAAACGGTACGAACATTTGGTTTGTCTATTCCCATTCCAAACGCATTTGTCGAAACCATAATTCGCGAATTACTTAACATCCAATCTTGCTGTTTTTGCTCTTTTTCGTCTTTGGTTAATTTGGCGTGAAAAAAATCGGCATCAAATCCATTTTGACTTAAAAAACTTGCAATCTCGTAGGTTAATTTTCGATTTCGAACAAAAATAATACTCGAACCAGGATATTTTTTTAAATAATAAATCAAATCATTTTTCTTGTCAGCAGAAAGGAAAACATTGTACGAAAGGTTTTCTCTTTTTAAAGAAGATTTGAAAACTTCAGGATTATTTAGCTCTAATTTTTCTATAATTTCTTGCTGAATTTTTTCTGTAGCTGTAGCTGTCAAAGCTAGGATTGGAACTTTAGGAAGAATAGTTTTTAATCTTGAAATTCGATGATATGCAGGTCGAAAATCGTGTCCCCATTCAGAAACGCAATGTGCTTCGTCAACAGCTAGTAAACTAATATTGATTTGTTTCAATCGCTCGATAAAAATTCTACTTTGCAAACGCTCTGGCGAAACATATAATAATTTGATTTTATTGTTTTGACAATCGTCCAAAATTTTTCCAATCGTATTTTGGTCAATTTCATTGGTAATATATGCCGTAGAAATTCCTTTGGATTGTAAATTCTGAACTTGATCTTTCATCAACGCAATAAGCGGCGAAATGACCAATGTTAATCCATCAAAAATAATCGCAGGAACTTGATAACAGATAGATTTTCCGCCACCAGTAGGCAAAATTGCTAACGTATCTTTCTCTTCCAAAACACTTGAGATGATTTCCTCTTGCGGCGTTTTGAAAGAAGGATAATTCCAATACTTAAAAAGAATTTCTTTTGGTGTCAAATTACAAAGCTTTGTTGTAAATTTAGGTAAAATCTGTGATTTATTAGAAGAATTAATCGATTATACCTTTTCTATATTTTACAAAAAGTGGAATTTCATTCATTAAAAAATACAAAAAGCCAACAAATTTGTTGACTTTTTGTATTGAAATTTATTCTGTAATCCCTTCTAACATAAATAAGAAAGCATCTTCTTTTGCATCTTCTTTCAACGATTCAAATCGGCCAGAAGCACCACCGTGTCCTGTATCCATATTTGTATCTAAAAGTAGAATGTTATTATCTGTTTTTAAATCTCTTAATTTCGCTACCCATTTTGCAGGTTCCCAATATTGTACTTGAGAATCGTGCAAACCTGTCGAAACATAAAGGTTTGGATAAGCTTTTGCTTCCACGTTATCGTATGGCGAATACGATTTCATGTAATCGTAATATTCTTTTTCGTTCGGATTTCCCCATTCATCATATTCCCCTGTTGTCAATGGAATAGAATCGTCTAACATTGTTGTCACAACATCTACAAAAGGAACTTGCGCAATTACCCCATTGAATAATGTTGGCTCGTAATTAATCACAGTTCCCATCAACAATCCACCAGCAGAACCACCCATCGCGTACAAGTGTTTTGATGAAGTATAATTTTGTTGAATCAAATATTTTGCTGCATCAATATAATCAAAAAATGTATTTTTCTTTTCTAACATTTTTCCATCTTCATACCATTCGCGACCAAGATATTGACCACCACGAATATGCGCAATCGCATAGATAAAACCTCTATCCAAAAGACTTAATCGAACCGAACTAAAATAAGGCTCGATCGTGTAACCATATGAACCATAGGCGTAAAGTAGAAGAGGGGTTTCGGCAGAAAGAGGTGTATCTTTTCGACGAACTAATGAGATTGGAACCATTTCTCCATCGCGAGCTTCTGCCCAAATACGTTCAGAAATATAATTTTCTTTATCAAAATCACCTATAACAACTTGCTCTTTTTTGATTTCGAATGTTTTATCATTCATGTTAAAATCAATCACAGAAGAAGGAGTTGTCAACGATGTATATCCGTAACGCAAAATGTCAGTATCAAAATCTGGATTTGTGCCAACATTTGCTGTATAGGTTTCTTCGTTAAATGGCAAATAATAATCAGTTGAATTATCCCATGCTTTGATATTCATCTGCAATAAACCATTTGTGCGCTCTTCGATAACCAAATAATTCTTGAAAATTTCGAAACCTTCAATCAATGTTTCTTCGCGATGAGGAATTACATCAATCCAATTTTCTTGTTCTGTTTTTTCGACAGAAGTTTTCATTAATTTGAAGTTAAAAGCATCATCTTTATTGGTTTGAATATAAAATGAATCACCAAAATGTTCGATTGAATATTCTAAATCACGTTCTCTTTTTTGAAAGATTTTAAACTCAGCATCTGGTTGATTAGAAGGAATATATCTAAACTCGTCAGAAACAGTACTTGAAGATCCAATAATGATGTAATCTCTTGATTTTGATTTGTAAACAAACGCATTGAACGTATCATCTACTTCTTCAAAAACTAAAATATCATCTTCTTGTTTTGTACCTAATTTGTGTTTCCAAATTTGATAAGCACGCAATGTTTCATCTTTTCTTGTATAAAACAAGGTTTTATTATCAGCGGCCCAAACAGAACCTCCAGTTGTATTCTCTATTTTATCAGAAAGAATTTCTCCAGTTGTTAAATCTTTGATTTGAATCGTATAAATTCTTCGCGAAACATTGTCAACCCCAAAGGAAACCAATTGATTATTTGGTGCCATCGAAATTCCACCCAATTGATAGTACGAATGACCTTCAGCCATTGTGTTGACATCAAAAAGAATTTCATCTGGATTCTCTAAACTATCTTTTCGACGTTTGTGAATTGGATATTCTTTTCCTTTTTGATATTCCGTCAAATACCAATAACCATTCAATTTGTACGGAACAGACGAATCATCTTCTTTGATTCGCGCTTTCATTTCCTCAAAAAGTTTGGTTTGTAAAGCTTCTGTTGGTTGTAGAATAGCTTTTGTGTATTCGTTTTCTTGGTTCAAATAATTGATAACTTCAGAGTTTTCACGATCATTCAACCAATAATAATTATCGATGCGGATATCTCCGTGTTTTTCTAATTTTTGTTCTATTTTTTTCGCAATAGGTGCTTGCATTTTCTAAAATTTAAGGTGCAAATGTACTATAAAAACTTACTTTGAATAAGTTGTAGTTGACCAAGATTTATCACCTGTTTTATATTCGATGATGATATTATTTTCGTTCAAATAGCCAATTGTTTGGTAATTTCCGTTTTGAGAAATCACTGTCACATGGAAAATATTTTGTTGAGCAGCTGGATAAAATTGTGCAATAACTTGTGAATTTTCTTGATCTATTAAGACAAATTCGTTGTTATTTGTACTTGCTGTAGTGTAATTTTTTCCGTTTGATTTGTAGACGTTTTTGTTTTCTACAGTTTTATTTGACACTTGCGTAACGACTTTATTCGTTGTTTCTTTAACGGTTGTAGTTGTTGTATTTTCTGTTTTAGTTATAGGTAAATCTTTCGCATTTTGTTTTCCAACCTGATTCATAGCAAATGTTAAGGCTTCTTGATAACCTTTTGTAAAATCTTTTTCCTTTGACGAACCTTCATAAGTTGAAATCACATTATTATTACAGTCTGTAAACGTTACTTTTAATTTATTTTTAAAAGCAACAGAAGTATTTTCAATATTTGCTTTTGTAGCTAAACAAGGATTGATTTGCACATCTAACGGAATAGAATTTTCATTTACTATTTCATATTCTTTTTTTCTCAAAGCAGTTTTCAATCCTGTATTCAATTGATAATCTTCTTTTACGAAATCTTTAAATAGTTGAGGAATGATAACATATTTGTAATCAGCTACATTTTGTGCTTGTAATGACGATAAAGCAATAAGAAATAAACTTGATAATATAATTTTCATAGCAAGATTATTTAGCCGATAATTTAACTTCTTTCCAACTATTATTTTCAGAAACCTCATAGGAAATCGTATTTCCACTGATGTATCCTACCGAAAAATAATTCGAATTTCCTTTTGTAACAATTACTCTGTAAATTCCATTTTTTAGGGTCGGTTCAAATTTTGCAACAACTTGATTTCCGTTTTCGGACATCAACATAAAACCACCATTTTGTAGTTCAATTTTTTGATAAGTAGTTGTTCCATCTGTCAATAAATTCGTAGCAGTGACCTGATTTCCTTTTGGTTCTGGCATATATGCAGCTGTTGTTTCTGTTTGGGGTTTTTCTAATTTCACCATTGGAACGGAGGCCTTTGCATTTTGAGATTTCAAAGGATTTAAAGCTAATTTTATTGCTTCTTGGTAACCTTTGTCATATTCTTTAATCTTAGAAGTTCCTTCAAATTTTTCAATATTTTTATTAGAACAATCTGTAAAACTTACCTCTAATTTATTATTCAAAAAACTTTTAACTTTTAAAATATCCGCATTCAAAGCTAAACAAGGATTTTGCACAACTTCTTGTGGCCAAGCAGATTTATCAGAAGGTAAAACTTCGTATTTTTTCTGCGTCAAAATATATCTTAATCGATTATTTAATTGATATTCATCTTTATCAAAACTAGAAAATTTTTCAGGAACATTGATGTACTTATAATCACTTGTTTCTTGTGCATTTATCGTAGAAAAACTACATAAAAGTATAGCAGCTATTAAATTTTTCATTTAAAAAGTTATTTGTATCAAATATAATAAAATAGAATTGTTTTAACCTAAATGTATTTGTTATGCTGAATTTTTCATTTCAAAATAGTTAATAAAATTGAATCATTTCAAATAATATTATTTTAAAGAAATGATTTATAGATCTGATTATAAATGATTAACTTTATTTAAATTAAAATCATAAAATTATGTCAAGTTTAAAAGATAAAGTTGCGATTGTAACTGGAGCTAGCTCTGGAATTGGGAAAGCTGTTGCTGAATTATATGCCAAAGAGGGTGCGAAAGTTGTGGTTTCAGATATTAATGAAGAAGGTGGAAATGAAGTAGTAGAAATTATCAAAAAGAATGGAGGAGAAGCGATATTTTTTAAAGCGAATACTTCTTCGCCAGAAGATAATGAAGCATTAGTAAATAAAACGCTTGAAGTTTATGGAAAACTTGATATAGCTTGTAACAATGCTGGAATTGGAGGTCCTGCTGAGTTGACTGAAAATTATCCACTAGATGGTTGGAAAAAAGTAATAGATATTAATTTTAATGGTGTTTTTTACGGATGTAAATATCAATTACAAGCAATGGAAAAAAATGGAGGAGGTTCTATTGTTAATATGGCTTCTATTCATGGGACTGTTGCTGCGCCAATGAGTTCGGCTTATACTTCTGCAAAGCATGGAGTTGTAGGTTTGACGAAAAATATTGGTGCAGAATATGGACCAAAAAATATACGATGTAATGCAGTTGGGCCAGGTTATATTATGACGCCTTTATTATCGAATAATTTGAGTCCAGATCATTTAGAATTGCTTGTTACAAAACATCCAATGGGTCGTTTGGGGCAGCCAGAAGAAGTTGCAGAATTAGTTTTATTCTTAAGTTCGGACAAAGCATCTTTTATGACAGGCGGTTATTACCTTGTTGATGGTGGATATACAGCAGTTTAAAATATTTTTGAGCGAATCTTTAAGATTAAATGGTTTTCTATAATTTAATCCTTAATTTTGCCTGAACGAAATACAAACAAACAATGAAATTTTTTATCGATACAGCTAACTTAGCTGACATTAAAGAAGCCCAAGATTTAGGAGTTTTAGATGGTGTAACAACAAATCCATCTTTAATGGCAAAAGAAGGAATTACAGGTCAAGAAAATATTTTGAATCACTATAAAGCAATTTGCGAATTAGTTGACGGAGATGTTTCTGCTGAGGTAATTTCTACTGATTTCGAAGGAATGGTAAAAGAAGGAGAAGCTTTAGCAGCTTTAAATCCTCAAATCGTAGTTAAAATTCCTATGACGAAAGATGGTGTAAAAGCGTGTAAATACTTTTCTACAAAAGGAATTAGAACTAACGTAACTTTAGTTTTCTCTGTAGGACAAGCATTATTAGCTGCAAAAGCTGGTGCAACTTACGTTTCTCCATTTATCGGACGTTTAGACGATATTTCGACAGATGGTTTAAACTTAATCGAAGAAATTCGTTTGGTTTATGATAACTATTTGTACGAAACTCAAATTTTAGCAGCTTCAGTTCGTAATACAATGCATATTGTAAACTGTGCAAAAATTGGTGCTGATGTTATGACAGGACCTTTATCATCAATTTTAGGATTGTTAAAACACCCATTAACAGATTCTGGATTAGCACAATTCTTAGCTGATTATGCTAAAGGAAACCAATAATTTAAAATAGAATTTTCTATATATGAGTCGCTTAATTTTAAGCGACTTTTTTTATGAATTTATATTAATGAAAAGCTTTTAATTATTAAGTTGATAAAAATAGTGTTAATAAATAAAAAAAGATATTTTATTATGAATAATATAAAACTATTAATTGTAAATTGATAAAAGTATTAGAAACTAAAACATTTCTTATTAGTATGTTAAAAACATTTATTTTGTTATCAGTCACGCTTGGTATCCCTTTTGTATTAATCATGTTTCTTTACGGAAGCACATTTTTCAAGAAAGATATCAATAATGACTAATAATTTTTTCCATTTACTAGAATAAAAATCCTTCACTTGTATGAGCGAAGGATTTTTTTTATGATGGTTGATAAATGATTATTTTATAACAACTCTTTTATTGATTTCCATTTGTTTTCCAACAACTTTGATGATATAAACACCTGGAGTTTTGAAATTAACTTCAACTTCTTTTTGATTTGATGAATTAGAAACTTCATTAATTAATTGTCCGTTGAAATTAAAAACAGAAACTTTCTGAATTGATTTCGAATTATTTTCAAGTTTAACTTTAATCGAACGATTTGTTACATTGTAAACTGAAACATCATCACGCTTTTGATATTCGAAATCTCCAGTTCCTAAATTTGAACCCCAAATTTTTTCTGCATATTCAGGATGATCAATAAATGGGTTTCTGTTTTTTTGGTATCTGTAGACTAAATTATTAATATCTTTTTCACGATCAGAAACAGGATCATTTAAATGCCAAGTCATTAATATTTTCAAGAAAGTGTCTGTAAAAACTTTATCTTTTGTTTTATTAAACATAGCATAAGACCAACTCTGAATACCATTTTCTTGATAACGAGTAGCAAAATAAAAATAAGCACGAGCTATATCACCTTTAAACTCATCAATTGGTTCGAAAACTGTTCCAGAAAATCCCGCAGAGTATCCAGAGTTTTTATTACTTCCTAATTTAGAGCCATTTAAAGAAGTGTATGTTGCACTTTCAACAACTCCATAAGGAAAATTATCTCTTTTATTATTAACATAACCATCAGTTGGCCAGATATGGAATGCATCTGCAACCATAGGAGAGTTTTTATTAAAAACACTTTGAGGAATAATATGCTCTCTGTTGTAGCAGTCTCCTTCATTTTTATAACCAGAACTGCCACATTGATCTGAAGATTTTATAAAATTATAAGGATCAATTTTTTTCGGTATCTCTGAATAAATATCATAAATAGAATTATCTTTTTCATCATATTTATCTAAAAAACCATTATCAGAATCTGTTCTATTATAAAGTGTCCATAATCCGCCATATGTTAAATCTGTATGGTTTTTTATTATTTCATATAGCTGTGTTTTTAAGGTAAAGCTGCTACCAGTTGCAGTGTCGTAATAGTTACTTGGTGCTTGCGCTGACGCTAAAACACTTACTGTAAATATAGATAAAGAACATAAAATTTTTTTCATAAACAATTTAGCTAAAAAAAGCTGTGATTTCGACAGCTTGTACTTTGTATAAATTTATGAAATTTAAAGTTTACTAATTGTTAAATTATTTACTGTAATTTTGATAAATCACCAATGAATCTTGAATTTGTTTATTTAATAATTTGTATAAGTCAGGTTGATTTAAAGAAACTCCAGCTATCGATTTCAATTTTTTCTGAAAATTCTTAGAACCTAACAAAAATTTTGCTCGATAAGAATCTTTATTCATGACTTTTTTGGCTTGTAAATCTTTAAAATCTTTTCTAATTTTTCGTGCATATAAT
This sequence comes from Empedobacter sp. ULE_I140, assembly GCF_053482575.1. Lineage (NCBI taxonomy): Bacteria > Pseudomonadati > Bacteroidota > Flavobacteriia > Flavobacteriales > Weeksellaceae > Empedobacter > Empedobacter sp. ULE_I140. Next base: position 2,261,972 of record NZ_JBQMTX010000001.1, on the reverse strand, counting down.
TCAGACAAGTCAAATTGCAACTGCATTTCTTTTAAAATTTCTGTATGTTGCATAGATAGCCACGAATTACTTTCATCAAATTTATTGGTAACCCAAAGTTCAGGAAGTTCTCCTGTAGATTCTGCAATTTGCCAACCTAATTTTGAATCTAAAAATCCTTGAGGAACCTTTGTTTGAATAGGTTTCTTTTTGAAGTTTTTGTAATTAAGCTTCATATCTTTTTTCCATTCAATTACAGATTGAGCTTGAAGAGAATGATAACAGAAAAGAGTAATTATAAAAAAGAATATTGATTTATTCATCAGATAATCAGGGTGTTGATTTTAAATGTTTTCTAACAAATCAAGTCTCATCCCATGAGAACCTTTTATCAAAATATTTTGAGTTTTGATTGGATTTTCTTTCAAACATTCTTCAAAGGCAACACGGTTTTCAAATTTTTGTACTTTTGGATTATTCGTAATTGTTTCACCAAAATTATGTCCTAGAATAAAAATTTGATCAAAATCTAAACTTTCAGCTAAATCTAAAATACGTTGATGCTCAGATTTTGATTCTTCTCCAAGCTCGAACATATCACCAATAATAACTGTTTTAGAACCTTCAAATTTTGCAAAATTATTTAACGAAGCTTCCATACTACTTGGGTTTGCGTTGTAAGCATCCATCACAATTTTGTAATTTTCTTTATTGATAATTTGTGAACGATTATTTGATGGAAAATAATTTTCGATTCCTTGTTGAATAGTTTTAGCATTAATCCCGAAATGTTGTCCAATTGCAATTGCACACGAAATATTGCTAAAATTATAGTTTCCTGTTAAATGAGATTGAATTTTTAAATCTTGGTATTTAACCGCCAAATATTCAGTTTCATTTTCTATCAATTCGATTTGAACATCTGCATTATGTTGATCAGAAAATGTAATTCGATTAATATCTTCAGTTTTTTCAACTTGAATTGGATCATTAAAATTGACAAAAGCAGTTCTGTTATTTGCTCTCAAAAAATCATACAATTCAGATTTTCCTTTAATCACACCTTCAATTCCTCTGAAACCTTCTAAATGTGCTTTACCAAAATTGGTGATATACCCATAATCTGGTTGAGAAATTGAAGCTAATAACTCGATTTCTTTTTGATGATTAGCACCCATTTCTATCACGGCAATTTCTGTGTTTTCTGGAATAGAAAGAATTGTCAAAGGAACTCCGATGTGATTATTCAGATTTCCGAAAGTATAATGCGTTTTGAATTTCTCTTTTAAAACAGCTGAAATCAATTCTTTTGTCGTTGTTTTACCATTAGAACCAGTCAATCCAATAAATGGTATTTTAAGATAATTACGATAAGTTTTCGCTAAATCTTGTAGAGCTTCTAAAGCATCATTAACCAAAAAAATATTTTGAGATGTATTTTCAAATTCTTTTTCGTCAACAATTGCCATTGCAGCTCCTTGATTGATTGCTTCTTGAGCGAAAGTATTTCCGTTGAAATTAGCTCCTTTTAAAGCAAAAAAGATACAATTTTGTGAGATGTTGCGTGTATCAGTCGTAACGATTTTCGATTTAAGAAATTGTTCGAATATTTCTGTTGTATTCATGTTATCTAAATAAAATAGATGAGATTCTGTTTTAAAAAAAATAGAAAGAAATTATTCTTTTTATTTCGTACAAATATAAAATTTTATGATTCTATTTTTGACATTTAACGAAGTAATTTACGATAATTGCAAATAAATTAGATGAGATTAATCTTGGTAGCACAAGTTTCTCTATTTTATTTATTATATTAAAAAAATATCTCTAGGACTTTGATAAAAGTATGAAAATAAAAGAAATTACCATTAACGAATTAGAAACTGAACGATTGATTCTTGTTCCTTTTACGATTGATATTTGTGAAAATATGCTGTATAATGATTTTAATATGTTGTATGACAAAGGTTTTGTAAAAAGCAAAGACTGGCCGGATAAAGATATGATGGATACAGTGCCTAAAATTATTCAGAAATTATTAATTCATAATTACGTGACAGGCTTCGAATCCTGGATGATTATAAGAAAGGATACGAAAGAAATAATAGGTGATGTAGGATTTAAAGGGTATAATGCGGAGGAACAAAGTGTAGACATTGGTTATGGAATCATCCGTAAAGAAAGAAGAAAAGGATTTGCAGAAGAGGCGTGTAGAGGTCTTATAAAATGGGCATTTTCTCAAGAAATAGTAAAAGAAATAACAGCCAAATCTTTTTCAGATAATGTCAAATCGATTAATTTATTGAAAAAGCTTGGTTTTGAAAAGATTTTTGAATACAAAGAATTTGTGTATTGGTCATTGATCCAATCTTGAGAACAGAAAGAATTTAATTAACAAATAAAAACTCGATACTATAGTACCGAGTTTTTTTTTATTAAGAAAGATTTTTATCCTCTACGTTTACGTTTTGATTCGAAACTACCAGAGTATTCTTGTGCCACACGGAAACCAATCCAGTTTGTTGCACTTGCTTGGTGTAAGTAACGTCTTTGTCCTGGATCTATCCAGTAAATAGGGTCTTTCCAAGAACCACCTTTTACAACACGTGTTTCATCAGAGATGTCAGAAGTACGTTTAGAAGAATCTTTTTCTAAGATTACTCGACCTTTTTCATCTACTCTAAATTTACGTTGAGGAGCGTTGTACATGTCTTCTGTTGCTTGATCAGCAGATTTACCTTCCTCTATACGTGGTGATAAAGAAGAATTAGGGTCACCATCACGATAATTTGTTAAATCGTATTCTATTTGTTTTTTGTAAGCGCCTGGTAATCCTCTATAAACTAAACGTCCGTTGTCTAATGTATCATATTCAACATTTGTTTCGTCATATTTTTCAAAACCACCTGCGCCATTGTCAATTTTTGTTTTTAAAATATTTCCACGGTAGTAGTTGAAATCGTTTGCTTCTTCATCAATAATTGGACGATAAACATCAGAAACCCATTCAGCAACATTTCCTAACATTCCGTAAAGACCAAAATCATTTGAAGGATATTTACGAACATCACTTGTAATTGCAGAACCATCGTTACCAAATCCACCAATTCCAGAGTAATCTCCACGTCCTTGTTTGAAGTTGTCTAAATATTGTCCTCTTTGAGCACCTTTTGTAACTCTTAAGTTGTTTTGAGCAACATCTTTTCCTTTGTATTCGTTGTATTCACGATTTCCAGGTAAAGCTAATGCTGCGTATTCCCACTCAGCTTCTGTAGGTAAACGGAAAGGTTGCACTTCTAAAGAACTAGTAGCGCGATTCGCTTTTAAGATACGGGTATTTTGTGTTTTGATTTGATTCGCTCTCATAATTTTCGTCGAATCAATCGCTTCGTTTACATTTGTATCACCTAACTTATATTGCTCAGCACTAAATGTCTTATTTCCGTAATTATATTCTTCATTAGCATAGTAATCTTTTGATAAGATTCCTTTGTTCATCAAGGCTTTTTCGTTTGCGCGGTCTGTTAACCAATCACAATAGTTAACAGCTTGTAACCAAGAAATACAAACTACTGGATAATAGCTGAATTCTGGTGAAAATAAATAATTTTCTGTAGAGAAGTCATCACGAGATAATTGATTATTGAAAACCGTTTCATCTGGTAATGCTCCATTATAAATATCCCTGTATTGTGTGTCTTCTGGTGGGAAAACAACTTTTAACCAAGTTAAATATTCTCTATATTCGTAGTTTGTAACCTCAGTTTCACCAATAAAGAAAGATTTCACTTGCATACGAACAGGAGAATTATTCCAATCGTGTAACACGTCATCTTTCGTAATTCCCATCGTAAAAGATCCACCTTCGATGAAAACCATTCCAGGCCAAGCTTTGATGTTTTCTTTCTTTTTACCTGAAAAAAACCAACCTTTACTATCGTTTGGTTTCCATCCTGTACGACTTGTGAAATTTTTTGTTCCACCTCCTTTTTTCTTTCCTGAACTGCTTGCACAACCCATGAATACACTCATAGTAACAGCTGCAAGAGCAAGAGAAAAAATACGTCCTTTATTCATTTTCATAGAATATTTCTGGTTTTCGAAAATTAAATTTAATGCAAATAAAAGCATTTGACATTAATCTTACAACGAAAAAATGCTTTATTTCTTGTATCAAACGTAAGAATTATTTTTTTATTTTACGATTGAAAATATATTTGTCAAAATAGCGTTATTCAGACATGAAGAAATATTTTATTTTAGTTGCAACCTTGCTTCAATTTCCTCAATTGTTTAGTCAAAATTACAAAATAAATTGGGAGAATAATCAAACAATTTCTTTAACGAATGGAAATACGGTAAATGTGCCGTTTTTCTCGAATAAAGACAATTATTTTGTTGGAGGATATTTTCTTCCAGAATTTGTCGTTGAGTTAAATTCTACAAATCAAGAAGTTGAATTGTCAAATGTGCAATTTAAAGAAGTACAGAACGAATTGGCTGATTTGAACACCTTTTCGATTACAGATAAAATTAATTTTTCTTCATACAATATTATCGATAAAAATGGTCAGCAAAAATTAATTGTTAAAGTTGTGCCATTTGTCAAACAAAATAATAAAATTTTAAAAATAGAATCTTTTTCAATTGTTCCGAAATCAGCGCAATCTCGAAAAATATCTTCTCGAAAATTAATTGATAATTCGACTACAAGTGTTTTGAAAACGGGAGATTGGTACAAAATAAAAGTCTCGAAAGATGGAGTTTTTAAATTAGATAAAAGTTTCTTTACTAAAAATGGAATTCCGACCAATTTTAACCCAAAATCGCTAAAAATCTATGGAAATGGAGAAGGGCGTTTGATGGAGAATTTAACGGAAGATAGAACTGGAGCTTTGAATGAAATTCCAATAAAATTTGTTGGAGGTGAAGATGGAAGTTTTGATAGTAATGATTACGCGTTGTTTTATGCGAAAGGTCCGCATCAGTGGTACAGAAATAATACGACAACGTTGAAAGATGCAAAAGTTCGCTATAATTTGTATGATGATTTTGCTTATTATTTTATCAGTTTTAATGGAGAAGATGGCAAAAGAGTAGGAGAACAGGCGCTTACAGCAAGTCCTATAAAAACTTTTTCTACTTTTGATAATTTACAATTTCATGAAAAAGATTCGATTAACTTAAATGGTCTTGGGCAAATTTGGGTTGGAGAAAATATTGGTTTAAATGGAGGTTTCAAGAAAACGTTCAAAGCGAATGCTGTAAATGGTGGAGAAGCATATTTGCGTTATGCGGTGGTTGGAAAAAATGCAAACAATACATCATATAGCGTTAATTTAAATGGACAAACTTTTACTCATTCTTTAGGAAACTCTTTATTTGATAGAAATATTCAAGATAAAACAGTTTCATTAGGTTCAAATTCTATCGATATTGCGGTTTCTTCTAGCGGAACCAATCCTTCTGGATTAGCTTATTTGGATTATTTACAATTGCGTTTCAAAGATGGTTTAACATATAGCAATGAGCAATTCACTTTTCAGTTTTTAGAAGATATTAATAATGGAAGTGTGAATGCTTTTTCATTGAATAATGCTGCAAATGTTTCTGTTTGGAATGTTTCTGATATTCATTTAATTTCTTCAATTGTTCCGCAAAGTAATTTGTATAAGTTTAGCACAAATCATCTGAATCAGTTTGTCGCATTCAAGGATGAAAATGCTTTTACAGATGCAAAATATGTAGGGAAAGTAGCAAATCAAGATATTCGTAGTTTAACCGATATTAATTATATAATTGTCACGCATCCAAAATATTTGGATCAAGCTACTCGCTTGGCGAATTTTAGAAAAGAACATGATAAGATAAATGTTGCAGTTGTAACAACGGAACAAGTTTACAACGATTTTTCTTCTGGAAGTCAAGATCCTATTGCGATTCGTGATTTCTTTAAATTCTTAAAAGATAGATCAAGTCCAAATTTAGAATATGGTGTTTTGTTTGGAGCAACAACCTATGATCCAAAAAATAGAGTAAAGGATTTTACAAATTATCTTCCAACTTTTACAGACGAACCTTCTCTTGATATTGATGGTGCGATTGCAACGGATGATTATTTTGCAATGTTAAATGATAATGTAAAAATGTTATCGAATAGCGTAGACGGAATTTATAGTTACGATGCCAATTGGTTTGAAATAGCTGTAGGACGAATTTCTGCTTCTAATTCTACTGAGGCAAAGATTTTGGTTGATAAAATAGTTTCATATTACGATAAAGTTCAAGGAAAAGGGACTTCCTATGGCGATTGGCGAACAAAAATTGTTGCAGTTACTGATAATGATAATAATGTAAATACTCCAGGCTTAAATGCCAAAATTGATACTGAATTTTCTAAACCTGAGAATCAAATTTATACGATTAATAAAATATATTCGGGAGCTCATCAACCTGAAAGTACTTCTGCCGGAGTTAGATATCCAACCGTAAATCAAGCAATTTTGAATGGAATCGAGTTAGGTTCAAACTTCTTGATGTATTACGGTCATGGAGGTCCTCGTAGTTGGGCACAAGAGCGAATTATTACAGCAGAAGAATTAACAAATTTATCCAATTTTAATGCAGCTTATTCACGTTTACCTATCGTAACAACTGTGACTTGTGATTTTACAATTTGGGATTTACCGCAATATAATTCTGCCGGAGAAGCTATGTTGAAAAACGCAAATGGAGGAGCCTTGTCTATGATAACAACCAATCGTCCAATTGGAACAGGTTACGGAGATTCGATGAATAATTTTTTGATCGAACAGTTTTTCAAGAAAGTTGGAATAGAAAATCAAACAATTGGTAAAGCGCTTAATGAAGCAAAATTAAATTATTCTCCAAAACATCCAAATAACAAAAGTGTAAGTATTCTTGGAGATCCGATGTTAGTAATTCATCGTCCACAACAAGATATTGAAATATTAAGCATCAAAAATAAAAAAGATGTAGATGCTCTTGCTGGTGGTAAAATGCAAGCATTAGATTTTATAACGATTACAGGTAAAGTAAATCAATTATCTAATAATTCTATTGATAATAATTTCAATGGGAAAATTGCGATTAGCTTGTATGAAAAACCTGAAACGAAAACCATTTTATCGGAGTCTGATTGGGCTGGAAAAACTTTCGAAACAGAAAATAAAACAATTTATAAAGGAATAGGAAAAGTTGAAAAAGGTGAGTTTACGATTCAATTTTATGTTCCGAAAGATATCAATTATGAGCTAGGAAATCGTAAAATAAAATTTTATGCTTGGGATGAGAAAGATGGTAAAGATGCATCGACTTTAAAAACAATTACGATTGAAGGAATTAATGAAGAAGGATTAAATGATGATGAACGTCCGCAAGGAAAATTATATATGAATAATCTTCATTTTGCGAATGGAGGAATTACAGATCGTTCGCCTTATTTGGTTGGTTGTTTAACGGATAATTCAGGCATTAATGCAACTGGATCGAGTATTGGACACGATATTGTTGCAACGCTTGATGGAAAAGTGCAAGATGCTTATGTGTTGAATGAATATTATGATGGAGGTGATGCAAACCCATGTATCAATAAGAATTTTGAAGATTATCAGAAAGGACAAGTAATGTATCAATTGAAAAATCTTGAACTTGGTCAACATACTGTGAATTTAAAATTTTGGGATATCAACAATAATTCGAATACTGTAACGTTAGACTTTGTAGTAATGGAAAATGGAACAGGACAATTACATATCGATAAATTGCTAAACTGGCCAAATCCATTTACAAAGAATACGTTTTTCCATTTTGAACATAATTGTGATTCTGAGTTAGATGTAATGGTTCAGATATTTACAATTTCCGGAAAATTAGTCAAAACGATTCGAAAAACTGTGTCGGCAGAACCTTTTAGAGAAGGATATCGAACAGGTAAATATGCGATAGAATGGGATGGTTTGGACGATTTTGGCGATAAAATTGGGAAAGGTGTTTATATTTACAAGGTCAATGTGAAAGGTGTTGATGATACAGTTTGTAAAGGATCAGCCGCAGCAGTTGAAAAACTTGTCATTTTAAAATAATAGAAAAATAAAAATATAATCAATATAACACGAATGAAAAAAATTACCGCAAGCTTATTGATTTTAGCATCGGCTTTTACCTATGCTCAAGATACAGGAAGTAATAATACAGATAAAGATTATACAAAATCAAATCCAATTTTAACGGGAGCTCCATTCTTAAAAATTTCGCCTGATGCACGTGCAGGTGGTTTAGGAGATCAAGGTGTTGCGACATCGGCGGATAACTATTCTCAGTATTGGAATGCTGCTAAATTTGCTTTTGCACCAGATTACTCTGGAGTAGCGTTCACCTATACGCCATATATGGGATCATTGGTGAATGATGTTTTCTTATTAAATGCAACTTATTACACTTTCTTAGGACAAGATGAGCGTAGTACATTAGGAGCAAGTATCTATTATTTCAATATGGGCGAAATTAAGTTAAATAGCTTAAATGCAGCTACTGGACAAATTCAAGAAGATGGTACGGCAAAGCCTAATGAGTTCTCAATCGACTTATCATATGGTTTACGTTTAACAGATAATTACTCGATGGCGGTAACTGGTCGTTTCATTCGTTCCGATTTATCTAATGGAGTAAGCGATGGTACAGTTCAGCCAGCAAATACATTTGCAGTTGATTTAGCAGGTTATTATCAATCAGAAACAATGGATACCAACAATTTTGAAGGTAAATTACGTGGAGGTTTCCAAATCTCTAATATTGGTCCAAAATTAGATTATTCAAATTCAGAAGATAACGCATCTTATTTACCAACAACATTACGTTTAGGAGTTGGTTATGATTTTAAATTTGATGATTACAATAAAGTAGGTATCACAACAGAGTTTTCTAAATTGTTAGTTCCTACACCTCAATATGAATATGATGAAGAAGGGAATATAACAAATAGTTACTTCCCAAATAAAGGTGTAATGGAAGGTATCTTTAGTTCTTTTGGTGATGCACCAGGAGGAGGAAAAGAGGAGTTAAAAGAAATTATGTATTCTGTAGGTGCAGAGTATTCTTATAATGATGCTTTATTTATTCGTGCTGGTTATTTCCACGAAAGTCCAATGAAAGGAGATCGTCAACACTTGACATTAGGTTTAGGACTTAAATACAATTCGTTTACATTTAATGCATCTTATTTAATTCCAATGTCAGATACAAACAATGCTTTAGAAAATACATTACGTTTCGGTATTGCTTGGAATTTTGGTGGAGAAACACAAAATAGCTACGATTACTAGAAATCGTTAAGATTAAGTTATAATTGGTTAACCTTTTGGTTAGCCTTTTTTTATTTATTAACTTAAATCAAGTTTGAAATTAATAGTTAAAACTAATTTTACATCAATTAAAAAACTAAACTTATTATGTCTAACGTTGGATTAATTTTAGAAGAAAAAGCTGCTGATATAGGAAATTTTTTGGTAGGTAGGTTATTACCATTTCGTCAAAAAAGACATGTCGGACCATTTGTATTTATCGACCATATGGGACCAACAAAGCTGAAAGATTATCAAAATCTTGATGTTGGACCGCACCCACATATTGGTTTATCAACTTTGACTTATTTATTTGAAGGAGCGATTATGCATCGCGATAGTTTGGGAACTGAATTAGAAATTCAGCCTGGAGCTGTGAATTGGATGACTGCTGGTAAAGGTGTTGTGCATTCTGAACGAACTCCCGAATATTTACGAACAACTGAAAAAACATAGCATGGTTTACAAATTTGGGTGGCTTTGCCAAAAGAATTAGAAAATATGGAGCCAAGTTTTGTTCACGTTGAAGCAGATAAATTACCAAATTGGTCAAACGAAAATGCAGATTATAAATTGATTGCTGGTAAGTTTGGTGAACATACTTCTGGCGTACCTGTTTATTCTCCTTTATATTTTATTGAGATTAAAGCTAAAAATGATTTCAAAGTTTCATTAGGAAAAGATTTGTATGGAGAATCTGCTTTGTATGTATTAGAAGGTTCTATCAAAGATGGAGGAGAAACATATGGAACAAAACAATTATTAGTAGCGAAAGAAGCTACTTTGTGTGAGTTCGAAATTGCGGCTGGTTCTACCGTTTATATTTTTGGAGGAGAAGAATTACCAGAAGAACATTTTATCTTTTGGAATTTTGTAAGTTCTTCAAGAGAAACGATTGAAACGGCGAAGGAAGATTGGATTAATCATCGTTTTCCTAAAGTTCCTGGAGATGACGATTACGTTCCGATTCCGCAAACTCAACAAAAATCTAAAATAAAAGAAAACGAAAAATAAATTGATAATGAGTGATATTAATGTAACATCAACTTCGACAGATAAAAATTATATTTCGAATATTAAAACTGGGAAACACGAATTTAATGTAGATGAACCTTTAGATAAAGGAGGTTTGGATACAGCTGCAAAACCAAGCGAATTGTTGGGAGCTGCGTTAGCTTCTTGTACTTCGATTACATTGCAAATGTATATGAATCACAAAGAATTTGCTTACAAAAAAGTTGAGGTAGATGTCAATTTTGATATGATTACAACTGAGCCAATTACTTTTCAACGTCATGTTATCATAGAAGGCGATTTCGATGAAAAGCAACGAACAAGATTATTGAAAGTTGCAAATTCTTGTCCTGTGCACAAAGTATTAGAAAAAGGTCACGAGATAGAAACAACGATAGAGTTTATTTAATAAAAAAATCCACTTCATCTGAAGTGGATTTTTTTATCTTAATATTTTATCTAGCTAATCCTGGTTGGATATCCCGAAATTCCTTCGATTACAATTTTCGGATTACGTTTCAATAAAACAATTAATTGTCTTAATTTTTCTGCGTTATAATCTTCATTAAACATATCATCGTGCATTAAAATTACCAAATGATTTTTTTCGAATGTTTTATTTTGATCCAAACGATGTACAATTCCTTCGTATATTTTTTCAGGCGAAGAAAGTTGATGATTTGCAGATTTTTTTCCACTTCTTTCCCATTCATAATCCCAACCGTAAATATAATATTGATTTTTAGCCAATAAATCAGCTGCTGGAATTGCATTTTTTACTGGATCGTCTTTTTTACGTTTGTTCAAACGCCATGTGTTACGCGCAGGCAAACGCACCCAACGAGAATGTATATCTAATACCACCTCATTTTTGCGAATATCTTCGTAAACATTTTCTGGAACACTGTAAAAAGCTTTGTATTTGTTGCGAGCATGCGAAAAAGTATGGTTAGCAATTTCTACATTTGGATTAGCTTTATAATCTTCTACATGTTGTTTCAAATCTTTTGTAAAAGCATTAAAACCAACTAAGAAAACCGTTCCTTTTACATTTTCTTCGGTTAATATTTTATTGATATTTTTGCTTCCTTTGTAAGGCCCATCATCAAAAGTTAGGTAAACATATTGTTTTGTCGAATCAATAGGATTTTGCTTTTCTTCTTTTGCAATAGTATCTAATTGCAAAGCTGATGAGTCAATTTTTACTGTATAAATAGAATCAACATCATTCTGCAAAATCTCTTTTAGCTCAGAAGAAGTTGTTGTTTGATTTTGAATTGGATTATTTGCGTTTTTACAAGAAAAAACAAAAAGTAAAGTTCCAATTGCTAGAAAGCTTTTTAGATGTTTGTTGATAGTGAACATTGATTGTTTAGGTTTTGTGCGAAATTAATAATTTAATCTGATTTGAAATGTTAAATGATTGATGTTATTTATCAGATTATTAAGTATTTACGGTTTTTAATTGTTGTAAATATTGCTTAACAACTTGAATTACACCATCTTCATCGTTAGAAGGCGCTTTAAAATTCGCTATTTCTTTTACATTTTGATGCGCATTTTCCATTGCAAAACTATATTTTGCCAAATGTAACATCTCCAAATCATTCATAAAATCCCCAAAAACAATGATTTCTTCAGAAGAAATATCCAATTTATTCATCAAAGCTTGTAATGCAACTCCTTTGTTCGATTTTTTATTCATAACATCTAACCAAACTTCGCCAGAAACCACAACTTTTAATCCATATTTTTCAAAATCAACTAATTTTGGAAATACATTAAATTCTGTTCCATCAGCGTGATTTACTGCAATTTTAATAAATTGTTCATTTTCGATTTTAGTTAAATCATCAACCCATATATTTTTGTCGTAATAATTTTTAAAATATTCTAAAAAAGTTTCATCTTTCGATTCCACATAAGCGGCATTTTTGCCAGCCAAAACGATATTTGCGCCTTCTATTTTACGCACTTCTTCTACGATTTCTTTTACAATAGACCAATCCAATTCGTCAACAAAAATTTCTTCACCTTTGTAGGTAACATAGGTTCCGTTTTCAGCAATAATTGCCAATTCATCTTTTATATTTTCAAAATAAGAAATGATACTATAGTATTGACGACCACTTGCAGGCACAAATGTGATGTTGTTTTCTTTTAATTCTTCGTAAATTTTATTGAATTCTGGACTTAATGAATGATCAGAACGCAACAGAGTTCCGTCCATATCTGTCACGATTAATTTTATATTTTGCATTGATTTTTCTTAAATAAAAAGGTCTCATAATTGAGACCTCAAAGTTAGTTATAAATTTTTGGTTTGTTCTTCTTCGTTGTTCACGTGCTTAGAATTTTATAAAAAAATAAGAAAATTGTTCAATAGTGTAACTTTTTCTCCATGATATTATCGAGTAGTTTAAGTATTATTCAATATAAGTTTGTGTAGAGGAGTGACAAAAAAGAAGTTAATGTAAAGAAACACCTAAAAAAGCTAATCAAAAAGAGTATAAACCACAATTTTATGCGTTCAAAAAATATAGAAAAAGAATCGAAACCTTATTCTCTCAGCTCTGTGATCAGTTTATGATTAGACCGAAATTGTGCCAAAACTTTCGGTGGTTTTAAAACCATAATTTTAGCCAAAATTACAACTTTAACCACTATTCAATATCTAAATAATTTATGTTTAATAGAAATAGAAATAGTAATAAGCTAAAAATTAATCTTGTCGAATAATGCTCGATGGGTATTAAATAATGTTTGTTTACATGTTATAATGTTATTTTATAATTTATGAACCCGTTTTAATTTTATCAATAAACCTGTCATTTCGAGTGGAATTCTGAAAGAATTTTGTATCGAGAAAAAGGTTTTTGAAGATAAAATTCTATTCTTGATACAATTTTTTTCAGCCTATCCTGAGTTTATCAAAGGGTTCAACAGGCTTTATAAGTCCTTTTTTTATTGGTCAATCTTAAAACATTCATTATTTAGTAGAATAACATTTGTTTCGTTTAGCTCTTTTCTATTTTGCCCTATAAAATTTTTTAATTTTTCGGCAGTGTCCACAAGTTCAAGGCAAACTGGATTTTTTTTAGATGGAATTTCTGAAATATTGAAACTTATCTTATCGTTGTCTAAATAACCAGCTTTTGCAATAAAAATATTGGCTTGTTCAATATTCATTTCTTTCGCTTTCTTTAAAAGTAATTGTCCCAAATTGTTGCTCCAAAGTCGTTGCCATAAAGATTGTCCTTTGACTGTTTGTCCGTAGCCAAAATAAATTCTCATTACGTTTATATTGTTTGTATTCATATTCACAATTTTAAAGTTCATTTAATCTTTTTCCTTCGTGGTTCGAAAATCTTTTGTGCTTTGGTTCGCCAACCATTTGTTTGTTGTAAATGCTGTTATGTCCTGAAACTAAATATGCAACTACACAAGCAATTGCAACATACACTCCGCAATCAGCACCAAAAAGTTCAATTGCCATAATGCTACAAGCTAATGGCGTATTCGTTGCTCCTGCAAAAACGGCAACAAATCCCATTCCTGCTAAAAGTGCTGTTGGCAATGGAATGAAATAACTTAATGCGTTACCTAAAGTTGCCCCAATGAAAAACAGTGGAGTAACTTCTCCACCTTTAAAACTTGCTGCCAATGTGATGATGGTAAAAATCATTTTCAAGGCAAAATCATACATAGGTAATTGTTCTTCAAAGGACTGAACAATTGTAGGAATACCTAAGCCAATGTATTTTGTTGTGCCTATTGCCCAAACTGCAAGAGCAACAATAACACCGCCTATCAAAGGTCGGAAAGGTGGATACTCAATTTTTGATTTGAAAATAGAACTTGCCTTATGTATTGTTTTACTAAATGTTGCTGAGCATAATCCAAAAATAATTCCTGCAATGATTGCGTAAATGATATTTAAAAAAGAGATGTCGGGAACAAAATTGATGTAGTAATGAGTATGGTGTGTTTGCCAAAGTTTCGTAACTAAGTCTGCGAAAATAGCGGCTGCAAATGCGGGTAAAATAGCATCGTATTTTAATCGTCCGATTAAAAACACTTCTAAACCGAAAATTGCACCTGCCAATGGTGTACCAAATACAGACCCAAAACCTGCGGAAATGGCTGAAATGATTAAAATTTTTCGCTCGCTTTCAGAAAGTCGGAAAGGTTTACTGAATTGGTCGGCAATTGCACCCGCCATTTGTAGAGCTGTTCCCTCACGCCCTGCCGAACCACCGAATAAATGTGTTACCACGGTTCCGATATAAACAAACGGAGCCATACGGAAGGGAATAATTTGTTTAGGGTCGTGAATGGTATCAAGAAGTAAATTGTTTCCTGGTTTAATGTCTTTGCCCAAATAATAATAAAGTAAGCCAATGAAAAAACCACCAATAGGCAACAATGCAATTAACCATAAATGATTTTCCCGATAATTCGTAACCCAATCCAATGATTGAAGAAAACCTGCGGAAGCACTACCAACACAAAGTCCGATAAATAAGCAAATGAATGTCCATTTGAGGATGTAAGGAATAGTTGGATAACGTCTAAACAACGACCAAAGTTGTAAATTGATTTTTTTGCTGAATGATTTTTTTTGTTTTGTCTGCATAAACTACCTGATTAAATGTTAAACACTTAACTTAATCAGGCGTCATCAGCTTTTTTTATAGCGGTTGGGTAAGGAAGAACACCATTTCCTTTTTCGTCTGCTACTGTGGGTACGTCATATCCTCGTAGACTAAATTAGTAAAAAACTAATATAGCTTTATGATGATTAAAAAGACAAAAGAAATAGCAGCTTATTTAACTTATAGTAAAAAACTACAAGTTCTAAAATATGCCAAAGAATATGGAAATAACTCTATAGCATATAAATTTTTTGGCGTGAAAAAGAGTACATTTTATAAATGGAAAAAGGCATATGATGAACATGGAGAAGAAGGTTTACTTAGAAAAAAACCAACTCCTCGTACATTTCCCAATCAAATCAAGCAAGAAATTGTAAATAAAGTATTAGAACTTCGAAAAGAACATAAATTAGGGACTTGGCGAATTAAATGGTATTTAGAACGTTATCATGATATTTTAATATCAGAATCAAGTGTTTATCGTATTCTAAAACGCAATAATGTAGGTCGATTAGACAGAAAGGCAACTAGAAGAGCTATGCATAGTATTCGATATGAAAAAGAAACACCAGGTCATCATGTACAGGTTGATGTTAAATTTCTAATTTTTCAAGATGCAAATGGCCATAAAATCAAGAGATTTCAATATACAGCAATTGATGATGCTACACGAATTAGAGCGCTTAAAATCTATGAAAAGCACAATCAATTAAGTTCAATTGATTTCATAAATTATGTTGTAGATAAATTTCCTTTCAGAATTAATACAATTCAAACAGATAACGGACATGAATTTCAATCAAAATTTCATTGGCATGTTCAAGATTTAGGAATGAGACACCGATTTATAAAAGTAGGAACGCCTCAGTTAAATGGGAAAGTTGAACGATCTCATTTAACTGATAAAAAAGAGTTTTATCAACTTTTAAGCTATACTGATGATGTTGATCTAAATCAAAAATTAGAACAATGGGAAAATTTTTATAATTTCAATAGACCACATGGATCTTTTAAAGGAAAAACTCCTTATGAAATACTAAAATTAAAACTAAAATAATTATATTTAAAGTCTACGAAGTCATGAAGTACGACATTGGCAGGCTTAGAATGACATCAATCAAATTGTTTTTAAATAAAAAACCAAATCGTCAAGCTGATTTGATTTCAGCTTCTTATTATCGTCAGTCAGAGTGGGCGTTTGCAAAACGTTGTATCGAAGACTTAGAAGATAAATAACGAATGACAAAACCCGTTGTTAAAAGTGAATTTGAATATTAAAAAAGAATGATAAAAATCCGACGATTTAGGATCGAAATGCAATTCAATTCTAAATTATTGGAATAAAAAAAGTTGAGGTGTCTGAACGAAGTGAGTTATCAACTTTATGGAAATAATTTATTTAGTTGAATCATTGAGAGACTACTGTCGGCATCTTTTTTGTTTCGTTTTTGTGTCAAGACTTCCCCGAAGGGTATATGAATTCATTTAAAAACAATTAGTAACTCATGAATAAAAATGAAAAGAAGAGATTCTTTGGCAGGCTTAGAATGACATCAATCAAATTGTTTTTAAATAAAAAACCAAATTGTCAAGCTGAATTCAGTTCAGCTTCTTATTATCGTCAGTCAGAGTGGCGTTTGCAAAACGTTGTATCGAAGACTTAGACGATAAATAACGAATTATAAAAACCCAACGATTTAGAATCGAAATGACAACGAATTTGAATTAGAAAAGAGGATGAAGAAACCGGCATTAATACTCTCACGTTAAGAAAATGTTTGAATAACGTTAAAAAGGTTTTAGCCCGTAGCGTTTTTAAAATCTTTAGTGAAATGAGAATATTTTTAGTAGAGAGGTTTACAGCCAAGTCTTGCTTGTGACGAGTCTGCCGAAGTATTGATAAGTTAGAATTATACTTATAAAATTACATTGTTTTTTAATAAGCTCGGATATTATTTTTAATATATAGTATAATAATATTCTTTATTTGTTTTAAAATAGTATATTTGTAAACTAAATATTATATATGAATTTCCAATTAATCAAAGATGTAGTTGATTTAATAGAAGAGTTTGAAAAAGAAAATACGTGTAATGCTAATGCTTCTATTGATGATTTTAAAAAGTGGATTATTTTAAATAATCATCTAGAAAGTTCTTGTGATGTTCCTCATTGGATCGAAAAAGAGAAAATGAGATCGCCTGAAAGTGTTATAAGTACATTACTTGTTCATATGAATAGGTATGCGAAAAGTTATTCAAAATCTGCTATTATAGGATCGGATTTTTCATCTCAAGAAGATTTTATTTACTTAATCAATTTAAAGGCATTTGGGGAGATGACAAAAATGGATTTGATAAAGAAAAATGTGCATGAAAAACCAGTAGGGATGCAAATTATAAATCGACTAATTGCTAAAGGTTGGGTAGATCAAGCTTCATCTGAGCTGGATAAAAGAAGTAAAGTTATTCAAATTAGTTCAGTAGGTTTAGAAGTTCTTGAAGAACAAATGGATAAAATTAGGCTTGCGACACAAATTGTAGCAGGTAATTTAACTTATGTTGAAAAAATGGAATTAATAAATCTACTTCATAAACTCGAAGAATTTCATCAAGCAATCTATGAAAAGAATTTTGAAACAGAATCTCTATTAAAAGAGGCTTACAAACATATTAATTAAATACAACTAGTATGAAAAAGAGTATATTTTTCTTTCTACTTATCTGTTGTTCGTTGTTTTGTTTTTCGCAAACGAAAACGTATCAATTGTCCAGCCATATTTTAGATAACTCTACAGGAGAACCTGCACCATCTGTTTCAGTTACATTAGAGAAAATGAATGTGGACAATTCGTGGACAAAGGTAAGTACACAAATAACAGATAAAGATGGTAGAATAGGGAATTTTTTACCTTATGGTCAGAATAATGACGGTGTTTATAAACTCGTATTTCATATTCAATCTTATTTTGATAGTAAAAAATTGCAAACATTTTATCCTTTTATCGAGATTGTTTTTCGTATTAAAGGGAATAAGCATTTTCATGTACCATTGACTGTATCTCCTTATGGTTATTCTACATATAAAGGAAGTTAAAAACGAGATATGAAAAAAAGAATAGCCATTATTGGATCTGGATTTTCTGGTTTATCAGCTGCTGCTTATACAGCAAAAGAAGGACATGAAGTACATGTATTTGAGAAACATAATCAGCCAGGCGGAAGAGCAAGACAATTAAAAACAGAAGAAGGTTATGTATTTGATATGGGACCTAGTTGGTATTGGATGCCAGATGTTATACAAGATTTCTTTGAGGATTTTGGTTATGCCACTTCTTCCTTTTTTGAATTGATATCGTTAAATCCTCAATTTGAGATGATTTTTTCTAACGAAAAATTAGATGTACCTGAAAATTTTGAAGCACTAAAAGAAACCTTCGAAAAAATAGAGAAAGGAGCTAGTTTTCAATTAGAAAACTTTATGAAATCTGCCAAATTTAAATATGAAGTAGGAATGAAGGATTTTGTACATAAACCTTGTACTAATTGGACTGAATTTGTATCTATTAAAATTGCTAAAAATGCTTTGAAATTGGATTTACTTTCTAATTTCAGAGCATATGTTGCACGATATTTTAAAGATAAGAAATTGAGAGCTTTGATGGAGTTCCCAGTTATATTTTTGGGCGCATCTCCTGAAAAGATTCCAGCCTTGTATAGTTTGATGAATTATGGCGGTTATGTACTAGGTACTTATTATCCTAAAGGAGGTTTTTACCAACTGGTATTAGCAATGAAAAAAGTAGCAGAAGAACAAGGGGCGAACTTTCATTTTAATTCGAATGTTGAAAAAATAAATGTAAAAAATCAAAAAGTAAGTTCGCTTCTTATAAATGGTAAAATCCATGAATTTGATGAAGTAATTGCTTCTTCTGATTATCATCATACTGAAACACTTTTGAACGAAGAGTACAGAAATTATACCGCTGATTATTGGAGAGAAAGGACTTTTGCACCATCTTGTCTGATTTTTTATCTAGGTTTTAACGAAACCATTCCGCATTTAAAACATCATACACTATTCTTTGAACATGACTTAGATCTGCATATAGATAGTATATACGAAGATAAAAGATGGCCTGAAAAACCTTTGTTCTATGCTTGTTGTTCCTCAAAAACAGATCATTCAGTAGCACCTAATGGTAAAGAAAATTTGTTTTTACTAATGCCGATTGCTACAGGAATAAATGACAGTGAATTTGTACGTCAGAAGTATTTAACGGAAATGCTCTTGCGATTAGAAAAGCATACAGGTACTCAAGATTTACAGTCTAAAATTGACTTTAAAAAAAGTTATTGTGTCAGAGATTTTGTGTCCGATTATAATGCTTATGGTGGTAATGCTTATGGGTTAGCTAATACACTTAATCAAACAGCAGTACTAAAACCTAAAATAAGAAATAAAAAGCTAAAGAATTTATTTTATACTGGTCAGTTAACTGTTCCTGGACCAGGTGTTCCTCCCTCTATTATATCTGGTAAAATAGTGGCCAATGAGATCAACAAAATAAAAAATTAAATCCGTATGAAACAATTATTTGATGAGCTTTCTTATTCGGTGAGTAAGATGACAACTCAAAAATATAGCACAAGTTTTTCTTTGGGTATTCTTGCCTTAAAACCTTCTATTCGATCGGCTATTTATGCGATTTATGGTTATGTAAGGTTGGCAGATGAAATCGTAGATAGTTTTCATGGATATAACAAAGAGAAGCTTTTAAAAAGATTGAGAAAAGAAACTTTACATGCATTAAATGAGAGGATATCGCTTAACCCCATCTTACAATCATTTCAAGAGACTGTAAATAATTATAAGATTGATAAAGAGCTTATCGATCAGTTTTTGAGTAGTATGGAAATGGACTTGCAACAAATAGAATATGACTCGGACTTATACAAAACCTATATTTTAGGTTCTGCTGAGGTAGTAGGACTCATGTGTTTACAGGTTTTTACAGATGGTAATAAAGATAAGTATGCAGAATTAAAACCTTATGCGATGAAATTGGGCTCTGCTTTTCAGAAAATTAATTTTCTTCGAGATTTGAAAGAGGACTATCATATTTTGGGAAGAACTTATTTTCCGAATGTGGATATAAGTGGTTTTGATAATAAGATAAAATACGCAATTGAAAAAGAAATAGAAGAAGAATTTGATGAAGCGTTGATTGGGATTAAAAAACTTCCAGCTTCTTCAATTTTTGGTGTTTATCTTGCTTACAAATATTATCTTTCTTTGTTTAAGAAGATCAAAAAAAAATCATCCAAAGAAATTTTAAATGGAAGAATTAGAATAGCTAATTCTGAAAAAGCTTTTGTTGCGTTTAAAAGTTACATAAGATATAAAGCTGCTTGGTTATGATTAAAATGTTAGGGTTTCTCATGGTGGGATTTTTAGGTTTTATAAATCACACTGAGGTAGTTCTAGAAGAGCTAAGGGCTAATTATGCTAAGTTATCTAATGACAAAGAATTATGTGCAAATGTAATAGTTGAATTGGACGATATAAAAAATAAATCTGCTATTTATTTGGGTTATTTAGGTGGTGCTCAAACAATTAATTCCAAACATGTGTCTCATCCATTAAATAAGCTTAAAACTTTTAATAAAGGTAAAAAGAATATAGAGGAGGCTATACGTATAGAACCTGAAAATTTAGAATTGAGGTTTATTAGATTATCAGTACAAAAAAACGCACCCTCATTTTTGAACTACTATTCAAAGGTTGAAGAAGATACGCAAATTTTATCAGAAAACAGGCGTAAAATAACGTCTATAAATTTGCGTAGAAATATTGAAAAAATTTTAAACGAATAAGTGATGAAGTACCGTTTGTATAGAGAACAACAGTTGTATTGTGATATTGATACAGCTTGGCAATTTTTTTCTTCTCCAATGAATCTTTCGGAAATTACACCTAAAGATATGGCTTTTACAGTTTTGTCAGAAGATCAGGATCAGCCAATTTTTGAAGGTATGCTCATCGATTATACCGTTTCACCACTATTAGGTATTCCTCTAAAATGGCAGACAAAAATTGTTCAAGTAGAGCAACAGCAAAGTTTTACAGATTTTCAACAAAAAGGACCATATAAATATTGGAAACATTTTCATGAATTTATTCCTAATGAAAATGGAGTTTTCATGAAAGATACAGTAGAATATGAGCTTCCTTTTGGAATTTTTGGAAATATTGTTCATTTTCTTTTGGTGAAAAAAAAGTTGAATAATATTTTTGATTATCGTCAGCACGTATTAAAGAAATTATTTAATAAGTAGGTGTATGAATTTATTTTTGGTGTTGCTAGTATTTGTGCTTATGGAGCCTGTTACATGGTTTATTCATAAATATGTGATGCATGGATTTTTATGGTTTCTCCACAAAGATCATCATGACCATAGCCATAAAGGATCAGTTGAAAAAAACGATTATTTTTTTGTGATATTTGCGATTCCGACTATTGCTTTGATGTATTTTGGTTCGCTCAATAGTTATAATTACTTATTTTTTGTTGGGGTAGGAATTATGCTTTATGGTATGGCGTATTTTTTTGTGCATGATGTTTTTATTCATCAACGACTGAATTATTTTAAGCGAATAAAGAATCCGTATTTTCTTGCTCTTCGTAGGGCTCATAAACAACATCATAAACACCTTAGTAAAGAAAATGGAGAATGTTTTGGATTTCTTTATGTTCCTTTCAAATATTTTAAAATGTATTTTAATTCTGCACAAAAATGATGTCATATACGTATATTTTGATTTTATTTTTTACAATAATCATTTGTTTCATATCATCCTTTGACTCTCGTATTCTTTTTAACCGTCATTTTGGTTCATTTATAAAAGCTGCATGTGTAGTAGCTATTCCATTTATAGCATGGGATATTTGGTTTACATCTTTGGGTGTATGGTGGTTTAATACTGATTATACACTTGGTTTTGTAATAGGAGGCTTACCCATAGAAGAGTGGTTATTTTTTATTTGTATTCCGTTTTCATGTGTATTTACCTATTTCTGTTTTGATAAATTTTTTAAATTAGATTGGCTTTCGAGTTTTAATAACCTGATTGTTTTTTTTAGTTTGATTGTTTGTTCAATCGTCGCTTTACTATATTATGATAGAATTTATACCCTATTAACAGCTGTTATAACATTTGTTGTTTTATTCTACTTACATTTTGTTCGTCGTGTAGATTGGATAGGAAAAGCTTCGTTTGTTTTCACTATTCTTATGCTTGGTTTTTTTCCTGTAAATGGTATTCTAACAGGTACAGGATTAGAGTCGCCAATTGTAAATTACAATCCTGATGATTTTTTGGGAATCAGAATGGGAACTATTCCAATAGAAGATGCTGTGTATGGATATACGCAATTTCTTTTAGTACTTTATTTTTTTAAACAATTTAAATCAAAATCTCATGAAAGTAAAAAATAAAATACTATTGAAAATAGCATGTATAGGATTGTTAATATTTTCCAATTCATGTTCCTCTATTCCTAAAAAGGCAGAAGCTGTTCGAAATTTTGAAGTTGATCGATATTTAGGTACTTGGTATGAAATCGCTCGTTTAGATTTTCGCTTCGAGAAAAACTTGGACAATGTTTCTGCTTATTATAGTCTTGATAAAAAAGGGAATCTCAAGGTTTTCAATAGCGGATTTAATAAGGAAAAGCAAGCATGGAAGCAAGTAATAGGAAAAGCAAAATTTAGAGAGAATGAGCAAATAGGAAAGCTAAAAGTAAGTTTTTTTGGTCCTTTTTATGCTGGTTATAACGTAATTGCGTTGGATGAAAACTATCAATATGCTTTGGTTATCGGTAAAAATCTAAATTACTTATGGATTTTATCTAGGACGAAAGATATTCCAGATAATATTAAAACAAACTTTCTTGCATTAGCTTCAGAAATTGGTTATGATATATCCAATTTGATTTGGGTAGAACATAATCGAAATGATAATCCATTTTTAAATGAAAAATAAAATTTCCATTTTTTGGTTTCGAAGAGATCTTCGTTTAGAAGATAATGTTGGGCTGTACCACGCTCTTTCATCTGGAATTCCTGTGTTACCTATTTTTATTTTTGATGAAGGTATTCTACGACAACTGGATGATAAGAAAGATAGGAGGGTGGATTATATTCATCAAGCGCTTCAAAATATTAATGATCAATTAAAATCCTTTGGGACAAGTCTCCATGTATATTATGGTGATCCTTTCAAAATTTTTCAGCAACTTTCTACAGAGTTTGCTATTCATTCTATATTTTGTAATCGTGATTATGAACCTTTGACAATTAAAAGAGATACTTCGATTTACAATTATTTTAAGTTATATAACATTTCGTTTAAAGCATTTAAAGATCAGGTAATTTTTGACAAGAAAGATATTTTAAAGAAAGATAGTTCTCCTTATACAGTATATACGCCGTATGCAAAAAAATGGAAACAAATTTTGAAAACAGAAGATTATAAATGTTATAAGCCTGATTACAGTAAATTTTTGAAAACAGAATTCAAAACGATTCTTTCACTGAAAGAAATTGGTTTTTTAAAAACATCAATTTTATTCAAACAGCCAAAGCTAGATAAGGAAATTATTCAAAATTACCATAAATATAGGGATCATCCTGCTTTACAATGTACGACCCAATTAGGTATAGCTCTAAGATTTGGAACGATTAGTGTACGAAAATGTGTTGCGTTAGCGATAGAGCTAAATGAAACATGGCTAAATGAATTAATTTGGAGAGAATTTTTTATGCAAATACTCTATCATTTTCCATATGTTGTTCACCAACCTTTTAAGGCTAAGTATAATGCTATTAAGTGGAGGAATAATGAGCAGGAATTTAAGCTATGGTGCGATGGGAAAACAGGTTATCCTATTGTAGATGCAGGAATGAGAGAGCTTAATCAAACTGGTTTTATGCATAATAGAGTAAGAATGATAACAGCAAGTTTTTTATGCAAACATTTACTCATAGATTGGCGTTGGGGAGAGGCTTATTTTGCATCAAAACTAAACGATTATGATTTGTCTGCAAATAATGGTAATTGGCAATGGGTTGCTGGATCAGGATGCGATGCGGCACCTTATTTCAGAGTCTTTAATCCAACTCTTCAGACAGAGAAATTTGATAAAGAATCTCTTTACATTAAAAAGTGGGTATCAGAATTTGAAACTGATGATTATCCTTCTCCTATAGTTGCTCATAATTTTGCTCGAAACAGAGTTTTAAGCATTTTTAACGAAGCATTCAAGAAGTAAAATGAAAGAATAATAATGATTTAAAATATTAAACGATTATAATATATTTTTCCACATTTTCTGCTTTTGAAGAATTAATATCAAAACTTCACTACAAGGTATCTACATCCATACTGAAATTTCAAGCTGGATTCAATTAAGCACCTTATTGTCTTTAGTAAAAGTGAGGTTTGTAAAAACTTTCTATCAAAGATTTAGATTAAAAATAATGAATAATAAAAACACTTAAGGACAAGAGTATTTTGATTGTTATAAAACAATTATAAATATTTCCGATTTGTAAATGTTGTAATGCATTAATATACAAATTTCATTTAAATTGTAAATAGAGTGCATATTTATACATTTTTTTTAAAATATTTATTAAAAAAAATTAGTAACCATAAAAGTAAATAAATTGAGTAAAAAAGGAATATTATTAGTTAATTTAGGATCACCTAAATCTACATCCGTAAATGACGTAAAAGAATATCTTGGAGAGTTTTTAATGGATGAAAGAGTTATTGACTATAATTGGATTTTAAGAACACTTTTAGTAAAAGGAATAATTCTAAATACAAGACCATCAAAATCCGCAGAAGCTTATGAGAAAATTTGGACAGATGCGGGATCTCCTTTAATAGTCATTACTGAAAAAATAAAAAATAAATTACAAAATATTGTTGATATTCCTGTTGAAATAGGAATGAGATATGCTGAACCTAGTATAGAAAATGGAATTTCTAAACTAGTTGAGAAAGGAGTCAATAAGATTGTACTATTTCCATTGTATCCTCAATATGCTATGAGTACAACAGAATCTGTAGTAGAGAAATCAGAAAAAGTAAGAAAAGAAAAATTTCCATTTGTTAAAATAAATTATGTGGAACCATTTTATAATAAAGATATATATATAGATTGTCTTGTTGAAAGTATAAAAGACAAGTTTTCGAATGATTATGATGGGCTGTTATTTTCTTACCACGGTATCCCAGAAAGACATATTTATAAAACAGATCCTACAAGGACTTGTAATTTAAGTGACTGTTGTGATAGAGAATTTAATCCAAGTCATCAATTCTGTTATCGTCATCAATGTTTTGAGACAACAAAAAAAGTGATAGAAAAATTAAATTTATCTCGCGAAAAAACAATTGTTTCATTTCAATCTAGACTAGGAAAAGATAAATGGATTGAGCCATATACAGATTCTACTTTAAAAGTTTTACCATCAAAAGGAATAAAAAAATTGGCAGTTGTTTGCCCTGCATTTGTATCTGATTGTTTGGAAACTCTAGAGGAAATAGCAATGGAAGGAAAAGAAATATTTATTGATAATGGGGGAGAAGCTTATGAGTATATTTCTTGTCTAAATGATAATGATTCATGGATACATGTAATCAAAACTTTATGTGAAGAAAAAATAGATGATTTTTATTTATTATAATCTTAAACATTTAACAATTATAGATTAAATTCAAATATTCTACATAGACTTTTAATTGTTAAAAGTGATTCTATCAGTTATTAGTATGCTATTAAGCTAATAGATCTAAATTTTGCATATAAGATTCTTAAAATGTTTTTAAAAGATTAGCTATTTACAGAGAAGTGTATATAAATCAAAAATATTAATATAAGAATGGTTCTGTTATAAAGGATTTATAATAGAACCATTTTCATTTTTTACAAAACAATTGCTAAGCGCAAAGCGAAAGAAATTTATATATCAAATTGGTATATAGTTTCAAGAACAATGTTTATTATTGTTGTTCTTATAGTTTGTTATTTACTTCTGGCAAAATGGAATGGGAGAAACTTTAATGCAGGGTTATTATTGTTGTATTTCATCACTTCGTAGACAATAAATATAATTATTTTAGTATTGATTTCAGTATTTCATATGGAGTTTTTCCTTTAAATGATCCATGTGATCTATTGAAATTTAGCTGGTGTTTTCCAGGGGATTGATATCAATCACGCATCTGTTTATGATATTCATTTTTTGAATGATATAAATCTCAACTATGCGATCAGTTTATGATTAGACGCAATTATGCAAAGACTTTTGAAAGGTTTAAAACCAGAATTCCAGCTAAAATTACTACACTAATAGTGATTCAGTACATTAATAAAATTACTTTAATTGAAATATTAAAAATCTAAAAACTCAAATTATTTAAAATTCACAAGGGGTTTTTTAAATAGTTTATTGTTTTTATAAAGATGCTTTATTATCATTTTAAGAAAAAATGGCACTTTAATTGATTTATGTCATAATAAATTTATGTATAATATAAATAAATAACAATAAAGCTATAAGTTTTGTGTTGATTTTATTTTTTCTTATTACGTTCTATTCGTCATTTCTAATTCATTAATTAATATTAGCATATGAAAAAATCAAATATGAAAAAATCAAAAAAATCAGACCTTAAATCAGAACAAATGAGTCAATTTACAATTGATAATTCGAATCAAAAATTGACGACTAATGATGGTGTGTCTATTTATGATAATAACAATACATTAAAATTAGGAAAAAGAGGGCCTTCTCTACAACAAGACCATATCTTTTTTGATAAAATGGCTCATTTCGATCGAGAGCGTATTCCCGAACGAGTAGTTCATGCACGTGGAAGTGGTGCACATGGAATATTAGAGATTCATGAAGATATATCTGAATTTACCCATGCGAAATTTTTACAAAAGGGGATAAGTACACCTCTTTTTACTAGATTTTCAACAGTTGCAGGCTTCAAAGGTTCTACTGATTTAGCTAGGGATGTTAGAGGATTTTCAGTAAAATTTTATACAGAAGATGGTAATTATGATTTAGTTGGAAATAACATTCCTGTATTTTTTATTCAAGATGCTATGAATTTCCCTGATTTAATACATGCTGTTAAGCCAGAGCCAGATAAAGAAATTCCCCAAGCTGCTTCAGCGCACGATACGTTTTGGGATTTTATTTCATTAATGCCTGAATCTGCACATATGATAATGTGGGCGATGTCTGACCGAGCAATTCCTCGAAGCCTTAGAATGATGGAGGGGGTTTGGTGTACATACATTTAAATTGATTAATGAGAAAGGTAAAGCAACTTTTGTTAAATTCCATTGGAAACCTAAATTAGGAGTGCATTCTGTTGCGTGGAATGAAGCTCAAAAAATATCAGGATTTAATTCTGACTTTCACCGTCTAGATCTATGGGAAGCTATTGATGAAGGAAATTTTCCGCAGTGGGATTTAGGTGTTCAGCTAATTCCTGAAGAAGATGAATTAAAATATTCTTTTGATATCTTGGATGCTACGAAATTGGTTCCAGAAGAATTAGTTCCTGTAAAAATCATTGGAACGATGACCCTTAACCGCAATCCCGACAATTTTTTTGCTGAAACTGAACAAGTGGCTTTTGACCCTGGAAGAATTATCCCAGGTATTGATTTATCTGATGATCCTTTATTGCAAGGTCGTATTTTTTCGTATATGGATACACAGAATTATAGATTAGGTGGAACAAATTTCCATGAAATACCTATTAATAGATCATTAAACCAAAAGCATAATAATCAAAAAGATGGAACAGGGAGAATTGATATACTGAAAGGAGGTGTAAGTTATTTTCCTAACAGCAAAGCTTCTGGTTGCCCATATCATGCAATGTTAAAGGGAGAGGAAGGTTTTCAATCTCATGAACAAAAGGTAGAAGGGAAGAAAGTAAGGGCTAGATCTGATTCTTTTGCTGATCATTTCTCGCAAGCAACTTTGTTTTTTAATTCACAATCCAAACCAGAGAAACAACATATTATAGATGCTTTTAGTTTTGAATTGAGTAAGGTAACTGATCCAAAAATTAGAGAGAGACAAGTTGCTATACTTTATCAAATTGATAAAACTCTAGCGCAAAAAGTAGGCGATAATCTTGGTATTAAACCTCCAAAAGAGTTGGATGAACTTACATTAAGTTTTGCAAGGCAAAATCATCCCAATTATCCTATACAGCCTAAAAAACAAGAAATAAATTCATCTGATGCTTTGAGTATGAAAGTTAAAGAAGGTGAAGGAACTATTAAAACTAGAAAAGTAGCCTTTTTAGTGGATAATGGTGTTTCTAAAAAAAGTGTAGATCAATTAAAAAAAGCATTGGAAAAAGAGGGAGCTCAAGCGGTATTAATTTCATCTAAAGTTGGAGAGCTAACTTATGAAGAAGGAAGTAAAGAAAGGATTTCCCATAGTTATCTTACAGATCCATCTGTTTGTTATGATGCAGTGTTTACACCATCAGGCAAATCAATAGAATCTTTAAAATTGAATTCAGATTACTATGAATTTATCAATGATTCTTACAGACATTGTAAAATATTAGCATTTGCAAAAGGAGCAGGTTCGTTAATGGATAATTCATTTGTTAAACTTGATAGAGGAGTGATTTTAGAAGATGAAAATGAGAATTGGATTGCGGATTTTATTCAAGTAATGAAATTACATCGTATTTGGGACCGTGAAGAAGAAAGGAAGGTTCCTTCATAATAAAATGTTTAACGTGATGTAAATATAAAATTTAGACGAATGATATTACAACTTAGTCCTACAATACTTGTTGATACCCCTATTGGTAGAGGTCATACTATTTTTTAATTGATTATGGTATGCATCAAAATTCGTGTTGGGTTGTAACGATGGAAAAAAATGGCATTGTAAAACATTTTGATAGCAATGACATTATAGTTTGTACAAATTTTACTTTTCATATCAATGAGGAGAAAAATTGTTTTAATCACAATTCAGAAATAAAAAAATAAAATTATGGGAAATGCACAGTCACCGACAGAAAATTTGAGCGGAAATAAAGCCATTGAAAAGATAAAAACTATTGCTGAAACTGCCCGAACTTGCTTTTTTACCACCAATATTGGCGGTAATACTACAAGTAGACCAATGGCTCTTCAAGAAGTAGATGAGGCTGGTAACCTCTGGTTTTTGAGTGATGTTCGTTCACTGAAAAATGATGAAATTGAAGCCAATCCTAATGTAGAACTGTATTTTATAAATAATTCTAAATACGAATACATCTTTATTAAAGGAAAAGCCAGTGTTTCAAAAGATATAACTTTAATTGATAAATATTGGACCAATTTTGCAAATGCTTGGTTTGATGGAAAAGACGATCCTAATATCAGTCTAATAAAAGTTTCGCCAAACGATGGGTATTATTACGAAACCAAAGACAATAAGTTTATTGCCATGTCGAAAATGCTTTTTGTCGCCGTTACAGGAAGTACAATTGAAGACGGAGGAATTGAAGGAGAACTGAAACTATAAAGAATAAATTATTGTCTTCTACAATGTTAATTAATTAAAGAAAAATGCAGAAACAAACTATTTATGGCATTGCATTTGAAATATTATTTTTATTAACGCAATTTATTAATATTTAAAAATCACACATTATGGGAATTCTAACATGGATAATTTTCGGCCTTATAGCCGGAGCAATAGCAAAAGCAATACACCCTGGTAACGATCCAGGTGGTTGGATAGTAACAATAATTATTGGGATTATTGGAGCTGTTGTCGGTGGGTGGCTTGGATCGATGCTTTTAGGTGTCGATGTAAGCGGATTTAATATTTCTAGTTTTTTAGTTGCAATTGCTGGAGCAGTTTTATGTCTAGCAGTGTATAGAATGATTTCGAAAAAATAGACTGTCTAATTAACGATTAAAATACTGTAAAGTCTCAGAGCGCTGAGACTTTTTGTTTAATATTACTATTTATAATTATGAAAAATACAGTCATTGATTTAATTACTAAAACAGCGGTAATTACTGGCGCTTCTAGTGGTGTTGGCTTAGCTACAGCACACTTATTTGCTCAAAATGGATATCAATTGGTTTTGGCAGCACGAGGTGTAGAAGGTTTAGAAAAGGCGGTTTCAGAATGCAATGCTTTCGGTGGAAAAGCGGTTTATAAATCAACTGACGTTTCTAATGCAAATGAAGTAAAAGATTTAGTTGAATTTGCTCTGAAAGAATTTGGACGCATAGATGTGTGGGTGAATAATGCAGGTGTTATGGCAAGTGGAAAATTTGAGGAAATTCCTATGGACATAAACGAACAAGTAATCAAAACCAATTTAATGGGGTATATGCACGGAGCGTACTACGTTTTACCCGTTTTTAAAGAACAAAATCAAGGCATTTTAATTAATAATGTTTCCATTGGAGGATATATGCCAGCTCCATTTAGTTCGGTATATTCGGCAACTAAAACAGGAATAAAAGGGTTGATGAGTGGTTTACAAAGTGAATATAGTGTGTATCCCGAAATTCATATTTGCAACGTTTATCCACAAGTTCAACAATCTACAGGAAATATGCATTCCGCTAAATTCTCAGGTTTAGATTTTAAAATACCTCCGTTTGCAGCCGATCCTAAAGATACCGCAAAGGTGATATATAATTTAATAAACAAACCTAAAAATGATACCTTTCCAGACGCCACATCATTTATGTTAAAGCTTGCACATGGAGCTTTTCCAGAAACCTTTACCAATTTAGCAACAGGTGTTTTAAGGCTGATGATGAAGGTGAAAAAAGGAAAGGCTGATGAAGGTAATGTTTTACAACCTTCTACGGATCCACATGCTGTTTATGGAAAGATGGCTATTCCAGTACCAACAAAAACAAATCAAAAAATCATCGGAACATCGCTAGTATTCGCTGCAGGATTTTTTGTAGCGAAACATTTAAAAAATAAATCAAAAAAAACAAATTAATTTGAAACTGCTAAAATTCACATCCAAAGGTATTTATTGCATTCCAGGGAAGTTTTATATTGATCCTTGGCGACCTGTAGATTTAGCAGTTATCACGCATGGACATGCCGATCACGCCCGAAGTGGAATGAAAAAATATTTGTGTCATCATTTCACTAAACCTATTTTATTTTCAAGAATTGGTAGAAATATCGAATGCGAAAGTATTGGTTATGGCGAACAACTAACTATAAATGGGTTAAAGTTTCATTACATTCTGCAGGTCACATAATCGGCTCAGCACAAATTAGGATAGAGTATAAAGGTTATGTAAGCGTAATTTCTGGAGATTATAAATTGCAAGATGATGGGCTTTCTACGGCTTTTGAAGCTGTAAAATGCCACGAATTCATTACCGAAAGTACCTTCGGTCTTCCTGTTTACAATTGGCTTTCTGTGGCAGAACAAGAAAAAAACATACGTGATTGGGTAGATCATAATAGAGCGAAAGGAAAAACTTCGGTCTTTATAGGGGATTCTTTAGGGAAATCGCAGCGTATTATGAAAGCATTGGAGGGTATTGGAGAGTTAAATGTCCATTATTCCATTGCAAAATTGAATGAGGCTTACGAAAGTGTTGGTGTTACATTACCTGAGTACAAAACAATAGATTTACGTGATGACAAAAAGCATTTGGATGGAAAAATAATTTTGTTGCTACCTTCTTTGGTTGATAATCCAGTGATGAAGAAAATACCTAATATTTTCTCTTTATTTTCTAGCAATCAAAAATCCCTTAAGTTTTATTAAAATTAAGGGATTTTTGATTTTACAAGAATTAATTTATTCTGCTAATGGGTTGATTTGGTCTGCAGTAGGGAAATCTTGTCCAGTAGTCCCAATTGTTTTATTCAGTTCAAATTTTGCTGCATCCGACATTTTAGCTCCTCCTGCCAATTCAGCTTTGTCTAATAAATCAAGTGCTAATTTCTCTTCTTCTCTTTGTTCAGCAACCAACCATTGTAAGAAATTCCATGTAGCCCAATCTTCTTCATCCATGCTCATTTTGACAATTTTATAAATGGATTCTGTATTTTCAATTTCTTGTTTTAGAACAGCTTGAAAACACTCTAATACATTTTTTGGTTCAGGACCAGGTTTTTGTATAGCTTCAATTTTTACAATTCCTCCTCTTTCTTGTACGTATTCCATAACTTTAGCCATATGTACACGCTCTTCCTGTGAGTGTTTCATCATAAAATTTTTGATTCCATCCAATTGATTTTCGTCTGCCCAGCAAGCAAGCATCAAATACATTTGTGCAGAAAAGGCTTCTAAAGTGATTTGATCATTTAGAGCTTTTTGTAATGTGTTAGAAATTCTAGTTGTATTCATTTTGTTGATTTTATTTATAAATAATAAGTTGAATTTTCGAATCAAATACATCATTTACATATTAATATTTTCTAAAATATTGATGTATTCATATATTGATCTCTATTGAATATGGTTATTTTTGAGTTGATTTGATTGCCCAAAGCATGAGTAATGGTTGTAAAAATAGTCTTGCTAAACGCTTCTGATCCGTATCTAGACCAAATCCATTTCTATGATTTTTATATTGTGCCCAATTTCCAGG
Source organism: Empedobacter sp. ULE_I140 (assembly GCF_053482575.1). Taxonomy (NCBI): domain Bacteria; kingdom Pseudomonadati; phylum Bacteroidota; class Flavobacteriia; order Flavobacteriales; family Weeksellaceae; genus Empedobacter; species Empedobacter sp. ULE_I140. Next base: position 2,229,252 of record NZ_JBQMTX010000001.1, on the reverse strand, counting down.
GAATACAGCAGCAAAAAATCCTGCAATAACTTTACCTACAAGTTCTTTCTTTTTGTCCGACACTAATATAATTGAACTACCAAGTACAATTTCTACCACTCCTGAATATACCACAGTATCATCTTTATCTAAGGGCACCCAATTAGGAACTTGAGCTTTAAACTCTTTTCTCGCAATTGTTAAATGGGTAATACCAGCTACCACTAAAAAAGCACCTAGGCTATAACGAGCTATATTTTGTTTCGTTTTCTTTTTCATAATTATATTTATTTAATATTTACCATCCAATTAGATTAGATATTCTTTCTGATTGTAGTTATAAAATTTATTTTTTTATTATTTAGTTGGTCGATCAAAACCAAAGGTTTCTAAGCGACTATCTTTTTGGTTAAGAATGATATTTTTTAAAACTTGAGCTGCAACCATCGAAAATGTAATTCCATTTCCTCCATAACCTAATGCAAATAATGTTCGATCACCTTTTTTCCATGGTCCCATATAAGGTAAACCATCATTTGTGGAGCTAAAAGTTCCGCACCAAGCCATTTCGGTATTGAATTCAATTTCTGGATATAATCGACTAAACTTACGTTCAAGAGTTTTGATTTTTGTTCGAAGTAAATCATCTCTTTTATCAGGATTTTGAAAATCTTCATCTTCACCACCAACGATCAATCGATTATCTTTTGTTGTTCGCATATAAAGATATGGTTCTGCTGTTTCCCATATTAAGCTACGATTTGGCCAAACCATTTTTTTATCAATGGGAGCCGAACAAATTGCGTAAGTAGATAATAAATTCATTACTTTTTTAGGTAGAAATTGACCTGCTTCAAAACCAGTAGCAACAATTACATATTTGCACGAAATAGTATGTCCATGCTCGGTCAATAGTTCGCAATTGTTCTTATTTTCGTCTATTTTTTCCACTTTTGTATGGGTAAAAATCTGTAATTGATGTTTTTCTTGATGATACTTTAATAAATTGATAGCGCCTTTATAAGCATCCATCTGGGCAGAAGTATCATTTTGCAATGCAGCAATTCCATCAATATTTTGGTAAGTTTTCAATTGCTTAGCATCTAAATACTTCACAGGCAAACCGACTTCTGTTCTTATTGCATATTCTTCGTCTAACAATTTTACACCTTGCTGATTACTCGCTAATAAAACTGTAGGAACACGTGTAAAATCAGCATCAATATTAGTTTTTTTGAATATATTTTCTATATCTGTAATAGAATCCAAGCAATTGAAATAAGCATCAATAGCAATTTTTTTGGGAACAATATTTACTAATTTACTTAACGGGGTATCAATTTCATATTGCAATTGAGCAGTACTTGCTGCAGAACTTCCTGTAGAAATAGTTCGTTTATCGATAAGAGCGCATTCTACACCTGCTTCACATAATTCGTGCGCAACTAAAGCTCCTGTAATGCCGGAGCCAATTATAGCAACATCTATTTTAAAATCATTTCGAAGAGGATAATATAAATCAAAAAATTCGTTTTTAACAATCCAAAAAGGTAATCCAGAATGTAAATCCATAGTTGCGAACTTGTTTAAGTTGAAATTTAGTTACCTAAAAAATCAAGCCAAATTTTGATTGTTGACTTTTTTATTACAGAAATCGCTAATATTTCATAATTGGCTTAATGATTGTGATGAATATGATCATAATCTATCAGTTAGATTATTATTTATAAACCACTTAAAAATATTATTATGGCTAAATTAAAACGAAAAGATTATAAACTAAATTATATCGATTACGGTAATAAACTTGCTCAACCCGTTATTTTGATTCATGGTTGGCCGCTTAGTTTACAATCGTGGGAATATCAAATTCCTAAAATTGTAGAAGCTGGTTTTCGTTGTATTGCCTATGATCGAAAAGGTTTTGGAAAATCTTGTGCGACATGGGATCGTTACGATTATGATGCATTGGCTGAAGATTTACATGCCTTGATTGATGATTTACAATTGGAAAATGTTGTGTTAGTAGGTTTTTCGATGGGTGGAGGAGAAGTTGTGCGTTATATTACCAATTATGGAAACAGTAATATTTCGAAAATAGCATTGATCAGTTCAATTATTCCACTCGTAAAACAAACTGATGATAACGAACACGGCGTTCCACAAAAAGACTTAGATCAGATTGTTCATCAACTTGAAACAAATCGTTTAGAATTTTTAGAAGGTTTTCATAAAGGTTTTTATAATCATGGCTTGTTAAAAAAATCTGTAAGCAAAGAACAATTAGATTTTGATTTTTCGGTTGCTTCGCATGCTTCACCTATTGCAACTTTGAGAGCTGCACGCTCTTGGATGGACACAGATTTTAGAGCTGAATGTAAAATGATAGATGTTCCAACATTAATTATTCATGGAAAAGAGGATCAAACTGTACCAATTAAAACAGCTGGAGATCAAGCTGCAAAATTGATCGCGAAATCGACTTACATTGTGTATGACGATGCGCCGCATGGATTGAATATAACTCATAAAGAACAGTTGAATATGGATTTGATTGAGTTTTTGTTAAATATCGAACATAAAAAAGAGTAGAAGATGGGAAAAGTAAATAAAACAATTGTTTCTAGTTTGGCAATTGCTGGTTTAGGAGGACTTTGCTATGCTTGGCTTAATTTTAGAAAAGTAAAAATACCAACTTATGTAGAAGGTTGTTTTAGTTTTTGATCAAAACAATAATGTTGATAATCAATCCAAACAGAATTTTGATGTAAATCATTGTGGGTAAGTCATATCCTCGTAGACTAAATTAGTAAAAAACTAATATAGCTTTATGATGATTAAAAAGACAAAAGAAATAGCAGCTTATTTAACTTATAGTAAAAAACTACAAGTTCTAAAATATGCCAAAGAATATGGAAATAACTCTATAGCATATAAATTTTTTGGCGTGAAAAAGAGTACATTTTATAAATGGAAAAAGGCATATGATGAACATGGAGAAGAAGGTTTACTTAGAAAAAAACCAACTCCTCGTACATTTCCCAATCAAATCAAGCAAGAAATTGTAAATAAAGTATTAGAACTTCGAAAAGAACATAAATTAGGGACTTGGCGAATTAAATGGTATTTAGAACGTTATCATGATATTTTAATATCAGAATCAAGTGTTTATCGTATTCTAAAACGCAATAATGTAGGTCGATTAGACAGAAAGGCAACTAGAAGAGCTATGCATAGTATTCGATATGAAAAAGAAACACCAGGTCATCATGTACAGGTTGATGTTAAATTTCTAATTTTTCAAGATGCAAATGGCCATAAAATCAAGAGATTTCAATATACAGCAATTGATGATGCTACACGAATTAGAGCGCTTAAAATCTATGAAAAGCACAATCAATTAAGTTCAATTGATTTCATAAATTATGTTGTAGATAAATTTCCTTTCAGAATTAATACAATTCAAACAGATAACGGACATGAATTTCAATCAAAATTTCATTGGCATGTTCAAGATTTAGGAATGAGACACCGATTTATAAAAGTAGGAACGCCTCAGTTAAATGGGAAAGTTGAACGATCTCATTTAACTGATAAAAAAGAGTTTTATCAACTTTTAAGCTATACTGATGATGTTGATCTAAATCAAAAATTAGAACAATGGGAAAATTTTTATAATTTCAATAGACCACATGGATCTTTTAAAGGAAAAACTCCTTATGAAATACTAAAATTAAAACTAAAATAATTATATTTAAAGTCTACGAAGTCATGAAGTACGACATAACATAATTTTTAATAAGTGTTACTTCCAGATGCAGAAAGTATAAAAGCCTTTATTTATCAATAGTGTAGGGGAGTGTGGTGTACTATTGGTGTACAAAAAGTATTAATATTTTAACGAAATATTAGCAATATCCGATAAAAGAATCAATCTTAATTATTACAATTTAATATTACTGATTAAATAATTCTTGATTTGTTTTGCTCTTTAATGATATTAATAATTTGTTTTTGAATCCAAACAGGAACGTACTTTAATTGTTTTTGAACGACTTCATTATTTAATTGTAGCACGTTAGGTTGTATTTGAATTAAGAATTCATCTGTCACGTTTTTTTGACCTATTTCTTTAAAAGCCTGAACAATTAAGTGTAATAATTCATCTTTGATGGCAAAGCTTTTAGGAACTGTTTTTTTTAATTGAATGGTACGATTTCCTATTTTTATTTCGCGTTGTGATCCATCAGTTAGATATACAGCTTTTAAAGGAACCTGAGTTGCTAATCCTAATAAATATAAAGCCAAAACTCCTGTAGGAGAAATACGTGCCTTATCTCGTTGTGCGATTTGTTTCGCAATTTCTTCAGTTGTGGGATAAATAGTACCTAACAACGGATCTTTTTTAGGTTTAAGATAAATACCTTGAGCTAAACGCTCAACTAAACCTTCATTTTCTAAACGAGAGAGAACTTTACGGATGTTATCTGAAGAACCATATTTTGAAAAATCATCTAAAAAAAATATTTCGCCAAAAGATGATTTTGAAATCTTTGTTTCTATTTGATTTTTAGCTGATTTCATTTTGTTTTTGGTTAATTTTATGTCACAAATTTAGTGAAAATTTGTGACAAAATTTAATTTTAAAAATGTAATTATAGTAATTCTATATCTTGTAACTTTCGCCCAAATTCATCTTTCACGTTTTTTTGACCTACTTCTTTAAAAATGCACTGTCTTTTTAAAGTTTATAAGTTTACAAATATAGCTTGGGTTAGCTTTTTCAAATCCATCTAACATCCCCATTATTTAGCTCTGTTTTCAAATTAAGATTTGTTAAGTGCAATATATTGCACTATTTATATGCTTTTAGACTAAAAACGAGCAACACTCTTTAGAAAGTGCAATTTATTGCACTTTTCTTGTTTTATATCTAATTTCTTTCTAAATTTACATTAAAAGTGCATTATATGACACTATTATTAATCGAACAGATAAAAGAACGTCGTAAAGTTTTAGATATTACACAAGAATCATTAGCAGATATTTCGGGTGTAGGTTTACGAACATTAAAACAATTTGAAAGTGGAAAAGGTAATCCCACCTTAGAAACATTACAAAAATTATGTGATGCCTTAGGATTAGAAATTAAATTAGAGGTTAAAACAATTGAATCATGAGAATTGCTCAAATTTTATATAAAGGAGAAAGGGCAGGAGTTCTAACGCAATTGGATAATGGTCGCTTTCATTTTATCTATAATGAAAATTGGTTATCAGATGATTCTAAACCATCAGTCAGTTTAACATTGCCTAAAAATCAAATTGAATTCGAATCAGAATCATTATTTCCTTTTTTCTATCATCTATTACCTGAAGGTGTAAATAAACGAATGATTTGTAAAACATATAAGATTGATGAAGATGATGCTTTTGGAATATTATTACAAGCATCGAAAGTAGATACAGTAGGTGCAGTAACAATAGAAAGAATGTAAAATGAAAATAGAATTAAATAATTGCCCAGGTTCTTTAAAAGAAAATTTTAATACCTACAGTTCTACTGTAGTAAAGAAGATGTTTAATGGAAAAAAAGTCGATCCAATTTTAAATTATACTTCGCCAACTGATCGTAAGGATAAAAGTAGTTTTAACCAAAATCAAACACATATTTCTATTTCAGGATTTCAAGAGAAATATTCTTTAATTCTTGATGGTAATGAATTACGATTAACGAATGAAATTGAAAGTGGTCTATATATTCTGAAACCGATATCTGATTTACCTAAAAATAGTGAATTTGCACCAGCAAATGAACATTTAACGATGCAAATCGCTAAACAAATTTTTAAAATTGAAACAGCAGAAAATGTATTAGTTTTTTTTGAAGATGGAAGTCCAGCTTATCTTACGAAGCGTTTTGATTACAATGAAAATGGTGAAAAATTAGCAGTAGAGGATTTCGCTTCTTTATTAGGGAAATCACCTGCGACAGATGGAGAACAATATAAATATGAGGGGAATTATTTGGAGTTATTTGATGCTTTAAAAAAATATGTACCTGCTTGGAAAATAGAAGCGCCTAAGCTATATACATTAATCGTATTCAATTATCTGTTTTCCAATGGAGATGCTCATTTAAAGAATTTTTCATTAATCGAAACTCAACAAGGCGATTTTAAATTAAGTCCAGCTTATGATTTATTAAATACTAAAATTCATATTGACGATTCAGATTTTGCATTAAAAGAGGGATTATTACCTAAATCAATTTCAAAAGGAAAAATAATAGACCAATTATTTTTGTTAGGTGAGAATGCAAAAATGACAGAAAAATCAATCATAAAAGTCATTCAAAATCTATCTTCTAAGGAAGATCAAGTGGTAGATTTAATTGGTAAATCGTATTTATCAGAAAAATTAAAACGTAATTATTTGCAAAGTTATCAGCGTCGATTGAAGAAACTGAGAATAGTTATAGATTGAAAAAATGAACAAGGAGATTTCCTTAGCACATTTTTTATAATTTATCCTATAAGCAAAATGGAATAGGTTATTCCTTCTTTTCAACGTAATTTTATAAGCGAAATAATAGAATCAAAAATGAAAAAAATAGATATTATAACTTTAGATCATTTAGATCAAATTGATCAAGCATCTTTTAATCAACCAAAAATTATTTATAAACACAGTACAACTTGTGGATTATGTGATATTATTTGGGATATTGTAAAAGAAAGCGATTTTGAACTGAATTATTTAGATTTATTAACGTATAGAACACTCTCTAATGAGATTGAACGACGATACAATGTTCAGCACGAATCACCGCAAATCCTAATTATAAAAGATGGAAAATGTGTGTACAATGCATCACATCGTAAAATAAAAAATGAAGAAATTCAGAAACAATTAGATTTATTCGATTAAAGAATCTTCGGTTTGATTTCCTAACAGGAAAACTAAATTACGTTCGTGTTCATCAATAAAATCTTCACCTGTATAAAAAGTTTCATCTACGACAACATATATCTTTAACCCCTTATTTAACTTTGAGTCTTTAAACACTAAATGACTTACAAAATATGTACTCAAATTATCATCGAAATTTTTGGTACGACTATCAAATCTAAATTGGGCATGATTTCGTGGTCCCGAATATTTAGTTTCAACTTCTACTTGATTTTCTTCTTTCAGAACATTGATATAATTTCTTAAAAACGAAAAAGCTTCTTCGCGAGCAACAATCGGATCATCATTATAAAATGAATTAATTGTTACTTCTTTTGTTTCTTGATCGAATAGTGTTTCGACTTCATAATGAACTTTTAATTTCATAATCTTCTATTTTAAAATTATGAAGCAAACCTATGACTACACAACTATCAGATTACGATAGTCTAAAAAATAATTATAAAAATATCTAAAAGACTTGTTTTGGCGGGATGGTTTATGACCTTTGTAATATAAATTAAAAACAAGAAAATATGCCTATAATTACAATTGAATTGTCTGATGAACAATTAAAAAAAGTGAAAGAAACCCTGAGTTATAATGGTAATTTAGATTTGAAAGAAGAAACTTTTAATGGAAGTTCAATTGAGTTGGATTTACTTCCATTTATACACATGATGACAGTAAAAGGGTATAAAGAAGAATATATTGGTGCTGTGTTCGTGGAGATTCCGAAGGAGTAGATTTTTAAAAATCAATAAATCTTATGAGGTTTCTATTTTTATGAGATTTGTTAGATGTTTATTGGTACTTTATTAGTAATTTACAGCAATTTTTTAGAAAATGACACAACAACATATCAAACAACTCGAAATAGAATTATGGGAAGCAGCAGACGAATTGCGTGCGAATTCGAAACTGACTGCTGGTGAATACAAAGACCCTCTGTTGGGATTGATTTTATTGCGATTTGCGGAGAATAAATTCATAGAAGCCAGAGCACAATTAGCAGAAACCCTTCCGATTAATCCACGCACCAAACAACGAAGAGAAGCCACCAAAGACGATTATGCGGCGATGGGTGCGATGTATTTGCCCGAGAAAGCGCAATATTCGTATTTAGCGGCTTTGCCCGAATCGGAAGATTTAGCCGAAGCAGTGAACGATGCGATGAAATTGATCGAGGCAGAATACGAAGATTTAGCAGGTATTCTTCCGAAAAACTTCCACGATTTAACGCCCGAAGATGATACGGATAGCAATCTACTGGCAAATCTAATTCGTATTTTCAATAGTGATTCGGTGCGCAATGCCAAAGGCGATGTATTTGGGCGTGTGTACGAATATTTCCTAATGAAACTCTCGATGATGGGTGCAGGTGCACAAGAAGGAGGCGAATTCTTTACGCCACCGTCTTTGGTACAGTTGATTGTCAATTTCATTCAACCGAATCATGGTATTATCCATGATCCTGCTTGTGGGTCGGGAGGTATGTTTGTGCAAACGGCACATTTTATCAAAGATCATCTCAATAAAAAAGTAAACGAAGCCATTACGGTGTACGGTACCGAGTACAAATCGAATACCACGAAATTGGCGAAGATGAACTTAGCGATACACGGCATTGAAGGGAAAATTGCTAACAACAATTCCTTTTATTCGGATCCACATGAGTTGTATGAAAAGTGTGATTTCGTAATGGCAAATCCACCGTTTAACGTGGACAAAGTAGATGCGAAAAACAAGTTTCTGGCAGAAGATAAACGTTTGCCTTTTGGTGCGCCTTTAACAGGAAAAGGAAGCATTGGTAACGGAAATTACTTATGGATTCAGTACTTTATGAGTTACCTGAATGATACTGGACGTGCCGGATTTGTCATGGCGTCTTCGGCAACCGATGCCGGAAATGCCGAAAAACGTATTCGTGAAGAATTGGTAAAAACCGGCAATGTAGATTGTATTGTTTCTATCGGAAACAATTTCTTCTATACGCGTTCGTTACCTTGTCATGTTTGGTTTTTTGATAAAGGCAAACGTCCTGAAAACAAGAATAAAATCTTAATGATCGATGCACGTAATGTGTTTCGAAAGGTAACGACCACGATTAACGATTTCTCGGAAGAGCAATTAGAAGGCTTAACCGCAATTATGGCGCTTTACAGAGGCGAAACGCCCGAAGTTTCTGCGGATAATACTTGGTTTAACGAACATTTCCCGGATGGAACCTATCGTGATATTGAAGGTTTGTGCAAGATTGTGAACTTGGACGAAGTAGCCGAACAAGATTATAGCCTTACACCAGGACGTTATGTAGGTGTGAATATTGATATTGATATGGATTTTGATTACCAAAGCCGTATGCAAGAGCTCCACAGCGAATTAGCAACCTTGAACAAAGAAGCCAACCAATTGATGAACCAAATTCAAGCGGTGAAATTATGAGAGAGGGTTGGAAAGTTATGCAATTGGGTGAATTGATAACTACAAAAAAGGGCTATGCATTTAAAAGTGCTTGGTATCAAGATAAAGGTGTGCCTGTTGTAAGAGTTTCAGATTTTACTGATAATTCTATTTCTGATGAAACTATTTTTTATATAAATGAGGAATTAGCTTCAGAGCATTCATCAGTTTTATTGAATACTAAGGATATAATTGTACAAACAGTTGGTTCTTGGCAACATAATCCAGCATCTATTGTAGGAAAAGTAGTTAGAGTTCCAAATAATTTGAATAATTCTTTGCTAAATCAAAATGCTGTTAAGTTAATTCCAAATGGACAAATAGAAAAAGATTTTCTTTATTATAGATTAAAAGACGAAAGTTTCAAATATCATAATTTAAATTTTGCACAAGGAGCAGCTAATCAAGCAAGTATTACATTAGAAACTATAAAATGTTTTAAAATCAATCTTCCCCCACTTGAAACCCAAAAGAAAATCGCTTCGATCTTATCGGGTTATGATGATTTGATAGAAAACAACATCAAGCGCATCAAAATTTTGGAAGAAATGGCACAGCAAACCTACGAAGAATGGTTTGTGCGTATGCGTTTTCCTGGGCACGAATCCGCAACCATCAATAAAGAAACTGGATTACCTGAGGGTTGGGAGACGGATTTTGTATCAAATCAATTAGGTAAAGTAAAATCTACAACAAAAATTAAATCTTCTGAATTTCAAAATGAAGGTAATATTCCTGTAGTAGATCAAAGTAGGTCTTTTATAGCTGGATTTACTAATGATGATAGTTCATTAATTGAATATTCTGGTATTCCATATATTGTTTTCGGTGACCATACTCGGATTTTGAAACTGATAAATTTTGATTTTGCTAGGGGTGCTGATGGAACACAAATAGTTCTTTCTAAAAATCCTAAAATGCCACAACATCTTTTTTATTTCTCATTGATGAATATTGATTTGTCTAACTATCACTATGCAAGACACTATAAATATTTAAAAGATTCAGAAATAATTATACCAACAGAAGGTATTGCCCAGAGATTTGAAGAATTAGCCAAAAAGAATTTTGATGCTATTCAAAATTTAAGAACACAAAACCAACGTTTACGCGAGGCGCGAGATATTTTGTTGCCGAGGTTGATGATGGGGATGATAGAGGTGTAAATACAACAAACAAAAACTAAACTACTATAAAAAAATGTTTACAGAATTAGAAAAATACAAAACAAACGGGCATTTTTTCTTCGAAAAAAATGACAACCTTAGAAATAAAAGTAAAGATGTTCCTAATCTACCAGGAGTTTACTATATCCTAAAATTAGCTAAAGGTAAAGTGGAATTGGTTTACATAGGAAAATCTGGTTCTATGTTACAAAATGGTCAATTCAAAGATCAATTATTGAATAAGAGATTAAATAATAAACAGGATGGTATTCGAAGAGAATACTATTTCTTGAATAAAATAGAGGAAGAAAACATTGAAGCTTTGGATATTTATTGGTTTGTTACCGTGGATGATGAACATAATGATTTACCAGGTTATGTTGAGGGATTGTTATTACAACGATACTTTGAAGTCTACGGCTGTTTACCACCATGGAATAAATCTTTTTAAACCAAAACCAACGTTTACGCGAGGCACGGGATATTTTGTTGCCACGCTTGATGATGGGGATGATAGAGGTGTGATGAATGACTAACTAAAACTAAACTACTATAAAAAAACTTTAAATTATGAAAATTGAAAAGAATGATAACTTCATAAATTGGTTAATAGCTAATAATATTACATCTAACGAAAGTGCTATAAGCTATGATTCTTACGTGCGTAATGCTTTATTGTGCCTTGAATTGAATATGTCACAAGTTCAAGATGTAAATGCAGTTGAAGAGGTAATTGATGTGTTATCAAGAAAAGATACTGCTCAAAAATATGAGAAATCTATAAAAACAATACAAAATTATTTATCAGGTTTACGTGCTTATGGAGAGTTTGTAAATGACACTTCTACTTATGTAGAGGGTACAGCTGTCAATCTTCCACTGATAGTAGATACAAGTTTAGATCAAGTGTATGTACAAGAAGATTTGTTTAAAAATTTCGTGTTTCGATTGATTACTCAAGATCGTTTTTACAATGATATATATTTCCCTATTAGTTTAATTAAACAGCTATTCTATAAAAATGATAAAAGAAAAGCTTTTGATCATATATTAGAAAAAATGATTAATTCTATCAAGATGTACGATTCAAAACAAAACGAAATCTTATTTAAAGATATTTTAGAATTAAAAATTAGTAACAATAAAGTTGTTGTTAACCAGACGAATAAAGAGATCGAAATATATACGCCAACTGAAAATGGCAATTCCAAACCTTTTACAATCGATAAATTAAGCGATATATCAATAGATCATGTTATTTCTCAACATGGTATAATGCTAGAATTAAAAGATAAATTACCGACTTTTAGTAGATTAACTGAAATTTTAAAAAAATCTTCAACTGAAGTTATAAATAGACCAACACTTGCCTTATATAAAAAGGAAAATGGTTTAGAAAATATTCTTCTTGAAATAAATATTAATGATTTAGAAAACGAATTAAATTCAATCATTGGTAAAACAGAATTAAGATTAATGGATAGAAAATTAAATACAAGTAAAGGGAAAAAATAAGCTAACACCAACCAATAAGAAGACTATAAATTATGAATAACATAATAAAACTTAAATCAATAAGTGAATTATTAGGTGAACGTTTTTTTGTTCCGGCTTATCAAAGAGGATATCGTTGGGATAGCTCTCAAATAAATGACTTATTAAATGATATTTACTCTTTTGCTATCAAAAAGAATAAAGCTGATAAGGAGTTTTATTGTTTGCAACCGATTATTGTAAAGTATAACGAAACAAACTATAATTATGAGGTTATTGACGGACAACAACGATTAACAAGTATAAAAATTTTACTTACTTATTTCAGTAATAGATTTTTAGTAGGTCGTTCATTCGAACAACGATACGGAAAATCAATATTTGAAATTGAGTATGAAACTAGACCAGAATTAAGTGAAATTTTTAATAATACTATTGAAAATTTCTCAAAAGCTAATATCGATTATTATCATATCACAAAAGCTTACCAATACATTGATGAGTGGTTTAAAACAAAGGTTAGTAAAGATGGATTGATGGAAGATGATTTGTTTGATTCAATTAATAGAACTTTAATATATAACTCGACCAATCAGAAAGAAGAAGGTATTGTACAAGTAATTTGGTATGAGTTAAAGGATGAAAAAATAAATCCAATCGATACTTTTATTCGCATCAATCTCGGAAAAATTCCATTAAATAGTGCTGAGTTAGTTAAAGCATTGTTTTTACAAAGTAATTTATTTGGAAATGATGAGTTGGCCAAAATAAAACAAAGAGAAATAGCACATCAATGGGATAGTATTGAACGTCAATTGCAAAAAGAGGAGTTTTGGGCTTTTATTAGTAACAAAGATTTTGATGCGAGGATAGAGCTATTATTGGAAGTTTTGTACATGAAGGCTATTGATGATGATGATGATCTTCGAGAATTATTAAAAAAGGAAAAAAATCCTGTATTTAGGTATTATAACCTACAAGTTGAAGCAATAAAAGAATTTAGTACAATTGCTAGATTATGGGAAGATATATATAAACTGTATAATACCTTATTAGATTGGTATAGTAATCCAACATGGTATCATTATATAGGTTATCTAATTTACACAGGAAATAGTTTGTATGATATTTACAAATTATCCATAAAAAATGAAATAATTCGAAAGGATGATTTCACTCAAGAATTAATAAGTGAGATTAAACTTGAATTTAAATCAATACACTATTTAAACTTTGAAGGTGTTATTGCCGAATTTGAACAGAATTATAAGGATAATAATTTAGTTAAACCTATAAAATTAGATTATAAAGACGGTAAAGTTTTTAATTTTTTACTGTTATTTAATATTGAAACAATTGTTCAGCAATGTATAAAGAATAATCTTATTTATAAGTTTCCATTTTTTCAGTTTAGTAATATGAAAGATGCGAACAATTTGAATACAACTTGGGATATTGAACATATTAGTTCATATAATGATAATCCTTTAAATAAAGTAAATGATCAAATAGTGTGGCTTAAAAATGCCTTAGAGGATGTTTTAGATATAGAAAAGGAAGATTACTACGAAGATATTACGAGTTTTATTAAAAAAGAAGGTAAAAATATCTTATTTGAAGATTTGAAAGAAAAAGTTGTTTCAAAGGCGGGAGATGATAACATTCCTGATGAATTTAAAAACGATATTGGCAATTTGACATTATTAGATGCAAACACCAACAGAGGTTATGGAAATGCATTATTTGTTACCAAAAGAAAGAAAATAATTAAAAAGGAAAAATCTGGGCTTTTTGTTCCTATAATTACCCGAAATGTATTCTTAAAATATTACGACGAAAATAGAATTAATAAATCAGTTTGGTCTATTGATGATATTATTAGTTATCGAGTTGAAATGCAAAAAACGCTTAATTCATTTTTACCTAAATTTTAAATCATGAAAAACTATACTTTACAAGACTTGCTTTTTGGGGAAGTGGAGTTCGAATATAACGGAGAAATAAAAAATTATAGTTTTGATGGTATCTCTATACCATTAATTCAACGTGATTATGCTCAAGGTAGAAAAAATGAAGAAATCATTAGGAACAGATTTATTACATCACTTTTTAATGCATTATCAAAGAATGAAATATTAGAGCTTGATTTTATTTATGGTTCCATATCAAAGTTAAATAATCTCAATTATTTTCAACCACTTGATGGTCAACAACGATTGACAACTCTTTATTTATTGAATTGGTACATTGCAAACACAGAGTTACATGGCAACGCTAGAGAAGATGTATTGAATAATCTTAAACGATTTTCTTATGAAACACGCACTAGCTCTACTTTATTCTGTCAAAAAATATGCACTATACATTTTACGGGGAACCCAAAGGATTATATAGTAAATTCATATTGGTTTCATGAAGAGTTTAAAAGTGATCCTACTGTGATTGCTATGCTGGAGATGTTAGGGAAAATTCACGACACGTATACGAAGCTAATTAAAACTGACGAAAAATATTTCAATAGATTATCTAATTTAAAATTTTATGTATTGCCGTTAGATGGATTTAATCTTTCTGATGAATTATATATTAAGATGAATGACAGAGGAAAACAGCTATCTCATTTTGAAAATTTTAAGGCAGATTTTATCAATTGGATGAAATCAGAAAAAAACAGGGAATATAATAAATTTAATGAATCTGTCAATTTTAAGCAAAAAAGCATGCCTTATTATCTTAAAATTGCTTCAAAATTGGATAATGCATGGTCTGATTATTTTTGGGAGAAGTCTATTGAAAACTCTAGTAGTTCAGAAATAGATTCATCTCAATTAGATACATACTTCCTGAAATTTATAAACAACTTTCTTCTAAGTGAATTTATAATAAAGAATGAATCAAAAGTAGAAGATACCGTTAGTTTTAACTTCTTGTATTCATCTCAAAGTAATATATATAATGACTGGAATAATTATGATAAATTATTTGATTTTGATATCGTTCTTCGATTAGAAATATTTTTAGATAAGCTTATTGAATTTAAAGATATATTAAAAAGAAATCTTGCTCCTTCTTGGAAATCAGATTTTAATTGGTTTGTAGACGATTTAGAAATAAGTCAAATAAATAGAATACTGTTTCATTCAATATATAAATATTTATTAAATAGCGATTTTAGTGAGCGTCGATTTAAAGAATGGATTAGAGTAGTTTGGAATATTATAGTTGACCCCGACATTAGAAGTATACTAGTGATGTTAAATGTAATTAGGGTTATTGATAGTATGAGTAGTTATTCTACTAATATTTTAGACAACTTAGTAGATAATTCTTTAGATGATGTTATTAATAATTTAAAAGATAATTTTTTACAAAATCAATTAATCGAAGAAAAAAATAAGGCAATTTTTATTCTAGGCCATGAAAATGAGCAAGAAGAAAGGTATAATGAAATTGTTAAAACTGAAAAACATGAATTGTTTCAAGGAAATATTAATTTCATACTAAAAGAAGTGCGAAACATTGAAGATTTGAAGCACAATAGGACGATTGCTAATAGTTTATTCAGTAAAGAAGGAGGTTTGAATGCGGTTGAAAATCAAAATCATGTATTGTTTAGATATGTCATCTCTCAATTTGAAACGCTTGATCAAATCACTGCCATTTATTATAGGGACGATTACGATTACTGGCAGTTATTATTAAGAAGAAAGGAATATATTGTTATTCAGAATATTATTTCAAGTCTTTTTAGTTACAAAGACATAAATGAAGTTAATCAACATCTTGTTTTTTCAATAAATAAAAAGTCAAGTATTGAAGATTATTCTCATTTGCATAACAGTTTATACTATGATAATGAATTTCATAAATGGTTCCAAAAGAGTGGTTTAGATGTTTTATGGTACTATTCTAATCATCTCTATATTAATAGATATCGATCTTCAAACGATAGAGTGTTGATCGATAATTTAAGAAATGAATTAATTAATAAGGTTGTAACGGAGCTAGATTTTGAATGTAATGCAAACTGTGGAGAAACCACTTTTTACAAAGGAAAAATGATTGATTGTGAAAAGAGACAAGATAATGGTGTGCATATTACCATAAAATTCTATGAGAATGATTTTATTGATGTTGGTATATGGAGTGGTCATAATTTACAATTAAAGGATTCAAATAAAGAAGAAGATTACTGGATAGAATGTCAAGAGTTTGAATATGAATCTTTAGACAATAACGAAGATTTGAATAGTGTTTATCAAAAAATAGTAGAAAATATTAAGATATTAAACCTAAAAACCAATTAACATGTCCTACGAATACTCAGAAGATCAATTGATAGAACAAGCTACAGAAGATGTACTGAAAGAGCTGGGTTGGCAAGTGGTAACGGCTTGGCAAAATGAATCCTTTGGTGAGGAAGGTTTGTTGGGGCGTGATAATAAAACAGAAGTAATTTTAGAGCGTCATTTATTGGCTGCTTTAAAGCGATATAATCCCGATTTACCCGATTTGGCTTACAAACGTGCGATTGAGAAGATCGGGCAGAGGATAGCTGGCCAAACTATTGCACAACATAACAAAGCGAAATATCAGCTCTTGAAAAATGGAGTTGAAGTTTCATTCATGAATTCTGAAGGCAAAGCACAGAAGAAAACCTTACGAGTTTTTGATTTCAACGACTATGAAAATAATGATTTCATAGCCGTTCGTCAGTTGGAAGTTACGGGCGAATTACACAACCGTAGACCAGATGTTGTTGGTTTTGTAAATGGAATTCCCTTAGTTTTTATAGAACTCAAATCACATGCGGTGGATTTGCGTTCGGCTTATGATGATAATTTCAAGGATTATAAAGACACCATTCCACATTTGTTTCACCACAATGCTTTTGTGATCCTTTCTAATGGAACTGACGCTAAAGTAGGAACGGTAACGAGTCCATACAAATACTTTTTGGACTGGAAACGTATTACAGAGGAAGCTGAAGGTGTGGTGAGCTTGGATACCATGCTGAGAGGAGTTTGTTCTAAACAGCACTTGATGGATATTTTCGAGAACTTCTTACTTTTTGATGAAAGCAGTGGTAATGTCGTCAAACTAATGGCGAAGAATCACCAGTTTATTGGAGTGAATCGTGTATTGGATAATGTCGAAAACATCGAAGATTTAGAAGGTAAATTAGGGGTTTATTGGCATACACAAGGTTCAGGGAAAACCTATTCTATGGTTTTCTTGTGTGAGAAAATACATCGAAAATTTGGTGGATCCTATACTTTTTTAATAGTTGTTGATCGTACCGAGCTTGAGAACCAAGCATATGATACATTCTCTGGAGTAGGCATTGTCAATAATAAGAATATAATAGCAGGAAAGAAGAGTGGTATTTCAGGACGTGAACATTTACGTGAATTGTTGAGCGAGAATCATCGTTATGTTTTCTCTTTGATTCATAAATTCTCGATAGATCCGGAAAAGGAAACCGAATATCCATTAATCACCGATCGTAAAAATATTATTGTAATTTCGGATGAAGCCCACCGTACTCAAGGTGGTAAATATGCTCGAAATATGCGTTTTTATGGTTTACCAAATGCGTCATATCTTGGATTTACTGGAACGCCAATTATTAAAGATGAAGAAGAGGTAACCAAGAATATATTTGGAGAATATGTGTCCGTTTATGATTTCAAACGCGCAATAGAAGATGAAGCGACGCTTCCATTAAAATATCTGAATAAAGGAGAACGCTTGAATATCGAAAATCCTGCTTTGGATGAGCAAATGGCTGAAATTCTAGAGAATGAAGATTTAGATGAAGATCAACAAAAGAAATTAGCTTATCTGTTCAAAAAAGAATATCCTATTCTTACCTCAGAATCACGTCTTCGTGCCATTGCCAAAGATTTAGTGTGGCATTTTAATGAACGTGGTTATCAAGGTAAAGCTATGTTTGTAGCTTTAGACAAACCTACTGCTGTGCGAATGTATGATTACGTAATGGAGTATTGGCCTGATTATCTATTGGAGTTGAAATCTCGAATAGATAAAGCAGAAGATATTCAAGAAGAACAAGAACTTCAACGTAAATACAAACAAGTAAGTGAAACTGAAGTTTGCGTGGTCGTAAGCTCGGAGCAAAATGAGGTAGATAAATTCAAGAAAATGAATTTGGATATCGAAAGTCACCGTCGCAAAATGGTAGAACGAAATTTAGAAAAGGAATTTAAAGATGAAGAGAATCCTTTCCGTTTAGCTATTGTTTGCGCCATGTGGATTACGGGATTTGATGCACCTTGTGTCTCTACGGTTTATTTAGACAAACCAATTAAAGGACATACTTTGATGCAAACCATCGCTCGTGCCAATCGTGTATATGATGATGAGAAGGAAAATGGTTTGATCGTCGATTATGGTAATGTTTACCAGCAATTAGAGAAGGCTTATGCTATCTATGGAGAAGGTGATAAGGGGAATAAATCTGGTGATAAAGAAGAAAAGCCTTTTGAACAATTAGAAGCTATGGGTAATGAGATCAAACAAGCAATTGATGAAGTTGTTAGTATGCTTTTAGAACTCAATTTTGATATTCAAACATTAATAGAAGCAAATTCGATGTCAAAAATAGCAGCCATTAATAATGGGGCAAATGCAATTTGTCGTAATGACGAGACAAGAGCTAAGTTTGAAATTTCAGCTCGTAATGTGTTTAGAAAGTACAAAGCTTTATTCCCTGAAAAACAGGCAAAGCAATTTGTGAAAGAATACAATGCGATTGATGCTTTATATAATAAACTGAATCAGAAAGTAAAATCAGCCGATGTCACAGAGGTCATTATGCGCTTGCAAGAAGTAGTGAATGAAAGTGTATCAATAGATGCAGTGTCTGAACCTGCTGATGTATATATTGATTTGTCGAAATTCAATATTGAAGCGCTTAAAAAAGCTTTTGAAAAACTACCACGTAAAAATGAGTTGGTTTACGATTTGAATAAAGCAGTGGAGCAAAAATTAGAACAAATGCTTCGTGAGAATCCATTGCGTTTAGAGTTTTACGAACGTTACAAAGAAATTGTTGAGGAATATAATAATGGTAAAACTGAAATTGAAGTTAAACGTAGTTTTGATCAATTAATGGAATTTTATCAGGACCTTTCAGCTGAGGATAAACGTGCATTTCAAGAAAATTTAGATCAGCCGACATTATCTATTTTTGATCTTTTGATAAAAGGAAAAAAGCTTACAGATGAAGAGAAGGAAACGGTTAAGAAAGTAGCAAAAGAAACACTAGAAATACTTCAAAAAGAAAAGCTTGATATCCCAAATTGGAAAGAAAGTCGTGAAATAAGATCAAGTGTAAAAACAACTATCTATGATAAACTTTTGTGGCTACCTGAAGAAAAGTATACAGATGAAGATGTAAGTTTGCGAAGCTTAGAGGTGTATCAGCATGTGTATTCATACTCTAATTTTTAAAACTTAAATTTATGTGTCAAGTTTATTCTGATGTCACGTTTTGTACCTGTTCTGATTTTAAAATCGATCAAGTTCAATCATTAAAAAAATACTGGGTTTTGTATCGTTTCAATGAAGCGTTAAACGTTGTAATTGTTGGCGAAATAATGTTAGATGATATGTTGAAAAAGTATAATCCAAACAATTTGGTTGACCTTGTGCTCAAAAAACTAAACGATAACACACTGTTTGATAAATCAATTGATTTTGAAGACAAAGATCGGTTACACGTTTCGCTTGAATTGAATCAAGTAAACTTAAACTATGGTTTTGAATTTGAAGACAATAGTTGGTCAGAAATTGAGTATGATTATTTTACTTGGGCAAGTTGTTATGAAGAAAAAAATGGAGGAGAGGTAAAGGTTTACTAATTCCTATAAATTATAAAACATGAGCCGATTAGCACGCTTAATCGGCTCATGTTTTTTTAATAGAGTTTTTTTCCTTTTAGAAAAACCTTATTTGCTGTAGAAATTCTTTTTTATTTATCAATCATTATTTTTTACTTTTGAAACTTAGCTTTAATCAATTGCATAAATGAAATACTCATTGACAATACTATTTTTCATTATTTTAAACTTCTCTTTCGCGCAAAATATAGAAAAATCAAAAATATATATTATTGGAACTGTACATAGCTCATCAACTATTTTGACGCCAGAAACACTTCTTAAAATATTAGATGAAATAAAACCTGAAATATTATTACAAGAAAGTGATAGTCATAACATGGCTATTTATTTTGATGATTTGGATCCAAATTCTAATGAAAGAAATGCATCGCTTAATTACATAAAAAAAAATCCTAAGACAGTAAACTTGTCTTTTGAATTTGAAGGTAGAAATTCCTACAGGAAAAATAATGGAATGACACCTACTGATGATCTAACAATTAATCTAATCGATAGTTTATATCATAAAAACTTATTAAGCGATGTAAATTCTGAAATTTATAAGAAATACAACGAAGCAAATAAGGTTTTAATTAAATATTTTAAATCTGATATAAAGACTTTAAATAGTATCGAATTTGAAGTTTTTAATAAATATAGACAACATCTACAGCATCATGAATTACCAAAAATAACTAACTCAGAAAAAATATTTTCAGAACGGTTTGTAACTAAACCAAATGGAGAAAAAATATCTTATAGAGAAGGATTTCAATTATGGTGTAAATTCTGGGACTTGAGAAATAATACTATGGCATCTAATATTATTAAAACAGTTTATGAAAATAAAGGTAAATCAATAGTAGTATTGACTGGTGCACAGCATAAATATTATTTAAAAGAATTATTAGAAAAATATTATGATGGAAATTATCAGTTAATTGAATATTTTGATAAAAAGTAAAGCAACAGATATATTCATTTTATATATAATTCTCAAATTAAAATAGTTGAAATTACGAATAAAACTAATCTAAGATGGCAATATCCAAAAAACTGTGTAAACATAAATTAAGGTGGGTTTAGTAACTCACCTTATTTATTTTATTAAATTTATAAAACACAGTTTATTATGAAAAAATCTGTAGCCCAATTCATCCAAGATCAAGGTCATTTAGAAGGGATCAAAACCCAAGAAGATCTAAGTAAATTATTAAAAGAATTGCATTCTGATTTATTAGAAGCCATGCTACAAGGCGAACTTGAAGCCCATTTAGGTTACTCAAAAAATGAGAAAAGTGACAATTCCAATGCACGTAATGGCACAACTTCAAAACGTTTAAAAAGCGAATATGGGGAATCTACAATAGAGGTTCCTCGAGATCGAGAAGGAAGTTTTGATCCAATTATTGTCCCAAAACATCAATCCAAATCAGTTTCTGTTGAAAATATGGTTATTTCGTTATACGCTAAAGGTCTAAGTGTTTCGGATATTGAGCAGGAACTTTACGAATTATACGGCTATAAACTCTCTACATCAGCAATATCCATCATTACTGATAAAGTAAATAGTCAAGTTTTGGATTGGCAAAATCGTCCTCTAGAATCTATTTATTGCATTGTTTGGATGGATGGCATTGTGTTTAAAGTTCGTCAAGGCGGAAAAGTAATCAATAAAACGATTTATCTAGCTGTTGGTTTAAACCGTGAAGGTCACAAAGAAATCCTTGGAATGTGGCTTGGAGAGAACGAATCTGCTGCTTTTTGGCAAGGTGTGATGACGGATTTAAAAGCGCGTGGCGTAGAAGATATTTTGGTTACAGTAACTGATAATTTAAACGGATTTACACAATCTATAACCAATATTTTCCCTCAAGCGAACACACAAATTTGCGTGGTTCACCAGATTAGAAACTCTGCTCGATACGTAGTCTGGAAGGATAAAAAAGAATTTACCTCAGACATGAAACTCATTTACAATGCGCCAAACAGAGAGATGGCTGCTTTAGAATTAGATCGTTTTGCAGAAAAATGGATTCAAAAATATCCCTACGCAATGCAATCTTGGAGAAATAATTGGGACGAATTAACTGTATTTTTTGACTTTCCTATTGAAATCAGAAAAATTATTTACACCACCAACCTTATCGAAAATTTGAATGGAAAAGTCCGAAAATATACCAAAAATAAACTAGTATTCCCAACAGATGACGCGCTCAAAAAGTCAGTTTATCTATCGTTAATGCAAATCTCAAAAAAATGGACACAACCAATTCATAATTGGGGAATAATTTTAAATCAATTTTTAACTATATTTGAAAAAAGGGTTCAACTATAAAAAAGTCAAACCCACCTGAAATATATTTACACAAAATTTTGGACAGTGTCTCTAAGATCAAGTCATCTCATTTCCTCTTATTCCTCACCAAATCAGTTACAACTCCCAAAATAATGACCACATCTTCATCTTGTAATTGAATGCAATTTTTGTATTTCGGATTAAGAGAAATCAGTTGTTTGTTGATGGCATCATAACGTTTGAACGTGTATTCGGAATTGTTGACTGATACCACAATATCATCATGATGTCTGGGTTCGATATCCGAACGAATGATAAGTAAATCACCTTTTAGGTATTCAGGATACATACTTTCGCCACCAACACGATTAAGATAAGTTGCTTCGGGATGATTCAGTAAAATTTCATCCAAACTAATATTATTTTGTACAAAATCAGCAGCAGGAGAGGGGAAACCTGCCGAAACATCACCAAAAAATTGAACAAATCGTTTTTCGCCATCTGTTTTGATAGGGATATTGATTAACTCTTCTGAGAATTTCGGAACTTGAATAAAATGTACCATTTAATAAACATTTAAAATATCTGTAAATCTTGTTGTGTAGCAAGGTGACAAACGTTCTTGCTTCATTTTCCATTTTCTACGCACATCTTGCGAAGCTAATTTAAGCATATGATCGCCATAATTCGCATTTAATTGATCCATTACACTCATCAAAGCTTTATGTTTTGGAGAATCTTCGTGAAATAAATTCATCTGTGCTTGATTATCGGGCGTAATAGCCGAAACGATAACGCCAGCTTTTTTATAATCAGGAACTTTGCCTTCGGTAGGCACCAATTTATCCAATAAAAATAAAGCAGATTTGGACAAAACAATGCTCGAATTCGAATCAAAATCTAAGGTTGTACTTAAAGAATTTGAAACAAAAGATTGTTTTTCATCAAAACGATTGGTCATCACAAAAACAGTAATAATGTTGCATTTTGATTGTTCTTTTCTAAGCTTTTCGGCACAAGAAACAGCAAAAGTAGAAACACGCTCTTTCAGATTTTCATAATCATTGATTGTTTTTTCAAAACTACGAGTAGTCGCAATTGATTTTTTGCGTTGAACTTCATCTAATTTTAAGACGCTTTCGCCTAATAATTCCTTTTTCAAACGCAATTCAACGATGGAGAAATTTCGTTTGATGTATTCATCACTCAATAATGTAAAATCATACGCATTTTTACAACCAATAAAAGCTAAACGTTTAGCTAAACGTCGCCCAATTCCCCAAATATCCTCACATTTTAACCATTTTAAGGCTTTGTCCATTTTCTCTTTCGAATCAATCATATAAACACCATTATGATGTTTAGGAAATTTCTTTGCTATTCGATTCGCCACTTTAGCTAAAGCCTTTGTAGGAGCAATACCAATACAAACAGGGATTTTGGTAATGGTATATATTTTTTGTTTAATTTCTTGGGCGTACTTTACCAAATCATAGTTATCAAAGCCTTTGAAAAGAAGAAAAGATTCATCAATCGAATAAATTTCAATATCAGGGCAATAGGATTTCAGAATAGTCATCACACGATTACTCATATCCGCATACAAAGCATAATTTGAAGAGAAAACATTGATTTTATTTAATCTAAAATTATTCTCGTATTCAAAAGCAGGAGCACCCATTGGAATTCCTAAATCTTTTGCTTCATTAGAACGTGCAATTACACAACCATCATTGTTAGAAAGTACTACAACAGGCTTTCCATTCAGCGTTGGATTAAAAACTCGTTCGCACGAAGCATAAAAATTATTGCAGTCAACTAAAGCATACATCATGTTACAAAGTTGAGCAAATAAAACGCTACAAGGTGTCGCGGAAAAGTGTTAAATATTATTCAAATAAACTCACTTGTCCATCTTCCCGTTGATAGCTGAAATCTGTAAATGGTACAATAGGTTTACAATTAAGCCAATTCATTAAATTTTCACCATCATTTAGGACTACTGGCATACGATGTTTAGTATTGTGGATATAATCCATAATGCCGACAGCTTCAGTCGTAACAATCGTAAACGTATCATCTGAATACAATCCTGCTAAACACATCAAATTGTTGTTGATTCCGATATCATATTTGATTTTGTCTTTGCCTTCGTGTCGCCATTCATAAAAGCCATCAACCAATATAACACAACGATTGGTGTAAGCATCTCGAAAAGATGGTTTTTCATCAATAGTTTCAATACGTGCGTTTAGTGTATTATTCGAATTAAAATCATTTCCAGCCCAATGCGGAACTAAACCCCATTCCAACAAATGAATAAAATCTTGTTGATTGGTTATCACAGGTAATTTCGGATGATCAAAACCTTTGAAATGAGGATTTGGCGTAAATGTTACCTCGGGTTTGAATTTTAATCTCGATTTCTTTTCAATCTGTTCTTTTGTTTTGGTAACTTTTACATGAAAACACATAGCATCTACTTTGGAATAAAGGTAATCATTTTCTATCTTTACATCATTAAAATAGTAATTACGTACGCGTAAGCTGTCGGAAATTGGTTCAAGAAAACTCGGAATCTTCATAAACCTAAATTCTTCGATGGGCTTACGCTCATGCCATATAGTGGCGTGGGCTGAGTCTTTCTGGGTTTAGGGTATCCGAGTACCTCTTGAACGGATTGTATTTAGTTTCACGCCATCTTTATTTATGGAATATCTACAAAAATTATCTGAACAAGGTAAAAGTCCTTTACAAGTTATTCATCTTATTTTCAATCGTATTTTGTTTGAAGAAAAAGATCAATCTTTAGAAAAACTAAATTATATTAAACTCAATCCTGATTTTGTAAACGAAGTAAAACTGTATCAAAAAACCAATGATATTGGAGTTAATAACCAATATCTACTTGATAAAATCAATAAATTTTTATTAATTGATAATACTTCCATCAAAACAGCAATAATATATTTGATTGTTAAATCTCCTAAATTAATGACGATTACAGAATATTTACTAATTCGTAATTCTTTAAATTTCGATTCGTTGGTTGCGTATACATTTAATGACTTTGAAAATTTCTTAAATCATAATAAACAAGATTATAGAATTAATATGTTTTTCTACTTTTATTTTCAAGATATTTATGATGTTCTCATAGAAAATGATCATATTTCTAAAGAAGAATATGATAAAAAAATAGAATACTTTTTGAATAAATCAGTTGAGTATTCTAATTTTCTTTAACACGATTTTAAAAATTATTTAGTTTTAATTTTAGCTGATCCATTAATCGATTATATTCAACTAAATCAATTTCTACAACATTTTTTTCTCCGTTAAATTTGCTCTTTTTTGCTTTATCTAATTCAAATATTTTAGATTTTATATCCTCAAAATTAATATTATTTTGAGGAGCTTCTTTTTGCGGTACAACACTTAAACTTTCTGCAATTTCTATCACTTTATGTGTATTAGAATTGGTTTGATTAATCATCTCAATCATCGTTTTATTGGTGTTAATATATTGAGTTTTTATTTCAAAAAGTGTAGGATTTAATCGTTTATTTATAAACTCACAATGAATTTTTGATATTGTTCTTTTGAGTTCAAAAATTTGTCTGTGCAAAGAAATATTTGCATCTCTTGGAGAAGTTTCGTTGTCAATAAAAAACTTAAAAATATCTTGAAAAAGATCATCATAAGTTGGATAATCATATAACCTTTTCATCTTAATAGCATGGTCTCTTATTGATTCATCTAATTTAAAAGTAACTAACTTATTTTTCATTTTACTACTTTGTTAACATTGTTAATACTATTGATATTTAATGTGTTATATTGTAAAGTAGTATTTTAAAGCATTTGCAAATACTACTTTTATTTTATAATAAACTGAAAATTAAGGAAATATGTAATTCAAATCGGTTACCCGCGATTACTGCTTGCTATTTCCTAATTTTACTAAAAATTCTAATTTTTGGCTATTTTTCAAAAATTATGAATTCATTTAAATCTTTATAATTTTTATAAAAAGATGAATTATCTTTTACTTTAGTTTTCAACTCGTTTTTTAAGAAATTTGTAGCAGATTTACCAGCTTCATCGTGATCAAAATAAGTCTGAATAGATTCATATTTATTTATCAATTCTATATTTTTTCTAAGCAAAGCAATTGAATTTAAAATCAAAAAATCGTAAAGAAATTCGTCCTTCGGAAATAAAAAAAGGTAACTGATGAAATCACTCCAACTTTCAAAAATTTTTAATTGATTTTGATTGTTTTTTATCAATGAAATATCTTTTTTTACTAAACACATTTTGACATATTTATTTCTAATTTCATATCCATTTTCATTGTTCGGAAATGCAATTGCGTAATATGTTTTCTGATTTAGTTTATAATGAATTTCTTTACAATATCGATTAACAATTTCCAAAGGCAATTTTCTTTCTTCTAAATATTGAACTAAAGGAAACGATGAAATTTCTTTCAATTTTAAAATTTCATATTCGTTTTTTATTTGATTTTTTTTGAATTGAAAATCATTTTGCTTTTGAAAAGAAAAAGAGTTCTCGTTAAAATATTTTAAAACTCCTTTTACATCTGTTTTCAAATAATATATAAAAAAATCAATATTTTTTCCTCCTAATCCGTTTCCATGATCAAACCAAATATCATATTTATAAATCTTCGAAATGTGAAATGATGGAGTAGATTCGTTTGGTCTAAATGGTGAAATTACCCATATTGACTTTTCTGTTTTTTTAATTGATTTTAACAAATATGTTTTTGTCAATATTTGTTCTAAATCAAGACTATTTATTTCATTAATATTCATAAAAAAAAGTTTAAAGTTGAATTTTAACCTACCTAACCTATTCAAGTCAATGTTAATCATGGTTACAGAGCTGTTTTTCAACCTGCTCAAACCTCTCCTTCTTATTCACTTTTTTCTTAAATGAATAGGTTGGAATAGGTTAATTTAATAAAGTTGCTCAAAATGAACCCTTATTAATAGAGGGTTTGAATAAGATGAATAGGTTGAATAGGTTGTTTTTAGATTTTTAAAAAATTTTGATAATAATCTGTGAACTTTATTTGATACATTTTCGTACGTTCAACACCGACTCGTTTTGATTTAAAACCAATATTGTTTAAAACTTTCCCTAATGAAACAGGGTTCTTATGTAAATAAACTTTTCTTAGTCCAAAACAAAGGTCAGTAGCTGTTATAAAATCATTTTCATTCTCACTTTCTTCAATAAATGATAGTAATTCTTCTTCCTCTTTAGAAAATGCCCTAAATCGCTTGTTTTTCTCTTCGTTGTAGTTTAATTCTTCTGAAGTAAGATATGGATTGAAATCGTAGTCTTTATAAGCTAAATGATAGGCTTGGCTCCAAACTTTATTAATATCAATTTTACTATAAGAAAAATCAAATGATTGAATTTCAAAAACCAACCAACGAACATTCGAATTATCTTTCAATATATGCGCTCTATTAGTTGAACCTAAGAAACTTGCTCTTCTAACGATTCGCTCAGATTTTTTAGCATACGGAAGTCGTTCATTAATCATTTCTTTTGAAATGAGTGATTTTACAAAATCTAAATCATTAGAAAGAAAATTTTGCATTTCGTCAAGGTTGATTATTAGGTTTGTAGCAACTTTAATGATAGAATCTTTATCATTACTAATGTTCTCAGTGATATAATCTTGAAGTGTAGGAGGACAGAGATATCTGATGAAACTTGTCTTACCAATATTCTGTTTTGGGCTATAGAAGATTATTGCATTTTTATTTACTATTTTTTTTTCACAAGCACATAAAATTGTTCTGACCAAAAATTTCTTGAATTGAAGTTTAAAAAAATCAACATCATTGTTTAATTCAATTTTTGAACATAAAGCATCTATATAATCTTTACCATCCCAATTTGGTAAATTATGAAAATAAAATTCAATAGGATTATAATGATCAATACTAGCTTTCAGATAAATTAATAGTTTATCGTAAGATACTTTAATTCCATTTTTCTCAATTTCAATAAATAACCTATCTACATTCAATTCATCCCAATTTTGAGAATTGATTGAAGTATATTCATAGGTTAAACTTATATTATTGAATCTTATAAGATATTTTGAATTAAGGAAATACTCTAGCTTATCGAATACAGAATTCGACATAACATTTTCATTCATAATGTTTCTGATTTTAAATGAAATGCCTTATATTTGCTTCACAGAATTTGAAACAACATAGCATTTGCTTTGTTAATGATATTAGAAGTGATTATTGGGGAATAATCACTTTTCTATTTTCTACTATTTGCATACTTTGAGGCTTCATTTTGCAATTGAAGTTTACTTTTCGACTTATTAGATAGTAGCCATTCATCTATTTCTTCTTTATCAAAAAATAAATGCTTTCCATTGGGTTTGGAATAGGGAATAATATTTCCTTGTACCATCTTGTAAATTGTCGATTTAGAATAGCCTGTATAATTTGCTAATTCGTCTGGGTTTAATACCTTCTTTTTATCAAGTAATAATGTTTCTATACTTAATAATTTTTCTAAAATTAAATTGTCCATTGGTATAATGTTTTTATGATTACACCAGTAAAACTACACTAACCGAAAAGTGGTAAAAGTTGGAACGGTTGGAATACCACTAAAATTTTTCAAATAATTTAACTATTTTATCATAATATCTTGAATTTGATTTATAACCTTTAGTGAATTGATCATAAGGATATATTTTATTATTCTTGGACTTTATAAAAAAAATTAAAAAATCATTTGTAATATCATTAAAAGTAATATTTTCATTCATTTCTAAATGATCATAGAATTCACGAAGAGCTGGAACTGTCATTTTAATCACTAAAGGTTTAATCAAGAAACTTTCTTTGAATTCCTTAAATTCCATATTTATATCTCCTAATAGATCATTATCAACAAAGAAATTGTAAATTTTTTTCAATTGTTCGTCAGTAAAAATAACTTTACATTTTTCTTTTAAGTTATTTGAAGTTTTACTATTCCGATTTGTTTTAACGTTATTTTCAGTATTTAAAATATTATAATGTTTTTCTAGTTGTATGTTTGTCTGAGTTGCTTTTAATATTTTTGAATTACCAATTTCATCAATATTAATTTGATTATGTTCTAGTGGGAATTTAATATTAATCCACCATGAAACTATTAGAAATGAGATATTAACTATCAAAAATAATATTATATCTAATTTATTCAACCCAGTATTCTTTATAAGTAATATTATAAATACAGAATTTGTAATTAAAAAAAGTAGAAAATGAAATAGTTTAATTCTTTCATTTTTTTGAGTAAAATGAAATTTACCTTCTTCTATAAAATTTCTTATTTTTTTATCAAAGATAAATTTATAATAAATAATAAAAGTTGTAATAATTATAACAGCAATTACTGACAATAGAATAATTTTTATCATAATTCTAAATTTAAAGTTGGTAATAAGTTTGATGCTTCTTTTAATCTTTTGTCAACGATTTTAGCGTAAATCTGTGTTGTACGAATATCTTTATGTCCTAAGACTTTCATAACGGTGTATAAATCTGCTCCAGCTTCTAATAATAGGGTTGCAGCTGTATGTCGAGCACAATGAAACGTAATATGTTTTGTAATTCCTGCTTTCATGCACCAACGTAATATTTCAGTATTAGTTCCTGTACCATAGTTTAGATTAACAAAGACTCTTGGATTCGCATAGTTTCGTTCAGCGAGAAGTTCTCGTGCTTGTTTACTAATGTACATATATTCTAAATCATCAGTTTTTTGTTGAGTAAAAAAGATTCGATGTTCATCATTTTCATCACGCACTTCATTCCAAGTTAGTTTGAAAACATCACTCCATCTTAAACCTGTTAAACAGCTAAAAAGAAATGCACGTTTTACGACTTCATATTTACAATCGGTAACAGCTAGACTTTGAAGTTCTTCAAAAGTTAAATATTCGCGTTGAGATTCTTTTTCTTCAAAAGGTTTTATTTTTAAGAGTTTATGATTTGTGATATAACCTTCTTCGTAAGCTTGTTTTATTGTTGCTCTAAATCTGTTGAAATAAGAATATTTTGAACCATGTTTTAAAGGTGTACCATGTTTGGTTTTTGCATCAACGTCTAAAAACCTTTTAAAACCATTTATAGAATCTATGGTTATTTCTGAAAGAGTAGTAGAAGGATGGAAGTATTGATCGATGTAACGTTTTACAGATTTCCAAGTTCCATAATTCGATAAATACGATGATCGATGTTCTTTTAATAGATCAAAATATTCATAAAGTGTAATATTCGCTTTTTCTCTATCTACCATACCAAACTTACCTTGTAGAAATTCTGTTTTTCGAATGGCTAATATATTTTCTGCTAATTCAAGATTTTCTTTATTTTTTTTCTTTTCATCAGCATTAGTTGGATTAGGATTAATATATAGTTTTAAATACTCAAATTCTCGGAGATGTTTTCTCTTCCCTTCTACAGTAGTTGTAGATCCTTTATAATATTCGAGATAAAGCGTAATTTTATTTTCTGAAATTTTTCTTTGTTTGAGCGTGATTTTCATAACGATTATATTTGATGGTGTACATTTGTACATCAAAATTTAAAAATTAAAATAATTGGTGTACAATTGGTGTAAGAAAAGGAATAACAACATCCTTTTAACTACCACCAAATATAAAAACAAAAAACCTAACAATCACTATATTAAGTAGTTGTTAGGTTTTTGTTATCCGTTATTATCCGATTTATTTCCCGATACAAAAAATGAAAAGTATCTAATAATAAGATTTTAAAATTAAAAGGTACAAATAGGGTACAAAATTGATTAAAACAGAACAATAATCAACATATATCAGAAAATATTTTTAGTAGATTCTTTCTGATATTTCTTGTTAAATATAAGCAATTTAATATTTCGTAACTTTATCTAAAGTAGAGATATTTAGATAATGGCTAACGGATTTAAAACTGGAGGAAGAAAAAAAGGTGTTGAGAACAAAGTAACATCTGATATTAGAGAAAAATTTAATCAATTGCTTACTGATAATCTTGAAACCATTTCTGATGATTTAAAAGAGCTTTCTCCTAAAGATAGAATCAACGCATTACTACAATTATCTAAATTCGTAATACCTCAGCTAAAATCTACTGAAATTAATCAAGTAAATCCAATTGAATCTCCTAAGATTAATATAATTCATTTAGGAAGTGGAGAAGAGCCATTACAAACAGAAAATGAAATAAACATCTGTTTTACAGAAGGGACTAACAGAAAAGAATAATTTTAAATTACGGTTTTCCATAATATAGATTATTGATTTTTTATTAATTTCGTAGATTACTAATATTTAGAATTTTACTTTATGAAAAACAAACTTTTACTTTTATCAACTTTATTAATTAGCACAACTTCATATTGTCAATTAGATACAATTTATTCTAACAATGAAAGATTGGCTGTAAATGTCAAAGAAATTACAGAAGATGCAGTAAAATATACTTATCCGAATGAAGATTTAATCAATACTTCTTATAAAAATACAATTCAAAAAATAGTTCTTAAAAGTGGTCGAGTTCAGATTTTTAATGAAGGTTCAGCATTTAATAAAGTAAACTCAATTCAAGATTTTGAAAAAGTAACAATTTCAAATGTAGAATCAGAAGTTAAAGGTTTATTCAAACTTGCTGATATAGGTGCAAAAGCAAAAGGAGGAAGTACTTTTTCGAGTATGGAGAAAGTAAGAAATAGAGCCTATAATAAAATTAAAATTCAAGCAGCTATGATGGGTGCAAATGTTATTTATTTAGCTCATCAAAATACAGAAGGCAATAAAATGGGAGGATATTGGCAAGCAGGTAGTACAACTGAAACGATTTTAACTGGTGTTGCATATTCAAACTCCGTTTTAGATAATAACGCTTTCAAATCTAAGTTATCTGATAAGACTACTTTTAGTGTTGTAAAGGAATATAGATTAGGTACAAGTAGTATGGAATATTCTGAATCAAATGTTCAAAAAACGTTTACGATAAATGAAATTTTAAAAGAAAATTCAGGTATCTATATTTTAGGGAATTTAGATAAGAAAGAGATTAAGTTTAGAGTAGCTTATTTTACTGAAGATGCTTTTTTTCTTTATTATAAGGATAAAAGTGATGCGAATTATCAATATGAAGTAAAATTCTAATTTATGGAAGATAATTTTATAGTATATTTAATGATATGGGTAGTTGTATCTGTAATTGTAGGTGTAATTTCAGCTGATAAAAAAATTGGTTTTTTGGGTGGTTTTATGTTGTCAATAGTTTTAAGTCCTTTAATTGGATTTATAGTTGTGTTATTGTCAAAATCTTTAGAACAAGAGAATAGAGAAAAGGAACTATTAGAGAGCAATAAAGAACAAACTCGATTATTAGCTGAAAAATCAAATAATAATGTTATTAGTAT
Organism: Empedobacter sp. ULE_I140; assembly: GCF_053482575.1. Classification (NCBI taxonomy): domain Bacteria; kingdom Pseudomonadati; phylum Bacteroidota; class Flavobacteriia; order Flavobacteriales; family Weeksellaceae; genus Empedobacter; species Empedobacter sp. ULE_I140. The sequence continues at coordinate 2,196,497 of NZ_JBQMTX010000001.1, read as the reverse complement.
CGCAGATGAAATTGAGAAATTAGTTTCATTGAAAGATAAAGGATTATTAACAGAAGAAGAGTTTAAACAAGCAAAACGAAGTTTAATAAATAAAAATTAAGATTATGAAATACTTTTATTTTTTTATTTTTTTGTTATCAATATTTTCTTGTAATGAAACAAATAGTAAGGATAAAATCATTAAAGAAAAAACGCTACAAGAAGTTATTCAAGCTGAAAAAGATAGTATAATAAAAGACTCTATTAATACTTTATCAATAATACAAAACTTGAAAATCAATAAAGCAGTAAATGTTGATAGTATTAAAGTACAATTAATAGAAAAATCAAAATTTGTAAATAAATTAAAAACGGATTTTGAACATACAAGTTATACTACATATTTTAGAGAACATACTGCTGAAAAAGATGAAAGAATACTTTATTTAAAAATAAAGCTTTCTACTGATGTAAAACCAATTAATCCTGAAAACTTTTTTCCTAAAATAAATGTTTTTGAATATTTGAATAAGAAGAATAATATTCAATTTTATGGAGATATGTCTTATTCTTTAATTAATAAAACTGATTTGAACATTGTTTATCTAGAACAAATTTTTAATTATAAAAACTCTCAAAATTTCATCTGTTTTATTAAAATTCCAAAGGATAGAAAAGGTAAGTTAATTATAACAGCAGATAACGGACATAAGTTTAATAATTCTAAAGTTATTGATACAATAGAGAATTAAATTATTAGATTCTCAAATTCAGATAATCTATTAAAAGCAAAAGCCATTAAATGAATAAAAATTTAAATTAATTATTTTTATTTTTAGTAATATTGCATTTTTAATTATTAATGGAAGAAATAATAAATCAATCATATAATTATGAGTTAATCGAGAGCTCTGATAAAAGGGTAGTGTATAATTTTACGAGTAAAGGAGAAAAAGATATTATAAAAAGAGTTTTTTTTGATAAAATTTTTGAAAATTCAACAATTTATAATTTATCTTTTGGAAATGTTGTTATTACTGAAGAAGGTGAAGATATAACAGATAAGTCTAGAGATAATAATTCTGATGTTAATAAAGTTTTAAGTACAGTATTTAGTTGTACTATTGATTTTCTATCTAGGTATTCTAATTCAAGGGTTATATTATGGGGGAATACAGAATCGAAAAATAGACTATATAAAATGTCTATATCTAATAATTTAAAAGATTTTAATGGATATTTAAAAGTTTATGGTTGTATTTTTAATAACATGGAGTTAAATTATGATAATGAAGGTTTTAAGACACCTAATTTTGAAAATTTTAGTTTTAGTGATATAATAAGTTATAATTATGATAAAAATAATTCAAAAGATTATAACTTTGTCTTAATAAATGTAGACGATTTAAAATAAAACATTATATTTGATTATTAAAAATTTAGTTTTATGGATTTATTAAAAGAATTAATTGAAAAATCTAATAAAAAGACTGTGAAAATTAATGATAATTCAACCAATATTAAAAATTCAGTTGGTACGAAAAAAATGGAGGTCATTAATAAAATTATTAGTACAGATAAACTACGTGCTGAAGATGCAATTAAAAAACTTGAATTAATAAAATAATACAAACCTCATCAGAATTAATTGATGAGGTTTTTTAAAAACATACATTTTTTACATTATCTACATTAATTTAGATTTCGGAATGTTTTCCAATCGTAATTGGTTAAAATATCTGCTAAATCAATTCCTTTCTCTTTTTGCTTATCAGTAGCCAACTGCTCTAACATTTCAGAAACATCAAAAGTTGAATTTGGTAATTGTTCTTGAATTTTCTCAGCTCTTTCTTTCCATTCGTTGAAAGTTATACCATCTTTAGAAGTATCAGGAAATAAAACTACTTTTCTATTTTTTAGGGCTTTACATTTAGCATAGTTCAAACTTGATTTATTGTAAACTGCTAACCAAAGATAATTATTAGGGTTATCAGGTAAACCAAAGTAAATAGAGCCAATTAGAGCTGTTTTAGGAGCTTCTACTAATGCAATTGGATTATGAGGGTATTTGTTTAATAAATGTTCTCCAAATAAGCATCTAACCTTAGAATCATTTAATTCATAATCTTCAATCCATTGAGGTAAATCTATCTTTTCCTTATCATATTTTTTCGATAGAATTGTATGTATATAATTTATATTGATTGTATTGTTCGCAATGTTGAATTTCTTACATTGTATTGCATTAACCTTTTGATTAATATCTATAAATGGAAAAGTAATTGCTCCTCTCATATATCCTTCTGTAATTGTGCCTAATTGATACAATTCGATTAATTGATAAACCTCATCATAATTAAATGGATAAGTTAAGTTGCAAAGTAAATTTTGAATAAACGTATTACAATCATAATCCGATTTAGTTTCATCTAAAACGTGTTGAGGTATATAATAGTTTACTATTGGTTTTACTTGCTGAACGTTGTAATAATTGTAATTAAAACTATAATCATTCCCTTTCAAATGGTATTTATCTGTATAAGGATTCAAATAATAACCGCATTTAGATTCCCTATCACAACGACCATATTCTAAAGGTAAAACCTCTCCAGTTTCTGTATCAACATATCTTCTGTAAGTTCTCTTTTCGTTACAAGAAGGGCAAGATTCTTTCTTACCCTTCATAAATTGAAATCTATAATTACTCATTAGAAAGGACATTCTTTATTAAATTCAACATATACCATATTACCTGCTGAAGTACGTTTGATTTCAATATTTAAAGCATCTAATCGATTCTTGAAATTTTTAGAATTAACAGATGAAAAACCACCTTCTGAACAAAATTCTCTATATCTTTTATATAACTCAGATATTAATATCGGCTTATCCGTTGTTTTCTTGTAATCTTCATCAATAAACATTGCAACTGAATCAGATTCTAATTTGAATTGCTTAAGCATTTCATTTACTTCATCTACTTGCGTAAACCCTTGTTGTTCAATTAATCTTTCTAAACCTTCTAAAGCCCAATTTAAAATACCTGATAATTCATTGTCAATGATTTGGGTATGTAAACTTTTATCTTGTTCTTCTTCAGGAATAGTTACGTTAAAAGGAACAATGATAAACCTTCTGAAAAATCCTTTAGTTTGTTCAGTTTCTTTAGGTAGTTCATTACAATTGAATAAAAATTTAGCATAATTACTCATAATAAATGGTTCTCCATAAGGTAAACGAGCTTCAACTTCTTCTCCTGATGCCAATTGTTTAAAAATAGTTGGATTCATCTTAGAACTTATTTCAGGTGCGTAATTTAATAGTACATTTTCTAATTTTGCTCTTTGATAACCAGTTTCATTTGTTAGCGATTGTAAGCTATAAGATGTAATATTTTCTTTTCCTATCAATGCAGTAATCACTTCATAAAATACAGATTTTCCATTTGCACCTGAGCCATATAACAACATTACTTTTTCAATCTTTAATAACGAATTACCATTCTTTAAAAAGATACTTCCAATATATTCAGCTAATAGTTTTTGAACATCTTTATTTGGTAAAACTTTATCCAAATAATTATTAAACAAAGGACTTTTAGCATCTTTATCATAATTGAAATTCAATTGATAAGTAAGAAAATCATTCTGATTGAAATCTCTAAGAAACTTCTTTTTACCTGATAATTCAAAAGTGCCATTCTTTAAATTAATGAGAACTTTGTTCGCATCTTGTTGAGGTGCTTTATAATAACTATCTGCTAAAAATTGTTTGTGTAATTCATCTATTGTTCTATGATACTTTGCATCATATTTTTCAACTCCAAATTTTAAAGCTACATTTTTAAGAAAGTTTTGAAATTCTTCTTTTTCAACTTTTTGCCAAAAATTACCATTGTAAGCATATATATTACCATTGTGTTTGGATAGTCCGAATCGATTTTTTTTGATGAGTTTTTTAAGTTCATCAATAGAAACCATTACATAATGCTTTTGTAATAATTTACATTTTTTAATTAATTCTTTAACCTTTTTATAATCTGGAGAATCAACTTCTAAAACTTTTAAATGCTCTTCATAATCCTTTAATTTTGGAAAAACAATTGCTTTAAAATCTATTGGTTTAATCTCTTTCAATATCTCTTCATACAACTGAGAATGTTCAATTGCTGGAGTAATTTTGTGCTTATTAACGCCTGAAACAATAGTGCTTATTATATTATTCGTATCTTTAGGTAAATCCGAAGGAGCAAAGTTTAATTCAGATTCTAAGTTTGCCAAATTATTTGTTTTATTAACTTCCATTAGTTTGAGCCTTTTTTAGTTAATAAATACTGATTAGCTTGCTCCTCGATTTCTTGAAAAGATAACTTTTTACCTTGCTTCAAATATTCAATGATTTCACTTTTTAGATAGTAGTTTTTACCTAATCTTTTCATTGAAGGAATTTCTCCGTTAGAAGTTTTTGTTCTAATTGTCCCAATTGTAACTTTTAATAATTGAGCAACTTCATTTGCATCAAGAATTATTTCTTCATCTGAAATGATTGGTTGATTGAATCGAGCCGATTCTTTTAATTGTTTTTCTAATCCATTCATTTTCTCTAATAATAATGACATTGCATTCGGCAATTCATTAAAAGTAATTGTTTGTAAATCCATATTTTTTTATGTTATGGTACAAAGTTGAGAATGGGATTTGTTGGGATTTTGGGATTATTTTGGGATTCTATCTTTGGATAGCTTTATATATAATTTTTAAATCATCAACATCTTTGAAATGCTCTATTTGTCTAAGAAAAGTTAGATATTTTGTATCATTGATTAATTTATTTTCTTCTGAGTGTTTTTTTTGTATAAGATTAAGTTTTTTATTGAATTTTGTTTTTGCACCAGTTTTTAAATGAATAATAATCTCTTTATTATATTCTTTACCTTCAAAATACTTAGTAAATAAATCGAGGAAATTTGTATAATCATTCAAATTCTTAAAAAATTCATTCCATTCAATATATTCATCATAATTGGTTAACAATTCTCTAAGACTATTTGTTGTATCAGTATCCTCAGCAATATAATTATGATTGTTTATATTAGATTCAATCTCAACTAAATATTCAGAAAGTTTAATATTTAATTTACCTTTAGCAATAGCCCATTGGGTTTTCAACTTCTCAATTTCTAATTCTGAAAATTTAGAATAAACTAATCCAGTTTCTTGAATTACAATATCTCTATTTAAATCAGAATTAATTAAGTTGAATATAACATCATACTTAATGTTTAAGTTTTCAATTTTAGATACTAAGTTGTATATCGATTTAAAAGTTGATTTGGTATTTGATTTTTCTGTCTTTAAGTAATTTAAAAATTCTCTTTCATAAATACTATACTTTGAAAATACATTATCAATAATACTAATTGTTTTATGTTTAGTATAATCTTGAATATAATACTTAGACATATCATCTCCTTTTAAGAAAGCTTCTTTTCCTTTTTTAGATGATTTTTCTATGTTCTCAATATTATTTTCAGTACCATATTTTGAAAATCTATAAAATGTATTATCAAAAGCTTTTTCTTCAATTTTTAAATATTCCTCAAACAATAAATCAAAATATTTTTCATTGTTAATGATTTTTTCTGTCTGATAATTTGATTCCTCTTTATTTAATAAAGGGTTATAATAGGTATGAGTAAGTAGTTTATGTTTAAAAAGTTTTTTTAAATCAACATCTAAATCTTTCATAATTCAAGTATAATTTTATTAGTGGTTTGTTTTTTTGATTCGCTTACAATTTTAGCATAAATCTGTGTTGTTTTAAGGTTTTTATGTCCTAACATTTTAGAAATGGTAAATAAATCAGTACCATTTGCTAATTGTAAAGTTGCGTATGTATGCCTAAAACTATGAAAGGTTATATCCTTTGTTATTTCGGCATCTTTTAACCAATCAGTTAATTGTTTGTTGAGGTAAGCAGAATATTTTAATCCATTGAATACTTTCTCTGAATCTTTTTGTCTTTCTCCTAAAAGATTAAAAGCTTGTTCGGAAATTGGAGAATATTCAACTCCTTCTGTCTTTTTTTGAATAAAGTTGATATAGTATTCATCATTAGTTTTATAGACATTTTTCCAACTTAAATTTTTTACATCTGAAAACCTTAATCCAGTTAATGCAGAAAATATAGAAGCTCTTTTTAGTAAATCATTTTTACATTCTGTATTCGCTAATTTATTTAATTCTTCAATCGTTAAGTACGTTCGATTCGTTTCTTGTTCTTTAATGTTCTTAATCCTTGAATTTATATCTGTACTCAATATTTCATCTACAAAAGCTTGTTTTAAAGCTGTTTTGAATTTTGTGAAATATGATAATGCAGTATTTTGAGAAAGTTTAGTATCCTTTCTTTTTAAACTATTCGTAGTTAATAAGAAATGCTTATAATCTTCTGCAAAAGTCAAAGTTATATCCTTAAATAATAATTTACCATTTGTATAATGCTCTAAATACATTATAGCAGAAATCCAATTTTGATAGTTTGAGCCATGCCTTCTATCAGCTATCTTTTTTATGTAATCAATAAAGTTTTGGCTCTCTTTATTTTTCTTTTCAAGTTGAGCCTTTTCCATATCATTATAAATCTCAGGTCGATTCAATTCGATACTTCTTTTTGTAGCGATTTCTTCTGCAATTGCTTCTATGTTTTTATTATGTTGTTTTTCTATTTGTCCTTTTGGATTCTCATAAATAGAGAAACCTAAAAACTCTCTTCTTGTTGACTTTCCATTTCTAATAATAGGAGGATAGAAGTCTAAATACAAAGAAAGTTTTCCATTTTTTAAGGGTTTCTTTCTTAAAGTTACTTTTATTGCCATAGTTTATGTAGATAATGTTGATTATGTATGATTTTATAAAACTTTTAAAAAAGTTTTTCTACTTCTGATTTTTTAATTCTTGTTAACCTTTCATTTAGATTGGTTGATTTAATTCTTTTAGATTTTATTAATCTGTAAATAGTCTTTGTATTGCAATTCATAAGATAAGCAACTTCTCTTACAGAAAGATAGTCTTTATCTTTAATATTCAATAAATCAATTTGTGTTGTTTTAGCTTTGAAATTTTTATTAATTTTTTCTTTAGTATCAACTTCAATTTCTTTTTTCAGCTCTAATCTCTTTCTTAATTTATAATGTTTTGAATTGCATTTATGAGAACAATATTTAGTTGTAGTTTTTTGTGCTTCAAACATATTTCCACAATTCAAGCATTGTTTTAAAATCTTAATATTTGTACTACTCATTTAGCCTATTTTTAAAAGTATTTAAAATCCATTAAGGAGAAATAAGAGTATTTAAGGGACTTTATTTCGCCCAAAATGTCAAAATTTACTCAAATTTTTCTGCTGATTTTATCAAAGGTACAAATAAGGTACAAATTTTTGATACAAATAACTATAATAAACATATAACATATTTATTCTTTTGTATCTTTGAAGTATTAAAAAACCTCCTAAAATCAATGTTTTAAGAGGTTTTGTATATGTTTGTACTATGTTAGTATTGATGAGGTTACTTTCCGATACAAAACTTGCCAAATATCGTCCCTAATATATCTTGATCCACATCTATTTCACCTGTAATATGTCCCAAATATGTTAAAGCTTCACGGATATCCATTGCTAACAAATCCCCAGGAAGTCCCATGTCCATTCCTTGTTTGATCTTTCCAATTTGAGAAAGTGTGTTTTGTAATGCTTCTAAGTGACGAGAGTTCGTAACGATTGTATCATCCTGATTGGTACCTTTTAATTTAATTTGATGAATCAGATTTTCTTTCAATGCTTCGATATTATATTGATCTTTAGCTGAAATTTCTAAATGGACAACATCTTTAAACTCTTGTTTGATAGCATCAGAAATAGCTGATTCGTTATTGTTTACATCAATTTTATTGGCAACATTAAACAAGATTTTTCCTCTACGTTGCAAATCATCTAACTGATTCGCAATTTGATTATCAGCAGTTATATTGGCATCATACAAATAGATGATAATAGAAGCATTGTCTATTTTTTCGAATGTTTTTTCAATTCCAATCCGTTCTATCGTATCGCCAGCTTCTCGAATTCCAGCTGTATCAATAAAACGGAACCCAACACCGTCAATATAAATGGTTTCTTCAATGGTATCACGAGTTGTTCCTTCAATATCCGAAACAATAGCACGTTCTTCGTTTAATAATGCATTTAATAAAGTAGATTTTCCTGCATTTGGCGCACCAACAATAGCTACTGGTACTCCATTTTTGATAACATTTCCAAAAGCAAAAGAATCAGCTAAACGTTTTAAGATGGATTGTAATTTATTCAATAAATCATAAAATTGTGTACGATCTGCAAATTCAACATCTTCTTCAGAAAAATCCAATTCTAATTCCATCAAAGCTGCAAAATTGATCATTTGTTCTCTTAAATCTTTGATTTGATTAGAGAATCCTCCACGCATTTGTTTGATAGCAATTTCGTGCGAAGCCTTAGAATCCGAAGAAATAAGATCAGCAACAGCTTCTGCTTGTGTTAAATCCATTTTACCATTCCAAAAGGCTCTGAAAGTATATTCACCTGGATTGGCATTTCGAATGCCTATTTTATTTAAAAGTTCTAAAACTTTTTGCTGAATATAAATCGATCCATGTGTCGAAATTTCTACGACATCTTCACCTGTATATGAATGAGGATTTTTAAATATTGAGAATAATGCTTCGTCAACAATGGTATCTCCATCCATCACATAACCCAAATGTATGGTATGAGAAGAAGCGTCATTCAAAGATTTAGTTGAATTAAATTTTGATTGATAAATCTGAGCAACTTTAGAAATTGATTCTGGTCCAGAAATACGAATAACCGCTATAGCGCCCATTCCATTGGCAGTTGCCAATGCACAAATTGTATCGTTGTTTAGCATAAGGCAAATTTACAACATAATAAGTTGTTGGAAAATTATAATTTATATGATAATTTTTTAAAATGTAAAAATATTTACTGTTAATATATTAATACTTAAAAAGGGATGTTTTTTAACCTGAACTAATTACTGCTACATCTGATGCTATTGGGAAAGAATTTGAGGATCATGAAATTAAAATTTTTAGTCAAATGGTTTTAATCCTATGATTCTAAATTATCATCAACTTATAAAAAATTAGATTTTGATAGATAATTGGCACACTTTTAGTATTTCTTTTAGAAATTGGAATTTATAATGTCATCAAAGAAAAATTATGCTACAAAAAGAGGTTTTGGAATTGGTAATTTTAGAATTAAATTTGTAGATGTACTTATTGTAATATCTATTTTGGTATTACTTGTAGTAGTATTTAAATAAAAAAAAAGCTTCTTAATATTAAGAAGCTTTTTTTTATTGATTTTTTAATTTGAGTTATAACTTGCTCTCACAGTAATTTGAGCCGTTTTTTGGCGAGATGTGGTATTCAATGAACCACCAGCCGAATATTCTTCATTATCATTTTTTCCTGTAATCTGAAAAATACCCAAATCGGCTTGTTTTAATTTTCCTAAACTAGTGCCAGATTTTGTTGCAATATTTTCAGCGCGTTGTTTTGCATTTTCAGAAGCTTGTGCAATCAATTCAAGTTTTAAATCTTCTAATTTCGAGTAATAATAATTTGGATTAGATGAACTCAGCTCAATTCCTTGACTAATTAATGTAGAGATTTCGCGCGAAGCTTTTTCTATTTTATCCAATTCTTTCGATTCGATTGTTGCGTCTTGAGATAGATTATAACCAGTAAATTGACTAATCGAATTTCCGTTTGCATCTGTTCCGTACTGAAAATCTTTTGAAATATTTACCGCTTCAAAAACAATTTCTTTTGGATTGATTCCTTGCGAAATCAAAAAGTTTTTGACAACCGTTTGATCAGCTTTTAATTGATCCGAAGCAATGCGCAAATCATAATCTTTGCGACTAAAAGTTGCACGCCATTTGACTAAATCAGCATTAAAATCTTTCAAAGCATTTCCAGTAACATTGATCGATTCAGAACTTCTGAATTTGTATTTGTAAGCGTTTCCTAATATACATGTTGCAGCAATTAACCCAACGGCTAAAATAGATGCTACAATAACTGAAAATTTATTCATAGTAATTTGGTTTTCAGTAAATGTACAAAAAATACTAAAGATGTATTTCACTGAAAATAGTGAAATTAAGCAATCAAAATAGGAAATTCTTGATCGATGATAAAGATGATTAAATTACCTTCTGAATAATCAATTGTAACCACATCTTCATTGGCTTTGTTACGAGTTCCTATGCGAGAAAGTAAGTTCAAATCTTCGTTATTCAACGGATATTCCAAGCCTTTTGTGACAATGTTTTTACATTCAGGAAAGGGTAGGAGCGAAATTGTTCGTCCAAAATAGCCTTCTAACTTTGTTTCTTTTTCTGCGAAAAAATATTGACTATAATTATCGTAAAATAAAATATTGATTTGATCTTTGAAACGATAAGCCGCATTCAAATTTCCAATAAAATGATCTTGTTGACGACCACTTGCTCCAAAAACATCAACCTGTTCAAAACCTTTATCCAAAATGATTTGTAAGGCTTTTGCAAAATCTGTGTCATTTTGATCTGGAGTAGAAATAACTTCTGTTTCAGGAGGAAACTGACTGATTTCAAAAGAATCAAAATCGCCCGAAATAACATCGGGCGTTATATGTAATTTTTGTAAATAATGAAATGCACCATCTGTACAAAAAATCATATCATAATTTGATGTATCAGGCAGAATAGTAGGGATTTCGCCATTCAAAAATAAAAGTGCTTTTTTATTCACCTGGAATCCATTTTACTTCTTCGTGATTATTGTCTGTGGCAATTTTTCGCCCTAAAACGAACAGATAATCAGAAAGACGATTCAAGTATTTTTGTAATTCTGGACGGATTTCTTCTTCTTCAGCTAAACCAACTGTTAAGCGTTCTGCACGACGACAAATACAACGCGCAACATGTGCATGAGAAGCTGCTTGATTTCCACCTGGAAGAATAAAATGTGTCAATTGTTCCAATTGTCCTTCCAAATCATCAATCCATTCTTCCAATTGAACAATATCTTCTTCAGTAACGGTTTTCGGAATACGAGGTTTACCATTTGCCAAGTATAATTTATCGACTGGCGTTGCTAATTCAGCACCAAGATTGAATAAACCTTTTTGGATGATGATAATTTCTTCCTCTAATGCTGGATCAATTTCATATGAACGAATTAATCCTAAATAAGAATTTAATTCGTCAACTGTTCCGTAAGAATCAATCTTTAAACTATTTTTAGAGACACGTGTTCCTCCATATAAACCTGTTGTTCCTTTGTCTCCTGTTTTTGTATATACTTTCATGTGATTTCAACTTATAATTATCGAAGATAAGAAAATCTTAAATATTTTTTGGTAAAAGTGGTTTAGTAAAAAAGTGATATCCGATAGCTACGATAACTAAAATAACTGTGGTGATTATCCAAAGTATATTAAAACCATAATCGGTAGCAATGTGAGTTCCTAAAAATGGCGAAACAATAAAGGCAATTGCAGCTGTCATTCCGTTCAATCCCATGTAAGCTCCTCGGTTATTTTTTTGCGAACGAAAAGCTGTTACCGTTGACATCAAAGGTAAAACAAGCATTTCTCCAATAGACATTAGTCCAATTGCTAAATATAACATACCTAATGTGTGACTAAATGTGAAGATAAAATAACTAATTGCTGTGACAAATGAACCAAAAACTAAAAGTTGAGTAACTGAAAATCGTTTTTCGGTGTAATGGATCAATAACATTTCGAATACAACAATGATTATTCCACTGAATCCCATTAATAATCCAATTTCTGTTTGTGTTAAATGAACTACATCTTTGTAAAATAATGGAAGTGTATTTAGGATTTGGAAAAATGCAATAGAGAATAATACACAAAACAGATTGAATACTAAGAAAGGTGTATCAGTGTATGCATTACGTTCTTTTTCGACAACTGTTTTATCAGAAATATTTTCTGTAGCAGCATTTCGTTCTTTTCGTCCATTGAAAAAGACAAAGAATACAATTCCAGCAACCAAAGCAGCTCCTGCATTGCAATAGAATAATAAATCGTACGAATAATTAGATAAAAAACCTCCCATTGATGGACCAATTGAGAAACCTAAATTAACCGCCATTCTATTCAACGAAAAAGCACGAGTGATATTTTCTTTCTTTGCATAACGCGTGATGGCAACTGAGTTTGCAGGACGAAACATTTCGCTAATAATACTCAAAACAAGCATAATAACAGCAAAAGATTCTACCGTTTTAAAATAAGGTAAAATCAAAAACATCGGAGCACTCAGAAATAAACTGATGGCTTGTACTTTAAAGTTTCCGATTTTATCTGTTATCCAACCTCCAAGCCAAGAACCAATTACAGAACCAACTCCAAAACAACTCAAAACTATTCCCGAGTTTTCTAAAGAAAATCCTAATTCGGAGATCATATAAATTCCTAAAAATGGTAAAACCATCGAACCCATTCGGTTCAACAACATTACGATGGCTAACATCCAAGATTCTTTCGAAAGTCCGCTGTAAGCGTCAATGTAAATTTTTAGAATTTTTTTCATCTCTCAATTTTCTTTTAAGTGCTACAAATTTAAGTTCTTTTTTTTCAAAAAAATGGTTATTTATCAAGGTTTCTGATATTCTTTGATTACTTTTGAAACCTCTTAAAAATAAATCTTACATCTATGTTGTTTTACAATTTCATTCTTAAGGTTTTAATTGTCATAAATGGGCTTGGAGCGGCGTCTGGATTAGTGGTTGATAAACACCATGTTTACACGATTTCCGATGATAAAGCACATTTGTACGTTTACAATAAAAAGAAAAAAGAAGTGGATAAAGTTGATTTGAATCCAGAAGTAAAATCAAAACATATCACCAAAAAAGATAAACCAGATTTTGAAGCGATTACAAAATTTGACAATCATTTGTACATTCTTGGATCGGGCTCTAAAGAAAATCGTTTCGATTTGATTTCATATAACATCAAAACTAAAGAGGTACATAACGATAATTATAGTTTTCTTTTGGATGAATTTTTAAAGGTTTCAAATTTATCTAAAAAAGATCTTAACATCGAAGGAATTATTACAGATGGACATTGTACATATTTTTTCAACAGAGGAAATGGTCCTGCTGGCATAAACGGAATTTATAGAGTGGGAGGCAAGATAAATGATTTGAGAGGAAAATCAATTGACTTTTTTCCAATAACTTTACCTAAAATCAACAATGAAACGACTACTTTTTCTGATGCTATTTTGGTAGATGGAAAAGTTTTGTTTACAGCAACTGTGGAATCTAAAAGTACAACTCAGTTTAATGGAGAAATAAAAGGTTCTATTATTGGCGAATTAGATTTGGTTGCGATGGAAGTTACGCGTTGGCAAAAAATTTCTGATGATAAGAAAATCGAAGGTTTAGCGTTGTATAAAGAATCTGGAAAGAATTATACCTTGTATTTGTGCGAAGATAATGATGATGACTCCAATAAAGCGTCAATTTACATCTACAAATACCAAAAGGAAATCTAATTTTTTGAATAAAGAATTTCGAAATACGGACATCGATTTTCGATTTATTCTTAAAAAATTGTGAAAGTATTTTCAAGACTATTATATTTGTCCGTCAAAATTTATTTATCAATTAAACATTATGCGAGGAAGATGGCTCATTGCAGCATTTGCAATTATTTTAAGTCTCTTGTGTATCAGACAACTAAGTTATACTTGGTACACAACTAAAGTGGAGCATGAGGCGGCGCGCTTGGCGAGTAAGCCAGAAGACGAACCAAGAATTTTAGATAGCTTGGCTCAGCATCCTCTTGATTTGGGAATTATTAAGTACGATTATGGGTATGCCAAAAACAATGAAATCAATTTAGGATTAGATTTGAAAGGTGGTATCAACGTAATTTTACAAGTTTCTGAAAGAGATTTAATCGAGAATTTATCAGCGAAAAGTCAAAACCCTATGTTGGCAACGGCTTTGGACGCTACAGATAAAGCTCAAAAAACAAACGGTAACGTACCTTATGTCGAATTATTTTTTCAAGAATTTGATAAAATAAAAGGAGGAACAAAATACGCAGCTGCAGATTTGTTTGGAAACAAAAACAATGCGGATAAAATTGCGTACAATGCTTCTGACGATCAGGTAAAAGAAGTAATCCGTAAAGATATCGAAGCTAAAGTTGCAACAGCTTATGATGTAATTAGCTCTCGTATTAATCAATTTGGTGTTGTTGAGCCAGTAATTCAACGTTTAGGTGATAAAGGTGATGGACGTATCTTGGTAGAATTACCAGGTGTTTCTGACACAGACCGTGTAAAAAAATTATTACAATCTACAGCAAAATTAGAGTTTTGGCAAGTTGTTCGTCAAGATCCTACTGTTTTACAATACTTTTCTAGCGTTAATACAGAAAAATATAATGTAAAAAATGAGAAAGGACAAACAATCAAAACTTTAGCAGAAGTTATGCAACCAGCTGGTTCTAATGCAAGTTTTGTTGTTAATGTAAAAGATACAGCTGTTGTAAATCGTGTGATGCAAGACAAAGGTTTTGTACCTGGATTACCAGCAAATATTAGAGGATATAAATACTCTTGGGCGAATAAGCCAATGAATTTAGGTAAACAAGCAAATGATAAATCTGCTCCTAAATTATTAGAGTTTTATGTCTTAAAAGGTAAAAATGGAACGCAAGAACCATTAATCGAAGGAGATAAAGTAGTTTCTGCTGCTGGTGAACGTAATCCTGGTTCTCTTACAAATGAGCCTGTTGTTACAATGCAAATGAATCAAGTTGGAGCACAAGAGTGGTCTCGTATTACAGACGAGTTGAAACCTGCAGGTCCTGGACAACCAGGTCAAGGTGTTGCAATTGTATTAGACAATATGGTGTATTCTGCGCCAAACATCAGTAATCAAATTACAGGAGGTAACTCAGTTATTTCTGGAAACTTTACAATTGACGAAGCAAAAGATTTAGCAAACATTTTACAAGCAGGTTCTTTACCAGCTTCATCTAAAATCGTTTCTGCTGAGGTTGTTGGTCCATCATTAGGACAAGAAGCAATCAACAGTTCGTTAATCGCTTTTGGTTGTGCATTTGCATTAGTATTAATCTGGATGTTGTTCTACTACAGCCGTGCAGGTATTTATGCTAACGTTGCATTAATCGTTAACTTATTATTCTTATTAGGATTTTTAGTATCACTTAAAGCTACATTATCTTTACCAGGTATTGCCGGGATTATCTTGACATTGGTAACAGGAATGGATGCGAATATCTTGATTTACGAACGTGTAAAAGAAGAATTAAGAAAAGGAAAATCATTACGTCAAGCAGTAGATTTCGCTTATTCATGGAAAGGTGCTTTCTCTGCAATTATCGATGCCAACTCAACATCATTTATCACAGCATTAATTTTATTCTTCTTTGGTAAAGGTCCTGTTGTAGGTTTCGCAACAACGTTTATGATTGGTATTTTTACATCAACATTTACAGCGATTTTCATTACACGCTACTTTGTAGAAGGACGTTTAGCAAAAGGAAAATCTGTTCCTTTCTATACATCATTTACAGCACACTGGTTACAAAATATTAAAGTTGATTTATTAAAAACAAGAAAAATCTCTTATGCGATTTCAATTGTTTTAACAGTAGTTGCTTTAATTTCTATCTTCACAAAAGGATTTGACATGGGTATCGAATTCCAAGGTGGACGTACATATACAGTTCGTTTTGATAAACACGTAGATCCACAACAAATTTCTGAAAGTTTGGGTGATGTTTTCGTGTTAGATGGTGAAAAAATGATGCCACAGGTAAAAACGTATGGTGGTCAAAATCAAGTAAAAATTACAACAGCATACAAAGCGGATGAAGACGGAACAAATGTAGATGACGAGATCAAAGACAAATTATATATAGGTCTTAAATCTTATTTACCAGCGAATATGTCTGAAAAAGATTTCTCTGAAGATAATGCTACAATTGGTTTAATGTCTTCTGCAAAAGTAGGTCCTACAATTGCCGATGATACAACAAGAGCTTCTTATATAGCGGTTTCTTTAGCATTAGTTGCAATTTTCTTCTACTTAATCGTGATGTTCAAACGTTGGCAATTCTCATTATCAACTATCATCGCATTAGCGCATGACGTGATTATTGTATTAGGAGTTTTCTCTTTATTCAAAGGAATTTTACCTTTCAATATGGAGATCGACCAAGCGTTTATCGCGGCGATTTTGACGGTAATTGGTTATTCGATGAATGACTCGATTATTATCTTGGATCGTATTCGTGAGAATTTAACAGTTGAGAAAAACCACAGCTTGTACGATATTATTAATATTTCTACATCAGAAACATTATCACGTACAATCAATACGTCTTTATCAACGTTCTTAATCGTATTAATCATCTTTGCATTTGGTGGAGAATCAATCAAAGGATTTATGTTTGCGAAATTAATCGGTATCGTAATTGGTACATTCTCGTCTATTTTCGTTGCATCTCCTTTATTGTACGACTTTACTAAAAAAGGTCAAATGAATAAATAAGATTCAAATTTTAAATAAATTTTAAGAAAGCCATCAAAGAAATTTGATGGCTTTTTTTCTTCTACTAAATTTAGATTTTATACATTTGTTTAGTGAATAGTTTAGTAATATACCCAGCGTTTTTAGACTTCCAGGAAGTCGTGATTATTATGGTGGTTGCTGTAGTGATTTTTGGACCAGATAAAATTCCAGAAATTGCTCGTGGTTTGGGAACTGCTGTGCGCAAATTAAAAGAAGCATCTGAAGATATCAAGCAAGAGATTATGAATCCTGTTCAGGATGTTGATCCTACAAAAGAGATTCAGAATACCATAAAAGAGTTAAATCCAATGAACGAAGTCAAAGATTCTTTTGCGAAAATTAATCCAATGGAAGATTTTCAGAAATCATTTGACGAAGTCCGTAATCCAGTAGATGAAATGCATCAAGCTATTCATCAAGACAATACAGTAAATGCAGCGTTAAAAGATGATGCACCAACTATGAAAGCTGTAGATCCTGTACAGGATTTGGAATTGGATGTGCAAGAAACAACAGAACCTGTTATAGAAAATGTGGTTGAGCCAATTGTGGAAGAACCTGCGGTTGTTGTAGAACCAAAATCTGTAGACGAAGCATTAGGTTTAGGTGGATCAGTAAGTAGATAATGATACAAGATTATTTTGATTGGGACGTACAAATATTTTTGTATTTCAATAATTTAGGGAACGAAAAATGGGATTGGTTTTGGTTATTCGTAACCGATAAAAAAACATGGATTCCGCTGTATGTCATCTTTCTCATCTTACTTTATGTAAAACTTGGTTGGAAAAAAACCTTATTAGCTGGAGTTTGTATTGCTCTGATGATAACATGTGCAGATCAATTTACAAATATCCTGAAAAATTCTTTTCAACGTTTTCGTCCATGTTACACCGAATTGATTCAAGGATTATTTCGCCCGATAGATTGCGAGGGTAGAGGTAAATATGGTTTTACTTCGGCGCATGCATCTAATCATATGGCGATTGCAATTTTTATTGGAATACTGCTAAGACGCTATTACAAATGGTTATTGTATGTCTTAATTGTTTGGGCGTTAATAGTTGCTTACAGTAGAGTTTATGTTGGAGTACATTTTACGGGAGATGTATTTTTTGGATCGTTAATAGGAGTGGTTTTCTCTCTATTATTCTTAAAATTATATTATTACTTAGAAAAGAAATATTTGATTAAGAATTAAATGTATATTAATACAGAGATTTGTTCATTTTTAATATTTGTAATTTGTTTGTATTTTGGACTAAAATCATACAAAAAATTAGATGGAACAAATAGAAGCAAAGCTGAAAACTCAGCTACTTTATTTGGACTTGCATTTATATTCTTAGTAATATTTTTATTAGAAATATTTGATGTAATTAAAATTGATTAAATAAAATATATAAAAAAGTCTATAACAATTCGTTATAGACTTTTTCATTTTATACTGTTTATAATTTTATTAATTATGTAAAACAGATAGTGTGTTAATCAATTTGTTCGTCCTGTTTCTTAGCTTTTTTCTTCAGACGTTTCGCTTTCTTTTTGGCTAAAAATGTATTTAAATCATCATCAATTTCTGTTGAATCTTCATCACCCAAAAGATAACCCCAAGGTTTTAATTCAGTCACATTATCAAAAACAATTTTCATCAATGCAAGTATTGGAATTGATAAAAGCATGCCCATAATTCCCCACGTCATTTCTCCAATTACTAATCCAATAATCACAATCAAAGAATTGATTTTTACTTTAGAACCTACAATTTTTGGCATCACTACATTTCCATCAATTGCATGAATTGCAATAAATGCAATTATAACAAAGAACAATTTTGAAGCTGACATTGTAGCAAATGTGATTATTAGCGTTATAATTAACGAAATAACAATTCCTACATATGGAACTACATTTAGAACACCAGTTAAAATAGCTAAAACAAATTTGTATTTAAGTCCAAGAATAGAAAATGCAATAAAGGATAAAATTGATACGACTAACATTTGTAAAAACAAGCCAATCAAATATTGTTTGACCATTTTTTGAATAGATGTAATGACATTATAAACCTGGTCGTGTGTATTTGAATTGAATGCGTAATATAAGAATTTTACCAAATGACGACGATAAATCAACAAGAAAACAATGTATAAAAAGGTGAACAAAACTGTAACAGCCATCGATGAAACAATCGAAATTACTTTTTCGATTACAATTGTACTCGTTTCGATAGTGGTTTTGACATTCTTTGTCAAATATTCCATTTGCGCATGCGAATTAATACCAAATGTATGATGAATCCAATCTTGTAAATTCATAAAAGCTTCTATGATTTGTTTCTGAAATGTAGGCCATTCATTTGCTATTTCCGCCATTTGTATAGCAATCAAATAGAAAATTCCTAAGATAAATGCAGCGAAAAGCAAGGTGGTAATGATACTCGAAATAGCACGCGGAATGCGTAAATATCTTTCAAAAAATGCACAAACAGGTGCTAATAATATTGAAATTAAGAAGCCTAATATTAATGGAACTAAAATTCCTTTACCTATTATTGAAATAAATGTTAAACAAATGATTGACAATAAAGTGCAAGTTAGTTTTAAATAAAAAGGCCATTTTCTTATGACTTCCATAATTATGAGTGTTTTATTTTGACAATTTTTTAGATAAGTTGTATAAATATAGTTTTATTTCTTAAGATTTTATTTGAATCTTACGTATATTTCAATAAAAAAACCACGTTATAAAAACGTGGTTTTCAGAATATAGTGAAAAATATTATTTTTTCTTTGCATTTTTGTTTTCGTCAACGATGGTCATTTCATCAATCAAACGTTGTGCATTAGCATACTTGTCAACTACCCACAAAATGTAACGAGAGTCCACCATAATATTACGACAAATCTCTGGATCATAATTTAAATCTGACATTGTTCCTTCCCAAACACGGTCAAAATTCAATCCGATTAATTCTCCTTTTGCATTCAATGCTGGAGAACCAGAATTACCACCAGTTGTATGGTTTGTTGCAATAAAGTTTACAGGCAATTTACCATTTTTATCCGCGTATTTTCCGTAATCTTTTTTGTCATATAAACTTAACATTTGTTTTGGTAAATCATACTCATAATCACCTGGAATATATTTTTCCATTACACCTTCCATGTGCGTTACAGGTTCGTAATAAACCGCATCGCGAGGTTGGTAACCATCAACTTTTCCGTAAGTTACACGTAAAGTTGAATTTGCATCTGGGAAGATTTTCTTGTCTGTAAATACATCCATTTGCGCTTTCATATATGTACGCATCAACTTGTTGATTTTATCTTGATTCGCTAAATATGTAGGCGTTACTTTCGTTTGATTTGCATCTAAAATTAAACGAATTTGAGCAATTAAAGCATCTTCTTTTAAGGCTTTGATAAACTCAGCATCATTTTCAGCCAAAGTTTTGATATTTCCTAAAACAGATTGACCATTAATTTTTTTCGTTCCGTTGATTACCGAATTTCCTAAAGCTGTTTTGATATTTGCAGCTGTTGTAGTTGGTAATAAATTTTGAGGAACAACTTTGAAATAATTATCTGCTAAATCAGAAGAAATTGTTTTATCCAATTCTGGATTATAATCCTTGTGCATAGACGCAACTGTATTCAACGCTTTAGCTTTTGTTTCTGCGTAATTTTTTTGTCCAACCGAATTCAAAATATTGTTCAATGTTAACGCCATTCTGAATGTTTCTGAATTTGAGAAAAATGTTTCAGAATACATTGTGTACGCTAAATTATAATCTTGATTTGCTTTATTAACTTGATTTAATTCTGAAATAATATTCGAATATTCACCTTTTAATTTAGGATTTTTTGCAATACGATTCATAAATTCTTGCTCGTATTGTTGACGTTTTTCTACAGCTTTCGAACGGTTTAATCCTAAAACTTCACCAATCCATTTTTTATGTGCATTCGAAATACGCGCTTGTTTAGATGCATAAGCGATACGAGTTGCATCGTCTTCACGCATTTTTTTATCGATATGAGATAACGCAATTGTACGCACATTGATACGCGCAGGATCAATTACATCTTTTATTTGCTGGATAGAAGAAGCTGGTAAATATTCGTCCGTCGTACCTGGGAAACCATATACAAACGTGAAATCATTCTCGCTAATTCCCGAAATATTAATAGGTAAGAAATGTTTTGGTTTGTACGGAACATTGTTTGGTGAATAATGTGCAGGTTTGTTGTTTTTATCTGCATAAATTCTAAACATCGAGAAATCTCCTGTATGACGTGGCCAAACCCAGTTGTCTGTATCATTTCCATATTTTCCAATTGCAGAAGGTGGCGCACCAACTAAACGAACATCTTTGTATGTTTCTGTCGTAAATTGGTAATATTTATTTCCTTTGTAAAAAGGTTTGATAAATACTGAACGGTAAGATTCTGTCTTAGTTTTTGCATTAAAATCTTCAATATTTTTCTTGATGATTTTGTTACGATCTTCCTCCGACATATTATCGTTAACGCCAGCTAAAATTGCAGTAGTTACATCTTTAATATCTACAATAAAAGTAGCTGTTAAACCTTCGTTTGGTAATTCGTCTTTCAACTCTTTTGCCCAAAAACCATCTGTTAAATAATCATTTTCTAAAGACGAATGTGCTTGGATTTCTCCATAACCACAGTGATGATTAGTTAATAATAAACCATTTGGAGAAATAACTTCGGATGTACAACCGCCACCAAAGTGAGCAACTGCATTGTTGATACTTTTATCTCCAGTACTGAAAATGTCTTTTGATGAGATTTTCAATCCCATGTCTTTCATTTCCTTTTCATTCAATTCTGTTGGAATCCACATTCCACCACCTTGTTGTGCAAAAACACTAAAGTTTGCAAACAAAGCCATTAAAATAGATCCTTTAACGAATAATTTCTTCATTTTTATTTGATTATTTTGTTTACCGATTTCTTAGAATTCCAAAGATAAAGATTTTTATTCAATCGTTAATGTATGCTCAAAACCATTATTTTTAGTGAGATTATAAAAAATAATTTCGAGTATTTTTACAATCAAAATTTAGCTAAATGAAAAGAATATTAGTAGTTGGTTTAATGGTTTTAGGATTGCAATCGTGTACAATAAAAGAAGAATATGTCATAAAAGAGGATGGGAAAATTGATTATAATTATTCTTTAAATGGCAACGACCTAAAATCATTTATTCAAGATGAGTCAGGTTATAATGCGCTTTTGGATGAAAAAAAACAAGTTGTCGAAGATTTGAAAAAAGGTTTAACAATAGAAACTCTATTCAAAATAATGACAGATGACGAAGATTTTTTGAAAGATAAAAGAAGTAATGCAATCAATTATTTTGAGGAAAATAAGTTAGCATTCGAGAAGTTTAAACACCACAAAGTGTTTGTAGATTTTAATGAGTTAACTTATTCATCAGTATTAATTTCGAAACCAACTTCGATAAATAAGGAAAGTAAAGAATTGAATGATTTTTTGTTTAATTTATTTATCGCGATTGATAATCCGTTTAACACGAATTATTTAAATAATCAGAAAAATATAAACACGAACAGTTTTGAAATTGTATTCAATAAAAATGAATATGAAAAATTAATTAAAAGCCTAACAAGTAAATTTGATAGGAGAATGGAGGATAATATGATGTTCAATAAGATGTTTAATTATCAATTGATCATTCATGCACCAAAAAAAATAGTAAGTAGTACAAATGAAGATGCTAACCTTTCTTTTGATCAAAAAACGATCAAACTAAATTTTACATTTAACGATATTATTTCTGTTAAGAATAAATCAGTCAAAATTACTTATTAAGTTCTTAGTTTCGTAAATTTGACATTCGAAACACATTGTGAAATGAAACAAATTGTCGAATTCCAAGATTTAGGAATTAACAGAGATTACCAAGAGATTTGGGATTATCAAGAAAGTCTTTTAGCAGAAAATATAGCTGTAAAACAATATAATAGAGCGCAAGATAAGGAGGGAAGTTCAGATTTTAAAAATACTAGAAATCATCTACTTTTTGTAGAACATGCGCATGTTTATACACTTGGAAAAAGTGGACATTTAGAAAATATGTTGGCTTCGAGTGATAAATTAAATGAAATAAATGCAACTTTTGTGAAAACGAATCGTGGTGGAGATATTACCTATCATGGACCGCAACAATTAGTTGGTTATCCTATTATTGATTTGGATAATTTCAAGCCAGATATTCATTTGTATATGCGCAATTTGGAAGAAGTGATTATCAAAACTATTGCCGAATATGGACTAAAAGGTGAGCGTTCTCAAGGAGAAACTGGTGTTTGGTTGGATGTTGGTCGACCTTTTGCTCGAAAAATTTGTGCAATGGGTGTTAAGGCTTCACGTTGGGTAACAATGCATGGTTTTGCACTAAATGTGAATACAGATTTGCGTTATTTTGAATACATAGTTCCATGCGGAATTCACGATAAAGCTGTTGCTTCATTGGAAAGAGAACTTGGATATCAGGTAGATATGAACGAAGTGAAAGCGTTTACAAAAAAACATTTTGCAGAAGTTTTTGATGTAGAATTTAAATAAGATAATTCAAAAATATAATCTATTTTTAAAGACCGTTTTTACGGTCTTTTTTATTGCACAATGAGAAGCTTATTTATTCTATTTTTACTTGTTTCCACTTATAGCAAATCTCAATCGTTTGCGCCAATTATTTCGAATTATTCTAAAAGCGAATATTTGGGCGAATCGCCTATTTGGGATATTACAGAAAATAACAAGCAAGGAAAAGTATATTTTGCGAACAATAGAAATATCTTAGAATATGACGGTAATTTTTGGGAAAAATATTCGCCAAATAGCTTAACAATTATACGTTCTGTTTTTACAATGAATAATGTATTGTATTCAGGTGCATTAAATAATTTTGGATATTGGAAAACGATTGAAGGAAAGAAAGTTTACATTTCAATTTCAGATAAATTCAAAAGTTTTGAAGGATTAGAACAAGAAGAAATCTGGAAAATATTTTATCATAATCGTTCTATTTATTTTCAATCGTTCAATTATCTTTTTCAATTTGATGGTAAAACAGTTAAACGATACAAATTACCTGCGCTTTCTTCTTACGTTTATCTGGTGAAAGGTAAAATGTTAGTAGCGACTATTTCTAAAGGTATTTTCGAATTTAATAATGGACATTTTGAGCCGTTATTTGAAATTGAAAAAGGTAAATCAATTGTAATTCATGGAATAGAAAAATATGATAATGATTATTTAGTTGGTACATTAACAGAAGGAATTTTCAAGTACAACAAAACAGCTGGTTTACAAGAGTTCAATGTGGAATTCAATAAAATGCTAAAGAATTATTTAGTGTTAAAAATGATTCGATTAGAAGATAAATTAATCATTGGAACATCAAATAATGGGATTTATGTATATGATTTAAAAACTAATTCTTACAAAAATTACAATCAAAACTCTGGGTTAATCAGTAATACAATCCAAAATATAAGAATAGATTCTAAAGGAAATGCTTGGCTTGGAACGGACAAAGGTATTTCGAAAATAGAATTGAAAAACAAAACTCAACTTTTATATGATTACAATGGTCATTTAGGAAATGTTTTTTCGTTCGACTTTTATAAGGATAATATTTTGCTGGGAACAAATCATGGATTTTATAATTATTCAAATACTTCAAACCAAACAAATTCAGTTCTCGAAAAAGGTTTAATTTGGAATATAACAAATATTGATAATACAATTTATGTTTCGGATAGTTGGGGAACTTACATTTATTCAGGACTATTGAATAAGATTTCTTCTACAAATGGAGGTTTTAAATTGATCAAAAATGGAAATAAATTATATCAATCATCTTTTACGGGAATCAATGAATATATACAAGGTTCTCATAAAGAATCTACTAAAGTTTCTAGTTTAACTATTCCTATTATTGATTTTGTTATTGTCGAAAATAAAATTTTAGGAACTGGAAAAAATGGTGGTTTATATTTATTTGATCTTAAAAATAGAACAGGTAAGGAGATATTTTACCAACATAAAAAATTAGTTAATCCGCAAACTATTCTCGAAGATAACAAGGTTTTTGTACTGATTGACGATCAACATTTAGTCCGTTATGATATAAATAAAAATTTATTTTCTGATGAGAATTTAGATTCAAAATTAAAGAATATTAATCGAATTCGTTATTTAAAGGAGAATCGTTATTTAGTTGAAGCGGATAATATTCTGTATTATTCTAAAGTGGAACAGAATAAATTGATTCATTATTTAATTCCAAAAAAATTGTATGATGGAAAATTGGTTGATGACAATTTAACGGCTAAAATCAACGATCAGTTTTTATATATTAACCTCGAAAACGGATTATTGAAATATGATTTAAAATCTATACGTCGTGAATTACCAAAGATTAAAATTAAAGCAAAAATCAATCAAACGGTTTTGAATAATGAACCTAATATAGAGTATTCAAATAATTATATAGATTTTTATGTTTCAATTTTGAATGATGATTTTGCGAATTATCAATTATATTATCAATTAAATAACTCTAAAATTCAACCACTTAATCAGCCAATAATTAATTATAAACAATTAGAAAGTGGTTCATATCAATTGTCAATTTATGCTTTAAAAGATGGAAATTTTGTTGAGTTGAATCATTTTGATTTTCGGGTTAAAAAGATTTGGTATTTATCAAATTTGATGATATTATTTTATATTTTATTAATTGTTGGATCGATTTTGGCTATTTATAAGTATAACAGAATGAAGTTGAAACAAAGTTTCAGAATTAAACAAAAGCAATTTGAATATGAATTGAATTTGATGGAAATGAAACATCAACAAGAGTTGAAAGAATTGAATCATCATAAAGAAAAACAACATTTAGAAACTTCTTTACAAACAAAATCTACAGAATTGGCAGGACAAGCTTTGAAATTAGCTAATCAACGTGCTATGATCCTAGAAATTAATCAATTGTTTTCTCAATTGGAAATGAATGAAATCAATAAAAAGTTAAAAAAGAAATTTGAGAAAACGTTTTCGGAATATAGTTACAACAGAAATGAATGGCAAAATTTCGAATTAAATATTCAGGAAATTCACCAAGATTTTATTAAGAGATTAGCTGACAAGTATTCTAATTTAACTGCGAAAGACTTAAAACTGTGTGTATTCCTTCGAATGAATTTATCAACCAAAGAGATTGCTCCTTTAATGCACCTTAATTATCGATCAGTAGAACTACAACGATATAGATTACGCAAAAAAATGCAAATTCCTTCTGAAATAAACCTAAATAAGTATATGATTAATTTTTAAATATCGGAAAATAAATTACATCATAACTACATCATGTTGTAAATGTAATGATTTATAATTATTTGGTATTTAGTATTATATATTTTATTTTTTTAGAAAATTATTCTAACTAAAATTATTACTTGTTAATCAAGTGTTAAAACATTCTATTTTTGAAATAACCATTTATTGAAATAGAATGAAAAAATATTTTCTTCCATTATTTATTCTCGGGTCTTTCTGTGTAAATGCCCAAGTTACTAACGATTCTATACAGATAGGAGATCCTTTTGAAAGTGATTCTATTATACTAGATCAAGCCGTTGTGGTTGGATATGGTACTGTTAAGAAATCAGATCTTACATCAGCTGTTTCATCAGCTAATGCTAAAGACATTACGCAAATTGCAAGTACAACTGCCATGCAGTCTTTGCAGGGTAAATTAGCTGGTGTTAATATTATTAATACGGATACTCCAGGAGGTACACCAACTGTTTTGGTTCGTGGAATGGGTACAGCTTTGGGAGGTAAAGCTCCTTTGTATGTTGTGGATGGGTTAATTGTTCCAAATATTAATAATATTAATCCAAATGACATTGAAAAAATTGATGTTTTAAAAGATGCAGGATCTTCAGCTATTTATGGAGTTCGTGGTGCAAACGGTGTTGTTGTTGTAACAACTAAACGTGGTAAAACAGGAAAGATAAGAGTTAACTATGATTCATATATTGGAGTAAGAAATACTATGAATATGGTAGATATGGCTGATGCTAATCAGTACATAACTTATTTTAACGAGCAAAGAAAAGCAACAGGAGGTTCTTTGATTTCTACAAATCAACAATATAACACGAATTGGTTTGATGAAATGTTAACCACAGGACAGTTAGTTAGTAATAATGTTTCGTTGGCTGGTGCTGGAGAAAATATTAATTACATGTTCAGTATTAATAATTTCGAAGAGAAAGGAATTTTAGAAGGAAATAACTTCAAAAGAACAACTGTTCGTAGTAACAACGATTACAAATTGTTTGATGGAGTTTTAAAGATTAAACAAAACGTTAGCGCTACATTTTCTAGAGAAGTTCCTAAACCATATGGAGCATTTGATACAGCTTACCGTCAGTCACCATTAGTTCCTGTAAAATATGATAACGGAAGATGGGGTTTACCTATTTTTAATACAACTACAGGAGAAGTAACATACGTTGCAAAACCAGGAGAGGTGACAAGTAATTTGAACTCTCATGGTAATCCAATGTCTACTTTATTCTATGATAATCAAAAAGCTAATTCTACTACGCTTCAAGGAAATATTGAAGCTGAACTAAAATTAGCAAAAGGTTTAACTGTAACTTCTCGTGCTGGAGGAACAAAATATTGGTACAAATACAGAGAATTTAATCCAATTAAAGAAAGATGGATTGCAGGTAATCCAATTAGAACTGCTGCTGAATTTGAAGATTTAAAAGCGAAAAATCCAGCAAGTTCAACTTATATGAATAACTCTCTAAATCTAAATAATGTAGAAACATTTAGATGGTCATGGGAAAATTTTGTAACATTTGATCGCAAATTTGGAGATCATTCGTTCAATGTTGTTGCGGGAGTTTCTGCTGAAAAAATGGGTATTGGTCAATATTCAGATATCACAGTATATGATGTTCCTGATAAAGAACAATATTGGTCAGCTCATCATGCTTCTGGACAATACAAGGCTGCAATGGATCAAAATAATTACACTCCAATTGCTTATGCTTCTTATTTTGCGCGTTTACAATATAATTACGCAAATAAATACTACGTTTCTGGAATTATTCGTAGAGATGGCTCAAGTCAATTTAAACAAAACGAAAAATATTGGGGAACTTTCCCATCAGTTTCTGCTGCTTGGAATATTTCTAACGAAGAGTTCTTAAAAGATAGTAATGTAATTTCTTTCTTAAAACTTCGCGGAGGTTGGGGACGCTTAGGTAATGCAGATGTGCCATACAATTATACAACAATTTCTACTTCAACAGGTAGTGATAATGCGAATTATGTTTTTGGACCAGGTCAAGATTTAATTTATGGAGCTTATATCGGATCTCCAGCTTATGATATTTCATGGGAAATTGTAGATGAATGGAGTGCTGGTCTAGATTTCGAGTTATTGAAAGGTAAATTATCAGGAAGTTTAGATTACTACAACAAGACCACGAAAAATGCCATCTTAAATATTAAACAAATAGGATCGTCTCCTTATGAAAAAGATTTTTATGACCATGCTGCAAAAGTAGTAAATCAAGGTTTTGAAATTGCTTTGAATTATCGTAATGAAACAGCTGGAGGATTTAGATATTCGATAGGTGGTAACTTTAACTACAATGAAAATGAAGTGAAGTCTGTGAAAGAAGGATATTCTGGAATGACAGGAGGTTCTTTAGGAAATGGACAAATTGCAAAACGTTTAGAAGCTGGTCAACCACTTGGTTCTTTCTGGTTATATGAAGTAGAAGGTGTTTGGCAAACACAAGATGAAATAAATAGCAATGCTCATTTATCAAGTGCTCGTCCAGGACATTTACGCTACAAAGACCAAAATGGAGATGGAGTTATTGATGATCGTGATAAAAAATTCATGGGATCATATATTCCAAAATATAACTACGGAATCAATGTTAGTTTAGAATATAAAAATTTCGATTTAACGATTAGCGGTTACGGAGCTGGAGGTAACAAGATTTACAATGGTATCAAAAATACACGTTTAGGAGGGGAAAATATAACAGTTGATATGTTTAACGATCGTTGGACAGGAGCTGGTAGTACAAATTCTCATCCAGGAGCGGAGCGTGATCAAGTTGCTTCTTCTTACTATTTAGAAAAAGGTAATTATTTCAAATTAAGTAACATGACAATAGGATATAATTTTAGAGATAAAATTGATTTTATCAGAAACCTAAGATTATATGTTAGTGCACAAAATGTATTCATGATTACGAAGTATTCAGGATTTACACCGGAATTAACTTTAGATAATGTAAAAGGAAAACGTTATGATGGAAGTCCTTATGGAACGACAGGTATGGATTTCTCTGCATATCCAAATGTTAGAACATTTTTAGTTGGATTAAACGTAGAATTCTAATCTAGAAAATTTTAAAAAAATGAAAAAAAATATATTTAAAATAGTAACATTAGCTTCTATTCTTTCAATCGGAACATTAAGTTCATGTACAAGTGATTTTTTGAATGTAGATTCTCAAGAAAATATAGCTATTGATGATCAAGCTTCTCAATCTCCAGAAAAATATGTGAATGGTATTTACGGAATGTTTACAGATTGGGATTATGCATTCTCTTGGTTAGGAGTTACTGAAATGATTTCTGATAATGCAGATAAAGGAAGTTCCTCTACAGATAATGGTGGAGATAAAAGAGATTTAGACGAATTATTACATAGTTCTACAACTGGTTCTATCGAAGCTATGTGGAAACGTTTTTATAAAACAATTGGTAGAGCGTCATATTCTATAAAATATACGACAGAATCATCAATCACAGATGCAGAAAAAAATAGATTAATTGGGGAAGCAAAATTTTTGAGAGCTGTTTCTTATTTCTATTTGGTTCGTATGTTTGGAGATACTGTGATACAGGAGTTAGATGTTCCGGCGTCTTATTCAGTACGTAAACCAAAAGCAGAAGTTTATGCATACATTGAAGCAGATTTATTAGATGCAATATCAAAACTTCCTACTAAAAATGAATATGCTGCAAAAGATTTAGGACGTGCAACAAAAGGAGCTGCTCAAGCTTTATTGGCAAAGGTATATTTATACCAAGGAAAAAATCAACAAGCGTACGATATGGCTACAACCGTTGTTAATTCTGGTATTTATGATTTAGAAAGTGATTACGCAACAATTTGGAGAAAAGAAACTGAGAATGGTAAAGAGTCTTTATTTGAAATCCAAGCTCGTGGAGATGCTGTTGCGCATGGCGTTCAACAATATTCAGAAACTCAAGGAGCTCGTGGTACTGGAGGTTGGGGATGGGGATTCAATGTTCCTTCTCAAAATTTATTAGATGCTTTTAATGCTGAAGGAGATGCTATTCGTCGTGATGCAACAATCATTTTTAGAGGTGAAACTTTATATGACGGTCGTTTAGTTCCAACTTCTGTAGAAAACCCGATGTATAACGAAAAAGCGTATTCAAGTGCGAATCTTGGTTCTGCGGATGGAGACAAAAACATTCGTGTAATTCGTTTTTCTGAAGTTTTATTAATTCAAGCTGAAGCAGCAAATGAAATTGGGCAAGATGCTTTAACACCTCTTAATCGTGTTAGAACACGTGTAAAATTAGCTCCAATAGCAAGTATGTCTAAAGATCAATTACGATTAAAAATTTGGAATGAAAGACGTTTGGAGTTAGCATTTGAGCATGATCGTTGGTTTGATTTAGTTCGTACTGGTCAAGCAAAAGAGATGATGGCGAAAAATGGTAAAACTTTCGTTACTGGAAAACATGAATTGTTCCCAATTCCAAATGGACAAATTATTCAAACTCCAACAATGACTCAAAACCCAGGTTGGTAATGATTAAATTAAATAAAACAATAGTTACTTGCGCTTTTTTATGTGGCGCAAGTGCTTTTGCTCAAACAAAACAAGAAAATAAGCTGTTAGATAAAGTTCAAAAACAGACGATTCAATATTTTTGGGATTACGCTGAACCTCATTCAAAATTAGCTCGTGAACGTTTTCATCCTGATGGTTTTTATCCAGAAAATGATTCAAATATCATTACAACAGGAGGAACAGGATTTGGATTAATGAGTTTAATTGTTGGTATTGATCGCGAATTTATTCCAAGAAAAGAAGCAACTGAACGAATTTTAACAGGATTGAAATTTTTACAAAATGCAAATCGTTTTCATGGAGCTTGGCCACATTGGTTAAATGGCGAAACAGGAAAAGTAAAAGCTTTTAGTACATACGATAACGGAGGTGATTTGGTAGAAACTGCATTTCTTGCTCAGGGTTTAATTTGTTTGAAAGAGTATTTCAAAGATTCTAAAAATGAGAAAGAAATAGAGATTTCGCAATTAGCTGATCAACTTTGGAAAGAAATCGATTTCAATTTTTATACACGAGGAGAAAATGTGTTGTACTGGCATTGGTCTCCAAATTACGAATGGAAAATCAATTTTCCTTTAAAAGGATTTGATGAAACCATGATTACGTATGTTATTGCTGCGGCTTCTCCAAAACATTCTATCAATTCAGAAGTTTATTACAATGGTTGGACGAGAAATGGTGATATAAAATCAAATGATTCTGCATACGGAGTTCCATTGATTGTAAAGCATAACGGAGCTAATAAAAATGTTGGACCTTTATTTTGGGCACAATATTCATTTATTGGACTTAATCCGAACAATTTAATAGATGGAATTGGTATTGATTATGGAAAAGTAGTGAAAAATCAAGCAAAGATTCATTACATCTACAATCAACAAAAAACGGAAAGTTTCAAGAAGTACAAAAAAAATATGTGGGGATTAACGGCAAGTTATACCTTCAATCGAGATGGAACAGAAGGTTATACAGCACACTCTCCATTAAATGACAATAATGTAATTACGCCTACAGCTGCGTTATCGTCTTTCCCATATGCACCGAAAGAATCTATGGATTTCTTGAAGTTTATTTACGAAAAACAAAACAAAAGCTTGATTGGAGTAGCAGGTCCGTATGATGCGGTTGATGTAAAAAATGATCGAGTGATTACGAAATATTTGGCGATAGATCAAGGAACAATTACACCAATGATAGAGAATTATCGCTCTGGATTATTGTGGAAATTGTTTATGCAAAATGAAGATGTACAAAGAGGTTTAGACAAATTGAAATTCAAAACAACAGCCTCGAATTAAAATCAAAAAAATGAAAAAACTAATTTATTCAATTGCTTTCTTAGGATTAGCATTCAATACTTATGCGCAAAAAATAAAGTTTGATAAATCGAAATCGAAATCAGAGTTTATTGATTATGTGATGAGTCAAATGACGATTGATGACAAAGTGGGTCAGATGGTACAATATACCTATGATGGAGGTGATGTTACAGGCTCTGCAATTGATAAAAATTATATAAAATACACGAAACAAGGTATGATGGGGTCTGTATTTAACGCTACGACAACAGATATTACCAAAAAATTACAAAAAATTGCTGTTGAAGAAACACGTCTTGGAATTCCATTAATTTTTGGATACGATGTAATTCATGGTTATGAAACTATTTTTCCAATTCCACTTGGTGAAGCTTCTTCTTGGGATTTAAAAGCAATTGAAAAATCGGCTCGAATTGCTGCTGAAGAAACAGCTGCTGGCGGAGTTCATTGGACTTTTGCTCCGATGGTTGATATCGGTTTTGATCCTCGTTGGGGACGTGTTTCTGAAGGTGCAGGTGAAGATACTTTCTTAGGAAGTAAAATTGCAATAGCGCGTGTTAATGGTTTTCAAGGTAAAAGTTTATATGATTTAAATACCGTTTTAGCGTGTACAAAACACTTTGCAGGATATGCTTTAGCGCAGGCTGGTCGCGATTATGGTTCGGTAGAAATTTCTGATCGTTTCTTAAGAGATTATATTTTGCCGCCTTTCAAAGCGACTGTTGATGCAGGTGCTGGATCTTTCATGACGTCTTTCAACGAAATTGGAGGAGTTCCTTCTACAGCAAGTAAATATTTGTACGATCAAATTTTGCGTAAAGAGTGGAATTATAAAGGGTTTGTTGTAACAGATTATACGGCGATTCAGGAATTAGTTCCTCATGGAATTGCAAAAGATTTGGAAGAAGCAACTCTAAAATCGGTTGAAGCAGGAATTGAAATGGATATGATGAGTGGTGCTTTTCTTAATCATTTATCAAAATTGGTAAAAGAAGGAAAAGTAAAGCAAGATGTGATTGATACTGCGGTTCATAGAATTTTGGAAGCAAAATATGACTTAGGACTTTTTGAAGATCCATATCGTTATTCAAATGCAAAACGAGAGAAAGAAACGGTAATGAAACAAGAGTTTTTAAATGAAGCTCGTGATGTTGCGCGTAAATCAATGGTTTTATTAAAGAATGAGAAACAAATTTTACCATTAAAAGAATCTCAAAAAGTTGCGGTAATTGGACCTTTAGTTAAAGATGAAAAAAACATCATCGGAAACTGGGCTGCACGTGGAGATCGATACGGAAAAGCGTGGTCTGTTTGGGAAGGTTTGAACGATGTTTTAGGTAAAAATGCAAAAATTACTTACGCACAAGGAACAGAACTTAATTCGTCTAAAACTGATGGTTTTCAAGAAGCAATTAATTTAGCGAAAAACTCGGATGTAATTGTTGCGGTTATGGGAGAAAACGAGAATCAAACAGGTGAAGCTGCTTCTCAAACAAATATAGATTTACCAGGAAATCAGAAAGAATTATTAAAAGAATTAAAGAAACTTGGTAAGCCAATTGTTTTAGTTTTAATGGCTGGTCGTCCAATGACAATTTCGTGGGAAAATGATAATATGGATGCAATTTTATACGCATGGTATCCAGGAACAATGGGAGGTTTAGCGATTACAGATGTGTTGTATGGAAAATACAATCCTTCGGCCAAAACACCGATGACATTTCCTCGTTCTGTAGGTCAAATTCCAATTCATTACAATCAAAAAAATACAGGTAGACCTTATTTAGGAGAAAGTGATGCAGAGCAAAAATATAAATCTCGTTATACAGATTCTCCGAATTCGCCTTTATATCCATTTGGTTATGGTTTAAGTTATACAACGTTTGATTATAGTAACTTAAAAGTGAATAAATCAACGATGAAGAATGGAAAAGATGAAATAAAAGTCACTGTAAATGTTAAAAATACAGGAAACTACGATGGAGAAGAAGTAGTACAATTATATGTTCGCGATTTAGTAGGAAGTGTGACGCGTCCAGTTCGAGAATTGAAAGGTTTTGATAAAGTGATGATTAAGAAAGGAGAAACAAAAACAATTACGTTTACATTAACTCCAGAAGATTTAAAATTCCACGATATCAATATGAATTATGTTGCTGAAGCTGGAGATTTCGACATTTTTGTTGGAGGAAATTCAGACGCAACGCTTAAAACAAGTTTTACTTTAGTTGATTAAATTCCTCATTTATAGTTTTAGTTAGAAATTTAATTTATTTCTCATCCAAGTAAGTATTGTTGTGCTTACTTGGAATTTTTTAACATCACACACATGAAAAAATATATTAGTTTAAGTTTAGTTTTAATCATGACAATGATAGGTTTTGCACAACAAAATTTATCAATTATGTCTTACAATATTAGATTAGCGTCTGTTGATGATGGCGCAAATCATTGGAATATTCGCAAACAAAAATTGGTTGATTTAATCAAGTATTATGATGCTGATTTTGTTGGTGTACAAGAAGCGCAAGTTCCTCAGTTAGATTTTATCAAACAAAATAATTCGAGTTTAGATTTTATTGGATCTCCTCGAAATGATGATAAAAATGCTGAATATTCTGCTATTTTCTACAAAAAAGATCAATATAAAGTTTTAGAACAACATACTTTTTGGTTATCAGAAACGCCAGAAAAAATGTCGAAAGGTTGGGATGCTTCTTATTATAGAATTATCACTTACGGATTATTTCAAGATAAAAAAACGAAAATACATTTTGGATAATCAATACACATTTTGATAATGATGGAAAAATTGCGCGTCAAAAATCGTTAGAAATGATTGATAATTTAATTCAAAAGTTAACTGAAAAGAAAAACGTTCCAGCATTTTTTATGGGAGATTTTAATATGAATCAAAACGATGAATCTGTTAAATATATTCAAAACAAATATTTAGATACTCGTCTAAATGCGCAAATGGTTTATGGACCAGATTTTACATGGGAAGATTTTAAATTCAATGTAAAAGGAACAGAAATTTTAGATTACATTTTTTACAAAAAGAATTCAAAAGTAACGTGTAAAAGTTTCAATACGATTGATGATTTCTACGATTTCAAATATCCATCAGATCATTTACCAATTTTAGCCAAATTTTTAATTCAATAATAATTATGACAAAATCACATTTGAAATATCCTCTTATTGCAGCTTTATTGTTAAATTATTTTGCCGTAAATGCGCAAGATTTTAAACTTTCGAACAAGAAAATCGAAATATATACAACTGCTAAAAATACGAATCAACGTATCGCAAAATGGACAGATAAGTTAGCTGTAAAAAAGTTTCCACAACCAAAAGAAACAGATATTGCAATTTTTATTGATCCAAAACGTAAATTCCAAAAATTTGAAGGAATTGGAGGAGCTATCACAGATGCTTCAGCAGAAGTTTTAGCAAAATTGCCAAAGAAAGCGCAACAAGAAATTATCAAAGCTTATTATAGCGAAAAAGAAGGAATTGGTTATTCGTTGATTAGAACAACAATAAATTCGAGTGATTTTTCGAGCGATAGTTACACGTATGTAAAAGATAATGATAATGAGTTAAAAACTTTTGACATTGCACATGATTTGAATTATAAAATTCCGATGATTAAAATGGCAAAAGCAGAAATGAAAGATGCTTATCGTTTATATGCAAGTCCTTGGAGTCCGCCAGCTTGGATGAAAACGAATAACAGTATGTTAAAAGGAGGTTCTTTGAAACCTGAATATTACCAAACTTGGGCTAACTATTTTGTGAAATTTATCGAGAATTATGAGAAAATTGGTTTACCAATTTGGGGAGTTTCTATTCAGAACGAACCAATGGCAACGCAAACATGGGAATCGTGTATTTATACAGCTGAAGAAGAACGTGATTTCTTGAAAAATAATTTAGGTCCGACTTTTCACCAAAAAGGATTAAAAGACAAAAAAATTATTGTGTGGGATCATAACCGTGATTTAATTTACCAGCGTGCTTCAACTATTTTGAATGATCCTGAAGCTGCTAAATATGTTTGGGGAGTTGGTTTTCACTGGTACGAAACATGGAACGGAAGCGTGAATTTATTCAATAATGTAGCGTTAACTCACGAAGCTTTCCCGAATGTTAATCTAATTTTTACAGAAGGTTGTAAAGAACAATTTGATTACAATCAAATGGGAAATTGGGCATTGGGTGAAAAATATGGTTACAATATGATCAACGATTTTAACTCCGGAACAGTTGCTTGGACAGATTGGAATGTTTTGTTGGATGAAAAAGGAGGACCAAATCACGTAGGAAATTTCTGTTTTGCACCAATTCATGGTGATACTAGAAATGGACAAGTTACGTATACAAATTCGTTTTACTACATTGGTCAATTCTCAAAATTTATTCGTCCAGGTGCGCAAAGAATTGCAGCATCGTCTAATCGTTCAGATTTAATGACGACTTCTTTTGTAAACAAAGACGGAAAAGTTGTGGTGGTTGTGATGAATCAAACAGATAAACCTTATCAATATAATTTATGGATAGAAGGAGAAGCTGTTGAGGTGAATTCGCAAGAACATTCGATTAGCACAATCATTATTTCGTAAAAAAATAGAATAATTAAAGGGAAAATTATTTATAGTAAATTGCTTGACAAATTGACAACGTAAGAAGTTAAAGTCAAGCAATTTTTATTTAAAATAGAAGAAAATGAAATATTTAGTTGCCTTATTTTTAATGATAAGTTATACATATGCGCAGAAAACGATAGTATATGATAAAAAAAATAATTTAGCGTTTGATATTTATTATCCGAAAAACTATAAAGAGAATCAAACCTATAATGTATTTGCTTGGGTACACGGAGGCGGATTTTCAGGAGGAACAAGAGCGGATAAAGAAGAAATTGAACGAATGAAAGATGCTCAAGAAAGAGGTTTCGTAGCTGTTTCTATCTCGTATAGATTATTGGCAAATTCTTCGGCTGGTTTTGGGTGTGATTTGCCAAAACAAGAAAAGTTGATGATTTTTAAAGAAGCCTCTTTTGATGTTTTAACTGCGCTAAATTTTATTCAAAATAATTCAAAAGAACTTAAATTCTCGATTAATAAATTAATTTTAGGAGGAAGTAGTGCAGGAGCGGAGACTATTCTAAATGCTTATTATTTGAGAGATTTATGGTACGGAAATCAATTCAATCAAGTTAAAATTGATGGATTAGTAAGTTATGCAGGAGCGATTGTAGACAATCGTTATGTTACAAAATCGAGTGTTTTGCCAACAGTTTATGTACATGGTTTAAGCGATGATGTTGTACCAGCTTACAATGCGCCACACAGAAGTTGTTTGGATAATCAACAAGGGTTTTTTCCTTTAAATGGTTCTGCTACTTTAGAAGATTTGAATAGAAAATATAGTCAGGCATCTTTTGCTATTTTCTCTAATTCAGGAAAACATGAATGGTCTGGATTAAGAAAGCAATATTTAGACGAAGTTTTCAATTTTATTAATCAATCAATAATTGGAAATAAAAAAGTAAATAATCGAATAATTGTTGACTAATAAAAATATAAGTACATGATAAATTATTTAATGATTATAAATATAAAACAAACAAAGAGCAAAATTTCTTCTGCTCTTTATTAAAAAAAACTAACCAACCTTATACTATGAAAAATTTGTATAATCTTTAATCTCTTTTATTACGAATCACAAATAAGAATTGTAAATTTAAGAATAGAATTATTATTTTAAATTGATGTAGATCAAGAAATAATAGGTAAACAATCTATAGAATCTGATTCAGTTTTAGCTAATGGAACAATGACAATCACTCGAAAATCTGATAAAAAACTACAATGACAAATTTTGAAGGAGGAACAGCTTGTTAATTCTTAAATAAAAAGACAAAGCAATTTGCTTTGTCTTTTATAGTTAGTTTTTGAGGATAAAATTAGAAATGAATTCTACTAATTCTATATTTATTGGAAGTTCTGGGTTGTTGTAAGAAGATAAATCATCTTTTGAAGTAACATTTTTTAAAACGTGATTCATCCCTTTGATAATAACAGCAGATTTAGGAGATAGGTTTTTAGCGTTCTCCGTATCAACTTGAATATCCACATCACCTTGAATCACTAAAAAAGGAATAGTTAATTTATTGATTTCATTTACAGGATTATATTTAATCCAAGAAATTAAATAAGGTTGTACACTTTTACGAAATAATGAAGATAAATTAGGATTAATATTATTTACAGTATTTCCATTTTTCAAAGAATCTATAATAGCATACGATTCGGTTTTTAATTGTTCAGGAAGTAGATTTAATTGTTTTTTAAGTATTTGGTCAATAGATTCTCCTGCACCAGAAATCGAGATGAATTTGTCGACATTTTTTGAAGATGCAAGCATTCCAATTAATGAACCTTCGCTGTGTCCAGCTATTGAAATAGAACCAAATCTTTTATCTTTTTTTAAGAAAGTTATCCAATTCCTTGCGTCCTCAACGTAATCATCAAATGTAAGTTTAGACTCGTCCAAATTAGCAATAGAACTTTCTCCGATTCCTCTTTTGTCATAGCGAATAGATGCAATTCCTTTTTCAGCTAAACTATGAGCTAAATATTTCAAAGAGTTATTAATCATCATATTATTGTTTCCATTTCTATCTGTTGGTCCAGAACCAGAAATTAATAAAACAATTGGTATTTTAGATTTTGCATTTTGAGGTAAACATAATGTTCCAAATAATTTAACTTGATTTTCGTTAAGTTGAATATCTGATTCTGTGAAATCATTTTTTGATTGACCAAAAACTGTAGAACAAATAAGTATAAAGAAAAATAAAACTTTTTTCATATTTTTTGTGGTATTAATAATGATAATATTGTGGTTAAAACAATGATAAATAACAAGGTAGCAATGAAAGCAAAAACTTGTTTTGTATTTTTCATGTTTGTAACAGTTTTGAAACCTATGTATAAAAAATAGAGCATTATACACAAGAAAAATATCGCAATAAAAGCTACAATTACAAGTACAATCATTGTTGGGGCTTCATGTAAAACTTCGAGATTATTTGTTGTAATTCCTTTTAGAACTTTGTTCATACTTTTGTTTACAATTGGAATAAAATCCGTTATGAATACAATGTAATAAGCGATTCTTGAGATTAAAACAACGTTTACAATGTCTATAATTCGTGTTCTGTTATTGATGATTTTTCCTAAAATATAAAATAGGAGAATAGCAATCGCTAGATTTCTCGTATTTTGATACAACAAATCGAGATAAGAATAAGGAATTCCATTTTTCTTGATGCTTAAAAAATCAGGGAAAAAAGATTCAGTAATTTTGGCGATATAAGTGAAAAAGAAATGCGAAAATAGCCCAATAATGAATAGTATTTTTTCATCGAAATATGCAAATGGATTAAGGAGTTTTTTTATCATTTTTTAGTGTATTTATTGTGTTAACAAATTCATCTGGCTGATCGCAGCTCACCAAATATTTTACATTTTCTAATTCAATAGCAACAAGTTTTGTACGATTTTTTATATTGCATCGATAATTGTCCATAGATCTTCCTATCAAACCTATAAATCCTCTGCATCCAACGATTATCAAATTATTTTGAGATTTTCTTGTAATAACTTTCACTTCATTTATCGGAATAATATTCGTTTTTATTTTTGAAATAAGATAAATATTATTCAAATCAACTTTAATTTTATTTAAAGAGATTAAATAATAATACGCAAACAATGGATAAATAATGATTGCATAAATCACCGCAACATATACTTCTGTTTCTTTAAACAATATTCCTCCAATTAAGATTAATAATACAATTAAAATAGCAGTTGTAACCTTAAAAAATAGCGACATCGATACTGAAAATTCTTTATTCATCGGACATTGTTTTTATTTTATTAATCAAATCATCTACTTTATTTCGCATGGTTGGATAGCTGACTTCAAATTCTTTCGCCATGTCTTTTAAACTTCCTGAGTTGACAAAGAATTGCATAATAAATGCTTGTTCTTCATTTGTAAGTTTCAGAAATAAAGGAAGTTCATAGTTTCCTACAACTTGTGTTTCGCAATGGTTGCAAATTAATTTTTCGACCGCTAATTCTTCGGCACAGCTGGGACATATAACAGGAAGTTTTTTCATTTGGTTAAATAATATTAAAATTAATTTTAATAAAGTTAAATGAAATTTTAATTAATTCAAAATTTGAAATCATATTTTTTCAACTTTAATATTATTGATACATTTGCAACCTAAGTTTTAGTAAAATGAATTTTAAGAAATT
The DNA here is from genome assembly GCF_053482575.1 of Empedobacter sp. ULE_I140. NCBI lineage: Bacteria > Pseudomonadati > Bacteroidota > Flavobacteriia > Flavobacteriales > Weeksellaceae > Empedobacter > Empedobacter sp. ULE_I140. Next base: position 2,156,149 of record NZ_JBQMTX010000001.1, on the reverse strand, counting down.
AGCCCTTGCAGCATTAGCGTTAGGGACAACAGCATATATCGTTAATCACAATAAGAAAAATGTAAAATACAAACCTGCTCAAAATTTTGATTTAGGTGGATTTTTAGGACGTTGGTACGAAATTGCACGTTTGGAAAATAAAGCACAAAAAGGACAAACAAATGTGACGCATCGTTTTAATTTGAACGAAGAAAATGGGCAATTGGAAGTGATTGTGCGCGGCTACAATGCGAAGAAAAAAGGGTGGGAAAAGATTGAAGGAATTGCAGCACAAGATATCGAAAATGTTGGGTTGTTCTCGACAACGTTTTTACCAATTTTAGCAAAAAAATTATATGTAATTGATTTTGATAAAGATTACAATAATGTATTAGTTGCAAGTGAAGATTATAAAAAGTTATGGATTCTATCGCGTAAGAAAGAGATTTCGGATAAGGTAAAAGACAGATTTTTTGATTCGGCAAAGAAAGTAGGATTTGATCCAAGTAAGTTAATTTGGCCTTCTCAAGTTCCGATTGCGAAATAAGATTATTTATTTTTAAGACATAAAAAAAACCTCGAGAATTTCTCGAGGTTTTTTGTTTTATTATTTTTGGTTTTTCTTTTCCCAATCGATCGGGAAATTACAACTTTGGTATTCTTTTCCAATTTTAATGTAAGCATCACCAACTTGACGTTTTACCCAATCCATCAACAATGTACGTTCTTTATCTTGAACCGCAAATTTCTGAATTCTATAGTAATCATCTTGATAATTGATTTTATGCTCTGGATAAAATTTATTGATTTTTAAGATTCTTAAAGCTTTTCTGTTATCAAAATCATCTTCGAAAACTTGAGAAATATCTCCTTCATTTAATGTTGCAATTGCTGTAAACATTGGTAGAGGCAAAGCCATTTTCTCGAAACGATCGTCACCAGAATTTTGGTTCATGATATTTCCTGAGTTAAATTTTGTGTATTTATCATCAGAAAATCTTAATGCAGCATCTTTAAATGTCATTTTTCCGTCGTTAATTAAAACTCGAATTGAATCTAATTTATTATAAGCCTTTTTTATTTCGTCTTCTGTTGGTTTCAACGTAATCAAGATATGGCGCAAATCTAATTCTTGTCCACGACGTTTTTCTAACTTAATAATATGATATCCAAAATCAGTTTTGAATGGATCAGAAATTTCACCTTCTTGTAGGTTAAACGCCACCGCATCAAACTCTTTTACCATTTTACCACGAGAAACTTTTTTGTATTCACCTCCGTTACTTGCAGAACCTGGATCTTCTGAATATAAAATTGCTTTCGTTGCAAAAGAAGCACCTTCTTCAATTTCTTTTTTGATTTCTTTTAATTGATCAATAATCTTTTGTTGATTTTCTTGCGAAACTTCAGGATAAGTTACAATATGGCTAATCGAAACTTCGTCTTTTACGTCTGGTAACTCACCTTGGTGTTTTTCGAAAAACAAACGAACTTCTTCTGGCGTAGCATCAGCACCTTTTACAACCATTTCTCTTTTGTTACGTGCATAAATATTATCTTCTACGATATATTTAGTTTCGTTTTTCATTTCCGCCATTGTACGGAATCCGAAATAGTCTAAAATTTGTTTTTCTCCTCCAGCTTGAGCAATCCAACCTTCGATTTGGTTGTTTAATTGACGAGTTACCTCATCTTGTGTCACTTTGATTAAAGTATCTTGTTTTGCACGATCAACCAACATTTTGTCTAACATAATGTCATTTAGGAAATCACATTTGTCTTCGACTTGCATCCCTTGTTGTTTTGACATTAAATAATCTCGATCTACATCAGACTCTAAAACAATCTGATCTCCGACAACAGCAGCTATACCATCTACTTTAGCAAGACGTTTTGGTGTTGGTTTTGCTGTTTGTGCAAAAGTATTTACCGTAAATAATGCTGCAATTAGCAACATCATACTCGATTTAAATTTCATATACTTTAATTTCATTTTAATATTCTAAGCTCGATAAAAAAACTTACCGATGAGCAAATTTAACTTTTTTTGTTAAAGTCCAACATATTTTAATTTCCTTTAACAAAAGAATTGATTTTTTAGTTTATTGTTAAGATTAAACTAAGCCAAATGTACGCAAAGAAACATTCCAAGCAGATTCGAAATCAAAAAGATTCAAACCATGTTTTTCTTTGTGCTCATTTGCGAAACTAATTAATTTCTCGGTTGGCATATTTCCGACCATATCACTTTTTGACATTGGACATCCGCCCAAACCTTTTATAGCGCCATCAAAACGACGACAACCATTATCATAAGCGGCTTGTACTTTGGAATGCCATTCGGTATAAACGGTATGAAAATGTGCGCCAAATTCAATTTCTGGATAATGAGGAATCAAATTTTGGAACAAATCAACAATTGTTTTTTCGTCTGCAACACCAATTGTATCTGATAGATTGATTGAAGAAATTCCGATATCCGCCATTTTTTTAGACCATTCTTTTACGATTTCTTCATTCCAAGTTTCTCCATAAGGGTTTCCAAACGCCATCGAAAGATAAATTAACATATGTTTACCATTATCATTTGAGATTTGGTTGATTTCTTTCACCATTTCAAACGCTTCTTCACGACTTTTATTCGTGTTGAATTGTTGAAAATTCTCTGAAATAGAAAAAGGAAATCCAATAATATCCACTTTTTCGTGTTCTGCAGCTTTCATTGCGCCACTTTTATTGGCAACAACAACAGATAATTTCGATTTTGAATTGGTTTTATCAATATTATCTAAAACTTCTTTTGTGTCCGCCATCTGTGGAATCGCTTTTGGCGAAACAAAACTTCCACAATCTATCGCTTCAAAACCAACAGTCAATAAACGATTTAAGTAATCGATTTTCTTATCAGTCGGAATAAAATCTTTGCGTCCTTGCATTGCATCACGAGGACATTCAATAATTTTAAAAGTTAGCTCACTCATTTTTTTGGTTTATTTGCGCCTTAAAGGTAGATAATTTAGTAATTTTGACAAAAATTAAAACGCAATGCAAACAGAATGGAGAGAAAAGTTGGTAACACGCTTTTTGAAATATGTTAAAACTTACACTGAAAGTGAAGCTTTTTTAGATAAATTTCCAAGTACAGACCGTCAATGGGATTTAGCAAATTATTTGGTTGAAGAGTTAAAACAAATCGGTTTAGAAGATGTTTCAATAGATGAAAACGGGTATGTTTTTGGATATGTTCCTTCTACAGTTGATCACGAAGTGCCTACAATTGGGTTTGTTTCTCATATGGATACATCGCCAGATTTTTCTGGAGAAAATGTACAACCTCAAATTTGGGAAAATTACGATGGTGGAGATATCAAATTGAACGAATCAATGATTTTATCACCAAACGAGTTCCCTGAATTATCTCAATATAAAGGTCAAACAATCATTACAACTGATGGTACAACATTATTAGGTGCTGATGATAAAGCTGGTGTTGCTGAAATTGTAACAGCTGCAGAATATTTGATTGCTCATCCAGAAATTAAACATGGACGTATCGCTATTGGATTTACACCTGACGAAGAGGTTGGTCGTGGTGCAGATTTCTTTAATGTAGAGAAATTTGGTGCTGAATGGGGTTACACAATGGATGGTTCTGAAATTGGAGAATTAGAGTACGAAAACTTTAATGCTGCATCTGGAATTGTGACAATCAAAGGTAAATCTGTTCACCCAGGTTATGCAAAAGATAAGATGATTAATGCATCTAATATTGCAATGGAGTTTGCTGCACAATTACCAAACGACGAAGTTCCTGAATTAACTGATGGTCGCGAAGGATTCTTTCATTTAGCTAAAATTACAGGAAATGTATCTGAAGCAAAAATGGTTTATATTATCCGTGATCACGATATGGAGCAATATGAAGCGCGTAAAGCTTTATTTTTACAAATTGCTGCTGATATTCAAGAGCGTTTTGATCATGAAGTAATTACAGCAGAAGTTTCTGATCAATATTTTAATATGATTGAGAAAGTAAAAGAGAAATTCCAATCTGTTGAAATTGCAGAACACGCTTTGAAAGATTGTGGAGTTACGCCAAACATCAAACCAATTCGTGGAGGTACAGATGGTGCTCGTTTATCTTTTATGGGATTACCTTGTCCTAATATCTTTGCTGGAGGTCATAATTTCCACGGACCTTACGAATATGTTCCGGTAGAATCTATGGAAAAAGCAACAGAAATTATTGTACGTATTGCAGAATTAACAGCTGAAGGAGCGAAATAATTCTTACAATATATCTTAAAAATAACTTAAGTTTTCTTTTTTGGTTTAAATTTTGCATAATTTCAAATCAAATTAGAAAACTTTTTTTATGAAAAATATCGTATTATCAGCAGCCGCTATATTTTGTTCAACTTTTGCATTTGCGCAAGAAGAGATAAATGTTGGAGATTTTAATATCTTAAAAGTTTATGATAAAATTCCAGTTGAATTAATTTCATCAAACGAAAACCTAGTGAAAGTAGATGGAGTTAATGCGAGCGATGTTCAAGTTGAAAATAACAAAGGTGAACTGAAATTGAAAATGACAGGAACCAAATTGATGCAAGGAGGAGAAGCAACGGTTAAGGTTTATTACAAATCATTATACGAAATTCAGGCAAGTCAAGGTTCTCGCATTTATTCTGATGATGTTGTAAAATCACAAGCATTGTATTTGACATCTAACGAAGGTTCATCTATCAAATTACCAATCGAAACATCAAAATTAGAAGTCAAAATAAATTCTGGTGCTGAAGTAATTTTAACTGGTGATACTGAATTTCAGACTGTAATTGCAAATTCTGGAGGGAAATATTATTCGAAAACATTAAATTCTGATACAGCAAGTTTAACAACAAATGCAGGAGGAGTAATAGAAGCGAGAGCGGAGAAATCTGTAGATGCAAAAACTAGAGCAGGAGGAGTGATTGATATTTATGGTAATCCAACGCAACGTAATCAGAAAAAATTAGCTGGTGGAAAAATTAATTTTAAATGATTTAGAACTTTAACAATAATATAAAAGCAACGATTAATTCGTTGCTTTTTTTGTCTGATATAACAAATAAATCAATTCGACATATTTGCTATAACTTATAGTTCCTTCTTGATTATTAGCCTTCAAAAACTGATTATTTAACTCAGAAAAAGTATCGCTCGTAACACCTTCATATTTCAAATAATGTTTTAATTCGGCTTTTCTGTCTTGCTTTATTTTAGAATGCATATTATCCAATTCCATTTTCACAAAATACGGATCAGATTTGTAAATAGCACCTAAAAGCGTATAAATACTTTTATAATAAAACGAATAATTAATTTCAGGATTTCTAGATTTTGTACCTAAATAATAAGCTAAAAAATTAGCTTCACTTTCTGATGCAAATCCCATTTGGTGTCCATATTCGTGGAAAAGTATTGCAGGTTGTTTCAAATTTGTATTGTATCTGTTCAGATTTGCTTCTGCCGTAAAAGGGTTATAGTATCCCAAAATACCCATATAATTTTGCATTTCCGAAATCCAAGATAATTTGTATTGTGTATCTTTTAATAATCGATAATTTTTTAACCATTTTACATTATTTACTTGGTGTTGTAAAGCAAAAAATTCTTGATTATAATCTTTTAAATTAGATTTGAATTTTATCGTTGTTGTTGAATCATTGTGTTCGATTAAATTTCTTGCTGATATTGCTTTATCAAGTTCGTAGCAATAGATTTCTTTCAGAATTTTAGGTTGAATAACGATTTTTTCTTTGTCAATAGTTAACGTTTGTTTTTTGTACATCACGCTCCAAGCAAACGTGTAAATAAAATAGATACAGTTTACAAAAATCATAATGCAATAAATTGAATGCGAAACTTTTTCTTTCGATTTGAAAAAACTTCGAATCAATTTAAAAATCAATACAAAACCGATTATTCCAATGATTAAATAAAACAATTCTCCAACAGGAAAATGAACTGAATTCGTAATTTTTGCAATAAATCCTGAAATTGGAAATGTAAGATGATTGACGATGAAATCATCAACGCTTTCGATTGAAAATAGTATCGAAAATAAAATAATTTGAAATAGAAAAATAAGGATACTTCGATAAGTTTTATTCAACTTCTTTAGCATATTGATTAGCGATATAACTGATATAAATTAACTGAAAAGTGTGGTAAAGCATAACCGGAATCAAATAAATACCGATATCTCCCGTAAAAATAACTGCTGCAATTACCGAGCCATGAACCAATGATTTTTTAGTCGAACAAAATTGAATTGTGATATCATCTTCTCGATTAAAATTCATTTTCTTACCAATCCATTTTGAAAGTTTGAAAAAGAAAAAGAATAACGCAACTACAATTATGAAAACTGCCAACAACGGAAGAACGCCTAATTTTGTAAATAATCCATCCAAAAAAGTATGACTAAAACTGTTGTAAACAATAAGTACAATGGTTAGTTTATCTAAATTACCGAATTGCTTTTTATATTTATTGTAAAAGAACCCTAAATAAGGTTGAAGAAGAGCTCCGATAAAAACAGGTAAAATAATTTTAAGAACTAAATCCAAAAAAGTTCCTAATAAATCAAATTCACCATTACTTTTTGATAAAAACAAACTCATCCAAAGCGGTGTAACAACAATACCTATTAGTCCAGAAATACTTGCGTTAAAGATAGCACTTGGTATATTTCCTTTCGCAATAGAAACCATTACAACTGACGAAGAAACTGTACTTGGTAACGCGGCTAAATAAAATATTGCGACATACAGAGTAAAATAAATTGGGTAATTTTTTATGAAAGGATAGAAACACAAGACTAATAATGGAAAAAATATAAATGTGATGGATTGAATCAAGACATGCATTTTCCAATTTGCTAAATCTTTAAAAACTTCTTTCCAATTAAGTTTTAATCCATAAAAAAAGAATACTAAGATAACTCCAATATCAATTATTGTATTCAGATTGAAATCCTTGTAAGACCACAAACTAATATCTGGGAAAAAATATGCGACAACAATGGCAACGAATAAAAACAGAATAAAAGGGTCGGGTAATTTATTTAGAATTTTCAAAATCAATAAAATTTAAACAAAAATAATAAATAAGATGATAAACATTTACTAAATATTTACTAAATATTTAATACTTTCGTTTTAAAGTAGAAAAGGGTATAATGTTAAGTATTTGTAAATTGATTAACTTTTTTTTATATTTGTATTTAAATAACCTAAAATCTATCTTATGAATACGTGTCTTCAATGTAACCAAACTTTATTTGGTCGAAAAGACAAAAAGTTTTGTAACGATTTTTGTCGAAATTCTTATAATAATAATCTTAATCGTGATAAAGTAGAAATTGTACGAAATATTAACAACAGATTAAGAAAAAATAATCGTATCTTAAAAACTTTATTAGAAGAAGGAGCTCGTTCGGTAAATAAAAACGAATTGAGTTTGAGAAACTTTGATTTTAAGTACATTACAAATGTAGATGAATCAAAAAATGGCACAATTTTTTATGTGTACGATGTTGGATATCAAGAGTTAAACGAAGAAAATTATTTATTATTTCAGGAATAAATTTTTATTTTTTTATTGAAAAAAGCGCGTCAACATGTTGATGCGCTTTTATATTTTAACTAAATCTGTTCTTTTTTATACGTTATATTTTATGACTAATTTTTGTTGCGATTAAGTTTAACTTTCTAAAATAACTTAACTTTGTGCCAAGATGAAAAAAGATATCAATCAACTTGATCCGAAAGAATTTATTCTGATTAAAGGTGCAAAATTGCACAACTTAAAAAACATTGATTTAGCGATTCCAAAAAATAAATTAGTCGTGATTACTGGGATGTCTGGTTCTGGGAAATCTACTTTGGCTTTTGATACGTTGTATGCGGAAGGTCAGCGTCGTTATGTCGAAAGTTTATCGTCTTATGCACGTCAGTTTTTAGGAAAATTGGATAAACCTCAAGTTGATTATATCAAAGGAATAGCGCCTGCAATAGCGATTCAACAAAAAGTAAATTCTACGAATCCGCGTTCTACAGTTGGAACAACGACAGAAGTTTACGATTATCTAAAGTTGTTGTACGCACGAATTGGGAAAACATATTCACCGATTACGGGAGAATTAGTTCAAAAAGATTCGGTGACAGATGTAATTGATTATCTAAAAACTTTTGCGGCTGAAACTAAATTTATTCTTCAAATAAAATTAGTTGTGCCAGAGGAACGTTCGTTTGTTGAACATTTAAACATTCTTCAACAACAAGGGTTTACACGTTTGAGTGTAGATGGAAATCAAGTGAAAATTGAAGATTTAATTTCATTTAATTTCGAACCTCAACCCGAAAATGATATTCATCTTGTCATTGATCGTATCGCTTTGCCAACAGAGGACGAAGAATCTTTTTATCATCGTTTGGCAGATTCTATCGAGACGGCTTTTTTTGAAGGAAAAGGAGAAATAGCGATTGTAAATGTAGAAGATAATTCGGTAAAATATTTCTCAAATAAATTCGAATCAAATGGTTTGATTTTTAATGAACCAACTATTCATTTCTTTAGTTTCAATAATCCTTATGGAGCTTGTCCAACTTGCGAAGGTTACGGGAAAGTAATTGGAGTTGAGGAGAATCTTGTCGTTCCAAATAAATCGTTGTCAATCTACGAAGATGCGGTTGTAGCTTGGAAAGGTGAGAAAATGGGCGAGTGGAAAAATCATTTTATCAAACTTTCTCAAAAAGTAGATTTTCCAATTCATAAACCATATTTTGAGTTATCCGAAGAGCAAAAAGACTATTTGTGGCATGGAGATAACGACTGGGAAGGATTGGATGGTTTTTTTAAAATGGTTGAGGAGAATACATACAAAATTCAATATCGTGTAATGTTGTCTCGTTATCGTGGTAAAACAACTTGTCCAACTTGTAAAGGAAAGCGTTTGCGTAAGGAAACGAATTACGTGAAAATTGCGGATAAATCGATTAATGATTTGGTTGATTTACCTTTGAATGAGTTGAATGATTTCTTTACAAGTATTACATTTAACGAATATGATCAGCAAATTGCGGATCGAATTATATATGAGATTAAGTCGCGTTTAACGTTTTTGTTAGATGTTGGTTTAGAATATTTAACGCTAAATCGTGCTTCGAATACGTTGTCTGGAGGAGAATCACAACGTATCAATTTAGCAACTTCTTTGGGAAGTAGTTTGGTTGGTTCGATGTATGTGTTAGACGAGCCTTCGATTGGTTTACATTCGCGTGATACAGCTAAATTTATTACAATTTTACATCGTTTACGCGATTTAGGCAATACAGTGATTGTGGTAGAGCATGATGAAGATATCATGAAAGCTGCTGATTATATCATCGATATTGGTCCAGAAGCAGGAACAAATGGAGGTGAAGTAGTTTTTGAAGGAACCTATGATGAATTATTAAAAGGTGATACATTAACATCTAAATATTTGAACGGAAAATTAGAAATTGAAGTTCCTAAAAAACGTCTAAAATCTCCTAATTATTTGAAAATTATTGGAGCAAGAGAAAATAATCTAAAAAATATTGATGTTAAATTTCCTCTGAACGAATTAACCGTTATTACAGGTGTTTCGGGTTCAGGGAAATCTACCTTAATGAAAGATATTTTAGCACCAGCTGTTCAGCGTCATTTCGAGATTTTTGGAAATAAAATCGGTGATTTTGATGAGTTAGTTGGAGATCTGAAACAATTGGAAGGAATTGAGTTAATCGATCAAAATCCAATCGGGAAATCTTCGCGTTCTAATCCTGTGACGTATGTAAAAGCTTACGATGATATCCGAAATTTATTTGCCAATCAGAAAGCAAGTAAAGTGATGGGATTTCAACCAAAACATTTTTCGTTTAATGTAGATGGCGGACGTTGTGATGCATGTAAAGGAGAAGGGACAATTACCATCGAAATGCAGTTTATGGCTGATGTAGAGCTGGTTTGTGAAGATTGCCATGGCGAACGTTTCAAGAAAGAAATCTTAGAAGTTAAATTCGAAGGAAAATCGATTTCAGATATTTTAAATCTAACAATTGATGAAGCAATTGACTTTTTTGCAACGCATCAACAAAATAAAATTGTCGAGAAGCTGAAACCATTACAAGATGTTGGTTTGGGTTATGTAAAACTTGGGCAATCGTCGAATACGCTTTCTGGTGGAGAGGCACAACGTGTGAAGCTGGCTTTTTTCTTGACGAAAGGAGAAACGACAAATAAAACCTTGTTTATTTTTGATGAGCCTTCTACAGGTCTGCATTTCCATGATATTCAGAAGTTGATTAAAGCATTACGTGCTTTGATTGATTTGGGACATTCGGTTTTTGTAATCGAACATAATATGGATATTATCAAAGTTGCCGATTGGGTGATAGATCTTGGTCCAGAAGGAGGGAAGAAAGGCGGTTATTTGGTTGCCGAAGGTACACCAGAAGAAATTGTCAAAGTAATAGAGTCCTACACAGCTCAATTCTTAAAAGAGAAATTATAACAGAAATAAAATAAATTATTAAAACCGAGTTTAGCTCGGTTTTATTTTGCGTTACATTTTGGGTGATGATAAACAGGGAAATTGCACGAATTCGCAATAAAACACAATTCGTTTGCCTTTTTATGAAGTGAAAGCGCCAACTCGATTTGTGATGAATTAGAAATAATGATTTCAGGAAATAAATCTACTTTTATAATTTTTCCACTTCCATCAGGATTTATTTGCAATGTGGCCTCCGAATGATCTTGGTAAGAAATTACTTCGATTTTATGTTGTGTACAACAATATAAATACGACATCATATGACAAGAAGTCAAACTACTCAAAAGCAAATCTTCTGGATTGTATAAATTTGGATCACCTTTGAAAGTTTTCGCCGCAGAAACTTCTAAATCAGGTTTTCCTTCAATCGAAATGTAATGACTTTTTGTATAAATTCTGGTTGAAGAATCTGTTTGAGGCTCTTTCTTAATCCAATTTAGGGCAACTTTAAATAAATGATTCAAGGCTTAATTTTTATCAAAAATAATCTTTTCTAAAAGAAAAACACAACTGAGAATCCTCAATTGTGTTTTCAAAAAATGTTATAATTTATTTACTATTTACTTTCTTAAATAGACATTTCCATATTTCGAAGAAAATTCTTGCAATGGCTGTTTACCTACGTTTGCTGCAATTACAGAATGAAAATTATCTGATTTTATAGTTTTGATTGCAAAATCTAGATTCGTGTACATCTTCCCAAAAAAAGTTTCCACTTTTATTTCTCCAATTTGTTTTGCATTCATTGTTGCATCTACACTTCCATATGTTGATTGTGCGATAATTGGTGCATCAAAATTGATGACTTCAATTGTTCCATACGTTGACTCGATAGTCGTTTTCATATGTTCAGGAACTTTGATTTCCAATACAATATACATTTGTACTCCTGTAGAAACCGAAGAAGATTTAATGTCATTTGCATCAATATATTTTTGATAGTCCTCTTTGGTTTGAAATTGTTTTTTCTCATTACCAAAAGTTGCTGTCACTTGATTTGGAATGTCTTCTAGTTTTACAACTTTGCCTTCGATGGTTTTTCCTTGACTGTTTTTGCTTTCAGTTAACTTGAAATTCGAGTCATTTTTACCATTATTGATATTAACATTTCCAGAGATACTCACTTCGTTTTGTTTCCATGTTGTGATTTTAACGATTTGTGGATAATCAAATTTTAATGTTAATTCTTGACCTTTTTCAACTGAAAAATTCTTCTGAATTTTTGTTTGAGCGATTGATAAATTTGCCAATAAGCCCACTGCTAAAGATAAAATGACTGTTCTCATAACGCTCTCAAATATATTTTACTATAATCTGATCTGAAAAGGAAACTTGTTCCTCCGCCATTTAATGTTCCTGTTGCTTGATTGTTAATTTTTATCATTTCAGATGATTTATCAACTGTTTCTAATTTTAACGATAATTCAGGTGCAATCAAAATATCACCAAACGAAGTTGTTAATTTTACATTTGCTTTTGATGATTTCGGAATTGAAGCATCCACGTGACCATAGATAGATACAAGCGACAAAGGACCTTTTACATTTTGACTAAATTTAGCATCGATAGAACCATAAATCGTGTTGATTGTTGCAGGTCCTGTTACATTTTCTAACACTACATTGTTGTAACTTGCAGTTGCTTCAACTTCGTTTTCGATATTTTTGAATGTAATGGTACTTCCAAATTGAGATTGATGATTAAATGAAATTGTTACACCTTTTGGAACTAAAATTTTGATATTTGGAGGTGTCATTTGTTGTAGTTGTTTTACCTCGATTATACCATTTTTTTCTACAACATTTATTCCTAAATCAGTGTTGTCCTCAAGTCCTAATGAGTTGATCGAGCGCAATCCTTTTGCTCTTTCGTCATTATCTCGCGATCTTGTTTTTGTAGAAAAAACAATTTCGTTTCCGTTGTAACCTTCTACTGTTACTCGTCCAAGATCAAGGTTCATTTTTCCTTTACTTACAGCTAATTTGTACGTTTTCGAATTATCTTCATTCGCACTTTTCGATTCATTTTGTGCAAAAGTGTACGTAGACATCATCATAAAAGATGCAGCTACCAAAAATATTTTTCTTATCATTTTTTGATTTTTTTGTTAATTATTATTTTCTAAAAAGAACCGCGTACGCTTCGTCTTTCACAAACGGTTTTGTTGTAGGATCCAACACCATTTCTTGTAATTTATTTGTTAATTTCAAATCGATTTGATCGTTATTGATATGCGCAATCATTCCTATTAATTCCATTTGTACCATCGGATCATCTTGTTTCATAAAAATGTCTGTTAACTCTTTTGAAACGTCCGATTTAGGTAATTTTGAAGCAAGCGCTTCGAGTGCATTTAGTCGCACAATTGTATTGTTGTCATTTAAAGCTAAGTGGTATAAACTCTCTTTCAAATTGTGATCAATACTTGGTAAATCAGTTATTTTTGCAATTGCATCAATACGATTACTTGTTGATTCTTGATCATTTAATGAACTTAAAATTTCATTTTTAAGTGCTTCATCTATACCAATTAGTTCTTCTTTTGGTTGAACAATTTTTTCAACTTTTTTCTCTTTCTGAATTGTTACAAACTGAATTTCTTTTTTATTTTGTTCAGTTTTAATTTCAGTTGGATGAACAATTTCTGGTTGAATTTCTTCTACTTTTTTAACCTGCTTTTCTTTTACAATTTCAATTGTTTTTGGTGAATTTACTTGATCATTTTTTAATAAAAAATATCCACCAACACTCAATAAAACAAGCGCAGAAGCAGCAATACTCCAATTTTGAATTCTCCATTTCTTAGGCTGTTCAATTACCAAAGTTTTTTCTTCCTGTTTAGGAATCTCAGCCTGAATTCTTTTCCATAATTCTGCAGAAGGTTCTTTGTTTTCAAAGGCTTCTCTGTTTTTTTCGATATGTTTTTTTAAAGAATCATTCATTGCAAACGGTTTGTTGTAAGGTTTCGTAAATTTTCTTTTTTGCACGATGATATTTACTTCTCACCGTGTTGTGGCTCAATCCCAAAAGTTGAGCAATGTCTTCTTGCGGCATGTCTTCGAACAGAAATAGATTCACAATTGTTCTTGTATCCGTTGGTAATTCTTCAATTGCTTGTTGCAATTCTTCAATTTTACCATCCAACATTTGTTTTTCTTCCATGCTTTCTTCGCTGTCATCAATAATATTTGCTCCAGCAACATCAGAAAAATAAACATTGTTTTTTCGTAAATGTGAAATTGATTTATTAATCGCAACTCTACTGAACCAAGCACCTAAATTTTCGATGTTTTTCAACTTTTGAATATCAGAGAAAAGTGAAATAAAAATTTCTTGTGTCAAATCTTCCGCATCAGAAACTTCTGTGACCAAACGATAAACAGAATTGTAAACTGATTTCGAATAGCGATGATAGAGCTGAGTATAGCCAGCCTCTACACCAGATTCGCACCAATCTAATAGTTGTTTATCATTTATTGAAAAATTTTCTTTCTCCAAAATTTTCAAGGTTTCATTGTTGTTTCTATTGTATAGACGCAGCAAGTTTTTGAATGTTGCATCAATTTTTAAAAAAGTTTTTGAAATTTAACAATTATTGAATTATTCACCCTGATTTTCAGTGATAATAAGTAAAATTTTGAATATAAATTTTAAAAAGGTTTTAGTTGATAAAATTCTATTCTCGATACAATTCTTATTCATTCCATTCCTAAAAATCACTCGAATTGACGAATTTTAATTCAAAACGCGCAAGATATATTCTTGATTATTTTTCTATTTTTGTTAGACACATAGTTAGTCGAAATTGAATATGAAAAAAATAGTTATCATCTTATCTTTGGTTGTAGGAGCCAAGTCTTTTGCGCAAGAAATTGAAGTCAAAAATCTTAAAAAACACGTTTATTTTTTGGCTGATGACAAAATGAAAGGAAGAGGAACTGGAAGTGAAGAAAATTTGAAAGCTGCAAAATATATTGCAAAAGAATTCAAAAAATATAAACTTCAACCTTTAGGAGAAGATGGATATTTTCAAGGATTTGAGGCGAAGGTAAAAAAAGTAAAAGTTGTTGACAGTATTCGTTCTGCAAAAAATGTGATTGCTTTTTTAGATAATAAAGCGGAGAAAACGATTGTGATTGGTGCACATTACGACCATTTGGGAGAAGGAAAGCAAGGAAGTTCTTTGGCGAAAGATAGTTATGGAATGATTCACAATGGTGCTGATGATAACGTTTCTGGCGTTGCTGGTTTGTTAGAATTGGCAAGATTTTACAGTAAAAATAAAGTGACAGAACCTGTTAATTTTCTATTCATTGCTTTTGGTGCAGAGGAATTAGGTTTGGTAGGGTCACGTTATTTTGTGAAACATCCAACGTATGATTTATCGAAAGTGCATTGGATGTTAAACATGGATATGATTGGTCGTTTGAACAAAGAATCTGGCGTTTCAATTATAGGTTATGGAACTTCTCCAACTTTCGAAACAATTTTTAATGAAATTAATCCGACTGATTTTGTTAAATTTTATACAGGTTATGAAGGTAGAGGCGGTTCGGATCAAACTTCGTTTTATGAGAAAGATATTCCAGTTTTATTTTTCCATACAGGCGGTCACGACGATTATCACAAACCAACTGATGATGCAGATAAAGTAGATTATAAATCGTTGAAAGGAATTCTTAATCTCGAAAAAGCTGTGATTGAGGAAAGTTTTAAAATTGAAACGATGCCGTTTAGAAGCACTGATAAAACTGAAAAATAATTGATAAAAATCTAAAATTATTTTTTTTCAATCCGTATTTTTGCAACAAATTTCAACGATTGAAAACGGATCTTTTATTAATCACACCACCTTTTACGCAATTAAATACACCATATCCTGGAACAGTTTATTTAAAAGGATTTCTAAACACACTTTCATATTCAACTTTTCAAGCTGATTTAGGTTTAGATGTTATCTTACAATTATTTTCAAGAAAAGGTTTAATTGATTTATTTGAATTTATTCAAAATCAAGAGATTGAATTAGGTGATAATAGTAAAAGAATGGTGATGTTAAGCGACGAATATATCGCAACTATTGATCCTGTTATCCGATTTTTACAAGGAAAAAATTCGACCTTAGCTGATTCAATTATTCAAGATGGATATTTACCAGAAGCTTCTCGTTTTGCAGAAGTTGAAGATTTGGAATGGGCTTTTGGTTCGATGTCTTTTCAAGATAAAGCGAAGCATTTGGCAACGCTATATTTAGAAGATTTATCGGATTTAATCATTGAAGCTGTTGATGAAAATTTTGGTTTTTCTCGTTATGCTGAACGTTTAGGAAGATCGGCAAATTCTTTTGATGAATTGTATCAAGAATTACAGAAAGCCCCAACTTATATTGATAAAATTACACTTTCGGAATTAGAGAAATTAATTCAGAAAACGAATCCAAAAATGATTGGTTTTTCGGTTCCTTTTCCAGGAAATTTATATTCGGCTTTCCGTTGTGCGCAATATATTAAAGCAAATTATCCTGAAATTGTTGTGGACATGGGTGGAGGTTTTCCAAATACAGAATTGCGCTCTTTAAGCGATTCACGAGTATTTGAGTTCTTCGATTTTATTACATTAGATGATGGTGAAGCACCAACTGAGCAATTGTTAAAATATATCAACAATGAAGTTGAAGTTTCTGAGTTAAAAAGAACTTTTGCTCTTCAAAATAATCAAGTTTCTTATATCAATAATCAAACTGTTCGCGATTATAAATTTAGCGAAGTGGGAACACCAGATTATACGGATATCAAATTAGATCAATATATTTCTGTCATCGAAGTGGTTAATCCAATGCATCGTTTGTGGAGTGATGGGCGTTGGAATAAGCTGACAATGGCGCATGGTTGTTATTGGGGGAAATGTACGTTTTGCGATATTTCGTTAGATTATATCAAAATTTATGAACCAATTGCTGCAAAACAAATTGTGGATAGAATGGAAGAGTTGATTGAAACAACTCAAAATACAGGTTTTCATTTTGTGGACGAAGCTGCTCCGCCAGCATTAATGCGAGAAGTTGCGTTAGAAATTCTTCGAAGAAAATTAACTGTAACATGGTGGACAAATATAAGATTCGAGAAAAGTTTTACATATAATTTGTGTCGATTATTGAAAGCTTCGGGCTGTATTGCGGTTTCTGGAGGTTTGGAAGTCGCTTCGGATCGATTGTTGAAATTGATTGATAAAGGTGTAACAGTGGAGCAAGTTGCGGTTGTAAATCGAAATTTTACCGAAGCTGGAATTATGGTACATGCATATTTGATGTATGGTTTTCCGACACAAACAAAGCAAGAAACGATTGATAGTTTGGAAATGGTGCGTCAAATGTTCGAATTAGGAATTCTTCAATCAGGATTTTGGCATCAATTTGCGATGACAGCGCATAGCCCAGTTGGGTTGAACCCAGAAAAATATGAAGTAATTAATCATAGCACCGAATTAGGAACTTTTGCGAATAATGATATGATTCACGAAGAAAAATCAGGTTTAATTCATGATCAATTCTCGAATGGATTAAAGAAATCATTGTTTAACTATATGCACGGTGTTGGTTTTGAGTTGTCGCTGAATGAGTGGTTTGATTTTAAAGTTCCGAGAACGTCAATTCAACCAAATTATATCGAAACAGTTTTGAATAATGAAACTTTTGTAATGTATAAACCAACGCAAAAAGTAGTTTGGTTAGGAGGTAGACCACAAATAGAATTTGTAACGAAAACAAAAAAAGGAAAAACTTTTGAGAATGCAGTTTTACAATTTCATACCAAACAAGATTATCTTGAAATTGTTGTAGACAAAGAGATTGGCGAATGGTTGGTTGATTTTATTCAATACTTGAAAGAAAGTCCAAAAGCAGTTTCCTATCAACAAATGAAACAAAGTTTTGAAGAAAAAATACAAACCGATTTTGAGATTTTTATTTATTCAAAACAAGCCGAAAAATTAAAAGAAACAGTTTTACTGATTGTTTAAACATAAAAAAACCTTGAATTATTCAAGGTTTTTTTGGTAGATATGAATTTGTATTTAATGATTTTAAAGAACCATCAGAATTAAACATTCTTTGGTATAGAATCTAGTTCTTTAGTTTCTATAATGTTTGGAGCAACTTTTTTTAATAATGTACTACGGATTAGTATCAATATTTTTCATGTTTAATAAAATTAAAACATATATAGATTTTACTTTACTTTAACCAACTCTACACGTCTATTTTTAGCTTTATTTTCTTCTGTATCATTTGCTACCAATGGTTTTTCAGCTCCGTATCCTATAGCAGATAAACGTGTTTTATCAATACCTAAAGCAATTAGTTTTTGCATTACAGCATTTGCACGATCATTAGATAGTTTTTTGTTATGCTTAGCGTCGCCCGAATTATCAGTATGCCCTTCAATTGATATTTTTAATGTGTTATCTTTCTTTAAGGCATTTGCAATTTCAGTCACAATCTCATCACCTTCTTGCGTGATTTTTGCTTGATCAACATCAAAATTTATATATAAAATAGATTTTCCATTCTTAGTCAAATCCTCAGCAATTTCGTCTGCTGTTACTTTGGTGATAGTTTGCTTAAAGTCTGTTTCTTGTAGTACATTAAGCGAAGCACCAGCATTGTTAGAAAGGTATTGTATATATACATTTCCTTTATCTTTTGTACGTAATACCCAAAACTTCATATTTTGTCCAGCGTATCCCATATCGCCTTCGCCTCCTTTATTCGGATCTTGTTTATTGTAACGCTCATATTCTTCTTTGGTTATTTCACCATCAAACACTTTAACAGCCCCGATAGATTGTAAATAATCAGCCATACTTTTTTCAAAGAAATGTTGCGAAAATTCTTCTCCTTGTTTAGGTGAAACAAAAGTTTTATACAACTTTCCTTCAAAAGGTGTCATAACACCGTTAATAGGAAAAAAACATATGTCAAATTGTTTTACCAAAGGTTTGTTCATTTCTTTTAAACCTTGCGGAAGATTTATGAAAGGAAAATCTCCAATATCAGCTGTTGAAAATGGAATTTTGCTGATGTCAAATCCATTATCAGCAATCGTATTTTCTTGTTTTTGATTAGTATCTACTATAACATTATCCGTTTTCTTTTCTTCTGTTTTGTTGTTACAAGAAACAATCAAAGTAGCTGCAATCGCTACAATAAATAGTTTATTCATCGCTGTTCAAATATTAATTTTATAGTATTATTTGAGATAAAAATACTATAAATTATTATCATACAGTTATTTATTTACGTAATTATTTTAATCTTCTATTTAGATCTTTATTAAAAGTCATCCTCTTTCATTCAAATTTGTTTAATATAATTCAATTGTCGTAAGTTGGTTACTTCAAACAAGTTATTTAGTATTTTTAGTCGATTTCAAAGCCCATATAATTAGTAAAGGTTGCATGAATAATCGTGCTAATCTTTTTTGATCTGTATCCAATCCAAAACCATCTCTTTTGTTTTTATATTGAGCCCAGTTTCCAGGAAAAACAGCCCCAAAAAAACAAGCTGCTATTTTTCCAACTATTTCTTTTTTACTATCTGGAGCTAAAACAATCGTACTACCCAAGGCTATTTCTGCAATTCCCGAATACACAACTGTGTCATCTTTGGGTAAAGGAACCCAATTTGGTACTTGTGCCTTGAATTCTTTTCTAGCTATAGTTAAGTGAGCAATTCCTGCTCCAATCAAAAAAGCTCCTAAGGTATATCGTGCGATGTTTTGTGTCGTGTTATTTTTCATGGTATTCATTTTTAGAATGTTATTATTCAATAATGAATCAAAAATCGTACAACTAACACTTAATGGGTTTTGAATAGGTGAAAAATCAAGATTTTTTATTTGAAATTTATAGGGAATTAATTTATTATGTTTTACGCTTAACTTTTTACGTTTTTTTCTTTCTTGCTGTCACATTTATTATGTTGAAGAATAAGATGAAAATTGTTTTAAAACGTTTAACTTCTTGATATAATTTTCTACATTACATTTCGAAAATCACTCGAAGTGACGGTATTTGATGTGAGTATTGAAACTTGTTACTGAGTTTACGAAGTGTCGAAGTGTCGAACCGAATCCTCTAATTTTCTAACCACAATAGAAACATAGTTTTTTTTATTTTAGAAATTGTATAGTTCAGTAAACTGAAAAATATCGATTTATTTACTATGATTAAAACATTTCGATTCTAAATCGTCGGATTTTTAACTCCTTTTTCAATATTCAAAATCCTTTTTTTACAATGAATTTATAAATCGTCATTGCTGAAAAGTCGACATACGATTTGCAGACGAGCTTCAATCTATTGGATGAGAAGGGTTAAGAGATTCTTCATTTCGCTAAAGCTACATTCTGAATGACAATTTCTATCTGTCATTTCGAGGTATCGAGAAATCTTTTGTCACTTTTTTATTCATAGCTTATATATTTTAATTATCGGTATACATATGCCCTTCGGGGAACAATCAAAAAAACTAACGAATACTTCGGCAGGCTCAGCAAAAGCAAGACTTGTCTTTGATTTTCGACGGTCAAAATTAGTTTCAGCCATTCAATGTTTTAAATCATTATCATTCTTTCATTTTTTAAGCGCAAAAAACGAAACAAAAAACGCTTGGCTGTAAACCTCTCTACTAAAAATGTTATCATTCCACTAAAGATTTTACAAACCCTACGGGCTAAAATCTTTTTAACGCTGCATTCAAACATTTTCTTAACGTGAGAGTTTTAATGCCGGTTTCTTCATCCTTTTTCAATATTCAAAATCCTTTTTTTACAATGAATTTATAAATCGTCATTGCTGAAAAGTCGAGATTGTTGTAAATAAGAGTATTAAAGTCGACATACGATTTGCAGACGAGCTTCAATCTATTGAAACAAGCGTAAAAAAGATTAGTGAGCGTATGCGAATCATTTAATCTTTTTAGTGCGTGAAATGCTAATTGAACGTCGAAAATCGCGGTCTTGACTTTTTTGGTTTGTTTTTGTGTCAAGACTTCCCCGAAGGGCATATGAATTCATTTGAAAACAATAATAACTCATGAATAAAAATGAACATATAATTATTAATCAACTTGTAACAATTTTACCTAAGCTCCACAGGAGCTTCTCCTTTTAATTTCAAATTCTTAATCTCAAATGTTTTTTTTATCAAGACAAAAAATGAACGTAATAAAATAATTATCTTCTTATTATCGTAAATTATGATCAGAACCTCATTCTTAATCTTAAATACATACTACTTTTTACATACTACAATTCTCATATCTCAATTCTAAAATTGTAATTCTAAAATCGTTTACATACATTCTACTGCCACTATGTTGCCTTTATCTTGCCTTGATGTTGGGAGTATCCTGCCATTTGGAATTGTCTATGTTCTACGGTTAACGTTTCACGTGTTTTTCTTTCTTGTTGTCACATTGAGTAAATTTTCGTTTCATAGAAAAAGAAAATTGTATCGAAATGTCTTTTCTATGTCAGTTGTATGTACCTATGTGGTGAATATTCTTTTTTGTCATATCTTCCTTTCATTTTTTTGCTCATCCAAAAAAACGAAACAAAAAAAGATGCCGACAGTAGTCTCTCAATGATTCAACTAAATAAATTATTTCCATAAAGTTGATAACTCACTTCGTTCAGACACCTCAACTTTTTTTATTCCAATAATTTAGAGTTGAATCGCATTTCGATTCTAAATCGTCGGTTTTTTCATCCTTTTTCAATATTCAAATTCACTTTTAATAAAGAATTTTGTCACATTGATTATGTCGAAGAATAAGACGAAAATTGTTTTAAAATGTCTAACTTCTCGATACAATTTTCTACATTACATTTTGAAAATCACTCGAAGTGACGGTATTTACTATCTTTTTGAATAGGGGCAATGAACCTCGGTTTGAGAGTCTACCGAAGTATCGAGATGTCTTTTCTTTTTAATTGTTTTTGTTTAGATTGAATTTCAATTGTTTTATATATTCATAAGGGCGAAATGAGGTTACTTGAAAGAATACATTCGAAAATTGACGAGAAGATGAAAAACCTACTAATTCTGCTAAATCACCAATTGAATGTTGATGATACTGATCTGAATCCATTAGGAGATGAAGAACATAATTTATTCGAAGTTGATTGATGTAATTTGAAAAATTAGTTCCTTTTTCTGAGTTAATAATCTTTGATAAATATGCAGAATTGGTTTTAAATGATTTTGCTAATTGAGCCAAGGTTAAAGTTTTCTGTACAAATAAGTGATTCATTTCAAAATCATTCAACTGATTCAAAATATGATTTACAACTTCAGTCGGAATCTCAATAACAGGAGGTTCTTTTACTTTCTTTTTATCTATCGTAAGCTGTTTGAAAAAACGTTTGTAACTATACAATACCCCGATGGAACATAAAATGATCACAAAACCTATCAAAATAGGGTAGATGGTGATTTTGAATTCAACATTTTTCTTCAACTTCAATAATTCTTTTTCATCATATTCTTTTTGGAGAATAGGAGATAGCTTTACTGTATTTTGCTGAGTTAAATGATCTAGTTTTAGTAACTGATTGATATAATACAATTGGTTTGGGTAATTACGATTATTTTCAGAATTATGGATTAAGGCATCGTAAGCAGCACGAATATCGCTATCTAAAAAATCATATTCATTAAAAAGTTGATCTATTTTTTCAAAATATATCATTGCTTTTTGTACTTCATTTATTGCCTCGTAAGATTTACCAATATAAAAATAAGCCAAACTAAGTGAATTAGCATCTTGTTGATCTTTTAAATAATCTAATTCATTTGTTAGCGTGGTTATTGATTGTTGATACTCTTTTTCTAAATAGAATTGAATTCCTTTTAAATAGGTGAAATAATGAATGAAATAGTCGTTTTGCGAATCTTGACTCAATTTCAAACCTATATGATTAAGTTGATCAGCTTCTTTGTATTTATGTTGAGCCTGTAAAATTTGAACGGAATAATAAAGGCTATTTAGATAATAAGCTTGGTGATTGACATCTGAACTATTATTTTCAAAGTAAATATTGCATTTCTGAAACAATAGTTCCGCTTCACTAAACTGTTTTAATTGAAATTTAATTAAAGCAACATTAAAAAGGACTTTATGCGTTAAATAGTTGGATGATTTCTTATTCAATTTCTTTTCAGCCCATAAATAATTTTTTAAGGCTGGTTGAAATTTCTTGAACTGATAATGAACCAATCCTTTCGAAAGAAAACTTTGAACAATCAAATCATTATTCCTTGTCTGTTGAGCAACAACTATTGCACTATCAGCATATTTTAATTTGGTTGAATAATCCTGTGAATAGAAAATAGCTTCCTTATAGCCATAGCACAACGTTTCGCCATCATTACTAATTTTAGCTTTTAGGATATAAGCATTAATGTACTTCCAAACTTCGGGATTGTTCTTATCGGTTTGAAATGAATCAATTCTCTGAACCAGAAAATCATTTGTTTGTGTGCTTAGTTGATCAATTGCATAGACATTTTCGATGTTGAAAATAAGCCATAAAAATCCAATTAGAAGAGGTATAGATGTTTTCATAAGCATTGTTTTTTTAGATGAAAACAGTAGTAGATTTCCATGTAAGTTACTTATTTTAATCGAATTAGGTTTGTAAATTACCACAAATCACTAATCGATTACTCCATGAAATGTATGAATTTATAAATTTCACCCATTTATACAGCGTAGTAGCGTATCTTTTTTATAGTAAATTAAAAAATTAACATTTGGTAATTTATTGTTTATTAATAATATAAACGATTACAGGTAACACTTTTATAAAATCAACATAGTCTTTATGTTTTTGACGTGCTTCTTTATTGTTTTAATCATTATGCCTTCTAATTTTAAGCTAAGAATATAAATAATCCTAAAAAACACGACTATGAAAACAAAAAATTATTTATTCATTAGCATCATTAGTTTCCTATTTTATCAATGTATAGAGGAGGAGGAAGCTCCACAATTAAGATCAGATGGTTCATCTGTTGTAGAACAAAAACGCGAATCAGATTTACATATAGAATTGGATAGTATCGTTACTGCTGATTCTATTCAAGAAGAAGCTGATCCACCAAAAGATAAAGATCCTTATATCAAGCGTACTGAGGAAGGAGGTGAGTAGTTCACTTTAAACCCTAAAACACATTAAGATGAGAAAATACGATCCATTTATACAAACACTCATCTGCTACCTATTTATTGTGTTGTTCATTTATGCAGCGGCAAGCAAGCTGATGGATTTTGAGAATTTTCAAATTCAATTGGCTCAATCACCATTGCTTAGTGCTTATGCAGGATTTATTTCCTATGCAGTTATTACTGTGGAAATAGTGATTGCATTACTGCTTTGTTATAAAAGATGGCGATTAATTGGGCTTTATGCTTCGTTCGGATTAATGATAGCATTTACAGTATATATTTATCTGATATTAAATTACAGCGATTTCATTCCATGTTCCTGTGGCGGTATTTTAGAAAAGATGGGATGGAAAGAACATTTAATTTTTAATGTAGTCTTTGTTGGTCTTTCCATCATTGCTATTATGATTACAAGAGAAAGTGTAAAACGAAAGCTTTTCTTGAAATTAATTGTAATTGGTATTCTGAGTGCGGGTTGTGTTGTTATTTTATTCTTACAATCAGAAGCAAAGATGTCTAAACAGAATCCATTTATTCGGAAATATTTGAAAGATATTGTGATTGGTAAACATTCGTATAAGCTTAAAAATAATTCACACTATTTTATTGGTGTTACAAACAATAAGCTGTACTTAGGAAATCGATTTGCACCTCTTTATGTAACAGAAATCGATTTAGATAATTATCAATCTCGTGAGCTAATAATTAAAATCGACCAAGACGACTTTCCTTTTCGTACAGTTAAAATATTTATTTCATCTCCACATTTCTTTTTAGTAGATGGAACTGTTCCTGTAATCTTTAAGGGGGATATCAAAACATGGGAAGCTAAAGTATTATCAACAGATCCAACCCTTTATTTTTCGAAAGCTGTTATAAGTTCAACAGACGAGTTATTTGTCCGTAAGCAAGATTTTAAAACAAAGCAAAATATACTAGCACGATATAATTTAGCACCTTCTGTTCAACAATTTACCACTACATCAATATTTGGGGAAGCAACACAAGGGATTTTTGATACAGATGGCATTCCGTTGTTTGATTTACAACAAAATAAATTTCTATATGTAACCCGTTGGGTGTAATTATTTAAGTAAAAAAAATTGATCAGATATTGGTCAAGATACTGAAATTCAGTATCTTGAAGTCGCAAAACAAACCAATATCCATGTCAAAGATAGTAAAAAATTATTTTAGAGTTTTAGAAGTTGTAAGTTCGTTAGGATGTGAATTAAAATATAAATCTGGCGTTGGAAGAAAAGAAAAAATGACTGATTTAGAGGTTGTTGCATTAAGTTTGACGGCTGAATTTATGTCAATTGACAGTGAAAATTCTTTATTTAAAGAGATTAATGAACAGCAAATACCTAATTTAATTGAGCGAAGCCAGTTCAATAAAAGAAGACGAAAATTGTTTTTCTTTTTAGAAGAAGTAAGGACTAAGTTAGCATCTCGGTTTTTAGAATTTGAAGATTATTTTATAGTGGATAGTATGCCGTTGGAGATTTGCAAATTTGCACGCCATCGAAGAATTAAAATTTGTAAAAAAGATGTTGAAACTGCTCCTTCAAAAGGGTTTTGTGCTTCTCAAAATAGCTGGTTTTACGGATATAAATTACACGGTGTTTGTTCTATAAATGGAATTTTCCATTCATTGGATATTACAAAAGCAGAGGTTCACGATGTTCATTTTTTGAAAAACATAAAACAACAAATGTCTGATTGTGTGTTGCTTGGAGATAAAGATTACTTGTCTCAAAGCATTCAATTAGATTTATTTCAGACGGTAAACATCAAATTAGAAACGCCCAAAAGAAATAATCAAAAAGATTATAGACCACAACCTTATATCTTTAGAAAATCAAGAAAAAGAATTGAAACATTATTTTCACAACTATGCGACCAATTCAGAATTAGAAACAATTATGCTAAAACTTTTGAAGGTTTTAAAACAAGGATTTTAGCAAAAATAACAGCTTTAACACTAGTACAATATATCAATAAATTTATATTTGACAGACCAATAAACAATATTAAAAATCAAACAATTTAATTACACCCAACGGGTTCTATATGTATACTATTATCGAAACAATTATGTAGTTGCGAATAAAAATTTAGATGTAATCACCAGATCTCATACAATAGACACCACCCGTTTAGCACCACTTAAAGTTATAACGAATCAGCAAAATCAGCAAAAATTATTAAATCCTAATAGTGTAGTAAACCGCTTAGCAGCGGTAGACAATGGACTATTGTATATAAATTCTACTAAAAAAGGACAATTTGAAGATAATCAAGTATGGAAACAAGCTTCTGCAGTAGATATATATGATTATCAAAAACAATTGTATAAAGGCAGTTTTTATCTCTATGATGTTGATCGTCAAAAAACAAATGAATTTATTATTAACAATAACAATTTATATGCAATTATAAAGAATCAACTGGTTGTATATACGCTTAATACGAAAATCATACAATAAACTATCGGCCGATAGCAGGAGGATAACCGAACACCTGTATAATATAGTAGGTTAAAACCAAAATAATTACAAAAAATGAAAAATTTAAAACTTCAAACAGTATTGCCTATTGCAGCATTTTTATTGGCTGGAATAGGAGCGTTTGCTACACAGCAAACAAAAAGCAACGAATCTATCAAAGATGCTGCTTTAATCGATGGATTTATTCGACATAGTTCGTCTACAGATTGTGAAGAAATTAAAGTTGATTGTACACAAGAACGTACAGATCAACTTTGTATGACAGAAGAAGCAACTCCACAGCAAGTTTGGCAAAAAAATGGTGTTGGTCAGTGTGTTTTAGAATTATATAAACCAATTAATTAAAAATAGAGGTTCCGAAAGGAACCTCTTCTTATTTGTAGGTTATTTAATCCAACTACTTTTTGGTTCGTTTTTCAAATAAAAAGCAAACCATTGTTCTATTCTTTTTGTCAAATCTGTTTGATCTTCTTTACTTGTAACAAAATGTCTTGCTTCAGGATAGCGTAACATAACAATCTTTTTTTTGAGTTTCCTCAAAGCGGTATAAATTGTCATTGTTTGTTCTGGAGGTACAGTAGCATCATTTTTACCTGTCCAACTCAATATTGGTGTTGTGATTCTATTTGCATGATACAAAGGAGAATTTTTTATATAAAGTTCGGGCGCTTCAAAAAAAGGCTTTTTTATTCTAAATTGAAAATTTTCATAGCGCCAGCTTTCTGTTTTTTCGTAAGGTTCATTCCAAAAATAGTCTTTTACCAAGTCAAATAAACTTGCTCCTGTAACAGCAGCACTAAATAAATCGGTTTGTGTAAGTATAAAATTGGTTTCATATCCTCCAAATGACTGTCCAATCAATCCTATTTTTCCTTTTTCAGTTACACCTTCATCAATTAGTTTGTTCAGAACCCCTACAACTGAATTTGTAGCAGATGCACCAGTAAAACCTTTATCATATACCATATCAGGAAGTACAACAATATAACCTTGTTGCGTAAGATTTGATACGTTAAATCCTATGTTGTTATACATCGATGGATTGTGGTATTCTTTTACTGTTTGTGACAAATTTTCGTAGACACGAACTATAGCAGGATATACATTTCCTTT
This sequence comes from Empedobacter sp. ULE_I140, assembly GCF_053482575.1. Lineage (NCBI taxonomy): Bacteria > Pseudomonadati > Bacteroidota > Flavobacteriia > Flavobacteriales > Weeksellaceae > Empedobacter > Empedobacter sp. ULE_I140. The sequence goes on along the minus strand of NZ_JBQMTX010000001.1, from coordinate 2,128,692 downwards.
TGTGTAATTCGGTGGATAAAATATAGCAGCTTTTAATTTTTTTCCATCTATAGTTGTGTAATGCAATAATTCTGATGTTCCCCAATCATAAAGATAATGTTGTTTATTCGTTGCGAATAATTGTATTGCTTCACTTCTCATATCTTTTTTATACCACAATTCTGGTGGTAAATTATAGGCTTCTTTTAAGTAAATAAAATCTGTTGTTAACTTGGCTTGTTGCAACTTTGTATATAAAAAATCATGACTTGTCAATAGTAAATCAATTGTATGATTTGGTTTTAATATGGCATAAGATTTAATTCTTGTATTTAGATCATTTATAACCAACCTGTTGTTCTTTGTTTCGTCAATAAGACGGATATCCGACGTATTTTTTGATTTCGTCAATAACTCAAAACGAAAAACTTGTTGCGACTCTCTACCTTTTGTCAACTTAGTAGAAGCTAATGTCTTTACATTTATTTTCCAAATATCATAGGTGTCATATAGATAGAGGTATTGTTTATCATTTGAGATTCCTGCAATTCCCCATGCAATTTGTTGATAACCTTCATCTAGTAATTTGTTATCCCATTCGGCATATATGGAAGAAGTTAAATTTGTAGCTGTTTCAAGTTTTGTATTATACCACCACCAATTATTGTCATAGTAGTAAACAAAATCATCTGTTTGTCCTACATTTCCGAATAGATGAGTATTTGGATCAAATTCTTGAATAATTCTTTTCTTAACAGCTGTTTTCGAATCATAGAAATAAACATCATAATCGTTTATTAATTTATTATCTGTTGTGTTTTGATATGGGTTGTATAATAAGAGCTTATTACTATTCGATAAATAATGTATATTAGGTAGTTCATCGTCTGTAATCTGTTTTACAGTATTTTCTACTCTATTCCAAACCCAAGTATAAGGGGTATAACCACGTTCATCTCTCATTTTTCTAATTGGATAGATTAGCTGATCCGAACCATACCATATTTCTACAGAATCATTTGTTGTTCTGTTTATCAACTTCTTTTTGGCATTGAAATAAATGAATTCAGCATTAGCAGAAAGATACAATGTATTTGATGTTTGATCGATTTCGTCTTCTATCAAATTAGTATTCATACAGTCTAAGTTTTTACTTTTTAGATCAAAATAACAAATGCTAGACAAGGCGTTTTCGTTTTTCGATAATATAACGACACCATTGTCGTTCCATTTAAAATTAATGTAAGAACCAGCTTCTTTATGTGCTACCGCATTAGATGACAAAGGGTGAGAAAGATCTATGTATTCTAAAAAGATACTAGTATCAACTATTTTTTCATAAACCATTCGATTTGTTTCATTATCAAAACTATAATTACGCGTATTTTCAATGGTTTTTATACTATTACCTTTTATATCTCGCAAAACAATTCGTTGTGCATTGTTGTGTTTTTCTATGGAAATAAGAATATTCTTGTCCACTGAAACAACATATTTTTTTACATCAGGAATCTCAATATTTTCTAGCGTTTTTAAATTAAATACAGAAAGATTATTGTTTTTTAACCATAGAAATGAATTTTCTTTCATAAAAGAACCTTCTCTTACTCCAGCAATACTTATTTGTTGTTTCGTCAAGTTGTTAATCAAAAATACAGTATCTCTAGTAGCGTAAGATATACTAATAGTAGACCAATTACCTTTTTCAGAAATTTGCGAACCAATAACTTTTCCCCATTTATCGTATTCAGATTCTTTTACTGTTCGGTGAGTATGTTGTGCAGATACAAGCTTCATGTTAAATAAAAACATGAGGTGTATCAATACAATAAGACGCTTCAATATAGTTGTTTTCATTAGTATCCAGTGTTTTGTGTTAAATTCGAATTCTTTAATATTTCTTGTTCAGGAATTGGCCATTGTTGGCAATAGCTTTTCCAATTTGATTTTGTTGGAGTTAATAGTTGATCGATTAGATTCAATCGTTTTAAATCAAAAAAACGATGCCCAAATTCACAGAAGAACTCATGCTGTCTTTCTTGTAAAATAGCTTCTATAATTTCCTCATCAGTCAATGCGATATAAGCAGGTAAACCAGCTCTTGATCTAATTTTGTTTAGATCTTGTAAGGCACCTACTTTATTTTGTTGTTTTAGACGTGCCTCAGCACGAATTAAAAATTGTTCTGCTAATCGAAAAACAACCGAGTTTTCTGTTGTTGAAGAAGAGTTTGTTCTTTGTTTGTATTTATAAGCATGTTTCCAAGTACTTGTACCGTTTGTAACTTCTCTTACCCAGTTTTTTTGACGAATATCATTTGGTTCAAACTGCGTATTTACTTTTGTTAAAACAATAGAAGTAGGAGGACCAGTTGCGACATAGTATGTACCACCTTCATACGCATAATTACCAGCTTGCTTAGGAGAAATTTGCCAAATAATCGATTTATTCTCTTTCAAAAACTCTTGATTAACATCTTGTTGCCATTCTATAGAAGGAGTATTAATTACTGTAGAAGCCCATTTTTCAGCATTTACCCAATTTCCTTTATACAATTCTACACGTGCTAGTAAAGCTTGTGCAGTTACTTGATTAGGACGATTACGTTGTAGTGTTATTTGTGAAGATAATAGCGGTATAGCTACTTCTAAATCTTGTGTAATTTGTTCATACACTTTTGTTTTTTCTAAACGAGAAACACTTTTATTCAACTCATAATTCGTTGTTTTTATATAAGGAATATCGCCATAGGTATTCACTAAATAAAAATGGAGCAATGCTCTCACAAAAAGCGCTTCACCTATAAAACCATTTTTATCTGATGTAGATAAGCCTTTACTATTTTGACAACCTTCTATAATAGCATTTGCTATATAAATCTGATAATAGGTTTGCGACCAATATTGTAGTACAGTGGCGCTATTTGCTTGTAATGTATTATTATATAAATTTTGAGATTCTACTTGATTGATTTGATACGAATCCAATTCATCGGTATATAGACCAATAGAAACAGGAAAAGCACTCATTTGCCCACTTACAAAACCTTTTTCTCTCATATCTGCATATAGGTTAATAAGCGCAGCATTTGTTGTCTTTTTATCAGCAAAAACCAACTCACTATTGTATTGAGAAGTAGGAACATCAACATCCAAAAAGTCATTGCATCTAAAGAATAAGACGCTTATAACGACTGTTAAACTTAACGTATATATATTTTTCATTGTGCTAAATTTTATTATTCTTATTCGACTAAAAGTTTAATTTCATTCCCATTACGATGGTACGAAGAGGAGGGAGAAATCGGTTGTACTTAAATTCGGGATCACCACCTTTATAAGGCGTTAGAGTAAATAGATTTTGACCTTGTAGAAAGATTTGAGGTTTCAAGAAATGATCTTTTAAAGGAATATCATAGGTAATCGAAATGTTTTTCAATCGGATGTAAGAAGCGTCCACAATAGAAAGCGTACTACTTCGCATTAAATTATAATTAGCCGCTATTTGAGAATTTTTAGTACTATATGGTTGCATAGGTATACCATAGTCTACTAACTGATTGGTCATGGTACCAGCTATTGCTGTAGGCAAGTACAATTGTCGTTCTTGTTTTACGAACTGAAATAATACATCTAAACTCAACTGTTTGTACCGAATCTGATTGGCGATACCACCATAATAAGAGGGATTAAGATCAGTGAGTACAACTCGATCTTTCAGAGAAGTTATTTTACCATCTCCATCATAATCATAAAATTCATATTGATTATTTGTAGGATTTATACCTGTGTATTGATAAAGTTTGATGCTGTTAATAGATCGACCGATAACATAAGTATTGGCGTAAGCAGAGCTTTCAAGGTCTGGATATGATAGTAACTTGTTCCGATTAAAAGATAAATTAACCTCTGTTGTCCACTTCCAATTATTAGTCGTTATATTTTTGGAACCTAGTGTAAATTCCCATCCTTTATTTTCTACTGTTGCAGGTAAATTTCCAGAAAAAGAAGAAAAACCAGTTGTAGTAGGTAGAGCAATTCCGACCAATTGATTTCCTGATCTGTTTTGATAATAAGCCATAGAAAAATTAAGACGATCATGTAGAAAACCTAATTCTAGCGCAACTTCTAATTTACGATTTGTCTCCCAATGATAATTGGGATTATACAACCGAATAGGACTTAAACCAACTGTCCCATTATATGGATTGGATGTTGTTTGATAATTATCTAAATATTGATAATCTCCAATATTATCACTTCCTGTAATTCCATAGCTACCACGTAATTTCCCAAAACTCAACCATCTATTGTTTTTTATAAAATCCTCTTTTGTGAATAGCCAAGCCGCACCAATTGCACCAAAATTAGAATATCTATTCTGAGGACTAAAACGACTCGAGCCATCTCGTCTAGCTGTTACGTTAAGTATATATTTATCTTGTAAGATGTAATTCAATCGTCCATAAAAAGCTTGATAACGGTAATTTGTTTTTTCATCTAAGCCTATTAATTGTAAAGCAGCAGTAGACAAAGACAATAACATTTCATTCGAAGGGAAATCGGCGGCAGTTAAATACAGCCTATCAGTTGTTTGATCCTGAAAAGTTGCACCTATAAGAAAAGAAAAACGATGTTGATTCCATTTCTTATCCCAACTTAGTTGAGGTTCTATAATCCATGAAGAACGATTAGTTTGATTAGATTCTACACTTGATGATTCACTACCTTGTCCAGAAGAAGGATTATACATCGTCGACGGAAAAGTTCTCAACTCACGGCTATGCAATTGGGTAAACCCTAAATTGGTTTTAAAAGTTAAATCAGGTAAAATAGCATAGCTCAACATCATATTAGCGGTTAGATTATCTATTTTTGATAGAAATTTAGACTCTAAACTTGCTAAGGGATTAGTCCATGTATTATTTGCCCAATTCAATTGCCCATTCTCATCATATAAAGCAGGTGCATTGGGTGCTAATTCTCTTGCAATAGTTGTTAAATCAGTAGAAGGTTGATTGTTATTTTGATTGCTATAATTACCTGTAAATAAGAAATTAAACTTTTTATCCTTGTAGTTTAAAGCCAAATGAACAGCATTCTTCAAATATTTAAACTCTCCTGGATAAACAGTAGTTTCTTCGTGATGTGTACCATTCACGGTATAATTAAAAGTGGTGTTACCACCACTTATAGAAGTTTGTATCATGTTATATTCTGCTGTACCTCCAATTAATTCTTTTTGCCAATCGGTAGATCGGGTTGTATCCCATGTCCCGTTTATATCATAGGCATTTGTAGGATAAGTAGAAATACCATCATAGGCATAAGCCTGTCTACGCATATCAAGATATTGTTCGGTATTCATCAATTTCAACGGGCGTGTAATTTTTCCTATCCCCATCGATGTCCGAATACTTACCTGTGTAGCACCTACTTTTCCTTGTTTGGTTGTAACGAGTACCACACCATTTGCACCACGCGAACCATAAATAGCTGTAGCATCGGCATCTTTCAGTACTTCTATACTTTCTATATCAGCAGGGTTAATCGTAGATAACGGACTTGTAAAAGAAGGTCTGTTTCCAGAGGTAGATGTGCCTCCAATAGGATCCGAAGAGTAGGGGATACCATCTATAATGAATAAAGGTTGATTGGCATCGGGTCTTAAACTGTTTTGTCCCCGTATTTTTATCTGAAATCCACCTCCAGAACCACCACTTTCTTGAGTTATTTCTACTCCTGCCATCCGTCCTTGTAGTGTTGCTAAAAAATTATCTACTGGCTGATTCTCTATTTCCTTTGCGGTAACACGTGCAATAGACCCCGTACGTTCTTTGTCTTTTACAGCATAGTATCCCGCATTTATCACCACATCTTTTAGCTGAATTTCATCATCTTCTTTTGTGAAACTTACATTTATCACACTTCTATTCAGCACCTCTTCTTCACGAATAGGGAAATCCAATTGCTCAAAAATTAGTTTAGCATCATCATGTTGTAAGGTCAACGCATAATATCCATTCGCATCAGTTCGCACACTATTCTGTGTACCTTCCTCTGTTACGACCACGCCAGAGAGCAAATGGTTATGATCTTTCACCGTTCCAGTCACGGTTTTTCCTGTTTGTGCAAATAGGGGTGTAGCACAAACCAATCCCAATAGCACACTTATTGTATGCCTATTGAGTTTAAAGTAAAATTTTTTCATAATTTTACATCGTTTTTTAATTCAACATTAGTTTTAAAAGCTTCTCCTTTTCCAGTACATCGCGCCAACTTTGTTTTTGGGAAAGGGGTTTTATTTTTTTTACGTTTTACGGTCTACGCTTAACGTTTTACGGTTTTTGCTACGTATTACGCTTAACGTTCTACGTTTAACGTCTTTTTTCTTTCTTGCTGTCATTCTGATTTCTATGACAAAACCAAGTTATTTTTATAAATATTTTGATTTTTAATTAGTGCATAAATTCTGTGAATTATTTTATTTCTGACTGCGTTTAAGACCGACATTTTATTTTTCCCTTCTTCTACCTTTCGATGATAATAAATAGCCAAGTCATTATCTAAACGAATAGCACTCATTGCAGCTAAATGCAATAGTTTCTTCAAATCTTTATCAGCCATTGATGAAACTTTCGGTTTTCGCCTTATGGAAGTTCCAGATTGAAAATCAAATGGAGCTATTCCAGCATAGCAAGCCATTTGTCTAGGTGTATTTATGGTTGTAAAACCATCTGTTTTAATCAACATATTAAATGCTAAAACTTTTCCTACACCAGGAATTGATTGTATTCTTTTATAATGATTATGAAGCTGTTCATCTTCGTTAATTAATTGATAGATTCTTTCTTCTATTTCATTAATTTGTTTCGTTAAGACATCAATAAGCTTAGTGTTTAAGCGTAATACAGCTTTATCCATAGTTGATTTTAAGAATTGTTCATCTTTTGCTTGAGCTAGTAATCCTGCTCTTATTTTAACGCGATGTTTTCTTTCAGCATTCAATAATTTTATCTTTTCAATGACTTTCGAATTAGGCTTCCACTGTTGAAGATCCATATAATTTTTAAGTAAAAATACAGCAATACGTTCGCTGTCAATTTTATCATTTTTACCTCTAACTAATCCCATACTTTTTTTCAAATGCAAAGGATTGATGACATAAACAGCAAAAGAATGTTGAATTAATACGTTGTAAAGAAGGATGTTAAATCTCCCTGTATTCTCCATTCCAATTAGAATATTTTGTCTCTTAACAAATTGTTTCAAAAAAGATTTGATAGCTTTTTCAGTATTAGCAATAGTATCAAAACGATTCACTCCATTTTCTTGAATGCAGATGTCTAAAGTTAATTTACTCACATCAATACCAATAACAATTTTTTCCATAAATTTGAATTTAATGAGAAGAGAAACTTATCAATAACTCGATTCCTTACTAATGGGTTTTTAACCCGAATTTCTATTTGAGAATTTGATAAGAAAGAGTTGAGTCTTAATCAGAATATGAGATTATATAGCTCTGAACTCGTTATAGTGTACTCAAACTCTTTTCTCTTCTTTTTATACTACAATTTAAGATTTTCAAATCTAAAGGAGCTTGTCTCAGAATCGCATCTAATATGTCATTTCGAGGTATCGAGAAATCTTTCTATCACTTTTTTATGAGCAAAAAAGTAATCAAAAAACTCTTGTCTTTGATTTTCGACGGTCAAAATAAGTTTCAGCCATTCAATATTTTAAATCATTTGCTACGCAAACAGTAAAATATTTTAACCATTCTCTTCAACTTTTTGACACTCGCCTCCAAATCATATGACGTTTTCATAATCCTTTTTCAAATACATAATACATTGTACTTTTTACATCGTACAACTCTAAAATCTCAATTCTCATATCAAAAATCCTATCCCTTCCGATACACGAACCTCGAACAAACCATACGGAACGCATATACAATGGATACAGAATGGATATAGCGCGGATACACAATCGATACAGAAAAGTGTCATTTTCGATATACACCGATACAGGAATTTAACACTTTTTAACACATTATTTCTCTAATATTCTGTCATTTCGAGAAATCTAATTTGTACATAATTGAATCCTCTCAATACTAAATTCTAACATCTCAATACTAATAATAAGGTAGCAGAGCCCAATAAATTTGGAAAATGATATTAAACGTTTTAAATTTATTGTGCGAATAAAAAAGATAAAACGAATGCTTTCAAAGTCTCCTTACCGAGGCTCTGATAGAGAGCGTGTAAAGAAAGGATAACCCTTTGCTTTACGATCCGTGTTTTAAAAATGTTATCGGAGTATTGTTCTTTAAAAGAATGGGAAAAACAAACAGACTTTGTCTGGCGGTTTTTTACGGATGAATGGAAATTGTTTCGTTCTCATTTTGTGTTGGGTTTTATGGAACGATGTTTCTCTTATATGAAGATGTATTGCAAAAAAGCAAGGCGGCTTCACACTTTAGACTCAAGGGCGACCAAACCCATCTTAAAAACTCGAAAGTTTAAAAGTTACCTCTAAAGCATACGTGAAAACCGCCCATGCCATATACGAAAGTACAAAACTTTTTAGACATGGAGCGATTCCACGACAGTCTCGAGGTAAAATTGGTCGTTTTGAGCCGAGAACCCATCGTAAGTAATTTGTCTTTATGGACTAATTATCAATTCGCTATAACAAATATAATACTTTTTTAATTAAATGCAAATTATTTTCTAATTAAAAACCTATAGACATTAATGAATAGTAGTGGTTCTAAATATAGAGAGCAAATAGGAGCTAAGTTAAGATCTCATCGTTTGAAACTTTTTTTATCAATTGATGATATTATTCTTATGACTGAAATTTCAAAAAGTTCAGTTTTAAAAGTTGAAAAAGGAATTGCAAAAGATATAGATTTATATATTGAATATGCAAAAGCCGTTCAGTACCCATTAGAAACATTATTAGACTTTAAAATCCCTCTTAAACCTCTAAATGAATTATCAAAAGATAGGATAGAATCTTTAAAATTGACATCAAAAATTAGAGAGCATATAGTAAATACAAACTTTCTTAATAAAGGTAAAACTGTTGCTGAAATAAAAGAGGAGTTAGTTCGGTTGAAATTAGTACCAAAAGAAATAACTTCTGTTGCTATCGCTGGTGTTATGAGGAACTTAAAAAACGATGAGTTGGTCAGTTCAGAAGAAACAACTGGTAGAAAGGCAATTTATATAAAGCCTAAGAACTAATTATAATACTATAATGACTTCTAGAACTTTTTCTTGTCTTAAACAACAATAATAAATCTAATTTTATGAGAGATCCCAAACGAATAAAACCTTTACTTGAAAGAATCGAAAAAATATGGATCGAAAACCCAGATTATAGGCTTGGTCAACTAATAATGGTTATTGCTAGAACTGGTGAACATAATCCTAAATTATTTAATTTAGAAGAATCAGAATTACTTAAAAAGTTAGATGAATTTGAAAAAACACAAAACATTAAGTAATTAAAAACGTTTTATTTAAAAACAATATACTAAATTAGTCGTGTTAGCTTTTAGGTAAGTTTAATGTTAGTAATGGTACTCTGGAGTTAATTTTAGGTTTGTCTAACTCCAGAGTATTTTATATAAATACATCTGATTAATATAAGTAAAGGGGGGCTATAAAGAACCCTTTGTTATTCTATAATATTTTACACAACAATGGTTATAAATTAGATTAATTTGTATATTTGTTATTTATGCGAAACTAAAGCTATAATAGTTTCGTGAAAAAACAATGTTGGCAGCAATTTTAACGACATCACACAGTATGACATTTCCCTTTGACATAAATATAAATCTAGGACAAACTGGAATAGCCGGAATTAAAAATCCGACAATTAAAATTTACGGAGGTATAACTACTTTCCTAGGACCTAATGGTGCAGGTAAGACACAGCTTTTACGAGGATTAAAACAATCACTTCACACTCATCTGAATGGGAAGAAAATCAGATATGTTTCTGCTGGAAGACTTGGACCTATGGAAAACTACAGGTCTGATTATGACGGACAACGTGGACAACCAAGTTTTGACTCTGCAAGTTTTGGAGATAAATCTGCGACACAAAGAAGACATCAAACGGAGACTATTCTTGGAGATTTCGCAACTCTGTCAGAACGTCCTGATGTTTTAATAAAAGTACAAGAAAGACTTCGCAAACTATTCAAAAGAGACATTGTAGTAGATTGGGATGGGGGAAGATTAAAAATTTTTTTTTCAAGAGTTGATCAAACAACTACTAAAAATTATTCGTCCGCTAGAGAAGCTAGTGGTCTATTACACCTAGCTGCAATATTAGCTTCATTATATGATGATGAAGTTGGATGTTTATTAATTGATGAGCCAGAGGTCTCATTGCATCCACAACTCCAATCATTCCTATTAAATGAAATCAAAAAAGTTGCAGGAAGTAATACAGAAAAAGGTAAAAAACTAATCTTCATTTCAACTCATTCAACGGAATTTATTGAAGTTAATTCAGTAACTGATTTGGCTTCCATAATTTTCTGTAACGACATCCAAGAAAGTCCAATTCAAATCGACCCTTTACTTGGTGATTTTCAAAGTAAGAAATTACAAGCATTACTTACAAGGCTTGGTCAAGAACATAAACTAGCGCTTTTTTGCCATTCACCATTATTGGTTGAAGGTCCGAGTGATGAAATAATTTGCACAGCATTAAGCAGAAAACTATCCTTGAACTTGGAAGCTGCTGGCTCACAAATCCTTCCTGTGACAGGAAAAGGACAATTTCCAGTAGTAATTAAACTCTTTCGTTTAATCGGGAAAGAGCCTGCCCTACTTGGAGATGCAGATGCAATAGCAGATAATTTAGATATTATTGGAGTTTTTACAAGTCTGCCACTAGCGACAGAAATAGCTACTGAATTAGGACATAGAGATGCTGCAAAATTTGCAAAAGATATATATAATGACTTCTGTCAAATTGTATCAACTAAGTGGAATGATATAAAAATCCAAGCTGAACAACACTATTATTGGGTTAATAGAGATAAACAAAAAGATGAACTAATAGCAAAACGGAGAAGTGCTTTTTGCTGGTTATTTAATACCAATGATGAAGATATCAAGAGAGTGCAGAATGGTACAGAGTGGCTAGTGATTAAAGTACGTTTATCATCACTCTTGTCCTTTCTGGAAAAACTAGGATGTTTTATTCTCAGAAAAGGAACTATCGAAGCATATTATCAACATTCTGGGAATTTGACAGTTGATGAAAAACCAAATGCTGCATCTTATGAAGTCAATGGTCTAATGGAGGATACTGACGAAAAAGTAAAGTCGGATTATGGCGATATAATTCGTGCAATGAAATTTTGTTCTAACGTCAAAGAAATTAACGAAGCTGAAGCAATTAGAGACTTACTTTTAGCGATGGTTTCGCCAGCTCTTGCTACCATAAAAAAAGAAACGACAGATGCTGAGCTAAAAATATTTTCCAATAATTTATTTGGTTCTAAATCCAGTTTATTTAAACTTTCTAAACATATTGATGGAGAAGACATTTATCTTGAAGTAAATCTTTCAACAGAGATTCTTGAAGTAAGTGGCTTTCCAATTAAAATAAAAAAAGGAGCTAACCCAATTGAAGTAGTAAATAATTCACTCAAACTAAAATAAAAAACTGCTGCCAATAACTAAGCTTTCGTCTTGCCCGGAGGGTATGAGATGTTTTGAAATCACTGAACACAAATAAAAAGTAGTGAAGTAAAGCCTGTTGAACGGAACCGAAGGTCTGCATCAACATAAGTAATATTTTCACAACTCCAATTTTAGGTACAAAAACACAAAATAGTATAAATAATAACCTCTTTAAAAGCAATTTTAGAGAGGTTTTTTATTTTAAACAATAAGATGTAAAATGTAGTTTTGTTTGTATATTTATTACTTACACGAAGTACAGATTTTTTTTACGAAACTAAAGCTATAGTAGTTTCGTAAAAAATAATAATGTGACGCAATTTTAAACAAATATTAATTATGAATAAAAAGAAAATTCTACTAAAAACTAGTATTTTTTTTTGTCTAGTATCTTTTTTAATTCCATTTTTTTTAAAGAGCAATAATGATTCTTGGGTTACAGTTTTAGGCACAGCTTTTACATCTTTAGGTGCAATTGCAACTTTCATAACCTTATTAATAGCTATATTTTTATTTAATAAATTTTCGCTAGATAATAAATTTTTAGAAAACCAAACACTTAAAGTTTTAGAGCTTGCTGATTATTTAAAAGGTAAAACAATTAAAATAAAAACTGAAAATTTCACATATTATCTAAGATTTAATATAGACGACCCTAAATTAGAAAAGGAATTATTTTATGAAAAAATGAAATCAAAAACAGTTGTTATAAATTTTGACGATTTCAGCTTATTTACCGACACTATTCTTGAAATGAAAAGAAGTTATTGGTTACCACAAGAAATAAAAGAAAAATTAGAATTTTTAAACATTTACGGAATCAAAGAAATACCTGATAATTTAGAAGAAGCTAATTTTGCAAAAGTATTCTTTAAAGACAAAAGTAATAATGAAGATTTTTATGTTACATTACCAAATTTAACTGTTGAAGAATTATTGTTGAAAAAAAATATACTTGTTAAAGAAATTCACAATTGGCTTAATAAGTATTCTGAAATTAAAATTAATTTAAAATTAGAAGAACCAGAAAAATATATAGATGAAAAATAAAACTTCTGCTAATAACTAAGTTTTCGTCTTACTCAAAGAGTAAATATTAGAACAAAAAAACTCATTTGTTTTTAAGGAGGTTTATTTTTTTTAAGTGAAACCGTATTTTACTTGGATAAAAAATATTAATGAAAACAATTGTAATCTTCCCCTTGTTAGGAACATTTAAAAGTATAGTTTTTATTTAATATTATTGTATTATTATTTTGATTAATTTGAAATGTAGGAAAATCATTAGGATTTTTGACCTTACCATATTTCAATAAAAAATTTCTAGGAGAAAGATATTGTAAAGAACTGTGTGGTCTTTCATTGTTATACATCCACATCCAAATTTCTGTATAATTTTTCATTTCTTTGATATTTTCAAATAAATAAGCATTTAAAAAATCTGTTCTAAAAGTTCTATTAAATCTTTCAATCAACGAATTTTGCGTAGGTTTCCCAGGTTGAATATAATATAATTCAATGGCTTTTTTTTGACAAAATAGTTTTAGTTTTTCAGCAATAAATTCTGGACCATTATCTACTCTAATTTTCTCAGGTTTCCCTCGCCATTCGATTAGTTTTTCAAGTTCAGAAATTACTTTAGCTGAAGGTAAGCTTGTGTCGATACAAATACTCAAAATTTCTCGATTAAAATCGTCTATAATATTCAAACTTCTCACGCTTTTTCCGTTTTCTAAACTATCATGCATGAAATCCATACTCCACGTTACATTTGGATAAATCGGACGTAAAAGCGGCTCTTTAATCCTTGCAGGAAGTCTTTTTTTACGTTTATTACGTAGGTTAAGTTTCATCGAAGTATAAATTCGATAAACTCGTTTATGGTTCCAAGTAAATCCTAAATTTCGTAAACGATGATGCATCATCCAAAAGCCCCAAGTTTGATGCTCGTTGGATAGCGCTATCAATTGAAAACGTATTTTATCATCCTCATCTTTACGTACTTTTTGATAATAAAAAACGGATGTTCTTAAGCTAAATAGACGACAAGCCCTGCGAGAACTTAGCTGATGTTTTTCTTTTGAATACAACACCAACTCTCGTTTTTCACAAGGCGTTATAGCTTTTTTTCGATAACATCTTTTAAAACTACGTTTTCCAAAGTAAGCTCTGCTACAATTTTTTTATATTGGGACAATTGCTTCTCTAGTTCTTTTAATTGAGCTAATTGATGGGCTTCCATTCCGCCATATTTACTCTTCCATTTATAAAAAGTGGGTTGACTTATTCCATGTTCACGACAAATTTCATTGACTGTTTTGCCTTGATTTTGTTCTGATAAGATCTTGACGATCTGAACTTCTGTAAAATTGCTCTGTTTCATAATTATCCCTAAGTTAATAAACTATATTTTTAAACGGTCCGGTTTTTAGGGAAGATTACACAATATATAAACTTTATGGATAAAATTGAATATTTTAAGATTGGCGAAAATAGAAAACTACCTTTAAGATGTCCAATATTGAATTATTGTTGTAGAAGAATAAATACTATATATCTCAACTCAGAATATTCTAAATTTTTTCCAAATCAATCCATTACTGAAGCTTTATTTAGAGATGGTATTTTACCTACAGATTTTGAAAAAAATAAAATTGATATTCAGGGAGAATTACCTTCTATAATAAAAGGTGATACATATTATCATTTTAATGATATGTGTCCAGAGGTTAATTTATTTGATCCCATGAATTCATTAATGAGAGATAAAGCATGTGTAACAGGCAGCTATGATAGTGAATATAAATATGAAAAGTTCAAAATTATAAAATCACAACATTATTCAGAATGTCCCGAATTTAACTTCTCTTTATTTAAGAAAAAAAACAATAATTCTAAGCCAAGGAAAAATATACCAGCTAAAACACGTTCAATTCTTCAAAAAGAAATAAATTCGAAATGTCCAATTTGTAATAATGAAGATGTAGAGCATTTCCATGTTCATCATATTGATGAAAATCCTACAAATAATAATATTGACAATTTATTAATGTTATGCCCAAATTGTCATTCAAAAATAACTAAGAATGATATATCTTTTGAAGAGGTTGTCAAAATAAAATTTAACTTGAAAAGGTAATGTGCATCAGCTAATATAGATAAATGCTAATATTAGTTACAAAAACACAAAATAGTATAAATAATAACTTCTTTAAAAGCGATTTTAAGGAGGTTTTTTTATACTTACGTGAAACCGTAATTTATTGTTAAATAGTTGTTGTATGTTTGTTTTTAATTTTACGAAATGTAGATATAAGTGTTTTTTACGAAACTATATTTTGCTTCGTAGAAATAATGTTATAGGTATTTTTATGAGAGAAACCGTATTAAGCTATCTTCAACAAAAAGAATTTAATAAGATCATTGATATATTAAAGGATAATAGAATATTCAATAATTTAATTTCTGATGAAATTTTTAACATAATATTTTTTCAAAATTTTACAACCGAATTATTTAATCAAGAAGAATTGGAAGTAACATATCCAGCATTTTTATATCAGTGCCATTCATCAAATGATTATATCTTTGAATTTAATAAAGAAGATGAAGAAAAAATACTAATATTTTTAATAAACAAAACTAGAAATTACAACTACGCTAAAAAATTACCTCAGTACTCTGAATCAATATTAATTATCCAAGATCATAATAATAAAATGCAAGCTGAATCAGAAAAATCTGCAATGCTTGCTAAAAAACATAGAGATTTAGAAATTGTAGAGAAATATTCTAAAAATAGAGAATCTTTAATCAAATCTATATTCAACTCACCTCAAGAAAAAGACTTTTATAAAGCTTGTCAAAAAGTATTTGAGAATCATTTAATTTTGCCAAACGTTTCGTTATCTACATTATTCAATCAGAATATTGTTCAAGAAAAGTATAAGAGTTATTTCAACTATTTTCTTAAATCGTCAATTGACTGTGTTGTTGTAGATGGAGAAACCTATATCCCAATATTATTTTTTGAGCTTGATAGTAAAACCTATCATTTAGATGATGAAGCTAAATTGCGTGATGAAATAAAAAACAAATTGGTAACGGAATTTGGAAGTTCACTCATTCGTATTACTAGAAAAACTGGAAAAGAATCGGTAAAAGAATTTATTAACTTTCTTGAAGTAATAAAAGAAGAAAAACGCATTGTCTAGCATGTGTACTTTTGGAAAATCTAATTTTAGGTAAAAAAAAAACAAAATATTATAAATAATAACCTCTTTAAAAGAGATTTTAAGGAGGTTTTTTATACTTACGTGAAACCGTAATTTATTGTTAAATAGTTGTTGTATGTTTGGAATAATATAACGAAATTTAAAAATAAGCGTATTTATCTAAACTACGCTATATTTTACTTCTTGAAAAAAAATGACTAGATTGAAGTTAAATACAAATATTAATAAACTTTAAGTTAATATAGTTCAATAATGTATTATTGTAAGTATAATTGATTTAATAAATATAATTAACAATTAAAAAAAAACACTATTATGACAGAAGAACAAGCTAATGAAATGATTGATTATTTAAAATCTATTTCTGATAAATTAGAATCTATAAATGATCGTTTAGAAAATGTTGAGGACTATATTAAACACATAGACAGAAAAACTGATTCTAATTAAAATTTAAAAGACATATATTTAAAACTTGATGATATTATATCTATTATTGAACAAAGTCAATAATAGATATTGTAATCTTCCCTAAAAACCGGACCGTTTAAAAATATAGTTTATTAACTTAGGGATAATTATGAAACAGAGCAATTTTACAGAAGTTCAGATCGTCAAGATCTTATCAGAACAAAATCAAGGCAAAACAGTCAATGAAATTTGTCGTGAACATGGAATAAGTCAACCCACTTTTTATAAATGGAAGAGTAAATATGGCGGAATGGAAGCCCATCAATTAGCTCAATTAAAAGAACTAGAGAAGCAATTGTCCCAATATAAAAAAATTGTAGCAGAGCTTACTTTGGAAAACGTAGTTTTAAAAGATGTTATCGAAAAAAAGCTATAACGCCTTGTGAAAAACGAGAGTTGGTGTTGTATTCAAAAGAAAAACATCAGCTAAGTTCTCGCAGGGCTTGTCGTCTATTTAGCTTAAGAACATCCGTTTTTTATTATCAAAAAGTACGTAAAGATGAGGATGATAAAATACGTTTTCAATTGATAGCGCTATCCAACGAGCATCAAACTTGGGGCTTTTGGATGATGCATCATCGTTTACGAAATTTAGGATTTACTTGGAACCATAAACGAGTTTATCGAATTTATACTTCGATGAAACTTAACCTACGTAATAAACGTAAAAAAAGACTTCCTGCAAGGATTAAAGAGCCGCTTTTACGTCCGATTTATCCAAATGTAACGTGGAGTATGGATTTCATGCATGATAGTTTAGAAAACGGAAAAAGCGTGAGAAGTTTGAATATTATAGACGATTTTAATCGAGAAATTTTGAGTATTTGTATCGACACAAGCTTACCTTCAGCTAAAGTAATTTCTGAACTTGAAAAACTAATCGAATGGCGAGGGAAACCTGAGAAAATTAGAGTAGATAATGGTCCAGAATTTATTGCTGAAAAACTAAAACTATTTTGTCAAAAAAAAGCCATTGAATTATATTATATTCAACCTGGGAAACCTACGCAAAATTCGTTGATTGAAAGATTTAATAGAACTTTTAGAACAGATTTTTTAAATGCTTATTTATTTGAAAATATCAAAGAAATGAAAAATTATACAGAAATTTGGATGTGGATGTATAACAATGAAAGACCACACAGTTCTTTACAATATCTTTCTCCTAGAAATTTTTTATTGAAATATGGTAAGGTCAAAAATCCTAATGATTTTCCTACATTTCAAATTAATCAAAATAATAATACAATAATATTAAATAAAAACTATACTTTTAAATGTTCCTAACAAGGGGAAGATTACATTAGGAGCAAAAGGATTAGAAACTATTACGCTTGCTAGAGATACAGTTTATGCAGCTGTAATGATTATTATTAATGGAATTATAGGAGGATGTATCATTATAGGCTCTATAAAATTTAAAGTACAGAATTTTACGCTTCAGGGTGTAAGTACAGCATTAATTACTCTTACTTCTATTATCATTTTTGTACTTATTCTACCTAATTATACGATTAGTCATAATGGAGGTGAATATACATCTATGCAATTAGTTTTTGTATCTATTATTAGTTTAGGCTTATACTTTGGTTTTACAATGATGCAGACTATTCGTCATCGTAGTTATTTTATATCTCCAGAGAATAAATTATCTAAAAATAATGAGTTACATAAACTTCCAATAAAACCATCACGCAAGGAAATGTACATAAGTATTTTATTTTTGATATTGTGTCTTGGTATTGTTGTGTTATTGGCAAAGTTACTGTCAAAAGATGTAGAACATATTGTAAAATGGGCAGGTGCTCCAAAATCTCTAGTAGGAGTAATAATAGCAGGAATTGTACTTCTTCCGGAATGTTTAGCAGCTTTTCGAGCAGCAAGAAATAATCAAATTCAAACATCTTTAAATTTGGCTTTTGGTTCTGCCTTAGCAAGCATTGGGCTTAGCATTCCTGTAATTGCAATAACATCTGTAGTTACAGGGATAAGAATGAGTTTAGGTATTGATACTAAATCAACTATTTTACTAGGATTGTCATTATTTATTATTACTATTTCTTTAGCAACAGGGAAAACTAATATTATGCAGGGATTTGTATTAATATCAATTTTTCTAATTTATTTATTCACTATAATAATACCTTAGAAATCATATTATTTATTAGTTTTTTCTGATGGTAAACAATTATTAGCTAGATGTTTTATGTTAAAATTTCTTAAATATATAGAAGAAGATTGGAAATGTTAATGAGTGATTTTTTATATAAAAAAGATAATTTTTCTTAAGTTCATTACTATATGGACACACCCAATTGATAATTTGGGGTTATTTTTAAATCAACTCTTAATTATATTTGAAAAAAGGTTCAACTGTAATACAGTCAAACCCATTTGAAATATCATAATGGATATCCCCCTGAATTTTCCAGTGTAAGTTAAGCTACATTTTTTAAAAATTGTAAATTATTATTAAACTCAAAAATAGTTTTATAATTCAAAGCTTTATGTCTTCTATTTCTGTTATACCAAATTTCAATATACTGAAAAATTTGTTTTTTCATTTTCTCTCTTGTAATTAATTTATTTCCATAAATCATTTCAGTTTTTAACGATTTAAAGAAACTCTCAGCCACAGCATTGTCCCAGCAATTCCCTTTCCTTGACATGCTACGGATAACACCATAAGAATCAAGCGTATTTGCAAACTTCTTTGACGCATATTGTATTCCTCGATCAGAATGAAATAGCATTCCTTTTTTAATCGATCTATTCTTTATAGCCATACGCCATGCTGATAAAGTTGTATCTTCAGTACTCATCGTATTGCTCAAACTCCAACCAATGACCTTTCTATCATATAAATCGATAATTGTTGTTAAATATAAAAATCCTTCTTGAGTTTGAATATAAGTAATATCTGATACCCATTTCATAGAAGGTTTTGAAGCGTAAAAATCTCGATTAAGAAGATTATTTACAGTTAAATAATTATGTTTAGAATTTGTTGTAACTCTAAACTTTTTACTTAATTTACTTCTTAAACCAAGCTCTTGCATATATTTAGCAACTGTTTTAACTGATATTCTGTAACCTAAAGCATTTAATTCTGAATGAATTCGAGGACTTCCATATCTCTGCTTGAATTTAAAATATAGATACTTTATTTTATCTAGCATCAAATTTTTTCTCAAAAGTCGATTGGAGCAACCTTTATTTTTCCATTTATAATAGCTGCTGGAGTGGATTTTTAAGATAATACACATTTTCTCAATCGGAAATTGGCAATCGTGATTCTTTATAAATCTATATTTCATCGACCGTTCTTGGAGAAAATGCTGATTGCTTTTTTTAAGATATCACGTTCTAATTCTGCATCTTTAAGCTTTCTTTCTAATTCAACTATTCGCTCCTGTTCTGGCGTTAGTTTTAAATTACCTTTTCCTGGAAAACTATTGGATCCGTATTCTTGATAATCTTTGCGCCATTTGTATAATAAGGAGGCTTTTATTCCAAGTTCCCTTGCTAATTCCGATATATTACTTCTTTCATAACTCAATTCTACCGCTCGTAATTTAAATGAAGCATCGTAATGATTTTTTATTCCTTTCATAATTGTAAGATAAGTATTATATACCTTTTCTTACTCTGGAACTTTCGTTAGGATATCCATAATATAAAATTCTGAATAGCTTTTAAGCGTAATTTTTTACATTTTGAATATAATTTCTCACATCGTTTATAAAATTTTTAGATAAAAAAGAACCTTCTATACATTCTTTTTTATTTTTCTCATTAAGCAATACAATTTCTTTTAATTCATGATTCAAATTAAAAACCGCTTCTATTGCTAATAAGTTAAGTTCTACAGTATAATTAGCATCATCTATTTGAGTTTTATTTATAGCTTTACTTAAAGCAAATTGAGATTTTTGATATTCATTAATATAATATATTAAATTATCCAATTCATCATTAATTCTTCCAGTTGTCATACTTATTTTTTTAAAAGGTACACAATAATAATTAAACTCTCTACTTTATGTGTAATTATAACATAGAAATAACATAAATGGAAACATATTTAATAAATTCAAAAAAGTAATGAAAGAAACTCATCTCATTCTATACTTTTTCTCTTCAAATATTCAACATAAATGAAGGATTTGTTTTATTTAAAAAACAATAGAAGTTTTTGTTTAACAAAGTAAGGAATTAATGAAGGAAAATAAATGGATTTTTATTTGAAACGGCAGTGATTTTTACAGTTTATTGCTATAAATAAGAGCCTACTTAAAATTAAGTATCAAATAATTTGAAATAAATTATTTGATAAGTATTAAAATAGGCTCTTGAAATTCAATCAATTCATCATCATCATCACTTTCACAGTTGATTGAATTCTTTTATATAAAATATAAAATATAAAATTTGGGCGTTCCCTTTGGTCGGGATTTCCGTTGCAATCTTTTCTAATCAGGAAAGGATTTTCTCTACAATCCCTAACGCAAATACGAATCAATATTTATATTAAATAAAAATTTTTATAAATTACTTTGTAAGTAAGTAATCATTTTCTCAGCAACTTCTTCCGAAGATGCAGGATTTTGACCTGTAATTAATAAACCGTCTTCTACAACATGCACTCCCCAGTTTTCAGTTTTAGAGTAATGACCTCCTAATTTTTCTAATTCAACCTGAACTAAGAATGGAACAACATCTGTTAATTGTACAGCATCTTCTTCAGAATTAGAAAAACCAGTTACATTTTTTCCTTTTACAAAAGGTTCTCCATTACTTAAAGTAACATTCTTGAAAACTCCTGGAGCATGACAAACAGCACCAACTGGCTTACCAGCATTATAGAAATCTAAAATCAATTGTTGAGAATGCACATCATTTGCTAAATCCCATAGTGGTCCATGACCTCCTGGATAGAAAATAGCATCGTAATCCTCAGCTTTTTCATTAGCTAATACATGTGTATTTGCAATTAAAGCTTTAACATTTTCGTCTTTATTGTAACGCTCTGTAGCTTCTGTTTGTGCAGCTTCAGTTTCGCTATTAGGATCTATAGGAGCTTGTCCACCTTTAGGTGTAGCAATAGTAACTTCGTGTCCAGCATCTACAAATTTGTAGTAAGGAGCAGCAAATTCTTCTACCCAAAATCCTGTTTTATGTCCTGTATTTCCCAATTCATCATGAGAAGTAACAACAAATAATATTTTCATAATTTTAATTATTTAAATTCAACAATAAATTCTTCACTTGGTAGTCTAACTTTTTTCATAGATCCAATCCAGTCTAATTCAGGATCGGCAACACCAACATACATTAAAGATACACTTTTAAGACCTAGCTGGTCTAATTTTAAAACTTTATCTACAATAGCGTTATCAAAACCTTCTACAGGAGTAGCATCAACTTTTAACTCAGCTGCTTGTGCTAATGCAAGCCCTAACGCAATATAAGTTTGACGAGCAGTATGTGCAAAATTTTCCTCTGCTGGTGTATTCAAGTAAATACCTTTTATTTTATCTGTATAACTTCCGAAACGACCTCTTGGCAATCCTCTTTCATCTGTAGTAAAATCATATACTTTATCAATTCTTTCTGCTGTATAGTTGTCCCAAGCAGCAAAAATAATTACATGTGAACAATCTCTCATACATTCAGGATTAAGAGCTCCTTCTACTAATTGATTTTTTAAATCTTGGTTCTCTACAACTAATACTTTAAAAGGTTGTAATCCAGATGAAGTAGGTGCTAGTCTAGCAGCTTCTAAAATTTTATCAATTTTATCTTGACTAACTTTTTGCGATGGATTGTATGCTTTTACTGCATGTCTCCAATTTAAATCTTCTATTAATGACATTTTTTTAATTATTTAGTTAAAAACACAAACAACATGGTAATTAAAGCAGGAATACCTTGTATCAAAAATATTTTTTTACCAGAGGTTATACCTCCAAAAATACCTGCAACAGTAATACATCCTAAAAAGAATAGACGAATATTACAACTCCATTCATGATTTTCTATAAGAAAAGACCAAATAAGTCCTGCAATCAAAAAACCGTTATATAAACCTTGATTAGCAGCTAATGCTTTCGTAGGAGTAAATAAATCTTTTGGTAAAGATTTAAATGTTTTTTTACCTGCTGTTTCCCAAGCAAACATTTCCATCCAAAGAATGTAACAATGTTCAATTGCAACAACTGCGGTTAAAATACTTGCTATAATTTCCATATCATTTGTATTAATTTACAGAAACACTTAATATAACTTCAATATTTCCACGAGTTGCATTAGAATAAGGACATACTTTATGTGCTGTTTCAATAAGCTTTTGAGCTTCTTCCATTGAAACACCTGGTATATTAGCATGTATCTCAGCTGCAAGACCATAACCTCCGCTTTCTAATTGTCCGATAGCTACTTTTGCTGTAACGCTCGTTTCTCCTGTTTTTATTTTTTGCTGTTTGATCACCAAATTCAAAGCGCTATCAAAACAGGCAGAATATCCTGCTGCAAATAGCATTTCAGGGTTTAAAAAGTCATCATTTGCACCTCCTAATGCTTTTGGAGTACGTACTTGCATATCTAAAACACCGTTTTCACTTTTTACTTGTCCACTTCTACCTCCCGTAGCTGTAGCCTGAGTTTCATATAATTTTTTCATTGTTGTTTGTTTAAAATTTTATTTGCTATTTTTTTTAATTGTTTAAGCTCATCTACAGATATCGCCATTGATTCTAACAATTTTTCAGGAATATCTTTGGCTTTCTCTTTCAAAGCACTTCCTTTTTTGGTCAAAGAAATTACTACAATGCGCTCATCTTCAATATTTCTACTTCTAACAACCATTTCTTTTTGCTCCATTCTTTTTAGTAAGGGTGTTAGTGTACCGCTGTCTAAAAAAAGTTTTTCACCTAATTGCCCTACTGTTTGCTGTTCTTCTTTCCATAAAACCATAAGCACTAAATACTGTGGATAGGTAATATCAAGTGGATCTAAATACAAACGGTACATGTTGATTATCTTTTTTGAAAGCGCATATATGGGAAAACAAAATTGATTATCTAGTTCTAGCGTATCTTTCATAGTTGATCAATATTAAATTACATAACAAAGTTACAAAATTATATTGTACACAATATAATTTTGTAAAAGATTAACAAATATTTTTTTTAAATTACAATTTATAAACATTAAGTAATACCTTTTATAATATTTAAAAATAGAATTGATACTTATTCAAAAATACTTTAATCATAGAATCTAACGAAAATAAACCTCCTCCATCTATTATTAAAACAAGTATAACTCCGAGCAGCAAAACAAAATACTCTATACCTTCTCCGTTTTTTACCATACCAATTCATACTCCAGTCATTTTTAAAATGAACAAACAAAGCACCTACCATTATGATAAAATTTCCGGCTGCAGCTATTCTTGTTAAAAAACCTAAAAGTAAAGCTAATGCACCAATTGATTGAACCAATATTATTAAAAGTACAATAAAATAAGGTACTTCCATTTCTATAGTGTCTTTAAAATTTTTCTCTGGAAACCGTCATTGCTGAAGAGTTGAGTGTCAATTCGGCGTAGCGAGCGTTAAAAATGATTTACTGTTCACATTTTATATGTGAATGATTTAAAGCATTTAGCGAGTAGTCGTTATTGACCGACTTGTAAGCACGGACTTGTAATGCTTTGCATTCATGAATACCTTAAAAATAATAATAAATCATATGAATAACTTTTTTGATTCGTTTTTTTTATCAAGAAAAAAAATGAATATATGTACCTAAGCTCCACAGGAGCGTCTCCTTTTAATTTCAAATTCTTAATCTCAAATGTTTTTGCGTCAAGGTTCCCCGAAGGGCATATGAATTTATTTAGAAACAATAATAACTCATGAATAAAAAATGAATGAAATGTAGTTTTGGAGAACAGGAATAATCTTTCTATCACTTTTTTATTCATAGCTTATTTATTTTAATTATCGGTATTCATATGCCCTACGGGGAAATGAGCAAAAAAGTAATCAAAAAACTCTTGGCTGTAAATCTCACTACTAAAAATGTTCTCATTCCACTAAAGATTTTAAAAACCCTACGGGCTAAAACCTTTTTTACGTTGCATTCAATCATTTTTTTTACGTGTGAGTTTAAATGCCGGTTTCTTCATCCTTTTTCAATATTCAAATTCACTGTTAATAACGAAATCTAAAATCGTCATTGCTGAAGAATGGCTATTACTGTAAATAAAAATTTTTAAAGCCGACATACGATTTGCAGACGAGCTTCAATCCATTGAAACGAGCGTTAAAAAGATTAGTGAGCGATAGCGAATCGTTTAAGATTTTTAGTGAGTAAAATGAAGATTGAACGTCGAAAATCGCAGTCTTGACGTTTTTGGTTCGTTTTTGCGTCAAGGTAAAAATGAACGTATAATTATTAATTAATTTTTAACAATTTTACCTAAGCTCCACAGGAGCTTCTTCTTTTAATTTCAAATTTTTAATCTCAAATGTTTTTGCGTCAAGACTTCCCCGAAGGGCAGATGAATTCATTTGAAAACAATAATAACTCATGAATAAAAAATGAATGAAATGTGGTTTTGGAGAACGGGAAAAATCTTTCTATCACTTTTTTATTCATTGAATATTTATTTTAATTATCGGTATTCATATGCCTTACAGGGAAGAGAGCAAAAAAGTAATCAAAAAACTCTTGGCTGTAAATCTCACTACTAAAAATGTTCTCATTTCACTAAAGATTTTAAAAACCCTACGGGCTAAAACCTTTTTTACGTTTCATTCAATCATTTTTTTAACGTATGAGTTTTAATGCCAGTTTCTTAATTCTTTTTCAATATTCAAATTCACCTTTAGCATGGTCATTGAGCATTCTCGAAGTGCAGAATCTTTCTATATCACTTCTTTTCTAAATCAAATTCACTTTTAACAACAAATTTATAGATTGTCATTGCTGAAGAGTCGAGATTACTGTAAATAAGAATTTTAAAGCCGACATACGATTTGCAGACGAGCTTCAATCCATTGAAACGAGCGTTAAAAAGATTAGTGAGCGATAGCGAATCGTTTAAGATTTTTAGTAAGTAAAATGAAGATTGAATGTCGAAAATCGCAGTCTTGAAGTTTTTGGTTTGTTTTTGGATCACATTTGGTGGTGTAGGAATCTTGGCTTTTATTGATTTATTTCTTATTCCGTCCAAAGTAAACTCACATAATTTATTACTTGCACATGAAATTGATCGAATTGAAAAGCGAGAAAAAGAAGAATCACATGCGCGTGATATGGCTATGCTAAGTGCTATTGCAAATAATTCTCAACAAAATTCTATTCAAAAAACAGAATAAGATTAGTTCTATAAAAAGTTACACAGAAAAAAAGCTCTTATCCAAGAGCTTTTTTGTTAAAGAAATGTTTTGGATAAAATAAACTATATCTCGCTAAGTTTTTTAAGTGAGGTTATTTTATTACACAATTAAGGATAGGTAACATGGTAATTTTTTCTAAAAATAGGTACGACTAAAAGTTGAATTTTCCACTTTAGAAGAACATTTAAAATTCATACTTCCAGAAATATATTTTATAGAAAGTATGATTGATAGCTTACAGACTTGTCCATTTTTCTTTCAGCAAACCTTCTAACTGCTCAATTTCTTCTTGATACATCGTTTTTTTACGTGTTCCGAAATAAAGCGTATTCTCAACAGGATTTTGACCTTCCCAAATAATTTTAATTTTATCTTTCGCTAAAGCATCCGAACAAAGGAAATCAGGAACGATGGAAAAACCTGTATTGTCACTTAAACAACGAATAATCGAACTGATATTGGGTACAATATAATTTGGACTAAAATCGGGATGTTCACCAAAATTTTTTGTCCAGAAATCTCGTAAATGATTCATATCAGCGGCAGTGCTGTACCATAATTGTTGTTTCAAAAGATCTACTGCTTCTTTTATTTTTCCTTTTTTTAGTAATTCTTCAACTTCCGAAGTGTCTGTTTTATTTCCTGCAATTAACACAATTCGTTCTTTCGAAAACGGCTCATACGAAATATTTTGTTGTGTTCCTTTTTGCGGTGTAATGATTAAATCCAACAATCCATTATCCAAATCACTTTGCATCTGCGGATATTCTCCGAACTTGATAATCAAATTAAAAGGCAACTCTGCAATATGCTCCTCCAATGTGTATTGAAAAGTCTCAAAACACATTCCCACACTTATCGTTACCCGTTCATCTTGCGCACGTTTATGGAAATGTTGTTCTCCATTTTCGAGTTTTTTTAGTGGGTCGATAATATAATTGTAAAATATTTTTCCTTTTTCAGTCGGAACCATTTTACGTGCCGAACGATCAAATAATTTTGATCCCGTATAGGCTTCCAATGAGTTTAAATGCAGACTGACACCAGGTTGAGAGATAAACAATTCTTGAGCCGCCGCCGATAAAGTTCCTGTTTCGTAAATCGCTTTAAATGTGCGCAACCATTCTAAATTCCAATGCATAATTTTTTGTTTTTAAACTTAATCGTAGGGTAAATCATTTGGATCGACATCAATATAATCAGGCTTTGGAAGCATCGCTAATCGAAAAGCTTGTATAGAAGTCCATCCTTCTAAATGCGCTTTTACAACACGATGCATACCATCCATCAATTTACCTTCTGGACAAATAATTATAGGATAAGCAAGATCAGCTTCTTGGATCAATTTTATATGTTCGGTAATTGATCGACAAGTAGGCGAATCACCTTCATCGCTGTACCAATAAGTTTCGTTATACTCTTTGATGTCTTTTAAAGCAATTGTTTCTGATTGAAGCTCTTGCGTTAACT
The DNA here is from genome assembly GCF_053482575.1 of Empedobacter sp. ULE_I140. NCBI lineage: Bacteria > Pseudomonadati > Bacteroidota > Flavobacteriia > Flavobacteriales > Weeksellaceae > Empedobacter > Empedobacter sp. ULE_I140. The sequence continues at coordinate 2,101,402 of NZ_JBQMTX010000001.1, read as the reverse complement.
GAATCAATCGATCCACATCCCAAGCGTAAAGTTGCTGATTTATTCGACGAAAATGATATTGTTTTCTCATTTATATAATTATTATGATACAAAGGTACAATTTAAATTATTTTTAAAATAAAAAAAAATGATAGAAATTTGCAGTATCAATAATTAAAATTATAATAATGAATAAAAGTTTATTAGCATTAGCTCTTGGTGGATTGGCAATAGGGGTAACAGAATTTACAATTATGGGAATGTTACCAGATGTAGCAAAATATTTTGATGTATCTATTCCCAAGGCTGGATATTTGATCACTTCTTATGCCTTAGGAGTTGTTATAGGAGCTCCTTTACTTATAGTTGGTATGAGAAAGTATTCATCAACAAAAATGCTTTTAGGTTTGATGTTGTTATTCACAATATTTAACGCTTTGTCAGTTATAGCACCTTCATTTGAATTTTTAATGCTTTCTAGATTTATTTCTGGTTTACCTCATGGTGCTTTCTTTGGTGTTGGTTCAGTAGTGGCAAGTAAATTAGCTCGAAAAGGAAAAGAAGCTCAAGCTGTAGCAACTATGTATTCAGGTTTAACGGTAGCGAATTTATTAGGGGTGCCTTTAGGGACCTACATAGGACATCACTTTTCTTGGCGATATACTTTTTTATTGATTGTAATTATTGGAATTCTTACTCTTGTTAGTTTAAAACTATGGATGCCTGAGGTAAAAATTAAAAAACAAGAAAACCAAAATAATCCATGGAGCGATTTTGTAATCTTTAAAGATAGTAAAGTATGGTTTATGATTTTAATTTTTTCTGTAGCCCCAGGAGCATTATTTGCATGGATCAGTTATATCGCTCCGTTAATGACACAAGTATCAGGTGTACAAGAGCAAAATATGCCTTATATTATGGTATTAGCGGGATTAGGCATGTTCGTTGGTAACTTAATTGGAGGAAAACTCACAGATCGATTCTCTGCATCTAAGATTGTAATGATTGTTCTTTTCTTACAAATTTTAACTATGGGAACTATTTATTTTACGGCTCAGATTACTTGGTTGTCTTTAGTGATGACATTTATAACAGGTGTTGTTTCTTTTGCCTTAATCCCGTCTTTAACTTTATTGTTATTAAAGTCAGTTAAGAGTAATTCGGAATTACTTGTTGCTTCTTTAGGACCAGCTTGCTTTAATATCGCAAATGCTTTAGGAGCTTATTTAGGAGGTGTTCCCATAGAAAAAGGATATGGATATACATCAGCTGAGATTGTAGCTATTGGTATGGTTATATTAGGCATAATCATATTTAGTATTTATATGAAAACAAATAAAAATAAAGTCCAATTAATATAAAAAAATAGAATGATGAAAATTAATATTTTTAAACCAGCAAAAATTGGTTCGTTAGAATTAAAAAACCGTATCGCAATGGCTCCAATGACAAGAGCTAGAAATAAGGACGGAATACCAAAACAATATAATGCTGAGTACTATAGTCAGCGCACTGGAGCAGGTTTGATTATAACGGAGGGAACTGCAATTTCAACTACAGCCTCTGGTGTACTTCATATTCCTGGATTATATACACCTGCTCAAGTACAAGGTTGGAAATTAGTTACTGAAGCAGTTCATGCTAAAGGAAGTAAAATCTTTACTCAACTATGGCATGTTGGACGTATATCACATGTTTCTAATCAACCAGATGGGCAGGCTCCAGTAGCTCCTTCCAATATTCAAGCTAGTAATTCTTCTGCTTGGGGATATGACGAGAATGGAAAAGAAGGATTTGTGACAGCTTCTAAACCAAGAGCTTTAGAAACTAAAGAGGTCTATCAAGTAGTTCTTGATTTTGCTAATGCAGCTAAAAATGCTATTGAAGCAGGTTTTGATGGTGTTGAACTTCACGGAGCTAATGGATATCTTATCGAACAGTTTTTAAATCCATATGTAAATAATAGAACTGATAGATACGGTGGAAGCATTGAGAATAGAAGTCGCTTTTTACTAGAGGCAATCGATGCAAGTATTGAAGCAATTGGCGCGGATAAAGTTGGTATTCGTTTAACTCCTTATGGAGGTTTACATGAATTACCTCATTATGATGAGATAGAGGAAACTTATGAGTATTTAGCCCAAGAATTAAGTAAAAGAAAAATTGCTTATATCCATATTATGGATCAAAAATCAAGAGGAAGTTTTGCTATTCCAGAAGGGTTTTTAGAGCGTTTTAGAGCATGGTATGATGGAATAATTATTTTGGCAGGTGGAATGGACCGAGAAAAATCAGAAAAATTAATCAATCAAGGTGTAATTGATATTGCAGGTTTTGGTGAACCATTTATCTCTAATCCTGATTTAGTTGAACGTTTAGAAAATAATTGGCCTTTAACTGAACCAAAAAGAGAATTGCACTATGGATTAACTATGGAAGGATATCTTGATTGGAAAACCTATAAACAGGAAAATAGCTTACTATAATTTAGTATAATATGAAAGTATCTATAAATTGATTAATATGGAGATCCTCACAAGGTTTTTAAGCAAATAGAAGTGTTAAAACCACAGGTTTTACCAGATCAAGTGCTAATCAAAGTAAAAGCTAGTGCTATAAATCCCATGTTGTGTTACAACTAGCAAAAATTTGTGAAACAGAGGTTCATGCAATGGTTTCAAGTGTAAACAAAGCAAAATTAGCAAGTAAATTAGGAGCAGATTATACCATTAATTATAAAAAAAAGCATATAAATCAGATTATTGATAAGTATACTAATGGGCAGGGATATGATGTTGTATTTGATAATGTTGGAGGAGAGAATCTATTCAATAGTTTTGCGCTTGCTAAGATAAATGGTTCGATTGTCTCTACTCTTACTAGAGATAAAAAGATTGATATTTCAATTTTACACCAAAAAGCATTAAACCTTCATTTTGTATATATGATTACTCTATTGATTTATTATAATCTGCAAGGAATCGATAAATTAAAAGAAATAATGAATCAGTTAACTATTTGGGTTGGACAATCAAAATTAAAACCACTTATTAATAAAGTATTTGATTTTGATCATGTAGCTGAAGCTCATCTTTACGCTCAAAGTGGTCAGGGTTCAGGAAAGACCATCGTAAGTATATCCGAATAATTAAATATATCAAACACAAAATTTAACCTTATAGTTAGTCAGTTTTTTTCTATTGAGTGAAATCCCTAAAGTATACGATTATGATAAAAATGGCATTGGTGGAAGAAAAACAATTGTTATAGCTGATAAACAAAAGAGTCGATAAATTAATCTATCACTATTCTGATAAAAATATATAATTTAAATTATTTTTACAATAAAAAAATATGATAGAAATTTGCATTATCAATAATTAAAATTATACAAATGAATATATTTATTATCAACGGAGCGCAAAACTTTGCTCATTCAGGAGGAGCTTTCAATAAAACATTAAATAATTGGACAACAGAATTTTTACAAGAAAAAGGTTTTGATTTTCGTGTTACAAATATAAATGATGAATTTGATGCTTTTGAAGAAGTAGAGAATTTTAAATGGGCAGATTTGATTATTTACCATTTTCCTATTTGGTGGTTTCAAGTTCCAAATCGCTTGAAATATTATATCGACGAAGTTTTTACGGCTGGACATGAAAATGGAATTTATAGAAATGATGGTCGTTCACGCAAAAATCCAGCAATTAATTACGGAACAGGTGGATTGATGCAAGGTAAAAAATATATGGTTAATACGACATGGAATGCGCCAGAAACGGCTTTTACTTTAGAAGGAGAATTTTTCGATCAAAAAACAGTTGATGAGGGTGTTTTATTTGGTTTCCACAAAATGAATCAGTTTGCAGGACTAAGTAGAATAAACGGTTTCCATTTCCACGACTTGGAAAAAAATGCAACTGAAGAACGTATCGAAAATTACCGTATAGCATATAGAGAACATTTAGAAAACATATTCATTAAAGAAAAAGAATTGGTATGATTTACCTAACAGCAGTTATTAAAGCAAAACCTGAATATCGCGAAGATGTAACAGTTGTTTTGCAGAATATGGTTACAGAAACCCGAAAAGAAGACGCTAATATTCAGTATGATTTGCATCAAGGTTCGCAGGACGAAAATACATTTGTTTTCTACGAAATTTGGAGAGATCAACAGGGTTTAGATGAGCATAATCAACAGTCTTATATCTTAGAATTTGGCAAATTGGTTGTCGAAAAATTACAAGAAATACCACAAATTTATTTAACAAAAAAACTATAAAAAATGGAATACAGAAAATTAGGAAATACAGATTTAGAATTATCAGCAATCACTTACGGAGCCTTCGCTATCGGTGGAAATATGTGGGGTGGAAACGAGCAAAAAGATAGTATTGCATCGGTACAAGCTTCTATCGAAAATGGTGTAACAACTTTGGATACAGCGCCATTTTACGGTTTTGGATTGAGCGAAAAAATGATTGGTGAAGCTATAAAAGGTTATGATAGAACAAAAATTCAATTGTTAACAAAATTCGGTTTAGTTTGGGACGGAAGTAATAAGGGAAAAGGTGAATTTTTCTTTGATGCAGAAGAAAATGGAAAAGCAATTCCTGTTTATAAATATTCATCAAAAGAAAGTGTTATTAAAGAAGTAGAAGACAGTCTAAGACGTTTACAAACGGATTATATCGACTTATTGCAAATTCACTGGCCAGATACTACAACGCCAATTTCAGAAACGATGGAAGCCTTGGAAATTTTAATTCAACAAGGTAAAATTCGTGCTGCTGGTGTAAGTAATTACAGTGTGGATCAAGTAGAAGAAGCGCGTAAAACACTAAATATCGCGAGTAATCAAGTTGGATATAGTATGCTGAACCGCGGAGTAGAGCAGGACTTAGTTCCTTATGCTTTGGATAATGATTTAGGAATTATTGTGTACAGCCCAATGGAAAGAGGTTTACTTACCGGAAAATACTTTAAAGATGGAAAACTGAAAGATAATGACCACAGAAATGGTTATTTCCAACAATTTGATTTAGATAAAGTAAAAACTTTCCTTGAAACAATTACTCCAATTGCAGCAGAAAAAGGAGCTACACTTTCACAATTAGTTTTACGTTGGACAAGTTTACAACCTGCTATTTCGATTGTTTTAGCTGGATCAAGAAATGCTGAACAAGCGATAGCCAATGCAAAAGCAATGGATATTACTATTTCTGCTGAAGAAATGAAATTCATCAATACAGAATTGGCGAAAATCTAAAAATAAGAAAATAGATGAAAACAAAACCTATAATCAAATTTGTAGCTATTGGTTACGCACAAGATAAAACTTTAATTGATCCGAAAGATACCAGTTGACAAACATCACCTTATGGAAAAGGAGACGAAATAGGTGCTGCAAAGCTGATTACGCCCGAACTGGTTATGCAGTCGATTAAATTGGTAAAGCAAGGTTTACAATATTCAACCAGGAGAACAAGGTGGACAGACTTTAGGTTCTAATAAATTTAGTTTTAATGATGAATTGGTTAACGGTTGGACAGGTGTTGGATCACAGTTAAATGATATTGGACATATTGGAATTGATAATGTATATTACGATGGAAATAAAGCAACTGATTTTCACTTTTAACAATGAATTAAAAACCGTCATTGTTGAAGAGACAAGATTATTGTAAATAAGAGTACCAAAACCGACATACGATTTGCAGACGAGATTCAATCCATTGAAACGAGCGTAAAAAAGATTAGTGAGCGATAGCGAGTCATTTAATATTTTTAGTGAGTAAAATGAAGATTGAACGTCGATAATCGCAGTCTTGACGTTTTGTAATCACATACTCTGTTAGCACAGACTTTGCATTAAGGTAAAAGTTTAAAAATGTACCTGCTCTACTAGAGCTTCTCCTTTTAATTTCAAATGTTTTTGTGTCAAGTTAAAAATGAACATAGTTAAGCATTTAGTGAGTAGTCGTTATTTCTCGTCTAAGTCTTCGATACTACGTTTTACAAACGTCACTCTGACTGACGATAATAAGAAGCTGAAATGAATTCAGCTTGAGAATTTGTAATTGAAATACAATTTGTTTGTTGTCATTCTGAGTTTATCTAAGAATCTCTTTCTTTCATTTTTTATTCATTTCCTGTTCATTTTAATTATTGGTATTCATATGCCTTACAGGGAAAAGAACAAAAAAGTAATCAATATTTCGGCAGGATCAGTACAAGCAAAGACTTGGCTGTAAACCTCACTACTAAAAATGTTCTCATTTCACTAAAGATTTTAAAAACCCTACGGCTAAAACCTTTTTTACGTTACATTCAACCATTTTCTTAACGTGATAGTTTTAATGCCGGTTTTTATTAAGTTTTACGTTCTACGCTTAACGCTTAACTCTTATTAATATTCAAATTCTTTTTAACCAATGAATTTTGTCATTCTGGGTTTGTCTCAGAATCGCATTCAATATGTCATTTCGAGGTATCGAGAAATCTTTTGTCACTTTTTTATTCATTTGAATATCTATTTTAATTATAGGTATTCATATGTCCTTCGGGGAAGCTCATCCAAAAAAACATTTGAAATTAAAAGGAGGAGCCATGGTATGGCTCAGGTATTCCTTTTCTTTATTTTCATTTCTTCCTTTCATTTTTTATTCATTTCCTGTTTATTTTAATTATTGGTATTCATATGCCCTTCGGGGAAGAGCATCCAAAAAAACGAAACAAAAAAAGATGCCGACAGTAGTCTCTCAATGATTCAACTTACTAAATTATTTCCATAAAGTTGGTAACTCGCTCCACTCAAACACTCCAACTTTTTTATTTCAATAATTTAGAGTTGAATCGCATTTCGATTCTAAATCGTCGGATTTTTTTAATTCCTTTTTCAATATTCAACTCCATTTATAACAACGAGTTCTAAAACCGTCATTGCTGAAGAGTCGAGCGTCAATTCGGCGTAGTGAGCGTTAACAATGATTTATGTTCGCATTTCTTATGCGAATGTTCTAAAGCATTTAGTGAGTAGTCGTTATTGACCGACTTGTAGGCACGGACTTGATTTTTTTGGTTCGCTTTGGATCAGGCCAAAATGAATATATAATCTTTTCTCACCACAATAGAAGCATAGATTTTTGCTACATTCTAAGCTTGATGTAATACGTTTTCTTATAACAGCGAATTTTAGTTAGAATAAAGGTTTTAACAACCATTCAGCATCTCAATAAATTTCTTTTCAATAGAAACATAAAATAATCTCAAAATTAATCTAGTTCAATAATGCCCTACGGGTTATATGTAGTTTTTTAAAAATATTGAAAATAATTGTTGTAAAGCATTTTTTAGTAAGGTATTTTGTACAATCAAAAAATGTTTCTATCTTTGAGATAGCCACAGAAAAGAAATGCAAACAATTAAAGAAAATATTAAACCTTTATTTGTTGGAATGAATAAGCAAACTTCTGCTTTACTTTCCAAAATTGTATTTGCTCAATATTCACACTAGAATATTGCAGATTATTTGTTGACGAATCTCGTCATCTATATCCCTTTTCATCAAAATAACAAACAAAATACGATATGCCACTTTATCATCATTTGGGAGAATTCCCACAAAAGCGACATACGGTATTCCGAAAACCAAATGGAGAATTATATGCAGAAGAATTAGTTTCTACGCATGGATTTTCGAGTACGTATTCCAATGTTTACCACTGTTATCCACCAACTTTGGTAAAAGGGATTAGCGAACCTTATTCGGTAGAGCCAAAAATTGCTCGCGCAAAACATTTAAAGCATACCTCTTTAAAAGGTTTTAAAGTAAAACCTACCAAAGATTATTTAGAATCTCGTGTGCCAGTTTTGGTTAACAATGATTTGCATATTTCATTGGCTGCGCCACAAGAATCGATGATAGATTATTTCTACAAAAATTCGATGGCGGATGAAATAATTTTTATACACGAAGGTTCTGGAGTTCTGAAAACTGGTTATGGACAAATTGAATTTGAATATGGAGATTATTTAGTGATTCCACGTGGAATTATTTATCAGCTTCATTTTAATGATTCTAATAATCGTCTATTTATTACAGAATCATTTAGCCCAGTTGAAACACCTCGTCGTTATCGCAATCATTTTGGACAGTTAATGGAACATTCGCCTTTTTGCGAGCGCGATATTAAACGTCCTCAAAATCTTGAAACAAATGATGAACACGGAGATTTCAAGATTATGATCAAAAAAGAAGGATTAATTTATCCTTACGTTTATGGAACTCATCCTTTTGATTTTGTAGGTTGGGATGGTTATCATTATCCATGGGCTTTTTCTATTCATAATTTCGAGCCAATTACAGGGCGTATCCATCAGCCGCCGCCTGTTCATCAAACTTTCGAAGGTGCAGGTTTTGTGATTTGTAGTTTTGTTCCGCGTCTTTTCGATTATCATCCAAATGCGATTCCAGCACCTTATAACCATAGTAATGTCGATTCTGATGAGATATTATATTATGTGGATGGAGATTTTATGTCTAGAAAATCGGTTGAGAAAGGACAAATTACATTACATCCAGCAGGAATTCCGCATGGCCCACATCCTGGGACAGTTGAAAAATCGATTGGAACGAAAGAAACACATGAATTAGCTGTGATGATTGATCCTTTCAGACCATTGATGTTAACCGAACAAGCTTTAGAAATCGAAGATCCAGATTATTATAAATCTTGGCTTTATTAAGAGATTTTAATTTTGTTCTAAGTTCTAAGTTCTAAGTTCTAAGTTCTAAGTTCTAAGTTCTAAGTTCTAAGTTCTAAGTTCGTTGTCATTCTGAACTTGATTTAGAATTAAATATTTTAAGTAAAAGAAACTGAATAAATCATAAATAGTAAAACTTAATACATTTTACTTTTTACTGAATACAATAAAATAAAAAACACAATAAAAATGAGTACACAAACATTTGCTGAAAAAATAGCATTAGCACAAGACTTTCTTCCAATTAATGGAACAGATTATATCGAGTTTTATGTTGGTAATGCAAAACAATCTGCACATTATTACAAAACAGCTTTCGGATTTCAAGAAGTTGCATATGCTGGCCCAGAAACAGGAGTGAGAGATAGAGCTTCTTATGTTTTACAACAAGGGAAGATTCGTTTGGTATTAACTTCTGGTTTAAAATCAGATTCTCCAATTTGTCAACATGCAATGAAACATGGTGATGGAGTTAAAATTTTAGCACTTTGGGTGGATGATGCGTACGATGCTTTTGAGCAAACAACAAAACGTGGAGGAAAACCTTATATGGAGCCAACTACGATTACAGATGAGTTTGGAGAAGTAAAAATGTCTGGAATTTATACATATGGCGAAACAATCCATATGTTTATTGAACGTAAAAATTATGAAGGTCCTTTTATGCCAGGTTATGTAAAATCTGAATCAACATATCAACCAACTGATTGTGGTTTATTATATGTGGATCATTGCGTTGGTAATGTGGGTTGGAATCGTATGAATGAGGCGGTTGCTTGGTACCAAGATGTAATGGGATTTGTAAATATTTTATCGTTTGATGATAAACAAATCAATACGGAATATTCAGCATTAATGTCGAAAGTGATGAGTAACGGAAATGGTTATTCAAAATTTCCTATTAATGAGCCTGCAGAAGGTCAAAAGAAATCTCAAGTTGAAGAATATTTAGATTTTTACGAAGGAGAAGGAGTGCAGCATATTGCAGTTGCGACTAAGGATATTGTAAAAACTGTGACAGAACTTAAATCTCGTGGAGTAGAGTTTTTATCTGCGCCACCAGAGGCTTATTACGATATGATTCCAGAACGTGTGGGTGAAATTGATGAGGATATTAAGAAGTTACAAGATCTAGGAATTTTGGTTGATTGTGATGAAGAAGGTTATTTGTTACAAATTTTTACGAAACCAGTCGAAGATCGTCCAACATTATTCTACGAAATTATCGAGCGTCATGGAGCCCAATCGTTTGGAGCAGGTAATTTCAAAGCATTGTTCGAAGCCTTAGAAAGAGAGCAAGAACGTCGAGGAAATTTATAAATAGATATTTTTTTTAAAGCCATTGGATTATTTCTAATGGCTTTTTTCTTAATCAAATTTTAAGTTTTGTGTAAGGAGGTTTCAAATACATTTGTTCAATAAAATGAATGTGAAAATGAACCAAATTAAAACAAAAACGATAGTCATGAATTGTGTATTACTTTCAATATTTTCGATAAAAGGAAATGCACAAGATACAATTCAGCAAACTAAAACCGATTCTATTCAACTTGATTCTATTCCAAAGCAAACATTTAATCCAGAAGATAAAGTTTATCATTTCAACGCCAAAAAGTTGATTATTCCTGCGACTTTAATTACATACGGAAGTTTGAGTTTGGCAATTCCAGCATTGGATAATTTAAATAAATCTACTCAAAACGAAATTTTAGAAGATAAAACAAAAGGAAATAAATATGATAATTATACACAATATTTACCTGCAGCGGCGGTTTATGGATTGAATTTGGCTGGCGTTCAAGGGAAACATAATTTACGAGATCGTACAATAATTTTTGCAGCTTCTCAAATCATCAATACAGGTTTGGTAATGGGACTAAAGCACGCTGTGCAAGAGGAAAGACCCGATGGTACAAACAATCTTTCTTTTCCTTCTGGACATACGGCAAATGCGTTTTCTACGGCTCAATTTATGTTTCGAGAATACCAAGATTCTAATTTTTGGTTGAGTTTGGCTGGATATCCTTTGGCTGCTTTTACGGGTGTTTATCGTGTTATCAATAATCGCCATTGGGTTGGAGATGTTGTTGCTGGAGCGGGAATAGGAATTTTATCGACGGAATTGGCGTATTGGTTATTTCCTACGATTAACAATTGGTTTTATCCAAAAAATAAAGAATCAAAAGTGGCGACAATGGTTTTTCCTGTTTATCAAAATAATCAAGCTGGAGTTGGTTTGGTGATGAGGTTTTAATAGGTATGAGTTTTGGATAATCTAATAGCTACACTAAAAAAACAAAATTCCAATGAATATTTCAACTAACATTCATTAGTTTTTATAAAAAATGATTATATTCAACGCTCAAAACTGCAAACAAATAAAATGAAGAATATAGAACTAACGATTCCAAAATTGGGAGAAAGTGTTGAGTCTGTACAGTTGGTTCGTTTTACAAAAAACGTTGGTGATTTCATTCATGAGGATGAAGTAATTGCCGAAGTTTCGACGGATAAAGTAGATTCTGATGTGCCTTCTACAACTGCTGGAAAAATTATTGAGTTTAGATTTAATGAAGGAGATGAGATAAAAATAGGAGAAGTTTTCGCTTTAATTGAGCCTTCAGAAACTCAACAACAATCAGCTCAAAAAACTGAAAATGTTGAAGAAAAAAAGATTGAAACTGTTACAACTTTACAAACTATAAATTCAATCGATACAAATCAATTTTTATCACCTTTGGTAAAAAGTATTATCCAAAAAGAAAATCTTCAATCAACAGATATTTCACAAATAAAAGGTTCTGGTCGTGATGGAAGAATTTCGAAAAATGATGTATTAAATTATATTCAAAATAAACCATTTACAACTAATAATTCAAGTAATACTATAAATAAAAATAATATAGTTTCAAGTTCTTCTTATGGAGCGAAAGATGAAATTATTGAGATGGATAAAATGCGTCAATTGATTTCAAAACACATGAAAAAGAGTAAACAAACTTCGCCTCATGTGACGGCTTATGTAGAACCTGATGTTACGAATTTTGTGAAATGGCGCGAAGAAAATAAAGCTGCTTTTGAAGCTAAATACAAACAAAAATTGACATTTACACCGTTAATTGTAGATTGTGTTGTTCGTGCAATTAAAGATTTTCCAATGATTAATGTGTCAGTTGATGAAACTGAGACTAAAATAATCAAACACAATGAGATAAATATTGGAATTGCAACTGCTTTACCAAGTAATAATTTAATTGTTCCTGTCATTCATCAAGCCAATGAATTAAATTTAGAAGGTTTAGCAAAAGGTGTGAATTCAATTGTAGATAAAGCAAGAAATAATAAACTTTCGCCAGATGATGTTCGTGGAGGAACGTTCACAATAAGTAATGTGGGGACTTTTGGTAATTTGATGGGAACGCCAATTATCAATCAACCTGAAGTGGCAATTTTAGCGACTGGCGTGATCAAGAAAAAACCTGCGGTTTTGGAAACTGAATTCGGAGATATTATTGTGGCGAGACAATTTATGTATTTGTCACTTTCGTTTGATCATCGTGTGATAGACGGATCTTTGGGAGGCGTTTTCTTGAAACGAATTTCAGATTACATGGAAAATTGGGATGTTAACACGCAAATTTAATCAGAATGGAAACCACATTATCAACAACAACATTACTTAAAAAAGCATACGAATTATTGGTTACTGCAAAATCTTTAACCGAATTATACGAAGAAAATAAAGCTGTAACAAGCAAATATGTACATGCAACAGCGCGTGGACACGAAGCAATACAAATTGCTACAGGATTACAATTATTACCACAAGATTACTTAAGCGCGTATTACCGTGATGATGCCATGTTATTATCAATTGGAATTACGCCTTATGAATTGATGCTGCAATTATTAGCAAAACGCGAAGATATTTTTTCTGGAGGAAGAACCTATTATTCTCATCCAAGTTTGCGCCGTGATAATATGCCGAAAATTCCGCATCAAAGTAGTGCAACAGGAATGCAAGCGATTCCAACAACAGGAATTGCGATGGGAATGCAATACAAAGAGTTAGAAGGTCTTTGTGATGAAGAAGTAAAACCAATTGCAGTTTGTTCGTTAGGAGATGCGTCTTGTACGGAAGGCGAGGTGGCAGAAGCTTTCCAAATGGCAGCGTTGAAACAATTACCAATTTTATATTTGGTTCAAGATAATGAATGGGATATTTCGGCTTCGGCAGATGAAATTCGTGCACAAGATATCGCTCATTATGCAAAAGGTTTCAATGGTTTGGAAGTTTTTGTGGTTGATGGAACGGATTTTTTAGCTTCTTATGAAACGATTCAACGTGCAATTGAAATTATTCGTACAGAACGTCGTCCGATTTTGGTTCATGCAAAAGTTCCTTTATTGAATCATCATACATCTGGCGTTCGCAAAGAATGGTACAGAGATGATTTAGAGGAAGCACAATCTCGTGATCCTTACGATAAATTAAAATATACTTTATTAAATGAAGGTTTCGATGAAAATGATTTAATCGAAATTGAAAATAAAATAAAAGAACAAGTTCAGGCAGAATATCAAGAAGCGTTGAAAGCAGAAGATCCTCGCCCCGAAGATTTATATACGCATGTTTTTGCGCCAACATCGATTACTGAAGAAAAAGGAAATCGTTCACCAGAAGGTAAGGATAAAACAGTAATGGTAGATTCTGCATTGTTTGCGATTCGTGAATTGATGGCAGAACATCCAGAAGCTATATTATATGGACAAGATGTAGGGTTGCGTTTGGGTGGAGTTTTTCGTGAAGCGGCAACTTTAGCAAAACAATATGGTAAAAATCGTGTATTTAATACACCAATTCAAGAAGCATTTATAATCGGATCTACAGTTGGAATGTCTGCAGTTGGCTTAAAACCAATTGTTGAGGTTCAATTTGCCGATTATATTTGGCCAGGATTGAATCAATTATTTACAGAAGTAGCGCGTTCTAATTACTTATCAAATGGCAAATGGCCAGTTTCTATGATTTTACGTGTGCCAATTGGTGCGTATGGAAGCGGAGGACCTTATCACTCAAGTTCAGTAGAAAGTGTTTTGACGAATATCAAAGGAATTAAAATTGCGTATCCATCTACTGGAGCGGATTTGAAAGGTTTGATGAAAGCTGCTTATTACGATCCAAATCCTGTTGTAATGCTAGAACACAAAGGTTTATACTGGAGTAAGATAAAAGGAACAGAAGATGCCGCGACTGTTGAGCCAGACGAACATTATGTATTGCCTTTTGGTAAAGCACGTGAAGTTTTAACGGCTGAATCTTCTCAAAATCATAATTCTGTTTCGATTATTACATACGGAATGGGAGTGTATTGGGCAAAACAAGCGGCAAAGGGTTTTCCTAATCAAGTCGAAATTATCGATTTAAGAACTTTAGTTCCGTTAGATGAAGAAACAATCTTTAATAGTGTAAAAAAACACAATCGTTGTATTGTTTTAACAGAAGAAGCGAAGCAAAACTCTTTTGCACAGAGTATTTCAGGCTTAATTAATGAAGAGTGTTTTGAGTACTTAGATGCACCAATTCGTGTGTTAGGAGCGAAAGATATGCCAGCAATTCCATTAAATTCGACTTTAGAAGCAGAGATGTTACCTAATGCTGAAAAATTAAAAACATTGATTAATGATGTTTTATCTTATTAAAAGACAATAATTAGTATGAATTGTATTTTTTACACTAAAAAAAACTAACGTTTGTTAGTTTTTTTAGTTTTTTTGATTAAATTTGTTATTATCAAAAATCAAAATCTGCAAAAATTATGATATTTAATCCCGAGATAGAACAAATGCCAATTGAAAAATTGCGCGTTCTTCAAAACGAAAGACTTCAAAACATGTTGCAAAAAGTGTATAACAATGTACCTTTTTACAAAGAAGCATTTGATGCAGCTGGAATAAAACCAGAAGACATCAAAGGTGTTGAAGATCTACACAAATTACCTTTCACCAAAAAAACACATTTAAGAGAGAACTATCCGTTCGGATTATTTGCAGAACCAAAGAGCAACGTAATCCGTTTACATTGTTCAAGTGGCACAACAGGAAAACCAACAGTTGTAGGTTATACCAAAAACGACATCGAATTATTTTCAGAAGTAGTAGCGCGTTCTTTAGCAGCTTCTGGATGCGAACCAGGGATGACATTACAAAATGCCTATGGTTATGGTTTGTTTACAGGAGGTTTGGGATTACATTATGGAGCAGAAAAGTTAGGAATGACAGTTGTTCCTATTTCTGGTGGAAATACTGAAAAACAAATCATGTTGTTGAAAGATTTTCAGGCTGATGCGATTTGTGCAACACCATCGTATGCATTAACAGTAGCTGAGGAAATCAAGAAAAGAGGCGAATCATTAGAAAGCTTAAATCTTAAGTTTGCGATTTTAGGATCAGAACCATGGTCAGAAGCATTACGTCAAGAAGTAGAAGGAAGTTTAAACATCAAAGCTTCTAATATCTATGGATTGAGCGAAATTATCGGACCTGGTGTATCTAATGAAGATTATGAAGAGCAAGGAACAGGATCTTACATTTGGGAAGACCACTTCTTTCCAGAGATTGTAGACGAGAAAACAGGTGAGCCTGTGCCTTATGGACAACCTGGAGTTTTAGTGATTACAACGTTAACAAAAGAAGCTTTACCATTGGTGCGTTATTGGACGGGAGATATCACAACCCTTACGTACGAATATTCTAAGAAAAGAACGCATATCAAAATGGGACCAATTATTGGTCGTGCAGATGATATGATGATTATTAGAGGTGTAAATTTCTTTCACACACAAATCGCTGATTTTATTCCAGAATTTCCAGAATTATCGCCAAATTATCAAGTAGTTTTAACAAAACCTAAAAATATGGATGCTGTAGAAGTTGGATTTGAAATTAATCCTGACTATTTTGCAAGCCAAGGTTTCACTTGTGATAATTTGAACGACGAATCTAATCATGCATGTTGCAAATTAATCTCTAATATTCACAAAAAAATTAGAGACAATATTGGATTAGGAATGAATGTTAAATTGTATCAAGTTGATGAACTTCCGAAAAGTGAAGGAGGAAAATTAAACCGAATCATCGATAACAGACATTTATAAATATATGCCTAAACAAAGTAAAAAAGAACTGATTATTCAAGAAGCTGCCTTAATCTTTAAACAAAAAGGTTATTCGGCAACATCAATGCGCGAACTGGCTGAAAAGGTTGGAATGGAAGCCGCAAGTTTATACAATCACATTCGTTCGAAAGACGAAATTTTAGAAGAGATTTGTTTTAAAGTTGCTAATCAATATGTTTCTCACATTAGCTCGATCGAAGATACAAACGAATCAAATGTTCAGAAATTGAGAGATTTAATTCAATTGCATGTCAGAATGATTATTGATGAGCCAAACGAAGTTTCTGTTGCAAATAATGATTGGAAAAATCTTTCGGATACGAAAAAGGATTTGTATAAAACAATTCGAAAAGGATACGAAAAAAGAATCGCTAATCTTATCAAAGCAGGAATTGCAGCAGGCGAATTTAAAGACTTGAATGTTTCGGTTGCTTTATTTACTTTATTATCATCATTACGTTGGATAGAATTGTGGTACAAACCTGGACGAGATATCTCACCAGAGCAATTAGAAAATGACTTAATGACACTATTAATTAACGGATTTCAAAAATAATATGGCTATAAATTTTCACCAATTACGCGTTAAAAATGTAAAAAAGGAAACACCAGATTGTGTATCCGTTACATTTGAAGTGCCAGAAGAATTAAACCAAGAATTCAAATTCAAACATGGTCAATATTTAACGTTTAAGAATTTTCACAATAACGAAGAAATTAGACGTTCTTACTCAATTTGTTCAAGTCCTTTGGATAATGAATTAAGAGTTGCTGTAAAGAAAATTGAGGATGGAATTTTCTCGACATTTGTTAACGATACAATCAAAGTTGGCGATGTTCTTGATGTAATGACTCCACAAGGAAATTTCTTTACAGAAGTACACGAAGACAACAAAAAATTATATGTAGGAATTGTGGCGGGATCTGGAATTACACCAGTACTTTCTATCATCAAAACAGTTCTACAAACAGAACCTAACAGTCAATTTGTACTGTTATATGGAAACAGAAACAAAGGTTCGATTATTTTTAAAGAAGAAATCGAAGCATTAAAAAATAGATACATGGAACGCATTAGCGTTTACAATATCTTGAGTCGTGAAACGGCTGATGCTGAGATTTTGAGTGGTCGTATTGATAAAGCAAAAATTGAATATTTCTTGCAAAATATGATCGATCCAAAAGAAGTAAGCGAAGTTTTCCTT
The DNA here is from genome assembly GCF_053482575.1 of Empedobacter sp. ULE_I140. Lineage (NCBI taxonomy): Bacteria > Pseudomonadati > Bacteroidota > Flavobacteriia > Flavobacteriales > Weeksellaceae > Empedobacter > Empedobacter sp. ULE_I140. The sequence continues at coordinate 2,084,269 of NZ_JBQMTX010000001.1, read as the reverse complement.
TGTGGTCCAGAAGAAATGATTTTAAGCGGTCGTGACGCTTTTGTAGAAGCAGGAGTTGATGCAAAACATTTGCATTTCGAATTATTCTATAGTGCATCTGCAGAAGCGAAAAAGGTAGAGCGTCAAAAAGCTGTAAAACAATCAGACGATACAATGAGTAAAGTAACCATCAAATTAGATGCAACAGCTTTACAGATTGATTTGGGTTACAATGGCGACACAATCTTAGATGCGGCTTTACAAAACGGAGCTGATTTACCTTATGCTTGTAAAGGTGGTGTTTGCGCAACTTGTAAGTGTAAAGTAGAGAAGGGTGAGGTAGAAATGGACATCAACTACTCACTTGAGCCAGATGAATTAGAAAGAGGATTTGTATTAGCGTGTCAAGCGCACCCTCGTTCTGCAGAAGTCGTGGTAGATTTTGATGCCAAATAATCAACTTTAAAAACGTTTAGAAATGAGTGCAAAAGAAATTGATTTTCAAGAAATCTTCGATAATAAGATTGAAAATGAAGTTCGTATCGAACCAAAAGACTGGATGCCAGACGCATACCGTAAAACATTAATCAGACAAATCTCTCAACATGCTCACTCAGAAATTGTTGGGATGTTACCAGAAGCAAACTGGATTACAAGAGCGCCTTCATTAAATAGAAAGAAAATCTTATTAGCGAAAGTTCAAGACGAAGCTGGTCACGGATTATACTTATATTGTGCTGCTGAAACATTAGGTGTTTCCCGTATTCAAACATTAAATGATTTACATTCAGGTAAAGCTAAATATTCATCAATCTTCAATTATCCAACCCTTACTTGGGCAGATATCGGAATGATTGGTTGGTTGGTAGATGGAGCTGCGATTCTGAATCAAGTTCCATTATGTCGTACATCTTACGGACCTTATGCTCGCGCAATGGTACGTGTTTGTAAAGAAGAATCTTTCCACCAAAGACAAGGTTACGAAGCATTAGTGGTATTATCAAAAGGAACACCAGAACAAAAAGCGATGTTGCAAGATGCAATGAATCGTTGGTGGTGGCCTACATTAATGATGTTTGGACCAAAAGATGAAGAATCATCAAACTCAGAATTATCAATGAAATGGAGAATCAAACGTTTTTCGAATGACGAATTACGTCAACGTTTCGTGGATATTTCTATTCCTCAAGCCGAATATTTAGGATTAACTATTCCAGATCCAGATCTAAAATTCAATGAAGAAACAGGGCACTATGAATTCGGAGAAATTGATTGGGAAGAATTCTGGAATGTTGTGAAAGGAAACGGTAAATGTAACAAACAACGTTTGGATGCTCGCCGTAACGCACACAACGAAGGAGCTTGGGTTCGTGACGCAGCAACAGCTTACCACGAAAAAAGAAAACAAAGAGAATTAGAAAAAGAACAACGCAAAAATGCATAAAAAGATGGAAAATAGAGATTGGCCTTTATGGGAAGTATTCATTAGAAGTAAACAAGGGTTAGACCACAAACACGTTGGGAGCTTACATGCTGCTGATGCTACAATGGCACTTGAAAATGCACGTGATGTATATACACGTCGTTTAGAAGGTGTAAGTATTTGGGTGGTAGAATCTGCTAATATCCATGCTTCTAATCCTGATGAAGCAGAACAATTTTTTGATCCTGCAGAAGACAAAGTTTACCGTCATCCAACTTTTTATGATGTACCAGAAGAAATTAAAAACATGTAATTTATGACAAGTACAGTTTATCAAAACAATCAAAATTACATCGATTTTATCTTGCATTTAGCGGATACAAATCTAATTTTGGCACAACGTTTATGCGAATGGTGTGGTCATGGTCCAATTTTAGAACAAGACATTGCAATGTCTAATATGGCGTTGGATTTATTAGGTCAAACTTCTAATTATTATAACTATGCGGCTGAAATGATCGGAAATGGAGCAACTGAAGATACGTTAGCAATGTTACGTGAAGAGCGTGAATATAAAAACTTATTGTTGGTTGAATTACCAAACGGACATTTCGGAGACACAGTTGCACGTCAATTCTTTTACGATTCTTACCATGCGTTATTGTTAGAGCAATTTTTGAAAGTAAAAGATCTTAAATTACAAGCCATCGCTGAAAAATCATTGAAAGAGGTAAAATATCACTTAAAATGGTCATCAGAATGGATGATTCGTTTAGGAGATGGAACACAAGAATCTCACGATAAAATTCAGGAAGCTGTAAACAATATTTTACCTTATGTAAAAGAAGCATTTTTATTAGCACCTTACCAAAAAGCTTTAGTTGAAGAAGGATTAATTTCAAGCCCAGAAGAATTTCAAGCAACTTGGTTAGCAAATGTAAAAGCAATTTTAGACGAAGCGACAATTGAAGCTGATGTAGAAAATGCGTTTGTACAAAAAGGAGGTAAAGAAGGTCTTCATACAGAGCATTTAGGATTTATCTTAACAGATTTACAATATTTACAAAGAACTTATCCAGATTCGCAATGGTAACCGAAAAAGAAATTTGGCACTACATGGAGGAAGTCGCTGATCCAGAAATTCCTGTGATTAGTGTAATCGATCTTGGTGTTGTGCGTAAAATTGAATTAATTGACCAAGAAAGTGTCAACGTTACAATTACGCCAACCTATTCTGGATGTCCTGCTATGAGTGCAATTTCAATTTCTGTTCGTTTAAAATTAATCGAAAAAGGATTCAAAAATATCAATGTCATTAATCAGTTGAGCCCTTCGTGGTCAACTGATTGGATGACAGAAGAAGGAAAGCAAAAAATGAAGGCTTATGGAATTGCACCGCCAACCAAAAATCCTTCGTCTGATGCGCTTTTTTCGGATGAACAAAATGTAGAATGTCCACAATGTGGCTCTACAGATACCAGACTTATCAGTCAATTTGGTTCTACGGCCTGCAAAGCTATGTATCAATGCAATAGTTGCCACGAACCATTTGATTATTTCAAATGTCATCACTAAAAAATTATGGAAAATTCAACATCAATCCTATACACACAAGAGGGAGGAATTGCTACGATTACGTTGAATCGTCCTTCTGTTTTTAACAGTTTTAATCAGGAAATGATTAAAGCTCTTCAACATCACTTGGATGTTGCAGCTCAAGATGTTTCTGTTCGTGCAGTGGTTTTAACTGGAACGGGAAAAGCATTCTGCGCTGGTCAAGATTTAGGCGAAGTTTTAGAAGAAATAGAAATCGACTTCAATAAAATCGTTCAGGAAAATTATAATCCATTGGTTCTTAAAATTAGAAACATGGACAAACCAGTTGTTGCTGCTGTAAACGGTGTTGCTGCCGGTGCGGGAGCAAATTTAGCTTTGGCTTGTGACATTGTTGTCGCGAAAGAATCGACAAATTTCATTCAAGCTTTTTCTAAAATTGGTTTAATCCCAGATTGTGGAGGAACTTATTTCTTACCTCGTTTAATTGGACTTCAAAAAGCAACTGCTTTAATGATGCTTGCAGATAAAGTTTCGGCGGCTCAAGCAAAAGAAATCGGAATGATTTATGAGTTTTTTGCTGACGATATTTTCGATGCTGAAGTTGCAAAGATTGCTGATAAATTAGCGAATCTTCCAACAAAAGGTTTGGCTTATACAAAGAAGTTATTGAATCAAACATTTAATAATTCAATCGAAGAACAATTAATTCAAGAAGGATTATTTCAAGCTAAATCAGGGAATACATCAGATTATCAAGAAGGTGTAGACGCATTTATCGAGAAAAGAAATCCTGTTTTTAAAGGCGAGTAAGAAATGAAAAAAATAGGAATTATTGGTGGTGGAGCAATGGGGTCTGGAATTGCGCAAGTTTTTGCTCAATCTGGTCATCCAGTTGTTTTATATGACACAAATAAAGAAGCTTTAGATCGTTCAAAACAAAACTTAGCGAAGACATTCGAGAAGTTAGTGGCGAAAAAAAAATATACAGCTGAAAAAGCACAAGAAATTCAAAACAATATCGAATATGCAGATAGCTTAACCGCTTTTGCATCGATTGATTTGATGATTGAAGCAATTATTGAAAATTTAGATATTAAAAAATCAGTTTTCAAACAAGTGGAAGAACTCGTTTCTGACGAATGTATTTTAGCGTCAAACACTTCTTCATTATCAATCGCATCAATTGCATCTGCGTGTTCAAAACCAGAACGTGTTATTGGAATTCACTTTTTTAATCCTGCGCCTTTAATGGCTTTGGTAGAGATTATTCCAGCCGTACAAACGCGAGAAGATTTAGCAGAAGAAGTAAAAGCATTGATTCAATCTGTTGGTAAATTACCTGTAATTACGAAAGATACGCCAGGATTTATTGTAAATCGTGTAGCTCGTCCATTTTATAGCGAATCAATTCGTTTATTAGAAGAAGGAGTTGCAGATGCAGAAACAATAGACTTTGCGATGACTTCTGTTGGAGGTTTCCGTATGGGACCATTCGAATTAATGGATTTTATTGGTCATGATGTAAATTATCGTGTAACCGAATCGGTTTTCGAATCATTCTTTTATGATCCAAGATTTAAACCATCTTTCTCTCAAAAACGCTTATTCGAAGCTGGATATTACGGACGTAAATCTGGTCGTGGATTTTACAATTATGCAGAAGGAGTGGAGAAAAAAGTACTATCTCAAGATCAAGCTTTATTAGAAAAAATATACAAACGTGTTTTGGTGATGTTAATCAACGAAGCAGCTGATGCTTTATTTTTAAACATTGCAAACCGTGAAGATTTAGATACGGCGATGACAAAAGGTGTAAATTATCCAAAAGGATTATTGAAATGGGCGGATGAATATGGACTGGAAAATGTACAAAATGATTTAGATGAATTGTATAATTATTACCATGAAGATCGTTACCGTTTAAGTCCAATTATCAGAAATTTCGTCAAAGAAAATAAAACATTCTACTAAAAATTATCAAAAAAAATGGAACCACAAAAGTTATTAAATAGAATGCTTGACCACGATAAATTTAGTGAATGGTTAGGTTTAGAAGTAATCGAAGTTAGAGAAGGATATGCAAAATTACAAGCAGCAATTCGTCCAGAAATGATGAACGGAGTAGGGTCTGTTCACGGAGGCGTAACGTTTGCGATGGCAGATTCTGCGTTTGCTTTTTCGTGCAATATGTACAATAATATTTCTGTAGCCTTAGATGTTCACATTTCGTTTACGAAAGCTGGACGCGAGGGAGATGTATTTACCATTGAATCTCAAGAAGTTTCGACAACGAAAAAAACAGGTATTTACGATATCAAAGTTACGAATCAACATAATGAATTAATTGCTTTATTTAAAGGAACTTGTTTTAGAACAGGTAAACCTTTAATTGAAGAGAATTAAGTAATAAGTTGTGGGTTATGAGTATTGAGTATTTTCAACTCAAAACTTAGAACTCATTACTCAAAACTAAAGAAACAATGAACCAAACATATATTATAGATGGAGTTAGAACTCCAATTGGTAAATTAAAAGGTGGATTATCTGCTGTTCGTCCGGATGATATGGGGGCAATGGTAATCGCCGAATTATTAAAAAGAAATCCATCAATTGATCCTGCTGCATTCTACGATGTAATTTTAGGGAATGCAAATCAAGCAGGAGAGGATAACCGTAATATAGCTCGTATGTCGGCTTTATTATCTGGATTACCTTACACAGTTCCAGGTGAAACAGTGAATCGTTTATGTGCTTCTGGCTTATCAGCTGCAATTGCAGCATCGAGAGCAATTCAGGTTGGTGATGCACAATTAATGATTTCTGGTGGAGCAGAATCGATGACACGTGCACCTTTAGTAATTTCTAAATCGGCTTCTCCATTTGGTGGTGATGCACAAATTTATGACTCAACTTTTGGTTGGCGTTTTATCAACCCAAAAATGAAAGAAATGTGGGGTGTTGATGGAATGGGAAATACAGCGGAAAACTTAGCAGAGCGTGATAATATTTCGCGTGAAGATCAAGATTTATTTGCGGTTTGGTCTCAACAAAAAACGGCTGCTGCCCAAGTGAATGGACGTTTAGCGAAAGAGATTGTTCCTGTTGTTATTCCACAACGTAAAGGTGATGCTATTATTTTTGATATAGATGAATTCCCAAAGAATAATACAACAATGGAGATTTTATCAAAGTTACGCCCAGCTTTCAAAGCAGATGGAACGGTAACTGCGGGTAATGCTTCTGGGCTTAATGATGGTGCGGCAGCGAATATTTTAGCTTCTGAACAAGCGATTAAAGATTTTGGTTTAGCACCAATGGCACGTATTGTTTCTTCTGGTGTTGCAGGTGTTGAGCCTCGCATTATGGGAATTGGACCAGTGAATGCAACTAAAATTGCATTAGAAAAAGCTGGTTTAACAATGAATGATATTGATGTAATTGAATTAAATGAGGCATTTGCAGCGCAATCTTTAGCATGTACGCGTGCATTAGGTTTAGTAGATAACGATTCTCGTATCAATCCAAATGGTGGAGCTATCGCTTTAGGTCATCCACTTGGAATGTCAGGAGCGCGTATCTTAAATTCTGCGGCTTACGAATTACAAGCAACAGGAAAACGTTATGCATTGGTTACAATGTGTATCGGTTTAGGACAAGGTTACGCTGTAATTATTGAAAGAGCATAAAAAATAGATTCTAGTATTGAGAAGTTAGATATTAGATTTTAGTGATGTTGAACTTGTTTCAGTATCACATTAACTTAATGAGATTCTGAAATAAACACAGAGTGACAATTAAATAAAATCTCATTACTCAATACTACTATCTCAAATCTACAAATTATGATTTACGAATTCAAAGGATATAAACCCGTTGTTCATCCAACAGCATTTATTCATCCGCAAGCTGTAGTGACAGGAAATGTGATTATTGGGAAAGATGTTTACATTGGTCCAGGTTGTGCGTTACGTGGTGATTGGGGACAAATTATTATCGAAGATAATTGCAATGTACAAGAAAATTGTACGATTCATATGTTTCCAGGAACAACAGTTCAATTAAAAGAAAAAGCGCATATCGGTCACGGCGCAATTATTCACGGCGCAACAATTGGTCGTAATTGTATGGTTGGGATGAATGCAGTTGTTATGGATAATGTTGTGGTAGAAGACGAATGTATTGTTGGTGCTTTAGCTTTTGTAAAGGCTGATACACATATTCCGACAAGAAGTGTTGTGGTTGGAAATCCTGCAAAAATCGTAAAACAAGTTTCGGATCAAATGATCGAATGGAAAGATCAAGGTACTCAACAATATATGCAATTACCAAGTGATTGTCATGATAGTTTAAAACCTTGTGAACCATTAACAGAAGTTCCAGATTATTATTACGAGTCAATGGCTTCGAATTATAAAACGTGGAATGAAAGTAAGTAAAATGTAAAAAGTATTATGTAAAATGTCATACTGAACTTGTTTCAGTATCACACTTAAATTTAATGAGATTCTGAGATGAACTCAGAATGACAAAAACTTATAACTTAATACTTACGACTTATAACTAAAAAAATACACAAACAACATAAAAATGGCTAAACAATTAGAAAATTATGCTTTAGGACAATGGACAAAAGGTTCGTCTGAAGGGCAAATGTTATATAACGCCATCAATGGCGAAGAAATAGGAACTGCATCATCAGCTGGATTAGATTTCGGTGCGATGATGGATTATGCACGTACAGTTGGTGGACCAGTTTTACGTAAAATGACGTTCCAAGAAAGAGGTTTAATGTTGAAAAAATTAGCCTTATACTTAATGGATCGTAAAGAAGAATTTTACACGGTTTCTTGGGCAACAGGTGCGACTCGTGCAGATTCTTGGGTTGATATTGAAGGAGGAATTGGAAACTTATTTGCCAATGCATCTTTACGACGTCAATTCGGAGATCAACCATTTTATGTTGAAGGAGAAACGCATAAAATCTCTAAAAACGGAACATTCTTAGGTACACATATTTTAACACCAAAACGAGGTGTTGCAATTCATATTAATGCATTCAATTTCCCAGTTTGGGGAATGTTAGAAAAAGTTGCGGTTAATTTATTGGCTGGAGTTCCAGCTATTGTAAAACCTGCGACAATTACTTCTTTCTTAACGGAAACTGTTGTTCGTGCAATCATTGAATCTGGAATTTTACCTGACGGTGCTTTACAATTAATCACAGGTTCAGCAAACGGAATTTTAGATAATGTAGAGTCAGAAGATGTTGTAACATTTACAGGTTCTGCTTGGACAGGACAAATGTTAAAAGCACATCCAAGAATTACTTCAGAAGGTGTTCCATTCAACTTAGAAGCAGATTCTTTAAACGCTTGTGTTTTAGGAGAAGATGTACAAGTTGGCTCACTAGAATTTGATATTTTTATTAAAGAGGTTACACGTGAAATGACAACTAAAGCAGGACAAAAATGTACAGCGGTTCGTCGTGCATTGGTGCCAGCTCATTTGGTTGAGGATGTTCAAATCGCTTTAGGACAACGTTTAGCAACGACTACAATTGGAGATCCAAATGTGGAAGGTGTTCGTATGGGAGCTTTAGCGGGAGCAGCGCAAGTAAAAGAAGTTCGTGAGAAAGTAGAAGAATTAGCTAAAACACAAGAAATTATTTTTGGAAACTTAGATAATTTCGAAGTAAAAGGTGCTGATAAAAACAAAGGTTCTTTTATTTCTCCAATCTTATTTTTAAACAACGATCCATTCAATAAAACGGACGTTCACAACATCGAAGCTTTTGGACCAGTTTCTACGATTATTCCTTACAACGGAACTGCCGAAGCAATTGACTTAGTTCGTATGGGGAAAGGATCTTTAGTTTGTTCGATTGTTACTGCGGATAATGATATCGCAACAGAATTTGTATTGAATGCAGGTTCTTTACATGGACGTATCGTTATTTTGGATGCAGAATGTATAAAAGAATCGACAGGTCACGGATCACCACTTCCATTATTAGTTCACGGAGGTCCAGGTCGTGCAGGTGGAGGAGAAGAAATGGGAGGTAAGCGTGGTGTATTACACTATATGCAACGTACAGCAATCCAGGGTTCTCCAAATAAATTGACGGCAGTTACGCAACAATACCAATATGGAGCAGATTATATCGAAGAAGATAAACATCCATTCGCGAAGCATTTCGAAGAAGTAAAAGTTGGTGATACATTAATCACAGCAAAACATACGATTCAACAATCAGATATTAATGCATTTGCAGCTTTATCTGGCGATAATTTCTATGCACACGTTGACGCAACTTCTTTAGAAGGAACTATTTTTGAGCGTAATGTTGCTCACGGATACTATTTATTGTCTAAAGCGGCAGGTTTATTTGTTTTAGCGAAAAAAGGTCCAGTTTTATTAAACTATGGTTTAGATGAATGTCGTTTTGTGAAGCCTGTATATCCAGGTTCTACAATTGGAGTTCGTTTTACGTGTAAAGAAAAAATAGATCAAGAGAAAAAAGATGAAAACGATGTGGCAAAAGGAATTGTTCGTTGGTTAGTTGATATTTACGACGAAACGGGAGAAACAGTTGGTATTGCAACAATTTTAACAATGGTTAAAAAATTAAATCAAGATTAATATAATGTGAGAATGTGGTAATTTGTTAATGAGAAGATGATTTAGAATCATTTTCAAATTGAAAAATTACGTGAAATATTTGTCATGCTGAGCATGTCGAAGCATCTCAAATTATTAATTGTTTTGATTCAAACAATTAAACATATAATGAATAATTTATTAGTTAAATTTGCTCATTACCACATTTAAAAAAATTATCAAATTAGATATGGAAGCATACGTAAAATCAGATATACAAAATGGAATTGGTACAATTGAATTCTTTCACCCGCAAAGTAATTCAATGCCAGGTTCTCAATTAAGAAATTTAGCAACAGAAATTGAAAAATTAGGAAACGATGACGAAGTAAAAGTTATTGTTTTAAAAAGTGCTGGAGATAGAACATTCTGTGCTGGTGCATCTTTTGACGAATTAATTTCAATCAAAGATCGTGAAACTGGTCTAGAATTTTTCTCAGGATTTGCACATGTTATCAACGCAATTCGCAAAGCACCAAAATTTGTTTTAGCACGTATTCAAGGTAAAGCAGTCGGAGGTGGAGTTGGAATTGCTTCGGCAGCAGATTATACTTTTGCAACAGAATTTGCATCTGTAAAGTTATCAGAATTAGCAGTAGGTATCGGACCGTTTGTAGTTGGACCTGCTGTAGAACGTAAAGTTGGAAATTCTGCTTTTACACAAATGGCGATTAATGCAACTGAATTTCAGTCGGCTGAATGGGCTAAAGAAAAAGGTTTGTATGCAGAAGTTTATGCAAATTCAGTTGAAATGGATGAAGGCATCGATATTTTAGCTAAAAAATTAGCTAATTCAAATCCAGAAGCAATGAAACATTTGAAACGTGTTTCTTGGGAAGGAACAGAAAATTGGGATGAGTTATTAATCGAGCGTGCAAAAATTTCGGGTGAATTAGTTTTATCAGAATTTACGATTAACGCGATTAACAAATTCAAAGCAAAATAAGAATACAATATAGTTTATAAAAAAATCCACTTCAAAATGAAGTGGATTTTTTTTATAATTTAAAATACTCGTCTTTATAATATTTACTTTTCTTTACATATAAAATATCTTTTTCTGGATTGAGAATTAGATTGAAACGTTTAATCAAATCGCCACCCATAATATTTTTGTGTTGAATTTTTATTGTACTATCAAAAAATGACATTGGTACATTTTTGAATGTTTGATTTGCCAATTCGAAATTAGGTAAAATTGATTTTTTGGAAAGTATTACATTACCAGCAGCATCATTTAGTTTTGATTCTCCAATAATTTCAAATTTTTCTAATAATTTATTTTCTTTGGCAAAATCATCCGAAATCATCAATGCTCCAGAAAAACCTGTGTGAATCATAAACTCTGTTTCAATCGGTTTTTTGTCAATAAATGGAAAAGCTTTTATATACAGTGTTTCTTGAGAATATCTCGAATTTAATTTTGTATACTTTTTTAGTTTGGTAGGAGCTTTATTATAAACATATAATTTATTCTCATCAAAATTGATTTCTAAATATTTTCCTTCAAAAAATTTCAAACCAATTTTTCCATCACTCTCATGTCCAGATTGTTTGTCAATAAAAATTGGAATTTTGCTGAACTCTTCATTACCAAATTTAATCACATTGCTTTGACTCATTTTCATATCCGAATATCCAGCCCAAGATGTCACATTGTTTAAGGTATCAGAAATCGAAATAGATTGCATTTTTTTATACGAATCTTCAATAATTGTAATATAATCAGAGCCTGTATGTAACATCAATTGCACCGTATCTTTTTGATTGATAATAACTGGTACTAAAATATTGTTGTATTTTGTTAATCGAAATGGTATTTCTTTTACGATATTCTGCCCGAAAATTACAATTGAAATAATAGTAAAAAGTAACGAAAATATTATCTTTTTCATTTAGTTGTATAATTTCATTAAAAGTAAACTAATTTGTAGAAATGATTAATATGCTATAATTAAAAATATTCCTTTTAAATTTGTGGTATGGGAGTAGCTGAATTATTACTAAAACGCAAACAAGAATTGATTGAAAAGAATAAAACTGAAGGTTTAGCTTTTCGAGAAGAATATAAATTGAAAGAAGGTGTAACCGAAACTGAAAGCGGATTATTGTACGAAATAATCACATTGGGCGAAGGAGTGAAGCCAACTTTATCCGATACAGTTTTGTGTCATTATCATGGAACAAATATCAAAGGTGAAGTTTTTGATAGTTCGGTTCAACGTAAGAAGCCAGCCGCTTTTCCTTTGGAAAATGTAATAAAAGGATGGGCGGAAGGAGTACAATTAATGCCAGTTGGAAGTAAATTTAGATTTGTTGTAAAACCAGAAATTGGTTATAAAGATCGCGAAATTTCAAAAGAATTAGGACCATATTCTACCATGATCTTTGAAGTAGAGTTGATGGGGATTTTATAAAATATTAAAAAACAAAAACCTCCAAATTTTGGAGGTTTTTTTATGCTTAATTTTTTGCGTTATTGCGACGTTTTTTCTTTAAACGATTCGTTTGAACTAATTGTTTATGTTTTGGATCTTTTAATTTATCCACTAAAACTTGTAAATGATTTTCTTCTTTTTTTGCCTTTTTAGCCATTTTTCTTGGTTTTAAATTTGATTTAAATTAATCATTATTCCTCAAGTAGTCAAACTTATTTATTTAATTATAAAATATTTAACGTTTATTTTTTAGGTTTGTCACTCATATAAAAAATGATTTTTCCGCCATTAACAATATCAAAATGATTCAAATTAAAAGATGAAAAACTCTTTCCGTTCAACTCTATTTTATGGATGTAAACATTCTTCTTCGATTGATTTTTCACTTCAATTTCAAATTGTTTTCCATTCTCTAAATTCAATATAGCATGATCTACCAAAGGACTCCCAATTGCGTAATCTGTCGATCCTTGCTGAACAGGATAAAAACCTAAAGCACTAAAAATATACCATGCACTCATTTGTCCAGTATCATCATTTCCACCCAAACCATCAGGCGTTGGCTTGTATTGCATATCCAAAATCATTCTGATTTTTTCTTGTGTTTTCCACGCTTGTCCCGCCCAATTATACAAATACGCAACGTGGTGTGCCGGCTCATTTCCATGAACATAACCTCCAATTATTCCTTCACGCGTAATGTCTTCTGTTTCCGCAAAATATTCGTCAGGCAAATGCATCGTAAATAATTTGTCCAATTTTGCTCCAAACTTCTTTTTTCCACCCATTGCTTCAATTAATCCATTTGGATTTTGAGGAACAAAAAAGCTAAAATTCCACGAATTTCCTTCAATAAAACCTTGTCCATGTGTATTCAATGGATCAAATTCTTTCTTGAAACTTCCATCCGCTAATCGAGGACGCATAAATCCAATCGAAACATCATAATTATTTTTCCAATTCTCAGAACGCTTCATAAATGTTTCATATACATCCATTCGATTCAATTTTTTTGCAGCTTGCGCAATCGACCAATCATCGAAAGCATATTCTAACGTATTCGAAATTGATGTACCATTTTTCTCAGCTGGAATATAACCTTTGTCGATATAATCGCCAATTCCTTCATAATCACGTTTATTTGCCGTAACAATACACGCGTCCAAAGCAGCATTTGCATCTTCGTTATAAACACCTTTTACAATCGCATCTGCAACAACTGTAACAGAATGATAGCCGCTCATACACCAGTTTTCGTTGGCATAATGCGACCAAATTGGCAACATTTTTATTGGATTTTGCTCATAATGTTTCATCATCGATTTTACCATGTCATTGTTGCGTTTTGGTTGAATGATATTGAACAACGGATGCAGTGCACGATAGGTATCCCAAAGTGAAAAAGTGGTGTAATTTGTAAAATCTTTGGCTTGATGAATTTCTTGATCCAAACCTTTGTACTGCCCATTCACATCCATATAAGTTGTCGGATTGATGAAGGTATGATACATCGCTGTATAGAAATTTATTTTATCATTTTCTGAAGCTTTAATCTGAATTCGATTCAATTCCTTGTTCCAATTTTCTTTTGCTTCGTTACGCACTTGTTCAAAATTCCAATGTGGAATTTCTGTTGTCAGATTTTCTAACGCATTGGTTTGACTGACTGGAGAAATCGCAAATTTGATTTTTACTTTTTCATCTTTTTCTGTATCAAAATCGAAATACATTTTGATCTTTTTTCCTTCGATTAATGGAAAATTCTGAGTTTCGTTCCATTTACGCCAAAAACCTTTGTAATCAACTTGTCCGTCTTCATTTTTCTGTCCATAATTTTTAAATGGTTTTGAAAAAGTCATCGCAAAATAAACCGTTCTATTTCTTGCCCAACCTCGTGTTTGTCTATAACCCGTAATCAATGTGTCATTCACCACGCGAACATACGTCCATGTATTTTTGTCATCATAATTATAAATTCCAGCATTCAAATCCAAAATAATATGCGAATCAATCGATTTTGGAAATGTATATTGATGAAAACCAACTCGAGTAGAAGCGGTCATTTCTGCCCAAATATTATAATCATCCAATTTGACTTTGTAATATCCAGTTTCGGCAGTTTCGTTTTGATGCGAAAATCGAGAACGATAACCGCTATCAGGATTTTGAGCAGTTCCGGGATTTAATTTTAATTTTCCAACGGTTGGCATAATTAAGAAATCACCCAAATCAGAATGTCCTGTTCCATTAAAATGTGTATGACTAAATCCAGTTATTGTTTTATCTTCAAAACGATAACCCGCACAATAATCATAAACTTTTGGATTGTATTTGTGGTTGATAGCATAAGGAATAGAATCTGTTTCTGGGCTTAATTGAACAGCGCCAAAAGGAACAGTTGCGCCAGGGAAAGTATGTCCCATTTTTTCTGTTCCAATCATGGGATTGACATATTTTACTAAATTCTGTTGCTGCGCAAAAGCAAGAGAATTGAGTGAAAGTAGAGCGATTACTAATTTTGTTTGCATCGATTTTTAAGTATTAATTTGAATAAAGTTAAACAAATCGAGCATAAAAAAAGGAAAGCTTTTTAACTTTCCTTTCGAATCTTTATTTTTTATAAAATCATTTCGGGAATTTCTCCTTCAATAATTAATTTTCCTTCAGTTGCATTTTTGATGTCTTCCACAGAAATTCCTGGTGCTCGCTCTAATAATTTGAAACCACCTTCTGGTAAAACTTCTAAAACAGCTAATTCAGTAACAATTTTTTTGACACATTTTATTCCTGTTAAAGGAAGTGTACATTCTTTTAGAAGTTTAGATTCTCCTGCTTTGTTCACATGTTGCATGGCTACAATAATATTATCAGCCGAAGCTACTAAATCCATTGCACCGCCCATTCCTTTTACCATTTTTCCAGGAATTTTCCAGTTGGCAATGTCTCCATTCTCCGAAACTTCCATTGCGCCAAGAATTGTTAAATTGATTTTTCGTGCGCGAATCATTCCGAAACTCATCGTCGAATCAAAGAAAGCTGAACCTGGTAAAGTTGTAATCGTTTGTTTACCCGCATTGATAAAATCAGGATCTTCTTCACCATCGATAGGGAAAGGTCCCATTCCTAATAATCCATTTTCTGATTGTAAAACAACATTTACATTTTCGGGAATATAATTAGCAACCAACGTTGGAATTCCGATACCTAAATTCACATAAAATCCGTCTTGTACTTCTTTTGCAATACGTTTTGCAATACCATTTTTATCTAACATTTTCTTTTATGATTTAGGTTGAACAGTTCTATTTTCGATACGTTTCTCGTATTTCGCACCTTGAATAATTCGATTGACATAAACGCCAGGCGTATGAATTTGATTTGGATCTAATTCTCCAATTTCTACCAATTCTTCCACTTCGGCAATCGTAATTTTTCCACACATAGCAGCTGGATGATTGAAATTTGCTGTTGCACCACGGAAAACTAAATTCCCCGCTGTATCACCTTTCCACGCTTTTACAATTGCAAAATCAGGCTCGAAAGCATATTCTAACAAATATTCTTTTTCGATTCCGTGAAAGGTAAATTTTCTGATTTCTTTTCCTTCAGCGACTTCAGTTCCAACTCCAGCAGGCGTAAAAATTGCAGGCATTCCATAACCAGCAGCCATTAAGCGAGTAGCTAAAGTTCCTTGCGGAATCAATTCAACCTCTAATTCACCTGAAAGCATTTGACGTTCAAATTCTGCATTTTCTCCAACATAAGAAGAAATCATTTTTTTGATTTGTCGTCCTTGTAATAATAATCCTAAACCAAAATCGTCTACACCTGCATTGTTACTAATACACGTAAGGTTATTGATTTTTTTGTCTACCAATCCTTGAATCAAGTTTTCAGGAATTCCAGAAAGTCCAAAGCCTCCAACAGCAAGCGTCATTCCGCTTTCTACGCCTTGTAGCGCTTCTTCGATGCTGTTTACTTTTTTGTTTATCATTTTTGTTGTGTTTGATCAAATATAATTCTAATGTTAAAGATAAATAAAAACCATTCATATTTCAATTAACCTACAAAAATCTTAGGTTAACCTCTTAAATTTAGATAACAAAATATCGATATATACTTTTGTTTAGAAGATTATATGAGGACATGATAAAGTTGTGCAAGGCTGAGAATCGAAATTTATTTGAAAATATCTTATTGTTAGTGTTCTTTTTGGTGAATTATTTCGTGTTAATTCCAAAATTATATTTTCAGAAACGTTATTTTTTCTACATCGTTATTCTCATCATTTTCTTTTTTGTGGTGTATAAAGTTCCAGAATTTGCGTTTCATTTTAACAAAGTTCCACCAAAAATTCCGCCTTTTAATCGTTTTGAGTCTCGAAAACCGCCTCGTAATTTTATGATGTGGAGCCCGAAAATTATTATGTTTTCGATGATGGCGATTGTTTCGCTTTTTATTCGACAAAATAAACGTTTTCAGGAAATGAAAAATGAAAAACAATTGTCTGAAATTGCTTATTTAAGAGCACAAATCAATCCACATTTTTTGTTCAATACGTTGAATAATATTTATGCTTTAACGCTTCAAAAGTCAGATTCTGCTTCGGATGCGGTGATGAAATTATCCAAAATGATGCGATTTGTAGTTTCAGATTCTTCCAAAGATTTTGTGCCTTTGCAACAAGATTTAGATTATATAAAGAATTATATTGAGTTGCAAAAATTGAGATTAACGAACAAAGAATCTGTTATTTTTGAGGTCGAAGGAAATTCTGCAGATTTAAGAATTTCGCCATTAATTTTAATTAATTTTATCGAAAATGCATTTAAATATGGTGTGATTGATGAAGCTTCGGAACCTGTCATTATTTCGATAAAAGTTGAGCAACAAACACTATTTTTGAACGTAGAAAATACCATTTCGAAAGAGGTAACTCCTGAAACTGAAAAAAGTGAAATTGGTTTGAAGAATACGAAAAAGAGGTTAGATTATTTTTATACAAATCATTATAAATTAACTATTCATAATGATTTATCTAAATTTATTGTTGAACTAAAAATTTTCTTGAATGATTAAAGTAATTGCGATAGATGACGAGCCTTTAGCATTAATGGTAATCGAAAATTATTGTTCGAGAAATGAACATGTCGAGTTAGTGAAAACATTCTCAAATTTGAAAGATGCACAGAAATATATCAATCAATTTCCAATCGATTTGATGTTTTTGGATATTCAGATTTCGCGTACGAATGGAATGGAATTTTACAAAAATTTAGAAAAGAAAATTCCTGTTATTTTTACTACGGCTTTTGCAGAATATGCGGTTGATGGTTTTAATGTTGCGGCGATAGATTATTTGTTGAAACCGATAGATTACGATAGATTTGAAGAAGCAGTGAATAAAGCGGTGCTGATTTTGGTGGATAAAAAACTGAATGAAGACAAAGAGTTTTTGACAATTCGAGCTGATTATAAACTGAATAAAATTGCGTACGATGATATCGATTTTATTGAAGGTTTGGACGATTATGTAAAAATTCATCTCGCAAACGGAAAACGAATTACTGCTCGAATATCGATGAAATCTATCTTAGAAAAACTGCCCGATCAACTTTTTGTCCGAGTTCATCGATCTTATATCGTTTCGATAAAAAAAGTGAAATCAATTCAAAATAAAGTCTTATATTTGAAAGACGAAGAAATTCCGATTGGTGAAACGTATAAAAATGTCATTCTAGAATTTTTCAAAATTTAAGAGGTTAAGAAAATGGAAAAAAAAGTGATTAGTCGATTTATCGTAAACATTTTTTTTTCCAATTTTTTTTTAATTCTACTTTCTATCGTGCTCAATATAGAGACGAATATCAAAATTGGTTTACCGTTTAATTCAATTGCGTATTACGCTTTTATTAGCACCATTACCGTATTGTTTTATTTGTATGCCTACAGAATTCCAAAATCTTTAAAATCATCAAGTAATCCAAGAACTCAGTTTTACATTACTCATCGTAAATCTGTTTGTATTTATACCGCTATTTTAGCCGTAATCGCTTTAGTTTCTGGAATTATTTTAGCGATAAATTGTTTACCGAATTACGAAATATTAACTTGGAAATGGTTGGCTGTTTTATTTTTTACGACAGTTTTATCCTTTGGTTATTATGATTTAAAATTAGGAATTTCATTACGTAAAACGATGTTGTTAAAACCATTTTTAATTGGCTGGACTTGGGCGATTACAACCGTTTTTTTACCTGTTTTATTTTTGATGTTGAAGAATGAAACGCATTATGTCATTGATGCAAAATTCTATTTTCTATTTTCTCAAACCTTTATGTATTGCGTTGTGAATGCGATTTTGTTTGATTTGAAAGATTATGAAGATGATAGCAACCGAAATTTAAAAACCTTTGTTGTAAAATATGGTTATCATTTTACGTTAAACCGCATTATTTTACCCTTAATATTTCTAGGATTTTTGAGTTTTGTAATCTTCGGAATATGTTATGGATTACCACTTCACCGCATATTGTTTATGTTAATTCCGATTGTTTTTTTAGCTATTTTCGCCTTTAAACTCAATCGTCCAAAAGCCATATTATATTATTTAATTGCGATTGATGGAATGATTTTGTTGAAAGCAATTTGTGGAATTTTAAGCGTAATTTTATTCGAATAATGAATTACAATTTTATTGCGCCATATTATCATTCATTGAGCCAGTTGATTTTTTTAAATCGTCAACATCAAGCTCATTTTGTGATTTTAAAATATTTGAAAAAGAATGATAAAATCTTGTGGGTTGGAGGAGGAGCGGGAAAATTTATCGCTGAAATAGAAAAGTTAAATCTAAAATTGGATATAGATTATGTTGATTTTTCTTCGAAAATGATTGATTTAGCGAAAATAGAAAAAACGTCGAATTTAAATATAAATTTTATTGTTGCGGATATTTTTGATTTCGAAACGGATAAAAAATATGATGTGGTGATGACTACTTTTTTGTTTGATCATTTTAATCAATCCAAAGCAGAAGAATTATTTAGTCAATTAAATTCGTATTTGAAAGTAGGAGGTTTGTGGTTTTATGTTGATTTTGTACAAAATCAGAAAGGTTGGCAAAAAAGTGTGACGAATGTGATGTTGAGCTTTTTTAGAATTGTTATTGGTTTGGATATTTCTCAATTGCCTAAAATGTATCAAAGTTTTCTACCCAATTTTAAAATCGTCGAACACAAATTCTTTTTCAAGAAATATATAGAAAGTATCGTTTATCAAAAGAAATAAAAAAAGCGATTCAATTTATTGAATCGCTTTTATTTTACATATAATCGGTGTCTAATTTACCTTTTTTGAACTGAATGATATTCATTTTATTCATTGCCCAAATGCATGGATACATTGGATCGAATTCCCATTTCTTAACTGCGAAATTAGGACGTCCGCCAAATTTATGGTGATTGTTATGTAAACATTCTCCCCACATTAACCAGTCAATCGGCATCAAGTTTGTCGAAGTATCTCCAACATCGTAATTACGGTAACCTAATTTGTGTGAAAACCAGTTGATGATTACACCATGTAGTGGGCTCATCAAAACTTGCATCGGAATGAATACAAAATACGTCCAAAGTGGAGCGTCAACAGCAACATAAATTAATATGTAAATGATTACCCAAGCTAAACGTACAGCATTATTTCCAGCAAATCTATCCCAAGAACGCCAAGAAGGAACACCTTTTTTGAATTTTTCTAAAACTTGTGTTTTATCGTGGTCAATTTCGTTGTAAACAATACGAGTTCTCCACATCATCGCAAAGAAATTTGGATCATATTGTGGCGAATGTGGATCCTTTTCTGTGTCTGCATACGCGTGGTGATGTCTGTGCATAACCCCGTATGTATAGGGACTTAGATAAGATGAACCTTGAAAAATCCACGCTAAAACGTGAAATATTTTTTCCCAAGCTCTTGACATCGTAAACATTGCATGTGATGCATATCGGTGATGAAAAAAAGTTTGGAAAAATAAAGAAGCATACCAATGTATAACAAAGATAATGATTACTGCTGTCATTACTAATTTTAAATTTTTACAAATATAATCGCTAGGATTGTGAATTCCACTAATTAAAATCATAGAACTCATAAAATTATTGATTATTTATAATGAAAAAATTTAATTTTTAATAGACTTTAATCAAATAAATTATCCATTTGTTAGTAAGGTTTTTACGTGTAAATATTTAATACTAAATGCATTGATTAAATAAATGTTAAAGTTACACACCTAAATAAGCAATTATTTCTCTTGCAATTGCTGCACCAGCTCTATTTGCACCCATTGAATGGGCAAGCCTTCTCTCACACGTTTATCTACAATTGCTACGGCTTCTTGCCCTAATTCTTCGGTGAATTTGTTATCTCTAAAATCGAGTGATCTTCTTTTTACCTATGTTGCATCGGTAGCTTTTGAGATTTCGTCTAATAATTGAACGACTTCCAATCACAACGATATCAACTTTGTAAAATAGTTCTGAATGATTCATTTTATAAAGCTAATTAAAAGTATTTGTAAAGTCATGTGAAGAAATCGTTTTATTTGGTTTTCTTCTGAATGCGATATGTAAATAGTGAAACTTTACATCCCCAAAGTTTTAGAATTTGAATTGCTTGTAAATGATTATCTTTTTCTTTTACAATTAATTGATCGGTAAATGAAGATATAAATTGAGCCCAATAATTGTGTTTAGCATCATTCAATAAAAAGTAGAAACCAGCATCTCCAAATTGTTTTCCGCTCGAATCTAAAATCAATTCATTCTCATGACTGACTCTAGGACTCATAATAACTGTTGCATTGCCTTTTGGTAAAGGAAAAACAGCTTTGATACAGGTTTTGCCAGAAGGAAGTGTACACGTCCCGTAAATTCCCGAATAAATAACTTTACCCGAAGTTTTGAATTTTCTCAACCAAATGGTATAAATAATTTCGTTGTTTTGCGGATGATTTAGTGTGATAATTTCACTTACTAAATCTTCAGATTGCGCGATATTTTTTGTCGGAATATTTAATTGATTAATTCGCTGACTAAATAATCGGTTGACCAAATAACCAAAAAATGAAAAATAAGGATTCCATTTTACATTGAATTCTAAATCATAATTTGCTGTAGATTCATAAAAATCGATCACTTTTTTTGGTAGAATTTCAAGTTGATTATCAGTGAAATTCAATTCATGAATAGATCTTAATAATCCTTTTGAAGTTGAATTTCGAGTGACAATTAAATTTTCATTTTTTGCTAATTGATAAATAAACTCTTCGCCAATTCCGTTCAATTCTCCGAAAGGAGCAATCAACCACGGATAATCTGTAGGATTAATTTTTCTTCCCCAAAGAATCACCCATTGTTGCGTAAACCAATCCTGAAATTTTTGCATTGTAAAAGCTAAATTCATCTAAATATTTTCTTTTTTTGGAAGAAAAGATTCGCAATTATTCCATTGTCCATGTTCAGAAATTGGTTTAAACCGGAGAGTTGTAAATTCAAAATGAAAATCCTTTCGATTACGCTCTTTCATTGCGTTAGCGTGTCTTTTTGGATCAGATATTTTGCTATGTCCATTTACCATATTTGTCATTTCTAATTGAGATTTCCAGATCGAAAATGTCGAAATAATATTGGGATATCGAATAGAAGCCAAAGAAAGTGTTGTGCCTTTGTGATCACGAACTAATTTCTCGACTAGTCTTCCCCAGCGCAGAAAACGAGGAATTTCTGTGTATTTCATTCGCGCAATTGTTACCGCAACAACAGGCTCATTTGTCATATTTACCTCGATATTTTTTGTCGGAATTTGAAAACCAGAAATATTTCCCCATTGTCTCAAAAAATCTAATCGAACATGCCAGCCTTTCGTCAAAAGTTTTCCGTATGAATTGGATTTTAGAAAATTTTCGAGTGATTTTTCATCTTCCCATTGTGCAAATACAATAATAGTTTGATTGAAAATCCTTGTTTTCGAAAAAATGGGCGAACCTAATTTCATTGTGGACATCGTTTCGGAATGTTTCAAACCATTTATTTTATTTGTTTTCAAAGGAAAAAACATCAATTTAAAAGCTTGAAAATAGCTAAGCTTTGCGATATGATACGAGAAAATATTCATCTATGCAAAATACTATTTTAAAAATGAAAAGATGAAGTTGTCATTAAATATTTTGAAAGGAATTTCAAGAAAATTAAATATCAATATATAATGTTCTCTTTACTTAGTTGAGGTAGTTTTCATATTTAATCACTGTTTATAAAAAGATGAAATAATTAGAAACTTCTAATTTGATTGACAATAATTTGTACTGTGGATATCCCCCTGAATTTTCCAGTGTAAGTTAAGCTACATTTTTTAAAAATTGTAAATTATTATTAAACTCAAAAATAGTTTTATAATTCAAAGCTTTATGTCTTCTATTTCTGTTATACCAAATTTCAATATACTGAAAAATTTGTTTTTTCATTTTCTCTCTTGTAATTAATTTATTTCCATAAATCATTTCAGTTTTTAACGATTTAAAGAAACTCTCAGCCACAGCATTGTCCCAGCAATTCCCTTTCCTTGACATGCTACGGATAACACCATAAGAATCAAGCGTATTTGCAAACTTCTTTGATGCATATTGTATTCCTCGATCAGAATGAAATAGCATTCCTTTTTTTATCGTTCTATTCTTTATAGCCATACGCCATGCTGATAAAGTTGTATCTTCAGTACTCATCGTATTGCTCAAACTCCAACCAATGACCTTTCTATCATATAAATCGATAATTGTTGTTAAATATAAAAATCCTTCTTGAGTTTGAATATAAGTAATATCTGATACCCATTTCATAGAAGGTTTTGAAGCGTAAAAATCTCGATTAAGAAGATTATTTACAGTTAAATAATTATGTTTAGAATTTGTTGTAACTCTAAACTTTTTACTTAATTTACTTCTTAAACCAAGCTCTTGCATATATTTAGCAACTGTTTTAACTGATATTCTGTAACCTAAAGCATTTAATTCTGAATGAATTCGAGGACTTCCATATCTCTGCTTGAATTTAAAATATAGATACTTTATTTTATCTAGCATCAAATTTTTTCTCAAAAGTCGATTGGAGCAACCTTTATTTTTCCATTTATAATAGCTGCTGGAGTGGATTTTTAAGATAATACACATTTTCTCAATCGGAAATTGGCAATCGTGATTCTTTATAAATCTATATTTCATCGACCGTTCTTGGAGAAAATGCTGATTGCTTTTTTTAAGATATCACGTTCTAATTCTGCATCTTTAAGCTTTCTTTCTAATTCAACTATTCGCTCCTGTTCTGGCGTTAGTTTTAAATTACCTTTTCCTGGAAAACTATTGGATCCGTATTCTTGATAATCTTTGCGCCATTTGTATAATAAGGAGGCTTTTATTCCAAGTTCCCTTGCTAATTCCGATATATTACTTCTTTCATAACTCAATTCTACCGCTCGTAATTTAAATGAAGCATCGTAATGATTTTTTATTCCTTTCATAATTGTAAGATAAGTATTATATACCTTTTCTTACTCTGGAACTTTCGTTAGGATATCCAATCGATGAATTGCATCTTCTCCTCCTAGTAGAATAAGGCGTAATGAATAAATAACTTTAGAATTAATTTCTTCAATAATTGAAGAAAATCAAATAAAACATTTACTTTTATTATATTAACCCTTTTTGATATAATGAGAATATGAACAAAGAATTTTTTAAAAATATACTGACAACTCAAATTCCGATTGCGTGGATTGCTGGAGTTCGTTTGGAATCGTGGGAAGAAAATAAAGTTTCGATACGAGTAAAATATGGATTCCTTAATCAAAATCCGTTCAAAAGTATGTTTTGGGCGGTGCAAGGAATGGCAGCAGAATTTTCTTCTGGTTTGATGGCAAATGCTAAGATTTCTAAATCAGGTGAAGATATATCGATGTTGGTTTTGGGAATGCAATCGAAGTATTTGAAAAAAGCTATTGGTAAAATTGTGTTTACTTGCGAAGATGGAGAAAAAATAGACGCAGCTATAAAAGAAGCGATCGAAACGAAGAAAGGTGTATCGCTAAATGTGACAAGTAGAGGCGTAGACGAGGAAGGAGATATTGTTTCAGAGTTTCAGTTTACGTGGACATTCAAGTTGAGAGATAAAAAATAATGAAACCAATACTTAAAACATTTTTAATTTCTGTACTATTTAGTTTTATTGTTTCTTTTGTAAGTTGTTTAGTATTATTTCTTCACGAATCCTACAAAAGTTATGGTTCAATTCGTATTGTAAATTTTTCTAGTGTTATGTATTTTATAATTCAGTATTCATTTTTAGTTGTTTTACAGTTGATTATACTTAATTTTTTGGTTGGAATTATGCTAAAAAAATTCAAAATCAGACTATCAAAACAATTTATAATTTATGCTTTTTTAGCGTTGATTTATTTTATAGGAATTAATTATTACATTGATTTTAGATTAATTGTAATTAATCCTACATAAAAATATAAAGGCTGAAATTTATTCAGCTTTTTTTGTGATTTCTTGTTTCAAAATTGAAATTACTTCATCTATTTCTTCAAAATTTAGATGCGCAAATCCAAGGCGAATTCCAGTTTGATGTTGGGTTTGATATAAAATTGTTTGTGGAATAAACAATTCATTTTTTAAACAATTTCGTTTTAATTCCATTAAATTTATAGGTTGATTAAAATTAATCCAAACAGCTAAACCTCCATTTGGACTAGTAAAACTGATAAAATCATTTAATTCCGTTTTCAATTTCTGACAAAAATAATCGCGTCGTTCTCGATAGGTTTTACGATGTTTTTTTAGGATTCGATTTATTTCACCTTCGCTAATCATTTCACCTAAAACTTGTTCGATAAATGGATCAACCTGTTGATCAAGAATTGATAAGTGTTTCTTCGCTTCAAGAATTAGATTTTTCGGTGCTACAATAAATCCAATTCGGTAACCTGGTGCAAGATAATGACCAAATTTTCCAGTATAAAGAACCATTCCATTTTGATCCGAACTTGCCAAAGGTAAAATTGGATGATTGCTGTAATGGAAATCAAAATCGTAATCATCTTCCACAATTGCAAAACCAAATTCCTGCGAAAGTTGTAGTAATTCAACTCTTCTTTGCGAACTTAATGTAACCGTTGTAGGATAATGGTGATGCGGTGTAACGTAAACAATTCGTATCGGAAATTGCTCGCATAATCTTCTTAAATCGTCGGTGTCAATTCCAAATTGATCCGTTTTTACTTGTTTGATTTTAGCAAATTGTGTCTGAAAAATCATGTTACTTTTATAGTAACTTAAATTTGCGACAGCGACAAAATCATTTTGTTTTAATAGAATTTCTGCGATCAAAAAAAGTGAAATTTCTGAACTTCTCGTTACCAAAATATTTTCTTTCGAAATATGTAAACCTCGTGTTAAATTGAGATAATTCGCTAAATTCTTTAAAAAATAATCATTTTTGGACTGATTTACTTTTGAAATTGAAGTTTTTCGTTTTAAAATAGCTGAATATAATTTAGCAGGAAGTTTTAATTCTGCTAACCGATGATCGATTGTTCCATCTGTTAAATATAATCGTTGATTAAAATTTTCGTACGGATTATCCAAAAGTATCGATTGTTCAAATTGAAAACCCGTTTTATCAGGATACAAATTGATTGAAAACTGTTTTGGAACAATCGTTTTCTGAAACTTTTGAGAAGATTGACTCAGTACATAACTTCCTCTATTTGGAACGATTTCTATCCAACCTTGGGCTTCAAGTTCCTGAAAGCTATTGACAATCGTATTGCGATGAAGCGTTAAAATATCACTTAACTGCCTCGTTCCAAGTAATTTTGTGCCGCTTGGAATATAACCTAATTGTATTGCTTTAGCCAACTGATTCGCTAATTGAAGGTAAATTGGTGTATCCGAATTACGTTCGATTTCGATAAAACTTTTGTATGGTATTTCAGCCGGACTATTCATTATCTGTAAACTGGTATATTATGGCAGATCGGAAAGGTACTACTTTTGCGTCAGATTTAACTCAATTAATTAAATAATTAGTAAAAATGAAGAAGATTACTATGGTATTGTGTTTAGCTGCACAAAGTATTTTTGCACAAAATGTGAATGATACCATTGCGATAGGTGAAGTTTCTATTTTAGATAACCGTCTGAATACGCCACTTTCTAAAGAAAATAGAAACATTTATGTATTAAGTAAATCAGAAATTAACAAATTACCTGCACGTTCTTTACAAGATGTGTTGCAGTATGCATCTGGAATAGATTTGCGTCAACGTGGTCCATTCGGAACGCAAGCTGATATCTCGATGGATGGTGGAAGTTTTGAGCAAACATTGATTTTGTTGAATGGTGCAAAAATTATGGATCATCAAACAGCTCATAATGCGCTAAATCTTCCCATTCCACTAGAGGCGATTGACAGAATTGAAGTGGTACGTGGTCCGGCTGCTCGTGTTTATGGAAATAATAGTTTGACAGGTGTGATAAATATTGTCACGCGTCAACCAAAGAAAACAGGAGTTTATGCGAATACTTATTTTGGAACAAATTTTAAGAAAGATAGTGAAGATACGGACGATACCTATACAAGTAGAGGTGTGCAACTTGGCGCGAATTTGGCAAAAGAAACGCATCAACATCAGTTGTATGTGAGTCACGATTGGGGAAATGGATACCGATACAATACAGCATACGAAAACAATAAATTGTATTATCAAGGAAACTTTCAGTTTGATGATGCAAATAGTTTAGTTGCTTCGTATGGTTATGTGAAAAATGGTTTCGGATCAAATGGTTTTTATGCTTCACCTGGTGATAAAAATTCGAAAGAATTAGTTGAAACAACGTTAGTTAATATTCAGTCAAAACATAAATTATCGGATCGAATTTCGTTAGCACCACGTGTGAGTTATCGTTACAATTTTGATGATTATCGCTATTATAAAAATGATTTGAGTAAAGCACGTTCTCTGCATTACTCAAATTCTATTTCGGGAGAAGTAAATTCGACCTATCAATTGAATAAAGATCAAATTGGAATAGGAGTTGAATACCGAAATGAGCAAATTTCATCAACTAGTATCAAAAATCATACACGCGATAATGTTGGATTTTATGCGGAATATAAAACGGATATTACACCAAAACTGAATGTAAATATAGGAACGTATGTTAACTATAATTCTCAATATGGTTGGCAAGCATTTCCAGGAATTGATGCGAGTTATGCGGTAAATTCGAACTTGAAATTAATGGTAAATGCAGGTACAAGCCAGCGAATTCCTTCGTTTACAGATTTATATTTGGATCAACGACCAGGAAATATAGGGAATGCAAATGTTGAATCTGAAAAGGCATTTCAAACAGAAATTGGTTTCAAATACAACAAAAGAAATTGGACGTTTAATGCCTATTATTTTTATCGTTCGATCACAGATTTTATCGATTGGGTACGTTTAACATCTAATGAACCTTGGCAAGCGCAAAATTTTGGAGATTTGAGAACACATGGATTTAATACGAAGGTTTCATATTTAGCAAACCTTTCTGCGAACCAGAGTTTGAAATTTTCTTTGAGCTATTCTTATCTTGATCCTGAGTTTAAAAATGTTGATGATCAATACAATTCTAAATATAAAATAGAAAGTTTAAAACATCAGTTAATCAATACAATAGATTATGCAATCGGAAGAACTACTTTAAGTTTAGCGAATCGTTATAATACACGTCAATCATATAAATCTTATTGGATTACTGATGCAAGAATTAATCATTCATTCAAAAATAATTTGAGTATTTATTTTGATGCACAAAACATTTTTAATACTACGTATAACGAAGCTGGAGCCATTCCGTTGCCAACAACTTGGATGAGTTTAGGAATTAAATTTACAGGGATTTAGATGATGACAAACATTTAATATTCTCTTTAATAGTTTATATTATAAATGCGATGAGACAACTTTTTTAGGAAAGTTGTCTCTTTTTCATTCCATAAATTTCTTCCTAACTTTGCAAAAATAAATTGTATGATTATCATCGATTCGCCATCTCATGATGCGTATTTCAATATAGCTTTAGAAGAATATTTATTGTACCACTATCCAACAGAAGATATTTTTTTGCTGTATATCAATGCTCCGTCAATAATTGTCGGAAAATTTCAGAATACATTGGCAGAAATTAACTTGGATTATGTGACTGAGAATAATATCAAAGTTGTTCGTCGCATGTCGGGTGGTGGAGCTGTTTATCATGATTTAGGGAACCTAAATTTTTCTTTTCACACATTATTAGGACAGAATGATTTTATGGATTTTTCAACATTTACCGAGCCTATCATCAAATTATTAAATAGTTTGAATGTTCCTGCAAAATTGGAAGGAAGAAACGATTTGTTAGTTGATGGTAAAAAGTTTAGTGGAAATGCAAAATTGGCTCGTAATGGAAAAATGATTCAACACGGAACGATACTTTTTAATTCGGACATGTCAGTTTTAGGCGATGCATTAAAAATTAATCCATTAAAATATGTGGATAAAGCCATCAAATCTAATCGTGCACGTGTGATTAATTTGATCGAATATTTTCCAAATGAAATGACGACGGACGAGTTGAAAGCTTTGTTGATTGATGAAATGTTAGAAACAAATGAAGGAGCGACAATTTATCATTTAACAATCGAAGATTTGAATGGTATTGCGAAATTGATTGAAGAAAAATACCAAACATGGGATTGGAATTTTGGTTTTTCACCAAAATATAATTTCAAAAATGCAAAGAAAATTCCAGCAGGTTTTATTGAAGTTCACTTGGATGTAGAGCGAGGCGGAATAATTGAAAAAGCTAAAATATTTGGTGATTTCTTCGCTTCAGAACCGATTGAAGGTTTAGAAAATAAACTAATTGGTGTTAAACATAACGAAGAAGAAATTACAAAAGTTCTGAATTCTATTGATGTAACAGATTATTTTGGAAAGGTTACAGTAGACGAAATTTTAGAATTATTTCGATAAAATTATAAGCCAAATTTTTATGAAAGTTTGGTTTTTTGATTTCAATTTTACTTCTAGATAAAAAATTCTGTTTCTTCTTAAGAAATTGTTGAATCCTTTCTGGATACTTGTTTTTTTACATTTTAGATGAAAAATCGTTTTGAAAACTTACTTGATCTAATTTTAACCTTCCTATTTCTCAGTTTTTTGCAAAAATAAAGACGGAAGAGCTCACGACTTTTAGTTAATTAGTAATATAAAAAAAATCGCTTAAGTAGAGAACTAAGCGATTTTTCAATAGATGTAGTTAAGGTAATAAGAATTGGTTAGTAATCTTATTTTGGGTTGTTTAGTGGTTGAAATATAGATTGTTATTTCTTTTTCAAAATTGATAAAAATTTTAGAATTAAAATATCCCTATTTATAGGTATTTTTTAAGGTTTTGAAATCAATCCATATTCTATTGCTGATGTGATTGCTGAACTTAAATTTGATGTTTTAAATTTTTCGATCAAATTTTTTCGATGACTATCTACCGTATGTGTACTAATAAATAACTTATCTGCAATTTGTTGTGTTGTTAATCCTTGTGCAGCTTCAATTAAAACCTCTTTTTCGCGACGCGTCAATTTCGGAATCGTATTCAAACCATCTTTTTCCTTTTTACTCATCACATTTTTGGTTTGTGAACAAAGAAATTTCTTTCCATCAAAAATAGAATTAATTCCTTCTAATATTTCGTCAACAGAAGCATTTTTCTGAATATAACCCGAAGCACCTTCTTCCAAACAACTATTAATTACAGCGTATTCATTGTGTACGCTCAACATAATAATGTGCATATCAGGATATTTTTTCTTGAAAGGTTTAATCAATTCAATACTATTAGTATCCGATAAATTGATGTCTAACAAAAGAATATCAATTTCTGTTGTTTTTAAGGCTTCTTGTAATTGTTGAGCCGAAGCATAACAATCGACCACTTGTAAGTTTTGTTGATTACTCAAAATATTTCGCAAACCTTCTAATAATAAAGGATGATCGTCTGTGATTGCTATTTTTATCATAAGTTATATTTTAGGAAATTGGAACTCTATACTTGTTCCTAAATCGATTTCTGAATGTATATTTAATTGTCCTTTTAAAAATTGAATGCGTGATTGAATATTATGTAAACCTGCTGATTTCGTTAGTTTTGTATTATTCATGTCAAAGCCTTTCCCATCATCTTCAACGGTTACAGAATAGTTTGTCTCATCTTCTACAAATTGGATGATAATTTGTGCTGCATTTGCATGTTTAATGGCATTATTTACTAATTCTTGAATGATACGATAGACCAATAATTGATTTTCTTTGTCAAGAGAATTAGTATAGCTCAAAAATTGAACATCAATATCCAATTGTTCATTTGACATTCGGATTGCATATTCTTTTAAGGCTTCTTCCAAACCATATTTCAACAACAAATCTGGCATTAAATTATGTGCTACACGACGCAATTCATCAACTGCTCCATCTAATTGATGAATGGATTTTGCCATATCCTTTTTAGAATGATTGTCAATTTTATCGTTGAGATGCGTTAATTGAATTTTTGTTCCAGAAAGTAAGCCACCTAAACCGTCATGTAAATCACGTGCAAGACGAGCACGTTCTTGCTCTTGACCATCAAGAAGTGCTGTTAAAGTAGATATTTTAGAATTTTGACGTTCTTGTTCAATTTCCAATTTATACAATTCTTCACGTTGTTTTAGATGTTTGTTGCGTTGTTTTAAGGCATAAAGCAAAAGAGCAAGTAAGGCGATGAAAAAGATAATCGAAAAGATGTAATATTTGTTTAATTTATTTTTGAAATTAAGTTCGGTGATATAATTAACCAATTCATCCTTTCTATTTTTATTTTCTAGTTTAGAAAGCCTTAAATTTTGTTCAGAAATCGTTAATTCTTGTGAACGTTTATCGGATTCTAATCGAGTTAATTTTAATTGTTTACGTTGAAATTCTTCACTTAATCTAGAATTTTCTAATTCTTGTTCTTGTTGAATTCCTAATGAATGCATTAGTTGAATTTGTTGTTCTTTTTTCTCAGCTTCTAATTGCAAACGAATCATTTGTTGTTGCTGACGTTCTTTATCAAACTGAGCTTCCAAACGTTTACTGATTTGCGCTTGCTCGTTATCATAAATTTCTTTGTAAGTGGAAGTGTACAATTTATAATAACGCAAGGCTTCTTTGTAATTTCCTTCACGATCTTCAATATCAGATAAACTCAAATACAGAGAAAGCAGAATATTCTTGTCTGGAATTGTATTCTCGTTGACTTTTATAAGCGAATTAAGTAAATAATTTTTTGCAGTAGAAACTTCGTTATTTTGTAAAGATAATTCTGCTAAAATACCATTAGCAGCAGCAACGTGATCGGATTGATGATTTTGTTCAGCAATTTCTTTGGCTAAATACGCATATTTGATAACTTTTACTTGATAGTTTTTGGGATAAAACTGAAGATATAAATTGGCTAGATTAATAGCTACAAACGACAAGTCTGTCGCTGTAGCCATTTCACTTTTGTTTTTATAATACGTATTTATAGCGTTAGTATAATATTTTTCAGCTAAATCTCGTACAAAAATATTTTTCTCATTTTGCATAAATTTTTGCTCGTACATGTATCCAATCGACATATAAGAAGCAAAAATTAAATTAGGATTATTTTGTTTAAGTGCTACTTCTAGAGCAAGTTTGCTGTACTTTTCTTGTAATTCATAATCATCCCATCTCGAATAAATTCCAGTCAATTCGTTATAAATAGAACTCATTCGTGTAAGAACAGTTGGCGTAACAGTAGCTTTATCTAGAAATTTAAGACCATCAATAAAGTTTTTTACAGCCTTAGAGTCTTCATTGTTTCTTAAATTCAACCATCCTTCGCAATATTTAACATATCCTTTTGTTGAATAATCAGTTGTGCGTCCGCTGTAATAAATTGCTTTTTGCAAATTATAATTTGTTGCATTCAAATTATCATCAATACGATTATTCATTACAGAAACAGCATGTAAATATGCAGCATATTTTCCATCACTCAGTTTTTCGGCGCTAGAAATATTTTGTTTCAAAACAGCGAAAGCTTTTTCTTTTTGATTATTAAATAATAAAGCTTGCGCATATTTTCCTGTTATTTCGTATCGTTCAATAGAATTAGGAGCTGTTTTATTATATTGATTCTCAAAATTAATCAGTACTTCTTGTGCATTAGCAATTCCACTAATAGCGCATAAAATGACGACTATAAGTTGAAATAAAAGATTTTTTAAAGCACTATTACTTTTTAACATATTGAGATGTTGAGTTTATTTGAGCTAATATAATGTCTTTTGTAGAATCAAAGAAACTAAAACAATCCGAAGAATGTTTTAGTTTGTACATAAGTTGAGGTAGGTTAGGATATAGATTATTGTTATTTCTTAAAATTAATATGAACGTCGAAAAATTCACCCTTTTGAAGAATTCCGTCTAAATTTCGATCAATAATTAAAGCAATATGTACTTGATCGTTGTCGTAAATATTCCAATCCATTTCAGCGTCATATTGATAAACACCTTTTAATGTCCATTTGTAAATATCCCAATTTCCAGACGTTCCAATTTTATCCACACGTTTTTCATTATTTGAAACATAATATAAATATTGATGTCCATCATACGATAAAAACGGATAATATATGACTTGGTTTTTCTCTGCAGCAAAACCACTACTAGGTTCAAAATATGGTATGCTTTCTATTTTTATTCCTTCTTGAAAATTAACATCAGCCGAACTATCAGTCACTAATGCTTGTGCAGCGTAAAACAGATTTTTCTTTTCTTGATAAGGTTTATTTAGATATTCAATACTAAATTCTTCAGGACGAAGCGTAATTGTTTGATCAGCTTGATTAATATTAAATGTTTTATTTCCTTGTTTTATTATAATATTATTAGTTGTATATTCTTGTGCATTTCCAAAAGAAGGCAAAAGACTACAAACCATTAGAACCATTATTTTTTTCATCTACTTTTCTATTCTGATAGTGCTAAATTATTTCGAAAATTCTTCAAAAAACTCACTATAATTATTGAATTTACTAGATTAAATCGTAAATAAAAGAAATAACGAATTTATTTTAACTAATGGTACAAGAATAACAACTGTGTACAAATATCAAAAAGTAGATGAAAATACGCTGGTGTTGATAGAATATCGTGATAAAAATAATGATGGGAAAGAAGATAAAATCTTAAATTATTATGAACGTAAATAACGCAAAAAGACAACTTAATTAGTTGTCTTTTTTATTAAAAATTATTTCAATTCTGAGAGAAAACAATATAATTCCCTGCTAATTTATCTTTATCAATATCAAACAAATGCAATTCAATTTCTTGTTGTATTTTCTTTAAATCATCAATTGGTATTAATATCGAAGTCTGAAAAATAACTTCTGGTAATTGAGAATCTTCTAAATAATCAATGAAAACTAAATCTCCAACATCTAAATCATTTTCATTTTTAATTTTCTGAATTGCAAAATCTAATTTTGAATACTTATTAGAAGAATATTTTGTTTGATATAAACCAAAATCTCGATTATAACTAATTGTCTTATTATTGATAATAATATTCTCTTTTCCATAAATATTCCACAGAAAATATCGAATAATAAAATAGAAAATAAGGAAGCTGATTATAGAAATTGGAATAATGAAATTTTGCGGCTCCGAATCAATTATTGAGATTAAACTAATCGGAATTGAAATCATCAATAAAATGCAAAAGAACAAAAAGAATTTTCTCCTTTTAGAAGGATTAATTTCTAAAGTGACGTACAAGTTAATGTTATCTTTTGCTATTTTATATTGATTTATCATCTATTCAATTCTTTTATTCTTGCTTTATTTCGGCTATCAAGGAGTGATGCAACAGCCCAAATTGCTGCGGGCAACCATCCAATTAAGGTAATTTGTAAGATTAAGCAAATAACGCCTTGTATTATTTTTCCTCTTAAAATGAATGATAACCAAGGTAGGAGTACGGCTAATATGATCATTGTGTTGTATTTATCGAATTAATTATTTCGTTGTAATGTAAAATTGAAACTTTATTTGATGTTGAATGCAAATCATTTTCAATAAGTGATTGAGCAACTTTTTCAGCTTCAATTGATTTATATTTAGATAAGTTTCCTCGTAAAAATATATTAATCAAAGGAAAAACTTTTGCACTGATATTCTCAGCTAAACGATATTCCGTTCGATTGCCAATTAACAAAGATGGACGATACAAGAACAATTGTTTGATAGTATTCTTTTGCAAAGTTTCTTCGGCTTCGCCTTTCATTTTTAAATAAAAATTAGACGAGTTCGCATTTGCACCAACTGCCGAAATATAATGAAACTTAGTTAGTCCTTTTTGACTCCCAAGCTTTGCAAACTGATTCGGAATATCGACTTCAATTTTATGATAAGCATCTAAATCAGGCGTCTTTTTTCGAGTTGTTCCCAAACATGAAAAAATAGAATCAATCTGCTCAATTTCATCTAAATTAATTTCTGAATTAAAGTCAGTTACGATTTCAATTAACTTTGGGTGATTGATTTGTTGAGGTTTTCGAACAATTGCGACAATAGTAGCATAATCAGGATGATTGAATAACTTTTCTAAGAGAAGAGAGCCAATTAAACCTGAGCTTCCTAAAACCAATGCAGTTTTGTTCATCGTCTAAATTTTCATCAACAACCAATACCACGCACCATTTACATCTCCTTGTTCCAAAAGTTTTGCTGCAACTTGATGACGAACCTCTGCAGATTTAAATTTCTTAATATCTAATCGTTGCGTCAATTGTTCTTTGAAATTACGAATCATTTCATTAGTTGGTAATTTTTCCACATTCCCTAATTGACCTAAATTATTGCCTGTTAAATAATTAGAATGCTTCACTTCATCAGGAAGTTGATCTATTCCCAAACCAATTGTGCGCGTAGGTTTTTCGACTTCGAAGATAGATTCCGGAATAACTCGGCAATAATAATCACCACCCATGCGAGCAACTAAATCCAAATCATAAGGCGAAACTTTATCATTTTCATCTAATAAATCCTCTTGCACATGCATGCGCACAATTTCTGCAATCACCAAATTAGCTGCACCTGGTTGATCTGTAACAGAAATTACTTCACGCACTTTACATTCAAATTGAATCGGAGACTCTGCTACACGAGGCGGTTTTACCAACTCTGAAGGTAATTCTGTAAAACCTGCTTTCTCAAATTCATTTACACCTTTTGGATATTCCACACTTGCCAACGATTGTTGCTGAACCATGTTATAATTGACAATATTAATCACACATTCTGGGTGTTCCCAAATGTTTTCTAATGTATGTTTTGTCGATCCATCTCTCATTTTTCGAAGTGGAGAAAACACGCAAATAGGTGGATTTTGTCCCATCATATTGAAGAATGAAAACGGACTCAAATTCACATTTCCATCTTTATCTACCGTACTTGCAAAGCAAATAGGACGTGGGGAAATGGCGTGTTTGAAAATGTCATCAAATTGACTTGTATTTGGCTCAAAAGATTTTGTATGTTGCATAAGTTGAGTTTATTGGGTGTAAAGATGAACAGAATTTACTAATTTTCCTAATCCTGTAACAGACATTTCGATGGTATCATTTGGTTGTAACCATTGTTCTTGATAAGCTGGATTCTGACGTTTTCCAGTGCCATTCAATTCAAGAAAACAACCTGTACCAACAGTTCCAGATCCTATAATATCACCAGGATAAAGTTTGACACCATACGAAATACGCTCGATAATCTCGGCGAAAGTCCAATGCATATCTTTGAAATTTCCATGAGAAACTTCGATATTATTAACAGAACAAGACATTTCTAAATCATAGCAATTTCCGATATGTCCTTCTTTAGGCTCAACTTTGTATTTTTCGATTTCGGTTGGAGTGACTAAATATGGACCAAACATAGAGGCAAAATCTTTTCCTTTTGCTGGACCAAGATTCAGTTTCATTTCTTCCATTTGTAATGCACGTGCGCTCAAATCATTCAAAACCATAAAGCCACCAATATATTCGTCCGCATGTTCTGCTTTGATATTGATGCCTTCTTTTTTGATGACAATTGCGACCTCAAGTTCAAAATCCATTCGATCGAAATGTTTTTCCATTGCATAAACTTTTCCTGGACCTTGAATAGCTTGATGATTAGAGAAATAGAACACAGGAAATTGATCAAATTCTGGAATCATATCCAAACCTCTATTCAACCGAGAAGTTTCTACATGTTGACGAAACGCATACGCATCTCTAAAACTTGAAGGATGAGGTATTGGAGCCAAGATTTGAGGCTCTTTTACTAGAGCTTTCTTATGTTCACCACGATTGATTTCGTTTGTAATCTGTTGACAAATTATAAGTGAAAAATCATCATCAGCTAAAATATCAATTAGGGTAGAGGGTAAGTTGTGATTAATCTGTGTCAAATCATAGATAGAGTCTTGCAAAACAAGACCTACTTTTTCTTGTCGATTGTCTAAGAAAGTAACGAATTTCATTATTTGTTGTTTGAGAGGTGAAGATACGAAGATGATTTTAATGTTGAAATAAGTGAAGAAAAAAAGAGAAAATTTATAGAACTTATTTTATTTATTCATAATAGAATCTATTTTCAACGTTAACTTATCAGCACCTTTTGCATTTAGATGATCTGAATTTTTGAAATCTTTTTTATTGAAATCTTTATTATTAATAAAATAATCGATGAAAACGACATTATCGTATTTCGATAAGCGATTAATATTATTTTTTAAGTTGAAATATTGAGGTGTATTTATGACATAATTTTTATATAAATTGGTTGTAGGAGTAGCCAATAGAACAATTTTTATATCATTTGATTTTGCTTGTTTTATAATTTGTTCTAAATCATAAAAATGTGTTTTTATAATACGTTGTACTTGATTTGAATTTAAATTTGCACGATGTCTTTCAAACGTTTTTTTAGCGTAAATACTATCATTCCAACTTGGTTCGTATCGCTTTTTTATATAACCATTAATATCTATTGTTAAATTATTTTTATCCTGAATCCAATAATCTTTTATTCGATTATAATTAACATCAATAGGTTCTGAAAAAATTTCGTAATTAAGATTAAAGTCGTTATTATTTATATCAATTTTCCAATAAATTGAATAATATTTTAATTTCTTTTGATTAAAATTATTCAATTGTTTTGTAAACGAAAAATACGAAATGGGAATAATAATGGTTTTTAAATTGGGTAAATATTTTCGATTTTGTTCAAAAATTTTATAATCTAAATCTAGTGATTGAGCAGAATGTGCAGCATTAAAAGTTTTATTGGTAAATAATTTTGGATTGAGCCCTGTAAAAGTATGTGAACTTCCAAGAATCAAAGTTTCTATTTGTTTTCCATTTTCTTTTAAATAATCTGCTTTGTATTTGTAATCGTTGGGAATTTTTCGAAGTGTTTGTTCTATTCCAATTATTATCATAATGACAACTATGAATAAAGGTATTATGAAGCGTACTATTTTTTTCATGCAGATTTAAAAATCTTGAAATTCTATTTTTTTAGAATTGCACAAAAGTAATCTAATTCGGTATAATTTTTTGTCAATTTTTTACCTACTTTCTTATTTTAAACTTACTTTTGAGTTAAAATTCAATAACATGATAAACCCAAATGATAGACTATTAGTGATAAGTACGAGTACTATTCACGGCTATAGTTTTTTAGAATATATAAAAGATGAAATCAAAGAATTTATTCAATCTGATGAAATTATTTTTGTTCCTTATGCGCGACCTTCGGGAATTTCGTACGATGAATATACGCAAAATGTAAAAGATGCTTTGCAAACGGTTGGGGTTTCTGTAAAAGGTTTGCATACTTTCGAGAATAAAAAAGAAGCAATTTTGCATGCGAAAGCGATTTTTATTGGAGGAGGAAATACATTTTTATTGCTAAAAACGTTGTATGAAATTGGTTTGGTAGAAGAGTTGAGAAGTGCTGTACATAACGGAACACCATATATTGGTACAAGTGCTGGAAGTAATTTGACAGGTTTAACAATTGGTACAACAAATGATATGCCGATTGTTTATCCGCCAAGTTTTGATGCGTTACAATTTTTACCTTTTAATATTAATCCGCATTATTTGGATCCTGATCCAAATTCTACACATAAAGGTGAAACAAGAGAAACTCGTATCAATGAATTTCACAAGTTTAATCATCAAGTTGTCGTTGGATTGAGAGAAGGAAGTTGGCTTCGTGTAGAAAATGGAGTAGTGGAATTGAAAGGAAAATTATCGGCCCGAATTTTTAGACAGAGCGAACAACCAATTGAAATTGAATCCGGTATTTTAGAGGAAAAAGTTTATAGTATTTAAAAATCATTTATCTTTAAATTTCATAATATGAATTTAGAGAACAATGAGGATAAATAAATTTTCTTTTATTTTTTTGATCCTTTTTACATTTGGTTGTAAAGAAAAGATCGTTAGTGAATCATCAGTTTCAGAGATTCCATCTGATTATGAAGAATTATTTTCTGTCATGAAAAAAGGCTTTATCGATAGAGATAAAATTGATTGGGAGAATTTGGAGAAAAAAGTAATCGAGAAAACTAAAATATCGAAAGATTCGGCGATTGTAGAGGCAATTACTTTATTAGGAAATAATCATACACATTATCTTACGAAAGATAAAGTGTTATTAACAGGTCGTTTTCCGAAAGCAAAAGTTGAAAGATAAAGTGTTATTAACAGGTCGTTTTCCGAAAGCAAAAGTTGATAGCGCTTGTTTGTTAAAAGTAGAAGATAATAATAAGTTAACTAAAATTCCTGACGTTGCGTATATTAGGATTAAGCGTCATGGGTACAATAAAACAATAAGTGATAAAGACTATATTTTCAATAATCTGAAAATTATTTCTGAACAAGCAAATTCTAATTATTGGATTATCGATTTGAGAGATAATACGGGAGGTTCTAATTGGGTAATGATAACATCTTTATTACCATTTTTTGAAGATAATGTATTAGGATATTCTAAAATTAATAATGATGATATTCCTTGGTCAAAAAAAGATGGATATTTTTTTAATGGAGTTAATAATTTATCAAAAGGATATATTAATTATCCGATAATAAATACAATTCATCCAAGGAAAATTTATGTTTTGATTGTACGTTGTCAAAATGATTTGGACACCTCTTTCTAAAAATTAAGAGAGTGTTTGGTTTATAAATTTATTATTTTTTCTTGAAAATACAACTGCCTTCTTTTTGCAATTGTTTGTTGTTTAATAATTGCTCTTTGTTCCAAAATTTTATCTGCTCTACCAAAATAAACATCCGAAGGTGTAAGGTTGTTCAAAGCCTCATGATACCTAGAATTGTTATAATTTTCTACAAACTTATTTAGAGCTTCTTTCAGCTCATCAGGATGATAATAATGATCTAATTTCACTACATTTTTCATTGTTCTATGATACCTTTCGATTTTCCCTTGTGTTTGCGGGTGTAGTGGTTTACCTCTAACATGCTCCATTTTTTGCGTATTTTTCAAGTAATCTTTTAATTCACTTGACACATAACAAGGGCCATTATCTGATAATAATTTTGGTTTCTGTTTTGTCTTTAATTGTGCTTTTTCAATAGCTGTTTTAACGGTTCTTTTTACATCTTCTGCTTTCATCGAACTACATAATTCCCAATGAATAATATATCGGCTGTAATCGTCTAAAATCGTGCTTAAATAATACCATCCCCATCCTATAATTTTAAAATAAGTAAAATCAGTCTGCCACATTTGATGAACAAAATTCGTTTTATCTTTAAATTCGTTTGCGGCTGAAATTAAAATATGATTGGGTGCTGGAATTAAATCTCTCTGCTTTAATATCCGATAAACACTCGATTCTGAGATATAAATCCCTAATTCATCGGTCATTTTAAAAGCCAGTTCTCTAGCAGATAATTCAGGATAATCCAACGCTAATTCTACAATTAAATCCTTTTGAGAATCGGGAATGCTGTTCCATTTTCGATGGGTTGAATAATTTTTTGATTCTAAACCTTCAAATCCATTCTCTAGAAAATTTGAATACCATTTATAGAAAGTACTTCGTGCAATTCCAAATTCCGCTAAAGTTCGTTTAACTCCAATTTCAGAACGAGTTACAATCTGTATAATTTCGTGTTTTTCACTTGCTGATAATCGCATATATTTCTTGAATTTTGTCTTTAATCCAACGAATCCAAGGTTTTTTTTACGATATCATAGCGAACAACTAAATCAGCTACAATCTCTTTTAAACGCTGATTCTCTTTGCGTAAATCACTTACATCATCACTTGTTGCTTCTCGTGTAATATCTCCAGATAATCGTTTTTTACCAGCTTCTAAAAATTCTTTATTCCACTTATAAAATTGAGATTGTGAAATAGCATATTTGCGGCAAAGTTCAGCTACTGAAATCTCAGCACGTAAGGCTTCCATCACAATTAAAATCTTTTGTTCCGCTGTAAATATTCGTCTTGTGTTTTGACGAATATCTTTTACAAATTTTTCAGGAGTTTTCTTTTTTGAATTTGCCATAATTAAAGTTAATGATTTTTAAAACACTACCTTAAATTTTAGGTCTTAGATGTCCACTTTTTGCTGACGATTTACATGTTTTGATTAATCATAGGACAAGTAGTGCGGGCGAAGCTACATTAATTACGTTAAAATCACTTTCGAATGTGAAAGTTCTAGGTAA
The DNA here is from genome assembly GCF_053482575.1 of Empedobacter sp. ULE_I140. NCBI lineage: Bacteria > Pseudomonadati > Bacteroidota > Flavobacteriia > Flavobacteriales > Weeksellaceae > Empedobacter > Empedobacter sp. ULE_I140. The sequence goes on along the minus strand of NZ_JBQMTX010000001.1, from coordinate 2,043,253 downwards.
GAAAACGATGGGAGCAGCTACTATGAATACGAATACAAAATTGTCTAATGGCGATATGCTTAATTTAACAGCTGGATATATGATGGATGCTAAAAAGAACATTTATCCATATGGAATTGAGCCAGATTATGAATTGTGCACAGAAGATGAAATTTTAAACTTTATCAAATCAGATATTAAAGAATAGCTTATTTTTCCCAATTTCCTAACAAAATTCATTACAATTTTATAACGAAAATCTATTCGATATTGGTTATATTTGTAGAGTTTAAATTAATTATAATAATAAATCAAAATAAAACTATATGAGTTCTTATGATGTAGCCGTAATTGGTGCTGGACCTGGAGGATATGTTGCAGCTATTCGCGCAGCGCAATTAGGATTTAAAACAGCAATTATCGAGAAAGAAAGTTTAGGAGGTACATGTCTTAATGTAGGATGTATTCCATCAAAAGCTTTATTAGATTCTTCTCACCACTATTACGATGCTGTAAATCACTTTAAAGAGCACGGAATCGAAATCGATGCTCCAAAAGTAAACTTCACTCAAATGATTGCTCGAAAAGCAGGTGTTGTAGATACTAACGTAGCTGGTATCAAATACTTGATGAGTAAAAATAACATTGATGTGTTAGAAGGTACTGGTGCTTTTAAAGATGCAACTCATATTGTAGTTACAGCTAAAGACGGTTCTACTCAAGAAATTGAAGCTAAAAATACAATTATTGCAACTGGATCAGTTTCATCTGAATTACCATTTGCACCAACAGATAAAACTCGTATCATCACTTCTACAGAAGCATTAGCTTTATCTGAAGTTCCAAAACACTTAATCGTTATCGGTGGTGGTGTTATCGGATTAGAGTTAGGATCTGTTTACTTACGTTTGGGTTCTCAAGTAACTGTTGTAGAATATGCAGACCGTGTTATTCCAGGAATGGATGGTGCTTTGTCTAAAGAGTTGACAAAAGTATTGAAAAAACAAGGAATGAAATTCCACACTTCAACTGGTGTAACTTCTGTTGTAAATAACGGAAATGATGTTACATTAAAAGCAACTTCTAAAAAAGGAGAAGAAATCGAAATTAACGGAGATTACGCTTTAGTAGCTGTTGGTCGTCGTGCTTTCACAGGATCTTTAGGTTTAGAAAACGTAGGAGTAGAGGTTGACGAAAGAGGTCGTATCAAAACAAACGATCACTTACAAACTAATGTTTCTAACATTTATGCGATTGGTGACGTTGTTGCTGGTGCAATGTTAGCACATAAAGCAGAAGAAGAAGGTGTTTTAGTTGCTGAGCAATTAGCAGGTCAAAAACCTCATATCAACTATAACTTAATTCCTGGTGTTGTTTATACTTGGCCAGAAGTTGCAGGAGTTGGTAAAACAGAAGAGCAATTAAAAGAAGAAGGAGTAGAGTACAAAGTTGGTTCTTTCCCTTTCAAAGCTTTAGGACGTGCTCGTGCATCTATGGATACAGACGGTTTTGCTAAAATTTTAGCTGATAAAAACACAGACGAAATCTTAGGAATGCATATTATTGGTGCTCGTGCTGCTGATTTAATTGCAGAAGGAGTTGTAGCAATGGAATTCCGTGCATCTGCAGAAGATTTAACAAGAATGTCTCATGCTCACCCAACATTCTCAGAAGCGATCAAAGAAGCTGCTTTAGCTGCTACAGACAATCGTCCAATTCACGCTTAATCAAATAGATTTAAGATAAATTCCTAAAAAGCTGTTCGTAAGAGCAGCTTTTTTTATAATTTTAAACTTTATAAACATCAAGAATGGAAAATATCACGACTTTATTCAAAGAAAATTGGGACACAATATTAATTACTGTTATATCAGTGATAACATTTTATTTTGTATTTAAATCGAAAGAACGAAAGAGAAGAAATTAATTTTCCTTAAAGTAAACTGGGTTTGGGTAAAGAAATTCATAATTAAATTCATCTTGTATTTTTTGACTTGAAATTATTTTTCCTTCACGACTTATAGAGGAAATAATTTTCTTATTTAATTGATATTCTAACACTTCTTCTTTAGTAGGATGTTCTGGTGAAACGATATTATAAATTGATGAATTTTTATTTGAATTAATCATTTTTTCGATCACTTGACAAACATCTAGATAATGTATATGATTGACCATTTGAGATAGATTAGAATGTTCTAAAGTTAAATATTTAGAAAGAAATCTATCGTTTCCCATTAGTCCGCCTAAACGTAAAATGATTAATTGATTATATTTTTCTTTTAATTGATTTTCAATTGAATAATAAGGATTATTTAAATGAATAGTTTCAATTGGATTTTCAAAAATAATTTCATTATTTTCAGAATAAATTGCTGTTGAACTAAGCAGAATAAGTTGATTATTATAATCTCCTAAAAAGTCAATTAAATGCTGAAATCTTTTCTGTAAATCGTCTAAATTATTTCTTCTTCCAAATGGAATTGTCACAATAACAAAATCATGATTGTGTTTAATTTTTTCAGATTTGTAATGATCAAAATCGATTGAAAAACAATTTTCTGCATCCGAAATACGTTTCGTAGTTTCAATCAAAAATTGCTTTTCTAAATACTTTTCTAATCTTGATCCCAACCAACCTTTTCCAATAATCAATCCTTTTTTCATTCAATTTTATTAAGCAATAAATATAATACTGTTCTATTTTCTAACCGAAAATAACTTTCTATTTTTGCCAAATGTTAGAAATTCTTTATCAAGACGAATATATTATTGCCATTAACAAACCAAGTGGATTGTTGGTTCATAAATCTTTTTATGCGCGTGATGCGTCTGTTTTTGCGGTTCAGGAATTACGCAATCAAATTGGTGGACAACATGTTTATCCCATTCATCGTTTGGATCGTAAAACGTCAGGAGTTTTGCTTTTTGCTTTAGATAAAGAAAGTTTAAAAATTATGAATGATCGTTTTGCAACACGCGAAGTTGAGAAAAAATATTTGGCTATTTTGCGTGGTTGGTCGCCAGAAGAAATGACGATAGACTATGATTTGACGAATGATGATGGTGTAAAGCAAAATGCAATTACCTATTTTCATCGTTTACAAACGGCAGAAATTGATTTAGAATATAACAATCATCCGACTTCACGTTATTGTTTGGTAGAAGCAATTCCCGAAACTGGTCGTATGCATCAGTTGCGTAAGCATTTTCGTCATATTTTTCATCCAATTTTGGGAAGTCGTCCGCATGGATGTAACAAGCAAAATAAATTGTGGTTAGAGAATTTTGGATTGAAAGGAATGATGCTTCACGCGCATGAACTAGTGTTTAATCATCCAATTACAAATGAACAACTTGTTTTGAATGCAAAGGTAAATGAAGAATTTTCTAAAGTTGGAGATATTCTTGGGTTAGATTTAGAAAAATATAAATAATCTTAATTAATATTTCTCAATTTATCATTTATATTAAATTTATAATTCAGAACGTTAAATAATTGAAATTGAGAATAATGTTTCATAAATTAGTAGAACCAAATATTCTTGCTTATGAAACATTATTTTTACTCATTTTTTACTTTATTTCTTTTATTTAATTGTTCAGAAAATAAACCTGAAATTAAAAAGCTCACTCAACAAGAATTAACAGAAACAACAGAATTTAAAGAAGCTTCACCCGAAAAAAAACAATTATTTTCTGAACTTACAGCTTTTCAGAAAGATTTACAAAGTAAGCAAGCTCAGAAAATTCCAGATTATTTGGATTGTCCAAAACGTATCGAAGAATTAGATTTGAATACTAAAAATACAGCGATTCGTACTGATGTTGAGGCAAATTCATTTCGATTATCGACAAATTTAGTTACAGATAATTTTGATTTGATTTACAATGAATTAGATTTGAATATTATTAATGAAGCAATAAAATCTATTCCAGAAACGGATTTATTGGCAAATGATAATGTATCGACAAATGTAAAAATTGGTGAATGCGATTATCATACTTCAATTTTGATGAAAAACAAAGAAGTCGAATTTAATATTAAATCTTCGACACCAAAAAATGAATGTAAAAAAGATCAAAAATGGAAATTTGTTTCGAATGGAGAAATTCTTGTTTTAGATCATCGAAAAATGTTATAATTAAAAAAAAGTTCAAATTTTGAACTTTTTTTTAATTTGTATAATAGTTATTATTCTCTAAAAAATTATAACCCAAATCATAATATTGTATTGGTTCATTTTTAAACTTTATTTGAAAGCGTTGATGATCCGTTTCCAATGATACTAAACTTTTTGGGTTAAAATATTTGTGCTCAGAATTCCAATAATAATTAGGTCTAAAATTGTTTATTTTTATAGTTTTAGATGTAAATTTAAATGGATTTGTTTGATGTTTCATCAATTCTGTCCATAAATAGAACATCTGATAATTACTAAAATCTTCTCCATTTTCTGTTTTATAAAAATAAAGAGGGTTTTGAATTGAAAAATAATTTTGAGATTGATACGGTTTTTTATCTTCCAAATAATAATCCATCAATCGTAAAATATCTAATAATTGTTTAACTTTCGGTGGTCCATCATTTAAATAGAATGAAATTTTCTTGATTACTTTTTCGTCTTTTACAAAGACTAATTCTTCGTAATTACCATCTGTTGCAAGCCTTTCATATTTATTTGGTAAATTCTTAATATCAATCTGATTTAATATTTTTTTAAAGTAATTAAAATATTCCTTATTAATTTTGCCTTTGTAAAGACCTTCTATATTTGTAAATTTTTCACCATCATATATAAAAGTCCCATCAGCCTCTATTCGATAATTATAAATAGGACAAGTTCCATAACAACCACTACTTGTAACGATTATTGCATCAAATTTGTTTTGATAAACTTGTTGTGCTTTTTCTTTAACAAGCATAAAGTTTTCGAAGTAAATAGTATCATTTGTAAATTTCTTTATTTTACCATACTCGATATCTTGTTTTGTTAGTGTATTGTACCAATAAATAATGGAATCTTTAATAATGAATTTTGTCTTATAACCTAAATAATTATTTTTTTTTGTTTTTTTATTATAATTGTGAAATTGATTAGCGTCAAACAATGTATCATTTTGAAAAGTGTATAAAACATTAGGTTTGAAAAAAAAATCAGGAGGAGGTAAATCTTCATCTATCATAGTTTCTTCAGGATAATATTCTTTTATCCAATTTCCTTGTAAAGCATTATTAGCTTTACCATCAAAGGAATTGTGACAACTTGTGATAATTATTAATAGTAGAATATATTGGCTTAATTTATTCATTTTAAACTTTATTTAAATAAATATAGTGATTATTAAAAATAAAAAAAGCAACTTTTAATAAGTTGCTTTTATATATTAATGAGAATGTACATGCATTGAAACGGTTAAATAAGCGAGAATAAAACCGACTAAAATAGAACCAAACTTCTTCAAATTAAATTTATGTCCTTCATTACTTTCAAATAAGATTACTGTAGAAATGTGTAAAAATATTCCCGAAACAATTGCACTCATTTCCAAAGAATAATTAGAAATAATGGTATGTTTTCCTAAGAAATACCCCATTGGAGCAGCTAAAGCAAACAAGGTCATAAACAAAAAACGCTTTGCGTTAGATTCTGTATGTTGACATAATGCGCTAAACAAAATCATTGAAACTGGAATATTATGAACAAAAATTGCCCACATAAAATTGTGAGATTCTGCATTTGCAACAGGAATTCCTTCGATAATCGAGTGTAAAAATAATCCGCCAAAAATTCCGAAAGGAAATTGCTCTTTTTTGTGTAAATGAATATGTCCGTGTTCAACGCCTTTACTGATCGTTTCTAAAATATATTGTACAACAACACCTAATAAAACAAACAATCCAATAGAATGATGGCTATGATTTTCGGATGGATGTCCATAGACTTGTGGCAAAATTTCTAAAACGGTCATCGCCAAAAAATACGCACCACTAAAGGTTAGTAGCAGTTTTGAGTTGTGTTTATTTTTGAGTAATATTCGAGAAAATAAAACTCCTATTAACACACTTGAAATTAAGATTAAACTTTCTTTCATTTGTTTAAAACTAAAATTAAGCGGTCAGAAGTTTGTTCATCAAAAGCATCAAGATTATAATTTCCAAATACTTTATCTAAAATAAAACCTTCCGTTTCGTATATTTTTTTGAAATCGTTGAAATAAATTAAACGAACAAACTCTTCAAAATGAAATATTTCGCCTTTATCTGTGAAATCAATTTCTTTTTTGATAAAACCATTTTCGACAGATTTTGTGATTTTGAATAAAATTCCATCAATCAGCTTTTCCTCATAAGGAATCATTGTCGAAACTACTTTTTCTGCATTCAGATAATCTAAAACAAAGATTCCATGTGATTTTATTTGTTGTTTTACAGCTTCAAAAACTTTAAAATTATCTTCATAATTTTCAAAATAACCAAAACTTGTAAAAAGATTGAAAACCGCGTCAAATTCGTTTGGATGATAAACTTCGCGCATATCATGTTTTTCAAATTTTAAATATTCATTTTCAAATTGTTTAGCGTACTTGATACTTTCTTCAGATAAATCGATTCCCAAAACATCAAAACCTAATTTATTTAATGTAATAGCATGTCGTCCCTTTCCACAAGCTAAATCTAACACTTTTGCGTACTGTGGAAGTTGTAAATATTTCGTGATTTTTTGAATAAAATCTTCCGCTTCTGTTAAGCTTCTGTTCTTGTATAAAATATGATAATATGGCGAGTTAAACCATTTTACAAACCATTGTAAATCCATTGTTGTTATTATTGGCAATTTGAGCAAGTTCCTGTGATGACGCAATTGCAATCTTGCATCGAAAATCCTTCGGGTAAATTAATTTTTATTTCTTCTTTCAAACAAATAAGTTGATTACAAGTTGTGCAACGAAAATGAAAATGATCGTGGTGGTGGTGTGTATGTTCACAACAGGTTTTGCACATCGCAAAATAATTTACGCCGTCATCTCCCACAACTTTATGCATCATTCCGTCTTCGCAAAAATTATTCAGAATACGATAAATCGTTGCTCTGTCCATTTTTCCTTGCAATTGTGTTTCAATTTGTTCCTGATTTAATGCAGTCGTACACGAATTGAACAAATCAATAACCGCTTGTTTGGTTGGTGTATTTCGTCTTTTCATTTCTTAATGCAAATATGTTGCAATAATACAAATTTTATGGGAAATAAAAAATCCTATTCACTTTCGAATAGGATTTTTTTGTCTAGCTGAATTTATTTTCAGTTTCTTATTTTTTTATGTCTGATTCTGAAACGAATTTAGAATGACTTTTTGTTGAAATTAAATTTACTTAGAAATAGCCTCACATTTTTCTTTTAACCAAGTTGTTTCTTTCTCATCTAAGAATGGAGAAATTTTCTCGAAAACAAATTGATGATAATTATTCAACCATGCAATTTCTTCGTTTGTCATTAAATTAACATCAATCAAATTTTTCTCAATTGGGAAAACTGTAATAATCTCAAACTTCAAGAAATCACCAAATTGAGTTGACATCGCTGGTTGAACAATCATTAAATTCTCTATTCTAATTCCGTATTCACCATCGCGATACAAACCTGGCTCGTTAGAAAGTACCATTCCAGCTTTAAGTGGCGTTAAATTTTCTTCTAAACGAATACTTTGCGGCCCTTCGTGCACACATAAGAAATGACCAACACCGTGTCCAGTTCCGTGTCCGTAATTGAAACCGTTTTCCCAAAGCGCTTTACGCGACAAAACATCTAACAAAGAACCACGAGAATTAATAGGAAAAATAGCTTGCGATAAACCAATATTTCCTTTAAGAACTAAGGTATAATCTGTTTTTTGTTGTGTCGTTGGTTCTCCTAACATCAATGTACGCGTAATGTCTGTTGTTCCTTCCAAAAACTGAGCTCCAGAATCAATTAGCAACATTTCTTTTCGTCCTAATGTATAAGCAGTTTCAGGTGAAGCAGAGTAGTGGTTCATTGCACCGTGATCAGCGTATCCACAGATTGTTCCGAAACTTACACCTTTACAATTTTCCTGTTGTAAACGGAAAAATTTCAATTGCTCATCAACTGTAACTTCATTAATGTTATTTTCGATATTTTCTTCTAACCACATGAAAAATTTCGTCAATGCAACACCATCTTTTACCATTGCATTTCTGAAGCCTTCTTGTTCGATTTCGTTTTTAACAGATTTTAGATTTGTTACTGGAGAAGCAACTAAATTAATTATTGAAGAAGTAGAAATGGCTTCATATAACGATTGATTGATTCGATTTCCGTCTACCAAAACATGTGATTTTTCGTTCTGATTTTTTAAATAATCATAAATCGCTAAATAAGGTTGAATTGTGATCCCTTCATTAGCTAAAGCGGCTTTTGTTTCGGCAGTTACTTTCGCTTCATCTATAAATAAATACGCATTTTCCGTATCTACAGCAGCATACGAAATTGTCAATGGATTATAGTTAACATCATTTCCACGAATGTTAAATAACCAAGCAATTTCGTCCAAAGAATTCATAATGTAAACATTTGTATTTGCTTTTTTCATTTCATTTCGTACTTCCGAAATTTTTTCTGAAGCAGATTTTCCAGCAAATTTTACATCATAAATATAGAATGGATTCTCTGGTAAAGCAGGACGATCTTGCCATGCTAAATCAATTAAATCAATATTTTTAACTGAAAGTTGATTGAATGAAAATTCATTAAAATTTTCTACAAAAGCATTGTGCGCAAACATTTGCGGATTAAGTCCTACAACTTCTCCTTCTTTTAGCTGAGAAATAATCCATTCGTTGATAGAAGGTGTTTCTGGCATTTTCATTTTCATCAACTCAAAAGTCGTGTCTTTTAATTGATCTTCTGCCTGAATAAAATATCTCGAATCTGTCCAAACAGCTGCTTTTTCTAACGTAACAACTGCAGTTCCAGCCGAGCCATTAAAACCTGAAATCCAAGTACGTTCTTTCCAACGATTTGGTAAATATTCGCTTCCATGAGGATCTGTTCCAGGAATTATTGTTGCGCTAATCCCATTTTGTTTCATAACTTCTCTCAAAGCTGAAAGACGATCTGTGATTTTTTCCATTTTATATCGAATTCTAAAAAGTTAAATTTTGATAGTCGAAAGGTACGAAGACTGGAAGGGAAGAAAAATAAAATTTTTAATTTAAGTTTAATCTCTTTTAATTTGATATGACGTATTTGGAAGTTTGTCAAGAACAGATAATTGTTTTGAATATTTTTCTAACTCAATTATTATATTTTCATTTTCGGCAATATCCAAAAAACTGTGTAAACATAAATTAAGGTGGGTTTAGTAACTCACCTTATTTATTTTATTAAATTTATAAAACACAGTTTATTATGAAAAAATCTGTAGCCCAATTCATCCAAGATCAAGGTCATTTAGAAGGGATCAAAACCCAAGAAGATCTAAGTAAATTATTAAAAGAATTGCATTCTGATTTATTAGAAGCCATGCTACAAGGCGAACTTGAAGCCCATTTAGGTTACTCAAAAAATGAGAAAAGTGACAATTCCAATGCACGTAATGGCACAACTTCAAAACGTTTAAAAAGCGAATATGGGGAATCTACAATAGAGGTTCCTCGAGATCGAGAAGGAAGTTTTGATCCAATTATTGTCCCAAAACATCAATCCAAATCAGTTTCTGTTGAAAATATGGTTATTTCGTTATACGCTAAAGGTCTAAGTGTTTCGGATATTGAGCAGGAACTTTACGAATTATACGGCTATAAACTCTCTACATCAGCAATATCCATCATTACTGATAAAGTAAATAGTCAAGTTTTGGATTGGCAAAATCGTCCTCTAGAATCTATTTATTGCATTGTTTGGATGGATGGCATTGTGTTTAAAGTTCGTCAAGGCGGAAAAGTAATCAATAAAACGATTTATCTAGCTGTTGGTTTAAACCGTGAAGGTCACAAAGAAATCCTTGGAATGTGGCTTGGAGAGAACGAATCTGCTGCTTTTTGGCAAGGTGTGATGACGGATTTAAAAGCGCGTGGCGTAGAAGATATTTTGGTTACAGTAACTGATAATTTAAACGGATTTACACAATCTATAACCAATATTTTCCCTCAAGCGAACACACAAATTTGCGTGGTTCACCAGATTAGAAACTCTGCTCGATACGTAGTCTGGAAGGATAAAAAAGAATTTACCTCAGACATGAAACTCATTTACAATGCGCCAAACAGAGAGATGGCTGCTTTAGAATTAGATCGTTTTGCAGAAAAATGGATTCAAAAATATCCCTACGCAATGCAATCTTGGAGAAATAATTGGGACGAATTAACTGTATTTTTTGACTTTCCTATTGAAATCAGAAAAATTATTTACACCACCAACCTTATCGAAAATTTGAATGGAAAAGTCCGAAAATATACCAAAAATAAACTAGTATTCCCAACAGATGACGCGCTCAAAAAGTCAGTTTATCTATCGTTAATGCAAATCTCAAAAAAATGGACACAACCAATTCATAATTGGGGAATAATTTTAAATCAATTTTTAACTATATTTGAAAAAAGGGTTCAACTATAAAAAAGTCAAACCCACCTGAAATATATTTACACAAAATTTTGGACAGTGTCTCATTTTCTAAGAAAAGAATATTATTTTTATTCGAAACTAAAAATTTATTATTCATAAATTCAATACTATTTACAGAATTTTTTTTAATAGAATATAGAGTTTTTTGCTTATAAGTTTCAGGATTTTTATTATTCTCAAATCCGTAAACTTCTAAATAGAATGAAGATTTTGGTATAGGTCTATCTTTCTTTTTCAAATGTAATGGTTCTTCATAAAATTCATTATCTATAATTCTATATTCAATATTTTTTAAATCTATATCAAACTTAAAAATTGTGATCGTTTTATTAATAAAGTTATCTAATTTAAAATCTTTTCTAAATTTATATTTTGATTCTCTATTAAAAGTAATGGAAATGATCTTATAATTACCTTTAATTAGAGAATCTAAACTTCTATTAATTTTAGCAGATTCTTGTCTTTTTATTTCTTCTTCTTGTTCTTTTAGTTTTAGCACTTCTCTTTCTTTTTCAGCGGCAACTTTTAATTCAAATGCTCTTATTAGATTGTAATCATATTTAGAGTGAATAAAATAACCTTTTATTAGATCATTTTCTATTATACCATAATTATTTAACTCTTCTAAATCTCTGTATGTATCTTCAGCATCATATACCCAACCTTCTAAGCTTTTTTCTTGAATATCAAAACCTTTTAATTTAGAATTTTCAATAATTGACTTATCGTTAGAATATTCATTACCAAATTGTATAGCTTCAGAAGTTATATCTTTATTGTTATTATCAAAATTAGTAACAACACCGTTTGAATTTATATCAAGAAATAAATCTCCAGCACCAAATGGGAATCTATATTTACCAACTATCTGTCCTTTATTATTAAAATATATAATAACAGGATGCTTATTGTCTTTCTTGTAAGTAAGAGTGCCTATTTGTACATTATTTTTAAATTATTCAGAAATTTCTTGACTATTTACATTTTCTAATTTTCCATTAAAGAACGTTTGAATTGTAGTTTTAGAATACCATTTTCCATTTCTTTTTCCTTTATTGTAAGATTTTATTATTTTGGTTGTTATAAGATTATAATAATTTTTATAGATAATATTTTTTTCAGTTTCATTCCAAGTCCAAATTCCATCTTTAAGCCCATCTATATAATTTCCTTTTACAATAGTAGAAGGATTTGTTTTCGTAAAAGAATATTGACCATGTTTCACTTTAATTAAATCTTTGTTTTCATAATAAGAATATTGTAAATTTTCTATTCCATTTGAATTTTTAAAAGTTTGAATTTTTTGCGAATAAGAAAAAGTAGAAATAAGAATAAATAAAATAAAATTTATGTTTTTTATCATAATAAAGGTTTTTCACAAAAATAAATATAAAAGTTAAAGACTTATTACGTGAAACCATAATAGAATAACAATTTCATATTTTCTATTAATTTAACTTCAAATATAATTATTCTAACTTCTCCATTTCCTTTATTTCCCGTACTTTTGTAAAAATTTTATTTCCTTGGAAAATTTCAGAATGATTGCGAAAACCTTTTTTGGTTTCGAAGATATATTAGCGCAAGAATTAAGAGCGTTGGGTGCAGCAGATGTTAAAGTTCAAAACCGAATGGTTGAATTTAATGGCGATTTAGGTTTTATGTACAAAGCCAATTATAGTTTGCGCACTGCACTTCGCATACAGAAACCAATTCTTACATTTTCTGCGAAAAATGATCATCAATTGTATGAGAAATTCAAGAAATTCCATTGGGAAAATTATTTGAATGTTGATCAAACTTTCATGATTGACCCAACTGTTTTTTCAGATTATTTTACGCATTCGCATTATGCTGCGTTAAAAGTAAAAGATGCTATTGTAGACCGATTTAAAGAAAAAGATGGTCGTCGTCCAAGTATCGATAAAGATTTTCCAGATGTGCGTTTCAACTTACATATTTCGCATGATAAAATTACGTTGTCATTAGATTCTTCTGGAGATTCTTTGCACAAACGCGGTTATCGTGAAGAAACTGGACCAGCACCAATTAACGAAGTTTTAGCAGCAGGTTTGTTGTTGCAAGCAGGTTATGATGGAAAAGGAAATTACCTTGATCCGATGTGTGGTTCGGGAACAATGTTAATCGAAGCAGCAATGATCGCGAATAATATTCCGCCGCAAATTCATCGTAAGCATTTTGCATTTCAAAATTGGCCAGATTATGACGAAACTTTGTTTACGCAAATTCGTAACACTCGTCTAAATCGTATAAAAGAATCTGAATATAAAATTGTTGGATACGAAATTTCTCCAATGATGGTGAAAATTGCTCAAGCGAATGTTAAGTCAGCAGATTTAGAAGATTTTATTGAAATTAGAAATCAAGATTTCTTTACATCTAAGAAAGAATTATTCCCAGTTTTATTGGTTTTCAATCCGCCTTATGATGAGCGTATCGAAAATAATAACCAAGAATTTTACAAACAAATTGGAGACACTTTAAAATCGAGTTATCCAAATACGTTGGCGTGGTTCATCACATCAGATTTACAAGCCAAAAAATATGTCGGTTTACGTCCTTCGAAAAAAGTAAAAGTGTTTAACGGTAAGTTAGAATGCGACTTTTTACAGTACGAAATGTATGAAGGAAGTAAGAAAGCTAAAAATCAAAATTAAGAAAAGTGAATCAATTTATAAAAGAAATTTGTCAAGATCAAAAAGTATATCTTTTAACTTCGGAAGAAGGTTTTGCTGTTTCGTATTCAGAGGAATTTGAGTATGAAGATGGCTCTAATTTAGAGGTTATTTGTTTTTGGTCGAATACAGATTTAGCTGAAAAAGCGAAACAAAATCAATGGGCAAATCATAAAATTGATTCAATAGATTTGAATACTTTTTTAGAAGAATGGTTGTTCGGAATGATTGAAGAGGTTTCTTTGGTTGGAATTAATTTTGATGAAACTCCGAAAGGAGAGGAGCAAAGTCCATTGGATACGATTTTGGCGATTGTTCACGAATTGAAACAATCAAAATCAACTTTCAAATTGAAGCATTTTAAGAATTTAGATGAAATTCAGAAAGTAACTTTAGAATTGAAAGAATCATTCAATCAATAATTTATTTTGGAAAAAGAAGATTTACAACTTTCGATAATTATTGCCGTTTACGAACGTCAAGATGAATTGACAGAATTATTGTCAAGTTTAACGAAACAAACGGATAAGTCATTCGAAATTATTATTGTAGACGATGGTTCTAAAAATAAATTGGATGCTGTTTGTGCTAAATTTGAAATTCAATTAGATCTTCATTATTATTACAAAACAAATTCGGGACCTGGGAAATCGAGAAATTACGGTATGGAAAAAGCGAATGGAAATTATTTCATTTTCTTAGATTCTGATACCATTATTCCGTCAATTTATATTGAATCTGTTAAAAAAGAATTGACAACTAATTTTGTTGATGCTTTTGGTGGTCCTGATGATGCAGATGAATCGTTTACAGATTTACAAAAAGCAATTACATTTTCGATGACTTCTTTTTTAACAACAGGAGGAATTAGAGGTGGAAAAAAACAAATTGGTAAATTTCAACCACGTAGTTTTAATATGGGAATTTCACGAAAAGCGTACGAAAAAACGGGTGGATTTGCTGATTTGCGTGTTGGAGAAGATCCAGATTTATCGCTGCGTTTGTGGGAAAATGGTTTTGAAACGCGATTATTTCAAGATTCGAAAGTGATACATAAACGTAGAACTTCGTTAAAGAAATTTGCGAAACAAGTGTATCAATTTGGAGTTGCACGCCCAATTCTTAATCAACGACATCCAAATTATATCAAACCAACTTTTTGGTTTCCAAGCTTATTTTTTGTCGGAACTTTAGTTGCATTTTTATTTTTATTGTTGAGTTTTATTCTTCCAAAACATCGATTTATTCTTCAAATTCCATTTGTTTTGTGGTTAATTTACATGTTTTTGATTTTTATTTTCTCAACTATTCGTTTTAAATCAGCGGTAGTTGGTTTATTGTCGATTCAAACAACTTTAATTCAATTTTTCAATTATGGTTATGGATTTTTAGAAAGTCAATTCAGGTTGAATATTCTCAAACAGAATCCTAAAAAAGTTTTTCCGAGTCATTATCATATCGATTAAATATAAAAAATAAAGGTCAAGAGAAATCTTGACCTTCTTAATTTCAAAGCATTGCTTTGAAATCTAATTTAAAATACTAATAAACTCAAATTTAACATTTATTGTTGAGATTAAACTATAAATGACTTGTTATATTTTGTTAATCAATTCGTTAAAATATATTTATTAAATAGATTTCAAGTAGAATATCGTAATAATTGATTAATCTTCTTAAATAGTTAGTTGTATAGAAATCTATTCTATTTAAATCCATTTAGGTTTAAAAAATTTTATTTTAGCTATTTATACTAGTTCCATTCAATCTTTTCGATTAGTTCTCTCAAATATTTCGTAATTTTGCAGACTTAAATTAGAGTAATGCGTACAAAATCGACTGGAAAAAAGAAAATTAATGTAATTACGTTAGGATGTTCTAAAAATGTATACGATTCTGAGGTGTTAATGGGACAGCTGAAAGCCAATGGGAAAGAGGTTGTACATGAACAATCTGGGGAAATTGTAGTGATTAATACTTGTGGTTTCATTGATAATGCAAAGGAAGAAAGTGTTGATACAATTTTAGATTATGTGCAACGTAAGGAAGATGGTTTGGTAGAAAAAGTTTTCGTGACAGGATGTTTGTCAGAGCGATACAAACCAGATTTAATTGAACAAATTCCAAATGTTGATCAATATTTTGGTACGCGCGAGTTACCATTATTGTTAAAAGCTTTAGGAGCAGATTATAAGCACGAATTAGTTGGAGAACGTTTAACAACAACTCCTCGTCATTATGCTTATCTTAAAATTGCAGAAGGTTGTGATCGTCCTTGTTCTTTCTGTGCAATTCCTTTGATGCGTGGAGGAAATGTTTCTCGTCCAATCGAAGATTTAGTTACAGAAGCTACTAAATTGGCAAAAAATGGAACGAAAGAATTAATTTTGATTGCGCAAGATTTAACGTATTATGGATTAGATATTTATAAAAAACGTGAATTAGCGACTTTATTAAGAGAGTTAGTGAAAATTGAAGGAATCGAATGGATTCGTTTGCATTACGCATTTCCAGCTGGTTTCCCAGAAGATGTTTTGGATGTAATTCGCGAAGAACCTAAAGTTTGTAATTATATCGATATTCCGTTACAACATATTTCGACAAAATTATTAAAATCAATGCGTCGTGGTACAACACACGAAAAAACAAATGCTTTGTTAGATGCAATGCGTACAAAAGTTCCTGATATGGCGATTCGTACAACGTTAATTTGTGGTTATCCAGGTGAAACCGAAGAAGATTTCCAAGAAATGAAAGCGTGGGTACAAGAGCAAAAATTTGATCGTCTGGGATGTTTTACTTATTCACACGAAGAAAATACACATGCTTATAATTTGGAAGATGATGTTCCAGAAGAAGTAAAACAACAACGTGTTGAAGAGATTATGGAAATTCAATCTCAGATTTCGTACGATTTGAATCAAGAAAAAATTGGAAAACAATTTAGAGTAATGATTGATCGCAAAGAAGGTGAGAATTTTATTGGTCGTACAGAATATGATTCGCCAGATGTTGATAATGAAGTTTTGATTTCTGCAATTGATACCTATTTACCAGTTGGTGATTTCGTAAATGTAGAGATTATTGAAGCTTACGAATTCGATTTAATTGGAAAAGTAATTGATTAATCAATTTTAGATAAATAAAAAACCACTTCATTAGAAGTGGTTTTTTTATGTTTAATTTTTTCTCTAATTTTTCAATATTTCATCAAAAAATTCTTTCGAATCGTTATCAAACGTAGGTTTTTGTAACAATAATTGAGAGATCTTTACAATTTTATCAAAATCTTGTTGAGTAAAATATTCACCAAAATGCTCGTTGCAAAAATCACCTAAATTTCCTAAAACGATATTCACTTCCTCTTCGCTCAACTCACCTTTTTGTTTCCAACGTTCACGGAACAAACTTGCTGCTAAATAAGAAGAAATATCGATCAAATCATCTATCGAAATGTTAGATCCGTTTTTCAATTTTGCCATAATCAACGTATCCATATCGCGATAAATCACTTCTCGTATTGTCAAATCTTTATTTTCCATTCTTTGTATTCTTTCACAAAATTAGAGATTAAAATTTGGTTCTACCTGAAATTTCATCAATTCTTTCGTTTTTGGATGTGTAAATTCCAAAGATTCAGCATGTAAATGCAAACGATTTGCTTTTTTTCCATATAAATCATCACCAATAATTGACGCATTTAGTCCCAAACGATGCGAAGCATGCATGCGCAATTGATGTGTACGACCAGTAATCGGATAAAAATAGACAAGTGTTTTATTGTCTTTTCTTGCAATGACTTCATATTTTGTTTGCGCCGTTTTTCCATGTTCATAACAAACCATTTGTCGTGGTCTGTCGTCCAAATCAACACGCAAAGGCAAATCTATAAAACCATTATCGTCCTCAATATTTCCGTCTAAAAGGGCAATATAACGTTTATGAACTTTACGTTTAATGAATTGTTGTTGAAGAATTTTATGACTCTCTTTATTTAAAGCTAAAACAAGAATACCAGAAGTTGACATATCCAAACGATGAACAATAATTGGACCTGTAGCCAACGGAAATTGATGTTTAATTCTAAGATAAACCGAATCTTTAATCTCAATTCCAGGAACCGAAAGAAACTCTTCTGGTTTATTGATAACAACCAGATCATCATCTTGATATAAAATTTCTAACTCTTCAACAGTTGAATTTTGCTTCAATAATAAGTTTTCATTCAGTTCAATTCCATCCAACATATGTCCTAAAATAGGCTCACATTTTCCTGTACAAGCTGGATAAAATTGACCGTGTTTTCTAACTTCAGACTTTGGCGAATCTCCCCACCAAAATTCAGCCATACAAATTGGATCTAAATCATTTTGAAATGCATATTGCAATAATTTGGGTGCAGCACATTCTCCTGCAGCAGCTGGAGGTTGTTGAAAAACAGTGTTCGAAAAAATCTCTAATAATCCTTTTTCTTGCTTAAACTTATTCAAGAATTGATATTGATTAAATAATTGATTTTGAAGAGAATTAGATTTTGTTTTTCGTTCTTCTTTTAAAGAACTGATTTCATTCTCAAAAACATTTATTTTGTTTAATAAAAGTTGTTTTTCAGCATCAAGTTTTTCACTCAAAAGTCTGAATTCATATTTATCCCGTAAGCTTTGTTTTACTAAATCTTCTTCAAAAAATTGAATTTCTTCTTCAGATAAAGTTGATGAAATTGTTTCGCGTTGAGATTTTCGGTCTTTTTTATTTGATTTTAAAAGTTGTTTTCCTTCTTCAATTTTTAACTTAGAATTGATTTCAAATTGAATAAAATCTTCTTTAAGTTGTAGATAGTTTTGATCATTTTCTAATGATTCTAAAATACGATTGATTTCATTCAAACGTTCTTCTTGTTCTAAGAAAAAACCATTTTTATTCAACATATCAAAAATAGGTGGAACAAAAAATTTGTGTTGATTAGTATTAGCCAATTTACCTGAAACTGCCGCTAAATATCCTACTTCATTCTTTTGATTTCGAACAACTAAAACACCAAACATTTTACCAATTGGAGTGGAAGATTGGTCATTTTCTAAACCAAAATTATGTTCAAAATCGGTTTGATTTTCCAAGTATTCTTGTAGCTCTCTACATGCTTGCTTCGCAATTTCAGTAGGTTCATAATAAAATGGATAATCAAACTTTTTGGGAAGTTCGTACGTAGTAATTGGATGTTTAAAATATTGAAAATAATTGGACATTTGCTTCTTTAAAATCGATGCAAAGATACAGTTTAAGCAATAAATTTTGAAATTGTATTACTCAATTCGTTCCAATAAATACCAATTATCTTTCAATTTTTTAGATATTTTATATTCATTTTGAAATTCATAACGATTTTTACTCTCTGGACTTTTAGTGTAAAATAATTTATTATAGTTAACCCGTTGTGCATATTAAATAATTTGAGTTTTTAGATTATTAATATTTCGATTAAAGTATGTTTTATTAATGTACTGAACCACAGTAAGTGCAGTAATTTTAGCTAGAATTCTGGTTTTAAATCCTTCAAAAGTCTTTGCATAATTTCGTCTAATCATAAACTGATCACATAGTTGAGAAAATAACGTTTCAATTCTTTTTCGATACTTTTTGAATGGATAAAACTGAGGTTTATACTCTTTTTGATTGGATCTTTTCGGTGTTTCTAATCGAATATTAACTTTATTAAATAAGTCAATTTGAATTGTTTGCGACAAATATCCTTTGTCTCCAAGTAGCACACAATCATACATTTGAGTTTTAACATCTTTCAAAAAATGAATGTCATGAACAGATGCGGGACTGAATCAATACTCTGGAAAACACCATTTAAAGAACAAATAGCATGAAGTTTATAGCCATAAAAAGACATTTGCTGAGAAGCACAAAAACCTCTATTTGGTGCACTACACTGATGTTCTTTGCAAATTTTCGAGCGATTAATTCTTGCTATTTTACACACTTCCAATGGCATACTATCAACTATGAAACAATTTTCAAATTCATTAAATTCTTTCGCTAATTTGAGACGAATACTATTAATTTGCTTTGATAATCTACGTTTTCTACGATTGTAAATACTACGCTCAATTTTACAACTTAACGCATTAGGAAGATTTCGAAATAAATGATTTTCACTATCAATACCCATAAATTCAGCGGTTAAGACAAGACTGATGAGTTCTAAATCAAAAAGTTTAGGTCTTCTACGTTGATAAATTAAAAGTGTATCTGTTGATATTTTTCGTAGAACTTCCAATATTCTTTCGTAATTTGCAAGTAAGTTGTTCATTGTAAATGTTTTGTAGTTAAAACAATTTACTGATTTTCAATCAAATGAACAACTTTATTCTTTATTAATCAAAATGCACAACGGGTTGATTCTTCTAACTTTTATCAAATTAAAATTAATTATCAAAAGACAAAACAAAATTTTTATTTGATAGTAAATTCAACTTATTTAATATTTGCTTGTGTAGAAAAAAATAGATGCTTTGATTTGAAATTTATTGACTTTCCTATTGAATTAATTTCACAATTAAAAGCCGAAGTAAATTCAAGTTTGATCCTTCTAAATCCAAAAGAATTAAATAAAAAAGTAAACATTTCTGATTTAGAATTATTAGGTGAATCAGAAATTAAACAGATCAATTATTGGAAAAGTAAAATACTGGGAGAGATTGTTTTCAATTGTTTTGATTAAACTTTTCGTTTAATAATTTTCTTACGTTTTCTTTTCTTAAAAATAATTCGAATTAGACGATAACCATATGTTACCTTTTTATTTTTTGTGATAATAGGAAATGCCATTGTGCACATCAACGAAATACAAGCAGTTGTACCTAATGCCCCTCCATAACCATTGAAAATTTTGCTCGTATAATGCAATAAAACTGCAAATAAAATTGGAGAAAAAACTAACGAAAAATAACTAATATTTATGGTTGATGATACCATTCCAATGAAAGTTCCGCCAATTACATACAACGGAATATTTTTGGTATAAAACTCTGGTAAAATTGTTGGAAAAAAATAGAAAAATCCACCGACAATCATTGCAATCATTGCAGAGGCACGAACTGGACCTTGTTTGAAACGAATGTTTAATTCATATGTTGTTAATGAAGCAATTATTGAAAACATCATTAATATTAAAAATTCAATAATCATTAGCCAATAATTAATTTAAACAACAACATACTCAACAAAACGCCTATAAATGCTAATGTTCCTAGCTTTCCACCCACACCAACAAATAAAGATTTTGTAGCAAAAAATAACAAGGCAGTAAAAACTCCAGCCGAAATAATCATCCAATAAACATACTGAAAATCAAGCGAAGTCATCCCAATGAAAGCACCACAATAAATTGGTCCTGCAATTTGTTTTAGATATTCTGAACGAGAATTAAACTTCGTTAAAAAAGAACCTAAAGTTCCTATAATTCCTGCAGAAAAAACACCGCCTAAACCTAATTTATTATTGATCAAATATGTAATTATTGCTGCAATAGGAATCCATAAAACCAAAGTTTTACGATCAAAAGAATATTCGTGATGATGCAGTGGAAACTTGCGGTAAACCACAATCAAAAGTAAACAAATTGCAGCAATAATGTAAGGAACAAGATAATGTTCTATTCTTTCGTTCATTATCGAAAATAAAAACAGAAACTGAATTATAAAAATAATCAGTATCGTGACAAATTTTATGATGCGTTTGGTTTGCACAATTATTTTTTGAAGTTGCAAAGTTAGTGACTTGTTTTAACAAAATAGAATAATTTTTATCAGTAAAGTTGTAAAAATTTCTTAAACTTAAGAACAATATGAAAACACTAGAAAATTTGAAATTTCAACATCATTTAACAAAGAATCTATTGAATGATGAATTTTAACAATTCGTGAGTTTCCACAAAAAATTCAGAATGAAATCACCTCTCTTTCAGAACCTAAATTCGAACAATAATATCGTTCTGAAGGCTGCATCAACGTTGGGTTACTTTGTTAAATTCTTTTGTTGAAAGTGATTGGGACAAAAAATTTCGTCATCAGTAAACAAATCTTGCGATTTATGCTTGGAATTGCAATCATCATTTGGCGCATATACAACAAGCTAATAAAAGTTAGTGTATCTTTGCAAAACATAATCTAACTCATGAAATACATCAATTATTTTCTATTATTTTTATCTACAATCATTAGTATTTTTCTGTTTTTTGTAAGCGCTAATCAAATTGAAGTTGTTCCGAATAAAAATGAAGGTTATAAAGGTGAACAAATTATGCTCATTGAAAAATCGAACGATATACAGTTTGTGAAAAATATAGCTGAAACTTCGGTAGATAAATATGATGTAATGTACAATCAATTATCTGATTTTGCAGCAAAAATGAATACTTGGATTATTTTATTATTTATTCTTCAACTTGCTATGGGCGTACTTTTCTTTCTACAATTTCGAAAAAATAAAAAATCTCAAGTCAACACAAGATTAACTTGAGATTATATTGACTTAAACTATCACAAAAAATAAGTCATTCTACCTAAAAAAATATCTATTCCTCAATTAATTCAGCTGAAAAACCAACTTCCTCAATTGTATCAATAATTTCTTCGTCTGTTGCTTGATTAATTTTTACAGACAAAACTTTGTCTGGATTATCAGTATCAACTTCCCAAGCTTCTAAACCATCTAACTTATCTAAAAAAGGTTTCACTTTGCTCACGCAACCACTACAATTTATATTTGTTTTGAATTTTAATTCTTTTGTTTCCATAACTCTTTGATTTTTGTCTTACAAATTTCGATAGAATTGTTCCAAAACCATTTACAAGATTTCGCTAAATAGTTATATGATTTCTATACTTATTAATCGTTTTGAGCTACTTTTGCATTCAAACAAAACAATTTCAATTTCTTTTACAAATGAGTCAACAAAATGACCAAAATATTATCTTAGCGATCGACGAAAAACCGAAGTTAGGACAAGGTATATTATTAAGTATACAGCATCTTTTTGCAATGTTTGGTGCAACAGTTTTAGTTCCTGCTTTGACAGGAATGTCTCCAGCAATTGCATTAATTTCGAGTGGAATCGGAACTTTAGTTTTCATCTTAATTACACGAGGAAAAGTCCCTTCATATTTGGGATCTTCATTTGCTTTTATCAATCCAATTATCGCAATGAAAGCTTTAGAAACAAACCCAGAAAGTGGAATTGCGACAGGAAGTTTCTTGGTTGGTAGTTTTTTGGTAGGAGTTACTTATTCATTGGTCGCACTATTTATAGCAACGGCAGGAACAAAATGGTTAATGAGACTTTTACCCCCTATTGTTGTTGGTCCAGTAATTATGGTAATTGGTCTGGGATTAGCTTCTACAGCAATCAAAATGGTGACAAATAATCCTTCTGGTGAATATGATTTAACCTATGTTATAATTGGTTTTGTTACCTTAATTATCACGATAATTACAGCAATTTTCAGTAAAGGTTTTTTGAGTGTAATTCCAGTTTTGGTCGGAATTATTGGTGGATATCTTTTTGCAATTACGATGGGAGTTGTCGACCTAAATCCTGTTATAGAAGCTAAATGGTTTATGATTCCAGATTTTACCATTCCTTTTGTAGATTACACACCAACTTTGTCTTGGTATGTTATTTTCTTAATGATTCCGGTCGCAATTGTACCAATCGCAGAACATATCGGACATCAATTAGTTTTGAGTAAAGTCGTGAACAAAGACTTAATCGAAGATCCAGGTCTTGATAAATCGATGTTAGGAGATGGTATTGCAACAATGATTGCAGCTTGTTTAGGTGGACCTCCAAACACAACGTATGGCGAGAATATTGGTGTTTTAGCCATTACAAAAGCTTTTAGCATTTATGTATTTATTGGAGCAGCATGTTTTGCTATTTTATTTGGATTTTGTGGTAAAGTTTCAGCATTATTAAGTACAATTCCAACACCTGTTATGGGCGGCGTTTCTATTTTATTATTCGGAATTATTGCTTCGAGCGGATTAAGAATGCTAATCGAGAATAAAGTTGATTTCAAGATTAAACGAAACCTTATTATTTCCTCTGTTATTCTTATCATTGGAATCGGTGGTGCAGCAATCCACATTGGAGATTTATTTTCTTTAGAAGGAATGGCTTTAGCTTCTATAATTGGAGTTGCTTTAAATTTGATTCTTCCTGGAAGAGAATTTGTCTCATTCAAAGAAATGTTTGATGAAGAAAATTAAATTATCATAAAATAAAAAGACGAAAATTTATAATTTCCGTCTTTTTTTATTAGATATTTTTTGTTCTTAAACTTCGTCAAAATCAATTGCTAAAGTAGCTGTTTTTGGACGAGAAATACACGCTAACGTCATTCCTTCTTCATAGTCAGAATCTGTTAATACATAGTTGTCTCCAATATGCACCTCGCCTTCTGTTATCTTACACATACAAGACGAACAAACACCACCTTTACATGAATATGGTGCGTCAATACCAGCATCTAACATCGTATCAATCAAATTTTTTCCTCTATCCCACGTCACTTCAGAAGTTTCTCCATCAAGCGTTACAGTAACTTGAACCGTTTGAGGTCCTTCGTCATGTTTTGTAAAAATATCTTCTGTTTTCACTGAAGGATTAAACATTTCGAAATGAATATGTTTCTCGATAATTCCCGCTTCATTGATTTTCTTCGCTAAAGTCAAAATCATTTCTTCTGGTCCACAAACCATTGCTTCATCGACTTCATTGATATCAATAATTTGATTCAAAATTAAATCAAACTTCTTCTCATCAATTCGTCCGTTGTAAATAAAATTCTCTTGATCTTGACGCGTATAGAAATGATGAATAAAAACATTGTTTGGATATTTTTGTTTCAATTCTGTCAAACGCTCTTTGAACATGATTGAGTTTTCATCTCTATTTACATAAAAAATATGAAAATTTACCCATTCTTCAGTCTGCAAAGTAAACTCTAACATACTCATAATTGGCGTGATTCCACTACCCGCCGTAAAAGCTAATAACGTACGTTTTTCGTTTGGTTTTGTTGGAATTGTAAAACGTCCACTTGGTGTAGAAACTTCCAATTGATCACCAACTTTTAGTTCATTTGCTAAATAAGAAGAAATTTTTCCATTTGGTTGAGATTTAACCCCAATGCTCCATTTTTTATCATTAGGAGATTCACACAAAGAATAATCTCTTCGTTCTCCATTAATATTAAGAGTGATATATTGTCCAGGTAAAAAATTGTATTCTTCGTGTAATTCCTCAGGAACATCAAACGAAATTTGAACAGCATCAGCCGTTAATTTTACAATTTCTTTTACTGTTAATAAATTAAATTTCATAGTCGTATACTATTTATAATTCTTAAAACAACTCGTTATTTAAGATTGTTCTGCTAACTTTGTACAAAAGTAAGATTTTAGATTAAATAGAAAAAATATATGGAAATAGCATTGATCGCTCATGATGGAAAAAAAGCTGAAATGGTCAATTTTTTAATGAAACATAAAGAAGCTTTAAACAAAAATAATATCACATTTATTGCTACAGGGACTACAGGAAAGTATGCAGAGCAAACTGGACTAAAAGTAACGCGCTATCTATCTGGTCCTCTTGGTGGTGACGCGCAAATTGCCGCTCGAGTTGTAGAAGGAAAAACAGATATGGTTTTCTTTTTTAGAGATCCGATGGGAAAACATCCGCACGAACCAGATGTAAATATGTTACTGAGACTGTGCGATGTACACAATATCCCATTAGCTACAAACCCAGCGACAGCAGAAATGTTATTGGATCATTTGAAATAATTATTCTTAAGCTAATCTTAAGTTTATTTTGGTTGTTTTGGTGGATAATTTATTTAATATTGAATAGAAATTTTAACTGAATATAAATAACAATTCAAAACCAAATTACAATGAATTTAATTAAAAAAACAGCTATCGCGCTTAGCTTATTTGCATTTACTGGATCTACTGTAGCATTTGCTCAAACTAAAACTCCAACTAAAACTGCTAAAACAGAAATGGCAAAAACAAAGGCTACAACTGATAAAAAAGTAACAGAAACAAAAAAGGATGTAAAAGCAACTACAACTAAGAAAACTGATGCAACTGCTAAAACAGTCAATGACAAAAAAGTAGCTTCAGAAAAAAAAGTGGAGAAAACGACTACTCCAAAAAAAGAAACAAAAACGACTGTAGCTAAAACAACTACTGCAGGGACTTACAATGGACACAAAGTTTATGTAGGACCAAAAGGTGGAAAATACTATATCAACGATAACGGAAATAAAACGTATATCAAACAATAGTTTTTATCCTAATAAAAATAATAAAGGCTGTCTATTTGTTAGGACAGCCTTTTTTAAATTATATTTTTATAATATATATTTTCTGGATTTTGAGGATCGATTAAGATATCGACATCTTTTCCTTTTTTTAAAATCTCATTTGCATTAACATCTCCAAAATATTCAAACTCTGTATAGTAAATTTTCTCATTATTAGGATGTTTATAAAAGACTTCAACTATATAATCTGGCAAATGATTTTCTCCTAATAAACCTCTTTTTATTTCAATAATATGTGCTTTTACTTTTACTCCTTTATTTAATAATCTTGAATGATTTAGGTAATCAAATAAATTGACGAAACCTAAATACCCCATAAACAAACTACAGAACAGAAAAACTACTCCAAGTAGTTGATTAAAAAATACACCAAGATTTAGAAAAGAGCATATTAGAACAAATCCTAAACTTAGGATTAAACTTCCTATTGCGATTGACAATTTCATTATTCTTGTATTTGTTATCTGTTTTTCACAAACCGTACCAAAAACAAAAAATTGTCCTATAAAAATAATTTTATTGTAAATTTACTCAAATATCTTAATAAGCTGCTGTAAATCTGCTTTTTATATGATTTGCATTTTCTATTTCATCTGCAATCACCACTGCAACATCTTCCACAGACAAAATACTACGCCCTTCTGCATTGAAAACTGGTACATCATTGCCTAAACGATATGTTCCTTTTCGCTCTCCAGATGTTCCTTGATGCATTTCTGGCGCTGGAGAAAACATTGTCCAATCCAACTCATTATCTTGTTTCAAGATATTATAATAATCTCTCGCTGCCAAAGCGCCTTGTTTTATTTGTTCAGGAAAATCTGGTGTGTCTACAATTTGTAATTCTTTTTGATCATTCACATACAAACTTCCCGCTCCACCAATAACAATCAAACGCTTTACACCAGCTAATTTAGTTGCTTCTTCAATTGCTTTTGCACCTTTCAAATAATCCTCATAAATATTTGGATTTGCCCAACCTGCATTAAATGCACTTACAACTACATCAGCACCTTTCAAATCTGTCGCCAAAGCCTGTACATCGTTTACATCTAACGCCACTTTTGCTACATTTTTACTATCTAAAACCTTGTCAGTATTTCGTGCAAATGCTTTGATAGATTGATTTCTATTTACCAATTCTTCTACGATATGTGAGCCTACAAAACCTGTTGCTCCAATTACTGCTACTCTCATTTTATTTAATTTTATATTGTAATTAATTTTGTTACATTTAAAGATAAAAAATTTTACTGAAATTCATCAGAAAATTGTTTTAAAGTTTTATGATTTAACGATTTAATTAAATCTGATTCAGCATTATCAAATAATCTTTCAAGATTGTCATTCATTTGTTTACCAACTGGACATTCTGGATTGGTATGATTCATTCGTCCAAAAACATTTTCTTGATTGACAATTTTATACACATCACCTAACAAAATATCAGCAGAATTTTTAACTAAATAAATTCCTCCTTCTTTACCTTTTTTCGAATCGATAAAACCTGCTTCTTTCAAGAATTTTATTTCACGACGAACCACAACAGGGTTCACATTAATACTTCCAGCAATAAAATCAGAAGTAATTAATTGTCCTTTAAATTTTTCAGTCAAAACTAAAATATGAATCGCCGTTGCAAATCTTAAATTATTCATTTCTCTAAATCGATGGGACAAATTTAGTACAAAATTTTCAATTGTAACAAATATTGATACAATTTTATTGATTAATTTCTCTTAAATTTGTTGCACATTCCTATACATATGGAAAATTATAAAAAACATTTATCAAATATTATTGATCTCACAGAAGAACAATGGGTAGAAATTGAAAAATTTTTGGTAGTAAAACACATCAAAAAGAATGAATTTATTTTAGAACCTGGTGAATATTCCGAAGATTATTTTTTTGTTGAATCTGGTGTTATTCGTTCTTATACAATAGATGAAAACGGAAAAGAACATGTTTTACAATTCGGAACAGAAAATTGGATTGTAAGTGATAGAAATAGTGCTTTTTGTAAGCAACAATCAAAGTTTTATATTCAAGCAATAGAAGATTCTACCGTTATTTTATTGAATGAAAAATTAAATAATCTAATCACTCGATTAAATCCAAATTATTTAGCTGCTCAAAATAAATTAATTCAAAATCATGTGCGCAGTTTACAAGATCGTATTAATTTATTACTTGGTGCATCTGCAAAGACTCGTTATTTAGAATTTATGCGTCTTTATCCCAACCAACTTTCTCGCATACCACAATGGATGATCGCCTCATATTTAGGCATCACACCCGAAAGTTTAAGTAGAGTTCGTAAAGAAATAGCACATGGATAGTTATAGTTTTGAAATTTTTGTACCAGAAAAACCTAAAAAAAATAATAAACAAATTGCGAAAGTAATCTTATCATTTCTCGCCGTTACTGTAATTAGTTTTGTGTTTTTGGAGCTGAAAGTTTTTAAAAATCAAACGTATTATTACATTTTTATTGGGCTTTTAGCTACTGCTGTTGCTTATTGGAATGGTTATTTTAAAAGACCTACTACAGAATTGAAAGGTAATTTTGATGGAAAATTGACATTTACAAAAGATACAATTTCTGTAAAGGATCAAACTTTTTCAATCAACGATTTATTTTCTATTGTCATTGATAATGAAGATTACAAAGGAAAAGCTGTAAAAGAATTTGGTGAGTTCGAAAACCCAGAAGGTTCGCACGGAATTAGTAATTTAATTACATTAAAAACAAAAGATAATCAATTTGTTGAAGCTTATTTTTTACAAAAATCATTAAATGAATTTTCTAAAATCGAATCATTTTTAATTCAATATTACAAAAACAATTTACTTTCTGAAGATGATTTAATTTCGATCATGCATTTAGAATATGATATTGATAAGAACGAGTTGAGAAAAAAATTAAGATAATTTAATTTTTCACTAACATATAAAAGTTAAGCTAGTCTCATTATTTAATGTAATTTTGTACCACTTAAAAACAATAATTTATGCAACCAACAGCAGAATGGTTAAAAACTTGGGAATCTAAAAGAGAATTCACTTTAGCTCCTAATGATTTAGAAAAATATTTTACAGATAAAGAAATTGGAGGTGTAGAAATCGACCAAATCGAAATGGGAGAAGTTTCTTTACCATCAGGTAAAATCTTTGTAAATGATCCTTTGGGTGAATATTTATCAATGGACAAAGATCCTTATTTCCTTGAAACGCCAAAAGGTAATTTTCCTGTAACTGCAAGCATCGTAAAATTTGAAGACGATGGTGATGTTGAGAATTTGATTGGTTGTATCAAAGTTGCTTTTACAAACGAAAAACCTGTTCGTTATGAAGAAGCAATGAAAGGAATTGAGTTGATTGACGAATTACAAGAAGGAGAATATTTTGGTTTTTCTATTGAAAGTGGTTTAGCAACAATTGTTGATGCAGAAGCAAAAGATTCTTTTGTAAAGTTTATTGATGAATTCGAAAGTAAAGGTGATGTAAATTTATATGATGATTATTTCAATGCATTATTTGTAGAAAACGCTAAAAATAATCCGAAATATCAATCAGAAGAAGGAGATTGGATCAATTGGACAATTCCAAATACAGAATTCAAATCGCCAATTTTTCAAGCTGGTTTTGGTGAAGGAATTTATCCCGCTTACTTTGGATACAATGAAAAAGGAGAAATTGTTGCATTTTATATTCAATTCATCGATGCTGAATTAGAAGATTCAGAAGATGATGATGAGTGGTTGTAATTAATTTTTTAGATCAAATAAAATTTAAAATCCTTCAAGAAATTGAGGGATTTTTTTGTTTAAAAATATGTATTTTAACATATTGTATATCATATTAAACAGAATGAGAAAACTTCTTATTAGCATATTTATTATAGAAACAATAAGCTGTTCTAAGAAAATTGATTATCAAAATACAATTTCAGCAATAGAATCCAATCAAGATTTATTTGATGATAATTACAGTTTAAGAGGGAAAACTAATATTTTTTATAATGATTCTATCCACTACTTTTATTTGGAATACGATACAATAGAATACCCGTTGTGCATTTTGATTAATAAAGAATAAAGTTGTTCATTTGATTGAAAATCAGTAAATTGTTTTAACTACAAAACATTTACAATGAACAACTTACTTGCAAATTACGAAAGAATATTGGAAGTTCTACGAAAAATATCAACAGATACACTTTTAATTTATCAACGTAGAAGACCTAAACTTTTTGATTTAGAACTCATCAGTCTTGTCTTAACCGCTGAATTTATGGGTCTTGATAGTGAAAATCATTTATTTCGAAATCTTCCTAATGCGTTAAGTTGTAAAATTGAGCGTAGTATTTACAATCGTAGAAAACGTAGATTATCAGAGCAAATTAATAGTATTCGCCTCAAATTAGCGAAAGAATTTAATGAATTTGAAACTTGTTTCATAGTTGATAGTATGCCGTTGGAAGTGTGTAAAATAGCAAGAATTAATCGCTCGAAAATTTGCAAAGAACATCAGTATAGTGCACCAAACAGAGGTTTTTGTGCTTCTCAGCAAATGTCTTTTTATGGCTATAAACTTCATGCTATTTGTTCTTTAAATGGTGTTTTCCAGAGTATTGATATTAGTCCCGCATCTGTTCATGATATTCATTTTTTGAAAGATGTTAAAACTCAAATGTATGATTGTTTGCTACTTGGAGACAAAGGATATTTGTCACAAACAATTCAAATTGACTTATTTAATAAAGTTAATATACAATTAGAAACACCGAAAAGATCCAATCAAAAAGAGTATAAACCTCAGTTTTATCCATTCAAAAAGTATCGAAAAAGAATTGAAACGTTATTTTCTCAACTATGTGATCAGTTTATGATTAGACGTAATTATGCAAAGACTTTCGAAGGGTTTAAAACCAGAATTTTAGCTAAAACTACTGCACTTACTTTGGTTCAGTACATTAATAAAACATACTTTAATCGAAATATTAATAATCTAAAAACTCAAATTATTTAATATGCACAACGGGTAAGAATCATTCATTTTCAGAATAACTTCTGTCTTGGTAAATGGATATTTAATTCTTTTCAGAATTTTCTCTAAATCTTCTGTTGTATATTAGGAGTGGAGTCAAAACCTGTAATTCCTTTTTGTAATTTCATAAATTTTGGTCGTCAATATATTTTAAAAGTAATATTTATTCTTTCAATTTATTTGATTCTCAATTTTAGGAAATTGTTAAATTTTTAAATTATATTTTATGAATCTGATATGATTTATTGTGCCTTATTTAACAAATTCATTACCTTTGTTTCTTTACTTTTGAGAATAACAAAACCATAAATTATTATAACATGAAAAAACTTATATTTTCGGTATGTTTTACAACTATTTCGTCTATTATTTCTTTTGCACAAACTAAAAAGGAGAACATAAAAGTAATCTACAACACAGATTTTATTTTAGATTTCGATAAGATCAAAAGTAGTATCCCTGCTGCGTATCAAGCGAGTTTCAAAAGTGAAATAGATCGCGGAATTTCGGTGAAATTTGTATTGGAGAGTAATGGTAAAATGTCTTCTTTCAAACCTGAAATTAAAATTGATAATAATCAATCCAATGACAATTCTATTGTGCAGATGATTATTGCTGCAGAAGCAAATCCACAATATAAAGATTATGAAAAAAATGAATTTTATAATGTGAAAGATTTTGGCGTGAAAACCTTTTTGATTAAAGATAAAATCTTTGATTATCAATGGAAAATAACAAAAGAAAAAACAGAAATAGCAGGTTACAATGCAACAAAAGCAATTGGAATAGACGAGGATGGAAAAGAGGTGATTGCATGGTATACAACGAGTTTGCCTTATAGAGATGGTCCTTATCGTTATGCTAATTTACCAGGTTTGATTGTGAAAGCAGAAATGTCAACAGATGAATTCAAGGCTGTTTTTACGATGAAAGAAATCGAAATTTTAGATAAAGATGTTGTGATTACTTTGCCAACAAAGGGAAAAGTTGTGACAGACAAAGAATTTATGGCGGAAATGAAAGCAATGAATGAACGTCATAAGCAAGTAAATCAAGGAGTTGATAAATAACAATAGAAGAGTTGCAGAAATGTGGCTCTTTTTTTGAATAAATATTATTGATTTAATCAATCAATTAAACGAATAATCATTTTAATTTTTGATAATTCTAATCTGTTACTTTTGGGAAAATTAGATTTATGACAAAGAAAGGAAATCACTACAAATTAACATTAGAACAGACCGAATTATTAGACAAAGATGCGCCATTACAAGCTCCAATTGTTTTAGATTTTATGAATCATGATGAGATTTTTAAGATTATTGAAATGATAAAATCTAAAAATCCGTTCGAAAATGAAAATCAATCAGTGGAATTTGCAATAGGTTTGAAGTTATTTTTGGAAGTGGTAATGAAGAATAAAAACAATCCAATTTTTGAGGATTTACTTCCTGCAATTAAAGCTTTTATGCCTAAATTGAAAGAAAATTTAAAGTAAAAAAAGATGATTTGGCAAAATGAACTAACAGCATTATTTGGTATAAAGTATCCGATTATTCAAGCACCAATGTTTGGAGTAACGACATCAGAAATGGTTGCTGCAGCAAGTAATTGTAACTGTTTAGGTTCTTTGCCAATTGCCGATTTGGATGCGGAGAATTCGTTGAAGCGAATCTATAAAACCAAAAAATTAACGAATAAACCTTTTGCTGTCAATATTTTTGCAAACGATATTCCTGAAATCACACCAGAATTAAAACAAAGGTATAATGCAACAAAAGATAAGTTAATTGAGCTTTCGCATCGACAAAACTTTGAAGTTGTTTTTCCTGAGATTGAAGCTGTAAAACCAAATGGTTATAAGGAACAAATAGATGTGATTTTACAAGAAAAATGTAAAATCTTGAGTTTCACTTTTGGTAATTTGGATGAAGATTCAATTAATCGTCTTAAAGAACATAACGTAACATTAATAGGGACTTGTACAACGCTGGATGAAGCGATACAATTGGAAAAATCAAATATTGATGTGATTTGTGTGCAAGGAATTGAAGCTGGTGGACATCGTGGAACATTTAATCCAGATATTTTGCCTCAAATTGGTGGCTTTTCATTATTTTCGCAAGTAAAAGATGTTGTGAAAAAGCCGTTGATTTTTGCTGGTGGAATTTATGATGCGAAAACACTTTTGGCGGCTAAACAGCTGGGTGCATACGCTTTTCAGATTGGTAGTTTGTTTTTGTGTTCCAATGAAAGTGCTTTAAAATCGTTCGAAAAAGAGCGATTAAAAAATGTGAAAGAAAATGAAATTATCTTGACAAAAAGTTTTTCTGGAAGATATGCACGAGGAATTGAGAATGAATTTATTCGTTTGTTTGAAAATTCTGAGTTTGTTTTACCTTATCCTTATCAAAATAAATTAACAAATGCGTTGAGAAACGCTTCTAAATCAAAAAAAAATACAGCGTTTACAAATTTATGGTTAGGACAATCTTTTAAAAATTTTGAAGAAGATTCTACATCAAATCTTCTTCAAAAATTAATTGATTCTGTAGAGGATTATCAATAATTATCGCATCGATTTTTCAATTCTTCTATCTGGAATCAGCCATAATAAAGCGATTAAAGCATAAATAATAATACCAATTTCGGGTTTTATAAATGAAATTCCGATTCCGACTAAATAACCAATACTAGAGGTTTTTTCTTTTAAACTTCTACTCACAGATTTTCCAATAACAGATTCCTTTCCTTCTTGTTTTATAGCAATTTTTTCAATAATCATAAATGCTACACTACTCATAAATAGGACAAATCCATAAAAAGCAACAGGAAAAGTTGAGTCGTAATTTTCGCCCATCCAACCAGTCGAAACAGGTAGCAAAGACAACCAAAAAAGTAGATGTAAATTACTCCATAAAATTCCGCCGTTTACTTTTTCAATTGCCTGAAAAAGATGATGATGATTGTTCCAATAAATTCCAACATAAATAAAACTGAACAAATAATTCAGAAATTTTGGGATATAAGGTTTCAAACTCATGATATCATCTCCAAGCGGAACTTTCAAATCCAAAACCATAATGGTAATAATTATCGCAAGAACGCCATCGCTAAAAGCCTCTAATCTGTTTGTAGTCATAGGTTTTATTAGTTTTTTATTATTCAGAATGATGCTAATTTATCAAAATTATTGTAACAATTAGGGATTTGTTTTAAAATTTCTATTATATTTATTTTCATAATTTTAAACAAAGTTTCTCGTAAATAGAGATAGTTTTATGAATACTTTTATTGCAATCCTGAGAGGTATAAATGTAAGTGGTAAAAAAATCATCAAAATGGATGTTTTGACCAAACTTTTAGAGGAACTTAGACTGGAAAATGTGACGACTTACGTGCAAAGTGGAAATGCTGTTTTTTCGACAAATTTGACTGATATCAAAGAAATTGGAGATTTAATTCACGATAAAATTGTAGAAAGTCTATCTTTTGAAGTTCCAGTTTTGATTCTTACCATCGAAAAGTTAAAAAACATTATTGAAAATAATCCTTTCTTAAAGGATTTGAGTATTGATAAAGAGTTTTTGCATTATACGTTTTTAGCCAATAAACCTGAGGAAATAAATACTGAAAAAGTTGAAAGTTCGAAAACTGAAGATGAACAATATTTTATTGCTGATGATGTCGTTTATTTATATTGTCCTTTTGGTTATGGAAAAACAAAGTTGACCAACAATTTTTTCGAAAAATTATTAAATGTAAGTGCTACAACCCGTAATCAAAATACAACAACTGCTTTATTGCAATTGGCATTGATGAGAGAAAATTAAAAAGAGAGTTAACTTACAGATATAAAAAAACCGTTATTAAATGATTAATAACGGTTTTTTTATCTTTTTTGAATGAAATTATTCAGCGATTAATTTATCTAATAAATCATTAATTTCTTTATCGTTCCAATCTCTTGTTTTTGTTTCTTTCAACACAACTTCACCTTTCTTATTTAAAATATATGTTGTTGGAAAAACCTTTGGCAACATATTATTAGAAATTGGACTATTTGGCTC
The DNA here is from genome assembly GCF_053482575.1 of Empedobacter sp. ULE_I140. Taxonomy (NCBI): domain Bacteria; kingdom Pseudomonadati; phylum Bacteroidota; class Flavobacteriia; order Flavobacteriales; family Weeksellaceae; genus Empedobacter; species Empedobacter sp. ULE_I140. Next base: position 2,008,405 of record NZ_JBQMTX010000001.1, on the reverse strand, counting down.
ATAAACAGGCATTGTATAATTATTTTTTTGCAAAAATGGATTGAAAACTGTTGGTTTATCCTGAATTGCAATCAATACAAATTTTACTTTTTGTCCTTTTGCTTCATACAATTTCTGAATTGTTGGCATTTCTGCTACACAAGGAGGACACCAGCTTCCCCAAAAATTTAGGAAAACAACTTCACCACTTTTCTTGAAATCAATCAAGTTTGTATTCGCAGCACCGTTATGACCAATTAAATCAATATCATAATCACTTTCTGTTAATTCTATATCAGAACCAGCAACGTGGCTATTATCTTCCATTTTACTTTTAAAAAATGTACCGATTGGTGTAAACATAATAGCGACTAAAGCGACAACTACAACGATGGCAAAAATAATTTGCTTATTTCCTTTCATTTTTCTTTTTCAATAAAATCTTACACAAAGATGCAAACAAATAACAAGTTGAACAAATTGAAAAAAATGATTAATTACCGATGTTTTCGTCAATCAAATCTAAAATTTCATTTACAATATCTTCACCTTTATTATTGTTGTAATATTTTTGTAAATCTTCGTGAAAATCATCTGCCGAATACGTATCAGGATTACTTTTGAAACGCGCTAACATTTCCATTCCAGCTTGTGGACGAGGACCAAAACGGAAAGCTTCTTCATTTTCTTCATTCACTCCAATAATAATCGGAATAGAAGCTGCACCATTTGTTTTGTATTTTTCCATCAACTCCATGTTTTCATCACGTAAAACATAATGCGTCGAAACTTGAAGCGTATTTGCCAATTTCTCCACAACAGGTAAAATTTGAGATGCATCTCCACACCAACCTTCTGTAATTACTAATAATTTTAAATTATTTGAAGTTGATTTAACGCGTGTTTCTTGCGCAGGATTTAAACTGAATGTTTTAAAAATTCTGTTCATGCGTTGCAATCCCAAAGCATAATATTGTACATACTCTTTCGGATCATCGTTTTCGATTTCGTTTTCCAAATCATCTTCAACGCGTGTGATATAATCTTCGTATGATAAACCTTTGTTGATGTATTCTGTTAAATTCATTTGATTCTAATTTGTTACAAATATAAAGCAATTCTACGAGCTTATTTTGTAACAATGATGACATTGCTTGTCGTTAAAATTTGGTAAATTGCGACTTTCGAAAGTAGAAAAATGTATCAAAATCCATTAAAAAAAACAATAGAATATTTAAAAGGTGCTGGACCTGAGCGTGCTAAAACATTGCAAAGTGAATTCAGAATTTTTAGATACGAGGATTTGATACAGCATTTTCCTTTTCGTTATGTTGATAAATCGAAATTCTATAAAATTTCTGAAATTTCATCAACAGCAGCCGAAATACAATTGAAAGGTAAAATTGTTAGTTTAGAAGAAATTAACCAAGGAAAAGTAAAACGTTTGATTGGAAAATTTCAAGATGGAACAGGAACTTTAGAATTGGTTTGGTTTAAAGTTTCTTCTTGGCAAAAGGAGAAATTAAGAAATGATCTTTTCAAAGAAGTTGTCATTTACGGAAAACCGAATGTATTCAATAATAATTTCAGTATCACACATCCTGAAATTGAATTAGTTGAAGATGCTAAAAATATTCCGCTTGGATTATTTCCAGTTTATCCGAGTACCGGAAAGTTGACAAAAAAAGGGATTACGAATCGTGTTCTTCAGAAAATGATGATGAATCTTTTTGCTGAAAATATTGAGATTCCTGAGAATTTACCTTTAAATGTTCTCGATCATTATAAATTAGTTGGAAGAAATGAAGCGTTAAAAGCAATTCATTTTCCGAAAGATGTAACGGAGTTAAACGCAGCAATTCGTCGTCTAAAATTTGAAGAATTTTTCTTTCTAAATCTTGCTAATCTCTTTCAAAAAGCAGTCAATAAACAAAAGAATAGAAGTAATCCTTTTCCAGAAATTGGTCATTATTTCAATACATTTTACAATGAATATTTACCTTTTGAATTGACAAATGCGCAGAAAAGAGTAATTAAAGAAATTCGTTTTGATCTTCGCCAACCTGCACAAATGAATCGTTTGTTACAAGGAGATGTTGGTTCTGGAAAAACGATGGTTGCATTATTAACGATGTTGATTGGAGTCGACAATGGTTTTCAGGCGGCTTTAATTGCGCCAACCGAAATTCTTGCACAACAACATTACGAAAGCATTACAGAATTATTGAATGGTTTGGATGTTTCGGTTGAGTTATTAACGGGTTCGGTGACAAAGAAAAAGCGTCAACCAATTTTAGAAAATCTTGAAAATGGAAAACTTAAAATCATTATCGGGACGCATGCTTTGTTGGAAGATAATGTGATTTTTCAGAATTTAGGATTAGCGATTATTGATGAACAGCATCGTTTTGGAGTCGCTCAACGTGCTAAATTTTGGAGAAAAGCTAAACTTCCACCACATATTTTAGTGATGACAGCCACGCCAATTCCACGTACACTTTCGATGACAATGTATGGCGATTTGGATGTTTCGGTGATTGATGAATTGCCAAAAGGACGAAAACCTATCAAAACACTTCATAAAACAGATGCGCATCGTTTAAGCGTTTTCAAATTTATGAAAGATGAGATTGCGAAAGGTCGTCAAATTTATGTGGTTTATCCACTGATTGAAGAATCAGCAAAGTTAGAATTGAAAGATTTGATGGATGGTTACGAGAGTATTTCTCGTGCTTTTCCGTTGTCAGAATATGCGATAAGTATTGTGCATGGTCGTCAAAAACCTGCGGATAAAGAATTTGAAATGAATCGTTTCAAAAATAATGAAACTCAAATTTTGGTGGCGACAACTGTGATAGAAGTAGGTGTTAATGTCCCAAATGCGTCGGTGATGATTATTGAAAATTCTGAACGTTTTGGACTTTCTCAATTGCATCAACTTCGTGGCCGCGTAGGTCGTGGAGCGGAACAATCGTATTGTATTTTGATGACGGGAGGGAAATTGAATGAAGTTTCGAAACGTAGAATTCAGACAATGTGTGAAACTAATGATGGTTTTCAGGTAGCAGAAGTTGACTTGGAATTGCGTGGTCCTGGTGATATGATGGGAACGCAACAAAGTGGAGTTCTCAATCTTAAAATTGCTGATTTAGCGAAAGACAAAGAAGTTTTGTATGCTGCAAGAAAATGTGTAGAAGCTATTCTTTCACAAGATCCGACACTTTCTTCTTCGATTTATGAGCCAACAAAAAAATATTTTATTGAAAATCATAAAGATAAAGTTGGTTGGAGTCAAATTTCTTAAAATTTAACATGAAGGAAACCATTTGTATATTTTTTGGTATAATTTATGTTTATTAAAAAACAAATACAAAATACTGAATTTTATTAGAAACTTTTAATTTTATCAGTTGTGTTAAATGAAATTAACATTAAAAATTATTTTTAACACAATATTAGCGTCAACCAAAAAATTATAGATTATGATGTACACAAATTTAGAACTTATCAGAACTCCACAAGGAGTAGAGGTTGAAGGAAATTCACTATGGATGTTCAATCAGCATTTGAATTTAATGGTATTAATAGCTAATGAATCGATAAAAATTAAACCTTCTATGTCTTTTCAACGATTTAGAAAAAATTAAATAATATCTCTCAAAACCGCTAAATAAGTGGTTTTTTTTTATTTCTAAAATTCTTCATCATTTTTATTTATTCATTTATTGCGAAATAATATATCACCTTTTTCTTCCTTGTAAAGGATTGGGTTATAATTATTATAAAAATTAATTATATCTAATAGATTTTATAGATTTGATTTATAATTATAACAGATTTAGTTTTGCTCTGTCTTAAAATGATAAATAAAGAATAAAACTATAATTATGATCAAAAGAAGTTTAGTATTAAGTTTAGCATTCCTTTCTACGATTGGATTTGCCCAACAATTAACAACAAACACAGGCGCTCCAGTTGGAGATAATCAAAATTCTAAAACAATCGGAAATAACGGACAAGTTTTGTTGGAGGACATTCATTTAATTGAAAAATTAGCAGCATTTGATCGCGAACGTATTCCAGAACGTGTTGTTCATGCGCGTGGAGCTGGAGCTTTCGGAGAATTTGTAGCTGATAAAGATTTTTCTGATGTGACAATGGCTGATTTCTTGTCAACAGCTGGTAAAAAAACACCATTATTTGTACGTTTTTCAACTGTAACGCATCAACAAGGTTCGCCAGAAACTTATCGTGATCCACGTGGATTTGCTGTTAAATTTTACACAGAACTAGGAAATTACGATTTAGTTGGAAACAATTTACCTGTTTTCTTTATTCGAGATGCGATCAAATTCCCAGATATGGTGCATGCTTTCAGGCCATCTCCTGTAACAAATGGCGCATCTGATCCAAATCGTGTATTTGATTTTTTCTCTAATTTACCAGAGTCTACGCATATGTTAACGTGGTTGTTTTCAGATTATGGAATTCCTGCAAATTTTCGTCAAATGGAAGGAAATGGTGTACATGCTTACAAATGGGTAAATGCAAAAGGTGAAGTAACTTATGTGAAATACAAATGGGTTCCTCAACAAGAAACGAAAAATTTAACACAAGAAGAAGCGAATAAAATTCAATCGACTGAAATAGAACATGCAACATTAGATTTACGTAATGAAATCGACAAAGGAAACTTTCCGAAATGGGATTTATATGTTCAATTATTGAAACGAGAAGATTTTGATAAATTAGATTTCAATCCTGTTGATGTAACGAAAATTTGGCCAGAATCTGTTGTAAAGTTAGTTAAAGTTGGAACAATGACATTGAATGAGAATCCAACGAATTATTTTCAACAAGTTGAGCAAGCAGCATTTGCTCCAGCTACGTTGGTTCCAGGAATTGAAGCTTCTGAAGATAAATTGTTACAAGGTCGTTTGTTTTCCTATTCTGATACACAACGTCATCGTTTAACGGGTAATTTCCAACAAATTCCTGTTAATGCACCAAAAAATAGTGTAAAAACATATAATCAAGACGGTTATATGTCGATCCGTGAGCAAAAAGGTGATGTAAATTATCAACCTTCAACTAATCTTCCTGAGGTTGTAGATAATGCAAAATTCAAGTATTCAAAATCTGTTTTTCCTGCAGGAGCTATAACAACTCAGCATGTCATTGATAAAGAAAATAACTTTGTACAAGCTGGAGATTTGTACAAATCATTCTCTAAAAAAGATCAAGATAACTTAATCAAAAATTTATCTGGAGCTTTAAATTCGGTTAAAAATAAAGTAATTGTTCATAAAATGATTGCACATTTTTACCAAGCAAATACAGAATATGGAACACGTTTGATGAAGGCTACAAATACTTCTATGAGCGATGTAAAGCAATATTTACCAAAATAATTTCTATTGGATTGGAGTCGATTGAGTTTGGCTCCATGACTTTCATAAAATCAATATTATCATGAAAAAGCATATATTTTTAGCCTTATTTCTATTCAGTTTTTCTTCAATTTATGCACAAGATTTGTTTAGTGCGGCGAGAGAAAATAATGTGAAGCAAATAGAAGAATTAATTTCGAATGGAAAACATGTAAATGAAGCAAATCAACGTGGATTTACACCTTTAATTTTAGCGATTTATAATAACAGTTCAGACGCTGCGAAAGTATTATTATCAAAAGGAGCAAATCCTAATGCGCAAGATTTATCTGGAAACAATGCGTTGATGGGAGCCGTCTTTAGAGGATTTCCTGAAATGGTAAATTTACTAATTGCGAATAAGGCTGATGTTAATCAAGTGAATTTTAATGGAGCTTCTGCTTTGATTTTTGCTGTAACATTTGGTCAAAATGAAATTGCCAAAAAACTAATCGAAGCTGGTGCAGATTTAAACATTAAAGATAATAATGGTAAAACTGCTTTAGATCATGCTATTTTACAAGAAAATAAAGAAATGATTGAATTATTATCGATCAAATAATTTTTATATTTTAATCTAATCAAAAAGCCATTCAGAAAAATTCTGAATGGCTTTTTATTATTTTGCAATAAAGACCGGAATATTAACGCGATGCCTTAATTTATTAATCGTTTCTCCAAAAATAAAATCCATAAAACCTCGGTGTCCGTGCGAACCAACAATCAACAAATCTGCTTGATTTCGTTTACAAATTTCAGCAATTGAATTGATTCGATTATTGTAACCTAATTCGATTTTAGTTTCATTAAACAAAGGTCGAATGATCTCTGCATATTGTTCTAAACGTTTCAAATCTGACAGAGATTCTTCATCATTCGTACGCTCTCCCGTGTATTTTGCAGAAGCACTTTCGACAATATGAACCAAAATAATGGTAGATTCTGTAGTAGCTAATTGTGTCGCATAATTAATCACTTTTCTATCCGTTTTCGAAAAATCTAACGCAACAACAATCTTTTTGAAATGTTGATTCGAAATTTCTTCTAACGTAAACTTCTCAAATGGTTCATGAATTTCCTTTTGATGTTCTTCATTTTTCTTCAACATAATTGGAATAAAAAATGTCAGCAATAATAAAACTAAAAGTCCTATTTCTAACGCTATAAGAAAAATATTTAAAGTGTAAGATTCACTATTTGCCATCCATTTATTAACTTCTTCATACACCAATTGCGCATTCAGAAATGAAATAATAAAAGCGATTGTCCATGCAAAAAATTTGGTTGTTGTATTGATTGCAAAATTCCCCATTTTCGCTTTATCACTCACAAAATGAATCAACGGAATTACCGCAAAAGCCAATTGCATACTTAGGATAACTTGACTGAAAATTAGTAAAGAACCGACTTCTTTTTCTCCAAAAATAAGAATGACTACAACTGCTGGAACTACGGCTAATAATCGTGTCAAAATTCTTCTCAAAACAGGATTAATACGTAGATGTAAATATCCTTCCATCACAATTTGTCCAGCTAAAGTTCCTGTAACTGTAGAGCTTTGTCCAGCTAAAATTAAAGCAACTGCGAATAATTTTGGAGCCAAATCTGTTCCTAAAGTTGTCCCCAATAATCTATAAGCATCGCTCAGTTCTGCAACATCGTGATAGCCGTTTTTATGGAATACGGATGAAGCTAAAATTAAGATTGCAGCATTGACAAAGAAGGCTAAATTCAGAGCAATTGCGCTATCCCAAAAGTTATATTTGAGGGCTTTTTTGATTGAAAAATCATCGCGTTTTATTTGCCGCGTTTGGACGAGTGCAGAATGTAAATAAAGATTATGCGGCATTACAGTTGCGCCGATAATACCAATGCTGATATACAATGCAGCGCTATTTGGAATAGATGGAATAAATCCTTTTGCAACTTCTCCAAAATCTGGTTTTGCTAAAAACATTTCGGTTAAAAAACATAAACCAATCATCGTGATTAAACCAACAATGAAAAGTTCCATTTTTCGCATGCCTAATTTTTGAAGATAAAGTAGGAGAAAAGTGTCTAAGAAACTGATTAAAACACCATAGATCAAATCTATTCCAAAAAGTAAATTTAGACCAATTGCCATTCCCAAAATTTCTGCTAAATCACAAGCTGCAATAGCTATTTCGGCTAAAATATACAAGATGAGATTCATTCCTTTCGGATAAGTTTCTCGGTTACATTGCGCCAAATCTTTTCGTCGAACAATTCCCAAACGTGTACATAAACTTTGTAATAACAAAGCCATTATGTTACTCATCAATAAAACCCAAATCAAAGTATAACCAAATTGGCTGCCGCCTGCTAAATCGGTTGCCCAGTTTCCCGGATCCATGTAACCAACGCTTATTAAGTAGGCAGGTCCAAAAAAACTTAGGATTTTTCTAAACTTTCCTTTTTTGATTTGAACACTTTCGTGCACATCTTCTAATGATTTGGATTGATTTGGCATTGAATGATATTTCTAATTCAAATTTATGTAAAAATGAATAAAAAAAGCAGTAATAGTAGGAATTACTGCTTTTGAAATAGTGAATGAATAAAATGGATTATATTGACGAAATCGCAAAGGCTAGACCTACGTTTCTTCTTGAAAATTCGTGAATTAATTCATCTAAAACTGTAGCATCATCAATTGTAGATGGAATTGTGAATGGTGTTCCGTCTGCAATTTGAGATAAAGTTTTGCGTAATATTTTTCCGCTTCGTGTTTTTGGTAGTCTGTTAACTATTATAGATGTTTTGAAACAGGCAATTCCGCCAATTTCTTTGCGTAATAAAGCAATCAAATCTTTTTCGATTTCTTCTTCCGATTTTGATGCGTTTTCTTTTGTAACAATCAAACCTATTGGAATTTGACCTTTCAATTCATCTTTAATTCCCACAACCGCACATTCTGTAATATCAGGATGAGAAGAAACCAATTCTTCCATTGTTGCAGTACTTAACCTATGACCAGCGACATTAATAATATCATCAGTTCGACCTGTAATAAATACAAAACCATTTTCATCTCTAAAACCTCCGTCACCAGTTAAATAATGATTCGGAAATTGTTGAAAATAACCTTTTATAAATCGGTGTTCATTTCGCCATAAACTTGTCATACAACCAGGAGGAAGTGGAAGCTGAATCACGATAGAACCTTCCTCTCGTATATCATTTTCTTGTCCTTCTTCATTTACAATTTTTATATTATACCCAAAAACAGGTAATCCAGCTGCGCCAGGTTCAGGCATTATATTTTCTATTCCAACACAAATTCCTAACATTGGCCAGCCGCTTTCTGTCTGCCACCAATGATCAATAACGGGTAATTTTGAAATTTCTTTTAACCAATAATAAGTAGATGTATCACAACGTTCTCCTGCTAAGAATAAACGTTTCAGACTTGACGTATCGTATTTTTGGAATAATTTTCCTTCTGGATCTTCTTTTCGAATTGCTCGAATTGCTGTTGGAGCTGTGAAAACATTTTTGATTTTATGTTCTTCAACCATTCTCCAAAAAGCTCCAGCGTCAGGAGTTTTGATTGGTTTTCCTTCATAAATAACCGTTGTAACACCATAAATTAACGGCGCATAAACGATATAGGAATGTCCAACAACCCAACCAATATCACTTGCAGTAAGAATTGTATCACCTGGTTCTAAATCATAAAAATAGTTCATTGTCGAATTTAGTGCAGTTGCATAACCTCCTGTATCGCGTACGACACCTTTTGGCGTAGAAGTTGTTCCAGAAGTATACAAAATATATAATGGATGTGTACTTGGAACTTCGATAGGTTCTATAGGTTGATGTTGATACATTTCATCATAGGTATGAACGTTTTCTGCTGATAAATCATCGGTGTGATTTGGACGTTCAAAAATGACAATGTTTTTTGGTTTGTAAAGTGTTAATTCAATTGCTTCATCAATCAATGGTTTATAGTTGATTTGACGATTAATTTCTACTCCATAAGACGCAGAAATAATAACATCAGGTTGAGCATCATCAATACGAATAGCTAATTCTGGCGCTGCAAAACCTCCAAAAACAACAGAATGTATTACACCAATTCTCGCACAAGCAAGCATCGCAACAATTGCTTCTGGAATCATAGGCATATAAATAATTGCTGTATCACCTTTTGATAATCCTAAGGATGTAAGACCTCCTGCAAAACGACTTACTTTTTCTAAAAGCTGATTGTACGTAATTTTTTGAACAACTTCTGTAACAGGAGAATCGTAAATTAAAGCAAATTGTTCTCCGCGTCCAGCTTTTATATTTTCCTCCAAAGCCAAACGGCTCATATTTATTTTTCCGTCAACAAACCACGAATAATATCCGTTTTCATTTTGTTTTAAGATTTGTTCAGGGTAAGTTGACCATGCTAATTTCTGCGCTTCTTCTTTCCAAAAAAGTTCAGGTTCTTCAATACTTTTTGAGTATAAAGTTTTGTAATCCATTTATGTGTGTGCTGTGTTTTATTTGTTTTGTTAAGTTAGAAAAATGTTTAGAATTAATAATAAAGTTTAAAATGTTTGTTTTAGGACAGTTAATTATTTATCAACTATACAATAAAAAGTAGTATATAATTGTAAATTGATAAAATCAGATTATATTAATCAACTTTTATTATTAAATTAATAGTGTAAAAAGTACGTTATAAATTAGATTGATTAAAAATAAAGACTTAAAAAACGTGATAAAATCAGTTGAATATTATAGTCAATAAAAAATAAAATATTGTATATTTAATCCTTCGAAGAAAGCAGATAAATAAAGGGAATTAAAGCTTTTTTCTAAATCAACAAAAACATAAGAAAGATGGATACGCCTCATGTTATTACAGACGAACAATTAGAGAGAGAGAACATTGAGATAACGAGACGTTATAAAGAGATGCTTCAAAATACATATGTCACTTTATCAGATGAAGATAAAAAGCTGATTCGTAAAGCTTTTGATTTGGCTGTTGATGCGCATAAAGATCAGCGTAGAAAAACAGGCGAGCCATATATCTATCATCCGATTGCTGTTGCCAAAATTGTTGCTGACGAAATTGGGCTTGGTGCTACATCAATTTCTGCGGCTTTAATGCATGATGTAGTAGAAGATACTGAATATACGTTAGAAGATATTGAGAAACTTTTTGGAAAAAAGATTGCAAAAATTATAGATGGATTAACAAAAATTGCTGTCTTAAATAAACAAGATGTTTCGATACAATCTGAAAATTATAAAAAATTATTACTGACTTTATCTGAAGATGTGCGTGTGATTTTGATCAAAATTGCCGATCGTTTACACAATATGCGTACGTTAGAAAGTATGCGAGAGGATAAACAGTTAAAAATAGCATCCGAAACTATTTTTATATATGCGCCTTTGGCTCACAGAATGGGATTGTATAACATCAAATCTGAACTAGAAGATTTGAGTTTGAAATACACTAAACCAGATGCATATTTTAATATTGAACATAAATTAACAGAAACTGAAGCCGAAAGAAAAAAATACATTGATGATTTCTGTAAGACTATTTCAGAAAAACTTGAAGCCGAAGGTTTAGAATTTGAGATAAAAGGTCGTTCAAAATCAATCAATTCAATTTATCGAAAAATGATTAATCAAGGAATTCCTTTCGAGGAAGTTTTTGATTTGTTTGCGATTCGTGTAATTTATCGTTCAGATAAAAAGAATGAAAAATTCTTAGCTTGGAAAATTTATTCGTTGGTGACGGATTTATTTATTCCAAATCCAAAACGTATGCGCGACTGGATTTCTCAACCCAAAACTACTGGTTATGAATCGCTTCACGTAACGGTTATGGGACCACAAGCGCGTTGGGTAGAAGTACAAATTCGTTCCGAAAGAATGGACGAAGTTGCCGAAATGGGTATCGCAGCACATTATAAATACAAAGAAAATATATCGGACGACGAAACGAAAGTTGATGAATGGATTCATCAAGTTCGTGAAATGTTGGAGCAAGAAGATACTAAGGATGCGATTGAGTTTATGGATAATTTCAAGTTCAATTTGTACTCCAAAGAGATTTATGTTTTTACGCCAAAAGGAGACTTGCATTCGTTACCAAAAGGAGCGAGTTCGTTGGATTTTGCTTACTCTATTCACACCAATGTTGGTGACCATTGTTTGGGTGCAAAAGTGAATGGAAAATTGTATCCGCTGTCGCATCAATTGCAAAGTGGTGATCAAGTAGAAATCATTACATCAACACAACAAAAACCAAAATTAGAGTGGTTAGAATATGTTGTAACGAGTAAAGCGAGAAGTAAAATTAAAGCTTCTTTAAACTCAGATAAACGTAAAGTTGCAGAAGATGGAAAAGAAATTATTCAACGTAAATTAAGACATTTAAAGGTTGATTTTAGTGAAAATACGATTAATCAGTTACAGCAATACTTTAAGTTAAGTTCGAGTCAAGATGTATTTTATAATGTTGCAATGGGAATTATTGACAACAATGATTTACGTAAATTTGCAGAACGAAATACTGGTTTCACAGGATTGATTAACCGTTTCAGAAAATCAACATTCAATACAACTAAAAAAGATAATATTTCTATCGACAAAACGAAATTAGATAGTCTTGTTTTTGGGAATGATGAAGAGCGTTTAGATTATGAATTAGCGAGTTGTTGTAATCCAATTCCGGGTGACAAAGTATATGGTTTTATCACAGTTTCAAAAGGAATAAAAGTACATAAGGTAGATTGTCCAAACTCAGTTTCGTTACAAGCAAATTATGCGTACAGAATTATAAAAGCGAAATGGATTGATTCTTCTCAACAAGAATTTAAAGCGTTGATTGAGTTACAAGGTTTGGATCGAGCTGGAATGGTGAGTGATATTACGTTAGTTATTTCAAAAAATAACTCGTTGAACATGCATAGTATTAATTTATCTGAGGATGCAGGTATTTTTGATGGAAAGATTACAGTTTCAGTTAAAAATAAAGCCGAATTAGAAAAAATCATGATGGAAATGAAAAATATTGAAGGAATTCAATCTGTAAAACGAACATATAAAAATTAGTTTTTATAAAATATTTAATTAACTTTATATAAATTAACGATTTATGAAAAAAATATTATTAGCTTTTGCATTTCTTCCAATGTTGAGTTTTGCACAAGAAAATTCAAATGAAAAAGTTTTAAATAGAATTGTACCAAGTTCTATATCTATTTCTGAATATGAAAATAGTAGACCTGCAATTTTTATTGATGGAGAGAGAGTTGATAAAAGTATTTTTACGAAAATGAGTCCAGATGAAATTAAATATATTACAGTAATCAAAACAGATAAAAAATATCCAAACGGAAAAATTGATATTGTTTCCAAAAAAGAGAAAGAATCATAACATAAAAGTTTGAGAAATTATGGAACAAATATTAATGATATGAAAAAATTACTATTAGCTTTTTTATTTCTTCCATTGTTGAGTTTTGCACAATCTAAAACTTTGAATGATACAATTCCTGGAATTAAAAATTCTAAATTAATCATTTCTTAACCAAAAAAAGATTTAAAAATAGGTTATTCAATTGACGGAAAAGATGTTGATTATGCAAGTTTTATTGCAGTAAATATGGATTTAGTAGATGATTTAAAATTTACAAAGCCTAATTCAAAATATCCAGATGGTAAAATAGAACTTTTTCTTAAAAAAAATAAACAAACAAAAAAGTCCAACTATTGTTGGATTTTTTTTGCTTGCTCATGTTACTAACAAAGGCACAAAGTTACAGAAATCTTTTTGATAATATCGCTTCATTTCTATTGAATAATCTTGTTAATTTTACATCCCGAAAACAAACAAACTCACGATGAACAAACAGAACTATAATCCAATTGAAGAAGTACTTGAAAAAATCAACGAAAAAGGAGGTTGGGTTAATACGCATTCACACTTAGATAGAGCTTATTCATTGACTTCGGACACTTTCGCATTATCAAATTCTTACTTAAAAGAAAAATGGCATTTAGTTGATGATATGAAACGTAATTCATCTGTTGATGATATTTATTTCCGAATGGAAAAAGCGATTAATTTCATGTTAGAGCAAGGTTGTCAAGCAATTGGTTCTTTTATTGATGCGGATGAAGTGATTGAAGATCGTAGTATACAAGCTGCTCAACGCTTAAAAGATAATTACGGAAAAGACATCGAAATGCGTTTTGCAAATCAAGTATTGAAAGGAGTTATCGATCCAAAAGCGCGTGAATGGTTTGATATGTCTTCTGATTTTGTGGATATAATCGGAGGTTTACCTGCAAAAGATTTCGGTCGAGAAGATGACCATTTAGATATTTTATTATCAACTGCAAAAGCAAAAAATAAATTGGTTCACGTTCATGTTGATCAATTTAACACAGACGAAGAAAAAGAAACGGAACAATTAGCTTTGAAAACGATTGAACACGGAATGCAAGGAAAAGTTTCTGCGGTTCACTCAATTTCTGTAGCGGCTCATCCAAGAAAATATCGTTACGAATTATATGATTTAATTAAAAAAGCAGATATGCACATTGTTTCTTGTCCAACTGCTTGGATAGATCACAATCGTACAGAGCGTTTGGCGCCTTCGCACAACTCGGTAACGCCAGTTGATGAAATGATTCCAAGAGGAATTAACGTTGCCTTCGGAACAGATAATATTAATGATATTTATAAACCTTTTTCTGATGGTCATTTACTTACAGAATTGAGAGTAATGCTAGAGTCTTGTCACTTTTATGATGTGGAACAACTTTCAAATATTGCAACAGTAAATGGTTTGAAAGCTTTAGGAATTCAAAAATAAAATGTATATTTATACAAAATTAAATCTCGCTATTGCGGGATTTTTTTTGGAACATAAAATTAAAAACTACAATAAATTATGCGATTAAATGTACAGAATGAAACGGCTCAACTGCAAACTGTAGTCTTGGGTCGAGCAGAATCTAACGGAGCTAATCCAACACTTGATCAGACGTTCGATGCCAAATCTTATGAAACCGTAAAGAATAATGATTATCCAAAAGAAGAAGATTTGATTGCGGAAATGTCAGAATTTGAACAAGTTTTGAAGAAATATAATGTTGAAGTTTTACGTCCAACATTGATCGAAGATTGCAATCAAGTTTTCTCTCGAGATGTCGGTTTTGTTATTGATGATGAATTCTTTATCTCGAATATTATTCCAGATCGTTTAGAAGAATTGCAAGCGTATCGCGAAATAAAACGTCAATTCAAAGGAAATAAAATCAATGCATTACCAGAAGAAGTTTATGTAGAAGGTGGCGATGTGATTTTGTATAACGATTATATTTTTGTTGGAACGTACAAACAAGCAGATTTCAAAAATTATAAAACAGGACGTACAAATGTTGAGTTTGTAAAGTATATCAAAGCTAAATTTCCGAATAAAAAAGTATTGGATTTTGAATTGAAAAAGAATGATGAAAATCCATATGAAGGAATTTTACATTTAGATTGCACTTTCAATCCTGTTGGGAAAGACAAAGCAATTATTTACAAAGATGGCTTTTTATTTGAGAATGAATATCAGCAAATTGTCGATATTTTTGGAAAAGAAAATTTATTCGAAGTAACAAAAGAAGAAATGTATTGGATGAATCCAAATGTGTTTTCAATTTCTCCTGAAGTTGTTGTTTCTGAGAAAAATTTTATACGTTTAAATGATCATTTAGAAAATGTATGGAACATAAAAGTGGAACGAATTAATTACCGCGAAGTTTCTAAAATGGGAGGTTTACTAAGATGTTCTACAATGCCATTAATCAGAAAATAACATGAAACAAAAACAATATACGTCAACTATTTTGATGGTTGAGCCAACAGCTTTTTATTACAATCCAGAAACGGCTGTTAACAATTATTTCCAAACAGAAACAACAGATTCTCAAGAAGATATTCAGAAAGAAGCGTTAGAAGAATTTCAAGGAATGGTTTCTGCTTTGCGTTCAAAAGGTGTAAATGTTATCACGATCAAAGATACTGCTTCACCGCATACGCCAGATTCAATCTTCCCAAACAATTGGATTTCTTTTCATGATAACGGAAATGTTGTGTTATATCCTATGTTTGCAAAAAATAGGAGACAAGAGCGTCGTGAAGAAGATGTATTGAGTTTGTTGGAAGAAAAAGGTTTTCATATTGATGATGTGATTGATTTTACATCGGCAGAAGAAGACGAAATTTTCCTGGAAGGAACAGGAAGTATTATTCTTGATCGCGAGCATGAATTGGCTTATGCATGTATTTCTCAACGAACTGATGAAGATTTATTGATTGAATTTTGTGAGGAATTAGAATATACGCCAGTTATTTTTCATGCGAATCAAACTGTAAATGGAGAACGCAAACCAATTTATCATACAAATGTAATGATGTGTATTGCAGATAAGTATGCGATTATTTGTTTGGATTCTATCGATGATAAAAAAGAAAAGAAAACAGTTTGTGAGTATTTATTAGAAGCTGGAAAAGAAATAATTGCAATTACAGAAGCACAAGTGCATCAATTTGCTGGCAATATGTTGCAAGTTGGAGGTTTAGGACAATCATATTTGGTGATGTCACAAACGGCTTATAATTCGCTTAATCAAGAACAAATTTCTAAAATTGAGGCTTATAATCCAATATTACCTGTTAAGATAGATTTGATTGAAAAATTAGGAGGAGGAAGCGCTCGCTGTATGATGGCGGAAGTTTTCTTACCAAAAAATAAAAACATTTAGCTTAAAATTTACAAATCCGAGTTTTTTACTCGGATTTGTAAATCATGCAAAATAGTTTTAAACTATCTTTCAATCGGTAAATTTTCGTCAGCGCCCCATTCAGACCAAGAACCATCATAAACTTTTACCTTATCAAAACCTGCAATTGTCGAAGCCAAGGCTAGGATGGAAGCTGTAACTCCAGAACCGCACGAAAAAATATTTTCTTTGGATGAATCTGTCAATTTTTCGAAAATTGCTTTCAGTTTTTCTTTTGATTTATATGTTGTATCAGCCAAAACATTTTCAAAAAATAAATTCTTAGAAGCTGGAATATGTCCGCTTCGTAAACCTTGTCTTGGCTCAGGAGAAGTCCCCTTGAAACGCCCTTCTGATCGAGCATCTATAATCATTTTTGAATCATCATTTATTGCATTTAACATAACTTGTGTATCAGCAAACCAATTCGATTGAAAGTCAGCAATAAAGTCACCTTTTATAGTAGGTAGAAAATAAGTAGAAGTTGTGACAAAATTATTATCCATCCAAACAGGTAATCCGCCATCTAAAACATATATTTCATTGTGTCCCATTACTTTGAACATCCACCAAACTCTCGGACTCGAATAAACTCCCCAACGATCATAACAAACGATGATAGAATCTTGATTAATGCCCAAATTTTGAGCTTCTTTTGTAAAAGTTTCTTCATCAACAAATGTATGAGGAAATTGCGAAGAATGATCAGAAAATTTTCCTTCCAAATCAAAGAAAAGAGAATTCGGAATTAATTTTAATTCTTGATCTTTTATTGATTGTCCAACTTTATCAATCGTACAATCTAAAATAATTAAATTTTTAAGATGTAGATTATCATGTAATTCTTGTGTTGATATGATTGGTGAATTGAAAGTCATTTCTGTTTTATTTTTTATAAAAGTAAAAAAACGCAACCATTTTTGGTTACGTTTTCTTATCTATCTTATTTATTTTTTCTTTAACTGATAATTTTGTGCTAAAGCTCCAGTAATTTCATTTCCTTCTAAATCTAATTGGAATAAAATATTCTCTCCAACGTTATAACGTTTATATTCATCGTCTTTTGTTTTTAATGAAATTGAATTACCATCATCAGTCCACGTAATATTACCTTGATTTTCAACCTTTAGGTTTTTGTCGATATATTCCTCTGTTAAGGTATATGTATTATCTTGATTTAAAGTTAATTCTGTTTTAATTCCTTCACAATCAGCACAAGGGATCACGCCCTCATAAGTTCCGTCCCAATCTAAAGCAGATTGAGAAGTGGAGTCATCGATTTTTTGTGATGATTTATTTTCAGTGGCAGGAGTACTTTCAGTCTTTTTTTCGCAAGCTGTGAATAATATGCTTGTAAAAGCACATAATACAAATAATTTTTTCATAATATATTTATTTTAAGGTTATTATTTTAAGTTAAAGCCAATTTTTATCATTGGTCCAAACATATCCATATCATAAACAAAGTTGGAATTGTTACTTCCTTTCTCGTAGTCCATACTTATGATTTGATAGCCCGCCATTGCGTAAAATAAATCAGAGAATTGATAACCAGCCAATCCTTCTAATTGCCATGCTAATTTTGAGCCGATTCCAAATCCTCCAATTTCTCCAGAAACATTATACAAAAACTTTTTGTATGGTAAACTTCTTGTTCTTGCAACTAACATTGGATCTACCCAAGTTTTAGAAATACTACGATCTAAATGCATTGGTTTTAAAGAAACTGGATTGATTAGATTTACATCAAATCCAGATTTAATATTTACAAGGTTCATACTAATACCAGCTTCTAGCCAAGGTGTAATTTTTCTCAATAAACCTGCTTCAAAAGAGAATTGTTTTGCTGTTAATTTACCATCCAAAACTAAAGGGTCTTTTTTAACATTTGCAGCTAAAGAAGCATAAATAATATCAGATGTAATCACCCAATCTTTGTTTTCGGCTTCAAAAATTAACATTCCAGCAAATTTCAAATGCTCAAAAAAGTCTGAAGGGGATTGACTTACATGTACATTCGGAAGTCGAGAAACACTCGCTTTTCCTTTCATATGAGGCAACATCATATTTGGCTCTACTTTGAAATGCCAAGAATCATCTGGCTGAATTGAGTCTTGAGCAAAAGTTTGCGTACTTGATGCTAATAGAATTAAAAATGTGCTTTTTTGAAAAAAGTTAAACATAATTTTTTAAGTTTCGTTTTATTAATTATTTCAAATGATAGAGAGAAAAGTTAAGTTAGTTGTGGTTTTATTATAGGTTAAGTTTCTTATTAAATTGTCTAGATAAATCTAGTTTCATTCCCAATGTAAAAACACTTTGTTCTTTTTTACCAATATAATTTTTACCAAAAGAGATACGCTGTTCTGTATATAATTGTACATATTTCATCGGATAATATTCTAATCCTGTAATGAAATCACTTCGTCTGAAATTTTTATCAATGATTATATTTTCTACAGATTTCTTTGTTTCAGGAACATATAAATTATAACCTCCTAAAATTGAAAATTTATTTAGTTTATATTTCAACGCTGTCTCAAAACCTTTTGCATCAAAAACATATGAAGGATTAATTGTATTTTCAGATTGATATGAAATAGGTATAAAATCACCATTTTGCTGTAAAATTCCAAGTAGACTAACATCAAATTGTTTACTCGTATATTTTAAACCAATTGAATAAAAAGTTGGATGTCCTGATAAACCTAAGATATGATTATCATCAATTAAGTTTTGAGCTATAAAAGCACGGTTAAATGCAGCTCCAATACTAATATTTTGATTTAATTCTAATTGAGCTGAAAAACCAAAACCATCAATAATCTTATCATCATTTCCACCTTTTGTTTGGATTTGAGCACCAAATTGAAAAGCTTTAATTTTATTTCTATAAATTATTGATTGATCTGCTCGTCCTGTTCCTAGCAAACCACCATCTGTTCCACCTGTAAAAGTTGCAGAAGCGCGTCCTCCAAATACATTAAAACGATCTGTATAAGCTGTAACATCACGGTAAACACTCCATTGTTTACCAAATGTTATTTTACCATATTTAGACAAATCAATACCTAAGTAACCCAAGCGATTACCAAAAACTTGTTGTTTTTGTTCTGAAACAATTGTCAAAAGATCACTATCTAAATTTCCATCAACATTAAACGACGAGTTACCTTTGAACATATTTATTTGGAGTTCAATACCAGCTACAAATGCAATATTTCCTTTTTTTAGATTAATTTCAATTCCAGCACGAGAGGCATTTTCTTGTAGCTCCATTACTTTATCATGCACAGCAAGATGACCTCTCAAACTAGTGTAAGGTCTTATCGAAATATCAATTGTATCATTTGATTTTTGAGCATAAACAATAGATCCTAATAATAAAAAGGCAGATATAAAATGTTTGTTATTGGCAATCATATTGAATGTTGATTTAGAACTATTTGCAAGAAAAATATTGATTAATTTTTCGATCTAAATTCCAACAAATGTAAATGGTTTTGTATCACTAAAAAGTTGTGAAGTTTCGCCAGCATACGTTTCATTTTTACTTACGCTTAATCGTTTTGTTTTTGCATTTTTACCAAAATCAATTTTCTTTAAATCAACCCAAAATGTATTTGGAGTTTTTGTAGTTTCAAAGTAATAAACAAGATTTTTATGATCAGAAACTGATCTCCATCTTGTAGACGATATGTTAGGTTCTGCTTCTGAAGAAATTCCTAACGGAACCGATACATTTCTGATAACACTAAAAACACTTGCAGTAGAAGTGCGAGTATCAGCGGTTTGCGGAATTGCATTAATGTAATATGATGCTCTTACATAACGATCAGCAGCTCTGTTAGTTCCTGGTAACATAATTGTTCCTGGAATCCCTTTCCAATATTGATTAATTGCTAATTGCTCATCAAAAACTGGAGAATTTGTCATTACTGTATAAGAAGGATCATGGTGTATTTTTAATTTCCCGTTTACATATTCGAAAATTGCATTGTCTCCATTTGCATCAGAAATTGAAAGATGTAAAGTTGTAAATTTTTGAGTACCTGGAATGTAGTCAGAAACAATTACAAATTTTTCTTTTCTCAAATCATCTACAGCTTCTTTTACTGTAGCATAATTATCTAAAACATATTGTGCCCAAGCTGCAATTGTAACACCTGGCTTTGTTCCTTTTGGATTAAATTGAGGATACTGGCTTTCTACTAACCACAAAACATTCGCAACAAGTCCTTTTTCGTTCATGCCATCTGTTGTCGCAATGTCCCAAGCACTTGCAATTACACTTCCGTATTTTGAAGTCCATTTTTCCGAAGCATTTCCAACGTTGCCAGATCGATCTATACCTCTAGGAAAAACCCAAATATTTGCATCAATTTCATCTTTCCAATCCATAGAACGAGCTGTGATTACAGTATTTTCTGGACCTTTATAGACAACTCTTGTGCAAGCATCTAGTTGTGGAGATAATAAAAAAAATAGGTTGGTAGAAAATAATGTCAAAGTTAATTTACTTAAAAAAGTCTTTTTCATTATGATGTATTTAGAATATTAAAGTTATTAATTTAATTGGAGAAAATTATACTCTTTTACTAATATTGTGCAGAATATTAAAAATTATCCATTTATACAATGTTGTTTTTGGAATATTATAACGTTCTATAATTTCTCATGATTTTGTATAATTATCTTCTATTACAAATCAACGAAAAATGCTGATTTTCCTCTTAAAACAAATCCCTCATTACCCCCTCTTATTTATATTTTTCTCATTATCAATAATATGAGCTTATTATTTATCAAAATAATGTTATAGATGTTAATCGTTAATTTCTTTAATTATAAAATTTAAACAATTGAAATAGAGTAAATAATAATTATAGAAACAAAAAAAAACGCAACTAATTAAGTTGCGTTTTTAGAATTATCTTTTATAAGATTATTTTGGATTTGTTACTTCAGAAACTGGTTCGCCAATATTTCCGTTTGGCTCTTCTATATGTAGCAAAGCGGCAACTGTAGGTGCGATATCTGTCATATAAACACGGTTATTATTTTTACCATGTTTTATACCCCAACCCATCAAAACAAATGGAATGTGAGCATCGTAAGCCCCCCAAGTTCCGTGTGTTGTTCCTCCAGCATTTTGTTTTCCGCCGTACCATTGTGGTTCTAAAATATAAGTAATAGCACCGCTACGTTTACGATTGTAACCGTTAACCATTCGTTCTTTGATAATCGCAGGAATAGAAGCTTCTCCAATTTTATCCATATCAGCTACGAAAGAAACACCATCAACTTTTTGCATAAACTTTACGATTTCTTCTTTGATATCTTCTTCGTCTAATTTATTTTGTTCGATCGTTTGATAATTCAAATGAACCTGATAATTTGTCAATGAGCGTACAATATCAGTAGATTTGAATTTCTCTTGTAATTTAGCATTTAATGCTTTTTTTACTTCTCCAGTTGGAAAGTATCCTGCATTACCTTTTTTATCTTGGAAATATTTAGGATTATGAGCTCCACCATGATCTGCAGTTAAGAAAACTAAATATTGCCCTTTTCCAACTTTTTGGTCTAAGTGATTAAATAATTGTTCCAAGTCTTTATCTAAACGCAAATAAGTATCTTCGGCTTCGATTGTATTTGGAGAAAATTGATGTCCAACATAATCAGTAGAAGAGAAACTAACCGCTAAAAAATCTGTAATTCCTTTCTCATTTTGACCTAATTTTTCGTTATCAATAATTTCAATCGCGATATCTTTTGTTAACGAATTTCCGAAAGGAGTAGAGCGAATCAAACCTAAACCATTTTCTTTTTTCAACGCTTTCAAATCATAAGGAAATTGCATTTTATCTAATCCTTTATAATTTTCGCGATATGGATTTCCATCTTTTTCACTTTGTACATAAGTATCAATCGGATAAAGTGTGTTCCATTTGTCTAAATATTTTTCAGGAACTTTTTTATCGTTGAATTTTTGTAACCATTTTGGCAACTCATTCATATAAAATGTACTCGAAACCCAGTTACCAGATTCTCCATCAAACCAAAAAGCAGCATCAGCAAAATGACCTGCAGGTAATATTCCTCCACGATCTTTTAACGAAACTCCATATACTTTTGAACGGAAATTTGTTGATAATTTTAATTGATCAGTAACTGTAGAAGTTAACAAGTTTTTTGGAGACATTTTTCCTGCTTTTGATGAAGTTCCAACCCCATTTACAGCATCATCTTGCGTACAATACATTTCTTGTCCTGTTGCTTGAATGATAAAATCGTTCCCAGCAATTCCGTGAATAGCAGGCACAGAACCTGTATAAATAGTGCTATGACCGATAGCTGTATAAGTAGGTATATAAGGAATATAGGTATTTTCGTTGCTAAAACCTTCGTTTAACATACGATTGAAACCTCCTGTAGAATATCTATCTTGGTAACGATATAAATAATCCCATCGCATTTGATCGACAACGATACCAACTACTAGTTTTGGACGGCTAACCTCTTGTTGCGCATATAGCGAAAGACCAGCAAATAACCCTAAAACACTTAAAAAAGTTTTATTAAATTTCATTTTAAAAATTTTACACATAGCAAATGTAACAATTAAATTTTGGGCTAAATTTAAATAATAATTAAAAAATTAGTAAATTAAACAAAATCATAAAAAAATAGAATATGAGTGCAAAGCCTGTAGAAATAGTAGAAATTTTTGATGTTTCAATTGATAAAGTGTGGAATGCCTTAACGACAAAATCTGCTTTTGATAAATGGTATTTTGATATTAAGAAGTTTGTTCCAGAAGTTGGATTCGAATTTGAGTTTTATGGCGGATCGTATTTACATCACTGTAAAATAGTAGAAGTAGAGCCGACTAAATTGTTAGCTTATACATGGAAATATCCTGTCTACGAAGGAAATTCTGTTGTTACATTTATTTTGGATGAATTAACAGATGAAATTGTTCCGCAAACAAAATTAACGTTGATTCATGAAGGAATTGAAACTTTTCCGCCTGATGATAAAAATTTCTCGCGCGAAAGTTTTGAAGCTGGTTGGACAGAAATTATCCGAATTAGTTTGAAAAATTATTTGGAAGGAAATTATGAAGAAAATTCGAAAGTCGAATAAATAAAAAAAGGAACTTCGTCAAGTTCCTTTTAATTTTTTTTTACAGCTTATTATTTTTTGAATAATACTGTGATTCCTTCTTGATTTGGTAAAATCGGACGAGGATCTTCTGCTGTTACTATTCCAGCTTTTTCTTTTCTTAAATTCGCAACCCAAAATGGAATCCAAGAAATAGCCATCGTTGCAAAAAAGATGATACCCCAGAATCCGCATAAAGCGATTGTTAAGAATAATAAGAAACCTAAAAATTGAATCATGATTTTATTTTTATGTGATACAAACTTAGTAAATAAAATTTATAGAAATACTAACATTAATCACTTTTCTTTCATCAAACGATTTCTTAAATTTGTGAGATAAGTAAACAATATATAAATAATAAAAAATACCAAAATGGAATACAGAATTGAGAAAGACACCATGGGGGAAGTAAAAGTTCCTGCAGATAAATACTGGGGTGCTCAAACAGAACGTTCTCGTAACAACTTTAAAATTGGTCCTGCGGCTTCTATGCCTCACGAAATTGTAGAAGGTTTCGCTTATCTTAAGAAAGCTGCTGCTTATGCAAATGCTGAATTAGGTGTTTTACCAGTTGAAAAACGTGATGCTATTGCTGCTGTATGTGACGAAATTTTAGCAGGAAAATTAGATGATCAATTTCCTTTAGTAATTTGGCAAACAGGTTCAGGAACTCAATCTAATATGAATGTGAATGAAGTTGTTGCTAATCGTGCGCAAGTTTTAGCTGGATTCAAAATTGGAGAAGGTGAACCAGTTCTTAAAGCGAATGACGACGTTAACAAATCTCAATCTTCTAATGATACTTTCCCAACAGGTATGCACATTGCTGCTTACAAAGCAGTTGTTGAAGTAACAATTCCAGGTGTTGAGCAATTACGTGATACATTAGCTAAGAAAGCTGAAGAATTTAAATCTGTTGTAAAAATTGGTCGTACACACTTAATGGATGCAACGCCATTAACATTAGGTCAAGAGATTTCTGGATATGTAGCGCAATTAAATCACGGTTTAAAAGCTTTAAGAAATACACTAGAGCATTTATCTGAAGTTGCTTTAGGTGGAACTGCTGTAGGTACAGGTCTTAACACGCCAGAAGGATACGATGTTTTAGTTGCTAAATACATTGCTGAATTTACAGGTCATCCATTTGTAACAGCAGAAAATAAGTTCGAAGCATTAGCTGCTCACGATGCAATCGTAGAAACTCACGGAGCTTTGAAACAATTAGCTGTTTCATTAAACAAAATTGCAAATGACGTTCGTATGTTAGCTTCTGGACCTCGTTCAGGTATTGGAGAAATTATCATTCCAGAAAACGAACCAGGATCTTCTATCATGCCAGGTAAAGTAAATCCTACTCAATGTGAGGCGTTAACAATGGTTGCAGCTCAAGTTATGGGTAACGATGTTGCGATTACAATTGGAGGAACTCAAGGTCATTATGAATTGAATGTTTTCAAACCAGTTATGGCTGCAAACTTCTTACAATCTGCACGTTTATTAGGAGATGCTTGTGTGTCTTTTGATGAGCATTGTGCGCAAGGTATTGAGCCAAATTATGCTCGTATCAAAGAATTAGTTGATAATTCATTAATGTTAGTTACAGCACTTAATACGAAAATTGGTTACTACAAAGCTGCTGAAATTGCTCAAACAGCTCACAAAAACAACTCAACGTTAAAAGAAACTGCAATCGCATTAGGGTATGTAACTGCTGAAGAATTTGACGAATGGGTAAAACCAGAAGATATGGTTGGTTCTTTGAAATAAGAATTTTTAAATCATTATATAGGAAGAGGTTGCTTAGGCAACCTCTTTTTTTGTTAAATTTATTTAAATTTGAGAAAAAGTTCCTTTATTAAGTGGAAAAATTGTAACTTTAATAAAAGTTTAGAATTATGGCAACTGTTAAACTAAAAAAATACGAACAAATCATAAATGAAATCCCTGAAGTAAGAGATTTTACGAGTGTTTATTTTTACGTAAATCGTTATAATATTGATCAAAAATATATTCAATATCTTGATGAATTATCAACGTTAAAAGACGAAATAATCTCAAGTTGGTTAAATATCACAACGCGTACATACAGAAATTATAAAACGAAAGATGTTTCTCTAAAAGATAATACAAAAGAGCATATTGTTTTATTGATTTCTTTATACAAACACGGTTTGGAGGTTTTCAATACAAAAGATGATTTCGAGAAATGGTTAACGACGCCTAATGTTTTGTTAGATAAAAAATCGCCAGCAGATTTTCTTGATACAGTTTCAGGTCTGAAATTTATCGATAATCGTTTGACTGCGATAGAATACGGAGAAAACGTCTAACAATGTTAGTTTACAATATTCGTAAAGCGAGATATTCAAAATCATTACAAGCTTCTGGAGTTGCCAACAGATGGAATAAAAATGATGAATTTGTTATTTATGCAGGAAGTTCTCGCGCGCTTTCAACCTTAAAATTGGTGGTGCATAGAAGTTCTATTAGCATTGATAACTCGTACAAATTATTAGTGATAGAAATTGATTGCGAAGAAGATGAAATTTATGAAATTAAAAAGTCTAAATTACCTAAGAATTGGCAATCTGTAGAGGCTTATCCCGAGTTACAAGAGATTGGTTCTGCTTGGTATCAGGATTTTAAATATTTGGTTATCAAAGTTCCATCGTCAATCATTCCAAAAGAATATAATTATTTAATCAATACAAAACATCCTGATTTTTCTTCAAAGGTTAAAATCAAAGAATTAGAAGATTAAAATCGACTAAATATTTAGCCGATTTTTTTATGAATATTTTAAAGTTTTTTTAAATCTTTTTTAAATCTTTTTATACTTTAACAATAAACTATTTGTTACAACACTTACACTACTCAAAGCCATTGCAGCACCAGCAATCATAGGATCTAACAAAAATCCGTTAATTGGATAAAGCACTCCAGCAGCGATTGGAATTCCT
This sequence comes from Empedobacter sp. ULE_I140, assembly GCF_053482575.1. Taxonomy (NCBI): domain Bacteria; kingdom Pseudomonadati; phylum Bacteroidota; class Flavobacteriia; order Flavobacteriales; family Weeksellaceae; genus Empedobacter; species Empedobacter sp. ULE_I140. The sequence goes on along the minus strand of NZ_JBQMTX010000001.1, from coordinate 1,982,043 downwards.
ATTACATTGTAAATAAATGCCCAAAATAAATTTTGATGAATTGTTTTGACCGTTTGCGTAGATAAATTAATTGCATGATCGATTTTTGTCAAATCTCCGCCAATCAAGGTAACTTCTGCCACATCAATCGCAATATCAGAACCATTTCCCATCGCAATCGAAACATCCGCCTGAGCCAACGCTGCACTGTCGTTAATTCCATCACCAACCATTGCAACAACTTTTCCTTTTTGCTGCAAATCTTTGATAATACTCATTTTATCATTTGGTAAAGCATTTGCGACAACTTGATCAATTCCGACTTGTTTTGCAATTGCATTTGCCGAAAATTCGTTGTCACCAGTCACCATCCAAACTTCAATTCCTTTTTCGTGAAAAGCTTTAATAGCTTCAACAGAAGTTGCTTTTATTTCATCAGAAATTCCAATTAATCCCAAAACTTTTTTATCATTTCCAAAGAAAGAAGTAGTATAATTTTTAATCGAAAAATCTTGAATAGCTTGTTTTACATTTTCATCAATTTGAATATTTAATTCAGTAATCCAACTTGTTTTTCCAACATAATAAGTGTCATTTAAAATATTAGCTTTCAATCCTTTTCCAGATATATCTTCAATTTTTAGTTCAGGTAAAATATCTTGTTTTCCAATATGTTCTGTAATCGCTTTTGCCAAAGGATGTTGCGAATTATTTTCGATTGTATAAAGCATATTTTTAGCAGAATCATCAAACCAAATCAATTCTTGTACTTTTGGTTTTCCTTCTGTAATTGTTCCTGTTTTATCTAAAATAATTGTATCAATTTTCTTCGCTAATTCTAAACTTTCAGCATTTTTGATCAAAATTCCTTGCTCAGCACCTTTTCCCATTCCAACCATAATCGCGGTAGGTGTTGCTAAACCAAGCGCACAAGGACAAGCGATAACAAGGACAGTAATCATCGATAAAAGGGCCATTGTAAAAGCATTTTCTTGACCTAAAACTAACCAAGTAATGAACGTTAGAATTGCAATAATAATTACAATCGGAACAAAAACACCTGCAATTTTGTCTACCAATTGTTGAACTGGCGCTTTACTTCCTTGTGCATTTTTAACCGATTGAATAATTTGAGCCAAAAGTGTATCATTCCCTACTTTCAAGGCTTTATATTGAATAGGAGAGTTTTGGTTTAAGGTCCCTGAAAAAACATTTGCATCAATTCCTTTTTCAACTGGAATTGGTTCTCCTGTCAATGAACTTTCATCGATAAAAGATTCTCCCGAAACAATAATTCCATCAACCGCAATTTTATCTCCAGGTTTTGCAATAATCAAATCACCAATTTGTACATCTTCAATTTTCACTTCAACCTGATCTCCATCTTTCACAACCAACACAGTATTAGGTTGTAATCCGATTAATTTCTTGATCGCTTCGGAAGTATTTCCTTTCGCACGTTCTTCCATCAATTTACCAATCAAGATAAAAACGATGATTAAACCAGCAGCTTCAAAATAAGGATGCGCATGCAAACCTTTGCTGTGCCAATATTCTGGAAATAATGTATTGAAAACGCTAAAAAGATAGGCTACACTTGTACTCAAAGTAACCAAAGTATCCATATTAGCCGATTTATTTTTCAATTGTTTCCAAGCACCGACGAAAAATTGTTGCCCAAAAATGAAAAGAATTGGCGTAGAAAGTGCCCACATAATGTAATTTCCGTAAGGCATATCCATAAAAAACATTCCAATAATAAATAAAGGAACTCCAAAAATTAAAGCCCAAATCACTTTATTTTTCAGCGTTTTGTATTTTTCTTCGTGAAGTTGTTCTATTTCTTCATCTTGATTTTTAGACTCATCAATCACCAAATCATAGCCAACTTCTACTAAAGCATTTTTCAAATTTTCTGGAGAAACTAGAGTAGGAATGTACTCTATTTTTCCCATTCCATTTCCGTAATTCACTTCCGCATTTACAACACCTAACTGACGATTAAGATTCGCTTGAGAACTACTCGCACACGAAGCACACGTCATATTGAGAACGGGATACGATTTTTCGACAGAATCTATTTTGAAGTTATTTTGCTTTAAAGTTTCGTAGATTTTAGGGGAAACTTTCCATAATTTCTTTGCCGAAACGTTAATCGTTTTAGCATCTAAATTCACAGCATATTCATCAAGATTTTCTATTTCAGAAAGTAATTTATTGATGAGTTCAACATCTTTTTCTGAATTCAAATTGATAATCGGTATAGTAAGTGTTAGTGCATTCATAACAGTAATTTTATGGGACAAATTTCCAAAGATTTTGGCGAGAAAGTATTATATAATTAGAGGTTAAAGTTACACTTTTTACTAATTACTTTAAGATGATATTAAAACGTTTCACGCCATCATTTTGTTGATAATACAAATAACCTTTGTGCGCTTCTATAATGTTTTTGGAAAGTGTTAAGCCAATTCCTGCACCATCTTTTCGAGTTGTATAAAAAGGTAAAAATATTTTGGAAATGATTTCTTCATCAATCAATTGTCCAGAATCTTGAATAATAATTTGCAATCGATTATCAGTTTGTTTCGATGAAATTTCAATAGATTTAGTTTCTACATTTTCTAATGAATAAATCGCATTTTTGATTAAGTTAATCAAAACTTGTTCAAATAAGATACGATCAATTTCAACTTCAATATTTTGTGGAATTAAATTCTGAAAAACAATATTTTTTTGATGAAATTCAGCCGAAAAAGATTGTTCAATTCCTTGGACAATTTCATACAAATTTTGTAACGATTTAACAGGGTTTGGTAACATGGTCAATTTACGATATTGCTCTACAAACGTCTGTAAATGCTGACTTCTATTCATAATTGTATCCAAACTCAAACGAATATCATCATAATCATTTTTGTCTAAATGATTCGCTTCAAAATAAGTTTTTGTGGTATTTGCTAATGAATAAATAGGCGTCAAAGAATTGATGATTTCATGCGCAATAACTTTCATAATATTCATCCAAGCCTCTTTTTCAGTGGAATCAATCACGCGCTGAATCGAATCAATAAAAATAATCGCATATTCATCATGAGCAATCAACGTTTTTGTGTTCTGAATCAGATAAGTTTGTCGCTCTTCATCATTAATTTGTATGTCAATTGTACTTTTAAAATCATCAAATTCTTTATTTTCTAAAGTTTCACAAAACTGTGGAATCAATTTTTTTAGATAATTCCACGAACTTGATTTTGGAACGCTAAATATCTTTTGAAAATGATGATTGATAAATATAATTTTTCGATCATTTTCTTCTTTTTTAAGAATCAAAAAGCCAAACGGAACTGCATTCAATAATTGATGATAAATGATTTCTTTAGACGAATTTAAAACATGTTCTTCTCTAATTTTATGATATAATTTTAATACAGAATTGTCTTTTTTATATTGATTTTGATTAATATTTAAGCTAAAGTCATTGTACAATAAAGCATCTATAATTTTCTGATTTTTAGAAAGATAATTTTTAGAAAAATGAATTATTTCCGTAATCGAAACAATTGTAATAATACATACAAATGTAAATGAAAACCAATAATTTTTGATTCCAATAAAAGCCAACATAAACAAAAGAAATGCTAAAAAAAGTATTCTGAGTACTAACTGAAAAATAAGAGAATTGCGTTTCATTATTTATAATTCGTAATGTTATATTTTTCTAATTTTCGATATAAAGCAGCACGAGAAACACCTAAATTTTCGGCTGTTTTACTAATATTTCCTTCAAAAAAATGTAAACGTTCTACAATTTTATTTCGCTCTATTTCGTTCAAATTATTTGAATTATCTGTTATTTTTTGAGGAATAAATGTTGTGAAACCTATATTTTCAATCGTAATTTCATTTTCTTCAGCCAAAATAATTGCACGTTCGATTCTGTTTTGCAATTCTCGAATGTTTCCGTTCCAATCGTAGTTTTCTAATTGATGTAAAATTTGTTCATGGATAATAGGTTTTTCTACTTCATATTTATCAACATAAAGTTCTAAAAAATAATCAATCAAAGGTTTAATATCTTCTTTTCGTTCGCTAAGACTTGGCATTGTAACTGAAATTGTATTGATTCGATAATATAAATCTTCCCTAAAACGACCTTCTTTTACTGCATTTTCAAGATTCGCATTCGTAGCAACAATAATCCGAACATCAATTTTTCTTGGTAAACTTTCTCCTAAACGAATAATTTCTTTATTCTGAATTACTTGCAAAAGTTTTGCTTGTAAATGATTTGGTAAATTCCCAATTTCATCTAAAAAAATTGTTCCATTATTTGCTGCTTCAAATCGACCAATTGTATCTTCTTTTGCATCGGTAAACGCACCTTTTTTATATCCAAATAATTCACTTTCAAATAGATTTTCGTTTAAAGAACCTAAATCAACATGAACAAATTTTTCTGTATTTCGAGAAGAATTTTCATGAATTGATTTTGCCAAAACTGATTTTCCTGTACCATTTTCGCCTAAAATCAAGATTGTTGCATCGGTTTTTGCAATTTTATTGGTGATTTTATATACTTTTTCGATACTCGGAGAATTTCCGTAAAACAACTTATTTTCTTTCGCTTCTTTTATTTTCCTCGATTTTCTAAGTTGTTTTATCGCTTCTTTTATAAGATTAACTAATTTATCATTATCCCATGGTTTTAAAATATAATCAATCGCACCAAGTTTTAAACCTTCAACCGCAGTTTCTACACTTCCATAGGAAGTCATTAAAATTACTCTCGTTTTTGGTTGCGCATGTTGAATTTCTTTCAGCCAAAAAATTCCTTCTTTTCCATCTTCATAACCTGTTCTAAAATTCATATCCATTAAAACAACATCAATTTCATTTTCTACCAAGATTTGAGGAATCTTTTTAGGATCAGAACAAGTGATAATTGTTTCGAATTGGCGTTTCAAAAGTAGTCGACTTGCAATTAATATTTCTTCTTGATCGTCTAAAATCAGTATAGTGGCTAAAGTTTTCTTCATATTCAGTTTTGTCATGTGTCCGTTTCTGAACAAATAAGTGTTCGTTTTCGGACAGTCTATTTTTTATATAATTTTTTAAAAGAATTGATTTCAATGCTTTAAGAAATTATAAATTTTGGGCATATTTATTACGTATTGATAATTAGTAAAATAACCATAAATAAACGGTTGTTTGGTAAATTTAATAAATAATGGATACGAAAATCAATCAAAAAAATAAAAAATATAAACGCCTCGGAATAATTGCTGTAACGACCATAATTTTAGGCGGTTCGAGTTTTTATTTGATGAATCGACCGCGAACTTTAACTGTAAGTGCAAATGAATTGATGATAAAAGACGTTTCTGAAGATTATTTTGAAGATTTTGTTGTTTTTCAGGCACAAATAGAACCAATTAATTCAATCTTTATCAATGTGATAGAAGGTGGTTCTGTTCAAGAAATATTTGTAGAAAATGGTGAGAAGGTGACAAAAGGATTACCAATTGCACGATTATATAATCCGAATACGGAACTTAATTTTTTGACGCAAGAAACGGCAATTATTGAACAAATGAATCAATTAAATGTTGCAAAACTATCTATTCGGAATCAAGAATTAGATCTATCAAAGGATTTTGTAGGAATTGAACACGATTTTAATCAATCAAAATTAGATTATGAACTAAATCAAAAGTTATATGATCGAGAAGTGTTAGCAAAAAATGAGTGGGAGAATACGAAGGAAAAAATGCGCTATCAGCAAGAACGAAAAGCAATTATTCAAAAAAGTATGGTAAAGGAACGTGAATCAAATTCGATTCAATTAAAGCAAATTAATGAAGCTTTAGCTATCATGCAAAAAAGTCTAGTAACGCTTCGGAAAAACAAACAAAATTTCTTGGTTTTAGCACCTGAAACTGGTCGTTTAAGTTCTTTTGAAGCGACATTAGGACAATCAATAGAAGCAGGAAAAAGCATAGGAAAAGTGGATATTCTAAGCGGTTATAAATTAGTTGCAATGGTAGATGAATATTATTTGGATAGAATTCAAGAAAATCAATATGGACAAATCGAAATTAAAGGAAAAATCATAAAAGTGAAAGTGACTAAGATTTCTCCAGAAATAAAAAATGGAAAATTTAAAACAGAATTAGAATTTATTGATAAAATTCCTGAAAATTTACAAGAAGGTTTATCCGTAGGAGTAAAATTGATTTTATCCGAGAAAGAGAAGAAATTAGTGATTCAGAAAGGTTCCTTTTATACAACCACACAAGGGAAGTGGATTTTTGTTGTTAATAATGATAAAGCAACACGAAGAAAAATTGAATTAGGAAGAGAAAATCCGAGTGTTTATGAGATATCCTCAGGATTAAAAGTAAATGAAAAAGTAATTATTTCGAATTACGAAGATTATAAAGAAGTACAAGAATTAACGATAAAAAAATAATAACACACAATTTTAGCTGTCATTTCGAGCTTATCGAGAAATCTATAAAATACAGATTCCTCATTTCGCTAAAAGCTATGTTCGGAATGACAAAAAATAAATTAAAAAAATAACATCATGATTAAAATAGAAAACTTATCAAAAATATTTATCACAGAAGATATTCAAACAAAAGCGTTGAATGAGATTAATTTAATAATCAATTCTGGAGAATTTATTTCCATTATGGGCCCTTCAGGTTGTGGAAAATCAACTTTATTGAATATTATTGGATTATTGGATTCTTTCAATGGAGGAAGTTATACCTTGAATAACCTTGAAATGTCTAATGCAAACGAATCGAAACGCTCTCAAGTTAGAAAAGAAAACATAGGATTTATCTTCCAAAATTTCAACTTAATTGATGAATTATCAGTTTATGATAATATCGAATTACCTTTGATTTATTCTAAAGTTTCGAACTCGGAACGAAAAAAACGAGTGCAAGAAATTGCCGAAAAATTAAACATTGTCCATCGTTTGCAACATTATCCACAGCAACTTTCTGGTGGTCAGCAACAACGTGTTGCAGTAGCAAGAGCTTTAGTGATTAATCCTAAAATAATTTTGGCTGATGAACCAACAGGAAATTTGGATAGTATTAATGGAAATGAAGTCATGGAGCTTTTGACCGATTTGCATGCGCAAGGATCTACAATTTTGATGGTGACACATTCGGCTCATGATGCGGCTTACTCTGATAAAATTATTACCATGAAAGATGGTGAAATTCTTTCTGAAAAAATGAATCAGAAAAATGTAAATGTTTTTGAGAAAACTAAAATTTAAATTCAATGCTAAAAAATTGGCTTAAAATATACTTAAGAAATACGATCAAGAATAAAGGGTTTACATTTCTTACAATTCTTGGTTTAGCTATCGGAATTGCTGGTGTTATTTTTTCGACTTTATATTGGAAAGATGAAACGAGTTACAATCAATGGAATCCGAATATTGGTCGCGTATTTGAAACATTAACTGTATTTCAGAGAGGTGGAGAAACTTGGCCTACAAGTGTTGAACCTTTGCCTCGTTACTTAAAAGAAAAATCAGATAAGATAGAAAGTTATTGTTGGTTTGAAGGTTGGTATGGGCAAGAAACTTATTACGTCAATAATAAAAAAGTTTATGTTACTGGAATTACTAGTACAGATCAGAATTTTTTTGATTTTATTCCATTCAAGTTTATAAAAGGAAGTGTAGATGATTTTCGCAAAAACAGATATGGTGTTGCAATAGAAGAGAGTGAAGCAATCAAAATCTTTGGTAAAGAAAACCCTGTAGGGAAAATCTTGACAACATATGATGGAATAAAGATGCCGATTTATGGTGTTTTTAAAGCAGAAAAATACACAAGCTTTCAACCTAAAATGGTTATTTCTAATATTTATTCACGTTTAGAGGATATTAAGGATAACTGGGGAAATTATGGCACAGGACTATTTATAAAGCTTAAAAATCCTGCAGACAAACTAGAAGTAGAGAAACTGGCTACACAATTATTTTATGAGAATAATACAGTTAAAAATGCGCAACGAGAAGGAGTTTCAGTAGAAGAATTTTCAAAGATATACGAACCTGTTAAAGTACAATTACAGCCTTTAAAAGATTCGAGATTAAATGCCAAAGTTTCAAGACTTCCGGAAGGAATGGGAAACAAACTGTTTTTACAGATTAACCTGGGATTATCTTATCTGATTTTAATTTTATCCATCATCAATTATATTAACCTTTCCACTGCACAAGCAATTAGAAGAGCAAAAGAAGTAGGAATCAGAAAAGTGGTTGGAGCAACCAAACGAAATATTGTTGTCCAATTTATTGTAGAAACAACCATTACAACTGTTTTGGCATTTGTGGTTGCTTTGGCTTTGGTTGAAGTAGGTTTACCCAGTTATAATCAGCTGATTGACAAAAACCTGGAAATAGAAATTATCCCGTTTATCCCATATCTTGTAGCGATTTTCATTGTAGTTGTGATTATTGCCGGAATTTTTCCTGCCATTTATGTGTCAAATTTTAAAGAGCTTAACGTTCTAAAAGGGAATTTTTCAAGAAGCAAGAATGGAATTTGGTTACGAAATGGAATGTTGATTTTACAATTTTCTATTGCTACATTCTTTATTGTAGCTGGAACTCTTGTTATTCAACAAATGAATCATATTGCAAAAAAAGATTTGGGATTTTCAGGAGATCAAGTGATTAGTATTCCGTTTAAAAGACAGGATTTAGGAGAAAATAAGTTCAATTTTTACGAAAGTTTCCAGCAAGATTTAGCAAAAATTAAAGGCGTACAAAGCATTAATGCAACGGCATTTAAGTTTGGTTCCGGTGGAGCAATATCCAACACAAGTTTTAGAGTAAAAGATAAACAATTGGTAACAGATAATATGGCGATTGACTTTGGCTTTCTAAACATGATGAAAATTGAAGTAAAAGAAGGACGAGATTTAGATCCTAAAATCTCATCTGATACAATTTCCAGTGTTCTTATTAATGAAACCGCAAAAAAACATTTTGGAGAAACATTAAAGTTAAATGACGAGTTCGATTGGAATAATCAAAAATTAAAACTGGTTGGAGTAATAAAAGATTTTAATTTGGGAGAGCCACAGGCTAAGATTAGACCAATGATGTTTTTTCATTTTAAAGTTGTAAAGTGGATGCCTTCCAATCTTCAAAATATACTGATTAAAATAGACACAGAAGATACAAAAGAAACCATCGATAACATTGAAACGTTTTGGAAAGCTAAAGTTAATCAAGATTATCCATTTGAATATGAATTTGTTGATAAGCAATTTGCTCGTTCGTATGAGAATTACACAAAACAAGAGAAAATGTTCAAAATTCTAAATGTTATTGTGATTACAATCGCATTATTTGGATTGTTTGCGCTTTCATCTTACACAATCGAACGTAAATACAAAGAAATTTCTTGAATTATTCTTACGGAACTTTTTATGCGCAGAAAATTAAGAGTTTGGCGGATACTAATTTTCAGTTTGGAAATCAATTAAAAGACAACAAAAGTCAATATATTGGATTGAATCTTTCTATTCCAATTTATTCGAGAGGAAATACAGCGCAACAACGAGAATTGAAAAAAATTGAATTACAATTAAATGAAGTGCAAAAAGATAAAGAGGAAAAACGATTAAATGATCTCGTTAATCTTGAAATAAAAAAATTAAATTTATTGAAAGATTTGACCAATTCTTTAATTGAAATTGTAAAAACTTCTGAACAATCTTTTGAAACCACAGAAACAAAATATAAGTTTGATAAAGTTGATGCTTCTGTTTACAAATCGTCTAAAAATCAAGTGTTAAAATCAAAATATAATGAACTCAATAATAATTTGAGTCAAGTATTTATTCAAAATCAATTAAAAATTTTAGTTGAAAATTAAAACTATACAAAATAAAAAACGACTCAATTATTGAGTCGTTTTTTATTTATAATTTGTTATTTATTCGGTAATTGCGGTGGACGCATTTTGTATTGATTCTGTTTCAAACTCATCAAAAAAGCTTCTAATGCATCCATTTCCGAAGCAGTTAAATTCAATTTCTGAACTAACTCTGTTGTTTTCGGAAATAATGAATCATTTTCTGTTTCTCATTTGGTTGAAAATGGAACATTCCTGCATTGTACATATTGATTACACCACGAATCGTAGGAAAAAGTCCGTTGTGCATATAAGGAGCATTTTGAGGAACTTCTCGTAATGAAGGTGTTTTGAATTCACCAACATTCTTAGCCAATTTAGTTGTATTGTATAATCCTAAATCCTCGTATTCTCGACCATAATATGTCAAACCTATATTATGAAATTTATTATCCGAAAAATATGCTGTATTGTGACAATTGATGCAACGCGCTTTTGTACGGAAAAGATGTAAACCTTCAATTTCTTGATCAGTTAATTCATCCGATTTTCCTGAAATAAATTTATCAAATCTATTTTTTGGTGATAAAATCGTACGTTCAAAGGTTGCAATTGCTTTTGTAATACGGTCATTCGTTACTTTTTCGTCACCAAAAGCAGCTTTAAATAATTCTTTGTAACCATTAATTTCAGCAATTCGTTTTGTTGCAAAATCAATATGATGATTCATTTCTTTTTTATCACGAATCGGAAATTCAGCTTGTTCTTCCAATGTTTTTGCACGACCATCCCAAAACATCACTTTTGAGTAAGCAACATTCATCAAACTCGGCGAATTACGCGCTCCCAATTGTCGATCTTCGCCATAAGGAACACGACGACCATCACCCCAATTCAGCTCAGGATCGTGGCAATTTGCACAAGAAATTTGATTTGAATTTGATAAACGAGGATCAAAAAATAAGGATTTTCCTAACTCAGCTTTTTCTTTAGAATACGGATTATCTTTAGGAAAAGGAACTTCGCCTAATGTACCAATATCTTCAAAACCATCTTTCAAAACACTTTCGTCAACAGTTGGTTTAGGCCATTTTGACTGATCTCCGCTACTATACAATGCACGTAATTCGGTAACTGTATAACCTTGATCGATTATTTTGTTACTGTTAAACGCATAAAATAGAGTAGTCGCACCAAATGCAACGATTGGAAGCATTTTTTTCATCTTCATTCTAATAATTTAATTGAATTCCGAAATTCATTAAATACGTATTATCTGTATTGATTTCGGTAAAATTGCTCTTATTTGTTGCAAATATACCTTTTAACTGCGTATATACTTCGATTGTTTTATTGTTTTTTACAGGTAAAATGTAGCGAATAGAAGTTGAAGCATCAAAATGATTGGTTGTATTGTACGCATAATCATAAGCCGCTACATTGTCATAGAAAGTATCTTCGTTGATTCCAGTCATTTTTGTATAATCAAAATAAGAATCCAATAAAGCATAATAATTAAAAGCTAAACCAATATTTATTTTCGAATTATCATTCAACATTAAATCTTTATTTCCATAAATACCAACATCTAACGATTTAATTTTCATGTCATAAATAGCTAAAGCATCGTAATATTTGTTCTGATTATAGCTTGTTTTGAATCCAAGAAAATAATTCATTTTCGTAACATCACGATTAGCTAAGTTAACATCAAAATTTAGATTTTGTAAACGATTTTGATAATTCATTCCACCGATAGAAACATCGTAATTTTCACCATCTTTTCTCGAAAAATCTAAACGTGTATTGATTGTATTGTTATCAAATTTTGTCATAAAATTCGCATAAGCAAAATGCTCGTTGATATCCCAAACATAGATAAAGAACTTATCTTCTTTTGTTTTGCTATCATACATTCGCTGTTGATTTTCTTGGTAATTGTAACCTAAAATCAACTTTGTATTGTCTGAATTAAATTGATATCCACCACCGATTTTAGAAATGATATTTCGTGTAAAATATTCGTAAATTGTTTTTTCGTTATCTATTTTATTTCTCAATGGATTATTAATTTCGCGACCATAACCAGCCATGTAACGCAAATAGGTATTCGAATTTTCTTCTACATCTTGATTTCTACCTTTATACTTTAGACTATAATCTTTATCTTTTCGACCATATGAACCTAACACAAAAATCTGATGTCCCTCAAAAAGTTCATAACCAACTTGAATTTCTCCAACTAATTGATTGTTTTTAATCTCTGGACGAGGATCTAATTTACGCGCCATTTTGTTGACATTCAATTCAGCTTTTGCAGCCAAAGTTAAATTGCCAAAATTTTTCGAAACTCCACCACGAATCAAATATTGCTGATTATCCCAATCTGCTGCACGCGGAACGTAGAAATATTGAGGAGAAAGCACTTGTTGCTCATCTGTACGCTCGTCAGAAAGGTTCCATGAAAGATTTTTTTCATTGAATTTCTGCAAGTCAATCATTCCGAAAATTCTAAAACCATTTTCAGTTGTATATAAACCTTCGCTCAAAAAACCGTAACGACTTGTTTCTTCTGCTGTTTGTTTACGCGAAAATTGATTGTTTTTATGACTGAAATAAATTCCAGTATGCGTATAATCTTTAATCGGTAAAGAATGTGTCGCAACAGGTAATTGCCAATTCAAATCCTTTATAACTTGTTCAGCTTCGTTAGAAGTTACTTTTATCGAATCATTTTCTTGCGCAAATGATGTACTTCCTAAAAGTAAACAAGCAAAAGAAACAATTTTCAATAATTTGTTATCGTATGTTGTTAAATCAATTGATTTCATGTTTTTTAATTTCTATTGCGCAAAAATCTTTGGTTCAGCTTTGATGTTTACAAAATCGTTTGTCGAATTGTTTGTATCCTTCAAAATTATACGACCATTAATTGTTTTTTGAGTTTTACGAATAATAGATGTTGATGTATAAGATCCTGCTGTTAAATAGGCGTAACCAGCATCTTGTTTGTTCTGTAATTTTTTCGGAACCAATTTAGTTCCCATGTCTTGTGTTGTTTCTACAGCATCTAAAATAAAATAATTCGGCAATTGTAAATACTGATACGTCGTTTTATTTGATGGATTTTTAACTTTTCCAAAACCATTTATATCATTTTCATCAGCCCTAAAAAGAATATAAGCTTGACGACCTAAATTATCTAACAATAAATCTTTATTTCCATTTGCCCACCAAACAATATCTAAATCTGGAACAGCAGGATTTTGAATATCATATGAATATTGAGAACCTAAATAGCTCGTCATATTTACCTCAAAATCTGCATTTGATAAATCGACCGTCAACTCTGGTTTTAGAATTTCGATTACTTTACCATTTGCATCGGTGTAATTTCCTTTGTGATTTATCGCCGTTTGCGCAATTGTAATACTTTGTCCTGGTTGAACTGGATAAGTCGTTCCATTTCCTGGAATACGAACCGCATTCGCAACATACACATAACCTGTATTTGCTTCTGCACCTTTTGTGTTTCCTTCACCTTTAGACCAATCTAATTGTCCATTTGCTTGGGAATATGGTTGAGATTCGACTGTATTTGCGCCAAATAATTGTCCAAAAATTAAACCATCTGCATAAATTACTTCATTCGTCATTCCTGTTTGTATATTTTTTAGAATTGTTTTCGCATTTACAGGTAATTTTGAAGCATCAAAATCGCTATCAAAAGTAACTTTTGTTGTAAATGTAACGGGTTGAACCGCTGAATTTCCAAAATCATCATCAGAACAAGAATTAAATAATAAACTTGCTAAAATAGGAGTGAGAAGTATATATTTTTTTAACATAATAATCTTTTTTGAAATTGTTTAGAATTAGAAAGTATATTCAATTTTACCTCCCAATGAAAATTTTGCGATTTTTGAAACAATTCTTTCACCAGAATCGTTGATATAAGTAGGTTTTAAACCAAAAACATTTGTTGTATAAACAGATACTTTGAATCCATTTAAGAAATCTTTCGAAATACGTAAATGAAAATTATGCAATGAATTTTGTAATTCTGCTAATGTTTTTTGTGGAGCTTTAATCAAATGTCCGTATAATTCTGTATTTCCTCGATCTTCGACAGGAATTTCGTGATAAACAGAATTTTCATCTAAGTAACCAATTGGATTTCTATTGTTGTATTTATCGTGATTTTGAATAAAAATATGTTCTGTACGAAGAGATAAAATCAATCCAACTTTTTTTAAATGATAATTAAAATTTGTTCCAAACATTAAAGCTTCATCATTCGATTTTGGATTATAATAAACAGCATATTTCTCTTTTGCTAAAACATTTGTAGAAGCCGAATATTCATAAACAGGCTTATTATTTGTAGTTTTTGTATACGAACCATTCACTGAAATATCTAAATTTAGAGGTTTGATTCGGTTAAAATTCATAAACATTTCAATACCTTTATCTGTCGATTCTAAATTATTTTCCAAAGTATTATAAATAATTTGATAGGCTTCTTTCCCAATAACAGAATAAGTTGGAGTAGAAGTGGATGTGTCGACACTAATTGTAGAACCTTCTAAAGTTGCTACATGATCAACTCTTGAAATTCCATCCTTCAATTGATTATAATACCCTGTTACATTTAATGATCCAAAAGGTAAATTAACATCAAAACCAATTTCTGAATTGTAAGATCTACTTGGTTTCAAGTTTAAGTTATTTCCTTCCAAAAGAAACGTTTCAATCCACCCATATTGTTTATTGTTGACATAATAAATTCCGTCTCCCAACAAACGATCATAAATTCGATCTCCCGTGAATAGCTGATTTAACGAAGGTGCTTTAGAAGCAATACCGTATCCACCACGAATTCTAAACACTTTATTGAACGCATTAGATGTATTTATACGCGGTTGAAATGTGTTATTTCCATACTGATTATCGAATCTAAATCCTAAATCTAATTTGAAAACATTGTCATTTTCGCCAAATTTTACAATTCTATCTTCTGCATAGACAGACAATTGCCATTGCGTTTTGGTATTTTTGAAATTATAATCACGATAACCTAAACCACCTTTTGCACCGCTTAATGTATAATAATTAGGCGTTGTATTTTCGTCCGTATATGTCCCTCGACCTTTGTTAGAGCTTGATCGAGAAGATAAACCAACAGAAAAAGTATGGTTCCAATTATTTTTAGATTCGTAATTTTTCACACCTTCTATATTTAAGAAAGTAGACATCGGAATTCCTTCTACATTTTTGACAAACGTGTATTGATTTGGTAAAAATATCGCATCCGAAATTCCATTTTCCGTAGAAGTTGTAACCGCAGCAGTTGCGACATTATTCCAACGTTCTTCTTTCGAATTTTGCTTTTCATAACTGATATTTGCATCAACATTCAAAGCATCAATCCAATCTTTTTTCAAGTTCCATTTCAGATTATTAGATAATCGAATCGAAAACTTGTCATTCTTTATTTTAGGATCCGAAATATCATCTGGATCATATTTTATTTTATCATTATTGATTGCGAAACTTCCTTCTAAAGTATTAACCAATGTATTGATTTTGTTTGATGATTTCCACGCCGCATTTGTTGTTATACGATTATAGGATTTTAAATTATCGCGAACATCTTCATTAGAAGCCAAATAATTACCCGACAAACTCAAGAAATTTCTATCATTAATTTTAAAACCTTTTGACATATTATATTCAGTCGTCGCATCTAACATCGAAATGGAAGCGCGTAGGGGAGTTGCACTAACTTTAGAATTGATGATGATTAATCCTGAAGTTAAATCACCATATTTTGCAGGAGCTATTCCTTGAATAATTTTTACTTCATCGATATTAGCAGTTGTAATTTGACGTAAATCAACACCATAACTAGGGTTATTAAAATCATTGAAACCACCACCAGATAAGGAAGTAAACGCTTGCATATTTTCATTGTTCGAAATTGGAATATCGTTGACTACAATCGACGTCCCAAACGCTTTATTCTGAAAATAATCTTTGCGATCATTATTTGTATTACTTGACAAACTTCCTGATAATCCCAAATTATTTGAAGAAATCGCAGTTCTAAAAACAACATTTTTGAACTCGTTATTATTAAAATCCATTGTTACTTGTCCTGGTAATTGTTGCAAAACTTCGTTTAACGAAAACGCTTGCACATTTTCTATTGCTTCTTTACCAAGCGTAATCTCGGAATATTCTTTCTTTTTTTTTGGGAAAATATCAACTTGTTCCAAACGTAAAGTTTGATTGTATAACACAATCGAAACGTTATTTTCTGAAGAATCTACAACAATTTCTTGTGTTTCTTTTCCTTTTTGAGAAAAAGACAAATTAGTATTCTCGTTCGTTAATTCTATTGTAAAAAAGCCATCCGAATTTGTTTGTGTCCATCGTTTCGTTTGAGGATCCTGAACCTGAACGTTAGATAATTTTTGACCATTTTCATCCGTCACAGTACCAGTTAAAATTCGTTGGGCATTTACAAAACCAAATTTTAATAAAATGAGTAAAGAATATTTAATTCCAATTTCTGTAAAAGGAATCGTTATAATTAATGGAAAATATTTGTTAGTTAAAAACAATAGAAACGAATGGGAATTGCCTGGAGGAAGATTAGAACAAAATGAATTAGTAGAAGAAACTGTTGTTAGGGAAATCAACATTTAAAATTATAAATAATGGATATATAAAAGAGCTTAATAAAATACTTTATTTAACATAATATATATTATAATAATAATATTTCATAGAAATATTATTATTAATAATCTTTATTATGTAAAGTTGAATAATGTCGTCTACCTATTATTTGGGATTATCTATACAACTTTGAAGGTTTTAGATTAGGAATATATTTTAGAACAATATAATTTGCAAACTATTTAAAACTATAATATGTCCATAATAACTATTTTTTATTGTGTCTGTTACAAAAATATTTTTTGATAATTTATTTTGTAAACTTTTATACAATTTTATGTCTTTCTTCTCTAATTTAAATTGATATGAACCTCCATACTCTGTTTCCGCATAATCATCAAATTGATTAATTTCTATATTTACTTTTTAAATAAAGTTTATAGAATATGTGTATTCATAGTCATTTAATTTCCACTCTAGCTCATCATCTTTTGTATAATTATAATATACTATTATACCATCTTTCTCTCTAGCTCCATTAAGACAGTTTATAAAAATTCCGAAAAAAATAACTATTAAGAAAAATCTATTTAACATAATATATTTAGTTTAAAATAAAAAAACCTCTAACAATTAGAGGTTTTAATATACTATAAATTATTGTATTATTATTACATTTTTGGCATTCCTGGGAATCCACCTGCAGGCATATTTTTAGACATTGTTTCCATCATCTTTTTACCATTTGCAGAATTCATAAATTTCATCATTTTTCCCATTTCAGAGAATTGTTTCAATAATTGATTCACTTCTTGTAAAGATGTTCCAGAACCAGCTGCAATTCTTTTCTTACGAGAATTATCGATAATATTTGGATTTTTACGCTCTTTTTTCGTCATTGAGTGAATAATCGCTTCAACCCCTTTAAAAGCATTGTCGTCAATATCTACATCTTTCAACGCTTTTCCAGCTCCAGGAATCATTCCAACCAAATCTTTCATATTACCCATACGTTTGATTTGCTGAATTTGTTTTAAGAAATCATCAAAATCGAAGCTATTTTTTGCAATTTTCTTTTGCAAACGTTTTGCTTCTTCTTCGTCAAATTGCTCTTGAGCACGCTCTACTAACGAAACAACGTCACCCATTCCCAAAATACGATCCGCCATACGTTCTGGATAGAAAACATCTAAAGCTTCCATTTTCTCACCAGTAGAAATAAATTTGATTGGCTTATCAACAACAGTTCTAATCGTTAAAGCAGCTCCACCACGTGTATCACCGTCTAATTTTGTTAAAACAACTCCATTATAATTCAATACTTCATTGAAAGCTTTTGCAGTATTCACCGCATCTTGACCTGTCATAGAGTCTACAACAAATAAAGTTTCGGTAGGATTAACTGTTTGGTGAACGCGACGAATTTCATCCATCATTTGCTCATCAATCGCCAAACGACCAGCTGTATCGACAATAATTACATTATTTCCATTTTGTTTTGCTTGTGCAATCGCTGATTGAGCAATTTCTACAGGATTTTTGTTTTCTAAATCAGCATAAACATCTACACCAATTTGCTCTCCTAAAACTTGTAACTGATTGATGGCTGCAGGACGATAAACATCACCAGCAACTAATAATACTTTTTTGTTTTTCTTAGTTTTTAGTAAATTAGCTAATTTACCAGAAAAAGTTGTTTTACCAGAACCTTGTAAACCAGCAATCAATATAATTGTCGGATTATCGTCTACTTTCAGTTCAGTAACCTCACCTCCCATTAATTTTGCTAATTCATCATGAACAATTTTTACCATTAATTGTCCAGGATTAAGTGATGTAATTACGTTTTCACCTAAAGCTTTTTCTTTAACTGTATTTGTAAAATCTTTTGCAACTTTATAACTAACATCGGCATCAACAAGCGCTCTACGCACCTCTTTTACGGTTTCTGCAACGTTAATTTCTGTAATTTGTCCTTTTCCTTTTAAGGTATGTAATGCTTTATCTAATTTATCCTGAAGATTTTGAAACATTTTGAGTCAATTTTAGGACACAAATATAAAAAAATTATACCGAATAATATAAAATCACACAACAAGGGTTTTAATTAGGTTATAATGATTAACTTGCGTGCTCAAATTTTGGTTGAATGAAAAAAGGTTTAATACTATTTTTATTCTTTGTTACTGGAATAGTTTTCATTCAAACAAAGAATAATCAAACTTATTATTTTTTTTTCCATCGCTTATGGACAAGATAATGAGGTTTATGTAACAGATGTTTATGAAGCAAGCATCGACAACAAAGATATCTATGGTAAACTGGCAGATAGATATACAAAGTTTCAGAATTATTTATTAAAAAATGGAACGATTAGTTCTTTAAAAGAAATTCAAACGGGTTACGAAAAGAATTATCAGAAAAAAGAACAAGCAGAAGCTGAACAAAAATATTTTCTATCTACATTAGAAAAACAACAATTTAAAGCGAAAATGATTAATTATTCGCTATAAAACAAAAAAAATCCACTCATTTGAAGTGGATTTTTTATTTCTATTTTCAACTAATTTATTGATCATTCAATAATCTTGCAGCTTCTTTTGCAAAATAAGTTGAAATTAGGTCTGCTCCTGCTCTTTTGAAACAAGTTAAAGACTCTAAAATAACTTTATCATTATCTAACCAACCTTTTTCTACAGCAGCTTTAATCATCGCATATTCACCAGAAACTTGATAAACAGAAACTGGAACTTGTAAATTATCTTTTACTAATTTCACAATATCCAAATAAGCCATACCTGGTTTTACCATCAAAATATCTGCACCTTCTTCTACATCAGCAATTGCTTCTCGCAACGCTTCTTGTGAATTATGGTAATCCATTTGATAGGTTTTTTTGTCTTTCGGAATTTCTTGAGAATCAACCGGCGCAGAATCTAAAGCTGTACGGAAAGGTCCATAAAAAGATGATGCATATTTCGCAGCATACGTCATAATTCCTACATTATGAAAACCGTTCTCCTCCAACGCAGCGCGCATCGCTCCTATTCGACCGTCCATCATATCAGAAGGCGCAACAAAATCTGCACCAGCTTCTGCATGAGATAATGTCATTTTTACCAAAGCATCAACTGTTTCATCATTAATAACTTCTCCATTTTTGATGATTCCGTCATGACCATAAATTGAATATGGATCTAAGGCAACATCAGGCATTACAATCATTTCTGGAACAGCATCTTTAATTGCTTTGATTGTATTTTGCATCAATCCGTTTGGATTCCAAGCCTCTTTACCTGTATTATCTTTTAAGTTATCACTAACTTTACAATATATGTTAACTGATTTTATACCTAAATCCCAAATTTCTTTTACTTCTTTTACAGTATTGTCAAGAGATTGGCGGTAAATACCTGGCATTGCAGCAATTTCTTCCTTCACGCCTTCTCCTTCAGCCATAAAAATTGGTAAAATAAAATCGTTTGGTGACAAATGATTTTCGCGAATCATACTACGAATTGATTCGTTTTTGCGTAGTCGTCTATGTCTGTTATATAAAAACATTTGATTAAAATTTTAGACAAATTTACTCGATTTCATTTGAATAAGGCTAATGAATAATATCAATTATATTTATTGATTTTAAAAGAAAATCAATCATTTGAATAATCAATTAAAATATTTATCATTCATTATATTATTTGGATTAATATCTTGTAATAAAAGCAATTATAAAACGATTCAATTTAGAAGTTTTTCTATGGAAATTCCGAAAGATTGGAAAAAAGTGAAATTAGGCGGAATTGATAGTGAAGTTGGAGGAATTATTACTCCAAATAATGATACATTAATTTATGATTATGGTTTACTTGCAGGCGGAGATTTTGATATTAATGCTAAAATTGCAGATAGTATTTTTACAACTATTTTAAATAATAATCCTGATTTAGAATTGGAAAAAATCTCTGAATTATATATCAATAAACTTCATAAAACAAATATTGATTCTATCGTACATTCAAAATACCAGATTTCTTATATTGTTATTGATCATCAAAAAGCAAAACTTATACAATCAAATCATCATAAATTAATTGCAGTTTATATGGATACTATTAAAAACTCAACTTCAAAATTTAATTTTATTGGTTACAATTTAGATGAAAAGTCACAAGAAGAATTTATAAATTCTATTAAAACAATCAAATTCAAAAAATAGATTTAAACTTGCTCAAACGTAGCTAAACAAATATCTTTGCAGCATGCGAATAGATATTATCACTGTTTTACCCGAATTATTAGTTAGTCCATTTTCTGCCTCGATTATGAAACGTGCGCAAGACAAAGGTTTAGCTGAAATTCATGTTCACGATTTGAGAGATTTTGGAAAAGGACGTTATCGTCATGTAGATGATTATCCGTACGGAGGAACTTCTGGAATGGTGATTATGTGCGAGCCTTTGGACAAAATGATTTCGAAATTGAAAGATGAACGAACTTATGATGAAATTATTTATTTGACGCCAGATGGTGAAACGTTGAATCAAACAATTGCGAATGATTTGTCGTTGAAAGGAAATCTTATGATGATTTGTGGACATTACAAGGGAATCGATCAACGTATTCGAGATATGTATGTGACGAGAGAAATTTCGATTGGCGATTATGTGCTTTCTGGTGGAGAATTTGGCGCAATTATTTTGGCTGATTCTATTATTCGTTTATTACCTGGCGTAATTGGTGATGAGACTTCTGCCCTTTCAGATTCGTTTCAAGATGATTTGTTAGCGCCACCAATTTATACGCGTCCTGCCGAATATAAAGGTCTAAAAGTTCCTGATGTTTTACTTTCGGGTAACTTTCCTAAAATTGAAGAATGGTTGCATGAAAAAGCAGTTGAACGTACAAAAGAACGTCGCCCAGATTTGTTAGAAAAAAGATCAAAATAAACTAAAAAAAGCTTCCGAATTGGAAGCTTTTTTTAGTTTATTTTATTTAATTCGATGAATATATTCAATTACTTTATCGTTAAAAATTTGTGGTTGATCGACATTCACAACATGTCCACAATCTTCGATAACAATCAATTCTGAATGTTTGGTATGTGCTTTTATTAATTCCTGAATCGAAGGCAAAAACATATGATCTTCTGCTCCCATCACATATAAAGTCGGAATATTTAATTCAATTTTTCGAAACCATTTTAGCAATGGATTGACATCCGCAGTGAGTTTGAACCATTTCAAAAATTCTTTTTGATACAATTTCTTCGCCTCATTGATAAATAATAGCCTTGACTCTTTGTGCGTATTCTTTGGCATGATAGCGAAAGCAAAAATTCGATACAAGATTAAATAAGGCAACATATGTTTGAATGTATTTCCAACGTTAATCAAAAATTGACATTGAAAATTAATTTTCATAATTGCGCCTCCCATCACCATTGATTTGAATCGCTCCGAATAATCTTCTGCCAATTGTCGAATCACAATCGTTCCCAAAGACATCCCAACAAAATGTGTTTTATCGATATTTAAATGATCTAAAACATCAATCACATCTTTTGAAACTGATTTGAAAGTATAACGTTTTTCGAAAAGCGCTTTCAAGTTTTTCTTAGAACGTCCATGTCCTCTCAAGTCCATTAACAAAACATTGAAATGTTTGCGAAATTCACGTAATTGCTTGAACCAAATCGTAGAACTTCCTCCTGCTCCATGAACAAAAGTCACCCATTCTGTACTCGTTGGATGATTATATGTAGTGTATGCTAACAATTTTCTAAATAACTTTTCGCAAAATTAAACTAAAAACTATGCCAAGCATAATAATTTCTACGTTTTAAGAAATTTTTAATCGTCGTCATCGTCGTCATCGTCGTCATCAGCCAAAGAACTTGTCTTTTTCAAGTAGAAAACATCGTTCATCACTTCTGCTTTCACGTAATTTAGATTTTCTTGCTCTTTCATTCGATCTGTAAATAACGTTCCTGTTAAATGATCGTATTCGTGCTGAAAAATAACTGCTGTAAAGCCTTCAACTATTTCATCATGAAAATTTCCATCCAAATCATAATATTCCAATCGAAGAACCAAGCTTCTATATACTTTTCCAAAAATATCAGGAATAGACAAACAACCTTCTCGACCATGACGAACAATGTCCGAATACCAAGTAATTTTTGGATTGATAATAAACTCAAAAGGTTCATCTTCTTTATCAAAACGTTGCACCCAAACCGCGTTGCGATTAATACCAATTTGTGGAGCTGCAATTCCAACACCTTTACTCGCCTCATCTTGCACAGTCGCATACATGCGATTGGCCAATAATTTGATTAACGGATCTTTTGGATCAATATCAATACAAGTTGATTTTAAGATTTTTGTGTCTGCATTCGAAGTCGTTAATAAAACACGAAAAGGATCATAGGATTTCTTTTCTTTTATTAATGTCGTTTCTGCCTTTGTTAATGGCGTATAAAAAATGTTTTTCATATTTTTTGATTGAGCAAATAATGCAGAACTACAAATCAATAAGCTATAGGTTAATATTTTTATCATTTTTTAAGAATCAATTTGTCTAAAGAATATTTTCCTGCGCCTGATAAAAATATAACTAAATAATTGATTAAATAGAATAATCCTAATTCTTTTTTACCAAAATCATGATCTGCATGCACGATAAATACCGCAACTAACATCGTAATGATTAGTGGAATCACTGCCAAACGAGTAAATAATCCAACTAAAACTAAAAAAGCACAAAGAATTTCTGCAAAAACCGTTAAACCCAAAGATATTTCTGGTCCAAGTCCAATTGGATCACCAAATTCAAAATTTCCATTGACTAATTTTTGCAATTTTCCGAATCCGTGTGTAAACATAAATCCTCCTACTGCGATACGTAATAATAACAATGATAAATCGATAAATGCTGGTTGATTTCCTAAAAGTTTAAATTTTGTGCTCATTTTTTTATTTTTTTCAAATATAAGTTCTAGTTTTTACGTTCACCTTTAAATAGATCAAGGAATTTACATTTTTGGATTAATTTTGGTTAATCTTTCTATTCAAGAATAAAAAAATACAACGTATGTTTAAAAACATTGCTTTAATTACCATATTATTTTCAGGTTTTGCATTTGCTCAAAAATCTGAATTACAACAAAATGATGTTTTAGGAAATCCAACTTTTATCGAAGAATCGATGCAAAAAGCACGTATTCGCATGAAGTTTATTGAAGGTTATGAAACGGAATATTACACAAAATCAACGTATAATAAAGATGGTAATCCGACAAAACGTGATTATTTTGATGAAGCTGGAAATAAAACTTTTGCTGAAATATTTAATTATAATGAATCGAATAAATTGATTTCGAGTGAAATGAAAAACAATGACGAAAGTTTAGTTTTCAATTTTGATTACGAATATACAACAGAGGGTTACATTGTCACCAAGAGCGAAAATGATGTCAATGTTTCTAAAACGGAATATAAATTAGATCAAAATCAGAATATAACTTACGAAAGAGAAACTAATTTATTGGAAGATTCGGATGTTTTTATCGAAAAAACGTTTGAATATCAAAATGGATTTTTAGTCAAAACATTGGTAAAATATAACCAAGGAACTTATACGTTGAATTATAAGAATGACGCGAAAGGCAATCCAATAGAGGAAACTTATGTGGACAAAAACAATAAACAAGTCAATAAATATGTGCGAAAATTTGATGAAAACAATAATATTATCGAAGAAACGGTGATTGATGAAACAGGAAAAGTAAAGAATATATCAACGATTAAATATCAATACGATAATCACAAAAATTGGGTCAAACGAACGCAATTTGTAAAAGATATTGATCAACCAATTTCAAATACGACAAGGACAATACGTTACTAAAATTCAAGAGCCAAAACTAATTTGGCTCTTTTTTATTTGATTATTTAACTAAATATTTTTAAATTTATTCTAATCAATTATTTAACTTCATCTATTATGATCAATAATGTGGAAGAATTTAATCGACTTTTTCAGTTATACCAAAAAGATAATCGTTTCAATTTGTACATAAATGATTATCCTAAAAACGAATTTTTATTTCAATTTTATTCAGATGAGATTGAAGATTTAAACTTAGAATATGTTGATATTACTTCAAATTCTATCAAAAAAATTCATGATTATCGTGCAAAATTAAGCGATTTTTTTCAACCCGAAGAACTTCCAGCATTAGAGATTAAATCAATTTCAGGTTATTTTAGTCATTTTGATTTTTATTTTATGACCAATGAAAAAACCTTTGTATTTAATTATATTAATCGCGATTTTTTATCTCAACTAATTGATATTCTTCTTTCTGAATTAGATTGTAATATTATCAGCCGATTAAAGACTGAACTTTTAATCAATTTGGAGTACGATTAAATTTTTTGTTAAACTTTTTCAGCGATATTTATTCGTTTTGAAAAGATTAATTAAGATACCCGTTGTGCATTTTGATTAATAAAGAATAAAGTTGTTCATTTGATTGAAAATCAGTAAATTGTTTTAATTACAAAACATTTACAATGAACAACTTACTTGCAAATTACGAAAGAATATTGGAAGTTCTTCGAAAAATATCAACAGATACACTTTTAATTTATCAACGTAGAAGACCTAAACTTTTTGATTTAGAACTCATCAGTCTTGTCTTAACAGCTGAATTTATGGGTATTGATAGTGAAAATCATTTATTTCGAAATCTTCCTAATGCGTTAAGTTGTAAAATTGAGCGTAGTATTTACAATCGTAGAAAACGTAGATTATCAGAGCAAATTAATAGTATTCGCCTCAAATTAGCGAAAGAATTTAATGAATTTGAAAATTGTTTCATAGTTGATAGTATGCCGTTGGAAGTGTGTAAAATAGCAAGAATTAATCGCTCGAAAATTTGCAAAGAACATCAGTATAGTGCACCAAATAGAGGTTTTTGTGCTTCTCAGCAAATGTCTTTTTATGGCTATAAACTTCATGCTATTTGTTCTTTAAATGGTGTTTTCCAGAGTATTGATATCAGTCCCGCATCTGTTCATGACATTCATTTTTTGAAAGATGTTAAAACTCAAATGTATGATTGTTTGCTACTTGGGGACAAAGGTTATTTGTCGCAAACAATTCAAATTGACTTATTTAATGAAGCTAATATTCGATTAGAAACACCGAAAAGATCCAATCAAAAAGAGTATAAACCTCAGTTTTGTCCATTCAAAAAGTATCGAAAAAGAATTGAAACGTTATTTTCTCAACTATGTGATCAGTTTATGATTAGACGAAATTATGCAAAGACTTTCGAAGGGTTTAAAACCAGAATTTTAGCTAAAATTACTGCTCTTACTGTGGTTCAGTACATTAATAAAACATACTTTAATCGAAATATTAATAATCTAAAAACCCAAATTATTTAAAATGCACAACGGGTTAATTAAGATTTATTTTTTGCGAAAACTGATCCAAAATATAATGTTTTACCTTTAATTATTATTTTGATGTAAAAGAGAATTTATACCAAGAATTGTGGAAGTCTTATTTTAATTGGACAACAATTGAAACAAGGAAAAATTCGATGTTACTAATCCAAATGATGCCAAAACGCTTTTGGAAACACTTGACAGAGTATAAAATATCAATATTCAGAAAAATATACCTATCAATATAATTATGAGTAAAACTTATTTATCTCCATTTATCCATCTCGAAACGGACTGAGAAAATGTTAGAATATAATCCTAAACCGCTGTCTCCAAAGTTTGTCAAAGCATAATCAATCGAGATTCCTTTGTATTTGAAACCTACCCCAACATTTGGCTGAATTTGAGTTTTATCTTTTCCATCAAATTGCGAAATCTTCTGTAAATTGTTCAATCCTCCACGTACAAAAACCATGTCATCATAACCTAATTCAAGACCAACTTGTGGCGAAATCGAAAATCCTTTTCCAGAAATTGCGGCATTCGTTTGTTGAAATTCGATATTCATATCAACCTCTCCCAATAACGAAACTCGTTCATTAAAATCAAAACGTTTTCCAACTCCAAATTGCAATTTAGGCATTGTTAATTCGATATTCTCTCCAGGTAAATCATTCAAAATTGTTGGCTCACCTTCATTATTTGGTTCGTCAATCGTGATTTCTTTTACCTTTTGTTTATTGATACTCCACGCATTGAAAGTTGTTGTAATATCTCGTGCCATCAAACCAAAATACATTTTATTATCGGTACGATATTGCAAACCAAGATCTAAACCGAAACCAAATCCTTGCGCAAATTTCCCAATATGTCGATAAACGATTTTAGCATTTGCACCAAACTGAATATCTTTATTATTAAAGACATTTCCCGCATAAGACATTGTTAAAGCATAGTCTGCTGTAGAAAATTTAGAGATTTTATCGTAATTAATATTCCCTTGATTATCAATCAATTCTGTTGTATTCAAAATATTATCAACACCAAAACGTGTAAACGAAAATGCAATCGTAGAATTACTTTCTCTCAACGGAATTGCAACCGCCGCATAATCAAATTTTGCAATCGACTGAAAATATTCAGCATGCATTGCTGCAGCTTCCCAATCATAGGTAATTTCCGTTAATCCAGCAGGATTCCAATAAGCCGCATTTGCATTTCCAATATTCGCCACAACCGCATTACCCATTGCAAACGAGCGCGCATCTGCACCAATATTCAAAAACTCGTTCGAATATTTGCGTGTGGTTTGAGAAAAAGCAAATTGACTTGCCAGAACAGATAATATAAGGAATGTCTTTTTCAAAATTGATGAATTACGAATATAAAAACTCAAAAATAGTGGTTTTATTGTGTTTAAAAAGGATTCAGATTAATTTTTGTTTGTACTTTTGTGATGAAAAATTCATTTATGAAATTATTTACAATTCCAAATTTTCTAACACTACTTAATCTTTCATGTGGTGTATTATCAGCCATTTTCATGATTTCGAGCAATGCTCAAATCACAACCACCACAGTTACAATTGTGATGGTTTTGATGTTGATTTCATTAGTTGCTGATTTTTTGGATGGAATGGTTGCACGATTAATGAATATTGGTAGCCCGATTGGAAAAGAATTGGATTCTTTGGCAGATTGTATTTCGTTTGGTGTTGTACCAGGATTGATGTTATTTTCGATGTTCAATCATTTTTCAACTGATTTTATTTATGAAAATGAGAATTTAAAAATTGCTGCAATTTCTTTATTTGCTTTTTTAGTTCCAGCTTTTTCGGCGTTACGTTTGGCAAAATTTAATTTAGATGAAGATCAAGCAACGTATTTCAAAGGTTTGGCAACGCCATCAAATACCTTATTTATTTTCTCATTATTTTCTATCTATTACAATAATGGACAAATTATTAATCCTTCTGTTGATCCGTATTTATTAATTGCTGTTTCTATTGTATTTAGTGTTTTATTAATTGTCGATTTACCATTATTTGCCTTAAAATTTAAAGGATTGAGTTGGGCAGAAAATTATTATAAATACATTTTCTTAATCATTACATTAGGTTTAGTGGCTTGGTTGCAAGTTGCAGCAATTCCACTAATCATCTTATTGTACATCATCATCTCAATCATTTTTAGAAAAGAAATTACAAAATGAAATTAACTAAAAATATCTGTTTCTTTGATTTAGAAACAACAGGAACTAATGTTTCAAAAGACCGTATTGTCGAAATCTCTATCGTGAAAGCTTTAACAGATGGTTCAAAAGAAGTAAAAACTTGGAAAGTTAATCCTGGAATTCCAATTCCACCAGAAACAACTTTAATTCACGGAATTTCTGACGAAGATGTTGCCGATGCGCCTTCTTTCAAAGAGCTTGCCCCTGCAATTATGGAAATGATTAAAGATTCTGATTTGGCTGGATACAATTCAAATCGTTTTGATATTCCACTTTTAGCAGAAGAATTATTGCGTAATGGTTTTGATTTTGATTTATCGAAACATCGTCCAATTGATGTGCAAGTGATTTATCATAAAATGGAACCTCGCAACTTGAGCGCTGCTTATAAGTATTATTGTGATAAAGATTTGATTGATGCGCATTCTGCGGAAGCTGATACGTTAGCAACTTACGAAGTTTTGATGGCACAAATCGAGAAATATGATGAGCTTGAAAATGACAATAAATTTTTGAGCGAATTTTCATCTCAACGCAAAACGGCTGATTTAGCAGGATTTATTCAGTACAATGATAAAGACCAAGAAATCATTTCTTTTGGTAAATATAAAGGACAAGTTGTGACGGATATTTTTGCGAAAGATCCAGGTTATTATGCGTGGATTCAGAATGCTGATTTTCCTTTATATACAAAGAAAGTTTTTACACGAATCAAATTACAAAACGGTTTTTAAGCGATGAAAATTATTTGTGTCGGACGAAATTACGTCGAACATGCAAAAGAATTAAATAATCCAATTCCAGAATCTCCCATGTTTTTCATGAAACCAGATTCTGCAATTTTGCGAAAAGGTTTTCCTTTTGTAATTCCAAGTTTTACGAAAGAAGTTCATTTTGAAACGGAAATTGTAATTAAAATTGATCGTGTTGGAAAAATGATTCAGCCTCAATTTGCAGATCGTTATTTTTCAGAAATAGGTTTAGGAATTGATTTTACAGCACGCGATGTACAGCAAGAATTAAAAGAAAAACGTTTTCCTTGGGAAATTGCGAAAGCTTTTGATGGTTCTGCATTTGCTTCGGATTTCTATGCAAAAGAAAATTTTGATTTAGATAATTTAGCGTTCAAATTAGATCGAAATGGAGAAAACGTACAAACTGGAAATTCAAAAGATATGATTTTTCATATCAACACGTTGATTGCGGAATGTTCCAAATATTTTACCTTGAAAAAAGGCGATTTAATTTTTACAGGAACGCCAGCAGGAGTTTCTAAAATCAATTCAAAAGATACGTTAGAAGGTTATTTGAATGATGAAAAAGTATTCGAAATAAAAGTGTTGTAATTCATACAATTATATAAACAACAATTTAAAAGAGCGAAATTTCGCTCTTTTATTATTTATACCACTACCTTTAATCAGAAATAAAATTAAGAATGGAAGACTATCTAAAAATAGAAGAAAAACTACAAAATGATTTTAATATATTGAAATCTAAAAAGAATAAAATCAGCAATATCAGACTTGTTGCATTTATTATTTCAATTGTATTATTCTTGCTTTATGTTACGTCGAGCAACAATTTGTATTTGATTATTTCTTCTATTTTATTTATTGTTTTCATCGTTTTAGTAGTTAAAACTTCTAAAATTTCTTCGCAACTCAATTATTCAATTCAAGCATTAGAAATTATTAATCAAATAAAAACGGATGATTCTATCGATCAATTTGTTGAAGATAATTCTCAATTCAATAATGTTTACAACAAAGATTTAGATATTCTAGAAGGAAATTCAATCTTCAATCGAATCAATAAAACGCAAACTCGAATTGGAAATTTACAGTTGAAACATTTTTTATCGAATTTGATTTTAGACAAATCAGAAATTATTGATAGACAAAATGCATTTACAGAATTGGCTGAAAAAAGAAATTGGATTGTGACATTTTTGACATTTACAAAGCGATTAAACATGAATCAATTTTCAATTTTTGTGTTCGAAAATCGTGTATTCAATACTGATTCAATAAAATTATTTCCACTCATCTTTTCTGTTCTGAATATTTTGTGTTTTATCGCTTTAGCAATTATTGGTTTTCCGAAAGAAATTGTTTTTTATTGGATTTTAGGTGCAGTCATTGTTTCGAATGCAATTTACATGTTTTATAAGCAACAACTAAGACGAATTGTGGCTTATACGACAATGAAAGCAGATGAATTGGATAATTTATATGAAGTTTTTCGACATATAGAAAATGAAAATTTTGAATCAAAACTAAATGTAGAAATTCAAAATACATTTGTAAATCCTTTCAAATCATCGGATTTAATCAAGACAATTTCTTCAACAAAAGAAACTTTAGATGCAGCAAATTTCCCGATTGTCGGATTTGTGTTGAATACATTTTTCTTGTGGCTATTACATTATTCGATCAAATTTGAAAATGAAGTTCAAAAAACGGTTCATCAAATCAAACCTTGGTTAGATGAATTGGCTAAATTAGAGACTTTTGTATCGTTTGCTATTTTTAATGATAAATACAAAATGTTTACGTATCCAGAAATTGTTGAAGAACCTTATGAATTAAAAATTACGAATGGTTTTCATCCTTTATTAGATGAAAAAACAGTTATAAAAAATGATTTTGAAACCAATCGTCCAAACAATATTGCGATTATTACAGGTGCAAATATGGCTGGAAAAAGTACTTTTTTGAGAACAGTTGGAACAAATTTGGTTTTAGCGATGAACGGCGCAAAAGTGAGTGCAGAAAAAATGTCATTTTACCCAATGGATTTATTTACAAGTATCAGAACGGTTGATAATCTGTCTTCTGGCGATTCTTATTTCAAAAATGAAATTAATAAATTGAAAATTTTGATTGAACGTTTAGAAAATGATCAACCACAAATCATCATTTTAGATGAGATTTTAAAAGGAACAAATTCAGAAGATAAACTAATTGGTTCACAAAAATTTTTAGAAAAATTGATTAAATCTCCCACAAAATTGATTGGTTTTATCGCTACTCACGATTTAGAATTAACGAAAATGGAAGGTGAAAACCCGGATCATATTATTAATTATTGTTTCGAATTAAAAAACGTGGACAACAATTATTATTCAGATTATAAATTAAGAAAAGGCACAACCAAAATGATGAATGCCATTTTCTTAATGAAACAATTTAAGATTATTGATTAATCTTAAATTGTTAATTCAAATTCTTTAATAAAATTTGCATCAATCGCATTAAAATCATCTACAATACAATTTGCTTTTGAAATATCTTGTTGTTTCGAATTTTCACTTTTGTAACCTAAACAATACAAATTCGCACGGGAAGCCGCTTCCACTCCGTTTTTACTATCTTCGATAACTATACATTCAGCATGTTTAGATTTAGCCAAATCAGCTGCATGTAGATAAATAGCAGGATCTGGTTTTGACTTCGGAAAGTTTTCGCCAGAAATTTTATGTGTAAAATATTGATTCAACTCAAAACGATTAAAAACTCGATCAATTGTCGATTTTGAAGCCGAGGACGCCAAAATCAGTTCGATTCCATTATTGTATAAATCTTTAATCAACTTCTCTACACCGTCAATCAAATATAAATCTGGTTTTGTGTCAAAAGCTTCATTAAAGATGGTACGTTTTCTCAAAACCAAATCGTTCACTTCTTCTTTCAAATCGAATTTATCTTTCAGAATTTGATAAACATTCTTTGTCGATTGTCCTGTAAATGTAGCAAATAATTCTTCCGTAACTGGAATATTCAGTTCTTTATAATGTTCGAAATAAGCATATTTATGTACTGGTTCTGTATCGACGATTACGCCGTCCATATCGAAAATTACAGTTTTAATCATTATTGTTTTGTTTCTACAAAATTAACTTTTTTAAGAGAATAATGTAAAAGTTTAAACTTTAGAATGATTTTAAATTAACCAAATATCTTACTCATACAAAGCAATATATATAATTATTATTCGATTAAAAATGTTAAAACTTAACATTAAGATAACATTTGCACGCTTTTTGTAAAATAGATGGTATAACAAAGTTAAAAACTGAAAATTTAATAAAAATGAAAAAAGTATTATTAGTTGCTGTAATGGCATTAGGAATTTCTCAAGTAAATGCTCAAAACTATAAAAATGCTTTAGGTGTTGTTGTAGATTTAGGAGATGGAGAAACATTAGTAGGTCCACAATTCAAACACTCTTTTGATGGTAAAAACGCTGGTAATGTACAGGTGATGTTTGGAGATCATGTTACTGTTTTAGGTGCAGATTATACATATAATCAACCGTTTTCTGGTACAAACGGATTAGGATGGTATGTAGGGGTTGGACCTCAATTAAAATTTGTAGATAAAGGATATTATGAAGATAAAACAATATTTGGTATTCGTCCACAAGCAGGTTTAGAATATAAAATTCCATCTGCTCCTTTGGCTTTACATTTTGATTGGAAGCCTGATTGGAGATTATCAAATGATTCAGATTTTGAAGCTGGTCGTTTTTCTTTAGGATTTAAATATACATTTAACTAATTTAAAGTTAGAAATAATATGAGCCACTCGTTTTGAGTGGCTTTTTTTTATAAGTAAAATCATACAATCTTCGATTAATTTAATTTTAAACCTATAAATTAATTGTTATTTTTGGAAGATTTTGGATTTTATCTAAGACCAATTATAGATAATCGCTATAGTTTGTCTATTCAAAATATAATTCCGAAATTTACTTAGTAATAGATTTAATACATTTAATAGAAGATGAAACAATTAATTGGGACAGGAGTTGCTTTGGTTACGCCTTTTCAACAAGATGGTAAGGTAGATTATACTGCATTAGAAAAATTAGTAAACTACAGTATCGATGGTGGTGTTGAATATTTAGTTATTTTAGGAACTACAGCTGAAGCTGCAACGCTTACAAAAGATGAAAAGCTAAAGGTAATCGAAACAATAAAGAAAGCGAATGCTAATCGTGTTCCGATGGTTTTAGGTATTGGAGGAAACAATACTGCAGAAGTTATTAAAGAATATCAGGAAACAGATTTGAGCGATTATAGTGCAATTCTTACTGTTTCACCTTATTACAACAAACCGAATCAAGAAGGTATTTACCAACATTATAAAGCAATTGCTGAAAGTACAAATGCAAATATTATTTTGTATAATGTACCAGGTAGAACAGGATCTAATATTACAGCAGATACAACAATTCGTTTAGCAAATGAATTTAAAAATATCGTTGCAATTAAAGAAGCTTCTCCAGATTTCTTACAATCTACAGATATTATTCGTAAAAATACTCGCGAAGATTTTAACATTATCTCTGGTGACGACGAATTTGCTTTACCTATGACATTAGCAGGCGGTTCTGGGGTTATTTCTGTTATTGGTCAAGGTATTCCTAGAATCTTTACAGAGATGATTCGCAAAGCATTAAACAAAGAAGTTGATGCAGCTTATAATGCACATTACAAAGTTGTTGAAATAACACGTGCTATTTTCGAAGAAGGAAACCCTTGTGGGATTAAAGCTGTTTTAGACAACAAAGGTGTTTGTAAACCCTATACACGTTTACCTTTAGTTCCTGCTTCGGATAATTTGACAACAAAAATTAACCAATTATTATCAAACATCTAAAAAATAAAATTATGATAAAAGACTCAGTATTAAATGCGTTGAATAAACAAATAAAATTAGAAGGTGATTCTTCTCAATTATACTTAGCTATGGCTTCATGGGCAGAAGTAAAAGGATTAGAAGGGACAGCTAATTTCTTATACGCTCACGCTGATGAAGAACGCATGCATATGTTAAAATTAATAAAATTCATCAACGAAAGAGGTGGCAAAGCATTTGTACCACAAATTGAAGAACCAAAACAAGATTTTACTACGTTAAAAGAAGTGTTTACAGCAATATTAAAACACGAATGCTTTGTTTCTGAATCCATTAACGAAATTGTTGGGTTAACATTAGAAGAAAAAGATTATTCTACACACAATTTTTTACAATGGTATGTGTCTGAGCAAATTGAGGAAGAAAAATTAGCCAGAAATATCTTAGATAAGTTAGAAATGATTGGATCTGACAAAGGAGGTTTATATCTATTTGATCGTGATATAGTTACATTAAGCTCAGTAACAACATTGGAATAAATCAAAACTTTGAGATTTTATTAAGAGGATAAGAAAAAAATATTTTATACTTTAGTCCTCAAATTTTATTAAATTTGCAGAATGTTTAAAAAACTAAGCTTAGTAGTTTTAATTGGCGCTTCTTTAGTGTCTTGTAACAAGACCTATAACAAAGCGATGAAAAGTACGGATAAAGACGAAATCTTTACATTGGCTACACAATTGTATCAAGATGGTAAATATGATTTGGCAAACGAATTGTATGAAAAAATTTCTACATCATTTGTAGGAACAGAAAAATCTGCGGACATTGCCTATAATATGGCACAAGGTAACTTTAACGAAAAAAGTTTCCGTTTAGCAGGACATCAATTCAAAAGCTTTGCAGGAGCTTATCCTATAGATAGCCGCGCAGAAGAAGCTTTGTTCAAATCGGCATTTTCTTATTACAAAGATTCGCCAAAATATGACTTGGATCAAACAAGTACATATACAGCAATCAGTGAGTTACAAGGGTTTATCAATTCGTATCCAGAATCAGCACACGTTGCAGAAGCGAATAATTATATTACAGAACTTAGACAAAAATTAGAATTAAAGTCTTTCGAAATTTCTAAAGTTTATTACAAAACAATGAAATACAAGGCTGCTGGAGTTTCTTTTGACAATATGGTTGATGAATATCCTGATTCTAAATTTCGTGAAGAAGCAATGATGTATTCATTACGTTCTAAAACAGAATTGGCATTAAATTTCTCTCGTATCGAAAACAAAGATTTACGTTTACAAGATGCCAGAACGCAATATCTTTTGTTAACAAGATATTATCCGCAAACAAAATTTAAAGCAGAAGCTGATAAATTGATGGAGAAAATCGACAAAGATATGGTTGAGACTAAAAAACAATTAGCTGATATAGAAGTAGCTAAAAAGAAATTTGAAGCTGATCAAGCTGAATTAAGCAAAGAGCAAAATAATAAATAATAGTAAAATATATAAAATTCTTTCATTATGAATTTCAAGGATATCGGTGCAGCACCAACAACACAAACTTATGATCGTAATAAAATCGATGAGAAAACAGGAAACTTATACGAATCGATTGTAATTATGGGTAAAAGAGCAGAACAAATCAACCAAGAAATGAAAACTGAATTAATTCAGAAATTGGATGAGTTTGCTGCACATACAGATTCTTTAGAAGAAGTTTTTGAAAATAGAGAGCAAATCGAAGTTTCAAAATTCTACGAAAGATTACCTAAACCGACTTCTATTGCGGTTAAGGAATGGTTAGACAATGACGTATATTACAGAAATCCAAATGAGGATAAATAATGTCTGTTTTACATAGTAAAAAAATTCTTTTGGCAGTTTCTGCCGGAATAGCGGCCTACAAAGCCGCTTTTCTTGTTAGAGGGCTAATCAAAAAAGGAGCTGATGTTAAAGTTATTATGACGCCAGAAGCTCAAAACTTCGTTACTCCACTTACACTTTCCACACTTTCTAAAAATCCTGTCGAATGGGAATTTTTCGGTGATAAAGGGGATTGGAATAATCATGTGGAATATGCTCTTTGGGCAGATTATATGATTATTGCACCTTGCACAGCAAATACGTTGTCACATATGGCAGATGGAACATGTGATAATTTAGTTCTAGCAACTTATCTTTCGGCTAAATGTCCTGTATATTTTGCTCCAGCAATGGATTTGGATATGTACAAACATCCATCAACTTTAGAAAATATTGCTAAATTAGAATCTTTCGGAAATATTTGTATTCCTGCTGAAGCTGGAGAATTAGCAAGTGGATTAATTGGAGAAGGTAGAATGGCTGAACCTGAAAACATTATTGCGTTTTTGGAAAGTACAATCGAAGCTACTCTCCCACTTCACGGAAAAAAAGTAGTAGTTTCTGCTGGTCCTACATACGAAAACTTAGATCCTGTTCGTTTTATAGGTAATTATTCTTCGGGAAAAATGGGATTCGAGATTGCAAAAGCTGCTGCTAATTTGGGTGCAAAAGTTACCTTGGTTAGTGGTCCAAGTCACGAATCTGTTACAGGTTTTCCTATCGATCGAATAAATGTTGTTTCTGCTCGTGATATGTACGAAGCGATGCACGCTAATTTTGCTGATGCTGATGCTGTGGTAATGTCAGCGGCTGTTGCAGATTATCGTCCAAAAAAAATGGCTGAGCATAAAATTAAGAAAGAAAACGATGATAATTTAATTATCGAATTGGTGAAAAATCCTGATATTCTAAAATCGTTAGGCGAAATCAAAACACATCAATTATTGGTTGGTTTTGCATTAGAGACGAATAACGAAGAAGAATATGCAAAGAAAAAATTAGCCAAAAAGAATCTTGACTTTATTGTTCTTAATTCGATGCAAGATAAAGAAGCTGGTTTTCAGAAGAATACAAACAAAATTACAATTATTGATAAAGATTTATCGATGCAACAATTTGATGCAAAATCAAAAACAGATGTTGCAAAAGATATTTTGAATGTCATTTTAAATAAGTTATAAAATTTATTATGAAGAAATTAGCCTCAATTTTCTTTTCGTCGTGTTTAGCTATTTCGGCTTTCTCGCAAAATATTATTGCAGATGTAAAAGTCGATTATTCTCAGGTTCAGGGATCTAATACACAGGTTTATCAAACTTTAGAAAGATCATTAAAAACGTTTATTAATTCAACAAAATGGACAAATGATCGTTTAAAAACATACGAAAGAATTGAAGCTAGTTTCGTCATCAATGTAACGGAACGTGAGGGAAACAGAATGAAAGGTACTATTTTGGTACAATCTCGTCGTCCTGTTTTTAACTCAACGTACTATACGCCTGTTCTTAATTTATCTGACGATAATTTTACGTTTCAATACCAAGAATCTGAAGAGTTAATTTTCAATGATCGAAAATTCAGTGGAAAAAATTTGACAGATGTATTGACGTATTACATTTATTTAGTTTTGGGATATGATGCAGATACATTTGCGAAAGAAGGCGGAACAGAGTATTTCAAAATGGCGAAGAAAATTGCAGATTTCGGTCAAGCGAACAATAATTTCTCTGGTTGGAGCGAATTAGATGGAATAAAATCGCGTACAGCCTTAATTAACAATATTTTAAAATCGGATAATTCAACACTTCGAAATATCATCTATCAATATCATAGAAACGGCTTAGACATTATGTCTGAGAACGAAGTTCGTGGTAAAAATGCTATTGGAAATACTCTATTGCAGTTAGAATTTTACCAAAGAGGAAATTATTCTCAATTTTATCCTTTAGAACTTTTCTTAACAGCAAAAAATAGCGAAATTAGTCAAGTATTTTCAGGCGGACAGGTTTCTACGGTGAATATCGAGAAACTGAAAGGAATTTTAAATTCAATCGCGCCAAAATACAACGACAATTATTGGAATAAATTGAAAAAGTAAATGTTAAAAACTCTTCGCGTTAATAATTTCGCCATTATCGATCAATTGGAGATTGATTTTCATCAAGGTATGACCACAATTACCGGTGAAACTGGTGCTGGAAAATCGATTTTGTTAGGTGCTTTAAAATTAGTTTTAGGCGAACGTGCCGATTTAAAAGCCTTGAAAAATATTGATGAAAAATGTATTATTGAAGCTGTTTTTGAGATTAAAAATCTTGAATTGAATGATTTTTTCGAAGAAAATGATTTGGATTATGAAGACGAATCTATTCTGAGAAGAGAATTATTACCTTCTGGGAAATCGCGTGCTTTTATCAATGACACGCCTGTTAAAGTCTCTATTTTACAGGAATTATCAGAATTATTGATTGATATTCATTCTCAATTTAATACACCTAAAATTTTTGAAGCTGATTTTCAACTTTCGATGTTGGATATTTATGGAGAAAATAAAGACTTATTGAAAGAATATAGGAAAGATTTTAACCACTATATTTCAACAAAGAAAAAGATAAAAGATGCTCAAAATTCGTTAGAAAATCAATCGCAAGATTTAGAATATAAATTGCATTTGTGGGAAGAATTGAACAATGCTTCGCTAAAAAATGAGGAATTAGAACAATTGGAAATCGAGATAAAATCTTTATCAAATGTAGAAGAAATTATTTCGATTTTGAATGAAACTTATCAATTTTTGGAGCATCCTGAAATGGGAATAATTTCTCAATTGAATGAAGCAAGCAATAAATTGAATAAAATTTCGGATTATAATTCGCAATACAATTTGATTTACGAGCGATTGATTTCATCAAAAATAGAATTGCAAGATATTTCGGGTGAAATGAGTAGTTTGATAGATTCGACTGAAATTAATCCTGAAAGATTACAAGAAATTACTGATCGTTACGATTTGATTCATAAATTATTGCGTAAACATAATGTGATTTCTGTTGAAGAATTAATTGCTAAACGTGACGAATTAGAAAGTCAAACTTCTGGTTTTGATAATTTGAGTGATTTAATTATTCACTTAAATAAAGAATTGAATTCAATCTCAGAAAAACTTGAAAACCAATCAATTAAAGTTAGAAAAAATAGATTTTCTTCTATCGAAATTATCCGAAAAAATATCTTGAATACGTTGTCACAATTGGGAATGGAAAATTCTCAATTAACCATTCAATTAAACGAAACAGCAGATTTTACAGCAACTGGAAAAGATGAAGTTTTGTTTCTATTCTCAGCAAATAAAGGAATGGAACCTCGTATTTTTGAGAAATCTGTTTCTGGTGGAGAACGTTCTCGATTGATGTTAGCGATTAAAAAATTATTGGCAACTCATCAACATTTGCCTACATTAATTTTAGATGAAATAGATACAGGAATTTCTGGAAAAGTTGCGAATGAAACAGGAAAAGTAATGCAAACAATGGCAGAAAATATGCAGCTTTTAGTGATTACGCATTTGCCACAAGTCGCTTCAAAAGGAAATTATCAGCTAAAAGTTTACAAAGAAGTCGTAAACGAAACAACGCAAACAAACGTTATTGAATTATCTCAACAACAACGTTTAGAAGAAATTGCACAAATGATTTCTGGTTCAGAATTGACAGATGCAGCAATCAATCAAGCAAAAGAATTAATGAATTTGAATTAAAATTCTTAAATTATATAAAATCAAAAAAGCTCGAGAAAATTCTCGAGCTTTTGTTTTATATGATTCCGAAATTATTTTGTTAATCTTTCTAACGAATATTCAATCATTGCATCAACTGCTTTGTAAGAATCAGCACTAAATTCACCTAAAATTCTATTTGCAACAATTGCATTTATCGACAATGCTTCATGTCCCATCATTGCTGATAATCCATAAATTGCAGAAGTTTCCATCTCAAAATTAGAGATTCTTAAACCTTCGTAATTAAAAGTTGTTAAACGCTCATTAATATCAGCTGGATTTGGTTGCAATCTCAAATAACGTCCCTGAGGTCCGTAAAAACCACAAGCTGTAGCTGTTACTCCTTGAATTGTTTTTTCAGAAGCTAATTTATCTAATAACAAATCAGATCCTTTTACTAAATATGGACGCGCTTTATTCGGCGACCAATCAACATGTTTAATAAAAGCATCTTCTACCTCTTTATTCATCACCGCTTCACTCCCAACATAATAATGCAAAAGTCCATCTAAACCTAAACCGTGAGAACCAATAACGAAACTATCAACAGGAATATCCGCTTGCAAAGCTCCAGAAGTTCCCATACGAACAAATGATAATTTTCTGAAATCTTTTTTGATCTCACCAGTTTCCAAATCGATGTTAGCCAAAGCATCTAACTCAGATAAAACAATATCAATATTATCTGTACCCATTCCAGTCGAAATAACTGTTAAACGTTTACCATTCAACGTTCCTGTATGCGTCACAATTTCTCTTTTGCTTGCTGTGTGCTCGATTGTATCAAAATGTCTTGAAACTTTTTCGACACGATTTGGATCACCAACTGTTATAATAGTATCTGCTAAATGCTCTGGTCTTATATTACAATGGTAAACACTTCCGT
Organism: Empedobacter sp. ULE_I140; assembly: GCF_053482575.1. Lineage (NCBI taxonomy): Bacteria > Pseudomonadati > Bacteroidota > Flavobacteriia > Flavobacteriales > Weeksellaceae > Empedobacter > Empedobacter sp. ULE_I140. The sequence continues at coordinate 1,941,604 of NZ_JBQMTX010000001.1, read as the reverse complement.
CTGCATTTAAAACTAATTCTGATGCTGCTTTACTCATGATTTTATAATTAAAAATAAGAGAACAATATACAATTTTTATCAGTAATCTTTGTAAAGAAATTATTAACCACCTACTCTTTTCACTTTAAACCCTTTATCTTTCAGGAAAGCCATAATCTTATCGCGATAATCTCCTTGAATGATGATTTGTTCGTCTTTAAAACTCCCTCCAACACCCAAAAATTGCTTAATTTCTTTTGCTAAAAGTTTGAAATCTTCTGTTTCTCCTTCGTAACCTTCTATAATTGTATTTATTTTCCCTTTTCGTTTCTCAAACTTACAAATCAATGGTTCTTTCTGAATCCATAATTCATGTTGTTCTTCATTTGACACTTCTTCTGGCTCAGGTATATGATCAGGAAAAAGATTTTTTAATTGATCTTGTAAATCCATAGTATTTGATGTAATCCTTGTAATATATGGCGTTGTAAATTGGAATTCGTCCATTTGTACCATATATAATTACAAAGATAAAATTTTTATTGCAGTTGTTTTATAAACCAATTTGGAACTTTATCCGAAACTATTTCAAGTTCATTTCTCTTAACTTGTGCAAATAATCTCATTTCTTGAGTTGAATTATCAAAAATATAGCCTTTATCTACAATTTTTAAAGCTGGAAATAAATTCATTAAAGTAGAATGATATCGTTTAATCACCTTTTCATCTGGTACAGCGTGACCACCTTTTTCTACTCTATTTTCAATTCGAGAAATATTAATCAAAGGATCTTCAATACAGACAAAATACATATATGTTTTGAAACCACGATTTTTAGCATCCACTATTTCATCAATTTTAGAAGGATGACTCATTACCGTTTCAAATGAATAAGATTTACCTTTAATCAATAAGTGTTTTCGAATAAATGAAGTAATAAAAGACGCTTCGTAACTATGTGTAGATTTAGATTTATCAACCAAAACATTATTTCGAAACTGCACATCAATTGCTTTTCCTTCGTTATTTGCTTTTTCGAATAATGAAACTGAAGCAGGTTCAGTTTTAAAATCTTCAAAATCTTTTTCGGTAAGTTTTAGTTCATATCGATCCAAATCAATAAAACCTTTTAAAGAAATTTCTTTCTCAATCAAATCTGAATTAATAAAATATCCAGCATTAAATTTTGATGAGATTGAATCGAATAAAGTAGACTTTCCAGATCCATTTGGACCAGCAAAAACGCGTAAACGTTTTATTTTAGACATAATTTAGCTCCTTTTTTCAATTCAGCTGGAACTTTTATTCGATCTATTGTTTTAATCACCTTAATTTCTCCATTAGGTTTTCTCTCGATGATTCGATTTCCTTGAACATATTGAACTGATAAATCTAATGCTTCTGAAACTCTAATTGCAGCTTGCGATGCAGATTTAGCTAAACGATTTAACGCTCCTGCTTCTTCTAATTTTAGTATATCTGATTCTTTGTTCATAATAATAGAAATTAAATTAACAATAATTATTCATCAATAAATATACGCAAATTTAGTGAAACCATTGTAATAATAAAAGCTTGACTTCATTCAAAAGCCTAATCTTTTGAATCTAAATTATATAACTTTTATTAATGTTATTTGATTAATTTATTCCTAACAGATTAACAATAATCGATATTCATCTTTATTTTCTTTCGGCGCGCGATGTACACAAGGCAAAACTTTTTGTTCTGGATGATCAACTGCCAATCGCCAAAGATCCCCTAATCCTAAATTAATTGGGTCTACACCTGGACGAATTAGATAATGCAAATCAAAGAAATATTCCTTCAAAAAATCTTCAAAACCATCAATGTGTCCATCATATAATTCGAATAGTTTTTCTCTAATTTCTGGAATCAAAATTTTTTGTTCCACATCTTCATTTGCTACAATATCACTGGAAGCGCCATAGTAAGTGCACAAAAAAGTATCCGTAGGAATTGGCGAACGATCAACGTGAAATGAATAAACATCTGTCGAAATAAAATCAAATTCAGTATCGCGTTCGTAACATTTCAGTAAGTTTAAAGTTGGCGAAGCGCCAAAATCAGTTAATTGTTGTAAATCATTGATCAAAATATTTCTCGCTTTAATTCCTTCATTAGATAAATCTAAATCATTCAAATCATCAATAGAAATAACAGTAATATCATCTTTTAAAATCAATTGATTCACAATTTCCTCAAAATCACCTTCTAAATTTCGCCGCCAATTTATCGCATTATTTTTCCCAGAAAAAGCTGTATGTACAAGTTCATCAAACGAAGAAACGACAAGAACTTGTTGTTGATTAGAATTATTTTGAGTAATCATATAGCTGCAAAATTACTATTTATCAAAAAATAATTCAGCCTAAAAATTAAATTATTCCGAATGTAAATTCTCCGTTGCAAAAGTTGTATTTTTACCAAAGATTAAAAGACAATGGAAAAAGAAATTATCACCAAAACATTTACATATAAAGGCCACACCAAAACTTTTAGTGCAGAAGTGCAACCTTTACCACCTTTCAACCCAGAAACGATGGATCGCGTGAAATATGAAGAAACCAAAGAAGCACATTATATGCTTGCCGAAGCGGAAGTTTATAACCAGAAAACAGAATGGTTTTTTAAAATTGAACAAGAATTGCAAAAATAATGAAACGACACTTACGCTAAGTGTCGTTTTTTGTTTAAGTTTAATCCACAAAATTAGAACATGAAACAAATTACTCTAACATTATTTACACTTATTACGCTTTCGGCTTGTACTTCTAGCAAAACGGTTTTTCATAAAAAATGGACAACGAAACAGGCACCAGAAAATTTTGTTGCTCGATTTGAAACAACAAAAGGAAATATTGATATCGAAGTTGAAAGAAAATTATCGCCAAAAGCTGTTGATCGTTTTTATCAATTGGTTAAATACAATTTTTTCGAAGATGGAACTTTTTATCGTGTTGTTCCGAACTTTGTCGCCCAATTTGGAAATACAGACACAATTGTTTCTAATCAATGGAAAAAGTTTATTGTAGAAGATGAACCTGTTATTGCTGGAAATAATAAAGGAGCTTTGAGTTTTGCGCGCGCAGGAAAAAACACAAGAGATTTGGATTTGTTTATTAATCTGAAAGATAATCATCGTTTGGATACAATCAATTCCAATGATGTAGTAGGTTTTCCAAGTTTTGGAAAAGTGGTGAACGGAATGAATGTTGTAGAAAGTTTGTATGATGGTTACGCTGGACAAACAATGGAAGATGAAGAAATTTTTAACAGCACAAAATTAATGCGCGAAAGATATCCAAAGCTTGACAGAATATTGAATGCAAAAATCATTAAACTGAAAAAGAAAAACAAGTAAAACAATGTAACATAAAGTTTTAACATGACACAAAAATCAATTTAAATGTTTTGGCATGTACTTTGTAATACATAATACGTTTTTAAAACATATTTTGTGAAATGAAAAAATCAAAATTCTTTAAAGTCGCTGGAGAAGCAGCAATGGCAGCTCAAAAAGACAAATCTTTTTTTGAAAAAGTAAAGGCTTTTTTCAATATGTTAGGTGATTACAAAAAAGGAAGTTATAAACCTGACAACATGAATTTATTTCTTGGATTTGTAGCAACTTTATACATTATTTCTCCTATTGATATTATTCCAGAAGCGCTATTTGGACCTTTTGGTTTGATAGATGATTTTGGGATTTTACTTTTTGGAATGAAATATTTCAACAAAGAAATTATTAAATATCTTGCATGGAGAGATACGCAAAGAGCCTATGCAAATGTTGAAGATGCAAAAATTATTGAGTAGCAATAAATTAAATAGCTATAAAAAATCCGATTGAATTTTCAGTCGGATTTTTTATTTTTAGATTATTCAAAAAATGCTCTCTTTCTCATAAATAAAATTTATTATCTGACGATTATTCATTAGATTTGAGCAATACAATACTAAAAACTAAAACACCTGAATAATGGTAATTATTAATAATTTCGATGAATACAAAGCTTTCGAAGGTAAAGAAATCGGTAAATCTGACTGGCATATAATAAATCAAGAACAAATCAATCGCTTTGCTGATGCAACTTTAGATCATCAATGGATTCATACAGATCCTGAAAAAGCAGCTAACGAAGGACCTTTCAAAAAAACAATAGCGCATGGTTATTTAACGCTATCTTTAATTCCACATTTGTGGGATCAAATTGCGGAAGTGCGCAACATCAAAATGTTAATCAATTATGGAATTGAAAATTTGAGATTTGGACAAGCTGTTTTGGTTGATAGTGAGGTAAGATTAACTGCAAAATTGAAATCTATTACTAATTTGAGAGGAATTGCAAAAGTTGTCATCGAAGCAAATTTAGAAATTAAAGATAATCCGAAACCTGCTTATACGGCGGATGTGGTTTTCCTTTACCACTTTAATGATTAATTAAAGATCAATATAATTTACAAAGCTTCTATTTTTTATAGAAGCTTTTTCTTTTCATAAAATATCGAAGTATCTTGCGCTCGATTTCATATAACATGCAAAAAATTCAAAATAATAAAACCTTAATTTCTATTGTTGGACCAACTGCAATTGGTAAAACCAATTTGGCAATAGAAGTTGCAAAACATTTTCAATCCGAAATTATTTCTTGTGATAGTCGTCAATTTTTCAAAGAAATGAAGATAGGAACTGCTGTTCCTTCTGAGGAAGAATTGACTGAAGTGAAGCATCATTTTATTCAAAATATTTCTATTCACGAAAAATATTCGGTTGGTGATTTTGAGCGTGATGGCTTAGCTTTTTTGAATAATTATTTCAAAACAAATGACATTTGCGTCATGGTTGGTGGATCTGGTTTATATGAAAAAGCGATCACAGTTGGCTTTGACGAATTTCCTGATGTTAATCCTAAAATTAGAGAAGATTTGAATAATGAGCTTGCTGAATTTGGAATTGAAAAATTGCAAAAAGAATTGCAAGAAGTCGATCCAAAGTATTTTGAAGAAGTTGATATTTTCAATAAACAGCGTGTAACACGTGCTTTAGAAATTTTTAGATCTTCGGGTTTACCTTTCTCTAACTTCAGAAATCAAGATTTGAACAAACGTCCATTTAACATAATTAAAATCGGTTTAGAACTTCCTCGCGAAGAAATGTACGACCGAATCAATCGTCGAGTTGATATTATGATGAACGAAGGTTTATTAAATGAAGCAAAAAATTTATTTCCTTTAAAAGATTTGAATGCTTTGCAAACTGTTGGTTATCGAGAATTGTTCGACTTTTTTGAAGAGAAAATTACATTGGATTTTGCGATAGAAGAAATCAAAAAGAATACAAGACGTTTTGCAAAACGTCAAATGACATGGTTCAAAAAAGATGAAACTGTCAATTGGTTTTCTCCTTTCGAACAAGAAAATATCATTAATTTTATATCGAACAAAATATAAATTATGGAAAATTTTGTTGCCATCGATTTCGAAACTGCAAACAATTATCGTAATTCTGCTTGCGCGGTTGGAATTGTAACTGTGACAGATAATGTGATTACAGACGAGTATTACACGTTAATTCAACCACCACAAAATCAATATAATTATCATAATATTTTGGTTCATGGAATTCGTCCCGAAGACACAATTGATGCACCAAGTTTTGAAGACGTCTATTTTGAAATCAAACATCGTTTACAAAATCAGCTTGTTGTTGCACATAACGAATCGTTTGATCGTTCTGTTTTGAAGAATACAATGGAGTTTTATAGCCTCAATTACTCTCAACTTAACCTTGCCGAAAAGTGGGAATGTACATACAGAATTTTCAAACAGAAAGGAATTGTTCCTACAAAATTATCCGATTGTGCTCGCCGATTTAATCTTCAACTCAACCATCATGAAGCTTTATCTGATGCAAAAGTTTGTGCTCAATTATACTTATTAAAATAGTTTTACTAAAAATTTATCTGATTAAACATTTAAAAAACAATTCTACATTAATTATAATAAATTTATATTCAGCAATATATCCATTTATAAATATTTGTAAGTATTTACAAGTATTTAAAATTGATTAATAATAACTTTAATAACTCACTATTTCTAAGAAAATTTAATAAAGCAAAAATTCTATTCTAAATAAGTTGATTTTATGAAATGAATTGAGAATGCAAAATTTTGAAAATTAACTTTCAAAATTTTATAAAATGAAGTATAAACTAAAATTTAGTTCCGATAAATCTTTGCAAGTTGAAAAAAATAATAATTTAAAAAATTGATTTCAATTGTTTTTATCGAAGAAGTAAAATAATCACATTATGTATTTAACATAATAAAGAGGGTTACTCTGGGAACATTAATTTCATAATTGAAAAATTGATACCTCCCTACTCTTTTTAAAAAGATAAAAAAAGGTTGCATTTGCAACCTTTTTTATAACATTATAACGCCTTCTATCTTCGAAACTTCTTTGTAATAATTGATTACTATATCCGCATCAATCACATAAAGTTTAATCGAAATAGATGTATATTTTCTATTTTTTGAAGCTTTGTAATCAAATTCAGCATTCGTTCCTGCAAAAATATCTTTGATTTTTTCCATCGTTTCTTCACTTGAAGGATAAATGAATTTGAACAAATAATCAGCTGGAAATTTTTGTACATCATCTAATCTTTCTTTGAATTTTGCATAAAAATCTTGCTCATTGTGAGAGCTATCTGGTATTTCTTCGAATGTATAATCTCTATTTGTGTCCATATCTATTATTTTTTTGTTACAATGTCAAAAACAATACCACTTCACATTATTGATAAAATATAGAATTAATAAGACATTTTGACATATTATAAATCTTATAATTTTAATCTCATTAAATAATCTATTTGTTCATCATCACCAAGTCTGAAAATATGTTGATCGAATTTTTCGAAACCATTCTTTAAATAGAAATTAATCGCAGAAATATTCTTTTCCCAAACTCCTAACCAAATTGTATGCAAGTTGAGGTTTTTAGTTATTTCTACAGCTTTATTAAAAAGAATTTGTCCAATTTTCTTTCCTTGAAACAATTCTAACACATAAATTCTTTCAATTTCCAAAGAATTCATATCATAAACTTCTGTTTGAGCATCACCAATATTTAATTTCAGATAACCGACAATTTTTTGGTTAATCATTGCAAAAAAGAACAACGAATTTTGATTCTTCAATTCTTTTAATAATTGATCTTCTGAAAAACTTTCGTTCAAATATTTTTGCATATCCTCTTCTGTGTTAGAAGAAGAAAATGTATCTGCAAATGTCTTTTTAGAGATTTCTTGAAGTTCTGTAATGTGTTTTTCTTCAACTCTTTTTATTGTAATTTCTTCGTTCATTAATGCGAAACAAATTTTAATCCTACAATTGAACTAATTAATGTAAAAATAAAGAATATTCTCCAAAAATTAGCTGGTTCTTTGAATACAAAAATTCCGATTAAAACTGTTCCAACAGCGCCAATTCCAGTCCAAACAGCATAAGCAGTTCCCAAAGGTAAAGTTTGTGTTGCTTTGATTAATAACGTCATACTTGCAACCAAACATATTGCAAAAGCGCCATACCAAATGTACATTTCTGAGCCTGTTGTTTCTTTGGCTTTCCCTAAAGATGATGTAAATCCAATCTCGAATAATCCTCCTAAAATCAATAAAATCCAATTCATTTTGTTAATATTTTGATGCAAAGATGAATTAGAAAAAAATAGATTTTTTTTACATTTGTAAAAAAATTATTCGCTTAAATTTCTGTGCGAATCCTACTTAATGTCACTTGAGAAATTCCTAAATAAGACGCGATATAACCTAATTGCACACGATTAATCAAACTTGGATTTTCTTCTAACAATTTTTTATAACGATCAATCGCCGTTCCTAGTTGCCTAGAAATAAAACGCTCTTCAGTTTTTATCGATTCAATTTCAGCAAGTTTTCTTCCCCAATTTGCAATTTCTAAATTTGTCGCATAAAACAATTGTATGTCTGAAGATTTAATTTCATATAACTCACAATCTTCCATTAATTCGATTGTTTCGTAACTAATTTTATTTTCGACATAACTTCGCATCGATAAAATCAAATCGCCTTCTTTCCCAAACCAAAACGTAATTTCTTTTCCATCGTCTATCGTATACGCGCGAACAATTCCTTTTTTGATGAAATATAACTTTTTCTCAACTTTATCAGCATCAATAAGCGTGGTGTTTTTTGGTAATCGAATCAATTGAATTTTATCTGCTATCAATTGAATAGACTGTGATGAAAGTGGCGAAATTTGATTTAAGATTTGTTCTATTTCCATTATTGAAACTTATCTAGTAAAAGTAAACAAAAAACTCAACCTAAAATAGGCTGAGTCATTCAAATTAAATTAACACCTGAAGTCTACTTTGCATGTAGACCGCATTCTTTTTTACTATTGTCTTCCCACCACCATCTTCCGGCACGAAAATCTTCACCTTCGTTTATAGCACGTGTGCAAGGAGCACAACCAATACTTATAAAACCCTTGTCGTGTAACGGGTTGTAAGGAACTCTATTTTCTTTCAAATATTCGAAACAATCCCCTGTTGTAAAATCAATCAATGGATTGAATTTGAATAATTGTTTTTCTTCGTCAAACTCTATTTCGTGCATATCATGTCGATTATTCGATTGCTCCGCACGCAAACCTGTAATCCAAACTGATGCTTCTTTTAATGCACGATTCAAAGGAATTACTTTTCTGATATAGCAACATTGTTTTCTTAAATCAACCGAATCGTAAAAAGGATTAATTCCATTTTCTTCAACAAAATTTTCTAACTCCTCTGTTGGTGGATAAAATGGTTTAATCTTCGCTTGATATTTAAATTCTGTTTTGTTCCACGTATTGTACGTTTCCTGAAAAACACGACCTGTATCTAAAGTAAAAATCTTAATATTGTCTAATTTTTGACTTAAAATAACATGAGAAATAACTTGATCTTCGAAACCAAAACTTGTCGAAAAAACTATTTTTTCTTTAACGTTGTTATTCAAAAAAAATAATTTTTCTTCTAAACTTACTTGTCCTGTAACTTTTTCTAATATCTCTTTTAGTTGATTCATTTTCTTATATAATATCTATAGTTTTTATAGAGTATTTATTTTAACAAATGTATTAATTCCAATTTTCTAAAACAACACTAATCTCGACTAATTTTATAGATATAATATAATATAGAATCAATAAATTATACAAGCAAATTTTGTTTATACTTAAATCATCTTCGAGAGTGAATTTTCATATTCGTAAAATAGAAGAAAATCAGTCCAAATTGGCATTAAATAAAGGTTTTCATAGAGTATGGATTGCTAATTAATTCGAAAATCAATATAATTATTAAGATAAAAACATTTAAAATGTCTTAAGAATAAATTCTATCTAATCATCTTCGAGAACGAATTATGAATATCACAAAACTAAAAAGTCAAACTTTACAATGTTTGACTTTTTAATTTATATTTTTTGTAATGATAAATTAGGACAAAAATGGATGAAAATAACCAAATCCAATAACCAAAATGTGGTAAATCATATTCATGTATTTGTAAAATATCTAATCTTGTTAAATGATTAATTTCGTATAATGACATTTGAATAACAGCGATAATACCTAATATTCATCCTATTTTTATCTTATAAAAAATCCAAGAAAATAATAATGTAAAGTTCCCTAACCAACAGATAAAATCAATTGGCAACTCTGATATCGTTATATATCCTAATATTAGATATGTAATTCAAATATTCTGTTCTAGAATCTCCAGAATAATATTCAATAAAATCAATACTTAATAAGTGAACAGGCAAAATTAAACTCACCAAATAAGTTAAAATACTTACAAATAAAAACAGATTATTTTTCCAATTTAGCTTCAAACTCTTCTATTTGCTTTTCCAATTTTTTATTCTCTTTTTCCAATTTGTTTTGAGGACTAAACATTGCATAAACCAGCAAGCCTACTCCTACTCCAACAACAGCTCCAATTTTTTCGTTCTTATTAATTGCTTTCGAAATTGCAATTCCTGCTGCTGCTCCAGTTGTTACGATAGAAACTGTATTTTCAAAACCTTTTGATTTTGTGTCCAAAACTTCTAATAAATTATTCATAGTTGATTATTTTTCAATAAACGTTGCAATAAATATTCCTAAATATAAATCATTCCAAATTATTTTAAAAATTGTTCGTATTAATTCAAGTGTTTATCTTTGTTCGGTAACATTTTTAGAATGGAAATACAAGACAAAATTTTAGCGCTTCGAGAAGAGCTTACTCAGCATAATTATAATTATTACGTTTTAGATAATCCGACAATTTCTGATTTCGAATTTGATTTGAAATTGAAAGAATTAAAACGATTAGAAGACGAAAATCCTATCTTTTTTGATGTTAATTCCCCTACACAACGCGTTGGTGGAATGGTTACAAAAAATTTTCCGACGATTACACACGAATTTAGAATGTATTCGTTAGACAATTCATATTCAATTGAAGATTTACAAGATTGGGAAAAACGAATTGAGAAAACGTTAGGTGAAAAAGTAGAATTTGTTTGCGAATTGAAATATGATGGCGCTTCGATTTCTATTTTGTATGAAAATGGAGAATTGACGCAGGCTGTAACGCGTGGAGATGGAACACAAGGTGATGAAATCACGAATAATATACGTACTATACAATCTGTTCCATTGAAATTGAAAGGAAATTATCCTGAACGTTTTTATATGCGTGGCGAAATTACAATTCCGCTCAATAAATTCGCTTCAATTAATGAAGAACGCGCTAATAATGGTTTAGAATTGTATGCAAATCCTCGAAATACCGCTTCTGGATCATTAAAATTACAAGATAATACAGAAGTTGCGAAACGCGGTTTACAATGTTTCCCATATTATTTTATCGGAAATAATTTACCTTATTCTACACAATGGGAAATGCTACAAGCCGCTGATGAATTAGGTTTTAAGATTCCGCATACATCAAAATTATGTACTTCTTTGGAAGAAGTTTTAGCTTTTGTAGATCATTGGGATATCGAACGTAAAAATTTACCTTACGAAACGGACGGAATTGTGATCAAAGTAAATTCTTTTTCGCAACAAGATGAATTAGGTTATACTGCGAAATCTCCACGTTGGGCAATGGCGTATAAATTTAAAGCTGAAGCTGCCGAAACCGAATTATTGAGCATCGATTATCAAGTTGGTCGTACTGGAGCGATTACGCCTGTTGCAAATCTTGCACCTATTTCTTTGGCTGGAACAATCGTAAAACGTGCTTCTGTCCACAACGAAGATATTATTAAAAAGTTGGATATCCGCATTGGTGATATGGTTTATGTGGAAAAAGGCGGCGAAATTATTCCGAAAATTGTCGGTGTTAATACTGATGTTCGTCAACCTGGAACCGAAGAGATCGAATTTATTAAAAATTGTCCTTCTTGCGGAACAGAATTAATTCGTAATGAAGGCGAAGCACAGCATTATTGTCCAAATGAAAATGGTTGCGAACCTCAAATAATTGGAAAATTAGAGCATTTTGTTTCTCGAAAAGCAATGGATATTGAAAGTATTGGTGGTGAAACAGCTGTTTTGCTACACAAAGCAAATTTGCTTAATAACATTGCTGATTTTTATACTTTACAAAAAGAAGATATTTTGCCTTTGGAAAGAATGGCTGAAAAATCTGCTCAAAATATTATTAATTCTGTCGAAAAATCTAAAGAGCAACCTTTCGAAAAGGTGTTGTACGCAATTGGAATTCGTCATGTAGGTGAAACGGTTGCAAAAAAATTGGTTAAACATTTTCAAAATATTGATCGTTTGATGAATGCAACAATGGAAGAATTAGTTTCTGTAACGGATGTTGGAGAAAAAATTGCAATTTCGATTAAGGAATATTTTAAAGAAGAACAACATCAAATTTTGATTCAACGTTTACGTGATTACGGGTTGAATTTCGAGATTGGTGAAGAAGCAAAACCTTTGTCAGATTCTTTGGAAGGCAAAACGTTTTTGTTTACAGGAACTTTGACTAAATTCAATCGAACTGATGCACAAAAAATGGTGGAAGATCATGGTGGAAAAAATATTTCTGCAGTTTCTAAAAACTTAAATTTTTTGGTTGCTGGCGATAAAGCTGGAAGTAAATTGAAAAAAGCAGAAGAAATTGGAACAGTTGTCGTGTTGACCGAGGACGAATTTTTAAATATGATTAAAGGCTAATGGAATCAGGATTAATTGCTGTCATTATATTCGGAATTGTATTATTGATTTTGATTCCATTTATATATTATGGATTGAGAATGGCAGGCTACAACAAAGCTGCAATGATAGTTTCGCTTGCGATATTTTTTATTGTGATGATTCCGATGGTGAAATATGGTTACAGAAATCAAATGTTTTCTAATGATGATTTGAAAACCGATTTACACCAAGCTGGAATTGGGTTTAAAGGAAATTTAAAAATTGTTTCGACAGATATTTCTGGAATTAAAAACATGAAACAAGAAACAGTTTTGAATATGGATTCTGCCGATGTCAATACCATTATTAATCGAATAGAAACTGATCCTCGATTCAAAATTTCTCCAGTAATATTGAGTTTGAAAGAAGAATTAGGTTCAAATGCAAAACATAAAACCAATAGAAATTATCGTTTTAAGGATAATTTTATTTTAGAAACTTATGGAATGTCCGATGATTATACGATTCGATATTCAGAACTGAAATTTAGAAAAGGAAACGACACGGTTTTCTTCAAAAAAGAAGAAGTGTATTAAAAAAATCCGTCAATTGACGGATTTTTTATTAATCTAAAACTTCAAGATTTGCAATATTGATTGGATTTCCTTCAATATAATTCACAACATTTTCAAAAGCTTTTGAGAAATATAATTCGTAACTATTTTCTTCAACGTAACCCAAATGCGGCGTACAAATTACATTCGGATTCGTTAGAAATTCATTATTTTTATCATAAATTGGTTCAGAGTTATATACATCTAAAGCAGCATAAGTTGGTGTATTTTGACTTAAAGCTTTACTTAAATCATTTTTCTTAATTAGTTCAGCTCTAGAAGTATTTACAATAATTGCATCATGTTTCATTAATTTCAAATCTTCAAATTTCACAATACCTTTTGTTTGCTCATTTAATCGAATATGAAGTGTAACAACATCGCTTGTAGAGAAAAAATCTTCTTTAGAATTACTTGCTTGAAAACCATCCTCCAATGCTTTTTGACGAGAATTTTCACTTCCCCAAACTTGCACTTTCGTTCCAAAAGCTTTTGCATACTGTGCAATCATCTGTCCTATTTTTCCATATCCCCAAATTCCAATTGTTTTACCATTTATTGTAGAACCAATATTAGTCTGCCACTCGCCTTTTTTCATCGCTTCGATAGCTTGAGGTATTTTTCGAGTTGCATTCATTATCAACATCCAAGTTAATTCGGCTGGAGCAATAGGAGAACCAATTCCTTCTGACACAGCAACTCCACTACTTGTACAAGCGGCTAAATCTAAATGATTTGAAATTTTGACTGTTTGACTAATTAATTTCAAATTTGGTAAAAGGGATAATAATTCTTCATTTATTTTCGTACGTTCTCTTATCAAAACTAAAATTTGAACATCCTCAATTTCTTTTGCTAAATCCTTTGTATTTGTATATGAACGATTTAAAACCTTAACATCATAATCTTTTATTAAATCAAAACATTTCAAATACGGTACAGCATTTTGATAATCATCTAATATGGCAATTTTCATTGTTTAATTTTTAATAAATGTAGTTATTTTGATTTATCTAATTACTTTTCTCTTTCTTAATTATCTCATCAAATTCGTCCAAAGTATCTTTACTTTCAGTTTTGTAATTTTTAGATTTTCCTATAAAATGAATCAATTTTCTATCTTCAAAATAATAACGAAATTCTTCAATTTTCGATTTTTTATCATCAAATCCTTTCCAATATAAAGGAAAATTATAAGTTGTACCTTGTTCAAAAACAAAAGACAATTTATCATTTAACAAATAATATTCGGCTAAATATTGACCTGATTTTCCAAATTTTCGAACCACAATTTTTTCTAATTTATCGTTCAAAAAATAATAATTAATAAAACCACCTTCGGTAGAATCATCAGTTTCAATTTCTTTTATTTTTGTCCAAATTTTAATCGAATTAATTCGATTAAAATTTGATTTAATTGGATCTAATTTATTTTTAAAATCTTTTGAAATAATAACTTCAGAACTTTTAGAATCTTTTTGTTTTTGAGCAAATACATTAAATAAACTAAAAATAATAAACGAAATTAATAAAAGAGTTTTCTTCATTGTACTAAAATTATTTCCATAAAATTCAATAAAATAAACTAATTTTCAATCAATAATAATAGTGAATTTTATGCAATTTTGAGTCGCTCGTCATACCAATCAAATCAACTAAATAAAAAAATTCTATACTAAAGTTTTAAATTTTGAAATTCTTGGAGAGTTTCAAAATCATAATGGATATGATGGTATTTTTATTGGAAAACCAGATTTAAACTGGCATCTAAAATTTACAACAACTCACGAAAATATAAATCATCACTTTGATGAAGACAATTGTTTGGTATTTTATCCAACAACACAACAAGAATATGAAAAAATTATTGAGCGTTTATAATTTCATCATATCAAACCAATAAAATCTAAAAATCCATATTGGAATGATAACGGAATTTCTTTCTTAGATCCTGATGGATTTGCTGTCATTGTTTCACCTTTGAGAATTAAATAATTTGAAAAAATTCAAATTCTTAATAATCCGATGAATAAAAAATTAAATCCTTGGTATAAATTACAACAAGGTAAAATTAAAACTCCAAAATGGTTGTTTACAAGTGATGATTGGAAAACGTGGGATTAAACGTCTTTTTAATACAATATTTAGTCTTAATTTTACACCAAATTAATCGCCGTGAATCGAGAAGAAATAGGAAATCAACTGCTAAATGAAGTTTTACAAATTCAACTTGCCAATAAACCAATCAATTTTAAATATTTAGATTTAAAACGTTTGGTTGAAAATATTGCATTTGAGTTGACAAAAAACGAAGCTTTACAGTTTTCTAACTTTTTCTCGAAGCTATCTTTTATCTGTAATCAATACCAAGTTTCCACTAAAATTCATTCCTTTCGTAAAACGGCTCAACGAATTCTGAGCGAGAAATACGAACCGACAGAACACGAATATTTTACACATTATAAATATGTTGCAGATTTTATTTCTTCGATTTATGAAGTAATGATTCCAGCAGAAATTATCTACTATTTTCCTGAAAAAGAATTTTATACAAACAAAATTCTTACTCGAAATCGGGTTAAAAAATTGCGTGTTCAAGTGATTGAAATCAAACGAGATTGTTTGATTTGCGATCATGAAGATAATGAAACAGAAGAAAATATTACAGTTCAAATTGATGAGGATGGCGTAAATGAAAACTTTACTTCTGTTGAGGATTTTTGGGTTGGTGCACAATTAAATTTAGTCAATTCGACGATTGATGAAGAAGGAATTTATCATCCACGTTTTATCATTCTCGAACCAGATTATTTGGTTGATATTTCGGCAATTGCTGAATGTTTTCAGGATTATGGAACTTCTGAATTGCATTATATTCAGAAAAAATTTGAAGAATCGCCAAATAGTAAACACATTCGTTTAGGAAATTTTGCCAATTCAGTAGTCGATCATTTTTCAACAGAAAACATTGAAAACACAGATTTTAATGAGATTTTCAAGAATGATTTCAAAAATTATCCATTAGAATATACGGCTTGCAACGATTTGACGAATCCACAAGACTTGAAAGATTATTATCTGGAAGCAAAAGGTCATTTTGACCGTATTCAAAAAGTGTTGACCGAGGATTTTCCTCAATATGATATTTCGTTGGATCGTGCATTAATAGAGCCTTCATTTTTGTGCGAACAATATGGTATTCAGGGTCGTTTAGATTTATTAGACATTAATCCCGAAGGAAAAAATAAAATTATCGAGCTGAAATCTGGTGGTGCACCTTTTCCTGATGATGGAAAAAGTGTCAAGCCAAATCATGCGACGCAGCTCTTTTTATATTACCAAATTATTGGTGTTTTATATGATTTAGAGTTTAAAGATGTCACAAAAAACACCGAAGGTTATATCTTCTATTCGAAAGTATATCAAGGAAATTTACGTTTTGATGTGCCAACTTTAGCGCGAGTTCAACGTATTTTTGATTTACGAAATCGAATAATTATCAATGAAAATCGGTTAGCAAATCATGCATTAACCGATATTGAATCAACTATTTATTCGATTAAACCTGCCAATTTTATCAAACGAAAAATTAATCCTCGTTTCAAAGAAATTTTAGAAGAACAGTTGGATAAATTTATCTATCCGATCAAAAATAGTTCACCGTTAGAAAAAGCTTATTTTTATTCGTTTACGAATTTCATTGCGAAAGAGCAATATATGGCGAAACTTGGTTTGGGACAATCAACTTCTAACAACGGTTTGGCGAGTTTGTGGCTGAATACTTTCGAAGAAAAAAATAATAATTTCGAGATTATTTATGATTTAGAAATTGTAGAAAATCATATTTCTGATCCAAAACGTGAAATCAAGTTAAAAAGAACTAATCCTGCGAATGATTTTATTTCGATTCGCGAAGGTGATATTTGCATTCTTTATCCAAGAAATAATTTCAAAGATTCGGTTTTAACAAATCAGGTTTTTAAATGTACCATCAAAAGTATTTCGAGAGAATTTATTGTGTTGCGTTTTCGTTATCAGCAGCCCAACACACGCTTTTTTGATTCGTTTGATTCATCAGGAAAATGGGCTTTGGAACGCGATTTTATGGATTCTTCTTTTGTTTCGATGTACCGAAATCTGTATGGATTAATTCATTCTTCTAAAGCAAAAAAAGATTTGATTTTAACGCAATCTATTCCAAGAAATCAAATGGATTATGCGTATTTTAACTCAAATCTTTCGGATGAACAAAATCGAATCTTGAAAAAAGCGCTTTCTTCTAAAGATTATTTCTTGTTGAATGGACCTCCAGGAACAGGAAAAACATCGATTATCATCAAAGAATTGGTGAAAGAAATCTACGAGAAACAAGATTGTAATATTTTGCTTTTGGCGTATACAAATCGTGCGGTTGATGAATTATGTGAATCGATAAATTCGGCTATTTCTGATCAAATTGAACAAAAGTTCATCAGAATTGGGAATGAATTATCTACTTCTCCTGAATTTCATCCTAATTTATTGAATAAAATTATCGAGCAAAAAGATGTTGATTTAGAGCAAAAAGGAGAAAAATTTTCGAGAAAAACAATTCAAGATATTATTCGTAAACAACGCATTTTTGTTTCGACGGTTGCTTCAATTTCGAGTAAAAATGATATTCTGAAATTAAAGAAATTTGATACAATTATTATTGATGAAGCTTCACAAATTTTAGAACCACAAATTGTTGGAATTCTACCAAAAGCAGAACGTTTTATCATGATTGGTGATCACAAACAGTTGCCTGCAATTGTTTTGCAAAATCCTGAATTAGCAAAAACGAACAACGAATTATTAGAAAATATTGGTTTAATCAATCGTAAAAACTCAATTTTCGAACGTTTGTATGAATTTTGTGAGCGTAATAATAACGAAAATTCATTTGACCAATTGACTTATCAAGGAAGAATGCATGCTGAAATTGCAGATTTTCCGAACAATTATTTTTATGATGGAAAATTAAATGTTGCCTATGATATTCCAAATTTGAATGAAGAGATTAAGCAAAGTTTACATCGCCAACGTGCAGATTTACATTTTGAAAATCATAATCAATCAAATGATTTACAAAACTTTATTACGAATCATCGTTTTGCGTTTATCAATGTGGACGAAAATCCTTATTTGCCTTCAACGAATGAGCAAGAAGCCGATTTGATTGTGAAATTTGTACAAGAAATTATTCATTTATACGAAATCAATAAAAAAGAATTTGATGCAAAGAAAACAATTGGAATTATTGCGCCTTTCCGTAATCAAATTGCCTTGATTAAACAAAAATTAGAATTAGCAAATATTCCTAATTACGAGCAAATAACGGTTGATACAGTTGAGCGTTATCAAGGAAGTCAGCGCGATATTATTTTGTATAGTTTTGCGGTAACATATTATTCACAATTGAATGCGTTGGTGAATATGAATGACCAAGGAAATGTTGACCGAAAACTAAATGTGGCGTTAACACGTGCAAAAGAGCAATTATTTTTGATTGGAAATCAAACGATTTTGAAAGAAAATCAATTGATTAAAACATTAATTGAGTATTTAGAAAATAAATCTTCACATAAACTTATAATCTAATCAAAATCACTTCATAATTCATTTAAGATTCAGTAAATTTGTGCAACTATTTTTGTAAAATTATGTTGTATCAAAGAAGTAGCGCATTATTCAAAGACGCGCAAGAATATATTCCAGGAGGTGTAAATTCTCCTGTTCGTGCATTTAAATCTGTTGGAGGAACGCCAATTTTTATCAAAAAAGCCGAAGGTGCTTATATTTATGATGAAGATGGACGTGCTTACGTAGATTACATCAATTCTTGGGGACCAATGATTATTGGACACACAGATCCGCGTGTTTTGAATGCGACTGTTGAGCAGATGAAAAATGGTTTTTCTTTTGGTACACCAACTGAATTGGAAACTGAAATTGCAAAATTAATTACTTCTGTAGTTCCAAACATCGATATGGTTCGTATGGTGAACTCAGGTACAGAAGCTTGTATGTCGTCAATTCGTTTGGCAAGAGGTTATACAAATCGTGATAAAATTGTTAAGTTTGAAGGTTGTTACCATGGACATTCAGATTCATTTTTGATTAAAGCTGGTTCTGGTGCTGCAACTTTCGGAAATCCAAATTCTCCGGGTGTAACACAAGGAACTGCAAAAGATACGTTGTTGGCAGAATACAATAATTTGGAAGATGTAAAAGCTTTATTCGAACAAAATAAAGACGAAATTGCAGCTATTATTGTTGAGCCAATTGCAGGAAACATGGGATGTATTGTTCCAGAAAAAGGTTTCTTAGAAGGATTAAGACAAATTTGTGATGAAAATGGAGCTTTATTAATTTTTGATGAAGTAATGACAGGTTTCCGTCAAGCGATGGGAGGTTCTCAAGAACGTTTAAACATCAATGCAGATATTGTAACATTTGGTAAAGTAATTGGCGGAGGTTTCCCTGTTGGTGCTTTTGCTGCTCGTCGCGAAATCATGAATCACCTTGCTCCTCTTGGCCCTGTTTATCAAGCGGGAACATTATCAGGAAATCCAATTGCTATGCGTGCTGGTATCACAACATTGAATATTATCAATAATGATAGAGCATTATTCAATAGAATTGATAACGCTACAGAAACTTTAGATGTTGAAATTTCTAAAATCTTTGCAGAAAAAGGAATTCCAAATCATATCAATCGTTTAGGGTCGATGATGTCTGTTTTCTTTACAGAGCAAACGGAAATTAAAAACTTTACAGATGTGACCAAATGTAACCACGAAAGATTCAACAAATTTTTCCATCATTTATTAACGAACGAAGTTTACATTGCTCCTTCTGGATACGAAACTTGGTTTATTTCTGATGCAATTAAAGATGCTGAAATTAATAAAACATTAGACGCTGTAAGAAGCTTCGAAGGTTAAACATAAACAAAAAATGCAGTAGAAAAACTACTGCATTTTTTTATTCTATTTTGGAACTACATTTTTGCGTCCATCAATTTTTCTGTTTTATCAGGTGATTTGCCCATTTTAATAACAAACGCTTTGTTTGAATTATAATTTTTCGGAAGTAAAATATCGTAATAGGTATTTTTATCTAAATCGAAACCAATTCTGAAATAATTCAACTAAAGTCAAAAAAACATAAATCAAAAATTGATAACTATACAAATCAATGAAATTATTATATTTACTAAAATTCATAATGATATGATTACAAATTACTTTAAACTACTACTTGCATCTAGTATAATTCTTATTAATTTTGGATGTAAAGATGATGATGGTTTTTCGGAAGAAGATGTAGTTGAGACTTATAATATTGTGTCCTATAAAGCTAATATCCCAGTTGATTTAAACAATGATAAAAAAACATCAACTAATTTGTTGGATGAAATTGAAATTCTTAATAAACAAGAGAACTTTTTAGAAGTTAGACCTAAAGTAAAATTAATCTCCTTTAATTTTCCTCTAACATTAATAAATTATGATTATCCAAGTATACCAAGCGGTTATGCAGATTTTGTAAAATATGGATTTGTAACATCTACAACATTATCGGATAAAGTAATGGTTATAAAAGATAGTAGTTATACAGAAAGCAACTATACTGGTAACAAGGAAAATAAAAAAAATGTTTCTATTGAAAATTTAAAAATTATAGACTACAATCGTCTATCTACAAATATTACAAAGTCATATTATGATTTTAGCACCAAACAATGGATTGAATTGAATATTGAAGTTATTTTTCAAAAAAGAATATAAAAAAAGCTCGAGAATTTTCTCGAGCTTTTGTTTAATTATAATCCCCTATATGTTCCATTTCACTTTCGAAACTTAGTACTTTAGTCGCGTATTTTTGCAAACTTTTTTGTTTAATTTCTGATAAAAAATTATTCTTGAATTTATCTAAAGTCAATTCATCATTCACAAATAATTGCAAAGAATAAGAAACCGCCCCAGGTTCTATATGAGAAGTTATTTTTCCTAAACGAGCACCGATAAAACAATTTGATTTCAAATAATCATTAATATGCTCTTTCTGAATCCACGCAAACCAATCATCATGCACTTCTTGTTCAACAATAAAAGTTGTATTATATAATATCATTCTCTAATTTTTTGCAAAGATACAAAGGTTTTCGCATTATATTTTTCTTGAAAAAGAAAGTCTAATCAAGATTTTATTTTTAAATTTACCTATTATTCATAACAAACAAAAATGAACAATACGCAACAATTTATACAAGAGAATAAACAACGTTTTCTTGATGAATTAATCGAATTACTTAAAATTCCTTCAGTTAGTGCTGATCCAGCCTACACACAAGACGTAAATGATGCTGCCGAGATGGTTGCAAAATATTTAAAAGAAGCAGGTGCTGATAATGTTGAAGTATGCGAAACAGAAGGTTTTCCTGTTGTTTACGGAGAAAAAATAGTTGACGCTTCAAAACCTACTGTTTTAGTTTACGGACATTACGATGTACAACCAGCTGATCCTTTAGAATTATGGGAATCTGGACCATACGAGCCAGTAATCAAAAAGACAGAAATTCATCATGACGGAGCAATTTTTGCTCGTGGTTCTGCTGATGATAAAGGTCAAATGTTTATGCACGTTAAAGCTTTTGAGGCTTTAAACAAATCAAACGAATTACCTTGTAACGTTAAATTTATGATCGAAGGTGAAGAAGAAGTTGGTTCTCCTTCATTAGTAAATTTCGTTAAAAACAATAAAGAGAAATTAAAAAATGATGTGATTTTGATTTCTGATACTTCTATGATTTCAAACGAACAACCTTCTATTTCTGTTGGTTTACGTGGTTTATCTTATGTAGAAGTTGAGGTAAAAGGAGCTAATCGCGATATGCACTCTGGTGTTTATGGTGGAGCTGTTCCTAATCCGATTAATGTTTTAGCAACAATGATTGGAAAATTAATCAATGAAAAAGGTCACATTACAATTCCAGGTTTCTATGAACCAATTCTTGAATTAACAGAAGACGAAAGAGCTGATTTAGCTAAAATTCCATTTGATGTAGAAGAATACAAGAAATCTATTGGTATTGCTGATATCCAAGGAGAAGAAGGTTTTTCTACAATCGAAAGAGCTTCTATTCGTCCTACTTTAGATGTAAACGGAATTTGGGGAGGATATATTGGCGAAGGTGCTAAAACAGTTATTCCTTCTCATGCGTATGCTAAAATTTCAATGCGTTTGGTTCCTGGACAAGATCCAGAAGTTGTAACAAAACAATTTGCAGATTATTTCCCAACTTTAGCGCCTTCTTCTGTAGAAGTTAAAGTAAAACCACATCATGGAGGTAAACCTTATATTTTACCAACAAATCATCCTGGTTTTATCGCTGCTAAAAAAGCGTTAGCTGAAACTTTTGTGAAAGAAGCGTTAGCCGAAAGAGCTGGTGGATCTATTCCAATTGTTGCTTTATTCGAAGAAGAATTAGGAACAAAATCTGTTTTAATGGGATTCGGATTAAACTCTGACGTTATACACTCTCCAAACGAACATTATGGTTTATTCAATTTCTACAAAGGAATCGAAACTATTCCATATTTCTACAAATATTTTAACGAACAATAATTTCCGACAAAATAACTTCTGAAAAGCGAATCAAATTGATTCGCTTTTCTTTTTGGTTTATAGTAGAATGATTAATTTTGAACTTTATTTTTATCAATGAGTAAAAAATTCTTAATTGCGGGTGCAGGAATTGCGGGTTTAACTTTAGCAAAAGCTTTGCAAGACTTAAATTATGATTACGAAATCTTCGAGGCTTCGACAGAAGTTCGTGGAATTGGGGCTGGTTTTGGTTTGGCTTCTAATGCAATGAAAGCGTTTGAAATTCTTGGTTTAGCAGAAGAGGTTGCGCCTTTGGGGCATATGTTAGAAGATTTTGAAATTCAAGATTGGAAAGAAAAAACAATTCTGAAAGCGGACACAGAACGATTAAGAAAAAATTACAACAACGAAAATTTTGCCATTCATCGTGCAGATTTACATCATTATTTAGTCTCGAAAATTGATTCGAATAAAATTAAAACGTCAAAAAAAATAAAATTCTTTGAACAAAGTTTTGAGAAAGTTGTCCTTCATTTTGAAGATGGAACTTCTACAGAAGGTGATTATTTAATTGGTGCTGATGGGATAAATTCTACAATTCGTCAACAATTGTTAAAACATTCAACACCTCGTTATGCAGGCTATATTTGTTGGCGTGCTATTGTAGAGGATAAATCTTACAATTCAAAAAAGAGCATCGAAACATGGGGACCAAATGGTCGATTTGGTTTGACGCCATTAATCAATCATCAAATTTATTGGTATGCTTGTGTCAATACAAAACTAAATTCTGAAGTTTACAACTACGCTTTAAGTGATATTAAAAATCAGTTCAAAGATTATTCGGGACAAATCAGAAATACTTTACAAAAAACGAATCCAGAAAGCATCATTGCTACGCCAATTATGGATATAAAACCGATTAATAATTATGCATTTAATCGTGTATTGTTAATTGGAGATGCAGCACATGCAACCACACCAAACATGGGGCAAGGCGCATGCATGGCTGTTGAAGATGTTTGTGTTTTGTATGATGAACTAATCAAAAAAGATACTGATATTTTGTTAGCTTTTGAACATTATAATTTACGTCGTTTGAAACGAACACATTATATTATCGATACTTCTCGTTTGGCTGGAAAAGTTGCTCAAGTCGACAATAAATTTTTGATGAATATACGAAATTTTGCTTTCCGAAATTTACCACAATCTTTGATGCAAAGTCCTTTAGAAGACTTGTTGGAAGAAGATTTTATGAGAGTTTAGGATTATGCAAAACGAATTTTGTAGTGTTTCTTAACGTATATTTCTTGTTGACATAAGAAGTTAACAAATCTCCAAAACTCATATCACGAGTTTCTCTTTGATTAGTTGAAAATAATTTCACAATCTTAATCAAATATTTATTTAAGTCAATCAAATCAAAAGTAAATTCTTTTATCAACCAAAATAGAAAATATAACGGAATAAAAACTATATTTAAGACAACTTGGAATCCATTCGCTAATTCTCCTTCTGACAAAAAATGTTTTGAATAATCAAATTTAGAAAAATCAATATCATATTTTTCTATAAACGCTATCAAAAGTGATTCATTATCTAATCCTGATAAAAATAAATCTTTCTCAATCAGAACATCAACATTTTCAACTTTTTCTTTTGTTGTTTTTTCTAGAAAATTTTTGACTTCTATATACGATTGTCTCAAAGTTGCGAAATCAACATGTAAAATCTGTTTTTCTTCCATAATCACCTACTTCAACAGCACATTATCTTCTAATTCTTGCTTCGAAATCTGAAAATGTTTATCAAATTCTTGTTCAAAAGATTCTAAATCCATTGTAATTTCCCAATCACCAAATTCATTTTCAAACAAATCAGTCATATGTTCTTTTAAATCATCTAATTTTTGTTGAATAAATTCATTTTGCTGAATATCTTCTGCATCTTTCTTATCTAATACAACTTGTTGATTAATTTTTCTAAGAATCAAAGCATTAATAAATTCTTCATGTGTATTCATAAAATCCTCAATCGTACCTGTAAATTGTGTCATTTTTAATATTTTTTCCTATCACTTTTCGAGAATAAATATAGAACTATTTTATTAACAAACAATTAAATTTAAGATTTCTATAAATGAGTTTTAACATAAGAATTAACGTCTACTAATTATTGAAATTGGTTGTTTTGAGATAAATTTGAATATAAAAATATTGAAAAAATGGAAAACTTTAAACTATCAAACGGGATCGAAATTCCTGCAATTGGATTTGGAACATGGTTATTGGAAGGTGAAAAAGTTATAGAACCTCTAAAAATTGCATTAACAAAAGGATATACACATATTGACACGGCAGCAATCTACAAAAATGAAAAAGAAATTGGAACAGTTTTGAAAGCTGAAAATGTAGATCGTAGTAAATTATTCATTACATCTAAATGTTGGAATTCTGAGCGTGGATACGAAAAAGCAATGGCTGCATTTGAGCAAACTTTAGCTGATTTACAGACAGATTATTTGGATTTATATTTGATTCATTGGCCAGCAAATGAAACGCAATTTCCTGATACTTGGGCAGAATTGAATGCTGGAACTTGGCAAGCTTTTGAGGAAATTTACAAATCTGGAAAAGCAAAAGCGATTGGTGTGAGTAATTTCAATATCAATCATTTGGAAGCTTTATTTGAAACGGCTGAAATCAAACCAATGGTTAATCAAATTGAGATTCATCCAGGACATTCGCAACCAGAATTAGTCGATTTTTGTAGACAAAACGATTTGTTAGTTGAAGCATGGAGTCCGCTAGGTTCTGGAAGAATTTTGGAGAACGAATTAATTGTTTCTTTGGCTGATAAATACAATGTTTCAGTTGGTCAGATTTGTATTAATTATTGTTTGGCGAAAGAAATTTTACCACTTCCTCGCTCCTCTTCAGAAAAAAATATTGAAGCGAATTTAACTTCAAATAATTTTAAATTAAGTGTAGAAGATGTAAAAGCGATAGATGAAATGCCAGCTGATGGTTTTTCTGGATTGAATCCTTCAATGGTTGAATTTTAACAAGTTAAACAAATTCACTAAAATAAATTTTAAAAACCTCTGTTTTGCAGAGGTTTTTTCGTTTTAAATCTTCAAAAAATCAATACTTTTACTTTTTAAATGATAAAAAAAATTATTCGATATGAGCCAAAATCCTGAAAATCCATTCAAAACTTATTTTGATCAAACCCTTGAAAGATGTGGTTTTGATGAAGATTTGAAAGCTGGTATTTTATTTTTTTTAGGTGAAAGTATTATTGCTGCGAACACCAATCAATTGATGAATATGTTTGCGGAAGAAGAAAAGATTCAACAAGAATTTCGTCGTTTGTTTACGTTGTATGCTACGCCAAATGCTGACATCAATCCGTTTGAAGCTTTGGATACAGAACCAATAAAGCAAATTATTTATACATACAACGAAATTTATGTCAATGTAATTAGAAATAAATCATTTGATTTTGATAAAGTTATCAATGATAATTTAAAGTCAGAGTTTAAGTTAGATTTTATTAAAGAATTTGAAAATAAACAATATAAATTAGTTACAAATCATAATTTAAATACATCATTTTTCAAACAAATTGGAGCGTATCTTAATCAGTTTGAATTGAGTTATGAGGATATTTATTTGGCTGGAATTAATTATTATCAAACGAATCAGAAAGTAGATTTTGAAGGAATAAATGTATTGAATCTAAACATTATTGATAGTTTTTCACCGTTGTACACAACATTGTTTCATTATCCATTATTGTACACGTATTATCCAGCGAATCTGAACGCAAATCATTTGTTTAGTTCGATTTTGCAGTTTCTTTATTTACATACCAACACGGATATTGCGAAACATATTCACGCTTTTCACAACCATATTTTCTATGAAAATAATCCAAGAAGAGTTCGTAAAGGTTGGGAATTCGAAGAATTGGAACGTGGCGTTTTGATTTCGCAAACTTTTCATAATGCGTTAAATATTCGTAAGTCTCCTATTTTCGGAACTCGTCCTGATTTTTTAGCTTCGAATAATTATTTATTAAATGAATTGAAAGATCAAAATATTCCGTTAGAGAATTTTAAGGCCTTGATGACCAAAACAATTGAAGAATATTACGAAGCAGATATTGAAGAAGTAGTTGCTGGAAAGCTAAATCATGCTGAATTTTTACAATTATTAGCGATTATTTTCTACGAAACTTCTGCTAATGCAATGATTATTAGATCATGGAAAAACTAACAATTAATCAAGAAAATCGAATCAAATTAGAAGAACATTTTGGCGAAATTTTGCCAAGATTGCCTTTTGAAATGGTTTCATTTTATGAATCGAGTAATTCGTGGGAAGGACAAATTGAATATAATTTGAATTTGAACACGGGAGAATTGACGTACAATACCATCGAAAATGTAAAACATCAAATCGAAATTTTGCCTGAAATGATGCAACGTATCGAAAGTGAAATTATCTTGATGTTAGAGAATTTATAAACTAATATTTTAAAATCTTTTTCTCGATACAAAATTCTAAAAGAATTTCACTAGAAATGACGATTTTAATAAAAAGTAACATTATAAGTTAATTAAAATCTCACAAATGTGAGATTTTTTTTACCTATTCATCCAATCCATCCAAGCATTAATCTGTGTTTTACTAATAAAAATAGCTTGTTCAGCTTCGGATTTTGGTTGAAGATGGATTTCAATTTTTTGACTTGAATATCTTATTATTTCAGTAATTGCATCAATGTGAACAATAAATTTTCGATTGATTTTGAAGAAAATAGTTTCATCCAATTTATTTATAATATCCTTTATTGTATCATCATAAATATAGGTTTGTTCATCTTTCGTTTTTATAAAAAGATGTTTTCCCGAAGCAAAAAAATAAGCAATTTCGTGTTCTTCTACCGAACGTAATTTGTTACCATTCGTTACCAAAAAACGATGCATAATCTCGGACGGTGAATTTTCTAAAACAGCTATCGATTGTAATGTTGGTGAAATATCAAAACTAGTTCGAATAGTCTTGAATTTTTGCAATGCAATATGCAACTCCTCTACTTCAAAGGGTTTCAGAATATAATCTATCGTAAAATGCTTGAAAACTTTCATCGCATATTCATCATAAGCAGTGATAAAAATAATTGGCGTTAGAATCTCAACTTCCTGAAAAATCTCGAAACTTTTCCCATCACCCAAATGAATATCCATGAAGATTAAATCAACCGAATTATCTCTAAAAAACTCCTTTGCTTGCTTTGTTGAGCGCAAAATTGTAATTGAAGAAATATCAACAATCGATTGCTCCTCTAACAGATTTTTTAGATAAGTAACCGCCAATAATTCGTCCTCTACAATTGCAATTTTCATGAATGCAAAAGTATAAAAAAACCGTCTAAATGATGAATAAAGACGGTCTAAAAATGTTATAAATGAGGATTATTGAGCTTAGCTGCTTGTGGAATTTCTATTGTATAACGAACATCATTTTCTTGTAAAATATACTCTTTACCTGAAATTTGATGTATAATTTGTTTTTGATTTGCTCGACGTAAATCGTACCAACGTTGTCCTTCTAACGCAAATTCTCTAAAACGTTCATCTAAAATAAACTTCATCAATTCAGTAGAATTCATCGCAGAAATTTCTGTTTGTAATTTTGCAAAACCAGTTGCTGTATAACGATTTTGTAAAACTGAAAATAAAGTTGCTTTTGCTTGATCTAACTTATTTAATTTCAAATATGATTCAGCTTTGATAAAATATAATTCAGCTACGCGGAAAGACGTTTTGAACTCTGAATTTCCACCTTTGATAACTTTATATTTTGATCCACTTTTCTCAAAATAAAGCGGAAAACGTAGATCATTTTCTGTATCATAACTACTTAACAGTTCTGGTGAAGCATATGACATATACTGAATTGCAGGATTCAATGTATTGTCTAAAGCTAAAATAGATTCGGCAGATGTATAATGATTTGGAACTTGTTTTGTTGTGTTCAGATTCACTAAATCACCTTTGATTTTTAATGTAGAATCAGAAAAATCAATTGCTTTTTGCCATTCATTTTTATACAAAGCGATTCTTGCTTCTAAAGCTTTTAAAGCTGCATTCGAGAATCTATAATTTAATCCAGCTAATTGCTGATTCATTTTCATCAACTTTGTCGCTTGCAATAAATCAGACTCAATATGATTATAAACTTCTTGAACAGATGATGGTTTAAGCGTTGCTTCTAAATCTACTTTTAAATTTAGAGGAACACCTTTGTCTGTACTTGCTGTTGCTGAATTATATGGTTTTCCGTATAAATTCACCAAATCAAAATACGCATACGCACGTAACGCATAAGCTTCTGCTAATAATTGATCTTTTTCAGCAGAGTTTTCCATTGTTTTTGGTCCTTCGTTGATGATTTGATTGGCATAAAAAATCACCGTATAAAAACTAACCCAAGGAAATTGAATTGATATTTGATCTGGATTTGTATCCTTCCATTGTGCAATTTCTCGGTACGAAATAAAGTCATTTGAGTATTCATTCAATGTAACCTCATCCGTACGTAAAGCTGTCAACGACTTGTGTGTTGGATATTTTGAATAAGAATTCGTTAAAACCATACGGTAATCTTCTACCGTTTTTGGAATCACTTTTCCATCTGGTTCAATATCCAAGTAATTGTCACAACTAACTGCTGTAAAGCTAACTGCAACTATGCTTAATAATAAAAATATTTTTTTCATTTGATTTAAGATTTAGAAAGAAACATTAAGGCCTACTGTTACAGATTTAGCAATTGGTTGTGCATAAATATTTCCGTAAGTTTCTGGATCAAAATAACCTTTGTATCCATTACTAAATACAAATAAATTACGTCCTTCTAAGCTAAAACGAGCGCTTTTGAAACCGACAACCTCAGCATATTTGTTTGGTAAAGTATAACCAAGACGAATACTACTGATTCGCATATAACTAATTTCTTTCGCCCAAATGTCTAATAAATTGTACGCGTTTGCATTGTTTCCTGCAAACCATTTGTTCGCCATCCAACTATCGTTATCTCCTTTAATTGGACTTGTAATTCCTGGAAGTGTAGAACCTGCCTCGAAAATATCTTGCGTATAATTACGACCTGGATCCAATTCCATTCCACGATAAGAAGGTGTTTTCATCACCGTTTGTTTTAAATTGAATGCTGCAGAAATCGTTAAATCAAAATTGTGAATTTTGAAATTATTGATAATACCTCCTGTAAATTTAGGATCGCGATCTCCGATATAAGTAAATAATTTACGTTTTTCTTCGCTTGTTAATTTAGAATCCACAATTTCTCCTGGTAAAAAATCTTCGTATAAGTCATATAAAGCAAAGAATTCTTTTGCAGAAACTTTTTCATCTCCTTTCCAAAACATTGGATTTCCGTATTCGTCAAATCCAGCTGTTTTTAAAGCAAAAATTGCATTTACAGGTAAACCTTCACGAGATGGAATTAAACTATTTTCACGTTGTTGCTCTTTAAGAACTTTACTTTTGTTGTGCGCAAAATTAATTGTTGTCGACCATTTAAAGTTTTTCTTATCAATGTTGCGAGTTGTTAAAGCAATCTCAAAACCTTTGTTTGTCAATTCTCCCCAATTCACCATTGTATATTCAAAACCTGTTTCTAATGGTGTTTCGCGCATACTAATCATATCTGTTCCTTTACGATTATACACATCAACAGCAAGGTTGATACGATTTTTGAAAAGACCTAAATCTAACCCAACATTTGTATTCGTTGTTTTTTCCCAACGTAACAAATCATTCGGTAAATTAATCGCATTGATAATATCTTCTTTATTACCTGGTAAAATTGTTGCATCATTATATTCACCAATAAAGAAAGGTGAAGTATTACGATCAATATTTCCTTGTAAACCATAAGAAGCACGTAAACGAAGATTCGAAATAAAATCGATGTTCTCCATAAACGATTCTTTTGAAACTAACCAAGAAGCAGAAACTGCCCAAATTGGTAAGTATTTATATTTTTTATTAACTCCGAATAAATTTGTTCCATCATAACGAACACTACCAAAAACTGTATATTTTCTGTCTAATGTATACGAAGCTGTTGCAAATGTAGATACATAAGCATTTTCTTCCGTTGGCATCTCTCTGTACGTTTCGTAACGTTTATCTGCAGCAAAACTTGAATTTGGGAAAACGATTGGCGTTCCTGTTTTCGTCGTTTTATTGTAACCAAAAGCACGTGTTAAAGTCGTTTCGTTTTGTGTATGACGAATTTCTGTCCCAGCCATCAAATCAATTTCGTGACGATTGTTAATCGTAGTACTATATGTTCCTTGTAACTTCCAGTTATATTGAAAAAATTCGTTATCCCAATTTTGTTTAACTCCTCCGTCAGGTAAGAAATACAAATATTGTCCAGATTTATAATAACGCGTTCCTTCTTTCATTTTACGCGTAAAATAAGTTTCTTGCTCAGCGTATTTTTCTGTTTTGTTACTATCGTACTGAATTCCGAATTGAGATGTTAATTTTAAACCTTTTGCTAATTGATAATTAAGATCAATAATACCTTTTAACGAACGGTTTTTTAATGTATAATTTGTGTTTTCTCTTTCTTCGATAAAATTGAATGGAACAGAACGATCTTCAAATCCATCAATATCGTTGTCATAACGATAAGAACCATCTGCATTGAATGGAGATAAATATGGATTCGCATTTCGTGAATAATTAATCGGATTGATAGACGCATCTGCATCTGTTACAAAAGATTTTTTATCACTTGAAGTTGCAAAAATAGAAATCCCTACATCTAATTTATCGTTAAGTTTATAATTGTTTTTTAAAGTAAGATTATAACGTTCAAAACCTGTTCCGATCGTTGTTCCTTGCTCATCATAATATCCTAATGAGAAGTAATAATCAGAACGATCATTTCCTCCTGAAATACTCAAACCGTATTGTGTATTAATTGCATTACGATACAATAATTTTCCCCAATCGGTTGTGTTATTTCGTAAAGAATTAATTTGATTTTGCGTGATAAGATCTAAAGAATTAAAACCTCCATTTCGTAAAGCATTTAATTGACCATTCTTTTGCAAAATTCGCATTACTTCGCCTTTATCAGTACGATACGTTAAATCATCGCGACTAGCAAGCATTAATTCAAGATCAACTTTCTGAGAAGCATTTAGTAAATTTAAACGACCAAAATCTGGACGAGCTGTTACAAATGTATTCGCAGAAAAATTAACCGTCATAGCGCCTTTTTTACCGCGTTTTGTTGTAATCGAAATTACACCATTTGCAGCTCTTGCACCATAAATAGCTGTTGCAGCAGCATCTTTAAGGATTGTAATATCTTCGATATCGTTTGGATTTAATCCAGCGATAGAAAAGTTTTGCAATTGATCGATGTTATCTTTATCGTTAAAGTTTGGCACATCATTTCCTTCTAATGGTAAACCATCAATCACCCATAACGGATCTTGTGGACCAGAAAGAGAAGCCGTACCACGAATTCTAATTTTACTTGGTGAACCAGGCGAACCAGTTTCTGTAGAAACAGCTACACCAGCAATTTGTCCGCTTAACAATTGATCAACACTAGCAACACCAGCTTGTTGAATATCATCCATTTTTACAGTTGATACTGCCGATGTTAGTTTCCGTTTTTCAATTTTTTGATAACCTGTAACAACAACTTCTTTTAAATCATTATTTTCTGGAAGAACTTCACCTAAAGTTGATTTTAAGCTTACATGATATGTTGATAAATCTGTAGAAAGTTCAACTAATTTAGAATCGTAACCTAAATAACTAATTAATACAGATTTTGTACCTGCAGGTACTTCTAATGAAAAGAAACCATCTTCATCTGTAACAGTACCAACCGTTACACTTTCTATAATTCCTTTTTGATCTGTTTTTGTCGAAATTGATTGAGCTTCAATTTTAACAGACGCACCAGCAATTCCAACCAACGATTTTTCGTCTTGAACCGAACCTGTAATCACTCTCTTTTCTTGAGAAAACGCAATACTTGCCGCAAAAAGTGGCAAAAGAATGAGTGTCTTTTTCATTTCTATATCTTACTTTAAAGCTTCTTTAATACGAATAATTAAATCAGCATAATGCGCTTTTGTAGACGCATCTCCATTATTCTTTTTCTTGTTTAACAAAGTCAAAACACGTTGCAATTCTGCTCTTTTATAGGTTGTCACTTCCGACACTCTTTTCATAGAAGAATAGTTAATGTTACGCGCCATTTTTTCTTCGTCTAAATAATTACAGATAGTTGGTACTTGTAGGTTTTGGTCAATTGTAAGTCCTGCTACAGTTGTTTTTTCAAATAATTTGTTTGTTGAAACGATTAAGGCATCAACGTAATTTTTTTGAGTCATTTTTTCAAGAATAGTTAAGTTTGATTTTTTATCAAAAGCTGCACTTCTTACTTGATCAAATAAATTTTCAACTGTATAAATTTTTTCATTAGATTTTAATTCTTGGTGTTTCAATTCATTTTCTAACATGCGCAATAAGCGATCGTCAGTAAATAAATTATAAATCAATCCATATTGCATTTCTCTCGCTAATGTATACGGCGTTTGCTCGTAAGGTCCCATTGGCGAATTTTTGATTGCATACGTTTTATCTAAAATATCATTAAAGAATAACCATTTTGGTAATTGAATCACATTTTCGTTTAAATAATTAACTGCTTTACGTTGCATATCTGCAGGAACTGGTTCGTATGCTTTTTTATCAATTCCGAAATAAGTGTTGTTTAAATAAATCCCACCAACATTTGCTAAAACATGATTAGAATATAAATCCCACTGCCCTATTGTTTGGTAATAAAGTTTCCCTGTGTTGATATAGCTTTTTCCATCTTCGTACGTCCATTTCAAGATATTTTCTGAAACACGTTTTAGATTTTTCATTCCATATTCACTTGCCAAAACAGCATCATCACCTAAATCTTCTGATTGAGAACGCGGATCAATTGTACTTAAATAGCTTTGTTGTTCACCATAAAAATACATTGGATCATCTTCGTGCTTTTCAATCATTTTACGAAGCGATGCTTTTTCTGTTTCTTGATTTGGAAACCAACGATATCCCCATTCGATTGCATATTTATCATACAAACCGATTTTTGGCGTAATTGCTGTAACACCATCTTCTGGCTGTGCCACATAATTATAACGCGCATAATCCATAATAGACGGTGCAGTTCCACCCATTTTATCTGTAAATTCTTTCGAACGTAAAGATTCTACTGGATAAGAAAAAGAAGCGCCCATATTATGTTTCAGACCAAATGTATGTCCTACTTCATGAGAAGACACAAAACGAATTGCTTCTCCCATGTGTTCATCACTAAATTTATTTCCTCTTGCTTTTGGATCAATTGGACCTGTTTGAATACGCATCCAATCATGCAAAGAAGTCATTACATTGTGCCACCAAATAATATCCGCCTCTAAAATTTCACCACTACGCGGATCAACCACAGAAGGTCCCATTGCATTTGACTTTGGTGAAGCTGCATACGTAATTACTGAGTAACGTACATCATCAATATCAAAATCTTTGTCATCAGCAGTTGGTTCTTTTGCTATAATCGCATTTTTGAAACCAGCTTGCTCAAAAGCAACTTGCCAATCGTGTACACCAGCAATAATTTTTTGGCGCCATTGTTTTGGTGTCGAAGGATCGATGTAATAAATAATTGGTTTCTTAGGTTCTACTAATTCACCTTTTAGATATTTTTCCTTATCCTCGTCTTTTGGTTCCAAACGCCATTTTGTAATAAAGCGTTGATCTTCCATTTTGTGTTGAGCATCATTAAAAAACCAATGTTTTTCTGTGAAATATCCCACACGATTATCTGCTAACCTAGGTTGCATAGGAGTTGTCGAAAGTAAAACAATATTACTTGTAACACCTAAGGTAACAGCCAAATCTACCCCTCCTTCATTTACACTTGTCGTTAACTGAGACTTAACCACAATGTTTTCTGGAAATGTTTTCACATTTTCCACATACGATAGATTTGCCTTTACCGAACCTCCTAAACCTATGTTCGTTAATACATCATTAAAACTTTTTTGATTTCCATCAAAAATTTTGTTCACTTTAATCGCAACAGCTGTAGAATCATTATTTTGAGCTTCTATATCAAAAACCTCAATAATCGATTCTGAGAAATTATCCTTTACAGAAGCTGTGATTGCGTCATTTTTAGGTGAAGAAACTTGTGGAACAATTGTTTTGACCCACACTTTTTTAGCTACTTTATCATGATAAAAAGAAATCACTTTGTTTTCGTAATTCATTCCTTTGTTCAAGCCCGCTTCGTTAACTTCCATTGGAACTTGAGACAATTTATTCACAACCAAAAATTGGCGTCCAAATAAACTATCTGGAATTTCGAAATAGATATCAGTTTTTACTTGAATGGTATTAAACAAACCTTTCTTGTAGCTTCCTTTCTTGATTAATTCATCTATTTTTTTAACTTTCGTTACAGTAGAATCCTTTTTCTCTGTTTTATCTTTTTCAGCTTTTTTATCCTCTTTCTTTTGTCCATAAACAACAGCCGAAGACATTGCCAAACCAAGATATAGTGCTAATTTATAATTCTTTCTTTCCTTATTATGACTCATTCGAACATTAAATTATCATTAATTATGGCATAAACTTAAGCGCAGTTTTCTTATAATAATAGTTTTTTGGAGTGAGTGGTTAGTTTTTTGGAGTGAATGGATATTTTGGTTCGATATAAGGTAAAAAACAAATAAATTCTTCATTTTCTACTTTTGTTGAGAAATTATCAATTTGATAAAAATGATAGATTTTTTGTAAATAGTTTAAACCAAATTTCTCATTTTCTGTCGCTTTATTTTTTTTCTGAAAAGTATTTTTGACGATAATCAAATCAGATTTTACAACAATATTTATAGTCAAAGGTTGATCAATTGTAGCAATATTATGTTTTATTGCATTTTCTACAACAATCTGTAATGCCAAATATGGAATGTTTTTTTCTAAGCTTTTCGAATCTTCGATTTGTAAATCAAAAATCAATTCTTCCGAAAATCTACTTTTATGCAAATCCATGTATTGTGCAATAAAATCTAATTCCTTTTTTACAAGCACTATATTTTCCTTTGGCGGAACAATAAGATATCGGTAAATTTTAGAAAGATTCATCGTGAATTTCTGCGCATTCTCTTTGTTCAAACCAATTAACATATAAAGTGAATTCAACGAATTGAATAAAAAATGTGGATTAATCTGATTCTTTAATTGTTGTAATTGCGTTAGAGTATTCGCATTTTTAATCTTTTCATTTTCAATTGATAACCTATTTTTTTCTTCGATTACAAACGCTTTTTCCTTGTATGTTTTAGATGTTATTTTATTGAATAACAAAAAGATAATCATAATTAAAAAAACAGTTCCCAAGAAAATAAAACCTACATAAAATTTAGTTCGTTCTACATTTTCATCAATGATATAACTCAAATGATTCACGACAATATATCCATCAAAATTCTTGGTGTGTAAAGGTTTTATAAAACGTTTGATATCCGTATCTTTTATAAACTCGGACGAAGCATCATTCAACGTATATAAATCTTGCGAAAAATTAGAATTAATTGTGCTCGTTATCGTATCGCTTGGCTGAATATCTGTAAAATCGAAAACATTTTTCCCAATAAATTTTTCATTAGGATGCGTAATACAAATTCCATCTTTATTGAAAACATACATATAATTGGACGAAGTTGCATCTACTGTCGTAAAAAAATTATACAAATCAAACAGATTAATCGTCGAACCGTAATACATATTTTGTCCATTAGACAACTTGATAGAATCGTAATTTACCCAATACAATGTATCCTTATAATCCAACAAAAAATTATCAATCTGTTGATTTTTTGTAGCATATATAGGTTGAAACTCTTTAATATTTGGTTGATTGATAGCTTTTGAAAGGGTTGATTCATCAGGAAAATGATTTGTTTCTAAAGAATGAATAGAAAACCAATCATGGCGAATTAACTTTCGATTTGAATTTAATTCATTCAAAACCAAAAAATGATCTGCTACATTTTTTTCATTTGTCTTTTTAACAACTTTTTTTAAAACCTCTTGATATTCTTCGATGTTTTTAAACTCAAATTCAACTGCTTCATACTTTCTCAAAAAACTTTTTTTGACAAACTCATCATTATTTTTTTGACTTTCTTTATTAATCAAAAAACTCAATATAACAAGAGCAAAAACAGCAATAACACTTACAATAAGCGCTATAACATAAATGGATTTATTGGACAAATGGACTCGAAATCTAAAAGACAAACTATTTTTTTTGCAAAACTAAGGGAAGCTTTTTAATCTAAAAAATAAGAGAACATTTATCATAAAATGATAATTTTCAAATATTTGACAATATTATATAAACTAAAATCTCCCAAAAAGGGAGATTTTTTTATCTTTTTAATCTTATAAGCGTCATTTAGAACTTAACATTAAAACAATTCGATTAAAGCTTGACGAATCGTATCATAAATATAATTTAGATCATCAGTCGAAATACAATAAGGAGGAACTAAATAAATAATATTCCCTAAAGGACGCAATAATATACCTTTCTCTAAAAAGTAAGGATATAGCTTTTCGTGTATATCACTAAAATAAGATGTTTCTTCATTTGTATTCCATTCCAACGCCAAAATAGTGCCGCATTGTCTTATCACTTTTACTTTAGGATGATCTTGAATAGACACAACAAAATGTTGATGTTGATGTACAATATTTGCTATTTGCTGTTGTATAGAAGTCTGTAATAACAAATCAAGACTTGCTAACGCAGCGGTACACGCTAATGGACTTGCCGTAAAAGAATGCCCGTGAAATAACGTCTTATTCAAATCATCAGCATAAAAGGCTTGGTAAATTCTATCTGTACAAGTTGTAACGCCCAAAGGCAAAGTACCACCTGTTAAACCTTTCGAAAAACACATAATATCTGGAACTTCTGTCAAATGATTTGCTGCAAATAATTTACCTGTACGACCAAATCCTACAAAAATCTCATCTTGAATCATTAAAATATGATATGCTCTACAGCAACTCATCAATTGATCTAAATATTCAGCCTCATGCATCAACATCCCCGAAGCTCCTTGAACCAAAGGTTCGTAAATAAAACACGCTACTTTAGTTGCAACTTCTTTTATTTGCGATTTAATCGCTTCTATATTTTCTGCATTCGGCGTATCAATAAATATAACATCAAAAAGCTTTTCACTAAAAGGTTCTGTCCAAATTCCTCTTCCACTTACAGACATCGCGCCAAAAGTATCACCATGATAGGCATTTTTGAACGCTAAAATCACAGGTCTATCTTCTTTTTTATTGAAATGATATTGTAAACACATTTTTAATGCTACCTCAATCGCTGTTGATCCATTGTCGCTATAAAATGCTTTCTTTTGATTTTGAGGTAAAAGAGCCAACAAACGTTCAGACAATTCAATTGCAGGTCGATGCGTAAATCCTGCAAAAATAACATGTTCCAAAGTTGTTAGCTGTTCGTGCATTTTTTGTGCAATATACGGATGCGCATGTCCATGCAGCGTTACCCACCACGATGAAACAGCGTCAATATATTGTTTGTTATTTTCATCGTAAATATAACTTCCTTCTCCTCTTACAATTGGAATAATATTATTGGCTTTTTTCATCTGCGTATAAGGATGCCAATTCACCAACTGATCGCGTTCTTTTAATGTGTACATGTCTGAGTTGTTTCTTGTTTAACCATTGGTATTAAACCTAAATTTTCAAACATTTTCATATCCTCTGTTACCCCAGGATTAGGCGTTACCAGTAAGGTTTCACGCTCTCCTGTAAAAATCGAATTCGCTCCAGCCATAAAACACCAAGCTTGTTCAACTTCCGTCATTTCTATTCGACCAGCACTTAAACGCACAACCGAAGAAGGCATCACAATACGAGCTGTAGCAATCATACGAACCATATCCCAAATATCTACTTTCGGATTATTTTCTAAAGGTGTTCCTTTTACTCTTGCTAAAGCATTTACAGGTACAGATTCTGGATGTTTTGGCATTGTTGCCAAAGTTAATAGCATAGAAATTCGATCTTGATGCGTTTCTCCTAAGCCAATAATTCCACCCGAACAAACTGTAATCCCAGCCTTTCGCACATTTTGTATTGTATTGATTCGATTATCAAATTTACGAGTAGAAATAATCTCATCGTAATAAGCTTCGGAAGTATCTAAATTATGATTATAAGCATGTAAACCTGCTTCTTGCAAACGAATTGCCTGCTCTTCTGTCAACATTCCTAATGTACAACATACTTCTAATCCCAATTCATTTACACCTTTAACCATTTCGATTATTCGATCAAAATCTCGATTATTTCGTACTTCTCGCCAAGCAGCTGCCATGCAAAAACGTGATGAGCCCGCTTCTTTTGCTTTCTTTGCATGTGCTAATACTGTTGCAGTTGGTAACAAAGCTTCTACTTTAATATCGGTATGATAACGCGCTGCTTGTCCGCAATATGAGCAATCTTCGGGACAACCACCTGTTTTTACAGATAACAAGGTGCATACTTGTACTTCTCTTGCATTGTGCCATTCTCGATGTTTTTTGGATGCGTGATATACTAAATCTAATAATGGTTGATGATAGATTTTTTCGATTTCTTCTTTCGTCCAATCATGGCGTGTTTCGTTTGATACTTTCATTGTATTTTAAATATTAAATTGATACTTAATTGTTTCTGCTATATTTCTCACTTCGCTTGAGTTTATTGAATTGAGTTTTGGTATAATGATGATAGAAATATCCGGAGACAAATGATTTTTTATAACACGAGAAGTGTCTTCATCAAACTCTCCATTAAACACAAAATATTCGATAGCGATATTTCTTAATTTCAGTATTTCAATCGTTAATAATGTATGATTAATACAACCCAAGTAATTCGTTGCAACCATAACTACTGGAAGATTAAACTGCTGAATAAGATCAATCATAAAATCTTCTTCATTAATAGGAACAAATAATCCTCCTGCTCCTTCA
The DNA here is from genome assembly GCF_053482575.1 of Empedobacter sp. ULE_I140. Taxonomy (NCBI): domain Bacteria; kingdom Pseudomonadati; phylum Bacteroidota; class Flavobacteriia; order Flavobacteriales; family Weeksellaceae; genus Empedobacter; species Empedobacter sp. ULE_I140. The sequence goes on along the minus strand of NZ_JBQMTX010000001.1, from coordinate 1,901,908 downwards.
ACAATAAGAGAATTGGTTGTTTTGGGAAATTCAAAATCATTTAAATTAATCTCAATATCTTCTTCTTTTGCAGATTGATGAGGCGAAGCGGCTTTTTGCAAGCGATAACGTTCTTGATGAATTTTCAGTTCTGGAGAAGTTAACGATTTTACCAACAAACTATCTGATGAATCTAAATCTCCCGATTGTATTGGTTTCCAATAATCAGCTTGTAAAACTTCAGTTAATATTGCTGAAACCATCGTTTTCCCAACTTCTGTTCCTATCCCTGTAACAAATAATTGTTTAGACATTTTCTTTTATCTTTTCTATTAATTGATTAATTTCTTCTTGTGTGTTAAAAGCATGCAAACAGATTCTTAAGCGCTCTTCTGCTACTGTAGGCGGAAATACTGCAAAAGTGTTTATTCCTGCCTCTTCTAATTGATTTTGGATTTTGGTTAATTGACTCCTAGACTCAAACTTTAGAATTTGAATTGGACTATTTTTATTTGAAGAACTCGTTAAGCCACTATTTCTAAAATGTGAGATATTATATTGTAAACTTTCTTGAAGCGATTTATTTTCTTTGATAAACTGATAACCTTTTCGTAAACCTGTCACATGAAAATCAGCAATAGCTGTGGTGTAAATAAAAGGTGAAGCATAATTAATGAGATAATCAATCACTAACTGATTAGCTAAAATCGTGGCACCGCTCATTCCCATCGCTTTTCCATAAGTTACAACCGTTGCAAACACTTTGCATTGTAAACCGAATTGATGAACCAATCCGTAACCAAAAACACCAAAAGCATGAGCTTCATCTACCACTAATGCTGCATTGTATTTATTGGCTAATTCAACCAGTTCAATTAATGGAGCACAATCACCATCCATCGAATACAAACTTTCTACCGCGATAAAACAACGCTCTTTTACTCTTTGCAATAGTTTCTCTAAATGATCTAAATCGTTATGTTTAAACTTTATTTTTTTTGCGTTGGATAATTTAATCCCGTCATGTACTGATCGATGTATATTTTCATCAACTAAAACAACATCATGTCGAGTTAAAAGTGCAGAAAAAAGTGCTAAATTGGCATTATATCCAGATGAAAAAAGTAATGCAGCTTCCACTTTATGTTCATTTGCTATCATCTCTTCCGTTTCACTTAGATAATCAGAATTCCCACTAATCAAACGTGCTCCAGTAGAACCATAAAGTAAAGATGGTTGCGCTATAAACTCATTTAAAATCTGCTGATGTAAGATTTCATTTTTAGCTAATCCTAAATAATCATTACTATAAAAATCAATTCCAGAAGAACGAACTTTTAATGTTCTTTTAATTCCTTTTTGTTCTCTTTCAAATAGAGATAGTCGCAATGAATTAAAAAATTTCGACATTATTCAGTTCATTTTCAATTGCAGAAATCCAATTCATAAATAACACTTCTTCTAGTTGTATCACTTGATTTGCATAGATTTTCCATTCTCTATGAAATTCTTTTAATTGTGAAATCATTTCTTCAAGATGACCTTCTTCTTCAACAATAATAGATTTTACCATCACTTTTTGTTGATGCGCCGTCAAAATATCTTGATATATTGGATACAATTCATCTGCCCTCACTTCTATAGCGTAAGTCACAAACAAATAAGCTGCGTATTTTAAATCTTCCCCATCAAGATTAAATTCTTTCTTCAACAAACGACAAACCTGAATATCTAATTGATGTAAATAATACATTGTTGCTTTTGGTGCTAAAAGATAAATAGGCTCATAATTGACACAAGCATCTGGAATTAATTTTATAATTTGCTTTTTCAAATAATAAGCATGGCGATGTTCCTCAGCTGCATGTTTCAATTGGATAAGATTCACAAAAGTTTTGTGCTCACATGCCGAAATCTTTCGTGCTCCTGCATTTTCCATAAACGAAAGTGTATTAAGCCACTTTACATGTAATTTTGGTTCTAAAACAATATGATTTAATAATTTTTTCAATTGATTTTATTTTTGACCAAAATTATAAGTCCAACGGATTGTATATACATTCCACTTTTATAATAAATGATAGTCCGGATATATTAAACCCATTCTAAAATCTCTGAAAAAGGTTGTAGAATCATCACTATAAAGAAGTTGAATAATGAAAACTATTATTACAGAAAAATTCATTATTCATGTATTAATTCTATCTTTTACGATTAGATTTTTCTAAATAGCTACTTTAATCTTATTTTTGCAAAAATTTTTAAATTGAGTACTCGAGAAAATTGGATAAGTTGCAAGAATTGTAATGGACTTGGAAAAAAAAGTCAAGGAGTTTCGAAAAGGAAACTATCGCGTTATGAATCAGCTGTTGCTCAATCTAAAAAGAATGAAAATTTTATTACTCCAAATAAACCAAAAAGTTCGATGCAGATCTGTACTGTCTGCTCAGGAACCGGTTTGACAACTACAAATGAACATCCATCACCCAACGAAAAAAAATATCCTCATGTTGCAATTGTCGGAGCTGGAATTGGTGGAATTGCATTAGCATTAGCGTGTTTACATCGTCAAATTCCTTTTACACTTTTTGAACGTGATCGAGCTTTCAACGATCGTTCCCAAGGTTATGGACTAACGTTACAGCAAGCTAGTAAAGAATTAAAAAAATTTGGAATCCAAACTTTAGAGGAAGGAATCGTTTCTACATTGCATTTAGCACATACTATAGAAGGAAATGTGATTGGCGAATGGGGAATAAGAAAATTGCAAGATAAAGAAGCGATTGAAGCTAAAAACAAAAATAAACATACCAATATTCACATTGCGAGACAATCTTTACGCTTAGCTTTTTTAAATCAATTAGGTGGCAATAATCAAGTTTTATGGAATCATCAATTAGTCGATTTTAATGTTGATGATAAAATAGAATTAACGTTTGATGTTGATGGAATTCAAAAACACTTTAAAGCTGATTTACTTGTTGGTGCTGATGGCATACGAAGTATAGTTCGTCGATTGATTATAAATGAGGAAAATACTCCATTACGTTATTTGGGGTGTATTGTTATTTTAGGTATTTGTAAACTGGATGCTTTAACTAATTTAGAAAATCATTTGTTGGATGGAGCAACGGTATTTCAAACAGCAAATGGAACTGAACGAATGTATATGATGCCTTATGACAAAGATTCGGTTATGTGGCAATTTAGTTTTCCAATGTTAGAAAATGAAGCGATAGCTTTGAGTAAAAAAGGTTCAGAGGCTTTAAAAATAGAAGTTGCTAAAAGAACGCATTGGCACTCTCCTATTCCTGAAATTATTGCAGCTACAGAACCCAAACAAATCACTGGATACCCCGTTTATGATCGAGATTTATTAATGTCAAATTTACTAGAAAATGCTGGCTCTGTCACTTTAATTGGCGATGCAGCTCATCCTATGAGTCCTTTTAAAGGACAAGGTGCAAATCAAGCTTTATTAGATGCTTTATTGTTAGCACAAAAAATAACATCAGCTTATAATAATATTCAAAATAAACAGATTAATTTACGTGAAGAAGTTTTACAACAATATGAAAAAGAGATGATGGAACGAAGTAGCGTTAAAGTGAAAAAGTCAGCAGATGCCGCAAAATTTTTACATTCAGATATTGTACTTCAAGAAGGTAACGTAACGTTTGGTTCTAAGTGGTCTTCTACTTTATAATTAATTATTCTAGATTTACTCATTCATAATCAATAAAAAAGGAGTTTTTACCTTTTGATAAAAACTCCTTTATATAAAACAACTACACAAATTATTTCAGGAATTTCTGTTGATATTCTTTTCTATATGCATAATAAAATACAACTGGAAGAATTGTAAAGGATAAGATTAAACAAATAATTAATCCTCCTACAATCATAATTGCCAAAGGCTTTTGAATTTCTGATCCCATTCCGGTAGAAAGTGCTGCTGGTAATAATCCCATCGATCCCATAAGCGCAATCATCACAACAGGGCGTATTCTACTTTTAACACCATTGACTATTGCTTCTTTTAATTGCATTTTATGCTTTAAATTATCTCGAATAACACCAATTAGAACAATTCCATCAATCGTTGCTACTCCAAAAAGAATAATAAAACCTATTCCCGCAGATATACCAAAAATGGTTCCTGTTACCCAAAGCGAAATAAATCCTCCAATAAAAGCAAAAGGCAGTGTTAATGCAGCTATCGCTGTGTCTTTTACATTTCCGAAATTGGTATACAATAATAATAAAATCAAAACTAACGAAATCGGAACGACCATTGCTAATTGTTTTGCTGCACGCTCTTTACTTTCGAATTCACCAGCCCATTCCATGTAATTTTCTTTCGGTAATTTAACTTCTTTCGCCACTACTTTCTTCGCTTCATCGATTGTACTTCCTAAATCACGACCTTCTATACTGAATCCTACACCGATATATCGACTATTTCCTTCTCGATAAATAAAAGCAGGTCCTGTTTGATAACCAATTGTAGCTATTTCCTGCAAAGGAACATTGTTCCCATTACTTGTTGGAATCAAAATATTTCCAATTTTCTCAGGAGTATCTCTATAAGCTTCCTGAAAACGAAGAATAACATCAAACTGTCGATCATTTTCATAAAACTTAGTAGCTGCTTGTCCACCAATTGTCATTTCAATTACTGCCTGAACATCCGCTGTACTAATACCATATTTCGCCATTTTTGAATCACTCAATTCTATTCTAAGTTCAGGTAAACCAATATTTTTATAAACATTGATATCCGTTATTCCATTTACTTTTTCGATAGAAGTAGCGACCTTGTTTGCATATTTTTCTAAATCATACAAATCATCACCAAAAATCTTAATAACTAATGAACTTTTTACACCAGCTACATATTCTTCGACATTATCTTGAATGGGTTGCGAAAATCCAAATACAATTCCTGGATAATGATTTAGTTTATCTCGCATCTCTTGAATAATCTCTTCTTTTGAAATCTTGCGCTTCCAATCTTTTTCATCTTTTAATTGAACATTAAACTCAATATTAAAGAATCCTGTTGGATCTGTTCCATCATTTGGACGACCTGTTTGTGTTAAAATAAAATCAATTTCATCACAATCTTTCTGCATCAACTCTTTCATCTCTTTTGTTAATCGAGTTGATTCTTGTAAATTGACACTATTTGGTAAAGTTGCACGAATGTAAATTGCTCCTTCATTCAGTTTTGGAAGAAATTCTGATCCATAATGCGAGAACTTAAACAAACAAAGAGCTAAAATTCCTAAAAAGATTCCTATTGTTGCCTTTTTATAACGAAATGCAGTTTCATATAATCCAAAAATAGTTTTCTGAAAAAATCGAGTAATAAAGTTCTCTTTCTCCTCCATATTTTTCTTAAAAAGCAACTTACACATTGCAGGAACATAAGTTAGACTTAATATTAAAGATCCTAATAATGCGTATCCTAATGTAAATGCTAAAGGAGAGAACATTTTACCTTCCACTTTTTGGAATGAAAATATCGGTAATAAAGCAACAATAAGAATAAGTAAGGCAAAGAAAATATAAGAAGCTACACTTCCTGCACTTTTCTTTATAACACCCATTTTACTCATTTTTGCGAAACGTTCTGCTCCTACTTTATGTTGCATTGTAGCTAAAGCAACAAAAACTGTTTCTACAATTACCAAAGTTCCTTCTAACAACAATCCAAAATCCAGTGACCCCATTGAAATTAAATTCGCTGGTAATCCTTGTATTTTCAACATGATAATTGCGAACAAAAATGAAAGCGGAATAACCGAAGCTACAATAAATGTTGATTTCCAATTATATAAAAAAACAAAAACAATTAATGATACCAATAAAATACCTTCAATAATATTTTTAGAAACCGTATGTACTGTATTATCCACCAATTTGGTACGATCTACAACTGTTTCAATTTTCACATTATCTGGTAAAGTTCTTGTATTCAATTCTTCAATCTTCGCTTTCAGATTTTCAATGACTTCGGATGGATTTTCACCACGCAACATCACAACAATTCCTTCTACCATATCATCATGCTTATTGTAACCAACTTGCCCCAAACGTGGTTTATTCGAAATGACAACATCTGCCACATTTTTGATCAAAATTGGTGTAGAACCATTTAGAGCGACAGTAATATTTCCGATATCCTCTATCTTATCTAGTAAACCAACACCACGAACTACATAAGCTTGATCTCCTTGCTGAATCACATCTCCACCAACATTTATATTTGATTTAGAAACTGCTTCATAAACATCTAAAGGCGATAAATTATAATTCTTTAATTCTGTTGGATTAATTTTAATTTCATACGTTTTTTCTTCTCCACCAAAACTTACAACATCTGCAACTCCTGATACAGAAAGCAATTCACGTTCTATTACCCAATCTTGTATCGCGGTAACTTCCTTGATCGGTAAATCACTTTTGATCACATAACGAAAAATCTCTCCTGTAGCACCAGAAGGCGGTTCAATATCTGCATCAGCTCCTTCTGGTAAATCAACTCCACTCAATTTATTCGATACATATTGTTGTGCATAAAAATCATCTACTCCATCTTCAAACTGAACCGTTACAACAGATAATCCGAAAAGAGAAATTGAACGAATATTAGATTTATGCGGAATACTATTCATTACTTTTGAAACTGGTAGAGTCACCAATTTTTCCATTTCCTCAGCACTTCTTCCTGGCCATTGTGTTATAATACGAGCTCTAGTATTTGTTACATCCGGAAATGCCTCTATTGGTGTATGTTTTAAAGAAAATATACCTGCAAAGAGTAATGCAAATACAGCAAATAAAACAAAGGTTGTATTTCGTAACGAAAAAGTTACGACTGATTGTACTAACTTTTTCATTTATTATTTATTTAATTCCTCAAATATCATTAGAGCGTTTCGAGAAATAACTTTCTCATTTGGAGCAAACTTTTCGCTAACAAAGGTGAATTCTTCATTCTGACCAATCGTCGTAATTTTTCGAATATCCATTGTACAATCATTTTTATATACCACCACATATTCCTTGTTGTTCTCAAAAACTTTGGCTTTGTTTGGTATCGCAAATGCATTTCCTACAATATTTTGTTTATCGATAATAATATCTGCACTCAAACCTGGCATCAAGTTCAAATCTTGATTTTCTAACACAACACGCGCTTTCAAAACGTGTTCATTTTCATCAAACACATTGTATATTTTATCAATTTTTCCAACATAAATTCGATCAGGATACGCCATAGATTTCACTTTTACAGCATCTCCTTTTTTTACATATTGCAGATTATTGGCGTAAATATTTACCATTACCCAAACTTGTTTCAAATTAGAAATAGAAAATAAATTATCTTCTGAATCTGAAATAATAGATTGACCAACGCTCATGTTTTTCTGAACGATATAACCATTTTTAGGTGATAAAATCTGGAATTGACCATTGCCAACCGCACGATACATTCTCAAGGTTGCATTGATTTTATCAATTTCAATTTGCGTTGATTGTAATTCGTGTTCTGCCTCTGTAACTTCGGGTTGAGAAGCCATTCCATCATTCAACAATTCTTTTTTCGACTTGATTTGTTTTCGAATCAAATCCATTTGATTTTGATGATAACGCTTTTGCTGTACCAAATCCAACACTTCGTTCGATTTTACAACTGCCAAAACTTGACCTTGACGCACATAATCACCTAATTCAAAATTCACTTTATCTACCACTCCTTGCAGCAAACTTTTAAAACCAACCAAGTCATTTTCGTTGTATTCAATTTTTCCTGACAAGGTTAATTGTTCGTGAATCGGCTGCTCTAAAACAGCTACAATTTCAGTTGACTTTTTCAATTGTTCGTTCAAACAAAATTTGTCTTCTTTTACCGCTTCTTTCGGGGCTTCTTGCTTGTTACAACTACTTAAAACCAAAGTAAAAGCAGCTAAAAAATAAAAACTTTTTTTCATCATTTTATAAATCTTGTCCAACGATATAATTTAGTTCTTCGAATGTGTTTTGATAATTTTCCAATAAATCCAAATAAGCTTTTTGAGATTCGCGATAAGCCTGCGTAAAATCAATAAATTCTAATAAAGTGATTTGTTTATTTTGGAGATGTTTTTTGTAATTGTCAATCATGGTTAGTTGCTCTTGATTGTTCAATTTTTTCCACTGAATAAGAGCTTTATCTAATTGACTAATTTGATTTTGAAGTCGATCGATCGAAATATCTAACTCAGAATGTAGCGCATTTTTCGTAATTTGTTGTTGATTCAGTACAATTTCTGAAGCTTTGATGTTTCCTTTATTCGTATTGAAAATCGGTAAATCAATGCTTACACCTACACCTACAAAATCGCGCATAATATTTCCACCACGATCATAATTTACCTGAAAAGCCAAATCTGGTGTACGTTGCGCTTTTTCTAAAATCAATTGTTTTTCAGCTAAATTGATTTCATTTTCTTGTTTTTTTAACGCTATATTTTGCTCTTTTGCTAATTGTTTAGCATTGAATGGGATTGATTTGGAATGAGAATTGAATCTTGAAAAATCGATTTCATTTACATTTAAATCTGAGTTTTGCGTTAACAATCGAAGTTTATTAATGTATTCAATTTCTTGATTTTCTAGCTCAATTTGATCTTTTTGTAAACCGATTAATTCTGTTTGAAGTCTGTAAAAATCTGCTTTCGGAACATTTTTTAAATCTGCTTGTCGCTGATATTGCGTCATCATCTGTTCAAATAAATCAATACTATTTTGCAATTCTTTCTTTTCAGATTGAATACGCGCCAACGAAAAATATGTTTGTCTCAATTCTTTTTTCAGCTCACGCAACAATTCCTCATACTCAAAAAGTGCCGAATTCTTTTCTAATTCTTTAATCGCAACACGCTTTTTTCGTTTACCTGCCGTTTCAATTAATTGCTCTAATTCGACAGAAATTTGTTGATTTTTCCCGTATTTACCGAATAAATAAGGCTGTTCTTCTACATTATAAGTTTTCCAAAGATTAACCTCAGAAATACTCAACGTTGGATTTTGCCATAATTTCTCCTGAATAATTTCAGCATCAATTCTGTCAACATTGAATTTATTCGCAATGAGTGCATAATTTTTTTGTAAAAACGCGGCTTCTAGATTGTCCAACGTTACGTTTTGCGCCTGTGTTTGCATCGCAAAAATAATTGGAATTGCAGTATAATAGATCTTCTTCACTTCTACTCTTTTTGAAAATTCAAAAGTAAAAGTGTAAGATTAAGGCGAGTTTTAAGTTAGATTAAAAGTAGATTAGAAAATGAGTTTAACAATCGTTCCTTTAGGTTTATTTGGAACAATTTCGATATCAATTTGATGAAGTGTAAAAATAATATTCGCCATCGAAAGTCCAATACCTTTTCCTTGAAAATCTTGTGTGTTTTTTCCTCGAAAAAAGTTTTGTTTAATTTGTTTGATATCGGTTTCTAAAATACCAATTCCCAAATCGGAAATATGAATTTGTAAACGATGATTGATTTCCAAAAACTGTACTAAAATCGGTTGATTGTTCGAATATTTTATCGCGTTACTTACTAAATTATTCAAAGCTACTTCTAATAATTTTTCGTTTCCTTGAATGGTTAACAATTGATTATTTTCGACTTGTAAATCCACATTTATACGTGCTTGATGATACAAAATAGCATTTTCAATCACTTGCCAAACTACCTCATCAATTCGAATTTGACTAAATTCAAAACTCGTTTTTGCACCCGAAAGCAACATCATTTGATCTAACGTTTCTTGCAAATCATTCGTATATTGTTTCAATTGCACAATCACGTTTTCATATTCTTCGAGCGTTCTTTTTTTATGATTAGTTACCTCTAAAGTCCCTAATAATGCTGTAATTGGAGTTCGTAATTCGTGCGAAACATAATCGATAAAATTCTTTTGTACATTAAAAGTTTGCGCTATTCGATCAATAAAATGATTGTAGGTTTTGATTAAATCTTCAATCTCCGCATACGATTTATTGAGCTTTAAAGGTTCAGTAAAATTCTTTGCATCACGCTCTTTTATTTGCTCAATAATTTTTGTAATCGGTTCATAAGCAATTACTCCTAAAAAATTAGAAAATAGATAAATAAAAATCAACCCAACCAATGAAACCGAAATCAAAATTTGAAGTAACGATTGCATTTGTTCGTTAAATTCTTGTTTAGATTCACGCGTGATTACAACAAAATCACCTTCATTATCACGATAAAAAATTCCGTTATAAAAGAAATCTTTACTTGTAAAAAAATCTGATTTATTGGCACGAATATTTTCTATAAAATTGGTTGAAATATCTTTATTAGACGACATATTTCCATTGTATTTTTTGTTGTTATGATCAACAATTAAAATATTTTTTCGGGAAATCGTCTTCTCTAATTGATTTTTGATATTATTATGTTCTAAAACAGGTAATTCGTCCTTTTCTAAATAATAAATAGAAGCCAAAAGTGTCTTATTCTGCAATGATTTGATCTCTTTTTTCTCCATTTCGGTATAAAAAGAAAAATAAATAATTGTAGAAACAATCAAAATAATGATACTAAAAATAATGACTGAATAAAGCGCTAATCGATGTTTTAACTTCATAATTTAAGCTTTAAACATATAACCAACGCCTTTTACTGTATGAATATATTTCATACCATTTTTCTCTATTTTATTACGCAAATACGAAATGTAAACATCCACAACATTGGTGTGATTATCGAATGTTATTCCCCAAACAGCATTTAAAATTTGGATACGAGTAACGGTTTTATCTATATTTTCGATTAAATAATTCAACAACTTAAATTCACGAGGAGAAAGCTCTGTTTCTTCTTGATTGACAAAAACTTTGTATTGATCCAAATCGATTTCTAAGTCATCAAAAATCAATTTATTTTCAGGAATTTCTTGTGAACGAAACTGATTACGACGCGTTAAAGCTTTGATTCGCGATAATAATTCGTCGAAATGAAATGGTTTTGTAATGTAATCATCTGCACCATAGTCCAAAGCCGAAACTTTATCTTGAACTGTATTTAATGCACTTAACATCAAAATTGGAGTGAATATTTTTTTGTAACGAAGTGTCTGTACAAGCTGAATTCCATCCATTTTTGGTAACATAATGTCACAAATAATCAAATCAAACTGAATCGTAAGAAATTCATCTAAAACAGTTTCCGCATCTTTACAAAGCGTAACCAAATGTCCATTTTCTTCTAATCCTTTGATTAAAAAATCGCTAATTCGCTTATCATCTTCGATTACTAAAATTTGCATATACTTTCCATTTTTCCAAAATTAATGAAATTGATCAAGATGAGATGAATATAGCAAATTTTCTAATTGGATTTTAATTTAAAAAGAACAAAATTCAATAAAAAACGAGCAATAAATTGCTCGTTTTTTATATTCAATAATTCGAAGTCTAATCTCCTTCTCCACTATTTTTCATCGCAGTCAAAAGATTATATGCTCCTTTCGAAACATAGACTTTTCCTGAATTTTGAGGAGATTTTATTTCAATCATTTTATTCGCAGAACCTCCTATTTCTACAAGAACTAATCGAAACTGATTTTTAGTTTGTCTTTCGAACACATAGTCTTTTCCTTCAAACTGAATTACAGCTTCTTCTGGTAAAACATTCGCGTCAAGCGAATTCACTTGCAATTCGATATTGAAATACATATTCGCTGTTAATCGCGTACCATTCGCATTCGTAATTCGTGCAAAAACATCAACCGTTCCATCTTCATTCACTTGATTTGAAATTGAGGTGATTTGCGCATCTAACTTTTGATCTGGTTTTGCATTGGTATAAGCTTTCAAAAATTGACCAATCTGAATGTTACTCAGATCCTTTTCAAATACTTTTACATTCAACAAAGAACGATCTGGATTAATAATTTCTAACATCGCATCTGCTGGCGAAATATATTGTCCTGTATTCGCAAAAACCTGACTCACCATTCCGCTAATCGGTGCATAAACATTGATGGTACGTCGGATATTACTCAACGAAACTGAGGAAGGATTGATATTCATTAATCTTAGTTTCTGTTCCAAGGAACTTTTCTTTACCATCAACGATTGACGTGTTGCTTTCGCTTGTTGCATCACTTTGTCACTTGCTGCTTGCTCTGCATTCAAATCCTTTTGACGAACATAATCTGCACTAGCCTGCTCTAACAAAGCTTTTGTTGTGAGATAATCTTCTTGCATTTGGATATACTGCGGATCTTCTAAAACCACCAAAACTTGTCCTTTATTGACATAATTTCCTGGAATTAGTGCAATTCGTTTCACATAACCACCAAAGGCATTGGTGATAGAAATAGTATTTTCTGGGGTTACTGCCGTCTTTGCATTTAGCCGAATAGTTGTAGGTAAATTCTGATGACGTAAAGAGGTTGTATCAATTTCAAAATTCTTTAATTGAGCATCTGTCAACTTTAAAATTGAAGTAGAAATAGTTGCTTTTTGCTCTACTTCAGGTTTTGTTTCTTCTTTGTTACAACTCATCACAACAAAAGATGTACAAAGCATTAAGATATATTTTTTCATATTATTGTGCAGTATAAAAAGTCATTGCGGCATAAGCCTGATTACGTAGATTCTTTGCTTCTAGAAACTTTGTTTTCACTTCGATGATTTGATTATTCAGAATCACCCAATCCAAAAAATTAATCTCTCCTTCTAGTAATTGACGATTAATTGTTTTTTGTAAATCATTCGCAGCAGGAAGTTGAGTTTGCTCAAAATCTCCTACTATTTCTTCGTAAGAGTTTACTTTATTTTTTAAAACATCAAAATCTTGTTGCAACTTCGATTGTTGTAAAGTATACGCTTGTTTTGCAAGATCAGTTTTAACTTTTGAGGCTTCAATTGACGAATTAATTCCTCTATTAAATAAAGGTAAGCCAACTCCTACTTGAAAAGAATTGTATCGATTTTGATCCAAATCAGAAAAGCTTTGATTTGAATATCCAACTGTTAAAACTGGAATTTTCTTTGATTTTTCTATTTCAGTTTCTAAAGTAGAAGTCTGAATATTTTCTTCAGCTAATTTTAACATTGGGTGTGTACCTGAAACAGATAATCCTGCAATTTCATTCCAATTTACACCATCTTTTGTTGGATAAATTTTGAATGATGAATTGGTTAAAAATTGAATTTGTCTTGATTCATTTTCTAATTCATTCTCAACTAATCTCAATTGATTTTGAATCGATTTCAATTGAATAATAGCTGTAGAAACCTCACTTCGGTTTGATTCACCTTTCTTCAAACGTAAATTTGCTTTCTTCAAAAACTCTTGGTAAATCAATTCATTTTCTTTCAATAAATCTTGTTGATATTCTGTATTTTGCATATTGACATACAGATTAACTAATCGTTGTTTAATTTCAACTTTCGTCAATTGTTCATTTGCTTTAGAAGTACTGATCATTTGTTCGTTCAAAGCTTTTTGACGTTTAAAAACCACAGGAAATTGAAACGATTGCGAAATAGTAAACTTGTTATCAAATTCACCTGAATTCACTTGTCCAAATTCCGCAGCTATATCTAAAGGTGAAAGCGAACGATTGGCAAACACATTTTTCTCGTGATAAACAGTAGTCAATTCTGCTTGTTTAATTTCGAGGTTATTCGCGTCAGCTAACTTGACAACTTCATCAAAACTCATACGTTCTTGCGCATTAGCAGTTGTTCCAAACAAAGCTAGAACTAATAAAATAGCTGTAGGAATTGATTTATGACGAGTTGATTTCTTTTTAAAATGAATATTTTCGAACATAACATATAAAATTGGTAAAACAAATAAAGTAAGGAAAGTCGCGCCCATTAATCCTCCAATAACAACAGTTGCTAATGGACGTTGAACTTCTGCGCCCGAACCATTACTAAGAGCCATTGGTAAGAAACCTAAAGAGGCTACGGCAGCTGTCATTAGAACGGGACGAAGACGAGTTCGTGTTCCCATAATAACAATTCGAGTTGTATTTTTAATTCCGTTATCACGTAGACGATTGTATTCTGATATTAATACAATTCCGTTTAGAACGGCAATTCCAAAAAGTGCGATAAATCCAACTCCAGCACTAATACTAAAAGGCATATCTCGCGCAGCTAAGAATAGTATTCCACCGATTGAAGAAAGCGGAATGGCTGTATAAATTAATAAACTTTCTTTGATTGATTTGAATGCAAAAAATAACAAGACAAAAATCAAAACCAAGGCGACTGGAACAGCGATACCTAAACGAGCTTTAGCATGATTCAAATTTTCGAAAGCTCCACCATAGGTTGTATAATAACCTGTAGGAAGTTTTATTTGAGCATCAACTTTTTGTTGTAATTCTTGTACAACACTTTCTATGTCGCGTCCTTTTACGTTAAATCCAACAACAATTCTACGTTTTGCATCTTCGCGCTGAATTTGATTTGGCGTATTTTTATAATCTACTTTTGCTAATTGATTCAATGGAATCTGAATTCCAGAAGCAGTAGGAATCAATAAATTTCGAATATCTTCGATATTCTCGCGTTTGTCTTCTGCTAAACGAACCACCATATCAAAACGTTTTTCACCTTCGAAAACCATTCCAGTAGATTGTCCTGCAAAAGCCATATTAATAATTCGATTTGCTTCTCCAATACTCAATCCATATTGCGCTAATAAAGCACGATCAAATTCAATCACAACTTGTGGAATTCCATTAATTGGTTCGATATACAAATCTTGCGCTCCTTTTACAGTATTGATTATTTTTCCTAATTTCTCTGCATTATTGGCTAAACTATCTAAATTTTCACCAAATATTTTCACCACCACATCTTGTCGTGCTCCTGTCATTAATTCATTAAAACGCATCTGAACAGGAAATTGAAATCCCGTTGAAAGTCCTGGAACATCTTCCAAAGCTTTACTCATTTTATCCGATAATTCTGGAAAAGTTGTGGCAGAAGTCCATTCTTTTTTAGGTTTCAAAACAATAATCATATCTCCTGCATCCATTGGCATTGGCTCGGTAGGAATCTCTCCACTCCCAATTTTCGTGACAACCATTTCAACTTCAGGGAAACGATCTTTCAGTATTTTAGCTGCCTTATTTGTGTATTCTATTGTTGTCGTAATATTACTTCCTGGTAAAATACGCGCTTCTACAGCAAAATCTCCTTCTTCTAAGGCAGGAATAAATTCTCCACCTAAACGAGACATCACAAAAACAGCAATAGTGAAAAGTGAAAGTACAACAGCTAGAATAATAGTACGAACTTTTAAGGCTTTGATTAAATATTTCTGATGGAAAATCTCAATTTTAGCCATTACACGATCCGATAAATTTGGTTTGACTTTCTTCTTTTTACTTAAGAATAAAGTAGTCATCATCGGAACATAAGTCAACGAAAGAATAAATGCACCAATCAGAGCAAAAGCAACTGTTTGCGCCATTGGTTTGAACATCTTTCCTTCTATTCCTTGTAAAGTAAAAATTGGTAAATAAACGATTAGAATAATAATTTGACCAAAAACAGCCGAATTCACCATTTTTTTAGCTGAAGAACCAACTGTTTGATCCATTTCAGTTTGCGTTAATTTATTCTTCAACCCAAATTTTTTGTTGTGTGCTAACTGATGCATCGCCGCTTCTACAATAATCACAGCACCATCGACAATCAATCCAAAATCTAATGCGCCTAAACTCATCAAGTTTCCACCTACACCAAAAATATTCATCATAATAATCGCGAATAATAAGGCCAGAGGAATGACAGAAGCTACAATAAAACCAGCACGTAAATTACCTAAGAAAAGTACCAAAATAAAGACAACGATTAAGGCTCCTTCAAGTAAATTCGTTTCAACCGTATGAATAGTATTGTCAACCATTTTTTTACGGTCTAAGAAAGGTTCAATAACAACTCCATCAGGTAATGTCTTTTTGATTTCTTCGATACGTTGTTGTACATTCTTAACCACTTCGTTACTATTTGCTCCTTTCAACATCATAACAATTGCACCAGAAACTTCACCTGTATCGTTATATGTCATTGCACCATAGCGCGTAGCAAAGCCAGTTTTTACGTCTGCAACATCTCTCAATAAAATAGGTGTTCCACTTTGCGAACGTTTGACCAAAATATTTTCGATATCTTCGATGTTACCAATTAAACCTTCAGAACGGATGAATAAAGAAGTAGGACCTTTTTCGATATAAGCTCCACCTGTATTTTGATTATTCTCACTCAGTGCATCAAATAAATCATTAATTGTCAGACTAAAAGATTGTAAACGTTGCGGATCAATTGCAATTTCGTATTGCTTCAATTTTCCTCCGAAACTACTCACATCTGCCACACCAGGAACGCCTAAAAGTTGACGACGAACAATCCAGTCTTGAATTGTTCTTAATTCAGTTTCATCATATTGATCTTCGTAACCTTCGGCGGGACGAACAACATATTGATAGATTTCGCCCAAACCTGTCGAAATTGGACCAAGTTGTGGTTCTCCAATACCTTCGGGAATCTCATTTTGAACCTGAATCAATCGTTCACTTACTTGTTGTCGCGCCCAATAAACATCTGTATTGTCATCAAAAACAATGGTTACCAATGATAATCCAAAACGAGAAAAACTACGAATTTCGGTAATCCCACCAATATTAGAATTAGCTTGTTCGATAGGAAAAGTCACTAAACGCTCAATATCTTCTGCACTAAAAGAAGGCGCTACAGTGATAATTTGAACCTGATTAGATGTAATATCAGGTTGTGCATCAATGGGTAATTTTGTCGCATCGTAAATACCAAATATCAACAAAGCCAACGTAAACAAACCCACGATAAATTTATTCTTGATTGAAAAATCAATAATTTTATTTAACATCGTAAAATTGTATAGATTAAAAATGTGCTAAATACAAGTTGTAAATAGCTGAAATTGGATAAATTGAAAGAATCAATCTATCGTAAAATCTAAAAAAATCACGCTTGTTTTGGCGGTTGCCAAATAGAATCTAAATAATGAGTATATAAGAAATCTTCATCAAATGTTTTGATTGAAGTCGTAGAAATTTCTTTATCTAAGTGTAAAACATCAAAGAGTTTTATGGGAGAGAAAAAAAAGTCGATATGAACAAACTCAACTTTCATGAAAGGTAATTTTTGGTCAGTTTCCCAATCCGCATCAACCTCATGTCCACCATAATGATGAACTAAAAAAGTTTTCATTTCATCCAAAAAGTCTCCTCCTTTATCATGTTCAATAAAATGAGAAATAAACACAGGCAATTTATATAACTGACACAATTGAGTTGAAGTTGTTATATATAAAAAAATTAAAATTTTAGTTGCCCATAGTTTCACGACCCAAATGTACAGTCAATTTTGCTTTCTTTCAAATTTAATTAATGGAAAAATCTCGTTAAACTTACTTAGAAACCTCTTTCTTCGTAAATAAATGAGAAATTACTTCGAGTTTATCATGATCGAATAAACACAAACCTTCAACATAGAAAGGTGTAAAATGAAAACTTTGTTGATCTACGATTCCAAATTCTTTCAGTTTTGGTTCGTAAACGACAAAACCTGTACGCAAGAATGGTTTTTTAGAGACTTTATACAACACAATATCATTGGTAAATAATCGTCGATTTCGTTTATCCAATATATCTATTCCAATATCTATGGTATCAAATTGTAAAGCATTTTCGTGCCAAGAAAACTCGTTATAACCTTTAAAATAGGTCACTCCATCTATCTCCTTCGCAAAACCTTCTACTTTATTTTTGTTTCGTAATCGATAATATCCAATCGTTTTCATCTGGCAAATTTGCAATAAAAAAATTTAAAATAGAAACGAGCAATATTAAAATAGATGATTAAATTTATCATCCGAAAACAACTAACACAATGTACAAAATATATCCACAAAAAAGATACAATGAAACCTTAGCTTTGCTGAAACAATTTGCTCAACCTACTGATAAAATTCTTGATTTAGGAATCAAAAATCCTTTTACAGATGTGATGTTGGAAAATGGTTTTGATGTAAAAAATACAAATGGCGACGATTTGGACTATTATTATAAGGATTTGCAAAATTATGATGCTAACTTTGTAACGGCTTTAGAAATTTTAGAACATTTGGTAAATCCAATGGAAGTGCTAAGAAATTTGCCTGGAGATAAATTATTAGCTTCAATTCCGATGCGTTTGTGGTTTTCGCCTGCTTATCGTAATCAAAATGATGCGCGAGATGTACATTATCACGAATTTGAAGATTGGCAATTTGACATGTTAATGGAAAAAGCTGGATGGAATGTAATACATCGTCACAAATGGACGCATCCATCAAACAAACTGGGAATAAGACCCTTATTAAGAAGAATTACACCAAGATATTATGCTGTCTACGCAGAACGAAAAAAAGACTTTACTTACTAAATACTCTATTGTTATACCTGCACATAACGAAGAAGATTTTATTGCGATTACGCTAAATTCTCTCGTTAATCAAACTGTTTTACCATATGAAGTGATTGTTGTAAATGATCATTCAACCGATAAAACACAACAAATTGTAGAAGAATTTACAGCTAAATATCCGTTCATCAAATTAAGAAATATCTTATCAAAAGGTGAACATCAGCCAGGAAGCAAAGTGATACAAGCTTTCTTGAAAGGTTACGAAATCATTGATCCTAATTATGATATTATTGTTAAATTGGATGCTGATTTAGATATTCCTTTCAATTATTTTGAGACTATTTTAACTCATTTTAATCATGAGGAAGATATTGCAATGGTTGGTGGTTTTGCGTATATTGATAAGGACGGAAAATGGATTCTTGAAAATCTGACAGATAAAGACCATATTCGTGGCGCATTTAAGGCGTATAGAAAAAATTGTTACGAAAAAATTGGTGGATTACGCGCACATATGGGTTGGGATACAGTAGACGAATTGTTGTGTAAATATTATGGTTGGAAAGTTGTTACAGACGAATCTTTACACATCAAACATCTAAAACCAACTGGCGCGAGTTACAATAAATCGGCGCTTTACAAACAAGGTGCGGCTTATTATGCATTAGGTTATGGATTTTGGATTACATTAATTGCTGGCACAAAATTGGCTTTACGTAAAAAGAAACCCACATATATTTTGTATTATTTGAAAGGTTTTTTTGAAGCTAAAATTAATGGTACAAAAAAAATGGTAAATCGAGATCAAGAAAAATTCATCCGAAATTATCGTTGGTCGAAAATGAAACAAAAAATAAAAGGTTAAATCTAACATGCGATATTGGTTAACATACACACTATTTATATTTCCATTCATCAGCTTTGCACAAAATAAGTTGATTACTGGTTCTGTGGTTGTAGACGAAGGAAACGATTATATTTCCTCAGTTTCTGGTGCTCGTATAGAAAATCTGACGTCAGAAAGTAAGACATGTACAAGCTCTTCGGGTTATTATTCTATCCAAGCAAATGTTGGCGATACAATTTTGTTTGAAGCAGATTTTTTGATTCCAAGAAAAATTGTAGTCAATCAAAATATTTACAACAAAGGTTTTTTACAAGCACATTTGGATATTGAAACAATTGAATTGAGTGGTGCTACAATTGGTAAAGGCCCTTTACAACCTAAATATCACAAGGATAATAAAACAGATTTGTACGATAAAATGGGACTTGATCAACGTTTACGAGATTTAGAACCTAAAAGAGATATTGCAAAATTCAAGCCAATGGATGTTTTAAATCCTGTTCGATTGATTGGTCATATGAATGGATTTTATCGTGAGCAACGTCGTGTACGTAATTACGAAACAAAACTTTCTCTCGTTCAAGAAGTTAAACATTATTATCCTACAGATTTTTATACAAATCAATTACAAATTCCTGAATATAAAATAGAAGAATTTTTATATTATGTTAATGCGCGTTATCCGCTTCAAGAAAAAGTTTTGAGCAGACAATTTGGTACGATAATGATTGATTTAGAATCTTATGCGAAAGATTATTTGAATGAATTAAATCAAAACAAAAATCAATAATTCTTAATAGATTTTTAAAATTTAGCCAATAAACGTTAACAAAATTGATGCTAATTTATTAAGACTTATCTTCGTACAAATAATTAAACGTATAATCACGAACAATTGAAATCACTATTTACCATTCTAATATTGCTGTTGTCGAATTTTATTTTCGCACAAGAAAAATGGATTCAGGGAAACATTATCATTGATGATTCTGACGATACAGCAGAAGGAGTTTACGTTACAAATCTGAGAACAAATCATACAACAATTTCTAATTTTACAGGAACTTTTCTTATTCAAGCAAAAGTAGATGACACGCTAAAAATACAATCTGATTGGTACGAAAATCGACTAATTATCTTAAGACCAAATTTGTTCAATAAACAAACAATTGTAGTGCATTTAGCTGTGCAGACAATTCAATTGAATACCGCATATATTGGTCAAAAATTGACAGGAATTCTTGAAAAAGATGTCAAAAATGGAAAAAAAGCTGATGTTGTAACAAAACTTTATAAAAGTCTTGGTGTTAATCCTGATATCAAACCTATAAAAGACACATCTTCGTTGAAAGCTGGATTTTTGAGTGGAGATATTACGTTGACGAGATTGGATATTGGGCGTATTTATGATGTTTTTTCTGGTAAAGCCAAACAACGAAAAGCATTGCTTGATTATGAAGATAAATACGATAAAATTACAAAAATTAAGAATTATTTTGGTGAAGATTATTTCACAAATGATTTAAAAATTCCGAAATTCAAAATCAGAGATTTCATTGAAAATGCATTAACAAATACCGAATCTAAAATAGAATTGAATGATGTAAATTATTTCAAATTACTTCAATTATTTAATTCTTACAGTAAAATATACCTCGACTTTTTATACGGAAAAGTACCAAATAATACGAAAATCATCAAAAAAGATACGATAGACGATTAAAAAAAGAGCTTGATAAATCAAGCTCTTTTTTTAGTTTTATAAGTTGTGTAAAATTAGTTTTTATAAGAAACCCATTTAATCATTTCTTTCACAGTTGGTTTTTTACCATAAATTAAAATCCCAATTCTATAGATTTTTCCAGCAATATAAACCATAAATATTGTACTGATTAACAGCAAAAATAAGGATAAAGCTAATTGCCAAATCGGAACATCGAACGGAATTCGAGTAATCATTGAGATGGGAGAAGTCAATGGAATCATTGATAACCAAAAAGCAACTGGACCATCAGGATTTTCGAAAGTTGTCATACTTCCGTAAAGTCCAATCATCATCGGAACTAAAGGAAAATATGTAAATTGTTGCGTATCTGTATCATTGTCAACCGCAGAACCAATTGCCGCGAAAACAGAGCTGTAGAACAAATATCCTAAGATAAAATAAGAAATAAAAGCAAAAATGATTAACGGATAATTAAACGTTAACAATACTTCGCTAATTTCTGTTACTTTTTGCATCATATCTGGATTAGTCTCGGCTAATTGTGCTTGATTCATCATTTGTTGCGACATATCCATTCTTGAAGCAGCAATTGTTGGAAATAAAATCAATAACCCCATTGTCATTCCAATCCATATTGCAAATTGCGTGACTGCAACCATTGTCGTTCCTAAGATTTTACCCATCATTAATTCGAAAGGTTTTACAGAAGAAATGATAATTTCGACAACACGATTATTTTTTTCTTCAACCACAGAACGCATTACTTTTACACCATAAATCATCACAAACATGAAAATAATGTAAGTTAAAAACATCGATAATCCGATTTTCAACTCCATTCCTTTATCTTCTTTTCCGTCTGTAACGTTAAAAACATTCAGGTTAACACGTGCCTTAGAAGCTTCTAAAGCCGCTTTGTCAATACCAGATTTTGCCTGTTTTTCTTTTACTATTTTATCACTAATCGTTCTCGAAAGTTTTTCACGATCAGTAATTCCAAGATTTCCATTTGTGATTAATTCAGTATTTTTCTCAATATTATCATAATTTCCATCTGTATTTTTCGGAATATGAAGAATCGCATTCAAATATTCGCTTCCTTTCAGTGTATCTTTGATTGATTGCAATTCTTGAGGCGTGTAAATACTGAACATCATTTGTTTAGTCGATTTAAACGAGGTTACAAACTCTGTACTTTCATCTACAATTGCAATGTTTTTCACTTCGGAATTATTTGCAGAACTCAAAAAGAAAATCACCGCTCCTGCTCCAACAATCAACAAAGGCGAAAGAAAAGTCATAACAATAAACGCTTTGTTTTTTACTTGAGAAAAGAACTCGCGTTGTGCAACTAAAAATATATTTTTCATTTGAAAATTAGCTTAAAGATTAGGAATTGAACTTTGTTTGACGGCTTCCAAAAACACATCATTCATCGAAGGAATAATTTCTTTGAATTGATGAACTTGCCCCACTTGCATCAATTTATCTAAAATCACATTGGTTGGTGTTTCTTTATTGTACAACAAATTAAATTCAGTTCGTTGATTAACGTTTCGAACTTCCGAAATCTCAAATTCATTCGCTAAATTTTGAAGAGAATCAGCGGGAATTTCATTCAATTGAATCGAAAATTTCCCTGTCTTAAATTGATTTCTAACTTCTTCGATTGTTCCATCTAATACTTTATTCGATTGATTAATCAATGCCACATGATCACACATTTCCTCCACAGATTCCATACGATGCGTTGAAAAAATAATTGTCGTTCCTTTGTCTCTTAATTCAAGAATTTCATTCGCAATAATTTGCGCATTTACAGGATCAAATCCACTAAAAGGTTCATCGAAAATGAGCAAAGAAGGGTTGTGAATAACTGTAATTACAAACTGAACTTTTTGTCCCATTCCTTTCGACAACTCGCTCAATTTCTTATTCCACCAAGACATCATATCAAGTTTTTCGAACCAATATTCGGTACGTTTTTTAGCTTCCGCAGAAGAAAGACCTTTCAGTTTTGCAAAATACAGTGCCTGTTCTCCAACCTTCATATTCTTGTACAAACCACGTTCTTCTGGCATATAACCAACTTGACCGATTGATTTTTTCGTCAAAGGTTCACCATTTAGCAAAATTGTCCCGCTATCTGGCGCCGTAATTTGGTTGACAATACGAATAAAAGTCGTTTTTCCAGCACCATTTGGTCCCAAAAGTCCATAAATAGAACCTTGTGGAATATTGATACTAAAATTATTAAGCGCAACTTTATCTTTATATTTTCTTGTTAAGCCTTGAGCTTGCAATAAAAATTCCATTTTCTATATCATTTGATTTGTAAAATTAGTAAGAAGAAAGTAAATTTTGTTACAGATTTTAATGAGATTCGTTCGGATTCCATACAATTTCTTTAAGATTAACCACTTTATCATTTATAATCTCCACACCTTCATTTTCTAATAATTGTTGCATCAAACTCAAAGGATTAAAGTGATGTTTTCCAGTTAACAAACCATTTCTGTTTACAACACGATGAGCAGGGACATCTTCTCGATTATGTGCATGATTCATCGCATAACCAACCACGCGCGCAGAAAATTTTCCACCTATATATTTTGCAATCAATCCATAAGTAGAAACACGTCCTTCGGGAATTTGACGAACTATTTCATAAATTTTCTCATAAGTATCAGAAATGATTTTTGTCATAATCTAAACATTTATTGTAAATTTAAAGAAAGTAATAGAATATGAGCCAAAAAGTTCCAATTAAATCTCTTTTAAGCCGACCACGTTTTAAGGTTTTTACGCATTTATCAAAACAAGAATTTATTGATTTAATCAAAAAACACCTTGAAACAAATTCTACTGAATACGGAGGTTATGCCAATCAAGAAGTTGCGATGATTCGTGTCCGCAAAGACAAGGATAAATATTGGCATCCGCAACTACAAATCAGAATTGAAGATGACGTTGATCATCCTGACTATTTGGTTGTAAGAGGAATTATTGGTCCACCTTCTAATGTTTGGACATTTTTCGCATTTTTGTATGGTTTAAGCGGAGCCATTTTTATCACCTTAGGCTCTTATGCGTTTTCTGAATATATTGTACAAGGAAATAGTGTATGGATTTGGAGTATTCCTATAGCATTATTTATGGCTTTAGGAACCTATTTAGCTAGTTTATATGGTCATTATTTAGCAAAATATCAGCTAGGAAGATTGTATCATTTCGTGAATGAATTACTACATGATGCAGAGTTTTATCAAAATAGCGACGAAATCAAAAAATAAAAAAAGCGACCTAAATAGGTCGCTTACAAGAAATATGTTGAGATAATATATTAATTAGATTACTTTCACATTAACGGCGTTGATGCCTTTTTTTCCTTGTTCTAAGTCAAAAGATACTTTATCGTTTTGAGCTACTTTGTCTGTTAAACCAGAAACGTGTACGAAGTACTCTTTTCCTGATTCGTCATCTTTAATAAATCCGTATCCTTTTTCTTCATTAAAGAATTTTACAGTTCCTTTATTCATAGTATTTTATTTTCGTTGATAAAGATATAAGATTTATTTACAAAACCAATATTAATTTTTAGTTTTTTTTTATAACAATTTTTTTAGCCTATAATTTCATTATAATTTTGCTTCAAATCATAATATTTTGGCAGGAATTTATATTCATATCCCGTTTTGTAAACAAAAATGCAGCTATTGCGACTTTCATTTTTCGACAAATCTTCAACATAAATCAAATTTAATTCAAGCAATTAATAAAGAACTTGAGATCAGAAAAGATGAAATTTCAACACCTTTAGAAACAATTTATTTTGGAGGAGGAACACCTTCTATCCTATCCGAAATTGAATTAGAAAGTATTTTCGAAACGATTTATAAAAATTATTCGACCAAAAATTTAAAGGAAATTACACTCGAAGCGAATCCTGATGATTTGAATAAAGAAAAACTTAATTTCTTAAAATCAACTCCGATTAATCGTTTTTCGATTGGTGTTCAATCATTTTTTGAAGAAGATTTGAAATTAATGAATCGCGCACATAATGTACAAGAAGCTGAAACTTCGATAAAATTGGCGCAAGATTTTGGTTTCGAAAATATCACTATTGATTTGATTTATGGTTCTACGACCACAACCAACGAAATGTGGAAGCAAAATTTGCAAAAAGCAATTGAGCTGAATGTTCCACATATTTCTTCTTATGCATTAACAGTCGAAGAAAAAACAATTTTAGATCATCAAATCAATAAAGGAATCACAAAACCGGTTGATGAAGATCGTCAAAACGAACAATTTCAACTTTTAGTTGACACTTTAACTTCGAATGATTTTATTCAATATGAAATCTCCAATTTCGGAAAAGAAGACTATTTTTCTTTGCACAATTCTAATTATTGGAAAGGAATTCATTATTTAGGAATTGGACCTTCTGCACATTCTTATAACGGAAAAACTCGTGCTTGGAACATTGCAAATAATTCTAAATACATACAAGCTATCAACGAAAATAAGCTGCCTCAAGAAATTGAAGTTTTAAATGAAGTAGAAAAATTTAATGAAATGATAATGATAGGATTGAGAACAATTTATGGAATAGATTTAAATCGAATTAATTCAGAATTTTCTCAACCTTTAGTTAATTCTTTTCATGAAGTACTCAATCAATTAATCAACGAAAATTTAGTTGAAAAAAAAGAAAATAAAATCATTTTGAAACCCCAAGCAAAATTTTTCGCAGATGGAATTGCTTCAAGATTATTTTACATCGATTAATTTGTTAAATTTGCGATATGAATGATAACAGACCAATTGGTGTTTTCGACTCTGGAGTTGGCGGTTTGACGTTTGCAAAAGAAATAAAACGTCTGCTACCAAACGAAAGTTTGATCTATTTTGGCGATACTCAAAATTTGCCTTATGGAGAAAAATCGAAAGAAGCGATTACACAATTTTCGGTAGACATTACTAATTTTTTAATAAACAATAATTGTAAAGTGATTTTAGTTGCATGTAATTCTGCAACCGCTAATTCGTTGAAAGAAATTAGAGACGCTGCAGGAAAAGATATTCCTGTTATCGATGTTATTTCGCCTGTTGCGGAGAAAGTTTCGTTCGAATTAAGAGAAAAGATAGGTGTTATTGCAACAAAAGCAACTGTAAATTCAGGCGCGTACAAGAAAGCAATTCGTCGTCGAAATAAACATATTACGGTTATTGAAATGGCTACTCCGCTCTTAGTACCTGTTATCGAAGAGGGTTTTACAAATTCTACGATTTCTAAAGCAGTTTTAGAAACGTATTTGTTGAACAAAAAATTAGAAGGAATTGATTCGATTATTTTAGGATGTACGCATTATACACATCTGGAAAAAGAAATCAATCAAGTATTTGAAGGAAAAGTTGATATCGTAAATTCACCTTTAATTGTCGTGAATCAAGTAATTTATCAATTGGCAAAAGAAGGAAAATTGGCTGCTAAAGATACTGTTGCAAACTATACATTTTATATTTCTGACAATACAGATAATATTATAAAAGTGGCAAAAAAATTCTTTGGAAAAGATATTCAATTAATTGAGAAAAATTTAGAAACGAAATAGAACCGACCATTATTTGTCGGTTTTTTTATAAAATATTACGAACAAACAAAAACAAATTATTACATGGAAAAATCAGCAGAATTAATTGCATTAGAAGAAAAATACGGAGCGCATAACTATCATCCACTTCCAGTTGTATTGGAAAAAGGTGAAGGTGTTTACGTTTGGGATGTTGATGGAAAAAAATATTTCGACTTTTTATCAGCTTATTCAGCTGTTAATCAAGGTCATTGTCATCCTAGAATTATTAAAGCGTTGAAAGATCAAGCCGAAAAATTAACGTTAACTTCTCGTGCTTTTTATAATGCGGAATTAGGAAAATACGAAAATTTTATCACAGAATTATTCGGTTTCGATAAAGTATTGCCAATGAATACGGGTGCTGAAGCTGTAGAAACAGCGCTAAAAATTGCTCGTAAATGGGGTTACGAAAAGAAAGGAATTCCAACTGGTGAAGCGATTATTGTAGTATGTAAAGACAATTTCCATGGTCGTACAACTACTATTATTTCTTTCTCGAATGATGAAGATGCACGTAAAAATTTCAATCCTTACACAAGTGGTTTCGAAGCTGTAGAATACAATGATGTTGAAGCTTTAAAACAAATTTTAGAAGAAAAAGCAGATAAAATTTGTGCATTCTTAGTAGAACCAATTCAAGGAGAAGCTGGTGTTAATGTACCTTCTGAAGGATATTTGAAAGCTTGTGAAGAATTATGTAAACAACATAATGTTTTATTTATCGCGGACGAAATTCAAACAGGAATCGCACGTACTGGAAAAATGTTAGCTATCGATCACGAAAATATTGATGCTGATGTTTTAATCTTAGGTAAAGCCGTTTCAGGTGGAGCTTATCCAGTATCTGCAGTTTTAGCAAATGATGAAATAATGAATGTCATCAAACCAGGACAACACGGTTCTACTTATGGAGGTAATCCATTAGCTGCGGCTGTTGCTACAGAAGCTTTGCAAGTTGTTTTGGACGAAAAATTAGCTGAAAATTCTGAAAAATTAGGACAAATTTTTAGAGCAGAAATTACGAAAATGGCTGAAGAATTTCCGTTATTCAAATCAGTTCGTGGAAAAGGTTTATTAAATGCAATTTTAATCAACGATACACCAGAATCTGAAACAGCATGGAATTTCTGTGTTGCAATGAAAGACAACGGATTATTAGCCAAACCTACACACGGAAACATCATTCGTTTCGCTCCTCCTTTAGTGATGAACGAAGAACAATTACACGAATGTTTAGCGATTATTCGTAAAACTGCACAAGAGTTTAATAAATAATCAACAATAAAATGATATAGAAAAAACCTGATGAAATTTCATCAGGTTTTTTTATATTCGAAAATTTAATTAACACTATGAATTCTTTTAAAATAAACGTTTCCGAAACGTACAAAAAGGCGCAAAAAAAATCGGCAGTATGGATTGCTCTTTTCTTGATTACTCTCTTCTTTTCTACAATTTTGAGCATCATCATTTTCATAAT
Source organism: Empedobacter sp. ULE_I140 (assembly GCF_053482575.1). NCBI lineage: Bacteria > Pseudomonadati > Bacteroidota > Flavobacteriia > Flavobacteriales > Weeksellaceae > Empedobacter > Empedobacter sp. ULE_I140. The sequence continues at coordinate 1,873,732 of NZ_JBQMTX010000001.1, read as the reverse complement.
TTGTGTTTGTGGAGGAATCGCTATCGTCATTGCTAAACCAATGTGGATTACTATTTTTTTAGGTTTGGGACTGTTGGCTTTAGGAGGTTTAATCGTTTACTATAATATTAAATTTATTCTAAATATTTTCAAAAAAACAGCTACAAATGGAATTGAAATTTTTGAAACGGATCAACCAGAATTATTCAAATTAATAAAAGCAACCGCAGATAAAGTTGGCACAAAACATCCCAAAAAAGTATTTATTATTGATGATGTAAATGCATATGTTTCCTATTCGAACAATTTACAAAGTTTATTTTTTCCAACAAGAAAAAACTTATCTATTGGCGTTGGTTTGCTTCATGGTATTTCTCAAAATGAGTTAAAAGGAATTATTGCGCACGAATTTGGGCATTTTTCTCAAAAATCAATGACAATTGGTAGCCATGTTGGAAATGCGACCAAAATTATGGAAGATATTTTATACAGTAATCAAACCTTAAAATTTGATGTTGATAATTTAGGTCAAATTAATGGAATTGTTGGTTTTATTTCAATGGGCGCTGTTGCTTACAATAAAATGATTGAATCTATTTTGAAAATAATTCACAAAAAATTAGAATTCAATTATCTAAAATTAAGTCGAGAAATGGAATTTCATGCTGATCAAATTGCAACAAATGTTGTGGGAATTGAGACGATGAGCAAACCATTATTGAGAATAGAATTGTATCAATTTGTTTACCAAGAATTAGCTAATTTTTATACAAATTTACAAGATGATAAAAAGTTTTAGACTAATATTTATCAAACATGAATCAATTAGTTGACTTTTATATCGATGATTACGAACTTTCTTTAGAAAATAATTTAGCTATTGTTGGAATTAATGAATTTAATCAAAATCATTCTTTACTACAATTTGAAGATTTATGGTCGACACATCCAGAAATGGACAAACGTTTGGCAAATATAGCGTCTACAAATCATCATTCTGAAATAGATAAATCTCCAAAAGCAATTACATTACTTCAAAAAAATAATGAATTTGAAGAAGAATTTACATTCAATTTTTTCTTTCAATTAAATTTATACCGTGTCAATGAAATAAATAATTCAGAATTTATTGAAACGTTTAAAACCATTTATAACAAATACAATTACCCTAAAGTTTACAATCATTTTTTTACAAATTATGATTTACCTTTTGATCGAATTAAAGAAGTTGATTTAACGAATAAACAACAAAATATTCCTACGAATGAATTGTTTTCGGATGAAAATATTTTAGTTGTAAAACAATATTTAGCTTTACAAATTGATTTACTTCAATTAGATTTTTTTACTAGTCAAAAAAAGCCGCAACCATTCAAATACAACAATGTTGTTTACAATAAAAAACAAGATGTACTGAAAGTTAAAGAAGAATTAGAGCAAATAAATAAGGAAAAAGAAGCTGAGTTCTCAGAATATTTAGACAATATCAAAATCTTTTTCAAATCTAATTTAGATGAACAAAAAACTATTTTGTTAGAAGATTGCATCAAAGTTGAAGCAGATTTATCAGCAAATATTCAATTGGTAGATGAAATTAGAACTCATATTAATTTTGCAACAAAACCTATTCACGAAAAGCTAAGAATCGAAGCTTTAACAGTTTTGAATAATCAAATAGAGCAATTGAAAAATGTAACAAAAGATATTCTACAAAGTGAAATCGCAAAGGAAAAATTAACTATTCGAGAAATTGAAAATGCACAATATTTTATAGATGAAGATTGGATTTTCTTTTTTGACTCTACAGGTTATAACAACAATGCTTTTGAAAATTTAATCGAAAATTTATACTTTGTAGATCAAGTTTCAAATAACTTATTGTTTCAAAAAAAAGCTGCTTTCCTAAAAGAATACGAACCATTATTAGACTATACATCAAAAACAAAAGCCTCTTAATTAGAGGCTTTTATTTTATATCTTAAGGTGCTAAACGCTCTTTTTTCCAATCAAAATCGTCTTGTAAAACATAACGAACTCTATCGTGTAAACGACTTGGACGTCCTTGCCAAAACTCTATCTCAGTTGGGCGAATCAAGAAACCTCCCCAATGTGCTGGACGAGGAATTTCTTTTCCTTCGTATTTTTTTTCTAATTCCAATTCCTCTGTCGCTAAATCTTCGTGCTCATCAATCACAGAACTTTGCGCCGAAATCCAAGCGCCTAACTGGCTACTTCTTGGACGTGTTTCGAAATATCCATCCGAATTATTATCCGAAGTTTTTTCAGCCACACCTTTTATAATAATCTGTCTTTCTAGAAATGGCCAAAAAAATGACAAACAAACTTTCGGATTTTCTAATAAAGCTTTTCCTTTCTGACTGTTGTAATTCGTATAAAAAATAAAACCTTCGTCCGTATATCTTTTCAATAAAACAACACGCGTTCTCGGAAATCCATCTTCACCAATCGTTGCAACAGACATCGCATTTGCTTCATCCACTCCATCCGATTCTTCAGCTTGCAGAAACCAATCACGAAATTGTTCGATCGGATTTTCTCTTAACGAATCAAAATTCATCGACTGTTTTTCGTAAACTTTTCTTTTATAACTTAAATCTTGTTTCATTAATGATTATTTTATATTTTTAAACAGCTAATTGTATATTTCGTTAAGATTTCACGTAACAAAACCGAAACAAAAATGTCTATCAAAAGTATAAAAAAAGGAGTTATTTTGGTCGCAAAACCAACATTAAGTAACGATATTTTTCAGAGAAGTGTAATTTTAATTACAGAACACTTAGAATCTGGAAGTATTGGTTTTATTCTTAATCATTCTTCTCATATTCCGATTAGTATTTTTGTATCTGAAATGGAGTCTGCATCTATTGTTTTTGAAGGTGGACCTGTCGATAAAGAAAACATCTATTATATTCACAAACGACCTGATTTAATCAGAAATAGTGAAAAAATTACTGAAAATTTATATTGGTCTGGCGTATATGAAGATGTGCGTGATGCAGTAAATCAGAATTTGATTAGTCAAGATGAAATCAAGTTTTTTATTGGATATTGTGGTTGGGCACCAAAGCAAATCAAAGATGAATTAAACAACAATTCGTGGGCTGTAACGGATTTGGATTTTGATATTTTTGAGCGTTGGGATGCTGATTTGTGGAAAAAATTGATGAAACAGCTTGGAGGTGAGAACTTAATTTGGCTAAACACCCCCGCTGATCCTTCTATGAATTAATCGATTATAAATATTTAAAAATCGATTTTGTTTTGTCTAAAGTGTATTCTTTTTTACGATTTTTGGTAATTGGTAAAATTCCAATTCCATCAATCAAAATGAAAACTTCTTCTGCCTTCTGAATTTCAAATGGAAAAATTTCGACTTCTTCTACTTTAAATTCTTCGGCTTTATTAATTTTTGTAATGAAATTATTTCTCAAAACACTAGTAATAACACCTTCTTCTTTTTTCGGTGTACGAATCGTTTCTCCATTCACAACAAAAATATTTCCTCGTAAAGAACGCGCCATTTTTTTGTTTGCATTTAGCAAAATAATATCAGCATAATCATTCTCTAAACGATAGATTTCTGCAATATTTTCTTCTGGACGATACGTATTTACAAGTGAATAAAATGCAGTATTGATTGCATAATCTTTGTAAACATCAATTTCGTTTTCAGCTTGTAAAAACTCCCAATCATTTTCACTATTTTCAATGGAAATCAAATAATTGATGGATGCTTTTAGATAATCGCCCTCATCATTTCTGAACGCAAAAAATTCTACTTTCCCTGATTTGGTCTGATTTGCTTCTGCTAATAAATTGATTTGTTCTTGAAAAAATTCTGGTGTAAAATCTAACGGAATATTCATGCGGTAAATACGCATAGAAGCCATTAAATTGAAATAATGATCTTCCCAATCAATAATTTCACCATTTACAAATCGCAAAATTTCTTTTACAGCATCACCATTACGAAAAGCTCTGTTCTGAATTCCTATTTCTGCATTTGCTTTTTCGACAATAACGCCACCTAAGTTAATTTTCAAAATAATAGATTTTAAACAGATCCTAAGATTTTTTTAAGATCTTCAATTTGACTTTCCCACAATTGTTTTGATTCTTCTACTTCGTCTTCATCAGCAAAATCTGTAATAACTAATGATACATCGTTCGTTAAATCGTCTTCTACAATTGTTAATTCGAAGAAATATTTTGTATCTTCATCATATTCCCATTGAAAGCGCACGTATCCATCTTGCTTAGATTTCATCAAAAATGCAGATTCTTCGTGTCCATCCCAAATAAAAGTATATTTTTCTCCACGAGAATTTACGTTATCTGCAAACCATTCTGATAAACCAGAAGGGTTTGAAATATAGTTATATAGCAAAGACGGTGAAGACTTGATTGAAAATTCTACTTGATATTTCTTTTTTGGCATAATTCTATTTTATTGAAGTCGCAAGATATAAAATGAATTGTATCTACCAAAGAAAATCAAAATAAGTTTTGTTATAAAATCAAAAAAAAATTACCTTTGCAAAAATTAAAATTTAGGCGAGGTAGCTCAGATGGTTAGAGCGCAGGATTCATAACCCTGAGGTCGGCAGTTCGATTCTGCTCTTCGCTACAAATGAAAAGCCCAAACAGATAATCTGTTTGGGCTTTTACTTAACTACTAAAACCTATACTAATCTAAATAACCTACTACTTGATAAGCTCTTGTTCCTCTGTTGTAAATTTTTTGGTATAAAACACCTCCAAATTCATACAGATACTCGCCTCCATAATCTACTCTTTCATATCCTGCTGGTAACGCATATACGATAGCACCTAGAGGAGCTTGAACTACTTCATAATAATTTCTATTAGGGCTGTAATAAACTCCTTCGTAGAAATAATATGGATTTCTATTACCAATATTAATTGTTACATAACCTACTGGTAAAATATTAATTCTAAATCCTACATATGGCATATATCTCACATATCCACTGTTATAAGGACGATAGTAAATACCATTGTTTCCGTAGAAATTATAACTGTTATACGAATACTTGTTATAGTTTCTTACATTCACATTAGAAACTGGTCGGTTTCCTCTGTTGTATGAGCTAGAATTTATACGAACTGGATTGTTGTAGAAATCTCTGTTTTTTAAACTCTCAGATCTATTACCTTGATTACCTTGGTTATTTTCTCTGTTATTTCCACTATTATTCCAATCTTTATTAGAACTTGATCTACTACTTACAATCGCTGTATTATTTCTATCTATACGTGTACTCGTTTCACGTTCAGTTCTATTTGTAGAATTTTTCCAAGATTCATTCGTAGAATTTCCACGACCTATTCTTTCTGTTCTATTTCCTTCAATACGACTAGTTCTATTTTCTGTTCTAGCCATTTCAGAGCGTCCATTCCCTTTACTTCTTGAAGTTGCTTCTCTTGAAGAAGAACTTCTCTCACCACCTCTTTGACCTCTATCTTGAGCATTTACACCAACAGCTAACATGGCTGTAAAAGCTACTCCTAAAAGTGTAAATTTAATATTTTTCATCACCTAACTTTTTAATAAATTAAGACATTTCTCCTAATACTATTTCCGTGCCATAATTATAAGTTTAAACCATAGAAAATGTTATAATAATCAAAATAATTTATAATCCATTCAAATTCAATGAATTGTATTAACAATTTTGTTTGACAATTTTGTTAAATATTTTTATTCCTGACATCGTTTGTATTGATTTCTGAATTGATTACTTTTGTTTTTAAGAAATTATATAAAATGATTGACGTTAAAAATGCTTACATCGCCTTTATTAGTTTACAAAAAGTTGGACATAAAGTTCGAGAAGAAGCTAACATTTTTGCCGATAAAACACTAGAATACGATGAATCTAAGGAAGAACAATTGGTTCCTTTCTTATTAAGTCCATTCAAAAAAACACTCGAAATTAATCGTTTCACGCATTATACAGAAAAATTAGAATTTAATGTTTTGTACAATCAATGCAAACAAATGTTTGATGAAGAAATAGATTTTATCGATTTTTCGCAAGAAGTTTTAAGTCATTTATACGAGAAATCATTGCATCCGCAGATCAAAAGTGGTGAAGTTTTTATTGCACTTTTCGAAAATATGATGTTCGACGGAATTCCTTGTCGTGGAATTGGAATTTATAAATTAGAGAATAAGAAGAAATTCTTGCGTTTTGACGAATCACGTGGTTTAGATTACAACATTTGGAAAGGTTATAAGCTAGAAGGAATCGACAAAGCCTGTCTTATTCTTGATGCTTATCGTGACGAAGGTTTCCGTGTCTACTCTATCGATGATAAAAATGTGGAGTCAGAATATTGGAAGAAAAATTTCTTGGAAATTGATTTGATTAAGGATAACAATTACCATACGAAGAAATATATGGAGTTGATTACAGATTTCTCGAATGATTTTCTTTTGGATAAAACAGACAAAAAACAACAAGCAGAATTTATCTCAAATTCGATAAATGTGCTGAATTCGAATGAAGTTGTAACGAATGAAATTTTTGAAGATCAAGTTTTGAAACCTTTCGAAATTATTGATGAATTCAAAGAATATAAGAAAGATTATAGCGAAAATAATCGTGTTGAATTTGTGGAAGCTTTCGAAGTTTCAGTTCCAACTTTGATGAAAGAATCTAAGAAAATTAAAAGTGAAATTAAATTAGATACAAAGATTAACATAAAATTAGATTTGACAAATCCTGATGCAGCCGAAGAATATTTGGAACGTGGTTTTGACGAAGAAAAGAAAATGTATTATTATAAAGTCTATTTCAATTCTGAACAATAAATTAAAGGCTCCTATTTTGGAGCTTTTTTTTGATATTAATTCAATTTCAAAATACATTGATGATTCAAAATCTCAAAACCATTTTTCAACCAAAAACCTTTTGCTGACAGATTCTCAGCTGTAAATTCTAATTCAATATATGCTTGATCGTTCAAGAAATTTATCGCTTCTTCAACCAATTTAGAAGCGATGTTTTGATTGCGATAATTTGCATCAACATACAACGAATCTATTCTTCCTTTTGATTTAATCACAAAGTATTTCGGACAAAGATGTTTGGAACAAATAATATATCCAGCTAAATGACTTTCTATTTAGGCTACAAATACTTTTATGTTTTCTTGTTGTAAAACTCCCTTGAAAAAATCATCAATATCATGTTTGTAGGTCAAATCTATTTGATACAATGCATTAAACTATTGATGATGTTGTAACAATTTTATCATCATTCTTTTCAGTTCAGGAATATCATTTTCTACGGCAATTCTTATCATATCTAAAAATAAAAAAATCCAGTTAAAAAACTCTAACTGGATTTACTAAAAACTATTGTTTATCTAATTTTATTTTGTCTTGACCTTGTTGCAATTGATACAACTCTATAATATCCTCAATTGGATAATTAAACCAATCGACTTGTTTTTTGATTTTCGAATTTTGATCTAAATACAAATATGTCGTGAATTTCATCGCCGGAAACTTCATTCCATTATAGGTATAAGGCGAAAATTCTCCGTTTGCAATAATTATCGAATCGTTAGAAAATAATTCATTTACTTTCAATAATTTATTATTTTCATATTGCATCGTTTGATCACTCCAACGAATAATATCATTCAATAAATAACGTGGATCTACCGTAGAACCTCCCGAATATTGTTCCACATTTTCATACACCAAACTATCATTGTAAAAAGATAACATTTTTTTGTAATCTTTTCGAGATGAATAATTTTCGAAAAAACGTTTTCCTAATTCATCATTTTTACTGGCTGAAGAAGAATTACAACTTACTAAAAAAGTAATTGCAATAAGACTTAAAATCCACGTAAATTTTATTTTCATTTGTCTGAAATTCTTGTTAAATAATTTTCACCATTATCATCAGCCATTCCATCTTCATTGAGAATCATAATCTCCGAATTGTCCGACCAACGTAAAAATTGAAAAGGTAATTTTTTCTTTTTTGAATCAATCTCCATCAACGATCCATCATCTTTTTTAAATAATTCTCCGTTATAAGATTGACCTTTGTATTCAGCAGTAAATTTGTCATCTGCTAATTTCAAAACGATTTTATCTCCAAAATATTTTCCTTCAAAAACTCCTTTGTAAATAAGCGTTTCGCTCGTAAAAACAGAATTTTTCTCTAAAGACAATACATCTTCATGCGACAAACCATCCGAACTTTTATCCACTTCTACATTATCCTTTTTACATGAAAATAAAAAGAGTTGACCGATAAATAGCAAAAAGAAAATCTTTTTCATCTGAGATGAATTATTTTTTCACGAATTGTTCAACATCTTTTCTCGAAATTGGATTGTCGCCCAAAATCAATAAACGTTCAACAACATTTCTTAACTCACGAATATTTCCTGACCAATCTAATTCTTTCAAAGCTTCATAAGCTGAATTATCAAAAGATTTTTGACTTGTCGTATCTATAATAAAATGTTCAACCAAAGCAGGAATATCATCCTTACGATCATTAAGCGCCGGAACATTAATAATAATTACCGCTAAACGATGATATAAATCCTCTCGAAAACGACCTTCTTCAATCTCTTTTCGTAAGTCTTTATTTGTTGCTGCAATCACACGAACATTCACATTAATTTCTTTCTCAGAACCAACTGGAGAAACTTTTCCTTCTTGTAGCGCGCGCAAAACTTTTGCTTGAGCAGAAAGACTCATATCCCCTATTTCGTCTAAGAAAATTGTTCCTTCGTTAGCCAATTCAAACTTACCTTGTTTGTCTTTAACGGCTCCAGTAAACGATCCTTTCACGTGACCAAATAATTCACTTTCGATTAATTCAGCTGGAATTGCCGCACAGTTTACTTCAACCAAAGGTTTTACATTACGATCACTTTTTTCGTGCAAATGATGAGCAACCAACTCTTTTCCTGTTCCATTTGGACCAAGAATCAATACACGAGCGTCTGTAGCAGCCACTTTATCTATGATTTGTTTCACTTCTGCAATTGCAGGAGCATCACCAATCATTTCATATTTCTTCGCAACTTTCTTCTTTAATGCTTTATTTTCTTTCTTCAATTCTTTGTTCGAAGAGATTAACGATTTACGGTCTAAAGCATTGCGAACAGTCGTCAATAATTTATTAAGATCTGGTGGTTTTGAAATAAAATCGTACGCACCTTTTTTGATCGCATCTACAGCCAAATCAACATCTCCGTGCCCCGTTATCATCACCATTGTTAAATCAGGATTATATTCCATCGCTTCCGATAAAACTTCCATCCCATCTTTCAATGGCATTTTTATATCACTTATAATTAAGTCGTATTCTTTTTCTTTTATTTTTTCAAGCCCTATAGCTCCGTTTTCAGCTTCATCCACATTCCATTTTGGATTTTCGTCCATTAAAATGCTTTTCAAAACGTTGCGAATTGCCTGTTCATCTTCGATTAATAAGATATTTGACATCGTTTAGATCGTTTATTTTTGTAAAATTAAAATAGACTCAAAGATAATTGAAATTATTATTTTTGAGTCTACTTTTGATATAGATTTTAATACTTTTTTTAAGATGTTTTCACTTTTCGTGCATTTTCTAAACCTAATTCTTTTATAGAAACTTCTCTCATTTCTATTTTTCGAATTTTCCCTGAGATAGTCATAGGGAATTCTTGTACAAACTTCCAATATTTAGGACGTTTGAAATGAGCAATGGATAAACAATAAGCCTTCAATTCGTCTTCTGTTACACTAATACCATCTTTCACTTTCACCCAAGCCATTACTTCTTCTCCATATTTGATACTTGGAACGCCAATAATTTGAACATCAGAAATTGATTCATGTTCGTACAAAAAATCTTCAATCTCTTTTGGTGAAATATTTTCTCCTCCTCTGATAATAATATCTTTAATTCGTCCAGTAATATTAATATAACCATCAACATCCATAGTCGCTAAATCACCAGTATGCAACCAATTATTTTCGTCAATAACTTGCGCAGTTGCTTCCGGATTGTTCCAATATTTTTGCATGACGGAATAACCTCTTGTACAAAATTCACCAGCAATTCCACGAGGTAAAATATCTCCTGTTTGCGGATCAATAATCTTAATTTCTAAATGATCTTGAACTGTTCCAACCGTCGAAACTTGCTTTTCTAAAGGTGTTCCGATAATAGTTTGTGTAGAAACTGGCGAAGTTTCTGTCATCCCATAACAAATCGAAACTTCTTTCATATTCATTTTAGCTTGCACTTTCTTCATAATTTCAATCGGACAAGGCGAACCAGCCATTACACCAGTTCTCAAAGATGTTAAATCGAAACGATCAAAATTTGGTAATTCTAATTCCGCAATAAACATCGTCGGAACTCCATAAAGTGATGTACACTTTTCCATTTCGACTGCATTTAAAGTCTTTGCAGGATCAAAACTATCCGAAGGAATTACCATACAAGCGCCATGCGAAGTACACGCCATATTACCAATTACCATTCCGAAACAATGATAAAATGGAACAGGAATACAAACACGATCACGATGCGTATAATTTAATCGAACACCAATAAAAAAACCATTGTTCAATAAATTATGATGCGTTAAAGTTACTCCTTTTGGAAAGCCTGTTGTTCCAGATGTATATTGAATATTTACAGCATCATCAAACTGAACAGATTGCTCTATTTGATGCACTTCTGAAGTCGAAATTTCTTCTCCTTTAATCAAAAAATCATCCCAATTTTCTTCAAAAATAATGATATGTTTTAGTAATTTCGCATTCTCTTTTACATTATTCAACATCACTTTATACTCACTTGTTTTGAAGCTTAAAGAAGCAAAAACTGCAGAAATTTCAGCTTGATTTAATACAAATTCGAGTTCATTTTCACGATAAGCAGGATTCAAATTAACCAAAATCATTCCCACACGGGCCGTTGCATATTGTAACAATGTCCATTCCGCACGATTTGGCGCCCAAATACCTACGCGATCTCCTTTTTGCAAACCAATTGCAATCAATGATTTTGCTATTTGTTCGGTTTGTGAATAAAATTCTGTATACGTCGCTCTATAATTTTGATCTACGCAAACCAAAGCCTCTTGTTGCGGATATTTTGCAACTGTATTTCGTAAATTTTCGCCAATTGTTTCTCCTAAAAGAGGATATTGTGATGCACCACTTGAGTATGATAAGTTAGAAATCATGCGCTTATATTCTATGTTTTTAAAATTACTTTCCAACTCAAACTTAACAACGATTTTCAGGAAAATAAATTTATCAAATACAAGATTTATGATTTCTAAAAGAATCGTATTTTTTTATTAAAATCAAAAATGAATTCAAAAAAATGAAGGTTTATTTTTAACAAATACTTAAAATAACTCCATCAAATTATCCTTAAATTGTAAAAAATTACTGAAAAATGAATACAATAAACCACGACAATTATACTTCTATTTACGATGGAATAGAAGTTGTAGATGCTTTACAGACACGTATTGCTGACATCAAGAAAACATTAATAATTGTAACAGAATTAGATAAATGGGATTATGCATATGCAGAAGGTAAATGGACTATCAAAGAAATGATACAACATTGTATAGATTGCGAACGTATTTTTTCTTATCGTGCGCAACATATTGCGAGAGAAGATTCACAAACATTAAATTTCTTCGATGAAAACGCCTATGTATTGACTTCGAATGCAAATGAAAGAAAGCCTGAAGAATTAATAAAAGAATGGACTAATTTGATGAAAGCAACTTACTTTCAGTTTGAATCTTTTAATGATCAAACTTTAAACAAAATAGGAAAAGTTGGTAATCGAGAGTATTCTGTTGAGAAAATCGGTTATGTAATGGCTGGTCATTCCATCCATCATATGAATGTAATTAATGAACGATATTTATAAAAAAAGTCAGCTTCTAAAAAGCTGACTTTTTTATTTCGGCATCACATTATAAGTTGGATCTTCTTCGATATTTACCTCAATAACGCTTTTTGCATTTTCTAATAATCGAATAGAATCTTTACTCAAATGTCGCAAAATTACAATTTTATCTTGTTGTGCATATTTAGATGTAATAATATGTAAAGATTCAATTGCACTCATATCAACTATTCTACTCTCTTTCAAATCTATAACAATTATTCTTGGATCAGAATTAATTTCAAATTTCTCTAAAAAAGTAGAAGTCGAACCAAAGAAAAGTGGTCCATAAATCTCATATATTTTTCGTCCATTTTCATCAACAAATTTACGTGCTCGAATACGTTTAGCATTATCCCAAGCAAAAACCAAAGCCGAAACGATAACACCTACAAAAACAGCCAAAGCAAGGTTATGTAACACAATCGTGATAATCGCCACCAAAATACTTACAAACACATCCGATTTTGGCATTTTTGTTATTAATTTAAAAAATCCCCATTTAAAAGTCGAAATCGCAACCATCATCATTACACCAACAAGTGCTGCCATTGGAATTTTCTCAATCACTGGAGCACCAATTAGAATAATAATCAAGATTGTAATTGCACCAATTGCTGGTCCTAATCTCGAACGAGAACCTGCATCTAAATTAACAAATGTCTGAGCAATCATTGCACAACCTCCCATTCCACCGAAAAAACCATTTGTAATATTTGCAGCACCTTGCGCCAAACATTCTTTATTCGACGAACCTTTCGTTTCAGTCACCTCATCCACCAAAGTAAGCGTTAGCAAAGTTTCAATTAACCCAACCGAACCCATAATAATCGAATAAGGCAAAATAATTTTCAAGGTTTCTAACGTAAACGGAACACTCGGAATATGAAAACTTGGCAGTTCTCCTTTGATACTCGCAATATCACCAACAGTCTTTGTATCAATATGAAATCCGATTACCAATAGAAAAGTCACAAGAATTGCAACCAAAGAAGCTGGAATAATTTTCGTTAATTTCGGAAAGAAATAAACTATCAGAACTGTAATTAGCGTCAATCCAGCCATCGTATAAAAAGGTGTACCACTCAACCAACTCGTTATTCCATTCGTAGTTGATTTGAATTGTTCTATTTGTGACATAAAAATAACAACCGCCAAACCATTTAGAAAGCCATACATAACAGGTTGAGGAATTAAACGAACAAATCTTCCTAATTTGAAAACACCAACTACTATCTGGAAAACTCCTGCTAAAGCAACCGCAGCAAAAATATATTGCTCACCATACGTAGCATTCAACGCGATTAAAGTGATAACGGTAGCACCTGCTCCACCCGCAACCATCGCTGGTCTTCCTCCAAAAACCGCCGTTACAATTCCCATGATAAATGCACCATATAAACCTATTAAAGGTGATAAACCAGCTAAAATTGCAAACGAAAGCGATTCAGGAATCATTGTCATAGCAACAGTTAAGCCGGCTAATATTTCGTTTTTATAATTTATTTTTTGATTGAATTTTAAATATTCAGCAATCGACATCAGAAGTTTTATTTCATGCAAAAGTAACAATTACTACGCATCTAAAATTAGTAAAAAGCTAGATTAAATATCAAATTACATACTAATCATTGAAGTAATTTTATAATTGTTAAATATTTCTTAATAAATATTTAACAATTAAGATATATAGCAAGTGTATTTTTGACGAAATTTAATTTCTAATGAAACATCTTTTAAAACTCTCCTTATTCATTCTAGGTCCATTCGTTTTGGCTCAAAACGGCGTTATCTCAGGAAAAGTTATAGATTCTAACGATCAATTTTCGTTACCAGGAGCTACAATTCGCATCGAGAATTCCAATAAATATACTGTATCTGACCAAAATGGTAATTATCAATTTCTAAATCTTACGCCTGGTATTTATACCATTTATATTGATTATTTGGGATACGAAACCATTTCAAAACAAATAGAAGTTACCGAAAATAAAACAGCCGTTATTGATTTTTCTCTAAACGCAGGTTACAATGAACTAAATGAAGTTGTTATAGTTGGAGATTATTTAAAAGGGCAAGCAAAAGCATTGAATCAACAAAAAAATAACGGAAATATTACCAATATTATTTCTTCAGATCAAGTTGGTCGTTTTCCAGATTCTAACATCGGAGATGCGTTAAAACGTGTGACTGGAGTTACAATGCAAAACGATCAAGGTGAAGCCAGAAACATTATCATTAGAGGTTTATCGCCTGAATTAAATTCGGTCATGTTAAATGGAGATCGTATTCCATCTGCCGAAGGTGATAACCGAAATGTACAAATGGATTTGATTCCTGCGGAAATGATTTCATCTATCGAAGTGAACAAAACTTTGACACCAGATATGGATGCAGACGCAATTGGTGGAGCTGTAAATTTGATTACGCGTGCTGTTCCAAACAAAGAGCGTATTTCTATAACGGCTTCTGGTGGTTATGCACCAATTCGCGAAAAAGGCTTGTACAATTCAGCTTTTTTATATGGAAATAGATTCTTTGACAAGAAATTAGGTGTGGTTGTTTCAGGAAGTTATCAGGTTCAAAATTTTGGTTCGGATAATATCGAAGCAGTTTGGGACAAAGATGAAAATAAAACCTATTTGTCACAATTTCAGATTCGTAAATATGACATTCAACGCGTAAGAAGAAGTGCGTCTTTTTCGGCAGATTATAAGTTTAATGAAAACAATAGAATTGATCTTTCTGCTATTTACAATTGGCGTGACGACCGAGAAAATCGTTATAGAGTAACTTATCGCGATTTAGAATTTGATGAAAAAACAGGAACTTACAAAGGAAATATACGTCGCCAAACAAAAGGTGGAATTGATAATAACCGCAATAAAAATACGCGTTTAGAAGATCAACGTGTTTACAATGTTTCGTTACGAGGAGAGCATTTATTATCACCAAAAATCGATATGGATTGGGCTGTTTCTTACTCAAAAGCGAGCGAAGACAGACCAAATGAGCGCTACATTGATTATCGTGCAAAAGGTGTTACGTTTAATGAAGATTTATCTGATGCAAAATATCCAAATGTAACAACAACTTCTGCAGAAGATTTGACCAAATTCAAAGTTAGTTCGTTATCAGAACAGCACAATTATACAGATGAAACAGAATTTGGTGCAAAGCTTAATTTCAGAGTTCCCTTAAGTGTTATCCCAAATCAGAAAGGACGCTTACGCTTTGGTGGTCGCCTTCGATTGAAAGACAAAGAGCGCGAAAATATTTTCTATTCATACGAAAGCATAGATGGAATGGGAAATTTGAGTACTCAAAATCCTGTAAATTGGTCAAGCAATCGTTTCAATGCTGGTAAAAAATACCAAGCTGGATATTTCTATTCAAATCATCAATTAGGAAATTTAGATTTAAACAATACAAATCTATTCGAATCTAACTTAGAGCCTTCTGAATATCTAGCCTCTAACTATAAAGCGAAAGAATATATTTCGGCAGGATATATTCGTTGGGATCAAGATTTATCATCTAAAACATCTTTAATAGTTGGTGTTCGTATCGAAAATACTTCGATAGATTATACAGGGAATTATGTACAAGATGAAGAAGATTTAATTGGAGAAATCAAGCACAAAAACGATTATACCAATGTTTTACCAAGTCTTTCTTTGAAACATAAATTTACAAATGATTTTATTCTGAGAGCAGCTTTCACAACAAGTATTGCACGACCAAATTATTACAGTTTAGCGCCTTTTGTAAGTGTTTTGAAAGAAGATGCAGAGCTTTTTGCAGGTAACCCAAATCTGAAAGCGACCTATGCCATGAATTATGATTTGATGGTTGAAAACTATTTCGAAAATATCGGAATTGTTTCGGGAGGATTTTTCTACAAAAAATTAAACGATTTCATCTATACCTACAAAAACAATACATTTACAACAAATGATTTCCAAACGCTTTTTCCTGACATAGCAAACCCAGTTCCTGCTGGAGAAAATTGGAAAATGACACAAGCTAGAAATGGAGATCACGTGAATGTTTTCGGATTTGAGGTAGCATTTCAGCGTCAATTAGATTTTATTCCAGGCGAATTTTTCAAACATTTGGGAATTTATCTTAACTATACATACACCGATTCAAAAGCGAAAGGAATTACCAATGAAGATGGTGATTTGAGAAAAGATCTTGATTTACCTAAAACAGCTCCACACATGTTCAATGGTTCGTTAGCATTCGAGAACAAAAAGTTCTCTGCACGTGTTTCGGTTAATTATACTGCCGCTTATTTAGACGAGATTGGTGGAAATGCTTTCGAGGATAGTTACTATGACAAACAATTATTTTTAGATGCAAATGCGTCGTATAAATTCTCGAAGCAATTACGAATTTTTGCAGAAGCAAACAATTTAACAAATCAACCTTTACGTTACTACCAAGGAGTTTCGAGTCAAACAATGCAACTCGAATATTATCAACCACGTTTTACTTTAGGTCTAAAATTTGATTTCTAAACAATTATGAAAAAAATATTCATCACATTATCACTCTTCACTATTCTATTTTCTTGTGAATCCTCTAAACTGGCTCCAATTCCTACAAATGCAGTAAAACCAACTGTTACAACACAGCAAACACCAAATGATACTGATGATCCTGCAATTTGGATCAATTATCAGAATCCTGAAAAATCACTTATTATTGGAACAGACAAACAAGAAGAGACGGGCGGTTTATATGCCTATGATTTGAATGGTAAAATCGTAAAACAAATCGTTCCACTTAATCGTCCAAATAATGTAGATGTGATGTACGGTTTTCCTCTGAATGGAAAAAACATTGACATTGCAGTGCTTACCGAACGTGCAAACAATAAAATTAGAATTGTTTCGCTTCCAGATTTTAAATTGATTGACAATGGCGGAGTCGAAGTTTTCAAAGACGAAACATTACGAGACCCAATGGGAATTGCGCTCTACAAAAGCAAAAACAACAAGTTTTATGCAATCGTTGGTCGTAAAGACGGTGTAAGTGGCGAATACCTACATCAATATGCATTAGAAAACAAGAACGGAAAAATAGAAGCAACTTTAGTACGCAAATTTGGAAATTATTCGGGTAATAAAGAGATTGAAGCCATTGCAGTTGACGAAGAATTAGGCTTTATTTATTATGCTGACGAAACAGCAGGAATTAGAAAATATTATGCTGATCCAGAAAAAGGAAACGAAGAAATTGCATTTTTTGGGCAAAAAGATTTTAAACGCGACCACGAAGGAATTGCAATTTATAAAACCAATGCAACAGATGGCTATATCTTAATTTCGGATCAACAAGCAAATTATTTTAATGTATACAAACGACAAGGTGAAGCTTCAAATCCGAATGAACACAAATTGATTGCTAAAATCCCAGTTTCTACTATCGAATGTGACGGAGCTGATGCTATAAACTTCAATTTTGGAACTAAATTCCCAAAAGGTTTCTTTGTTGCTATGAGCAATGGAAAAACATTCCAAATCTATGATTGGCAAATAATTCAAAACGAAATTGATAAACAAGCAAAATAATTATACATTCACACATAAAAAATCCGAGCTCATAGCTCGGATTTTTTAGTTATATAGCAGCACCTTTTTTGTCAATATAACATCATTTGCACTTATATTTTTTTGTAAACAAAGCCAATCAAAACAAACTTTATGAAAATTTTCTACATATTTTCTACATAAAAACTTCTACTCCACTTCATCGAACAAACATCGAACAAACATCGAAGAACAAATATAGAATAGATATAAAACCATCGAAGAACTATCGAAGAATCATCGAAAAAACAAACACATAAAAACAGTACATAACTTATAATCAATTGATAATCAATTAATAGAAAAGACAAAAACAGATAACCAAGGAAAAAGAAAGAAAAATAAGGAAAAAACCTGACAATTAGAGAAATTTTAAGAAAATAGAATTTTTGTCAATATATATTGCTGAACTTTAGCATAATAACCCCTAAAAAAATAAAACAATGGGAAAAATTTATGATTCACTTTTAGCAGGCTCTTCAGGACGCACAGGGCGTATAGTTGTAGCAAATGTAAATGGTCACGAGATTTCAAGAATCAGACCTAAAAAAAGAACCAAAGCACCATCAGAAAAACAATTACTCGTTCAGCAAAGAATGAAACTTGCCATAGACTTTATGACCTCATACAGAGCCTATGCTTGCAAACACTATGGTTATCGTACAGGCATGCGATCTTCTTACAATCAAGCGTTTACCAACATCACAACAAACCTTGTAATAGACTATTCAACAGCCACTATAACACCAAATTACCAAAATATTTGTTTCTCCAAAGGTGCATTATTAGCCGCCATTCCATTATCTATTACTTTAGTATCAGCCGCAATGGTCGAGATAAACTGGCAGAACAATGCTTCACCCACATCAGACACAGCTACAGATATGTTGCAAATATTAGTAGCAGTAGAAAACGAAAACAATACATTTTTTATTGAAAATGCAACAGAACGAATGAACGAAACTTACACTTTAAGCCTATCCAACTTTCAAATAGGTAAAACCCTACACTTTTGGATTGCCTTCCGTTCACAAACAGAAGACCAAGT
This sequence comes from Empedobacter sp. ULE_I140, assembly GCF_053482575.1. Taxonomy (NCBI): domain Bacteria; kingdom Pseudomonadati; phylum Bacteroidota; class Flavobacteriia; order Flavobacteriales; family Weeksellaceae; genus Empedobacter; species Empedobacter sp. ULE_I140. The sequence continues at coordinate 1,855,109 of NZ_JBQMTX010000001.1, read as the reverse complement.
GTCAAACTCAGTTTATTTAGGTGCCATTAGTACTTAAAAACATATTCCTAAGGCTAAAATAATCTAATCATATTTAGCCTTAGGAATATTAAAGTTAAATGACCCACATAAAATTGTCAATCATTATACCTCTTCAAAATATCCAAAAACAATAAACTCCTCAAATAGTAGTTCTTAGAACCTAATCTAAAAAACTTAATCTCACCTTTTTTGCGACACCTATCCAGAGTCTTTTCAGATATACCAAACAATTCAGCAACCTCTTGATCCGTCATCAACTCATCTTTAGTCAATTTAAAATCCTTTGTACTATAACGTTCTACAAACTCCGCATAGATTTGCTGAAGTTCCAAAAATGTAAATTCTGTTTCCTTCATACTACAGCTTTTATAAAAACAATACACATTGGTAATTATTTAATAATGACTAATTTACAAATAAATAAAATATAATACCATATATTAAGCATTTAACTCACAAAGCTTGTTGTATAAATGAAGAAAATAGCCTCTCAAGAAGATAATAAGGCTGTAATCATCCAAGACTCTAAAATCACAAAATGAAAAGAATCTTTTTACATGAAAAATGCACAACTGAAATAAATTTAGTTAACCAAAAAAAAATCCTATTCGAAACAAATAGGATGTATTCTGCTAAATATTTTAATAAAATTACTTGTAGTTAATGAATTGCGAAGGATAATCTGTTTCAATAATATCTGGTCGAGAAATTAAATGCTGAATATAACCCCTTGCCCTTTCTATATCGGTTGGCAATTTATCCGTAGAAGGCGCAATGGCAATCATCACCATAACACCTTTTTTACGCAAATAAGCTATCATTTCTTTTTGTTCTTCTTTCACTTCCAAACCAATCCAAGCAATCATTCTATCATACGAAACATTTAGTTTCTCAAAACTTTCAACATCTTTCATCGAATGAAAAGGTTTCATAAACATTACATACTCAAGATGTTTTGCATAATAAGCAACCTCATCATCTTTTCGCAAACCTAAAACTACATTAGGATAAGGATTTTCTTTCAGAAATTTCACATAAGTTGCATACGGAACACCTTTATTATCCAATTGAAAAATAGTTTTTCCTTGACTCCAATCCAAAGCTTCTTTTAGTGTCGGAATTTTAAAATCAGTCAACTTTCCTTCCCTATCTTTTAATTTCGCATGTTTTATTTCAGCATAGGTATAATCTTTTACCTTTCCTTGCATATTTGTCGTACGATTCAAGGTATCATCGTGCATCAAAATAAGAACAGAATCTTTTGTAAGTTGAGGATCTATCTCAAAAAAAGAAGGCATAATAGACAAGGTTTTCTCAAAAGCCTCAATACTATTTTCAGGATAACCAGGCATCATACCTCCTCTATGTCCCGAAATAATAACAGGTTTATTTTCATCTTGTTCAAAATATGATTTCAACTCATCAAAACTCTTAATATCAACCGTATGCAACTGAGCATTAGCCACAGCAACTGTGGCTAAAACACTCAATAAACTAATTATTCTTTTCATAAAAATGATAATTAAAAACTATATCTAAATCCTATCTGAATTTGATAAGGACTAAACGCATAACTTGTTTTTCCTGTATTAGTATTTACATTATATACAAAATGCTTCTCTGTCGCATCAAAACTTTTAATTGAATAAATATTTTGCTTTCCAATACGAGGACCAACACCCCAATCTTTACTCAATAAATTCGCTACATTGAAAATATCAAAACCAACTTCAAATTTATGCTTCTCAACAATATTGAACTTCTTTGTTAAACGCAAATCAAACGTTCCAGCAAACCCATTAATACCTCCATTTCTTTCTGCTATTTTTCCAAAACTTTTGCGGATATAATCTTTTGTATGTTTTTCTACTTCTGGATTATCTAAAATTGCCTGAATTCCTTTCTTTAAATAATCTGGTGTTGATGCACTATTTGGATCATAGATATAAGCCAAATCATTCGAATTCACAAAATCTCCATTCATGTTACCATTCACTGCCAACGAATAACGAGTTCCTCCTATTCCACTAAAACGAATACCAGCAGTCATTCCCCAAAAAGTTGGTGATTGTCCATACACAACCAGTTTATGACGGAAATGTGTATCAGAATAATTCATTTTACTTAAATTTCGAGGATCTTCTGCAACCATCAAACTCAACGTTGCTGTATTCGCAACATTACCATTGTAAGAAGTATTATCTTTCGAATCATTCCAAGTATATGAAACAGAAATCTGTCCATCCTTGAAATAACGATACGTACCATCTAACACAAATGCATATTGATCTTTTTTACCATCACTAATTAATTCTAAAACACGACCCAAGTCTTTCGTTTTACGTCCATTTACCCAATTGGCAGCTCCATTTGTAGGGTTTATTGTTGACGCTGGCACATAAACACCACGATTCGCCTCTTCTGCAATTCTAAAAAATGGTTCATCAACCATATTACGATCCACATACATATAGTTGTTACGTGCCCAGTTAGCATAAGCACTAATTCCTACACGCAAACGATCACTAAAAAAATGGTTATAAGAAGCATTTAATTTATACACCGTTGGCACTTTCGCATCTTTACTATTCGCATTTATTGTGATTAATTTTTCAATATTAGGATTATTGAACAAATCTTTTCCTGGAGCAGTATCAGGATTTTGTCTATAACCAATAAAATCTGGCGTTGGCACTAAAGCACCTTCAATATCTACCGCAGCAACCTTTGTTCCATCAAACAACATATTATTAATCATAGAATAAGGATTAAGTGAAGAACCAAAAATACCTCCACCAAATTTTACGAAATCTTTTCTATTTTGATTAATATCCCAAGTCAATTGAAAACGAGGTTGAATTTGCCACGTATTAATCTTATTATCAGTTCTAACACCCAATTGTTTATCAGCAATTTCATTGTAGTTTGCACCATTCAAGTATTGCATATTCTCTACACGCAAACCAGCCATTAAGTCTAAACCAGGAGAAAGCTCTGTTTCCATTTGTCCATAAACCGCAGAACTTAGTTGATTAATAACTGTAGAAGGATCATCCGTCAATCTAATCTCTCTTGCATAACGATAAGGTGTCATGTTCTTAAAATTGTCCATACCAGTAAAATAAAAACGTCCGTTCATTTCACTACCATACACATTTACCATTCTGTAATACGAGAAATCTCCACCAAAAGTATATTTGATATTATTTCGGTTGATATAAATATTATTCACCAATTGCACAACATCTCCTTTAAACCATTCTGGAGAAAAGCGTTGTCCACCTAACTGAATATTTGTAAACTGATTTTTACCATTAATCGTAGAACTAATTCCTTCTACAATCGCACGCGGAATAGATGCAGTTGGTAATTCCTTTGATGCTAATACAGATTGGTTCTCTAAAAAATACTGAACTTTTAATTCATTTGTAATATCATCATTAATATCAGTTCTCAACGATAACATCAAACTATTATCAGTTTTCTTACGATCAATATACGATTCGTACATATTGATTGTTGTATTATCTCCTTCTGATAATAAATCTTTTTCATGTACAAAATTATTACGAAGCGTTAATAAATTTCTCGCATTAATCTGCCAATCTAAACGTAAAAATGCAGCATTTGTATCTTTATTCTTATTAAATGATCCAAACTGAGGATTATTCGAAACACCATATTTTTCACGCGCAATGCTCAAAAATTGATCTAAAGTAGATTGCGTTACATTAAATAAAGCTTCATCACTTTCATTATTAATATTTGCAATGAATAATGGACGTTTATCAACTTGTCTATCCCAAGCAACAAAAAAGTGCGCTTTATCTTTCTTAATTGGTCCTCCCAAAGAAAACCATATTGATAAGTAGAGAACTCATTATCTCGTTTATTTCCACGAATATCATACGGACTCGAAAGCCAATCTGTACGACCATACAAAAATGCACTTCCTTGCATTTTATTCGTCCCAGACTTTGTAACAGTACTAATTGTTCCACCACCAGCACGCCCGTTTGTTACATCATATTCATTTGTTACCACTTTAAACTCACGAATCGCTTCCATCGAAATAGAATAAGAAGACGAAGTAGAACCTCCTGCAATAGTACCTCTATTAGACATTCCATCTATCGTATAATCAACAGACGAAGATAATTGACCACCAATACTTGTTCCATTGCTCAACGGAGATAAATCTATTAAAGAAGTGAAATTTCGTCCATTTACAGGTAAAGTTTGTAAATCTTTTGCCGATACAGAAGTAGACGCACCAACTTGTTTAATAGAACTTTTTAAAGTTTGCCCACTTACCATCACTTCATTCAATTCAGTCGTTCCATTTGTAAATTTGAACGGAACCCAAATTAAATCTCCTTGATTCAAACTATATCCTTCTAAGATCTCCTCACCATGTTCTTCCGAAATAATAGTAACTGTATAAGGAGAACCTAATGGCAACTGCTTTAAGTTATACTCTCCTTTTTCATTCGTTTTCGTAGAAGCTGTAAATCCTGTCGATTCATTTTTCACAACAATGGTTACATTGTGCAAATCCGAACCATTAGCATCAGTAATTTTTCCCGATATACCTGCTAAATCTCCCTGTGCATAAACTGCAGTAGTTGCTCCCATCACAAAAACAACTGCTGATAGTTGAAATAAATTAAGTTTCATGTATATGTTTTATTTGAAACCCAAAATTATTTTTTACCTCACAATATGGTGTTACTTAATAATTAAGAAAGCTTTAACTAAAAGTCATAAAAAAGGTAATAGTTACAAGAAATTTAAACGTTTAATAAACCTTAAGAATTTGGTTTTAAGATTTAAAAGAGTATTTAAAGAAAATAATATGTTAAAAATCCGAGCATTCGCTCGGATTTAATTATACGATTATAGCTTTTTTTCGTGTAGATTTCTTCATTCTATACATAACGTAAATAATTACAGATAATAGAAATGAAAAAATAAAGTATCGGATTGCTAACCCATTTTGAGTATCAACTTTACCAGTACTTGAGATAATAAAACTTGTAAGCGAAGTAATAATATACGTCATTCCTCCCATCAAACCACCAGCAACACCAGCATTTTTAGGAAAAGCCATCATATTTGAAGTAAAGAATGATGTGAATAAAATTCCCGAACAAATATGAATGAAAAACGCAAAGAATAATAAAACAAATAGATTTTGAACAAAGAAACCTGCGATAATCAAAAGAGAAATCAAAACTAATTGTACAATAATAGGTAAAGCTATACTTTCTTTAAAGTCAAGATGCATTCTTTTCTTTCCTACAAATCCGCCAATCATCCACGAAAAACCTAAAATTAAAGTTGAATAACCAATCACTACAGAATTAAAATGATAGGTATTTTCAATTAAAAACGGACCAATAATATTGAAAATCATTACAATAGAATAAGCAACAGCCTGTATCATAATTCCAACTATAAATAATTGATTGCTAAGCATCATTCTATAAGTATCAATAACGTTTTTCAAATTCAATTTAGTCTTTTCAACAATACTTTCCCCACTAAAAATCAATTCAAAAATTAAAATTAAAGCAGCGTAAATAGCTAAAAAATAAAAATTCGCATGCCAATTGAACAACTTTTCTAAATATCCACCTAAAAATGGAGCCAAAATAGGTCCGCATGACCAAACAATCGTGAAATAACCTAAATAATGTTTCGCCTTTTCTGGTGTATGAATATCAATAAAAAGTGCTCGAGTTGCAATAACAATAATCGCAACTGAAATTCCTTGAATAATTCGAAGAAAACAAATCAACAAAATGCTATCTGTACTCGCGATAACTAAACTTGTGATTAATACGACAAATAATGCTACAATTTTTGGATAATATCGTCCAATTGCATCCAAAATACTTCCAATAAACAATTGAGATAAACCATAACTCAATAAAAAACAAGTCAGAGTTAATTGAATACTACTTTCTGGAACTATCAACGATTTTGCCATCGACGGAAATGACGGCAAATAGATATCTGTTACAAATCCCGAAATTGGAATCGAAAAGAAACCAAGTATACTTATAATTTTTTTCCTTTTTTCTGATGCTTCTCTCAACATAAATCATTTTTTACTATGCAAAAGTAAAATGAATGTGAAATTGAGGAATTAAAAAAGACAAATAAAAAATTACAAAAATCAAATAAATTAATTTTCTTGTTTAAATTTTAATGGAGAAGTTAAAGTATGTTTTTTAAAAAAATTATTAAAATGAGCAGGTTCCTCAAAACCTAATGTATAACCAACTTGCGCAATATCCCAATCAGTGTACAACAACAGGTTTTTAGCTTCTTCAACTATTTTCTGTTTAATAATTTGTGTCGTTGTTTGTTTTGTTACAGATTTCACAGATGAGTTGAGATGATTTACATGAATATTTAATTTCGTTGCAAAATCAGCTGGTGTTTTCAAAATAAGTGGATGAGCAGGTGAATCTAGTGGAAATTGTTTATTTAATAATTCATCAAACTTCTTATACAATCTCACATTTGATGGCAATTCAACCGCATGTATTTCATCAACTTTTTGTTCTAGAACATAATGAAAAATAGCAGATAAATGATTACGAATACTAAAATATCTCAATTGATAATTGGATTGATTAAGACGATACATTTCCTGAAAATAAGACAAAATCAAAGGCAATTGTTCATCCGAAATCTCAATAAAAGGAGAACTCCAATCTTTAAACAAAGATGTTTTTTTGAAGACATCAAACTCTTTATTTTCAGAAAAAAATTGTTGATTGAATAAACAAAAATAACCTTCTTGCAAACTCGATTTACATTCCCAAGTATAAGAAATATGCGGAGATGGAAGAAATAAAACTGGTTTAGAAATATATCTTTCATTATTTCCATATTTAAAAATTCCTTCACCAATCAACAAACTGATTTTGTAATAATCTCGCCGACTATATGGACTTTTAAAACTACAATATTTGCGCAAAGAAATATTAAAATGCGCTTTATCGTGTTCAAAGTTAGCAGAATTCATCAATTCGGCTTGTTCTAAACTAATTTTATTATAATAATCTGCAATAGTTTCTAATTCTTGACTCATCTTTATTCTTACAAAATTCAAATAAACGACATTTTAGAATAATTATATGTTAAAATCTATATTAATCATAAATATTATAAAATTTCATTAACTTTAATCACATTCAAAACTTAATAAAATGCCTTGGAATCCCGAACGATATAATCAATTCAAAAATATTCGTTATCAACCTTTTTATGATTTAGCGGATTTAATTTCTACTAATAATTTGAAAAATTGCATAGATGTAGGTTGTGTAACTGGCGAACAAACAGCAATTCTTGCTAATAAATTTGAACACGCTAATTTTTTAGGAATTGATTCTTCTAAGGAAATGCTTGAAAAGTCAAAAGAATTTGATTTAGCCAATCTTACATTTCAACAACAAACGATTGAAAATTTTGCAAATTCAGATACAACTTAGGATTTAATTTTTAGTAATGCAGCGTTACAATGGTCGGATAATCATGAAGAATTGTTTCCTAAATTAATCTCAAAACTGAATGTTAATGGACAATTTGCGGTGCAAATGCCTTGTCAAAAAGATAATGTATTGAATGTTATTTTGAGTGATTTAGCACGAGAAAAACCTTTTGCGGATTATTTGAATAATTTTCATCGAGATTCACCTATGTTAACGATAGATGATTATGCGAAAATCATGTTTGATAATGGATTGAAGGATTTGAACATCAGCATGAAAGTTTATCCAATTTACGGAAATGACGAAACAGAATTTTATAATTTCATTTCTGGTTCTGCCTTGATTCCTTATATGGAACGTTTAACGACTGAACAACAAGAATTATTTACGACAGAATTTAAAACGAGAATTAAGAAATATTATAAGACTTTTCCTGCAATTTATTCCTTTAAGAGAATATTGTTATATGGAAGAAAAAGTTAAACAAAAGAGAATCAATTATGATTCTCTTTTGTTTATTAAAATTTAATCTAAATCGTCTAATACAGATTTTAAGATATCACAACCTTTTATAATATCTTCATCCGAAATATTAATTGGCGGTGTAATTCGTAAATTCTCGATGCTATACATCAAAAAGAAAAGAATCAAGCCTCTATTCATACATTCTTGCTGAACGCGCAACGTATATTCTGGAGAAGATAACTCAGGAGCTAACATCAAGCCTTTTCCGTGAATTTTCTTAATTTTTGGATGCTGAAGATTTTCTCTGAACAATTGTTCTTTACGATCAATATCATCCATTAATTTCTCATCTTCTATAACATTTAGTAATTCTAAAGCTGCAGCTGCAATCACAGGATTTCCTCCGAAAGTCGTAATATGTCCCAATTGAGGATTTTGCTTAAGAGAACTCATAATTTTATCAGAAGTCATAAACGCACCAACAGGTAAACCGCTTGCCATGCCTTTTCCCATTGCCACAATATCTGGTACAACTCCAAAATGCTCGAAACCAAACAATTTCCCTGTACGTCCAAATCCTGGCTGAATTTCGTCCATAATCAATAATGCACCAACTTCTTCGCAACACTTTTTCAACTTGATAAAGAAATCATTTTCTGGTAATCTAAAACCAGAAGCACCACGAATACTTTCTACAATAACACCAGCCGTTTCTTTGGTAATTTTTTGTAAATCTTCTTCGTTATTAAAATCGATGAAATAAACTTCTGGTAACAATGGTCGGAAAGCAGCTTTCTTACGTTCATCACCCGAAACACTTAATGAACCATGTGTGTTCCCATGATAGGCATTACGAAAAGAAATCAATTGACGACGACCTGTAAAACGTTTCGCTAATTTAAGCGAAGCTTCAATCGCTTCTGTTCCAGAATTCACCAAATAAACTTGATCCAATCCTTCTGGTGTTAAATCAACCAATCGCTTGCATAATTCGACTGGTTTTTCTTGCGCATATTCACCATAAACAGCGACATGCATATATTTGTTTACCTGATCTATAATCGCTTGATTGATACGCGGATGGCTATGTCCAAGTGTATTCACCGAAACGCCAGCCACAAAATCAAGATAGGCTCTTCCATCCTTTCCATAGATATAAGAGCCCTTTGCGTAATCGACTTCAAAACCAGATGCAAAATTTGTTGTTTGCGCCTGATATTTGAAAAATCCTTCTTTTAATGTTCCCATTTTATTTTAATAAAAAAAGCACAGCTGCACCGCCCATTGCATACGCTGCAACAGTAAGAGCATCTGATTTACCTTTCGAAAATTTTCTTATTTTGAACGATGAAATATCATTTTTATGAAACTTCAATTCTTTTTCTGTTCCTTTTACAACAGCATATAAGGTATCAGCTTTCCATTGCTTTGCCTCTATTGTATATTCTTTTCCTTGCGCATCTACTTTATAAAATTGATCGGGTTTGATAACATCCGAAATATTAATTGTAGAAGGATCTATCGCTACTTTCTCTTCTTTATTCTCTTGTTTTTTAGCTTTTAATGCAGCTAATTTTTCTTTACTTTCTGAAAGAGATGAACTAATTGCATTTTCATTAGGACTTTTGCGTTCTCTTCTCAATTCAGCAATATCAGCTCTGGAACGACTTCTTTCATTAGAGTTAGCCGTCTGATTATTGCCTTTAGACATTTCCAAAGCATATTCGTCAGGATCAAAAGCTTTGTAAGTATAACAACTTGATAATAATAGAATAGATAATATGATAGATGTAGTTTTCATTTATAGTTTTAGAAATTAAACGATTAATTTATGAAAAGATTATTTCGATTCGATAAAAATATCTCGCCAAGTGTTTAATCGTTCAGAAATTCGCCATTTAAAATCGGGTAAATAACGCATTTCTTCAGGAAATTTAGACAATGGATACATTTTTCCGTCCGATTTTATGCGACATGCAACCAATTCAACATCTTTTCCTACAACATCAACTTCTATAATTCCGCAATAAGAAATATTAACTCCATAACGTTCTTTCACTTTCGTTTTTTGATCCGTATCATCCATGTACGTCAACGCGACAGCATTTTCTTCTACATTTATAAAATCAATTTTATCATCCTGAAAAAGAACAGTTAAATATTTTCCTTTGATTTGATGATATTCATTTTCCACAAGCGAATCCACTTTAGCAATCACAAAAGCATTATTAAACACTTTCATCGAGTCTAATTTTTCTGTTTTCGCATTTGTATACGCTTCGATATAATCTCCTGTAACTTGGTTATCACCAGAAAATAAAATTGGATCTTTGTAAAATTGCATCAATCCTTTAGTTTGATTGTACACCAAAGAATCTGCTTTTCCGTTCGCATTCGATTTGTAAAAACGCGCTTTATGAAAAGCTTTCACCAATGAAGTCGAATCAACATCGTGACGTTTTACCGCCAACAACGTATCAGCACTTATGTAAAGCGAATCTTTATCAAACGCTTTCACAGCATACGCGTTCTTCGTTACAAAAGCCGAATCTAAGTATTTAAAAGCTTCTGCGTAATCACCTTTCAAAAATCTTTTTTCTAATGGATCATCCAAAAAAACATCGCCTTCACCTTTACCAAAACCTGTTTTATCGTTGAAATAAAGTTTTTTAGCCGTCAACGTTTTGTTTTGATAATAAACTTTTGAATTTCCTCTTAACCAAGCTTCACCTGTTTTTTTATTAAAATCTCCATCCGAAGTAATGATATATTGTGATGGATCATTTCGACGTGTAATTTTAGAATAATCGCGGAAAGTTGTAATTCCCGTAATATCATTCGTCGTCATTTTTCTCGAATAAATCGTATAATCTTTATTCGTAATAAAAACTTCTGAACCAAAATTTGCCGATTTAGACTTTACATTATACACAACATTTCGTCCTTCGACTAAAGTTCCATCAGAACCAATTGTTTTGTAAGTATCATTTACAATAATATTTCCTGTCAATCGTTCGTAAATCATTTTCTCAGAACTTATTTGTTGCGTAGGTGTCTTCACTTCTACTTTCCCAATACCAGTCGCAATCTCGGTTGTACGATTATAATCCATATAATCTGCCGTAATACGAGAACTTGGATCAGTCAACACCACATCTTTGAAAGCTTTTGCAATTGTTGTGTTTCCGTCATACTCCATTTTATGCGCCGTAATTGTTTTGTCTTTGCTCACCAAACGTGCATTCGACCAAACAACAGCCAAGTTTTTATCACGATACAAAACCGCACTATCAGCCGAAATTACATCACCTTTATATTCGATTACAACATTTCCTGATAAAAAATCATTTCCCTCAAAACGTTTCGGATCATGTTCTACTAAATCAGCATGCCTTAGATTAACTTTTTCTTTTTTAGGTTTCTGTTGCGCAAAAACACTTATCGTTATAAAACATGAAAGTAAAAAAGCAACTTTCAAACCTGTTTTATTTCTATCTATATAATTAATTAACAATTACTTATTATTTTTATTTAATCTCTATTTCACTTCAAAAAAGTGTTAGCCAAAATTAGTATTAATTTTTTAGTCCTAAAAATTAATTATTACGATTAAACGAGCTTGAATACTTAAAATTATCATAATATTTTAATCAATATAACCCGTTGTGCATTTTAAATAATTTGGGTTTTTAGATTATTAATATTTCGATTAAAGTATGTTTTATTAATGTACTGAACCACAGTAAGTGCAGTAATTTTAGCTAAAATTCTGGTTTTAAATCCTTCGAAAGTCTTTGCATAATTTCGTCTAATCATAAACTGATCACATAGTTGAGAAAATAACGTTTCAATTCTTTTTCGATACTTTTTGAATGGATAAAACTGAGGTTTATACTCTTTTTGATTGGATCTTTTCGGTGTTTCTAATCGAATATTGGCTTCATTAAATAAGTCAATTTGAATTGTTTGTGACAAATAGCCTCTGTCACCAAGTAGCACACAATCTGACAGTTGAGATTTTATATCTTTCAAAAAATGAATATCATGAACAGATGCGGGACTAATATCAATACTCTGGAAAACACCAGTTAAAGAACAAACAGCATGAAGTTTATAGCCATAAAAAGACATTTGCTGAGAAGCACAAAAACCTCTATTTGGTGCACTATACTGATGTTCTTTGCAAATTTTAGAGCGATTAATTCTTGCTATTTTGCACACCTCCAACGGCATACTATCAACGATAAAACAATTTTCAAATTCATTAAATTCTTTCGCTAATTTGAGGCGAATACTATTAATTTGCTCTGATAATCTTCGTTTTCTACGATTGTAAATACTACGCTCAATTTTACAACTTAACGCATTAGGAAGATTTCGAAATAAATGATTTTCACTATCAATACCCATAAATTCAGCTGTTAAAACAAGACTTATGAGTTCTAAATCAAAAAGTTTAGGTTTTCTACGTTGATAAATTAAAAGTGTATCTCTTGATATTTTTCGAAGAACTTCCAATATTCTTTCGTAATTTGCAAGTAAGTTGTTCATTGTAAATGTTTTGTAGTTAAAACAATTTACTGATTTTCAATCAAATGAACAACTTTATTCTTTATTAATCAAAATGCACAACGGGTTAAATATAATATATTTATAAGTCATATTTTGATTCAAAAAAAATAACGATTATTCATCAAATTCAGTTTTAAAATTCTTAACTTCATATTCAATTTTATAAATCTATTAAATGCCTCAATATCAAAATGTATTAGACAGTCCAAACACCAATACTATTTTTATGGTTTGGAATTTCAAGGAAAATACTACTTACAAAGATGCTTTCAAAAAGCTTTGCGCTTTAATTATCAATCTCAATCATTCAGCCAATACACGTTTTCCGAAAACGCAATCGAGCGTTATTTTAGGAATTAGTTACGATGCTTGGATAAAATTAGATTTACCAAAACCTTTGCCGAAAGAATTAAAACCTTTTGTTGCCATTAAAGGAGAAAAGCATGAAGCCGTTTCTACAAAAGGTGATATTCATTTTCATATCCGCTCTACACAACAAAGCTATTGCGTTGATATTGTTTCTAATTTGACTGATTTATTGAATGATGTTGCAACTTGTCAAGAAGAAATTCATGGTTTTAGATATTGGGATGGTCGTAGTATTTTAGGTTTTGTCGATGGAACTGAAAATCCACAAGGTGACGAAAGAATAAATTTCGGTTTGATTGGTAATGAAGATTCTGCTTATACAAATGGAAGTTATTTATTTGTGCAAAAATACATTCATGATATGCAAGCTTGGAAAGATTTACCAATTTCCGAACAAGAAAAAGTAATTGGAAGATCTAAAGTTGATGATATTGAAATGAATGACGATGAAAAACCCTCGAATTCACATTCTGCATTAGCAAATGTTGGAGATGACAAAAAAATTGTTCGGGATAATATGCCTTTTGGAAATATGTCGACAAATGAAATGGGAACCTATTTTATCGCTTATGCCAGAAAGTTTAGCATTGTAGAAGAAATGTTAGAACGTATGTTTATTGGTGAACCTATCGGAAACTATGATCGAATATTAGATTTTAGTAAAGCCAAAACTGGAACTTTATTTTTTGTTCCTTCTTTTGATTTATTAGATCAATTTTCTAATTAAAAATAACAAAAAAGACCTTTTACGAAATCGTAAAAGGTCTTTTGATTTTATAAAATCAAGGTTATTTATTCTTACGAGTTCCGTAAAAATATAATGAATGATTATCAATTTTGATATCAAAAATATCTTCTATCGTTTGTTTGATAGATTGGATTCTTGGATCACAAAACTCCAATACTTCTCCTGTATCAGACAAAATAATATGGTCATGATTTTTGTCGAAATATGATTTTTCGTAATGCGCTTGTTGATCTCCAAACTGATGTTTACGCACCAATTTTGCTTCCATCAAAAGCTCGATAGTATTGTATAAAGTAGCACGACTAACGCGGTATTTCTTATTTTTCATTTTGATATACAACATATCAATATCAAAATGATCATCTGTAAAATAAATTTCCTCTAAAATAGCATAACGTTCAGGTGTCTTACGATGTCCATTGTCTTCCAAGAAATTCGTAAACACTTGCTTTACTATTTCGTAATTACTTGATTTTACTGATTCGTCTGTCATATAAAAAATTTGTGTAAATATACAGAATATTTCCTTATCAATGTAACGAAACAACTTTCAATTCGTACGTTTTTTCTATCTCTTGATAGTAAATCTTTATAACAACGTATAATTAACAATATATCTATATAAGAAAACGTATAATCTTTCAAAATTATTTTATCCTTTACACCACAAAGGTTAACTTTGCACACGATGGAAGAAAATTATTTAGAAAAACTGAACGAACCACAGCGTTTGGCTGTAGAAGCTACCGAAGGTCCAGTAATGGTAATTGCGGGTGCGGGTTCTGGAAAGACGAGAGTGTTAACTTATCGCATTGCTCATTTACTAAATAAAGGAGTTGATGCTTTCAATATATTGTCTTTAACATTTACCAATAAAGCTGCCCGAGAAATGAAAGAACGTATCGGACATGTGGTTGGTGAAGCGAATGCAAAAGCACTTTGGATGGGAACCTTCCACTCTGTTTTTGCGCGTATTCTACGTGTTGAAGCTCCGCTTTTAGGTTATCCATCAGATTTTACAATTTACGATCAACAAGATGCAGTTTCTGTAATGACAAAGATTATTAACGAAATGCATTTAGATAAAGATATTTACAAAGCAAAACAAGTTTTGGGACGTATTTCTCAATACAAAAATAACTTGATTACAGTTAGAGCTTATCACAATAATCAAGCTTTAATTGAAGCAGATAATGAAGCAATGCGCCCTCGAATGGGTGATATTTACAGAGCTTATGTAGATCGTTGTTTCAAATCTGGTGCAATGGATTTTGATGATTTATTGTTGCGTACCAACGAAATTTTGACGCGTTTTCCTGAGGTTTTAGCAAAATATCAAGAACGTTTCAAATACATTATGGTAGATGAGTACCAAGATACCAATCATTCTCAATATTTGATTGTAAAAGCATTGGCTTCTCGTTACGAAAACCTATGTGTAGTTGGTGATGATGCGCAATCTATTTATGCTTTCCGTGGTGCAAATATTCGAAATATTTTATCATTCAAATCCGATTATCCTGATGCGAAATTGTATCCATTGGAACAAAATTACCGTTCGACGCAAATGATTGTGGAAGCTGCGAATCAGATTATCAAACAAAATCAAGATCAATTAGAAAAAAATGTTTGGACTGCGAATGAAACTGGTGAAAAAATAGCCGTTTATCGTGGACTTTCTGATGCTGATGAAGCGCGTTATATTGCAACGCAGATATGGGAAAGACAGATAAATGAACATCTTCAACCAAAAGATTTTGCTATTCTTTATCGTACCAATGCACAATCTCGTGCGTTAGAAGAAGCCTTGAGAAAAAGAGGAATTCAGTACCGTGTTTATGGCGGAACATCTTTCTATCAACGCAAAGAGATTAAGGATATGGTTGGTTATATGCGATTATTGATTAATCAAAATGATGAAGAAGCTTTATTGCGAACAATCAATTATCCGGCACGTGGAATTGGTCAAACGACTATTTCAAAACTTTTGGTTGCGGCAGATCAACATCAAATTAGTTTATTTTCTTTGATTGAAAATATTGCGATGTATGCTCCAACCATTGGAATAAATGCAGGAACATCAAACAAATTGAATGATTTTGTGTTGATGATTAAGCGTTTCCAAGTGATGCTAAAATCACATGATGTGTATGAAGTAACAATGGAAATGGCTAAAACAACACAATTGTTGAATGCGTTGAAAGAAGATTCTACACCAGAAGGTGTTTCTCGCTTAGAGAACGTTCAAGAGTTGTTAAATTCGATCCAAGGTTATGTCGAAGAACAACAACAATTAGACGAAGGAGATGCTTCTTTAGGTGGTTTCTTAGAAAATATTGCTTTGGCAACTGATGCGGATAACGAAGAAGATGACGATAATAAGGTCAATTTGATGACGGTCCACTTAGCAAAAGGTTTAGAATTCCCTGTTGTATTTATTGCAGGTTTAGAAGAAAATCTTTTCCCTTCTATGATGAGTGTTAACACGCGCGCTGAATTAGAAGAAGAACGTCGCTTATTTTATGTTGCCTTAACACGCGCTGAGAAAGTGGCTTATATGACCTATTCTGTTTCACGTTTTCGTTGGGGAAAAATTATCGATTGTGAACCTTCTCGTTTCTTAGAAGAAATTGATGATAGTTTCTTAGAATGGAAAAATCTGAATATTTCTGCAAGAGCTTCTAATAATAGTGGATTATCGGCTGATTTATTTGGAGATGAACCAACACCACAAAACTATCAACAACGAGAAAAATCAGTTGCAAGACCAAATCCAAGAGCTCGTGTAGAACCAGCTCAACCAAGGTCAAATTTCAAACCAGTAAATCAAACAAAAAGTAACGCTTCATCAACAGCAAATGCACAAGGTTTGCAAGTTGGTCAAGTTGTTGTTCACGATCGTTTTGGACGAGGAATTGTGAAAGATTTGCAAGGAGAACCATCAGATATGAAAGCAATTATTCATTTTGATAATGCAGGAGAAAAAAAATTACTCTTAAATTTTGCAAAACTAAAAATCATTCGATCATAATAAAAAAACAGAAAAAGGTTACAGTAATTTGCAACCTTTTTTATTTGTATTTAACCAATTACACACCTTTTATCAAACTAAAGGTTTAAATAATATATCTTCAAAATTTAGAATAAAATTCTTGCTTGTATTTATTTTTTCGAATAAATAAACAGATTAAATCTTATAATTAAGATTTTTTTAGCATTTTAGCACCACAAATAAACACAAGAACAAAATTTTTTACTCAAATGGATGATATCATCAATCTAATAAGTAGCTACGTTTGGTCATATGCCTTGATTGGACTTTGCGCTTTAACAGGAATTTACTTCTCTATTCGCACCGGATTTTTACAAATAGTCTACATAAAAGACATGGTTCGCTTGCTATTTAGTGGCGAAAAATCGGACAAAGGAATCACTCCTTTCCAAGCTTTTTCTTTAGCAATTTCTGGTCGTGTCGGAACCGGAAACATTGTTGGTGTTGCAACCGCAATCGCAATGGGAGGCCCTGGAGCAATTTTTTGGATGTGGTTTATCGCATTTTTAGGAAGTGCATCTGCATTCATAGAATCTGCATTAGGACAGGTCTACAAGCAAGAAATCGATGGAGAATATCGTGGAGGTCCTTCATACTACATCGAAAAAGGTTTAGGAATCAAATGGTACGCGGTTTTGTTTGCAATCATTACAATTATGAGTTGTGGATTATTATTACCAGGCGTTCAGTCGAATAGTATTTCATCTGCTTTGAATAACGCGTTTGATATTCCTATTTATAATTTTGTAGGAATTCCAATCAACATTGTAGGATTCGTCATTATTGGATTATTAGCCTTGATTATTTTTGGAGGTGTAAAACGTTTGGGACAAGCTTCTGAATTTATCGTTCCTTTTATGGCAGGCGCTTACATCTTAATGGCAATCATTATTATTGGAATGAATATCCATCAAGTTCCATCAGTTTTACGATTAATTTTTTCATCAGCTTTCAATCAAGAATCACTTTATAGTGGTGTTTTTGGATCTGCAATTGCTTGGGGAATAAAACGTGGAATTTATTCTAACGAAGCTGGTCAAGGAACTGCTCCTCATGCGGCTGCGGCTGCGGAAGTAAACCATCCTGCACAACAAGGTTTGGTACAAGCTTTTTCTGTTTACATCGATACATTATTTGTGTGTACTGCAACTGCTTTTATGATTTTATTTACAGGAAAATACAATGTGAATCACCCAGAAAAAGCGGGAAGTTTCATTACTCAAAATCTTCCTGGAGTAGATTATACAGGTTTTACGCAAGCAGCTGTTTCAAGTCATTTTCCTTCATTCGGAAATAGTTTTGTTGCGATTGCTTTGTTTTTCTTTGCTTTTACAACGATTATGGCTTATTACTATTATGCTGAAACGAATATTACATACATTTTCAAGAAAGGAAATAGAAAAGTATATGTATGGATTTTACGTATTTGTTTTTTAGGTGCTACGTATTACGGAACAATCAAAACTGCTGAAACTGCTTGGGCAATTGGAGATATTGGTGTTGGTCTGATGGCTTGGGTAAATATTATTGCTATTTTATTATTAAGCGGAGTTGGGCTTAAGGTCTGGAAAGATTATAAAGACAAACGTAAAAAAGGAATTAAAAATCCTGATTTTAATCCTACAGAAATCGGAATTAAAAATGCTACTTTTTGGGAGAACAAAAATAAATAACACAAAAAAAACCACTTCGTTTGAAGTGGTTTTTTTGCTATTAAAAATTATGATTATTGGGCTTGAGTAAACTCTAAATTCACCAATAATTTTACTTTATCAGAAACCACTAATCCTCCAGCTTCTGTTACTTGGCTCCATCCTAATCCGTAATCTTTACGGTTGATTTCTCCTGAAAATTCGAATCCAGCTCTTTGTAATCCCCATGGATCAGTGATAACTCCACCAAAATCTGCATTTAATGTAATTGGCTGTTTTTCACCACGAATTTCTAAAGTTCCATTAATTTTTCCGTTTTGAATACCTGAAGTACTTTCAAATTTCATTTCTGGAAATTGCTCAGCAGCAAAGAAATCAGCTGATTTTAAATGTCCATCACGATCTGCATTTTTTGTATTGATTGAATCTACTTTTGCATCAAATTCAAATTTTGCATCAGAAAAATCATCTGAATTAGCTTCTACATCAGCATTGAAATGATCAAAATTTCCTGTTACTGTAGAAATTACCATGTGTTTTACTTTAAATTGGACTTCTGAATGAGAAGGGTCTAAATTCCATTTTGTTGCCATAATGTTTTGTTTTTATTTGTTATTTAAATTGATTTTATTTATCCTATTTTGAATGATAACATTCCTAATGATCCATAAATTAGTTTATCATTAAAAAGTGTTAGCTCCTCTTCTTTTCCTTGTAATGCTAATGCGTAAATAGCTGGCAAATAATGTTCCATAGATGGGACAGCAAGATTAAATGCGCTACCTTTTTGTACAAAATTGAACAATTCGTCGTGATTACCTGTTTGAACAATATTCTTGAATGTATCATTCACTTCATAAGCCCAATCATAACCAGCATTTGGCTCGCTCCAATTTAATGCTCTCAAATTGTGTACAACATTCCCACTTCCTACTATTAATATCCCTTTACTACGCAAAGCGTCTAATTCCTTCGCTAATTCGTAATGCTCTTTTGGCGTTTTATAAACATCCAAACTCAGTTCTATCATCGGAACATCTGCTTCTGGATACAAAAATTTAATCACACTCCAAGAGCCGTGGTCAAATCCCCACATTTTGTCTAAATCAACCTCTGTTGTTTTAATTAAATTTTTGACCTCTGTTGCTAATTCTGGACTTCCTGGCGCTGGATATTCAACATCGAATAAAGCTTGCGGAAAACCATAAAAATCGTGAATCGTTTTGGGTTGTTCTAAAGCCGTAACTTTAGTTCCTTTCGTTTCCCAATGTGCCGAAATACAAATAATCGCATTTGGTTTTGGGATTGTTTTTCCAATCTTCTTCCATCCTTCTACAAAAATATTTTCTTCGATTGCGTTCATCGGAGAGCCATGTCCTAAAAATAAAACTGGCATTTTATCAGTTGTAGAAAAACTTGAAGTAATTGATTTTAACGTATTGAAATCCACGATTTTTATAATATATTTTATTTATTATTATTTAGCTTTTGAAGCTGAAAATTCTAAGTTTGATGTTAATGTAACAACATCACCTACAACAGCTTCTGGGAAATTACCACCGATGTTAAAATCACTTCTTTTTACATTTCCTTTTACTGTAAATCCGTACGTTTTAACTCCGTTATTGTTGATGCTTCCGTTGTAAACTAATTTTAATGCAACTGGTTTAGTTACTCCGTTTAATGTTAAATCACCAACCATTTTAAATTGATTTCCTTTAACACGTGTAATTCCTTTTGAAGAGAATTCTAGTTTTGAATTTTTTGCTGCATTGAAAAAATCTGCTGATTTTAAATGATTATCACGTGCCTCAACTCCTGTATTGATTGAATTGATATCTGCAACTACATGAAATTTTGCATCGCTTAAATCTTCTTTTGTAAAGTTTAAATGAACATCAAAATTTTGGAATTGTCCTTCAACATCAGAAATTGTCATGTGAGAAACAGAAAAGCCTAATTTTGAGTGCGCTTTATCATTTGTATAATTTTGAGCAAATGCAGACATTGAAGCTGCTGATAACATTAACGTGAATAATAATTTTTTCATAACGAATGATTATTTGATTGTTTTTAATTAATTATTTATTTTGATAGGACAAATTTAGCTCAGTCATCAGCGAGATTTCATTGACATAAGATAAGAAATTAAAAAGCTTGATTTTTCATCTAATAAACGATCAAATTGTATCAATTAATATTCCAAAAAGTAAAGATTTTGAATTTGTTAGCAATAAAAAAAACACTTCAATAGAAGTGTTTAATATTATTTTACTGGACTAAAATACCAGTAGGTAGATGTTTTTTTATTCTCGATTTCCAAATATTCTGGAAATGCTTGCGGTAATAAATGTAATTCTTCCGATTTTTTCAAATCTGTTAGAATCTGACGCAAAGGATATCCTTTTTTACGGTCGTGAGGAAAATATCCTTTTTCAATTAAGAAAGGCATCATATCCTTAGTTTTTACACGTTCCAACTTATTTTCTGTTAAATAAGCCTGAATATCTTCGCTCATTTTTTTGACCACTTCGCGGTCTACTTTAATATATTCGTTTCTCTTCATATAATTTTACCAATTACCATTCATGTGCGTTAAAATCATAGGACCTTCAGAAGTAACCAAAACAGTATGTTCGTGTTGTGCAAAAACGCCAGGTGCATTTCCTATCATTGTCCAACCATCCGCTTGCTCAATTGCTTCGTAAGAATTTTCTGAAATAAAAGTTTCCAATGCAATAACTGAATTTTTACGGAATCGACGTTTATCATCAGGGTCTCTGAAATTCATCAAATCCAATGGTTCTTCGTGCAATGAACGCCCTACTCCATGACCAGTTAAATTCTCAATCACATGATAATGATGTTTTTTTGCTTCTTTCTCAATAATTCCACCAATATCAGCGATTTTAACTCCAGATTTTACAGCCGCAATTGCTTTTTGAAGCGCAGAAATAGATGCATCAACAATTTTTTGATAACCATTCACATCTTCTCCAACAACAATAGAACCTCCATTATCAGCCCAAAAACCACCTAATTCTCCAGAAACATCAATATTAATCACATCTCCGTCTTTCAAAATTTTATCGGCTCTTGGAATTCCGTGACAAATTTCTTCATTCACGCTTAAGCAAGTATAACCAGGAAATTGATACGTCTCGAAAGGAGCTGATTTGCAACCAAATTTGTGCATAATCTTCGCACCAAAATCGTCCAATTCTTTTGTTGACATTCCAGGTTTTACATAATCTTTCATCTCTTTAAGAGTAACGGCTACAGCTTCGCTGACTTTTTTCATTCCGATTAACTCTTCTTCTGTCTCTATAATCATTGCTTAAATTCTATTGATTTCCTTTTCAGAAATCATTTGCAAATTTACGGGTATTTGTAACGATTATTTGCTTATTTTGATAGAAATTCGTGATTATTGTATGATAGATTATATTGTTGATTGATAAAGAAGTATATCAATCATAATGAAAACGACATTTCGCAATTTGAATTTCATCTTCTACAACACGATATATTAACCGATGTTCATGATCTATTCTTCTCGACCAAAATCCTGCATATTTATGTTTCAAAGCTTCTGGTTTCCCCAGACCATCAAAAGGATTTCGAGCAATACCTTTAATCAATTCATTGATCTTTTTCAATTTAGATTTATCTGTTTTTTGCCAATACAAATAATCTTCCCATGATTCATCAACAAAAACGATTTTCATCTATTCTTCAATTAACTCCTTTGTAAACGTTTTCTGAGTTTTTAATTTCTCAATTGCAGCATCCAAACGCTCTTCATTTTTGCGAGAAGAAAGCTCATGATTCGTAGCCATTAGCGAATTATACTCTTCTAATGACATAATAACAACACCAGAATTTTTTCCACGATTAATAATCAATGTTTCAAAATTATTCGTCACACGATCAAAATATTCTTTAATATCTTTTCTAAATTCAGAAATATTTGTTATCAACATATGTACAATATTTTGTACAAAAATAAGTATAATTAATTATAAATAAACTTGATTTATAAAGTTTTAGAAAATAAAAAAATCCGTCAAATGACGGATTTAAGGTTATATTTTTCTAACGATTAATCTGCATCATAGATTAATACTCGTTTTGCTAATTTATTTGGACCATTCAAAAACTCGATATGTTGTGGATGTTTTTGATACGTCTCAAATTGTTCCATCGTTTCGAAAGCTGCAAACAAAGAAAACGAATACGAAGCGTCGATAACATCTCTTTCGATATTTGCTGGTGTTCCAACATGAAAAAATACTGAAGGAGCAATTGGTTCTAAATCTTTCAAAGCTTGATGAAATGTATTCACTTCAGCTTCTGTAGCGTCATCTTTTAACCAAAATAGTACGTGGTGTGCTAACATAAAATTCTATTTTTAATATGCAATTTGCATTTTTACTTTCTTATTTTTTACTTTTTGACCGTTCAATTTTTTCAATAAGTCCGGAACTTTTTTACGGTTAATCGCAACATACGAAGTGGTATCTTTTACCTCAATAATTCCGACATCGTTTTTTTCTAAACCTCCTTTTTTGAACAAAAATCCAACAATATCAACTTTGTTTACTTTGTCTTTTTTTCCTGCAGAAATATAAATCGTTTGGTAAGGTGTACGTTCTGGAATCTTATATGTTCCACCTAAATTTTCGACAGGTAAATTTTCATTTACAAACGGAAAATGTTCTTCATTGCTAATAATTAAATACACAAAACCTTTCGCATTCATACGTGCTGTACGTCCATTTCTGTGAATAAAAGCGGCTTCTTTTGCAGGTAATTGATAATGAATAATCGAATCTACTTCTGGAATATCCAAACCACGCGCAGCCAAATCTGTTGTAATTAAAACTCGAACCGAATCATTTCTGAATTTCAGTAACGCACGTTCGCGTTCGTCTTGTTCCATTCCACCATGAAAACTTTCACGCGCAATTCCTTTTTCATGCAACAAATTACTAATACGGTCGACAGCATCACGGTGATTACAGAAAATCAACATGCGTTTGCTTCCAATTTTGCAAATCAAATTAAATAAAGTATCCAATTTTTCTTCTGAAATGGTGTTAACCACTTTCATATGTAAATCAGGCTTTACCTCGATTTGTTTTAGATAGCTCACAATTTTTTCGTCATTCAATCCAACAAATTCTGGAATATTTTCCATTTCTGTAGCAGAAGTCAAAATACGTTGTTTCAAACCAGAAAGTTGCTCTACAATAAAGCTCATATCTTCTTGAAAACCTAATTCTAACGCTTTATCAAACTCGTCTAAAATTAAAGTTTGAACAGTCGAAGGATCAAAATTTTCGTTACGCAAATGATACGCAATACGTCCTGGAGTCCCAATTAATACAGCTGGAGCTTCTAACAAAGTATTTTGCTCAACTTTTGTATTGTGACCTCCATAACAACACGTTACTTTATAATCAGACTTCATCGATTTGAAAACTGTTTCGATTTGTAAAGCTAACTCACGCGCAGGAACTAAAATTAAGGTTTGAACACCTTTTACATCTGGATTTAAATCTCTTAAAGTCGGAAATAAAAACGCCAATGTTTTACCAGATCCTGTTGGTGATAATAAAATTAAATCTCGTTGATTTTCGGACATTTTGAATGCTGAACGTTGCATTGCATTCATATCTTTGATGCCCAAATTTTTATAAAGTAAATCGATTTGCATGCTGCAAAAATAGTCTATTCTTTCGAATTAATCATTTTTTGAAGCTGTAGAAATCTTATAATCTTCCATAAATTCATCAAAAAGATTCATGATTTCGAAGTGATTTTTATCTAAAGTATTTGCGTCAAACGAAACAACAGCGCCATACATTTTATTCCAAAATCTCATACGTGCTTGTAAGAATTTCTGCGTTTCGTTATGGATAAAATCGTCTGCATCAATAATTTTTATATTAATGACACGTTGGCGAGGCAATTTCAGTTCTTCAATTTCTAAAATTTTTCCCCATTCAATATAATTCAAATGATCCGTAGGTTTGTAAACAATTCCTTTTTTATCAATCAATAAAATCAATTGTTTTTTCATCAATTTTTTGATTGAAACGATGATGAATAGTAAACTTGGAACAAATAAAACTCCGCTTAAAATTTTTGCAGTTTGCGGAGAATTAACTTGATTGGCGTTTAGAAATAAATAAATTGAACAAGCAAAAAATAAAAGACTACCGAATAATAATCCCCAATTGCTTGTTTGTTTTGCGTAAACTTTAACTGAATTCAATTGATTTTGTTTTTACAAAAATATAGATTTTAATCTTAATTAAAGGTTATAAAAAAGAGTCTCAAAAAACTGAGACTCTTATTAATTATCCAAAAATTTCTTGGTATTGTTTCTTGTATTTTTCTAAAATAATTTTACGTTTAAATTTTAACGTTGGCGTTAATTCTCCACCTTCTACGGTCATTTCATTTGGAATAATTGCAATCTTTTTGATTTGTTCCCAATGTCCAAAATGATTATTCAGTTGATTGATTTCTTCTTCTAATTTCTTTTTGACAACATCGCTTTTCTGAAATTCATCATGAGGAAGATTTACAATTTCAAGAGCATTTGACTGCGACCATTTTTTTAGATTTGTATAACTCGGAACCACAAAAGCTCCAGGAAACTTCTCACCTTCTCCAACAACCATCAATTGCTCGATGAATGGCGATTCTACCATTTTCATTTCGATTTGTTGTGGAACAATATATTTCCCTCCCGAAGTTTTGTACATTTCTTTTTTACGGTCAACAATTTTCAAGAATTTATTGTCTATCCATTCTCCAATATCACCCGTGTATAGCCAACCATCTTTGATTTCTTCGGCAGTTTTTTCTGGTAAATTATGATAACCCATCATCACAATATCACCTTTTACTAAAATTTCGCCATCATCAGCCAATTTTACTTCAACACCTTTCAACGGAGGTCCAACAGTTCCTATCTTTTTACCTCGACGAAAACAATTCACCGCAATTACTGGCGAAGCTTCTGTCAATCCATAACCTTCATAAATTGGAATTTCGGCAGCTAAAAATACGCGAACAATTCGTTGTTGAATCGCTGCACTTCCCGTTACAATGGCTTTTAATTCGCCACCAAGTCCTTCGTACCATTTGTGTAAAACTAATTTTCGGGCAATTGCTAATTTCAAATTATAAATTGTAGAACGCTGATCATCTTCTAACACAAACTCATCGCCAACTTTTACAGCCCAATCAAAAATAGATTTCTTAAAACCTGATAATTGAGCTCCCGTTTGCATGATTTTTTCATAAACTTTTTCAATCACACGAGGAACAGCCGTAATCATATGCGGTTTAATTTCTTTTAAATTATCGCCAATCTTCTCCATCGATTCTGCAAAATATATCGAAATCCCCATGTACACATACAAATACTGAATTGTTCGCTCATACGCATGACAAGCAGGAAGAAAGGTCAAAGCACGATCATAAGGATCAAGTGGTGTTGAATATTCGCAAGCCATAACATCTGCAATAATATTTTTGTGCGACAACATCACACCTTTCGGATTTCCCGTTGTTCCTGATGTATAGATTAAAAAAGCTAAATCTTCGTGCTTTACATTTGCGGCACGTTTGTCTATTTCTTCTTGTTGAATTGTTTTTCCTTTTTCGATTAAAACATTCCAACTTTCTGTATTTTCAAATTCATCAATCGAGTACAGTTGCTCTAATGAAGGCAATTTTGTTTTGAGTTGATTGATTCGCGTATACAAATCGAGATTACTTGTAAAACACAATTTTATAGCCGAATCGCTAAAAATATATTCGTAATCGCTGTCAGAAATATTCGGATAAATCGCTACCACAACAGCTCCGATTTGTTGTATCGCATAATCTATCATATTCCATTCGACACGATTTTCTGAGATTAATCCCACTTTTTCACCTGGTTGAACTCCACAAGCGATTAATCCTTTTGAGATTGCATCAACATGTTCTAAAAAAGTTGTGGTTTTCATTGGTTTCCATTCTCCATTTTGTTTGGATACAAACATGGATAAATCAGGAAACTTTTCCAGCTGACGTTTTGGTAAATCAAAAATTCTGGTTGCTTCCATAGCGTACTTATAGTTTTGTAATTTTGAAAAGAATTCGTCGAAAATAGCGTAAAATGATGAGTTTTTCAAAAATTTTATCTTCAACTTAAAAAGAATTATATTCGTCATAACTATTACAATTATGAAATATCTAATTTTATTTCTCTTATTATTTTACTCTTGCAGTTCTGATTTTAAAAAGTCTTATATAATTGGAGATATTAAATTATATGAATTACAATGTTCTGGACACTATTATTTAAGCACTGATAATTGTGATTGTAAACATTTACCAACTAATTATTTTATTCCAAAAGGAGAAAATGATTCATTTTTTGAATTATTCTTAAGAGAGAATAATGGTAAACTTCAAGTTAATTCACTTTATAATGAATTTGAAACTCATGGAAATAGCTAAGAGAAAGTAGATTTTATTATATATACCGATAACGCTTCTTTTATGGATAGTATTGAAAAAGTAGATTATACTGTGATTCGTGGTTATACTAACGAAAGAATGAATCCATAAAAAAATCCCTCAACTCATTATGAATTGAGGGATTTTTTTATTTATAAATTTCTTCGAATTCTTTCTGATATTTCTTTAGAATAACTTTACGTTTTAATTTCAAAGTTGGAGTTAATTCTTCACCTTCAATCGTAAATTCATGCGCTAAAATTGCTGGTTTCTTAATCTGTTCCCAATTTCCAAAAAACTGATTTGCTTTACGAACTTCTTGATTAATTACTTTATGAACTTCTGTAGATGCTATGAATTCATCGCGAGAAAGATTACTAATTTCAGGTGCATTTTCTTTTGCCCATTCTTTCAGATTTGCATAATTCGGAACAATAAAAGCTGACGCAAATTTTTGCGCATCACCAACAACCATTGCTTGCTCAATAAAATTTGATTCGACAAGTTTTGTTTCAATTGGTTGAGGAACAACATATTTTCCACCAGAAATTTTGAACATTTCCTTTTTACGATCAATGATTTTCAAGAAATGACCTTCTCCTTCCTCCCAAACTCCAATATCACCTGTGTGCAACCATCCATCAATAATGACCTCATCGGTCGCTTTTTGATTTTTATAATAGCCCATCATCACATTAGGACCTTGAACCAAAATTTCTCCATCTTCGGCTAATTTTACCTTAACATCTTTTATTGGTGAACCCACAGTCCCTATTCGAACACCTAATTTATGCGGATTATTTACAGTGATTAAAGGCGAAGTTTCCGTCATTCCATATCCTTCAAAAAATGGTAATCCAGCCGCCATAAAAACACGCGCAATTTTACCTTGCAACGAAGCACTTCCCGAAATAATATATTTGAAATTACCTCCTAACGCTTCATAAAATTTATTCAAAACTAATTTTCGAGCTAAAGCTAACTTCACATTATACACCAAAGATCGTTTCTTCGCATCAGGTTCATATTGAGAAGCAATATTAATCGCCCAATCAAAAACTTTTCGTTTTTTTCCTGTTAAAGCGCTACCTGTTTTTAGGATTTTCTCATAAACTTTTTCCATCACTCGAGGAACAGCAGTCATGATATGAGGTTGTACTTCATTGATATTATCACCAATTTTTTCAAAACCTTCGGCGAAATAAACCGTTACACCAATATATAAATAGGTATAAATTACAGTTCTTTCGTATGTATGACAAGGCGGTAAAAAAGTCAAACCTCTTGTTCCTTCTTCTAACACAACAATTTCTTTTGCCGCAATAAAATTCGAAACCAAATTATTATGAGACAACATTACACCTTTCGGTTTTCCTGTTGTTCCAGACGTATAAATTAAAGTTGCTAAATCTGAATTTCGAACAATTGAACTAAGATTATTTACATATTCGTCTGTTATATCTTTTCCAATTTCTTTTAATTCTGACCAATTTCTAGAATCTGGGAACTCATTAATTGCAAAAACATATTCTAAACTATAAATTGTCCCAAACATATTATTGATACGTTCATACAAATTTTTTGTACTTACAATACACAATTGTATTTCGGCATCATTGAAGATAAATTGATATTCAAAATCTGTAATATTTGGATAAATCGCTACCACAACCGCACCAATTTGCTGAATTGCAAAATCAATCACATGCCATTCATAGCGGCTTTCGCACACAAGTCCTACTCGATCGCCAGGTTTAACTCCCAGAGCTAATAAACCTTTCGAAATTTCTCTTGTTTGCGCAATAAATTCGGCTGGTTTTGTAAACTTCCATTCGCCATCAATTTTACTTGCAAACATATTATGATTGGGGTAAAGTTCTTGTTGACGATAAGCTAAGTCAAAAATTCGTGTAGGATTATTCATTTTTTAAATACTAAACTTTATAAAAAAGAGTGCAAATTTGGTGCAAAATTTTCATAAATCAGTTTTATTTCACGAAAAAAGCAAGATTAATAAAAATCTTGCTTCGTTATTTTTCTAAAAAATTGATGTTTTTATTGATAAATTCCGTCAATTTCTTTTTTATATTTTTCTGAAATGATTTTACGTTTCATCTTCAAAGTTGGCGTTAATTCTCCAGCTTCAATTGTAAATTCATAAGGCAGTAAATGAAATTTTTTAATTTTTTCCCAATTTCCAAAATTGACATTTAATTTATTGATTTCATTTCCTATCAATTCATAAATTTTTGGATGCGTTAAAAACTCTTCACGAGGTAAATTAATCAATGAAGATTCATTTGCTTTTGCCCAATCAATACAGTTTTCATAAGAAGGAATAACCAAAGCAGCAGGGAATTTTCGTCCTTCTCCAACTACCATAATTTGTTCGATATAATTAGATTCTGAAAGAATTTTCTCAATTTGTTGTGGCACAACATATTTTCCTCCAGAAGTTTTGAACATTTCTTTTTTACGATCGATAATTTTTAAGAATTTATCATCAACCCATTCTCCAATATCGCCCGTATACAACCAACCATCTTTCAAAACCTCAGCCGTCGCCTCAGAATTTTTATAATATCCTTGCATGATATTTTTACCTTTTGCTAAGATTTCTCCATCTTCAGCTAATTTAATCTCAATATCAATCAAAGGAATACCAACGGTTCCGATTTTCATTCCACGTTTGATACAATTTACAGATAAACAAGGTCCAGCTTCTGTTAAACCATAACCTTCGTAAATTGGAATTCCGGCTGCTAAATACAATTTTAATAAACGAGTTTGTAAAGTTGCACTTCCCGATGCAATTCCTTTGACATTACCGCCAAGCGCCGCTTTCCATTTCGAAAAAATTAATTTTCGAGCAATGTTTAATTGAAATTTATACCAAGCAGAAAGTTTTGATTCGTCTAAATCATACTGTTCTCCTAACGAAATTGCCCAAAAGAATAAAGCTCTTTTTACTCCTGTCAATTGTTCTCCAGTCGCCATTATTTTATCGTAAACTTTCTCTAAAACACGTGGAACAGCCGAAAAAATATGTGGTTGAACTTCTTTCATATCTTGCCCAATCGTATCCATTGATTGTGCAAAATAGATTGGTAATCCCATTTTGATGTACACGTATTGAAAGACGCGTTCATACGCATGACAAGCAGGTAAAAAAGACAACGCTTTATCATACGCTTTTACAGGAAAAGAATATTCGGAACTATTGACATCAGCCAATAAATTTTCGTGAGAAAGCATAACGCCTTTCGGGTTTCCTGTTGTTCCAGAAGTATAAATAAGAGTTGCTAAATCAGTTGGTTTTACATTGTCCATCTTCGTTTGTAAAACCTCATCAGAAATAGAAATTCCTTTCGAAATTAGCTCAATCCAATTTGGTGTATGCGGATAAGTATTAAATGTATAAACTTGTTCAAGATTTGGAATACGATCTTTGATTCCTAATAATCGTTGATACAACGCATCATTGCTCACAAAACAAAGTTTGATTTCGGCATCATTTAGAATAAATTCGTAATCATTATCCGAAATATTGGGATAAATTGCCACAACAACAGCTCCAATTTGCTGAATTGCAAAATCTACTAAATTCCATTCTAAACGATTTTCGCTGATTAACGCAACTTTATCATTTTGTTGAACACCATTTGCAATCAAACCTTTCGAAATATTATTTACTCGATTGATAAAATCTGTTGTCGAAATTCCCTTCCATTCTCCTTTTTCTTTGTAATTAAAAATCGAAATGTTAGGTGTATTTTTTTCTTGAAATCGAGATAAATCGAATACTCTTTGTGGTTGTTTCATATTCTTGAAATAAGGATACAAATTTCTGCTAATTCTTTCTACTTTAGAAATTATTTACTCATTCTTTTCTCAAAAAAATTAAGTTTATTATCAATAAAAATCATTTTATTTTTTTGCAATAATTATACTATACTCTCTTTCAACTTTTTCGCCAGCTTTGCTAATTACACTTTCTGAAAATGTTTTTCTATTTTCAATAGAAAATTTAGCTGATTTCAATAGTTTTATCACTTCGTCTTCTGTGTATAAATTGAAGCCAAATTGAGTAAAAGGTAAAGTTTCCATAAATTCCTTTTTAGCAAAAGTAAGAGCAAATTCCCCATTGAATTTCAAGACTCTATAAATTTCACTCAAGAAAAATTTAGGATTTTTCCAAAAATAGATTGTATTCACTGTGAAAATTTTATCAAAACGTTTTTCATAAAAATGAATTCTTTCATCCATAATTATTTCAAATCTAATATTTGCATTCAAATAATCAGAATTGTTCGTGATAGCACTATTTTTCATGACCTGTGAAAGTTCTAAACCAATATATTCTAAATCCTTTGCTTGATTTAATACATAAGGTAAATGCTTACAATTTCCATGACCTAACTCTAATATTTGTTCTTTATTTTGTAATTGTAAATGATCTATTGTCGTTTTTATCATACCAAAATTACTTTCATTCATTTGCTCACCAACTTCAATTCCTTCGTCTCCATTTGGACAACTCAATTGTTCCGCAAGATTTTGTAAATCAATATTATTTTTCATTAAATTTATTTATATAGAATAATTCTAAATTAATAAATATTAATCATTGTTCGCGTGATTTTAATCATTTAAAAATTACATCTTACCTTTGAAAAATAGTAAAATAGATGAAGGATATTATACGAACTGAAGACGAAGATGATTTCAAATTGTTTTGTTTGGAATCTGTAGCAGATATTGAAGAGCAAAATGATTCGCAATTATTGGAATTTTTGGAACATTTGGCTCGAGAATTTCAGATTACAAATGTTTATAAAACGACTGATAGCTTTGAAGGTTTCGAAGAAAGTTTGACCAATCTTCTTTATCATGATAAATATTTTA
Source organism: Empedobacter sp. ULE_I140 (assembly GCF_053482575.1). Lineage (NCBI taxonomy): Bacteria > Pseudomonadati > Bacteroidota > Flavobacteriia > Flavobacteriales > Weeksellaceae > Empedobacter > Empedobacter sp. ULE_I140. The sequence continues at coordinate 1,823,291 of NZ_JBQMTX010000001.1, read as the reverse complement.
GAGATTATAAAATCATTTATTTAGTTTTTGAAGGCGAAGGAAATCAAATTCAAATTGATGATTATTACTATAGTTTGGAAGAAGTAGCAGAAATTTTTCAAGGAAAACTAACCGATAAAATTGTTCATTTTGCAAATACAATGAGTTTAAATTTGGAAGACGAAAGTTTTCAATATTTTATTGATGTTACAGGAGCAAAAGCCTTATCTGGATATGTAAACCCTTCTCCAATTTTGAGTACAATTTTAGATCAATATTATTTTTGTTTAGCAAAAGAAATTGATGACGAAGAAGAGCTTGTACATGCATTGTTTGATAAACACGCCAATATATGCCTGAAATTAGGATTTAGATTGTATCATTAATAAGATTTAACAATAAGCTAAAACACTTCTCAGAAATAATCTATTCATTTACAAAAATAATAAAATGGATAGACGTAAATTTCTTAGAGGATCGGCATTAATTTCTACAGGCTTAATTCTAAATCCTTTCGATTTATTTGCTCAAAATAAAATCAAACCTAATCTTTCTACAAATTCTGCAAAGAATATTATTTTTATGATAAGTGATGGAATGAGTTCCGGAACTCTTGCTATGGCTAATTTGTACAACATACAATTGCATGGAAAAAATGGTAATTGGATAAATCTTTATGAAGAAAATAAAGTAAAAAGAGCTTTAATGGACACCGCTTCTGCAAGTTCTATTGTTACCGATTCAGCTGCTGCAAGTTCAGCTTTTGGAGGTGGAATTCGTGTGAAAAATGGCGTATTAAATATTAGCACGAATGGAGAACATCATGTTCCGATTTGGCAAAAGTTCAAAAAAGCGGGTAAAAGAACAGGGTGTGTGACTACAGTTACTATTACTCATGCCACTCCAGCTGGTTTTTGTATAAATTCTGCAAGTAGAAATGCAGAACCAGAGATAGCTGAAAAATATGCCGAAATTGGCATTGATGTTTTATTAGGTGGTGGTGATGAGTTTTTTAATTCATCCAAAAGAGAAGACAAGAAAGATTTGTATGCTATTTATAAAAATAAAGGCTATCAAATTGCGAAAACAAAGGAGGAATTAGGAAAATCTCAAAACAATAAATCTCTATTAGGTATTTTCAATACTGGAGCAATTCCTTACGCAATCGATCATAAAAATCTCTCAAAAAATAAATCTATTCCTACACTTGCCGAAATGACTAAGGTTGCGATTGATAATTTGAAAGATCATCAAAATGGTTTTGTATTGCAAGTAGAAGCTGGAAAAGTGGATTGGGCGGCACATGCAAATGATGTTGCAGGATTAATAAATGATCAAATTGCATTTGATGAAACAATCAAAACTGTAATGGATTTTGCTGAAAAGGATGGAAATACGTTAGTTATCATCACAACTGATCACGGAAATGCAAATCCAGGAACTATTTATGGAGCTGATGTAAACAAAAAATTTGAAAGTATTGTTAATTATAAATATACCAACGAACATATTTTGAATGAAATTCACGAAGATTTTAATATACAAGAAATCAAAGATTGGATTGTCGAAACAAATGGTTTTAGTTTAACTGATGATGAAGCAAAACATATGTTAGATTTTTACAAAGGTTTGGATAAAGAAGAAGGATTATATAATTTCAAAAAGCTTCCGTTCAAATTTTTCTCTGAAATTCAGAAAAAACACAACAATGTAGGTTGGATAAGTATGGATCACTCGGGCGATTATGTAGAATTAGCTATGTATGGACCAGGAAGTGATTTGTTGAAGCCATTTGTAAAAAATACAGATCTTCATCAACTTATGTTACAAGCAACGAACGTAAATGTATAGTAAACAAAAACCTCTCAAGTTGAGAGGTTTTATGTTTTATTCTTAAACTATATTTTACATCGAATGCGCTTTATTTCCTTCGAAATGAATCATCCAAGGTGTTCCAAATTGATCAATAAAAGACGCATAAAGCTCAGCAAAAAACTGCTCAGCCAAAGGCATTTCTAACGATTTTGCATTTACCGAAAGACGATCATATAATTGATGCGCTTCTGCGGGATTATCAACATCAAGCATAATGTAATTATTATTTCCAGCTTTGTATTGATGTCCAAATTCTTCAATAATATCAGAACCCATTAACATTGTTGTTTCATTAATAAACAATGCCACATGCGAAACTTTATCCTTTGCACTTTCTGGAATCTGAAATTCTGGATTTGGCGGCATATCTCCCATTTTATACATCCCAATATTTTGCGTTTCAAAAACAGTTTCATAAAACTGAAATGCCTTTTCGCAATCTCCGTTAAAATTTAAGTAAGCGTGTACTTTAGCCATAATATTGTGTTTTTTGTGATTATTTTTTTAATATAATGATTGACCATTTTCATCGGTTGTTAAAACCTCGGTCATATAATCTAAAAATGGTTGAAGAACTTGAATTGATTTCGCCACTTTCTGCGGAAAATCTTTTGCTAAAACTTCTTCATCTGTAAAATTCTTAATAAACAAATATTGCTTTTTACGTAATAATTCAATTCGTTCATGATCTTTAGAGAAACCTTTTGGCGCAGATTTCACTTCATCTCCTTGCATTTCTCCAAATTCTTTCTGAATCGTTTTTGATTGCAAAATCTTTGCTAATTCATCCGAAACTTCAATATCTTTTCTGATACGAAGCAAATCATCGCGCTCTGGTCCCCAAAAACCAACACCTATAAAATTATGATTCGGTTGAATATGGAAATAATACCCACCTCTATTAAGCGGTTTTTTGCGACCTGTTTGCGCAGAAAAATGAGTTTTATAAGGAGTTTTATCATGAGAAAAACGAACATCTCTGTAAATTCTATAAATTTTAAGCGGTTCTAATTCTTCCTTTTTACTTAATTCTTGGTAAATCACATTGAAAATTGAATCTGCTTCAGCTTTCGCTGTATCAAATTCAACTTTATGTTCTGTAAACCATTCGCGGTTATTATTTTTTTGTAATTTATTTAAAAATTTATCGATTTGTGACATGATTTATTTTTTTCGATTAAGTAGAACTTTTTCATAATTTTCTATCCATTCTTGTGGCGTAATTTTTTGCGCTAATTTTCCGATTAATTCGAACGGAATATCCTCCACTTTTTTGAAACGAATACAACTTTTTCCCATATCTAATTTACGTTTTGAGTATTTTGGATATTCATCAACAAACCAATTCAGCAATTTATTGTCCATATAAATTCCCATGTGATATAACGCAATGAAATTCTTTTGAGAAGCAATATTGATAAACGGCAACGGTGATTTCGGATCGCAATGATAACCATTCGGATAAAGTGAAAACGGTACAACAAACCCAAGATGACCATAGCTCAACTGCAACTCGAAACCAGTGGGTAATTTATCTGCCAAAATTTTAATTAATTTCTCAACAGCTTCTTTTCTTTCTACTGGAATTGACGTTAAATATTCTTCTAAATTTGCGACTTCATATTGCATTATTTTCGATATTTATCATTCAAACCTTTTCCTTCTAAAATCATAGGTTTTATTTTTTCGATGCGAGAAATTTTCGTTTTCTCTTGTTTTGCTTCATCAATATATTCGATGTATTCTTTTTGTCTTCCTGAAGTTAAAGCTTTAAATGAAGTAAATAATTTATTGTTTTGATTTAGAGTTTCTTTCAAAATCCCATCAACTTCTTTTGGTACAGATTTTTGAGGTTTTATTTCCTTTCCGTCTTTCACCAATTGAATCGCTTCTAAGACATATTCTCTTACTTTTTCGACATCAATTTCATCGGCAGAATTAAATCTCCATTGACGCAAAGCTTTCGTTTTTTCTTCATTCGCATTCACCAAAACTTTATATTGATCTTTCAAGAAAACGCCATTGTGAAACCACAACGCAAAATGATTTTTGAAACCACTAAATGCCAACACATTTTTCTTGTTAAACGTATAAATATCTCCACCCCATTTAAACTCTTTTACAAGTTCCGTTTCATTTACAACTTGTTGAATTTTCTCATTCGCTTCTGCCCAATTACCATTGTATATCGTCCATTCTTCAGCTTTCTGATCTTTCATCAAACTAACTTTATACAACACAATTTCTCTCAATAATTTCTTCGGTAAAACTTTATCCAAAGGAAGTTGTATTGTACCTTTTGATGTTTTATAATCGGTTAAATCATTTTTAAAATGTTCGATTGTTTCTGCTCCAGGATAAATCCCTACATGATTTTTGAACATCGCAAAATGAATCACATTTCCATTCAAACGAAATGTTGGCATTTTATAATTAATCGTTTCCATTGCTCTTGGTACAGCTTCATGAATAATTTTTCTTACGTTTTCTAAAATCTCCTGTTTAGCTTGATCAAACCCAAGAATATATTCATCAATAGTTGTGAAATTATCTGTCATCATAATTAATCTTCGCAAATCTCTTTCAGTTTGCGCAGTGCATTTATCCACATTTCTCTGACTTGAGTTTCTGGAAAAACCTGATCATCTATCTCCACCGAACAGGTTAATCGTGTGTGACCTTCTACATCTTCCATTTTATAGGTTTCTTCTGTATTTTTCCACGCATCAATTTCTGGTCCATCAAAAATTTCTTGACCTTCTTCATTCAGCTTTCCTATATGACGCATTTTGATTGATTTTCCAATAATATTTTCATCTATTGTAGCAATCATCGCTGCCGAACCTTTCTCGGTATCATAAGTGAAATAAACATGAGAACCTTCGGACCAATCTCCTTTAAAATCTGAAGTTTCACTAAACGATTTCGTCCAAATTTTATACGAATCTGGCGCAATCATTACTTTATGCACATGTTTAGGCTGCGCATAAATTACTTCTGTAAACGATACTTTTTTCATATTTTAAGCATTTGCTAATCCAAAAACAGCTCCAGCAGGATCTTCTACAATTGCAAATTGAAGATTTCCTTCTTTATTTTTAATCTCATGAATAGATTTCCCTCCCATTTCCAACGCTTTTTGTAAACTTTCCGCAACATTTTCTACACTAATGTACATAATCCATTGAGAAGGAATTCCTTTATTCATACCACGTTTCGTACAAACTCCACCAGCCGCATTTTCTGGAGAAGACATCATTGCATAATCATTGTATTCTTCTTCGCCATCTTTCATCGCAACATTTTTGACTTCCCAACCAATCACTTCTTTGTAAAAATCTTTTAATTCAGTCGAATTTTCAACAGTTAAATCAGCCCAAACCATTTGACCAATTTTCGATTTATTTTCTTCCATCTTCTACTATTTTTATCGATTTGATTCAACATAATTTTTGAAACTATTCAAAATAGCTTGCCAACCTTGTTGTTGCATTTCAGTAGGATTTTGACTTTCTGGTTCAAATTTTTCTGTGATTTTGGTTAAATTATTTTCTTCATGAAAATTAATTTCAACCTTACGACCATCTGCGATGTAATAACGAATAAATTTATTTGGAATGATTTCATCATATTTAGCTTCAAATTCGAATTGAAAACTGCCATCTTTCGCAGCCATCGTACTCTTTAATTTTCCACCAACTTGCAAATCATTTTCTGCTTTCGGACAATGCCAATCATCAGAAGCTTGATTCCATTTTACAATATCTTCAGGAGAATTAAAAGCTTTCCAAACTTGATCTATTGGAGCATTTATTATTGTTTCGATTGTGATCATACGTATGTCTTTTGTTCATTTTTAAGGTTTCATAAAATCAAAAGCACCTTTGCGCAAATTAATTCCATATTCGAGATAAGCTTTCAAACAAGCCAAGAAATTAGCCCAACCTTCTGTTTGTCCCATCAATTGCTTAATTCCAGCTTCATCATCATTCATTTCATGTTCAATGACTTTGACAATTGTCGAATCATTTTCTCCTTTTTCAAGAAAAATTTCCACCAACATATCATCAACACCGCCACTCCAATCAAACGAAATGTATTCATCTTGTTTTAAATCGCCTCCCATTACAGGAAAAATATCATCAAACTCAGGGAATTTCCATTCAACAATTTTTCCAGTTTCGATAGCACCCGTAGAAGAAGCGATAAAATATTGATTCATCTTATTTGGATTAACAATCGCATCAAAAACTTCATTTTTAGGTTTCTGAATTTGAATTGTTGCTTTTGCAGTTAACTTCATTTCAATTGATTTTGGCTAACTAATTTAGTCAAAAAAAGTGTTCGAATTTTCAAATTCATAAAAAATAATTAAAACTTTATCGATATTGAAATCATTTGTAGAAAATAATTCGATTTATAAGTGTAAAATTTAAAAGTTTTTTACATTTATAGTATTGTAAAATTGATAAACACGTGAAAAAATTTACTCAAAAAGCAACTCTACTTAGTCTTATTTTGATGAGTGGAATTAGCTATGCGCAAGTTGCAAAAGCAGATTCTGCCTATGTTAGAGAGCATTATGAAAAGACCGAACAATTGATTCCGATGCGAGATGGAACGAAATTGTTCACGGCTATTTATACGCCAAAAGATCAAACCAAAAAATATCCTGTTTTACTTAATCGAACACCTTATACCGTAGCGCCTTATGGAGCAAATGAGTATAAAAAATCGCTTGGAAATTTCCCTGCAGAAATGCGCGAAGGTTTTATTTTCGTGTACCAAGATGTGAGAGGAAAATGGATGAGCGAGGGTGAATTTGAAGATGTACGACCTGTTAATAAAACGAAAAATAAAAAAGCGATTGACGAAAGTACAGATACGTACGACACATTGGAATGGTTGGCAAAAAACATGAAAAATTACAACCAAAAAGCTGGAATCTATGGAATTTCTTATCCTGGTTTTTATTCAACAATGAGTTTAGTTAATTCGCATCCAACCTTGAAAGCTGTTTCGCCACAAGCACCAGTTACGAATTGGTTTTTAGGCGACGATTTTCATCACAATGGTGTATTATTTCTGAATGATTCTTTCAAATTTATGTCGTCATTTGGTGTAAAACGTCCGCAACCAATTACGCCAGATAAAGGTCCAAAATCATTAGAATATCCAATCAAAGATAATTACCGTTTTTATTTAGAAGGTGGATCTGTAAAGGAATTGAAGGATAAATATTTTCAAGATAATATCAAATTCTACAATGATTTGTTTGCACATCCTGATTATGATCAATTTTGGCAAGATAGAAATCCTTTGCCACATCTTACCAATGTGAAACCTGCTGTGATGACGGTTGGTGGTTTCTTTGACGCAGAGGATGTTTATGGTGCTTTTGAAACTTATAAAGCAATTGAAAAGCAAAATCCGAATGCGACAAATATTTTGGTCGCTGGACCATGGTTTCATGGTGGTTGGGTTCGCTCTAAAGCCGATACGTTTGGCGATATGCAGTTTGGAACGCCAACAGGTGAATATTATCAGCAACAAATTGAATTACCTTTTTTCAATTATTATTTAAAAGATAAAGGAAATTTCAAACCGACAGAAGCGCAAATCTTTATCACAGGTTCTAACGAATGGAAACAGTTTGATACTTGGCCACCAAAGAATGTGACAACTCAGAAAATGTATTTGCAAGCCAACGGAAAAATATCTTTTCAACAGACTAATAATACAAGTTTTGATGAATATGTAGCAGATCCAAATAATCCTGTTCCATATCAAGGTGGTGTTTTAGAAAGTCGTCCACGAGAATATATGGTCGATGATCAACGATTTGCGTCAACTCGTCCTGATGTTATGGTTTATCAAACCGATATTTTAACGGAAGATATGACAATCACAGGTCCAATTATAAATCATTTATTTGTTTCATCAACAGGAACAGATGCTGATTATGTAGTAAAATTGATTGATGTTTTTCCTGAAGATACACCAAAATATAATGGGAAATTGATGGCTGGATATCAAAATTTGATTCGTGCCGAAATTATGCGAGGAAAATACCGCAATAGTTTTGAAAAACCCGAAGCAATGGTTCCTAATCTGAAAACAAATGTAACGTATTCTATGCCAGATGTTGGACATACTTTCAAGAAAGGACATCGTATTATGATTCAAGTTCAAAATACATGGTTTCCTTTAGCAGACCGCAATCCGCAACAATTTATGAATGTTTATGAAGCAACCGCGAAAGATTTCTTGAAACAAACACAACGAATTTATCACGATTCTTACATCGAAATTCCAGTTTTGAAATAACAAAAAATCCAACAAGTAATTTGTTGGATTTTCTATTTTGATTCTATCAATTTATTCAACTAAAACTGCAGAAATCAACACTTTTTCGAAACTAAATGAAACACTAATCGGACAGGTTTCTTCTGCCTCTTTTGCTATTTTCTGAAATTCTTCATCTGTAATCGAAGGAATACTTGCTGTTAAACTTAATTCTGATCGAACAACTTTTCCTCCTTCAAAAACAATTTTACAATCGGTTTCTAATTTTTCTGCTGTATAACCTGCGTCTCCAAGTAATGCAGAAGTTTTCATTGTAAAACAACCTGCATGAGCCGCTGCCAGAAGTTCTTCTGGGTTTGTTCCTACTCCTTCTTCAAATCGACTTTTGAACGAATATTGCGTATTATCTAATACTGTACTTTGTGTGGTTAATGTTCCTGATCCTTCTGTAACCGAACCATTCCAAACTGCTTTTGCACTTCTTTTCATTTTGAATATTTTTTAGATTGAATTTTATTAAAGTTAAAGATTATGAAATCATAAGAAGAATTAATTCTCAACTTTAAGAATAATTTTAACGAAAAAAGTTCAGATAAAAAATATCTGAACTTTTACTAAAAAAACTACTAACCACCCTTTACTATGAATTGTATTAGGTTATTCAAATTTACTAAGAAACTAATATTTATAAAATTGAAAATCAATTTCTAATCTAATTTTAATTTTAGAAAATCTTTATAACGTAACTTTTCCTATCTTTCCTTTATTCCCAACCAAAATCACATATTTCTTATCTGGCGAAACTGTACACGTATTGTAACTATCTTGTGTAATAGTTGTCCAATTATGTCCTCCATCTGCTGAATAATCCACTCCAGAATAGCCACAAACCAAGACTTTATCTTTTGAAATAATTGTTACGCCAGATTTATATCCTGTTGGATATTTCCATGAATCTTGAAAAGCAATTTTACCATTTGTCAACTTAAATTTATAGAAATTATAGCTCGAATCTTCTGGTTTTGTAAAATCTCCACCAACCAAATATCCTACATTATTTGTTGCGTCATAAGCCATTCCATTAATTCCAGAAGTAGAACTTTTTGTTTTCTCTAACGCATACATTTGACCACCTTTTGGCGTATAATAGTATAAATTCGATAGCTCTCCTCCTGTCACAATCAAGGTTTGCTTTGCATCTACATACAAATTACTTCCACTTGAAGCAAAAAAAGCTTCTTTCGGATTTTTTAAACGCAAAGGTTGACCATGAAGCGATTTTGCAACTTCCCATTTTGTCGGATCAGTAATCGAAGACGTTAATACAAATGGTTTATCTGGCGACATTGGATCGCCCAAGACAATAATCTTTTTCGAAGTTTTATCCACATAAATTGCATCTAAAAAAATACCTTTTTCATTATTTTCATACACTTTATTCCATGATTTTCCGCCATCTTTCGTTTGCAAAACATAAGCAGGAGAATCAATTCCTAAAGCTAAATAGTTATCTTTTCCTAAAACTTCTACATCTCTAAAATCTCTATTTTCAACAACTTTCGGGTTAATCCAACTAAATGTTTTACCACCATCTATCGTTTTACCAATTGTATTTTTTGAGCCAGAAACAATAAACGTTTTTGCATCCTGAAAAGCCAAACCTCGGTAACTAACAGACGAATTTTCCTCATTAATCACTTGATAGGTTTGCGCAAAAGACAAACTCGATAACAATAGGACGAAATATTTCATTTTTTTATAAATTTTAGATTCTACATTTTATATAAAACTATTTTATCTCGGCGAATCAACCAAATATTTTTTAAGTTTGTGTTTTACATCAAATAAAATGAAACGATATACATTCTCAACATTACTTCTAAGTCTTACTTTAACATGTTTTAATCCAATTAATCAAACTGTTTATGGACAAAATATGTCAAAAAATAGTTCGAGAAGTTTACAGATTAATGAAAAAACATTAAACGATATTCTTGAGAGAAATAAAGCTTTTTACAAAGAAGGAAAAGTTGCCGATTATATTCCAGAATTAGGAAAAATGCAAGCGGATAAAATTGCTTTTTCTGTAGTTAATGAAAATGGTAAAGTGATAAATGTTGGCGATATCAATCAAAAATTTACAATTCAAAGTATTTCTAAAATCATTGCGTTGATGATTGCTGTTACAGAAAAAGGGGAGAAAAATGTATTTTCTAAAATGGGTTATTTCGGAACAGATAAACCATTTAATCATTACGCAAACCTTGAAACGACAGGAAAACCTCTGAATCCAATGATGAATGCTGGTGCGATTTTAACAACTTCTATGATTGATGGTGAAGGTGAAATTCCTTTCAAAAAAATCCTTGAAATGGTTCGCTACATCACCAAAAATAATTCGATAGATTATAGCAAATCCGTTTATAATTCTGAAAAAGAAACGGGACACAAAAATCGTGGAATGTTTTATTTGATGAAAAATAATGGCTTGATTGAAGGTGATGAAGAAAAGTTGAACAACTATTTCAAACAATGTTCTATCGAAGTAACTGCCGAAGATTTAGCTAAAATTGGTTATTTCTTTGCGCATCAATGCACACGTTTTGATGGTGATGCAACGTATAAAAATCCAGAAATCTCACAGTTAATTCAATCTCAAATGTTGACTGCTGGAATGTATGAATTTAGTGGCAAATATTCACGCACCGTTGGTTTACCAAGTAAATCTGGCGTTGGTGGCGGAATTACCGTTTCCGTTCCAAACAAAATTGGTATCGGCGTTTTCAGTCCTGCACTTGACGAACATGGGAATTCCGCAGCTGGATATCATATGATTTTGGATTTGGTAAAGCAATACAATTTAAGCTTATTTCAATAATTTCTTATGTTCGATTTTAGATTAAAAGTTTTTGATACGGTTGCTAAACGATTGAATTTCACGAAAGCAGCAAACGAATTAAACATAACACAACCAGCTGTTACAAAACACATTAAAGAAATTGAATTAAATCTTAACATTAAGTTATTTGAACGAAATGGGACGAAAATAAAATTGACCAAAGCTGGTGAAATTCTATTAAAATATACAGAAGAAATTTTTTCTGTTTATCAAAAAATGGAATTTGAAATTGGGCAATTACAAGAAAAACAAAAAGGAATTTTACGTTTGGGTGCAAGTACGACAATTGCGCAATATGTATTACCTCCTATTTTGGCAGAATTTCGAAAAAGATTTCCTGAAATTCAATTGAGTTTGGTGATTCAAAATTCGGAAAGAATTGAAGAATTATTAGGAAATCATAAAATCGATGTCGGTTTAATTGAAGCTCAAATCAAAAATAGAACGTTTCATTATTTTCCGTTTATGAAAGATGAAATTGTGTTAGTTTCTCGTCAAAATCATTCTATTTTTACCAAAAATAATATCAAATTAGATGATTTAAAGAACATTCCGTTGGTTTTTCGGGAACCTGGTTCTGGAACTTTAGAAACCATTGATTTAGCTTTAAAATCGAAAAATATAAAGCTAAATGAACTCAATATCGAAATTCAATTGGGAAGTACAGAAAGTATAAAATCGTATGTGTTACATTCTGATGCTTTAGCGTTTTTATCAATTCAATCTATTTTACAAGAACTTAAAAATCAAACTTTAACTATTATTGACATTAAAAACCTTGTGATAGAACGTAATTTCAATTTTATCATTCCAGAAGGTGATCAATCTAAATTGGTGAATTTGTTTATTAATTTTTGCAATAGTTATAACTTAAAGTAATAATAGATTACTTTTTATCATTTCTTTTTGAATAATAAGTACAAGAAATTTGTACCATAAAATTATTCAAATCATGAAAATTATACATTCAGAAAAAGGCTTATTTCAACAATTCACTACACAAAAAGTTATCTTTTTAATTTGTGCATTTCTATGTTTAATGCCTTTTATAAGCTCTCCTATCGCATTAGTTTTAGGATTTGTTGTTGCGCAAATATTTGGAAATCCATACGAAGTACAATCACGAAAAGTATCAAACACTTTACTGAAAGTTGCTGTGGTAGGTTTAGGATTCGGAATGAATATTTTTTCGGCTATACAAGCAGGAAAAGAAGGAATTGTATTCACCGTTGTAAGTATTTCTACGTTGATGATTTTAGGATTTTTATTTACCAAACTCTTCAAAATTGAAAAAGCTACAGGCTACCTAATTTCCGCTGGAACAGCAATTTGCGGAGGAAGTGCAATCGCTGCAATCGCGCCAATTACAAAAGCAAAACCCAATCAAATTTCGGTTGCTTTAGCAGTAGTTTTCACATTAAACTCAATTGCATTATTGATTTTCCCACCGCTTGGACATTTATTCAACTTATCTCAACACGAATTTGGTTTATGGTGCGCTATCGCAATTCACGACACAAGTTCTGTCGTTGGAGCAGCAAGTAAATACGGAGAAGAAGCTTTACAAATCGCTACAACAGTGAAATTAGCTCGCGCACTTTGGATTATTCCATTATCGTTTTTAACCTTATTGTTTTTCAAAAACAACACATCAAAAATTAATATTCCGTGGTTTATTGGTCTATTTTTAATCGCTATTTGTGTGAATACCTATGTACCTTTTGTCCATCAATTTAGTCCAATTATTATCGATCTATCTAAAGCTGCTCTTACGCTTACATTATTCTTAATCGGCACAAGTTTATCATTCAAAATGATGAAAAATATCGGCTACAAACCGTTATTAATGGCGATTATTTTATGGGTAATTATTGGTGTTGGAAGTTTAATTATGATTATGAATTTAGCTTAAAATCATTCAGATTTCTATATTTGTTGTTATCTTTAGAACAAGAAAATTTACAATGAATCATCGATTATTAAAAAATATTGCTCTCGGAATTGGATTTTCAATTTCGAGTTTTGTTTCTGCGCAAACCTATACTTTAAAATTCAAAACTAATTACGGAAAATTTGATGTAATGTTATATGATTTCACTCCCAAACATCGCGATTTGATTTTGAGTGAGATTAATAAAGGAACTTATACAAATGCACAATTTAACAGAGTTGTGAAAGATTTCGTCATTCAAGGAGGCGAATTAGATGATCCTATTTTGGCGCGAGAAGCCGAACATCCAGAGCAAAAACCGATTCGTTTAGCGCCAGAATTTAATCCGAAAGCTTTTCATAAAATGGGAGCTTTAGGTGCTGGTCGAGATGGAAATAAAGAAAAAGCTTCTTATTACAATCAAATTTATTTTGTTGTAGGAAAAAAAATTACAGCGAAAGAATTAGATGATTTGGAAACTAAAAAAGGAATCAAATTTACAGCAGAACAACGCGCTGAATATTTAAAAAATGGCGGACAGCCTCGTTTAGATCATGATTTTACAGTTTTTGGAGAAATTACAAAAGGTTTAGACAAAGTCATGAAAATTAGTGAAGTTGAAACAAAGAACGAATTACCATTAGAACCTGTTATTTTTTCAATCAAAGTGAAAAAGAAAAAAACGCCTACAAAATATAACAAAACAAGTGTTTCTTTGGGCGGCACAGCGATTGGTTTTTAATTATTATTTTTGCAAATCAATTACAAATTATGCAACCATCAATTTTATTAACGACTTTAAACGCAAAATATATTCACCTCAATTTGGCAATTCGTATTTTGTACGATTTGAATCATCATCGTGGAAATATTTTTTGGAAAGAATTTACGATTAAATCTGACTTTGATGAAGTTGCAGAAAAATGCGCTAAATACAATATTATCTGTTTTAGTTGCTACATTTGGAATATTACGCAGACGTTAGAGGTTTGTAAACGAATCAAACAAATTTCTCCTGAAACTAAAATTTTGTTGGGTGGACCAGAAGTTAGTTACGAATATGATGATGTGATTGCAAATGATTATATCGACTATATCATTGTAGGTGAAGGAGAAATTCCGTTCGAGGAATTTGCAGCAAATTATCCCGCAATAGAAAATGTACCGAATTTAGTTTACAAAAAAGAGAACGAAGTTGTTTACAATGTACAAAATATTCAATTTGATATTAATCGATTAAAAGGTCGAAATCCTTATCAATACGATAATCCAGCGGATTTGGAAAAGAAGGTTTGTTACATCGAAACTTCTCGTGGATGTCCTTATAAATGTGAGTTTTGTTTGGCAAGTTTAGACAATAAAATGCGCTATTTGCCGATGGAAACCATCAAAGAAAATTTGTTGTATTTGATGAAACACGGGAAAACAATCAAGTTTCTGGATCGTACATTTAACATAAAACGAGATTTTACGATTGAATTGTTTCAATTTATTTTGGATCATTATCGTGAAGGAAATGTTTTTCAGTTCGAGATTACAGCAGATATTGTTCATCCTGATATTATAAAATTCATCAACGAAAAAGTGCCAAAAAATCTTTTCCGTTTCGAAATCGGAATTCAAACCGTTAATCAACAAAGTAATCGAGAAGTTTCGCGCAAGCAAAATTTTGAAAAAACGTCAAATGTTATCAATCAATTAAAAGATCGAATCGAGATGCATTTGGATTTGATTGTTGGTTTACCTTTGGAATATATTGATGATTTGAAATTTAGTTTCGAAGAAACCTTTAAACTATATCCACCAGAATTGCAATTAGGTTTTCTGAAATTTCTGAAAGGGACTCCAGTTCGTCAAAAATATGAAAACTATGGTTACCATTTTGATCCAATGCCGCCTTATCAAATTATAAAAAGTGATTTTTTAAGTGAAAATGATTTAGAAAATATTACTGCTTTAGAAAATGCTCTGGAGATTTATTGGAACAAACCAAGAACGCCAGAAACGCTGAAATATATTAGTCAAAAGTATTCTATTTTCGATTATTTGATGGGATTAGGACAATATTTTGAGCAGCATCATTTGTTTCACAAACATACCTTGAACGATGTTTTTCAAACGATTTACGATTTTGCGCAAACATTTACAAACGACAAAATTATATTAGAATTAATCGCGATTGATTATTATAGTTTTCATAAATCAAAACCAAAAGATTTATTTGAAATGGAACAAAAAATTGAAGAAGATTTGAGTGAACTTGCTTCTCATCCAAAAAGTAAATTTGTTTCGATTCCAATTTCATTTGATTATCTAATTTGGAAAGATGAAAATCGAATTGAAGAAACTACTGAAAATTGGTTAATAGAATTTGTAGGAACTTCTCACAATATTATTCATTGCGAAGTTTTAGAGAAATAGAAGTATAAAAAAACCTCTCAAATATTTGAGAGGTTTTTTTCTTAAGATTAGAATTGCTTATTGCCATCCACCTCCAACAGCGCGATATAATTCGACCATTGATGATAAAGATGATAATTTCGCATCAACAACATTCAATTCAGCATTCAACCCATTGTCTCTTGCTGTAATTACTTCTAAATAGTTTGCCATACCGTAGTTTAACAATTCTTCAGAATAGGTAATTGCTTGATTGTATAATTGATATTCTTTTTGTTTATATTCAGCTTTCTTCGTTGCTGCATCGTATGTGTATAACGCATCAGAAACCTCTTTACTTGCATTTAAGATTTTGCTTTTATAATTAATCAAAGCATTTTCTTGATTTGCTAAAGCAACTTCTTTTTGCGTACGCAATTTACGTTGTTGTAACAAAGGTTGAGTTAAGCTACCGATCACCGTTGCAAATAAAGATTGCGCACTAAATAATTTATCGATATCAATTCCTTGTACACCACCTGTTGCAGTAATAGAAAGAGAAGGATAAAAACTTGCATTCGCAACGTTAACATTCTCAAAAGCATTCATCAATCCAAACTCTGCAGCTTTGATATCAGGACGATTTTCTAATAATTGAGCTGGAACACCAACAGATAATTTTTCGTCAATTTTTTGAGAAGCTAAGTTTGTACGATTAATAGATTGAGGATTTGTTCCTAACAAAATACTCATCACATTTTCATTCATCTTAATTCCATTTTCAACATCAACCAATAATGATTTCACATTGAACAATTGCGCCTCTGTTTGGTTAACTGCAACTTCTGTTACATTCCCAGCTTCTTTCAAAGCTTTCGTTGTTTCTAAACTTTGCTCGCGGTTGATTAAAGTTTTATCTAAAATTCTTTTTTGCTCATCTAAAGCCAATAAGTTGTAATACGCATTTGCAATAGATGCAACAATTTGCGTTTTTACCGCTTTGTGTGCTTCTACAGTTTGCAAATAAGTTGCAGCAGATGCACGTTGATTACTTCTAATTTTACCCCAAATATCTGCTTCCCAACTTAAGTTCCCTGAAACTTCGTATTGACTTTGTGCACGTTTTGACATCAATGCACCAAATTGAGTATTACGAGAGTTTTCTGTAAACGTATATTTCGGACCTACAGATAAAGTTGGTAAATAACCTGCTTTACCTTGTTTAGCATACGCCTCAGCAACTGCAATATTTTGCAGTGCTGAACGTATATCTAAATTATTTTGTAAACCTTGATTAATCAAAGCTTGTAATTGAGTATCTGTAAAAATTTGTTTCCAAGAAACAGTTGCAACACTTGCACTGTCTTTTGCAATAACATCTGTTCTGAAATTTGCTTCATTTACAACAGCTTCAGGACGATGATAATCTTTTGCTACGAAACAAGATTGAACAGCAAACAATCCAGCTGCGATTAAAGTAATATTAAATATTCTGTACTTTTTCATTTTTAGATTGAATTATTATGTTCAATTTCTTCTTGTGGACGATCAAATTTAACTGGTTTAACTTTTTCTTGTAATGTTTGGAAAACAACAAACAATACTGGAATAACAAATAAACCTAAAATTGTACCTACCAATAAACCAAATGCTGCTCCAGTAGCTACAGAACGGTTACCAGCAGATGATACACCTGTTGCAAATACTAATGGCATTAATCCTAAAATGAAGGCAAAAGATGTCATCAAAATTGGACGTAAACGAGCTTTAGCTCCGTCTATAGCTGCCTGAACAATTGACATTCCGTGTACACGTCTTTGTAAAGCGAACTCTACAATCAAAATGGCATTTTTAGCGAGTAACCCAACCAACATGATTAAGGCAATTTGGAAATAGATATTATTTTCTAATCCAGCTAACCATTGAGATAAATATGCACCCATCATACCACAAGGAACAGATAATAATACTGCGAATGGTAAAACATAAGACTCATATTGTGCAGATAAGATAA
Source organism: Empedobacter sp. ULE_I140 (assembly GCF_053482575.1). Lineage (NCBI taxonomy): Bacteria > Pseudomonadati > Bacteroidota > Flavobacteriia > Flavobacteriales > Weeksellaceae > Empedobacter > Empedobacter sp. ULE_I140. Next base: position 1,805,909 of record NZ_JBQMTX010000001.1, on the reverse strand, counting down.
AGTACACGAATACGATACATAAAGCAAAAATCATTGCTGTTTGAGAACCTGAATTAATCTCCTCACGAGTAAGACCTGTAAAGTCAGTACTATAAGAAGTAGATAATGTTTGTTCAGAAACTTGATTAATTGCTGTAATCGCATCACCTGTAGAGAATCCTGGTTTTACTGCTCCTGTAATATTAGCTGATGTAAATAAGTTGAAACGGTTAACAGAGTTAGGACCATACACACGTTTTAAAGTCACAAATTGTGAAACTGGTGTCATTGAACCTGCATCCGTTTTCACGAACATTTTATTTAAGCTTGTTTCATTGATACGATCATCTGGTGAAGCTTGAATGTACACACGGTATTGTTTACCAAAACGTGTAAAGTCAGCTGCATATAATCCTCCAATATATCCTTGTAAAGTTGAGAAAATAGAACTTACTGAAACACCAGATTGTTTTGCTCTTTCAATATTAACATCGATTTCGTATTGAGGAAAACCTGTGTTTAAAGATGTTTGAGCATACATAATTTCTGGACGTTGCATTAAAGCACCAATATATTCCTTTGCAACTTTATCAAAATCAGCAATATCTCCACCTGTTTTATCTAATAATTTCAACTCGAAACCAGAAGACATACCAAAACCTGGAATTGATGGTGGTTGGAAGAAAATCATTTGAGCATCAGGAATTTGAGCTGCAGCACCAAATAATTGTCCAATGATTGATTGTATTGATAAAGCATCTGTTGTACGTTCTTCGAATGGCTTCAATTTAATGAACATCATACCATAGTTAGAACCAGCTCCAGAAATAATAGAGTTACCCGAGATAATTGTTGCTTTATCTAATCCAGGAATTTTTTCAATTTTTTTCTGGAATTCTTTTTCAACTTCATATACACGGTCCATAGAAGCACCCGCTGGTAACTCGATATTACCAATAATAAACCCATTATCTTCAGTTGGTACGAAACCTGTTGGCATCATCTTTCCAACACCCCAAATTCCTAAACCACTTACAATAATCAATAAGAATGAAATCCATTTGTGTTTAATTAAAAATTTGAATGAATTACCATATTTATGTGTCATACGATCAAATGAAGCATTGAAAGCATCAAAGAATCGCTGAATAAAGTTACGTTTTTGCTCTCCTTCTTGATGTGGTTTTAAGAATAAAGCACACAATGCTGGAGATAATGTCAAGGCATTTAATGCCGAAATTAAAATGGCAACAATTAAAGTAATACCAAATTGTTTGTAGAATACTCCGGTTGGTCCTGAGATAAATGTTACTGGTACGAACACCGCACACATTACTAATGTAATCGAAACGATTGCTCCAGAAATTTCATCCATCGCATTTTTTGTTGCATCCATAGGAGCTTCGTGATGAGACTCCATTCGAGCATGCACGGCTTCCACCACAACAATGGCATCATCTACCACAATACCAATGGCGAGTACTAAGGCAAATAACGTTAATAAGTTTAACGAGAATCCTGCCAAATTAAGGAAAAAGAATGTACCAATAATAGACACTGGTACCGCAATCAATGGTACTAATGTAGAACGGAAATCTTGTAAGAAAATATATACAACAATAAATACTAAGATAAACGCTTCTATCATTGTGTGAACAACTTTAGAAATAGACGCATCTAAGAATGTATTTGTATCCATTAAGATAGTGTAAGAAACTCCTTCTGGTAATAATTTAGAAGCTTTTTCTAACTCAGCTCTCAAGTTTACAATAATTTCTTGTGCATTAGATCCTGGTGTTTGATAAACAGCAAATACAGCAGAAGGATCCCCATCCATTGCAGAACGTCCTGCATAAGATTGAGCACCAAATTCTACATTTGCTACATCTTTTAATCTTAGAACCTGTCCGTTTGGTAAAGATTTAATAACAATATTACGATATTGATCTTCTGTCTTGTATCGTCCAGAATATGTAATTGTATATTGGAATGACTGTCCAGAGTTTTCTCCTAACGAACCAGCAGCAGCTTCAAGAGATTCTTGAGATAAAGCTGCAGAAACTTCAGAAGGAACTAAACCATAACTTGCCATACGAGAAGGATCTAACCAAATACGCATAGAATAAGTCATCGCACCAAACACAGTTGCATCCCCTACACCGTTTACACGTTTTAAGGCTGGAATAATATTGATGTTCAAATAATTTTGAAGATAAATCTCATCGTATTTGGGGTTTGTTGAACTAAACGAAGCAAACATCAATGCTGATGTCTGTTGTTTTTGTGTCACAACCCCTGAACGAGTTACCTCCGAAGGTAATAATGGTGTAGCACGTGCCACACGGTTTTGTACGTTTACCTGTGCGATATCTCCATCTACACCTGGTTTAAATACAACATCAATAGAAGCAGAACCGTTATTAGAGGCAGTAGAAGAAATATAATCCATTCCTTCAACCCCATTCACCTGTTCCTCTATCGGGATAATTACAGACTCCATTACTGTCTTTGCATTCGCTCCGGGATATGAAGCAGAAATTTTTACAGTAGAGGGTGCAATATCTGGATATTGTGTTACCGGAAGCGATATAAGCCCCAGTATACCCAATATCAATATAAGGATAGAAATTACCGTAGATAATACGGGTCTTTCAATAAACTTTTTTAACATATCTATTTACAATTTAGAATACCGTTTTTGTAGATTCTACGATTTGATCAAAGTTTGCTGGAGTTGGTTTAACAGCTGTTTTATCACGTAGTTTTCCTACACCTTGTGCAACAACTTTATCACCTTTTTTCACTCCGTCTTTTACAACTGCCATATTATTCGCTCTTTCTACTACAGTAATTGGCGTTGCGTAAGCTGTATCTTTTGTTACTTTGTAAACATAAGTCATACCTTGTTGTTCAAACGTTGCAGCCTCTGGCACAACCAATACATCAACATAAGTTTTTGGAACACGAATACGCCCTGAGTTACCATTTGCCAAAAGCTTAGCCTCATTATTGAACGTAACACGGAAATCAATTGTCCCTGTTGTTGGATTAATTTGACCAGTTACAGTTTGTATTTTACCTTTCTCAGGATAAACATCTCCATTAGCTAATACTAATTCAACTGCTGGAATTTTGTTTAATTTATCTTTTAAAGTTGATCCTTCAGATTTAGAAATAAAGTTTAAATACTCTTTCTCATTCATAGAGAAATAAGCATATACTCTACTTGTATTTGAAACTGTAGTAATTGGAGTTTGATCTGTAGGACCAACTAATGTACCTTGACGAGAATTAATAGAACCAACCACTCCACTAATAGGTGCTCTAACAACAGAATAATCTACATTTGCTTGAGCTCCTTTGTAATTTGATTGAGCTTCAGTAACACCAGCCTGCGCTTGAGACTTAGCAGCTACAGCTTGATTATAACTCGCTTGTGCTTTTGCTAGATTAGCTTTTGCAGTTTCTAATTGTACATTACTAATAATATTTTTCTGTACCAACGGAGTCAATTTGTTTACCTCTACTTGAGCTGCTTGTACTGCCGCTTCTGCTGCACTTACATTAGCCTGAGCCGCTTTTACATTAGCTTGCGCTGCACCAACACCTGATTTTAAAGCATCCGCATTTTGAGTTAAAACATTTGTCTCTAATTTGAACAAAGGTTGACCAGCTTGTACATATTGACCTTCATCAACATAAACTTCTGTAATATATCCTTGGATTTTTGCACGAACATCATTATTTACAATACCTTGAATATTTGCAGGGTATTCATCATAACTCGTTACCACTTTCGTAGGCACATCAACTACCGGATAAGGCGTTGGACCTTGTGCTTGTTGAGCAGCAACATTGTCTTTCTTTCCACAAGAACTCAAAGCTATTGCCAAAGCACCAACCATTATAACGTTAACGTTTTTCATATTACTTTTACTTATTTTCTAGTTGAATTTTATTTATTTTTTGTATTGTCTCGTCTAATATCACTTTTGTTTGATTAAGATGTTCCAAATAAATATCAACTACTCTATTATCAACATTTTTAGAAAGCGTATTATTCGCTAGTTTATGTTCTTTTATTCGATTTGTATAACCTATATCTTGAGAAATCATTTCAAATAAAAATTCTAATTTTTCTGTCAAATAATTAAAATTTAATCTAAAATATCTTTTTCTAGAATTAATTTTATTTATGTACTCGATGTGTTTCATCGATAGTAAGTAGTTAATAGAGTTTGATAAGGAACTTTTACTAACATTAAAAATCTCAAGAAGTTCTTCGAAAGTAAATCCCTCCTCATCTGATTCTAAAATCATGTATGCTTGCAACTTAGCCGTCAATGGAGGAAAACCATAAGTTCTCTCCAAAAAAGCACTATAGCTGCAAAAAAGATCCAAATTACATGCTTGATTTTTTATATTCATAATTGTATAATCTACAAAACCATGCAAATATAAAATAGTTAGTTCTGTTTACACAGAACTAACTATACTTTTTTCGATGTTTAACAATTAATTAAATTAATAATTTGTTAATTCACATCTTAAATCTTAACAAAAAATAGACCAAACAAATTAAAAATAAATCTTTTATAGCATAATTAATTATTATTTCACAAAATATTACATAAGCAAACTTTTGTTTAAAAGAACTATTAAGACTTAAAATTTATAGGAGTTTTTGTTAAAAAAATATTAATTTCATCAACATCGTTTAAATAATCGAATTTTAAATCTTCATGAAATTTTTCAAAAATAGAAAAAATCAATTTCAATCTGCCATGTTGATAATTGTATAATTTTTCTGCATTATCTCCTGTTGTATAAGTTTCAAAAAGATAAGGATAACGACTAAAAGATTCTTGAATGATATATTTTCTCAATTCAAATTCTGACACTTTATCTTTCGTAATTTGAACATGATAGTTCACAATTCCACTCAATGTTTTTAACGTCAACAACAATTGACGATGACTTCTATTTATGTTAATCTGATTAATTAAGTGATGAGACTTTTCAAACTGCAAATCAATTTTTTCATAAATATTTTTTACACGATCTTGCAAATCATTTTCATTCTCTAATAATTGAAAATGCAAATGTTCTACTAAAGTTTCATCTTTATTGATAAGACGCAAAAGAAGTTTATCTTTTTCTTTTGAAGGAAGATCTAAAATAGAATTTTTCAATTCAGGAACGTCTTTCAATTTCATACTTATTTTGTTTGTTGTTAGCTTGCTTAAAATTACAAAAATATTCGAGATAATTCATTTTACACAAAACGATTAAATCATATAAATAATGTATATTCGAAAAAATAAATCATAACCTAAATGTCAAAATCACTCAAAATCTACATCATTTCTTCAGTTCTTCTCATTTTATTTTTATTGAGTTTAAACCTTATGGGGTTGAATTTAAAAGGAGAATATACCTATCAAATTCTTGCTTGGACTTGGATTATTTTCACCTTTTACATCGTTATTAAATTTTGGAAAATTATCTATATCAAAATTTATGGTTTTTTACTTTTTGCTTTAGTTGGATTGAGCATTTTACCAATGGCAATTCCGTTTCTATCTATCGTTAGTTTTTTATTCAATATGAATACAATTCAAACCATTAAAGTAAACGATGAATATAAAATAGTAGTTACGAAAAAAGTTATGGCAATGAAACGTGCTTATATCTATAATTCTGAATCTAAATTTCCTATTTTAGAAAAATCAAACAATATCGCGAGACCAGATTATAGTGATATTGTTTCTGAAACATTAAATATTAATTCTGATGATCCAAAGCTATATGAATACGAAAACGAACCTATTCAGCAAGCTAAACTGATTTCTATAAACAAGGATAGTATTGGAATTGAAATATCAAATTCTCAACAAAAAGAAAATTATTTATCATAACCTTAACGAAACTTATGGATATTAAGCGCATTTCGTGATTTATAATCCGTACTTTTGCACTCCGAAAAAAGGATTATAATTATGAAAAGCGTTGTAGAACACAGAAAATTACTTGGAGTTGATAAAAATGTAACTCTAAAAGAGTTGAAAACAATTTACAGAAATACGATGAAAGATGCGCATCCTGATAAATTTATCAACGACGAAGCAGGTAAAATAGAAGCTGAAGAAAAAAGTAAAGTTGTGATCGAAGCATACCACTTTTTAGTAAGTATTAATCCTGAAACGCACGAAAAAAACAAAGAAGAATATACGATTACAACTGCAAAATCTAACATTCATGATTTTTATATGGATGAACAAATTTTGAAAGTAGAACATTTAGATGGAAATCATTACGAGTATTTTGGCGTTCCTAAAAATACGTACATCAAAATGGTAAATTCTGATTCTCCAAGCCGTTTTGCAAGAAGACATATCTATGGAAAATTTACGCATAGAAAAGCTGGTGAAGCAATGAAAGATTAATTATCGGAACGATATATAACAAAAAAACCACTTCAATCGAAGTGGTTTTTTTATGCTTAATATATTCTATTGATTAGTTTCCTAAAATATAGTTGAAAATCAATGGAGCAACAATAGTCGCATCAGATTCTATCATATATTTTGGTGTATCAACATCTAATTTACCCCATGTAATTTTCTCATTTGGAACTGCTCCAGAATAAGATCCGTAAGATGTTGTAGAATCAGAAATTTGACAGAAATACGCCCAGAAAGGAACATCTGTCCACTCTAAATCTTGGTACATCATTGGAACAACACAAATTGGGAAATCTCCAGAGATACCACCAGCAATTTGGAAGAAACCTACACCTTTACCATCAGAATTAGCACGATACCACTCTGTTAAGTAAATCATGTACTCAATTCCAGATTTTACTGTAGACGCTTTTAAATTTCCTTTGATTACGTTAGACGCAAAAATGTTTCCTGTTGTAGAGTCTTCCCAACCTGGACAAACGATAGGTAAATTTTTCTCAGCAGCAGCAACAATCCAAGAATCTTTCGGATCAATTTCGTAGTATTGCTCTAAAACTCCAGAATTTACAACTTGGTATAAAAATTCGTGTGGTAAATAACGCTCACCTTTTTCTTCTGCTGCATGCCAAACATTCTCTAAATGCTCTTGTAAACGACGAAAAGCCTCCTCTTCTGGAATACAAGTATCTGTAACACGGTTGAAGTGTGTATCTAACAATTCGCGCTCTTGCTCTGGTGTTAAATCACGGTAATTTGGAATTCTTTTATAGTGAGAATGCGCAACTAAATTCATTACGTCTTCTTCTAAATTTGCTCCTGTACAAGAAATGATGTGCACTTTATCTTGGCGAATCATTTCAGCTAATGAAATTCCTAATTCAGCAGTAGACATTGCTCCACCCAAAGAAATTAACATTTTACCACCTTCTAACAAGTGTTGCTCATATCCTTTTGCAGCGTCAACTAAAGCAGCTGCATTAAAGTGTCTATAGTTATGTTCTATAAACTGACTGATTGGTCCTTTACTCATTTTATTTGTTTTTTATTTATTTAAAATTCAATTATTTGTATCCCAAAGTATTCAACACATCTTGATGCGTTTGTTCTTCAGAATATACTTTTGCTTCATAATTTTCATCAATCAAAATATATTTGGGCTGAGGAATTAAACAGTGATTAATTCCACCAAAACCACTAATATTATCTTGATATGCTCCTGTATTAAAGAAACCGATATACAATGGTTTTGCTTGATCATATTTCGGAAGATAAATAGCATTTACATGCTGTTCTGAATTGTAATAATCGTCAGAATCACATGTTAAACCTCCTAATAATACACGTTCATACTTATCGTACCAACGGTTAATTGGTAACATTACAAATCGTTTCGAAATTGCCCAAGCATCTGGCAAAGTTGTCATAAAAGAAGAATCGATCATATCCCAATACTCTTTATCATTTTGTTTCTTTTGATAAAGAATTTTGTAGACTACTCCTCCACTTTCTCCAACTGTAAACGAACCAAATTCTGTAAAAATATTTGGAACAGCAATTCCTTCTTCATCACAAATCATTTTAATTTGCAACAAGATTTCTTTCGCCATGTATTCGTAATCATATTCGAAATTCAACGAATTTTTGATTGGGAATCCACCACCAATATTCAAACTATCTAATTCTGGACAAACTTTTTTAAGGTTTACATAAACTCTCAAACATTTTGTCAACTCATTCCAATAATACGAATTGTCTTTAATTCCTGTATTAATAAAGAAATGAAGCATTTTCAATTTAATGCGTTCATTAGGTTTTACCATTGTCTGATAAAAAGGAACAATATCCTTGTAACCAATTCCTAAACGAGAAGTATAAAATTCAAATTTTGGTTCTTCTTCCGATGCAATACGAATTCCGATTTCAAAATCACCTTCAATTGCCTCAGAAAACAAATCAACTTCCTCGTAATTGTCAATTACTGTAATCGTTTTACGATGTCCGCTATTTACCAAACGAGCAATATTTTCTACATATTCCTCACGCTTGAAACCGTTACAAACAACATATTGATCGTCTGTAATCAAACCTTCTCCAATCAAATTTTCGACAATATTAATGTCAAATGCAGAAGATGTCTCAATGTGAATATCGTTTTTTAATGCTTCACCTAAAATGTGACGAAAGTGAGAACTTTTTGTACAATAACAATAATTGTAAGTTCCCTCATAGTTTAACTCTTCACGCGCTTTTTCGAACCAACCTTTCGCTTTCTGAATGTTTTGCGAAATTTTAGGCAAATATGTGAATTTTAATGGTGTTCCATGTTCTTCGACCAAAGCTTTTAGGTCAATTCCATTAAATTTTAAGTACTCTCCATCTAATTCAAATTCATCTTGTGGAAAGTCAAATGATTGCGTGATTAAATCTATGTATTTAGTTTTCATTATGCTTTATAAATGTTACGTGTGTTTAATAATTCTAAAAATTTTGCAAAAAAATTAGGGTATTACAGACGTATCGCATAATATACATTGCGAAGCAATAAGGGGAAAGAATAATTCTTAAATTCGTTTCTATTCATTAAAACTACTGCGTTAAAGCTCTTTCTATTCTCAACGCTTTCGAATAAAAGGTTAAAACTCATCAACTTTTTTTATTAAAAAAATTATAAAAATACTTGTCGCAAATATAAGTTTTTTAATTCTGTTAAAAAGATAAAATAATATTAAAATTTAGCTTTACAGAACTGATGTTTTATGATGTAAAACAAATATTCAACAATTATTCAAAAATTTATTTTTTCTTTAAGGTTTAGCAAGGTTAAATATTGTATTTTTGAAATCGTTTTGAACGTAAATTATGGGTAAAATTATTGCTATTGCTAACCAAAAAGGTGGTGTTGGTAAAACGACAACTTCGTTAAACCTTGCCGCTTCATTAGGTGTTTTAGAGAAAAAAGTTTTATTAATTGACGCAGATCCGCAAGCAAATGCAACATCTGGTTTGGGTTTTGATTTGGATGAAATCGAAGCTGGAACCTATGAAGTATTGGAAAATGAAGTGCTTGCGAGCAAAGCTATTTTACAATCAGAATCGCCAAACCTAGACTTGATGCCTGCTCATTTAGATTTAGTTGCTGCCGAGATTGAGATTGTAGATTACGAGAACCGCGAATACATGTTAAAAAACGCGCTATCAGAAATCAAAGATCAATATGATTATATTATTATAGATTGCGCGCCTTCACTTGGTTTAATTACTTTGAATGCGCTTACAGCTGCAGATTCTGTGATTATTCCTATTCAGTGCGAATATTTTGCATTAGAAGGTTTAGGAAAATTATTAAATACGATAAAAGGAATTCAACAACATCACAACAAAGAACTGGATATTGAAGGTTTATTGTTGACGATGTATGATTCGCGTTTACGCCTTTCTAATCAAGTATTAGACGAAGTGAACAATCATTTTCCGCAAATGGTTTTCAAAACAATTATTACTCGAAATGTACGTTTGTCAGAAGCACCAAGTTTTGGCGAAACAATTATTCAGTACGACGCAGCAAGTAAAGGTGCAGAAAATTACTTAAATTTAGCGCGTGAATTTTTAATTAACAACAACGATACAGTTTAAATAAAATGGCAAAGCCAAACAAAAATAATCGCTTAGGACGTGGATTATCTGCTCTATTAAAGGATGAACCAACTGTAAAAACAGCACAAGATGAAGGTGCAAAGAAATTGGTTGGAAACATTTTGGAAATAGATTTAGAAAAAATCACCGCGAATCCTTGGCAGCCACGAACTAATTTCGATAAAAAAGCTTTAGAGGAATTGGTTTCGTCTATTCAAACATTAGGCGTTATTCAACCGATTACGATTCGTAAAAAACCAACTGGTGAATATGAATTGATTTCTGGTGAAAGACGTTTTCGCGCTTCACAATTAGCTGGTAAAAAAACAATTCCAGCTTATGTACGTTTAGCAAATGACCAAGAAATGCTGGAAATGGCATTGGTCGAAAATATTCAGCGTCAAGATTTAGATGCGATCGAGATTGCGCTTTCTTACCAACAATTGATTGATGAAATCAAGTTAACACAAGAAGAATTAAGTAAACGTGTTGGGAAAGACAGAACGTCTATTACCAATTATTTGCGTTTATTAAAATTAGACCCAATTATCCAAACAGGAATTCGTGACGGAATGATTTCAATGGGACACGGTCGCGCTTTAATGGCTATTGATGATACTGATTTACAATTTGATATTTACGAAAAAATTGTCAAAAACAATTTATCTGTTCGCGATACAGAACGTTTAATCAAATCGATAAAAGAAGGTAAACCTGAGAAAAAAGCAACAAATGAATTACCTTCTCAGTACAAAGAAGCATTAAGTTCTATTTCAAATTCATTGAATACGAAAGTTGAAATAAAACGTGCAAATAATGGAAAAGGTAAAATAATTTTGAATTTTACTTCTGATGATGAGTTTGAACGATTAAGAAAATTTTTAAATGAGAATTAAAGCATTCTTACTTGGATTAACGATCTCTTCGACGTTTGCTTTCGGTCAAGTTAAAACGGATTCTTTAGTCGTTGTCGAAAATAATGTTATTGTAAACGATACAATGAGCGTAACTAAAGAAGCATTAATGGAGAAAAGTCCAATTAGAGCCTCTTTGTATTCGGCTATTTTACCTGGTGCTGGACAATTGTATAACAAAAAATGGTTAAAAGCACCTATTGCGCTTGGTTTAGTAGGTACAGGAACAGGTTTTACGATTTATTACAATAATTTGTACAAAAAATACCGAAAAGCTTATATTGCGGTAAGAGAAGGAACACCAAACGAATTCACAGGAATTTTATCTGCAGAGCAATTGGCAGTTATTCAAGATGATTACAAACGAAAACGCGATTATAGTGTCGCTTTAACTGCATTAGCTTATTTATTAAATATTGTAGATGCAACAGTAGATGCGCATTTATTCACAGTTCGTAATGACACAGAAATGTCATTCAAACCAACAGTCATTCAAGATGAAATGACATTAGAGCCAGTTTTAGGATTGGCATTTAACTTAAAATTTTAGAAATTACAGATGAAAATTGCATTAATAGGATACGGAAAAATGGGAAAAGCCATTGAAGAAATTTTAATTCAACGCGGACACGAAGTTGTACTTAAAATATCTCGTACTCCACTTGCGGAAGAATTAAATAATGTTGAAGTTGCAATAGAATTTTCGAGACCAGAATTCGCTTACGACAACCTTAAAGTATTACTTGAAAATAAAATCGCAACAATTTGTGGAACAACAGGATGGTTAGATAAACAAGAAGAAATTAATCATTTAGCAATTTCAAATAACACCGCTTTTTTATATGCTTCTAACTTTAGTTTGGGCGTTAATTTATTCTTCGAATTAAATTCTATTTTAGCTCGAATGATGAATAAATATCGTAACGAATACCAAATTAATCTAGAAGAAATTCATCATACACAAAAGCTTGATGCACCTTCTGGAACAGCGATTACAATTGCAGAAGGAATTATTGACAATTCAACATATAATTCTTGGTCGATGGACGAAAAAGCAAAAGACATTATTCCAGTTGAAGCAAAAAGAATCGAAGATGTTCCCGGAACACATATCGTACAATATAACTCTGATGTAGATACTATTGAGATTTCTCATACGGCGCATTCTCGCAAAGGTTTTGCCTTAGGTGCCGTGATTGCTGCGGAATGGATTTGGAATAAACAAGGTGTTTTCACAATGAAAGATGTACTTGAACTGAACTAAATTAAAATACTAAATATCAAAAACTTATGCATGTACTAATTTACTGGTTAATTGGTTTTATTATTGCCAATATAATCTTTGGAGCTGCAACTTGGAAATTATATAAAAATGCTGGAAAGCAAGCAATTCAAGCTTATATTCCTTTTCTAAATATCTGGAAAGGTTTAGAAATTATTCATCGTCCAAAATGGTGGATTATTCTATTTTATTTGCCAATTGTTGGTCCTATTTTTTGGTTAGTATTCTTTGTTGATTTAGGAGATTCTTACGGAAAAATTGAAACAAAAGACAAAGTCATTATGGTTTTGACTTTAGGTTTATACATTTTTGCGGTTAATTATTCTGATAATCCAAAATATTTAGGTCCAGAAAAACGCAAACCAACATTTGTTTCTTCCTTAATTTTTGCCCTTGTTTTAGCAACTTTGGTTCATAACTGGTTTATTCAACCAATGATTGTTCCAACAGGATCGATGGAAAATACAATCAAAATTGGTGATGCTTTATTTGTAGAAAAAGTAAGTCACGGAGCGCGTGTTCCTATGACACCAATCGGAATTCCATTCTCAGAATTTATTTACCGTGATGGTTTTATCGACAAAGCACGCCTACCTTATATGCGTATTCCAGGTTGGAGAGATTTAAAATCGAACGACATTGTTGTCTTCAACTATCCTACAGATTCTATTTACAATGCGATCGATCGTAAAGATGCTTATGTAAAACGTTTAGTTGGTTTACCAGGAGAAACTGTACAGATTCGTAATGGAGTTTTATATGTAAACGATAAAAAATTCATTCCGAAAAAAGATGCACAAGTTCAGCATGCTTATACAGTTGTTGTAAAAACTCCTTTCAGTGATAAATTATTATACGATAATTTTGGAATCATAAGTACAGATTATAATGCTGCAAAACAAAGCGACGGAACATTTATTTATCAATTTGCAGCTTTGACTGATGCTCATGTTACAGCAATGAAATCTAATGCAAATGTAGTTTCTGTTGAACCTATTTTACAACCTGTAGGTGAAAAAACGGAACATATTGTAAATGGAAAAATTGATAGTACAAACACTATTTTTCCAGTAAACAAAAACTGGAATCCTGATCAATACGGACCTTTATACATTCCGAAAAAAGGTGATGTAGTTGATGTTAACAAAGAGACTTTAGCGCAATATATTAACATTATTCGTCGCTATGAAAACAATACATTAAGAGTTGATTCTACAAACGGTAAGTTTGATGTATTTATCAATGATCAAAAAACAGATAAATACGAAATCAAACAAAATTACTATTTTATGGTTGGTGATAACAGAAATCAATCATTAGATGCACGTTTCTTTGGTTATGTTGGAGAAGATCATATTATTGGTCGTCCTATTATGATTTGGGCAAATATGAACGGAATGTTCGAGCCTGCTGCTCCTAAGAAATTTATTTGGAATCGTTTCTTTACATCAATTAATAATGATAATCCTGACAAAACTTCTTACGGAATTTATGTTCTAATTGCCTTAATTGGTTGGATTGGATATGATATTGTAAAAGCTCGTAAAGAGAAAAAGAAGAACAAATATTAATAAAAAGAGCGATTAAAATCCTCTAAATTATAAAATTAACAACACTATAAATGTGCATTATAAGCTACTTGTAATGCACATTTCCATATAAAATAATAGAATGAAAAATACGTTTGCAGCTTTTTATTTTGGACCGATTGATTACTATGCAGAAATGGTAAAAAGCCAAACTTTGGATATCGAAGTTCAAGAAAATTTTCAAAAGCAAACTTACCGTAACCGCATGTATATTTTGGGTGCAAATGGTAAATTAATGTTGAATATTCCAATTTTACACAACGGAACACGTTTGTTCAAAGATTTGCAACCTTCTTATGAATATGATTGGCAAAAAGAACACATCAAATCTTTAAAGTCAGCTTATCAAAGTTCTCCATATTTTGAATATTATGAAGATGAAATTATTCCAATTTTAGAACAAAAAGAGAAATTTCTTTTAGATTTTAATCTAAAAACAATTGATTTCATCAACAAGAAATTAAGCTTAGATTTGGAGATTTCTAAAACTGAAACATATCAAGATTTAAATCCTGAAAATGATTTCAGAAATCAATTTTCTGCTAAAAAAGCACCTCAGTATAACCTACCAGAATATGCACAAGTTTTTGATGATAAATTTGAGTTTATAGAAGGTTTGAGTATCTTAGATTTACTTTTTAGCGAAGGACCAAGTGCCGCAGTATATTTAAAAAACTTAATAAAATAACAACATGAGAAAATTATTTATTGCTTTAGGATTTGCCTTTACATTAGGGTTTGTTCAAGCACAAACAACAGAAGTACCAAAAGAAAAATGGTATCATGCAGGTGTAGAACAAACAGGTGTTTATGGTGTAAATACTGATCAAGCTTTACAATTCTTAAAAGACAACAAAAGAAAAGCAAATACAATTATTGTAGGAGTTTTGGACAGCGGTGTTGAAAATTTTCACGAAGATTTGAAAGCAAATATGTGGTCAAATCCAAAAGAAATTCCAGGAAACGGAATCGATGATGACAAAAATGGTTACATTGATGACGTACATGGATGGTCTTTTTTAGGAACAGCAAAAGGAATCAATTACAATGATGATACCACTGAATTAACACGTGTTTACAAAGCTTTATCATCTAAATACGCAACTTTCGATCAAAAGAAAAATCATGAAGCTATTGTAAAAAATCCTACTGAATATGCTGAATTTCAAAAAATTGAAAAAGAATATTTAAGCGCTGTAGGAAAAGCAAAATATAACCAACAAGTTGCTCAATCTAAATTGAATGCTGTTGAAGGTGGTGTAAATAAAATGGTTCTTGAATTTGGAGATACTAAATTAACTAAAGATATTTTAAAAAATTACCAACCAACAGATTCTCAAATCTTAGAAGCTTTATGGATTTTTGGTGAATTGAAAGAAGAGCAATGGATTGGAAAAACGATGAAAGAAGTTTCGAATACCTATTTAGGAGCTGCTCGTCGTGCTGCGAAGGGAGATGCTTTATCTTCTCACTTAAATTTAGATTTGGTTGATCGTAAAGATGTTGACAATCCAAATGATAAAAAAGAGCGTTTTTATGGAAACAGTGATTCTAACGGACCTGAATCTTCTCACGGAACTCACGTTGCTGGAATTATCGGTGCTGTAAGAGGAAATAATATCGGTTCTGAAGGAACGACTGGAGGAAATAATGTAAAAATTATGTCGGTTCGTACAGTTCCAAATGGAGACGAACGCGATAAAGATGTTGCAAATGCAATTTACTACGCAGTTGACAATGGAGCAAAAATCTTGAATATGTCTTTCGGAAAACCTTATTCTCCTGATGCAGATTTAGTTTGGGATGCGTTCAAATATGCTTCTGATAAAGGTGTTTTAATCGTTAAAGCGGCTGGAAATAGCAACGAAGATATTGATGTTCATGTACATTATCCAACTAATTTTAGAAATGGAAATGTTGTTTCTAAATCTGTTCTTACGGTTGGTGCTTCTACTAAAGATCCAAATGCTTTAAAAGCTCGTTTCTCTAACTATGGTAAAAAATCGGTAGATGTTTTTGGACCAGGACAAGAGATTTATGCAACATATCCAGGGGTTGATCAATATCGTTTCTTAAACGGAACTTCTATGGCTTCACCTGCTGTTGCTGGTGTTGCAGCGTTGGTTTGGTCACATTATCCAAAATTAACTGCAGAAGATATTCGTAATATCTTAATGGAAACAGTTAATAAAAATGAGCAATTAAAAGAGATTTCTGTTGCTGGAGGTGTTGTAGATTCTTACAAAGCTGTACAAAAAGCTGAAGAAATTTACAAACAACGTAAATTGAAATAATTTTAAATTTAACACAACATTATAAAAAGGCTTCAAATTTTGGAGCCTTTTTTGCGTTTAAACTCGAGATAATTTTAGATGTAACAATTTCGGTTGTTTCTCGACATATAGATAAATCAATTATGAAAAAATTCTTATTAAGTATATCAGTTGCCATGTTTGTTGGTGTGGCATCGTTCGCACAAGAAACGACAACTGCTCTACCATTGCCTAAAGTTGATCAAAAATATTGGCAACACGAATCTTTAGAAGAAAGTGGTGTTTATGGTGTAAATACTCAAAAAGCTTTACAATTTTTAGAATCAAAAAAACGTAAACCTTCACAGTTAATTGTTGGTGTTTTAGATTCTGGAGTTGAGATTACTCACCCAGATTTAAAAGATAATATTTGGACAAACACCAAAGAAATTGCTGGAAATGGAATTGATGATGACAAGAATGGTTATGTTGATGATATTCATGGTTGGAATTTTATTGGAGGAAAAGATGGTAAAAATGTTGATGGAGATACATTAGAGTTAACACGTCTTTTTGTAAAATACCGCGATTTATTCGAAAAAAGTAAAGATGCAGCTTCTAACAAAACAAAATTCCCAAAAGAATTGGAAGAATATCAAAAAATAAAACCTGAGTTCGAAAATAAATTAGCCGAAGCAAAACAAAATGCAGCGCAATATGTGCAGATGAATGATATTTTCTCAGTTGCATTTCCTGCTTTGATTAAAGAATGGGGCGAAAAAGAGTTGAATGAAAAAAATATGATGTCTTTTAAACCTGTTTCTAAAGAAGCACAACAAGGGATGATTATTTTTGGTATGGTTCCGAAAGAAGCTTGGGAAGGAAAATCAATGAAAGATTTCTTAACAGAAGTTGGAAATGAAATTTCAGAAGGAACAAAATACTACAAAGAACAAGTTGAAATTAACTTGAATACAGAATTAGATCCTCGTCCAATTGTTGGTGATAATTATGCTGATAAATCAGAACGTTTTTACGGAAATAATGATGTAGATGGCCCTGATTCTATGCACGGAACACACGTTTCTGGAATTATTGCAGCAAAATCTGGTAACGGAATTGGAATGGATGGAATCGCTGGAAATGGTTATGTAAAAATCATGTCAGTTCGTACAGTTCCAAATGGAGACGAACGTGATAAAGATGTTGCGAATGCCATTCGTTATGCAGCAGATAATGGAGCAAAAATCTTAAATATGTCTTTTGGAAAAGCTTATTCTCCTGATAAACAAATTGTTTGGGATGCATTTAAATATGCTGAGAAAAAAGGTCTTTTATTGATTAAAGCTGCAGGAAATGAAAACGTAAATATTGATGACGAAATTCACTTCCCTACCGTTTATGACGACAAAGGTGTAGAAGTTTCTAAAAACGTAATTACAGTTGGAGCAAATACAATGGATAATGACAATTTAAGAGCAAGTTTTTCTAATTTTGGTAAAAAGTCTGTAGATGTTTTTGCGCCAGGAAATGAAATATATTCTACTGTTCCTAATAAAGATGGGGAATACAAAAATGAAAGCGGAACTTCTATGGCTTCTCCAGTTGTAGCAGGAGTTGCGGCTTTGGTTTGGGCACATTATCCTAAATTAACTGCAACAGATATCAAACAAATATTGTTAGAATCTGTCAACAAAAATCCTGCTTTAACAGATATTTCTGTAACAGGCGGTGTTGTTGATGCGTACAAAGCTGTTCAATTAGCAGAAAAAATGTATGTTGCTAAAAAATTGAAGTAAGGAAATCTTAATATCACCATTTCTTATAGTATTTAAGTAACAAAATAAACTTGGGTTAGATTCTATTTTTTTTAGAGTCTAACCTTTTTTTGTATAAGATATTTCTTGTACAGATTGAATAAAAATTGTCAGTTCGAGTGATTTTTAGGAAAAATTATAAATGAATCATTTATTTAAAATCATAATTTCTCCTCGCCCATTTTTTACTTGGTTCAATCCATTCATCAAGAGCTTTATAAAGAAAACCATGCTTTAAGCCATTATTTAATTCAATTTCTTTGAAATGATTGATTTTATTGGTTGAATTTTCTTTACGTTTTATAGCTGAAACGCCAAATGCATCAGACTTCTCGTAAATGGTTAAAACATTTCCAGAAAATTTTATATCAGGCATTTCTTCTAAATCACTTTCTTGAAACGAACCAATAAATACATAGTTGATTTGAGGATTATTTTTAAAAGTTGATACATATTGCGCAATGTAACCACCTTTCGAAGTTCCTACAACCGTAATATGATTAGGTTTAACACCTGTATTAATCAAACTATCAATTTGCTTAACAACCTTTTTTGCATATTTTATTCCGTCTGTTTTTGGCTTTCTTTTCTCGCTAATCACAATAAATCCGTCATTCCTGAATGAATTCAAAACTTTAGAATACTCAATTTTAGTTTTATAGACTGTATCATAATCTCCATCGTTATGCGTTTCTAAATATTTATTATGGAGAAAAAAGATATAATCTTGATCCTTTACATTTTTTGATATTTTATGTTGCGAACAACTCATTAAACCAATTATGAGAATCAACAAATATTTCATTATTCAATTTTAAATCAATCAAATATAACAAAAAAACCCTTCACTGAAAAGTGAAGGTTTTTTTTATATTCTAAATTTGTAAATCTAAATTCAAACTTACTTACCAGTTCATCAAAACAGAGCCCCATGTAAATCCTGCTCCAAAAGCAGTCATCATTACTAAGTCACCTTTTTTGATTTTACCTTCTTGTTTTGCTTCACTCAATGCAATAGGAATAGATGCTGCCGTAGTATTTCCGTAACGCATAATATTGTTATAAACTTTCTCATCTGGTAATCCCAATTGTTTTTGTACAAATTGAGAAATACGCAAATTCGCCTGATGTGGAATAAATAAATCTAAATCTTCTGGCTTTTTATTCGCAGTCGATAAAGCTTCGATAATTGATTCTGGAAAACGAGTTACCGCATGCTTGAAAACATAGTTCCCATTCATATATGGATAAATCTCTTTTTTAGTTAACGTATTACCTTCTTTCAATAATTCGTCTGACCAACCTGTTTTTGTTCCAGGGAAAGTAACTGCTAATTCTTCGGCAAATTCACCTTCAGAATGTAAATTAGTCGATAAAATTCCACGTCCTTCTTCTTCCGTTGCCGAAACAATTACTGCTCCTGCTCCATCTCCAAAAATTACTGAAACGCCACGACCTTCATCCGACATATCCAATCCGAATGAGTGCACTTCTGCTCCAATCACCAAAATATTTTTGTAAACTCCTGCTTTTATAAAAGCATCAGCCGTTGATAACGCATATACAAAGCCAGAACACTGGTTACGAATATCCATTGCCCCAATTGTACGACAACCTAACTCTTTTTGCACCAATACACCATTTCCAGGAAAATAATAATCGGGAGATAAAGTCGCAAATAATATAAAATCAATATCTTGAGCAGTGATTCCTGCATCTTCTAACGCATTTTTAGCCGCAATAACTCCCAAATCTGTAGACGAAATCTTAGAACCTGGCTCGATATGTCTTCTTTCGACAATCCCTGTACGTTCCTGAATCCATTCGTCATTGGTATCCATCACTTCAGCTAAATCAAAGTTTGTAACAACTCTTTCGGGAACATAATGCCCAACACCTGTAATAATAGAGTGTATCATGTGATTATGGTTTACTTTTCAATTGAAGCAAAGATATTAAATGATAAGCATTCTTTAAAACAAATGCGTCTTTTTGACAATAAATTATTTAGAAAATCTTGTTTTTAATATTCCGTTCATAATGATAGAAAGTACCATTACCCCTGTAGCAATATAAAATATAGGATTCATATGTTCTGAATCTCCAAAAATAAGACTTGCCAAAATGATGCCATAAACTGGTTCTAAATTTACGTTCAACATCAACGTAAAAGCACTAACATGTTTCAGCAAATCAACTGATTCTATTTGTGCAAAAGCTGTAAAAATGACGCCAAGCAAAGTCAACCATCCTAAGTTTGACCAACTTATATTTACAACTTCAGAAATAGCTTCTGGCTGAAAAAGAATCATTACCACCGAAAGTGTGATAACTCCACCAATCATTTCGTATAAAGTAACTTTAGTTGGTTTGATTGACTTTGGTAATCTCGAATTAAGAACTGCAAATAATGCCGATAGAAAACTACACAAAATACCAATGATAATTCCCAATTTATAATCTTCTGGTGATGCATTAAAAATAACAGCTACACAAGTGGAAACGATTATAGCAAGAATTATTTCGAGCAGATTAATTTTTCGTTTAAAAAAAATAGGTTCTAAAATCGCACTAAAAAGCGCGCCCATCGACAACGTACTCAACGCAATTGAGATATTAGAAAGTTTAATCGACAAATAAAATGTAAACCAATGTATTCCTACAATTCCACCGATAGCAAGTAATTTCAACAATTCGTTTTTAGTTACCTTGAAATCCATTTTTCTGAACTTCATATAAATAAAAACAGCAATAGCCCCAATAAGAACACGATACCAAACCATTGACAACGCACTCATTGTAACTAATTTTCCGAAAACTCCTGTAAATCCCCAAAGAAGTACGAGAAACTGCAACCGAAGTTGAACTTTTGAAATCATTCTAAGTCTTTTTCGCAAAAGTAAAGTTTAATTCTATATTGCTAAAACGATTTGATTGATTTAATCTGTAAATAATTTTGTATAAGTTCTAATATTAAATTAACATTAAATAATTATTACTCAAACTTTAATTCTTATTCTTCGTTGTATTTTCGAAACTTCAAAATTAATCGATGGATTTTAGTATTTTTTTACAACCAGATGCATTAGTTGCATTATTTACATTAACAATGTTAGAAATCGTTTTAGGGATTGATAATATTGTTTTTATTTCTATTTTGTCAGGAAAATTGCCTGCACATCAACAAAAGAAAGCACAACAGCTTGGTTTATTTTTAGCCATGTTTACACGTGTTATCCTTTTATTCTCACTAAGTTGGGTCATGAGTCTTACCACTCCTCTATTCAATATTGGCGAATGGATTGGCATTACTTCAACCGAATGGTTAGAAAAATTAGCAATCTCTGGTCGAGATTTGATTTTACTAATCGGAGGATTATTCTTGATTTATAAATCGACTGTAGAAATTCACCACAAAATAGAAGGTGTTGAAGAAACCGGAGGAAAAGTGAAAGTCCATTCTTTTGCAGGAACTATCGTACAAATCTTAATTTTAGATATTGTTTTCTCATTAGATTCTGTAATTACAGCAGTTGGTATGGCAGAACATATTGAGGTTATGATTGCGGCTGTAATTATTGCTGTTGCAGTTATGATGCTTTCAGCAAGTGCGGTTTCTAAATTTGTGAACGATCATCCAACGGTTAAAATGTTGGCTTTATCATTCTTATTATTAATCGGCGTTTCGTTATTAGCAGAAGGGTTTGATCAACACATTTCGAAAGGATACATTTATTTTGCCATGGGCTTCTCTGTTTTAGTCGAATTCTTGAATTTGAAAATGAAGAAAAAACATTCGAATCCAGGAATTGTTCGAAATACGGTTGGTGATGCAGAAGAACAAAACAAAAATATATAATACAAAAAAGAGTTTTTTTCAAAACTCTTTTTTTATTTATTCTCTAAAATAGTTTCGTTTTCAGCTTCAACTTTCTTTTCATATTTTTTTCGGATATATTCTGCAGCCAATGTTACGGCTACTCCACCAATTATTCCATATATTGAACGTTTTCCCAAAAATTTAGCTACCGTTACTCCCGTTGTAGCGGCTGTTGTTAATAAACCTATTTTAGTTCCTTTCTCCGTTTGATTTTTTGTTAATGCATCTAAAATTTTCATAGCTTTTTATGTTTAGTCTTAGAAATACTTACAATTATCAAACCATTTTTATTTAATAAAATTTTCTACCAATTCTTTTGGACGACCTACTATTCCACTTTTTCCATCTGTCACTATTGGACGTTGAATCAATTTTGGATATTCAACCAAAGCATTCAAAATTTCATCATCAGAAAGTTCATTTCCTTTAAAATTTATTTTCCAATCTTCTTCATTTGTCCTTACTATATCAATTGGTTTTAGATTTAATCTTGTTAAAATAGTTCTCAATTCATCTTTCGTCAAAGGCTCATTCAAATATTCTCTTATTTCAAAATCTTTTCCAGACTCTTCCAAAACCTTTACTGCATCTCTACTTTTTCCGCAACGCGAATTATGTAATATTGTGTACATAAATACTCTTTTAGAAATTAAATATAGTTCAAAAAAAAGAATCCTTATATAAGGATTCTTTTTTTATTTTATTTTTACATTAACAGCCATAAGACCTTTTTTTCCTTTTTCAATATCAAAAGTAACTTGATCATTTTCAATTACTTTGTCAATTAATCCAGAAACATGTACAAAAACATCTTCACCTCCGTTTGCGTTAGAGATAAAACCAAAACCTTTTGATTCGTTGAAGAATTTTACTGTTCCTTCTTGCATAGTTGTATATTTAATTAATTTATTTTTTTGATATTTGAATTGCTCTGAATCCTTTTTCAGACATTTCTTTTTTGAACTGCACTTGATCTCCTACTTTAAGTAATTCTTTTGATTCTTTGAAGTGGAAGAAGATTTTATCGTTAGAAGTTGGTACTTTAATAAAACCAAACCCTTTTGAATCGTTGTAGATATCAACCATACCTTCTATAAAAACATCTCTGTTATCAGATTCTAATCTTTTATTATTCAGCAAATCGGCTTCTTTGTCTTGTAAATGAGGTGGTACATCTGTAAAATTACCAAGTACATCAACATAGACAATCATATCTTCTAATGATTTTCCTTTGTTGTTATTCTCTTTTCTGTTCTCTCTTTTGTTTAATTTCTCTAATTTTTTTAAAGCTTTCTTTTTGCTATTTTCTTTTTTAGATGTAGAATCTGCCATAAATGTTTGTATAGATTTTTTATTATTAATACTCATAAAACCTAAGAAAACATGAATTAATTATCCAACAACATTTATATTATAATGTAGTAAAACTTACAAGTATACGTTTTAGAAAACAGAAGTTAAAATTATATTGACTAGGTCAATTAGTGAATTAAAAAAAGTAAAATAAAGAATACAATTGTAAACTATTAAGACAAAATATCTTCTTAAGTACGTTGCAAAGGTAATAAGTTTTAATGAATTAAATGGTATTAATTTCTAGAGAATTCTATATGACTAAAAAGTTCTAACCTAATTGTGATTAGAAATTTGATCTTATTATGATTGATATCGTTAAAATTGATAAATAAATGTGTTGATATTCATACCTGCACCAACAGATGCAAATAATACAACATCGCCTTCATTTATTTGGTGATTTTCCAAATCATTATCCATAATCATTTTCAAAAGAATTGGAATTGTTGCCACACTACTATTGCCAAGTTTATGAATATTCATTGGCATAATATTTTTTGGCACATCCTGATCATATAAACTATAAAAGCGTTTTACAATTGCTTCGTCCATTTTTTCATTAGCTTGATGAATCACTATTTTACTGATATCGTCAATGTTATATGTACTATCATCAACACATTTTTTCATTGCTAACGGTACTCTGGATAAAGCAAATTCATAGATTTTTCGACCATACATTTTGATGTATTTGGTATTCGGACATTTTTCTGAATTATATGATTTTCCAAAGAACAGATAATCTTTTTCTTCGTTTGCATAAGAAGCAGATAAATGGGCTTGTATCCCTTTATTGTTTGTAGAAGCTTCTAGTATTACAGCTCCAGCGCCATCTGCATAAATCATCGTATCTCGGTCGTGTTCATCGACAACTCTCGAAAGCGTTTCCGCACCAATCACCAAACATCTTTTTGCTAATCCAGCTTTCATAAATGCATTGGCTTGTATAACACCTTCTACCCAGCCAGGACAACCAAAAATAACATCGTAAGCAACACAATAAGGATTCTGAATTTTCAATAAATTTTTTACTCTTGCAGCAAGACTTGGCACCATATCAGACTGAATCGTATCGTGTTTTACATCTCCAAAATTATGAGCGAATATAATATAATCAATAGTTTCTGCGTCGATATCTGCATTTGTGATAGTCGCAGCAGCTGCCATATAGCCTAAGTCTGATGTTACTTGATCTTTTCTGGCATATCGACGTTCTTCTATTCCTGTTATTTGTTTTAATTTATGCGAAATTGTAGCATTATTTTGGTCTAAAATTTCTCCTTGTTCATTATAAAATTGATGCTCTTCAAAAAATTGATTTGAAATTGTTTCGGTTGGAATATATTTTCCTATTCCTATAAAGTGATTTGTCATATATATTTTAGATAACAGAGTTAGAATCTGCTATCGGATACAATCTCGGGATAACTTTAAGAACTATCGCTATAAAGTCATATTTTTAACTTAAACTTTATATTTATACCAAAATTATATCTTATACCCGTTGTGCATTTTGATTACTAAATAATAAAGTTGTTCATTTGATTGAAAATCAGTAAATTGCTTTAACCACAAAACATTTACAATGAACAACTTACTTGCAAATTACGAAAGAATATTGGAAGTTCTACGAAAAATTTCCACAGATACACTTTTAATTTATCAACGTAGAAGACCTAAACTTTTTGATTTAGAACTCATAAGTCTTGTTTTAACAGCTGAATTTATGGGTATTGATAGTGAAAATCATTTATTTCGAAATCTTCCTAATGCGTTAAGTTGTAAAATTGAGCGTAGTATTTACAATCGTAGAAAACGTAGATTATCAGAGCAAATTAATAGTATTCGCCTCAAATTAGCGAAAGAATTTAATGAATTTGAAAATTGTTTCATAGTTGATAGTATGCCGTTGGAAGTGTGTAAAATAGCAAGAATTAATCGCTCGAAAATTTGCAAAGAACATCAGTATAGTGCACCAAATAGAGGTTTTTGTGCTTCTCAGCAAATGTCTTTTTATGGCTATAAACTTCATGCTATTTGTTCTTTAAATGGTGTTTTCCAGAGTATTGATATCAGTCCCGCATCTGTTCATGACATTCATTTTTTGAAAGATGTTAAAACTCAAATGTATGATTGTTTGCTACTTGGGGACAAAGGTTATTTGTCGCAAACAATTCAAATTGACTTATTTAATGAAGCTAATATTCGATTAGAAACACCGAAAAGATCCAATCAAAAAGAGTATAAACCTCAGTTTTGTCCATTCAAAAAGTATCGAAAAAGAATTGAAACGTTATTTTCTCAACTATGTGATCAGTTTATGATTAGACGAAATTATGCAAAGACTTTCGAAGGGTTTAAAACCAGAATTTTAGCTAAAATTACTGCTCTTACTGTGGTTCAGTACATTAATAAAACATACTTTAATCGAAATATTAATAATCTAAAAACCCAAATTATTTAAAATGCACAACGGGTTAAATTAATAAATTTCATGATGATAATTTTTCAATGTCTCTTAGAGATATATAAATAATATGAAATAAACATTTATATTTCAGAACTACTATTCATGTAATTCTAAATTATTAGAATAAAAGTGTAAATGTAGATATAAACACTTAATATCATTAATTTTCAGTACATTTAATTAAATTAAAGATTATGAAAAAGCTATTTTTATTTATCAGCGTTTCTCTCCTATTTTTTGCTTGCACAACCAATCAATCCGCACAAAATTCAGTTCCGAATAAAGATGAGAATTCATTAAAATTCGAGCCGAATGAAGATGGTGATTATGATATTGTTGTATTTGATCCTCAATATGATATTTATTTAAAAACAACTGCATTACCCAAAGAGTATTATTCAAAAGAATATTACGAACAAAAAAATCGCCAATATGTGATGATTTGGAATCAACGACATATGCAACCAATGACATATAATCCAGATTTGTATGCAGTAAGTATAGATTTAGATCCTTCTATTGACTATGGTTATGATTTTGAATACAAATTATTTAACTTTTTTCGATTTATTGAACATAAATATCGTGTCAGAATTAGATAATATCGTTTATTTTTGCAAGCTAATTTTAGAAAGATGAACGATTTTTCAATCAAAATATACAATCAAATCATTGAAGCAATTCCAGATTTTACAGGGCTTCACAAGAAAGATACCGAATTATTAGAATTTCATATCGAGAATGAATACAAATCGACTTTTGGAGATCTTTATATTCAGACTTCGGATGATGATAAGATTTGGATCAAATCTTCTTTTCCTTTTACAACTTACGAAGTAGATTCTGTTGAGGAACTTTTGTATATTTTGGAAGGTTTGTTGTTTAACCAATTATTCTGGGTAATTAGTTATGATGATGGCGATTGGGACGATACTTTTTTGATGCTGAAAGACCAAGAAATTAAAACGGAAGAAGGTTTTACTTATAAAATTCTTTCTTGGAACGGAAAAGATGATAAAGTGATTAATGCTTAACCTCCTATTTTTATACATTTGCAATTATGTTTAACAACGAATTACTAAAAGACATCCAAAAACGTACACAAGACTTGCACGAATATTTGGAAATCGAACAAAAAGAAATCGAAGTTCAAAATGAAGAAGAACACGCTGCTTCACCTGAATTTTGGAACAACCCGAAAGAAGCCGAAGCTTTTATGAAAGTTTTACGTGGTAAAAAGAAATGGATTGATGAATACAAAACGATTGCAAATGCAGTAAATGATGTCGAAGTTTTAGTAGAATTTAACCGCGAAGGCGAGGTAAGTGACGAAGAAGTTATGGAACAATATACTGTTGTTGCTAAGCTTTTAGAAGATATAGAATTCAAGAATATGCTTTCAGAAGAAGGAGATAATCTTGGTGCAATTCTTCAAATTACTGCGGGAGCTGGAGGTACAGAATCTTGTGATTGGGCTTCTATGTTGTTGCGTATGTATTTGATGTGGGCCGAAAAACATGGATATAAAGTAAAAGAATTAAACTATCAAGCGGGTGATGTTGCAGGTGTAAAAACGGTAACATTAGAAGTTGATGGCGAATTTGCTTTTGGTTATCTAAAAGGAGAAAATGGTGTGCATCGTTTGGTGCGTATTTCGCCTTTTGATAGTAATGCAAAGCGTCACACAAGTTTCGTTTCGGTTTATGTTTCCCCAATTGTGGATGATACAATCGAGATTGAAATCAATCCTGCTGATATCGAATTACAAACGTCTCGTTCTGGAGGAGCTGGAGGGCAAAATGTAAATAAGGTAGAAACTAAAGTTCAGTTAACGCACAAACCAACTGGGATTGTAGTTGTTTGTCAGGTTGAACGTTCTCAGTTAGCCAATCGCGAACGTGCAATGGAGATGTTAAAATCTGAATTGTATAAGATTGAGTTAGAGAAAAAAATGGCCGCACGTAATGAGATTGAAGCAAATAAGATGAAAATCGAATGGGGTTCTCAAATTCGTAATTATGTGATGCATCCATACAAATTGGTAAAAGACGTCAGAACAGGAACTGAAACAGGTAATGTGGATGCTGTAATGAACGGTGATATAGACGAATTCTTGAAATCGTTCCTAATGTTAATGGGACAAAAAGAAACGTCAAAATAGTTTTATCCTAAATTTCTTTCATGAAAATATTAATCGGAGGTGCTGGAGAAGTTGGTTTTCATTTGGCTAAATTACTTTCTAATGAAATGAACGACATCGTCATCATGGACATGGACAAGGACAAGTTGTTGATGATCGAAAACTCGTTAGATGTAATGGCTTATCGTGGTGATATCACTTCTTTCAAGGCTTTGCGAGAAGTTGGAATTGATGATACAGATATTTTTATATCGGTCACTCATCTTCAAAACACAAACCTTACAAGTGCTTCGATTGCGAAAGATTTAGGGGCAAAACGCACATTAGCTCGAATTTCGAATCCTGAATTTCTTTACAAAGAAAATCAATTTTGGGTTCAAGGAATGGGAATTGATGCATTAATTAGCCCTGAGAAATTAGCGGCTGATGAGATTTATTCTCTTGTTCAACAATCTGCTTTCAATGCGATGCATCCGTTTGCAAATGGTCAACTTTTTATGGTTGGAACTGTTTTGGATGCGGATTGTAAAATTTTGGACAAGCAGTACAAAGACATGTATTTGACGACGAAAGGTGGCGAAGACAATCTTTTGATGCCAATTGCAATAATTCGTAGCAACGAACGTGGCGAGTATCAAACCATTATTCCTGAAGCTGAAACTGAATTTAGAATAGATGATCACGTTTATTTTATTGTCAAAAAAGCTGGAATTTTAGAAGTTTATAAAATCCTTGGAAAGAAACAAGAATATTTCAAAAATGTAATTGTTTTGGGAGGAGGAAGTATTGGTGTCAAAGTTGCCAAACTTTTAAAAGACAACAAACACAACGTTAAGTTATTAGAAATCAACAGAAACAAAGCTTTTGATTTAGCTGATGATTTAAATAACATTTTGATTATCAATGGTGATGGTCGAGATGGAGAATTGTTATTGGAAGAAGGTATTTCTGATTCGGATGCTTTTATCGCTGTGACAGGAAGTTCGGAAACGAATATTATGTCATGTCTTTTGGCAAAATCAAAAGGCGTTAAAAAAACAATTGCTTTGGTCGAAAATATCGACTATATACATCTTAGTCAAGAAGTTGGAATTAACGCTTTTATCAATAAAAAACTCTTAACCGCAGATAGTATTTTCCGTTATATTCGACAAGGTTCTGTGATGGATGTAACAGGAATTTCTGATTTAGATGCTGAAGTTTTAGAATTCCGTATTCACGAAAATTCTGAAATCGCATTCAAAAAAGTAAGCGATTTTCCGTTTAAAGAAGGTGCTATTATTGCTGGAATTGTTCGCAGAAATGATGGATTTATTCCAACAAAAGATTTCATTATCGAACCAAAAGATCACGTCGTTGTTTTTAGTCAAGCGAATTTAATTCCAAAAGTGACCAAATATTTTAAATAATGAAATCACTTAACATCAAAGTAATCCTGAATCTTTCGGGTGTTTTATTACTATTAAATGCGCTCTTTATGTTTATTGCAACATGTGTCAGCATTTATTTTAATGATCATCTACTCTACCCTTTTTTAGTTTCGGGGAGTTTAGTGGGATTGTCGGGAGCTGCAATGATGTATTTTACGCGTGACAGAAGAAAACACATCAACAAACGCGAAGGTTATATCGTAGTTTGTGTCGGATGGCTTTTCTTGATTCTTTCGGGGTGTTTACCCTATGTTACCTCGTTAATATTTCTACCAAACGATCATATCATCAATGAGAATTTTAGTTTTGTCAACATTATTTACGAAACCGTTTCTGGTTATACAGCGACTGGGACATCAATTTATGATGATGTAGAAAGTCTCCCAAAAAGTATATTATTTTGGCGAAGTACAACCAATTGGATTGGTGGTATGGGGATTATCGTTTTGACGATTGCGATTTTACCGTTTCTTGGAATTGGTGGTCGACAGCTTTTTATGGCAGAAGCGCCTGGAATTTATACGGATAAAATTCACCCTCGAATTACAGAAACAGCAAAAAACCTTTGGTTAGTTTATTTAGGCTTAACTGCTTTTTTTGCGATGTTGCTTTATTTTGGTGGAATGAATTTATTTGATGCTGCAAATCATTCGATGAGTGTGATTGCAACGGCAGGTTTTTCTACTAAGAATGAAGGTTTGATGTATTGGAATAACAATATTTTTATTCAATATGTATTAATCGTGATGATGTTTTTGGGCGGAACAAACTTCGCATTGATTTATTTATTGATTAAAGGACAATTCAAAAAAGTATGGAAAAATGAAGAATTCCGTTGGTGGGTTGGTTTACTTGCTGTCGTTACATTTATCGTTTTTGTTGTATTATTTTTCAATATTTACCCTAGTTATTCCGTCGAAACCTATTCGTGGTTTAATTTCGAACATTCATTCAGAAGTTCATTATTCCACGTTGTATCTATCGCATCTACAACAGCTTTGGCAATGGAAGATTACACAAGTTGGTTAACCGTAACCACACTTATTTTCTTCTCTTTGTTCTTCATCGGAGGTTCGGCAGGTTCTACATCTGGAGGAATTACAGTTATTAGACACGTCATTTTATTAAAAAATAGTTGGATCGAATTTAAGCGTATTTTACACCCAAACGCAATTATTCCTGTTCGTTATAACAATCGTTCGCTTAACCAATCTATTGTTTTCCACGTCATGGCATTCTTTGTCATGTTTATGTTTACATGGATTGTGAGTTCTATTTTGTTTGCGCTTTTGAATTATGGTATAACAATGAGTTTCCAAGATATTTTGGCCTCTTTAACATTAACTGCTTCCACTTTAGGAAACGTAGGTCCGGGAATTGGCGAATTTGGTCCGGGTACTTCAATGAATTCTTTAACGGATAGTGCAAAATTATTATGTTGTTTTTTAATGGTTTTGGGACGATTAGAGCTTTATACAATCTTAATTTTATTTACGCCTGCTTTCTGGAAAAATAATTAATGGGATGCTTCTAAAATTACTTTCTGAATGATTTCTTCGGTTTGATCTGGGAAATCTTTCTCAATAATTTTATTCGAATCCACCCAACGTTGCAATTGTGCTACATTCAAATCATATGAATAATCAACGCCAATCATTTTTAAAGCTTCACAATTACATAATTGTTCGTATTGACCTTTAATCGGAATCACAAAAAGCTTCTTTTTAAGATAAATACTTTCGGCAGGCAATTCGAAACCAGCACCGCACAAAACTCCTTTACAATTTTCGAGCGCTTTTATAAAAAGACGTTCATCAATAGGATAAATTTCAACATTAAATTGACGTATTACTTCTTTCACAAAAGGTGAAAAAACTTTCCATTTTGAGTCTTTAATGAATGATAATTTCTCCATAATTTCGGTTGGATGAAAACTCGGTAAATACGCCAAATAGTAATCTTCTTGTTTTGGATGCAATGCTCTAATTTTATCTCGAATGATTGGTAAAAAAATAGCATCATTATATTCTTCGAAATGAAAACCGTAATGTTTAGAAGTTGGTGCATAATATTTTAAAATCGTCTCGCCCGTTTTATTTTTCACTTTTGGCGTTTCATCAAATAAAAGCGAAGCTTGATGACTTAATCCAACAATATTTATCTTTTTCTTTCGAGCTGCATGTGCCGTAATTGGCTCAAAATCATTAATAATTAAATCATATTTTTCAATTGGAAAATGATTCACTTCATTCCAAAAAGATTTAAAACTATTCTCCTTAAAAATTCGTTTATACGAAACTTTCCCAAGCTGATTATAAAACAACGACAAGCCATTGTGATGTTTAAATTGATAATTTTCGAGTTGTAATTGTGAATTAGAACCACTTACAAAAACATCCAAATCTCCATATTCTTCAAGGATTGGTAACATTTTTTGCGCACGAGCCAAATGTCCATTTCCTGTTCCTTGCAAAGCGTATAAAATTTTCATTTATTTTTTATTGAGAATTGAAACAATCAGTTCATCTAACGAATAATTGAACTCGATTTCTTCTAAATTTTGCATCAAAGTATGTTTATGTTCTTCAAAATAAAACACTGACCAATTTCCGTCTATATATTCTAAAGCAGATAAATTCTCAATCCAATCCCCCGAATTCATATAAACACAAATTCCTTTATCCGTTTTTACTTTTCGCAATTGTGGTTGATGAATATGTCCACAAACTACATAATCATATTCATTTTCGATCGCTAATTCGGCAGCAGTTTGTTCAAAATCATTGATATGCTTCACCGCTTTTTTCACTGAATTTTTAATCTTTTGAGATAACGAATAACGTTCTCTTCCAAAAAACTCTAAACATTTATTGATAAAATAATTCAACTGAATTAATTTATCATAACCCCAACCACCTAATTTCGCAATCCATTTCGAATGTTGAATCGATGCATCAAACACATCTCCATGAAAAATCCAAGCGACTTTATCATTTTGTTTCAACATATATTTATCCGTTAAAAGAATATTTCCAAAACGCATTGTGGTAAATTTACGTAACAATTCGTCATGATTTCCTGTTATATAAACGATTGGAATTCCTTGTTCTGAAAGATTTAACAAATAACTAATAATTTGAAGATGCGTTTCTGGGAAATAACTTTTCTTAAAATTCCAAATATCCACAATATCACCATTGAGAATAATTTTTTTTGGATTGATTGACTGTAGATAAGCTAACAGCTCTTGTGCTTTGCAACCAAAAGTTCCTAAATGCACATCCGAAATAACAACAACATCAAGATTACGCTTCATTGATTTTTATTTAAATTTCGAAATCAAATATTACTTAAACGTTTTTTTAATCTTATGAAATCTTTATAAATTTGAGTCTAAATTGTAAAGTTATGAGCGAATTGAAATTCAAAACAAATATAAATTGTGACAGCTGTATCAAATCTGTAAAACCTTTTTTGGACGAAGCTGTTGGTGAAGACAATTGGAAAGTTGATACTTCTGATGAACGAAAAGTACTGACTGTGACAACAACCGAAGATGAAGAAGAGGTTGTGGAAGCCGTGACAGATGCAGGTTTTAAGATTCAGAAATTAAAAGAATAAATAAAAGCGATTCAGTAAACTGAATCGCTTTTTTGTTAGATTAAGAATATATTCTTTCTTATTTTTTTACTACTTTTTGAGTAGAAGATTTTCCGTTAGAAGTTGTTTTAACCACATAAGTTCCTTTAACTAATGAAGAAACGTCTACATTTTGAACACCTTTAACTTCGAAAGATTTTACCAATTGTCCGTTAATATTATAAACTTCTACAGTTGTTTTATCTTTTGCATTGAAAGAAGCTGTATTTGTCCATAATGTATTAGAAACTGCTTTAGTTAATGTTAAATTATCTGTACTCAAATTTGTACAAACATTTGCAGCCGTTTGTCCATTTCTAGGAGCAGCAGCAGCTACGTCAAAATCATTCTTATTATCATTTGTATCTTGACATCCTTTTAACTTTCTTTGAGCAGAATCAGTATTAGATAAAGCCGCAGTAGGACCAGATCCTTCATATTCATTAGACGTTCCAAAACCTACAAAATCAACGATATCTTTATCTGTTACATCAGTTATTGGATCAACATTAGATACAAGTGCTACTTTACCGTTCATGGCTCCTAATGCAAGAGCTGTAGCAGGAATTTGGTCTGGAGTTGGCAATGCATCTGTTCCACTATTACCTTTAGCTTGTTGAATTAAATAATATTTACCTGGCTGAATTGTAATATCTGCTAATACTTGTGTATTAGCTGCACTAACATTACCTGTAGCAGAAGCATATTGAAGTGAATGACCTTTTAATGTAACAGCTTAAGAGCCTCTATTAAACAACTCAATAAAATCATGCGTATATTTTGCGCCCGAATTTCCTCCTCCACCATAAACTTGACTAATCACAACTTGTCCAAATGATAAAGAAGATAATGCAGTAATTACTACTAAAGAATAAAATTTTTTCATATTATATCTGTTTTTAAATTATTATTATAAAGATAGTTAAAAAACAAATTCAATATACATAACGCAAAAAATTAACGATTTGGTAAAATAAAAAAGCAGCCAAAAGGCTGCTTCAACTATAAATTTTAAATTTATTTCTTAGATATGAATTGCATGTCCATATGCATCTTCTACCGCTTCCATAATAGCTTCTGCCATTGTAGGGTGCGCGTGAACAGATTTCATAATTTCATGTGCAGTAGTTTCTAATTTACGGGCTACAACTGCTTCTGCAATCATTTCAGTAACTCCATCACCAATCATGTGACATCCTAACCATTCACCATATTTCGCATCAAAAACTACTTTTACAAAACCATCAGCAGCTCCGTTTGCAACAGCTTTACCGTTTGCAGAGAATGGGAATTTTCCTACTTTTACTTCGTATCCAGCTTCTTTAGCTTTTGCTTCTGTTAATCCTACAGATGCAATTTCTGGAGAACAATAAGTACAACCTGGGATGTTTCCGTAGTCGATTGGTTCTACTTTTTCACCAGCAATATGCTCAACACATAAAATACCTTGTGCAGATGCTAAGTGAGCTAAATCTGCTCCTTTTACAACATCACCAATTGCATAATATCCTTTTACAGATGTTTCACAAAAATCATTGATAACTATTTTACCTCTTTCAGTTGCAATACCAACTTCTTCAAGACCAATATTTTCTGTATTTGGAACAACTCCTGCTGCTGATAAAACAACTTCTGCTTCAAGAATTTCTTCTCCTTTTGCAGTTTTAATTGTTGCTTTTACTAAATCTCCAGTTGTATCAACTCCTGTAACTTCTGCATTTGTTAAGATATTGATTCCAGATTTTTTAAGAGATAATTGTAATTGTTTCGAAATATCTTCATCTTCAACATTTACAATGCGTGGTAAAAACTCTACAATTGTCACTTTTGTTCCTAATGTATTGTAGAAGTGAGCAAACTCAACTCCAATCGCTCCAGAACCTACAACAATCATTGATTTTGGTTGCTTTTCCATTGCTAATGCACCACGGTAACCAATTACTTTTTTACCATCTTGTGGTAATGCAGGTAATTCACGAGAGCGTGCACCAGTTGCAATAATTATATTTTCTGAAGATAATTCACTAACAGAACCATCTGCTGCAGTAACTTTTACTTTTTTTCCTGGTAAAACTTTTGCTTCACCTTGAATTACTTCAATTTTGTTCTTCTTCATTAAGAATTGAACACCTTTACTCATACGATCCGCCACTCCTCTACTACGAGAAACAACATTTCCAAATTCGAATGAAATATCTGAAGGTAAGTTAATTCCAAAATCTTCTGCATGATTTAAGTATTTGAATACTTGAGCAGATTTTAATAAAGCTTTTGTAGGAATACATCCCCAGTTAAGGCAGATTCCACCTAATTCAGCTTTTTCTACGATTGCTACTTTTTTACCTAATTGTGCTGCTCTAATTGCTGCAACGTATCCTCCAGGACCACTTCCAATAACTATAATGTCGTAACTCATTTTTTCCATAATTTGAATGCTAATTTAATAATTATAACCCGAAAAAAAAGGAATTCCTTAAAATAGATTAAAATTTCTTACTTTTGCACTGTGAAAATATTCTTTGAAAATTACGCTGACGACTTACAGGTCGAAACTGAATTACCTTTAGAAGGTAGTTTATCACAAGCTATTGAGATTTTTCATAACCTACCTGATTATGACGGAAGTTATATTGGTTTGATGAATCAAGATGGGAATACTGTTCAGATTTCGAAATATGATCGATTTTTATTTTTAGTAGAAATCCCTGTTTACCAAGAACAAGCTTCATATTCAGTATTATTTACTTATTTTCAAGTAATGCAATTATTAGAAGATTTATACAAAGGATTTGATCCTTATAACATAAAAGGATTGAAATTTGAACAGTATTTAACAAAAAAAGCAACGAAATAATCGTTGCTTTTTTATTTTTATATTATTTAGATTTTACTGCCAAATATATTTTTCACCTAAACTTAACGTTGATTTCATCACATATTCTCCTTCCT
Source organism: Empedobacter sp. ULE_I140 (assembly GCF_053482575.1). Lineage (NCBI taxonomy): Bacteria > Pseudomonadati > Bacteroidota > Flavobacteriia > Flavobacteriales > Weeksellaceae > Empedobacter > Empedobacter sp. ULE_I140. Next base: position 1,770,115 of record NZ_JBQMTX010000001.1, on the reverse strand, counting down.
CATTTTTTTCAGTTAATACTAAAATAGGATAATATTCACCCGCAGGAACCAATTTTGTGATATTTGTAGTAAAATTTAGCTTTTCAATTTTAGTAAAAGCAGAAATTGGTGAAACATCTAGATTTAGAAGTTCAAATCCGTCTATTTCTTTAATTCCTGTTATATTTTGATTTGAAAAATATACCATTAATTTTAAGTCATTTGTAGGTTTATAATCTAAATTCTGTATAGAATTATCAACTCCACCAATTGTAACCATCAACGAATTGAAATCAATTTCTAATTTCCAACCTCCAACTAATTTTAGTTTTTTATTTACATTCGCTATGTTCAAAGAACTTTCTACAGGTGTATATATATCAGATAAAGTAGCGTCTATATTCTTTGTAGAAGCTAAAGTATTAGCATCTGTAACCTGAGGTAATTCTACATTCTTTACAACTTTTTCAATTAAAATATTATTAGATTCTAAAGAAATTTTATTACTCAAAACTTTATAATTCAAAATAGAACCTGATTCTTTTTCTTTCAATAACAAAACTGGTGTATAATCTCCTTGTGCTAATGTTTCAAGATCTGAAGCTTTAAAAGTAATAGTAACGTTATTGAAGCTTGTTCCATTTCCTTCTAACTGCCCTAATTGTGCGTTTGTATTGATTTTATTCGGTAAATTATATAAATCTACAGATGTTTTTGATGGAGCAAAATATAAATCAAGAAATAAAGTCTGACTTGTTTTGTTTAAATAATTTGTCAATTTTCCTCCAGATATTTTATAGTTAGATGTATTTCCATCATTCGAAATTTTCCATACTCCTTCAAAAGAATAGTCTTTATTTATCGTAGTCGGTAAATTAATAATGTTTATACCATCTTGTTGAGCTGTAACAAAACTACTCATTATAATAGTTGCAGTAAAAAATAATTTAGTAAAAATATTCATAGGTTATATTTTAAGCTTTCCTACAAAAGGAAGAATTTAATTTACAAAAAGTGTTTAAAATTGGATTTTTTAATATTTATATACAAACTATTAATTTTTGATTAATTAATTTTACGTCGAATTATAGAATTATGACTAAAATATCACCAAAAGATACAGACCAGTTTGACAATTTTGTTCACAAAGAAACAACAACATTTGAAGATTTAACTGTTTTCGATCGCAACAATTTGGCACCAATATCTATTGATAATCAATTTGGTTTAATAGATAAAGAAGGAAATGTAATTATTCCGTTTCAATATCAAAAACTTGTGCTCACAACTGTTAATGCCTATAGCGCGCAAAAGGAGAATAAGTGGGGAATTATCACAAAATCTAACCAGATTTTGATTCCGTTCGAATATGATTTAACAAGTGATTTTATTGAAAATATTTGTGCTGTAAAAAAAGATGGAAAATGGGGTTTTATTGATTTATTAAATCAAGTTGTGATCCCGTTCGAATATGATGGTTGTACAGATTTTAGAGCTGGTTTAGCTGGAGTTGAAAAAGATGGAAAATGGGGAATGATTGATAAAAATAATCAGTTGATTATAGATTATCAATACGAATATTTAACGCCAGTCGATCAAAATTTTGCCACTTTTGGAGAAGCTACTTCACTAAAAATTGAGCGTCCAGATATATTAGCTTATTTTCCATATTTCTTATCAAAAGAGAATTATTTGATGCATTTTGGTTTAATTTCAACCAAAAACGAACAAATTTTAGGTCCAATTTCTGAATTACCAATTTTAGAAAGTTTCGAGAATCAAGCTGTTATTCGTCAAAATTATCAATTAGGTTACTTAAAAAATGGAAAAGATTTTGTGAAATTTGAACAATTTACAATCGATCCGTACGAAGAAAAAATCTTAACACAATTAGGAGTAATGAAATAAAAAAAGAGCTTTAAGAAAAGCTCTTTTTTTATTATCTATTGTTTTGGTTTATACTGCATATATTCATGATTTTCGCTCATCAACATTTTTTCCCCAACCACTTCAAAACCTTTTCTTTCGTACAATTTCTTTGCATTTGGGTTTGTAAAATCGACCAATAAACCTAATGTTTTGCCTTGCTTATTTCCTATTTCATCAATCAAATAATCCAATATTTTAGAACCTATTCCTTTCCCTCTAAAATCTTCAGAAACTGCAATTGTGTCAATATATATTTCACCTGCTTGTGTTTCATCTTGCGGATGAATAATTTGGTTATAATCATTTTTCAATAATTCTAAAACAGGTTTTCGAAGTTCTTCTAATTTTCCTCCGTCATAAAAAGTTGTTGTTCCAGCAAATTGATTATCATATTCTACAACAACTGTATTTTGATAACTATATTGATTTTCTTCTTGTTCAATTAATTTTTTCAAGAATAAAACTCCTTCTTCATAATCTGTTTTTCCGATAAAATCATAAACGATTTTATCCATCGCTAACATCATCAATCTTGCAATTGATAACGCATCTGTCTTTGTTGCTTCTCTAAAATTTAACATAAAAAAATAGCCTTGAGATTTCTCAAGGCTAAGTTAGCAATAATTATTTTGAAATTATTTCGCTTTTAATTTATCTAACGTATTGTTATATCCTTCTTTTGCTTTTTCTCCAGCTTCTTTCGCTTCTGCTTTCACATCTTTTGCAGCTGCATTGATATCAGCTTTTGCATCTTTTGCAACAGTTTTAATATCTTCTTTTGCTTGATTAGCTTTTGCATCTACTTTATCTACAGTATTATTCACTCCATCTTTTACATCTTGCGCAGCATTATTTACAGCAGCTTTTGCATCAATCCACGCTTTATTAGCATCGTCATAAGCTTTTTGTGCAGCTTCTGTTGCAGCTTTATCACCTTTCGCTTTTGCTTCATCTAAAGCTTTTTTTGCTTCGTCTACTTTCGCTTTTGCATCAGTTTCTGATAATGTAGTTGTTGTAGTTGTCGTTTCTTTGATAACAGTCGTAGAATCATTCGCTAATGAATCTACAGTTACATTAGTTTCAGTTGTTTTTGAAGTTTCTTGTTTACAAGAAGTAGCAAATGATAATGAAGCAACTGCCACTAATACAAATAATTTTTTCATAGTTGTTTTTTTTTATTGTTTTAATAATAGAATCAGTTCTAACAATTTTAATACCAAATTGCGAACGATTATTGAATTAAAATTAAATCTTTTCAGAAAATAAAACAAGATTCTTATAGATAATTATTGATTAGAAGCACTTAGCATACGATCATTTCCAGAAATATCTTTATGAATGATTACATTTTGATAAAATTTTTGAAATAATTGTTTTGTCTCTTTTCCTAAATATTGATTGATTTCACAATAAATTTTACCATTCTCTTTCAAATGATTTTTAGCAAAATCTATTACTCGTTCATAAAAAATTAAAGCATCATCATTTTCAACAAAAAGCGCCAAATGAGGTTCAAAATTCAAAACATTTTGATGCATTTCTTTTTTTTCAAGATTTCGGATATAAGGTGGATTTGAAATAATTACATCAAATTTATGGTTTAATTGAATGTCTTCCAGTAAATTATTGTGATAAAAATTTATATTAACTTTTAAATTTTCAGCATTTGATTGCGCTATTTTCAATGCATTTTCAGAAATATCTAATGCTGAAACATTTGCATTTGGAAATAATTTTGCCAACGAAATAGGAATACATCCTGTTCCTGTTCCTAAATCAATCATAGAAATATCTTGATTTTGAGCATAATCATTTCTAATTAATTCAACCAATTCTTCCGTTTCTGGACGAGGAATTAATGTATGTTCATTCACAAAAAAGAAATCGTTATAGAAAAAAGCTTTTCCAGTAATATGTTGTATAGGTTGACCTTTTTTTAATTGTTCTAAATCTGATAAAATTTCAGTCGTTAATTCAATTTCATCTCGGCTAGATAAATCAAGATTCAACTTATCTTCTACATAAATCATGAAAATATGAGAAGCTTCTTCTTTATCATATAGTAATTGCAATTTATCTAAAAACAATTGTTTTAGCTCAACTAAAGTCATTTTGTTAAATTTTTGTAAAGTTAGATTTTATTAATTGAAAGTGCACGATTCTTGATTTCTAAAAAGTAACCAAAAAAGAAATCACAATGAAAATGAATAAATTATTATGTGCTGTTACGATGTTATTTATTAGTCACCTTTCTTTTGCGCAGATAGAAATTGATGGAAATAATAAAAAACTAACGTTAGATTGTAAGGGACAAAAAGTAGAAGTTGGCGGAAGTGGACATGTGATCAATTTGAAAGGAGATTGTACCAAAGTTGAAATCATGGGAACAAATAATACAATATCTGTTAATGGATTAACTTCTGCTGAATTAGCTGGCGAAGGAAATACATTATATTATCGTAAAGCATTATCTAAAAATGGTAAATTACCTCAAATAATTGAGGGAAATAATAATACAATTATCAAAAAGCAGTAAAAATCTTTTCATTTATTATGTCTTTAATAGTTAGAATCTCTTTCTTAATTGTATTATTAAAGAAAGGGATTCTTTATTTCTTAACATTTCCTTATTTTTTTTTCAAATTGGTTCCTAGCTGATTATAAATAAAATGTATTAATTAACTTGTCTAAACAACAAAATATCAATTAACACAAATTATTTATGAAAAAAAATTACTTCCTACTAAGTATGATTTTACTTGGTATAGATTCTTTTGCGCAGGAATACAAAATGCCCGTTTCTAGTGTTACTTCTAAACAAGAGGCACAAAGTGGTAATGAAGCTACTTTTAGCGCAGATGGTATATTAACGACAATGTACCATTCTAAATGGAATCAAAATGGAATCCCAGATCAATTAGATTTTAGTTTCAACAGTCAAGTTAAATCTATAAAATCCCTTGCCTATTTTCCAAGGCAAACAGGTACTAATGGAATTTGGACAAATGTTGAAATTTTATATTCAACTAAAGGTGATCCAACAAATTTCAAAACAGCGACTACGAGTGCTATAACATGGGCTGGAGATTCTACATCTAAAAAATTTGATTTTGATAAAGAAATTATCAATCCAGCAGTCATTAGAATAAAAGTGAATGCTGCTCTAGGAAATTTCTCGAGTGCTGCGGAAGTTGAGTTTTACTCGTCTGATCAAATTACTCCAATAGCTTCGGAGTGTGTAATACAAACAAATGAGTTCTCAAACTATAAGGATATGAAAGTTTCTCCATTAGTTACAGGTTCGTCAGCATCAAGTTTTCAAACAGGGGAAAACATAGAGCAATCATTTGATGGAGATTACAATACGCTTTATCATTCTAACTACAATTCTACTGAAAAAACTTTCCCTATTTCATTAATTTATGCTTTTGATGGAAACACACCATTAGATTATATGATCTATTATCCAAGAAATGATGGTGGAGTAAATGGTTTATTAGGAAAAGTAAAAGTTAGTTACAATACTATAGCTGACCCTACTTATATTGAAATTTCTACACAAGATTTTACGCAAACAAATGATGTAAGAAATATATCTTTTCCATCACAAATAAAACCTTCTTCTATCAAATTAGAAATTTTAGATGGCAAAGGAAATTTTGCAAGTGTTGCCAAGATGGAATTTTATCAAAAAAATTCAAACAAGTTTGATCAGAAAAAGTATTCAACAATTTTTAAAGATGATTTATTCTCAGAATTAAATTCAGGCGTAAATCAACAAACAATTGATGGAATTACTACATCTCCTTTTGTTAAATCTTTAGCACAATGTTTATTAGATAATAAATACAAAAAAATAGATCGTGTTAACGAACATAAAGCATATAAAACAATAGCTTCTATCAATAAAGAATACAAAATTGGAAATTACAATGCTTACGAAAATCCAACAGGAATAGTTTTTTCGGAAAAAACAACTAGCGTTATGTTTGTAAGTGGTATTCCTTCTGGTGAAAGTGTATATTTACGTGTTAGAGATTCTGCTAAGGAAGCAAATGTAACTGATATCTCCTACCCTTTATCAAATGGAATAAATGCTATTGAAATGAAAAATAATGGATTAGGATATATTTCTTATTATTCTGATTCTAATAATCTACCAAATATAAAATTAAATGTGTAATCTTCCCTAAAAAACGGAACGTTTAAAAATATAGTTTATTAACTTAGGGATAATTATGAAACAAAGCAATTTTACAGAAGTTCAGATCGTCAAGATCTTATCAAAACAAAATCAAGGCAAAACAGTCAATGAAATTTGTCGTGAACATGGAATAAGCCAACCCACTTTTTATAAATGGAAGAGTAAATATGGCGGAATGGAAGCCCATCAATTAGCTCAATTAAAGGAACTAGAGAAGCAATTGTCCCGATATAAAAAAATTGTAGCAGAGCTTACTTTAGAAAACGTAGTTTTAAAAGATGTTATCGAAAAAAAGCTATAACGCCTTGTGAAAAACGAGAATTGGTGTTGTATTCAAAAGCAAAACATCAACTAAGTTCTCGCAGGGCTTGTCGTCTATTTAGCTTAAGAACATCCGTTTTTTATTATCAAAAAGTACGTAAAGATGAGGATGATAAAATACGTTTTCAATTGATAGCACTATCTAACGAGCATCAAACTTGGGGCTTTTGGATGATGCATTATCGTTTACGAAATTTAGGCTTTACTTGGAACCATAAACGAGTTTATCGAATTTATACTTCGATGAAACTTAACCTACGTAATAAACGTAAAAAAAGACTTCCTGCAAGTATTAAAGAGCCGCTTTTACGTCCGATTTATCCAAATGTAACGTGGAGTATGGATTTTATGCATGATAGTTTAGAAAACGGAAAAAGCGTGAGAAGTTTGAATATTATAGACGATTTTAATCGAGAAATTTTGAGTATTTGTATCGACACAAGTTTACCTTCAGCTAAAGTAATTTCTGAACTAGAAAAACTAATCGAATGGCGAGGGAAACCTGAGAAAATTAGAGTAGATAATGGTACAGAATTTATTGCTGAAAAACTAAAACTATTTTGTCAAAAAAAAGCCATTGAATTATATTATATTCAACCTGGGAAACCTACGCAAAACTCTTTGATTGAAAGATTTAATAGAACTTTTAGAACAGATTTTTTAAATGCTTATTTATTTGAAAATATCAAAGAAATGAAAAATTATACAGAAATTTGGATGTGGATGTATAACAATGAAAGACCACATAGTTCTTTGCAATATCTTTCTCCTAGAAACTTTTTATTGAAATATGGTAAGGTCAAAAATCCTAATGATTTTCCTACATTTCAAATTAATCAAAATAATAATACAATAATATTAAATAAAAACTCTACTTTTAAGTGTTCTTAACAAGGGGAAGATTACACTGTTACTAAAGAAATTGATGACTACGGAAAAGTTACTATCATTGTCACGCAAGAAATGATTGATGAAGCAAAATCGTATATCAAATCCAAAAATTATCCAAAACCAGTTTCTCCAGTAATGCATTACTTAAACTCATTTAATGTAAATATTTACAAAGACAAATTAAAACTTTCTGGGAAAACAGGTGAAGGTGCTAGTATTGTAACAAATACGAACGGAACGTTTTTAACTGTTGAAACTGCAAAATGGGCAAATGCTGTTGCTTACGAAACTTACAATGAAGAAGACGAATTAATTTCTGTTTCTGTTTTAGGTACAGGAGATGTTACGTTTAAAAATACATTTGTAGATTTCCCAGTCAATGCTAAAAAAGTATATGCTGTTGGTTTCGATGGCGCTAAAATACTAGTTTATCCAACTAATTTATCTACTAACGAAAGTATCAAATCTACGGATTTTAATATTGTTCCAAATCCAATCAAAAATGACTCAAACATTAAGATTACACTTAACAATTCAAAAGGACAATACAATTTAAGTGTAATTGACATCAATGGAAAAGTCATCACAAATTCGATTGGAAATATAGATGAATTGAATAAAACTATCAATTCAAAATTCAAATCATTACCAAAAGGTATCTATATTGTTACATTGAAAAATGAAACTTCAAAATACACGAAAAAGATTATTAAAGAATAGTTTAACACGTATAATTCATAAACAAAAAACTCCCGCAAATGCGGGAGTTTTTACTACTATATAAAAGATAATTATTTCGCTTTATACTTCGCGATTCCATCTTGTAACCATTTTAGGTAAACTTCTACATCAAGTTCAGCTTCTAAAGGTTTAGAAAAACGATTCAAATCTTTATCAACCAAAATATAATAAGGTTGAGCATTTGCATTGAAATGTTCAATCTCGAAAGAAGTCCATTTGTTACCAACTGTTTTCAAATTACGATCTAACGCTTTCGAAAATACTTTTTGATCTTCTGGTAATTCTTTTGCTTCGTCAACATATAACGAAACTAAAACAACATCTTCAGCCAAAATTTTCTTCACACGCTCATCGCTCCAAACACGTTCTTCAACTTTACGGCAATTTGCACACGCATGCCCTGTGAAATCTAACAACATTGGTTTTCCAACTTTCGTTGCGTAAGCTGCTGCTTGATCAAAATCTTTGAATGCAGGAATTCCATGAGGTCCAGCAACCATATTTGGATCATCAAATTTAGCTGTTGCTTGTCCACCTCCTACACCTTCGTGGAAACCTCGTGGCGCTTCAGAATAGGTCATTGGAGGTGTTAAACCACTTAATAGTTTTAATGGTCCACCCCATAAACCTGGAATCATGTAAATCGCAAATGATATCGAAACCAATGCAAATAACATTCTCGGAACACCAATTGTTTGCACAGGTGAGTCTAATTCTAATCTAAATTTACCTAAAAGATATAATCCTAAGAAGATAAAAATTGCAATCCAAAATGCTAAGAAAATTTCTCTTGGTAACCAATTCATTTGCCAAACTAAATCTGCGTTTGATAAGAACTTCAAGGCAAAAGCTAATTCAATAAATCCTAAAGAAACTTTGATTGTATTTAACCATCCACCAGATTTTGGCATTGAATTTAACCAACCAGGGAACATCGCAAACAATGTAAATGGAATCGCTAATGCTAAAGAGAAGCCAAACATTCCTACGATTAATGAATAATAGTTTCCTCCTTGCGTCGCTTGAACTAATAACGAACCAATAATTGGTCCTGTACAAGAGAAAGACACTAATGCTAATGTGAATGCCATAAAGAAGATTCCAATTAATCCGCCTTTATCAGCACCTTTATCAGCTGCATTTACCCATTTACTTGGTAATGTCAATTCGAAAGCTCCAAAAAATGAAATAGCAAATACAATGAAAATTGCAAAGAATGCTAAATTCACCCACGGATTTGTTGACATTTCATTTAGGACTGATGGTCCAAAAATAACTGTCGCCAATAAACCTAATGCAACATAAATAACAATGATTGATAATCCATAAATAAAGGCTTTTCCAACTCCTTCTCCTTTCGATTTACTTTGTTTTGTAAACATACTTACTGTCAAAGGAATCATTGGGAAAATACAAGGCATTAATAGCGCTGCTAATCCTCCTAAAAATCCTAAAGAAAAGATTTTCAATAAACCATTATCTTTCTTTTCGTTATCTGCTAATAAAGAATCATCAACTTTTTTGATTGTATCTTGTGTTGCTACAACAACAGCTGTAGAATCTTCTTGAACAGAATCCTGCGTAATTTCATTTACTGCAACAGTATCTTTTGCTTCTGTAGCATCTGCTGGCTTTGCCTCTTCTTTCGTCTCTTCAACTTTTGCGGAAGGCGTTAATTTTATCGTTCCGCTTGTTTCATCTGGTGGCAAACAACGTTCGGCATCACACATTTGAAATTCTATTGTGTACGATACATTTACAGGTTTATCACCCGAAACTTTCACTTTTTGAACAAATTTTACTTGATTTTCGTAATATTTTTCATCTTGTTCAAAAATTTGGCTGTATTTATCTATACGTTTTCCAACTTCGCGCGTACCTCCAATCAATTTTGCATTTGCAGCTGGTTTAAATGATGCACTTGCTGGAATTCCAATTCCTCCATCAGGATGTTTCATTGAATAAAGGTGCCAACCTCTATCAATTTTTCCTGTTACCTCGATTTCAAACTCATTCTGTCCAACCTCCTTCACCGAACTCGACCATTTTGCAGGACTAAATAACTGTGCGTTGACTAAAATTGGAAACAAAAAAAGTATCCAAAGTTTCTTTAACATACTGTAATGTTTAAAAAGTTTTTACTTGTTTCTGTCGTTTTGAAACGTTCATCCAAACGATGATTTACCACCCAAATAATTTGATCTTTTTGGTCACAAAGCAACCAAACCTTCTCTTTTTCTAACTTAGAAAGTTTCAAATCTTTCATAAACTTACTCAACAATTTTTTTTGACCTTTCATTCCAATTGGATAAAAGAAATCTCCCTCTTTCACTTTTCTAAGTTTAAGCGGAAACAAAATTGATGTAAAGTCTACTATTTCAGTAGCGTTTTCGTGTGGATTTATCGATTTCACGAACTTCAAATTTAACGAATTGATTTCAATTAACTCATCAAAAATCGTTAATTCATCTTCATTTTCTTCTTCTATTTTTTGCAACAACAAATTTTCTCGATTTTTAATTAATCGATAAGTTGCTGATTTTATTTCACTTCCCGTTTCTGCATCCAAAAATTTTAAAATTTCTTTGCTCGACGAAAATCCATATTTTTCGAACAAATAATGTAAAAATGTTTCTAATGGTTGAAGTTTTTTTAATGCTGAAATTTCAATTTCAATCGGATTATCTCCTGAGAATAAATCACTTCTAACTTCTCCAACTTTATTTTGTACAATTTGATAATTATCATTGATATGATTTAAACTTGACAAAAAATTCTCATCAAATTGCGGATGAAGCTCTTTTAGAATTGGTGTAATGTGATGACGAATCTTATTTCTAGTATAATCATCCGTCGCATTCGTATAATCTTCTCGCCAATTTATTTCATTTGATTTTGCATATTCCAACAAATCATTTTTTGTAAAATTTAAAAGTGGACGAAAGATTTTTCCATTATCAATTTGCATTCCAACCAAACCTTTCAAACCTGTTCCACGAGAAAGATTAATCAAAAAAGTTTCAATATTATCATCCAAATGATGAGCTGTCACCAAAACATCCAAACGATTTTGTTGTTGAACTTGCTCAAACCACTCATAACGCAAATTTCGGCAAGCCATTTCTACCGAATAATTTCCTACTTTCTGATAAGCCGCAACATCAAAACGAGTCGAATGAAACGGTATATTATATTTTCCACAATATTCTCTCACAAACAATTCATCGCCATTTGCGTCTTCTTCACGCAACTGAAAATTACAATGTGCCACCTGAAAATTTGCAGCTGTTTGACGGAATAAATCTAACAAAACCATACTATCAATCCCTCCACTAATCGCCAATAAATAACGATGCGTAGAAAAAGAACGTTGTTCTAAAAGTTCTTTAAACTCTTGTTGTATAGATCTATTTTTCATGAAATACAAATGTTCGAAATTAGGAAGAATTCTCGAAAAAGAGTTATACTTTTTTTCTTCATTCTTATAAAATTTTACAATAAAAAAGCCTGAAAAACTCAGGCTAAAGATTTATTTTAAACTTTCTAAAGATTTATTTTCAAGAATTTCTAAAGTCGAATCTCTCAATTCAACCATCACCTTATTCAATGTACAAATGCCTTCGTTAGGGCAATCATCACATTTTTCGTAGTAATTTTTACTTACACAAGGTAAAAGCGCGATTGGTCCTTCTAAAACACGAATCAAAGATGCTAAACTAATATCTTTCGCATCACGTGCCAAATAATATCCACCACCTTTTCCTTGTTTCGAATTGACAAAGCCTAACTTTTTTAAATCCAATAAAATAGCCTCCAAGAATTTTTTCGGAATAACTTCTGTTTCAGAAATTTGTCCGATTAAAACTGGTTTGTTACTTTCTTGTCTGGCCAAATGAGCCATTGCTTTTAGTCCGTATTTTGTCTTTTTTGATAACAATTCTATAAGATTTAACTACAAAAATAACGTTGATTGTTGTATAAAACAAATATAAAATTAAATCGTTGAACCGAGATTTAAAAATATTTCATCAAAAAATCAATTACCTTTTGAGTTGTAGAATTATAGGGATAATTGAGAAATTTTGAAGGTGATAAAAACCAATTGACTTTTAAAATCGGTTTCATATGTGAAAAACTCTTTCTAAATATATTTTTCGCTAATAAACAGTAAGATGACGAATATTTGCTTTATTCTTACATTGCTTATCATAAATCTCATCTATTTTCGTTTTAAAATCTGGCACATGAAAAATTTTGAACGTTAATTTAACACTATTTTAAGTATTTTTAATCCCAAAAAGCAACAAATGAAAAATAATCTTACTTTGATTGACAAATTAAATCACATCAAAAATTTATTTATTATTGGTAAAAGTGATGGTAATTTGAATGAAAAAGAGATTCAAATTATCTCTGATATTGCCAAATTTCATGAGCTTTCTGCCAAAGATATAAGTTATATTTTGAACGAGAACACGAAGTTTGATTTTACGTTGCCAAAAACCTTTACTGATCGACTTTCTTTGTTGTACGACGCTGTTTTGTTAATGGTTGTTGATTTGAATATTCATCAAAATGAAAAAGCAATTTGTATTGATTTAGCTAAAAAATTTGAATTTAATCCTCAAATTATTGATGAATTAATCGAAGATATTTTGAGTTATATTTTAGAAGGAAAAGAATGCGATGAAGTGATGGAATATTTGCTTAAATACTCGCATCCAAAGCAAAATTTGAATTAAATTTTTATTGAAAAAGTTGATAAATCGTTAACAAAGAAATCACACTCGTCACTCCTCCTATTACATAGTTGATATTCTTTAAAATAAACGAATCTTCTTCTGATTTTGAATTAAAAAATTTCAGATACAGACCAAAAATAATCATCGAACCAATAACGACTCCTAAAGCAAAAACTGAGCTATTTGGTTGTCCAAAAACATTAACATTATACGAAATCAACGTTGCGCTTAAAAATACATAAAAAGGTATTGGAAAAACATTTATGGCAGATAACAATAACCCATAGATGAATTTATTTTTCTGTTTTACATTACCTTGTTGTTTTAGCTTTTTATTCTTATTTTTTTGATCTTGTTTCTTTGCAAAAAAGAGAAAATAAATCGTAATAATTACAAAAACAGCTAATCCAACTTCCCTAAAAATTTTAGTAACTTCTTCATTAAAATCAATAAATTTTGCCAGAAAAATTGCCAAATAAACCTGAATTGCAATCGTAATCGCTGTTCCAGACATAAAACTATATGCACTTTTAGTTCCTTCTTGTTTCCCAATTTTTACCACCGTCATATTCAACAATCCAGGAATGGATGATCCAATAAAAGCTGTGAAAACTCCGATTAAAAGTAGTTCTAAATACTGCATTAATTCTTTTTAAAAAGGTTTGCAAATTTAGACAAACTTGTTGGAGAAACCTATTGAAGTAATATGAATCATTTAAAAAAATATTACTTAAACATCCATATTAACGCTGATTTTATTGAAGAATTGAAAATTGTGAAATGATTTTGCGAAGGATCATGTAAATAATTCCAATTTGATTTCAAGTTATCTTTTTCGCGTAATTTTTCTACAAATTGATCTGTAAACTTTGAAATTGAAATAGTTTTAGAACTTGAAATCCAAATCTTTTTATTTTCTAATAGATTAAAATCAAATTTTTTACAATAAGAGTCAAACAATTCGTGGTTATTCCACCAAAGCGAAGGATCAATTGCGATATAAGAATCAAAATAATGCGAAAAATAAAACAATATATCCATTACCAATAATCCGCCTAAAGACTCACCAACAATAGTTTTCGAATTATTTGTATAGTAATTTTTCGAAATATAAGGAAGTAATTCTAATACAATAAATTTCTCAAAATATTCTGCATTTCCATATTCTGGAACCCATTTTTTATCTTTTGCAATGTATGTATTTCTTGTAAAATCTAAATTTCGATTAATATTTTCAATTCCTACAATCATCAATGGTTGAATATGATTTGATATAATTAACTCATCAATTAGTTTTGATATTTGCTTAAATTTTTCATTAATTCCGCCATCTAATAAATACAAAACAGGCAAACTTTCATTTATAAAACGCTCTGGTATCCAAACAAAAATATTTCTTTCTTGGTTTAAAAAATCAGAATACAACTTTTTCTTTTTGTAATTTAATTCGCTTGACATTTATACTTTTTTGAGGCTTTATTAAAGTTAATCGAAAAAAATCAATAAAAAAACCACTCCAAAATTTGGAGTGGTTTTTCATATATTTTAAAAATTAAATTAAAATTACAAAGCTTGTAACTGCTCTTCAATTTGAGCAATTTTAGATAATGCATCAGCCTCTTTTTTACGTTCTGCATTAATCACTTGTTCTGGCGCACCAGCAACAAATTTTTCGTTTGATAATTTTTTACGAACCGAGTTTAAGAAACCTTGGTTGTAATCCAACTCTTTTTGTAATTTCTCACGCTCAGCTTCAATATCGATATTATCAGACATCGGAACCATAAATTCTAACGTACCAACACGGAAAGCAAAACCTTTTTCTGGTTTATCACCTGTATTGAAATTAGAAACATTTCCTAATTTAGAGAACACATCTACATAAATTTCATTCGCAGCTTGAGCATCAGCAAAAACTTCTAATGCTTCTTTTGGTGACATTCCTTTTTCTGAACGTAATCCACGAATAGCAGTTGTTGCTTCTTTTGTATTTTCAAAATTCTTGATAATCTCTTCATTGAAAGATGTTACTTCAGGATATTTAGAAATAATTAAGGCTTCGTTTTCTGTTCTTTCAGCAATTAAATGCCAAATTTCTTCTGTTAAGAAAGGCATAAATGGATGTAAAACTTTCAATACATTTTCTAAATAAGAAATTGTTGCTGCATAAGTTTTTGCATCAATTGGCTCACCAAAAGTAGGTTTAATTGCTTCTAAGTACCAAGAACAGAAATCATCCCAAATCAATTTATAAATTGCCATCAATGAATCAGATAAACGATATTGATCGTAATTATGTTCGATATCTGCTAATGCTTGTTGGAATTTATTTTCGAACCATTCAACCGCTTTTGTTTGAGCAGAAGTTTGTTCTAAATCTTCTTTCACTTCCCAACCTTTTATTAGACGGAAAGCATTCCAAATTTTATTCGCAAAATTACGTCCTTGTAGACACAAATCAACATCGAAAGGTAAATCGTTCCCAGCAGGCGCTGTTAGCAACATTCCCATACGCGTAGCATCTGCACCATATTCGTTCATCAATTCGATTGGATCTGGTGAATTCCCTAACGATTTTGACATTTTACGCCCTTGTTTATCACGAACAATTCCTGTGAAATATACATTTTCGAAAGGTAATTCGTTACGATACTCATATCCAGCCACAATCATACGCGCAACCCAAAAGAAAATAATATCTGGACCAGTTACTAAATCTTGTGTTGGATAATAATAATTGATTTCTTCATTTTCTGGCTCATTGATTCCGTTGAAAACAGAAATTGGCCATAACCAAGAAGAAAACCAAGTATCTAACGCATCTTCGTCTTGACGTAAATCTTCGATTGTTAATGTAACATTTCCTGTTTTTTCCTGTGCTAATGGTAAAGCTTCTTCTTTTGTTAGAGCAACAACGAAATCTTCGTTTCCATCACCATAGAAAAATGCAGGAATTTGGTGTCCCCACCATAATTGACGAGAAATGTTCCAATCTGTTACATTTTCCATCCAATTACGATATGTATTTTTAAATTTCGCAGGATGAAATTTAATCGTATCATTCATTACATTTTCTAAAGCTGGTTTAGCTAAATCTGTCATTTTCAAGAACCATTGATTTGAAATTTTAGGCTCAATCACCGCTCCTGTTCTTTCAGATGTACCAACTTTATTATTATAATTTTCTACTTTTTCAAGTAAACCTTTTTCTTCTAATTCTTTCTCGATTTCTTTACGCGCTTTGAAACGATCTAATCTAGCATAATTTAATCCTAAATCATTTAATTTCGCATCATCCGTAAAAATATCAATAAAATCTAAATTATGTTTTTTACCTAATTCGTAATCGTTCACATCGTGTGCAGGCGTAACTTTAAGACATCCTGTACCAAATTCGATGTCAACATATTCGTCTTCGATAATATTTACTTTACGACCAACGATTGGAACAATAACTTGTTTTCCTTTCAACCATTCATATCGCTCGTCATTTGGATTGATACAAACTGCAGAGTCACCAAAAATTGTTTCAGGACGAGTTGTCGCCACAACAATATATTGATCAGTTCCGTCAACTTGATATTTTAAATGATATAATTTTCCATTTTTATCAACATGAATAACTTCTTCGTCAGAAATATTTGTCTTTGCTTCCGGATCCCAATTTACCATACGGTATCCACGGTAAATTAATCCTTTGTTATATAAATCAACAAAAACACGTTGAACAGATTCAGATAAATCTGGATCCATCGTAAATTTCGTACGATCCCAATCGCAAGAAGCTCCTAACTTTTTTAATTGGTCTAAAATAATTCCACCATGTTTATGCGTCCAATCCCAAGCGTGATTTAAAAATTCTTCACGACCGATATCAAATTTAGAAACACCTTCCTCTTTTAACTTCGCAACAACTTTCGCTTCAGTAGCAATTGAAGCATGGTCTGTACCTGGTACCCAACAAGCGTTAAATCCACGCATACGCGCACGACGAATTAAAACGTCCTGAATCGTATTATTTAACATATGTCCCATGTGCAAGACACCTGTTACATTTGGTGGTGGAATGACGATTGTGTAAGCTTTTCTTTCATCTGGAGTAGATTTAAAATACTTCTTCTCCATCCAGTATTCATACCATTTTCCTTCAACTTCCGTTGGCGTATATTTAGATGCGATTTCCATTATTTATATATGACTTAAAATAAATTTGGGCAAATTTACACAATCTGCCCAACATTTCTAAGATATTATATAATTTGTTTATTTATTCAATAAATCAATAAGTTTAATTAAATCTTGTTCTTTTTTTATGCTAAGTTTATTTGTACTTACAATTTGATTTACGTCTTTATCTGTAAAATCTTTAAATTTTTTAGTTGAATTTGGAACATTATACATTTTATCACTATAACCAATCAATAATTTCTCTTGTTTAAAATAATTTCTCTTATTAGAAGCATTTAAACCACCAGCACCAAGACCATCTACTCCATCATTAGATAATTTTCTATAAAGTACAATTTTTCGATCTAAAGGTGAAAATACTTGTAAATATCTTGATGTTAATGTACCCCCATCAATATAACTTACATACTTAAGAATTTTACCATCATCGAATCTAATAGTCTGGTTTGATAATTTATTCATTTTATATAAATATCCATCTCTTAAAAACTCTAAATCGTCTAGTAATGCATTATATCTAAAATTCTCCTTTTCTTTGAAACCATCTATACTTGCAGGAAGAAAATTAACATTAAAATATTCATCTTTATTAGTAACTCCTTCTGTATATTTCTGTTGTTTTACTTCTGCAACAATAGTTTGTAGATTATATTCATTAACAGTAGCTGTAGAAGACATTTGTGCATTAGTAAAATTGTAAACTAGAAGCATTATTGTAACAATTATTCTTTTCATATTAATATATATTAAACCCGTTGTGCATTTTGATTAATAAAGAATAAAGTTGTTCATTTGATTGAAAATCAGTAAATTGTTTTAATTACAAAACATTTACAATGAACAACTTACTTGCAAATTACGAAAGAATATTGGAAGTTCTTCGAAAAATATCAACAGATACACTTTTAATTTATCAACGTAGAAGACCTAAACTTTTTGATTTAGAACTCATCAGTCTTGTCTTAACAGCTGAATTTATGGGTATTGATAGTGAAAATCATTTATTTCGAAATCTTCCTAATGCGTTAAGTTGTAAAATTGAGCGTAGTATTTACAATCGTAGAAAACGTAGATTATCAGAGCAAATTAATAGTATTCGCCTCAAATTAGCGAAAGAATTTAATGAATTTGAAAATTGTTTCATAGTTGATAGTATGCCGTTGGAAGTGTGTAAAATAGCAAGAATTAATCGCTCGAAAATTTGCAAAGAACATCAGTATAGTGCACCAAATAGAGGTTTTTGTGCTTCTCAGCAAATGTCTTTTTATGGCTATAAACTTCATGCTATTTGTTCTTTAAATGGTGTTTTCCAGAGTATTGATATCAGTCCCGCATCTGTTCATGACATTCATTTTTTGAAAGATGTTAAAACTCAAATGTATGATTGTTTGCTACTTGGGGACAAAGGTTATTTGTCGCAAACAATTCAAATTGACTTATTTAATGAAGCTAATATTCGATTAGAAACACCGAAAAGATCCAATCAAAAAGAGTATAAACCTCAGTTTTGTCCATTCAAAAAGTATCGAAAAAGAATTGAAACGTTATTTTCTCAACTATGTGATCAGTTTATGATTAGACGAAATTATGCAAAGACTTTCGAAGGGTTTAAAACCAGAATTTTAGCTAAAATTACTGCTCTTACTGTGGTTCAGTACATTAATAAAACATACTTTAATCGAAATATTAATAATCTAAAAACCCAAATTATTTAAAATGCACAACGGGTATATATTAATTATTTTAGTACTAAAATACAAAAAAAGGTAGACTTTTTGTATTATTTATTTTAACTTTGGTTACAAATTAATTATCGTCATGAAAAAATTAATGTTTTTAGGTGCTTTTGCTTTAGGCGTTACAAGTTTATTTGCTCAAACACTTAGTTTAGAAAAAGAAGAAATTCAATTTGGAAATATAAAGTTGAATACCGAAGTAACAGCTAAGATGAAAGTAACCAACTCAGGTGATAAACCTTTAATTCTTAAAAGCGTTGTTGGTTCTTGTGGATGTACAGTTCCTGAATATCCTACAACACCTATCGAACCAGGAAAATCTGCGGATATTACCGTTAAATATTCAAGTGGTTCTGTGACTGGAGATTTCAATAAATCTGTAACAATCACATCTAACGATCCAGTTTCTTCTCGAAAAATTTTCAGAATAAAAGGAAAAGCGGAATAATTGTAAAGCAAGTTAAATAACTTGCTTTTTTCTTTTTATAAATTAAAAACCATTATCTACCTAATAATCTTGAAGTCACATGATTACTAAATGTTTCAATTTCATTTGATTTTAGAAATTTAACCTTCATTGTTCCATCAAAATCTTCAACAGAAATGATTTCAATTTCATCATTCAAATGAATATTTTTTGAATTCAAATACTTCAAAAATTCATCAGAAGAACCAATAACAGCGCATATTTCTACTTTATCACCTTCTTTAAATTCGGCCAATTTTTTGTAATTGATAATTTCTATTTTTCCATTTTTATCTGGAATTGGAGAACCATGCGGATCTAATTTAGGAAAATTCAATAATTCGTCCATTTTATCGAAAAAAATTGGACTTTGAATATGTTCTATTTGCTCAGCAATTTCATGAACTTGTTCCCAACCAAATCCCATTTTATCTACCAAAAACATCTCTGTTAATCGGTGTTTTCTTACAATCAAAGAAGCTTTCAGAATTCCTTTATCAGATAACCGAAGTGGTTTATACGATTCATAAATCACCAATTCTTTTTCAGCTAATTTTTTCATCATACTGTTTACAGTAGGCATTTTTATTTCCAAATGCTTACTCAAATCCTTCACATTCACTTCTCCTTTCCCATTTTCAGAAAGATGAAATAATGCTTTTAGGTAATTTTCTTCGACCAATGAATTCATGGAAACAAATATAGTTGAAAATTAAGTAAAATTTAAAAATTCATTTTTAATAATATTTTTGTTAGATTTGTCTAACTTTTTAATTTGATTATAAATTTTACTTAACATGAAAACAACATTTTATTTATTCATCACCTTAACCTCCATTCTATCAAATGCTCAGGAACAAAAAGATTCTATTTATATGGAAGATTCTTCAGAAAATTTAGATGAGATTGTAATTACAGGAACAATGAAAGCTGTAAGAAAATCTGATAGTCCAGTTCCAATTGAAATCTATACACCAAAGTTTTTTCAAAAAAATCCAACACCTTCATTATTTGACGCTGTACAATTAATAAATGGTGTTCAACCACAACTAAACTGTAATGTTTGTAACACAGGTGATATTCATATTAACGGAATGGAAGGTCCATATACCATGATTTTAATTGACGGAATGCCAATTGTTTCTTCTTTATCTACTGTTTATGGTTTGAGCGGAATTCCGAACTCTTTGGTAGAACGAATAGAAGTTGTAAAAGGACCAGCATCTTCCCTTTATGGAACAGAAGCCATGGGTGGTATAATTAATGTAATTACGAAATCTCCTAAATCTGCTCCAAAATTATCTTTGGATGCTTTTACAACTTCTTGGTTGGAAACCAATCTTGATGGTGGATACAAATACAATTTAGGAGAAAAGGTAAATAGTTTATTTGGTTTTAATTACTTTAAATATGGTAATAAGAAAGATAAAAATAACGACGGTTTTACGGATGTAACGTTACAAGATCGCATCACGTTATTCAATAAATTTGATTTTGAACGTCAAAAAAATAGAACAGCATCAGTTGCTTTACGTTATTTATACGAAGATAGATGGGGAGGTCAAATGAATTGGAAAAGAAAACTACACAGAGGAAGTGACGAAGTTTATGCCGAAAGTATTATGACAAATCGTTTTGAAGCGATAGGAATGTATCAATTACCTATAAAAGAAAAAATAATGACTCAATTTTCTTATAATTTTCATCAACAGAATTCATTTTATGGTCCAGAATCTTATCAAGGAAAACAACAAGTTATTTTTGCTCAAGCTTATTGGGATAAGATAATTGGACAACATAGCTTACTTTTAGGATCTTCATTTAAATATACTTATTATGATGATAACACAAGAGGTACTGGAGAATATGATGAGGATAATAATCTAATCAAGAATAACCCAATGAATACACAGATTCCTGGTATTTTTGTACAAGACGAATGGACATTAAATTCTGAAAACAAATTATTACTTGGTTATCGATTTGATTATGATAAAACACATAAAGGAATACATTCTCCAAGAATTGCATACAAATTTTCACCTTCATCTCATCATACTTTAAGAGCAAGTTTTGGTACGGGATTTCGTGTTGTGAATGTCTTCACAGAAGATCATCGTGCATTAACTGGAGCTAGACAAGTAGTTTTTGAAAATGAATTAAAACCTGAAAAATCATATAATGGAAATATTAATTATGTATTCAAACTACCAACTTCTTTCACCGCTTTAAACTTTGATTTTACAACATTCTATTCTTATTTCACAAACAAAATTATTGCTGATACAGATACTGACGAAACAAAGATTATCTATGACAATTTAGATGGACACGCAATATCTCAAGGAGTTTCTTTAAACATAGATGCAACATTTGACTTTCCTCTAAAAATAATGCTTGGCGCAACCTATATGGATGTATACAAAAAAGAAGATGGAGAAAAAGAAGTTCAATATCATGCACCAAAATGGTCTGGAAATTTCTTAGCAAGTTATACATTCAAAAAAGGTTTTACTGTTGATTTAACCGCCAATTATAATGACAAAATGAAATTACCTCAAGTAGAAAATGATTATCGACCAGAATATTCAAAACCAACTGTTATTGCAAATATTCAATTAAGTAAATCATTTAAGAATAATATTGAAATCTATGGTGGAATCAAA
Organism: Empedobacter sp. ULE_I140; assembly: GCF_053482575.1. NCBI lineage: Bacteria > Pseudomonadati > Bacteroidota > Flavobacteriia > Flavobacteriales > Weeksellaceae > Empedobacter > Empedobacter sp. ULE_I140. Next base: position 1,748,252 of record NZ_JBQMTX010000001.1, on the reverse strand, counting down.
AATATTTTTAATGTTTTACCAAAAGGCGATGTTATTGCTCGTTGGTGGGACCCATTCGGAGAACCTGGAAATGGCGTTACTCCTCCTAAAGGAAGAAACGATGTTATTTTTGAACCAAATGATTACAGCTATACACCTATGCAGGGAACAAGAGGTTTTATAGGTGTTCGATACAATTTACGTTAATGAAAATCTGGTACTTCATATTCATTTTATCATCATTGAATCTCCAAGCACAGATTTCATTAGAAAAATTTAATTCAATTTCTAATGAAAATCCTAAACCAATTCTACTTTATTTTTCGACAAATTGGTGTAGTTACTGTATGATTCAAAAGAAACAATTAAAAAAGGATAAAGAATTACTTCAAATTCTAAATAATGACATTTATTTTATTGAATTTGAAGCAGAAACAAATGAATCTATTATCTTTTTAAACAAAAAATATGAACCTAAATCGAATAAAAAAACTCACCTATTTTTAGAAGAATTCATTGATAAAAATGAACAAATTAGTTATCCATATTGGGTTTTAATCTCAAAAGATTATAAAATTGAAATGACTTATACTGGATTAATTAAAAATAAACCCCTAAAACTTTTATTGGAAAAGTATTTACAAAAACCTTAATTTTTAGATTTACAAAAAAGCCTCAATTAATATTGAGGCTTTTTAATCACAAAAATTTACTCAAACGCAATTATCGAAAGTTTTGGATTTTCAATAGTCTCTTTTTGTTTGAGCTTTTCTATATCAATCACACCAACAATATGATTGTAATTTTTACTCTGATAACGTTCTTCTATTTCATCAAAAATATTTGAAACATCATCTGCTTGATTCTCAAAACCGATATAAATTCGCTTCTTTCCTGTTTGATTAAAAACTCCTTCTTCTTTGTTTTCATATTTTCGAATCGAATATTGATAATCATATTTCAACGCAGAAATATCACTCAAAACAGCCGAAGAAGTTGGGAAACGCCCTGCTCCTTTTCCATATAAAAATTGCTCATCTGAAAGCGAACTTCCAATCAAAACTCCATTATATTCGTTATTCACAAGCGCAATTGTTTTATTTAATTCAACAAAAGTTGGCAAAACTGTTGATGTAATTTCACCCGTTTGATGATTAATTTTAGAATTAGCAATCAACTTTATTGTATAATTTTTTTCTTTTGCGTATTTAAAATCTTCAACTTTCAATGAAGTAATTCCTTTTCGAATAACTTGATCAACATCAATCTTTTTACCGAAAGCATGCAACGTAATAATTGCTAATTTACTCGACGCATCAAAACCTTCTACATCAGCCGTTGGATCAGCTTCTGCAAAACCACTTTCTTGCGCTGCTTTTAAGGCATCTTGATACGACTCATTTTCATTCGCCATTTTCGTCAAAATGTAATTTGTTGTCCCATTTACAATTCCAGATACATAATTCAATAAATCGTTATCAAAATATTCTTCTAGATTTCTAATAATCGGAACTGACCCGCAAACAGAGGCTTCATAAAGAAAAGAAACATTGTTTTGTGCTTGCAAATCCAATAATTCTTTGTGATGATCTGCAATCAATTTTTTATTTGCACTTACCACATGTTTACCTTTATTGAACGCTTTTATAATGATATCATGTGCCGCATCAGCATCCGAAATTAACTCAACAACAACATTTATTTCATCGTCATTTAAAATATCATCCGCATTAGTCGAAAATAATTCAGACGGAGCATTTCTAGATTTAGAATTATCTTTAATTACAATTTTTTTAATTGCAGCATTCAATTGTGGTTTTTCTTCCAATACCTTGTAAATTCCTTCTCCTACAACTCCAAATCCGAACAATCCGATATTTATTTTTTTCATTTATTTGTTTTGTTTTTAATTATTTACCAAAGAAAAGTGAAGAAAAAAAATGGTTCAATCGCATAAAAACAATTGAACCATTTTGAATAAAGAATATTATTGAAGATTGGTTTACAGTAGTTTTTATTCATCTTTCCTATAAGGATGGATTTAGCACCTTGATTCATTAATCAGGTTGCTAAAGTTTCTTTGGGCCATTTCCCTCCACTTTTCTTGATAAAATGTAAATTTTAATGAACTATTTCTGAGGACAAATTTAGGCGAAAGAATTCTATATATCCAAATTAATTTCATTTCTTTAATTTAATATTTTCCGTAATTATAGATAAAAATACACAAATAATGAATTTTATTCTATAAATATTTATAGACAAAAATAATTTTCTAAAAAATACAATTAAAAGAAAAAACAAATCTTAATAATTTTTAATAAAACCCTATTTTTATTAAAAATATTCTAAAAACTACAATTTTCAATAACTAATTAAAATATTATTTCTTTAAAATAGTAATTTTAAAGAAATATTTTCTAAAATAAATTTCAAAAATGACCTATTAGAGATTTTGAACTATTTCAAACAAAAATTATTTCTATGAACCAAGTTTCGAACTCGTTTTTTTCAATCTTGATTTTTTTATTCTCAATACTTTAAATAATTTTGCACATAGCTTTATAAAGAAAGATGGAGGGAATAGGCCCGTTGAAATCTTAGCAACCCAAAGTATAGTTGGGTGCTAAATCCTACTCAAATAGAGAAAGATAAGGACTTACCTCACACTTCTTCCCATAAGGCTTTTAAAATATTTAGAATGAAATTAGACGATATACTAAAAGAGCGTATTGTTATTTTAGATGGTGCAATGGGAACGATGATCCAAAAGCACAATTTACAAGAAGAAGATTATCGTGGAGAACGATTCAAGGATTTTCATACTTCTTTAAAAGGAAATAACGATTTATTGGTTTTAACCCAACCTCAAATCATAAAAGATATTCACCGAGAATATTTGGCTGCTGGTGCAGATTTAATCGAAACAAATACGTTCAATGCCAATATTATTTCGATGGTTGATTATGACATGGTTGATTTGGTTGATGAATTAAATTACGAAGCCGTTCGTTTAGCGAAAGAAGCGTGTGAAGAGTTTTCTACGCCAGATAAACCTCGTTTTGTTGTTGGTTCTTTAGGCCCTACAAACAAGACAGCCTCTATTTCGCCACAAGTAAATGACCCAAGTTATCGCGATGTAGATTTTGATATATTGGCAAATGTTTATTATCGTCAAGCAAAAACAATGTTAGAAGCTGGTGCCGATATTTTACTTGTTGAAACTATTTTTGATACTTTAAATGCAAAAGCAGCATTTTATGGAATTCAAGATGCAATAGAAAAAACAGGAATCAACGTTCCTTTAATGGCTTCTGGTACAATAACAGATAAATCTGGACGTACACTTTCTGGACAAACAACAGAAGCTTTCTTGATTTCATTAGAACATATTGATTTAATTTCAGTTGGGTTAAATTGTGCTTTAGGTGCAAAAGATTTGATTCAATATTTAGAAGTTTTAGCCGAAAAAGCACCATTTTATGTCAGCGCATACCCAAATGCTGGTTTACCAAACGCTTTCGGTGGATACGATGAAACTCCTGAAATGATGCGAGATTTTATCAAACCCTTCTTGCATAAAAAATTGGTAAATATTTTAGGTGGATGTTGTGGAACTACACCAGATCACATCAAATTGATGGCTGATTTAGCAAAAGAATACGAACCTCGAAAAATTAATGTAGAATGTCAGGCGTAAAAATTCAACTTTCTGGATTAGAACCTTTAATTGTTCGTGAAAATTCAAACTTTGTCAACGTTGGTGAACGTACAAATGTTACTGGTTCTAAAAAATTCTTGCGATTAATCAAAGAAGAAAAATTTGAAGAAGCACTTCAAGTTGCACGTGATCAAGTAGATGGTGGCGCGCAAATTATCGACATCAATATGGATGAAGGTATGCTTGATGGTGTAGCTTCTATGGTGAAATATTTACGTTTGATTGCTTCTGAGCCTGATATTTCGAAAGTTCCAATTATGATTGATTCTTCGAAATGGGAAATTATTGAAGCTGGTCTAAAAAATGTTCAAGGTAAAGCGATTGTCAACTCAATTTCTTTAAAAGAGGGAGAAGAATTATTTATCGAACATGCGAAGAAAATTAAACGTTACGGTGCTGCAACAGTGGTTATGGCGTTTGATGAGAAAGGTCAAGCGGATAATTATGAACGTCGAATCGAAATTGTAAAACGTTCGTATGATATTTTGGTAAATCAAGTAAATTTCAATCCAAGAGATATCATTTTTGATGTGAATATTTTCCCAGTTGCAACAGGAATGGAAGAACATCGCCGTAATGCCATCGATTTTTTTGATGCAACAAAATGGATCAAAGAAAATCTTCCGCATGCGTTAGTTTCGGGTGGAGTTTCGAATGTTTCATTTTCCTTCCGTGGAAACAATGCGGTTCGTGAAGCGATGCACACGGCGTTTTTATATCACGCCATTAAACACGGAATGGACATGGGAATCGTCAATCCAGAAATGATTGAGATTTACGATGATATTCCAAAAGATTTATTAGAACACGTTGAAGATGTTTTATTGGATCGACGTGACGATGCAACAGAGCGTTTGATTGATTTTGCCGAACATCTAAAAGGTGTTACAAAAGAGAAAAAGAAAGATGATGCTTGGCGCGAATTACCTTTAGAAAAGCGTATTGAAATTTCTTTAGTAAAAGGAATTACAGAATTTATTGACGAAGATACTGCAGAAGCTTTGAAAAAAATTGGTTCGCCATTACGTGTTATTGAAGGTCCTTTGATGGACGGAATGAACGTTGTTGGAGATCTTTTCGGAAGCGGAAAAATGTTCTTGCCTCAAGTAGTTAAATCGGCTCGCGTAATGAAAAAATCTGTTGCTTATTTAACGCCATTTTTAGAGGAAGAAAAACTTAGAAATAAAACAGACAAAGAGCCTTCTAAAATCTTAATGGCAACTGTAAAAGGTGATGTTCACGATATCGGAAAAAATATTGTTTCAGTCGTTTTAAGCTGTAATGGTTTCGAGATTATCGATTTAGGCGTAATGGTTTCTTCTGAAACAATTTTAGACGAAGCGCAAAAAAATAATGTCGATGTGATTGGTCTTTCTGGATTAATTACACCTTCGTTAGATGAAATGGTGCATGTTGCTAGAGAAATGAAACGTCTTAATCTTGATATTCCATTGATGATTGGTGGCGCTACGACTTCTAAAGCGCATACAGCTGTTAAAATTGCACCAGAATACGATAAAGCAATTCATGTTTTAGATGCTTCTCGTTCGGTTACGATTTGTCAAAAATTGATTGGAAATCAACAGGCAGAATTACTTACAGAAACAACTATTGATTATACAAAAATTAGAGAAGGTTTCTTGAATCGTGCTGTATCAAAGGAATATCTATCGATTGAAGATGCTCGAAAAAATAAATTAAAAGTTGATTTTGAAGAAAATAAACCTTTTAAACCAAATAAATTAGGTGTTTTTACGCATCAAACAACAGTTTCTGAATTAAGAGATTTTATAGATTGGACTCCATTTTTCAAAACGTGGGATTTACACGGAAAGTTTCCAGCGATTTTAGATGATGAAATTGTTGGAACAAATGCCAAAGAATTATATGTTGATGCATTGTCGATGTTAAATAAAATCGAAACTGAAAATTTAGCAAAACCAAAAGCTGTTTTTGGGCTTTTCAAAGCGAATACGGTAAACGATGACACGATTGAATTGTTTGATGAAAATGATAACAAAATCGAAGAATTTTACACACTTCGTCAACAAGCAAAAAAATCGAAAGAACAACCAAATATTTCGATTGCTGATTTTATTGCGCCAAAAGATTCAGCTATTCAAGATTATATCGGTGCATTTGCTGTCACAGCTGGTCAAGAAATTGAAGAAGTTGCTAAAGCTTACGAAACAAATTTAGATGATTACAATTCGATTATGGTGAAAGCAATTGCCGATCGTCTAGCTGAAGCTTATGCAGAATATTTGCACAAATATGTTCGTACAGAAATTTGGGGTTATGCGAAAGATGAAACTTTATCAAATGATGAATTAATTTCAGAAAAATATAAAGGAATTCGCCCCGCTCCTGGTTATCCTGCATGTCCTGACCATTTAGAAAAAGAAACAATTTTCAAAATCTTGGATGTAGAGAAAAATGCAGGGATTGAGTTAACAAGTTCTTTGGCCATGTATCCTGTTTCGTCTGTTTCTGGTTATTATTTTGGTAATCCAGAAGCAAAATATTTTGGAGTTGGAAAAATAAAAATGGATCAGGTTGAAGATTTTGCAAAACGTAAAAATATAGAACTTGATAAAGCTGAACGTTGGTTGAGTCCTAATTTGGCGTAAAAGCATTAAGCAAAAATAAATTTTGTCTTTCTAAATACAGCATTTCGAAATAAAGAATCTCATATTCCTCCCAAGCTCGAAATGACAGAAACACAAAGGCATTCTGAACTCGTTTCAGAATTACACAAGTTTGGATGAAATGTAGAAATAAATTCAGCATGATAACAAACGTAGAACAAAATTAAAAAATGCGTTAGGGATTGCAGTGAAAATCCTTTTTTGTTGATTGGACGAAGTCGAAATTAACAAAAAAGATTGTAACGAAAAGCCCGCCCGAAGGAAACGCCCATATAAAAGAAAATATATAATCGAAATTCGAGATTCGAACTTCGCTAAACGATAAAATAAAGAATGAAAGTTACCGAACATATAGAACGCGCAAACGGAAAACCATTATTTTCTGTAGAGATTTTACCGCCTTTGAAAGGACAAGATGTCAATGCGACGTTCAAAACTTTAGACCCGTTAGTTGAGTTAAATCCAGCTTTTATCGATGTAACTTATCATCGTCAAGAGTATATTTACAAACAGAAAGAAAATGGGTTATTGAAACGTTATCAGGTACGAAAACGTCCTGGTACAGTTGCAATTTGTGCTGCAATACAGAATCATTATAAGATAGACGCAATTCCGCATTTGATTTGTGGTGGATTTACAAAAGAAGATACAGAAGATGCGTTAATCGATTTGAATTTCTTGGGAATTGACAATCTTTTGGTTTTACGTGGAGATCCTATAAAATCGGAAAAATCTTTTGTTCCTGAAGTTGGTGGACATGCAAATGCTTCGGAATTGATTGAGCAAATTACTGCTTTGAATACAGGAAATTATCTAGACGACGAACTACAAGAATCGCATGCAATGGATTTTTGTATTGGTGTAGCGGGTTATCCTGAGAAGCATTTCGAATCACCAAATCTTGCAATGGATTTGTATTATTTGAAAAAGAAAGTGGAATTGGGAGCTGATTATATCGTGACGCAAATGTTTTTTGATAATCAGAAATATTTTGATTTCGTTAAAAAATGTCGCGAAATGGATATTAATATTCCGATTATTCCGGGTATAAAACCTTTGACAACTTTCAATCAACTAACGTCGATTCCACAAAATTTCTATTTGGACTTACCAGAAGCTTTGGCAATGGAAGTTTTGAAGTCGAAAGATAAGGAACGAATCAAGGAAATCGGAATTGAATGGTGTATTCAACAATGTAAAGAGTTGATCGATTTTGGTGTTCCTGGATTACATTTTTATACAATGAGTAATTCTATAAATACAAAAAGAATCGCTGAGGCAGTTTATTAAAATAACAATAGTTGGTTGTTTATCTTTTCACAAATAAACAACCAAAATTATTAATTAAATTAATACGTAAAAATTAATCCATAGAAAAATTGTTTTTCCCCCTTATAGTCTTATAACTCATCATTACAGCGATAAGCGAAATAATTGTAACCGAGAAACTGATGTTCAAGATAAAATCCGCATGATCTACATTTAACATTTTTAAAAAGACAGAAACAAGAAGTAAAATACTAATTACAAGGAAGAACTTAATTGTGTTCTTAAAAATCAATTTATTCATATTGTGTTAAATTTTGGTTAAATAAAAATAAATAAAAAATTATATAATCCAATTTTTTTTTGACTTATTCAATATTAAATTTTAAATAACAAACGTTAGTAAAACTTTATTTATCTGCACATTACATTAACTGAATTAAATCTAAATTCCTTATTTTTGATCATATAAAACTATAAATGGATCTTTTTAACGATTTATTTGACGGACAACAAAATCTACTTCCAAAAGATGGAACTGTAAATTATTTTGGACAAATTATGACCGATGAAAAAGCGCATCATTATTATTCTATATTATTAAATGAAATTGAATGGAAAAACGATCAAGCAATAATATTTGGAAAATTGATAGAAACTAAACGAAAAATTGCTTGGTATGGAGATTTTCCATTTGCTTATACCTATTCCAAAATCATGAAAACAGCTTTGCCTTGGACTGATACTTTACTTGAATTAAAAAAATTAGCTGAGGAAAAAACTGGCGAAACTTATAATTCTTGTTTGGTAAATTTATATCACGATGGTTCCGAAGGGATGGCTTGGCATAGTGATGGTGAAAAACAATTGAAACGTCATGGCGCAATTGCCTCGCTAAGTTTCGGCGCTGAACGTAAATTTGGTTTTAAACATAAAGAAACTAAAGAAGTAATTGCTTTAAATCTTGCAAGTGGTAGTTTATTAGTTATGAAAAATGAAACACAAGATTATTGGCTGCATCGCTTACCTCCTACTAAAAAAGTAAATTCGCTACGAATTAATCTAACATTCAGAACAATAGATTTGGAGCAATAATTATTTTTGCTTGGAGATTTCAGCTTTATAAAAAGTCAAACTTTGTTGATTAAATTTATTCAGAAATGCATCATTAAAATCATTCAAAGAAATAACATCCAAATCAATTTTAGTTTTTAGCGTTGGTAAAGCAATCACTTTATTTGATGATTTATCCAAACTATTCCATTTCGCAATAAACTCTTTTGTAGCTGTAATAAAAGTTGATTCGCCATTTTCTTTCGAATAATCATCCGAAACTATTGAACGTTTTATGGCAGATAATTCAATCTTTTTTGTCTGACGATTGTATCGAAAATAAGATGTAAACAAAACATCTCCTATTTTATTGATAATCTTGAAACCTTTCTTTGTTTCCTCAATCTTCGTATTACGATCCAATTCATTAAAAGCTAAACTACTCTGCTTTTTATATTCAGTATCAGAAAGTAAAAACTCTATTTTATTCGTTTCAAAATTAATTGAAACCTTGTCAAACTTTCCATCGCCATCCAAATCTTTCACAATCGATTGTTTGGCAAAAGTTAGTAAACTCATGCTCAAAAATAACGATATGAAAAATGTTAATCTCATCAGAAAGTATAATCTCTTAAATTTTATTTAAAGATACCACAAAAAAAGCTCCAAAAAGGAGCTTTAACTATTTAATAACAGGATTTATATCCAAAATATTTTCTTTTCGATATTTTTCGATAAAATCATCTGTAAAATTTTCGCTTCCTAACAATTTATTTTCTTGTAAAACCTTTTTAATATCAAGCTTTTTATAAGCTTGTAACATCGGTTCAGAAATCGCTTTATACGTAAAATGCCACGGTTCATATTTGAATCCTTTTCTCGCTGAATTATCCGTGTACACCAAATAAAAACCATATTTAGATGCATTTTCATCTAACCAAAGTTTAAATTTATGCATTGATCCTCCTTCGTTAAAATGTTTCTCATTCAACGGATCTGCTGGTATTCCGCGCGTTCCGTCTATAATATCCAAATCAGTTCCCCAATGGTGACGAGAAGTTCCTGGAATGGTAGAATATTCAATAATCTTTTCGATGTTTTCTTTCGCTGCAATTTTCTTCGCTTGATTTGCTTTATACTTGCGCTCCCAAATTCCGTTTTGATACGTATAATTTCTATAGCTCGAAATCACTTGTATTTTAAAACCTGCTTTTTGTGCATCAGCTTTCATTAATTCAAATTGTTTTGCAACTTCTGGCAACAATTTATACCCATTTCCAACCATCGTAGGGTTGCCTTTACCAATCAATTCAGCCGTTGTAAAAGTAGGTAAAATAGTATCTGTTTCTTCTGGAGTTTGATCGCTGTTACCGAAAGCACAACCAGCATTTAGCATAAAAGCAAGTAAAATTAAATAAGAAAATTTCATAATATTAAATTGAGACATTATGGTAAGTATTAGATTTTGGTTTATTTTTATCAAAATTAAAGAATAAAAGTGGAGATTGTTATAATAATCGTATTGATTTTATTGAACGGAATTTTTTCCATGTCAGAAATGGCACTTGTTTCGTCAAGAAAATTCAAATTAGAAAATCAAATGAAGAAAGGAAGTTCTGGTGCTAAAACGGCTTTAGAACTTGCTGAGAATCCGAACAAATTTTTATCAACCGTACAAATCGGAATTACCCTTATTGGTATCTTATTAGGGGTTTTCTCGGGTGATAAACTAACTGCAAATTTAACAGAATTTTTAACATCTATTTCTTTCATTGCACCTTACGCCAAAACACTTTCTCCAATTATTATGGTAGTAATCATCACTTATTTTTCGATTGTATTTGGCGAATTATTACCAAAACGTTTGGGAATGAAATTTCCTGAAATGGTTTCTACTATTGTTTCGAAACCGATGAAATGGTTATCTATCATCACTTCTCCATTCGTTTGGTTGTTAACAGTTACCAATAATTTTTTCTTAAAATTGTTTGGTATTAAAGACGATAGCAGCGAAGTTGTTTCGGAAGAAGAAATTAAAAATATCATCAAAGAAAGTACAGAAGGTGGTGAAATTCAGGAAAAAGAACACGAAATCTTAGAACGTGTTTTCGAGCTTGGAGATCGTCGTGTGAACACGTTAGCAACGCATCGTTCGGAAATTGCTTCATTAGATATTTCGGATGATTATGAGAAAGCACGTGCAAAAGTTAAGAAAAATAAATATTCAGCCTACCCTGTTACGAAGAACAATAATCTGGACGAAATCGTTGGTATCTTGAAACTAAAAGATATGTTTGGTGTAAGTAAGGAAGATTTTAGCCTGAAAAAATTTATACACAAACCTATTTTTGTCAATGAAAATTCGTTTAGTTATCCTTTGTTGGAAATGTTACAGAATTCACAAGCACATTTTGCCATTATTTTAGACGAATATGGTACGACGGCTGGAATTGTAACAATAAACGATATTTTGGACGAATTGGTTGGTGATACACCAGAGAACCAAGACGAAGATTACGAAATCGTAGAACGTGAAGATGGTACATGGTTGATCGATGGGCAATTTTCGATCTATGAATTCGAGAAGTTTTTTGAGATTGATATCGACGAAGACATCGAAAATAGATATGTTACCGTTGCTGGAATTTTCTTAGATAAATACGAAACCATTCCAAATGTTGGTGATAAGGTAGAAGTAGAAGATTTGACACTAGAAATTGTAGACAAAGACGGTAATCGTATTGATAAAATATTGGCATATCGTAAGAAATAAAAAACTCAACCAAATGGTTGAGTTTTTTATTAACTCACTAATTTATTTTTTGAGCAGTAATATAATTTTCTCCATTAGCACTAATCCCTAGACCAGTAAATAGATTTATAGCGATGCTGTCTGGGTAGTGGTATTTGAATTATTCTAATTAGAATATTTTCTAGAACCTTGTCAAAATGTTGTAATTTGTTGTTTCTCTTGTCCCTTCACCTATTATATTAATTCAATAACTGAAAAGGCTGTTTTATAATAAATTATAAAACAGCCTTTTATTAAATTACTAAATATTAAATCTTCCTAATGTCCTCCTTCAGATTTAACTTCACCAAGATTTATTCCTTGTTTTTTAAGAATTTTAGGCGTTGCAATTGCATAAAATACAAGATACACAAAACATAAAATACAAACAATATAACTAGAATTAACAGTTGATAAATCTGCAATATACCCTTGGAATATACTTACTAATCCTCCTCCCATAATCATCATAATTAAGAAGTTACTTCCTTGCGAAGTGTTTTTTCCTAAACCATTAATTGCTAATGCAAAAATACAAGGCCATAATGTACTACAGAACAAACCAACACTTGTAATAGAATAAATAGAGACTAAACCAGTTGTATTCATTCCGATTAATAATGCTACAATTCCAATAATTGAGAAAGTTAATAACATTTTAGCAGGGTTTCCATTTGTCCATAAAGAAGCTAAAATCATTATTAAAATAATTACACTATATAGATAAAATGGTTTCAAATCATGCCCTGCAATGTAATTAACTAATAAGAAAATCCCAAAAGCTAAATAAGGTGCTATAAATTTAAGAGCCAATGTTTTTGTCTTATCTAAACCAAATGCTTCTGCTGCACCACCCCAACGACCAATCATCATACTTGCCCAATATAACGAAACATATGGTGTTACTCCTTGTATATCGAACCCTAATTCATTGTGCATATATGCTGGTAAATTACTTACAGTAGAAACTTCTACACCTACATATAAGAAGATCGCAAGCATTCCTAATAATAATTGAGGATATTTTAAGGCTGATGATTTATCATTTTTTGAAGTTGCAATCGCACTATCCTCTTCTTGTTCTGGATGATTTGGTAAAGACGAAAATTTCAAGAAAATAGCAACAGCTAAAAAAGCAACACCCAAACACAAATATGGAATTTTAACTGCTTCTATACTCAAAGTTGTTTCTCCTTCTCCTCCTGCACCAAAAATTGCATAAGCAACAATTAAAGGTCCAATTGTAGTTCCTAAGTTATTAATACCTCCAGCTAATGTTAAACGTTGAGATCCAGTACTTGCATCTCCTAAAGCAATTGCAAGCGGATTAGCAACAGTTTGTTGCAACGAAAAACCTAGACCTACAGTAAACAAACCTGTTAACATTAAAGGAAATGATCCTGTATTGGCTGCTGGAATAAAAAAAAGCGTTCCAATAGCTGATAAAAGAAGTCCAAAAGATAATGAATTCTTATACCCAAATTTATTGATTAAATCTTGTTTAGCTAATAATGAAACGCCCATATAAATTAAAGCTCCAACCGTATAAGCGATATAATAAGCTACTGCGACTAATTGACTTTCGGCTTGGGATAAATCAAATGATTTTTTAAAAACTGGAATTAAAATTTCATTACTTGCCGCTACGAATCCCCAAAAGAAGAATACTGTAACCAGTGGGATAAATTGACCCCAATTAGTTTTTTGTGATTGACTCATGTGTTTTGATATAATTTTTTTTTAAATATTGGTTGATGATTGCCTAAACAACCAGCTTATAAATATAGGTTATTTATAGTTTAATTTACAAATAGGTGAATGCTTAAATATTATACAGCACAAAGAAAAAAACTATATATTCAATAAATAAATATTATTTTTTTACAGATCAAATAATAATTAATAGATTATTTTTAACAAAAACATGTTAAATGTATTTAAAATTTAATTTCTCACTTTTTTATAAATCAAAAAAAAACTGTCCGATTAAGACAGTTTTCATTGTGTATTTATTCTTTATTTCACAGGAGTTTCTCTCGCAGCTTCGTATATAATCGAATCTCTTTGCTCTTGCGTCAAGTCATATTTGTAATCAAATATTGCAGATTCCCAATCTCCATATCCAACATTCGGCAATACAATAAATCGTTTTCCAAATTCAGATTTTAAAGTTTCTACAGCTGCCGCTCTTTCTTTTTCAGATTTATGATTATCAAATAAAGAAGAAAAATCTGTTAAACTATCTCCTAGCAATAAAACAATGTCATAATCTTTCGAAATATTTTGACGACGTGCTTCTTTGCTACTTTCTTTACTTCTCAAAATCAAATTCTGAGCACTTTGAATTGGATAATTGTATTTTTCTAAATTTGCCAAAGTTCCAGGACGCTCTACTTCGTATCGATTTGTAACGTAAAAAATCTGAACACCTTTACTCGCTGCATACTGAAAAAACTCTTGAGAACCAGCCAAAGGAGTTGCAATTCCTTTCGACGTCCAATTTGCCCAAGTTTCTTGCGACCACGTTTTTCCTTGACGCGCCATTTCTACTGCATAGTACGAATTATCCAAAAAAGTTTCGTCAATATCCGTTACAATCGCTAAAGGTTTTGCGCCTTTTGTCGCAATTGCTTCATCCAATCTCATTTTAGCAACATTATAAGCTTGCTGGCTTAAGGCTTGATATTCAGCAGCACGTTGTTGAAAAAATGCAGCATAAATTTTACCATCAACTTGTAAACTTTTTTGCTGAACTGGTTGTTGTTCAGTAACTATTTTTGGTGTTTGACAAGCTGTTAATCCAAAAAGCATCAAGCTTCCAAGCATCAATTGTATATGTTTCATATCTCTAAATTCTGAAATGCAAAATTAAGCCTTACAATTCAAATCAAAAAATCAGATTACTGAATGTATTTAATCGATTCGAAAGTTGTTTGATGAAAATAGTTTTTGAACTGATGATGTTCTCCATTAATTTCTATATCAATTTCCAGATAATCGTTTTGATTAAAATGAATTAAATCTGTTTCGAAAAAATAAATATTTCGGATAACGTGAGAATCAGGTAAAATGGTATTTTTCAATAAAATATCATTTGTCCCCATTGCCAATTCTCCATAAAATGTAACATCAGCTTTGATTTTTTTTTGAGAAAAATTTGAATAAAAATCAGCTTCAACGATATTTATACGAACTGTTTTTTCGGTATTATTTTGAATAGAAATTAAGAATTCTAATGTATTTTTTTTCTTTGTTACCGAATCTATTTTTACTTGAAATTCTGAAATTTGTTGATTAGAATCATCAATCAAATCATCATTTTTTTCAATTTTTAAAAACGATATTTTTGGTTCTTCTTCTTTCGGAAGTGGTTTTTCAATTGGAACTGTTTTTAATTTTTTGTAAATAACAAACAGCACTAACAATACAAGTAAAATGAATAAATATTTCATTTTACAAATTTAGAAATTAAATCGTTTTTCTGATTTCGAAAAAATGATTTGTTTCGTTTTAGACAATTTTTTTTCTGAAACGAAAAGCACAAAAAGCTAAAACAAATACACTTCCTGCTACAGCAAAACTAATAGGATTTGAAGATTTAGAGCTATTTTCAGTAAAATTTGTTTGTATTAATTGACTATTTAAACCAGAAGATTGAGCAAATGAAATAGTTGTACTTGCAATGAATAGTAATAAAAATTTGAAGAGAGTTTTCATAATAATGAATTAAATAAAAAGTTTGGTTTTGATATTAAGAATTGATAAAACAAATACAATGCCTAATTTTCTTAAAATTAAATAATTTGCAATTTAGTAATGCCACTCAAATTCAATAATCAATTTTTTGGAGCATAACAATTAGGAGATAAAATATAAACTATTTATCAAAACCCTATAAACAAAATAACTCAATTCATTTTCAGAATTGAGTTATTTATTAATGATGTAAAAACTTTAATCTAGTTCTATTTTCACGAAATGATTGTCCAATAAATGATCAATTAAATCTTGCGATTTATAATCAATCGGATCTTTTATTTGTTCTTTTGCTTTTGTATGTTCTTCAATTCGATGCAAAGCTTTATAAAAGCGTCGAACTTCGTTCAGATTCTTCAAAATTAATTTTGGAGCTTCTGCTTTTTCACCATTTTCTTCTTTGCATATCATCGTAAAATAAGACGAATTACAATGTTTAATTTCACTTGTTTGGATATTTTGACTTTCTACTCGAATTCCTACGACGATTGACGTTCTTCCGACATAGTTTACCGATGCTTTTAGCGTTAATAATTCTCCTACTTCTACTGGCGTTAAGAAATCTACTCTATCCACAGACGCCGTAACACAGTATTTTCCAGAATATTTGGAAGCACATGCGAATGCAATTTGATCGAGTAGAGAAAGAATGAATCCACCGTGTATTTTTCCACTAAAATTGGAATGTGACGGAAGCATTAATTGCGAAAAAGTTACCAATGAACTTTTTACCGTTTTGTAAATCATTTTATCTATTGTTGTGTGTGTGTTCAATTTGTAGTAATTAAGTTTAGACTGTAAAATTCATCTGCAATTTCGCGATTATTAGACAAACGAGGAACTTTATTTTGTCCACCTAATTTCCCTATCGATTTCATATAATGCTGAAAACCTTCTGTTTTAACTTCAGAAACGACAAGCGGACGCAAGATATTTCCCGTAATCAAATCATCGTAATACGTATTTTGGCGACGCATTTGTGTATCTAATTCTTGATTAAAAATAGTTATATCTTGTGGTTTTTGATCAAATTCTATTAACCATTCGTGATATGGCAAACCTTCTGCTGGATTAACTTGAGGCGCAACTGTAAACTCATTTACACTCGCTGGATATTTTTCTAAAGTTTTTTGCAACGCCTGTTCCACTTCGTGACCAATTACATGCTCACCAAAAGCAGATGTATAATGTTTAATTCGACCAGAAACAACAATTCTATAAGGTTTTATCGAAGTAAAACGAACTGTGTCACCAATATTATATCCCCACAAACCTGCGTTTGTATTGAGAATTAGAACATAATCTTTTCCTACTTCAACATCTTTCAATGAAATTCGGGTTGGATTTTCATCAAAAAACTCTTCAACTGGAACAAATTCATAAAAAATTCCATTATTCAATAAAAGTAATAAATCATCATTTTTTTGAGAATCTTGATACGCAATAAACCCTTCTGAAGCTGGATATGTCTGAATACAATCTATTTTTCGACCAATTAGTTGATTCACTTTATCGCGATAAGGTTCATAATTTACACCTCCTGTTACCATTAGTTGTAAATTCTTAAAAATCGACTGAACGTTTTCTTTTTCAGAAACTTTAATCAATCGTTCAAAATACATAATCAACCAAGGCGGAATCCCAGAAATCAGCGTCATATCAGCTTTCACCGTTTCATCCACTACCCTATCCACTTTTGTTTCCCAATCTTCAATCACATTTGTTTCATAAGATGGTAAACGATTTTTTTGCAAATAATTTGGAACAAAATGTGCGCTAATTCCAGAAAGTCGACCTACTTTCAATCCATTTTTCTCTTCAAGAATTGGACTTCCTTGTAAGAAAATCATTTTTCCGTCAACAAAATTAGAATTCTTTGTTTCATTAATATAAAACAATAAAGCATTTCGAGCAGAATTTATATGAGATGGAACAGATTCTTTTGTAAGCGGAATATATTTGGCTCCAGAAGTAGTTCCTGAAGTTTTAGCTAAATAAAGAGGTTTTCCAGGCCACAGAATATCAGGTTTCCCTTCAATTACTTCATCAAAATAATGTTTCAAACCTTCATAATCATTGATTGGAATTTGCGATTTGAAATCTTCATAATTTTTGATTGATTCAAAATGATGATCAACTCCAAACTTTGTATTTTTTGCAGCAATAATCAATTCATTTAGAATTTTGTCTTGTGTTTCTAGCGGATTATTTATCCACTTTTGTTCTTTGTTGACAATGTATTTTGCAAAAATTTTCGCTAAAAAAGCTTTCATGCTGTTCCTTTAAAACATTATTATTGGTCGAATTTAAACGAATATTCTAAATAATTTAACAACAATTGCAATGATTTTTCTTAGTCAAATCACTAATTACATTAAAGCTAAAACGTTAGCTATCATTTTATAATCATCCCGTAAAAAGTCGCTTCTCTATTATTTCTATTCCACATAAAATTATCTTATTTTTTCGAAGGATACAAGATTTTTTCTAATCGAACGTTTTATTGTAGATTTGTTTTTATTCGCTATCATGAAAAAGATTGTACTGAGTATCTTCGCCGCAAGTTTTTTAATCGGCTGTTCTACGCAAAAAAATAGTTTCAAAAACCGACAATATCACAAGATGACATCGTGGTTTAATGGAGTATTCAATGCTGAGGATGAGTTAGAAAAAAAGAACACAGAACTACAAACAAATTATGTAGAAAATTACTCGAAGATTTTACCTGTTGGAATAGAATATTTTTCTGTTTCGGACTCTGCTAATTTAGGTGAATTTAATACGCCCAATTTTGGTATTGGAAGTGGAAATCGAAATAATCAAGATAAAGTAGAAAAACCTGTTGGATTTGCTGCTGTAGAGGCAAAAGCTTCGAAAGCAATCGAAAAACATTCGATGTTAATTAAAGGAAAAGAAAATAATCCTTTGATGGGTCGCGCTTATTTATTGATTGGAAAATCATTATTTTATCAAAAAAAATACTTTGAAGCGCTTGATGCTTTAAACTATGTTGTCAAAAATTTCAAAGATTCTAAATACGCGCAAGAAGCGCATGTTTACAAAACTGTTGCCGAAATAAAAGGTGGAAATTACTTTGATGGAATCGAAACTTTACAAAAACTTTACGAAAACGATCCGTATAAAAGTAAAGAATTAAAAACAATGATTGCGCGTACCTATGCTCAATTTTTAATTGATCAAAAAAAGTACGAAGAAGCACTTGATCCATTGCAAAAAGCCGAATATTTTTCTACAAATAAAGATGAACGAGTTCGAATATTTTATACGTTAGGACAAGTTTTTTCTAAATTAGGAAAACAACAAGAAGCTGGTGAAGCTTTCACGCAAGTTTATAAAATGAAGCCTGGATTTGATATGGAAATCAAATCGCAGTTGGCGATTGCAGCTAATTTTGATCCAAAAATTAATAATTACGGAAATTACAAGCAAAACTTGTTGGACATCTCGAATAAAGGAATTTATGCATCGAAGAAAAACGAGTTATATTACGGAATTTCTGAAATGGCTTTTCGAGCTGACAAAATGGATGATGCTGTAGAATATGCAAAATTGAGTTTGAAGGAACCAATGTCTGATCCTTATATTCGTGGGCGCGCTTTCGAAAATTATGGTGATATAAAGTTCAAGCAAAACGATTATGTTTACGCATCGGCTTATTATGATTCGGCACAAACAAGTTATAATTTGCCAGAAGATCAAACGCGTATTCAGAAACGAAATGATGTTTTGAAAAAATTGATGGAAAAACATTATTTAGTTCAGAAAAATGATTCAATTCTAAAACTTGCTGCACTTCCAAAAGAAGATCAATCAAAATTCTTCACAGATTATATTGAAAAATTAAAGAAAAAAGAAGAAAAGCAAGCTATAGAAGAGCAAAAAGAAATGGAAACTTTTCAGTTAGAGAATAAAACAGCAAGTTTTACGACGAGTTTCAATAATGCTGATAAAGGAAAATTCTATTTCTATAATCAAAATTTAAAATCGACTGGACAGCAAGAATTCCAACGTATTTGGGGAGGAATTTCGTTGAAAGATAATTGGAGAAATTCGAATGCGATAAGTACTGTAATTGAGGACAAACAGAATGAATTGACAGGGCAAATTGCTGCTGGCGATCCAAGACGTTTTGAACTTGATTATTATTTAGATCAAATTCCAACTTCTCAAAAAGCATTGAATGAGTTGAAAGTTGTGAGAGATACAACGCAATTGTCTTTAGGTACTGGATATTTTGATATTTTCAATAACTCAGAATTAGCTGGAAAAGAGTTGAAAGCCTTGGTTGCTTCGCCTCCAAAATCGGAAGATGTGTTATTAAAAGCGACTTATCAATTGTATCGTATTTATAAAAATCGTGATCAAAAATTAGAAGATGAATACAAAAATATCATTCTAACAAAATATCCAAATACGATTTATGCAGGTTATATTCTTAATCCAGAAGTTGAATACATCACTGCTGAAACAAAAGAAGCTTTAGAAGCCTACAAAGTTGCATACACGTTGTATCAAGATAAAAAATATGATGACGTAAAGAAAAAAGTACAAGAAGCAATTGTGAAATTTCCGACAGAAATTATCGTTGCTAAATTTGCTTTATTAAATGCTTATGCAATCAAACAAACTGGAAAAGATAGCGATTTTGAGCAAGCTTTAGAAATTGTAGTTACCGCTTATGACGGAACTGAAGAAGCTAAGCAAGCAAAACGTTTGTTGGATAAATTGCGTAACACCAACCGAAAAACTACTGAAAATCAAAAGATTGAAGAAAACCAACCACAAATTAATGCTGTAGATAGATCACCTACACAAATCATTGAAAAAGAAATAAATCAACCGAAGAATAACAATGATGATAAAAATGTTCTTAAAAAAACTGTAAAAGAATCAAATACAGTTAGTCTTGAAGGAGGGGATACGAATTATTAAAATATAAATTAAATTAACACCATGAAAACAATTCATTACATCTTATTCTCTCTTTCCGTTTTGGTTGGAGGAAATGTAATCGCACAACAAACAAAAACTTATGACATTCCTTTGGTTGGAAATGCTTTTGAAGTCGGTCATAAAGAAGGATCATCTTCTACAGTTACAAAAGTGAATGCTTTAATTTCTCCACAAACTAAAAATGTAACAAAAACGTATTTCAAAGTTTTAGGAACTGGAAATGTTAATATTCAATTAAAGGGTGAAGCTAAAAATGACGCTCAATTAAATGTTGGTTTCAATAAAAAAACAAAAAAATACAATTGGAAATCTACTGATAAAACTATTTCTGTAGGTACATTCGCTATTTCAAAACCGGGTTATGTTTCTGTTGATTTAAGCGGATTGAAAGGCGAAATCCCTATTACAGATTTGATAGTTAGTGGAACTGCAGTAGACAACGGAATTATTTATAGCAACGATCCGCAGTACTATTATTGGGCGAGACGTGGACCTTCTTGCCATTTGGCTTACGAAATCCCTACAGAGAAAAATGTTTCATATTACTACAATGAAATCGTTGTACCAAAAGACGCTGATATAATTGGTTCTTATTATATGGCAAACGGTTTTGGAGAAGGATATTTCGGAATTCAAGCTAATTCACAAACGGAAAGACGTATTTTGTTTTCAGTTTGGAGTCCTTTCGTAACTGATGACCCAAAAAGTATTCCTGATGATGAAAAAATCGTTTTGTTAAAGAAAGGAGACAATGTGAAAACAGGAGAATTCGGTAACGAAGGTTCTGGTGGACAAAGTTATATGAAATACAATTGGAAAGCCGATACAACGTATAAATTCTTATTGAAAGGTGTTCCAAATGGTGATAATTCGACAACTTATACAGCTTGGTTTTTTATGCCAGAAACGAATAATTGGCAAATCATCGCAAGCTTTAAACGCCCTAAAACAAATACATACCTAAAAAGATTTCACTCTTTCCTAGAAAATTTTATGCCAACACAAGGTTACTTAACTAGAAAAGTAAACTTCAACAATCAATGGGTTTATGATGGAGAATGGAAAAAAGTAAATGGAGCAAAATTAACTGTTGATGCAACTTATAAAGCAAATCAACGTATTGATGCAACTGGAGGAACAACATCTACTGGATATTTCTTGAAGATGGGAGGCTTTTTTAATGAAATTGAACAACCTGGAACAGCTTTCAAGTTTGATAACAAACAAACTGCACCACAAATTGATTTTTCGAAATTACAATAATCAATATTGTATAAACTAAATAAAAAATCGGTTGGAATTATCCAACCGATTTTTTATTTACCTCAACTTCATATCACCATCTTTTATCCAGTTTTTCTTTTTCATGAAAATGTAAATTAAATATGAAATAATTGCTGGAGCAATGATTTGCAAAATTAATATTGAAGTTAAAATATATGAAGTATCATATTTAGATTTCATAGCATTGAAAGTTCCTATTTGTCCAACCAAACCACAAGAACCCATCCCCGATTCTAGAGCTGTATTTTCCATATTGAAATAAATAATTGCAATTGGACCTATAATCGCTGAAGCTAAAGTTGGTGGAATCCAAATTTTCCAATTTTTATAAATGTTCGGAACCTGTAACATACTTGTCCCTAATCCTTGTGCTAAAACACCTTTCAAACCATTATCCTTAAAACTGATTGTAGCAAATCCAATCATTTGTGCACAACAACCTATTGTTGCAGCTCCAGCTGCTGAACCGTCTAATTCTAACATTAGACACAAAGCAGCTGATGAAATTGGTAAAGTCAAAACCATACCGACAATTACAGCAATTACAACTCCCATTATCAAAGGATTAGAATCGGTTGAAAATATAATTATTTCACCAATCCATTTCATCATTTGTTGAACAGAAGGACCAATGATTTGTGCTAAGATTACTCCAACCAAAACAGTAATAATCGGTGTAATTACAATATCTATACGTGTTTCGCCTGCTACCATTTTTCCCACTTCAACCGCTACAATTGTCGCTATAAAAACACCTAAAGGTCCACCTAATTGATATGCTGCAATTCCTATAACTGCTGACGAAAATAACACCAATTGAGGTGCTCGTAAACTATAAGCAATAGCCAATGCTATCGCAGGTCCTGTCGCTTGATTCGCAACTGGCCAAACAATATCAGTTAAAAAAGAAATATCTAACTCTTCACCAATAGTTTTCAAAATTGTACCAACCAATAAAGTCGCAAATAAACCATAAGCCATTGCGCCCATTGCATCGATAAAATATCGTTTTGCAGAAATTTGTATATCTTTTTTGAGTAGGAAATTTTTCATGTTTGAAATTAAAAAAATCTATTATTTGTATAAAAAACTAATCTATTTCATTCTCTTTTTTACACCAATCAAGCATATATTCATATAAATCAGTCATATTAATTGATGGATTTTCTTTGTACTTTGCAAGCATTACTTGATTAAAATCTGTAAATTTCGCAAAACCTCTCATATTACTCATCATTCCATTCAATTCTGGCAAATATTTATCCAAATCTGTTTTGCTATAATTATCATGAACATATAATATATAAACAGCAAAAGTCATGTATTCGTTAAAAACCTTGTAAGGTGATTCATACATATCAGTTATTGTAGGTTTCGCCCACTTTTTACGATTTGACAATGCTTCATTGATTTGTTTCACATATTTATCAGAAACAGGATTTACATAATTATGATCGATTTCAGTAAATACAACACGTGATTCTAACAATTCATTTTGCGTAGGAGTCAATTTTGAATCAAAATCTGCACGAGCAATGAACATAATAGTTTGTGTAAATCCGTTATCCTCAAAACGCGATGTAGAATGCGCTCCATAAATTAACGGCGAAAAATATACTGCGTATGAACCATAACCAAATCCGAACTTTTTATCCAACCAATTTTGCATTTTCTGAATTGGATTTAATTGATTATACCTTTGCAAAAGTTCTGTATAATACGGTTGGTTGTTCTTATAGAATACTCTAAAATTACTCACTTTTGCAAAATCTTGGAACACTTTTGCATCTTTCATCGGATCAAACGTATACCAGCCTTTTGCCATTTGACCTATGTTTCCATTATTTTTAATCTCTCCGTTTTTATCAAAATTATATGCACAAGCATTCATTTTCAAGGCATAATAATAGCGATAACTTGTATTAGAAAACATATTTCCTTTGTAATCCTCAATATACTGTAAATCTGTAATATATTTTTTAATCGTATCTATCGCAGGATGATTCAAATAAGGCTTAAAGTACTCTTTTACTTGTTTATAATATTCTGTTTTGGTGTCAAACATATTAATTTCTTTCTCAGCATCGGGATGCAAAGCCATTAAAATATTGACCAATTCACTCACTTCCGGAATCGCAACTTCAGTTTTTCCTTTATATTTATTGATATAATCTTTTGTAAAATTTACGTTAGGTGCAATTCCAATAATACGTTGATAAGCGGTATCTTTCTTATTCTGAATGATTAAAAAATCAATCGTTTCACCTTTTTTTAAATCAAAAGAAAGATTATTCTTTCCATCAGAATAAATCACTTCACTCTTTTCATTTGAAACTTCTGCCATAAAAACATCTGGCTTAATTTTAGAATTAATAGCCCAAGATTTGCTTGATATTTTACCATTTACTTTTATTTCAAGCATTTTTTCATTGGTATGTAAAACTTTTTGTGCAAAACTTGGCATTGCTAACAAGGTGAATAAAGCTACAATTACATTTTTTTTCATATTAGTTTATAAGTATTTTTAAAAGAAAACAACCCCATCAAAAGATGAGGCTGTTAAAGTATTATTAATAAAAAAATTACATATTTCTACGGTACTGTCCGCCTACTTCGAATAAGGCAGAAGTGATTTGTCCTAATGAACAAACTTTGGTTGCTTCCATCAACACTTCAAAAATATTTTGATTGTTAATAGCCGCTTGTTGTGCAGTTTCTAATGCACTTTCAGCTTGTTGTTCATTAATTTTATTCAAGTTTTCTTTAGTTTTAATTTGAAATTGTTTTTCCTCTTCTGTTGCACGAATAACCTCCGCAGGAACCACTGTTGGCGAACCTTTTGAACTTAAGAACGTATTTACACCAATAATTGGGAACGTTCCGTTGTGTTTCAATGTTTCGTAATACAATGATTCTTCCTGAATTTTAGAACGTTGATACATCGTTTCCATCGCTCCTAAAACGCCACCACGTTCTGTAATACGATCAAATTCTTGTAAAACTGCTTCTTCTACTAAATCCGTTAATTCTTCAATTATAAATGAACCTTGAATTGGATTTTCGTTCTTCGCTAAACCTAATTCTTTATTGATAATCAACTGAATAGCCATTGCACGGCGAACCGATTCTTCTGTTGGCGTTGTAATTGCTTCATCGTACGCATTGGTATGTAACGAGTTACAGTTGTCGTAAATCGCATATAAAGCTTGCAACGTCGTACGAATATCGTTGAAATCAATTTCTTGCGCGTGTAACGATCGACCCGAAGTTTGAATATGGTATTTCAACATTTGTGCACGTTCGTTAGCTCCGTATTTATTTTTCAAGGCTTTTGCCCAAATTTTACGCGCCACACGACCAATTACTGAATATTCTGGATCGATACCATTGGAGAAGAAAAACGATAAGTTTGGCCCAAACGCATTGATATCCATTCCGCGAGATAAATAATACTCAACATACGTAAATCCGTTAGCTAACGTAAACGCTAACTGCGTAATAGGATTCGCTCCTGCTTCAGCAATATGGTAACCCGAAATAGAAACCGAATAAAAATTACGTACATTTTGATTGATGAAATATTCTTGCACATCGCCCATTAAACGCAACGCAAATTCTGTTGAGAAAATACACGTATTTTGTGCTTGGTCTTCTTTTAAAATATCTGCCTGAACAGTTCCACGAACCTGAGCTAACGTATTTTTCTTAATTTCAGCATAAACTTCTGCAGGTAAAACCTGATCACCAGTTACACCCAAAAGCATTAACCCCAAACCATCATTTCCTTCTGGTAAATCGCCATTATAACGAGGTCTTTCCAAACCTTTGTCTTCGTAAATAGCTTTGATTTTTGCTTCAATTTCAGTTTCTAAACCATTTTCTTTGATGTATTTTTCACAATTTTGATCAATTGCGGCATTCATAAAGAAACCTAACAACATAGGCGCAGGACCGTTAATCGTCATAGAAACCGAAGTAGCTGGATGTGATAAATCGAAACCAGAATATAATTTCTTCGCATCATCTAAACAACAAATCGAAACTCCAGCATTACCAATTTTTCCGTAAATATCAGGACGATGACCTGGATCATTTCCATACAAAGTTACCGAATCAAACGCTGTAGACAAACGCTTTGCTGGCATTCCTTTCGATACATAATGGAAACGACGATTGGTACGCTCTGGTCCACCTTCACCCGCAAACATACGCGTTGGATCCTCACCTTCACGTTTAAATGGATATAATCCCGAAGTAAAAGGAAACTCACCCGGTACGTTTTCTTGTAAAACCCAACGTAAAATATCGCCCCAAGCTTCGTACTTTGGCAATGCAATTTTAGGGATTTGTAAATGCGATAAAGACTCAGAATGTGTCTGAATTTTAATTTCTTTATCACGCACTTTAAATGTATAAACTGGATTTTTATATTTGTTTACCTTTTCGTCCCAAGTCGTGATTACTTCCCAGTTGAAAGGATCTAAATTCATTTTTAATTTATCAAATTCAGCTAAAAGAATTTTAACTAAATCTGCATTTTCAGTTCCAGAAATATCAATTCCGTGTTGAAAAATTGTTGGCTTTTTTCCAGAAAGTGTTTCAATTGTTTTAAAGAAACCATATAGTTTTTGAGCTACATCTCTCTGTGCATTTGCACGAACATCATATCCACGATTATTTTCAGCAATCTCTGATAAATAACGCGTTCTTGATGGTGGAATAACAAAGATTTTCTCTGACATTTCTTTTGTAATTTGAAAAGAAGATTTCAAATCTGCATTTGTTTTTTCAACCACTTTATCAATGATTGATTGGTATAATTGATTGGTTCCTGGATCGTTAAATTGTGAAGCAATTGTTCCAAAAACAGGCATTTCATCAGGATTTATATCCCAAAGATTATGATTACGTTGGTATTGTTTTTTTACATCGCGTAAGGCATCTAACGCACCACGTTTATCGAATTTATTAATCGCCACAATGTCAGCAAAATCTAACATATCAATCTTCTCTAATTGCGTTGCAGCACCAAATTCTGGCGTCATGATATACAATGAAGCATCAGAATGATCTAAAATTTCGGTATCTGACTGACCAATTCCAGAAGTTTCTAAAATAATCAAATCATATTTCGCAGCTTTCAACACCTGAATCGCTTCCTCCACATATTTCGATAACGCTAAATTTGATTGACGAGTAGCCAGCGAACGCATATAAACACGAGGATTGTTGATAGAATTCATTCGAATACGATCTCCTAACAAAGCACCACCCGTTTTCTTTTTTGATGGATCGACAGAAACCAAAGCAATTGATTTTTCTGGAAAATCAATCAAAAAACGACGCACTAATTCATCTACCATAGACGATTTTCCTGCTCCTCCTGTTCCCGTAATTCCTAAAACCGGTGCAGATTTATCAGCTACTTTATCGAAATCAAATGCCTTCAAAAAATCTTCTTCACGATTTTCTGCCAACGAAATTAGTCGCGCAATCGTCGTGATATCTTTATCTTCTAATGATTGATAAACATCTTTTCCTTCTGGCAATTCTAATGGCCCTGTCGGAAAATCTGCTTTCTCCACCATATCATTAATCATTCCTTGCAAACCTAATTCGCGACCATCATCAGGAGAGTATAAACGTGTAATTCCGTAATCCATCAACTCTTTAATTTCTGACGGTAAAATTACACCTCCACCTCCACCTACGATGCGGATGTGACCTGCTCCTTTTTCTTGAAGCAAATCGTACATATATTTGAAATATTCGTTGTGACCTCCTTGATAAGATGTCATTGCAATTGCATTTGCATCTTCTTGTATTGCAGTATTTACAACATCTTCAACCGATTTATCGTGACCTAAATGGATTACCTCGCAACCCGTTGCTTGAATAATGCGACGCATAATATTAATCGACGCATCGTGCCCATCAAACAAAGCAGCAGCAGTTACAATACGTACTTTGTTTTTAGGAGTGTATACTTCTTGTATTGGATGTACAAACTTTTCTTTCTTTTCTTCTTGAGTAATTTGTGACATTTATTTGTGATTTTGATTTTTTATGACTCTTGCTAAGATAACATAAATTTCAATGTTTTTCGTGCAGATGAAATTATCATATTCAGTAAAATATTGATGTTTTATTAATAAATCACTATAGTTTATATTGATTTATTTACAATATATTATTAACTTTAAAGAGAACTATTTTAGAATTCTACTTATGAATACTTATTCTCTAAAAGATCTATCAGATCTGTCAAGACTAGATGAACAAATAATTGTTTTATGGGATAAAAAGTTCAAATTGTTTAACGAGGATAAGATTGATAAAAATTCATTATTTAACCACGATCACTTAAAAAAAATTATTATTATTTCTTTTTTAATTGAATCAAACAAAAAATATACAGTAGAAAATTTAAGTGTAAAATCACTTTCAGAAATACAAATTTTATCCGAATTTGAAATTCAAAATTATATCCAGAAAAACAAAAGTTATGAACCAATTATTGTGTTATTAATCTGTTCTTGTTTTTCATATGATACACGTTTCTTTGACGCTATTCTTACACTTTGTTTCAATAAAATTGGAATCGAAAAATGTTGTATAGATATTGTTTTTCCTTTTTTAAGCAAAATGTCTATCATTATGGAAAAGTATACTATTCAAGAATCGGTTATTTCGTTTTCTAAAAACCTAATTAGAAAACATCTTTTTTATTTGATTAAATCAATTCCATATTCAGATCAAAATTCTCGTAAATGGCTTTTATTTTTACCTGAAAAAGAAAATGAAGATTTAGAATTAATTTATACCTATCTTCTTTTAAAAATTAATAACGAAAAAGGAATTTATTTAGGGGAAAATCAGAGTTTAAATTCTATTTTAGAATGTATTGAAAATACTCAAATAACACATATTTTTATTTATATCTCTAAAAATTATGATTCCACTTCTCTTGAAATTTATCTCGAATCAATCACGAAAAATCTTCCAAATGTTACCATTTTTGTAGCTACTTATACTATTCTAAAAGAAAAAATAACCGAAAAAGTTCCGTATATAAACGTAAACACCCCAACAGCTTTTAATTCTTATTTACAAAAAATTATGGCGATGTAAATTATTTACTTTTGATTTCCCAATTTATAGGTTGTAGATTCTTACTTTTCAAAAAATTATTAGTTTTCGAAAAAGGTTTACTTCCCCAAAAACCTCTGTAAGCTCCTAATGGAGAAGGATGAGCAGATTCTATAACAACATGCTTATTTCGGTCAATTTTTGCTCCTTTTTTTTGAGCATAAGCTCCCCAAAGTATAAAAACTAAATTTTCTTTTTGATCAGAAAGCTTCTGTATTACAGCATCTGTAAATATTTCCCAACCTTTTTTCTGGTGCGAACCTGCCTTAGAAGCTTCAACCGTCAATGTTGCATTTAATAATAATACACCTTGTTTAGCCCATGTTTCCAAATTTCCAGAAGTAGAAATTCTTATTCCTAAATCATCATTCAACTCTTTATAAATATTTTGCAAACTTGGAGGTAATTTAATTCCATCGACAACCGAAAAAGACAAACCATTTGCTTGTCCAATCCCATGATAAGGATCTTGACCAATCAAAACCACTTTAACATCATCAAAAGGCGTATAATCTAATGCAGAAAATATTTTGGATGCGGGAGGATATATTGTTTTTGTTTCATACTCATTTCGTACAAAATCTGTCAATATTTTAAAGTAATCTTTTTCAAATTCATTCTTTAAAACTTCTTTCCAAGAAGCATCTAATTTCACATCCATTTTCATATATTTATACAGAAACAAAATTAACCAATTTTAACCTCTATGAAAAAGTTTCTTTACCTAATTCCCTTTTTTATACTAAATTCTTGTATAGATTTTGCTGATGATGATCCTTATGATTTAGGCCGGAAAATTGAAAATAATATAAAAGTTTTGAATACAGATATGATATATAATGCAGACCGAACATACAACATAAGCACTGAAGTGAAGAATAAAAACAAGGATTTTTCAGTAAAAGTTAAATTAACTTTTGAATTTAAAAATCCAAATCCGACAATCAATTCCGAAACTTTAACTATTGATTTAAAACCAAATGAAACTAAAAAATCAGTTTTCAGAAGTAGCAAAGCAAATACTAACACAGATCAAATGACATATATTAATAAGGTCAAAATTAATGTCATTCACTTTGATCGGTCATAAAAAATCACGGATTTCAAAGTATTTCATGATTTTGAATTTGTCGAAATTTTATCCGTAATTTTGCGTTAATGCAAATATCAGAACAAACTTTAAAAGATTTAGAATTTAATGCGGTTCAAAAAGAAATCGCAGAATTTGCTTATACAGAAAAGGTTGAGGCACTTATTTTTAACTTAAAACCTTATCAGGATCACCAACTTTTGGTACAAGATCTACAAACGACAAACGAATATTTAACAAGTTTCGAGACGGGAAATCGTTTTCCGTTTTCAGAATATTATATTTTAGATGAAAATCTAAACCGATTAGAAATTGAGAATTATTATTTGCCTGCAGAAGAATTCTTCAAAATCAAGGCAAATACGCTTCAAGTGAAAGAAATCTTGAAATATTTGACAGCTTTCAACGAATATGCACCTGTTTTGTTTGAGAAAGCTTCAACGATTACTTACGAAAAAAATATCATAAAATTAATCGATCAAGTATTCAATAAATTTGGAGAAATCAAGGACGACGCAAGTCCTGAACTGAAAATTGTACGCGATCGTTTGCGTCATTTGAATGGACGAATTACCGAATTATTCAATAAATCGATGTCTTATCATTCGGATTATTTGGATGACATTCGTGAATCTGTTGTTGGAAATCGTCGCGTTTTGGCCGTTAAATCTGCTTTGAGAAAACGTGTGAAAGGGCAATTTTTAGGTACTTCTAAAACTGGATCGATTACGTTTATTGAGCCAGAAAGTGTACAAAATCCTCGTCGTGAATGGGAAGAATTAAAAGAAGAAGAAAAACATTTGGTTATTCAGATTTTATTAGATTTAACTGCTCAAATTGCAGAATACAAACCAAATCTTGAAGAATATCAAACGTTTTTAGAATACATCGATTTTACACAAGCGAAAGCAAATTATGCTTTTTTGATTAATGGAATTTTACCTCAACTTTCTGAGAATCGAATTATCAAATTAGTCGATGCTTATCATCCTGTTTTATTTTTAAACAATAAAAGAAAAGCTCAAAAAACGATTCCGCAGAGTTTAGAAATTAACGAAGATTGTCGAATTATCATTATTTCTGGTCCAAATGCTGGAGGAAAATCAATTACGTTAAAAACAATTGGTTTACTTCAAATTATGATTCAGAGCGGTCTTTTAGTTCCTGTAAAAGATGAAAGTCAATTTGGATTCTTTAATCAAATTTTCACAGATATTGGAGATAATCAATCCATTGAAAATCACTTATCAACATACAGTTATCGTCTAAAACAAATGTCGTATTTCTTGAAAAATGCTGATGATAAAACATTATTGTTAGTTGATGAATTTGGGACAGGTTCTGATCCAGAATTGGGTGGAGCTTTGGCCGAAGTTTTCTTTGAAGAATTTTATGAACGTAATTCTTTCGGTGTTTTTACGACGCATTATACCAATATCAAATTGAGTGCAGAAAGTTTGCCAGAAGCGATCAACGCATGTATGTTGTTCGATAAAAAAAGTTTGGAACCGCTTTATCGTTTAGAAATTGGACAAGCCGGAAGTTCGTTTACATTTGAGGTTGCAGAGAAAAATAAAATTCCGTTTCGTTTGATTAATCGCGCAAAGAAAAAGGTTGAAAGTGAAAAAGTGAGTTTGGATAAAACCATTTTGAAACTTCAACAGGAAAAATTTGAG
The DNA here is from genome assembly GCF_053482575.1 of Empedobacter sp. ULE_I140. Classification (NCBI taxonomy): domain Bacteria; kingdom Pseudomonadati; phylum Bacteroidota; class Flavobacteriia; order Flavobacteriales; family Weeksellaceae; genus Empedobacter; species Empedobacter sp. ULE_I140. The sequence continues at coordinate 1,716,865 of NZ_JBQMTX010000001.1, read as the reverse complement.
ATTCAGAAAACAAAAGATCATGTTGAAGAGTTGCGCGAAACGAATATTGAACACAATGAAAAATTAGAACAAACAAACGAAAAAATTCAACAAAAACTATACGATTTTCAGCAATTATATGATCGTGAACAAAAACGTTTGAAACTTGGAGAACGTATTTCAGACATGGCGGATTTTTACTTGAAAACGAAAAATAAAAAGCAAATGATTTCGAATTTCTTGAAATTAATTGAAATGGAAAACTCGAAAAAAACGAAAGAAGTTCAACAATTAAAGAAAATCGAAAAGATTGTAGAGAAAGAAGTTAAACGCGAATTAAAAGAAAATTCAGAAACAATTTCTCAACAAAAAGAAGTCATCGAAAAGAAAGAAAAAGCAGCTACTCAGAAAAAAATTGATGCTTTGAAAGTTGGTGATCGAGTAAAAATTCATGGTTCGTCGAGTGTTGGAACAATTGATAAAATCAAAAAAGAAATTGTTTTTGTAAACTATGGTTTATTTACAACACAGATTAATGTCAATGAAGTTAATAAAATCTAATATGATCAATCAAAAAATAATAACATTCCTCCTATTCCTTATTTTTTCTAATTTAGGTTTTGCACAAACAAATCAAAATTGGAATTGGTTAATCGGAAATTGGGAAGGTATTGGAAACGGAAAACCAGGAGAAGGAAAAGGTGTTTTTTCTTTTGAATATCAATTAGATCAAAATGTAATTGTTAGAAAAAGTCGTTCCGAGTATCCTTCGCGAGATTCTAAAAAAATGACCGTACATGATGATTTATTGGTTGTTTATTTAGATGAAAATAAAAATTTATCGAAAGCCATTTATTTTGATAACGAAGGTCATGTTATCAATTATTCGATTACTTATACCGAAAAAACGATTACATTTCTGAGTGAAACAAAACCCGATCAACCTACATTTAGATTGATTTACTCACTACTCGAAAATAATGAAGTTAACACAGCTTTTGAAATTTCAATGGATGGAAAAAATTTCAAAACATATATCAAAGGAAAAAGTAAAAAAATATAAAAACGAAAAAGGTTAGTGAATTCACTAACCTTTTTCGTTTTATCTCTTAATCTTTCTCAACTACTTGAGAACGTAATTACTTTTGCCTTTCATTGATTTTTTAGCTTTTTCTTGAAAAACTTCTTTCTCAACTACTTTAGTATTTTTTGGTATTTCTATTTTCCCTGCGTATGGTTTTAAATCAATTGCCGTAAAACTAACATTTGTATCCATATCACTTGTAAATGGTAATTTGAATTTAATTTTTAAAATCAAACCTGGTAATCCATTAAAACGAGAAGGTCCATCACGAAAAATTAAATCTGGAGCGTACCATGCTTCTACTGTCTGTGTTGGATTTATAAGTGTTGCTTTTCTAACATTATAACCTAAAATTGTTGATTCTTCTTCACTCAAAATCCATGGAAAAGACTGAATTGAATCTTTAATAAACAACTTCGGTTTCATTATACTATTTTTCATATAACTCTTTTGCATTGAAATCTTTAAAAATAGTTGCGCTTATATTAGTTGTCAATCCAAAAGAAGTTCCTCGATTTTGTTCATTATTGATCCGTTCAATTTCTGTAAAATTAGAATTTGTAGCATTTACAAATAACTCAAAATAATATCGTTTATTTTCTGAATTGACAAGCATTTCTTCCATTCTAGCAGATGTTTGTTTTAAATTACTTCTATCAAATTCTTGACGAACTTCATATTCTACACGAACAGCATCTTGGGCAAATCCAATTATTGGAAGTATTAAAAATAAATATTTTAGCATTCTATAGTGTTTATTATTCTACTAATATAGAAATAAAATTTAATTCATTTTAAATAATCATCAACATAAGGAATATCATTCTTTAAGGTAAATAATCTTCGTAAATTAGCGTAGAGGTAAGATAAAAAGGCTTGTTGTATTGAATTTCAATAAAATATTAACTCAATAATTATTATTATTAATCATATATCATAAATATAATTTATAGTTTAATCTATATTTGAAATTGAAAATATATGGACAGTTTAAAATATCAGTCTAAATTTGCATCAGTAAAAGAGATAAAAACTATTATAAGTTTTATCTAATCGAGAAGTAAAAAACAAAATATAAAAAATTAAAATTATGTCATTAGTAGGAAAAAAAGCGCCTTTATTCACAGCGCCAGCAGTAATTGATGGAGACGAAATCGTAGAAAACTTTTCAATGCCAATCGGAGAGAAAAACATCGTTTTATTCTTCTACCCAAAAGATTTTACATTTGTTTGTCCAACAGAATTACACGCATTCCAAGCTAAATTAGCTGAATTCGAAAAAAGAGATGCTGTTGTAATCGCTGCTTCTTGTGATTCAGAAGAAACTCACTTAGCGTGGTTAAACACTGCAAAAGATAACGGAGGTATCGAAGGTGTTACTTACCCAATCGTTGCTGACTTAGCAAAAACTATCGCTATGGATTACGGAGTTTTAGCTGGTGAGTATGTTTACAATGAAGAAAATGATTCTTTAAAATTTGAAGGAGCTCCAGTTGCTTACCGTGGTACTTTCATCATCGACAAAAATGGTGTTGTTCGTCACGAAACAATCAACGATTTACCATTAGGACGTAACATCGATGAGTATGTACGTTTATTAGATGCAATTTTACACGTTGAGAAATATGGTGAAGTTTGTCCAGCAAACTGGGAAGAAGGAAAAGATGCTATGAACGCTACTAAAGATGGTGTAGCTTCTTACTTAGCTTCTCACTAAAAATAACTTGAAAATCTTTTGATTTTCAAAATTCACGAAGAGGCTGTCTAAAAAATTTGACAGGAGATTTTAACGAATTCATTTTCAATAAAAATCACTAAGCTCAACACTTAGACAGCCTTTTTTATACCCAATTTTTAACTTATAAAAATTAATAAAATGTTTGCAGAATTAGAACAAGATAACTTAGCACAAGTAGTTGCTGATAACAATATAGTAATTGTACAATATGGTGCTGGATGGTGTGGAAACTGCCGTTTAGTAAAACCAAAATTCAAAAAATTAGCGGCTGAATATGAAGGTCAAGCTGAGTTTTTATATGTTGATGCTGAAAAATTAGTAGAATCAAGAAAATTAGCTGAAGTTCCAAATTTACCAACTTTCGCGGTTTTCAAAGGAGGAGAAAATGTAGGACAAGTAACTGCGTCTAAAATTGATGCTGTAAAAGAATTGATCAATGAAGTTGCCGGTATTTAAGAATTTAGCAAAAAACGTTTCTATTGAAGCAATGGAAACAGCTTTAGAAGTTTTGGAAGTTTATGCTGATTCTCCAGCTGTAAAGGAGCCAGAACAAGAAGTAATTGGAGAAATGATTTCTAACATTTGTGGAGCTATGGAAATGAAGCAAATGATGGAAGAAGAAGGATTGGACGAGCGTACTGCTGCCAATACTTTTATGCAACGCGTAATGGGTTCGATTGATAAATAATTTTATCAATTAGTTAGTATAGAAAAAGGATTTCAATTGAAATCCTTTTTTGGTTTTATATAATTAATGTTGAATCTTATAAATAATCTTCAATATCACCCTTACCTTCACGTAAAACCTCTACTCCATCCGTCATATCAACAACAGTAGACGCAATATTATCTCCATAACCACTATCAATGACAGCATCTACAAGCTTCTCCCATTTTTCAAAAATCAATTCAGGATCTGTTGTATATTCTACAATTTCATCTTCATCATAAATAGAAGTTGAAGCAATAGGATTTCCTAATTTTTCGACAATCATTTGCGGAACAGCATGATCTGGAACACGAATACCAACCGTTTTTTTACCTTTGTAAGCGACAGGTAAATTGCGCGATGCATTCATGACAAATGTAAAAGGACCTGGTAAAGCGCGTTTCAAAATTTTGAACGTACTGTTATCAATCGGTAAAGTATATTGTGACAAATGGCTTAAATCATTACAAACAATAGAGAAATGAGATTTTTCAAGTTTAACACCTTTCAATCGAGCAAGTTTCTCCATTGCTTTAATATTCGTAATATCACATCCTAATCCATACACAGTATCGGAAGGATAAATAATTAAACCTCCATTTTGTAGAATCTTAACCACTTGATCAATCGCTTTTTCTTGTGGATTTTCTGGGTGAATTCTGATATAATCTGCCATTTGTAAATCTTTATTCAAAGATACGAAATAGTTAACAATTCTTTTCGAAATCTATCTATCTCCTAACCTTTAGCTAAACCTATTATTTTCTTAACTATTGTGACAATTACCACAACCAATAATCCTGCAATCAAAGCAATCAAAGCTTCACTAATCATCATTGGAATTGCTGTAGGTAAATGGTGATGAATATAATCGATGTTATGAACAAATATCCCACCTGAAACCAATAAAAGTGCAACAGTCCCTACAAATCCTAAAATTTTGATCACATAAGGTAATGCGTCAACCAAAAAATGTCCTAATTTAGAAACAGCTCCTTTGTCATGTGATGCTTTTATAAGTTTAAAACCAGCATCATCCATACGAACAATTAAGGTTACAATCCCGTAAACACCAATGGTTGCTAAAATTGCAATAAACGAAACTGTAAAAACTTGTGTCAACATCGGTTGTTCCAAAACTGTACTCAATGCAATAATCACAATTTCTATCGAAAGGATAAAGTCCGTAATAATCGCAGATTTCACTTTTGATTTTTCCGAAACTTGCTTCTTATCTTCTACTTTATCTTCATGAATAACTTCTGAACCTTTTTTTGGACGGTGAAAAATAAACTCGATTATTTTCTCTACACCTTCAAAAGCTAAATAAAAACCTCCCAAAATCAAAACATATTTTATCACTTCTGGCATATAATGATTTAGTGTCAAAACAATTGGAACAATGATCAATTTATTGATAAAAGAGCCTTTTGTTATTGCCCATAAAACTGGTATTTCGCGCGAAGATAAAAATCCCGTTGCTTTCTCAGCATTTACAGCCAAATCATCTCCTAAAATCCCTGCTGTTTTACTCGCTGCTACTTTACTTGTAACCGCTACATCATCCATCAATGCTGCAATATCATCTAAAATTGCAAATATTCCTGAAGCCATATTATTGTTATTTTTTGGTTCGTAAAAGTAAAAAATAATGTCAAATCTTTATAGATTATTTTTATGTTCTTTCGACGATTCATTTCAAGTAAATTGCACTCCAAATTCTGACTATAAACCTGATTAATTTTAAACTAAATTAAGTCCTTTCGGAAACTAATCATTAATTTTAAAGAGAAATATATTAAGCTTATAAAATGGAAAATTCTTTCGGTCAGTTAAAGAAACATATTCAAATTTTCACTTCAATTTCTGAAGAAGAATTTCACGATTCAGTCCAATATTTTGAGAAATTTTCGGTGAAGAAAAAAGAAATGATTCATAAAGCTGGAACAGTTTGTACGTACAATTATTTTATTATTTCTGGATGTATTCGATTATTTTTCATCAATGAAAAAGGTGTAGAACAAACCATTGATTTTGCTATCGAAAATTGGTGGTTGACAGATTTGTTTTCTTACATTAATCAACAAAGTTCTGAGTTTTATATTCAAGCTGTAGAAAATGCAATTATTATGAAAATGAGTAAAACGAACGAAGAAATTTTATGCGAAAAACATCCTATTTTCAATTCGTATTTCAAACAAATTTATCAAAAAGCAAATGCTGCTGCTCAAATGCGTTCCAAATATTTGAAAGAGTTTTCGAAAGAGGAGTTTTATCTTCACTTCAAGAAAAATTTTCCTGAGTTTTTACAACGTGTTCCGCAATATTTATTAGCTTCTTATTTAGGTTTCACACCCGAATATTTAAGCGAAATCCGAAAGAAAGAGTTTTCTTAAACCAGTTTAATTTTATTGAATAAATAATCAACGAACTTTGTAAAAAATTAAGAAATGAAATCACGATTAAACATTCAAAAATTAGAACCAAAAGCTTACGAAGCAATGTATGGTCTAGAGAATTATTTAGCAAATTCTGAATTAGATAAATTACATTTAGAACTTATTAAAATCAAAGCTTCACAAATCAATGGTTGTGCTTTTTGTATTAATATGCACACCAAAGACGCGATGAAATTAGGCGAAACAAATCAACGTATTTTTTTGTTGAATGCGTGGCGAGAAACGACACTTTTTACAGAAGAAGAGCGTGTGATATTGGAGATGACAGAAGAAATTACAAATATTAGTCAACATGGTTTATCAGAAGAAACTTATCAAAAAGCATTAACACTTTTTTCTGAAAATTATATTGCGATTATCATTATTGCAATTACCACGATTAATGCTTGGAATAGAATTGCAATCAGTTCTCATATGACGGTTTAAAATTTTAGCTTCAGAAATCTGAAGCTTTTTTTGTGCTAAAAATCGGCTTTCGGATTAAAATAGTTTATTTTTGAGTCTTGAAGTAAAATTGATATGAATATTTACGATTTAATTGTTGACGATAAGGAAGAAATTTCTTTGAATGATGTTTTTTTAGATGATCAAAATCTTGCTCAAGTAAAACAACTTATCAAAGAACATAGATATATAGAGGAATTGAGTAAATATAATTTACCTGTCAATAATAAAATTTTGTTGCATGGATTTTCAGGTTGTGGAAAAACAACAACTGCAAAAGCAATTGCAAATGAAATCGGAAAACCAATATTGATTTTGAATTTAAGTAATATTGTTTCATCAAGAATTGGTGAAACTTCGCAAAATATTCGAATGCTTTTTGATAAAGCTGCTCGTGAAAAAGCAATTCTATTTTTGGATGAGTTTGACCAAATCGGAAAAGCGCGTGGAAATGATGACAAAGATGTTGGCGAAATGCGTCGTTTAGTGAACACAGTAATTCAATTAATTGATTATTTGCCACAAAATTCGTTGTTGATAGCCGCAACAAATCATCCACATATTATTGATGTTGCATTGTTGAGAAGATTTCAATTAAAAATTGATTTCAAAATGCCAACTTCTGAAATGTTAGATGTTTATTATGATAAACTTTTAAACGATTTACCAAAAGATATTCAATCACTCAAACGAAAATATAACGTTTCATTTGCAGAAGCTAAAGATTATGCACTTACAAACGCAAAAGCATTACTGATTGAAAAATTAGAACGTCAAGCAAATTCTTAAAACCAAAATATGGAAGACGAATTAATTTATTTCAGAGAACTTTTGGACACTGATGTAGCACGACTTTTCGAAATTTATTCGAATGCAAAAGCCATGAAATACCGCGAAACCGCTCCAATGAAAACAATCGAAGATTCGTACAAAATGCTGGAAAGAGATAAAGAAAAAAAGAATTCTGGATATGAATTTCGTTTTGCTGTTATCGAAAAATCTTCTGAAACCTTGATTGGTACTGTGATGTTTCAACCTGTTCACGACAAAGCGATTATTGGCTATTCGATTGATGAACAATTTTGGAACAGAGGTTACGCAACACGAATCATCAATCTGATTTCGAAAGAGTTGAAATCGAGAAAATATATGCTGATTGAAGCTTGGGTGAAAAAAGAAAATATCGCCTCGTCTAAAGCCTTATTAAAAAATAATTTTCAACAGATTTCGCAAACAATTTATCCGAAAAATCATCTTTTTCAATTAAGATTTACTTATTCTTAAGTTTTACTTAAGATAAGTCTTTAAGCATTAATTTCTAAAATCATCGTCCTAATTTTGTAACAGAATAAAATTTCTGGTCATGATTTTTACTATTTTTCTCCTATTTATTGGAGCTATTTTAGCATTTTGGATAAGTGCAATTTGTGGCGGTGGCGCAAGTTTAATCTTAATTCCAATCCTCAATCTTATTATTCCAACTTCGTTAGTCCCTTTTTCGTTAACAATCGGAACATTTACAAGTTCTGCCTCTCGAATAGCGGCTTTCAGAAAATCTGTACATTGGAAAATCTTCTTTTGGTTCGTGCCATTTTCGATTCCAGCAGTTTTAATGGGCGCTTATTTAATCAAATTTATCAACCCAATTTATTTACAAATTATTGTAGCTGTATTATTGATTTCAAATGTTCCACAATTATTTCTAAACAAAAAACAACAAGACAATGAAGAAAAACCTTCACCAAAATATATTTTGGCCATTGTTGGTTTTTTAGCTGGATTCGTTTCTGGAATAACAGGAGCAATAGGTTTATTATTCAATAGATTTTATTTAAAATATGGATTAACAAAAGAAGAAATTATTGCAACGCGAGCTGCCAACGAAATTATACTTCATATCATAAAATTAATCATTTATATTGTTCTTGCTTTATACTCAAAGAACGCATTATTACTTGGATTGACGATTGCAATTGCCTCAATTATTTCTTCTTATACGGTCAAATATATTTTACCTTATTTTAGCGATTTTATTTTCAGAAAAGTTGGCTATGCAGCGATGGTTATTTCTGGAATTACACTTTTTTATACAAGTTCCCAAAAAATCATTCAAGAAGATAAAGTTCAACTTACAACAACAAGTAAAGGTGACGAAAATGAAACCACTTTAAAATGGCGAAACAGCGATTTTGTGATGGAATATTCGTTAGATGGTGAATTTGAGATTGAACGTCCAATTCAACCGAATGAATTACCTAAAAATTTATTAAAGAAATACAATGAAATTTTACCTAATTACGATAAAATCCATCTCGAAAAAGTATTCAGAATTGGAGAAGATAGTTATGAGTTTTATTGTTACAAAGACAATAAACTGACCAAATTTGAACTGAAAGAATAGAAGATTGAACAATTAATTTTTACGAAACATTATTTTTGATAAATTATTCTTAAGTTTAACCAACATTACTATAAAAAATTTATGAATACAAAAGATAATCCCAAACTAATACGAGCTTGGATTTCTTACGACTGGGCAAATTCTGTTCATTCTTTAGTTATTGCCTCTGCTATTTTTCCGGTTTATTACACTTTAATGACCTATGATGCGAACGATCACCCAATTAAATTTTTAGGATTATTACCAGAGTCCGCATTCAATTTTTCATTGGCAATTGCTTTCTTTTTTGTGATTGTTTTGTCTCCTGTTTTATCTTCAATTGCAGATTTAATCGGAAATAAAATAAAATTTCTTCGCTTTTTTTGCTATTTAGGATCTTTCTCATGCATCGGAATGTTTTTCTTTACATCAAGCGATTTAGTTTGGTTAGCTTTATTACTCAATATCACTGCAAGCATAGGTTTTTGGGGAAGTTTAGTTTTTTACAACGCCTATTTACCAGAAATTGTCTCAGACGAAAAAATGGACAAAGTTTCGGCGCAAGGTTATATGTTTGGTTATATTGGTTCTGTCATTTTATTGACGATTTGTTTGGCAATGATACAATTCGCCCCAGAAGAACAACAAGCTATGTTTACTCGAATAAGTTTCTTATTAACAGGAATTTGGTGGTTAGGATTTGGACAAATTGCATTAAGTAAATTACCAAACCACAAATATGATCGCGAAATTCCAAAAGATATCATCAAATCGAGTTTTAGAAATTTAAAACATACCTTCAAAGATCTTAATCAATACAAAAATATTCGTGTTTTTTTGGCTGGATTTTTCTTTTACAGTTTAGCAATGCAAACTATCTTTTTGATGGCGGCAATGTTTGGAAGTTCAGAAATAGGAATGGAATCTTCAGAATTGATTATGACCATTTTATTAATTCAAATTGAAGCTGTTTTAGGTGCATGGTTATTCTCTTTTCTATCAGGAAAAATAGGAAATAAGAAAACCTTATTAATCGGGATTTTTATCTGGATTATTACATGTATTATTGGTTATTTGATTAATAAAAATGATCCTAATGTAAAAACTCAATTTTACGTAATGGCTGCAATGGTTGGTCTTGTAATGGGAGGTTTGCAAGCTTTATCACGTTCTACATACGCCAAATTATTACCAGAAACAGAAGATACTACAACCTATTTTAGCTTTTACGATGTTTTCGAAAAATTTGCCTTATTTTTAGGTTTAGTTATTTATGGATTATTGATTGAATATTCTGGCGGAATGAAAGCTTCGGCACTTGCAATGGGCGTTTCGTTTGCGATTAGTTTCGTTATTTTATTGTTCTATAAAATGGAAAAGAAGTAAAGTCATTTATATCAAATAAAAAAATAAACCCCAATATTTTAAATCAATATTGGGGTTTATTTTTAACAATTTACAATCTTCCTTTTTCCGAACTACTTTTTGATTGTTCTATTGTGAATGATTTTCCGAAATTGTATCGAATTCCAACACGATAATAGCGAGCGGATTGTCCTGTATAAACAAATTTTGTATCGTTACTAAAACTTTGATCTTGCCAAGCTCTATCTTTAAATACATTGTTCACATTAAACGAAACCTCGAATTTTTTATCCAAAAATAACGCTCTCAAACCAAAAGCTGTACTCCAATTAGCGCGACTTCTTGACATGGCATCAATTGTTTTTGTTGTATAATTTGTGGTATGATTAAACAATAATGTTTTCGATTTATTCAATTCTAAATTATTTGTCAAACGAAATTCTCCATTAAATCCATCCAATACATAATTGTATTCAGGAATAATTCCTTTTGTTTTCTTGTAATACAAATCAATCGTTCCATTGACTTTCCACCATTTTACAAGCTTGAAATTTAGATTTTCACTAATTCCAAAACTCTCCGAATCAGCATAATTATATGGAATCCAATTTTGTGTATTTTCTGTTGGATTTACAACCACAATTTGATTGATTTCATCCGTAGAATTTCTGTAATATAATGTTGTAACTGCCAAATCTTTGTATGCATATTCCAACTCATAATTATACGAATAAGAAGGTTTTAATTTCGGATTTCCTTCGGCAAAAGAATAAGGAGAATAAATGGTACGAAACGGATTCAATTGTCCCATAAAAGGTCGATCAATACGACGCCCAACATTAATACTTAACGAATGATTTTCAGCAGGTTTATACATCAAATAAGCGGTTGGAAATAATCCATCATATTTATAGGTATCATGTTGATTTTCTTGCGGAGAAAAACCTTTTGCATCTGTATTTTCGTATCTCAAACCAACTTTTGCAGACCATTTTTCTGAAATATCTTTTTCAATACTCGCATAAAAAGCCAAAATATTTTCGTCATAATAAAAACCATTACTCAACTTTTCATCATAAACAGGCGACCCAGAAGATGTGTTGTAAAATAAATTATCGCTATTATTTTTCGTCCAACTATAACGTCCACCATAATTTAGTTTCCAAGTATTAACGGGATGTTCCATATCAATATTCAAACTATAATTATTTGCTTTTTGGTCGGACAAACTTTTATTTCCTTGATATTCTGTTTTATTTTCAACATCTTCTGAATTAAAAAATCGGTTTGAAGTTACACTTGTATTGTTATTATTAAAATTTACCCAATCAAAATCAAATGTCAGTTTTTTTCCGATCGTATCCATTTTATAAATCACATGATAATTCAGCGTATTGTATTTCGTGTTTCCTTTGCTTCCATTTCGATCATTCAGAATATAACTCAACAATTCAACTTTATCCAAACTATTTATCGTTGTTTTCGTGCCACCAGTTCCTTTTCGATTTCCAGCATATAAATCAACCGTAAAACCAGTCGTCAATTTATCTGAAACTTTATAATCCAATCCTAATTTTCCGCCAATATTTCTATTTTTTCCACTATTTTTTTCTCTTTCAGTCCAAACTTCATTAGTCTTTCTAAAATAAATATCAGATTGTCCAATTCCATCATATTCACCAAAACCACCAAAAATATTCGAAACTAAAGTCCATTTATTTTTTCGGTAATTAAACGATGCACTATTGTTCCAATATGGTTTGTTATAATGTTGCAATGATGACGACAAACTTCCATTCCACGAGTCTTTTTTGCCTGATTTCAGTACAATATTGAGAATTCCACTATTTCCTATTGCTTGATATTTTGCGGGTGGATTTGTAATTACTTCAATTTTCTCAATATCATCTGCACGAAGCGTTTTTAAATAATTTGTCAATTGATCACCAGACATTTCCAATAAACGATCGTCCACCATCACACGCAAATTACTTTTACCAATTATCGAAACTACATCATTATCAACCTTTACACGAGGCGCCAATTTTAGCAAATCTAATGCATCTCCGCCTTTTGCTCCCTCCGCTAAATCAGCATTAAAAACAAGTCGATCAACTTTCTTTTCTATTAATTTTTTCTGACTCTTTACAACCGTTTCATTTAATGTAATATTTTCAGTTTTAGGAAGAATAATAACGCCTAAATCCTGATTTTTTCCACATAAAATCGTTTGAGTATGAAGCAAAACACCAGCTTCTTCTATTCGAAACATATAATTTCCTTCGGCTAAATCAACTGTAAAACTTCCTTTATCATCAGTTGAAATTTCTTCAATAATTTGATCATCTTTCAGAATAATCACATCTGCTAGACTAACAGGCATTTGATTCGTATATTGCAAGCTTCCTTTATATTGTTGTTGCGCAAAAATCGAGGTCGAGGCAAATAATAAAATTGGTATATATAATTTAGACATATTAGGTTTGTTTACTATAATGACGTGTGAATTACAGAAAAGTTACATAGAAAATGAATAATAATTGAATTTGTCTTTAAAAAATAAATTAACAATGATTTAATATTTAAAGAATTTTACTACATTTCAAAAAATAATTTTAACCGATTAAAAAAATATAAATGAATGGATTTTAATGAATTAAAAAACAAATTAGTGCAATCAACCAAACAAGCCTTTTTGAAAATTTATAACGAAAATCCTTCCCAAGACCTTTACGCTTTTGCCTTGTGCAATAACGACTCGAAAATAGCTATTCATCCTTCGGCAAATTCTGTAGAACATTTGGAAAAAGTTTCGGATGAAGACGATTTTTGTTACTACAAATACGAGCCTTCTGAATGGAAATATGATTATTTAGGAGCTGAAAATTCTTTTCAAGAAATCAATCAAATGTGTAAAGAAATCGTTGATGAACACGACGATGACGAAGATTGGTTTTATCAATTTCAGAATAAAATTAATGAAAAATGTATCGAAGTGTTGGAAGAATTAAAGAATGAAAATTTCTTTTCTAAATTAATCGGTAAAGATATTTTCTTGAACTTTTCTGTGATTGATGATGATTTGAATGTAGAAAAACAACAAAAAATTATTACGCAATTGAATGATAATTCATACAAAGAAGATTATTTTGAATGGATGACAACTTGGGGTAAAAACAAAAAAAGAGCTTTATAAAAAGCTCTTTTTTTATTGATTATATTCTAAAAATTTTAGATTTCTTTTCTCAATCTTGCAACTGGAATATTTAGTTGTTCGCGATATTTTGCAATTGTACGACGAGCAATTGGATAACCTTTTTCTTTCAAAATTTCAGTTAATTTTTCGTCTGTCAAAGGTTTACGCTTATCTTCATCTGCAATTACATCTTGCAAAATTCGTTTGATTTCGCGCGTCGAAACCTCTTCACCTTCATCATTTGTTAACGATTCTGAGAACAAATCCTTTATCAAAAATGTTCCGTAAGGCGTTGTGACATATTTTGAATTCGCAACACGAGAAACTGTCGAAATATCCATTCCAATTCTGTCTGAAATATCTTTCAAAATCATCGGTTTGATTTTCGTTTCATCTCCAGTTAAGAAATACTCTTTTTGAAATTTCATAATCGCTTCCATCGTATACAAAAGCGTATTACGGCGTTGCTGAACCGCATCAATAAACCATTTCGCAGAATCTAACTTTTGTTTGACAAACATTACAGCTTCTTTCTGTTGATTCGATTTATTTTCGGTTTTTTTGTATGTATCTAACATTTCTGCAAACGCACTCGAAATTTTCAATTCTGGTACATTACGTCCATTTAATGACAATTCTAAATCGCCATCGTTGATATGAATCGTAAAATCTGGCGTTATTTGCTCTACAATTTTACTACTACTCGAAAATGATTTTCCTGGTTTTGGATTCAAACGTTCAATCTCCGAAATTGCATCACGCAACTCATCATCATCCGCATCATATTTTGCCATCAATTTCGAATAATGCTTTTTCGTAAATGCATCAAACGATTCTGAAATTAATTTTTCGGCTAATTCTACTGCTTCTGTTTGATTTTTATTTTCTAATTGAATCAATAAACATTCTTGCAAATCTCGCGCACCTACTCCAACTGGATCCATTCGTTGAATATAATTAATCAACAAATTTTCGACCTCTTCTGGCGAAGTGTAAATATTTTGCGAGAATGCTAAATCGTCAACCAACGATTTAATATCACGACGCATGTAACCATCATCGTCAATATTTCCTAATATAAATTCAGCAATTTGAAATTGTTCCGAAGTTAATCGATTCGTATATAATTGCGAAGTCAAAAACTCGATAAAACTCTCTCCTTGTGCGTAAGTAACAGATTTATCTTCGTCATCATCACTATAATTATTCGTATACGTTTTATAATTTGGGATATCGTCATCGCTCAAATAATCATCAATATTGATATCACTTGTATCAATCACTTGTTCGTCGCCAAAATCATCACTCTGATTGTCCCATTCTTCCTGCTCTCCTCCGTAATCTTCATCATATTCAGAAGATTGATCATCCAAAGCAGGGTTTTCTTCCAACTCTTCCTTTACGCGTTGTTCAAAAGCAACCGTAGGAAGTTGAACCAACTTCATTAATTGGATTTGTTGTGGCGATAGTTTTTGTTGTAATTTTAAATTTAATTCCTGCTTTAACATATTTTGGGTTTTGGCTTATATAAAAAACGGATTTAGCTTAAAGTTACAATTTTTAAGCATAATCCGTAAAAATATTTTGATTAAAATTCAGCGTTATTCGGTGTTCTAGGGAAAGGAATCACGTCACGAATGTTACCCATTCCTGTAACGAATAATACCAAACGCTCTAAACCTAAACCGAAACCTGAATGTGGCACAGAACCGAAACGTCTTGTGTCACGGTACCACCATAATTCTTCTTTATCAATTCCGAATTTTTCCATTTTTTCGTCTAAAACTTCTAAACGCTCTTCACGTTCAGAACCTCCGATAATTTCTCCGATTCCAGGGAATAAAACGTCCATTGCGCGAACTGTTTTTCCATCATCATTCATACGCATGTAAAATGCTTTGATTTCTGCAGGATAATCAAATAAAATAACTGGCGTTTTGAAATGTTTCTCAACTAAATAACGTTCGTGTTCTGATTGTAAATCTGCTCCCCAACCTTCGATTGGATATTTGAATTTACCTTTTTTATTTGGTTTAGAATCTTTTAAGATATCTATTGCTTCTGTATAAGTTAAACGAATGAATTTGTTATTTAAAACATATTCTAAACGCTCAATTAAACCTAATTCATAACGCTCTGCTTCTGGTTTTTGTTTTTGTTCTTTGTCAAAACGTTCAGCTAAGAATTTCAAATCATCTTTACACGTTTCCATTGCATAAGTGATAACAGATTTCATAAAATCTTCTGCCAAATCCATATTTTGATCTAAACGGAAAAACGCAACTTCTGGCTCAATCATCCAGAATTCAGCTAAGTGACGAGAAGTATTCGAGTTTTCTGCACGGAAAGTAGGTCCAAATGTATAAATTTTCCCTAATCCCATTGCTGCTGTTTCTCCTTCTAACTGTCCAGAAACCGTTAAGTTAGTCGATTTACCAAAGAAATCTTGTGTATAATCTACTTTACCTTCTTCATTTTTAGGTAAGTTTTCCATATCCAAGTTTGTGATATGAAACATCTCTCCTGCTCCTTCAGCATCAGATCCTGTAATAATTGGCGTGTTGATGTAAACGAATCCATTTTCGTTGAAATACTTGTGAATCCCGAACATTAACGCGTTACGAACACGCATAGTTGCAGCAAAAACATTTGTTCTGAAACGTAAATGTGCTTGCTCACGCAAAATCTCTAAACTGTGTTGTTTTGGTTGTAAAATTGTTCCTTTTAAATCATCAGATGGCGCAGTTCCTAAAATTTTGATTTCTTTCGCAACAATTTCAATCTCTTGACCAGCTCCTTCACTTTCTACCACTTCTCCTTTTACTTGTAAAGAAGCTGCTGTAGAAATTTGTTTTATAATTGATTCGTCAAAATTTTCGAAATCTACTACTACTTGAATATTATTAATTGTAGAACCGTCATTCAACGCGATGAAACGATTACTTCTGAACGATCTTACCCATCCATTTACAACTACTTCCTGTAGCAACAAATCCTTGCCTTTTTCTAATAAGGCTTTAATTCCGTACGATTGCATAATTTTTTAATTTATCCTTACAAATTTAGTTATTATTTAAAGTTATAAAAATTATAGGCATAATTTTTGCGAATATTTTTCAACCAACCTAAAAATCCTTTACAATTTCAATGAAAATGTAAAGGATTTTTGATTTTAGTTTATTTTTTGAAGTGAAATTATTCTAGTTCTTAGATTCAAAACGCAAAAGAAGTTCATTTATTCTTTGAATAAGAACTTTATCAGAATTATTATTTTGAATTAAATAATCTACATAATTTTTTAATTCGTAAAATTGACTATCAGTTTTAATTTGATCTTTCTCAATTATCTTTTCGATTCTTTTAAAATATGATTCAAAAATATCAATGTCATAATTGGTTGTCTTTATCAAATATTCATTAAAACCAAAATCTCTATCTTCGATAAAATCAGACGTTAAATCTTTAAACCAGTTTTTTAAAATAGTTAATTTTCTTTTTGAATAATACTCCTCTGTTTGAGTTTTTAGACGAATATATTCATCTTTCATTTCATTATTAAAAGCAAGATGAACAATATAATAATCTATAGTCGCAAGTACTAAATCTCTATATTTTTTAAGTTCAAACTCTTTATTCATAAATTTAAATCAATATATACGATTCTGAAACGAGTCCAGAATGACAAAATCTAAATACCTACAAAAAATTCAAATTTACAGTTAATTTTAAATAGAAATTATCTTGGAATTTTTCTTCTGAATAAGCACCTAAACGGTAAAATGCTCCCAATCCAAATGTTTTGAAAATTAAATTATTTACTTCAACTCCTGTTTCGTGGTAATAATGATTCAATGTTTTGAAATCTAAATTTTGATGATCTGTTTTATCTTTCATATCACCTAAAACTCCACGGTAAACGAATTGTGGGAAAATAATTTTGTTTCCGACTTTAACGCCAGCAAAAATATGTTTCAATTGAAAGGATACAAATCGATCCGAATAAAATTCTCCAGGACGCATTGTTTCGAAATTTGTTAAACCTCCTACTCCAAAGTTTGCAAAATCATTACGTTTTGCGTTTCCTTGTCCTTCGAACAAGTTCATCAACGGCATTTTTCCTTCAACCCAACCCGCATTTACATTGAAATTTGTTTTACCAACTCGCGTATCGAACACATCAAAATAAGAAATATTGAAACGAAGTGGATCATAATCAGAATTGAAAATATCCCAATATTTCGTCAACATTGCATAGAAAACAGATTTCCCGCTATTCACCGTCACTTTTCCGTAAGGCGTGCGGATAAACTTGTCTTTTGGTGCAAAACGGATCGCTAATTGCGTATTATACAAATCGTACCAACCTATATTATTCAGGAAAGAATAATCAAATTCTGCTTGTTGTTTTTCATAATTTGCCGAAATATTGAAGGTTACATTCTTGAAAATATCTTGCTCATATCCAAAAGAATAATGTTTATACGAAAAATATTCGTGATTATAAATATTACTAAAAGCTCCAGAAATTAGACGTGTATAATTCGATTGTAATAAAATTGGCGTTTTCCCAGAAGCCGAAACATCTTGCGAGTATTTTGCAAAAATTCGACCCGAATAAGGCTTATTTACATAATAATCTCCACCAAATCCAAACTTGAATGTTTCATCTTTGAAACCATAAGCTGAATACGCATTCAACGAATATTTATCGCTCCAATTTTCATTTGTATTAAACGCGGCACCAAGTCTAAAACCTTCGTAATCATTAAACGCTAAGATTTTTGTTAAATCTAAATCAACTTTTCCTAATGATAATTTCCCACCAGAATTGATGATTCTCATCAATTTCATTTGACGTTCTAACTTATATTTATCGCCAATACTATCAATTGTCGTATAAGTATTTCGCTCTTTGTTTGATAATGACGAATCGCGGTAATCTTCCATCACATTGTCCCATTTCTTTTCGTTCATATTTTGAAAAGAAATTTCGTCTTCGTAACCTAAAAATTCGTTGCGTTTGAAATGTGCTGGATTTTGAATATCCTTGAAAGTTGTTTCAAGATTAATCCAAATTTTTTCTTTTTTATCAATAAAATCATCATCGGATAATTTCTCTGTAATCTTAAAATTACCAGCTTCCATGCGATATTTTTGTTGATTTGGAATCCAAGAACCATTATTCAATTTCCAATCTGCTTCTAATTCTGCAACATAATTTGAAATCGTATTTTCTGCTTCAATTTTGATTAAAGCATACGTTCTATCATCAATCCAAAGTGTTCCTTTAATTTGTCTTTTATCCGTTTTGATTGAAGGGAAAAAGCTAATAACAGCCGTTTTTCGCCCATCAATAAAAATATCCTCTTTGAAACCATAACGGTAATGCGAAAGACCTTCTCGACTTACTGGATTAATAATTCCTTTGAAGAAAAAATTGATTTTATCTTGATCAAAATTGAACGCAATTGGTTGCATCGCCAAATATTCGTACAAAGGCGAACGCATTCCAGAAATACGAGAAGATTGCACGATATTTTTTAGTCCAAAACGCTTCGAAACTTTATGATCCATTGCACGTTCTCCCAAAAATAAATGACTGTTGTCTAACAATTTTTTCCATTGATTATTGACAGAATCTTTGTGATTTTGAGGTTGAATGATAAACGGAATCGAATCGTTATTTACTGTACTCCAAAATTTAGTGTATGATTTTAGGAAAATATTTCCTCCGTTTCTGATTGTATTTTTGGATTGATTGCGAATTGCTTTGATAATCAAATTACGACCAACAGAATCATTTGTCGTAAAACTAACCTCATCCAAACTAATGAAAGAAGGTTTCATCATAATTTCCACCAACTTTTTACCATCAGTCTGAATACTTTCTGAGAAATATCCGTTTTTGATTATATCAATAAAATGAACAGAATCATTGATATCCAATTCTCCTAATTCGTCTGTTTGACCAAGAAATTGTTTGGTATCGCTGTAAACATTAGCACCAGTTAAACGAAATTCGTCTTGAGCATCGAATACTCTCACTTTAATTTGAGCAAATGTGGCAATTGAAATACAGAAATTTAGCAGGAATATATAGTTCTTCATCTTTTGAAATTGATTATGCAAATAAATAAAAAAAGCAGCGAAACGCTGCCTTAAAATATTTTTTTTTCAAGAAAGATTAAACTTTCATGATTTCAGCTTCTTTTTTCGTTAAAGCTTCTTCTAATTTCTTAGAAAACTTGTCTGTTAATCCTTGAACACGTGTTTCGTAATCTTTCACCATGTCTTCAGAAGCTTCTTTTACAGCTTTTAACGCTTTGTTCGCATCTTGACGTGCATTACGAAGAGAAATTTTAGCAGTTTCCATATCCGATTTGGCCATTTTCACCAACTCTTTACGACGTTCTTCTGTTACTGGAGGAATACTGATAATAATTGTATCTCCATTGTTAGAAGGTGCAAAACCTAAATTAGCATTGATGATTGCTTTTTCAATTTCATGAATTAAATTTCTCTCGTATGGTTGAATGCTCAATGTCATTGCATCTGGTGTATTTACATTTGCAATTTGAGTTAACGGAGATAAACTTCCGTAGTAATCAACACGAACTGAACTTAACATTGCAGGAGTAGCTTTACCTGCTCTTAATTTGTCGAATGCAACCTCTAAGTGACTTACAGTTCCCTGCATTTGCTCCTTAGCCGTTTCTAAAATAATATCTAATTCTTCCATTTCGGGATTTATTTATTTGTTACTAGAGTACCTACGTTATCTCCTAAAATTAATTTTTTCAAGTTACCATCTGTATTCATATCAAATACAATAATAGGTAAATTATTTTCTTCACTCAAAGTAAAAGCTGTCATATCCATTACTTTTAAGTTTTTATCGTAAACTTCTTGATAAGAAATTGTTTCGAATTTCTCTGCTGTTGGATCTTTTTCTGGATCTGCAGTATAAATTCCATCAACACGAGTTCCTTTCAAAATAACATCAGCTTGCGTTTCAATTGCTCTCAAAACGGCTGCTGTATCTGTTGTAAAATATGGATTTCCTGTTCCTGCACCAAAAATTACGACACGACCTTTTTCTAGATGACGCGTAGCTCTTCTTTTGATAAATGGTTCTGCGATTTGCTCCATACGAATAGCCGTTTGTAAACGTGTATTAACACCAGCATCTTCCAAAGCTCCTTGCAATGCCATACTGTTAATCACAGTTGCCAACATTCCCATATAATCTCCTTGTACACGATCCATACCAGAAGCAACACCTTGTACACCTCTAAAAATATTACCACCTCCGATTACGATTGCCACTTCGCAACCAAGTTCAGCAACTTCTCTAATTTGTTGCGCATATTGTTTCAGCATATTTGGATCAATACCATATTGTAAATCTCCCATTAATGCTTCACCACTCAATTTAAGTAATATTCTTTTGTATTTCATCTTGTCAAAGGTTTTCTTTTGCAAATATAATTTTTCTATTCTGATTTATCCTAACGTTCGAAAATGTCAAACGCATTTTTTGTTGTAATTGCTGCAATTTCAGCTGGTGTTTGATGGTAAATATCAACCAACTTATCGCAAACATGTGTCAAATAACTACTTTCATTTCGTTTTCCACGAAACGGAACTGGCGCTAAATAAGGTGAATCTGTTTCGAGAACGATATGTTTGATATCAAAATCACCTAAAAATTGATCTATTTTACCATTTTTAAAGGTTACAACTCCACCAATTCCTAATTTCAAATTGAAATCTATTGCGCGTTGTGCATCTTCTTTTGTTCCTGAAAAACAATGAAAAATTCCGAATAATTTTTCATCTTTCACTTCTTCTAACACTTCAAAAACTTCATTGAAAGCATCTCGACAATGAATGATAATTGGTAAATTCTTTTCTTTTGCCCATTCAATTTGCATTTTAAATGCATCTTGTTGCGTTTGTAAAAATTCTTTTTCCCAATACAAATCAATTCCGATTTCGCCAATTGCTTTAAATGGTCGTTTATCAATCCATTCGCGCACATGAGCCAATTCGTCTTCTATTGTATCTGGATGAACCGAACACGGATGCAAACCCATCATCGCAAACATCGAATCTTGGTGAGCAGCTTCTAACGCCAACATTCTATCCGTGTAACTTTTATCAATTGCTGGCAAATAAAATCGCTCTACTCCATTTTGCTTTGCTCGCGCAATTACTTCATCTATATCATTCTCAAATTGCTCCGAATATAGATGTGTATGTGTATCAATTAACATGTTTTATTTTTGATTTCAAAAGTTCATTTTCAACTGAAAAATCAAGTTGATTTCCTTTTTCTAATTCATTCATCAATGTAATCGTTTTTACTAAAAATTGTTGATAATTGTCTGATCCTTCATTAAAAGGGCGATGATTAATTGCTGAAATAACTTTATTTATTTTTTGAATAATTGTTTGCGTTGATTGCTCGAAATAAGTTTCTGAAAACTTTTCCCAAATATAATCAACGGCTTGTTTCGATGGATGAATCAAATCTTCTTTGAAAAAACGATAATCTCTCAAATCATCTAAAACTAATTCATATGACGGGAAATATTCAACTTGATTATTTTGAAGACTTAATTGATATAAAGCATCCAACAGTCTAGCTTTACTTACATTATTTTCGATCATTCCATCTTTTGTATGACGAACAGGACTAACTGTTGTAATGATGCGAATAGTTGGATTAATTTTCTTCAAATCTGAAACAATCAATTCCAACGATTTTAGATTATCTTCTGTTGTTAATAATCTTTTTTCAAATTGTTTTGCCTCAACTTTATGACAATTCGCGACAACTTGATTTGAAGTTTTCCATTCATAAATCCACGATGTTCCCAATGTAATCATCAACACATCACAAGAATGAATGTAATCATGAACCTGATTGATTGTTGAATTTAATTCCTCTAAAACAGCTTCTTTCGTCAACGCATTAAACGACGAATGTACATCGAAACAGAAAAATTCTTCTCCGTTTTGATGTACATCAGTTATTGTAAAATATTTTTTATGAATGCTTCTTTCTATTAAATTTTGAATGGAATGTGAATTAAAAATCACTCCAAATGGATTAATTAATCCATCAAACTTTAAATCGGTCAAACGCTTTCCAATTTCATCTGAAAAACAAGAACCTATCGTCAATATTTTGTGTTGATGATTGAGTTTAAAATCAGAAGATTGAATTTGAAAAGACGTTCGAAATTGCATTTTTTATCCTTGTCGATCAATTAAAACTTCGCTTAATTCTCTCAAATAAGATTTACGTTCTTCTGGAACATCAATTTGATCCAAATAGCTGTGCGCTTTATTCGTATATTCTCTAATTAACGTTGAAAGTTTACGGTTAACATTCAGTTTTCTGAATAATTTTTCTACCGCATATACCTTATCGATATTATCTGTATTTGAACTATACCAATATAATAATTCCTCTTTTTCTTCTTCGTTTGCCGCTTCTAAAGCAGAAATGTAAAGAATCGTTTTCTTATTCTCGAAAATATCTCCAGCGTGTTTTTTACCTAAATGTTCAAGGCTACCAAAAACATCCAAATAATCATCTTTCAATTGATACGCGATTCCTAAATTCAAACCATATTGGTACAATTTATCTGAATCCTCCTCCGAAGCATTTCCAATCATTGCGCCTAATTTCAAAGCACAACCAAGTAAAACACTCGTTTTTAGAGAAATCATTTTGATGTAATCTTCGTATGAAACATTCAATTTTGTTTCATAATTCACATCCAATTGCTGTCCTTCACAAACTTCTAAAGCAGTTTTAGAAAATAATCTTGTCGAACGTTTAAATAATTCTGGTTCTAAATCTTCTAAATATTGATATGCTTTTACCAACATCGCATCACCAGAAAGAATCGCTGTATTTAATCCAAATTTTTCGTGAACTGTTGGTTTACTTCTTCTTAATGAAGCATTGTCCATAATATCGTCGTGCATCAACGAAAAATTATGAAAAAACTCAATCGCTAACGAAGGTTTCAACGCTTTTTCAACTTCACCATCAAACAAATCAGTTCCCAATAAAGTCAAAATTGGACGAATTCTTTTACCACCAATATTCAAAATATAATCCATCGGTTCGTATAATTCTTCTGGATTTTTAGAAAATGGATTTTTATCGATTGTTTCGGCAATTAATTCGTGAAATTTATCAAATGAGTACATAGTTTGATTTTTGTAAAAATTAAGTTTTGGCAAATATAACTAAGAATGATTGATTTTGGGTTGTTTTCTTTTATTTTTGATTGAACCTAAAAATTCGTTTCCGACAATCAAATACAAAAGAATTTGACCAATAATCGCCGCAATAAAATAAGGATGACCTTTTTGTAAAACAATCTCAGCACTTTGCAGCAAAGGAATTGTCCAAAAATAAGTGGAAACAATTACTAAAAGCAACGCATTAAGCCTAAAAATCCAGATTTTATTCATTTTATATGTTCCGAAATGGATAAATAAAGCGCCCAAAAAAGTATAAGCCAATACCTCAAAAAATTCATTCAGCACAAATTGTTCTCTAAATAAGCCAAAAATATCTTTGTGACTTACAAACAAAAATTCTTCAGGAACAAGATAACTCCAATGGTTTGCAATAAAAAATAAAACAAGATTTAGCATCAAAACAATCGTCAATTGATCTTTGAATTGATCAACAAACATTGAATAATACTTGAACTTTGAGATTGATTTCTTTGATTTCATTTAACGAAATAATTCACTTACAATTTGATACGATTTTCGTTTTGCTTTTTGATCAAAAACATTCGTAGAAACCATAATTTCATCAATTTTAGATTCAAAAATAAATTCATCTAAACTCTGCGCCAAAGCACCTTTACTTCCAATAAAAGACAAAGCTGTCATTCCTTTTAGCATATATTTTTGCTCAGGCGAAGCCAATTCTAATTGTGTTTTTTCGGGTGGAACAATTGGTTGGCGTTTATCGGTAATAATATTCAAAAATCCTTGGTACATCGACATCGATAAATAATGCGCTTCTTCGTCTGTATTCGCCGCAATTACATTGACACAAGCAATCGTATAAGGTTCTTGCAAAAATTCTGAAGGTTGAAATTGAGAACGATAAATCTCTACCGCATTATAAAATTGTTGTGGCGCAAAATGCCCCGCAAATGCATAAGGTAAACCTAATTTAGCCGCCAAAAAAGCCGAATCTGTACTTGATCCCAAAATATAAATCGGCACATTTGCTCCTTCTCCAGGAATCGCACGCACTTTACTTTCTTTATTATCTAAACTAAAATAGTTTTGTAGATTTTTGATTTCAGCTTCGAAATCGTAATTCATAAAATTATCTCCTCTACGCAAAATAGAAGCTGTTAATTGATCAGTTCCTGGCGCACGACCTAAACCTAAATCGATACGATTTGGATAAAGCGCATCCAAAGTCCCAAATTGTTCTGCAACTGATAAAGCAGTATGATTAGGTAGCATTATTCCTCCCGAACCAACTTTAATTCTTGAAGTTCCATTTGCTACATAGCCTATTAATAAAGAAGTTGCCGCGCTCGCTACATTCTGCATATTATGATGTTCAGATAACCAATAACGGCTATACCCTATTTCGTCTACAAATTTTGCGTTATCTAACGTGTTTTTGAACGTTTGATTTAATGTATCTCCTTCTCTTACATAAGCCAAATCCAACACTGAGTAGTTTATTTTTCTCATCCGTTCTTTTCTAATTAAAATATTAAACTAAATTACAAAGAAAAAAATTCAAAAAAAAATCCCCCATAACATACATTATGGAGGAGATAATTTTGTAATTGGATTTATAAATAGGTTTAAGTAGTTGAAGAGTCTAAAATTTTTAATTAATAGTTTGATGATAGATTAGTAATCTTTCGAGATACTTAATTCAAAAATAGATAATAAAAAAAATAAATACTCAATTTAGAGGGGGGACAACTGGGGGGACATTTCATATTCATCTAAATATCAATACTTTGAAAATGAAGTAAAACATAAAAATAATTCAATTTTTTGTTAAGATTTACAATTTTTTCGGTCTATATTTGAAAAAATAATATATTGAAAGTTTCTATTTTTTTTACGCTCCTACTCTTTCCTTTTTTATTTTTATCATCATTTAGTTCTATTAGTAAAAATGATGAACGTATTCTTATTGAAAAAATCATCGAACAGAATAAAAATGTGACAGATACTATTCAATTGCAAAATAATTTCAAGAAATTAGATATCTCATCAACTTCTTTTTTATCAAAAAGTCTAAAATCAATTTATCAAGTTTATTTAGCTAATCTCTATGCACAAACCAACGATAAATTAAACAAAAAAAGTAATTCGTTATTTGAGTCTGCATTAAAAGTTTCAAAAAATGTTAACTCACCAGAATTACAAATTTGGGTGAATACACAATATGGGTATTACTATTATAATTTTAGCCAATATCAAAATGCTTATCCATATTTTATGGAAGCATCAAAACTTCTCGACTTAACAAAAGATGAGGATATTTTTTCTAAAAGTGATGTTTACAAAAAGAATGCATTCTACTTTATGAATGTAAAAGAATTTGATAAAAGTGAAAAATATCTTTTGTTAGCTTTAAAATATACCAACAAAAAAGACCACGAATATGGAACAATTCTGAATGCGATTGGTCATGTTTTTATGAATAAAAATAATATTAATAAAGCAAATAATTACTTCGAATTAACAAAAGAATATGCAATTCAAAATAAGGACGAAATTCGATATGCAAAAGCTTTAGGTGATATTGCCTCTATAAATATTCTCAACAAACAGTACGATTTAGCGATTGATAATTTGAAAAAAGATATTGAAATTTCTAAAAAATTAAAAAACGCTCGAAATTTAATGTACGCTAATATTCAATTGGGAAAATTGTACTTGCAATTAAATCGAATTGATGATGCTAAAATAATTTTGAATGAAGCAAAAGAATATGCTTCTCAGAAAATTTATTTGAACAGTTTTGAATATGACATTTATAAAATCTTATTAGAAATTGCTGTAAAAAACAATAATATCAATGAGGAGTTAATTAGCCGAAGAAAACTAGATGAATTGGAGTTAGAGTTGCAAAAAACTGATGGCCAAAATGTGATTAATGAAATTAATTGGAAAATTCAACAAGATAATTTCAACTTTAAATTTGAAGCAGAAAAAGCAGGACAAGAGAAAACAACCATCCTAAAAAATGCATTATTTCTTATTTCTTTTCTATTAATCATTATCATTTTATTTGTAATAATTTCTTATCGTCGAAAAATAAAAATACAAAATTCTACATACGATAATAAAATATTATCTATTCAAAATGAAAAACTTAAATCTGAAAATAAATTAAATAAAACTGCTCAAACTTTAGAATCTTATAAAACTTATTTGTCTGAAAAGAATAAACAAATAGTTACATTAAAAAATGAAATCAATTCTATTTCCAATTCAAGTACCATAAACAAAGAAAAACAATATAATGAATTAGTTAATCTCTTAGATTCGCATTTAATGACAGACGAAAGTTGGGGAAATTTCAAAAATATTTTTGCTCATGAACAAAACGATTTTGTAAAATATCTTTCTCAAAATTTTCCATCTTTAACCGAATCTAATTTGAGAACTATTTATTTGTTAAAATTAGGCTTGAACAATTTAGAAATTTCGCAAATCTTAGGAATTTCGGCTGATTCAGTCAAAAAAGCGAAACAACGCTTAAAAAAGAAATATAAAAATTTTGATCAAATTTTTCAAGATTAAGAAAATAGGAGATAAAAAAGATGATTTACTAAATAGTAAATCATCTTTTCACTATTACTTCAACTCGAAGAAATCTCGTTTTCCTATTTTAATTTTAGTTTCGGTTTTTAATTCAAAATCATCAAAAGCATCCATTTTTTTCTCTCCATTAATTTGTACTGCACCGCTTTCTATCAAACGTCTGATTGCATTTCTCGATAAATCTTTCTTTAATTGATGACAAACATCTAACAATGTAATATTATCATTCTCAAAGTTTAAAGAACTAATTTTAACAACTTCGAAAACTCTATTTTCATCATTTCTTTTCTGAAATTGATTGTTAAAAAATTCTTCTGCTTGTTCAGCTTCATTTACAGAATGGTATTGAATAATAATATTTTTTGCAACTAATTTCTTAATTAACATTGGGTTATCTGTTTTTAATCGCTCATTCAAATTCATTTTTTCTTCAATAGAAAAATCCGTTGCTAACGCAATATATTCTTCTAATAAATCATCTGGAATAGACATTGTTTTCCCAAACATTTCATTTGGTTCATCCGTCAAACCAATAATATTATTCAACGATTTACTCATCTTTTCTTTTCCATCGGTTCCTCTCAAAAGTGGCATACACATTACAATCTGAGCAGCTTCTCCATTGGTTTCTTGCAATTGTCGTCCCATTGTACAATTAAATAATTGATCCGTTCCTCCCATTTCGATATCAGCACTTATCTGAACAGAATCGTATGCTTGTAAAATCGGGTAAACCAACTCATGCATTGCAATCGGCGTATTTTCGGTGAAGCGTTTATTAAAATCATTTCGATGCATCAGTTGTGCAACCGTAACTTTTGACAACAACTGAATAATATCCGAAAAAGGTAAATGATCTAACCAGTCTGAATTAAACACAATTTCAGCCTTATTCACATCAATAATTTTTGACAATTGATTAATGTAGGTTTCCGCATTGTTCTGAACTTGTTCTGCATTCAGCGGTTGACGACTTTTATTTTTTCCTGTTGGATCTCCAATCTGAGCTGTAAAACTCCCAACCAAAATAACTATTTGATGTCCCAAATCTTGAAATTCTTTCAATTTCTTCAATACAACGGCGTGACCAAGATGTAAATCTGGTGCGGTAGGATCAAAACCTAATTTGATTCGTAATGGTCGATTTTCTTTTTCAGCTAATTTTAATTTTTCTTCCAATCCATTTTCTGGTAAAAAAATAGCTACATTTTCCTTTAAACTTTTTAAATTTTCCATGATTTTTTTTAAATAAAAAAAGCCCGAGCAAAACTGCTCGGGCTTGTAGATTATGATTAAATTTTTGACGTACAAAATTAATACGAAGTATACACATAGTCTACCCGAGCAAATATTGTACGATAATAAGTGCTAAAAAACGGTAAACGTAATATGTGTTGCAAAAACTTCATTTATAATGCAAAGGTAAGAATAGTTTTGAGAATAGAAATTTTCGTTCAAAAAATTATCTTAGACAATAATTCTATAGAAAAACCTTTATAAAAGTTTTTCGTAATAACTTTGTGTAAATTATTATAGAATGAGCAATAAAACTGCTAAAACAAATGTAGTACGAATTTTAGACACACACAATATTTCGTACGAATTGCGCGAATATGAAGTTGATGAAGAACATATTGATGCTTTGCATGTTGCAAATTCATTGAACGTAAATCCGGAAGGAATTTATAAAACTTTGGTTTTGAAAGGAAATATAGAACCATTTTTAGTTGCCGTAATTCCTGCAAACACACATCTTGATATGAAAAAATTTGCGAAAATTTCTGGTAATAAAAACTGCGAAATGCTTCCTTTGAAAGATTTGCTGAATGTTACAGGTTATATTCGTGGTGGTTGCTCACCTATCGGAATGAAAAAGCAATTTCCTACTTACATAGAAGAACTGGCTGTTTTGCAAGATCAGATTTGTATTAGTGCAGGAAAAAGAGGTTTACAAATTATTCTAAACCCCGAAGATTTAAGAAATTTGATTGAGGCTAAATTTGAAGATATTACACAATTTGATTCATAATTTATTTACTATTCAGAATGATTTTTTCTAAAATAGTTGGAAATTTTGCTTCATCTTCAAACGTCAAATCTGGATTTGCATACACAATAATTCCATTTTTATCAATCACATAAGTTGCTCTATTATTGTAACCTAAACGATTATAAGAATTATACATCAACGAAATTGCATAATTCTCATCATTCAAATACGTAATATTATTTGTTCGCAAAGCTGATTTCCATAATTCTAACAACGGATTTGTAGAACTAGAAACTGCGTAATTTTTTACATTTTGTAACAATGGATTATGATCGATTAATTGAATTTGAGCAGCACAAGTCATTGCTGCTTTCGTATCAATTGACGTAAAATCAGGCAAAATTTGTCCACTAAACGCCGCAGGATAAAACGTTAAAACTTTAAAAGTCGATTTATCATTCAAAAATTTATCTGTCGAATTAGTCTTATAATTCGGTCCATTCAAAATAAAATCTGGTGCTTTATCACCAACCTTCAAGGTTTTATTTTCTGTGATATTTACTTCTATGTTATCGATTTTAGACGTTCTTTTAATCAATCTTTCCAAAGGTTTCAGATGTTCGCCTTGCGCACGATAATCATTATCTCGCATCAAAATTTTATTGTTTTGATCCACTAGAAAAAGAATCGAACTTTCTACTAAAACATTGTTAGAATTTGACGTTGGAATTATACTCGAAATTGAATTTTGCTTAAAAGGTTTCAACCCTATTGCATTGTAAATTTTTCCAACTTCATCATAAATTACCTTCGTTCCATCCAACTTATTTTGATTAGTCGTTTCATTAAAAGCAAACGTTTGCTGCGGTTCTTTACTCCATTTATTATCTTCATTTACAAAATAAATCACATCAATTTTTGGTGGATTTTGAGACGAAAATGCCAAATTCTTCACAAAATAATAATTCAGCGAAGTTGTCATCATGCTCGCATACGGATTCGTTTTGTATAAACTTGGCGTAAATACAATAATTTTAAAGTTTGAAGATTGATTGATATTTTCAATTTTATTAATCGGAAACTGAGCGCCAACATTCAAATTTTGAGCTTTTGTAAAACAAAAACCACATATAATTAGTACTATCGAATAGATTCGTAACATAAAACGTTTATTTTAAATAAACTAATAAAAACTACCACAAGATAACTAAAATTCTACTTTCTCAAAAAAACTATTCATTAAATTCTCATTAGAATTGACGATTAACTTTTGAAATTATCAAGTTTTTTTTGCAGTAAATCAGTTACCTTTGTGTTGATTTTTAATTTAAAATTTACACAAATGGAATTCAATGTTAGCAATGCTTTGAAACAATTAAATAATGATTATTCAGAAGATAAGGCGTCAGAAATTATCGAAAATCTATTGTATAATTCAACTGATTTTTCTGATGAAGACCATGAAATAATCGATCAATTGGGTGATAAATTTCTACGAATTGCTGCACAAATTTTTGTGGAAGATTTGGCGTATGATTTCAATACTTTGGTGAATTATTGGGAAGCTTTTATTGGACAATTAACAGAAGAACAATCTCAAAACTTATTGAATTTCGCTATTGAACAAACAGATACAGAATTTGTAGAAGATTTTATTATTGGATACCGAAAATTTTATTCAAATCCCAAAGAAAGTATTACATTTTTCAATAAACTGAATGAAGACGAATTTTACGAAATTAAATTCTTCAAAGCACGTTGTTATGAGGTTTTAGGTGAAAATGAAAAAGCTGTGGAAGCTTATAATAGTTACTTAAATTCTGCACATTTCAAAAAAGAAGAAAATGCTGAACAAGCTGCTGTAAACGAGTTTTATATTAGTCATAGCATTGCGCCTTTGTTAGTGAGCATGAAAAAATATGATGAAGCCAAAACTTACTTTGATCGTGTTTTAGGAAATATCGATTTCGAAGATTATTTAGCTAATTTTGAAGGTTCTAATCAACAAGAAATCAAAAGTTTCTTAGAGGATTATGTAACAACTTTGGAAGAAACTGAAGATAAAACAACTGCTGAAAAAATTTCAAAAAAAATAATGCAATATTTTTCTTAGAATTACAACATTCGGAAATGTAGTATTGATTTTTTAGCAAATATTCATAAATAGGTAAATTTAATATTTTCTTAACATTAATATAAATTCTATCTATTTGAGTATAAAAAAATAAATATAAATTTATTTATCAAATTAAGAAATCTACCTACCTTTGTACCATAAATAATTTATTCATAGTTGTTAAGGATAATGAAGTTGATTTTCTGAAGAAGAATATCCTTAATCAAATAGAGTTTTTTTATAGTATTTTTAGGTTGGTTAGTGGTTCAATGTAAGTTGAACCATTTTTTATTTCTTATAACCATAAGCACAATGTCTGCAACCATTTTGGCAACATTTTCCTTTCTGATAATGGAAAAATTCTGTAAAAACCCAATACCCATTTTCGATATAATAATGTATATGAGGAACAAACTCCGAAGGCATTGTTGGATGTGGATATTCTTGATCTAATTCTACAAAATAATTCAGTTTTTCTATACAAGAATTACACAAACATTTGTAATGCGTTTTCTTCAAAAACTCTTTTATTTCATCTTTTATAACAATTGTAGTACAAGCACAATTCGAAATATCATCTACCTTACACTCCATTGTTTCGTTACAACGCGAACAATTTTCGATCATTTTTTTGGATTATTTTTTTGATTTTTCAAAATACGAAAAATTCATAAACTTATCTTAAATCATGTGATTGAAATTCTCTATAACCATCATAAATAAATAGTTATAAATTAATTCTATCTAGACATAAAAGAAATCATTTAAGAATAATAGATTTAAAGTCAAAACTTTAAGAAATTTGTAAAAGAATAAAAGATAGACATTATCATTATTCAATTAGTGTTTTTATAGTAGTTTTGATTGGTTAAAATCCTCGGAATAATTTTCCGAGGATTTTTTATTTTCTTAATCTATCAACTAATAAACCAATTACAAAACCGATAATCGAAGGTGCAATCCAACCTAAATCGTATTCGAAAAATGGAATTTTATTCAGATTTTCTATAGTCGATTCATCTAACTTTCCTAATAATTTCAATAATCCTAAAATTGCGATGATTGTAGACGCTATTAATGCAAAAATATAAGGAGTTTTGCTTTTAATTGTTTTTCCAAACAACACTATATAAATAACTAACGTGATTGTAATTGGATATACGAAAGCCAAAGGTGGATATGCAAAATTAATAATTTCGTCTACACCTTTTATTGATAAACCAAACGATATTACTGTACATAAAATCACTAAAGCAGTGTAACTTACTTTTCCATTTGTTAAACGTCCAAAAAATGTACCTACCGCAGATGTTAATGCGATTGAAGTGGTAAGACAAGCAAACGCCATACATAACGCAATTGCAATTAACCCATACTGTCCTAATGTATTTCGAGAGATTTCTATTAATAATTCTGCACGAGAAATTTCTGGATTTGTAATTCCAGAAGTAGCACCTAAATAAATCAATCCACCATATACAAATAACAAACAAGTTGTAGACAATAAACCTGATATAATTACAATTTGAGATTTACTTTTTGTATCAGTATACCCTTTATCTCGTGCTGCTGAAATAATAATTCCAGCAAAAATAACAGAAGCCAAAACGTCTAATGTTTGATAACCTTCTATAAAACCTTTCGAAAAAGATTGCATCATCGTTAAGTCTGAAGGTAAGAAATCAGCGGTTGGGTATATAATTCCAATGACTATTAATAAGGTCAATAAAATCAATAATACTGGTGTTAAATAATTTCCAATAACGTCTACCACTTTTGAGGGACGAATCGCTAAAATAAGTGTTACTGCAAAAAATAGTAACGATCCCCACATCGGATCCAATGTTGGAAAAAATGGTTTTAATCCCACTTCGAATGTTGTTGCGGCAGTACGAGGAATCGCAATTAACGGTCCGATACAAATCATAATAATTGTACCTAAAATAGCCGCCAAATGTTTGTTCACACGATGCCCTAAATCATTAAAATTATCACCCGAAAAAACAACAGATAAAATACCAGTAAATGGCAATAAAATACCAGTTAACCCAAATGCTATCATCGCGACGAAATAATTTGAACCCACTTCTAATCCTATCAAAGGAGGTAAAAGAAGGTTTCCTGCACCAAAAAACATCGCAAACAACGCAAATCCAAGTGTTAATACATTGGTTAACTTTTTACTTTTCATATATTTAATAATTCTATCTGTTTTAAAAAACGGTTCGCAAATTACTACAATTGCATTTTCAAGCCTTAAACTTAGTAGAATTATTCGATAATCACACAGCTAATTTATAAATTTGACAGATTTGAATAATAATTTTTATATTTATCAGATTTTAAACTTTATATATTATGAATGTTTTAATCATCGATATCATCAAATCTTAATTGATTTGAAATTTTATCTAAAGTGATAATTCGATTCGTTGGTGTATAACCTTCTCCTTTTGGCTGAAAATATTGAATATCTATCTTCATAGTTTCAAAGTAAACATTCATAACAAAAATTTTTAAGCTTTTAATTTTAAAATTTTTGTAATAATATTTATGAGGTAAATATTAAACATCATAAAACAGATTGATATTGAAGGATACTCAAAAACAGCGAAAAGTATTATAATCAAACTAAAAAATAGTATTAAAACTACCGCTAAAAAAATCGAAAAATAATTAAGATAATTAAAACCTATCGTTTCTTCATCATCAAAATTAGTGTAGAATATTGCTGCAAAAAAATCGACTATAATTAAAAGAAACAATAAATAACCTAAAAGCGGCAAATAAAAACTTAAATCATGAAATCCTCGAATAATTGTTACATCCAAAACAAAAGCTACTGGAATACAAAGCCATGTAATGTTGGTCCAAACAAATATTTGTCCAGAATTAGAGAAAATTTTTCCTAAAAACAACTCCGAAATCTTATCAATTTTCAAATAAAATGACATTGCAAATAAGCAAATCACAAGCTCTAAAATAAGAATAGAAAAGCTGAAAATTGTATCATTATTTTTAATCACAATATCCGTAAAGGAAATTGCCATCAGTACAAGACCGATGACAAAAATCCCAAAAAATAAGTGTGCAAATGTTATTTTGTTTTGTTCCATTCGATGTTTTTTGAATAGTACATTAGGATTGCAACAATGATAAATAATCCTATACTTCCTACTAATAACGCGTGTTCTTTGAGTTGTAAAACACTGTAAATAAATGTGTATAATAAAATTAACATTAATGTAATTTTGAATGTGAAACCAAATGATTTTAGGAAAGAATTGACAAAAAATGTAATCAATAAAATAGTTGCACCAGATGAAATAAAGTAAGCAATATCAAATCCTAAATATTCTGACAACGATAACAATAACACAAAATTGACACAGATTGCAAATCCAACTAACGCATATTGTACCAAGTGAATGTTGAAATTATTTCGGCTTTCGATAAAGAAAAATGCTACAAATGTTAATCCAATGAACAGAATCGCATATTTTGTCGAACGATATGTTTTGTCATAATGATCGTTCATCTGCAAGAAATTAACGCCAAAACTATAATCAGAAAAGTTAGAAGCGTCTTGCCAAATCTGTCCTTGCAAAGGATTTTGTTGATAAATAGACCATTTTACATTTGTTTTTCCATTCTTCGTTTCGGGATCAGAATTAGGTAAAAAATTTCCATCATATTTCAAATCTTTCCAATTTGTAGCCAAATCAACTTTTGTATTAATCGCAGATGGAATGATATTCAACATTTGAGAACCTTTCATCACCAAATTGATTGAAACTTGATTAAAATCGAATGTAGAAGGATCTATTTTTTGAGACATCATTTGCACAGGCATCACTTTTTTAGTGGTACTCACTTGTTCCAAATATTCTCCATTTTCTACTCTAACTTCTGGTTGAATAGTAATTGTAGAAGTTATATTATCCATATTCAATGGATAATTTTTGTTGTTAGATTGTACAATTACTTTGTTCTCATATCCTTTAGAATCAGAGATTCCAAAAACAATTTTAGTCGAAACTACATTTTCTGCACTTACTTCCACTTCATTAAGCATATCGCTATAATTCTTAAATTTCGAATTGATATTCAGTTTCGAATTGTAAACTACTGCTTCATAAATACTACGACTTTTTAACTGCGTATCAATCGTTCCATTTATATTTAAATCATTAGCAGAAATATACTTTTTCACTTGTTGCTTCACAACTTTTCCTTGTCCATCATTTACATTTTCCATGTAAGTAACCTCGATAAAAGGACCATAAATCGTCTGTTTCCCACTCCATTTATCTGAAATTTCGGTAATTACTTTTTCCTTGTTTCCTTGTCGTTCTTCAATTAAATTTAATATGAACGGAATCGGAATTAAAAGTCCTAAAACTAAAAGACATACCAAAAATCCTTTTATCATTGTTTTGTTTTGTGAATAAACTGATTGATTTTCAGGTTGATATTCATTTTTTAAATCATTGTTTTCCATAAGTTTGAATTTTATTATTTATTTTATAAAGTACTTTGTTTTTCAAAGTTTAAATGCAAAAAAAATTATTTTATATTCTTTATTAATTTTTCAAGATAGTTCAAATGCTCCTGAAAAGCTTGTTTTCCAAGTGCTGTTATCGAATAAGTTGTATTCGTTTTTCGACCTATAAATCCTTTGTGTACAGTAATATAATCGTTTTCTTCTAGGTTTTTTAAGTGCGAAGCCAAGTTACCATCAGTCAAATCTAAAAAGTCTTTCAAATCCTTAAAAGAAATTTCTTCATTCATGACCAAAGCACTCATAATTCCCACACGAATACGATTATCAAAGACTTTGTTTAATTTATTAAGATTAAAATCCATGTTGCAAATTTAAGCTTTGTAATCATATTTTCGTACCATCCAAATCCCAAAAATTAGATGTAAAAGCCCGAAACCGATAAACCAAAACAATAAACCATTGAAAATAAAATAGAAAGCCAATAACCCTAAAAATATTTCGCACATTGCCAAATATTTTATTTCTACAATTGTGTCACGTTCTACCGTATACAAAGCTAAGCCGTAAAACAAAAGCGTTGCTGGAGCTACATAAGCAAAACTAAAATTATTGATAAAAATCAAACTTACTATTCCTCCAACGATTAAAACAAAAAGAAATTTACGCAATATTCGTTTTGTAACTGGATTTATAAATTTAACGTCATCTTTTGTCGATTTTCTGGTCATAAAAAAGAAACCTCCAATACATGCAACCATTAAAGTTACAATTCCTAAAATGAATAATTTAATTTCTAAATTATTCATTAAAATAGGTGTCAATGTTCCTCTATAATTTACTTGAAGTGCATCTTGTAGAATCAAAACATAAGCGATAAAAGCAGAAATCATTCCCACTACTCCAACCCAAACACCACTCCATCCACTAATACTTGTGAATTTTGATGTGCGTTGCATCATTGATTTGATTTCGTTTAAACTTTCTACAGGATTATTTGTGCTCATATTAAAAGTACTTTGCAATTCAAAGTTAATATAAAAAATGATTCTGCAAAATATTTTTTCAAAAAAAATCCAATTTCTAAATGAAATTGGATTTTATAAATATGATTAATTAATCAATTTTTAAGGATTTGTAGACCACAAAGAAGCTGATGCCAACATTGCGCGTTTATCTAATTTTAATAAATCGACAATTAATTGAGCAAAATCTTCAGGCTGAAGCACTTTTTCTGGATTTCCGTCTGTGATTTTCAACACATCTTTTGACATCTCAGATGCAATTGTACTTGGAGTTAAAGTCGTAACACGAATGTTTTTCTTTCTTAATTCGAACATTAATGATTCTGATAAACCTATCAATCCCGCTTTTGAAGCTGAATAAGCAGAAGTTACTGCGTTTCCTTTTAATCCTGCAGTTGAAGATACATTGATAATATCACCACTTCCTAACTCTACCATCGAAGGAATTACAGCTTTAGAAACATAATATGGTCCAAATAAATTGGTACGCACAATCTCTTCCCAATCATTTTCTGGCATTTCCAAAAAACTTCCGAAAGCCGCAATACCGGCATTATTAATCAAAATATCAAACGCTCCAAAACTCTCAATTAATCGTTCAAGTTGCATTTTCACTTCAACTTTTTCAGCTACATTAAAAATCGAATAATCCGCTTTT
Organism: Empedobacter sp. ULE_I140; assembly: GCF_053482575.1. Taxonomy (NCBI): domain Bacteria; kingdom Pseudomonadati; phylum Bacteroidota; class Flavobacteriia; order Flavobacteriales; family Weeksellaceae; genus Empedobacter; species Empedobacter sp. ULE_I140. Next base: position 1,679,367 of record NZ_JBQMTX010000001.1, on the reverse strand, counting down.
ACTCCAAAACTTTTGATCTCTTCTACAGTTTCTTCTAATGTCTTTGTATTTCGTCCTGTCACAGCTACATTAACACCTTCTTTAGCCAATGCCAAAGCAACAGCTTTTCCTAAACCTCTACTACCTCCTGTGACTAAAGCATTTTTCCCTTTTAAATCTTGCATAATTATTTTATAATTAGAATTTTACAATTTATTTTTTGAAGATTTTTTATGATTTTGAAGTACAAAGATAAACAACATAGATTTCTAGGAAAAATATTTTTTATCTACCTAATTATAAGTATTTTTACTACTTAATCACACACTGAATGGATAAATATTTATTTTTTACTCTACTCCTTATCAACGTCCTCTCTTTTTTTTTATTTAAAATAGATAAAAAAACTCAATTATTGGTAAAAGACGTGTATCTGAATTAGCACTTTGTTTTGTGACTTTGATTGGTGGAACAATTGGTTCTCTTATGTCAATGCAGATTTATCGTCATAAAATAAGAAAAAAGTCTTTTATTTTTAAAATAGTAATGATTATAGCAATACAATGTAGTTTATTAATTTTTTTAGTTGATCGAATTTAATTGTTCTAAAATTTAAACCTACGACAGTCTTTTTTCTCAGCTTGTTGTTTCTTTTGATTCAGTCTTTTTTGCTGAGAAGCTTTAGTAGGTTTAGTCTTTTTTCTAAACTTTGGAATAATCAATGCTTTTTCAACTAATTCTAACATTTTCTTTGTTGCAGATTCTTTATTGTCCAATTGAGAGCGAGATTCTTGCGAATTGATTTGTAAAAATCCTTCTGAATTAATCTTATTTTTTAGCTTTTCTGTGATTAATGCTTTTTCTTCATCAGAAAAAAATTGGGAAACTTCAACGTTCCATTTTGCTAAAACCATCGTTTCAACCTTGTTTACATTTTGCCCTCCTGCACCGCTACTTCTCGCTGTTTTATATGTTATTTCATAAGAAAAATCTTTCATCACTTATTATTTTTATTGAATAAAATATGAGAAATCAAACAGATTAAAGTAAAAAAAACGCCAACAGCAACCACTCCATTCCATTGAAATTTATCCCACGCATTTGCTGCAATAAATGTTCCTAAAGATCCACCAATAAAATAGCTTGTCATGTAAACTGTATTCACTCGATTTCCTGCTTTGGCATCTAATCCAAAAATAATGGTTTGATTAGAAACATGCATTGCCTGTAAACCTAAATCGATCAAAATTACACCAACAATTAATCCCCAATATGTATAGCCAAATTCATAGAAAAATCCCCAAGAAATTAGCATAGTAATGATGGAATAAAAGATAATTTTTGATGTTGACAGAACTTTTGAAACTCTACCAACTAATGCAGCAGCTAATGCTCCTACTGCTCCAATTAATCCAAAAGCACCAGCAATATCGCTTCCAACAAAAAATGGTGCTTCTTCTAAGTGAAAAACCAATGTTGTCCAAAATGCACTAAATGCTGCAAAACCTGTAGCTCCACGAAAAGAAGCTAATCTTAATTGTGGTTGATTTTTTACTAAATCTACAATCGATTTCATCAAATTACCATAAGTTCCTTTGAAATTTGGTTGTATTTCTGGTAAAAATATATAGATAAAAATCCATAGAACAAACATTAAAATTGCGCCTATCATATAAACTTCTCGCCATCCTAAATATTCACCAATAAAGCCACTAAAAACACGAGAAAGTAGAATACCAACAAGCAAACCACTCATAACCATCCCGACAGCTTGCGCTTTTTTTTGAGGTTCAGCTAATTCAGCCGCCATTGGCACAAAAACTTGCGGAATAACTGAGGTGAAACCGATTAGAAAACTTAATGGAAAAAGCCAGCTTACAGATGGTGCAAAATACATTCCCAAAAGAGCTGCGATTATAAAAACAAAATCGATTAAGATCATTCGTTTTCGTTTCAGTAAATCTCCTAAAGGAATAATAAACAACAATCCACAAGCGTATCCAATTTGTGTTAACATTGCAATATTAGAAACTTTACTTTCGGAAACATTAAAATCTTTAGCGATTAATGACAATAATGGCTGATTGTAATAATTATTTGCCACAACCAAACCGCTCCCAATAATCATTATCCATAAAATGATTGGAGTTAATTTGGGTTTCATTTGTAAATTTTCCATTCTAATATTCGCTTGCTTCAGTCAAAAGTTTAACATCATCATGAGATAATTGCACATTTACACCTTCTACAAAAGCATCAAGATGTTGTTCCTTAGTTGCCTACAACAGTTTTCTGATCCATTAACCAAGCCAATGCAACTGCCGAATAAGAAATATTATATCGTGTAGAAATAGTTTGTAAAGCGTCCAAAATTTTGAATCCTCTTTCATTCAAATACTTTTTGATTCCATTACCGCGCAAACTTTGTTGTAAATCTTCTTCAGTTTTATATTTACCTGATAAAAAACCACTCGCTAAACTGTAATAAGGGATAACAGCTAAATTATATTTCTCAGCAACAGGTTGCAAAAATTCTTCAAAATGCTGACGATCATACAAATTATATTCAGGTTGCAAGGTTTTGTATTGCGGCAAATTATAAAGTTCTGATTTATCCAACGATTCAATCAATCGCTCCGAAGAAAAATTAGAAGCTCCTATAAATCTCACTTTTCCTTCTTTTATCAATTGATTATAAACGGATAAAGTTTCTTCTACAGGTGTATTTACATCATCATAATGAGTTTGATACAAGTCGATATAATCTGTTTGTAAACGGATAAGTGATTCTTCTACTTCTTTTAAGATATGAGCTTTTGTAGTATTTGGCTTATCTTGAATCATATTTCGTCCACCAACTTTCGTTGCCAAAACAATTTGATCTCTCACTCCTCTCGATTTTAACCAATTTCCGATAATTCGTTCAGACTCTGTTCCAACATTACCTTCCACCCAATACGAATAGTTATTTGCAGTGTCTATCGCATTAAATCCTCTGTCCAAAAATCCATCTAAAATTCGAAAAGATTCTTCTTCATTCAATGTCCAACCAAAAACATTTCCTCCGAAAAAAATTGGTTTTATTTCTAAATCTGTATTTCCTAATTGTACATTTTTCATGGGGATAAAGATAAAAAAAAGCTACTTTGCAGTAGCTTCTTGTTGTAAAATTTTTTGACTCACACGTCGAAAAATGTAACTTTTAAGATACTTTTATGGTGTCTTCATAGGTTTAGAAAACAAAGCATCAAAGTTTAATACTTAGTTTGAAATCGATACAACAAATATATATACTGAATAATATCTATCATTAAAATAGAGTTCAGATTTCGTTAATTCACGTTTCAGCAAGGTGAATTGTGAATTTATTCAGGTGAAATTTTAATCAACTTTCAAAATCATTCGAACTTTTGTTCCTTTTTCATGAAAATTTATAAAAATATTTTCTTCAATATTACGATTAAGCAATTGTAAACGCTCATTAACTATCTTAAGTGCTTTCGAATCGTGAGTTTTATTTTGCGTAATTTGTGTTGTATTTCCCTTTCCATTATCTTCAATGATTATTTCTAAATAATCAATTTTTACACGAATAATCAATTTGATAATCGGTTGTAAATGATTTTGATCAAATGCGTGAACAAAAGAATTTTCGATAATTGGTTGAATCAACATTGGAGGAATTTTGATGCGATAAATATCCAATTGACTATCAATTTGAACATCAAATTCTATTTTATTTTTCCATCTAAAATTCTCAACTTCAACATATAATTTCAAAAAATCAATTTCGTCTTTCAAACTAATTTCATCTTTTGTTGAAAGATTTAACATCTGACGAATCAAGTGAGAAAAACGTCCCAACGAATTTAACGCATTATCAATATCATTATCCAAAATATAAAACTGAATAGAATTCAGCACATTGAAAATAAAATGCGGATTCATTTGCGATTGTAAAGCTGTTAACTTCGTTTCGGTTAATTGCCGCTCTAATTGCAAACGTTGATTTTCTTGAGTATTTTTTTCATTTAATTGACTAATTTTTAATTGATTAAATTTATTTAACGTCTTGATTTTATTTGTATTATAACGATAAATAATCAATCCTAAAGTTAAGACTGACAACAAAATAAAATAAATATTCAAGTAAAAAGGTTCGTCAACATTAAACGAAACCAAATCAATAATTTGTTTTTGTCCATTGCTTGTATCCGTTATTTCTAATTGAACACGATATTTACCATATGGTATATTCCGCAAATAAATAGATGGGTTATAAAAATACTCGTTCCACTTTTCATCAGGATTTACACGATATCTGTACTTATAACTTTGAGCAAAATTAGCATCAACCACAGCAAAATTTAATGTAATATTATTCTCATTATTCTTTAAATTCAAATCTTTATCAATCAAATCAAACCACATAAATTTATCTATTCCAAAAGATTGATCATTAATTTTAAAACTTGTAATTATAATCTCTTTCGACTGATTTTTTTGCTTTAATAAATTCTCAAGATTTAACTTATAATATCCATTTTCAACACCAATTGTAGCCGTTTTTCCGTCAAAAATAGACGAATGTATATCCTTATTTACAAAACCTTGTTCATTACCAATCATATATGTTTTACCATTATTGAAAACGAGTAAATTACGATTGGTTCCAATCAGAATTGAGTTCCCAAAAATGTCAATTGAACTGATATTTTCCCCGCCAATTTCACGAATATTGATTACTTTTTTTGTGATTAATTCATCTCCTTTTACCTCTAAAATATAGACTTTCGCAAATTCTGTTGCAACCAACAACTGATTATCTCCAACGCATTTTATCATTTTAATTTTAGATTCATTAAACTGATTATTTTGCAAATAAGAAATAAAATTTCCATTTTCATACTTGAATAATCCATCCAAAGAAGAACCAAAAAATACAGCTTTTTTATTTTGACAAATCGAAACAACATCTTTCGGAACATTCGCTTGCGTAGCTGAATATGCGTGATATTTTAGATTATTCAGATCATCAAAAACCAAAATTCCTCCAAAAGGATTTGTCTGAATAAATTGATTATTAAAATATGTAAATTGACTTGTTCGATTAGGTAAATAATCTTTGAATTCTCCATTAAAATCTAACTCGAAAAGTCCTAAATTAGTTGCTATAATAAACGAATTATGACGAATAATCATTTTATAAAAACGAAGATTTTTTTCTTTCAAATCAAAATCAATTTCATAAAAATCTTTATTTGATTGACTTAAAAAATCTTTGAATTTTGACTTATTTCGAAGCATATATTGATAAAAAGCATTTCTCTTTATCTGCTTATTGAATACATTATTCTCTTGAAAATAAAGTCCTTCTGGTGTTAAAAAATATTGTGTATTCGCAACTTTTAGAATTTCAATGACTCTTTTATTATCAATCGTTGAAAAATCTAAAAAATGATTAAAATGAACTTCAAAAAGTCCTTTATCAGCACTTCCAACATAAATTAAATCATCCGTTTTACTACTAAAAACTCGATATGGATAATCCGAAGTGATTTTAAAATTTTCTGTTTGATCTGTTATTTTATTGTCCTTTAATTCGGCAACCATTCCATTTCCTGCACCCGTTTCGTAACCAGCTAATAAAAGAGAATGACGTTTATCTGAAATGTTGTGATTTCTAAAAACTGGAAAATCGTAGGTTTTAAAATTCAATTTTTTATTCAAAAAATCGTTTATCGAAATGATATTAAGACCTTTAGAAGATGACAAATACAAATCATTATTATTCAAAAAACTATAATTAATTCGATTGAAAGGATTGACCAACTTCAACTTATCGCGATGAACTTCATAAACACCATGATCTATTGTTGCAACATAAACCTTGTTTTGATATTCGAAAAAAGATACCGCTTCGAACACAATATTGTTATTTTTTTCAAAAGAAGGATTATAAATTTTCTTTGATTTTGTATCAATAATCGAAACGCCACCTTGCGCAGCAACATATATTAAATCATCTAAATAAAATAAATTTCGAACACGATCCGAAACTAATCCTTTCGCTGTATTAATTTGTTCAAAACGTTGACCAGTAAATTTCAATATCCCTTGTCCGTAACTTCCGAACCAAACATTATATTGCTTATCTTCTATTATTGTCCAAACATTATTGTATTGTACTTTCTCGAAGCGTTTCATCATTTTGAAATTGTCCATGTCTTTCACAAATACGCCAAAACGAGTTCCAACCCACAAGATTTTACGAGAATCTTTGTAAACACTCAAAATCTCATTGGCAGGCAAGCCATTTTCGTACGTGTATTGTTTTGTCAGAACATATTGCGCAGAAAGTTGATGAGAGCAATGAAATAAAACAAGTAAAAAAATGAAGTTACGCAACCACATTCGATAAAATTTTATACCCCAAAGAAGTTACAGGAAGATTTGATTCACCATCTTTTGGATGACAATTCAGAATCAATAAATTGTTTCGTTTATCAAATTTTTTAGCAAAATTAATATTAACCAAATACGATCTATTGACACGGAAAAAATTGGTTTGATCAATTAAATTTTCTACCTCTTTCAGCGTTTTAGTTACCATGTACGCCTCTTTTTCAGTAAAAATTGTACAATAACTATCATCTGCTTTACAGTAAATAATATTTTCAATTTTCAGTACCAAAACCTCTGTTATAGATGGAATAAATATAATTCCATGCTCATTTTTGAAAACGTCTTTCAGATTATCAGTTTCTACTTCATCTTCAAAATCATCTGCAATATTAATAATCTCTTTCGTTATTTTTGTTTGATTTTGACGCTCTACAAAACGATTCAATAATACTTTAAGATCAGAAATTGAAATAGGTTTCATCAAATAACCCAAACATCCCCATTGATTTACAGCTTCTAAAATATAGTCTGAATGAGCTGTTGTGAAAATGACATCAAACGTAATATCATCGAAATAATCAAATAATTTAAACCCAAATTCCTCTGGCATGTGAATATCCAAAAAAACGATATCTGGTTGATTTTCCTTAATTTTTTCAACGCCTTCTTTTACAGAATTTGCAGTATCAATGGAAACAAAAAAATCTGGCAAAGCATGTTGAATAATTTTCTTTAACCCTTGTTGAGCAAAGTGTTCATCATCTATAATAAGAGCTTTGTAATGATTCATTTGAGTTTAATTTGTTACAAATATAAACTAAAAAAGGATGCTCCGTAGAACATCCTTTGATTATGATTGAAGTAATATTTTTAAACTCTTTTCGATTTTAATTGTAAAAAGATTGCTGCAATTATTGATCCTACCGAAGCCATAATAAAGCCAACCCACAATTGCGAATTAAATCCTAACCCCATTGCAATCGGAATTCCTCCTAAAAATGCACCTAAAGCATTTCCGATATTAAAACTTGCTTGACCAGCTGCTGCGGCTAAAGTTTCGGATCCTTTTCCGTTATTAATCAACATCATTTGAATTGGCGAACCAATTGTAAACGCAATTAATCCCGTAATAAACGACATAATATAAGCCATTATTTGTATGTGAGAAGTGAAATAAACAATCACTAAACAAATCGCCATCGAAGCAAATGAGATAATTGCAGCTTTATTTGGCGACATGGTATCTGCCAATTTTCCACCTATAAAATTACCTACAAACATTCCTAGACCAATCAAGGTCATAATAATTGGAACTTTTGTTTTGGGTAAATCTGCCACATTTGTCATTAATGGAGAAATGTAACTTATCCACGCAAATAATCCTGAAGTTCCGATAGAAATCATCACAATTAATACCCAAGCTTCCCATTTTTTGAAGAAACTTAATTGCTCTACTAAACTTCCTTTGTTTGTATTTTTAAGATTTGGAACCCAAAGCGAAATCGCTAACATTGTGATTAATCCTAAACTTGCAATAATCCCAAACGTTAATCGCCACGAAAAAACTTGTCCTAATTTCGTCCCTAATGGAACTCCGACTAAATTCGCAAACGTTAATCCCGCAAACATAATCGAAATAGCTTGCGCTTCTTTTCCTTTTGTTGCTAATTGTGCTGCCACAACAGATCCTACACCGAAGAATGCTCCATGAGGTAAACCAGACATAAAACGAGCAATTAATAAGGTATTATAACTTGGTGCGATAACAAAAAGTGAGTTAAAAATGGTAAACAATAACATAAAAAAGATTAATACTTTTTTAGGCGAATATTTACTTGTAGCCATGATCAATGTTGGAGCTCCAACCATTACGCCCATTGCATACATTGATATAAAATTCCCTGCTGTTGGAATTGAAATATTCAAATCTTTTGCAAAATCTTCTAAAACTCCCATCATCGAAAATTCCGTCATTCCGATGGCTAAACCTCCCATTGCTAAGGCAAGTAAACTCTTTTTTACCATTTATTCTTCTATTCTTCGTATAATTCTATCGGCAAACCGTCGGGATCTTCAAAAAAAGTAAACTTCTTTTGCGTGTATTTATCCACACGAATTGGCTCTACCATCACATTCAACTGCGTTAATTTTTCTACTTCATTTTCTATATTTTCCACAGCAAAAGCAATATGTCTCAATCCAGAAGCTTCTGGTCGAGAAACACGTTTTGGTGGATTAGGAAAAGAAAATAATTCGATGCAGTAATAATTTTGCAAAGCTAAATCTAATTTATAAGAATCACGTTCTTTTCGGTAAACTTCTTGCACAATTTCGAATCCTAAAATTTCTGTGTAAAAATGTTTTGATTTTTGATAATCCGAACAAATGATTGCAATATGATGGATTTTTTTTAATGCTAACATAATTTATGCGTAATGATTATTTTTTGCTCTTTCATATTGTGGCAACCACTTTATATCTTCTTCTAACTCTTTTGCAGCACGTAATGCAAAATATGGATCGCGTAATAATTCTCTTCCTAAAAAGATTAAATCTGCTTCTTCATTTTGAAGAATTTCTTCGGCTTGTTTTGGCTCAAAAATTAATCCAACAGCTCCAGTAATGATTTCGACTTGGTTTTTAATTTCATTTGCGAATGGAACTTGATAATTTTTTTTGACATCAATCTTTTGATGACTCACTCCTCCTCCAGACGAAACATCAATCACTTCTACTCCATTTTGTTTTAAAATCTTACACAATTCTATTGTTTCTTCTAAATTCCAACCATTTTCTGCCCAATCCGAAGCTGACAAACGAACCCAAAGCGATTGAGTTGTAATATATTTTTGCATTTCAGCAACAATTTCCAACACAAAACGAATTCTATTCTCGAAACTTCCACCATATTCATCTGTTCGATTATTGATTAAAGGCGACAAAAATTGATGAACCAAATATCCATGCGCACCATGAATTTCTAAAATTTCAAAACCAGCTTTTATCGCGCGTTCAGTTGCTTTTCCCCATTCTTTTACAACATCTTTAATTTCAGAAATTGTTAATTGATGTGGAATTTCATCCGATTCATTAAAAGGTAAATTAGAACTCGAAACTGTTTTCCAACCATTTTTTTCGTCAGATTTTATTTGATGGTGTCCCAACCAAGGCTTTTCTGTACTTGCTTTTCTTCCTGCATGCGCTAACTGAATCCCAGGAACACAATTGTATTTTTTAATTTCGGAAGTTAATTTTTGATACACTTCGATATGTTCATCTTTCCAAATTCCTAAATCGCCATACGAAATTCGACCATCTGCAATAACAGCGGTAGCTTCTTGTATAATCGCCGAAACATTGCCAACTGCACGCGAAACATAATGTTGAAAATGCCAATCATTTGGAAAACCATCTTCCGAAGAATATTGGCACATTGGCGACATAATAATTCTATTTTTTAATGAAATAGATTCATTTATACTGATTGATTCAAATAATTTGCTCATTACTTGTTTTTTTGACTTAATTAATTTGGAATAAAATTCGTGAATTTGATTGATTTCTTAAAACGATTCAGCTTAAAAATTGTTTAAATTCTAATCTTTCAACAAAATTAAAAAAGCTTAGAAATACATGAAATCACAAATAATTTTAACAATTTATTTAAAACTGACAAAAAACATAAATTTAAAAAAATCTAATAATCAATCCGATATCATAGTAAATATCTAAGGTTCAGAATAATTTTTAATAAATCTTTCATTGTTTCTTAGTTTGTTCGTAATTTTACAAAAAAGTGAATTTTGGAAAAGAAAAAGATTGTCATTTTAGGTGCTGGATTTGCCGGACTTAAATTAGCCCGTAAATTAAATAATAACCCACACTTTTCTGTTACACTTATTGACCGTTATAACTATCATCAATTTCAACCTCTTTTTTATCAAGTTGCTACAGCAGGAATAAACGCTAGTGATATTTCGTTTCCTATACGAAAAGTATTTCAAGGAAGTAAAAATGTCAGCGTACGATTAGCTGAAGTAACAGCTATAAAAAAAGAAGCTAATATTGTTGAAACCACAATCGGAGATTTTTCTTACGATTATTTGGTTATTGCCATGGGATGTACCACAAATTTCTTTGGTAATAAGCAAATTGAGGAATTATCATTCCCAATGAAATCCACAAACGAAGCTTTAACGCTAAAAAACAGATTGTTAACAAATTTTGAAAGTGCTTATTCTGCTGAGTCAGAAGAAGAATTAGAAGAAATTTTGAACATTGTTGTTGTTGGTGGTGGACCAACTGGAGTAGAACTTTCTGGTGCAATTGCACATATGAAAAAACACATTCTACCAAAAGATTATCCAGATTTAGATTTCTCTAAATTGAATATTTATTTGATTGAAGGAAGTCCTAATTTATTAGGACCTATGTCTGATTTAGCTCATAAAAAGTCTCACGAATATTTGACAAATATGGGAGTGCATATTTGGACAGAAGGACGAGTTACAGATTATGATGGAAAAACTATTTCCTTAGCTGACGGACGCACAATCAAAACAAAAAATTTAATTTGGTCTGCTGGTGTTACAGGAAATATTCCTGAAGGAGCTGTGTCTCAAGAAGAGTTACAAAGAGGTAACCGTTTTAAGGTAGATCGTACAAGTAAAATTATTGGAACTGATAACATATATGCTATTGGTGACATTTCTTGTATGGAAACACCTAAATATCCTCATGGACATCCTCAATTAGCACGTGTTGCTGGGGATCAAGCTATGAATTTAGCCAAAAATTTCAATAAAATTGGACAAGGTTTATCAGAAGATAAATTAACTTTATTTGAATATCAAGATCCAGGATCTATGGCTACAATAGGAAAACATAAAGCTGTTGTTGACTTACCTAAATTCTCTTTCTCTGGACGTTTGGCATGGTTTACATGGATGTTCTTACACTTAATGTTAATCTTGACTGTTCGCAACAAACTGGCTATTTTCTTTAATTGGGCTCAAAATTATTTTACAAATGATTCATCATTACGTATTATTGTTCGTCCAACGAAAAAAGATTTTAGATTTAATTTGAAAGGTTATCGCCGTTTTCCAAAGAATCGTGATAAAGAAGTAGAAGCTTAATCAAAAAAGTATATCAATAAAAAACTCCGCTAAATATTTAGCGGAGTTTTTTGTATCTATGAATTGAAATTTTATTTTCTTGCAGAAGGTGTTCTCACTCCTGTTTTTACTCTTTCTGTTGATGCAGATTTTGCACTTACAGCATCTTTAGCAGATTTGCTGTATAATTGGATAAAATCAAATAATCCATCAAAATCACCAGTCAATGTTTTACCATTCGAAACTCTCAATGCAAAGTTTGTAGATAATAAACTTCTGTTATAAGGGTCAAAATAATTTTTTAGATTAATAGATCCAGAAGAAAAATCTGTATCTAACAAAGCAAACGTTCCAGAATTAAGAACTGGCACATAATTTTGCATTATAGGATCTTCATAATATTCGATATAATCCAATCCTCTATCATTATTTTCTGTTACGTAAGATCCATTAAAACTTAAATCACCTCTTTGGAAAATTTCTAAATACAAATAAGCTCCATTTAATTTACCATTCTTAGGAACTGGATTTGTAGATAATTCTACACTATAATAAAATCCGCCATCAGCCTTTTTTATATCTGCAACAACTGCATTTCGAAGCGGAAATGATACACCATCATAATTGATTTGTCCAACATTAACAATTTCAGGTTCATAATAGCCATCATCATTATTCACACAAGATGTTAATGAGATAGACGAGACAGCTAACATTGCTAAAAATATAATTTTTTTCATAATTTCTAAATTTTCAAACTAATTATATTGCCAGTATTACAAATAGCGTGCTAAAAAATAACAACAACTAGTTTTAGCATAAAAAAAGTGTTACACAATCGTGTAACACTTTGATATTAAATAAAATATTTTTTAACAAAGAAAATTATCCTTTGATAATGATTTCCATTTTTTCTTGCTCTTCTAAAGCTAATTCCAAATCAACTAAGATACGTCCTGAATGTTCGTCAGCGATAATTTTTTTACGTTGAGCGATATCCATTTGTCTTTGTGGTGGAATTGTAAAGAAAGATCCCGCAGAAGCTCCACGTTGTACAGGAACAACAGCTAAACCATTTTTCACAGAATTTCTGATACGGCTGTAAGCGTCTAATAATCTTTGTTCGATTTTAGCAGAATATTCAGAAGATAATTTCAATAAATTACTTTCTTCTTTTTCTGTATCTTTTACAATTGTATCCAACTCAGCTTGTTTGTGAGATAAATGCTCTTTCATTGAGTTTAATTTTGCATTAAATTCTTCAACTTGTGCATTTTTTTGAGAAATTTTAACTGTAAACTCACGAATACGTTTCTCAGATAACTCAATTTCCAAACCTTGATACTCTACTTCTTTCGCTAAAGCATCAAATTCTCTATTGTTTCGTACGTTATCTTGTTGTTTCGTGTATTTTTTAATTAAAGCTTCAGCATTTTTGATTGCTTCTTTCTTCAATTTAATTTCTTCATCCAAACCTTTAGTTTCGTCAACTATTTTTTGGATTCTCGTTTCTAATTGTGCAACATCGTCGCTCAAATCTTCAACTTCTAAAGGTAATTCACCTCTTGTGTTTCTGATTTCATCTAAACGTGAATCAATTAATTGCAAGTCGTATAACGCGCGAAGTTTTTCTTCTACGCTTAGTTCTTTGATATTTTTTGTTTCAGACATAGTTAACAATAATTAACAGGATTGGTATTAATTCCAGAATTAAAGACCACAAAATTAGTAAATTTTTCTTTAAGATACGAAGTTATTAAGTTTTTTGTAAACTGTTCCGATTCAAAATGTCCAATATCTGCCAAAACAAGCTTATTTTCAGCTGTAAAAAAATCGTGATATTTCAAATCAGCCGTGATATAAATGTCCGCTCCAGCCGAAATTGCATTTTTTATTCCAAATGCGCCAGAACCTCCAAGTACAGCAACCTTCTTTATTTTTTTGTTTAATAATTTCGAGTGACGAATAACGGGTATATTCATTTGAGTTTTTAGATAATTGAAAAAATCGAGTTCTTCCATTTCATTTTCCAACTCTCCAATCATTCCAATTCCAATATAATTATTTTGATTATTCAACGAAATAACAGAATAAGCAACTTCTTCGTACGGATGATTTTTGAACAAAGCATTCATCACATCACCTTCCAAATGTTGCGGAACAATAACCTCTATTCGCGTTTCGTTTACTGCTTCCAATTTCCCTATTTCGCCAATAAACGGATTTGCACCAGCAGTTGGTCGATAATTTCCTTCGCCTTCTATCGCAAAACCACACGAATCATAATTCCCAATTTTTCCTGCACCCGCTTCATACAACGCAAATTTCAATTGCTCAGCATGTTCTGTTGGTACATAGGTAATTAATTGTTTGATAGTTTGCAATTTTGGAATAAGAATTTTCGTATTCAATAAAGCTAATTGTTCAGAAATTTTGAAATTAACTCCAACTTTCGAATTATCTAAAGCTGTATGCGTTGCATAAATATTAATTCCATTTTTGATTGCTGTCATCACAGCTTTTTCAACATAATTTTTTCCGTTCAATTTCTTTAAACCAGAAAAAATAATTGGATGAAAACTCACAATCAAATTACAATTTTTCTCAATCGCTTCTTCCACAACTTCTGGTGTTGTGTCCAACGTTACCAAGATCTCTGTTACCTCATTATTGTAATCACCAACTAGCAATCCAACATTGTCAAAATCCTCTGCATACGCCAAAGGCGCTATTTCTTCCATCGCCAAAGCGACATCTTTTACTCGTATCATTTCTCTTTTAAAAGCAATTTTTCTGTAGGCAAATCATTTTCGATGCCTTTCCAATACGATTCAAAATTAAACTTTTCTAACAACTTTCTTGAAGCAACATTATCAGGATCGATGACAGCCATTACTTGCAAATCAGGAAATTTTTCTTTTGATTCTGCTAATAAATGTTCGCAAATCATTGATCCAAAACCTTTTCTCCAAAATTCTTTTTTCAATAAATAACCTATTTCAAGTGAATTTTCGATATGTTTGTTATACACCAATTTACAATCACCTAAAAGTGTGTCGTTTTCGTCATAAACCTTAAAAAAACCAAGGTTTTCGTTAACGCTACCTTTTTCTAAGATTGATGTAAATTTGTGATTTGCTTGCTCTTCATTCAAACCTTTTCCAGAGATATATTTCATCACTTCGTCGTCCTGAACAAGTTTAAAAAAGTTATTAAAATCTGTAGGTTTATATTTTTCGAACCGAATTTTCTTCATGAAATTTTGTTAATGCTTTTAATAAATTGATTTGATTAATCGTACGATTTAGATTTTGTTTTGGATAAGAAATCGAATAATAAATATCGTTTTCTAAATAATCTGCCAAAAATCTAACCGCCTGAATATAAATCACAATATACGCAACAAAATCCATATTTTCGATCTCTATTGGTTGTAAATCATATTTTAAATGTTCTAAAAACCCATTTTTAACCGCTTTATAATAATCAGGTTCAAACAATTTTTCAGGATTAGGATCGTCTTCAGCTTTCAGGTTTGCGTATGTACGAATCATATCTCCAAAATCGCACAAAATATTCCCTGGCATTATTGTATCCCAGTCTATCACAGCGATTGCTTGCGAATGATTATCATTATTAAATAAGAAATTACTGATTTTAGCATCAGCATGAACGACACGCTTTGGGAAATCTATTTCTAAATACTTTTCAACTTGATACAGATTATCCAAAATATAAGCAACTTCTTCTTTCGTTTCTTCTAAACGCTCTGTTGAAGCATTTTTCAATGCATTTTTGAAATCATTTACACGTTTATGATAATCTAAAAACCCGACAATCGAAGGATAAATTTCATCAACATTAACATCTAACAAATACGAATGAAATTCACTAATTGTTTTCGCCGCTTCATACGCTTGTTCCGCAGATTCCACTTTCTCAAAACAAATAGAATTTGGAATAAAAGAAGTCATTCTCCAAGTTTCTCTATCTTCTTTTGCTAATAAATTTCCTTGCAAATCTTTTACAATTTCGATTACCGAATTTTGATAATTCTTTGCTTTTAGATGGCGAGAAATGATGTCAATATTGTTCGAAATTACTTCTGGTTGAGGAAAAACGTGCGTGTTTATTTTTTGTAAAATATATTTTTTTCCTTCATACTCAACTTCATAAGTAGAATTAATCCAACCAGAACTGATTGGATTAATACTAACTTGATCTATATTTTCGAAATAATGTTTTAATATTTTCTCCATTATATTTTATGTCCAAAGAGAATTTGGATATTTTTGATCATTGATTAAATTGTGAATAGAATTTACTACAACTTCTCTATCTTCTGGATAAGTCATTCCGAACCAATTGTCATCCGATTTTTCTACAATCACTTCCAATTGATCTTCTTTGATCATATCATTTACAACTTTCGGCAAGAAAAATTCTGCTTTCAATTGAGAAGCATTTTCGTGAAGAAATTCCTCAAATTTATCTTCTAATTTTCTGAAAATAGAAGGATGTAAAACAAAGAAATTCATCGATACAGCCGTATCTCCATCTAATGGTAAAACGTTATCATCTTCTTCGAAAACAATTTCTCCATTTTCGTTAGAATAGATATTTGTACGTTCTACAAC
Organism: Empedobacter sp. ULE_I140; assembly: GCF_053482575.1. Classification (NCBI taxonomy): domain Bacteria; kingdom Pseudomonadati; phylum Bacteroidota; class Flavobacteriia; order Flavobacteriales; family Weeksellaceae; genus Empedobacter; species Empedobacter sp. ULE_I140. The sequence continues at coordinate 1,663,229 of NZ_JBQMTX010000001.1, read as the reverse complement.
ATTCTCCAAATGACCGTTAGTTACAGTACATACTCCGCGAGAAACAGAACCATTTTCGCTAATCGTATTGGCCAATTTGTACGCAACCATACCATAAGTATTTGCAGTGATTTTTTCGTTTTGAACCAATTCACTTGCTTTTTCAAATGCTTTACGACCATAAAAATCATCTGCATTAATTACAATAAATGGATTGTTTAAATGATTTTTTGTAATCATTAACGCATGTCCAGTTCCCCAAGGTTTTTCACGTTTTTCTATTGTATCATAAATTCCTCTCGGAACAGATGTATACGTCGTTTGAAGAACAAATTCTACTTTACCTCCATTTTTTTCAATTAAATTTTGAAAATATTTTTTAGTTTCTGCATTAAATTGTTCATTAATAATGAATACAAAATGTTTTATTCCGCAAGAAAAAGCATCGAAAATTGAATATTCCATCAACGTTTCTTTACTTGGTCCAATTGAATCAATTTGTTTTTGTCCTTTGTAGCGGCTTCCCATTCCACCTGCTAAAATGACTAATGATAAGTTTTTAGATTCCATAATCTTCTGTACCAAAAACTGGTTTTATTGTTTTATATTTTCCTTTTGTAAAGTTTGGCATTTCTTCAGAAGCACCATTTCCTTCGATAGATTTTTCACTTAATGGTGTTACTGCATACCAAGTTGCTAAATCGTATACATCGAATGGGAATTCTTTGTTTGCTTTAATACACTCGATAAAATCATTCATTAAGAAGAAATCCATTCCTCCATGTCCTGCTACTTCTGCTTGAATTTCGTATTTTTTCCAATATGGGTGATCGTAAGATTTTAAATGATCTTCTGAGTTCGCCCATTTATGAGAATCTTTCATTTCATCTTCGAAATAGATGAAACCTTGGCTAAATCCACCTGAACCAATATCTTGCCAAATACCATCAGTCCCTTCAATACGGAAACCTAAGTTATATGGACGCTGTAAAGATGTATGATGTGTTAATAGGATTGTTTCTCCGTTCTCACATTTTAACATTGTTTGAACGATATCTCCTTGCTTGAATTTAACTTTTGCATTTGGATGATCTACTCCTCCATTTTTCACGATATAATCAGTTAAACCTGCTTGCTGAGAAGCCATAGAAGTTAAGTGTGTAATTCTATTTCCACGGTTAACATCCATCATTGTACCAATTAAACCATGCGTTGGATATAATTCTGCATTACGTTTTACATAATAATTTGTACGCCAAGCAGCTTCAGAGAAACCTTTGTCTCCAAACTCAATTCCACCTCCATAAGGTTGTTCACCATCATTAAATAATACATTTCTTAAATCGTGTTGGTAACCACCTTGTCCATGAACAATTTGTCCAAACATTCCTTTACGAACCATATTTATTACAGCCATCACATCGCGACGGTAACAAACATTTTCTATCATAAATACTGGAACTTTAGTTTTTTCATATGTATCTACATAATTCCAACATTCTTGTAAATTCATCGCTCCACAAACCTCTAAGCCTACAAATTTACCAACATTCATCGCTGCAATTGTTTGCTCCTCATGAAACTCCCATGGCATAGCAATAACTACAGCATGCATTTCTTTATTCTTATATAATTTTTTGTAACCGTCTAAGCCTTTGTACTATTCTACAGGTTTTTTCTTGTGTTTTGCAAAAATTTTGTTGCAACGATCAATCATTCTTTGATCTGGTTCAGCGATCCCAACAACTTCTACATCATTTCTTTTTAATAACTCATCTAAATGTACCTGCCCTCTCATTCCACAGCCAACAATTCCTACTTTCACCTTATCAATTTTTGATGAAAAATCAAATAATGAATCTGGTGATACTAATGCTACCGTAGATGCTGCAGCAGTCGATTTAATAAAATTTCTTCTGTCCATAGTTGTATTTAATTGTTTGCTTTATTTTTTAAAATGCAAAATATGAAAAATAATCAATAAAACTTTCTGCTTATAAGTAAAATTAGTAGGTTTTAGGCGAATCCTTAGGAAATACTATAATAAATTCTGTCGTAGTAACATTTTCGTTTTTAGATTTAATTACAGATAATTTTTCATTTAAATCTTCACTTTCTAGAATTTCAATTACGGCGATTTTGAGCTCAGGTCGAAAATATTTCAAATACCAATAAATTCCGCCATAATTTTTAGAATGATAATCACCATTGTAATGAATGAATAGATTATTTTTCTTCAAATTATTCAAAATTGATTCTGCCATTGTTGCATCCTTTGTAGCTTGTGCTGCAACAAACTGTTTTGCCTTCACTCCAGCATGATCTCCCATCATTTTAATCATCTCAGGATAACCAGGTGCATCATAATCTATGGTAATAGGAAGTTTCGCAATAAAGGCTTTCTCATTATTTGGAACTGTATCCAAAGCTTCAAGTCCATTCTTAGCGACATACGAAGCATATTTGCGCGTTACATTAGTTGCTACAAAATCTAAATTCTTTTCTTTCGCAAAATCAACAAGCGGTTTGTAATCTGTTTTGTAATTATTCCAAAGATTTGTACTCTTTTGAAACTCATCATCCGTCGTTTTGCTTTTCAAATAATTCGTTAAATCATTTTGTTGATGACGCTCGAACATTTCTGCTCCAAGAATCAGTTGTTTTCCTTTTATCTTATACAATTCTTTTGTCGTTTGCAATTGCAACCAATGATTTACCGCATTATTATGATGTTCACCAAATAAAACAACATCATATTTTGCTAATTCTTTAATCATTTTATCAAAATCAACTTTCTTTTCTTGTTGATTATAAATTTGATAAGTTTTTCCGTTTTGCGCTTTAGCCTGAATTGTTAGTACAATTAATAAGGTATAAAGTATCGTTCTCATGTTATTTAAATTAATTCTAAATTGTAACAAATTAACAAAAAACTCTACATATAAAGAAAACAAATTCAACTACTATGAATAAAGTTCTTGAAATTAATCAACTTACTAAAAAATTTGGCAGTTTTACAGCGGTCAACAATGTCACTTTTTCGGTAGAAAAAGGAAACGTTTATGGATTACTTGGTCCAAACGGAAGTGGAAAATCGACAACATTAGGAATGATTCTTAATGTAATCAATCCTACAGCGGGTTCGTGGAAATGGTTTGATCAAGAACCAGATAACGATTCATTAAAAAAAATTGGTGCAATTATCGAAAGCCCAAAATTCTATCCTTATTTATCAGCAGAAAAAAATCTTGAAATTGTTGCTGATATTAAAGAAGTTAATTATGGAAAAATTGACGAAAAACTTGAATTAGTTGGATTACTTTCTCGTAAAAAAGATAAATTTCAACAATATTCGTTGGGAATGAAACAACGTTTGGCAATTGCGGCTGCGTTATTAAATGATCCTGAAGTGCTGATTTTAGACGAACCTACTAATGGTTTAGATCCACAAGGAATTATTCAGATTCGTGAATTGATTATTAAAATTGCTCAACAAGGAACTACAATTATTCTAGCAAGTCATTTATTAGACGAAGTCGAAAAAGTATGTTCGCATGTAGTGGTTCTGAATCAAGGAAAAATGCTTTATGCGGGTTCTGTAGATCAAATGAATTCAAGTTTTGGAAGTATAGAAGTTGCTGCGCAAAATATGGAAAGTTTGGAATATACACTAAAAACGTTCTCATTCGTTTCAAAAGTTACCAAAGAAAACAACAAACTTTTTGCTGTTTTATCAGAAGAGAAAGATCCAGCAGAAATTAACAAAATGCTTTATGAACAAGGAATTATCGTGAATCATTTAGTAAAACGTAAAGAATCTTTAGAACAACAATTTTTCCAACTAATCCAAAAACAGAACTAACATGAAAAGATTATTTAGCATAGAATGGAATAAATTATTCTACAATAAAGGAACGCGAATTTTCATCATTTTATATTTTGTGATGATTCTGTTAATGGGAATTACGTTACCGAATTTCAAACCAAATATGAATGAAATTGAAGTTGATTTAATCAAATTGGGAGCATTAGAGTTTCCTATAATTTGGCATAATACTACGTGGTTAATTGGTTTTGGAAAATTCTTTTTAGCTATTATTGTTATTAATAATATTACAAACGAATACTCTTTCGGAACTTTCAAGCAAAATACAATTGATGGTTTATCTAAAACTGAATTTTTAAACACAAAAGTTTTGATGAACGTTGTGATAACTTTGATTTCTACACTTTTAGTTGGCGTTTTAGTTTTTGCATTAGGTTCTATTTTTAGCGAAAAGTTTGATTTTGTAAACGGAATCGAATTCTTAGGAGGATATTTCGTCGAAATCTTCGCTTATATTGTATTCGCCATGTTTTTATCATTCCTATTAAAGAAAAGTGCTTTTGCGATTTTATCTTTAATTGTTTTGAATATTATAGAATCTGTTGCTAAAGTTGTTGAATTTTTAGTTCGTTTTGGTAAAAATCCTCCAAAAAATCCTAATGAAATTAAAATCTTAACTAATTATTTACCACTTAACTCGAACGGAAAAATAATTGATTATCCTTCTGTAGATATACAAAAAGCAATTATGGAAGGAAAATTATTTGTTGCGGATCATGTACAATGGGAATATTTTGCTGCAAATGTTTTCTACATCATTTTATTTCTTGGTTTATCCTTATTAATTATCAAAAAAAGAGATTTATAAATTATAAATATTTCATAAAAACAAGAAAACCTCCAAATTTGGAGGTTTTCTTGTTCAAAGCAATTTACAATATCACTTGTTTGTTTATCTTTGCAACTATGCAAATGACAAATTTCGAAGAGCTAAAAGCTCTGTTAAAATCAACCCCAAAGAAAATTGCAATTCTACCGCACAAAAATCCTGATGGAGATGCGATAGGTTCTACATTGGCGATGTTTCATTATTTGAATAAATTGGGACATACGTGTAACATTGTTTCACCAAACGATTTTCCGAAGTTCCTAAAATGGATGCCTTCAGCAAAAGATATTGTAATTGCAGATTACCGACCAAAAGTTTCTGAAGCAATTATACATCAAGCTGAGTTGATTTTTATCTTAGATTTCAATACTGTAAAACGAATTGATGACTTAGGAAACTGGGTTGAACGTTCGAAAGCTCCAAAAATATTAATCGATCATCACCGCGAACCAGATACATTTGATTTTATGTATTCGGATATCGAAATGCCTGCGACTTGTCAAATGGTTTATAATTTTATCGAAGCGATGAATGATTTAGATAAAATTGATAAAGGCATTGCTGAATGTATTTATACTGGAATAATGACGGATACAGGCGGATTCCGTTTTCGTAATACATCGGCAGATACGCACAGAATTGTAGCAGAGTTAATTGATAAAGGTGTAGAAGTAGACAAAGTAACTTCATACGTTAATGATTCACAAACTCAAGGACGTTTAAAATTATTATCATTAACCCTTAATAATCTAACTTTTTTACCAGAACATCGCACAGCTTTCATGTTTTTAAAACGTGAAGATTTGTTAGCAAATGGTTTTCAAAAAGGAGATACAGAAGGTTTTGTAAATTATGGTTTGAGTGTAGAAAATTTTATCTTTTCTGTAATTTTTATTGAAGACACACATCATAATTTTATTAAAATTTCGTTACGTTCGAAAGGTGATTTTGATGTGAATGAATTCTCTCGTAAACATTTTAACGGCGGTGGTCACATGAATGCAGCAGGTGGACGTTCAGACATGAATATGGAAGAAACAATTGCTTATTTCCAATCACTTTTACCAGATTATCAAGAAAAATTAGCTAGTATCGTTATCTAATGAAAAAAGTTATTGTATTCACGTTTGCAATATTTGCGTTAATAAGCTGTGATCAGAAAGTTATTCAATATCCTGTTTCATATTCCAATGACGATTTTATGAAACGTTCGCAAGAACGTGGAAAATTATTGCATCAAGAAGAATTACAATGGTTTGATGATTATATGAAAACATCTGACCTAAAATTTGTTAAAACGAGTTCGGGTTTTTGGATTTCGAACAGTGGTCAACGAACAGATCAAACAGCTAATAATGGAGACTACATCGAATTTGAATACCAAGTAACTGATCTTGAAAACAACATTTTATATTCGCTTAACGATAATAAAGTTCAGAAAATAATTTTAGGAAAAGCTGATGTTGTGAGAGGTTTACAAGCTGGTTTACAATTAATTCCTGAAGGTGAAACTGCTAAATTATTGTTACCTTCGTTTTTAGCTTATGGAGGTTATGGTGATACGCAAAAAATTGCGCCAGACTCGCCTATTATTATGGATGTAAAAGTTTTAAAAATAAAAAAACACTAATAAACACAAAGAATGTAAAGTTAAAATGAGAAAAATATTATTAATCTTAACTGTCATCACTACCCTTGTTAGTTGTGGCGTTAAAATTCCAAAATCGATGAGTAAAGAAGAATTTAAAAGTTTAGAAGATGGATTGTATGCAAAAATGACAACAAATCATGGTGCAATGACAATCAAATTATACGAAGAAGAAGCACCAATGACGGTTGCTAACTTTGTTGGATTAGCAGAAGGTACAAAAGAAAATAAAGCAAAAGCAAAAGGAGTTCCTTTTTATGATGGAATCATTTTTCACCGTGTGATCAAAGATTTCATGATTCAAGGAGGTGATCCAGACGGAATTGGTACAGGAGGACCTGGTTACGATTTCGAAGATGAGTTTGAACCAACTTTAAAACACGATAAAAAAGGTGTTTTATCTATGGCAAATTCAGGACCTGCTACAAACGGTTCTCAATTCTTCATCACAGAAGTTCCTACACCATGGTTAGACGGGCGTCACACTATTTTCGGACAAGTTGTAGAAGGTTTAGATGTTGTTGATTCTATTGCAAATGTAGAAAAAACACCAAGTGATAAACCAGTTGTTCCTGTTGTAATTGAAAAAGTAGAAATCGCTCGTAAAGGTGATAAATATGCTAAATACAACGGAGCTGAAGCATTTGAAGCTGCAAAAGCAAATCACGCAAAAAAACAAGCTGAAGCTGAAGCGAAAGCAAAAGCTGAAAAAGATGCAGAAATTGCTCGTCAAAAAGAATTAGAAGCAAAAGCTCAATCAACTCCTTCTGGATTAAAATATGTAATTTTAGAAGAAGGAAACGGAGCAAAACCTGTACAAGGAGATCCAATTCAAGTACATTATACTTTACGTTTAAATGATGGTGAAAAATTAGATTCATCTTACGATCGCAATCAACCACTAGACGCAACAGTTGGTGTTACAGGATTAATCCAAGGTTGGATGGAAGCATTAACAATGTTCAACAGAGGTTCTAAAGTTTTCTTAATTATCCCTGCCGAATTAGGTTACGGATCAAGAGGTGCTGGAGGTGTTGTACCACCAAATGCAACTTTATATTTTGATATGGAAGTTTTAGATAAATAATTTATCTATTCAAAATAAGTAGAAAAGCCACTCAAATCGAGTGGCTTTCTTTTTTGCCTACATTTTTGAAATTACTATTTTTACTGCTTATCAAAACTCACATGAAAAATTTAACATCTCTAATTTTACTCTTTATCGGTTTACAAATAGTAAATGCACGAGAAATAGTAAACTTCAACTCTAATTGGAGCTTTAAAAAAGGGCCATTTACCACTGCAGAAATTAATTACAATTCTATCTTCAAAGGCGATTGGCAATTGGTTCAAGTTCCACATACATGGAATGCAACTGATATGCAAACGAACCAAGTTACACCTGGTTTTTATAGTACAAACGAGCGTTTTTATGTGGGTGATTCGTATTACAGAAAATCTTTTACGCCAAAAACAAACTGGAAAGGTAAACGAATCTTTATCAAATTTGAAGGTGTTGGAGCAAATGCAGAAGTTTACATGAATAATTCTCCTTTAAAATCAACTCAAAATAAGAACAAAGTAAGCTATCAAAGTGATGTAAACAACGGAAATTATAATTTTGTAGGTCGTCATCAAGGTGGATATTCTGCTTTTGTTTTGGAATTGACAGGAATGTTAAAATTTGATCAAGAAAATGAAATTTTGGTTAAAGCTAATAACGAAGAAAATCCAGCAATTATTCCTGTTAATCATGTTTTATTCCTGTTTATGGCGGAATTTATCGTCCTGTTTCGTTAATTGTTACTGATCCTATCAATATTGCTGTAAATGATTTTGCTTCGGCTGGAATTTTTATTTCTCAGAAAAATGTTAGTAAAAAATCGGCTGATATTCATCTTAAAGTCAAAGTTGATAATAAATCAGCTCAAACAAATAACATCGAAATTTTCACTTCGATCATCGATCATAACAATAAAACTGTAAAGTCTATCAGCACTCCTTACACTCTATCACCACAAGGAAGACAAGAAATTATTCAAGATATTAAGGTTAATAATCCACATTTATGGAATGGATTAGAAGATCCATATTTATATAAAGTAGTGACACAAATCAAACAAAATAATCAAGTTTTAGATGAAGTAACACAACCTTTGGGTATTCGTAAATTTGAACTAAAAGCGAACGAAGGTTTCTTCTTAAACGACAAAAAATATCCGCTTTATGGCGTGACAAGACATCAAGATCGCTGGGGAAAAGGTTCGGCTTTATCAAATGAAGATCACGATGAAGATTTAGCAATTATAAAAGAAATTGGTGCAACTTCTATTCGATTAGCTCATTACCAACAATCTGATTATTTTTACTCGAAATGTGATAGTCTAGGATTGATTGTTTGGGCAGAAATTCCGTTTGTGAATCAGGTTACAACCTTGGAAGAAAATAATGCAATGCAACAATTAAAAGAGTTGATTCGTCAAAATTACAATCATCCATCTATTTACACTTGGGGATTACACAATGAAGTTTATTCGCCAAATAATTACACCATCGAATTGACAACAAAGCTAAATGACTTAGCTAAAACAGAAGATTCTGATCGTTATACAGTACAAGTAAGTGGTTATAATGTGGTCGATCATCCAGTTAATAATAATGCGGATATACAAGGAATTAATCATTATTTTGGATGGTACAATGGCGAAGTAGAAAATTTGACAGACAAAGAAGATGTTGAAACTTGGGCGAATGAAATTTCGAAAAAATTCAAAGATTACAAAATCATTTTCTCTGAATATGGCGCAGAAGCAAAACCTGAAGATCAAGTTGAAGTTGCTGGGAACTATGGAAATCAATGGAGTGATCCTGCATTTTTTCCAGAAGAATTTGCAACTAAATTTCATATTGTTCATTGGGCAACAATAGAAAAACATCCAATATTTTTGGGATCTTATGTTTGGAATACTTTCGATTTTGCAACGCCTATTACACGATTAAATGTTAATCCAAGAAATTTCAAAGGTTTGGTTTCGTTTGATCGAAAAATTAAAAAAGATCCTTTTTATTGGTATAAAGCAAATTGGAGCAAAGAACCTGTTGTTTATTTAACGCAACGTAGAATGGTAAATAGAGGAAATGAATTTACAACTGTTACAATCTTCTCTAATCAAGGAACGCCAACGTTAACTGTAAATGGTAAAAAGATTGAAAATGTAAAAAATGGCTATAATAAGATTCATTTCGTTGCTGAAAATGTTCAATTGCAAAAAGGTGAAAACATAATCATTGCAGAAACTAATCTTAATGGAAAAACCATTTCAGATAAGATTATTTGGAACTATGATTCAAAATATAAAACTTCTCAAAAAGAAGCCACTACGAAAGATATTCATGTTGGACTTTAGTGAGAAATAATATCATTAAAAAAGGCTTAAAAATTAATTTTTAAGCCTTTTTTAATTGTAGTTTACTACTTATTTTTCAAAATCTCGTGAAAAACGGTTTGAGCTGAGAAAATTCGGTTCGTTGCTTCATCAATTACGATAGAACGATCAGAATCTAAAACTTCATCAGATACTACTACATTGCGACGAACTGGTAAACAATGCATAAATTTTCCGTTATTTGTCAAATTCATTTTATCCATTGTCACTTCCCAATCCTTATCACCATCATTCGGTTGACCATAATTTTCATAAGAAGACCAGTTTTTTGCATAGACAAAATCAGCATCTTTCAACGCTTCATCTTGATCATAAGCAATCGTTGCTCCATCAGTAAATTTTGGATCTAGCTCCAAACCTTTTGGTTGTACAACTGTAAAATCTACCCAATCTACTTTAGAAAACCATTGCGCAAAAGAATTCGGAACAGCTTGTGGCAAACGACGTGGATGCGGCGCCCAAGTCATCACAACTTTCACTTTCTTTTCAGGTTTTGTCCCAGGCGTATAACCCGTTTTTTCTGCAATTGTAATTAAATCAGCAAAAGATTGTAATGGATGTAATGTTGCACTTTCCAAAGACACAACAGGAACAGAAGATAATTCTTTTACTTTATTGAACATGATTTCGTTATAATCTTCATCACGATCTACTAATTTCGGAAAAGTACGAACGCCTAAAACATCACAATACGCACTCATTACCTGAATTGCTTCTTTGATATGTTCTTGCGAATCTCCGTTCATCACAGCACCATCAGCCATTTCCAATGTCCAAGAATCTGCTCCAGCATTCAAAACCCAAGCATTTGCTCCAAGATTATAAGCCGCTTTAATAGAGCTTAGACGTGTACGTAAACTTGGATTAAAAAATATTAAACCAATTGTTTTGTTTTTACCAACCTCTTGTTGAGCAAAAGGATTTGCTTTAATTTCTAAGGCTATTTTTAGTAATTCGTCGATGTTTTCTACATCATTAACCGAAGTAAATTGTTTCATAATTGAGAAGAATCTTTTGTTTTATTTGTTCTGCAAAATTAGTTGAAACAATCGAGGTTTAAAGAATTATTTTTTCTAATTTTCACTTAAAACAACGTCAATTCATCTTGAGGACCACGAATATCTAAATCTAAATCATTGTTTAATTTCTTAATAAAATATTTGGTTAACATTGGCGATTCTAACTCTAAATTTTGATGAATAAAAAAGTACAATTTCTGCAAACCTTCTGCTTTCCAAAGTTTAATTGTTTCAATCCATTCATCTAATCGTTCATAATCGGAGGGAATATTTGCTCCAACAAAACGCACAAAAGCTTCATTCGAAGTCAATCGCATATGCACCATATCTCTCCTACCCGCTGTATCAACAATAATATTTGAAATGTTATGCTTTTCTAATAACGAAACCAATCGATTAAAATTTTCTTCGTTCGAAAACCAATCTTCATGACGAAGTTCTACAGCTAACGGATAACCTTTCGGAAAATTTTGAATGAAATTTTCTAATTTTTCAAAATCTTTTGGAGCAAAATTTTCGTGCATTTGTAAGAAAATCATTCCTAATTTTTCTTCAAATAACGCAACTGCATCCAAATATTCATTCAATTTATCTGTCACATTTTGCAATCGTCCATAATGACTAATACTTTGTGGAATTTTCGGGAAAAATTTAAAATCTTTTGGAGTTTTATTTGCCCTAGTTTCGACATTTTCTTTACTTGGCGAACGATAATATGTCGCATTTAGCTCGATACTATTAAATTGCTTTGAATAATAACTCAATTCATCTTTTGTTTTAGGCGGATAAAAATTCTTCAAATCTTGCTTATTCCATTTTGCACAGCCTACATATACTTCGAAATTATCTGATTTATCAGCTTTATTCAACAAATCAATCGTTTCTTTTGGCGTTTTTGGCAATGTAAAATTAACCAATTCTGGGTTTTCTACTTTTCCGAATTTCATCTTTCTAAATTTGAACGAAAATTAAGCAATTATAAGCAGTTCTCATGATCTATTTTACGACAAAATGTCAGAAAAATTTCATTTGGAATATCTTTTGAAATTTAGAATTCGTCAATAAATCTTATGATTTAGACTATTTACAAGAAAAACTAATTATTAAATAATAAAAATACAATAACGATGAATAAAGGAAATATTAATGTTTCGGTAGAGAATATCTTTCCATTAATTAAGAAGTTTTTATACAGCGATCACGAAATCTTTTTACGTGAATTAATTTCAAATGCTTCTGACGCAACCCTGAAATTAAAGCATTTAACAAGTATTGGTGACGCAAAAGTAGAATACGGAAATCCAAAAATTGAAGTAAAAATCAATAAAGACGATAATACTTTGCACATTATTGACCAAGGTTTGGGAATGACAGCTGATGAAGTGGAGAAATACATCAATCAAGTGGCGTTTTCTGGAGCGGAAGAATTTATCAATCAACACCAAGATGCGGACGGAATTATCGGACATTTTGGTTTAGGTTTTTATTCTGCATTTATGGTTGCGGATAAAGTAGAAATCATAACAAAATCATATAAAGACGAGCCTGCAGTTCATTGGACGTGTGATGGTTCTCCTGAATTTACATTAGAAAATTCGGATAAAACAGATCGTGGAACTGAAATCGTTTTACACATTGCAGAAGACTCGAAAGAGTTTTTAGACGAATGGAAAATCCGTGAATTATTGAATAAATACAATAAATTCATGCCAATTCCGATCAAATTTGGAACGAAAAAAGAAACACTTCCTTTACCAGAAGATGCTTCAGAAGATGCAAAACCTGAGGAAATCGAAGTTGATGATATTATCAATAATACAAATCCGGCTTGGACAAAAGCGCCATCAGAATTGTCTGACGAAGATTATCAAAATTTCTACAGAGAATTGTATCCAATGCAATTCGAAGAACCTTTATTCCATATTCACTTAAATGTTGATTATCCATTTAATTTGACTGGAATTTTATTCTTCCCAAAATTAGGAAACAACATCAATATTGATAAAGATCGTATTCAATTGTACCAAAATCAAGTGTTTGTAACAGACGAAGTGAAAGGAATTGTACCTGATTTCTTGATGTTATTGCGCGGTGTGATTGATTCTCCAGATATTCCGTTGAATGTTTCGCGTTCGTACTTACAAGCTGATGGAGCAGTTAAGAAAATTTCTGCGCATATTACGAAAAAAGTGGCGGATAAAATGTCTTCATTAATGAATCAAAATCGTGAAGATTACGAGCAAAAATGGAACGATATTAAAGTTGTCATTGAATATGGAATGATTTCGGAAGATAAATTCTTCGAAAAATCTGACAAATTTGCATTGTATCCAACAGTTGATGGTAAATATTTTACTTGGGACGAATTAAATAGTGCGATTAAAGACAACCAAACAAATAAAGACGGAAAATTAGTTATTCTTTACGCATCTGATGTTGATGGACAAGATCAATACATACAAATTGCGAAAGAAAAAGGTTACGAAGTAATTTTATTAGATTCTCCTATTTCTTCTCACTTGATTCAGAAGTTAGAATCTACAAAAGAAAATGTAACATTTGTTCGTGTTGATGCAGATCATATCAATAATTTGATTGAAAAAGATGAAGTTAAAATTTCCAAATTATCTGATGATGATAAAGAAAAATTGAAAACTGAAATCACAGAATCAATCAACAATAAATCATATACAATTCAATTAGAAGATTTATCTGGAACAGATGCACCTTTCATCATTACGCAATCAGAATTTATGCGTCGTATGAAAGATATGCAAGCTTCTGGCGGAGCTGGGATGTTTGGAATGGGTAATTTACCTGAAATGTATAATGTTGTTGTGAATGCAAACTCGGATTTAGCAACAGAAATTTTAGCTAAAGATTCGAAAGAAGAAAAAGAAGCGTTGATTAATCAAGCATTAGATCTAGCAAAATTATCACAAGGTTTGTTAAAAGGTAAAGAATTAACAAATTTTATCAATAGAAGTTTTAAGAACATTAAATAATCTCAGAACACTATATTTTAGTAATCTTAAACTTAAAATCCAGCACATAATGTGCTGGATTTTTTATTTCTAAATAGATTTATTGATGTGTTAAACTTTTAAAATTAATCTGAAATAATTTGTAAAACATGATTTTTATCATTAATTTTACATCAAGGAATTAATAATTATTCGTTCAGGACTTCAAAATACTTTAGTTGTTTTGAAACAGAACATTAAAATTAATAGTTGTTTTTCCACAAAATAACGAAATTTTTAAGCCGACAGAGAATTTTCATAATAAGGTGAAAATTAATTCAAATCATTATCAAAAATTTCGGGAAGGATTTCAAGAAATTGAAATCCTTTTTTCTCCAGACGTTCTTTTTAAATCGATTTTGCTCATAGTTTTTGCATTTTTACATATAATTAATAATCAATCAGACATGAGTACATTTCATTTATTATTTACAATAGATATTTGTTCTATTTATAAAAATTCTTTTTTTATAATCATTTAAATAGAACAAGTTACAATGGACTTATTCAGAAGAAAGAATTTGACATTGGGAAGGATTTCAAGAAATTGAAATCCTTTTTTTATGCAATTATTATAACAAAAAAAGAGCGACAAATATGTCGCTCTTTTAATATATATCAGAATGTTATTATTCTTGTGATACAATTTTTGCAGATAAATACTCACGGTTCATACGTGCGATGTTATCTAAAGAAATTCCTTTTGGACATTCGATTTCACAAGCTCCTGTATTTGTACAGTTACCAAAACCTTCTAAATCCATTTGTGCAACCATTTTTTGAGCACGACGAGCAGCTTCTACTTGTCCTTGTGGTAATAATGCGAATTGAGAAACTTTAGCTCCTACGAATAACATTGCAGATCCATTTTTACAAGTTGCAACACAAGCTCCACAACCAATACATGTTGCAGCGTCAAACGCTTCATCTGCATGCATTTTGTTTACTGGAATGTTGTTTGCATCTACTGTACGTCCTGATGTGTTTACAGAAATGTAACCACCAGCTTGTTGGATACGGTCGAAAGATGAACGGTCTACAATTAAATCTTTGATTACTGGGAATGCAGCAGATCTCCATGGTTCGATGTAAATCGTTTCACCATCTTTGAACATACGCATATGTAATTGACAAGTTGTAACACCTCTATCTGGTCCGTGCGCTTCTCCATTGATGAATAAAGAACACATACCACAAATACCTTCACGACAGTCGTGGTCGAATGCAACTGGCTCTTTTCCTTCCTCTATTAATTGCTCGTTTAATAAATCAAGCATTTCTAAGAAAGAAGAATCAGTAGAAACATCTTTTAAGGAATATGTTTCCATTTTTCCTTGAGCATTAGCGTTTTTTTGACGCCAAATTTTCAGCGTGATGCTGATTGTTTTTGATGATGCCATAATTCTATATGATATTTTGACATTTTGCTTGAAGGTTTGTTATCAAGCAAAATGATTTTATTATTTATAACTACGAGTTTTAAGCTCGATATATTTGTAATTTAATTCCTCTTTGTGTAAAACCTCAGTGTTGATATCATCACCTTTATATTCCCAAGCGGCAACATAAGTATAATTTTCATCATCACGCATTGCTTCACCTTCTTCTGTTTGGTACTCCTCACGGAAGTGACCACCACAAGACTCATTACGGTTAAGAGCGTCAATTGCCATTAACTGTCCTAATTCTAAGAAGTCAGCTACACGTCCAGCTTTCTCTAACTCAGTGTTCATTTCGTTAGCATCACCAGGAACTTTTACATCACGGTAGAATTCTTCACGTAAAGCAGCAATTTCAGCAATCGCTTCTTTTAAACCTTGAGCATTACGAGCCATACCTACTTTGTTCCACATAATATTTCCTAAACGTTTGTGGAAACTATCTACAGTTTTAGTTCCTTTATTGCTTAAGAAATGTTGAATTTGGTCTTTAACAGCCTTTTCAGCTTCATCAAATTCTGGCGTATTTGTAGGAATTTTACCTGTACGAATATCTGCTGATAAATAATCTGCAATTGTATAAGGTAATACGAAATAACCATCTGCTAAACCTTGCATTAATGCAGAAGCTCCTAAACGGTTAGCTCCGTGATCAGAGAAGTTAGCTTCTCCTACTACGAAACATCCAGGAATTGTTGATTGTAAGTTGTAGTCAACCCAAACACCACCCATTGTGTAGTGAATTGCTGGATAGATACGCATTGGATTTTCGTATGGATTCTCATCTGTAATTTTCCAATACATTTGGAATAAGTTTCCATATTTCTCTTCAATCCATTTTTTACCTAATTTCTCGATTTCAGCATCTGATGGATTTTGATCTCCGTTTGCGAAAGCAACCTCACGACCTTTTTTCTTGATCTCATCTGTAAAATCTAAATAAACTCCTTCTCCAGTTTCATTTGCTTCAATACCATAACCAGCATCACAACGCTCTTTTGCAGCACGAGATGCAACGTCACGAGGAACTAAGTTACCAAATGCAGGATAACGTCTTTCTAAGTAGTAATCTCTGTCTTCTTCTTTGATATCAACTGCTTTTTTCTTACCAGCACGGATTGCTTCAGCATCTTCTTTCTTTTTAGGAACCCAGATACGACCAGAGTTACGTAAAGATTCAGACATTAAAGTCAATTTAGATTGATTTGTTCCGTGGATTGGAATACAAGTTGGGTGAATTTGTACATAACAAGGGTTAGCAAAATAAGCACCTTTTTTGTGAATTTTCCATGCTGAAGTTACGTTAGAACCCATTGCATTAGAAGATAAGAAATATACGTTTCCGTAACCACCAGTAGCAATAACTACTGCGTGAGCAGAATGTCTTTCGATTTCACCTGTAATTAAATTACGAGCGATAATACCACGAGCTTTACCATCTACAAGTACAATATCTAACATTTCGTGACGGTTGTACATTTGGATGTGCCCTAAGTGGATTTGCTGATTCATTGCTGAATAAGCTCCTAATAATAATTGTTGCCCTGTTTGACCTTTCGCATAGAAAGTACGAGATACTTGTACCCCACCAAAAGAACGATTATCTAATAACCCACCGTAATCACGTGCAAAAGGAACCCCTTGCATTACACATTGGTCGATAATATTACCAGAAACCTCCGCTAAACGATAAACGTTAGACTCACGAGCGCGGTAATCACCACCTTTGATTGTATCGTAAAATAAACGATAGATAGAGTCGTTATCTCCTTTATAATTTTTAGCAGCATTAATACCCCCTTGTGCAGCAATAGAGTGAGCACGACGAGGTGAATCTTGGTAACAGAAAGCTTTTACTTTATATCCTAACTCTGCTAAAGTAGCAGCTGCAGAACCACCAGCTAAACCAGTACCTACAACAATAACATCAATTTTATCACGGTTATTTGGAGCCACTAAGTTTAGGTGTGCTTTGTGTTCGCTCCATTGTTTTGCGATATCTCCTTCTGGAGTTTTAGAATCTAATATACTCATTTCTTGATATTATTTAATTATTTAACAAAAAAATGGTAAACAGCAATGATAATGAAACCAGCTGGAATTAAAATAGAGTACCATTTTCCGAAAGCAACAATTACTGGCGTGTATTTGTTGTGTCTTGCTCCAATAGATTGGAATGCAGACGCAAAACCATGTTGTAAGTGTAATGATAAAAATACAAATGCAACAATGTAAATTACTAATCTTACAAAACTTAAAGCACCTTCTAATGTGAAAACGTGGTTTAAGTGATCCATAAAGTAATTTCCTTGAGCAAACTCAGGATTTGGAGCAATGTAGTGATCAGTAATTGTAGGAACCCAAAAGTCATACAAGTGTAATAATAAGAAAATTAAAATTACAGATCCAGAAACTAACATGTTTCTTGACATCCAAGAAGCATTTGCAGCACCATTATACTTTTGATAAGCAACTGGTCCACGCGCTTTCTTGTTTTGCGCTTCTAATACAAACCCCATTACAAAGTGGTATACAACACCAATTAATAAAATAGGCTGCATTAAATATTGGATAAAAGGGTTATCACTCATGAAAGCCGAAACTTCATTGAACCCATTCGGATTAATAACAGATAATGCATTAATCACGAAATGTTGTAACAAGAACACGATCAAAAATAACGCTGAAAGCGCCATCGCGAACTTCTTACCAATCGAAGATTTTAGTAATGATTCATTTGCCATAAAGCAATTCGTTTAATTTTTTAGATATTTCCACAAATTTAATCATCCCATTGCTCTAATCACAATGAAATATATCATTTCGTTAACAGATTTCGATAGTTTAGAATCATTCTTAGTTAATTAAGACATTTTTAACAATTTTTCTAAATTTTTATTGCTTAATAAATAATTAATTTCTATACTTGCAGTAGAAAAGTAGAACAACTTTTCATAGGTTTAAGTTAGTTAGGTTAATCCTCTTATAGAAATATAAGAGGATTTTTTATTTTTTTAGTTGTATGTAACATTATTCTTTTTTTTACTACATATAAAGAGCAACAGAATAATAGTTTGAATAATAAAGCAAAAATATTTACCGAATTAGTCGAGAAAAATCAGGGAATTATCCATAAGGTTTGTCGTATTTACACAGACGACAAGGATTCTCATGACGATTTATTTCAGGAAATTGTATTGCAATTATGGCGTTCTTACGATTCCTTCAAGGGAGATTCAAAATTTAGTACGTGGATGTATCGTGTTAGCTTAAACACAGCAATTACATTAATCAGAAAAAAAACAAAATCCAGTGAAACTGATTTTAATGAAGCTCAATTTTTAAACTTAACATCAGACGACAAAGACGAATTTTTAGAAGAACGTATCACACTTTTATACGCGGCAATTAGATTATTAAACGACGTAGAACGTGCATTGGTACTGCTATTTTTGGAAGACTTACCTTACAAAGACATTGCCGAAACTTTAGGAATTTCGGAAGTAAATGCACGAGTAAAGATGAACAGAGTGAAGATAAAATTAAAAGAAATAATGTTTAAAATGGAACAATAATGGAGTTAGATGACTTAAAATCAATTTGGGGTTCCATAAAGGAAGAAGAAAAGTTTGATCAAAATCAAATTTTTCAAATGTTGAAGAAAAAATCATCAACGACAATAAAATGGTTATTTATATTCACTTTTTGCGAATTTATCCTTTTTCTTGTCTACAATTTATATGTTTTAATTTCAGGAAAAAATTTTTTTAATAACGAAGTCAAAACATTAGTCGAAGAAAAAACAATTAACAATTACGAGATCGCTTCGGTTTTTAGTATTGTGATTACGTTTGGATTTTTGGTGATGGCTTATCGTTATTTCAAAAAAATAGATCTTAATCAATCTGTGGTCGATTTGATGAAAAACATTATTTCATTTCGTCGATTGGTGAACTTGTTTATTCTTTTCACCGTTTTAAGTTTAATTGTTTCTTCTGCCCCATTCTATTACGAATTAGGCCAATCTATTTATTTGGCAAAACACGCTCATGATATACAGCCAATTGTGAATAATGCTGCTGTTTATGGTTGGATTGCAATAATAACTGCTGTTGCTTTTATTGTGATTATAGGAACGGTTTATTATGGGATTATTTATTTTTTATTTTTAAGAAAACTTCAACAAAACATGAAAGAGTTGAAAGAAATGAAATAAAATCTTATTTTTGTAAACTGAATGAAAAAATTTATCCAATATCTTATGCTAACGATTTCACTGTTTATGACAGTGTATCAGTCTGCGCATATATTGGATCATGCTCTAAATAAAGAGCACAAAGAGCTGAAAGACAAATTCTCTAACGTACACGATCATAGCTGTACAATTTGCCATTTCAATCAACATTTTATAGAAAATGATTCAGAAATTGAGTTATTTGAATGGTCACAATCATTTATCCAAAAAGATAAAACACTTTACACAACTCGTGTAAAACAAGCTGTATTACTTACTCAAAAAAGTCTTCGAGCACCGCCCTACGCAATTTAATTTCAGAAAAAACCACCTTATTTTTTTAACGTTATTAAATTATTGTATTTATGTCAATCAACATAAAATGTAGTATTGCGGCTACATTATTGTGCGGAACTGTGTTTGCACAAAACATTTTCGAAGGTCAAATTATAGATAAAAATCAAAAACCAATTCCTTTCGCAACTGTATACTTCAACAACGAAGAATATCACACAAATGCCGAAGGAAAATTTAGAATTGAGAATTTAAACAAAGGAAATTATCAAGTTCAAATTGATGAGCAAGGTTACGAACCTTTTTCTCAAAATATTACGTTTGATTCTCAACAAAAATTTGTTTTTACACTTACTTTTCACAAAGCATATAATTTAGATGAAGTTACTGTTTTAGGGCATCATCACGATTTTTCAACAGCTAATGTAGAGCGTGTCGATCAATCTTATATTCAAGAAAACTATGCAGGATCATTAGCCAAATCACTTGAAAATATTGCAGGTGTTAATGCTTCTGGAATTGGATCATCAGCTTCAAAACCAATTATTCGTGGACTTGGTTTCAATCGATTAATTGTTGCTGAAAATGGTGTAAAACAAGAAGGACAACAATGGGGAGCCGATCATGGTTTGGAGATTGATGCGCTAAATGTTGAAGATGTCGAAGTGATAAAAGGGCCTGCGGCTTTGGAGTACGGAAATGAAGCTATTGCTGGAGTTATCAAGATTAACAATAACAATTTACCAGCGAAACATTCACTTTCTGGAGAAGCAAAAACTTTATATCAATCAATAAATGATAATTACGGAATTGGATTTAATTTGAAATCTCGTAACGATCATTTTTTCTATAAAATAAAAGGTTCTTATTCTGATTATGCAGACTACAGAACGACTACCGATCGCATTTATTACCTGAATCGCTATTTACCAATTTACAATAAACGTGTAAAAAATACGGCTGGACAAGATTTGAATGCTGAAATACAAACAGGTTATATTGGTGAGAAATTTCGTTCAATTTTAACGGTTTCTAACGTTAATCAGAAAATCGGTTTCTTTCCTGGTTCACACGGAATTCCTTCTGTAGATAGACTTCAAGATGATGGAAATTATAGAAATATCGAATTTCCTTATCAAAAAGTGAATCATTTTAAAGTAATTTCCGAAAATGAATTTCGTTTAAATTCAAAAGACGTTTTAAAATTTTTAGCAAGTTATCAAAACAATCGTCGACAAGAAGTTAGTTCATTTCACACACATTATGCAAATCAACCAGTTCCAACAAAAAATCCTGATTTAGAATTAGATTTTAATTTATCAACGTATGATTCTCAATTAAAATTTGAACATAATCATAGCAAAAATTTCAAAACAATAATTGGCGCACAAGCGCAATTACAAGCCAATAATATTGCCGGTTACAATTATTTATTACCAAAATATGACCGAAATATTTTTAGCGGATTTTTGATTGAAGAATTCAAAAAAGGAAATCGTTGGAAAGTAACTGCTGGTTTACGTTACGATTATTCGACGTTCAAATCGGAAGGTTATTTTGATGAATTTCTTTACAATTATTTGATTGAAAAAGGTAATTCTGAAGGCATTGCAGATTATTATGCAAATCGTAGCAAATCAATCGATCGTAGTTTCAGTAATTTAAACGGAATGATTGGTGCAACTTTTCAACCAAATGATTTATGGGATTTCAACTTGAATGTTGGAACAAATTTCCGTTTACCAACCGCTATAGAATTGGGTTCTAACGGAATTCATCACGGTAGTTTTAGACATGAACGAGGTGACGAAAATCTTGATATAGAAAAAGGAATTGCTGTAGATTTCAAATCTGTTTTTCACAAAAATGATTGGAATATTTCGCTAAGTCCGTATTTATATTATTTCAGCAATTATATTTTCTTAAAACCTTCGGGACAATTTTCGATTCTTCCTCATGGTGGACAAATTTATCAATATACACAAAGCAAAGCTTTGTTGACTGGTTTTGAATTTGAAGTTCGTAAGAAAATCAACGAAAATTTTGATGCAAATCTTGTGTACGAATATTTATACAATCGACAAATTACGGAAAATAAAAAATTCGGAAATTATCTTCCTTTCACTCCTGCAAATAATTTATTTGGACAAATTAATTATAAAATCAATCAAAATATTGCATTTTTAGAAGGTTTGAGCTTTTTTGCAAATGGAAAATATACATTTGAGCAAGATAAAATTGCACAAAATGAAGATATCACTCCAAGTTATTTCTTGGTTGGAATTGGAGGAAAAACGAAACTTAAATTCAATAATTTTAGTGCAAATTTAAGTGTTCAGGTTTCTAATTTATTCAATAAAAACTATTACAATCACACCAGTTTTTATCGTGCATTGCAATTACCAGAACAAGCTCGAAACATACAAATTATGTTAGGAATTCCGTTCGGAAAATAGTTGATACATGAAAAAGAAACATCCTATTTTTGGACTTTTCTTTAGTATTATTCTTTTTTCGATTCCAACTTTTAATCAATTACATTTTTCTTTAATCGATCATTCACAAGATTTTTCGAATCAAAAGAAAGAAATTATTCATCATCAATGTAATCATTTCACCTATTACTCTGTCTTTATTGACACGCATGATGAACCAAAAATAGAATCAAAACCGAACGAAGAATTTTACAGTAAAGAAAGTTTTGAACAAGTAGAAAAAATTAAACATTCTACAATTGAATATCATTTTACACGAGGTCCGCCTCAGGATTTTGTTTATTAATAAATCAACCAAAATCTTAAAAAAATAATATTCAATTCAAAAAAAATAAAACAATGAAAAATTCAATTTTAAACTATTCATTTATAACATTATCAGCATTATTCATTACATCTTGTTCATCAGATGATTCTTCATTAGATACAACAAAACCTGAAATTAATTTGATTGCACCTAAAGACCACGATGAATTTCATTTAGGCGAAACCATCTCAATTGATGCTATTTTGAAAGACAATGTAGAATTGGGAACGGTAAAAATTGAAATTCATTCCGCAGAAGATGGTCATCAACACAGAACAGCAAATGTTAATTGGACGTATGATGCAGAAGAAGCTATTCCAGCAGGAAAAACTGAGCACACATTAAGTCATAAAGTAAATATTCCTACAGAAGGTATTACGGAAGGACATTATCACTTAGGATTATTCTTAATTGATCGCGCTGGAAATCAAACGCAATCTTTTATCGAAATCGTTGTAGGTGAAGATTACGACCATGATCACTAAAAAAAAAATTTGAAAACGTCCGAAATTTCGGGCGTTTTTTTATGTGCATTGTTAAAAGAATACTATTTTAGCACTCTTCAATTATATCAAAACAAAAAAATGATTGCAATAGCAGATAGTGGTTCTACTAAAACGGATTGGGTAATTTTAGATAGCGACCTTAATGAAGTTTTTAGAACAAGTACAATTGGATTTAATCCGTATTTTGTAACAGCAGAAGATATTACGACTGAATTACAAAAAAATGAAGATTTTGCACCTGTTGCAAATGATTTCGCAAAAATCTTTTTTTATGGTGCTGGAACTTCCAGCGAAACAATGCATGCTGTTGTTAAAGAAGGTTTACAAAACTTCTTTACAAATGCTGAATTTGTAATAGACCATGATTTATTAGCCGCTTGTTATGCCACTTACATGGGAAAACCTGCAATGGTCTGTATCTTAGGAACAGGTTCTAACTCTTGTTATTTCGATGGAACAACAATGCGTGAAGAAACAAAATCTTTAGCTTATATCTTAGGAGACGAAGGTTCTGGAAATGACTTAGGAAAACGTGTATTACGCGCTTTTTATACAAAAAAAATGCCTCCACATTTAGCAAAAGCTTTTGATGATTATTATAAATTATCTGTAGATGAGTTAAATAAAAATGTGTACCAAAATAAATTTGCAAATACATATTTAGCTTCTTTCAATAAATTTGTTGTTGAACATAAAAATGATCCATTTATTCAGAAAATTATTTATGATGCGATGTCTTCTTTTATCGAATATCAAATTATGCCTTACGAAGAAGCTCGTCATTCTGAATTAAATTTTATTGGTTCAATTGCTCATATTTACGAAGATGTTATTCGTTCAGTTGCGGCAGAATATCACTTAACAGTTGGTCATATTATTAGAAAACCAATTGATAATGTTGTTGATTATCACAAAAAATATTTGATTAAATAAGCATGGCAGCTCAACCAAAAATAGCGGTAATTTCTTACAATACTCCTCATCGCAAAACACAAGATGTTTTGCACGGATTAAAAGCTAAAGGTTATCAAAATGTAAAAATATTTGCTTTGCCTTTTGTACAAAGAGAAAATCCGTTCAAACCAATTTATCAACATCGTCCAAGTAAAGCGATTCAAGTAAATTTAGATGATTACTGTAATAATTTTGGTTATAATTTCGATTTGACAACTGCTGAAACGTTGAATAATCAATTAAACGATTATAAAGCTGAATATGTAATTATTGCAGGTGCGGGATTATTACCAGATGAGTTGGTTGACAATCATAAAATTATCAATACACACCCAGGTTTTTTACCTTTGACAAGAGGTTTAGATTCATTAAAATGGGCAATCACAAAAGGAGTCGAAATTGGTGTTACAACTCATTTTGTAGACACAGAAGCCGATGCTGGCTTTTTGATTGAACAACAATATGTTCCTGTTTACGGGAATGATACGTTTCATTCTTTGGCTAATCGTCAATATGAAACAGAAATTGAAATGTTAGTTAATTCGATTGAATTAATACCAACACTTTCAGAATTCAAATCACTTTCATCAAATGAATTTGAAGCGACGCGCAGAATGCCAAAAGCTATTGAAGAAAATTTGATGCAAGCATTTGACACTTACAAAGAAAAATATAAAAGGGATTAAAAATTTTTTAGAAAAAAATTAAAAAGCTAACCGAATTGGTTAGCTTTTTTGTTGAATCTATTTTTTAATTTGATTTTACTATCTTTAATAAAACAATTAAAATGAACAAAGAAAAATCTTTGAGCGAATTATCATTAGAAGAATTAAATGAAAAAAGAAAAAAAGTTAACAAACTAAATCTTAGCATTCAAATTCCATTATTACTCATTGCAATCGCTTTATTAATTCTGAAAATGACAAACAAATATGATATCAATGTAACATTCGTTATTTTATTATCATGTTCTGTAACTTTTATTCCTCTTATAACAGGTTTAGCGAAAATAAATGCAGAAATTAATACCAGAAAAAAAGCAAATCAATGAGTTTCTTTTCTCTTTTTCCTAAGATGTAAAACATTTTTGATTGGATTATAAATCATAATAAAAACCATCATTACAATTCCGAAATAAAATAAGGTTCTAAAAATTTGAATATCTGCAATCAACAAAGCTTGGTTATACAATTGAGATTTTAGATTAGTTGCTGTCAAACTGATCGATTCATTTACTAAATGAGTTGTATTGTGTTTATTGAATAAATTATTCCATTGTTCTTGAAAAATTGTATTGGTAATATCTAGATTTTTCGTCATCAAAAATTGATGTTTAGTCGTCAAGAAAAGAATTGCATTCTGCATAATCGAAAAACTAATTGTCGACGACCAATAACGCATTGCGACTGCTGCTTGCATGGTATTCATAGAAAAATTAGCATGTACAGAACAAACCATATATTGCAAAATTGGCGCAAACAACATTCCTTGTCCCATTCCTTCCATCAACAATGGCGGAATAACTGCATTTGGACGCGTGTCTGGAACTAAAATGTAACTAAACCACAACATAGCAGACGTTAAACAGAAAAATCCTCCAAGAAATACATATTTATATTGCGTTTGAAATTGTGTGATGATATAATAAGCAAACAATGCTCCGATGTAAATTCCTGCACAATTATAATATTGTATTTGCAAAACAAACTCCCAATGCCATTTCCAAACAACATTCATCACTTGATAAATGTTACTCATACTCGATTTGAATATATAAAATGTAAAAAACAACAACATACCTACAATAACTCTTTCGGAACGAAGAATCTCGAAATGGAAAATCGGTTTTTTAGACGTTAATTGTTGCAAAATAAATAAGCCCGAAAAAATAAGCATTGCAGCAAACGCAATAACGATATAAAGCGATTCGAACCAATAATATCTTTTACCATAAATCAGCAAAAAAGCTCCTGCTATTAATGACATCATCATCAAAAAATAACCAGCTAAATTCAACTGATACAAAGGTTTTTGGGGATACAATCTACCATGACTAAAAAGAAATACGTAAATCAATAATGATAAAACATGAAAAAAGATAACAGTATAAATCACCATATTGAAATTATAATTTTCGATGGCAAATTTTACAATAGAGGTCGTGTATTTATCAGCCGTCATCATAAATCCATACAAAAACGTATTTCCTAATAACCGTCCATATTCGCCTTTTATACGCGACATAATTAGCGGAACAATAATACAACCTTCGAGATAAGATGTTGTTCCTTGTATCACACGAAGCAAATAAATCAATTGCGTATTTGTTGTCAACGAAATCATTAACATTAATACAATATTGATAATCGTCATAAACAATAAATAGGAGCGAATATTAAAGAACTGAAAAAGCCGTTCGTTAATAAAAAGCCCACATACAATCGTTGCGTAAGCCAAAGAAAAAATGAATTGTAAATCGTCTACATCAACATCAAGAAATGAAGCTGTAAACGTACTATTCATATTGAAAAGTGAGAGAATCATCACATGCGGAATCAACGCGGCAATGAGAATTGGAAGCACCAATTTTTCTGGTATCCATTTCTTGAAAATGGGATGTTGATTGTGCATTGAGTTATTTATTCAATTTTACAATCAAGTTCAAAACATTCATTCGAAAGTTTGTCTAATTAAAAATATTTTATTGATTTCGTGATTATCTTACCTAAAAAGTAAAAAAGGAAAGCTGCCTGAGAAAAGTCAAAAGGCTAATATGTGATTCTGAATAATAAATCGTTAAAATACGATGATTCATTTTTATAAAACTATAACAAATTTAAAATCAATAAAATACAATTAATATTTTCTGTAACATTAATTATTTTTCGTTTGATTTATTTTGATGGCAAAAGTAAGTGCTGTCTCAGAAAAACAAGTTGATTATTTGAGAATATAATTTGTTCATTTACGCCATTTTTAAATTAAAAAAACTTTAAACTATCTCCTTTCTACCAGATGATTTTGATAAAACATTCATTTTTAAAAATTTGTCATAAAAAAACGTACTTGATTCTATTAAACCAAATACGTTAACTAAATAAAAAGTAATATATAAAAATTATTTTAACGATGTAAAAGTCTATTCTTTAATGGTTGATAAAGAATCACAAAAATTGCAGCAATAATTCCCACAACAAACAATGTTCGGAAAATCTCAATATTACTAACCAACAAAGCTTGGTTGTACAATTTTACTTTTAAAGCTGCAGCAGTAATACTTTCTGCTTCATTTGGGAGATGATTCGCAATATTTTTATTGAACAAATTATTCCATTGTTGTTGGAAAATAGGACTCGTTTTATCTAAATTTTTGGTCATCAAAAATTGATGTTTAGTCGTCAAATATAAAATTGCATTTTGCATTAACGAAAAACCAATTGTTGTAGTCCAAAAACGAATTGCCGTACCTGCTTGTGCCGCACTACCAGTAATAGAAGGATGTACAGAACCTGTAATATACAACACTAATGGCGTAAAAATAACACCTTGCGCAATTCCTTCTAACATCAATGTTGGTGCTATTGCCTCGACTTTTGTGTCTGGATAAAACAAATAACTAAACCACAACATGCTCATGGCTAAAAGTACAAATCCAAGAAAAAATATTTTTCTAAAATCGACTCTATTCTTAACCATAAAAAATGAAAACACAACACCAATGATAGAACCAGCCACATTAAAATATTGAATCTGCAACACATATTCCCATTGCCATTTCCAAACTGTTGACATAACTTGGTAAATATTGCTCATCCCAGCACGCAAAGTATAGAAAACAAAAAACATTAATATTCCTAAAATGACACGTTCTGATTTGAAAATCTCAAAATGAAACAAAGGTCGTTTGGCTGTTTTTTGATGCAATAAAAATAAACCACTAAAAACGAGTGTTGATGCAAATGCTATGATAATAATTGGCGATTCGAACCAATAATATTTTTTTCCATAAATCAAGAAAAATGCACCAGAAATTAGAGAAATAATCATCAAGAAAATTCCGCCTAAATTTAATTGATACAATGGTTTTTTAGGAAACATTCTGTTGTGATTAAAGAAAAATACATAAATAATTAATGCAACAACATGAAAACTCATAATCGTATACACCATCATATTGTGGTTATAATTCTCAATCGCAAACTTCACAATAGAAGTCGTGAATTTATCTCCCGTTAACATTACGCCGTACAAAAACGAATAAGCAATCAATTTTGAATGTTCACTTTTAATATTCGACATAATAATTGGTAACAAAATACAACCTTCGAAAAGTGATAAAGGCCCTTGAATAAAACGCAGAATCAAAATCATTTCTGTATTTGTTGTCAATGTCATTCCAAACAATACCAAAATGTTAAGCATGGTCATTGTTAGCAAATAACTTCTGATATTGAAAAAGTGAAAAAATCGAACGTGAATAAATAAACCACAAACAATAGTGGCATACGCCATCGAAAAAAGGAACTGCAAATCGTCGACCTCCAAATCCAAAAATGATGCAGTAAACGTACTATTCATGTTGAATATCGTCAAAATCATCAAATGTGGAAATAGCGCAAGGATAAAAATTGGCACAACCAATTTTTGCGGAACCCATTTATTGAATATTGAATTTTGTTGTGACATTTATTTAATTTACTTTTTCTGCGGAAACATTTACATTCATTCCGGTACGTAATTTTTCGTTATTTTTAGACTCTTTCAGAATTATTTTCACAGGAAAACGTTGTTCAATTTTCACGAAATTCCCTGTTGCATTATCAGGTTTTATCAAAGCAAACTCAGACCCAGAAGCTGGCGAAAGTGATTCAATTTTTCCTTCAAACTCAATGTTTTTGTAGGCATCAGCTTTTATAATAACTGGTTGATCCAAATCGATTTCTCCAATTTGCGTTTCTTTAAAATTCGCAACAATCCATTTCTCTTTCGAAACTACTTGCACCAAAGCTTGTCCTTCTTTTATTAACTGACCTTCTTGTATATTTTTTGTTCCAACCCAACCATCGTAAGGCGCCACAACATAAGTATATGAGAGAGTAAGTTTGGCATCGTTCAATTGGGCTTTTCGTTGTAAAATTTGAGTTTTTGCAGGCGCAACTTTTGTTTGTTCTGCAGACGCACTAACATTCACGGCATTACGTTGTTGTTCCAAAGCACTCAAACTTGCTTTTGCTTGTTTATATTTCGCTTCAACTTCTTCAAACTGTTGCACGGTTGCAGCATCTTCTTGCACTAAATTTTTGAAACGATTATAATCTTTTTCAGTTCTCCAAACCTCTATTTTAGCAGCTTCTATATTTGCATTAACAATATTAACATCACTTGATTTTGTATCTACCGCTTTTTCATATGTTAAAACAGATTGCGAAGTCGATTCTAAATTTGCTTCTGCAATATCAATCTGGTTCTGAAATTCTCTATTGTCAATCACAACAAGCGTATCACCTTTGTGTACAAATTGATTTTCTTCGAAATTTACTTTTTTGATAAAACCAGAAACTTTACTCGAAACTGGCGTAATATATTGTCGCACTTGCGCGTCATTTGTATTGACATGTGAACTCGAAAAGAAATAAAACCAAGCTACTGCAGTGATTCCTATGATAATAAAAATCCAAGCAATCGCAGAAAGCGTTCTATTCATTCGTTTTTCTCCTTTTGTCTGTTGTTTTCCCATTTTTATAAGTTTCCTAAAATGTATTGTAATTGATAGTATTTTAATTGTTTGTTAATTTGCAATGAAATCAAATTCGATTGAGCTTCTAAATAAGCGTTATCCGCATCGATAAGTTCTGTAATCAAACTCAATTTGTTGACATATTTTGTTCTAACAATTCGATAATTTTCTTTGGCTTGACCAATTGCATCTTCCGCAATTTTTATTTTATCGATCGATTCTTCTAATCGTTTATTCGCTGCAAAAACATCATGTCGAATTTGTTCTTCTTTCTCTTCTATTTCTAATTTTGCAATTGAAATGTTACGATCTGCGATTTGCATTTTTTGTTTATTCTTGAAAAAATTACTCAACGGAATCGAAACATTTACACCAACAGAACCAAATCTGTACAAATATTCTTCTGGTGGAAAAAACATAAAGTTTGGATAATTATATCCATATTCCGCTCCAGCAGTTATTTTTGGTAATGTATTAGCTTTGGTAATTTTCTTATCAATTTCTTTCAAATTCAAATCATCTTTCGCAATTTTCAAGCTTTCACTTTGATCTATTGCTTCCAAAATCATTTCATCAACCAAACCCAAATGCTCTTCATTTGTAAACAAATCATTGGTGTCAATATGCATTTCTTGATTTTCTGGTAAGGCTAAAATTGTTTTGATTTGATGTTCAATAATCGAAATTTCATTCGCCAATTCTGTAAAAGACATTTTATGATTTGACAATTGCAATTCTGTTCTCAAGACTTCGTTGTAGGTTACCAAACCATTTTTTTTCAAGGATTCTGTTTGTTTAATCACAACCGAATCTTCTCTCATTTTATCTGAAATTAACTTTTGTTGTTCTTGCAAATGCAACGCTTGTAAATAAGCTGTGATGATTTGCATTCTCAATTCTCGTTCATCTTTTCGAACTTGCAGTTTCGAAATATTAGTTTCTATTTCAGATTTTTTCTCATCATTTTTTAATTTACCACCTAAATAAATTGGAATTTCTGCCGAAAGTGTAAAATCGTATTTCACTCGAGGAACAGCATATTTTGTAGAAGGTTTTAGAAAACCGTCTTCATATTGGCGTAAATTACTCAAAACATGAAAACCAGTATGAAAGTCTACATCTGGCAATTTCTCATTTTTAAGATCTTTCTCTTTTAATTCAGCAATATTAGTTTTTAAAGCGCTAATTTGTAATTTTTTATTATTTTGAAGTCCAATTTCAATTGCTTTGCTTAATTTCAGTTGGTTATAGTCTATTTCATTTTGAGCATAACTCAACCCACTCAGCATTAACAACAATGTAAGCAACTGATATTTAACGAATTTAAATATCATTTTGTATTATTTATAAGTCTGTTATTGATTTTTAGTGATGCAAAGTTACATTCAAAACACCTTTACCCTCTTGATAAAAAAAGAAAATAATTTGCTCATTTACGCCAAAATAAAGTAATTTGCAAAAGCAAAAATATTTCACTTTATAAAAGTATAAAACAATGTTGTTTGATCAGTTTTTTTTTAACGAAGTTGACAAATCTAAAGTCCATTTTTACATACAACATGCACATTTAGATACGATAGGAACGCGCGTACATGAACACAAAAAAGCACAATTATTATATGCAGAAGGCGGAATTGTACATGTTTTTGTAAACGACAAACATTGGTATTTGCCTGCGCGTTGTTTTATGTGGATTCCTGCAAATACGCCACATTCTATCTTAACGAATAGTAAAACAGGCGATTTGTATAACTTTTATTTCAAGACCGAAAAAGAAGAAAACGATTTTTATTCGATTACAAATATTTATTACACGAATGAGTTGTTAAGGGAAATGATTTTGTACACCAAAAATTGGAGTGGATCAATTTCGGAAAAAGATCCTGCAAAATATGATTTTGTAAAAGCCATACGATCTATTCTACCCGAAATGGAATCGAACAAATTACCTGCTTTTATTCAGCATCCATTTCCAAAAGATCAGAAACTGATTGATATTGCTCGATTTCTGATGAAAAATATCGAGAAAAACTATACAATAGATGAAGTTGCGCAACAATTTGGTTTGAGCACGCGAACATTATCTCGAAAATTCAAAGATAATATGGGAATTAATTATGTTCGATTTTTACGCGCATTACGTATCACAAAAT
This sequence comes from Empedobacter sp. ULE_I140, assembly GCF_053482575.1. Lineage (NCBI taxonomy): Bacteria > Pseudomonadati > Bacteroidota > Flavobacteriia > Flavobacteriales > Weeksellaceae > Empedobacter > Empedobacter sp. ULE_I140. Next base: position 1,631,280 of record NZ_JBQMTX010000001.1, on the reverse strand, counting down.
CATTGGAATTGATTGCTGAAAATAAATACAATATGTACGAAATCGCAATGTTAGTTGGTTATAATTCGTTGTCATCTTTCAGTAATATTTTTCAGAAAGTATCAGGAATTCGACCAACAGAATATACGCAATTATTACACACAAAAAAACAATAACTTAAAATAAAAACTATGATTATTAAAGCTTTTGCCGGAAGTAACAGCTCTACTTCTATCAATAAACAACTCGTAACTTATGCTTCTTCTTTATTAAACAAAGATCAAATTGAGATTTTAGATTTAGATGACTTTGATATCCCTACTTTTGATATTGATATAGAAAAAGAGCAAGGTTTTTCTGATGAAGTAAAACGATTTTATCAAAAACTTGTTGATTCTGATATTTTGCTTATTTCATTAGCAGAACATAATGCTTGCATTACAGCAGTTTTTAAAAGCTATATGGATTGGTGCTCAAGAATTAATTATAAATTTCTGGAAGGAAAAAAGGTCTTCGTTATGAGTACATCTCCTGGTGGTTATGGAGCAAAAAACTCTTTAGAAATAGGTTCTAAATTAATTACAAAATTAGGAGGTGACATTTTAGTCGATTTCTCTTTGCCTAAATTCAACGAAAATTTTGCAGAAGGTAAAATCACTAATGAAGAGTTAAACAGAGAATTGATTCTTAAAATTGATGAATTTAGAAAAAAAATATAAGTTTTTATCTTTTCCTAACATAGGTCAATAAAATTTATGGTTGCTTGCAATAACTTTGCTTCATCAAAAATGAAAATACTCAAGTAAGAATATGAAAATTTTAGCTTTCGCTGGTAGTAACAGCAAAAAATCAATTAATAAAGAATTATTAAATTATACTTTAAATCAAATCGAAAATGCAGAAATCGATTTAGTTGACATCAATGATTTCGAGATGCCTATCTATTCTATTGACCGTCAATTAGAAAATGGATTTCCACAAGAAGCACAGAATTTTTACAATAAAATCAAAAATGCAGAAGGTGTTGTAATTTCTTTGGCAGAACACAATGGAAATTTTTCTGTTGCATTAAAAAACATTTTGGATTGGGTTTCGCGTATCGAAATGCCATATTTGAAAGATAAAAAAGTGTTATTATTAAGTACATCTCCAGGTGCTTATGGTGGAGGAAATGTAATGGAAGTTGCAACAAAATATTTTGGAATGTTTGCAAGCGGAGAAATTGTAGCAAGCACGACTTTCCCATCTTTCAACGATAATTTCCAAAATAACGAAATTGTAAATGAAGAATTAAAAAATAAAGTACTAGCTCAAGTTAGTATCTTTCAAAAAGCTTTAACTATTGTTGAAGCTTAATTGAAAAAGTATGTATTAAAAAGGTCTTTCGTTCGAAAGACCTTTTTTTGTTATCAATTTAATTTATATTTATCTCGTAAGTGATATCAATTCCTCCATTTGCAAGCATATCATGTACACTACAATACTTCTTAACCGCTAATTCAGCAGCCTTATTTGCTTTATCTAAATCAATATTTCCTTTTAAGAAAAATTTGATATGAATATTCGTGAAAATATTTGGAATTTCATCTCGACGCTGACCTTCAACCTCAACTTTAATATCTTCAATTTCTTGGCGTTTTTTCTTCAAAATTTCATTCAAATCAAAAACACTACAACTTCCCAAAGCAATCAAAACCAACTCCATTGGGCGAACTCCTTTTCCTTCTCCTCCAATCGATTCAGGTCCATCAATATTTACTTTTACCGAAGAACTTGACGCAGTCGCTTCATAGTGAGAAGCCTGATTTACTCTATTTAATTCAATTTTCATCTTATTTCTTTTAAAGTATAAAAATAATCATTCTCTAAAGATTTATTCTAATATTTGATTGAATAATGATTTTCTGAATAAATTTAGCTAAATTTAAATTCAATTATAGAAATTTTTGAAGTAGATCGAAGCACAAAATAGCAACAAAGGCTGTCTCACGACAGCCTTTATATTTTTTAATCACTTTATAATTTAAACAGTATGATATTTAAAACTTTGTTCGTTTTTAATTGTTTTCACTGATTCGTAAATCAACTCGATGACATTTTTTACATCAGCTTGATGAACCATTTCTACAGTTGTGTGCATATAACGCAAAGGCAACGAAATTAAAGCTGAAGGTACACCACCATTACTATATGCAAAAGCGTCTGTATCCGTTCCTGTTACACGAGAACTTGCAGCACGCTGAAAAGGAATATTGTTTTTCTCAGCTGCATCAATAATTAATTCGCGTACATTATTTTGCACAGCAGGCGCATAATAAACAACTGGGCCATCACCACATTTTTGCTCACCTTCTTTCGATTTTGTAATCATTGGTGTCGTTGTATCATGTGTAACATCAGTAATAATCGCAACATTTGGTTTGATTGTTTGCGTAATCATTTCCGCGCCACGCAACCCTACTTCTTCCTGAACCGCATTTACAACGTATAAACCAAAATCTAATTGATCTTTATTTTCTGCCAATTTACGCGCAACCTCAGCAATCATAAACCCTCCCATTCTATTGTCTATTGCACGACAAACAAAATAACGATCGTTCAATGTAAAAAATTCATCAGGATAAGTAATCACACAACCAACGTGAATTCCAAGTTCAAGAACTTCTTCTTTCGATGTACAACCTGTATCAATCCAAATTTTATCTGGAGTTGGCGCTTCATCTTTTCCTGCTTGACGCAAATGAATTGCTGGCCAACCAAAAACTCCTTTTACAATTCCTTTTTTGGTATGAATATTAACCACTTTAGAAGGTGCTATCATATGATCTGATCCTCCATTACGAATCACATAAATCAATCCATCATCAGAAATATAATTCACAAACCAAGAAATCTCATCAGCATGGGCTTCAATCACAACTTTATACTTCGCTTCAGGATTTATTATACCATAAGCAGAACCGTAATTATCTGTTTTTACTTCATCTACATATGGTTTGATATAATCCATCCAAACTTTTTGTCCTTCACTTTCAAAACCTGTAGGTGAAGCTATATTTAAATATTTTGTCAAAAAATCCAAAGATTGTTGATCAAACAAATTATTTGTACTCATTTTAGTTTATTTATCTAACAAATGTACTAATTTTAGGAACAATTTTTGAACTAATTCTGATATGAAATTTTATATCTATCATATAACTTTACTACTTACTTTTGTTGGATTATCTAATGTTAATGCTCAAATTTTTGGGTTAGATTTAGGTGGAAAAAATCCTGCACAAGAAATTAAAAATGATTCAATTAATTTAGATGAATTTGCGTTTAATCCTTTAGACACAATACATCTTAATGAAATGAATAGTTATTCGGTTCATTTAAAAACTGATTTAGAAAAAAAATATTATTTATGGCTAAGAAAGCGTGTTCGCGATGTTTGGCCGTATGTAAGAACTGCTGTTAGAGAATATAATTATGTATCAGACACCATTCAAACAATGGATAAAAGACGAGACAAAAAACGTTTTATTAAATCTCGCCAAAAGGATTTGGCTGATCAATTTGAGAATCAATTAAAAAATATGTCAAGTTCTCGTGGACAAATTCTTACTAAATTAATCTATAAAGAAACAAATAAAACAACATACGATATTATAAAAGAATTACGTGGCGGATTGAATGCTTTTCTTTATCAAGCAGCAAGTGGCGCGTTTAATATTGATCTAAAACAAACTTATGATCCGAAGCGAACACGAGAAGATTTGTATATTGCGGTTATTCTTCAACGAGATTTTGCAGACGGAACGTTAAAACCTGTCGACGAAGATTAATTTATCTTTCATACTACCAATTATAATAATATTCTGATTTTTTATTATATTTGATTTAATAAAGGGAAAAACGTGGGAAACAATATAAAAAGAATTGGTGTATTAACCTCTGGAGGTGATGCGCCTGGAATGAATGCGGCCTTACGTGCCGTTGTAAGAGCATGTAAGTACTACGATATCAAATCAGTAGGGATTCGTCAAGGTTACGAAGGTTTGATTAACAATGATATGATTGAACTTGGACCTCGTTCAGTGAAAAATATTATCAATCAAGGTGGTACAATTCTTAAAACTGCTCGTTCTTTAGAATTCAAAACTACAGAAGGTCGTCAAAAAGCATACAATCATCTAAAACAAAATAACATTGATGCTTTAGTTGTAATTGGTGGAGATGGTTCTTTTACTGGAGCAAATATCTTTCATCAAGAGTTTGGTGTTCCATTTATTGGAATTCCAGGAACAATTGACAATGATATTTTCGGAACAGATTTTACAATTGGGTACGATACAGCTTTGAATACTGTAATTGATGCAATTGATAAATTAAGAGATACTGCTACATCACATGATCGTGTATTTTTTGTGGAAGTAATGGGACGCGATGCAGGTTTTATTGCTTTAAATAGTGGAATTGCTTCAGGTGCACAAGATATTTTGATTCCAGAACAACGTGATAGTGTCGAAGAATTATGTTCTTCTTTAGAACGTTCAGAAAAATCTGGAAAAAAATCAAGCATCGTTGTAGTTGCAGAGGGTGAAAAATTAGGTGGAGTTTTTGAATTAGCAAAACAAGTACAAAATCGTCATCCAGAATATGATATTCGTGTAACAGTTTTAGGACACATACAGCGTGGTGGTTCTCCATCTTGTCACGATCGTGTTTTAGCAAGTCGTTTAGGAATTGCTGCTGTCGAAGGTTTACTAGAAGGTAAAACAAATCTTATGGCTGGTATTCGCTCTAATAAAGTTGTATTTACAGCGATAGATGAAGCCATCAAAAAACACAATGAGATTGACGAAGAGTTAATCAAAGTAGCTAATATTTTAGCGATTTAAACATTTAATATAAAGGGAAATTATATATACTATGTCAAAAATTAAAATTGGAATCAACGGATTCGGAAGAATTGGTAGCCTTGTTTTCGGGGTTGCTATTGAGAGAAACGATATTGAAATCGTAGGTATTAACGATTTAGTAGACGTTGATTATTTAGCTTATATGCTAAAGTATGATTCAGTTCACGGAAAATTTAACGGAGAAGTTAAAGTAGAAAACGGAAACTTAATTGTTAATGGACAAACAATTCGCGTTACAGCTGAAAGAGACCCAGCGAACTTGAAATGGGACGAAGTTGGAGCTGATATCGTAATCGAAGCAACAGGTTTATTCTTAACAAAAGAAACTGCAGGAAAACACATTGAAGCTGGAGCAAAAAAAGTTGTTTTAACAGGTCCTTCTAAAGATGATACCCCTATGTTTGTAATGGGTGTTAACCACGAATCTGTAACAGCAGAAGACACAATCGTTTCTAATGCTTCTTGTACAACAAACTGTTTAGCACCATTAGCAAAAGTAATTCACGAAAATTTCGGAATTGTGGAAGCTTTAATGACAACAGTTCACGCAACTACTGCAACTCAGAAAACAGTTGACGGACCATCAATGAAAGATTGGAGAGGTGGACGTAGTGCAATGGTAAACATCATTCCTTCATCTACTGGAGCTGCGAAAGCAGTTGGAAAAGTAATTCCAGAATTGAACGGAAAATTAACAGGAATGTCTTTCCGTGTACCAACTGTTGATGTCTCTGTAGTTGATTTAACAGTTAAATTAGCAAAAGAAACAAACTACGACGAAATCAAAAAAGTAATGTGCGAAGCTGCTGAAGGAGATTTGAAAGGAATTGTAGGATACACAGAAGATGCTGTTGTTTCTCAAGATTTCGTAGGTGATACAAGAACATCTATTTTCGATGCAGAAGCTGGTATCATGCTAAACCCTACTTTCGTTAAGTTAGTTGCTTGGTATGACAACGAAATTGGTTACTCTAACAAAGTAGTTGATTTAGTTCAGCACATCGCAAAGATTTAATTCTTAATTAATAATTAACAAAAAGGCTGTTCTCAATAAATGAATGGCCTTTTTTGGTTTAGACTTCTAAAATTTTAAGAAAATTTTATTCTTTTTTAAGACTTTTTATGACACTGTACCAAAAACTGTGTAAGTATAAAATTCTGCTTGGGTTAAAATCGAGCAGAATTTTTTTTATACATTTAATATTTACATATTTATGGAAACAAAAGACCTATTTCCGGATGATTTTTTCAAACAGTTTAAAACTGGCGATGAACTCCAAAACTTTCTCAAAGACTTACAAAAGCGAGGAATTGAAAAAATGTTAGAAGGTGAGTTAGATGCTCACCTGGATTACGATAAGCATGATTTACGCAAGCAAGAAAATGCGCGTAATGGTTATTCTAGTAAAAAGATAAAAACGAGTTATGGCGAAGAAGAAATAAAGGTTCCTAGAGATCGTGATGCTAGTTTTAATCCGATGCTGATACCTAAACGAAAAAGCATGGTTGAAGGCTTAGAAAACGTCATTGTGTCGCTTTACGCCAAGGGAATGTCCGTTTCTGATATTGAAGAACAGATCAGAGAAGTCTACAATTTTGACGTTTCTCAATCGACCATTTCACGTATAACTGATGCTATAACTTCTGATATCGTAGCTTGGCAAAATCGCCCATTAGAACCTGTTTATCTAATCGTTTGGATGGACGGAATTGTTTTTAAGGTTAGAGAAGGTTCCAAAGTAATTAATAAAACCATTTATATCGCAGTAGGCTTAAAACGCGATGGACGCAAAGAAGTTTTAGGATTATGGTTAGGTAAAAATGAGTCATCATCCTTTTGGATGAGTGTTTTAACCGATATGAAGGCTAGAGGAACTGAAGATATCTTGATTACAGCAACCGATAACTTAAATGGTTTTACCGATACCATACGTACCGTTTTTCCTGAATCTAAAACACAAATATGTGTAGTACATCAGATTCGAAATGCTTGTAAATACGTTGTTTGGAAAGATAAGAAACAGTTTACTGCTGATATGAAAGAAATCTACAACGCGCCAACTAAACAGGCTGCTGAAGCTGCTTTAAATGATTTTGCTTCTAAGTGGGAACATAAATATTCTTATGCCATCCAAAGCTGGAAAAACAACTGGGAAGACCTTACGGTTTTCTTTGAATTCCCCGTAGATATTAGGAAAATCATATACACCACCAATCTAATTGAGAATCTAAACGGTAAAATAAGGAAGTACACTAAAAATAAATTATCCTTCCCTACAGATGAAGCTGTTATGAAATCCGTATATTTGGCTGTGAGAGAAGCAACTAAAAAATGGTCAATACCAGTAAGAAACTGGGGAGTTATTATTGATCAATTTTTAATCCTATATCAAGAAAGGGTTAGACTCTAAAAAGTAGAACCTAACCCAAGCTTAATTTTTGAACTTACACACTTTAAGAGACAGTCCTCTTTTTATGTTAATTCACTTGTTTTGATTCAAACTTTGACTATATTTGAATCACTTATAAAAAAACAAGAAGCCTATAGATAAAAAAATCTACTTACTAAACCAAATTATCTACCTTATGAATTACGAAGAAGACTCATTGCTAATCAAAGACTATGTTGATGGTAATGAATATGCTTTAGAAATTTTAATTGAGAAGTATAAAAGTAGAATCTATAGTTTCATTTTCTCAAAAGTTTTAGACAAAGATATCACTGAAGATATTTTCCAAGATACTTTCATAAAAGTTATTCTTACACTAAAAAGTGGCGGATATAATGAAGAAGGAAAATTTTTACCTTGGCTAATGCGTATTGCGCATAATTTAACTATTGATTATTTTCGAAATATTAAGAAAATGCCTGCTGTTAGAGAAACTATAGGTAAATATGATGACGAATATAATATTTTCGATTTTATTGGAAATTCTGACGAATGTTCCGAAACCAAAATCATTAAAAAGCAAATTGAAAATGATTTAAGATACCTTGTTACTTTATTACCAAGTGATCAAAGAGAAGTCTTAGAACTGAGAATCTTCAAAGAATTAAGTTTCAAAGAAATTGCGGAAGAAACAAATGTTAGTATTAATACAGCATTAGGAAGAATGCGCTATGCAATTATCAACTTAAGAAAAGTTATCGAAAATAATAACATTATTTTAACAATCGATTAAAAAATAAACTTATCTATTTAACGTTTTTAAAGTAAATAAGTTTTTATGATTGAATTTTACTCAGAAAAATTTGAACCAAAACAATCAACGATTGAAAAATTATTAATGTTTTCAAAATCAATTTCAGCATTGAAATTAAATAACGTGAAGGAAATAATAATCCTAAATTTAAATTAATCGAACACTGCTTTTATCAAATAAAAAATCCTGAAAATATTAAACATTTCAGGATTTTTTTATGCAAATAAATTAATCTTTTCTGAAAATCATAACTCAATTTATAACTATATTGCATCCTATACCACATCAAAAAAATTTTAGTATGACCCTACAAGAATTTAAAAATAGTTTAGATTTACCTTTAATCACTTCACCTATGTTTCTTGTTTCTCGAACTGAATTAGTTGTAGAAGCATGTAAAAATGGTGTATGTGGAACTTTCCCTTCTTTGAATGGAAGAACAGCCGAAGATTTCGAACAAATGTTAATTGATATCACTTCTCAATTAAAACAATTTGAAGATGAAACAGGTAAAAAAGCAGCTCCATTTGGAGTGAATTTAATCGTTAACAAAACAAACCCTCGTCTCGAAGGTGATTTAGCTTTATGTGCAAAATATAGAGTACCGCTTATTATTACGTCGCTTGGTGCTGTAAAACAAGTTGTAGATGCAGTTCATAGTTATGGAGGTTTGGTTTTTCATGATGTGATCAAAAAACGTCATGCGGAAAAAGCTGCTGAAGCTGGTGTAGATGGAATTATTGCTGTAGCTTCTGGTGCTGGTGGACATGCTGGTACGGCTAATCCTTTTGCTTTGATTGATGATATTCGCACTTTTTACGATGGTTGTTTAATTTTAGCAGGTGCGATGAACAACGGAAACGATATCTTAGCAGCTGAAAATATGGGTGCTGATTTTGCATACATCGGAACTCGTTTTATCGCGACAAAAGAAGCCTCTGCGAATCAAGATTATAAAACAATGTTAGTCGATTCTACTTTCGAAGATGTAATTTATACAGATGGAATTTCTGGTGTAAATGCAAATTTCTTGAAACCAAGTATTATACATTCTGGAATTGATTTAGACGAAAAGAAAGAAGAAGATTTTTCGAAATTAATTGGAGGCGATGGACATAAAGCATGGAAAGACATTTGGTCTGCTGGACACGGAGTTTCTGGAATTCATGATATTATTTCAACCGAAGAATTAGTCTATCGAATGAAAAATGAATATAAATGTGCATTAGAACAAAATGTGCAGAAATTAAATAATTTGAAATTTTAAATTTAATAATGAAAACTACTCAAGAACTCATCGAATTAATTTCTCTCAAAAAATTAGAAGAAAATTTATTCGAAGGGAAAAGTTCTTTTATGGGAAGTCCAAATGTTTTTGGAGGACAAGTTGTAAGCCAAGCTTTGCATGCTGCGTATCAAACTGTTCCTTCAGATCGTTTTTGCCATTCCCTTCACTCCTACTTTATTTTACCTGGACATTTAGAAAAACCTATCTATTTTGAAGTAGCAAATCTTCGTGATGGAGGAAGTTTTAGTACACGTGTTGTCACAGCAAAGCAAGACAGTGTGCCTATTTTTGTAATGGCTTGTTCCTTTCAGTTGAAGCAAGAAGGTTACGAGCATCAAGAAAAAATGCCTGTTGTAACGCCTCCTGAAGAATTAATGAGCTGGAATGATGTAGCAGAACAATTTGGTTCAGTTTTACCAAAATCAATTATGCGATTTGTCTTAGCAGAGCGTCCGTTAGATTTTAAACCTGTTGAATTTGTGAATCCTTTTGAGAAAAAAGATTATCCTAATTTTAGTAATGTTTGGTTAACTTTTAATGATGTTCCAAAGGATTTACCTTTACCAATTATTCAGCAATTAATTGCGTATAGCTCTGATTACAATTTATTATCAACAGCAATAAAACCTCATGCTTCTAAAGCTCATTTTGGAAATACACAAATGGCAAGTTTAGATCATTCAATTTGGTTTCACCGAGAACCAAATTTGCATGGTTGGATATTAGTTAATGTTGAATCTCCAAGTGCAAATGACACAAGAGGTTTTACACGAGGAAATTTATTCAATCGTTCTGGTGAACTAATTTGTAGCGTTGCGCAAGAAGGTCTAATAAGACCAATAGTAAAAGAGAAGGAATAATTTATATTTCAAAAAGTCTTGTAAAAAAATTACAAGACTTTTTCTATTTTATAAACTTAACTTCTAGTTAATCTTATTCTAAATATTTTTGAATTAATATTTACTTAAAAAGAAAAACTTAAAATACTAATATATAACAAAAAAAGAGCTAATAATTTAGCTCTTTTATATATTCAATTCTTCACTCTTTCACAATTCTTCCGCCAATAACTGATCACCTTTTTTTCTAACACTTTTATACGCTCTATAACACACATATAAAATAATCAGTACAAAAATAAACGCCAAAGGAGCCAATACAATCGCCGTAATACTTAATACAATAGAACTAAACGTTTCACCTGTATTAACCAAAAAATTTCCAGCTCCCGCAGTTGTGGTGGTCGAAACAGCTCTTGCAGCAGCAGTTGTACCGCTAATCGTAGCCGCAGTTCCTCCTCCTGCTATAATCGCCAAAGCCCAAGTTGCAACTTCGTTCATTTCAGGCATCGTAATTCCAACCGCTATTGTTCCAGCAATTCCAGCTAAGGGAACCGCAATCGTATCCAACAAATTATCAATAATTGGAATATAATAAGCTCCAATTTCCACTAACATCGCTACACCAAGTGTTATAAGAGCTGGTGTACTCCCAACCCACATCCAACTTTCGTCGAGATTAATAAAACTTCCTGCAAATTTGACAGCTAAACTCAATATAAATAAGGGAAGAAAAATCCGAAAACCAGCGGCGGCGGCTAATCCTATTCCGAGAAATAACGAAAAAATAGTAGACATTGAGATTAAATCGTTCATAGTTTAGTATTTTTAATAGTTCTGATCTTATAAATATAATGATAAAAAAGATAAAGTTTTTATATTTTTTTCTTTCCTTTGCATCCGATTAAGAGAAACCAAGTACTGCAAAGTACTTTTTTTGTATAAATAAACCTAAATGTTTGAGTTACATCTAAATAATCGAATAATAAATCAATCATTTTTTAAATGCATTGATAATTATTTCTTTTCTCAAAATCAATCAACCAAAACTTCTTCACGACAACATTTAAAATTTTGCAAGAATCGATTTCTTTTTATTTTAATTTCTGATAGGAAAATTTTATCTTTAAGGAAATTTTACGAGAACTCTTGCAATGGAAACATCAAACGAAATTAAAAAAAATAATAAAACAAAAATGCTAGTAATAGGAATTGCAGGAGGAACAGGTTCGGGAAAAACAACTGTTGTAAATAATATTTTAAGAGATCTTAACGCGGAAAGCGTTATCGTTATTTCTCAAGATAATTATTATAAAGATCATCCTGAATTATCTTTTGATGAACGTTCTAAGATCAATTTTGATCACCCAAGATCAATTGATTTCGAATTACTAAAAGAACATGTCGCTTTATTGAAAAATGGCGTATCAATAGAACAACCTGTCTATTCGTTTATTACGCATAGTCGCAAGGAAGAAACGATTTTAACACATCCACAATCGGTTATTATTGTAGAAGGAATTTTGGTATTGACTGACCCAGATTTACGCGATTTATTTGATGTAAAAATCTTTGTTCATGCAGATTCTGACGAACGTTTAATTCGTCGCGTACGCCGTGATATACAAGAACGTGGGCGCGATTTAGACGAAGTTTTAACACGTTATCAAAAAACGTTAAAACCTATGCATCAGCAATTTATAGAACCATCTAAAAACTATGCAGACATTATTATTCCGAATATGAAAAAGAAAAATTCTGTCGCAATCAAAGTTTTATCAACTGTAATTAAAGAAAAACTCAACTCGAAAACTACTGTATAATGAAAGAAAAATCGGAAGAAATCTTTGACAAAGAACTTACACCAGAAGTACCGAAAAGAAAAATTAAGGATACACGTGTATTCAAATTTGTTTGGAATCGTTACTTTGTTCTAACGGTTGCGTTTGCTGTTTGGATGATTTTTTTCGACCAAAATTCTTTTTTCGTACATCGCGAGTTGGATAAACAAATCAAATTATTAGAAGTTGATCAACAATATTACCAAGAACACTTGGATACTGAGTCTGAAAAATTAAATCAACTAAATAGTAATCCTGCTGAAATTGAAAGGATTGCAAGAGAAAAGCATTTCTTGAAAAAAGATGATGAAGATATTTTTATCATTCAGCAAGAAAAAGTTACGAAGCCGCAAAATAAAGAAAATGAGTAAGTTATTTGAAAATTTTGATTCTATTTCTGAAAAAGAATGGAAAAATAAAGTTCAAGTCGAGCTAAAAGGTTTAGAATATAATGAAACTTTGGTTTGGGGAACGAACGATCAAATAAATGTAAAACCATTATATACAAAGGATGATGTCGATTATTCGGCTGTACAACCATTACCAAAATCCTCAAAAGATTGGAAAATTATTTCGAAATATACTGGAAATAAAAACCAAGATTACAGCTTTTTGTATGGATATTTGATTAATCAAAATCAAATTGATTCATCGTTAGAACTTCCTAATTATCTAGATTTATTTATTAAATATAATGGAACTTCTGATTTAAAATCGCTTGAAAATCTTCCAAATCTGAAATATTTAGATTTAGATATTTATGGATATTTGGCACAGAATGGACTTTGGCAAAATGATTCAGAAAAAGCATCAAAAGAATTGGTGAAAGAAGCTTTGGCATTGAAAAATTTCGAAAAAGTAATTTCAATTCAAGGAGATGTTTATCAAAATGCTGGAGCAAATCATGTTCAACAAATTGCGATTACACTTGCACATGCAGTAGAATATTTAGAAAATTTTGGAGCTGATATTGCGGACAAAATTTATTTTAAATTTGCTGTTGGAAGTAATTATTTCTTCGAAGTTGCGAAATTAAGAGCATTTCGCTTTTTATGGAAAATGATTTTGGAGCAATATAATAAAGAAAGTGAAGCATTTATTTTCACTTCAACATCCGATCGCAATAAATCTAAATTAGATATTTACAACAACGTTATTCGCTCTACAATAGAAGCTTCTTCGGCTATCTTCGGATCAAGTGACGCTATTTTTGTTGGATCATATGATGAAGTTAATAAAGAGTCTGATTTTGGATTAGAATTAGCCGCAAAACAACAATTATTGTTACAAAAAGAATCTTATTTGAATCAATTTACTGATCCTGCTGCTGGTTCTTTCTACATCGAAAGTTTGACAAATCAAATGGCTGAAAATGCGTTAGAATTGTTTAAAACAATACAAAATGTAGGAGGTTTTGTAAATGCTTTACAAAATGAAACTATTCAAGATTTTATTTACACAAGCGCGAAAAAAGAGCAAAAAGATTTCGATGAGCAAACCATTAAATTAATTGGTGTAAACAAATTTAGAAACCCTGCAGATGTGATTGAGAAATCGCCAAAAGAAAAAGTGGTAAAACAAGCACTTTTTGTTCCGATTGTTCCAACTCGTTTGGCAGAAAAAGAGGAAAAAAAATAGTTTTTACATGAATTGGATGCCAATTTCATTAAAAGAACTCAACAATATAATCGAAACTTCAGTAGCTGTGATGGATACTGAAGTTTTGTGTTTAATAAAATAATATTTTACGTCAAAAAATAACATTTTGAATCCAACTATTTTAACAAAAGAATTTCAAGATTATCTGAAAATAATCGAACATGAAGACATCAAATCTATAGGTTTGAAAAAATCGTTGTTTGAAGAAATTTCTTCTGCTGAAATTGCACAACAATTGAAAGGAATTCAAGTTTCAAAACATAAATTTCCAACACTTTATTCGACAGAAAATATTTATTTTCCGCCTTCAATTAATTTGGAACAAGCAAGTTCAGAAGCCACAGCAAATTATAAATCAACTTTAGTTAAAGGAAAAAATTTGATTGATTTAACCGCAGGTTTTGGAATTGATACCATGGCTTTTGCAAAGAATTTTGACAAAGTATATCACATCGAACAAAATCCTGAATTGAGTGAGATTGTACAACATAATGCTAAAATTTTAGCGCCAAATTTAGAAACCTATACAGGAACTTTTCAGTCTTTTTTTGAAGAAAATCCTACATTAAAATTTGATGTTATTTATCTCGATCCAGCAAGAAGAAATTCGAGCGGAAGAAAATTTATTTTGGAAGATTTAGAGCCAAATATTATAGAATGGATTCCAACTTTTTCCGAAAAAACAGAGAAAATTATCATCAAGCTTTCGCCTTTATTAGACATCACTTCTACCCTACAACAAATTGATTCAATTTTTGAAATACACATTGTTGCATTAAAAAATGAAGTGAAAGATTTTCTAATCATTTTAGATAAAAATTCTTCAACAAAAAACCCTTTGATAAAAGCTGTTAATTTAGAAAATAATCAATCCGAATTTTCTTTTCATTTTGAAGAAGAATATAGTGCGAATGCAAGTTTTGGAGGAATTCAACGTTATATTTACGAACCAAATGTTGCGATTCTAAAAACTGGTGCTTTCAAATTATTGAGCGAAAAATTCAATCTTCATAAACTTCATCAGAATACTCATTTGTATACTTCGAATGAACTTTTAGAGAATTTTCCTGGAAAAATTTACTTGATTGAAGAAGAAATTAAAAATCAAAAAAAAGAAATTCTAAAAACAAAAGCGAATTTATTAGTCAAAAATTACAATCAGCCAATAGACGTTATCAAGAAAAAATTCAAAATTATTGATGGTGGTACAACAACTTTAATTTTTACTCAAAGCATTGATGGTTTTCATATTCTAAAAACTTCACGAGTTTAGTTGGGTTTCGAAAAAAGTTGTGTTAATTTTATACAACAATTTTCAACCTTAAAAAATTACACTTGAAAATCATCAATAAAATTGAAAACTTTATCTACGGAGAAGCGCTTTCAGATGGCTTAAAAACTTCTTTAGCGATTATCATTCCGCCTATCGTAGCCAGCTTGTTTGGCGATTTATATGCCGGTGTAACGATAAGTCTTGGTGCAGTTTTAGCACACATGACGGATACACCTGGTCCATTTAAAGAACGCCGAAACCTGATGTGGCTTTCCGTGCTCTTGATTTTCCTTGTTTCATATTTCACCAAAACGATTAACAGTTACCCAATATTTCTAGGTATTTGTTTAACACTTATCGTATTCTTTTCTAACATGTTAACCGTTTGGGGACAACGTACAAGTGCGCTTGGAATGGTCATTATGATGTCAATGGTAATGAATATGAATGATTTACGACATGAGTTAAGTCCTCTTCATATTGCACTTTTTGTGACTGCTGGAGCAGCTTGGTACACTATTTTTAGCCTAGCTATTAGTACCTTTCGTCCTTATCGTATGGCGCAGCAAAACTTAGCTGATACAATGATTCATATTTCTGAATACATTCGAATCAAGGCTTCTATGTTTGATAAAGACTCTAATTACGATGATATTATCAAAAAATTAATCGATGAACATGTTGTAATTAACGAAAAACAAAGTTTAGTTCGTGAATTAGTTTTTTCGAACAAAAAATTGGTAAAAGACCAGACACCAATTGGGCGTTCGATTGTGTTTATTTTTTCTGATTTGGTGGATATATTTGAAAATGTAACAGCAAATCAATACGATTATGTGAAAATTCGAGAAGTTTACGGTGATACAAAAGCAATGCGCAAAATCTATAATTTAATGAATAAATTAGCGCATGAGCTTAAAATGATTGCTTATCATATTAACTCGAACAAACGTCCTAAACAACCTACTTTTGACTTTGAAGTTGAGTTGAAAAAGATTGATGATGCTATCAAAGAATTATATGCAGAAGGACAAAAACCAATCGTTTTATCTAAAATTTACATCAATTTAAAGCAAATTGTTTATAAAATAGAGTTTATCCATAAATTTTTCTATGATGATTCATTCACAGAAAAAAAGAAAAATCCACTGGATCATGCCGAACATTTTGAACCTACAGTTGATTATTCTTTACGAAAATTAAAAGATCATCTGAATCTAAAATCTTCAATTTTTAGACATGCAATTCGTGCATCAATTGTAATGTTATTAGCTTATGGTGTCACGTTTATTATTCCGATGACTTACCATAGTTACTGGATTTTGATGACAGTTTTAGTGATTTTAAAACCTGGTTTTAGCGTAACAAAAAAGCGAAACTTTCAGCGTTTGAAAGGAACAATTGGTGGTGGATTAGTTGGGGTTTTAATATTATTGATTATTCCTCAACACAGTATCCGATTTGCTTTAATGCTTATTTTCATGTTGATGGCTTACACTTTTATTCGTCATAAATATGCAATTGGTACATTTTATTTAACCGCATATATTCTTATTTCGTTTAGTTTTTATTCGCAAAAAGATTCATTGTATATTATTCAAGAACGTTTTATTGACACACTTGTTGGAGGATTTATGGCGTTTATTTCGAGTTATTTGATTTTACCAACTTGGGAAAAAAATAATATGAACGAATATATTCAAAAAGCATTGATTGCAAATTATGAGTTTATTTATTTGGTTTTTAAAAAATTAGCAGACAACGAAGTTTCTACAACTGATTATAAGTTAGCTAGAAAAGATGTTTTTATTGCAATGGCAAATATTAATTCAGTTTTTCAACGTGTAATTTCTGAACCGAAAGGAAAACAAGAAAATGCTAACGTACTGAATAAATTCACCATTTTCAACCAGTCATTTGTCTCATATTCAGTTGGTTTAGTTAAAATTTTAAAGAAAAACAATTCTGTTATTTTAACTTCAGAACACATTCGATTGATGAAGAAAATTTTGCAATTATTGTTACAAAACATTCGGCTTTATGGCGAATATGAAACAGAAAATTTACCTAAAACAATAGAATTTGGAGAAAAAACTGTTGCATATACTGAAATTGAAACAGAGGCTTTGCAAAATGATTCTGAACTGATTGAAGATCTATTAGAGTATTTATACGAGATTGCTTACGATTTCACAAAAGTTGGTCACGTTTTTGTGAAAGAACAACCGTTAAAAGAATAATAAATGACAATCATTCAACTGTTTAAAAATCTACGTCCATTTGTAAAACCTTATCGTTCTTTGGTTGTCGCAACTTTGCTCCTAACCTTAGTTGGATCTTTTACGTCACAGGTAAACGCCCTTATTTTACAGTATACCGTAGATTCTATAAATGGTTTGGTTGAAGCTGGAAAAGGATTAAAAGAAGGTCTGAAAATCATTTCGTTTATTTCAATTGTTTTGATGACAAAAGAAATCTTGAATGCTTTTATCACATTTGGTCAAAAATATTATGGTGAAAAGCTTAGAATCTTAGTTTCACAAGATTTAGCACAAACCATTATCGAAAAGATTTTGACGTATAGAATGGCATTTTATACAAATCAAGATAATCAAGCAGGAAAACTTCAAACCCGTATTGACAGAGGAATTGAAAGTTTGACACGTTTAGTTCAAAACTTTTTTATCGATATTCTTCCACTTTTTGCCAATTCAATTGTTGCTTTAATTTTAATGTTCAATGCTAATTTTTATGTTGGATTGGTTGGACTTTGTATCGTTCCGATTTATTTCATTATCACGCAACAGCAAGCGAAAAAGCTGAGTGGTTGGCGACGAAACTTAAGAGGTTATCGTGAACAAAAATCACAAGGAATTATCAGCATAATTGATTCAATTACAGTAATTAAATCATTTAACCGAGAAGATATAGAAGGTAAAAAACAACTTGATTTGCAAAAAGAATTGACGAATAATCAAATGCAAACACGCAAAACAAGCTTCTTTTTTGATGGTTTAAAATCTTTTATCGAGCAGTTTGGCGTAGTGATTATCATTATTTTAACTTCGTATTTGGTTCTTGACGGACAAATGACAATTGGTGCAATTATGTTTCATATTTTGTTGTTTAACAACGTTTCTGCGCCTATTCGTCAACTGCATCGTATTTACGATGAAATGAATGATGCTATGATTTATTCCGAAAGTTTCTTTGGAATTTTGAAAGCAGACAATGAAAAAGAATCATCTGGGAATTATCTTCCAACAAATCTAAAAGGAAAATTCGAAATCCAAAATGTTGACTTTTCTTATCCAAATGGTTACAAAGCCTTGAAAAATATCAACATGACAATTCAACCCAATAAAATTACTGCTTTAGTTGGTTTGTCTGGTGCTGGAAAAAGTACAGTGATTAATTTGTTAGATAAATTTTATCAACCTGATTCTGGAAAAATTCTACTTGATGGAATTGATTTAGAAGAATATGACACGCAATTTTTACGTGATAATATTGGGTTGGTTTTACAAAAAAATCACATTTTTAATGGAACAATTGAAGAAAATATTCGTTATGGAAATGTAAACGCAACTTTCGGAGAAATAGAAGATGCTGCAAAACGCGCTTATATTCATGAACAAATTATGGACTTGCCAGAAGGTTATCAATCCAAAGCCTTATTGTTATCTGGCGGTCAACAACAACGCATCGCCATAGCACGTATGTTTCTCAAAAATCCACCAATTATTTTTCTAGACGAACCTACTGCAAGTTTGGATGCAATTGCGACAGAACAGATTAAAAATAGTTTGGATGCCATCAAAAAAGATCGAACAGTTATCATTATTTCGCATAGTATTTCTCAAATTATCGATGCCGATTATACATACGTGATGAAACAAGGCGAAGTTGTAGAACACGGGATTCATGAAGATGTCTACAAAATGAACGGCACTTATAAAGAGATTTTTGATGCGATGGCAAAAAGCTTAAACATTGAAAAAATTGCCAAAACTTTTGACGATGAAGAAGAAGAAAATTATTAGCAATAATTTTATTATAAAACATTATAAATCACTACCTTTAAAGAGGTAATAGGATAGTGTATGAAAAAATTAGTTTATTTTATTGTTGGGGTATTGTTTTTTACCCAATCTTGCGAGCAAAAAAAAGAAGCTCCAAAAGAATTAGCACTTAATACGGTAACTTACGAAAATGCTTTAGACGTTCCTGTAAACAAAGTTGGTGTTCTCATTAACATAGATTCTCTTGTTTTTTTTGATCATAATTCTCAAAATTTAGATCAAAACATTGATTCAAAATCAATTGAAAATCAGCTTAAACAAATAAATTCTAAATTTGATATTGTAAAAATAATTCGTGATAAATCTGAGAAAATATTAAACGATAACAAGTATACTTATCAAATGATTGATAAATTTGATAAAAACTTAGTTCCAAATGAATTAATCACAAAGGAAAATGTAAATCAAGTTAAATTTAATGATTTAAAAAAAGCGATTAATCAAGATGATTTAGTTTTGATTAATGTAAAATCGGGTCTTGATTATGATCCTGCCAACAAACAGAAATACATCGCAAAAACATATGTCTATATTAATATTTTAGACCTTAAAAATAATGCTTTAAAATATAGCGAAACAATTGGTGGAACTAAATATATAGACGAAACAATCAATAAAAGTACGACGGATTATTTAGAGAAAATGATGAAAGAATCATTAAACGAAACGTTGGATATTATTGATAATAAATATTAAATACATTGAACTATGCGCCATTTTTTTGGCAACTTTTGGAAGTCCTGAACCCTTAAAAAGTTTCAGGATTTTTATTTTTAATGACATTCTAATATTGACTTTTATTCATGGTATATTTTTTGTTAATTTTATGCTAAAATTATAGGATGCCTATTATACGATATTTATCTTTTATTCCATTATTGACTTCTATTTCGGGATTTGCACAACAATTGATTGATCCGCAACTTCGATTGCCTGTTGAAAAAGCGATTGAGTCGAGTTACGAATTAAAAAATAAACAATTGGAAGTCGAGAAAAACAATTACCAATATAACGAAGTAAAAGGTAAACAACAACCAAGTTTATCTGCAATTGCGCTGGGTGGTTATCTAAACTCGAACGGAATTATCGATATTCCAACCAAATCAATCGATATTTTGTCCACAGAATTGTTTTCGGGTAATCAAAAATTCAATACCTCTGCAGGATTATTTACTGTTGGAGTTAACGCCACTCAAATTATATTTTCGGGATTACAAATTCCAAATGCGTTGAATGCTATTCAGGAAAAAAGTACTGCTTTAGATTATTTGAAAGAAGCCGAAAAAGAAACTATAACCAAAGATATTTTACAAACTTATGATCAATTGATGTTATTGGTCAAAGTAGAAGAATTAATTTCAAATTCTGCAAAACGATTGGATAAAGAACATCTTAAAGTGCAGAAAGCAATTCAAAATGGTTTAGCTATTCCATACGATCGGGAAAAAATAAAATTAGCAATTCTAGAGTTAGAAGCCCGACAAGTAGAATTGAACGGTAATCGACAATTGCTATACAAAAAATTAGAAATGTTGACGCATCTATCTGAACAAGATCTTCAACAAATTCAATACGAACTTACACCTATTGATATTCTTGCTTCAAGCTATACTTTAGAAAATAAAAAAGAATTGAAAGCACTTGAACACTCTGTAAAAGCTTACGAATTTCTGTATCAAAAGGAAAAAGGTTCACATTTACCGCAAGTTTTTGCATTCGCGAATACCAATTACACCTCAATTTTTGGAAGTCATTTCAAATTAAAAGATGGTGATGTATTAGGTGATGTTAATTTAAAAATGAACCAATTTTCGATGTTCCCTAATATTTTGATTGGTATTGGCGCAAAGTGGGAATTGTTGGATGGCGGACAACACAAAAATAAATTAGCACAAGCAAAAACTGACATTTTAATAAATGAAAACAAGTTGAGAAATTCGCAAGAAAAACTGAATTTATTATTAAGTAAAAACAAAATTGATTATGAAACTTCTACTGAAAAATTAAAAGTAAATAATCAACAAAATACCATTGCAACAAATAATTTAGAAATCGCTTCAAGACGATTTCAAGAAGGATTAATAGATGTAACTGAACGTTTGGCTGCCGAAAATGATTATTACAAAGCCAATCTAGGTTATTATGCTCAAATCTTAGATCAACGCTCTAAAACCTACGAATTACTTCAAACTTCTGGAGAATTATTTAATCAAATCTCAAATTAAAATCATGAAAAATACATTATCCTATATTTTTGCTTTAAGCGGATTAATTTTTATTACAAACTGTAAATCATCTGACAAGGAAAATAAAAAAGAACAGCAAACTATTTTTCAAGGTAAAATTGAGCGCGATCAAATTAGCGTTGTAACAAAAATCCCAGGAAAAATAGATCAAATATTAGTTCACGAAGGCGATGAAGTAAAAAAAGGACAAACGCTTTTTGTCTTACAATTACCAGAAGTTGACGCGAAAAAAAGTCAAGCAGAAGGCGCTGTAAATTCTGCCGAAGCTCAATACGAAATGGCTAAAAAAGGTGCAACAGATAATCAATTAAAACAATTGCGTGCAAAAGTTGCTGGTTTGAAGGAACAATTAGATTATGCTGAAAAATCAAATCATCGACTAAAAAATATGCTTCGAGATAGTCTTGTTCCGCAACAAAGTTATGATGAAGTTTATGCGAAATATCAAGGCGCTAAAAACCAATATTTAGCTGCAAAAGCTGAATTAGCTGATGCCGAAAATGGAACGCGTGTAGAGCAACAACAAATGGCTTTAGGACAAAAAGAACGTGCTTTGGGAGCTTTGCAAGAAGTAGATGTTGCAGAAGCGGAAAGACACATCAAAGCACCACAAGATATGACGGTTGAAACAATTAATCTAAAAGTTGGAGAATTGGCTTTGGCTGGATATTCTATTGCAAACGGAATTTTGGGAGAAACTACATTTTTTAGATTCACAATTCCTGAGAATAAAATCGGACAATTGCAAAAAAATCAAATCGTCAATTTAAAAGTTCCTTATAAAAATAATATGGTTTTGAAAGGTAAAATTGTTTCGATAAAAGTACTTAATTCGTACGCTAATATTTCGACTGCTTATCCTGATATTGATCAACAACAATCGCAATATGAAGTGAAAGTTGTTCCTGTTGACTATAAACAAGCTGCTCAACTATTGACAAAAGCAAATGTAATTTTGGATCTTAACGCTAAATAAATTCTGATGAAAACGATTTTTCATTTAATTATACGAGAATTCAAACTTTTCTTCAAGAATCCTGTTTTACCAATTTTATTCTTGGGAGCACCTATTATGTATGGTGTTCTGATCGGAAATGTTTATAAAAAAGGAAATGTAACCAATTTACCAATTATTGTTGTAGACGAAGATCATACGATGACAAGTCAGAAAATTATTCAGATGTTAGATGAAAATGAATCGGTGAAAGTTGCTGAAGTTTTACCTTCAACATTTGATTCTAAGAATAAAGCTTTAGCAATCGGAGCTGAAGTTGTGGTTGTTATTCCTCGAAACTTTCAGTCTGATGTACAACAAAAAAAATTACCTGAAATCGCTTATTTTGTAGATGCTTCAAATACGTTAACTTCTAATACAGCGGCAATCGCAATTACTACAGTTTTAACAACAATGAAAGCTGGTATTTCAATAGAAACAGCTCGAAAACAAGGTGTTCCAGAATATATTGCAACACAAAGCTACGAACCATTCAAATCAACGATGATTCGTCAAAATATCAGAAGTGGAAACTACTTATATTTTATGCTTCCAGGTGTTTTATTAACCGTATTACAACAAGTTTTATTATTAGGTTTAGCACTTTCATTTGCTTCAGAATTTGAGAATAGAATATTTAATGAATTAATCTCAAAATCATCCAATCCATTTACCATTTTATTCGTCAAAACTTTTCCTTATTTATTTATGTCAGTATTTATATATATGCTGTATTATTGGTTCGGAATGTTTTATGACATGAAATTAGAAACCGAGTTTTGGCCATTCTTCACTTCTTCTCTTGCATTTATTTTAGCCGTTTGCTTTTTAGGATTTTTAGTCAGTATTCTCCTTCCAAGCCAACTAAAAGCAACCGAAGTTTTGATGGTTGTTGCAACACCAAGTTTCATTTTAAGTGGATTTACATGGCCTTTAAGTCAAATGCCAAAATGGATTCAAGCAATTGCAGATTGCATTCCATTAACACATTATTTGAAAATATTCCGAATACTTTTCATCGAAAAAGGCGATCCTACCCTAATTCAACCGCATTTAAATAATCTAATTGTAATAGGAAGTATTTGCTTTGTCTTATCTTTGGCTATTCTAATCGTTAAAATAAGAAAAGCTAAACAATCGATGAAACAAATCGAAACAGAAAAGATTTAGCATCTTTTTTTAATTTACAAAACAGATAATAAACCATGAATTTTCTTACAGTTGAAAATCTAACCAAATCATACGGAATCAGAACTTTATTTGAAGATGTAAATTTTCATGTAAATGAAGGAGACCAAATCGCATTCGTAGCAAAAAA
This sequence comes from Empedobacter sp. ULE_I140, assembly GCF_053482575.1. NCBI lineage: Bacteria > Pseudomonadati > Bacteroidota > Flavobacteriia > Flavobacteriales > Weeksellaceae > Empedobacter > Empedobacter sp. ULE_I140. Next base: position 1,607,650 of record NZ_JBQMTX010000001.1, on the reverse strand, counting down.
TGGAAGTGGAAAATCTACTTTACTTAAAATTTTAGCTGGATTAGAAACTGCCGATTCTGGCGAAGTTCGTCCAAATAAAGGTGTTAAAATCTTGATGTTGGATCAAAGTGATGACTTTGACGAAAACTTGAAAAGTGAAGAATATATTTTCAATCATTCGAATGAAGTTTTAGATGTTGTTCGTCAATATGAAAACATGATCGAAAATGACCCAACAAATCCTGATTTAATTGATTTAATGGGAAAAATGGATGTTTTAGATGCATGGAAAGTTGAGCCAACAATCAAAGAAATTTTATCAAAATTGAAGATTGATTTCTTGGATCAAAAAATTGGAAAACTTTCTGGTGGTCAGCGTAAACGTATTTCTTTAGCGAAGTTTTTGATTGATTTAAGTTTCGAAACTGGATATGTTCTTTTAATTTTAGATGAGCCTACCAACCATCTGGATATAGAAATGGTGGAATGGCTTGAATATTTCTTGAACAAAGAAAACAAAACATTGATTTTGGTTACGCACGATCGTTATTTCTTAGATGCAATTTGTACCAAAATTCTCGAAATGGAGGACAAAACATTGTATGTACATTCGGGAAATTACGAAACTTATATTACGAACAAAGCATTGCGTATCGAAAATCAAAATGCAACAATTGACAAAGCGAAAAACCTTTATCGTAAAGAGATTGAGTGGATGCGTCGTCAACCACAAGCGCGTACAACAAAGTCTAAATCTCGTATTGAAGCGTTTTATGATACTGAAAAAGTTGCTAAACATAAAATTGTCGATCAACAAGTAAAATTAGAAATGGTAATGACGCGTTTGGGTCAAAAAATCATCGAAATGGAACATGTTTCGAAAGCATTTGGTCAAAAGAAAATTTTAGATGATTTCTCATATATTTTCGCTCGTGGTGGAAAAATTGGTTTAGTTGGAAAAAATGGTGTTGGAAAAACGACTTTCCTAAAAATGTTAGAAGGAATCGAAACTATGGATTCTGGAACAATTGAACGTGGAGAAACCTTAAATATTGGACATTTCAAACAAGATGGAATTGATTTTAAAGAAGATGAACGTGTCATTGAGTTTGTGAAAGATATTGCCGATTTTTTCCCGCTTGCAAATGGAAAAGAAATGCGTGCAGAGCAATTCTTAGAAATGTTTTTGTTTACGCCAGAACAACAACATACTTTTATCTCAAAGTTGAGTGGTGGAGAGAAAAAACGTCTGCAATTATTAGCAATTTTGTATAAAAATCCTAACTTTTTGATTCTCGATGAGCCAACAAACGATTTAGATTTACCAACTTTGACGGTTCTTGAAAGTTTCTTAGAAGAATATCAAGGCTGTTTATTAGTTGTTTCCCACGATAGATATTTTATGGATAAAGTGGTTGATGAATTAATGATTTTCGAAGGCGAAGGGAAAGTTTCTCGTTATATGGGAACGTATACCGAATATCATATAGAAAATAAAAATAAACCTGAGTCAGAAGATAAAAAAGCTGAAAAAGAAATTTCAATTCAAGAAAAAGTAGAATCAAAAGAAAAAATAAAAGAAGCCAAACCAAGAAAATTATCGTTTAAAGAGCAAAGAGAATTAGAAGAAATTAATAAATCTTTACCAATTCTTGAAGCCAAGAAAGAAGAATTAACGAATTTACTTTCTGATCCAAATTTAGGCTACGACAAAATCACAACTATTGGAGATGAACTACAAAAAATTGTAGACGAATTAGAAGAAAAAGAATTTCGTTGGTTAGAATTAAGCGAATAAAAATATTGAAAAGGAACTTTTTTGAGTTCCTTTTTTTGTTTTTAAAATTTATGCCTATATTTACTCTATCAATCATCAGGAGTTTCTGAAAAATCAGAACACCAACCGAGCCAAAACCGCGCTACGGTGGTATAGAATGAGGGCAAACGCCAAAATAAAAGGTTATTCTCCACTCTATCCTGTTGTTTTTATCATTAAAAAATTAAAACAATGGAAAATCTAAAAAATGAATTTGTCGTATTATTTCGTGAATTAACTGACAACGAATTAATCGAACGCTTTAATCAAAACGTAGGAAACAGTTCTTGGAATTCTGCAAGAAGATGTTATGTCAAAACATTATTCAACGAATTACAATACCGTAATTTTGATTGCACAACCATAGAAAGAGGAAACACATTTTCGCTTCAACATTATGTAATATTAATTGAAAATAGATTAGAATATTTAGATTAAACATATAAAAAGGAAAACTTGAAACAAGTTCTCCTTTTTATTTTATGGTAGATAATATTACTTACTCTGCTCTTTTATAAAATCATTAATCGTAACATTTAATCGTTTATTTCGGATATCTTTTTCAAAACGAATTGGTTCAGCAACACGTTCAGCACAGTCTTTCATACCACAATTTTCACACGTAACCGCAACTTCTTTTACAGGAATTGAAGGATCATTCATAAATTTAACTTTACGTTGAGCTGATTTGTACAACACACCAATCGTTACGCTTCGTAAATAATTTGGATTAAATGGATCTTTCGTTGCAGAAGAAATTACATAATATTTTTGATTATTATTGAACGGATACAACGAAATTTGTGCAGAAATCTCATGATGATCATCTTGATGTTTTTCCAATTCTTTCAAAACATTTAACGAAACCCAACGACGACAATAATGCTCATCCGTTTCATTTGCTTGTGGCGATTGTTGTTGATTAAGATGAAGTTCTTTCGTTAATTTATATGAATTTGAACCAACTTTTGCTGACAAACGCAAGAAAAACAAATCACGAATATTAAAATGTTTGGGTAACAAATTTGTCATTCGTTGATAAACCGTTTCAGGTGATTCGGTATATTTTCCTAGAATTTCTTGAAAATTAGACAAATCATGATGTTCTAAAGCAAACAAATTCTGCATATCCTTCAACAGTTTTTCTTCTGGTAGCAACAAAGCTCCAGCAAAATAAGACGCATAAAAATTGTTTAACAATTGATCAAAATTATCAAAACTTGCCCACGAAAATGTATACAAACGTTCCTTCAAATCAAGATAATTATAGCCTAATTCTTTCGCTAAAATAAATCGTTTTTGATCATTGTCAGAATTGATATTGATATACAAAAGTTTTTTCTCTTTGATAAAAATAGAACGCAATTTCGCTAAATCCTTCCCTCCTAAAGAAGTGAAATCTTCATAAACAATGGTATAATTATATTCCTCTTTCAGAATTTCCTCCATCGTTTCATTTTTTACAAAATCCTCAGATTCAATCAAATATTCTTGTAAAAAACTCTTTGCCGATTTTTCAATTTCAGGAAAGTAATTATCATTTGCTTCCTGAAAAGACCTCAACGAAGCCAAGAAAAAACTTTCGCGTGTAAGATTGTAATTATTACCTATTTCAATCAACGTAGAAATAAACGCATTTACCTTCATTGGGGCGTTAGAAATGATCTCAATTAAATCTCTTTCTTCAATTCCGAAGAGTTCCAAAGGAATTTCTTGCAATAAATTTGATTGTAGAATCTCAGCGACTGGTGCTAAATTTTTATCTAATTTTAAGGAAACTATCTCATCGTAAGGAATTTCCAACGCTTCGGCAAGAGCAACAATTTTATCAGTTTTTGGATATTTTTTACCTTTTTCGATCTCATTCAAATACGATTTCGAAAGTCCAGTTAACTTAGATAACTTAAACAATGACAAATCTTTAGCCATTCTAACTTGTTTTAGTTTTAAGCCAAAAATTAATTTAATGTATTCTTCTTGCATAATTTTTTCAAAAATATTTGGTAAATGTAAACGAATTTTTATAATTTAGCGAACGTTCGCTGGGAGTAAAATTCCGCTCGAATAACCAAAACCAAAATTACAACAAAAACACAAAAAATGGATACTATTACAAGTGAATTAAAATTATCACAGAATAAGCTGGATAATTATCCAGATATTTTGACAACCGAAGCGGTTAAATTTTTAACAGCTTTACACAAAAATTTCAACGAAAGACGTTTAGAACTTTTGGCGAATCGACAAGAAAGACAAATCTTTTTTGATTTGGGTAATTTTCCAACTTTTTTGTCAGAAACAAAAGAAATCAGAAATAGTGATTGGACAGCAGCTCCTATTCCAGCTGATTTACAAGACAGACGCGTTGAGATAACTGGTCCTGTTGACCGTAAAATGGTAATTAACGCGTTAAATTCAGGCGCTAATACATTTATGGCCGATTTTGAAGATAGTAATTCTCCCACATGGGATAACAATCTTCAAGGACAACAAAATTTAAGAGATGCAGTAAATGGTACTATTTCATTCGAAAATAATGGAAAAAAGTATCAATTAAACGAAAAGACTGCTGTCTTGCTTGTAAGACCGAGAGGTTTACATTTGAATGAAAAGAATATCATAATAGATAAACAAGAAATATCAGGCTCACTATTTGACTTTGGTTTATATTTTTTCCATAATGCACACACGTTACTTTCCAAGCAAAGTGGGCCTTATTTCTATCTTCCTAAATTAGAACATCACCTAGAAGCACGCTGGTGGAACGATGTTTTTGTTTTCGCGCAAAATTATTTAAACATTCCACAAGCTACGATTAAAGCTACAGTTTTGATCGAAACTATAACAGCTTCTTTTCAGTTAGATGAAATTATTTACGAATTAAAAGACCACATCGCAGGCCTTAACTGCGGTCGTTGGGATTATATATTTTCTTATATCAAAAAATTTAAGAAACACTCAAATTTTATTGTTCCAGATCGTTCACAAGTTACGATGACTTCGCCTTTTATGGCTGCATATTCGCAAGCAGTTATTCAACGTTGTCATAAACGAAACATACATGCAATTGGTGGAATGGCTGCTCAAATTCCGATTAAGAATGATGAAAAAGCCAATGAAATCGCTTTCGAAAAAGTGAAGAATGATAAACTTCGCGAAGTAAAAAATGGACATGACGGAACGTGGGTTGCGCATCCTGCTTTGGTAAAAGTCGCAAAAGATATTTTTGACGAATACATGCCACAAGCGAATCAAATAGATAATAAGCGAGAAGATGTTATAACAACTGCCGAGGCTTTGTTAGAATTGCCAAAAGGAACAGTTACAAAACAAGGAATTCGAGACAATATTAATGTTGGAATTTTATACATCGAAAGTTGGTTATCTGGAAAAGGAGCCGCTGCCTTATATAACTTAATGGAAGATGCAGCAACAGCAGAAATCTCTCGTACGCAGGTTTGGCAATGGTTAAGCCAGTCGATTACATTAGAAAACGGATGCGAATTTAATAGTGACAAATACAAAAAATTAAGAGCTGAAGAGGTTCAGAAAATAAAACAATTAGTTGGTGAGGAAAACTATTTGAACGGAAGATTTGAAGAAGCTATTTCAATCTTTGACGAATTAGTTTTATCGCACAAGTTTACCGAATTTTTAACATTAGAAGCCTATAAGTATATTGATTAAGCCCTTATAACCAAACACACACGAAAAGAAATACACACACAACACACATTCATAAACAAAACACAAAAAACACAATTATGAGCAATCAAGAAAGAATTCAGAAGATTCGGCAGGATTGGGGAACTAATCCACGCTGGACAGACGTTGTTCGTCCTTATTCAGCAGAAGATGTAATTCGATTAAGAGGTTCTTTGGACATCGATTACACCTTAGCAAGATTAGGGGCTAAGAAACTTTGGGAAGGTTTGAATTCAAAACCATTTATGGCGGGTTTAGGTGCTTTAAATGGTAATCAAGCCATACAAGAAGTACAAGCTGGTTTAGATGCAATCTATCTTTCGGGATGGCAAGTTGCTGCAGATGCAAATCTTTCGGCAGAAATGTATCCAGATCAATCATTGTATCCAGCCAATTCGGTTCCAATGGTGATAAAGCGTATTAATAATGCGTTGCGTCGTCGCGATGAAATACAATCTGTTACCCAACAAGGAAACATTGATTATATGGTACCGATTATTGCCGATGCTGAAGCTGGATTTGGAGGAAACTTGAATGCTTATGAATTGATGAAACAAATGATAGAAGCTGGTGCTGCTGGCGTTCATTTCGAAGATCAATTGTCATCAGCCAAAAAGTGTGGTCATCTTGGTGGAAAAGTTTTAGTTCCAACACAAGAAGCAATTAACAAATTGGTTGCAGCGCGTTTAGCAGCAGATGTCTGTGGCGTTCCTACTCTATTGGTTGCCAGAACTGATGCAGAAGCTGCGAATTTGATTACTTCGGATATTGACGAAAGAGATCAACCTTTTATCATCCAAGGAAGTAGAACTTCTGAAGGTTTTTACAATGTGAGAAATGGTTTGGAACAAGGAATTAATCGAGGCTTAAGCTATGCGCCTTATGCTGATTTAATTTGGATGGAAACATCTAATCCAGATCTTGGAATGGCAAGAGAATTTGCACAAGCGATTCGAGAAAAATATCCAAATCAGATGTTAGCTTATAATTGTTCCCCATCATTTAATTGGGCAAAACATTTAACAGAAGTTCAAATGGAAACATTCCGCGAAGATTTAGCTGAAATGGGATACAAATTCCAATTCATTACTTTAGCTGGTTTCCATGCAATGAATACCTCTATGTTCGAGTTATCACGTGCATACAAAGCCAAAGGAATGGCGGGATATTCGGCATTACAAGAAAAAGAATTTGCGTTACAAGAAGAAGGTTTTGCAGCTGTAAAACACCAATCTTTTGTAGGAACACAATATTTCGATTACGTACAAAACACAGTGCAACAAGGCATTTCATCTACTACAGCTATGGCTGAAAGTACGGAAGCCGCACAATTCTAATACATACTTTTCAATTAGAAAGGACGTACCGCAACTACGTCCTTTTTTATCTTAATTAATTTTACTAATTACAAAAACTTTTCCATTCATTTCGAACGAATCTTGTTCCGATTTTCCAACCAAGATTCTAGCCAAAGGAGTTTGAGTTGATAGGACAAATATCTTTTTATTCTCGAAAATAATTTCCCCAAAACTACACGCCATACAGAAATTTCCCATCGTAGTTTCAACATAACTACCTAAACCAATGGTTTTGTTCTCCACAATTTTTATTTTAGAAAACACGTCTTGCTGAATTAAAACTTCATTCAATTGATTTTGAATTCGAGTAATTTCCTGTTGCATCATTTCGCGCGACGTTTCATACTTATCACCCATACTACTTTTAGTATCGTTGTTTGAAGCACGTAAATCGTCAATCAAACCATTCAAATACGTTATTTTATCTTCGATTTGTTGTGCTATAAATTGATATAATTCTGCTTTCATTTCTTTCAATTAAATTGTTTGAGGCTTATTCTTAAATCTCAGCATGTAAATGGTTCCCAAAAGACAGATAAATGCCGAAACATAAATCACCATCGGAATGCGAGCCAAATAATCCTGAAAATACCAACCCGCACACAATGCTCCAAGTCCTATCCCCGCTTCCATCGCAATATACATTGTTGCCATCGCCTTTCCACGTTCATCAGGTTTACTAAAATCTATTGTCCAAGCATTTAGTGCAGGTGAAAGAATTCCGGTTGAAATTCCATACATCAACCCCCCTAAAATCAACCCTATTTTTGCATCAATAGAAGCCAAAAGTACCAATGCAATAATCAATAAAACTAAGCCTAATTTTATCACCAACACACGCCCTTTTTGGTCAGATATCTTACCTGCAAAGAAACGAACCATCATAGATGATATTGTAAATACCATAAAGAAAACCCCTTTATTTTGAAAACCTAAATGTTCGGTCCAATCTGGAATTAATGTCAATATAGAACCATAAGCAACATACGAAAGAAACGTAATCAATGCCGCTGGCAAAGCTTCTTTTGCAAAAACATCTTGCTTCGAAATCTTTAATAATCCGAACGAAAATTTTTGTTTATTTTGCAAGGTCTCTTTCATATTGAATAAAATCAATATCGATAATAATGCAAAAAACGAAGACGTAAAAAACATCACATTAATCGATGTATATAATGTAATTGTACTTCCCAATGCAGGTCCAATTGCCATTCCGATACTGAAACAAATTCCGTGCAAGCCCAATGCTTCGCCCCAACGTTCGCGCGGAATAATATCTGCAATATAAGCTGCTGTTGCAGTGGGTTTGAAACCTGTCGAAAAGCCGTGTACCAATCTCAAAAATAAAAAACCTGAAACGGTTGTTAAAACAGGATATAAAATTCCGCACACAAAACAGACAATAGAACCGACTGCCATAATAGGTACCCGCCCCACTTTATCGGTTAATTTTCCACTAAAAGGTCTCGAAATTCCCGCTGTCAAGGTAAATAATGCAATAATAAATCCTTTGTATTCTGCTCCTCCCATGCTGCTTAAATAAGCAGGTAGCTCGGGAATCATCATATTAAAACTCGCTGAAAACAACAACGAACTCAAACACATTAAAATAAAATGGAGATTATAAACGGGATCTAAATTTAATTTTTTATTAATGGCAGAAAACATAACGGATTTTTTGCAAAGGTAATTTATCTTAACCGAAACAAACTACACAATCCAAAAGTATTACTTGTTACAAAAAATTACTACATCATTCAACATTGTTAGCCGATATTTCATTGATTATATTCATGAAATTTCTTATTTAAGAACTACTTAGTTGATATGAAAATAACTTTTACATTAGAATACAGTTAAAATACCTTATTGTATTTAATTACTTACTAAACAATTCTTATTTTTGCTATATCAATTCTACTACCCTAAAAAAACGATCTAACCAACTATTATTTTCAAGCATGAAAAACTATGAAAACCTAAAAGAGACCTTGTCTTTTTATGGCGTAAATTGTAATAAACTATATTATATCTCATCAGGAAATCCAATTTTTGCTTTTCCTGAAAGATCTTTTCGAATCGACTTTTATGCATTTTGTATTTGTTTATCTGGCTCAATAGAAGTTGAGATAGATTCTCAGAAATATTTTATTACTCAAAACGAATTCTTGATTTCTGCTCCTTCTACTGTTTTGAAAATTCTAGATACTAGCTCTAATTTCAGAATGAAATTGTTATTTTTTGAGAAAAATTTTCTCCTTAAAAACATTTCTAATCCTTTCTTTATTGATAAACTTAATTTGTTTACACATCAAAACTTTACAGTTTGTAAGGCAAATAAAAAAGAAGCGAATCATCTTTTTATGCTAATTAATTATCTTCAAGAGCAACGAGAAAGAAATGTTTTGTTCTTAGAAGATATTATTCGATCGATTATTTTCACTTTACTACTTGAATCTGCCTCTATAATTGCTGAACAATATTCAAAAGAAAATAAAAATCATTCTCGCGAAATCAGCACTCTATTTTGTAAGTTCACACAACTTGTACAAGAAAATGTTATCGCTCACAAAGACGTACAGTTTTATGCAGATCAATTATTTATTACAAATAAATATTTGATTCATCTTGTAAAAAAAGCAACTAAGAAAACTCCACATGTTATTATCGACGAATATTTATTAAAAGAAGCGTATGTTTTACTTGGCTATTCAGAGAAAACAATTGTCCAAATAGCATTAGATCTAGGTTTCAACTCTTCTTCATCTTTTGGTCGGTTTTTTAAAAAATACACTTCTATTTCACCTCAACAATATAGAAAACAACAACATATATAAAAAAAGAAATTTGGGATACAAATGACGAATTTCGGGATACTTTAGAAAAATAATAAAGCGTAATTTTATTCTAGAATCTTAAAATAAATAATTATGAATAAAGTTACTTCAAAATTTGACAACGTTTTAAATCATTCTACTATCTACGGGAATATTGATCATCAACCAGATGCGAGTAAAGAAACGCCAAGAAACACTCCAGAAAAATCTTATCCTTTCTCTGATCAAATAGGAAATTACCAACGCAATAAAGGAATTCCTACAAAATCTTATAAGGACAGTAAGGTATATATTGTGGGAAGTGGTATTGCAGGTTTAGCTACTGCTTATTATTTTATTAGAGACGGACATTTCACTCCAGAGAACATCACATTTATAGAACAACTTCAGGTCGAAGGAGGTTCGTTAGATGGAGCTGGAAATGCAAAAGATGGTTACATAATTCGAGGAGGTCGAGAAATGGATTGTACCTACGAGAATTTATGGGATATTTTCCAAGACATTCCTGCATTAGAGTTACCAGAACCTTATAGTGTTTTAGATGAATATAGATTAGTAAATGATAATGATTCTAATTATTCTATTGCACGTTTAATTCATGAAAAAGGGAAAGTAAAAGACTTTAGTAAATTTGGTTTGAATAAGAAAGATCAATTAGCTATTATCAAACTTTTGTTGAAGAAAAAAGAAGAATTGGACGACATAACGATTGAAGATTATTTTAATCAATCATTCTTAGAAAGTAATTTCTGGACATTTTGGCGTACAATGTTTGCCTTTGAGAATTGGCATAGTTTACTAGAATTCAAATTATATATGCATCGCTTTTTACATGCGATTGATGGTTTAAATGATCTTTCTTCATTGGTATTTCCTAAATACAATCAATACGACACTTTTGTTACGCCATTAGGTAAATGGTTAAAAGAAAAAGGAGTAAAAATTCAGTTAAATACACTAGTTAAAGATTTAGATTTATTAATTAATACAGAAGGAAAAGTAGTCAAAGGAATTATAACAGAACAAGATGGACAAGATGTAATTATTCCTGTCACACCAAATGATTATGTTATTGTAACTACTGGTTCCATGACAGAAGATACTGCGTATGGAGATAATACAACAGCTCCAGTCTTAGCGATAGATAATAATACAAGTGGTCAAAGTGCAGGATGGAAACTATGGAAAAACCTTTCTGCTAAATCTCCTATTTTTGGTCGTCCAGAAAAATTTTGTGGAAATATTGAAAAATCTTCATGGGAATCTGTTACTTTAACTTGTAAACCTTCTGCATTAGTAGAAAAACTAAAAGAATATTCTGTTAATGATCCATATTCAGGTCAAACTGTTACAGGCGGAATTATTACCATTACAGATTCTAATTGGTTAATGAGTTTTACGTGTAATCGTCAACCACATTTTCCTACACAACCAGATGATATTTTAGTTCTTTGGGTTTATGCATTATTTATGGATAAAGAAGGAAACTACATTAAGAAAACAATGCCTACTTGTACAGGAAACGAAATCCTAACAGAATTATGTTATCATTTAGGAATTGAAGACCAAATAGACGACGTTATTGAAAATACAATCACTCGTTCTGCTTATATGCCTTACATCACATCTATGTTTATGCCTAGAGCAAAAGGAGACCGCCCACAAGTAGTTCCAGATGAATGTAAGAATCTAGGTTTAGTTGGTCAATTTGTAGAAACCAATAACGATGTAGTTTTCACAATGGAAAGTTCTGTTCGTACCGCACGTATTGCAGTTTATGAATTACTTAATTTAAATAAGCAAGTTCCAGACATTAATCCATTACAATACGACATTCGTCATTTATTAAAAGCAACTAAAACGTTGAACGATGATAAACCATTTATGGGTGAAGGTTTATTGAATAAAGTTTTAAAGGGAACTTATTTTGAACATATTCTACCTATTGGATCAGATTCTCCTCAAGAGGAAGAAGAAAAAGAATCTTTTCTATTAGAACAATTTGGTAAATTCAAAGAATGGGTAGGACATTTTAGAGGTTAAAATCACCCACAATTCAATCCTGAATACCAATGCTATAAAACCAATAAAAGCTTCTAAATCTTTAGTGATTTAGAAGCTTTTTGAGTATTACTATATTTTTTTCTATTTAAAAACTATACCAGCTTTTATTAATAAATATTAGCTATAGTGATATTATTATTGAATTATTAAAGGTTTTATTTCAAATTCTGATTCAATATTTTCCTTTAATTTTAGAAATTCTATTGTATGCATACTATGCAAATCAACATCAGTTAATCCAAATGGTCCATTTTTCTCAGTAATATATAGTCCATTTTCAAGCTCAATTATTGCTTTCTCCATTTCATCAAGTTCATTTTCGAAATATTTAAAATGATAATTAATGATTTTTAAATTTAAAATTAATTCTATTGGTTTAGATTCAACTTTCCTTGCTAATTCAAACTTTTTTAAAGTTTCACTTTCATTCCATTCTTCTGTTGGAAAGTAAGGAATTTGAATTACTTTATCATTATCAATTTTTATAAAAGACTCAAACTCCTGTAATCCATATTTATTTTCTGGGTTATAACAATATTTTATTTCGGTTATAATTTTTCCAATACTATCAGTCAGGGTCATTTTACAAAATTAAACTTAACAATATTTCTTTACAAGAATAAACAAAACCTGTTTTACAAAAAAGTTGTCATTTCTATATTTCATTCAACAACATTCCAATATACAAAATCTCAACCACTCCCAACACCTCATAAAAAAAGCTCTTATCAAAGAGCCATTTGGTTAAAGAACTGTTTTGGATAATAAAATTTATTTCCAAATTTTATATAAGGAATCTTATTCGTTTTCCTCATCCTATACAACGTTTTGTCACTCACGTTAAGCAAACTTTTTAGGTCTGCGTTATCATAGAATTTCTGATTTTCTTCTAATAGTAGAAAAGTTTTTTGGAATTCTATCAGCAGGAGCTTCATATCCTTTAATGCCTCTCCATCGTTTTGTAAAAATAAATCATTTTTCATATATTTAGTTGATGTTAAGATGTACTAATTTATAAAATAAATACTTAATAACCAAATATTTACCAAACAAACAATATTCCTTTACACGAAATCTAGCTATCACCCTACTTTTTGTAGAGTACTCAAATCGATTATGTTCGACAATAAACCAATGTATCGTTGAACAGTTTTAGGATTAAAACCATAAATACAAGCAAGGTTCTCCCAGAATTTTACACCAAACATAAAGTTGAAAAAAAAACACATATTCACTTTGCAAAAAAAATACCACATAGAAACATAGAACCAAATGATTTTGCTTTCCAATTAGTAGTCTACCTATTCGTATTTTCAACTAATCTTTATAAGCCATCACAACTAAAACTATGTTTCTATGTGGTCAAAATAAATTTGAACAACATCTATAAAATTCTATTTTCGATACGATTCTTCTTCACTCTTCTACGCCGTTAAACAAAGTATTGTACCGAAAAATCACTCCAATCAACGAACTTCATTTTACTACTACCTCACTACTACCTTTACACAACCATATACTCGCCAAGATAAATACTGGTACTCGCCATAGCCTTTGTTTCACTATTCAGAAACGCCCAAAAATTCACTTTTTTGCCATTGTAATACGTTGGTAAAGTAACATCTATAATCATAGAATCACGAGTTACAACATTCTGAAACACTTCGAACGAATTTAGTTCCTCGCAATAACAAACAAGATTCACAAAATCCGAAGGTTGCGCATTGCCTTGCCCAGAATTATCTTCCCAATTCATTTGGAAACTATCCCCACCTGCCGTCTCTATCGTAGGTTGTAAAAAGCCAACCAAATCGCCTTTCGACACCAATACACGCTCTAATACAATAACAGGTAAACCATTCTCCATTTCCAATGCATTGTTCAGCATATAAGAAGTCGCGATGTTGTAGCGCGATTTTAGCCCGACTCTATTCCCAAAATATAAATTAAGAATAAGACGAATTGGTTGCAAAAAACCAATAATTTTCTTAAATTTGATTTGTTGCATCAATTGCAAATCAGTAGGTTGGCTTTTAGATTTTTTTGGCAAACTACGGATAATGTCTTTGCCGCGCCAATTAACGCCTACTACAGTTCCTACTTTTCCTGAGAATCCACCAAGGATTCCTTTTTTAATTTCTGCCATAATTGCAAGTTTTTATTGTTAATATTCATAAAGTTAGCAACAGAAACAACACCATTTACAAAAACACAATTTTGTGCCCGCATTTGCCCTGCTCTGCCCGCATTTGTCCACTTCTGTCCAGTTGCTTTTTACACAATAATAGTAATATAACAAAATAAAAACCTCGCTAACCTCCTATTTATAAGAGCTAGAGAGAAGTTGAATTTTTGGTCAATTTTGGTCTTGTTCGACCATTGTTCGACCATTGTTCGACGAATCTTCGGAAAAACGGCATTCTCGTCGAAGAACGGTCGAAGAAAACACGAACAAAAGTGGGAGGAAATTGAAATTGTAAAAATAAAATGATGCAAGAATACTTTGTTTCGCTATCCATACATTCATTATTACATTCTACATTAAATTATTTCGTGATACATGAATATTGTTTTTATAAATATCTTATTTACAAAAAAATAATTATATTTGCTTCTAATTTTACGAAATGCAGATATAGGTGATTTTTTACGAAACAAAAGCTAGATCAGTTTCGTGAAAAAACAATGTTGGCAGCAAGGCTAACGGAACTCGGGGCTAAAAAAAACATTCCGAAAAAATAAGTCCGTTTGACTTTGTTGCCGTAAATCGGAAAACGGCAAATGGCGGACAAAAAAGCGAGCAACAGAAACTTAACAAAAGCGAAAAACACAAAAAACGATGAATTTTATACGCAATATTTTGATATTGAACGTGAAATCAACGCATATTTAGAATACGATCCAAACGTATTTCGTGGTAAGACAATTTTACTTCCTTGTGATGACCCGGAATGGAGCAACTTCACAAAATTTTTTGCACAAAACTTTGAAAACTTCGGACTAAAAAAACTGATTAGTACAAGTTTTGCACCCGACAGTAAAACTTTCAAAGGTGGCTACCAGCCTACCCTATTTGAAACCAACGACCCACAATTTGACGAAACTAAAACCGTAACAAACGGCAAAATTTTCACGCTTACAAAAGACAAATCGGGAGACGGAAAAATTGACGTAAACGATTTGGAATGGGAATATCTAAAAGGTGACGGAGATTTTAAAAGCAATGAAATCAAAAAATTGAGAGATGAAGCTGACATCATTGTTACCAATCCACCATTTTCATTATTTCGTGAATTTCTAAATTGGATTGTGGAAGCTGACAAACAATTTGTAATCATCGGAAGTATGAACGCCATTACCTACAAAGAAGTTTTTCCGCTAATCAAAGAAGATAGAATGTGGCTTGGAAACGGATTTAAAGCAGGAAATGCCTTTTTTTCTTCGCCTGTAAACAATGATTATGCAGACGGAGTTTTCAATCCTGATACTGGACTTGTAAAGTTTAGAAATGTGGTTTGGTTTACCAACATTGACCACGGAAGACGACACCAACCTTTGCCTTTAATGACAATGGCTGACAACATAAAATTTAGCAGACACAAAGAAATTAAAGGAAAAGAATACCAAAAATATGAAAATTATGATGCTATTGAAGTATCATATACAGATGCTATTCCAAGCGATTATACTGGAGTTATGGGAGTTCCAATTAGTTTTCTTGACAAATATTCTCCCGAGCAATTTGAAATTGTTGGTATGGCAGAAGATAACGGAAAGGGATTTTCAGGAGGAATTTGGGATGGGAAAAATCCTCATTGTGTCATAAATGGAAAAAATAAATTCAAAAGAATTTTCATAAAACATCGTACAATATGAAAACAACTTTACAAACAGAAATTACCATAAAAGATATTTGCGAAGGCTTTGTTTACAACGAACTCGAAGGCAAAGGCTTATTTGGACTTTCGGGAACTTTGACCATTCAGCCCGAATACCAACGAAATTACATTTATGCAGACGGAAAACGTGATGTTGCCGTTATTGAATCTATTTTAAAAGGCTATCCGTTAGGACTTATTTACTTCAACAAAGTGGATAACAACAAATTTGAAGTGTTGGACGGACAGCAACGAATTACAAGTATCGGACGATTTGTAACAGGAAAATTTGCAATCCAAGACGACAACGGAATGCAACAATATTTTAGCAGTTTAGCACCTGAATTACAAAACAAAATATTACAAACAAAATTACTTATTTATGAATGTGAGGGAACAGAACCTGAAATCAAAGAATGGTTTAGAACCATCAATATTGCAGGTGTTCCACTAAATTCACAGGAGCTTTTAAATGCGGTTTATTCAGGTCCTTTTGTAACACTTGCTAAAGAAGAATTTAGCAATAGCCAAAACGCAAATATTCAAAAATGGAGTGCTTATATTTCAGGTTCAGCCAATCGACAAGAGTTTTTAGAACGTGCTTTAGATTGGGTCAGTAAAGGAAAAATTGATGATTATATGAGTAAACATCGCTTTGATACCAATATCAACGAACTAAAAACATATTTTAATAGCGTTATAGATTGGGTTTCGACCGTTTTTACAGATGTTGAAAGTGAAATGCGAGGTTTGGAATGGGGACGACTTTACGAAACGTATCGAAAACAACCTTACAATCCGCAAAAGGTATCCGAACAAGTCCGTGAACTTTATGCAGACTCTTATGTAAAAAACAGAAAAGGAGTTTTTGAATTTATTTTGGGTGGCTCGACAGATTATAAATTACTTGACGTTCGGATTTTTGACGAAGCAACCAAAAAATCAGTTTACGCAAAACAAACAACCGAAGCCGAGAAAAACGGAACTTCAAATTGTCCGTTATGTACAGTTGGTAACAACGTAAACAAAACTAAAATTTGGATTTTAAAAGATATGGACGCAGACCACGTTTCTGCTTGGAGTAAAGGTGGAGCAACCGACATTAAAAACTGTGAAATGCTTTGTAAAACGCATAATCGAGCAAAAGGAAATAGATAAAAGCCCAGCTGCCAACAAAGGTTTTGCAAAAGAGCGGGTTAAGTGCAAAATTCAAGGTTTGTGCAATTAATCCGCAAAACCATTTTTTATTTGCTCTTTTTTGTAATTTAGCAAATAGAAAAAATGGTTTTGCTACGTTTGTGCTAAATTGAAACTTTTCGCTTCAATTTCCGCTACTGACGCCAAGCCCCGAAACGTTAGCTGCAATATAAAAACCAACATACAAATGAATCCAGAAAACATTGATTACAATAAACTACATAGTATCTTATATAAATTTAAATTTTCATTGGAACAAATTAAACCATATAATTATAATGCGTTAAAACCACACATACAAAAACAAATAGATGTTAATGTAAATGCTCTTGTGGAAAGAGCAAGTATTGTTTATGAAGCATATTTAACTGATGAAGTATTAATTTATATTGGTCAAAAAATAGATCCTAAAACATCATATCAAATACATAAAGCTTTAATTATCGATGAATATAAAAATAAATTATATAATAACTTACCTAAGGAACACCCTTTGAAATATTCAGATCGCATATTTTTGTATTTAATAATTTCTACAATTTTAATATTATTAGTATTTTTGGTTTTTAATACATTTAATGAATCTACTTTACTATATTCATTTTATACATTAATTATCGGAATAATAATTTCAATAATTACAAAAAAAATATATTTATATAAAAAATTTTCTACATTATAAAAATACTGCAGCTAACATAGGTAACTGTTGCACAACTCCAATTTACAGTAAAAACAGAATATATGACCTCGTTTAAGCCTTTTTAAGCGAGGTTTATTTTTTGGAAATATATTAAATTGTAAAATTATAGGGGTTTAAAAACGCACTTTTTTAAGTTGTGAAGGAGTACTTTTGTAAAAAGCTGTATTTCCCTTGTTTTAGGGAAACAACTTGGGCTAAAACACTCGGGATTTTGAAAATAAAGCGCAGGTATTTCTTCAAGTTGTAAGATAAACTTGACATCAAAACGTGTTTATTGGCTTTAGACATTCCTCTGCTGTTGATTCGTTTTAGGTTAAAGAAGTTAATCAACGTTCCTAAAACTGGTTCTACTGTAGAACTTCGACGTTTAACTAACCTGCGGTGATACGCTTTATTTTGGGTGAGTTTTTCATGCATTTTATCGTACAAAGGCTTGTGAATGCTATCTTCCAACTTTTTAAACTTGGTTACTTTTCCACAACAACTTTCTCGTAAAGGACATTGTCCACAATCTTTTTCCGAACTTCTATAGCTTTTCTTTTCGTAGCCTTTGCTATCTGTTAAAGTTCGTTTGAAAGGCAGAAAAGCTTTATTCCCTCCTTCTTGAATACATTCGTATCGGTTTTCTTTTTTATTGAAAATAAAGCCTTCTCGCTCGGGTTTATATTGTCCAAAGTTGGGAATCCAAGCATCTAAGTTATGATCTTCACAATATTGCAAACTTGTACCGCTACTATAGCCCGCATCAGCTAAAACTTCTCCTATTTGAATCTCGTTTCGTTTAAAATTTTCAATCGTTTGATCCATAATTTCTGCAAAGATAGCACTGTCTTTACTACCAGCTGTACTAGCACAAGCTCCTGTAATCACGTGGTGTTTATCATCAACTGCTAACTGTCCTGCATAGTTCAGTTGGCGTGGTTTACCTGGTTTGGTCGAGATTTTCGCATCAGGATCTGTTGGGCTATAATAGGTATGATTACTTAAAAACTTTGGACGAATATCTTCACCATCTTCATTTTTTTGAAGCGTTTTCACATGTCCCGGCATTCCTTTAAACGCTTCCTTTTTCCAATTATGATGTTGTTCTACCAACTTCTTTCGAGTTGATGTTACAGTTCGACTAGACTCACTGCATGCTTTGAATTCTGAATTTTCTTCCAACTCATTCACAAAAGCAAAAGCATCGTTTAGAACCTCTTTTTCAACCAGAGAATCCATACTTGCGTTTGCTTTGATAAAGGCAGAGTCTACCGCCTGACGTTTCCCTGAAACCATGCCTTTATTCACACACAGTTTTAAAACCAACTGAAACAATTGCAAGAAAACTTCTTGGCCAAATAACGCGCGCGTTCGGCTTATGGTTGAATGCCAAGGCAATTGTTCGTTCAGATCATAACCTAAAAACAAGCGAACATCCAAGCAATTGCTACAATAGCGAATCAATGCTCTGTCGCTATTGATATTATTCAAATAACCCACTAACAATATTTTAAAAAACACCACAGGATCTATACTTTCTTGACCTTGAGTACCGTAATATTTTTGAGTGGATCTATACAGAAAATGTAAATCTAATACTTGATTTACTTGGCGATAAAAGTTATCAGATGGAACTAGCCGATCTAAACTTAATTCATAAAAAAGTTGAGGAATAAATTCTTTTCGTCCTTGCATACAACAAAATACGAAAAATTAGTCTATTTTAGAGTTCTGCAACAAGCACATCGCATTAACAAAATAACGAGTTTCAACTAAATAAAAATCCTTGTCAAGGTTTAGAACTTTGACAAGGATTTTTTTATGTATCAATTAAAATAATAAAAACTGAACGGGTTTGATTAAATATCTAAAAACGAAAGATTACTCTTCCCATTCTTCTTTTATTTGTCGCGCTTCATAATCTGCAACCATTTCTGCTTCATAATCTACTTTTTCTCCTTTTGAGAATCGACGAATTGCACTATCGAATAATGAATAAACCACAGGAACAATAATTAAGGTTAGGAATAATGAGGAAACTAATCCACCGATAATAACCCATGCCAAACCGTTGTTCATCTCTGCTCCTGCTCCTTCTGCCAAAGCAATCGGAATCATACCAAAAACCATGGCGATAGTTGTCATCAAAATTGGACGAAGACGCGCATGATTGGCTTGTACCAAAGCATTGTGTGTTGTTTCTCCTGCTTCTTTTCTATGGTTTGTAAAATCGACTAATAAAATGGCATTTTTGCACACCAAACCAATCAACATAATCATTCCGAGAATCGTGAAGATATTCAACGAATTATTAGTTAAAGCTAAAACCACAAAGACTCCAATTAATGATAATGGAATAGAAAACAAAACCACGAAAGGATAAATAAACGAATCATACAAAGCAACCATCACCAAATAAACTAAAATAATTGCTGCTAATAATGCGTAACCTAATGTACCAAAACCTTCGGATTGATTTTCTTCATCTCCACCCCAAACATACGATACACCGGTTGGTTTTTTACTATCAATTTTTTGTAAACTATTTTTGAAATCAGTCACAATATCACCCGTTGTACGACCAACAGATTGCGCTTGCACAGTTACAGAAGGTGTTTTATCACGACGCTCTAAGAAACTTGGTCCAGAACTTTGTGTAACCGTTGCAAATTGATCCAAACGAATTTGTTGTCCTTTATCATTCATAAATATCAAACTACGAACATCATCGATATTCGAACGATTAAAATCATTGTACTGAATATTAATATCATATTCGTATTCACCCGCTCTAAATTTACCATCTGTATTTCCAGAGAAAGCAGTTTGCATCGTCAAACCAACTGTTTGTAAATTCAATCCTAAAGCAGCCATTTTATCACGGTCAACTTGCACATTAATTTCAGGATTTCCGGCTTCTGTCGTTAATTTCACTTCCGAAGAACCCTTAATTTGCTCTAATTCGTGTTTTGCTAATTCAGCAAATTTCATGGCGCTTTCTAAATTTGGACCTGTCACAACCAACGCTATTGGCGCTTGTTCCGCTCCAATTAAACCAACTGGAACAGTTTTAACCTTAGCACCAACTAATTCTTTTTCTAAATCGCGTTTTACTTTTGCCGCATAAATAAATGAATTGTCTTCACGCTCTGATTTATCATTTAAAATAACGTCTATTTCTGCTTTATAAGCTGTTGCTTGTGCTGCTCCAAATCCTTCAGAACTTTGACCAACAGTTGTAATCATATCAACAACTTCTTTTTTACCACGTAAAAATTTTTCTGCTTTTTGCGTCATAAAATTTGATTCCTCTATTGTTGCATCTTTTGGTAACTCTATTTGAACTAAGAATTCACCTTTATCTGTTTTAGGGAAGAATTCACCACCAATATATTTTCCTCCCATTAAAACTCCAATAACTGCAAATAAAACGATAAATACCCCAATAAAAACTCCAATTCTACGAACGGTAGATTTTAAACACCATTCTAACATATCAGAAATGAAGTGGGTAAATTTCATTAATTGTTTTTCGAACCAAAGAATAAATTTCTCAAAAATATTTTTCCCTGTGATATGTTCTAATTTCCCGAAACGAGAAGACAACCAAGGAACAATTGTAAATGACGACAATAAGGATAGTAAGGTTGCGATAACGACTGTCACACAAAACTGTGCAATAATATTCGCCACCAAACCTGTACTCATTGCAATTGGTAAGAATACCACGACAATTACCAACGTAATAGCTGTTACTGTAAATCCAATTTCTTTTGCCCCATCGTATGATGCTCTAATTTTCGATTTTCCCATCTCCATGTGACGGTAAATATTCTCTAAAACAACGATAGCATCATCCACTAAAATCCCTACAACAAGCGATAAACCAAGTAACGACATCAAGTTTAAGGTATACCCCATTAAGTACATTCCGATAAAAGTCGCAATTAACGATGCTGGAATAGAAACCATTACAATAAAAGCATTACGAATACTATGTAAAAATAAAAGCATTACAATTGCAACTAAAACAACTGCTAAAACTAAATCGAAAATAACGTGATCTGCCGCAGCCAATGTAAAATCAGACGTATCATTTACAATCTGAATTTTAAGTCCTTCTTTCTTATAATCTGTTTCAACTTTTTTGATGGTTTCTTTCATCAATTCAGAAACTGCAACCGCATTTGCATCTGATTGTTTTACAACCTGAACAATAATCGCTGAACTCTGATTAACACGTGCAATTTTTTCTACTTCTTTTTGAGAATCTTGCACAAAAGCAACTTCCGATAAACGAACTTGAATTCCATTATTCGAAGAAATTACCAAATTATTTAATTCATCAACTGATTTATATTTTCCAGAAAGACGAATAATTGTAGAGTTTTCACGTGTTTTTACACTTCCTGTTGGGAAATCTAAATTCGAAGTTAAGATTGCTTGCTGAACTTGAGGCACAGATAATCCATAACCTTTCAATTTCACAGGATCTAAACTTACCTGAATTTCACGTTCTTGTCCTCCAATCAAATTTACTTGCGCAACACCTGTCACACGCGATAAAACTGGTTCTATTTTTTTATCTAACAAATCATACAAATCTTTTTCTGTCAACTTATCAGACGTTACACCAGCTGTAATAATTGGTAAATCACTTAACGAGAATTTCGTCAAAGAAGGCGGATCTACATCATCAGGTAAATCTTTCTCAATGGCATTAATCTTACGTTGCGCATCATTCAACGCTAAATCTGCATTTGCATCAGAATTCAACGTCACCATTACAACTGATAAACTTTCATAAGATTTCGATTCTACTTTCTTTACATTTTCTAAGGCTGCAACCGCATCCTCTATCTTTTTGGTTACAGAATTTTCAACTTCGTTTGGAGAAGCTCCAGGATAAACCGTTGAAATCGTAACAACATTCGTTTCAAATTTTGGGATTAATTCGTATCCCATTTGCGTATAACTAAACAATCCTCCTAATGTTAAAATCGTGAATAACACGATAATCATTGTGGGACGTTTAATTGATATTTCTGCTATTTTCATGGAAAAACTACTCTTATTTTACAACTTTCACTTTCGTTCCATCTTTCAGATTAATCTGACCACTTGTCACGATTTCAGCTCCATCTTTAATTCCACTAATAATTTCAACTTCAGTTCCAACCGTTTTCCCAATCACAACTTTCGTTAATTTCGCTGTATTATTTTCAACCACGAAAACTTGTCCAGAACTAATTCCGTTAACAAAAGCATTCGCTGGAACAACCAATACATTTTTCCCTGCATTTACATCATCTTTTGTCGAGAAAACTGCCGTTCCGTACATACCAGCTTTTAAACCAGAATTATTCGAAACTTGAATTTCTACTGGAAAGTTTAATGAAGCATCTGCTTTAGGCGCAATAAAAGAAATTTTTCCTGCAAATTCTTGATCAGGAAAAACACTCGCCAATACTTTGATTGTTTGTCCCACTTTCAAATTCACAACTTCAGCTTCTGTTACTGTAACTTGTAATTTTAGTTTTGACACATTAACAATATCAAACATTTGCGAACCCGGTGCTACTACAGATCCTGGCTCTATGTAACGCTTGTTAATCACACCAGAAATAGTTGCTTTTACATTGGTATCACGAACACGTAAATTTTGTGCAGAAACCGCTGCTCTTGCATTTTTTAATTGCAAACGCGAATTATCCAATTGTTGCTTTGTTACTCCTCCAGTTTTGTACGCATTTTCGTAACGTTGATTATCTATAATCGCATTTTGAAGATTATTTTGTGCTTGAGTTACATCAACCTCAATTGCATCTTTTTTGATTGTTGCCAATGTTTGACCAACAGAAACATAACTACCTTCATCTACCAATACACGAACAATTCTTCCTGAAATTTCTGAAGGAAAACTCATTTCCTGAAATGGCGCAAATGTACCGTTTGACGTATAATCTGTATTTAAGCTTTCGTATTTTGCTTTAATTGTATTTACCACAACCTCATCGTTATTAGCATTTACAATCGCAACTTCCTTTTCTTGCTTCGCTTTGTTATTTTTGATTATGTAAACTGCTCCACCAATCAAGCCAGCAGCAATTAATATATAAAGTAAAGTTTTTACTGATTTCATAAATCGGTTCTATTATTGAATTAATGTTTTTAAGTCTCCTTTTGCTTTGATTAATGCTATTTCTGCAATTTTATATTCTAATAAAGCATTTGAGTAATTATTTCGAGCGTCTGTCAACGCATTTTCTGCGTCTAAAATTTCTGTCAAATTAGCTAAACCTTGTTGGTAATTATTTTGAGTATTTGCTAAAACTTTCTCTGCCAAACTCACATTTTCTTCTTGAATATCGACACTTTTCAATGCATTTTCTATTTGTGCTTTTGCATTTTGATATTCTAAACTCAAACCAAGTTTTGTGTCATTCATTTGTTCTTCGATATCCAACAAATCAATTTCTGCTTGATTAATTTTTGCTTTTGTAGCTCCACCCGAAAAAATCGGAACTTTAACACTCAAACCTATCGAAGCCAAATCTGACCAGATGTAACTTTTCGACGTAATAAATTTTTCGCCAAAACCTTGCAATCCATAATTTCCAGCTAAACCAACTGTTGGATATAAATTCGCACGCTCGGCTTCTTTAGCAAAATCTAACAATTCTTTTTGTTTTGATAAAACTTTAAATTCTGTTCTATTTTCAACATCTATTTGATCTTCCAACAAAACTAAATTTGGCGCAATAGTTTCTACTGCTAAATTAATTGGTTTCTCAATTGTATAACCCATATAAAATTTCAATGCATTTTTGTTGATTTCAACTGCATTTACCAACTGTTGACGCGAAGAAGAAATGTTATTTAATTGTACAACAATTCGGTCCAAATCAATTGGTTTTGCCAAACCATTATCCACTAAACTTTTGATTACATTTCGAACTTTATTTGTGTTTTCGTAACTTTTTTCAATCGTTTTTAATTTTTCTTCTTGAATAAAAACTTGATAATACGCATTCGCTACACGCTCAATAATTTGTTCGTCAGTTAAATCTGCATTTACCTGATAAAATTCGCGTGTTGTTTTCGCGGCTTTCAAACCTGTAAAAACACGTTGATCGAACAATGTTTGGTTTACCGTTACACCCAAACTCGAATTCCATGGTTGTCCCATTTTGATCACAGTTGTTTGTCCTCCCATTGTCAACGCCATTTCTTGTACAATTGGATTATATTGCAAACCTCCATTGGCATTTACCTGAGGCAAAGCTCCTGCTCTAGCTTCATCAATTTTGTATTCGGCTTTTTTGATTGCCAAATCTGCTCGTTTAGCATCTGCTTTGTTTTCTAGTGCAAAATTTACTGCATCTTTAAGTGCAATAACTTCTTGAGCATTAGCTGAACTTATCAATGCTACAATCGCTATAGAAAGTAATGGTTTTAATCTTTTCATTGATATATTAATTGTTAAAAAGTGTATTGAGAATAATTTCTTTTCGATCAGAAAGAATACGTTTAAAATCTTTGTCACTCAATTTCATATCCAATTGAAGAAGTGGACGAATTGTAAACGGATAATTTACCAAGGAAATCATGTTTAACAAAAACTGAAGTGGTTCCATCTTTTTTATCGTTCCTTTTTCCATTTCTTCCTCTAATCTTTCGTAAAAAACATTTACAACGACATCTAAATCATCTTTCATTAACTTAGAACACATTGTATTATTTTTATTCATTTCGGTAACGATGTAAGTTTCCAAATATGGATACTTGATTGATGTTGCAATAGAATCCTCTATAAATTCGCCAATCATTTCTTTGATATCACGATTTCTATCAAAAATAGCGCGCGATTTTTCATTACTTACACGCGTAGCTTCTTCGTAAATAATACTAATTAAATTGTTTCGCGATCTGAAATAATAATTAATCAACGTTCTATTCACTTTCGCTTCATCAGCTATTTCTTGCGTAGTTGCATGAAATCTACCTTCCGCAAAAAACATTCTTTTCGCTGTTTCTTTGATTAATTCTTCTGTATCGTCTTTCATATCTGTGCGGCTTTTTTATTTTGACAAAATTGTCAAACAAAATTATTAATATATTTCGTTAATCCAAATAGTTAAACATTATTTTTATAAAAATTGGTAAAAATCATAAAGATTACCGAACTGATTATCCGTAAATTTGCTTAATGAAAGAACAATATGATTTGATAATTGTAGGTGCTGGACCGATTGGTTTAGCTTGTGCAATAGAAGCGAAAAGAAACAATCTTTCTTATTTAATTATTGAAAAAGGTGCTTTGACAAATAGTTTGTACAACTATCCTTTGTATATGACATTTTTTTCGACTGCAGAACGATTAGAAATTGGAGAAATTCCATTTAACTGTATTGCGCCAAAACCTGGTCGACAAGAGGCTTTAGAATATTATCGAAACATTCATAAATATTTTAAATTTAATCTCAATCTTTACGAAGAAGTTGAATCGATTAATAAAGTTGAAATAAATCATTTTGATATTAAAACCTCTAAAAGTAATTATTCAGCAAAAAATGTAGTTATTGCAACAGGTTTTTATGACATTCCAAACTTAATGAATATTGAAGGAGAAAATTTGCCAAAAGTTCATCATTATTACAAGGAAGCTCACCCTTATTCTTTTCAGAATGTGGTAGTTGTTGGAGCGAATAATTCTTCTGTTGATGCGGCTTTAGAATGTTATAGAAAAGGTGCAAATGTAACAATGGTAATTCGTGGCGAAGGTTTTACGCATCGACTAAAATATTGGGTTCGTCCTGATATCGAAAATCGAATTGCGGAAGGAAGTATCAAGGCTTTTTTCAACTCGAATATTACATCGATTGACGAAAATCAAGTTCATATCCAAACGCCAGAAGGTGATATTTCAATTGAAAATGATACCGTTTTAGCTTTAACTGGTTATCATCCAAATTTCAAATTTTTGGAGAACTGTGGAATAACTTTCAGTAATGATGAATTGAAAACGCCAACTTACAATCCTGAAACAATGGAAACAAATGTGGATGGTTTATATTTGGCAGGCGTTGTTTGTGGTGGTATGTTGACGAATATTTGGTTTATTGAAAATTCGCGCGTACATGCACAGCAAATTGTTGAGGCAATTTTAGCAAAAAATAACAAATAAAAGTTTCTGTATCAATCAGAACATAAAAATAAAAATAACATGAAAGACCTTTTCGGACAGGCAATTTTAGATTATCAAACCAATCATTCGCCCGAAGATCTCTATACCGAAACATCAATTTCAGAGTTGGATGTGATGCCAATTGATTATCTTTTTCGAAAGTATGATGATATGCCAATTTTGGAACAAAAAGCATTAGATTTATCAAAAGGAAAAATATTGGATGTAGGTTGTGGAGCGGGTTCTCATTCACTTTATTTGCAAGAAAAAAGTTCAGATGTTTTAGCGATTGATATTTCTCCAAAAGCGATTGAAGCTTGTTTGTTGAGAGGAATTAAAAATGCAAAAGTTCAGAATTTCCTTGAAATCAATGAAGCTGAGAAATTTGATACGATTCTATTTTTGATGAATGGAACTGGAATTTTTCAGAATTTAGTTTTAATCAATGTTTTCTTGGATAAAATTAAAAATTTATTAACCGAAAATGGTCAAGTTTTGATTGATGGAACCGACATTATTTATATGTTTGATGAAGACGAAGATGGTGGAAAATGGATTCCAAGTAATGGAAATTACTACGGTGAGTTAGATTTTACGGTTCATTATAAAGGTGAGCAAGAAGAATCTATTCAATGGTTGTATTTGGATTTTGATACGTTAAAAAATGCGTGCGAATATCATAAACTAAAATGTACAAAAATAAAAACCGAAGGAGATTCTTATTTAGCAAAAATATCATTATAAAAAATTCATACTATTAAATACAAACTCACTAATTCAGATAAATTAGTGAGTTTTTTATTATGAGAAATTAAAATTTAATCGAATATTAAGCAGTATTTTATCCATTAAAAAACATTAAATTAGTAAAAAATAAACGCAATTTATGGAAGAACACCTGCCAAAACTTATTACCGATCTTGGATTAATTCTATGTGTAGGCGCTGTGACGACGCTTATTTTCAAACGTATCAACCAACCTCTTGTTTTAGGTTATATTATTGCTGGTTTTTTGGTTGGACCGCATTTCGAATATATTCCCACAGTTGCAGAAGAACATAATGTGGAGATTTGGGCGAAGATTGGTGTTATATTTTTGCTTTTTAGTCTTGGTCTCGAATTTAGTTTCAAAAAATTACTCAATGTTGGTGGCTCTGCCTCCATCACTGCAATTGTCGAAATTATTTGTATTGTAACCGTTGGTTATTTAGTTGGTCGATTTATGAATTGGTCGACGATGGACAGTATTTTCCTCGGCGGTTTATTAGCAAGTTCCTCTACAACCATTATTATTAGAGCATTTGATGAATTAGGATTGAAACGAAAGAAATTCGCGAATGTCGTTTTCGGAATTTTAATTGTAGAAGATATTGTAGTCATTTTATTAATGGTTATGCTTTCTACTATGGCGGTCAGCCAGCATTTTAACGGAGCAGAAATGATTAATTCTTTCGTTAAATTAGGTTTCTTTTTAGCGGTTTGGTTTATTGGAGGAATTTTTATTATTCCAACTTTTTTACGTTCAATTAAGAACTATTTAGATGATGAAACTTTACTAATTATCTCAATTGGATTATGTCTTGGAATGGTTTATATAGCGGATAGTGCTGGTTTTTCTATAGAATTGGGTGCATTTGTAATGGGGTCTATTCTAGCTGAAACTGTTTATGCAGAAAAAATCGAACATAATTTTCAATCTGTAAAAAATTTATTTGCTACAATCTTCTTTATTTCTATTGGAATGATGATTGATCCTGTTTCAATGTACGAACACAAATGGGCAATTTTAATTGTAACATTGCTGACGATTTTTGGAAAGTTAATTTTTACCACTTTAGGTGCTATAATTTCAGGACAACCGCTAAAACAGTCCGTACAAGTAGGAATGAGTATGGCACAAATTGGTGAATTTGCTTTCATCGTTGCTGGTTTGGGACTTTCTCTTGGCGTAACAAGCGACTTCTTATTTCCTGTTGCAGTCGGTGTTTCGGCAATTACAACATTTACTACACCTTATTTAATAAAATCATCTGACAAAGTTTATACTTTATTGGAAAAAGTTCTTCCACAAAAATTTATTCAAGGTGTTGAAAATTATTCATCTGATACACAACACATTCAAAACGAAAATAAATGGAATAAAATCATCAAACAAACAGTTTCTACAATTTTTATCAATGGAATAATCATTATCGCAATCACATTGATTATCAAAAGCTACGTTTTATTCTTATTAACCGATTGGTTTACCTATTTTGGCGCAAGTTTGGTTAGCCTTACATTGACATTTGTATTGTGTATTCCATTTATTTGGGCAATTATTGGAAATCGACCAAAAAGAGAAATTATTGGAGAGTTTTGGGATGAATCTAATTATAATCGTGCACCAATTATCGCGATTATTTCTATCCGTTTAACTTTAGTTGTAGTTGCTGTAATTTTTATTTATAATCAATTTTTTTCAAGCACAATTGCCTCAATTGTATTAGTTATTGGATTAATGATTACAATGTATTTTCTTTCAAAATATTTCAATCAATTTTACAATTATATTCAAACAAAATTCATTTATAACTTAAATGAACGTGAAATTCTAACTAAAAAAATTGAAGAGAAAAAGAAACAAGATAAATTTCAATATACTTGGGATAACACGCATATTTCGGATATGATTGTTCCTCAAAATGCCAATTTTATTGGTGTTCCTTTGGGTGAATTGGATTGGCGAACAAAATTTCAGATAAATATTGCGTATATCAAACGTGGCGATCGAATTATTCAGACTCCAAATTCTGAATCTGTTTTATATCCTTTCGATAAAATTGGAATCATTGGAACGGATGAACATATTCAACGATTTGAGAAATATTTGCAAATTATTGGCGAAACTCCTCCAGAAAATACAGATCTTAAAAATACAGATAATTTTACGTTAGATAAAGTAGTTATTCCGAATGATTTTTGTGTTTTGGAACATAAATCAATTGGTTGGGTAAAAGATACGGCAAAAGGAATTGTGGTTTCGATAGAGCGCAATGGAAAAATGATTCACAATCCTGATCGAAATGTACCCATTGAATTGGGCGATTATTTGACAATTGTTGCCGATAAGAAAAACTTAAAAAACTTTATTCAAGAGTATCATTTAAAATAAAGCGAGTAATTTTGCAAGATGCAGCGTAAGATTATTCACATCGATATGGACGCTTTTTATGCTTCTGTTGAACAACGAGATTTCCCCGAATTAAGAGGGAAATGCATTGCTGTTGGCGGAAATGAAGAACGTGGTGTGATTGCTACCGCTAGTTACGAAGCTAGAAAATATGGCGTCGGCTCTGCAATGTCTTCTGTTGTTGCAAAACGCAAATGTCCACATTTGATATTTGTAAAACCTCGATTTCAAGTTTATAAAGAAGTTTCGAATCAAATTCGTGAAATATTTCTTGAATATACTGATTTGGTTGAACCTTTATCTTTGGATGAAGCTTTTTTGGATGTAACAATTAACCATAAAGACATCGAAATCGCCACAGATATTGCAAACGAAATCAAACAAAAAATAAAGGAACGAACAGATTTGACTGCTTCTGCAGGTGTTTCTTTCAATAAATTTTTAGCTAAAATTGCTTCGGATTATAACAAACCTGATGGACTTTATGTGATAACACCTAAAATGTCTGAAAATTTTATTGATCAATTACCAATCAAAAAATTTCATGGAATTGGAAAAGTAACTGCAGAACGTATGCAAATGATGGGCATTCATACAGGTTTGGACTTGAAAAACCTAGAATTAGAAAAACTGTTACGGGAATTCGGGAAATCAGGTAAATACTATTACAATATTGTTAGAGGATTAGATTTTAGAGAGGTCAACCCTACTCGATTGCGAAAATCATCTGGTTCAGAAACAACTTTTAGCAAAGATTTAGAAACCTTAGAAGAAATGCAAATCGCATTATTTCCACTAATAGAAGATGTTTGGAACTTTTCTTTAAAAACATCAATTTACGGAAGAACAATTACTGTAAAAATAAAACACAATGATTTTTCGGTTACTACAAAAAGTAAATCAGCATCATTTCCAGTTAAAAATAGAGAACTTTTTGATCTTATTTGTTATGATTTATTAAGTGAAGGTTACTCCTTAGAAAAACCAGTTCGACTATTAGGTGTTGCTATCTCTAATTTATCCAATAATCAAAAAAAATTCGGAACTCAACTAGAAATTCCATTTAGAGAAACTATATAAAATCTTCAATATAATTTATCTTTAATAAGATATGACAAAATCAACTTTTACCATTGTTTATCAAACAAAAGTATGTTCTAATAAATTAATAAAATATGGTAAAACGAGGAACGGCAAACAACGTTATAAACGAGCTAATTATAAATTGTAATATTTTTTAAGTAAAAAAAACTAATATTTTAGATTTTTAAAAACATTATTATAACTTAAATCATATCCTAATTTTTGTATATTAGCATTAGAGTTATCGGAAATAGATTGAAATACTAAGCAATAAGAACCGTTACAAAATAATTACTACTCTTTTTCAACAATATTTATAAAATTTTGATTTTCAATAAATAGTAGCTTTTATAAATACTTTAAAATAAAAAAAAAACCAACTTTTCAGTTGGCTTATTAATTTATCTAAGTAATATCAAAAATTAACAATTCTCGATTACGCTTTTTACCACGCGAATTACATTTGGCATTGCTGTATTCGCTGCATTTAATACATCTTCGTGCGAAACATCGAATGAAATTTCTGGTCCACCTAAATCTGTAATAATAGATAAACAAAAAACGCGCATATCCATGTGACGAGCAACAATAACTTCAGGAACTGTACTCATACCAACACAATCTCCTCCAATAAAACGAACCAATCCGTATTCAGATGGCGTTTCGAAAGTTGGTCCTTGTAATCCTACATAAACTCCTTGATGAACCAGGATATCATTTGCTTTTGCAAATTCTGCAGCTTCATTCAACATTTCTCTGTCATATGCTTTAGACATATCCACAAAACGAGGTCCTAATTCGTCAATATTTTTTCCGCGTAAAGGATGTTCTGGCATCATATTAATATGATCTTTTACCAATAAAATATCTCCAACTTGGAAATTTGGATTAACACCTCCAGAAGCATTCGATAAAACAACTTTCTTAATTCCTAATCCGTTAAATACACGCATTGGGAACGTTACTTCTTCCATCGAATATCCTTCATAATAATGGAAACGACCAGCCATCATCAAAACTTTTTTACCTAAAATAGTTCCGTATACTAAATGACCTTTGTGCCCTTCTACTGTTACTTGAGGAAAGTTTGGTATATCTTTGTAGCTAATAACAACTTTATTTTCTACTTCATCTTCTAATTTTCCTAATCCAGACCCTAACACAATTACAAATTCTGGTTGATCTGGCAATAAATTATTGATGTACTTTACAGCCTCATTAATTCTGTCCAACATACTCTAAAATAGTTTGATTAAATTTTTCTTTATCGTTAATATCGATACTAATCGGAATGTAGTATAAATCGTCCTTTATCATGGATTCTTCCATCAAACGCATATAATCTTTCTCTGTTGTCATGATAATTTTATCAAAACGCTTTCTACCTTCCGTATCTTCGTATCGTTTGTAAATATACTCAATTTCTGATTGACTAAAATTATGATGATCTGGATATTCTAAATGCAAGACATTTGCAAAGTTTTCTTCCGCAAATTTTACCAAACCATCTGTTTTAGCAATTCCTGTAACTAAAATAACATTCAGATTTTTCCAAGTCGATTTCTCAACATTATCCAATTTCCCAATCAATTTGTTATCATAAACAATTTTCGAAAAAAATAATTGCTGATGAGATTTTAAGTTAATCTTTTTCGAAATTTCTTTGTGTTTTTCTTCCGAAATTCTGTCTGGACATTTCGTTACAATAATAATATCTGCACGACGAACTCCACTTCTACTCTCTCTCAAATCACCTGCTGGCAATAAAAAATCTTTGTAATATGGATTATTGTAATCGGTCAACAAAATATTGAAACCAGCTTTTATTCCTCGATGTTGATATGCATCATCCAACAAAATTGCTTCTGCATTATAATGGTCAATTAATTTTTGTGCACCAAAAGCTCTGTCTTCGCAAACAGCAATCAATATTCTATTCTTGAAACGTTGAAAAAACTGCATTGGTTCGTCTCCTATATCATACACTTTTGAAGAATAATTTGCAATCAAAAAACCCTTTGTTTTTCGTCCATATCCTCTACTCAATGTTGCAATTAATTTTTCGTCTTTCAACAAATCAATTAAATACATGATATGAGGTGACTTTCCCGTTCCGCCAACAGAAAGGTTTCCAACATTAATAATTGGAATATTGAATGATGAGGAACGCATCATTCCTATATTGTAAAACAGATTTCGAACCGAAGTTCCTATCCAATATAAACCAGAAAATGGAAGTAAAAATCTACGCCAATTCATTTTTATTTTTAATATTAAGCGAAAATACTATTTTCAATTTTAATTCTAAAGAAAGAAACACTTCATTTCTTTATTCAGCGAAAAAAAACCTATTCTATCGGAACAGGTTTTTAATTATTTATTAATCGTATAATTTATTCAATTCGTTGGCATAACTCGTTTTATCTTCTATCTTCCAACCATAGGTTTTTGCAAGGAAATACAAATCGCCAAGATTTTGAATTAATTGTTGATGTGCTTCTTGTTTTAGTTTGGTTTGATCCACAGTTTTTTCCACATGCTCCACGGCACGTTTTTTAATTCCGTTCAAATCATCTTTACTAAATTTATTGAAAACACTTTGATCCATGTCATAAAAACTAACATCTGGATATACTTGGATTTCAACTGGAGGAATAGATTTGATGATGATTTTTTTATTCACCGAATCCAATTCAATATCCATTTTTTTTAAATCATACGTTGCTTGTGCTTTGGCTTTCACCAAAAGTGTCACCTTTTTATCCGCAGAAAAAATATCAGTTAAACCTGGCAACGATTTTTTTGACGTGTGATTGTATAAATCTGAATAGGTTTGTTCTGCAACAATCATTTTATTCATTCGTTCGATTTGATACGCAATCACATGAGATTGTTCGGTATAGCTTTCAGATTTGAATTTATCCATGATGAAATACGTTATCATCACACCAAAAATAAAGGCTACAACAACAAGAATTATTTTCTTTAAATTATTCATTTGCATAATTTGGAGTCAATGGCGTACCATTCACAATCTGTGCCAAATCTTCTTCTAGATAGCCCGAAACTGGAGATTCTACAATTCTACCAACTTCTTCTTTTTTATTATTATATACGATAATTGTCGGAACGTGAGTCACATTTTTATTGATTTCTTCTCCGTTGAAACTTTTCTTTTGACGATTTACACCAATCACTTTCAAACGATTTTGAGGAAATTTAATATCATCTAAAATTTTGTACAAACGTGGTAATTCACGACGAGAATCTGGACACCAAGTTCCTACAAAAACTTCCAAACGGTAGTTACGTAAATCTTTTAAACCTTTCAATTTACTTTTCTCAACTTCGTAAGTGTCATATTCGTGGTGATACCATTCTTTAAAATCTTCTTCTTCCAAAGCTTTTCTATTGAATTCTCCCGTCAACATTTTCTTCCCATTTTCAGCTGTAATCGTACGATTCAACACTTTATTTTGAGCAAACGATTGCGTAGAAAATCCCAACATTGCAACAAGTGCAATTGCTAATATTTTTTTCATTGTATTTTTAGTTTATAGGTTAAATGTATAAATAATTATGAAATGATTTGCCCATTTTCAACTTTAATTGAGCCAATTTCGAAAGTCGCCAATTGATTCAATAAAGGATAATTTTTGGATGCTCCTTTATAAACTTGTTTTTCAGCATCAATTTCGAGATGACCAATAAATTTTCGCAAATCACCAATTTCAATAATTTTTGCGATTTGCTCTACCGAATTATTTTCTTCGTTGTATTCATCTTCAAAATAAATTCCCAAATCAACAACAGAAGATTTTTCACCATTCAGAATTTGAACATTATGAATCACAACATCCAAATATTTTTGTCCATTTTGAGGAATCGCTAAATATTCATCAAACGGAAAGTTATCTTGCGTAGCTAAAGCATTCAATCCTGCTAAAATAGCCAATGCATTGTATTTTCTTGTTGTATTACGTTGATAATCATTCGGAAAATGTCCCGCTTCAAATAATACGCACGGATAATCCATTTTTGTAAAATTATCCCCAGTAGACATCGGATAGAACTCTGATGTATAACGACCTACATGACCAGGAATTACTTTTTGCAATTCAATATTCATTGCCTGAATAATTCCCATCGTTTTTTCGCGAACTTCGTTTACATCTTCTTCAACATTGTAAGAAGGCGCCAAAAAAGAAAGCGTTGCAGGTTTTGCTGTTTGTCCAACATTGAAAATCGTACGCTGATCATGCAAATTGAATAACGTTTGATAATTTCCTTTCTCCACTTGATTCAACAAAACATGAATTTCTGTTGATTCTTTTGCTAAAAAGTCACGATTAATATCAATTCCAACCGCATTTCTACGTGTATTGACATTTGCACCATCAGGATTTAACATCGGAATAAAATCAATTGTCAATTGAGATAAAATGGTTTGAGCTAATTCAGATTTTTGTTCAAAAAAATTAATCACATCAAACATTGCACGCGTTCCAGAAGATTCGTTTCCGTGCATTTGAGACCAAATCAATAAACGTTTTTCTCCATTCCCGAAACTTAATTTATAAATCTCATTTCCTAAAAAAGATGTTCCAATTTGCTCTTTTTGACTTGATTTTAATGAAAAATAGTGATTTAAAGCTTCAAAATTTAACCATTTCGAATCAAAACCTTCTTGTCTGAAAGTTGAATATTCTTTCTCTAATTGATGAATATCAAACATATTTATTATGTTATACATTTATAATTTCTATGTTATAAATTTTGATTATCAAAATAAATAAAACCATCAATTCGAGTGAAATTCGTTTAGAATTTTGTATCGAGAATAAGGTTTTTGAAGATAAAATATATCTTAATTCTCGATACAATTTTTAAAAATAATCTTTCTAAAAATCACTCGAATTGACGAATTTTAATCCAAAATATACAACATTATTATTTATATTAAATTGATTTCTTGAAAGTTTTGCGACGTTTGTGATTTACAGGATTATATGCTTTCCATAAAACTTGAATACTTTCGTTGTCCGCTAATTCAGGGTTTGTTTCCAAAAATTTGATCCCGTTGTTTCTAAACGTATCAAACATTGCATTAAAAATCAATGCTGTAACTCCCTTTCCTTGAAATTTCGGATCAATTCCAATCAAATAAAATTGAGCAGAATCATTATTTTTACTTGCTTTCATTAAATGCCACCAACCAAAAGGAAAAATTTTACCTTTCGCTTTTTGCATCGCTTTCGAGTAAGAAGGCATCGTAATTGCAAACGAAACCATTTTTCCGTCTTCATCAACAATACAGTTCACAAAATCTGGATTGATAAACGGAATATATTTCTTTTTGTAATATTCTATTTGGTAATCCGCAATTGGCACATAAGTATCCAATTCGCTGTAAGTTTTATCTAACAAATCGAACATTTCGTCGACATACGGAATAATTTCAGAAGTTTTTGTAAACTTCAATTCTCGTAATTTGTAACGTTCTCGAATAATTTTATTAAATTTGATAACCTTTTCTGGCAATTCTGTTGGTGCAGCCAATTCATATTCCACCCACTCATTAGCCGTTTCAAAACCTAATGATTCTAAGTGTTGCGCATAGTACGGAAAATTATATAAACCAACCATTGTAGCCAATTTATCATATCCGAAAGTTAGCAAACCTGCCTTTTCCAAATTCGAAAAACCAACTGGTCCCTCTATATATTCTAATTGATTTTCTTTACCTATTTCCGTGACTTTTGCCAAAAGTACTTTCGTGACTTCGATATCATCAATCATATCAAACCAGCCGAAACG
Organism: Empedobacter sp. ULE_I140; assembly: GCF_053482575.1. Taxonomy (NCBI): domain Bacteria; kingdom Pseudomonadati; phylum Bacteroidota; class Flavobacteriia; order Flavobacteriales; family Weeksellaceae; genus Empedobacter; species Empedobacter sp. ULE_I140. Next base: position 1,570,872 of record NZ_JBQMTX010000001.1, on the reverse strand, counting down.
CATTTTACGTTTTTGTTGATTATTGACTTCTTGCCAATTGATAATTGCCGCAACACGTCCCACAATCTTACCTTCTTTTTCAGCAAGAAAATAACGCGCTTCAGCATCTTTAAAAACGGGATTTTTAGAAACATCTAATGTTTCCTTCTCCTCATTAATAAAGGGTGGAACGTAATATTGATTATCCTTATACAAATTCATCGGAAACTTAATAAATGCTTCCAAATCGTGTTTTGATTGTACTTCTATTATGCGAATACTCATAGCTTACAAAGGTAATGAGTTTTGTAATTTCAATTCAAAAATTTTTGAGCAAAATGTCAGTTTTTGTTCATTTTTATATGATTTAATACAGAACTCTGCCAAAAAAACTAACTTTTCTGCTATTTTTGTCTCTATTCACTTATTGGAATACTTTTTGAATTTTGAATAAATATTAAAATTGATTAAAAAATAAAATAGAAAATAGATGACAGGTTATTACATTATTATTGGGTTATTTATGCTGATTAGTTGGTTTGTTAGTAACCGACTGCAAAGTAAATTTAAGTATTATTCGAAGGTACATTTAGCAAACGGAATGTCAGGAAAAGAGATTGCAGAAAAAATGCTTTCTGATAATAATATTCGCGATGTTCGTGTTATCTCTACTCCTGGACAATTGACGGACCATTACAATCCTGCTGATAAAACGGTAAACTTATCGGAAGTTGTTTACCACGAACGAAATGCAGCGGCAGCAGCAGTTGCAGCGCACGAGTGTGGTCACGCAGTACAACATGCGGTTGGTTATAATATGTTGCATTTACGCTCGAAAATGGTTCCAATGGTAAACGTTGCATCTCGCTTAAATCAATGGATTTTGATGTTAGGATTAATCGTGATGGCTTCATCTAAAAATGCAACTTTATTGTGGATTGGTATTTTCCTATTTGCGGTAACAACAGTTTTCGCATTTGTTACTTTACCTGTAGAATACGACGCTTCCAACCGTGCGTTAGCTTGGTTAAAAGGAAACAATATGGTAATGCCAAACGAATATGAAGGCGCAAAAGATTCATTAAAATGGGCTGCAAGAACTTATGTAGTAGCGGCGATTGGTTCATTAGCGCAATTACTTTATTTTGTAATGATGGCAATGGGCGGACGACGAGATTAAAACTTAATTATTATAAAATTAAAAAAATCCCTTCAAAAATTTTTGAAGGGATTTTTTATTATTTCTTATCGTATAATTTATTGTATAAATCTTGATATTTAGCCAAGACATTTTTACGTTTCAATTTTAATGTTGGCGTTAATAATCCATCATCAATTGTCCATTCATCAGGAGTTAATTCAAACTTTTTGATTTGTTCCCAATGTCCTAAACCTTTATTCATTTTTTCAATTTCACGACCTATAATATCTAAAATTGCAGGCTCTTTAATTAAATCTGCCTTCGTTGCAGGTTCAGCAATTCCTTTGATACGTAAATAATCTTTCAACACTTGAAAATTAGGTTGAATAATCGCACAAGGCATCTTCTCTCCTTCTCCAACAACCATTACTTGCTCGATAAAACGAGATTGTTTAAACTTATTTTCAATAATTTGAGGTGCAATATATTTTCCTCCAGAAGTTTTGAACATCTCTTTTTTACGATCAGTAATTTTAAGTAAACCTCTTTCAAGAACTCCAATATCACCCGTTTTGAAATAACCATCTGGTGTGAATGCTTCAGCAGTTTTTTCAGGATCTTTATAATAACCTTGTGTAACGTTAGGACCTTTGACTAAAATCTCTCCATCTTCTGCAATTTTAACCTCGATTCCTTTTAATGGAGCACCAACAGTTCCGATTCCGAAACCATCTTTCTTCATACAATTCACCGAAATTACAGGAGAAGTTTCTGTCAAACCATAACCTTCTAAAATTGGAATTCCAGCACCCCAGAAAATATGATTCAAACGTGCTGCTAAAGGTGCAGATCCCGACACCATACATACTAAATTTCCTCCAACTCCTTCTTTCCATTTACTGAAAACCAAACTTTTCGCGATAGAATGTTTCAACCCAAATAATCCACCTTTTGGATTATAAGGATCGTAATCTTCAACAAGGCTTAAAGCCCACATAAAAATTTTCGTTTTAAGACCTCCTGCAGAAGCACCTGTATTGTAAATTTTATCGTAAACCTTTTCAACTAATCGAGGCACAACCGTCATTACATGTGGTTTGACCTCTTTCATATTATCTCCTAATTTATCGATGCTTTCTGCATACCAAATTCCAATACTCAAATGTTGATACAAATAAATCAACATACGTTCGAAAACATGATTAATCGGAAGAAAACTTAACGCAATCGCATGATTTGGAAAATCTGGAATACGATCAACAGACATTAAAACATCAGAAACGATATTTTCGTGCGTTAATACAACACCTTTCGGACGACCTGTTGTTCCAGAAGTATAAATCAAAGTTGCCATATCAGAAGGTTTTATCATCTCTTTGATACTATCTACTTCATGTTGTGTTGAATTATCTTCACCCAAATCTAAAATTTCTTTATAATTAGGAACTCCAGCAATTTCATCAAAACTATAAATCCCAACCAATGTTGACACTTTATCTTTTACAGCCGCAACCGTATCGTATAAACCTTTATCAGAAACAATGATAAATTTACATTCAGCATTATTTAAGATATAATCAAAATCATCTTCCGAAAGTGTTGGATATAATGGAACGGAAATCGCGCCAACTTGCTGAATACCGATATCACAGATGTTCCATTCGGTACGATTAGTTGAAGTGACTATTGCAATTTTATCTTGTGGCTTGATTCCTAATTGTAATAATCCTCGACTAAATGCATTTGCTTTGCCAACGTATTCTTGCGTAGATGTTTTCACCCAAGTTCCGTTCACTTTAGACACCAATGCATCTTCTCGAGGATTATTTTCTAATTGATTTTGCGGAAAATCAAATAATCTTTTTATTTCCATGGTTTTGAATAATTTTCTTAGTTGCAAAATACTAATAAAAAAATTATAATGCAAGCATATAAAATTATTTTAGTGTAAATCTTACACCAATAAAAACACAGAAATTTTATTTATTTAAGACTTATTCTTCATCATCTAACAAAGACATTTCTTGATCATAAAAATCTAAAGCGTCTTCAATTAAATTAGCAATTTCAGTATTAAATTCTTCGTTATCTTCTTCTTCAGAAATATCTTCAAACCATTCAATATCGTCAGTTTCTACATCTAATAAAAATCGAGGATAATCTGTATGTAAAATAAAGATTTTGTCTGGCATTGTAGAGTTATCAGCCAATAAAAATTTTGGTAATTCCATTTTATATGTTTTTTAATTTATCTTCTAAAATTATTTCTGCATTAGGATTTTCCCTAATCATTTTCTTCGTTTGACGATTGTAACGAATCATCAAAAACACTGCCGAAGCTGTTAATCCAGTTCCTAAACCAATCCACATCCCAAATGCTCGCATTTCAAATACAATAGCTAAGACTACACCAATCGGAATTGCGATTAACCAATATGAAATAAACGTTAGAATAGAAGGGATTTTAACATCAGTCATTCCTCTCAAAGCACCTAGTAATACCAATTGTACGCCATCTGACATTTGGAAAAGCGAAGCAATGATTAATAAGGATGCAGCTAAATTGATAACATCTGGATTGTCTAAATAAATTGTTGGTAACTGATAACGGAAAATAATAAACAAAATTCCACACAAAATCATAAATGATAAAACCATTAAAATACAAGACCAACCTGCCTCTCTTAAGGTTTTATAATCTTTTAAACCTAATTGATTTCCAATACGAACCGTTGCTGCAACCCCAATTCCTGTACACATCATAAAAGTTGTGGAAGCTAAATTTATCGCAATTTGATGAGCTGCTAAATTTACTTTTGCTAATTCTTGATCTGCAATAGAGTTTGTAAATGTATAACCGCAAACAAAGGCTGCCAGAGAGAACGCACTCATTTCAAAGAAAGAAGTTAAGGCGGTTGGAATTCCAATTCCAGCAATTTTTCTGAAAATAGTTTTCTGAAAATTACTTGCCTTAAATTGAACTTCTTGCAAAACTGATTTCGTTTTCTTAAAATTAAACAATACAATAATTAAGAAAATCATCATCACCAAACGCGCAACGAATGTTCCCCAGGCTGCACCAGCGACTTCTAAACGTGGGAATCCCCAATTCCCGTAAATCCAACCATAGTTTAACGTAATATTAATCACGTTACTCAAAACAGTTGCAATTGTAACAGGAATCGTTAATGATAAACCTTCCGATAATTGACGAAAAGTTTGGAAAATCATCAATGGAATCATCGAAAATGTCATAATCGTTAGATATGGAATACATTTTTCCACTACATCAGCGGGTTGTCCCATGTAGAACATTAGCGGTTTCAGAAATGTAATCAATAAGAATAAACCGATTGATAGAGTAATATTCAAGACCAAACTATGCGAAAAATAATTTGCAGCCATTTTTTTATCGCCTTTCGAATCTTCTGCCGCAATCAATGGTGACAACGCAAAACTAAATCCGAAAGCAAATACTAAAACCGCAAAAAATAATGAATTTCCTAAAGAAGCTGCTGCTAAAGCTGTTTTCCCCAAAACCTCATCTTCTATATTATCATATTTTCCACCTAAACCACCAACCATAATGTTATCAATAATGTTGACAGAAATTTGCCCCATTTGAGTAATCATTACAGGAAATGCTAATTTGATATTACGCCTTAAATGCTCTTTTAATTCCAATTTATTCTCTATTTACAATTGCAAAGATACAGCAAAGGTTTTGCTTCTACATTTAAAAATTGTCATGTAATTTAAAATTAATCAATAAAAAAAGACTACTTAAATAAGTAGTCTTTAATATTTATAGAAAATTTTTCTTTTTATTTTGCAACAAATGTTGACGCAATATTCAGTTCATCCATTTGTGTTTGATCAATTGGAGAAGGTGCATCAATCATGACATCGCGACCCGAATTATTTTTAGGGAATGCGATGTAATCACGAATTGTTTCTGAACCATCTAAAATCGATACAAAACGATCAAAACCGAATGCTAAACCTCCATGAGGTGGCGCACCATATTTGAAAGCGTTCATTAAGAAACCAAATTGCGCTTCTGCTTGATCTGGCGTAAATCCTAATAATTCGAACATTCTTGCTTGAACTTCTTTATCGAAAATACGAATAGAACCTCCACCGATTTCATTCCCATTTAAAACTAAATCATATGCATTTGCACGAACTTCACCTGGATTAGTCGCAATTAATTCCATATCCTCTGGTTTTGGAGAAGTAAATGGATGGTGCATCGCGTGATATCTTTCAGATTCTTCGTCCCATTCTAATAAAGGAAAATCTACAACCCATAATGGAGCAAAAACTTCTGGATTACGTAATCCTAAACGCTCTGCGATTTCCATACGTAAAGCCGATAATTGCGCACGAACTTTGTTTGTATTACCAGACATCACCAACATTAAATCTCCTGGTTTTGCGTTCATACGCTCTGCCCAAGCTGCTAAATCTTCTTGCGAATAAAATTTATCTACAGAAGATTTAAATGTTCCATCTTCATTATAACGCGCCCAAACAAGACCAGTTGCCCCAATTTGTGGACGTTGAACCCATTCGATTAATTTATCAATATCTTTACGTGTGTAAGCATTACAACCTTCCGCAGCAATACCAACAATTAATTCTTGTTCATCAAAGATTTTGAAATCTTTTCCTTTAGCTAAGTCTGTGATTTCACCGAATTCCATTCCAAAACGAATATCTGGTTTATCATTTCCATAACGACGCATTGCTTCTGCAAATGTCATACGTGGGAATTGTTCAAATTCTAATCCTTTGAAAGTATGTAATAAATGTTTTGCTAAACCTTCGAAAACATTCATGATATCTTCTTGTTCAACAAACGACATTTCACAGTCAATTTGTGTAAACTCTGGTTGACGGTCTGCACGTAAATCTTCGTCACGGAAACATTTTACAATTTGGAAATAGCGGTCTAAACCTCCTACCATTAATAATTGTTTGAATGTTTGTGGCGATTGTGGTAACGCATAAAATTCACCTGGATTCATACGAGATGGAACCACGAAATCACGCGCACCTTCTGGCGTAGATTTAATTAAAACTGGAGTTTCAACCTCTACAAATTCTTGTGCATCTAAATATTTACGAACTTCCTGCGCAACTTTAGAACGGAAGATTAATTTTTCTTTTACTGGATTACGACGAATATCTAAATAACGATATTTCATACGGATATCTTCTCCACCATCTGTATTATCTTCGATTGTAAATGGAGGCAATGCAGATTCATTCAAAATTGTAATGTTTTCTGCTAAGATTTCAATATCCCCTGTTGGAATGTTTGGATTTTTTGAAGCTCTTTCGATTACAGTTCCTGTAACTTGAATTACGAACTCGCGTCCTAAATGACGAGCAGTTTCAAATAATTCTTTCGAAGAACGTTCTTCATCTAAGATGATTTGTGTGATTCCATAGCGATCACGTAAATCGATCCACATCATAAAACCTTTGTCACGTAACGTTGATACCCAACCGCTTAACGTGACTTTTTCATTAATGTTGGCTTGTGTTAATTCACCACAAGTATGAGTTCTAAACATTTGTCGTCAAATTTATAGGACAAAGGTAAAGTTTTGCGTCGAAATAAAGAAGTTATCTAACTTATTTGAGAAAATAAATTTAATAAAAAAAGCGATTCAAAATTGAATCGCTTTTCATACTATTTACAAGTCGTTTTATATTTTTCAAAAAAGGTTTTGATTCCATCTACAGATTTTAAGTCAAAATCCGTCACATTTAAACTACATTTTATGTATTCGTTGAAATTTTTTTCCAATTTATCATCATTATTATTTCCTAAATAAAGCGCTTTTTCTTGATTAGGTATTTTTATATAAAGTTTATTATTAGACGGTTCTTCTAAAATAAGAAATCCGTTATCTTCATTTAAAATTTTATAGAAATATGAAAAATCAGTGCTTAAACTCATTACATTTCCAATTGAATTAAAAACATTACCAATCGTTTTCAAACCTATATAACAATCTCCTGAATCTGTACAGAATTTTGCTCCTGTGTTTGATTTATATCGTGTAGATTTTTCTTTCCCTTTCTCATTTACAGCTTTTACATAAACTGATTTACCGTAATTTTCAGGTAAAGATTCTATATTGCTTTTTTCAACTTTACTTGTTGCATTTTCAAAATTAATCGAAAGTTTACCAGCAACCTTATTTCCTTTTTCGTCAATAAGAAAACCTGGGACATCATATAAATTGGAAGAATTTGCTTTAGCTTCTGCAATTTTATTCTGATAATCAACCCTTTCCTCTGTTGAATTTTTTATTTGAAGTTGAGTATTTAAAGCAAAACCATTTTTTAAAGCAAATCCTACAATTTGGGTAAAAAATTTATTATTCTTTATATCTCTTGAACTTTTATCTTTTAATGGGTTTTCTAATTCTTTTAATTTTAATGAATAAACTTTATTTAAGTCACTAATTTCTAAAGAATTTCCTCCAAATTCACCTACTTTATAATTATTATTTTCAACTAAAGTATAATTATCTACAGAAAATCCAGAAGGAGAATACAATATTTGTCCAATTTTAATGTTATTTTGATATATAATTCCTTTATTGTCAAAATAAATCCCATTAGATTTCACTAATTCTGTTAATTCATCTAATAATTTATTATAATCTAAAATTTCATTATTATATTCCTCTTGTATATCTCTTTTATCAAGTTGCAAAATTTGTTGTACAATAGATTGATCTATTCCATTTGAAGTAATAATCTTATATTGTCCATTTGAAAAGGTTTTCACAATATCTTTTTCTAAATTAAATAAAGAGAAACCTTTCATATCTGTTTCAAAATCATTAGACTGATTTGATGTTAAATCAATCAATCTAAACCAAATTTTATTACCACCATATGGATATGGTTCAGCTTTATATTCAATAGATAAAATTGGTTTATTTTGTATATCTGACAACGTATAAACACGTTTTTTTCCTTCAACTAATACAACTTCTTTTTTATCAAATAGAACTTTTCCTTTTTTTATATCAATATCTTGCGCAGAAACATAAAAAGAACCTAAAATAAACAGGCTCAATAGAATTTTTTTCATAGGGTTAAATTTCTGCAAATATAACTGATAGAAACAAAAAGATCCGGTTATAAATGATTATAATCGGATCTTTTATTGTTTATTGTAAGTTTAAACATTTCTCAACTTACTATGTTTATAACCGTAAGTGAAATAAATTGTTAAACCAATTGCAATCCAAATCAAGAAAATCATCCAGTTTTTCAATCCTAATTGCGCCATCATATAAAAACAACACAACATACCAGCTAACGGAATAATAGAAGTTCTTTTGAAAAATGTTCTAACTACCATAAAAACATAAATCATTAAGAATAGAATCATTGGAATTTTGTGTTTGAAAACATCCCATCCTTTTTCCATCTTCTTATCTTCGTAAACTGGTAATTTGCTCAACGTAGATTTATATTGTTCTGGAGATAATTGTGCCAAATAATCATCCAAAAATTCAATTTCAGATCCTGTTAATTCATTAATTGTGGCATAAGAATCTTTTAATTCTTTTGGCGATAACGAACTTACAAAATGTTCAACTGGCATAGGTTGCGGTTTATTTGTAAAGAAATCAATCGAATCATCTTTAAATGTTGTTGCGCATAAAAATACAATCACGGCAGTTACAATTGGCATAATGTATTTTGCATTGATAAAAGGCGTTTTAAAATTTCCTCTTTTCGCATTTGGATCGGCATCCATACGAAGTACAGCAGCACAAACTAACACAAAAGCAAACAAAGTTCCGATAGAACAAGCATCAACAACCAATTCCAAATCTGTAAATAAAATAGGAACTCCAACTACAAATCCAGTAAAAATAGTTGCAAAAGAAGGCGTTTTAAATTTTGGGTGAATGGTAGAAAATTTCTTTGGCAATAAACCATCACGAGACATTGTCATCCAAATACGAGGTTGTCCAATTTGAAAAACAATAAATACACTCGCCATCGCTACTACAGCCGAAAAAGCAATAATTCCTGCCAACCATTTTAAATCTTGAATTTTATCAAAAACATACGCCAAAGGATCTCCAACATTCAATTCAGAATAATGCACCATTCCCGTAATCACCAAAGCAATAAGTACATATAAAACAGTACAAATAATAATTGAAGCAAAAATTCCGCGAGGTAAATCACGCTTCGGATCTTTACATTCTTCCGCAGTTGTACTAATCGCATCAAACCCAATATAAGCGTAAAAAACAGAAGAAACTCCAGCCAAAACACCTCCTATTCCATTCGGTGCAAAAGGATTCCAATTATCAGGATTCACATAAAAAGCACCAACCACAATTACCAAAAGCACTACTGCTAATTTTAACACAACCATTGCGTTACTTGCTTTTCTCGATTCATTAATTCCACGATAAACCAAAGCTGTAATCAAAAAAGTAATGATTAATGCAGGAATATCCACCACCAAATTAAATCCTAAATATGGAGCATCTTTGAAAGCTAAATATTTCGGAATCTCTTGTGCATAAGGCGAATTTGCAATTCCTTCTAATGTTTTACCTTTCGCTAATTCATTCGAAACAAACTCAAAACCTTCTCTCGCAGTGAAATAATCCATTGTCATCCATTCTGGCAGATGCAATCCCATTCCGGAGAGCAAGGTGGTAAAATAATCACTCCACGAAATCGCGAGAACAATATTTCCAATCGCATATTCCATAATCAATGCCCAACCAATTACCCAAGCAAATAATTCTCCAAATGCAACATAGCTATAGGTATACGCACTACCCGAAACAGGCACTAACGAAGCAAATTCTGCATAAGCAAAAGCTGTAAAACCACAGGCAATTGCCGTAAAAATAAAAAGGAAGATAACTGCTGGACCGCCCTCGAAACTTGCTCGACCAATGGTACTAAAAATACCAGCTCCAACAATTGCGGCGATACCAAAACCTGTTAAATCTCGAACACCTAAAGTTCTTTTCATTGTAGTCGTGTTCTTTGCAGATTCTGCTAAAATGGATTCGACAGATTTTTTTCTGAATAATTGTGACATAATTTATTTAAAAACGGGCAAATATAAAAAAGACAATCCCAAAATCGGATAGAATCCGTATAAATATTGGTTTTTTATTCAAATTTTCTTTTTTATTCTGCTTGGTTAGATTAATTTTAAATTTAATTCAAAAAATTAACATGAAACAATTTTTATTTGCAATTGCTTTAGCTGCTACTTTAGTAAGTTGTGATTCTACAAAACCAATTTCTCAGGAGAAATATCAAAAGAGTCTTGTAAAATATACAGACAAAATTTCTGAAGCTGAATTAAAAAAACAGCTTTACATCATTGCTGCGCCTGATATGGAAGGTAGAAATGCTGGAACTGAAGGCGAAATAAAAGCGGGAAACTATATCTCTAATTATTACAAAGAATTAGGAATTAATGGACCAAATAATAATTATTTCCAAATTATTCCTGCTGGAACTTTTAACCGAGTAAAAGGTCAAATGAGAAATGTGATGGGATTCATCAAAGGATCAGAAAAACCAGAAGAAATGGTGGTGATTTCGGCACATTATGATCACGAAGGAATAAAAGATGGAAAATTATATGCTGGTGCTGATGATGATGGTTCTGGAACTGTTGCTGTAATGGAAATTGGTCGTATTTTCCGCGAAGCTGAGAAGAAAGGAATTCGTCCAAAACGTTCGGTTTTATTGCTACATGTTTCTGGTGAAGAAAAAGGATTATTAGGTTCTAAATATTATTCAGAACATCCAATTTTTCCTCTTGCAAACACAGTTGCAAATGTTAACATTGATATGATTGGTCGAGTAGACTACGAACATAATGAACAAACAAGAGACTTTGTTTATGTAATTGGTTCTGAAATGTTGTCTTCTGATTTACACAAAGCTGTTTTAGCAGCAAATGATGGATTAGGAATTAATTTAGATATGCGTTACAATACGCCAGATGATCCAAATCGTTTTTATTACCGTTCTGACCACTATAATTTTGCGAAACATAACATTCCGTCTGTTTTCTTCTTTAATGGTGTGCACGATGATTACCACAAACCAGGCGATACACCAGACAAAATTGAATATGATTTATTGACGCGTCGTACAAAATTAGCTTTCAATACAATTTGGATTTTAGCAAACGTCGAAAATAGACCAGTTGTAGACAAAGAATCTCCTATGCCTTCTACAAGATAAATATAAAAAGTATACATTAAAAAATCCCTTGAATTCAAGGGATTTTTTGCTTTATAGATTTTTCTTTCTTATAAAGATAAAGTAACTCAACCCTAAAAAGAAAATATTGTATATAAGGTTGATATAATCTAATCTTTCTAAAGATGCTATTTGATTCATTAAGTTATCAAATGATTTTGGAGAACTTGAATAAGGAATGAAATCTGCAAACTTTTTACTACTAATCACAGAACAAAAAACAGTTACAAATAGAGAAAAACCTACTGGATAAATAAAACTTCTGAAGAATAAACTCAAAGCAAATTGTATCATAGATACAGCTAAACATCCAATCCATAATTTGAAAAAAGTGTAAAAAGCAATTTCTCTAAAATCAAAATTCTGAAAACCATAATTTGGTGAAATAAATTGTAATAAATATCCACTTAATAGAAAAAACACATAAGCCCCAACAACAGAAAAACTGACTATAATTAAAATAAATAAAGCTTTGGCTAAATAAATTTTAGCATGTGAAATGGGCAGTGTAAATAACAATTTATAATTGTTGTTCTTATATTCTACATCGCAACATGAATGCACAAACACAGCAATTAAAACTGGAAATAGCATATAGAAAAACATAAAAACATATCGTCCTAAAAAACCGTACCACGGATTCAAAGCAATAGGTTCCATTGGTACTTTATAAATTAAATAGAAAAAAACACCTAAAACGACTAAAGTTGGTAAAAATAATACACCAAAAATTTCTTTGTTTTTTGATAATTTATATAGTTCGGAAGCAAATGCTTTATAAAATGTATTTGTCATTTTAGTGTTGAATTAGGTTAATAAAAATTTGTTCAAGATTAGCTGTTTCAGACTGAACATCATAAATTTTAATGTTATGCTGAATTAATTGTTGTATTTTTTGATGAAAATCATCATCGTTTTCAATTTCAAAATGCATGACGTTATCTTCAATTATTACATTTTCAAAAAGTTGTTTTGCTTTCTCTGCATCATTTATTTTTATAGCAACTTTACGAACAACATTCCCAAGTAATTCTTCTTTTTTGCCTTCAAAAATCATCTTTCCTCCTTCTATAATTCCAATATGCGTAGCAACTCGTTCTAATTCACTTAAAATATGACTTGACAAAAAAATCGTTTTACCTGATGCATTCAACCTCAAAAACAATTCGCGCATTTCATAAATTCCTTGTGCATCCAATCCATTAAGAGGTTCATCTAAAATCAAAATTTCTGGATCATGAAAAATCGCTATTGCAATTCCCAAACGTTGTTTCATTCCCATCGATAAATCAGATGTTTTATAATGTTCCGCGTACAACAAACCAACCAAATCTAACACTTCACTAATTCGCTCCTCACCTTTTTGATAAATTACATCTAAGTATTTTAAATTTTCATAAACAGTCAATTTTGTGTAAAAACAAGGCGCTTCAATCAAATTACCTGTTAAAGCATGAATCTTAATAGGATGTTTTTTGATACTCAACTCATTCAAGAAAATAGTATCTTCATTCGAATTCAATAATCCTAAAAGCAATTTTATTGTTGTCGATTTTCCTGCTCCATTTCGCCCCAAATAGCCATAAATACTTCCTTTCGGAACATTAAGATTAACTTGATTTAATATTTGTTTTGACCCGAAACTAAAATTCAAATCTTTTATTTCTATACTTTTCATTATTTCTCTTCTTTTAGTGGTGTTGGTTCTTGATTAACATCGATGTAAAAAATTCCATCTACAAAGTCACTCCATTTTGCTTTTACATTCATTCCTTGATCTATAACTGAATAATACTCAGATTTTAGTGCAGATTGATTCGGAATTTGACTAAAATCTAAAAAGAAATAAGGCTGATTAAGTTGATGAAATGCATTCTCTACCGCATATTTATTAGGTGTATTAATTATTTGTTTCAGAGGATTATAAACGCCATACGAAGTAAAACCAATTGCATACGATTGGTTCTTGTATTTTTCTTTGATATATTGTCCCAATGGTTTAAAATTATTCGGATAATATTTTTTGTAAGCATGTACATTCGCCGACCAAATAATTACTTTCTGATTTGGATAAAGAGAATCCAATTGATAAATTAAATTCTCTACCATCAAAGAATCTCTAAAATTCATACTTTCCTTAGTTCCAGATTTATACATCAAATTTTTCTGAATATGGTTTTTAATATCTTTCAGATAACGTGAATAGATTTTAGTTTCTTCAGTTTTTGGAAGCCTTGATATTCGTAATGAAATCGATTGTAACTCTTTAAGGAGTTGAGTAATTTCATTTTTTTTATATGTAGCTTCAGTAAATTTTTTATATCTAAAAATTGTAAGATTATCAATATTTTGATTTAAAAAAGGGTAATCATATAAAGATATATTTTGATTCGCTAAAAACTCTCTTAATAATTTTATACGTCTTAAATACCCATTATTTAAAATTTCTGTCAGTAAATCACCAGAATATTGCATATCAAAACCACCTAATGTGATTGGATTATTTGTTTTCTTAGTTTGTAAATAATAGTTATTTAGAGGTTGAGTTTCTTTATTATCCCACCAAAAATTAAACATACCAAGTCCCGCAATCGAATCTTTTCCAACACCTAAAGTTCCTTTTTCCATTTCTTGGTTGGTTATCCACATATCATATTGTCCAGCTTCGTACAAGACAACATTGTAATCCAAATTTTCGTGCAAATACTTTATCAAGCGTGATTTGGCTTTAAAAGTTTGTCCATCTTGATGTATACCTTCACCCAAAAAAACAATACGATTATCTTTTAACATCATTTTCAAAAATTCTAAATCCTGATTATTTTGTTCAGTCATTTCAATCGAATTTATTGGATGTTTATATTGATTTGTTTCAGCGATTATCTTCTCTGAGTCATCATTGAAAGTTTTCTTGAAAACAAAAACATTCAACAATACTGCACTGAGTAAAGTCAAAATTGTAAATAGTGTTAATTTCTTCATGAATCATTAGTGTTATTTAAAAATAGTATTTTTCGTATTACATCACGTTTTTATTTTTTCATTTATAATAATATGATTCATAAAAAAATAAAAAGGTTGGTTGAGAATCAAAAAAATTTAAAACTTCTTTAATAAAACTATATTGTCGCAATTCCGTAACTTTGAGGAACAATAAAAAACAAACAATGAATAACGATATTCTTAATTTGGAACCAAAAGCAATCTGGAAAAACTTCTCAGCATTGAATTCAGTTCCAAGACCTTCTAAGAAAGAAGAAAAAGTACGTCAGTTCATCATCAAATTTGGTGAAGATTTAGGTTTACCTGTCGAAACGGACGAAGTAGGAAATGTTTTAATCAAAAAAGCTGCTTATCCAGGAATGGAAGACCGTAAAAAAGTGATCATGCAATCGCACTTGGATATGGTTTGTCAAAAAAATAACGATGTAACATTCGATTTTGAAACACAAGGAATTGAAATGTACATTGAAGATGATAAATTTGTTACAGCAAATGGAACAACTTTAGGTGCAGATAACGGAATTGGAGTTGCGACAATTATGTCTATTTTAGAATCGAAAGATATTCCTCATCCAGCTATTGAAGCATTTTTTACAATTGACGAAGAAACTGGAATGACTGGTGCTTTAGGTTTGAAAGCTGGATTCTTATCTGGGAAAATCTTGTTGAACTTAGATACCGAAGAAGATGATGAATTAGACATTGGTTGCGCTGGTGGTGTTGATGTAACGGCGACAAAAGCTTACACTACAGAAGCTACTAACGGAACTGCTTTTACCTTAACATTAAAAGGTTTGAACGGTGGACACTCTGGAATGCAAATTCACGAAGGTTTAGGAAATTCGAACAAATTAATTGCTCGTTTATTAAATGCTGCAACTGAATTTGGTTTACAAATCGCTCATATGGAAGGTGGAAGTTTACGTAACGCTATTCCTCGCGAGTCTTGGGCTAAAATTGTGATTCCTACAGATAAAGTTGACGCTTTCAAAGCTTCTTACGAAACTTTACGCGCTGAAATTATTGAAGAATATGAAACGAAAGAACCTAAAATGGTGATTACACTAGAACCAACTGATGCAACTGATGCAATGTCAGCACAAGATTCTAAAGTTTTTGTTCAAACAATTATGGCAGCTTTCAATGGTGTTTACAGAATGAGTCCAGATGTTGAAGGTTTAGTAGAAACATCTAACAATGTGGCTCGCGTAGAAGTTATTGACGGAAACGCTCGTGTTTTATGTTTAACGCGTTCTTCTATAGAATCAGGTAAAGAAGCATTAGCACAAACATTAAAAGCTGGTTTCGAATTAGGTGGTTTTGAGGTTAAATTCTCTGGTTCTTACCCAGGTTGGAAAGCAAATACTCATTCTGAAATTTTAGAATTGATGAAAGGAATTTATGTTTCAAAATTTGGAGAAGAACCAAAAGTTGTGGCTTGCCACGCAGGTTTAGAATGCGGAATTATTGGAACAAATTATCCAGGTTTGGATATGATTTCTTTTGGTCCAAACATCTCTGGTGCTCACTCTCCTGACGAAAAAGTAGAAATTGCTTCTGTACAAAAATTCTGGGATTATTTATTAGATATTTTAAAAGATATTCCAAACGATGGTCCAGTTAATTACAGCTGTGCAAATTCAAAAAATATATAATTTAAGCTGAAAACTTAATCTAAAGACCACTTTTGCAAGTGGTCTTTTTTTACAATAATACTTTTTAAACAATTCTTTTAATCAAATTAAAATTTTTCTATAATTCTATTTATTTCAGAAAAAAAATCATTAATCATTCATAAGATTAAAAAACAATTATTTACAATTTTATCACCTTATTTTTACTTCTTCAAATAAGCATAATCATTTAATAATCTAGACTATATTTGTTTAACACGTGATTAAAAATGCTTATTGAAAAATGAATCTTATAACAAAATACAGTAAAGTTATTGTTTCTGCACTTGTTGTTCAGACAACTTTTGCACAAATAAATCCGCCAATTGAAAATCCTTTTACTCATAATTTAGGGGGCTTCAATTACGGAACGAAAGATTCTCCAGACGGTAACGAATGGGAATCGCCAATGAATTTATCCTTCAACAAAGAATTACCTAAAAGCTATTTTTTCTCTTTTGAGAATCAAAATCAAGCTGTAAAACTTTTACCAGAAAATAGTCCATATTGGATGAATTTGAATGGTACTTGGAAATTTAATTGGGTAAAAAACCCAAACGAAAGACCGAAAAATTTTTACGAAAACAATTTTGATACCTCTTCTTGGGCTGATGTTCCTGTCCCGATGAGTTGGAATATTTTTGGAATTCAGAAAAATGGAGATTTAAAATATGGTGTTCCAATTTATGTCAATCAAAAAGTTATTTTTCAGCATGCTGTAAAAGTTGATGATTGGAAAGGCGGTGTAATGAGAGAGCCTAACAAAGATTGGACAACATATATTTATAGAAATGAAGTTGGTTCGTATAAACGTACATTCGATGTTCCTAAAAATTGGGATGGACGTGATATTTACATGAATTTTGATGGAGTAGATTCATTTTTCTACTTATGGATTAATGGAAAATATGTTGGTTTTTCTAAAAATTCTAGAAATTTAGCTTCATTTAACATTACACCTTATCTAAATAAAAAAGGTGAAAATTCTGTAGCAGTTGAAGTCTATAGGAATTCTGACGCTTCATTCTTAGAAGCACAAGATATGTTTAGATTGCCAGGAATTTTTCGTACAGTTTCATTAACATCAAAACCGAAAATCCAAGTTAGAGATTTGGTTGTAATTCCTGATGTAACGAATAACTATAAAGATGATGAACTAAATATTTCGGCTGATATTAGAAATTTATCAAATAAAGTCGCAAAAGGTTATAAAATTGCTTATACACTTTATCAAAATAAATTATACAGCGACGAAACTGAAAAAATTGCAACAACTGAATATATTATCAATTCTGATGCAGTTACAATCAATCCTAATTCTTCATCTATTTACAAACTAAAACTAAAACTAAAGAATGCAAATCTTTGGTCAGCAGAGCGTCCTTATCGTTATACGTTAGTTGGAGAATTAAAAGATGTAAAGAACAAAACAATCGAAACAGTTTCGACGAATGTAGGATTTAGAAAGGTTGAAATTAAAGATACAAAAGCTGAAGATGATGAGTTTGGTTTGGCTGGACGTTATTTCTATGTAAATGGAAAAACAGTAAAACTGAAAGGTGTTAACCGCCACGAAACAAATCCTGAAAAAGGAAAAGTTGTGACACGTCAACTGATGGAAGAAGAAATTAAGTTGATGAAACGTGCAAATATTAACCATGTTCGTAACTCACATTATCCAGATGATCCTTATTGGTATTATTTATGCGACAAATATGGGATTTATTTAGAGGACGAGGCCAATGTAGAAAGTCACCAATATTACTACGGTGAAGCTTCAATCTCTCATCCAAAAGAGTGGAGAGATGCGCACGTGGCACGTAATGTAGAGATGGTTCATGCAACAATCAATCATCCTTCTATCGTTATTTGGTCTTTAGGAAATGAGGCTGGTCCTGGAAATAATTTTGTTGAAGCCTACAATGCAATCAAAAAAATTGATACTTCTCGTCCTGTTCAATACGAGCGAAATAATGCAATTGTTGATATGGGATCTAATCAATACCCTTCTATCAATTGGGTTCGTGGTGCTGTACAAGGAAATTATAAGTTAAAATATCCTTTCCATATTTCTGAATATGCGCATGGAATGGGAAATGCAGCTGGAAATCTGATAGATTATTGGGAAGCAATGGAATCTACCAACTTCTTTATGGGAGGTGCTATTTGGGATTGGGTTGACCAAGCAATGTATTATTATGATAAAAAGACAGGCGAAAAATTCTTCGCTTACGGAGGTAATTTCGGGGATAAACCAAATGACGGAACGTTTGTAAACAATGGATTAGTTTTCGCTGATTTAAAGGAAAAACCTTCTTACTGGGAAGTTAAAAAAGTCTATCAAAATGTTGGTGTAAAACCTGCAAATATCTTGAATGGTGAAATCGAAATTTTTAATAAAAATTATTTCATTTCGTTAGAAGATTACACGCCAGAATGGGCTTTATACGAAGATGGAATCGAAATTGAAAGAAGTACAGCTTTTATTGAGCCTAAAAAAATCATTAGTCCTCGCGAAAAACAAATCGTTCGTTTACCAATTAATCAATCAAAATTAAAACCTACATCAGAGTATTTTGTAAAAATTCAATTCAAGCAAAATCATGATCAATTGTGGGCGAAGAAAGATTATGTTCAAATGGAAGAACAAATTTTTGTGAAAGCTGCAGAACAAATTCCGACAATTCAAGAAGTTCAAAAAACAAATCAAATTACCATAACAGATTCAGAAAAACTAAAAACAATTAGTGGAAATGGTTTCGCTGTAAAATTTGATAATCAAACTGGAACTATTTATAGTTTAAATTATAATAACCAAACGATTATTAAAGATGGTGACGGTCCAAAATTAGATGCTTATCGTGCACCAATGGATAATGACAACTGGGCGTATCAGCAATGGTTTCAAAAAGGTTTACATAATTTAAAACACAAAGTTTTATCATCAACTTCTTACACAAGAAAAGATGGCGCAATTGTATTATCGTATGTTGTAGAATCACAAGCGCCAAATAGCGCATCACTTTTAGGAGGTACTTCTGGAACATATAAGATCGAAGAACACAAAGACCAAGTATTTGGGGAAAATGATTTCAAATTTACTTCAAATCAAGTTTGGACGATTTATCCAGATGGTTCAATCGAATTATCGTCAAGTATTACTTCAAATGACGAATCGCTTGCTTTAGCGCGTTTAGGTTATGAATTGAAATTACCAGAAAATTTGAGCAATTACAACTATTACGGACGCGGTCCGATTAATAATTATGCAGATCGTAAAACCGCTCAGAATATTGAATTTCATAAAAGTACAGTGAAAGATCAGTTTGTACCGTGGCCAAATCCGCAAAGTATGAGTAATAATGAGGAAGTTAGATGGAGTTCTTTAACTGATACTTCTGGAAATGGGGTTGTTTTTGTAAGCAAAGATTTGATGTCAACTTCTGTTTTGCCTTGGAGCGAATTAGAATTAACGCAAACGCCTCATTTCTATCAATTACCAAAAAGTAATGGAACGTATATGCATTTAGATGCTGGTGTTACAGGGCTTGGAGGAAATAGTTGTGGGCAAGGACCACCATTAGAACAAGATCGTGTAAAACCAAACGCAACAACTTTTGGATTTATTATTCGTCCTGTTCAAAGCAATAATTATTCAACGCAAGCAAAAGTAAAAGGAGCAGGAGATTCTCCACTTCTTATTACACGAAACAAAATTGGGGAAGTTACAATTTTGAGCCAAAATCAACATGCAGATTTGTATTACAAAATCGGGAATGGAAAAGAAACGAAGTATACAGAACCTTTCAAATTGAGAGATGCGAATACAATTGTTACTTGGGATAAAAATAATCCGAACATTAAAGTTTCTTCAAAATTTACTAAAATAGAAACGATTCCGTTACAAGTTGTTTTTGCTTCAAGTCAAGAAACTGGAGAAGGAGATGCTGCAAATCTTGTAGATCGTAATCCAAGCTCTATTTGGCATACGATGTATTCTGTCACTGTTGCGCAATATCCTCATTGGGTTGATTTTGATGCAGGAGAATTCAAGATGATTAAAGGATTTACATATTTACCTCGTCAAGATGGAGCTAATGGAAATATAAAAGATTATAGAATTCAGATTAGTTTAGACGGAAAAAATTGGAGTAACCCTATCAAAGAAGGTTCTTTCGAGAAAAACACTAAACTGCAAACAATTTTGTTCGACAAACCAATTCGCGGAAGATATATCCGTTTCACAGCTTTAAGTTCTCAGAATGGACAAGATTACGCTGCTGGATCCGAATTTGGAGTTTTAGTTAACTAACATTTTTACTCATAGTTTTTTCAAAAGAAATTCATATCATACAAATGGTATGAATTTCTTATTTTTATACCTCACATCAATTTAACATCAAGCCAAAATGTCATCAAATCGATATCCTCAACGCATTGTTTGCTTAACCGAAGAAGGAACTGAAATTCTGTATAACATTAATGAACAACATCGTTTAGTAGGAATTAGTGGTTTTACCTATCGTCCGCCACAAGCAAGAAAAGAAAAACCTAAAGTTTCAACTTTTTTAGATGCTAAATTTGAAGATATCATCAATTTGAAACCAGATTTAGTTGTAGGATATTCGGATTTACAAGCAGATATTGCAGCAGGATTAATTAGAAGAGGAATCAATGTGTTTATCTTTAATCACCGAACAGTTGATGAAATTTTAAATATGATTGTGCAATTTACTTCATTGATTGGTTGCCAAGATAAAGGATTAAAATTAGTTGAATCTTATGAAAAGAAACTCGAAGAAGTAAAACAACAAGCTGCTCTCCTTCCCTATCATCCAACAGTTTTTTTTGAAGAATGGGACGAACCAATTATTTCGGGAAGCGCTTGGGTAAATGATTTGATAGAAATTGCTGGAGGAAAATTAGCTTTTCCAGAACTCAAAAATAAAGCTTTGGCTAAAGATCGTATTTTGTTGGCTGAACAAGTGATTGAACGTAACCCTGAAATTATTATTGGTTCTTGGTGTGGTAAAATGTTCAAACCAGAAAAAGTAAAACAACGTATTGGTTTCGAAAATGTAAAAGCAGTTCAACAAAATCATTTATACGAAATAAAATCTGAATTGATTTTACAACCTGGTCCTGCTGCTTTAACCGATGGTTTGGATAAAATTGTGGAGATTATTACAAATTATAAATAAATATATGGATCCGGATTTTTTAATTTTGTATACTAAAGTAATTTTAGTCCTTCACTTCGTATTCGATATTTTATTATTAATTATTTCTATTGTTGCTCACGGAAAAAAAATAAGTTTTAGTAATTATCTAATTTTCATAACAATTTCTATATTACTATTATCAATAATAAGATTATCTATAAAAGAATATCTTGGTGTTTCAATTTATGAACTAAATATAGTAACAAATATTCTCGAAAAACTTTTATACATAGCATTCGGAATTATATTAATAATTGGAATTTCTAAATTAAAAATCAATAAAGAAGAAGAATAAAAATCCCGCTGAAAGCGGGATTTAATTTATTGTATAATATTGACTTCTCTAACCAATGTTACGCCATATTTGGCTTTCACATCTTCTATAATTCGTTCAGACAAATCATATATTTCGCGTCCTGTTGCATTTCCATAATTCACCAAGACCAAAGCTTGTTTGTCGTGAACTCCCGCATCTCCAAAACGTTTTCCTTTCCAACCTGCGTGTTCTATTAACCAACCAGCAGCTAATTTTACACCTAAATCAGTTTTGAAATGAGAAATTTCTGGATGAAGTTTTTCAATCTCAGCAAATTCTTCATTCGAAATCACAGGGTTTTTAAAGAAACTTCCCGAATTCCCTATTTGCGAAGGATCTGGTAATTTACTTTGACGAATTTTGATCACAGCTGCACTAATTTCTTGAATCGTTGGATCAAAAATTTGCTCCTTTTCCAATTCAGATTTTATTGCACCATAATCAACATGAAGTTTATGATTTTTCTTTGTCAGTTTAAACGTAACTGCCACCAAGACATATTGACCTCTCAATTCATTTTTGAAAACAGATTCACGGTAACCAAAATGACATTCTTCATTTGTAAAATTACGCTCATCTCCCGTTTCTAAAACTAATGTCTGAACTTCTTCGATATAATCTTTTACTTCTACGCCATACGCACCAATATTTTGCATCGGTGCAGTACCAACATTTCCAGGAATCAACGAAAGATTTTCTAATCCTCCGAAATCATTTTGCAACGTCCATTCAACAAAATTGTGCCAATTCTCGCTTCCTTGCGCTTTTACATACACAAAATCATCATCTTCATTGATAATTTCGATTCCTTTCAAATTCAGTTTTAACACAATTCCAGGGAAATCGTCTACAAAAAGCATATTACTTCCTCCTCCTATAAATAAAATAGGTAAATCTTTTTGACGACGAAAAACCAAAACTTTTCGCAAATCTTGAATAGTTGCAACATCAGCAAAATATTTTGCTTTCGCTTCTATTCCAAATGTGTTATATAATTTTAATGAATAATTTTCGATGATTTCCATCTTCGTATTTTTCTTATGATCTAATTGTTCCTGGATATTGTTCTAAAGCTTCTTTCAAGATTTCGACAGAACGAACCAAATCTTCTTCTTTCAAAACATAAGCCAAACGAACTTCTTGAATTCCTGAATTTGGAGTTGAATAAAATCCTGCTCCTGGTGCCAACATTACTGTTTCTCCATTTGATGAGAAAGATTCTAATAACCAGATTGCAAATTTTTCTGCACTATCTACAGGTAATTGAATCATACAATAAAATGCTCCTTTTGGATTTGGACAAACAACACCTGGAATTTGTTGTAAACCTTCTACCAAAGTGTTGCGACGTTTTAAATATTCTGTACGACAATCTTCAAAATAAGTTCCTACGTTTCTGTGTGCTAATGTTGCAATGTACTGAGAAATTTCAACTGGACTTAAACGCGCTTGAGCATATAACATTGCTGCTTTTAAGAATTTCTCGTTACGTGTAATTAAAGCTCCAGAACGAGCTCCACATAAAGAAAAACGTTTCGATTCAGAATCAATTACAATTGCATTATCTTTCAATTCTGGGAAACTTAAAACAGATGTAAATTCTTCTTCTGTATATAAATATTCTGCATAAACTTCGTCCGCAATTAAATATATATCATGCTCTAAAACCAAATCTTTCAATTGATTTAATTCTTCTTTCGAATATACATAACCTGTTGGATTCCCTGGATTACAAATTAATATAGCACGTGTTTTATCTGTAATTTTTTTTGCAAACTCTTCTACTGCAGGTAATGCAAAATTATTTTCAATTGTAGATGGAACTGGAACAATATTTACATCGTTTTCACATGTAAATCCATTATAATTTGCATAAAAAGGTTCTGGAATAATAATTTCATCTCCTGGATTTGCAATAATTCCGAAAATAAATAATAAAGCTTCCGAACCTCCTAATGTTGCAATAAAATTTTCTGGCGTTAATTCAATTCCGCGATTTGTAAAATAATCTGCCAAAGCCTGACGATATTCCAACGTTCCTTCTGAGTGCGTATAAGAAATAATGTTTGAAGGAAAATTTTTCAATCCTTCTAAAACAGCTTTTGGCGACTCAATATCGGGCTGTCCAATATTTAAGTGATAAACTTTCGTTCCTCTTTTTTTCGCTGCATCTGCGTATGGCACCAACTTTCTGATTGGAGAAGCTGGCATATTTTGTGATTTTTCAGATAATATTAACATTTATTGTAATTTTTAAAATTTGATTTGAATTCTTTGGTATTGTTTTTGTAATTTTAAAGTGTAAATATAAAAAACGTTTAATCTCAAAAAAAACTTTATTATGAGTAAATTAAATAATGCAACTAAATTATTAGCAGGTTTAGCAATTGGAACAGCAATCGGAGCAGTAGTAGGTTTATTATATGCGCCAGAATCAGGGAAAGACACTCGCAAAAAATTAAAAAAAGAAGCTGACAAATACAAAAAAGAGTTAGACAAATACGCGAATGATTTTTCTGATAAAGCGAAAAAAACAAAAAAAGAATTAGAAGCTAAATTAGACGAAGTAAAATCAAAATTAGCAGAACAAAAAGACGAGTTTGTAGCAAAAGCGAAAGAAGCTGGAAAAGATTTAAAATCTAAAGCAAACCAAACAAAAGAAGATTTAAAAGACGAATTTCAAGAAAACGTAGGAGTTTAATTTCTTCGAAATACAACATTCCTTAAAATTTATAATTAACTTTGTCTGAAATAAATCAATTTTATGTTTAATGAACTAAAAGTTTATATTAATAATAGAATAACTTTAGCTAAATACGATCTCGTAGATTCGCTGAGTAATATGTTGGCGAGCGGTATTTATGTATTAATTATTGCCGTATTTTCTTTGTTTCTATTATTATTAGGAAGTTTAGCATTAGGATTTATTTTGGGAGGTTATTTTAATGATACAGGATTAGGTTTTCTTGCTGTAACTGGAATTTATTTCTTAATGATGGTTTTTTCTATTCTATTTAGAAAGAAATTAAAACTTTTCTTGACAAATATTGCCGTAGAAAACGCGATGGAAGCTATGTCTAACCAGGAAGATGACGAAGACGACGATGAAGAATAAAGAACAAATGTCTGCGATAAAAAATTTAGACGATTTGCGAATGGCAAAACGTAAACTAAAATTACAAATGAAAGTTGCTGAAAATAAACATGAAAATTCATTTGTAAATAAAGCAGTTAATCTTGTAACAAACTTAAAATCCGATACAAGTTTTACTTCTTCTAAAGTTGAAAGTGCATTAAATTGGGCTGGAGATAAAGCTTCAAAAAAATATCCAATGAAGGGAATTACAAAAATTTTAATTTCTGGATTGATTATGATAGCGGTTCCAATTATTACGAATAAAATTCAGGAATATATAGAAGAAAAATTATAAAATTATTTGATATTAAAAAACCACTTCGTTTGAAGTGGTTTTTTTGTGTGTTAATTTTAAGCTCGACTAATATTTTTCGTGAAAATATTCGTTTGGTATAATCGTTTTATTCTTTTTATCAACAGCTTCTTGGTTACGCAATTCCACTCGACGTATTTTTCCTGAAATTGTTTTTGGTAAACTCTCCACAAACTGCACAATACGTGGAATTTTGTAACGTGCTAAATGCTCTTCTGTATATCTAAAAATATCTTTTGCTAATTCTTCCGAAGCTTCATTTCCAGGTGCTAAAATAACAAAAGCTTTTACAGCATTACTTCTCAAATCATGCGGACTTGCCACAACAGCAGCTTCCATAATGGCATCATGCTCTAACAAAGCACTTTCTACTTCAAATGGTCCTACACGGAAATCAGACGCTTTTATCACATCATCATCACGCCCAACAAACCAAACATAACCATCTTCGTCTTTATAAGCTTTGTCTCCTGTATAATATAATCCATGCTTGAAAACTTTCGCCATTTTATCTTTCTGAATCAAATAAGTTTTGAAAATTCCATTGATGGTTTCTTCATTATGCACAACACAAATATTTCCTTCTTCGCAATCTTGTACAATATTTCCATCATCATCAGCAATCACAATATCGTATAAAAACGCAGGTTTTCCCATCGATCCATATTTAATCTTCTCATTTGGCAAATTCGCAATCATCGCAGTTGATTCTGATTGTCCATAACCATCACGAATCGTAATTCCTGTACCTTCTTTCCAGACATCTATAATTTCTGGATTAAGCGGTTCACCAGCTGCAACACATTGACGAAGTTTGAAATCATAACTTTTCAAATCTTCTAAAATCAATACACGCAGAGCTGTTGGTGGTGCGCAAAAAGTTGTTACACCCAAATCTTGAATGGTTTGTAATTGTTCTTTCGGAACAAATTTATCTGAATGATAACCCAAAATTGTCGCACCCATATTCCATGGAGCAAAAAAACTACTCCAAAAGAATTTCGCCCAACCTGGTTGAGAAATATTATAATGTAAATCACCTTTTTTCATTCCAACCCAAGAAGAAGTCGTGAAACCTCCAAGCGGATAAGTGTAATGCGTATGCACCACAACTTTCGGCATTCCTGTCGTTCCTGAAGTAAAAAAGTAGAATAAATCATCGTCTGGTTTTGTATCTGCAGCCTCAGCTTGAATAGATTCTTTCCATAACTCATTGATATTTATCCAACCTTCTCGCTCGCCTTCTGTGATTAATTTTACCTTAATCTTTTTATCAAATTTTGCTTCTGCTTCATCTATTTTCGATGCATTTGCTTGATCTGCTAAAGCAACTTCTGGAAAAGAAGACTCGAATCTAAACGTTAAATCCCTTGCTTCTAAAGTTGTTGCGGCTGGAATAATAATTAATCCACCTTTGATAGAAGCCAAATAACCAATCCAAGTAATCGGTAATAATGGAACTTGAGAAAACATTTTGTCTCCTTGTACAATTCCTTTGTTTCTTAAATAGTTTAAAAATTGATTGTATTTATCAGCTAAATTCTGAAAAGTATAATCTTCTCGTTCTTCATTATACTTCCAAATTAAACCTTTTTGAGTTCCTAATTGAGCAACATTATAAGGCTCAAAAATATCCTTCACCCAATTGAATTTCTCTGGTTTGAAAATTTTAATCTGTTTTAATTGCGTATAATTCTCTTCTTCGATGGATAATCGAATAGAGCTAAACAATTCTTGTACTGTCATTTATTTGTGGTTTTGAATAAATATAGAAAAATTATTTATTCAAACAGAAGTTTTATGAATAAAAAAGGATGATTTTATAAAATCATCCTTTTTGTTATTTTTTATTGAGAATATATTAATCTCTACCTCTTCTTGAGTTTCCTGTTCTATTACGGTCTCCTCCACGGTAACCACCACGATCTCCACCTCTAGAATCACGGTCACGATCACCTCCACGGAATCCACCTCTGTCTCCTCCGCGATCACGATCTCCACCACGATAACCTCCACTTCTTTCACGGTCATTATCACGACGGCTATTGAAACCACGTCCGCGAGAATCTCCTCTGTCATTACGACGACGATCTCCACCACGACGCTCACCATCACCACGTCTAGGTTCTGGTTTAGAGATTTGAACATCTAAGTCTACTCCATCACGTTGTGCATCTTTGAAAGATTCTAACACTAATGATTCGAATTGTGTATCAACTTCGAAGAAAGAGAAATTACGTAAAATTTCAATTTTTCCGATTTCGATGTTACGATTACGAGTTTGCTCGTTAATTAAACCAATTAAGTTTGGAACACGTAAATTGTGTTTTTGACCAATATTAATAAAGAAACGAGAGAAATCACGTCCACCACGACGGTTAGAAGAACGATCTCCTCTATCACCACGATCTCCTTCAGAAGAAATATCTTTCGTGTTTTTGTAATATTCTAAGAAAGAATTGAACTCAACTGTCATGAAACGTTTTAATAAATCGTCACGATCTAAGTTCGCCAATTTTTCATTTACAGTTTCCATGTAAGGCTCGATTAATTCTTCATCAACTTCGATATTTTCGATTTTATCGATTAAAGAAATTAAACGTTTTTCACAGATTTCGGCTCCAGTTGGTACATTTTTAGGCTCGATTTTAGAAGCAATTAATTTTTCTAAATCTCTAATTTTACGCGCTTCACGTCCTCCTGAAATAATGATAGAAATTCCTTTGTTACCCGCACGTCCTGTACGTCCTGAACGGTGTACATAAACTTCTGGATCATCTGGTAAATTGAAGTTGATTACGTGAGTCAACTCATTTACGTCAATACCACGAGCAGCAACGTCTGTTGCAACAAGGATTTGAATATTTTGGTTACGGAATTTCTCCATCACGTGATCACGTTGTGATTGTGATAAATCTCCATGTAATGCGTCTGCATTGTAACCATCTTGCATCAATTTATCTGCTACGTCTTTCGCTTCGCGACGAGTTCTACAGAAAACGATACCATAAATATTTGGGTAATAATCGGCCAAACGTTTTAAAGCTAAGTAACGATCAGAAGAACGTACTAAGTAAACGTGATGCTCGATATTTTTTGATGCAGTATTTACTTTACTTACAGCAATCTCAACTGGATTGTGCATATATTCTGAAGCGATACGACGAACCTCTGAAGGCATTGTAGCTGAGAATAATAAAGTTTGTTTTTCTTCTGGAGTTGTTTCTAAGATAGAATCAATTTCGTCACGGAATCCCATGTTCAACATCTCATCAGCCTCATCTAAAACTGTCCAAGTGATGTCATTAATTTTTAATGCGCCACGTTTGATTAAGTCCATTGTACGACCTGGCGTTCCTACAACGATTTGCGGATTATCTTTTAATCCTCTAATTTGTTTAACGATGTCAGCACCACCGTAAACTGCCTGTACACGTACTCCACGCATATCTGCAGAAAAAGATTCTAATTCTTTTGCAATTTGTAAACATAATTCACGAGTAGGACACAAAATAATTGCTTGTACTGATTTTGAATTGCTGTCTAATTGATTTAAAACCGGAAGCCCGAATGCTGCAGTTTTTCCTGTACCTGTTTGCGCCAATGCAATAACATCTTGATCTGATGAAAGGATTTGAGGAATAGCTTTTTCTTGGATTGGAGATGGGTTAACGAAGCCCATTTTCTCAATTGCAGTTAGGATTTCTTCTTGAAGTCCTAATTCTTTGAATGTAATCATGTTAGATACGATACCGAGATAATGAAATTCATTTATATTTCATATCACGGTTTTATTTTAAATTATTTAACCAACAGATATGAAAGAATAAAATTAAATGGCTGAGCAGCCTAAAAAATCCCTAAATGAATATTCTTTAACATCCGTACCTTAACTCTAAAAGGCTGTGCAAATGTAAGGATTATTTTTGAAATACACAACACACATTCATAATCCTTACAATTAATACACATAATATTATTTTACTGATAATAAATAAGTTACTAACAATCTGCAATATTTACAGCAACTGCCAAACCTCCTTCAGAAGTTTCTTTGTATTTATTATTCATATCTTTTGCAGTTTCCCACATCGTATTCACAACTTTATCTAACGGAACTTTCGCAGTCAACGGATCTGTATCCAGTGCTAATTCTGCTGCATTTATCGCTTTAATCGCTCCCATTGTGTTACGCTCGATACAAGGAATTTGTACCAAACCACCAATCGGGTCGCATGTTAAACCTAAATGATGTTCCATTGCAATTTCGGCAGCCATTGTTACTTGCGCAGGAGTTCCTCCCATTAATTCGCATAATGCAGCTGCAGCCATAGCTGAAGATACGCCGATCTCAGCTTGACAACCTCCCATTGCCGCAGAAATAGTTGCTCCTTTCTTAAAAATAGAACCAATAACTCCTGCTGTTGTTAAGAATTGTTCAATCTCTTTTTGACCAGCTTTATGATTTTCGATCACCAAATAATACATCAAAACTGCTGGAATAACTCCTGCACTTCCATTTGTTGGCGCTGTTACAACTCTACCTAACGAAGCATTTACTTCATTAACAGCAAGAGCAAAACAACTCACCCATTTCAAGATTTGACGAAAATATACTTTGGTTTTTCGGATTGATGCAATCCATTCTTGTGAATTAGAATAAGGTGTTGCTCCAACCAAATTTTTGTGCATATCGTAAGCACGACGTTTCACGTTCAATCCGCCTGGTAAAATACCTTCTGTATGACAACCAATGTACATACACTCTAACATAGTATTCCAAACACGCATTAATTCGTGGTGAATTTCATCTTCAGTTCGAATTGTTTTTTCATTCTCGAACATAATTTCAGAAATCGATTTATTTTCTTTCGAACAAAATTCTAATAATTCTGTTGATGTATTAAATAAATATGGAAAAGCACAAGTGACATCTGTATTGGTAGCACTATCATCCTCTTTTGTAATAAATCCTCCCCCTATCGAATAAAACGTAGAAGATAATTCTTCGTTCTCATAGAAAGCTGTAAACATCATTCCATTAGCGTGAAAAGATAAAAACTCACGATTGAAAACGATATCAGTTTCGGGATTAAAATCAATTAAAAATTTATTTCCAAAATTTAATTGTTTATTTGTATTGATTGTATTAATAATATTCGAAATATCATCAACAGGAATATATTCAGGATCAGCACCGCTTAACCCTAACATTACTGCATAATCAGTTGCATGTCCTTTACCCGTAAGCGATAAAGAGCCGTACAAATCTACACGAACTTTTGTAATTTTATTAAAGATAGATGCAGCATCCAATTCTTTCAGAAAAGCTTCTGCAGCGCGCCAAGGACCTAAAGTATGCGAACTTGAAGGACCAACGCCAATTTTGAGCATATCAAATACTGAAATACAATCCATTTTGTACTTTTAATTTATATTTTTTCCACACAAGACAAATATAGCCGTTAAATTCTCATATTCACTTTATTTAAGCAGTTTTTTTATCAACTTAAACAATTAACATGCTTAAAATATTCATATTGAATGATATTAATACAAATAATTCAGCATCAAAAAAAGAGGTCACAACTAATTGTAACCTCTTTTCTAGACTTTATTAAGTTTTTATTTAAACTTGTGCCAATATGGATAGATAATCGCTAAACCATAACCTATAAACACAAATAATGTAAACATGGTAAAAAGTGTTCCATCTGCCATAAATTCGGGCTGCATTGCTGCTGACACAAATAATGATGTCACAACCATATATACACCAATTCTTTTATAAGATTTCACTAAAAAGATACCTATCAATGCAATAACTCCTAAAACAAGAGTCGAAATTGGATACCATTTTGGCATTTCTGGCGCATCTTCGTTCATCATTTGGCGGAACAAATAATCATTTGTCACCAATAATTGATAACCACGATAAAGAATACTCAAAATCAAGAAAACCATTATAAAGATCATTGACTTGAAAAGGAATGATGTTTTGTTTCCTTCGTGTTTCAAATCTTTTGTTTTGGTATTATCCGACATTAAAACTTTTGTGTCAAAAATATCGTCACGTTCTTGATTTTGTTCTACTTTTTGATCTGTCATAGCTTTATTTTAAAATAAGAAATCATATCCTTTCAAACTCAATTTTTCGTATTTTTCTTCATCAAAACGATACAATTTAGATACTTTACGATGTTGTTTAGGATCTGTTGTATTACCTGTTTCGATAATTAAATTTGAGTTAAAGATTTTCTTTCTAAAGTTACGTTTATCCAACTCACGATTCAAGGCTTTTTCATACAAACTTTGCAATTGCGCAATTGTAAACTCATCTCCAAGTAAGTTAAATCCTACTGGACGACGTTTTACACGACGTTTCACACGCTCTTTTGCATATTTTACAATCTCATTGTGATCAAAAGCCAAATCCGGAACACGGTCGTAAGCATACCATTCTCCACCTTGTGTTTTCACTTTTTCCTCTATTTGAGGTGTCAATTTAACCAAAGCGTAATAAGCAACATTTACAACACGTCCTAATGGATTACGAAAAACTTTTGTAAAAGCTTTCAATTGTTCAATATATGTTTGATGCTCATCGTAAGCAATTTTCTCAATCAACAATTCGTGAATTGCTTGATCGTTACTTACCGTTGGCGCAATATATTTTCCTGGCAAAACCAATGCTCCTTTGAAAGGATCGTTTAGTTTTTTATACACCAATATTTTGAGATCTTCTCCATCAAACCCGAAAAGTACGAGACTTGAACATAGAGCGACCTGAAAATATTTTTCTTTTTCTTCGTCTGTCATTTTGTGGGATGATTAATAAATTGAAATTTATTTTTAATGAAAAATTGAATGCATCAATCTATTTTTATCGTTAAAAGATTCTTCTAACGAAATCATAGATTCTGTTCTCAATACATCATCAATTTGATCAATTTTGTAGATAACATCTTTCGCATCAGAAGTATCTCTTGCACGAATTTTACAGAAAATATTATATTTTCCAGACACAACGTGAACCACTGTTACGTTAGGAATTTTATATAATTCATCTATCACTTTCTGAGTTTTGTTTGTTTTTGTAAGTAACAATCCTACATACGCAACAAACTGATAACCCATTTTATCATAATCTGTAATTAGTGTAGTTCCTTTGATGATTCCAGCCTCCTCTAATTTCTTGACACGTACGTGAATAGTACCAGCAGAAACATTCATTTTCTTTGCAATTTCTGTAAATGGCATTCTTGTATTGTCAATCAAATACATCAAAATTTTCTTATCAACATCATCAATTATGTAATTCATTTTCCTAATTTTTGATTATTATTATTATTTTAATAAAAAATCGAATTAATTTTTAGCAAAATTATAAATAAAACAAACAAACTTCAAAATATTTTTTAATGATTTATTTAATATTTTACTTTTGTTATAATAATAGTTCAAAAAAGAAAGAACTAATCACTTTTGTTTGTTTGCGCGAGTTTATTGTCTAACCACAATAAACTCATTTTTTTTTTATTTAATTTTGACTAAACCACGACGTTTTTGTTCCACTTTAGGTTGAGTACTTTTTTGATACGTAACTTTGACCGTATCTTTTGTAGTTTGACGAGTAGAATCTATTCTTCTTTCCTCACTTTTAAACTGTTTCGGAAGTACAATCGAATCAAATCTTTCTTGCTGTTGCTCTTCTTTTTTAGCTTTTGCTTTTCGTTTATTTTCATCTAAACCTAAAAATCCTCTAAACGTATCGAAGCTTTTGTTGTACTGAATTCCTACTCCGAAACTTTGATTTAAGTTATTTTCCATTCCTGGCAATAAACCGAAAGTTGTAGGTTTTGTAAATGCTTTTAAGACCAAAGATCCATTGTTTAATTTCGAGATATCATAAGAAACATCAAAATTCCCATCGAAGTTCTCTTGTACATTTCTATTATTTGTAACCGCAATTCCATACGAACCACGTAAACTTAAACGATTATTAACCCGATAAGAAACAGAAGTTCTAATTTTATCATTTGTCTCCGATTGCGCACTACCACCGACATACTCCATTTGTATATCTACATTGTTCGCAATAGAAGACAACATACCCGCAATTGTCGATAAACCAATATCAGCAGCTGTACTTGTTACACCAGATTGAACAGCCGAAGCATCACCAAATTTACCTGTCAATAAGATATAACTAAACTGAAGCATCTGTTCTTCTGTATTTGAACGGAATTTTGATTGTAACTGCGAATTGATATCCGAACCTGCATTAGGAATTGTTAATCCAAAATCGATAATAGGTTTTTTCAACGTTTCAGAAATATTAATTGATAAGAGAGCATCATAAATTTGCGAATATCCTACACCTAAATAGTCTCCAACATTTGACACCGAACGTTGATATTCAGCTGTAATATTAAGCGTTGCATCAAGTGGATTTCCTGCAAATTGTACCGAAGATCCTTTTTTGATTTTAAAATCTTTTGGAATCAGCGGAAATTGTCTAAACTCATATGTTCCACTTTCTATATTATATACCCCTGTAATACTCAATCCTGCTTTATTCATTAAGAATCTAAGATTTTCTGCAGTTCCTCGCGCTGTTGCTTTATCATTTGTAGCTGCATCAAAAATCAAATTCACCATCGCATTTGGATACGCATTGATGTTGACATCTATCGACATTCCTTTTGGTGCGTGAGGCTCGTTATTTTTCGATTTTTCATCTAGATGTTGGTTAGGAACAAAACGTACCAAATTATTTTCTGACTCAATTGTTGTACTTCCTGTATTTATCGTTAACTCAGAATTTCCAACCACTGTCGCATCTCCAGCAATCTCCAATTCCTCTACCGCACCAAACATAGATACATTTCCTTTCGCAAATACTTTTCCATAAAACAATTCATTGTCTTTAATAGACGTGTTCATCACCAATAAATTATCGGTATCAAAATCTAAGTTGAGACCCCATTTAGATAAATTACGAAAAAGAATTAAACCATCAACTTTTCCTTTTGTATTGTACGCAGTATCTTTAAATGCAATATCATTCAATCTAATAACCCCTTGTCCTGCTCCTTCTTTAAAAACAAATAAGTCGTTTTCTCCTTCAAATAAATAATCAGTTCCTAAGAAATTAACTTTTAATCCAAGATCTTTTGCAATCATATTTCCGCTAAGATTTGGTAAATCAATTGGTCCAGTAATTTTTAAATCACCAGATAACGTTCCACGCATATTAGAGAAAACAGATTTTAAGAATCCTTCTAAGAAATCGATATGAAACTCATCAAAATTGGCATCTACATCGACTTCAGGACCTGTTGGTTTATTAATAATATTACCATAAGCAACCAACGATTGAATTTGCTCTTTCTGTAAACTTGTTTCAAAATTAAATTGTTTATCCGCTACATTATAACCTCCTTGTAAAGTCAAATTACCAAGCTCAAAATCATTTAAACCTAACTTATCAATTTTAGCTTCAAGTGTTGGTTCTAACTTTTCTTTTGTTCTAATAATATCTACTTTACCGTTCGCTATACCGACAATTTTTAGATTATTCAATAATGTTTTAGGAATGATTTTTTCTAAATGCAAATCTTTAAAATCAGCATTGAAATTGTAATCTACATTGTTATTAAATAAACCACTTACTTTTAAATATTGTTCTTCCGATTCTAATGACAAATCTTCAACTTTTAATGATTTATTGATTCGATTAAAAATTACCCGATTAGAATTTGCATCATTCAAATGATTAATTGTCCATTGTGTCGAATCTATTTGTATTGTCGAAGGTGAAAATCCAAAAATCAAATCATTATTATTCTGAACTGTGTGAAAAAGATTTAGATTAAATAAAATTGGATTCTTACGACCTATATTAAAGTCTGTTTTGACAATCATTGTATCATTCTTCGGAATCGAATTTACGTTAATTGCATTAATCGTAACTCCACTCACTTTCATACTATCAATTTTCGCATTAAGTGTTGGTAGTTCTGCAATTGTATTTAGATTAACATTCGACTGAAACAATTGAATTCCTGCATATTTTATACCTGGAGTATCCAATGTCGCTTCCAATTGATTTTTCGTACCATCAATATAACCTTTAACATGTGTATCTGGCTCAATAGAAATCGATGGATCGATATATTGTAATAAATTTTCTTGCACATAAACATCAAACGAAAAAGCCTGATTTGGCGAAACTTTTTTATGGCGGAAAGATGGCACTAGATCTACAAGCGAATTATTGATAACATTTGCAACTTCAGTAATATTAAATTTACCATCAACAGTGGCTTTCATATAATCTGGCACATCTAATGTCATGATTTTATGCGAACCATCTATTTGAGAATTCAACATGACATGTGACAATTCTAACGTATCTTTTTTAGAACGGAAATAAAGATTTTTGACATCAATATTTCCCCTAAAATCATTAATATTTGTCAGCTTAAAATTCCCTTCAACATCGCCACGTACTATTGCATTTAGATTTTTTGTAACTCCAAGAAAATCTAAATTAACTTGACGAATGTTTGATGTAAAATCAAAATCATATGGTTTTCCACTGAAGTTAATTTTTCCGTTCAATTGTGCATTCAAATTAGGATCTTTGATATCAAACAAACCATTAAACTGATAATTTTTGACCAAACCATCTACCGTAATATTTTGATATCTTTTTCCAATCAAATCGATGTAACGAAGATTTCCATCTAAATTTAAATTGATATTTTTTAGATCAGTTCCTTTTCCATCAAATCTAAATTTTCCGCTTACATAACCCAAATCTTTTGCATTTGTTAATTGACGAAGATTAAGATTTTTCGCATCTAAAGTTCCCTTATAAATTAACGATTTTACATCTTTGTAATTCCTAATTTGAGCTTTAATATCAGCATCACCAAGTCCAGAAACTGCGTAAC
The DNA here is from genome assembly GCF_053482575.1 of Empedobacter sp. ULE_I140. Taxonomy (NCBI): domain Bacteria; kingdom Pseudomonadati; phylum Bacteroidota; class Flavobacteriia; order Flavobacteriales; family Weeksellaceae; genus Empedobacter; species Empedobacter sp. ULE_I140. The sequence continues at coordinate 1,534,832 of NZ_JBQMTX010000001.1, read as the reverse complement.
CATTCGCATGAATTTCATTTGGATTTAATGAAATATCACCACGATAATTTAAGTTTCCAAAACGAGTCAACATATTCGGAATTTTCTTAGAAACAAAGGTTGGAAGTAACTTTACAATTTTTTGATAGGATGTATTGATTTTTACATTTCTTGTCGAAAAATTTAGCGAAGAACCATGTGTCACATCTTGCAATTGTAAACGAGAAGCACCAACATAATTATCTTCTCCTTTCAATTCGAAATCTGTAAATGTTAAATTATTCAGGGTTCCATTTACTTTTCCATATAAATCAACCGAAGAATTTTTATCAAATAAATCAGTGAAATAGCGAATTTCTTTAAAATTAATTTTAGATCCTCGATCAAAAAAAACGTCCCAACGAACTTTATTATTAAAATCAGACATATCCGAAGGTTGATTGTAACTCAATAATAAATTTCCGTTTAAAACAGACGTATCCGATCGTAAATTTAAATTCCCAACTCGAATTTCTTTTTTCGAATAATGAACTTTTCCTGTGAAATTTTGTACGTTATACGTTTCTTTATTTTTTGTTGCAACAAAGCAGAAATTTTCTAAATCGGCCGTAATATCAGAATCAACTAATCGAAACTTTTTTACCGTCATGTTCAACTGCTTCGAATCCAACCAAACATTTCCAGAATTTTGATTAACAATTGAAACTTTTCCGTCCTGTAAAATAAAATCTCCATCTAATTTGAAAATCTTTTTCGGATCTTTTGGTTTATCAGAACTAAAACCGTTCACAAATTTGATGAAATTCGAAATCGAATCACCTTTGTAGGTAATCACACGAATTTCAGGTTCAATCAATTTCACTTCACTCAAATTGATATGATCTTTTTTGATTCCTGGAATTAACGACCAAACATTTATTGTTGTTTCTAAAGTCTTCGACTTCAAAAAATCATATTTGTAATCGTCTTTAATGTGTACACCATAGAAATAAATACGCCCAAAAAAATCAATATCAACCGCATCTACATACATTTGTGTGTTCAACGATTTATTTAATTTTTCTAAGGCAAAATGTGCTATTTTTGTCTGTACCGCAGGGATTTGTATTGCGATTGCTACTGTTAAAACAAGGGTTAAAACGAGTATAATCAACGACAATAAAAATCTTCCTATTCGTCTGACTATTTTCAATGGTTTAAATTTACGATATTTGCAGGGTAAAAATAAGTTATAAATTTTATTCTACAAGGAATTATGAGCGATAAAAACTACATTTTAGCCATAGAATCTTCTTGTGATGATACAGGCGCAGCAATTATTGACGGAAATAAAATTATTTCTAATGTTGTGGCAAGCCAAAAAATTCACGAAATATATGGTGGCGTAGTACCAGAATTAGCTTCGAGAGCACATCAACAAAATATTGTTCCCGTCGTAGATCAAGCCCTAAAACAGGCAAATATTAATAAAGAAGAACTTAAAGCAATCGCGTATACACGTGGTCCAGGATTGATGGGTTCGCTTTTGGTTGGCGGAAGTTTTGCGAAATCTTTCAGTCAATCATTGGATATTCCGTTGATTGAGGTTAATCACATGCAAGCACATATTTTGGCAAATTTTATTGAAGATGCCAACGACGAAAAACCAACTTTTCCATTTTTATGTTTGACTGTTTCTGGTGGACATACACAAATCGTGAAAATCAACAGTTATTTTGAGATGGAAATTTTAGGTGAAACAATTGATGATGCAGCTGGTGAAGCTTTTGATAAAGCAGGTAAAATTTTAAATTTACCTTATCCTGCAGGTCCAATTATTGACAAAAAATCTAAGATTGGAGATCCTACAAAATTCAAATTTGCAAAACCAAAAATTGATGGTTTAAACTTTAGTTTTAGCGGTTTCAAAACGTCAATTTTATATTTTATTCAGAAAGAAGTCAAAACGAATCCAAATTTTATTGAAGAAAATATTGACGATTTGTGCGCTTCTATTCAACATTCTATCGTTAATATTTTGATGGAAAAAGTAAAAAAAGCATCGGACGAAACTGGAATTAAACAAATTGCGATTGCAGGTGGAGTTTCGGCTAATTCTGAAATTCGTCAACGATTAAAAGATGGAGAAACAGAATTTGGTTGGAAAACTTTTATTCCAAAATTTGCTTATACAACAGATAATGCAGCGATGATTGCAATGGTTGGAAGTTTAAAATTTGATCAAGAGTTATTTACAAAAAACACAGCGAAATCTGTGGCTAAATACCATATTTAATGAAATTATTTTTTGGAGAAATTCATCACGAAACAGCTATCCTGAACGAAGAAGAAAGTCATCATTTTGCGAAAGTTTTGCGCGGAAATGAAGGCGATTTGGTTCATGTGACGGATGGAAAAGGAAATTTGGCTCAAGTTGAAATTACGTCGATTTCTAAAAAAGCAGTTGAAGGAAAAGTAATTGATTTAAAAACAAATTTCGAGCAGAAAAATTACTATTTACATGTTGCAATTGCACCAACAAAAACAATGGAACGTTTGGAATTTTTCTTGGAAAAAGCAACCGAAATTGGTGTTGATGAAATTACATTTTTGCAAACTTTTCATTCGGAACGAAAAAATATTAAAATTGAACGAATTGAAAAAATTGTTCAGTCTGCAACAAAACAATCGTTGAAAGCGTATTTGCCAAAAGTAAATGATTTGACAAAATTCAACGAATTTATCAAACAGGATTTTGAAGGTTTCACGAAATGTATTGCGCATTGCGAAGCGGATATTGAACGAACACCTTTAAGAACAGTTTTGGAAAATAACCCGCAGAAAATTTTAATTATGATTGGTCCTGAAGGTGATTTTTCGCGAGATGAAATTTTCGCTGCAGAAGATCACAATTTCACAGGAATTAATCTTGGATATCAACGTTTCCGTACTGAAACTGCAGCTTTACAAGCTGTTTTTGCCGTTGATTGGGGATTGAAATAAATCGAGTAAAACTATTACTTTATACAAAAACCGATTCTGTTGGATCGGTTTTTTTCTTTTATCTGAAAATAAATATCTTTATCAAAATTAAAAACTTATGAAAAAATTAGCACTTATTTTGGGATTATTCATTGGAAGTTTTTCATTTGCACAAACTGTAAATGATGTTCCGATTAAAGATATTAATGTCGACTATGTACAGATTATTGGAACTGGACGAGGTTTGAGTACAAAAATGAATATTCGCTTGGATTTTGGACAAGAAACCAAATCAATTTCTTTTAAAACTGGTTTGAAAATAAAAGATGAACGCGGAATTGCAGTAAAATTTAATTCAATGATTGATGCGTTGAATTTTATGTCTGCGAGTGGATATGAATTTCAGTTTGCGTATACCTCAAAAGAAAATGATGACGATACGCTTTATTATATTTTAAAGAGAAAAAAATAAACAAATCCTCAACTTATGTTGAGGATTTGTGTTTTATATTAAATTCTAATTTTCAACTTTCTTTTTCTTCAACATAAAAAATATGCAGAATATAAACGTTACTGAATAAATAATACCTAATGCTGTATTTTTAAACGTAAAATCTTGAAAATTAAACTCTCTTAACAAAGCTAGTCCTATTGGAAATGCAATAAGCGCAAAAATAATATTGAAACCTATTTTATTTTTCATATAATTATGGTTATTTAAATATGTGTTAAACTATTAATGTATAATCAAATATACAAAAACAACAAAGTTGTAAAAACAAAAAAATCCCCAACTTTCGTTGAGGATTTATATTTAGAGAAATTCTATTCTTAATTAATTTTTTGAGCAACGTAATCACTTTCGTTCCCTAAACGATCAACAGCTTTTAGTGCAACTGCCGTTAAGCTTTTACCATCTTTATGTTTCAAAATTGTTTGGTTTGTTTTGGTTTTATCCAAAATAGATGTTTCCCAATCGTTGTTGTAACGTGTATATAAAATCCATTTCGAAACATTCGAATTCATTTTATAATCATTCCAATTCATCACAACTTCTGATGCTTTTGCATTTACAGACAAACTTGGTTTTGCCAAACGATCTGCTTTTATCCAATTCATAGTTGGCACCAAAGCTTTAGCTTTGTATGGACCTTCTTTCAGATAACTCAACATCGAAGGATTTTTCGTTAATCCAGCAATACTCCAGTGAATAACACCCACATTGTTTTGTAAAATTTCTCCAGCCATTTTTACCTGATTTGTAATCTCAGTTGTTCTATCCGAAACTTTCACTTCTACAGTATTCAAACCTGGCCAAAGATGACGATTATGTGTGTTTTCTGATTTCCACCATTCTAATAATTTCGGAAAACTTTGTCCTGTCGAATTAATTGGCCAATACAATTGTGGCGAAAAATAATCAACCCAACCTTTGTTCAACCATAATTTTGCATCTGCATACAATTCATCATATTGCGAAGAACCTGTAATTCCAGCAGGATATCCTGGTTTCCAAATTCCAAAAGGACTAATACCAAATTTTACAAAAGGTTTTTCTGCTTTGATTTCTTTATAAATACGCTCAATAATTGTATTCACATTTTGACGACGCCAATCTGCTCTCGACAACATTCCTCCATTATTCTTGTAAACATTCCAAGTTGAATTATCTGGAAAGTCTGCACCACCATTATACGATGCATATGGATAGAAATAATCATCAAAATGAACACCATCAATATCATAACGCGAAACGATATCACGAACAACTTCCGAAACGTGATCTTGCGTTTTTTTGTCAGCAGGATCAAACCAATACATACCATTCTTCAATCTGACCACATTACTTGGCGACCTTTTCACCATCGACTCACTTGTCACCGGCCCTCCACTACTGTGATGCGCTCTGTAAGGATTTAACCAAACATGCAACTCAATTCCACGTTTGTGCGCTTCTTCCACCCAAAACTCTAACGGGTCATAATATGGAGAAGGCGCTTTTCCTTCTTCTCCAGTTAAGAAGTAAGACCAAGGTTCAAAATTACTTTTGTACAAAGCATCTGCCGCTGGACGAACCTGAAAAATAACTGCATTAAAATTGTTTGCTTCTAACATATCCAACAACTTTATCGCTTCATCTTTTTGTTGCGTTGTCGTTAAATCTTTTTTAGAAGGCCAGTTAATATTTGCAACAGAAGCTACCCAAGCCGCTCGGAACTCACGATTTACTTCTGGTAATTTCACTGTAAAAACTTCATCTTTCTTATTCGAAATTTCAGTTTTTGATGTAGTAAGAATAGTTGTTTGCGTAGATTCTACAGGTTTTATAGGCTGCTTAGATTCTACTTTTTTATAAACTATTTTTTTCGAATTTTTATTTGAAGCACACGAAGATAAGCCAATTGTAGCTATTCCGAAACACATCAAAATATATTTAAAATTAATATTCATTCGTTGAAATATGTATTTTTAACGTTACAAAATTAGTAATAAAGCTTTATTAATCCAGATTTTATCAAATATTTAGGATATCTAGATTTTACTTCTCTATTAAATTTACAAAATTTTTAGCTTCAAAAAGTATTATATAAATTTTATTCTTTACATTTTTGTACTCGCCTATAATAGATAAAAATATGTTTCTAATTATATGTTATGGCGTATTGATTATTTGTGTGAATGTTATTTTACAATCAACTGTCACTGTTTATTCGCTAAAATATCTACATAAATTTAATCTCAAAAAACAACATTTAACGTTTAGTCAAGTAATTTGGCAAATGGCATTATCTGTTTCTTTGCTTACTTTGTTACATGGCGCACAATATACAATTTGGGCGGCTACTTTTTATTTCAATCCAAATATTGACAATTTGTATAGTTTTCAAGAAGCAATCTATTTTTCATTAATCACATTTACAACCGTTGGTTATGGTGTTGTTGTGATTGATAGTGAATGGAAAATCATGGCTGGATTAGAAGCTATAAACGGAATTATGATGGTTGGCTGGTCAACTGCGTTGATGTTTTCTTACTTACAAATTATCTTAAAAAAGAATATTTCTGAATAAAAAAATCCCTTCAAAAATTTTTGAAGGGATTTTTAATTAATATTTATTTTTTTCCAAATTAACTTTCAATTCTTTGTAATAATCTGGCGCATTTGCATCTTTTTCTAAAGCTGTATTGACCCATTTCAACGCTTGATTTCGATCCAATTTATTCGAATAATAGAAGTTTGCCGAATTGTAAAAATCTCTTGCAGAAGAATTTTCGTTCAATTGATCTCCAATCATTTTTAAAACTTCGTTAATTGTATTCGTTTCAATATCCAAAACAACCGTTGTGTTATCCCAAGCTAATACCAAATTCGCTGATTTTTGCGTCACATTTGTAAAACGAATCTCAAACGTTTCTGTCTTATTGTTCATCGATTTTGTTGACGGAGCTTTCACTTTCAAAGCGATATTCGACTCCTTCCACTCTTTCGGATTTCCCCAGTTTTTCGTGTCTTTGTAAAAAATTACCTCCCACTCCTCTTTATTCGGAATGCTATACAACGCATATTCGCCAGCAGCCAACTCTTGTCCATTCACTTTGATTGGTTTATCAAATTTGATGACCGTATTTTCATTCGCACCAGTTCGCCAAACTTCTCCATTCGGTACCAATTTTCCAAATACTTTTCTTCCGTTTACATTTGGTCGATTATATTCAACTTCAAATTCTGTTAAACCTACTTTTTGTTCAACTTCAGCATGAGAACTTACCGCGGGAAATTTCATTTGAGCAAAAGCACAACTTCCTATTAACAAAGCTAAAACTGTTGATGTTATTTTCATATAATTATTTCTTATTCTTTATTTTATCTGTTTTTTTATCGTATCCATACGGACAATGTTTGCATCCACTTTTACAACAATACCCTCTTTTTTTTAGATATTGTTCAGTAAATATTCTGAAACCTTCTGGAGATAAATAATAATCTCCTTCTTCAAACTTTTTCATTTCTAACGCTGTGAATTTACAACTTTTATCTATAAACTATCATTAATTTTGGTATGATAATTATTTGCGAAACTTCTTCTAAATTTACGCTTTTTAACGCTTTTTAAATCAATATCTTTTCAGATTGATTAATTTTGCAATAAAATCGAATTACCTAAATCATGTTTGTAGTTGTTTTGCGTCATTTATTCCGAAAGAATTTTATTGGAATTACCATTTTTCCTTTCATTTTTTTGAGAGATAAAAAACTGAAAAATGATGAAGTTTTAATCAATCACGAAACCATTCATATCATTCAACAACTCGAACTTTTGGTCGTTTTTTTCTATCCTTTTTATTTTATTGAATATGCCATTCGATTGATTCAATATCGCGATCAACACAAAGCATATCGCAATATTAGTTTTGAGCGTGAAGCTTATGCAAACGAACACAATTTGAATTATTTAAAAAAACGAAAATTTTATAATTTTCTAAAATATATCTAAATGATTTGGAACGATTTTAAAGCTCAAATTCAAAACATTGACATCAAACATTTAACTTCTCAAAATATTCAACTTTCTATATTAAGAGAAGATTTGATTCATCCAGAAATCTCTGGAAACAAATACCGAAAACTGAAATATAATTTTATTGAAGCTGAAAAACTTGGTTTCAAGAAATTGATAACATTTGGTGGCGCTTTTTCCAATCATATTGCAGCAACGGCGGCAGCTGGTCAACTTCATCATTTCGAAACTATCGGTATAATTCGTGGAGAAGAATTAAGTGATAAAATCGATGAAAATCCTACGTTACGTTTTGCTCAAAAATGTGGAATGCAATTGCATTTTATTTCCAGAGAAGATTATCGAAAAAAAGATGAAGTAGAATTTATTAATCATTTAAATACTAAATATCCAAACACTTACGTTATTCCAGAAGGAGGTACAAATGATTTTGCGATAAAAGGTTGCGAAGAAATTTTGTACGATGATTGTTTCGAATATGATTTTATTGCTTCGGCAATCGGAACTTGTGGAACAATTGCTGGATTGATTGAAAGCTCGAAACCTCATCAAACAGTTTTAGGTTTTCCGAGTTTAAAGGGAGATTTTATCCAAAATGAAATCGAAAAATTGACAAATAAAACGAATTTCACTATTTTTAATGATTATCATTTTGGCGGATATGGGAAAGTTTCGGATGAATTAATTACTTTTGTAAATGATTTCAAGCGAATTAACCATATTCAATTGGATCCTATTTACACTGGAAAAATGGTTTTTGGTATTTTTCAATTAATTAAAAATCATTATTTTAGTGATAATTCTAAAATTCTTTTGGTTCATACAGGCGGATTGCAAGGAATTGAAGGAATGAACAAACTTTTAAAGAAGAAGAACAAAAATATTATAGAATGAAAAAATTGTTATACATTTTTAGCTTAGTGTTGTCGATTTCGACGCAAGCACAAGAAAGTAGAGACATAACTTACATTCGAAAACATGCTATTTTAGCTGTTGAAGAAATGCAACTTTACAAAGTTCCAGCAAGTATTACGTTAGCACAAGGATTATTGGAAACTGGAGGCGGACAAAGTAAATTAGCCGATCAAGCCAATAATCATTTTGGAATAAAATGTAAAGGTCCTGAAGAATGGTCGTTGGATAAACCTCGTATTTATCACGATGATGATTCGAAAGGAGAATGTTTTAGAAAATATTCTTCAGTTGAAGAAAGTTATAGAGATCATTCTAAATTTTTGGCTTTAAGACCTTATTACAAAGCTTTATTTTTCTTAGATCCGACAGATTATAACGCTTGGGCAAATGGTCTGAAAAAATCTGGTTATGCAACTGATCCAAAATATGCTTCAAAATTAATTTCGAGAATTGAGAAATATAATTTAGATCAATTTGATAAGATTTCTCCAGAAGAAGTTTATACAAAATTGTATACATTATACAACAATCAGGATGATATGATGATGGCAAATAATTCATCGAAATCTAAAACGAAGAAAGAATCTAAAACAATCAAAGAAGAAATTGCATTAGCGTCTTATCAACCAAATAATAATAGTATAGAGAAAAATGAGCCTAGTGTAAATAACAAAACAATTGCTTACGAAACTCGTCCTCAAAATCCTACAACTCGCATTAAAAATCACAAGAATAATATTCCTTATATTGTTGCTCAAGCGGGAGAAACAATTGCGACTATTTCTAAAACATACAACAAAGTTCCTTCGGATATTGCGAATTTCAATGAAATACAAATGGGTTCTAAATTGAAAGATGGACAAATTGTATTTTTCGGAAAAAAGAAAACAAAAGGTTCTGATTATTCATACAAAGTACAAGAAGGTGATGATATGTACACGATTTCGCAACGTTTTGGTGTAAAAGTAAACAACCTATATAAACTAAATCGTATGGAACCAGGTGAACAACCTAAAATTGGTCAACGTATTAATTTGAAAACAAAAGTTAGAGCATAATGAGCTCAATAATAAAAAAAAGCTTCCAAATGGAAGCTTTTTTTATTTCATCATTTTGAGAATATCAACCAATTGTTGATTGATTCCTCCTGTTTGATAATCCATCGGTGCAGGCGCGCGATCAATCATAATATTTCCTTCTTTGTCTAAAATAATAAAAGTCGGAATGTATTCTATCTTATAATCAAAGCCAAAGTTATCTTCTCTTCCTGCAAATAACTGTACACCAGACATCTGATTTTCTCTCACCATTTTTTCCCAAATTGGCTTATCTTCTAATTTATCCAAAGAAACACTTACAAAATGAATTGGTGCATTATGAAATTGTTTTTCCAATTCTTTCATAAAAGGAATTTGAACTTTGCAAGGTCCACACCATGTTGCCCAAATATCCATGTAGACATATTTTCCTTTGAAATCTGATAAGTCAAATCGTTTTCCATTGATATCAGCCAAAGAAAAATCTGGTGCTTTTATCAATTCTTTCGGAATTTCTGATTCTGGTGATTCTTTTTTTGCAACAGAATCAATCTTTTCTATTTCAGCAGATTCTTCAATTTTTTGTTCGGATTTATTACAACTAAAAAATGTAAAAAACATTGATAGTAATAGTAGTTTCGTTTTCATTTTATTTTTCAAATAAGTATTAAAAAACTTGATAATATCTATAAGTCTTTCGTCAAAAATAAACATTTAAACGTTAGCAATTTCATAAAATACCTCAATTCACTTGACAAAGGGGTATCTGACATCGTATATTTGCAAAAAATTGTACAATTATGAAAATGAAAACCTCCGATTTCGACTTTACTTTACCTGAAGAACTTTTAGCAGATCGCCCTTCTGAAAACAGAGACGAAGCTCGCTTAATGGTTGTTCACCGTGACACCGGAGAAATTGAACATAGACAATTTAAAGATCTTATCGAGTATTTCGACGAAGGAGATGTAATGATTCGTAACAATACGAAAGTTTTCCCTGCTCGTTTGATGGGTAACAAAGAGAAAACTGGTGCTCAAATCGAAGTTTTCTTGCTAAGAGAATTAGATGCTGAGACTCGTTTATGGGATGTTTTGGTTGATCCAGCGCGTAAAATTCGTATCGGAAATAAATTATTCTTCGATAATGATGATACATTAGTTGCAGAGGTTGTTGACAATACAACTTCTCGTGGACGTACTTTACGTTTCTTATTTGATGGATCTTACGAAGAATTCCGTGCAAAATTGAAAGAATTAGGAGAAACTCCACTTCCAAAATATATTTTACGTGATGTTGAACCAGAAGATGCAGAGCGTTACCAAACAATTTATGCAAAACACGAAGGAGCTGTTGCTGCACCAACAGCTGGTTTACACTTTTCTAAACACTTATTAAAACGTTTAGAAATTAAAGGTGTTGATTTTGCTGAATTAACATTACACATTGGTTTAGGAACTTTTCAAGCTGTAGAGGTTGAAGATTTATCTAAACACAAAATGGAGTCTGAGCAAGTTATTATTCCTCAAGAATCTGCTGATCTTGTAAATCGTGCAATTGACGAGAAGAAAAAAGTTTGTGCTATTGGTACAACTTCTATGCGTTCTATCGAATCTTCTGTTTCTGCAGATGGTCATTTAAATGCATTTGATGGTTGGACGAACAAATTTATTCACCCACCATACGATTTCTCTATTGCAAATTGTATGATTACAAACTTCCACACACCAAAATCTACATTAATCATGATGATTTCTGCGTTTGCTGGACACGATTTAACAATGAAAGCATACAACGAAGCTGTAAAAGAAGGATACAAATTCTACTCTTACGGAGATGCAATGTTAATCTTATAAGACAAGTTTGAGTACAACAAAAAAAGATATACGAAAGCTTTCACAAGCTGAGATTGAAGATTATTTCAAAGAGATTGGAGAAAAATCATTCCGCGCAAAACAAGTGTACGAATGGTTATGGAAAAAGAATGCGCATCAATTTGATGACATGACGAATATCTCAAAAGCTCTACGTGAGCAATTGGGAGAATCTTTCCAAATTCAACCTGTTGAAGTTGATCTTCTACAAAAATCTAACGACGGAACCATCAAGAATGCGGTTAAACTTCATGATGGTAACGTTGTGGAATCTGTTTTAATTCCGACTGATTCTCGCACAACTGCATGCGTTTCTTCGCAAGTTGGTTGTAGCTTGGATTGTACTTTTTGTGCAACAGCGCAATTAAAACGTATGCGTAACTTAACAGCTGCCGAAATCGTCGATCAAGTTGTGATTATCGATGAAGAAAGTAAACGTTATTTCAATCGTCCTTTAAGCAATATCGTATTTATGGGAATGGGAGAACCTTTGTTAAATTATAACGAAGTAATTTCTGCCATCAAAAAAATCACATTGCCAGAAGGACTAGGAATGGCTCCAAGACGAATTACAGTTTCTACTTCGGGAATTCCTAAAATGATTGAAAAACTGGCTGACGAAGATTTACGTGTTAACCTTGCGGTATCTTTACATTCGGCTCGAGAAGAAGTTCGTAATGTGATTATGCCTTTTTCTGTTAAATTTCCGTTGACGGATTTAATGGATAGTCTTCAATATTGGTACCAACAAACAGGTTTACGAATTACGTTCGAATATATTGTTTGGGGCGGTGTTAATGATAAAAAAGAAGATATCGATGCATTGGTAAAATTCTGTCGAAAAATTCCTTCTAAAGTGAATATTATCGAATATAATTCGATTGATGACGGAATCTACAAACAAGCATCAGAAGAAGCAGTTAACAATTATATCAAAGCTTTAGAATCCAACAATATTGTGGTAAATGTACGTCGTAGTCGCGGAAAAGATATTGATGCAGCTTGCGGACAATTAGCCAATAAAACTGGAAATGATTAAAACATAATCAAATGAAATATTTAGCCATATTTTTATTTTTGATTCTGACTAAATTCTCTTTCGCGCAAATAGTAGAAAACATCGATACAATTTCTATTGATGATTATAAAATGGAAAGTATCAACTTACCGCCTACTTTGAACGAAATTTCGACTTTAGAATATGAAAAAGAAGATAAAAATGTGGCTTCTTTTTGGGGTTTAAACGATTCTGATTCCAAACCAGAATTGTATCGTTTTGATGCAAAAACAGGTAAAATTATCAATACTATTTTCATCACAAATGCTCCAAATATCGATTGGGAAGAAATGTCTTCGGATGATAATCGAATTTATTTTGCTGATTTTGGAAATAATTTGGGCAAACGAAAAGATTTAGCCATTTATTTTATCCAGAAATCAAACATCGATTATTCAAAATCTTATCAGCAATTAAAAGCTGAAAAAATAGAATTTTATTATCCAGATCAAGAAACTTTTCAGTTCAAAAATATGACGACAAATTGGGACGCAGAAGCATTTTTTGTCTACCAAAATCAATTGCATATTTTTACAAAAGAATGGTCAAATATGTCAACGTCTCATTATGTTGTTCCTATTGACTCTTCTAAAAAACACGCAGCCAAAAAGTTAGAAACTTTTCCTACAAATTACGCTGTAACTGCTGCTTATATCGATGCTGATGTAAATAGTTCTACCAAAGGAGTTTATCTGTTAGGCTACACAAAAGAAGCGTTAACGTTTATCAGTTGGTTTGATTTGCCAAAAGATAACAATCAGTTATTCTTCACTTCTCAAGTTAAAAAAATAAGTTTACCTTTGGGCTTCACGACACAGTTGGGACAATTGGAAGGTATTTCAGTTTTGCCAACCGAAAACAAAATTTGTTTTAGCGGAGAGGAATTTAATTATAAAGGATTCTATGCAAAACAGGTTGTACATTGCATCAATAATTTTACGAATTAAAAAACTAAATTTTGGGTAACACGGTAGATTTGATTAAAGCTCCGATCGCGGAGGAAATGAAATTGTTTGAACAGAAATTCTTCGAATCGATGAAGAGTAATGTTTCGCTTCTTGACCGTATTTCCAATTATATCGTGCGTAGAAAAGGAAAACAAATGCGTCCGATGTTTGTATTTTTAACTGCAAAATTAAATGGCGAAGTACAAGAACGTACCTATCGTGCAGCTTCTTTTATCGAGCTTATTCACACCGCAACTTTGGTACACGATGATGTAGTGGATGATAGTACATTGCGTCGTGGTTTCTTTTCACTTAATGCGATTTGGAAGAACAAAGTAGCTATTTTGGTGGGAGATTATTTTTTATCAAAGACCTTAATTATTTCGACTAAAAACAAAGATTTCGATTTACTTGAAGTTGTTTCGGTTGCGATACAGGAAATTTCGGAAGGTGAATTATTGCAAATCGAAAAAGCGCGAAAACTTGATATTACAGAAGATGTATACTTCGAGATTATTCGAATGAAAACGGCAACGCTTATCGCAGCTTGTTGTGAAGCTGGTGCGCGTTCTGTTGGTTGTTCGGAAGAAGTAGCGAAGAAAATGCATCGCTTTGGTGAATTGGTTGGAATTGCCTTTCAGATCAAAGATGATTTGTTTGATTATACCACTTCTAATGCAATTGGAAAGCCTGTCGGAATTGACATCAAAGAACAAAAAATGACGTTACCGTTGATTTATTCAATTAACACAGCGAATGAAAAAGACAAAAAATGGTTAATTAATTCGGTAAAACGTTACAACAATGACAAAAAACGTGTACGCGAAATTATTCAGTATGTGAAAGATCACGGCGGAATTGAGTACACGCAAAAAATGATGAAACAATATAGCCAAGAGGCTTTAGATATACTATACGAATTTCCCGAAAGTGAATTTCGAAATTCATTGGAAACAATGGTGAAATACGTAATCGAAAGAGAAAAATAACAAAAGGACTTCTTATTGAAGTCCTTTTTGTTTTATATTAAGAATTAACATTTCTAAACTCTAGATGCGATATTGAAACAAGTTCAATATAACTTCGATAAATTAAGATCTATTTTCAATAATAAATTAAGGGAGAATTTCAAGTTGAATTCAATTCAGCTTCTCATCACTTTAAAAACTAAATCAACCTCACGACATTACGAATTAAGTCAGCTTGGTTCTAGACACTTTGTTTACAACATAAAAAAGCCATTACAAACCGTAATGACTTTATATTTTGATTAAAACCTTATTTTTAAATGGATTTCTGATAAATATAATCATCCATAATATATCCATTTCCAATGTCAAATGTTTTTGATTCCATATTCTTGTAACCATTTTTCTCATAAAAACGAATTGCTTTCGCATTGTGTTTATTCACCGTTAAATGAACAGCTTTTGCTCCTTTTTCTCGCGCATAATCTACAACTCTATTCAACATCAATTGTCCAATTCCTTTGGTTTGATTAGACTCTTTCAAGTAAATTTTGGATAAGAAAACAGTATTATTTTCATCTAATTTGTAATGCAAATAACCAGACGGAACATTATCAATTTTCAGGATTTCCCAAACATCTCCATTTACAATTCCTTCGTTTACTTTATCAGTATTATACATCATATCAATCATATAATTGATTTGATCTTGTGATAACAAATCCTTGTAACATTCGTTCCAAATCTCATTTGCCAAAGGTTGAACTAAATGAATGTTTTTCTCATTAATAGTGTGAAAATGAGGATAAACGTCCAATTTTACTGGATTTATTTTTTGATTAACTTCTAAATTTTGTAGAATTTCATCTTTACGTTTATCAATTTCGACTTCTAACATTTGCAATGTCCATTTACGCTTTAATGAATTGTAATAAAACATTCCGATACCAATGTATAAAAAGACTTGTACAGCAATTGACACATAATTTTCGGCCAAAAATTTATTCATTTTAAGGCTATTTTCCATCAAATTATCCATAGATGAACTATTAAAATTAACACCGATATCAATAATTCCTGAAGCAAACAATAAAACAAATACAAAAGAAAAAGCAATCTCACCCGCTATGTATAATCCTACTGCTGATAAAACCGTTTTTAATTTATCCTTTTTGAAAAATTTTGCTAAGAAATAGAACTGAAAACTAAATATGATGATTAGAAACACTGTTTATTATTTTTTATGTCTCACAAAAATACGAAAAATATGCCCGCAAACATTTATATTTGTATGAAACATATCAAAACAAAAAGTGATTTATTATGTATAGCGATAAATTTCAAAACTACTTACAAACGCAATTGAATGATTTAGAAGAACAAGGATTATTCAAAAAAGAACGCATCATTGCTTCTCCTCAAAGTGCAGAAATTACATTAGAAAATGGTAAAACATTACTTAATTTTTGTGCGAACAACTATTTAGGATTATCTGATAATAAAGACGTTATCTCAGCTTCTCAAAAAATGTTAGATGACCGCGGATACGGAATGTCTTCGGTTCGTTTTATTTGTGGTACGCAAGATGTACACAAACAATTAGAGAAAAAAATCGCTAATTTCTTAGGAATGGAAGATACGATTTTATATGCTGCTGCTTTTGACGCAAATGGTGGTGTTTTTGAGCCTTTGTTTACAGAAGAAGATGCTATTATTTCTGATGAATTAAACCACGCTTCTATTATTGATGGTGTTCGTTTATGTAAAGCTGCTCGTTATCGTTATAAAAACAATAATATGGCTGATTTAGAGGCTCAATTAATTGTAGCTTCAGAAAAAAATCATCGTTTCAAAATTATTGTAACAGACGGAGTTTTCTCTATGGATGGTATCGTTGCAGACTTAAAAGGTGTTTGTGATTTAGCTGATAAATACGATGCTTTGGTAATGGTTGATGATTCTCACGCAACTGGTTTTATTGGAAAAACTGGACGTGGAACACATGAGCACAACGAAGTAATGGGACGTGTAGACATCATTACATCTACTTTAGGAAAAGCTTTAGGTGGTGCAATGGGTGGATTTACTTCTGGTAAAAAAGAAGTAATCGAAATGTTACGTCAAAAATCTCGTCCATATTTATTCTCTAACTCTTTAGCTCCTGGAATCGTTGGCGCTGCTTTGCAAGTGTTAGAAATGTTAGAAAATGACACAACTTTACGTGATAAAGTAATGTGGAATGCTGAATATTTCCGCAAAGAAATGGTTGCTGCTGGTTTTGATATTCCAGAAGGTGATGCTGCAATTGTACCTGTTATGTTGTATGATGCAAAATTATCTCAAGTAATGGCAGACAAATTATTAGATGAAGGTGTTTATGTAATCGGATTCTTTTTCCCTGTTGTTCCTCGCGACAAAGCACGTATTCGTGTACAATTATCAGCTGCACATACAAAAGAGCAATTAGATCATACAATTGCTGCTTTTACAAAAGTTGGTAAAGAATTAGGAGTGATTAAATAAGAATTTGTTTTTTCAATATTATATTAGCGACTAAATATTTTTAGTCGCTTTTTTTATATATTTAACTTATGCTTTTCAAAAATAAAACATATCAAATAACGACAAATCTTTCTGATCAAGAAGTTTTTAAAATACTGAATGATAATACAGAAGAAAAAAGAATTCGTTTTTATAAAAGTAAATATGAATTTGAAGGGATAGTTTATAAAGATCATTTCAATTTGATGAAAACGATTAGCGGACGAAATAGTTTTAATCCTCAAATTATTGGTCATTTCAATACCAACGACAATAAAACCACTATTGTTTACAATTTAGAATTAAACTCTTTTGTTTCAATATTTTTCATTGTTTGGATAAGTATTGTGACTTTATTTTTTATAATCTCACTTTTTCAAATTATTACTAATGGAATTCATAATTTTTTACCTTTAATTTCTATTCCGATGTTATTTTTTGGATTCATATTATATTTTGTTGCTACAAAAATGTCTGAGGATAAAATCACTGAAACTTTTGAAAAATTATTTCAAGAAAAAGTTCAAGAAGTAAAATAATTCAACGCCACGAATTGTCTCTCAAAATCCTTACTTTTACAACAACTCAACGAAAGAAAATTTCAAAATGGCTCAATTCATAGAAAATGTTGTAAAAGATTTAGTCCAAAATCAAAAAAACTTTATCAACACCACTTTAGTTTTACCAGGAAAACGTCCCATGTTATTCTTCAAACAAGAATTTCAGCGTCAAGCGCAAAATATCATTCTTCCACAAATGAAAAGTATCGAAGAATTGATGAGCGAACTTTCTGGTTTAGAAATTATTTCTGGAATTAATCTATGGTTCAAAGCGTATCAAGCCTATAAAAAAATCGTTGACAAGCCTGATTCTTTCGAAGATTTTATCAAATGGGGACCAACTGTTTTGAAAGATTTCGATGATATCGATGCTTCTTTGCAACCTGCGCATAAAGTTTTAGACTATTTGATTTCGGTAGAACGAATTAGTCAATGGGGAGATGGAAAAATTGAGATTGGGAAAAATGAAATCATTCAAAATCACTTAACGTTTTGGGGAATTGTTTCAAAATTATATTTTCAATTACAACAAGATCTGTTGGATTCGAAAGAAGGTTATGCTGGGATGGTTTTTAGAATCGCAAGTGAAAAGGTTGAAGAGATTGTCGAAAACAGAACTTCACATTATGTTTTTGCTGGTTTTAATGCCTTGACAAAAGCAGAACAAGCACTAATTTTTCGATTAGAAAAAGAAAAATTAGCCACTTTATATTGGGATGCAGATAAATATTATTACGAAAATCCGAATCAAGAAGCTGGTTCTTTTCTAAGAAAATACAAAGAAAAAATAAAACCTATCAATTGGGTGGTTGATGAATTTTCGAGACCAAAAAATTTACAGACAATTGGTGTTGCAAAACAAGTTGGACAAGCAAAATATATTGCAGATTTAATTAGAAATCTCAACGAAGATGAGATAAAAAATACCGCGTTGATTTTGGCTGATGAATCTATTTTACCAGCAATTCTCAATTCGTTGCCCGAAAATATCACACATCTCAACATTTCGATGGGAATTCCGTTACGTTCTGTTCCGTTAGCGCAATTTTTCAAATCAATTTTTGAGTTGCAAATGAATCGGGAGAAGTTAGGAAAAGGAACCATGTTTTATTTCAAAAATGTCTTACAAATTCTTGAAAATAAAACATTATCTCTTTTTAGCACAGAAGAAAGTCGAAGATTAATCGGTGATATTCGTTTACAAAATAGAATATTTAATTCTCAAAATTCGATTCAAAATGCCTTAAGAGAATCAATCTTTAAATCTATTTTTCATATTCCGAAAAGCATCACTGAATTTATTCATCATCTAAAAAATTGGACAGACGAATTACTGCATCATCCTTCGATGAACGATTTGTTGACAAAAGAATATTTGTTCTTTTTCAAAAAAGTTTTCAATCAATTGCACGAAAATTTGTTGAGTGTTGATGATATCAAAGATTACAGAACCTTGTTTTTATTGTACAATAAAATCGTTTCTTCCGAGACAATTTCCTTTATTGGAGAGCCTTTGAAAGGTTTACAATTGATGGGATTATTGGAAACTCGTTTATTGAATTTCGATAATATTATCATGACTTCTGTGAATGACGAAATTTTGCCTTTGGGACGACAAAACAATACATTTATTCCGTATGACATTCGCAAACAAATGAAATTGAATACATTTACCGAAAATGATTCGATTTATGCATATCACTTTTATCGTTTGATTCAGCGTGCGAAAAACGCTTATTTCGTGTACGATACCGAAGCTGACGGAATGGGTTCTGGAGAAAAATCTCGCTTTTTGGCTCAAATCAAATTTGAAAGTAATCACGAAGTGAAAGAAACTTTTGCTGCTCCAAGTTTTGTTACAAAACCTTTGAAAGAAATCATTGTTCCTAAAACTGACGAAACAATGGCTAAACTTCAAAATTGGGCTGAATATGGAATTTCACCTTCTTCACTTTCGACATATTTACGCAATCCGTTAGATTTTTATGAACAACGTGTTTTTAATGTAAATGAAGTCGAAGAAGCCGAAGAAATTGTAAGCGCAAGAACGTTAGGAAACATTGTACACGGAGCTTTAGAGGATTTGTACACGCCTTATATTGGACATATTTTGCATGAAAATGATTTCAAAAATATCGAAAAAATAAAAGATAAAACCTTACAAAAACATTTTAGCAAAGAATATAAAGATGGGCATTTAGATAAAGGACCAAATTATTTGATTTATAAAATTGCAGAGCGAATTGTAGATGGCGTTTTGTCTAAAGATACAACTACTGCAAAAGAAAATGAATTTGTTATTCGAGCTTTGGAGAGCAAGCTCGAAGTTGATTTTACACTTACAAATGGCAAAATTGTAAAACTGAAAGGGGTGATTGATAGAATTGATTCTGTCAATAATCAAACTCGAATTATTGATTACAAAACTGGTTATGCGAAAGATATTTCGGTTAAAACCGAAGAAATAGAAACCGTTTACAAAAAAGAAGATAAAGCCAAACAATTGCAATTAATTTTCTATGCTCATTTATTTTATGCAGACAAAAAAAATCTAAATAAAGACATTGAATTGTGTATTTATCCGATCAAATTTCCAAATAAAGATTTAATTAAACTTTCGGTTGATAAAAATACAACCATCGATTATTCGATTGTCGAGAATTCTAACGCGCCAATGTCAACATTAATTGAAGAGATTTTAAATCAAGAAATTCCGTTCAAACAGCCAGAATAGTACACAATACACTATAAAGAAAACCCTTTATAAATACTACATACAAAGGGTTTTATATTTTATTTGGTGTATAAATTGATTTATATTCTTAATAATTTGCTAAAAAATAGTAGTTTTGGAAAAGTTTAAAATCGCATAATGAAAAACAATAAACTTTTTATAGCTATTATTATTGCCCTTCTTATCGGGGTTGCGCTTGGAGGATATGTACATTATAATACCTCTCCAGAATTTATTAAAACATTTTCGACTAACATAAAACTTCTTGGTACTATTTTTATTCGTCTTATTCAGATGATTATTGCGCCTTTAGTTTTCTCAACATTAGTAGTTGGTATTGCTAAAATGGGCGATATGAAAATGGTTGGACGTGTTGGTGGACGTGCAATGGGTTGGTTTATCACAGCTTCACTTACTTCTTTGGTGATTGGTGCTATTGTTATCAATGTAATGAAACCTGGAGAAGGATTGAATATTGAAATCGATTCAAGTTCTGCTCAAGATTTATTAAAAGGTCAAGCTTCGCTTACATTAGAACATTTCATTACACATATGATTCCTAAATCTGTTTTCGAATCATTTGCAACAAATGAAATCTTACAAATCGTTGTTTTCTCTATTTTCTTTGGTGTCGCAATGGCAGCTTATGGAAAAGAAGGCGAAATGATTACGAAAGCGTTAGATAAAATTTCGCATATCGTTTTAATTATGGTTGGATATGTAATGTGGACTGCGCCATTAGGAGTTTTAGGAACTATTTCTGCTGCTATTGCAACGTACGGATTCGGTATATTCTTACTTTATGTTAAATATTTAATCGCCTTTGTAATTGGTATTTTGCTTCTTTGGGCTGTTTTAATTTTGGTTGGATATTTCATCTTAGGAAAACGAGTAATCGACTTATTAAGACACATCAAAGCGCCATTATTAATCGCTTTCTCTACAACTTCATCAGAAGCTGTATTCCCAAAATTAGTTGAAGAATTAGAAAAATTTGGGGCTCAAAAGAAAATTATTTCGTTTACTTTACCGCTCGGATATTCCTTCAATTTAGATGGATCGATGATGTACATGACGTTCGCGTCGCTATTTATCGCGCAGGTTTATGGAATTCACATGCCGATCGAGAAACAAATTTTGATGTTATTAGTCTTAATGCTTACTTCAAAAGGTGTTGCAGGTGTGCCAAGAGCTTCATTAATTGTAGTGGTTGCAACTTGTTCGATGTTTGGAATTCCACCAGAAGGAATCGCATTGATTTTACCAATCGACCATTTCTGTGATATGGCTCGTTCGATGACGAATGTTCTTGGAAATGCTTTATCGACTGTTGCAGTTGATAAATGGGAAGGACACGTCGCAATTGAGCAAACATATACACACGATGATGATCATCACAAAGCTTAAATAAATTGCTTTTCAAAAATATTACAAGAAATGCGACCTGATTAAGGTCGCATTTCTTGTAATAATCTCATTCGTTAACCGATTACAATTCGTTATAGTTAGAGAATTTAGGATGAACAATTCGTTTCCATTCCGGATGTTTCTTGATGTAGGCATATACATAAGGACAATACGGAAACAAAGGATTTTTATGTTCCTCCAAATAAACCAATGTTTTTTCAACCAAAGCAGCAGCAACGCCTTTTCCTCCTAATTCTTCAGGAACTTCGGTATGAATCAATTGATAATATCATCTTCTTCTTTATAATCTATAAAAGCGATGTATCCGTCTACATTCAGCTCAAAACGAAAAGCTGATTCATTTTTTACAACCTGTAAAGGAATTAATTCTTCATTCATATTATTTCTTTTTTTATGACAATAATCCGATAAAAATCTGTTTTCAGAATTGATATACATCAAAAAAGCAATCAAAAACTTTGATTGCTTTTTCCTAATACTTTATACTGATTTCAACTCTATTAATGTTATTTCTGGCCAAACACCTACTCTTCCTGGGTAAAAATGATAACCAAATCCGCGATTTACATTGATAATCTTTCCTTCAAAATCATAAAAACCTGCCCATTGCGGATACACATATTGCGCCGGACTCCAACGCAAACCAATTTTCGGAACTTCAATTCCTAATTGCATTCCATGCGTATGTCCAGACAAAGTCAAGTCAAAATGTTTCGGATGATTTTTCAATATCTCATTCCAATGCGAAGGATCATGAGACATCACAATTTTAAAATCTTCTGTATTTACATAATTCGAAGCTGCATCAATATCACCTAATTTCTTAAATCGTGTTCCCCAATTCTGAACGCCAATCAATGCAATTTTTTCACCATTCTTTGTAATAAATCGGTTTTCATTCAATAATAATTTCATTCCAATCTTAGGGAAAATCGCTTTAATTTTCTCAAAATTATCTTGCTTTTCTTCCTCCGTTTTCCAATCCGAATATTCTCCATAATCATGATTTCCTAGCACTGCAAAATTTCCGTGCGGCGCTTGTTTTATTTTAGAAAAAACATCGTACCATTTGTCCATTTCCCAATGAAAATTATTCACAATATCACCCGTAAACAATAGTATATCAAACTCTTGTTGATTAATTAAATCCACTGCATATTCTATTTTCTCACGATTGTCCAAACTTCCCGAATGAATATCCGTTATATGTAAAATCTTGAAACCATCAAACGATTTTGGTAAACGTTGATATGCCAATTTTTTCTTGATTACCTTGAAATTATATTTTCCTAAAGTCATTCCATAAATCAAACTAAAAAAAGGTATTGAAGCTACTATTAATCCAGAAATCATTACAAATTTTCGACGAGAAGGTAAATAAGAATCTTCTTTTGTTTGATGATTTGTTGCACGATTAAATAGCCACCCAAAGCCTCTAAAAATATCTTGAACCAAGAAAAATAGAACCAAAATAATTCGAGGAAAACCAAACAACATAAACAAACCTGTTGCCCACATTGTCGTTTGCGTTTGACCAACATTACGATCAAAAAAGATTAGATTATATCCAAAATTACCCAAAACAAGTAACCACAAAAGCATATTCCCGAAAAGAATATACTTATTTTGAATGAATTTTTTAAAATTATAATACAGGTAAATTTCAAGTACGATTGAAATAATTATTGACGTGATAACACTATAAACAAACATTATTTTATTTGATTTTGAACAAAAATAAAAGAAATCTTTCTAACAGTGATTTATTATTAAATTCTTAACAGAACATTATAAAATTTATAGATGATTCTACACAAAAATTTGCGTGATAAAAACGTAACTTTGTAGCATATTTTTAAGCATAAATTATGAAAAATAGACTACCTGTAACGGTACTTTCTGGATTTCTTGGAAGCGGAAAAACGACACTTCTTAATCATATATTACACAATAAAAAAGGACTAAAAGTAGCAGTTATCGTGAACGATATGGGCGCAGTAAATATTGATGCGCAAATGGTTTCTCGCGAAAATGATTTAATTCAAACGGATGAAAAATTGGTTGAATTAAGCAACGGTTGCGTTTGTTGTGAATTACGAGAAGATTTGATCGTAGAAATAGAGAAGTTGGCACAATCAGGGAAATATGATTATTTGGTTATCGAAAGTTCTGGTATTTCTGATCCAGGTCCTATTGCGCAGTCATTGGATTTTGTTTCGCCAGATGGTAAAATTGATTTGCCAAAAGTTGCGCGTTTAGATACGTTGGTAACTGTAGTTGACGCTTATAATTTCTTCAAAAATTTAGGAACTGATGAAGATGTTTTTGATCGTGGTTTCACAGAAAATAGAGACGATAATCGTCCGATTGTAAATCTTTTAATCGATCAAATTGAATTTTCGAATGTGATTATTCTAAATAAAATGGATTTGGTTGAAGAAGAAACGTTGATGAATATTGAAGCGTTTGTGACAAAATTAAATCCTTCTGCTAAAATAATTCCTGCAAGTTTTTCTCACGTTGAATTAACTGAAATTTTGAATACCAATCTATTCGATTTCGAAAAAATTCAGGATATAGACGCCTGGGTAAAATTATTAGAAGAGCAAGAAAAAGAGGAACATCACCATCACCATCATCACGACCATGATCAAGAATGTGGCGAACATTGTACACACGAACACCACGATCATTTGGAAGAAAAATATGGAATGACTTCTTTTGTTTACAGACAAAAAATTCCATTTCATGCAGAACGTTTTTTAACCTATTTGAATGATAATTTTCCAGCAACAATTTACCGTTCAAAAGGTTTATTTTGGTTAGCAAATCGTCCTGATGAAGCTATTTTCTTGAGTCAAGCTGGTGGTAGTATCCGAATTGATCCTGCGGGGGCTTGGTGGTGCTCGATGCCATATGACGAAAGAATTCAGTTTGCAGCGTATCAATTTAATCAAAAAACGATTGAAGCCAAATGGTCGAAAGAATGGGGAGATCGAATGATAGAACTTGTTTTCATTGGACAAGGTTTGGATAAAGAAAAAGTTACACAAGAATTAAACTCTTGTTTGCTGAATGAGCAAGAAATTGCTGAATGGCAAGCAAAACATAATTAAAATAAAAGAGCCTTATTTCGAATTGAAATAAGGCTCTTCTCTTATCATCCTTGTTCTAAAGATTTAAATAGATTTATTTCATTTATCAAATTCACTTGTTCTTTTCTAAGGCTCGGTTAATTACAAACAGCTATGTTTATCCTATCCCGAGGACTCAGTTGATTGTAAACAGATGTGTTTGTAATAAAATCTTCTTGACAAACATTACAAACAAGTATGTTTGTAATAAAATTTGGAACGGATATTTATATTTTTTGTTTTTGATTGAATGAATAAATCAAGTAAAACAAGAATGGTAAAATAAATATCGAGCCGAGTAATAATGCCCAAGCTAACATATTTATCGTACTCAACGCACCGTAATCTGTTAATAAAGATAATGTTGAACCATCTTTAAATAATACCAAATTTGGAAAATGCGAATAAGTTGCCGCAAATAAAATCATCATCACAATAATTCCTGCGTAAACTTTCAACAAAGAATCCTTCGCTTTATTTAAGGCTGAAAGTAATAATACAATCGAAATTGAAGCAATTGTAATTGCGATATAACCGTAAATTTCTGATGTTATCCAACTAAATAATGGAAGGTTTTTCCAAAGTGAAACTGCAAATACCAATGCACCAGCAACAAAAATTAAAGCTGTATAAAGCTTCGCACGTTTTCTTAAAATCACTTTATCTTCTTCCTTTTTAACAGTTTGAATTGAATAAACCGAAGCCAAGAAAGCACAAATCACAACAGTGAAAATTCCAACTGAAAAATTAAACCAACTTAGCCACGAAAAAATATAAGCATCTTGAAACGAAAGTGCATTATCATCAATACTTCCCGAAACGATAGATCCTGCTATTATGCCCAAAAACAAAGGTGTTACAACACTTGAATAAGTAAAAATGACATCATACAAATTGTGCCATTTATCATTAATTGCATCATAATTTCTGAAAGTAAACGATGTTCCTCTTGCAATAATTCCCAATAACATGATTACTAACGGGATGTGCAAATAATTTGAGATTTCTGCATACATCTTAGGAAAACCAACAAATAAAATAACAATGACAATGATTAACCACATGTGATTTGCCTCCCAAATTGGTCCAATCGAATTGTACATAATCTTCTGCGTACGTTTTTTGTAACTCTTTTCAGAGAACAATTCGACAATTCCAGCACCGAAATCTGCTCCTCCTAAAATTAAATATAAACAGATGGCAACCCACAAAAATGCTATTACTACGTAAATCATACTTAATGTTTTTCTGGTTTATAATTTGGATCTTCTGGATCGTAAAGCTTCGCAACCATTTGTATTTGTCGATTCATTAAGAACACCAAAATAATGGACAATGTGATGAAGACAAATGTGAAAATGTAAAACGAATATTGTATTCCTGGCATTGGCGTGATGGAATCTACCGTTCGCATAATTCCGTAAATAATCCACGGCTGACGACCAACTTCTGTTACCGTCCAGCCTGCTTCTAAAGCGATATATCCAAAAGGTGTCGCAATCATAAACAATTTATAAAACCATCGTTTTGTTCGCCAATCTTTCTTAAAGAATTGCGCAATCAAATAAATCACAGCTATTCCCATCATCAACATTCCGAATGTTATCATAATCTGAAATGCATAATGTACAACTGCCACAGGCGGCCATTCATCTTTCGGAAATTCTTCTAGACCTTTTACAGGTGTTTTGAAATCTGAATGAACCAAGAAACTTAACACACCCGGAACTTTTATCGCGTATTTGATTTCTTCTTTTGACTCGTCCACTATTCCACCCAAAACAAACGCAGCACTTTCTTCTGTTTTGAAATGCGCTTCCATTGCAGCTAATTTAATTGGTTGACGCTTCGCTACATCTTTTGCCGAAATATCTCCACTAAGAGGTGCTAATAACGCCGCAGTAATAGCCAATACAGAACTAATTTTGAATGCTTCTCGATGAAAATTCACATTCTTACCTTTCAAAATAAGATAAGCATGTAAACCAGCAACAGCAAAACCAGTTGCACAAAAAGCAGCAATCGTCATGTGTAAAGCTTGAGAAAACCACGCATCGTTGAACATAGCTTTTACAGGATCTATGTTTAAATATTCGCCATTTATAAAATCGAAACCTGACGGAGAATTCATCCAAGCATTTGCAGCAACAACCAAAATCCCTGAAGCTAAACCACTAATCCCTACAATTACACCACAAATCCAATGAAACCATTTATTGAATTTGTCCCAACCATAAAGGAAAAAACCTAAAGCAATAGCTTCAATAAAAAAAGCTGTTCCTTCTAACGAAAATGGCATTCCGAAAATTGGTCCAGCGTGTTCCATAAATTTAGGAAACAATAACCCTAACTCAAACGAAAGCATAGTTCCTGAAACTGCTCCTGTAGCGAACAAAATTGCAACTCCTTTACTCCACGCTTTAGTTAGTCCTTTGTAAATTTTTTTTTTAGTTCTGAGGTATTTGTAGTGAGCAATTGCCATCATAAACGGCATCACCATCCCGACACACGAAAAAACAATGTGAAAGGCTAACGACATCGCCATTTGACTTCTGGCAGCAATAAAATCGTCCATAAGCAGTTGTTTTTAATTTCTTTGTTGGTTAAAGTTACTAAATAAAAAGAGGCAATTCGATTTTGAATTGCCTTTTTTTATATGATTTTGATTATATGTGATTTTCAAAAATTATTCAAATAATCTACATTCGGTATTTGATAAACTTTATTACTATCAAAATTTTTAATTTTATTACCCCTTACCATAATTCTTTTAGTTCCAGACTCTGTTGAAAAAATAATTTGAAAATCTTCATCAAAATTTTTAGAATCTATTTGTTTAGCTTTATTTAAAATAACTAAAAGTTGTTTTATCTGATTGTCATTTAATTGTTTTATTTCTGAAAATTTTCCATTTGAATTACTATCAGGTCTTTCTAATATAACTTCTTTAATTTCATTAATATTAGATGGATAATTTAACCTATCAATATTTGAACATGAAATTATAAATAGAAAAAGTAAAACAATCTTGATATACATCTTAATAAAATTGATTTTCTATTTAGCTGTCGCAGGAACTAACCACTTGAATTGTGGTCCTACTTCAGGAATTACAATACGTTGCGAAATTCTATCCATTCTATCTGGGAATTTCATGATATAATCTCTTGCTTTTTCAGCCTCAGCATTCAATCCAGAGATTTTATCTAATTGCCAAGCTTCAATTAATTTTCGCATAATATCGATGTAATCAAACGCTGTGTACACACCAATGCGTTGCGCTGCATCTGAAAACGCATCAAACAAAGTTCCTCTTTCTTCACCAGAAGCTCTTAAGAAATGCGCTGGCATTACAATTTTAAGTTTGAACATATGTTGAACAGCTAACATCATTTCAGAAGGATCAGCTTCGAAGATACGACGAACGAACTCTGTGTAAGCTAAATGGTGACGCATTTCATCTCCTGCAATAATTTTACACATACGCGATAATTTTTTCGCTCCGTATTTTTTTGCAATTGCTGATACATTATTGTGCGATACATAAGTTGCTAATTCTTGAAAACTTGTGTAAACAAAGTTTTTGTAAGGATCGTGTGCTGTTCCAATGTCGAAACCGTCATTTATCAAATGTTGCGTTGTTACTTCAACCTCGCGCATATTGATACGTCCTGATAAATACAAAAATTTATTCAAAACATCACCGTGACGATTTTCCTCTCCTGTCCAATGGCGAATCCATTTTGCCCAACCATTTTCTAGGTAATTTCCTTCTTCATCTACCACACCGTCCATTTGCATCAACCAAGATTCGTAGGTTGGCAAAGCTTCCTCGGTAATGGTATCACCAATCAATGTAATCCAGAAATCATCTGGCAAATCTTTCGAAAGCTCTTGTAATTCTTTGATTTCGTCAAAAAAAGAATCTGTTTGAGAATTCGGTAAAAAATCTGTTGGTTGCCAAATTTTATCGGCTGGAACTAAGAATTTGTCCATATAAGCATCAATATCTTTCTCAAGAAATTGCATTACTTCCAGGCGAACATTATTTATTGACATATAATTATTTTATGCGGTTATACTACTTTTTACAGTTTTTTCGGTAAGCTCGAATATTTCATCAAACTTATAGTCACTCACTTTTAAGGGTTTATGGTATTGTATCGTTACTTTCGCGCCCAAATACATCGGGAATTTACCCCACTTTTCTATTTCCCACGTATTATTTAGCGTAACGGGAACAACATAAGCGTCTTTAGCATATTTCGTCAAAACTTTCAATCCATTTTCTTTGAAAGCCTTTGGTACTCCATTTTTGCTTCTTGTACCTTCTGGAAAAATAATAGCTGAATAATTATTTTTCTGAATGTATTGCGCTAATTTTTTTATTTCCTCTATTGCTTGTTTTCCGTTCTTACGATCGATTAATGCAGAACCTCCATGCGTTAAATTGTACGATACACTGGGAATTCCTTTTCCCAATTCTATTTTCGAAATAAACTTAGGATGATAATCAGCCAAATCATATTCCAACGGAGAAATATCATACATACTTTGGTGATTACTCACAAAAATCAATGGTACATTTTGTTTCAAATTTTCTCTTCCTTTATAGGTATACGTTGTACCTAAAATTCTTGTCCAAAAAACCAAAAGACCATTCATCACTTTTACACTTTTGTGATGAGCAGCATAACCTCCCAAATTGTAGCACAACCATTGCACAACATGCATTACCAACAACGTTAATCCATAAAAAATATAAAAGATTATAGATAACGGATAACTTAAAATTTTCTTCAACATTAGAAATTTAGACAAATTTAATAAAAAATTATGCTAAGCATAATATATTTTTCTAGGCGATTTACTTTATTAATTTCAAAGTTAACTTTTCTTGATGAGCTTCATCATAAAAAGTAATTTGATTTGATGATTTTACTATAAAATATGCAGTTTTTTGCAAATTTTGAATCAAATTTTGAGGAATTTCGCAATCAGAATTCACTTGTTTTAAATGATTAAAAATTATAGCTTGATCTATTTTGGTATAATCAGCCGTAATAATTCCGCAAACCGTTTTCATTACCATTTTTTTCGTTGCATCTTCAAAAATAATGTAATCTCCTCCATCATTTATATTCCATTTACCCGACAAATCGCTAATTTCTGAAGTCACAACTTTAGTTTCGGAAACTGTTTTGGTTGGTAAACAACTTGTTAATCCTAAAACAAAAAACAAAAGTATTGCTTGAATTGTATATTTCACGTGGTTTTATTTGTAACGAAGGTAGAAATATTTTGAATATTACGGATTGATTTTTTAAATATTCAATTTTATTAAGAAATTTGTTCTCTAAATAAGAAACAATGGCGAACACAAAGAAAGGAGAAGTTTTTACTGATCAAAATAACATCAAAAAAGTAAAAATAGAACGAAAACCAAGTTTTCCTAAAATCTATATTTTAACCGATGATTGTCAATTCGTGGAAGATGGTTTGTACGAATTAGATTTTTTTGAAACGCCAAGTGTGACTAATTTCAAATCTAAATTGAATCCAACTATTCCTGCAATTAACTTTAAACAATTGAGTGAAAAAGGAAAAGATTTTTTACAATAATATGCTGAAATAATTTTCTCTAAAAACACAATTAAATAACAACACAATATCCATTGTTGAAAAAATAGAATTCTACATTTTTTCTCCTACTTTCCTTCGAGGTTTCTTCGACCGTTGTTCGACGAAAATGCCGTTTCGTCGAACAACGGTCGAAGAATGGTCGAACAACAATCGAACAAACTAAAAAACAACTAAAAATTCATATCGCTCAAAACGATGATAAATAGAGGCATAAAAAAGAATTTTTCTTTTTACTAATTGAATAAATAATGATAGGACAAATACGGACACAAAAAATGTTTTTTTTATAATTATTCTAACTTTTTAGTATCTTTATGAATCTTCGTTTTTTGAAAAATCAATAAAAGACGAAAATTTATTAAAAACTTCCTCCGAAATTAGCACCTTCAAATAGTTTTAAAATTCCAAAAAAAGGAATAAAACTTAAAAGTAATACAAGATATAATATCCTATTTTTATAGTTAAAAATAATGGATATTACTGAAAAAAGTGGACATAAAATAAAAGACCCAAATCCAGTAATAGCTATAAAATCGAACATAAAATTTTGATTTCTTGCTATTTCAGTTCCATCAATACTATACATAACAATAAAGCATAGAAAGAAGAATATTGTCAATCCTATAAATACTCTTGATATGTTGATTTTGGTTGGCTGATTCATACAATTTATTTGAATAAAAATAAGTAAACTTTACAGAAAGCATCTCACTGAAAATAGTGATTTACAATTTTGCTTAAAATTTGATTGTATTGAAGCAGTAATAAACAAAAAACCCATACTGATTATCAGTATGGGTTTTCTTTAGATTGTGATCCAGTCAGGATTCGAACCTGAGACCTACTGCTTAGAAGGCAGTTGCTCTATCCAGCTGAGCTACTGGACCAATCCAAAATTCTATTACTAAAATTCGTCGGGGTGGCAGGATTCGAACCTGCGACCTCCTGCTCCCAAAGCAGGCGCGATGACCGGGCTACGCTACACCCCGAGTGGTGTTTTATTTCTAGCTTTAAAAAAGCGGAGAGACAGGGACTCGAACCCTGGCATCGGTTTCCCGATGACAGATTAGCAATCTGCTCCATTACCGCTCTGGCACCTCTCCTAACTTTTAAAAATAAGACTGATTAGTCTCATAAAGCGGTTGCAAATATATATTGACTTTTATTGCAAAACAAGTCTTTTTAGAAAAAAAATTAAATTATTTGGCTTAATTTTGGCTATTCAAAAGACTATTTAGAACTAAAAGAATGAATTTTAAAGGATTAGTATTTTCGGCAATTTCTTGTTTTTTTATTTTGGCTAGTTGTGCAACTAAAACAGTTCCACCAAAAACAATTACAAAAGTAATTCGTGACACAGTCATTATCAATTCAAAAACAGATCAACCGGAAATGACTCGAGCTGCAAAACTCGACAAGTACAAGGTAACAACAGATTATTATCCATCTATCTCGCAAGATGAACGTGTACGATTTTTGGTGTTACACTACACAGCAATCAACACAGAGTTATCGTTAAAAGTATTGACTCAGAAAGATGTAAGTGCGCATTATTTGGTAAATGATTATGATGACAAAACAATTAATCTTTTAGTTGACGAAACAAAACGTGCATGGCATGCAGGTGTTAGTAGTTGGAAAGGATTGGATAATATAAACTTTTCTTCTATTGGTATCGAAATCGTTAATCTTGGAAACAAAGGAACGGATGCTTATCCAAATTACACGCCTTATCCAGATTATCAAATCAAAAAAGTAGGTGAATTGACACAAGATATTGTAAAACGTTATAATATTTCTCCTTTTAATGTAATTGGGCATTCTGATGTTGCGCCAGGAAGAAAACCAGATCCGGGTCCACTTTTCCCTTGGAAAAAATTGTATACAGATTACGGTGTTGGTGCATGGTACGATGATACAGACAAGTATGTATTTATGCAACAATATCCTTGGGATACAACAAGTTCCGTTTTTATCACACAAGTGCAAACTGATCTTAAGAAATATGGGTACAACGTTCCTACAAATGGAATGATAGACGCGCAAACAAAAAATGCAATTGTGGCATTTCAGATGCATTTCCGTCCAGAAAAATACGATGGAGTTGTAGATGCTGAAACTTGGGCAATCTTGAAAGCATTAAACAAAAAATATAATCCATAAATCAATTTTGATTTATAGTATGAAACTCCTACGTGTTAGGAGTTTTTTTATGGAATAAACTTTCAGTAAAATAATATGAATAAATAGCTTAATTTTCATTAAAAATGGAATTGAGAGTTAAGAAAAATTGAAGTAATTTTATCCAAAATAATATAACATGGCTTTTAAAAGTTTGCGCCCAATTATTTGGACGAAAGATTTACAAAAAACAACAAAATTCTATAAAAAATTAGGATTTAAGATTGCTGATCAAAATGAAGATTGGATTTGGGCTTGCTTGCAAAAAGACGATGTAGAAATTATGTTGGCTTATCCAAATGAAGGAGCAGATTTTGAACGAGCTAATTTCACAGGTTCTTTTTATTTTGTTGTAGACAACGTAGACGAGTTGTGGAATCAAGTAAAAGATGATTGCGAAGTTGTATATGAAATTGAGACCTTTGAATGGGATATGCACGAGTTTGCAATCTACGACAACAATGGTTATATCTTACAATTTGGACAAGAAATAGAAGTTACATTCGAAGATTAATTATGATCTCAAAACGATATTACAACATTATTTTAGCGATAATTATTCTTATTATTCCAATTGTTTTTTACATGATTATTAACACTATGGTTAGTATAAAATATGAAACCGACGGAGTTGACACTTGTATTTCTACTGTAACAGGAAAAAATCTTTGTTCGCAAATCGATCAACTAAAAGTTACTATTTATATTGACATGATTGTGATGATTTTCTGGTTAGCCTTAAGAAACTTAATCGTAAAAAAATAACTTATGGATTATCATTTCGAAGAAAAATTTGAACAAATTAATTTCTCAGAAAATCAAAATATATCTGGTGAATACGAGAATTGCGAGTTTATAAATTGTGATTTGAATGGATTAGATTTAAGCGATATCAAATTTATTCAATGTCAATTTATCGAATGTAATTTGAGTAATGTAACTTTAGAAAACACAAGTTTTCAGCAAGTTGAGTTTATGAATTGTAAAATGATAGGTTTTAATCTCGAAAATTCGAACAAATTTGGATTAAGCATTTCATTTGAAAATTGTACGTTAAACGACTCATCTTTTTATGAATTACCGCTAAAAAAAACAAAGTTTAGCAATTGTTCTTTACAAAATGTAGAATTTTCTTTCGCAGATCTTAGTCAAGCTTATTTTATGAACTGCAATTTGGCTCACGCTATTTTCTATCAGACCAATTTAAAGCAAGCCAACTTCAAAACGGCTTATAACTTCACGATAAATCCGAATGATAATCAATTGAAAGGTGCGCAGTTTTCCAAAGAAAATTGTGTTGGATTATTAGATTATCTTGGAATTACAATAAATTAAAAAAAAGGTTTCGAACAAAATCGAAACCTTTTTTATGCTTTCTACTTATACTATTCTAATCAGAATAAATAATTTCAGATTATATTTTACTAAATCATAACATTTTAGAATAAATTACTTCCATTCTTTATCAATTAATCAATAATTATTTCTTGATTTAATAAATAATAAGACTATTATTGCATCTTTTTTTGATAAATTCTCTGAAATAAATTCATCTCAGATTATCAACTTAAAACTTTTCTTGACATTTTCTTAAGAAATTAAAAAAAATATTAGCGTATTATTTACACTAATAAAATAAAAAAGAAATTCTTTATCAAAAAAAGCATTATTATTATTCGATACGTTATTTTAGATAAACTTAAGTCTATTAATTAAGTCAATACAAAATCACAAATAATGTACAACTAACACCATTTATTAAAAAATGAAAAAAATTTTTGTTGCACTTGCTCTACTATCCATTTTTGGAGCCACGGAATTGAAGGCTCAATATGCTTCTGAATATGATGGCGGTTTGGTCGTTAAATTAAATCCAGAAGGAAGTAAATATGTCCGATTTATTCTTTGGGGACAAACTTGGTTTCAGGATTACGAAGGAAAACACGCCAATGATGGATTTTCTATCAAACGAGCGCGTGTTCTTGCTTATTCGCAAATCAATGATCGATTTATGATTTTAACACATTTTGGTGCAAATGGAATCTATGACAATAATCTTTCTCCGATGGGAAAAAGTACAGATGTATCATTTTTCTTGCATGAAATGTTTTTACAATATAAGGTAACGAACAATTTAGCAATTGGTGCTGGAGTTCACAATTTTGGTGGAATTTCTCGTGGAAATGGTCAAGGTTCTATCAATATGTTGACCTTAGATAATAATAGAGCTGACTGGTCTACACTTGGTTTGTCTGATCAATTTTCAAATCATTTGGGAATGTTTGCAAAAGGGCGAATTGGAAAACTGAATTATCGTTTAGCATTAAGTGATGCTATTACGAATACTTTAGATGGAAACTCTTCGACAGTTTTAGAAAACGGACAAGAAAAGTATTTAGGAAAAGCGATACTTGGAGAAGGAAAATATGCGGTTTCAGGATATTTTGATTATCAATTCTTAGATCAAGAATCGAATGCTTTACCTTATCGCGTTGGAACCTATTTAGGAACTAAAAAAGTATTTAACATTGGAGCAGGATTTTTCAATCAAAGTAATGCAATTGTCAAAAAAGAAAATGATAATTTGATTGGAGAAAATGTAACTCATCTTGCTGTTGATGCTTTTTATGATGCGCCAATCGGAAAATCTTCTTCGATAACAGCTTATGCGAAATATCAAAATTCGGACATGGGCGAAAATTATGTACAAGGAAATGTTGTAGGAGATGGAAATCAGTTTTCTGGACATGTCGGGTATTTATTGCCTAAAAACATCAAAGAAGGAGAAGGGAAATTCCGTAATAGAATTCAGCCGTATGTAGGATATTCTTACAGAGATTTCAAAGGTTTAGTGAAACCTGCAAACGAATTAAAATTAGGTGGAAACTGGTACATTGATGGTCAGAATGCTAAAATTTCTGTAGAATATCAAAAATCTTTCGATCAACCAAAACACATGGACGACATGATAACAATACAAGCAATGATATTATTATAAAAAAAACACAAGAATTAACACAAAAACACATTATTTATGAGCGAAACTGCTAACAAAAAAACAATCTGGAAAGTAATTGGTGCTTCCTCTATGGGAACGCTAATTGAATGGTATGACTTCTTTATTTTTGGAAGTTTAGCTGTTGTAATTTCTACTAAATTTTTTCCCGCTGATAATCCTACAGCAGCCTTTTTATCAACCTTAGCAACATTTGCTGCTGGATTTGTTGTACGTCCATTTGGCGCATTATTCTTTGGTCGATTAGGAGATATTATCGGTCGTAAATATACGTTTATGGCTACTTTAGTATTAATGGGGGGAGCAACTTTTTTGATCGGATGTATTCCATCTTACGAATCAATCGGGTTTATCGCACCTTTATTAGTATTAATCTTACGTTTATTACAAGGTTTAGCACTTGGAGGCGAATATGGAGGTGCTGCAACATATGTAGCAGAACACGCACCAAACGGAGAAAGAGGATA
Organism: Empedobacter sp. ULE_I140; assembly: GCF_053482575.1. Classification (NCBI taxonomy): domain Bacteria; kingdom Pseudomonadati; phylum Bacteroidota; class Flavobacteriia; order Flavobacteriales; family Weeksellaceae; genus Empedobacter; species Empedobacter sp. ULE_I140. The sequence goes on along the minus strand of NZ_JBQMTX010000001.1, from coordinate 1,498,870 downwards.
TTGGACTTCTTGGATACAAACGACTGCTACAGTTGGTTTATTTGTTTCGTTATTGGTTATTTTATTAACGAAAACATTATTATCAGAAGAACAATTTGACCTATGGGGATGGCGAGTTCCATTTATTTTATCAATTTTGATGGTTTACGTCTCATATTTGATTCGTAAAAACATGGATGAATCGCCAGCTTTCAAAAAAGCAAAAGATGAAGGAACAACTTCTAAAAATCCTTTGAAAGAATCTTTCGGGAATCGTTACAACATGAAATTCGTTTTATTAGCACTTTTTGGAGCTGTAATGGGACAAGGAGTCGTGTGGTATACAGGTCAGTTTTACTCGATGAGCTACATGAAAACGGTGATGAATGTAGAATCTGATCAAGTAGATTCTTTGTTAGGAATTGCTTTATTATTTGGTACACCTTTCTTTGTATTCTTTGGATGGTTGAGTGATAAAGTTGGTCGAAAATGGGTGATGTTAATCGGAATGATTGTCGCAGTATTCTCGTATCGACCAATTTACGAATCAATGTATCAAACAACAAATCTTGAAAACAAGGAAGTGATTGCAGCACAAACAATTGAAAAAACTGAAATCAAAAATATTGACGAAAAATCTGATTCTATTTATACAATTCAAAAATCATTTACAGATGGTACAACTTACAAACAAGTTACAACGCGTCATTTAGAAAATGGTCAAGCAAAAATTGTGGCTGGAAAAGTAAGTGAAATTGTTAAAAAATCGACACATATTAATAGTGGTGATAAATGGAAATTAGTTGGTCTTATCTGGATTCAAATTATTTTTATCACAATGGTTTATGGTCCAATTGCTGCGTTCTTAGTAGAAATGTTCCCTGTTAAAATTAGATATACATCAATGTCTTTGCCTTACCACGTAGGAAACGGAATTTTTGGAGGTCTTTTACCTGCTGTTTCTACTTATTTGGTAACAAATGCCAAAAACAACGGAGATCCACAGTTTTACTTAGAGGGTCTTTGGTATCCTATCGGAATTGCGGCTGTTTGTTTTATCATCGGAGCAATTTATATCAGTAATAAAGACAGAAATGTTAACTAAAAAACTAATTAAAAATGGAAACAATTAAAAAAATATTAGGAATCGTTTGGATCGCATTATCACTTGTTTTAGCCTACTTTTGTATCATGGAATTTGGAATTCCAAAATTATCATCAGGTTCGCAAGATGATTTAGTATTCGGAATTATTATTCTATTTGTCCTTACACCAATTATTGTTATTGGAATGGCTCTCTTTGGCTATTATGCATTACTTGGTGAATACAGTGAAGAAAAAATGTAAAAAACTATACACGAAATCCTCAACACATGTTGAGGATTTTTTTATATAAATGTATTTTCAATAAACCTTTTTATTAAATCCATAAAAAACAAATCATAAAACGTTAATATCTTTTTAAGAGTTTTAGCATAGTTTATGTCAATTAATTTTAAAATCAACAAAGGTACTCGAAGTTAAACTGAAATATAATTCAAATACAAAAAGCCTTGCAAATACAAAGCTTTTCATTTATAATATAATTTCTAAAATTGTTTTATATCTGTTCTTTTTCCGTGATAGAAAAGTATTTTCCAATGTTCTGTTTTCGCATCAACTTCCCAACGCAAACGATCTTCCATCGCTTTTACACCATCTGCATCATTCTTGAAAGCGGCATGATATTTAAAATAATTTAATTGAGGTAGATTGTCAGCTCCATAAAATACAATTTCATCATTTTCTTTGATCCAAAAAACTTGTTGAAAAGGAACGTGTCCTCCTGTAACTTCGAATTTGATATTATCCGTTATATTTCCACTATCATCATTCATCCATACAATATTTTTGAATGATTTTAACTTTTCTAAACGTTCATAATTATAAGAATTATCTGTTTGAGCAACCGCATAATCATATTCGCGTTGTTGAATATAGATTTTTGCATCAGGAAAATTACATACAAACTGCTCTCCTACCCAACTTCCTATACTGTTGATATGATCTTTATGTAAATGCGAAATTAATACTTTCGTAATTTGATTTGGATTAATATTATGTTCGCGTAACTTTCTTAAAATAATTGGTTCGCAATCTATTTCAGTTCCGAAACCACAATCAATCAAAATATTTTCTTCTCCAACTTTTACCAAAAATGGACGAACAATCAAATTATATCCGTCAGCGGGATTTTTAACATCAATATCATCACCTAAATAATGAAACTCTTTTTTTGCATCAACATGAAAAACACCTTCTAAAAGAGGAATAACTTTCATTTACTTTTATTTTTTACAAAGGTAATTTGTTTAGATTTTTCCCACAAAAAAAGGCTTCCAAAATAGGAAGCCTTAGAGATTATATGATTCAAATTTTATTTTACAATTGTCATTTCATCAACGATGTGTTTTGCTCCAGCAAATTTATCAACAACCCATAAAACGTAACGAATATCTACAGATATCGTACGTTGTAATTTAGGATCGAAGATAACGTCACCAGCCATTGCTTCAATGTTTCCGTCGAATGCAATACCGATTAATTCACCTTTACCATTCATTACTGGAGAACCAGAGTTACCTCCTGTAATATCATTGTTTGATAAGAAATTTACGTGTAAATATCCATCTTTATCTCCATATTGTCCATAATCTTTTGCTTTCGCTAAATCTAATAAACGTTGTGGATTTTCGAATTCTTCGTCACCTGCAATGTGTTTTGCAACTGTACCTTCTAATGTTGTGAAATAGTTAGAAGCAACATCTGGTTGACGTTTTGGATTTGTACTTTTTGGTAAATTTTGAATAGAACCGTAAGTTAAACGTAACGTAGAATTTGCGTCTGGATATAAGATATTTCCAATTTTAGACTCACGTAAACCTTTTACCAATAAACGGAAGTTTTTAGAATAAACATCATTCAATTTTGCTTGTTCATCAGTTTGCTTAGAAGCTCTTTCTACTAAAGCATTTGACAAAACATATAAAGGATCTTTTTTCAAGACTTCTACATCTGGAGAAATTAAGAAATTCTCAACTTGTTTTTGATCAGCGAAAAAACTTCTTTCAACAGCATCATTTACATAAGCTGTAAAGTTCTTGTTATTTTGTTTCGCTAAATCAGCAACATAAGGCGCTAAACCAGCTTCGCTCGCTTTAGAAGCATACAGATTTAATTGAGCAGCCAATAAATCTTTTTCTAAAGGTAAATACATTTTTTCGTAATAAGCATTGATTGCATTCTGAATTTTCGGACGCATTTCATCACGTTTTGCATCATTCGCTGCTGCATAGTTTTCTAATGCTTTTCCAATAGAATATGGCGCACTTGCTAAAGTTGAGTAACGCAATAAAATGTTGATGTAATTGTTATGACGAGCATCTAAATTTGTTTTCGCATAATAATTATTCAAATTCGAAACAACATCACCAAATTCGGCTTTGTTTGCTCCTTTTTGAGCCCATTTATTGAATTTTTCTTCTTCTTTTGTTTTCTTCGCAACAGTTCCGTGAAGTTTTAAAGCTTCGATCATTCCATCACGATTTTTCCAATAGTTCGCAACTCCAGCATATTTAGAAGCATAATCAATATTTACTTTTTGATTTTGCTCCATATATTTTTTCATTTGATCCATTGTAACTTTAGAAGCTTCAACCCAAGCAGGATAAGCGTACTCTACATTTTGAGCAACACCTTGCGCTGGCATCCAACGATTTGTACGACCTGGGTAACCTAAAATCATAGCGAAATCATTTGGTTGATATCCTTTTAAAGAAACTGGTAAATGATGTTTTGGTTGCAACGGAACATTGCTTGTAGAATAAGCTGCAGGATTTCCATCTTTGTCACCATATACGCGGAACATAGAGAAATCTCCTGTGTGACGTGGCCATTCCCAGTTATCTGTATCTCCACCATATTTTCCAATAGAACTTGGAGGTGTTCCTACTAAACGTACATCTTCATAGTCTTGGTAAACAAAATAGTAATATTCATTTCCTTGAAAGAATGAACGAACAGAAACAACATATTTTCCGTTTTCACTGTTCTCTTTTTCAATTTTTGCAATCTCTTGGTTAATCGCTTTTTCACGATCTAACTCAGACATTTTATCATTTACAACCCCTAAAATACGTTTAGAAACATCATCCATGCGAACGAAGAAACGTACTTTTAAGCTTTTTGGTTTTAACTCAGCAGCTTTGTCTTTTGCCCAAAAACCATCTTTTAAGTAATCATGTTCTGGAGCAGATAATTCAGCAATAGCACCATAACCACAGTGGTGATTTGTCAAAACTAAACCTTGACCAGAAACTATTTCAGCAGTACATCCACCACCAAATTGTACAATAGCATCTTTTAAAGAGTTATTGTTGATACTATAAATTTCTTCTGAAGTTAATTGTAAACCTTGTTTTTGCATATCACGGTGATTCAGACGTTCGATGAACATCAAAAACCACATTCCTTCGTCAGCTTTCACTTTAAAAGGAAAAAGCATAACCACTAAAAGCGTGGATAATAAAATTTTTTTCATTAGTTGTTTGTCTTCAATTTTACGATTTGCTAAAATAATTGATTAATTGAAGTTCTCCTAATCTTTAAGTATTTAATAAAGTTTTACTGAGGTTTTATTGTTAAAAAAGATTATTTTTATTTAATTAACACAAAATTTGAATCGTGAAAGTAAAAATTAAAATCATTAATCTACTTTGGGTTATGATTGGTTTTATAGAACAAAAAAAGTCCGAGAAAATCTCGGACTTTTTACTTTATATCAAAACTTAATTAAGCTTCTTTATTATCTTGAGTTTTATCCTCTATTTTCTCAGCTGGTTTAGCAGGTTTTTCCGTTCTCTCTGGTTTTGGCAATAAAGCTTTACGAGATAATTTCATTTTCTTTTTATCATCGTAACCTAAGAATTTAACATCAATTTTATCACCGATGTTTACAGAATCTTCAACTTTTTCAAGACGTCTGTGCTCTAATTCAGAAATGTGAACTAAACCTTCAACTCCTTTTGCAATCTCTACAAACGCTCCAAATGGTTTGATAGATTTTACAACTGAATGATATGTTTCACCAACTTCTGGAACGAAAGCAATTTGTTTGATTCTTTCTACAACACGATCGATGTTTTCTTGAATCACACCATTGATTTCTACACGTCCTGTTGTCTCTAACTCAGTAATTGCAATAACTGTTTCAGTTTCTTTTTGCATTTCTTGAATTACTTTTCCTCCAGGTCCGATTACTGCTCCAATGAATTCTTTAGGAATTTCAATTACAACAACTTTTGGTGCATTTGGTTTCAATTGTGGACGAGGCGCTGGTAAAGTTTCTAATAATTTACCTAAAATGTGCTCACGACCTTCTTTTGCTTGTAACAAAGCTGTTTCCATGATTTCCATAGATAATCCTTGTACTTTAATATCCATTTGACAAGCTGTGATACCGTCTGCAGTTCCTGTTACTTTAAAGTCCATATCTCCTAAGTGATCTTCATCTCCTAAGATATCAGACAATACTGTAAATTTACCTGATTTAGTATCTGTGATTAATCCCATTGCAATACCTGAAACTGGTTTTTTCATTTGTAAACCTGAATCCATAATTGCTAATGTTCCTGCACAAACTGTTGCCATAGAAGAAGAACCGTTAGATTCTAATACTTCAGAAACGATACGAACTGTATAAGGACAATCGTCTGGTAACATTTGCGCTAAAGCACGTTGTGCTAAGTTTCCGTGACCAACTTCACGACGAGAAGTTCCTCTTAATGGACGAGCTTCACCTGTTGAGAATGGAGGGAAATTATAGTGTAAAAAGAATTTTTCGTCGAAGTTTGTTACAACTCCATCAACCATATTAGCATCTTTAGAAGAACCTAAAGTTACTGTAGCTAATGCTTGAGTTTCTCCACGTGTGAAGATTGCAGAACCATGAGTTGATGGTAAATAATCAACTTCTGTCCAAATTGGACGAATCGTTTTTGGATCACGTCCGTCTAAACGAATTCCTTCGTTTAAGATTAATTGACGTACAGCTTCTTTTTGTACATCGTGGAAGTAAATGTGAGCAAAAGGAGTTACACGAGCTAACTCTTCTTCATCTCCTTCGTATTGAGCTAAGAAATCTGCTTCAACTTGAGCAAATTTATCACCTCTTTCGTGTTTATCAGATGGATGTTTAGCGATATCATAAAATTTATCATATCCATAAGCCCATACTTTTTCGCGAATTTCTTCGTCGTGTGTTTCATGGCTATATTCACGTTTTGGTAAAGATTTACCTACTTTCGCTGCTAAACTTTCTTGTGCTTCAATTTGTTTTTTAATCTCAGCATGAGCAAATTCAATTGCGTCTAACATTTCACGTTCAGAAATTTCGCTCATCTCCCCTTCTACCATTACAACAGAATCTTTAGAAGCACCAACCATAATGTCGATATCAGCTTGATCTAACTGTTCTTTTGAAGGATTAATCATTAACTCACCATTTAAACGAATAACGCGAGCTTCTGAAATTAATGTGAAAGGAATATCTGTAATTGCAATGGCTGCTGATGCAGCTAAACCAGCTAAAGCTTCTGGCATTACATTTTTATCGTAAGAAATAAGTGAGATCATAACCTGAACCTCAGCATGGAAGTCTTCTGGAAACATTGGACGTAAAACACGGTCTACAAGACGCATTGTTAATACTTCATCGTCTGATGGTTTTGCTTCTCTTCTGAAGAAATTTCCTGGGATGCGTCCTGCAGCGTAAAATTTTTCTCTATAATCTACTGTTAAAGGTAAAAAATCTACACCTGGATTTGCTTCTTTGTTTGCTACAACTGTAGCTAATAACATGGTGTCGCCCATGCGTACAACCACAGATCCGTCAGCTTGTTTTGCTAATTTCCCTGTTTCGATTGTAATTTCTCTTCCGTCTGAAAGAGTAATTTTTTCTGTGATCGCCTGTGGAATCATTCGTCTTCTTAGTATTTAATTCGTCTAAAGTTAAAGCCGTTTGCTTTAACTGCATTATATAAAGATAAATATCTTATTTTAATTTATAACAAAAAAAAAGGCAATTTCTACGTAATTGCCCTTTTATATTGTGTTTAAAATTACTTACGTAATCCTAATTCAGCGATAATCGCACGGTATCTTGTGATATCTTTTTTCTTTAAGTAGTTTAATAACGCTTTACGCTTACCAACTAACATAACTAATGATCTTTCTGTATTAAAATCTTTGTGATTTTTTTTCAAGTGACCAGTTAAGTGGTTAATTCTGTAAGTGAATAATGCGATTTGCCCTTCTGCAGATCCTGTATCTGTAGCAGATTTACCATGCTTTGCGAATAATTCGCTTTTTACTTCTGATGTTAAGTACATGCCAATATTATTTAATAATTATTATGTAATGAGGTGCAAATGTACAACTATTAAATGAAATATTAAACTTTGTACAAAAATAAAAGTGACCGATTGGTTAATTCGGTCACTTTTTAAAAATTTGGTTTAGTTTGATTTAGATAGATAATAGAAAGTGATGTTTTAATTTTCTACTAAATCAAATAGGTTTATTTGTTGTAAAAGACTAGCTTTCACAATTGTTGGTTAATAGGTTAAAAGTCGGCTTGTTTCAATAATTAATCATAGGTTAGTTAATAATTATTAAAATAGGTTTAGGTAGTAAAGATTAATCTTCTATAATTCGTATTTTTTTATTTGTTATTATTTTAATCGTATAAACTACTTTTTCGTCCGCAGTTTGTATTGTCATACATATATTGTTAATAGCAATTATCACACCTTGTACATCATCTTCGATGATAATTCTTTGTCCAATTTCAAAATTTCTATTGGTATAAAAAGACAATAATAATCTGTAAATAACGTCTTTTGATCCTAATCCAAACGCAATTGCCAATGTCAAGAACACCGATCCTAAGATTAAGAATAAATTATTCGTAATTAAATCTGTATTAACTCCAGCTTGATTTAATGAAGTAATAATTGTAAATATCAAAATGATATAAAAAATGATATTACTAACCGGTAGTGCATTTGTATTAGATTGTATATAAAAGTTGTACAACCTAATACAAATGCACTACCGGTTTATATTATCTATTTATAGTTAACCTTCTTTATCTTTTTTGTTCGGTTTGTTAGTTGATTTTTTTCCGATTCCGAAGAAATTTCCAGTTGTGCTTGGATATTTTACTGAAAACAAATCGGCTACTTCCAACGATAATTTTATTAAAGCAACATCATCCATAACTTTTTGCTTTATTGTTTCTGGAAGCTTCTCATTGGCTAGCATAGTCTTAAAAGGGTTTTCCATTTTACAATGCCTTATAAATTTTTAATAAACGATTTTTTGCTCGATTCAATCTCATCTTAGTTGCACTTTCACCAATCTCTAAAGTTTCTGAAATTTCTTTGATTGAAAATTCATCTTGATATTTCATCAGTAATATAGATTTCTCTTCTACATCCAACTCCTTTAGGGAACGCATTAGTTTTTCGATTTTAATTCAAAAATTTCTTTGTCATCAATAATTTCGTCATTATAGTTATCAACCAAATCATCCATCACCGAATAATTTTTTCTTTCTTCTTTTATCTTTCGTTGCACATATTGACACAAAAATTATATGTAAAAGAATATAACCAAGTAGAGCTATTTGGTCACTCATTTTTTTATTTTTTTTAAAAAAATTTTTAAAATAATCTTAACTTAAACGAATATCTATTTAAAATACAATAATATACAAAAAAAAACCGACAAATAAAAATTTATCGGTTTTTTATGAATAATAATTAATTACGAATTATTTCTCCAAAACATCTAAGACATCTTGAAAACCTCCTCCATTAAAAATTTCGTCTACACCTTGCGCTTGCAAATATTGTGCAGCTTGACCTGAACGGTTACCGCTTCTACAAAAAACTACTATAGGTCTTGACATTGCTTTAAATTCCTCTACTCTTGTAGGAACTTCTCCTAATGGAATATTGATTGCATTTGGAACAAATCCATCTGTATCCAATTCAAAAGGCTCACGAACATCCACTAATGTTACATTAGCATTGTTTATTGCTTCAACTGTTGTCATTTTAATAATTCTATTTCTATTTTTTATCCAATCAATAATTTTGCCAAGCATCTTACCAAATTCTAATACGGTCTTTTGGTGCTTTGTACAATTTATCTCCTGGTTTTGTTTTAAACGCATCGTGGAACGCATCAATATTAACGATTGGTCCAAAAGAACGGTAATATCCAGGAGAATGTGGATCTGTTTTCACTTGATTTACTAAAGCTTCGTCAGTCGCTTTTGTTCTCCAAATAGTTGCCCAAGATAAGAAGAAACGTTGTTGCGGAGTATATCCATCTATGTTTCCGTAAGTTCCTTTATCTTTTAAATACATTTGCAAAGCATCAAAAGCAACAGAAGCTCCTCCTAAATCTCCAATATTTTCTCCAGATGTAAAAATTCCATTTACATGTGTTCCTGCTACTGGTTCGTAAGCATCATATTGTCTTGCTAAAGCACCTGTTGCTGCTTTAAATTTTTCTTCATCTTGAGGTGTCCACCAGTTCACTAAATTTCCATCTCCGTCAAATTTAGCTCCCGAATCATCAAATCCATGAGAAATTTCGTGACCAATAACTGCTCCAATTCCTCCAAAGTTTACAGCTGCATCTGCTCTATAATCATAGAATGGTGCTTGTAAAATTGCTGCTGGGAATACAATTTCGTTATTTGTTGGATTAAAATAAGCATTAACTGTTTGTGGAGACATTCCCCAACGTGTTTTATCTACTGGTTTTCCAAAATCTTTCAAATTATCTTGGAATCTCCATTGACTGTAAGCTAAATTATTTTCAATTAAAGATCCTCCATTTTTAATTGATTTAACTTTAAATCCTGAATAATCTTTCCATTTATCAGGGTAACCAATTTTAACCGTAAATTTATTTAACTTTTCAATTGCTTTTACTTTTGTATCCTTTGACATCCACTCTAAATTATTGATGTGCATATCAAACGATTTAAATAAATAACTAATCAATTCTTGCGCTTTTGCTTTTGCCTCTGGTGGAAAATTATCTTTCACATAAATTTGTCCTAATAACTCACCAACTGTTCCATTTACATAAGCCAAACCTCTTTTATCTAAAGCTCTTTGTTCTTTTTGACCAGATAATTTTTTACCATAGAAGTCAAAATTAATTTTTTCTAATTCAGTTGTAGAAGAATTAGAAAAAGAATCAATCAATTTGAATTTCAAATAATCTTTGATGATTGGTAAATTCTCTTGATTTATGATTTTATCTAAATTTTTGTAATAATCTAATTCACGGATGATTACTTTGTCAGGATTAATTCCGAAAGACTTTACAAACTTCACTACATCAACATTCTTAGAAAAAGCTCCTGCTTCCGATAATGTTACTAAATTATAAGATTTATTTGGATCACGGCTTTCTTCAACAGTTTTGATATATTTTGCCATCATTTTCTCGAAAGCAACAATTTTTGGTCCTTTTAAATCACGAGTTTTAGATCCTGTAAAAGGAAAAACTTGATCGATATATTGATTTAAGTTAGCTAAAGTTTCAGTATTTTTGGCATCCTCTTTTTGGTAATATGTTTTACCTAAAGTTAATCCAACACTTCCTAAATAAACAGCATTTTGCGTACTATTTTTCATATCAGTATAAACAGAAACACCATAAAATGGATTCTCTCCAATTGGAGTAACTTCTGTTAAATACGCTTGTAAATCTGTCAAATTTTTGATTGCATCAATTTGCTTAAAATATTTCTGAATTGGAGCAATTCCTGTTTTATTTCTAGCTTCCATGTTTGTGTAAGCTGAGTATAAGTCAGAAATTTTTTGTTCATTAGAATCTTGAGCATATTTATTATTCAATAAATCTTTTACCAATTTCAAAGAAACCTTATCTGTATTCTCTCTCAATTCATCGAAACTTCCCCATCTTGCTCTATCAGATGGAATTTCTGTAATTTTCATCCAATTACCATTTACATAATTATATAAATCATCTTGTGGACGAACAGACTTATCCATATAATTTGGATTAAAAGCCTGATATGATTCTTGCGCAATTGCTAAAACAGAAGTACATGCAAATGCAGCAACAAATAGTTGTTTTTTCATATTTCTACTAAGTATTTTTGATATGATATGTCGAAATTAATACGACCTTTGTTACAAATTTACTAAATAAAGTATTAATTATTCGTGCAATTTTTGACACTTTTGAAGAGGAAGATTAACATTTTTAAAACTTTCAAACCAAAACTCTTTATCATTTAAGATATTTTATATTGTAAAAAGCTTATTAAAACAGAAAATTTTTCTATATATATCATTCCATATTTATATATTTAACAAAAAACAATCGATTTCTTTATTAATATCTAAATATTATTTTACTATATCCATATTCAATAGAAAATCTTTAAATTTGGAACCAAACAAAAGTAACTTTTTAAGATGGAAACCAATACGATTTTGATCACCGGCGCTTTAGGACAAATTGGTTCTGAATTGGCTGAGAAATTAAAAACCATTCATGGAAAAAATAATGTAATTATTTCTGATATACGTGATCCTAAAGATGTTGATTACGACGGAATTTACGAAGTAATTGACGTAATGGATGCTGATCGAATAAAAGAAGTCATTGCAAAACACAATATTAAAACTGTTTATCATTTAGCGGCTCTACTTTCTGGTACAGCTGAAAAAAATCCAATGTTTGGTTGGAAATTAAACATGGACACTTTGCTTACTTTCCTTGAATTAGCGAAAGATAAAGTAATCGATAAAATCTTTTGGCCTTCTTCTATTGGTGTTTTTGGTCCAGATACACCAAAAGACAATACACCACAAAATACAATTCAAACTCCTTCTACAGTTTATGGCATTTCCAAATTGTCAGGAGAATATTGGTGCAAATGGTACCAACAAAATCATAATGTAGACGTTCGTTCTGTTCGCTTTCCTGGTCTTATTTCTTGGAAAACTCCTGCTGGAGGTGGAACTACAGATTATGCAGTTGATATTTATTACAAAGCAATTGAAGATGGAAAATATACTTCTTTCTTGAAAGAAGGAACTTATTTACCAATGTTGTATATGGATGATGCAATAAATGCCATTATTGAATTAATGTCTGCTGATCCAAAACAATTAGGTGAATTTAAATCTTATAATTTAGGAGGTTTAAGCTTCGCACCAGAACATTTAGCAGCAGAAATCAAAAAACATATTCCAAATTTCACAATCGATTATGCACCAGATTTCCGTCAAGCTATTGCAGATTCTTGGCCGTCTTCTATCGATGATTCTGTTGCAAAAGCAGATTGGGGATTTGAACCAAAATTTGATATCGATAAAATGACAACTACAATGTTAGACAATTTGAAAATAAAATTAGGTAAAGCTTAATTTTTTCTTACAATACAATATTTTAGGAATGCTCTTTGATAATTTTTGGTTAAAAAACCACAAAATATGTCAGGAGCATTTTCTAATTTAAAAAATATCGTCCATCTACTAAAATCTGTTAATTTAGAGCAATTAAATAAAATTTCTCAAAAAGTAGATTTACCTCTTTTAATGGAAAACTTTTCTAAACTTGATGATAAACAACTTCAAGGAATGATGAAAATGTTAAATCCAAATAAAAAACACAAAGAACTTCCTCCAATTGATGGTGATTTCTACGATGTTTTTCACACTTTAACTCCAGAACAGCGTGAATTACAATTAAAAGTAAGAGCTTTTATGGAAAAAGAAGTTAAACCAATTGTTAATGATTATTGGCTTCGCGATCAATTTCCTTTTGAATTAATTCCAAAATTTAAAGAACTCAACATTTGTGGCGTCACTTATGATGGTTATGGTTGTCCAAATTTACCTTTTATTATGGAAGGCGTTTTGGCTATGGAAATGGCTCGTGTAGATGCTTCGATTGCAACTTTTTTTGGCGTACAATCTGGTTTGTCTATGGGATCAATTTATATGTGTGGATCGGAAGAACAAAAAGCAAAATGGTTACCACAAATGCAAAAATTTGATAAAGTTGGAGCTTTTGGATTAACTGAACCCGAAGTTGGTTCTGGTGCGGCAGGAGGTTTAACAACAACGTGTAAAAAAACAGAAGAAGGTTGGATTTTAAACGGTCAAAAGAAATGGATTGGAAATGCGACTTTTGCAGATTTAGTGATTATTTGGGCAAGGGATTTAGATGATGGTGAAGTAAAAGGTTTTATTGTCGAGAATAATAATCCTGGCTTTTCTGTAGAAAAAATTAAAGGAAAAATGGCTTTACGAATTGTTCAGAATGGCTTGATTACTCTGAAAGATTGTTTAATTACAGAAGAAAATCGTTTACAAAATGCTAATTCATTTAAAGACACGGCAAAAGTATTGCGAATGATGAGAGCTGGAGTTGCTTGGATGGCAACTGGATGCGCTCGTGGAGCATATGAAAGCGCTTTGGATTACACTCGAAATCGAAAACAATTTGGAAAACCAATTGCTTCTTTTCAAATGATACAAGGACATTTGGTAGAAATGTTATCTAATTTAACAGCAATGCAAACTTTAGTTTTTCGCTTATCTGAAATGCAAGACGAGGGAATTTTACTAGACGAACACGCATCTTTAGCTAAAGTTTTTTGTACAATGAGAACACGCGATGTCGTTTCACGAGCACGAGAAGTAATGGGCGGAAATGGAATATTATTAGAGCATGACGTCGCTCGTTTTGTTGCCGACTCCGAAGCCATTTACAGCTACGAAGGCACAAAAGAAATCAATTCGCTTATTGTAGGTCGATCTATCACAGGATTTAGCGCGTTTGTATAAATAAAATTTAAAAATCCCAATAAATTAATTTATTGGGATTTTTTATCTACTTTTTGTTCTCCAAAAAAGTTTCAAAAGCTTTTTCGAATTCTTCTAATGTGATTAAATGTGTCATTTCAGCATCAAAAATCTGTTCGATATTTCCGTTTTGTTTTTGAAGATTTTCTACAAATTCAATCTGAAATTTTGGTTCGATCACATCATCTTTTAAACCTGTAAAAATTAAATTTGATTGTGTTGGAATTCCTTTTAATAATTGTTCTGGCAAAAATGGTTTTAAACGTTCTACTGCAATTACAGCAGGATTAAACATCAAAACTGGAACATTTAATAGTAATCCCAAATAATAACTTATCATTCCGCCTAAACTTGTTCCTGCAATAAATTCGATTGGTTCTTTTGTAAAATATTCTACCAAATCTTGAATCAAAGTTGGTGCATTATCGTAATCAATTGTTGGTGCGTAACATTCTCCCAAAGAATCTAAATATTCTCTCTTTTCATCTGTTACAAAACCTTGGTAGCCGTGTAAGTATGCAAATTTCATTTGTTTAAAATTTTAATAATTTGATACTGAAAACTTTCAGTAGTTAATGTAAAAATACTAAAAAACCCTTTCCGAAAATTTCAGAAAGGGTTAAAGTTATATAAAAAATCTTTTTAGTTTACTGATTCAGTTTCCTCTACAGATTCTTCTTTTTGAGTATTTGGTAATTCTCCTTTGAACAAGAACGAAATAATTTCTTTGTTCACTGTGTCTAACATTCTTTGGAAGATATGGAAAGATTCTTGTTTGTAAACAACCAACGGATCTTTTTGTTCATAAACCGCATTTTGAGACGTTTTACGTAAATCATCAACATCACGTAAGTGCTCTTTCCAGTTATCATCAATCAAGCTTAATACAACTGATTTTTCGAAATCTTTGATTAAAGTTTTTCCTTGAGATTCGTATGCTTCTTTCAAATCACAAACAACTGTCATTTGACGAATTCCGTCTGTAAATGGCACTTGAATACGAGAGAACATATGTCCTTGATTTTCGAAAACATTCGAAATTACTGGGAAAGCTGTTTCTGCAACATATTTCATACGTGCTTTGTAATCTTCAATTGCTGCGTCGTACGTAATATTTGTTAAATCTTTGATTGATTTAGATCTAAATTCATCTTCTGTAACAGGAGTTCCCATTGTAAAGAATTTAATTAAATCTAATTCATATTGACCAAAATCTTCGAAATCTTTGTTAGATTTTACAACAGAAGCTGCAACATCATAAATCATGTTTGCAATATCAACTTCCAAACGATCTCCGAACAATGCATTGTGACGACGTTTATAAATTACTTCACGTTGTTTGTTCATTACATCATCATACTCTAACAAACGTTTACGAATACCGAAGTTGTTTTCCTCCACTTTTTTCTGTGCACGCTCGATAGATTTTGTAATCATAGAATGTTCAATCACATCACCATCTTTATGTCCCATACGGTCCATTAATTTTGCAATTCTTTCTGAACCGAATAAACGCATTAATGAATCTTCTAATGAAACGAAGAATTGAGATGATCCTGGATCTCCTTGACGACCAGCACGACCACGTAACTGACGGTCTACACGACGAGAATCGTGACGTTCTGTACCAATAATTGCTAAACCTCCAGATTCTTTTACTTCTTTCGTCAATTTAATATCGGTACCACGACCAGCCATATTGGTTGCAATAGTTACAGCTCCTGGTTTACCAGCTTCTGTTACAATATCAGCCTCGCTTTTATGTAATTTCGCATTTAATACGTTGTGATTAATTCCACGTAATTTTAAAGCTTTTGATAATAATTCAGAAATCTCAACATTGGTTGTACCAACTAAAACTGGACGTTTGTCGTCTTGAGATAAACGAACAATTTCCTCGATTACTGCTTTATATTTTTCACGATTTGTTTTGAAAACAATATCATTTTTGTCGTTACGTAAAATTGGGCGGTTTGTTGGAATAGAAACAACATCTAATTTATAAATTTCCCAGAACTCACCTGCCTCAGTTTCCGCTGTACCGGTCATACCTCCTAACTTGTTGTACATACGGAAGTAGTTTTGTAATGTAATTGTTGCAAACGTTTGTGTCGCTGCTTCAATTTTTACATTCTCTTTCGCTTCAATTGCTTGGTGCAATCCATCAGAATAACGACGACCATCCATAATACGACCTGTCGATTCGTCAACGATTTTTACTTCACCTTCCACCACAACATACTCGATATCTTTTTCGAATAATGTATATGCTTTTAACAATTGGCTTAATGTATGAATACGCTCAGATTTGATTGAGAAGTCACGGAAAAATTCTTCTTTCATTTGAAGAATTTCTTCTTTCGTTTTTCCTGAATTTTCAATCGCTCCAATATTTGTCGAAACATCTGGTAAAATGAAGAAATTTTCATCTTCCATACCTTTAGACAAATACTCAATTCCTTTATCTGTTAAATCTGATTGATTTTGTTTTTCATCAATAACAAAGTATAAATGCTCATCAACTTTTGGCATTTCACGGTTATTATCCTGAATAAAATGCGCTTCTGTTTTTTGTAATTGAGCACGAATACCATCTTGAGATAAGAATTTGATTAATGGTTTGTATTTTGGTAAACCACGGTAAACTTGGTATAATTTGAAACCACCTTCTTTTAAATCTCCTTGTTTGAATAATGTTTTTGCTTCGTTCAATGTTTTTCCTAACATCTCACGTTGCATTTGATATAAACGATCAATTTTTGGTCTTAATACATCAAATTCGTGACGATCTCCTTGTGGAACTGGACCAGAAATAATCAATGGTGTACGAGCATCATCAATTAAAACTGAATCGACCTCATCGACAATCGCAAAATTTAATTCACGTTGTACCAAAGCATCTGGAGTGTTTGCCATATTGTCACGTAAATAATCGAAACCAAATTCATTATTTGTTCCATAAACAATATCAGATGCATACGCATTGCGACGACCTGGAGAGTTTGGTTGGTGATTATCGATACAATCTACTGATAAACCATGGAAAGAGAAAATTGGACGCATCCACGCCATATCACGTTTTGCCAAGTAATCATTCACCGTTACTAAGTGAACTCCACGACCAGTTAATGCATTTAAGTAAATTGGTAAAGTTGCAACCAACGTTTTACCTTCCCCTGTTTGCATCTCCGCAATACGACCTAAGTGTAAAGCCGTACCACCAATAAACTGAACATCGTAATGAGACATATCCCATGTTACTTGACGACCAGCTGCATCCCAAGAGTTTTTCCAGATTGCAGTGTTATCATCTTTAAGAGAAACGAAATCGTGTCCACGATTTACCAAAACTTTATCAAACTCAGAAGCTGTCACTTCTAACGTTTCGTTTTCAGTAAAACGTTTTCCTGTTTCGCGCATTACAGCAAAAGCATCTGGCAAGATTTCTAATAAAATCTTCTCTTCGACTTCGTATGCTTCTTTATTGATTTTATCTATTTTAGCGTATAAATCTTCTTTTACACCAAAATCTTCTGTTTCCTCAACTTGTTTTTTTAACTCTTCAATTTGAGTTTTGAAATCTTTAGTCGCATCAGCTAATTTAGCTTTAAACTCTAAAGTTTGCCCTCTTAATTCATCAATTGATAATGAACTAAGCTTTTGACCAGCTTCATTCGCTAAGTCAACATATTTTCGTAATTCTTTTACATCTTTGGCATTCTTATCACCTAAGAAACCTTGTAAAATTTTGTTTAAAATATTCATATTTTTCTGCGTTCTTCGTCAAAATTAGCCACAATATATTTGAGACTAATTAAGATGCAAATATACGTTAACTATGTTAGTTATAGATTATAGAATCGAAAAAAGCCCCAATTTGGGCTTTTTTATTTTTAATATTCGTCCTCGTTCCAAAGGAAATCGTCGTCCGTTGGATAGTCAGCCCAAATTTCTTCAATGCTTTCGTAAGAATCTCCTTCATCCTCAATAGATTGTAAGTTTTCTACAACTTCCAAAGGTGCACCAGTACGAATTGCGTAATCAATTAATTCATCTTTTGTTGCTGGCCAAGGTGCATCACTTAAATAAGATGCTAATTCTAAAGTCCAATACATAGCTTATATTTTTTATTATTAGTAGAGACAATTAAACTCTAATTTATTTTCTAAAATTTGATTTTTTGCAAATCAAATAATCTGCCAAAGTCAAACTGTCAGTATTTATGTTAAAATTAAATTTTTTCGTTCTCTATATTTATTTAATTTTATGCCTAAATATAACGAAAATGGACACGAATATAACAAAATTATTTGCAATAAAATATCCAATTATTCAAGGTGGTATGATTTGGAATAGTGGTTGGCGATTAGCGTCAGCTGTAAGTAATGCTGGAGGACTAGGTTTAATAGGTGCTGGAAGCATGTATCCTGATGTTTTACGCGAGCATATAAAGAAGTGTAAAGCTGCTACAAATCATTCTTTTGGCGTTAATGTTCCAATGCTTTATCCGAATATTGAAGAAATTATGCAAATTATTGTGGAGGAAGGTGTAAAAGTTGTTTTTACTTCTGCCGGAAATCCAAAAACGTGGACAGAAACTTTAAAAAAAGAAGGAATAACTGTTGCACATGTTGTCAGTAGTGCCAAATTTGCATTAAAATCTCAAGATGCAGGAGTGGATGCTGTCGTGGCAGAAGGTTTTGAAGCTGGCGGACATAATGGCAGAGAAGAAACCACTACACTTTGTCTTATTCCGAATGTGAAACGTCAAATCGATATTCCATTAATTGCTGCTGGAGGAATTGGAACAGGTTCTCAAATTTTAGCAGCATTTGCATTAGGTGCAGATGGAGTACAAATTGGTTCTCGTTTTGCTGCAACTCAGGAATCTTCTGCTAATCAAGCTTTCAAAGATGTGATTGTAAATGCGCAAGAAGGTGACACGCAACTTACATTGAAAGAATTGGCTCCTGTTCGATTGATTAAAAATGAGTTTTATAATCAAGTTCAAGAAAAATATCAACAAGGCACAACCGCAGAAGATTTGAAAGAACTTTTGGGTAGAGGACGTTCTAAGAAAGGAATGTTTGAAGGCGATTTGGTAAATGGAGAATTAGAAATTGGTCAAGTTTCGTCATTAATCGATTCTATTCCGACAGTTGCAGAAGTTTTCGACGATTTATTAGTAGATTATCAAGTTGCAAAAGATAAATTAATTCGATTATAATCATCGTTCAGTTTTAAACACTATAAAAAAGCTGTCAAAAATTTTTGACAGCTTTTCGTTTTATAATCTTCCTTGTTCTTTTAATTTCCAATAACGCATTAGTCCATTAACAGACATCCAGCATGGATTGGCATATTCATACACCTGAATTTGATCTTCTGTTAAACCTAAGTCTTTATAGTTTTTTGTGACATAATCGACAAAAACAGGGACAATTTCTTCGGTCGGAATTTTATCATCATACATCGGTTTGATATAATTTGACCAATCATCTAAAGCTTTTTCTAATTGATCAAAATGATTTTCTAAATCTTCGTGATAGCCATAATGCGTCGGATAAATTCCTTTTGCATTAATTTTTCTCAATTTAGCAATCGATTCTTTCCACAATTCAATATTAATATCTGGCGGCGGACAAGGAGGCGAAACAGGTCCATTTTCTATCTTCACCCCCGCTACATCACCTGTAAAAATAACATCGTCCAACACATAAGCATTGTGATGAACAGCATGTCCAGGCGTATAAACAGTCTGAAAAACAGCATCACCAAACTCCACACTTTGTCCATCTGCCAAACCAACCAAATATTCTTCGTCAATTGGTTTCATTTCTCCCCACAAACGATCCATATCGTCACCATAAATCATTTTTGCAGATTCCCACAATTTCTCAGGATTTTTCAGATGCGGTAAACCAATCGGATTTAAAAAAATTGTTGCGCCATGTTCTGTAAATTTCCATGCAGCACCAGCGTGATCAAAATGAATATGTGTAATTAATATGTTTTCAATATCGATTACCCGCCAACCTAAAGCTTCTATTCCTGTTTTCAGATTTTCGAAAGTGGAGTATGGGCCCGGATCGACTAAAACCGGTCCCTGTTCTGTTTCGATTAAATAAGTTGCGATAGCTTCCTTTTCATTTTGAAAATTCAGGTCTATTGTATGTATTTTTGGCATGCTATAATATTTCTTCTATGGTATATTTTATTCCATTAAATTCTATTTTATCGCCGGCTCGTTTTCCAACCAACGCTTCAAAAATAGGTGCTTGTGTACTAATTCCTACAAACTTTTTATTTTCCCATTCGAAATCTTTGAAAGATAAACCAATGACAAAATTAACTTTGTCAGTCAAAACAACATTTCCTTCCGTTATTTCATCAATCAACTCAGGGCGAAGTACTCTGAAGTTATTTAAATCTTCTGTTGCTTGATTAATTCTTATTTGTAAATTTCTGGCGGAATCTGTCGACTGACTTTGTTGTGCAAAATCATCAAGCTCTAAACTCGATTCTTCATCTAAATCAGCACTTTCAGTATAAATTCGCTCCGATTCTTTTAAGGCGTTTATTTCATCTTGTTTAAGTTGAATAAGATGCTGAATGACATCTTTTCTGATATGTTTTTTATTCATTTTTGTAGTTTTAAGTTTAGATAAACTTACAAAAAATAAAAAACTCCTGAACTATTCATTCAAGAGTTTTTTACTACTATATTTAATTATCCTGATGTTATTGAGCGAAGCTATAGCGTGCACCTCCCGGACTGAAAATAGATAACATTCTACTTTTTTGTCCTTCAGAGAACATATATAATCCTCTATCGTCACTATAATCCATATAATTCATGGTCATTTCGACAGGAGATCCTGAACATGTACTATAATGAGGGTATGCAGGGACACCATAGTTTGGTGCATTATGATAAGGCGTATCGTTCACATAATCTGTTAGACATCCACCACCATCTCCCCAAATGTGACGTAAATTCATCCAGTGCCCAACTTCATGAGTAGCTGTTCTCCCTAAATTGAACGGGTAAGTTGCTGTTCCTGTATTTCCAAAATATCTTGAATCAATTACCACTCCGTCTGTTGCATAACTACCCCCGGGAAATTGTGCATAACCCAGAATACCACTTCCGATTGTACAAACCCATAAATTAAGTTTTGTTGTAGGGGAAGTTGGCAGAATTCCTGTACTTTTCTTCATGGCATCATTTGTTCCCCAAGAAGTTTTTGTTGTTTGTTTTCTGTTCACCGTTTCTAATTCAAATTTAATCCCAACATTTGCTTTTACATTTGAAAACAAAGCGGGTACCTGTGAAAAATCAGCATTCTGTGCATTGAAATCTTTATTTAAAACATCAATTTGAGATTGAATCTGAGCTAAAGAAATATTTTCAGCGGCCGTTTTATACAAAACATTTACAACAACAGGGATAACAATAGTTCCATTGACTAGTTTTCCTTGCATTTTTTCAAAGTTTTGGGCATGGGCTTCAATATCTGCCATTTTTGAGGCCAGATTAGGATTTTCTGATAGCTGTAATTTTAAAACTTCATCAGAAGCGCACGTTCGACTTGCAACTTTTTGATTAGCAGATTCTGCTTGAGGATCCATTTCGTTTTTAGTGTCATCACTACAAGCTGTGAATACAGCAAGTGTAGCTAATGTAAAGATAAGTTTGTTCATATTATTGTTATTTAATTAGTGTTATTTAATTAGTGTCTACTAAAAATACAATAATATTTATTAAAAACATGAATAAAATCATATTTTAACAATAGAAACAATTACAGGTACATAATAGTTTGCAAGAATGGAAGTTAAATTGAAAAAATATCACATCTGATTTTATGGAAGAATTTCATTGATTTCATCCTCCAGTTCATATTTGGTCATGGCTTGATCATGAAAAACAACTTTTTCTCCTTTATTGTAAATAATTGTAACAGGAATATTTCCACCCCACTTGGAATCGAAAGAAGGAATCCATTCATTCATCCGCTTGGTGTCATCCAGTAAAACAACTTCTGTATTGATGTGATAATCTGTTATAAATTTCTTTACTTTATCCAATACTTTTGGTCGATCCAAAGATACCAACAGCATTTTGAAATTGGGATTGTCTTTGTATTTTTCATTAATTTCCATAAATGCAGGAATTTCTTCAACGCAAGGAGCACACCATGTTGCCCAAAAATTAACGACAACAACTTGATCTTTATAAGTTGTGATTTTTTCGTGTAAAGCTTCATATTTTACAGTTTCCACAGATTGTGCATTTACAGTAGAAAAAGCCAAAATTCCCATTAAACCAAGGAAAGAAAATAGTTTCATATTTACTTTTTAAAAATATTTGTTCAAATGTAATAGAACAAGAATCAATCCAAGCTATTTTTCTCGAAATTTTGTTGAATAGAATATTAAACCGATTTTTGTAAAAAAATAATCAATTTGTTTTCAAAAGAAGATGCTTATCGCATAAAAAAGGATTTTTGGATTTCGTATGGAACGTATATGAAATTGCAGATGAATGCCGAAGGAACGCGTATTAATTGGATAAATTACAAAACGGATATAAAAGGTGTTTATTTTAGAACGGATGTCGAACGCAAGTTTTCAGAGGTTTCGATTGAAATTTCGCATCCAGATCCGTCAGTTCAACTGATGATCTATGAACAGTTTGAGGAATATGAAAATGTTTTGGAAAATTATCTTGGCGAAAAATGGATTTGGACAAAAGAAGATTATGACGAAGACGGAAAAATGATTTCGACAATAAAAATACGTTTAGAAAACATTAGTATTTTTAGAGAAACCGATTGGCCGCAAATTATTCCGTTCCTAAAAGATCGAATGATTAATTTGGATGAATTTTGGTGCGATCACAAAGATAGTTTTGAGATTTTTAAAGAATTATAAAGCAAAAGAAGCTCAATATTGAGCTTCTTTTTTATTTCATTTTAAGCAATTTCGCACGTAAAATTCTCGATTTCTAACAATTCATTCGTTTCTTCCAAAACTTCGTTTCGTTGTTCTTGAGACAAATTTAATGAATCTAAAAACTTATTATTTTGTTTTAAATCTTTCACCAAAATACATTCTTTTGACAAAAGAACTTTTTCTTGCTCTGGCGTCAAAGTCGTTAAACATGTAATTGGATACAAAGCCGCATTATCAACCAAATATTTGATACTATTTGTTTCTGGATAATCCCAAGAAATTAATCCAATTCCATAATAATTTGCAAAATCTATACTATCAGTTGTCAAATAAGCATTTGTTACCAAGAAACCTTTTGTTGGTTTCATATCTCGTCCAAAAAAATGATACGTATGACCTTCTACATCTTTCATTCGTGATAAAAAATACATCGGTGTTGTCACCGAAATTTTGGCATCTTCGTCATTTCTAAATTTACATTCGCAAAAAAGTAACTGATCACCTTTAGAAGCCACCACATCTATTTCGTGCGTTACCGCATTTCCTTGTACAATTTCTGAATGCAAAGATTGATATCCTGCCGCTTGCATCACTTTTCCAATCCACTTTTCGAAATAGTATCCTTCTGGTCCCAAATCTCGCAAAGCTCTTTTCAAGCTATAACGCGCCGCATACGAATTTCTATAATTTTTGAGATGGGCAAAAGCAATTTTATACAATTCTCTTGTCGGAATACCCTCGTAAAGATCTTTCGAAACTAATTCGAAAACTTCTTCAACTTCCTCTTTTTTTGCGCCAGATTTCGTTAATGAACGTTTTAAAGCTTTTGGATTATATGGAATTAACTCACCTGAGTTTTTCTTTACTAACATATTTTAAGGTTGAATTTTATTCTTAACGAATTTAAATAATTCTGATTAAAAATCCTTAAAAGTTTAAATTCTAAATAAAGGTTATCTTTGCAAAGCTTTAAAATCAACATATGAAATTAGAAACATTTTTACAAGAAAGAAGTGGCAACCAATGTGAGTTGACAGGATTTACAGAGGATTTAGCTATTTATGAAGTGAATCCTGATGCAAGTAGTAATCCTGATCGAAATGTTTACATTACACAAAAATGTATCAACCAAATTGAAAAGAAAGAGGAATTAGATGCTTCTTTTTGGGAATCATTTTTACTTTCTTCTATGTGGAGCGAAGTTCCTGCCGTACAAGTGCTTTCTTGGCGAATGCTAAATCGCTTTAGAAACGAATCTTGGGCTGCTGATGCTTTAGACATGATGTATTTAGATGACGAAAATATGGAGTGGGCAAAAGCTTCTGGCGATCACGAAGGTGACGGAAGTGTGGATTTGCACAAAGATAGCAATGGAAATATTTTGGTGAATGGAGATACGGTGACATTGATTAAAGATTTGGATGTAAAAGGTTCTTCTATCAATGCAAAAATTGGAACTGCTGTTCGAAACATTCGTTTAGTTCATGATAATACCGAACAAATTGAAGGAAAAGTTGACGGACAATTAATCGTTATTTTAACGAAATTCGTGAAAAAACAAGCATAAAAAAATCCACTCAGTTGAGTGGATTTTTTGTTTTTATCTAAAATTTACTTTTCTATTTCTTTCAAGTTTTCCATTTTCTTTGTTGCAAGAAAACCTTTGATATCTTCGAAATGTTCTTTGACACGTTTATTTCCAAATTCGAAAACTTTCTCTGCCAATCCATCTAGGAAATCACGATCGTGAGAAACTAAAATTACTGTTCCTTCAAATTCTTTCAACGCATCTTTGATAATATCCTTTGTTTTCATATCCAAGTGATTTGTTGGCTCATCTAAAATCAAGACATTATAAGGTTCTAACAACAATTTTACCATTGCCAAACGTGTTTTTTCTCCTCCAGAAAGCACTTTTACTTTCTTATCGATATCATCACCTTTGAACATGAATGCACCCAAAATATTTTTAATTTGTGTTCTGATATCACCTTCTGCAATGCGATCTACAGTTTCGAAAATAGTTAAATCTTCATCTAATAAAGCAGCTTGATTTTGAGCAAAATATCCGATTTGTGCATTATGACCAATTTCTAATTTTCCTTCAAAATCAATTTCATTCATAATCGCTTTAATCATTGTTGATTTTCCTTCACCATTTTTCCCAACCAACGCCACTTTTTGTCCTCGTTCGATGACCATATTTGCATCCTTAAACACAATATGATCACCATACGATTTATCTAAATTTTCGACTACAACAGGATATTGCCCAGAACGTGCAGCCGCAGGGAATTTCAATTTCAAAGCTGAAGTATCAACCTCATCAACCTCGATAATATCTAACTTTTCTAACATACGAACGCGTGATTGTACTTGTTCTGTTTTAGAGAAAGTTCCGCGAAAACGTTCGATAAATAATTTATTTTCGGCTATGAATTTTTGTTGCTCATCATAAGCTTTTTGCTGATGAATTCTACGATCTTGACGCAACACTAAATAGTCAGAATATTTGGCTTTGTAATCATAAATTCGTCCCATTGTAACTTCAATAGTGCGATTTGTAATATTATCGACAAACGTGCGGTCGTGCGAAATCACCATAACAGCTTTGGCTTGATTTTTCAAGAAATCCTCTAACCATTGAATTGATTCGATATCCAAGTGGTTTGTAGGCTCATCTAATAAAATCAAATCAGGTTTACGCAAAAGAATTTTAGCCAATTCGATTCGCATACGCCAACCTCCCGAAAACTCAGAAGTTGATCGATCCAAATCTTCTTGCGCAAATCCCATTCCTTTCAAAACCTTTTCCACTTCGGCTTCGTAATTTACTTCTTCTATCGAATAAAATTTTTCACTGACTTCCGAAACGCGTTCGATTAGCTTCATATAATCATCACTTTCGTAATCAGTTCGTACAGTTAATTGCTCATTTAATTCATCAATTTCATTCTTCATTGATAAATATTCAGCAAAAGCTTTTGACGTTTCTTCGCGAACAGAACAATTATCTTCGGTTAACAAATGTTGCGGCAAATATGCAATTACCGCATCTTTTGGTGCTGAAATATTTCCCAAAGAAGGTTTATTGATTCCTGCAACAATCTTAAGTAAAGTAGATTTTCCTGCACCATTTTTACCCATTAAGGCAATTTTGTCATTTTCATTTATCACAAAACTAACTCCACTAAACAACGTTGAAGAACCGAATTGAACGGCAATATCATTAACTGTAATCATAAATTTTATCGAATAATTGCGGCAAAGATAATCTTTTTCAACCGAGATCAAATCAATAAAAAAGCTTGAGATTATCTCGAGCTTTTATATATTGTAAAGAATTTCTTAAACCGTTAAATCTTCGCCAATTTCTAATAAAATCAATTGAATATGACGCGAAAAGAAAATAGATTTCGCTTCTGCTTTATCAATTTTAATTGGTGGAAAAGTATCATAATGATAACCCAAAACCTTAGTTGCTTGCACATATTCTGCCGCAATAGAAGCACTTTTTGCCCCCATCGTAAAATTATCTCCGATTGGTAAAATTGCTAAATCAAGTTGTCCAATTGTATCCGGAATCAACTTCATTTCGTATGTCAAAGCTGTATCACCAGCGATGTAAACTCGCTTTCCTTCACTTTCGATAATGTAACCATTTGGATCTCCTCCATATGTTCCATCAGCAAATGAACTCGAATGAAATGCAATTGTAGATTGAATCGAACCAAAATCAAAACTAAATTTACCACCTGTATTCATTCCGTGTGCTTTTAAACCTCTTTCCGAATAATAAGAAGCAATTTCTGCATTCGAAATAATCAAAGCTCCTGTACGTTTTGCCAATTCTTCCACATCATACACATGATCTTGATGCGCATGCGTAATAACAATATAATCCGCTTTTAAACTTTCGAAATCGATATTCTTTGCTAATTCATTTGGTGTAATAAATGGATCAACAATAATGTGTTTACCGTTTGCTTCAATCGCAAGCGAGGCATGTCCTAAATATTGAATTTTCATTATATATTTTTTTGTGATTAACGAATTAAAGTATCAATAAAATCGAAACCGATTAAACTATATCCTAATAATACAGCGAAAAATAAAGCTAACATTGCTACTTGTTTCAAGAATGGATCGAAATCTTTAGGATCTTTTACTGCAAAAATTTGACGACGAATGGCGTTCGCAAAAAAGATTAAAATTAAAAATACAAAACCAGATAATTTACCTTGTTTAAGTGGTGACATCGTTACATATAATGCGCTTAATGCGAACGGAATCGTCATTAAAGCCATTTGGTAATATTTACTTTTTTGAAAACCTAATTTTGATGCAACAGTAATTTTATTGTTTTTGACATCATTTTTCACATCTCGCATATTGTTCAAATTTAGCACTGCTACACTCCAACATCCCATCGAAGCTGCAGGTAATAAAATTTGCCATTGAAAAACTTTAGAATATAAAAATTCTCCACCAGCAACAGCTAAAATCCCAAAGAATAAGAACACAAAAACATCACCTAAACCAATATATCCGTATGGTTTTTTTCCCATTGTATAAGCCATTGCTGCAAAAATAGACGCAACTCCCAGTCCAAGAAAAATGTAAATATATTTCATATCATTTGGATAAAAAGATACATACAACAATGCTGAAACGCAAGCTAAAGAAATTGCAACCATAATTCCAATAGCTATTTTCATTTGGTTTTGAGTTATCAATCCAGATGCTACAGCACGCTGCTCTCCTACTCTATTTGCGTCCGTTCCTTTTACCGCATCGCCATAATCATTCGCGAAATTTGATAAAATTTGGAAAGCCAAAGTTGTTAAAAGAGATAAGAAAAATATATCATTTCGAAAAATTCCTTCTGATTTTGCAATAAATCCAGCCAATAATAATCCACTCAAAGAAAGTGGTAATGTGCGAAGCCTTGCGGCTAATATCCATTTTTTCATACTGAACAAAGATAATGAAGATTTTACTTTTTTTATCATCTAAAATTGAAGTAATATTGCATAGAATTTATCTATTTCAACTACTAAAATGCCTCGTAAAAAGAAAACACAACAATCTATTTTTAGTACATTAAAAAAAATCAAACTTTCGACTTATGTGATTAGTTTACTGATTTTGTGCGTTGTTTATTTTACATATCGTTATCGTCATGGTATTCATTACTATTTTTCGGTTGTAGAAAAATCGTTGAAAGGCGAAAAATTGGTTGATGGTAAAGTCACAAAATTTGATATCCGAAATATTGAGGTGATGGATAAATATTATCTCAAAACTTTTGGTGTTGATGTTTCGCATTATCAAGGAAAAATTGATTGGACGAAAATGCATACGATTTACAATTTATATCCGATAAATTTTGCTTTTATCCGTTCTACAATGGGAACTTCGTCTATTGATGAGACTTTTGAGGATAATTGGGAAGGTGCAAAAGAAAATAATATTTTGCGTGGTGCTTATCATTTTTATCGTCCAGATGAAAACTCTACTTTACAAGCACAAAATTTTATTGCAAAAGTAAAATTAGAAAATGGTGATTTGCCTCCAGTTTTGGATATTGAAACCTTACCGAAAACACAATCCATGGATCGTTTAGTCGAAGGAATCAAGAATTGGTGCAAAATTGTTGAAGAGCATTACGATATCAAACCGATTATTTATACATCAGATAAATATTTTGAAGATTATTTACAAGATCATTTTGATGGTTATATTATTTGGATTGCCAATTACAATTTTTGGGTCCAAGAAATGAAAGGGCATTGGGATTTTTGGCAATTTACCGAAAAAGCAACCATAGATGGTGTAAAACGTTATAAAGTTGATGTGAATATCTACAACGGGACCATTGATGATTTAGAAGGTTTGACGCTTTAGAAAATTAATGAATCAATTTTACAGCTCCTTTTTCATCATAAATCAATGTATCTTTTCTTATCATTAAAATAGTATTTTCTTCAATTATAGGGTAAAAATAACAATACTCGCAATCTTCATCAGGTATCATTATACTGTCTGAGTATGATTTATTTTTATTAATTTCTACCTGTTGTGCATTTTGATTAATAAAGAATAAAGTTGTTCATTTGATTGAAAATCAGTAAATTGTTTTAACTACAAAACATTTACAATGAACAACTTACTTGCAAATTACGAAAGAATATTGGAAGTTCTACGAAAAATATCAACTGATACACTTTTAATTTATCAACGTAGAAGACCTAAACTTTTTGATTTAGAACTCATAAGTCTTGTCTTAACTGCTGAATTTATGGGTATTGATAGTGAAAATCATTTATTTCGAAATCTTCCTAATGCGTTAAGTTGTAAAATTGAACGTAGTATTTATAATCGTAGAAAACGTAGATTATCAGAACAAATTAATAGTATTCGCCTCAAATTAGCAAAAGAATTTAATGAATTTGAAAATTGTTTCATAGTTGATAGTATGCCGTTGGAAGTGTGTAAAATAGCAAGAATTAATCGCTCGAAAATTTGTAAGGAACATCAATATAGTACGCCAAATAGAGGTTTTTGTGCTTCTCAGCAAATGTCTTTTATGGCTATAAACTTCATGCTATTTGTTCTTTAAATGGTGTTTTCCAGAGTATTGATATCAGTCCCGCATCTGTTCATGACATTCATTTTTTGAAAGATGTTAAAACTCAAATGTATGATTGTTTGCTACTTGGAGACAAAGGATATTTGTCACAAACAATTCAAATTGACTTATTTAATGAAGCCAATATTCGATTAGAAACACCGAAAAGATCCAATCAAAAAGAGTATAAACCTCAGTTTTATCCATTCAAAAAGTATCGAAAAAGAATTGAAACTTTATTTTCTCAACTATGTGATCAGTTTATGATTAGACGAAATTATGCAAAGACTTTCGAAGGGTTTAAAACCAGAATTATAGCTAAAATTACTGCACTTACTGTGGTTCAGTACATTAATAAAACATACTTTAATCGAAATATTAATAATCTAAAAACCCAAATTATTTAAAATGCACAACGGGTATTGTAATCTTCCCTAAAAAACGGAACGTTTAAAAATATAGTTTATTAACTTAGGGATAATTATGAAACAAAGCAATTTTACAGAAGTTCAGATCGTCAAGATCTTATCAAAACAAAATCAAGGCAAAACAGTCAATGAAATTTGTCGTGAACATGGAATAAGCCAACCCACTTTTTATAAATGGAAGAGTAAATATGGCGGAATGGAAGCCCATCAATTAGCTCAATTAAAGGAACTAGAGAAGCAATTGTCCCGATATAAAAAAATTGTAGCAGAGCTTACTTTAGAAAACGTAGTTTTAAAAGATGTTATCGAAAAAAAGCTATAACGCCTTGTGAAAAACGAGAATTGGTGTTGTATTCAAAAGCAAAACATCAACTAAGTTCTCGCAGGGCTTGTCGTCTATTTAGCTTAAGAACATCC
This sequence comes from Empedobacter sp. ULE_I140, assembly GCF_053482575.1. Taxonomy (NCBI): domain Bacteria; kingdom Pseudomonadati; phylum Bacteroidota; class Flavobacteriia; order Flavobacteriales; family Weeksellaceae; genus Empedobacter; species Empedobacter sp. ULE_I140. The sequence goes on along the minus strand of NZ_JBQMTX010000001.1, from coordinate 1,468,487 downwards.
GTTTTTTATTATCAAAAAGTACGTAAAGATGAGGATGATAAAATACGTTTTCAATTGATAGCACTATCTAACGAGCATCAAACTTGGGGCTTTTGGATGATGCATTATCGTTTACGAAATTTAGGCTTTACTTGGAACCATAAACGAGTTTATCGAATTTATACTTCGATGAAACTTAACCTACGTAATAAACGTAAAAAAAGACTTCCTGCAAGTATTAAAGAGCCGCTTTTACGTCCGATTTATCCAAATGTAACGTGGAGTATGGATTTTATGCATGATAGTTTAGAAAACGGAAAAAGCGTGAGAAGTTTGAATATTATAGACGATTTTAATCGAGAAATTTTGAGTATTTGTATCGACACAAGTTTACCTTCAGCTAAAGTAATTTCTGAACTAGAAAAACTAATCGAATGGCGAGGGAAACCTGAGAAAATTAGAGTAGATAATGGTACAGAATTTATTGCTGAAAAACTAAAACTATTTTGTCAAAAAAAGCCATTGAATTATATTATATTCAACCTGGGAAACCTACGCAAAACTCTTTGATTGAAAGATTTAATAGAACTTTTAGAACAGATTTTTTAAATGCTTATTTATTTGAAAATATCAAAGAAATGAAAAATTATACAGAAATTTGGATGTGGATGTATAACAATGAAAGACCACATAGTTCTTTGCAATATCTTTCTCCTAGAAACTTTTTATTGAAATATGGTAAGGTCAAAAATCCTAATGATTTTCCTACATTTCAAATTAATCAAAATAATAATACAATAATATTAAATAAAAACTCTACTTTTAAGTGTTCTTAACAAGGGGAAGATTACAGTATCTGTTTATAAAATCTAAGATGTAAAAATCTTTATAGATATTATTAATAGGACTACTTCCTTCATAACATAAATAATTATGTTTAGGTTTTAAAAAGCGAATTGATTCTTTTTCGAAGTTATTCTTGATTGTAAAGTGTATCATATTATTTTCGACTTTATCAACCTTTATTTTAATTTCATCCTTATTACAACTCAACAAACCAAATCCTAAAAGTAAAAAGTAAACAATAGATTTCATTGATAATTATTTTCTTAAAGATAACAAAAAAGCGAATCAATTGATTCGCTTTACTTTATTTTAAAACCTTTACTTCTTTTTATCTTAATATTTTATTCTAAGGTTACTTTTCGAATAGGTTTGATGAAAAATGCAATTAAAATTACGGTTAAAATTGTCATTGTTCCACCAAAAATAATTCCTGGAACTAACCCTAAAAATGTTGCAGCAATTCCACTTTCTAAAGCTCCTAATTCGTTAGAAGAACTCACAAATATTGAATTGACAGATGAAACACGACCTTTCAAATTTTCGGGCGTTTTAATTTGTAAAATACTTTGACGAATTACCATCGAAATTGCATCAAAAGCACCTCCAAACATCAAAATCACAAAACATAAATACAGATTTTGACTAAATCCGAAAGATATAATGCAAATACCAAACATTGCGACTGCTCCCAATAATTTTGGTCCAACATTTCCTTTTAATAAACTTGGAATCATCGACAAGAAAAACATCATTATAATCGATCCAATTCCATGTGCTGAACGTAATAATCCAAAAGCTTCAGAACCTTGATTCAATACTTTTTCAACGAAAGCTGGTAACAACGATTCTGCTCCACCAAAGAAAACCGCAAACATATCCAAACTCAAAACAGCTAATATAATTGGCGTTCCCCAAATAAATCTCAAACCTTCTTTGATACGTATCATTGGCGATTCTGTCGATTCTGATTCTGATATTTCTGCTGGTTTTTTAGAAATTAATAATATCATCACCATCGAAATACACATAATTGTAAAAGCGGTTATCAAAGCGGCTTCAATACCAAATTTTGCTAAAATAACTCCTCCTGCCAAAGGTCCTAAAACTGATCCAATCATAAATGCAGACGAAGAAACTGGAATTGCTTTTGTGTAGTTTTCTTTACGGACAACTAAGGCTAAAAGTGCAAATAAAGCTGGTCCGCTAAAGGATCTTGTCAATCCTAAAATGAAAAATGCAAAATAACAGATTCCCAAATAAACAGGAATTCCGATTGCTTGGCGAACTGACGGAAAGTTAACAATCATCAAGACAAAAGAAGCGGTCATAAAACAACCAATACTTCGTACCAAGATCATCCGTTTATCCAATTTATCGACCAATTGTCCCGCATAAAAAGCAGTTAAAAGAATTGGTAAAAACTCGGCTAAACCAATTAATCCAAGAAAAATTTCTTTCTGAGTGACTTTAAAAATTTCGTACGCAACAGACGTACTCTGAATGAATAAAGCAAAGATTAAGGAAAACCTTAAAAATATGAATGGAATAAATTCTTTATTTTTCCAAACGGATGGAACTTTCTCCTCTGATGTCATTTTGTAATTTGAATTTTAAGTTTTTAAATGTACATTGATTTTATTCAAAATTACCTTGATTTTGGATAATAAATTTTGTATAAAATCAAAAAAAATCTTCGTGTATTTCTACCCGAAGATTTTTGAAAGTTTATGATGTATTTTATTGTTTAATTTAAGCGAATTCTAATTGTTTTTTCTCCTCTAATTGAAGACGATATTCGTAAATATCCTCAATTGTCAAAACAGTCATTTCATGTTTTTCGGCAAAATCTATAATTTGCGGAACTTTCGCCATTGTACCATCAACATTTGTCAATTCGCACAAAACTGCTTCATTTCCTAAACCTGCTAATTTCACAATATCAATACTTCCTTCTGTATGTCCTCGACGTTCCATAACGCCTTTTGGACGAGCAATTAAAGGAAAAACATGTCCAGGTCGATTAAGGTCAGTCGGTTTTGCAATTGGATTAATTGCTGTTTTTATCGTTTGTATACGATCGGCTGCAGAAACACCAGTTGTTACACCTTCTTTTGCTTCAATAGTTACTGTAAATGCAGTATGAAAACGTGAGTTATTGTTTTCGACCATAGGATTTAGCTCCAATTCATCTGCTTTTTCTTGTGTAAGACACAGACAAACAATACCGCTACATTCACGAATCAATAAAGCCATATCAGGCGCAGTAATTGTGGAAGCAGGAAAAATGATATCACCCTCGTTTTCACGATTTTCATCATCAATTAATAAAATTCCTTTTCCGTTTTGTAGATCTTTTATTGCATTTGCAATTCTTTCATTGGCTGTTGAGCCAAATTGTGTGATTGTTTTCATTTGATTTTTGTTTTATCATGAAACATCACTTCAGGGCGAAACACATTGTTAAGTAATAAGCTCAAAGTTGTGCGTCATGAGTTTTTCACTCAGAACTTAACACTTATCACTCATGACTTTCAGTTGTGTTCAATTTTCTTCTCTCATCCAGACTATACTGTCGGTTTTGGAGTTTCACCAAATCAGTCCAATAACAGTTGTTAAAGGAGTCGCGGACTATAACCGCCGGTAAGGAATTTCGCCTTGCCCCGAAGAAAATTTCGTTTGTTAATACTAATTTTTTATTTGAAAAATTACCATAAACTTTCGCGAACAAAGTTACAAAACCAAAATGAGTTATTTATAATGAATAAAGATTATTTTGTTTACTATCAATAAAAACCATATCTTCATTAAAACACTAATAAAATGAAAAACAAAGCATTAAGAATAATTCTGAAAATTGGTTATTACGCTTTATGCGGATATTTAGTTGGATTATTAATTTCTTAGATCTCACCAACTGGAACAAGCCAAAACGCACCATTTACATGTATAGCTGGATCAATGACTTTTTTATTTTTTAAAGATTATATCATTCCATATTACAGAAGTCAAATTCAACAAAAATAGATTTTACAAATATTTCTCTACAATCGGTTTGATTTGATTTGCGATAAATTGATATCCTTTTTCATTTGGATGAATACCATCTTTTGAAAGAAATTCTTCTTTAGTTGAATTAAAACGTGAGAAAATATCAATAAATTCTATTTGATTTTGAAGTGCTAATTCTTTTAGCTTTTGATTGTATAATTCAATTTTTTGAGTCGTACGAAATTTACGTTTAGGAACTTTTATTCCATCAACCGTTTTAGAGATTGGTAAAATACTTATCACATAAATGTTAACTGTAAATTCTTTTGCTTGAGAAATTACTTCAAAAAGATTTGATTCAAAATTAACAAGAGAAACCAATTCTAAATCATTTCTTTCAGCTAAATCATTTGCGCCATAAAAAAAGAAAATTAGATTTTCGTCAGGAGAAAAGCGCGCTTTTGTCTCAACTTCAAATCGTTTCATTAAACCTTCTGTTGTCTCTCCTCCTATTCCGAGATTAAAACAATTGACTTCGTTTGCATTGTTATTATAAAACTCAGCATGGCAATAACGTTTCAAAATTTCTACATAACCTCCCAAAACCCCGTCATATTCGCCGTAGGTAATACTATCTCCAAAAAATAAGCAATTTGTCATCATCATCTAAAACAACACTTTATCCTCTTTTCTCAATTCTTCTAAATAAGCAGCTTTTTCGTCACGATAAAATAAATTCATTGTTTCGAATGGAATTAATTTCAAATCTTTGTTGACGATATGTACGCAAGACTTTTTAACAGCACGAACATCAAAATCATGTGCATCCATAAAATTCATAATGATTATTCGGAACAAATTATCGTAATCTAAATCCAATTCGGGCGCACAAACTTCTGGTAAACAACAAAGTAATTGATTCATTTTTGGTTGCACTTTATCAACCGAAATTCCTGTACTAAAAATGTCTAATAATTGTACTTTCAATTGTTCATCTTGTTCGTAAACAATTGTATTTTTCGATTCGTTATTCAACAAATCCGCTGGAATTATATAACGTGTAAGCGGAATTACCTCATCATTCAATTTCAGCATATAACCCATTGCTAAAGCATCCGGATTACAAGGAACTGGAATAATATCATCTGAATTTAAAAGTGGATATTGATCAATAATTTCTTGACGAACTTCCGTTAAGGTAATTTTTTCATGAATAGAGTCTTCTCTGTTTCGGCCTGCAATTTCTACAGGTTGAAAAGTAACTCCACGTACACATTTTTGTTTTAAAGCAAAATCGATGATTTTTCCAATTTCATCCGTATTTTTATCTTTTTGAAGAACAACAACCAAAGTTGTAGAAAGATTTAATTCATTCAATTTTTCTAAAGCTTTCATTCGAACATCTGTCAAATCTTTTCCTCGAAAATCTTCTAAAACTTCTTTTTTAAATGAATCAAATTGTAAATAAACTTCAAATTCTGGTGCATAAGTTGCTAATTTTTCTGCAAAACCTGGATCATTCGCAATTCTAATTCCGTTTGTATTCAACATCAAATGTTTAATTGGTTTTGATTTTGCAATTTCCATAATCTCAAAAAATTGTGGATGAATTGTTGGCTCTCCGCCACTAATTTGAACCACATCGGGTTCGCCTTCATTTTTAACAATGGTATCAAACATCGCTTCTATTTGCTCTAAACTACGATGAGAACCGTAATGTGGCGATGACATGGCGTAACAAGTAGGGCACGTTAAATTGCATCGATCCGTCACCTCAACAATTGATAAACACGAATGTTGCTCGTGATCGACACACAAACCACAATCGTACGGACAACCATATTCTACATCTGTCTCAAAATGCAAAGGCATTTCTGATGCTTTATTGTAATTTCTTATGTTTTTATAATAATCGACATCCGTTGCTATTTTTGTTTTGAAGAAACCATGATCTGGACAACGTTTTGTCATAAAAACATTCTCGTCCTCGATAATAATTTTTGCACCAACACGTTTTAAACATTCTGGACAAAGTGAAATTGTATAATCGTAATACGTGTAATTTCTAACCGGCATAATATAAGTTTTAAGTAGATTTAAGTTTTAATGAAAGGTACGATGTTTACATAGATCCACAAACCATTCCTGAAATAATAAGTGTAACCAATGCACACATTCCAAAAATCATTAAATAGTATTTTGAAGATTTACTTTTTCCAGAAATAGAATTTATGATTAGCGAAATTACTGTTCCAACAGCGCCTCCAATAAGTGCAATTACTGCTAAAATTGCTATAATAACATAAATAAAATCGTTTCCAAATCCTCCTTCTGCAAATATTACTGAATATATCATATTAGTTTCCAATTAAAATTAAGCCACAAATTGAACACGAAGCAAGTAAAATCCCTATTCCCCAAACCATTAGTTTTAGAGACATTTCTACACTTTCTATCTCATTTTTATTCTTTGTAAATAAGTACAAAATAAAACCTGCTACAGAAAGTACAGAACCAATAAGAAGTAAAATAAAAACAATTGTAAATAAAGATTCCATTAGTTAGATTTAAGTTGTGATAACTTAAAGATATAATAAAAAATAACACCAACACAAGTAATTTGAATAGAACTTAATCCTAAAAAAATGGGATGTATTGGTTTGATAAAATCTAAACAGAAACGAAACACAAAATAAGCCAGCATAAAGATTTGAAACAAATATCCAGAAGGATAAATATATTTTTTCTGAACGATTTTTAAAACTATCCAAAGCAAAATAAGGTAAACAATTTCGTACAAAGCAACTGGATGACGTAACAATCCATCGCCTAAATCCATTCCGAAAATAGATGTTGTTTCTATTCCATATGTTTGTTCATAAACGCCTGTTAAAAAGCAACCAATTCGTCCAATTATCATCGCTAAAATCAAAGGAAAAGTAATCAAATCGCCTGTACTTTCTTTGTATCTAATTATCTTTTTTGTGAGTTCTACACCAATTAAACCAAAGGTTAAACCACCTATGATTGTGTTACTTGTCCAGAAAAAGAGAAAAGGATTTTCTGCATCCAAAAGAGCTTGCGGATTTTCTAATGTTCCAATTATTTTAGAGCCCAAAAGCGCTCCAATTAATGCGCCTATAATTATACTAAACGATTGTGTTGTCGATAAACTTGATTTGTTTCGTTTTCGTAGAAATGCATAATAACGCATCGCAATAAAAATTCCGAGCGATTCGAGAATAGGATGAACTAAGACTGAGTGTCCAAAAATTTCAATGGATACAGGAAAATCTATTATCACAAATTAATTAGGTTTTGAGTAAAAGTAATTGATTTTATAGAAATAAAAAAAGCGATGTTAAACATCGCTTTTCGTTTATATTTTGAAAATTTTCTTATCTAAATTTTGAAAAATCTCTTGGACGTTTTTCTAAGAATGCATTACGACCTTCTACAGCCTCTTCTGTACCATATGCAAAACGTGTGGTTTCTCCTGCAAAAATTTGTTGTCCAACTAAACCATCATCTACCAAATTGAATGCATATTTCAACATTTTAATTGCTGTTGGCGATTTTGTTAAAATCTCTTGTGCCCAATCAAAAGCAACTTGTTCTAACTCGTCATGCGGAACAACTAAATTTACCATTCCCATATCGTAAGCCTCTTGTGCAGAGTAATTCAATCCTAAGAAAAAGATTTCACGGGCACGTTTTTGACCAACTTGTTTTGCCAAATAAGCCGAACCGTAACCACCATCAAATGAAGCTACATCTGCATCAGTTTGTTTGAAAATCGCATGTTCTTTAGAAGCCAATGTCATGTCACAAACCACGTGCAAAGAATGTCCTCCTCCTACTGCCCAACCATTTACAACGGCTACAACAACTTTTGTCGAAAAACGAATTAAACGCTGAACTTCTAAAATATTCAAACGTCCAACACCATCTTGTCCTTCATAACCTTTTGCACCACGAACGCGTTGATCACCTCCAGAACAAAAAGCCCAACCACCATCTTTTGCAGATGGTCCTTCTCCTGTCAATAAAATTACACCAACTTCACGATCTTCTTCTGCTAATTGAAAAGCATCTAATAATTCGAAAACAGTTTTTGGGCGAAATGCATTACGAACTTCAGGACGATTAAATGCTATACGCATTACTCCATCACATTTCTTGAACGTGATATCTTCGTACTCCTTTACCGTTTGCCAATTGATTGTTGCCATTATATATTTTGTTTTTTGATTAAAAATTTCTCAAAAATAAGATTTATTCATTTTTAAAAAGAATTTTCAGTTATTAATCTCAAGTTTTTCTACGCAATTCTAGCATACGCTGATCTATAATCTCTTGATACTCTTCTTTAATTACCTTATTTTTTGCGCTAAGAGGTTTTATTCATCATAGTGGTATAAAAAAAGACAATCCGAAAAATACGAATTGCCTTTTAATTTGAAAAATATTTAAAAGAATTGTTATTTAAAATCTGCGTCAGAAACGTTTTTATTAATTTCTACTGATTCAATTACTATTTTAGCTGTTTGAGGTCCAGCTTCTGTTAAAATTTCTGTTGGCATTAAAATACCTTCAAAAGTTTTATATCCTTTGTTTATCGTCGTCGCAATCATTTCTCCTTGTGGAGATTTCATTTTTTGTTCAGACTTCATTAACAAGCCAGTTTTTACATCATAATAATCTGTACGAGAAATATCAGCAGCAACAACTTTGTAATATTCAACTCCGTTTTCAGAAACGATTCCTTCTACTTTAGCCGTTTTATAACCTTCTGATAATGGTACAAACAAAGAATTTGTTTTCTTTAAAGGTGCTGTCAATTCAGCTGGTAAGTCAAATTTTTGTCCTTGTATAACAAATCCTTTTTCACCATCAAAAGCTTGTGTAACATTCATTCCACCTATACTCATAACCGTAATAGACTTGTTTGGAGCTAAATCCTTTTTTGTATAAGTTCCAGACATTCCCATCATCTCAATTTTTCCTTTTTGAGCAATCGATTTTACAGCTTTCACTTTGTCCGTACCACCAATAGCTTTGAAAAAATTATCTGTAATTTGAGCAACTGAAACAGTTGTAGTTTTTGCACCAGAAGTTGGTTTATCAGTTTTATTTCCGAAAGAATCGTAGTAATTAACTGAGTAACCTAGCTTTTCTAAAGCTGGAGCAATTTGCTCTAATTTCCCTGTTACATTGATTTTTGCTTGATCTGGACGGAAATATTTTTTCGAAACGCGTAATACATCATCAATTGTTACAGCATTAATATTTTTGATGTAATCTGCATAAAAACTATCTGATAATTGATTTGTCTTTTTCATTAAAGCTTGGTTAGCAACCGTAGAAGGACTTTCTAAAGTCAAGATAAAGTTTCCTAAGAATTTTGCTTTTACATCATTCAACGTTTGTTGATCAATTTTGTTTAACGTCATTCCTTTAATTTCTTTCATCGTCTCAACGATAGCAGAATCCGTCACTTCGTTACGAACAGTTGCATTAGTATTGAAACGTCCAATGTAACGAGAATCAGAAACTCCACCACGTGCACCATATGTCCAACCATGCGCTTCACGAAGATTCATATTCAATTTCGAATTAAAATCGCCTCCCAAAATAGACGACGCAATTAACGCTGCATAATAATCTGGATCTTTCTTTGTCAACTGAACTGGATACGAAACTGAGACCACAGATTGCACTGCGTTAGGCATATTAATCGCATTTAATTCCGTTTTTGTAACTTCTTCTACTTTTGGAAATGCTGGAATATTTAATTTTCCTGTTTGCCAAGAATCAAAGTTTTTCTCCGCCAATGCTTTTACATCTTTTGTCGAAATATCTCCAACAACAATCAAATAAGCATTGTTTGGTTTGTAGTAGGTATTGTAGTAATCCTTCACATCTTGCAATGTAATTTTCTCAATTTGGGCTGGTGTATCAAATTCTGAGAAAGGATTATTTTTTCCATAAACTAATATATTCGAAACGCGAGATGCTGCTGCTTCTACAGATTTTTCATTCGACTTTAAACCTTCGATGTAACGTTTTTTAACATCAGCAAATTCACTTTCAGTAAAGTTTGGATTCATAGCTCCATCTGCCATATAACCAAAAATCTCGTTGAAATACTTAGTTAAAGAACTTGCAGAAGCTCCTTCTTCCCAAAAATTAACGCGAGCTCCTAAAAACTCAATACGTTTATTGAAATCATCTTTAGATTTTGTTTTTGTTCCTGTTCCCAACATTTCGCCCAACAAAGACTCTGCTCCTTTTTTTGCACCTAATGCATATGGAGGATTATCGATTGTTAATGTAGCAGAAACTCGTGGTAATTTATGATTTTCAACAACGATAACTGTTAAACCATTTTTTAATTTGAATTCGTTCGATTTTCCTAAATTAACCGTCGGTGCTGGACCTGGTTTTGGCATTGGAATCGCCACTTGCGCATTTAAGCTAACTGCCATAAAAGCGATTGCAAGAGATAATATTTTTGTTTTCATAATTCGGTTGTTTTTTATTTTGCAGCTTTTTTAGATTCTGGTAAATAATGAATAATTACACGTTGGTTTATGTTTAGATACTTTTTAGCAACATTGCGAATATCTTCTCTTGTTACAGATTGATAAACCTTCAATTCTTCGTTGATTTTATTTGTATCTCCGCCCAACATATAAGCATCCGCTAAAGCATGTGCAATGTTTTGAACACCCGATTTTGAAGCCACAAAACTATTTTCAATTCCATTTAAGATTTTTTGGTAATCTTCTTCAGAAATCAAATTTGTTTGAACTTTTTCTATATCTTGTTGTAAATCTCCTTCTAATTTATCCAAAGAAACTTCTCCTTGAGGTAAAATTCCGATTGAATAAATTCCGTAATCTTCCATTTGACGATTGAAAGCAAATATTTGTAATGCTTCTTTTTTCTCGTCAACATATTTTTTATATAAAACTGATGATTTTCCACCTGTTAAATAGCTTGATAACATTTCTAATGCATAAGCATCTTTTGATTTGTTATCTGGCGTACGATAATTAATCGCCAATAAAGGAATCTGAATATTTGCATCATATTCTGTTCCACGAATTTCTGATGTAATTGGATCTTCCTTCACAACAGTTTTCACAACATCTTTTCCTCTTGGAATTACACCAAAATATTTCTCAATTAATTTCTTTGCTTCGTCTTTATTAAAATCACCCGCAACAACTAATACAGCATTATTTGGCACATAAAAAGTTTGACTAAAGTGTTTGAAATCGTCTAATTTTGCATTACTCAAATCCTCAAAAGAACCAATTACACTCCAACGGTAAGGATGTTTTTTGAAAACATGAGGATTAACCGCTTCTCCGTACGAAAATTTACCATAAGGTTGATTGTCTAAACGAGAACGTTTTTCTTCTTTTACAACTTCTTTTTGTGTATCGACGCCAATTTGATTGATGATTGGTTGACGCAAACGATCAGATTCCATCCATAATCCTAATTCTAAATTATTTGATGGAAAAGTTTCGTAATAATATGTTCTGTCCGTTGTTGTATTCGCATTGTTAGAACCTCCATGAGAAGAAACAATTTTGAACCATTCACCTCTCTTAATATTCTCTGTTCCTTCAAATAATAAATGCTCAAAAAAGTGTGCAAAACCTGTTTTACCAACTTGCTCATCTTTCGAACCTACGTGATACATAACACCTGTTGTAATAACTGGAGCAGAATTATCTTGATGAAGGATAACATGCAATCCGTTTGCTAGAGTATACTCATCAAATTTTATTTGCTGACCAAATAATGCTGATCCTGCAAATAAGATAGACATAAAAATTTTCTTCATTTAGTATTTTTTAAGTTTTTATCTATTATGCTTATGTAACATTAGTAGCAGTTTTTTTGAAAATGTTACACCAAATTTGCATAATAATTAAAAAAAGTAAAATAATATACGTCTATTGATTTAGTAGGCATTTGTATTAATTTACAACAATATTTCATAATATACCTATAGTAATTGTTATTGTATTTGCTATAGATTTGTAAAAATCGAGAGAAAAAAATGGATTTTATAGAGTTTTTTGGTTTTGTAGGTGCCTTCTTCATCGGACTAATTATGGGAGTTCTTGGTGGTGGTGGATCTATTTTAGCCGTTCCTATTTTAGCGTATATTTTTCATTTCGACGAAAAAATTGCTACTGCTTATTCATTATGCATCGTTGGATCGACAGGATTGATTGGAGGAATAAAGCAAGCTTCGCAAAAAATGGTTGATTGGAAAGTCGTTTTTCAATTTGGATTACCAGCTGTTGTTGGAATTACATTGGTTCGTGCATTTTTAATTCCTGCCCTGCCAAGTAATTTATTTTCTATAGGCGATTTTATCGTCACACGTCGAATGGCAATGTTTGGTTTATTCGCTATTCTGATGGTTTTCGCAGCTATTTCTATGTTAAAAGGGAAGAAAGAAGAACAAATTAATCAGAAAAATGATAAGCTAAATCCTCTTTTATTAATTCAAGGATTTTTAATCGGAGGATTAACAGGAATGGTTGGTGCTGGCGGTGGTTTTTTGATTGTTCCGGCATTAATGATGGTTGCAAAATTAGATATGAAAAGAGCTTCGGCAACTTCGTTGGTAATTATTGCCATCAATTCACTTATCGGATTTTTTATTGGTGATGCTTTACACATCAAAATTGATTGGAGTTTTTTGAGTGTTTTCATTGGAATTTCTATGGTTGGAATTCTTGTCGGAACCTACATCAACAAATTTTTACCAGTACAATTTCTAAAACGAACATTTGCAATCTTCATTATTTTAATGGCAATTTTTATGTTCATCGAAGAATTTATAATTCAATAATTTAAAGTATGGAACTGAACGAAAATTTTTGGAACGATAAATACATCACAAATCAAACTGGTTGGGATTTAAAAGCTCCTTCTACTCCACTAAAAGAGTATATCGATCAATTGGAAGATAAAAATATCAGAATTCTGATTCCAGGTTGTGGAAATGCTTACGAAGCAGAATATCTTTTGGAACAAGGTTTTACGAATATTACATTGATTGATATTTCGGAAATTGTAGTTGAAAAAATCAAAGAAAAATTTAAACATAATCCCAATATCAAAGTTCTTCATCAAGATTTTTTTGAGTTAGATGGTGAATTTGATTTGATTTTAGAACAAACTTTTTTCTGTGCGTTAGATCCAAAATTACGTCAAAGTTATAGCATCAAAATGAACGAACTGTTAGCCGAAAACGGAAAATTAGTTGGTGTATTATTCAACAGAGAATTCGGAAATAACACGCCACCTTTTGGAGGTGATAAAACTGAATATCAGACGTATTTCAACGATTATTTTGATTTCAAAGTCATGGAAAATTGTTACAATTCTATTCCGCCAAGAGCAAAAACTGAATTATTTATTAATCTAAAAAAGATTGCCAAATAACCTATGATTTCATTCATAAATTTTAGGCTAACTATCAATCTTATTTGAGTTTAAATAGAAGAAAAGTATCAGAATTCATCCATCAGAGGAAAATTCTAAATTTAAATATTTGTATTTTTACACACTAAATCATTCTTATGAAAATTGAACAAATTTACACCGGATGTCTTGCGCAAGGTGCTTATTATATAGAAAGCAATGGTGAAGTTGCAATTATTGATCCGTTGAGAGAAATACAATCTTATATCGATCAAGCGACAAAAGACAATGCAAAAATCAAATACATTTTCGAAACGCATTTTCATGCAGATTTCGTTTCAGGACATGTAGATTTGGCGCAAAAAACTGGTGCTACAATTATTTATGGTCCAACTGCGGAACCAAATTTTGATACACATATCGCAACTGATGGCGAAGTTTTTTCTTTAGGAAATATAACTATTACAGCTTTACACACACCAGGTCATACCATGGAGAGTACAACGTATTTATTGAAAGATGAAAACGGTAAAGATTATGCAATTTTTACAGGAGATACTTTATTTATTGGTGATGTTGGTCGTCCAGATTTAGCTCAAAAATTAAATACAGACTTAACGCAAGAAAAATTAGCTGGTTATTTATTTGATTCTTTACGAAACAAAATTATGCCTTTAGCTAATGATATTATCGTATATCCTGCACACGGAGCGGGTTCTGCTTGTGGAAAAAACATGAGTAAAGAAACTTTTGATTCGCTAGGACATCAAAAAGAAGTGAATTATGCTTTGAATCCTTCTATGACAAAAGAGGAATTTATTACTGAATTAACTTCAGGATTAATGCCTCCTCCATTCTATTTTCCAGAAAATGTAATGATGAACAAATTGGGTGTTGAATCTTTGGATGTAGTGAAAGAACGTGCGAATAAAGCTTTATTTCCAGACGAATTTATGCAAGTTGCGGAAGATACAAATGCGTTAATTTTAGATGTTCGCGATCCTCAAACTTTTGCAGCTGGATTTATTCCAAACTCCATCAATATTGGAATTAGAGGAAATTTTGCACCTTGGGTTGGTACATTAATCACAGATATCAAACAACCAATTTTGTTAATTGCAGAAATTGGTGAAGAAGAGGAAGCGGTAACACGTTTGGCTCGTGTCGGATATGACAATGTAATCGGATTTTTGAACAATGGTTTCCAAGCTTGGGTTGAGGCTGAAAAAGATTTCGATGAAATTGTTTCGGTTTCTCCAGAAGAGTTTGTAGAGTTAGTTGATGAAACTGAATTAAAAGTTTTGGACGTTCGTAAGCCAGGTGAATATGAAACTTCTCACGTAGAAGGTGCAATTACAGCTCCTTTAGATTTCATCAATGAATCTATGAAATTAATCGATCCTGAAGAAACCTATTTAGTACATTGTGCAGGAGGATATCGTTCAATGATTTTCTCTTCAATTTTACGCGCTCGTGGTTACGAAAATTTGATTGACGTTGCTGGAGGTTTTGGTAAAATAAAAGAAGTTGAAGGTGTTAAAATTGTAGAAGGAACTTCGCCTTGTCAATCAGGAAATAATTCTTGTTCAACGAAATAAACAATTTATTTTAAATAATAACGTTATAGCCTTGGGATAATCAAGGCTTTTTTTATATTCGTCATCTAAATTCATCCAATGAAAAAATTGTTATTCATCGCCTCTCTTTTTACATGTATTACCGCTTTTGCTCAACAGAAAATACATGGAGCTGAATCGTTTGCGTTAACTATTCCAAAAGATTTTCAACGTACAGTTGGGTTAAATGATTATGCAACTATTCAATTTGAAAGTCTTGCTCCAAAGCCGAATTCGTATGGATTTGTGATTTTTGAACACAAAGATGAATTAAAATTGGCAGATTCTAATTTGGATATGATTGATTATACGCTAAATTCTATCGAGCCATATAAAACACAAAAAGGGTTTAATTATATCAAAAAACCTTATGTTGCCTACGAACAGGGATTCAATTATGCTTATACCGAATTTGAAACAAATGATCCCGAATCTGGACATATTTATTTCTTGCAAACTGTAATCGAAACGAAAGAATTTGTCTATCAGATTTTACAATATTGCAGTTTCGAAAATCAAGAAATAATGAAAAGCGATTTTGTCAAAATTGTAAATAGCTTCAAAGTAGAATAATCAACAAAAACCACCCTATTTCGAAAGGTTTTTGTTTTTCTGTTCAATCCAAAGTGACATATATTTTGTACTTTGATGATGATGATGTTGCAAAATTTGACCAATAAAATTTTGATTTCGATGTTGGATTAAATTTGCTTCAATCGATTTAATTTTCTCTAAAAAATCAGCTTCAAATTTATTTTTATTGTAATTCTCGTTCAGAATTTTGATTCCATTTTGTTGAGCAATTTCCCACTCTTTCTCATTATTGTAAAGCAAAATAGCTTTCTCCACAAACGCTTCAAAATCATCTTCTACAAAACCATTCCAATCAAAATTATCTTTCATTGCTTCTGCTCCAATCGTAGTCGTAACCGAAGGAGTTCCAGTTTGCATTGCATCCACAAACTTTCCTTTTACACCAGCGCCAAAATTAATCGGCGCCAACAAAACTTTGTAATTTGACATCGTTTCTTGCGCATTTTCTGCTCTACTTTTGATCAAAAATCGTTCGGAAGGATTATTTAATTGCAAAACTTTTTGCGTTGCATAAGCACCATAAATATGTAATTCAGCTTTCGGAAGTTTCTTTCTCAAAATTGGCCAAATTTCTTTTTTTAAGGTCTGAACACAATTAAAATTAGGTTCATGAATAAAATTTCCGATAAACATAAAATATTCTCTTTCTTCAAAACTTTTCCAAGAATTAATTTTTTCTTCTGTAATTTCATTTTCTAAAAAAGGCAAATAATACAAGATTTTTTCATCAATTTTAAATTGATTTTGTAGAATTTCTATTTCCTTTTTCGAAATCATCAACGATAAATCACAGCGTAAAATAGACGCTATTTCTCGTTTTGCTAAATCAGAAAACAATAAATCTTCTGTAAATTCTATTCCTTTTTTAGCTGCTTCTTGTCGCGCATTTCGTAGAAAATGTAAATCTTCTGTGTCCAAAATTTTCAATGCATTTGGACATTCTTTCGAAACTCGCCAACCATATTGTTCTTCAATCATAAAACGATCAAAAAGAACAATTTCAGGATTTAATTGTTTAATAAAATTATCAAAACTTTCATCATTTAACTGAATTACAACTTCTTTTATTCCTTTCAAAATCAAATCAAAACTATAAACAGATTTTGAAGCAGCGCAGGCAAAAGTTATCTCAAATTCAGCTTTTTGGAAACAATCAATTAACTGAATCATTCGAGTTCCTGCCGCAGAAGAAGTTGGTTCTGGCCAAACTTGACCAATGATTAAAAGTTTTTTCATCCCACAAAATTACACTTTCTGTTTCTTAATTGGAAGATTAAATATTATACACCCAATTTGGCTTATTTTAATGTAAATTTGCAGCTAAAATTATATAAAATGTCTTATCAAACTGTTTTTGAAGAATTTTTCGGGCAAGTAAAATCAAGTATCAAAGAAGGAACTTTTGCAAAACTTACAATGGCCAAAACTATTGGAGATACTGATCTTAAAAATATATTTGTTCGTTTACATCTTTTAGAAAATAATGAGTACAATTTTGCCTTCACATTTCGTTATAAAACCGAAGAAGTTGAGCAATTTCATAGTGTTGAACAGACTTTTTTAATTTTGAGTTCTTACATCAAAAATCCATTTACAAATGCTTTATTATTTACAACTGAAAAAGATTTGATTTTTAAAGTGAACAAAAAAAATGCAGCAAGTTTGACGGAACAAGCACCAACTTTCAAACATGCATCGGATGTGATATTAGAAATGATTGAAAAGAAAATCATTTAATAGACGATTTTTCACATTCAATCTTTAAACAATATAATTTCGTAAATTTGGACTTAATATTTTTCGAAAAATGCTTGGATTAAAACTTTTGACAGACCCACGTTGGGCTGATATTGCGGAAAGAAATTTAGAAGAAATTTTAACAGATCATGCGTGGTGTGAACAAAAAGCGGCGACAAACGCGATTACCATGATTGCGTATAATTCTGAACATGACGAATTTATTCAGGAAATGTCGGATATTGCAATCGAAGAAATGCAACATTTCAAAATGGTTGTAGAAATTATCGAGCGTCGTGGATACAAATTAGGTCGCGAGCGAAAAGATGATTATGTTGGTCAATTGATGAAATTTTGTAAAAAAGATGGTTCTCGAAATATGGCTTTTGTTGATCGTCTATTATTTGCAGCGATGATTGAAGCAAGAAGTTGTGAGCGTTTCAGAACATTATCTCAAAATATAAACGACGAAGAATTAGCAAAGTTTTACTATGATTTGATGGTTTCGGAAGCGAATCATTACACAACTTTCTTAAATTTTGCTCGAAAACTTTCAACTGATGTTGATGTGGACAAACGTTGGAAAGAATGGTTGGATTTTGAAGGAAATTTGATTCAATCTTACGGAAATAAAGAAGCTATACACGGATAGAATTTAGATAATAAAAAAGTGAAATCAAGATTTGATTTCACTTTTTTATTCGACATAAATCAATCGACAAGGAACGTCCAAATCTTCCGTCAAATAATAACTACAACACAAGCGATGATAACCATCTGCAATGATTAATTCGTTCGCAGATCTTACCAACAAAATTGGAGAAAGCTTTTTATTTGCTTTTATTTTTTTGAAATTCTCTTGAACATGTCTATTTTCCAAAGGAAGCAAACTCAATTTACTCGCTCTAAAAATATCTTTGGATTTCTTGATGATTGTTTCGGCTTTCGATAATTTATTTGTAAGTGAAGTAGCTATATCAGGCTTAAAAATTAATTCCAAATAATCTTGCGCAGCAGGAAAATCGTGATCTTCCGGTTCATCTAACCAAATATTTTTGTCATCTGTTAGGTTTTTCATGCTAATTAAAATTGATAGGTTTTTATAATTTTATCATCTAATAATTGCTTCATCAACATTTTATGTTGTTTACTTTTACCTCTAACCAACCAAGTTGTAGAAACATTTCCATCTGTAGCATGTTGCTTAGCAACCGAAAATTTTAAATCAAATTTTTTAAATAATGTTTGACAATATTCATATTCCTCTTTCGACTTTGTCAGAATTGTATAATATTTAATTTTATGGTAATCATCAATATAATTTTGAAGATAAGTTAATCCAACCAAAATAATCAAAACGATAACACTTCCCAATAAACCTAAATAAACATACCCCGCTCCAATACACATTCCCAACGATGCAGTCGCCCAAATAGTAGTTGCGGTCGTAATCCCTGCAACTTTATTATCGTCCTTAAAAATTACTCCGGCTCCTAAAAATCCAATTCCCGTAATGATATTTGCAGCCAATCGATCAGGATTTCCTACTCCAATTCGGATCGAAAGAATTGTAAACAAACAGGAACCAAAACTAACTAAAATGAATGTTCGTAAACCGGCAGATTTGTTGCGATATTCTCTTTCCGTACCGATCAAAACGCCAATTATAATCGATATACAAATTAAAATCAATTCATTTTGAATCGATTTCGCTAAAAATTCTTCCATAACAGAATATATAACATTAAATATACAAATTTGATCTTTTATTAACTATCCTATATCAATTTAAATCTAAAATTCTATACGTAAATTTGACTAAATCTAAAATAGTATGGAATTAGGAATAGGAATGTTTGGCGATCTACATATTGATCCTAAAACTGGTTATACACAAACTCCTCAACAACGTATGAGTGAGATTATAGAAGAAGTAAAATTAATGGACGAAATTGGATTAGATTTCTTTGGAATTGGAGAACATCATCGTCCTGATTACGCAGTTTCTTCTCCAGAAATTATTTTGGCTGCTTTGTCTACAGTTACAAAAAATATTAAGTTGGGAAGTGCCGTTTCTGTCATCAGTTCTACAGATCCCGTAAAGTTGTATCAAGATTTTGCTAGTGTTGACAATTTATCGAATGGTCGTGCTGAAATTATGGCTGGACGCGGTTCATTCATCGAATCTTTTCCTCTTTTCGGTTATGATTTAAACGATTACGATGCTCTTTTTGATGAAAAACTTCGTTTACTTTTAGATTTAAATAAAAACGAAGTAATCAATTGGCGCGGAAAATTTAGAATGCCAATTATTAATCAAAGTGTTTATCCAAAGCCTGTGCAAGAAAAACTACCTATTTGGATTGCTGTTGGCGGAACAAAATCATCAATTGTACGTGCTGCAACATTAGGTTTACCTATTATTTTCGCGATTATTGGAGGCAATCCTGCTGATTTTAACTATCTGTTCGAAATTTATAAACAAGTTTATATCGAAAATGGTCATGATATTAAAACGATGCAAATTGGCGTTCACATGCACTCTTTTTTTGGAGAAGATAGCGAAAAAATTGCAGAAGAATATTTTCCAATTTATGGTGCACAAATGAATAGAATTGGAGCAAGTAGAGGTTGGCCAAAATATACAAAACCACAGTTTGACTATGGACGTTCTACAAATGGACATTTGATTGTTGGAGACGCTTCTTTAGCGGTTGATCGTATTTTGAAATATCAGGAAATGTTTGGTTTAACTCGTTTTTCTGCACACATGGACGTGGGAGCGCCAAATCACTTGGATATGATGAAATCTATCGAAATTTTTGGAAAAGATATTCTACCAAAAGTGAAAATGTAACAAAATAAATTTAATTTATAATGACAAAAGACACGATTCGTTTTCGTGTCTTTTTTTATTTTTCGTTAAAATTGAATGAATGAAGAAAATATTAGCCTGTTTTATTGTTTTAGCCAACTTCGGTGTGCATGCACAAGAAAGTAATTTTAGAACTTGGAATACCTTAAATATCAATCAAAAAATCAATAAAGATTTTAATTTTCAGTCGGATATACAATATCGTTCGTACGAAGATTTAGATCAGTTACAACAACTTTTGATTCGTGGAGGAATTGGTTACAACTTAACCGAAAATAACAATACAATTTTAGCTGGTTACGCCTACATTCAAAACAGAACTCCTACTGCTACAGACGATTATGCTCATAGTCACGAACATCGTTTGTATCAACAATTCAATACAAAACATGCTTTACAACGTTTTAATTTCGCGCATCGCTTTCGTGTCGAAGAACGCTTTTTAGAAAATGATACACAATTTAGATTTCGTTATCAATTGACTGCAACTGTTCCGCTAAATAATGCCAAATTAATCGAAAACACGTGGTATTTGAAAGCGTATGATGAGATTTTTCTACAAGCTGTAAAAGATAAAACGTTTGATAGAAATCGACTTGGTTTAAGCTTTGGTTACGTTATTTCGCCAACTTTTAGTTTAGAAGCTGGTTATATGTTACAAAGTCTTAAAGCATCTCATACCGATCATTTGATGATTGGATTGACAGTTAATAATCTGATAAAATAGTCTTATCTTGGTTAGGATAATTTACACTTGATTATATGAAAGTCAAGCTAAATGGAAAAACAAAAGTAAAATGCACTATTTTTATTAATTACTAATATAATTAATCTAATCAATAATTTTAATTACTTCATAAAAAAATAAGACCTCTTTAGTCGAAACTAAAGAGGTCTTATTTAAAAATATTTTTTCTAAGCAAAACTTATCAAATCTTCGTAGGCTTTTTTTGCCCCTTCAAAAACTTGTTGTTGCTCTTCTTCAGTTGTAAATTCTTGATTAATATAACCAATAAAAGTTTTCCAGATTTGACCAAGGTTTTCGCCGTAATGTCCAAAATAATTGAAACTTTTATTCTCTAAAAAAGGATACTTTTTCAGTGTTTTTGCAATTACATTTCCGCCAAGCATAGAACCTTCTATCACATACAAAGCTCCAATTGCTTCGGCTCTATTTCGAAGATCGAATTGTTTTGGTACATTCAATTCTTCTAAACCCAACTCATTGATATCTTGTTCAATCAAAGACAATTTGTTCAATTTTGTCAACGTTAAATTTTTTAAATCTTTGTCATTCAAAAATTGTTTGATAGAATCTTCATAAGATTTTAGAAAAATATGATTAACCTGCAACATTTTATAGTAATTTTTATCTGTAAATGTGCTGTTAAACAATTTATTCGACTCTAATTTATCTTCAATTTCTTTGTGATAAACCGCTGTTTTTTCTTTTAAATAATCAGATAGCATTCGTTAGATTTTTTTAAATGTTAATATAAAAGTTGTTCCTTCTCCTACTCTACTTTCAAAAGATATATCACCATTCATTCTGTCCATCATTCTATGCGCAATCGAAAGTCCAACTCCGTTTCCAGAAATGTTTCCAGTGTTAGACATTCTGCTAAATAGCTTGAACATTTTATGATAATCTTCTTCTTTTATGCCAATTCCGTTATCTTTTATTTTGAAGATAACTTCTTTATTATTGATTTCAGATGATATTTCAACCTTTGGGTGTTTTGCTTGAGATGAATATTTTATAGCATTACCAATAATATTCAGAAAAACCTCATAAAACATTGTTTTATCCCCCAAAACATTATGTATTTCTTTTACAACAACTTCAGTATTGTTAATCTTATAATACAACAAAACATCGTGTATAATCTTTTCTATGATTGGTTTTGTTTCGATTGTAGACAATACAATTTCTGATTTTTTAGCTTTACTCAACGCCAAAAGATCCTGCATCATTTGTGTCATTCGATCAATTTCTTCAATAACACTTCTTAATCGATCATTTTTAATTTCATCATCTTTCAAACTTCGTTGAAGCATCTGACAATTCAATTTCATCACCGATAATGGTGTGCGTAAATCATGAGAAACTGTATAGGTAAACGAGTCTAATTCGTCATTTATTTCTTTTAACTGTTCATATAAACTCTGAATTTTGAACGACTGTAAATGAAGTGTTTCTATAATTAACTTAATCACTTCTTTCGCTACATATTTCTCCTTATCTAACCAAATAAACGATTTACTCTTAATGTTCTCTTGCCAAATCTTGAAAGAAGTTCGAGGAGAAAAACTATGTATTTCATTGCCATTTATAACATCTACATTTTTAATTTTACTTGGTTCTCCAGCCCAATTTAAGGTTTGAATTTGTTCTTTTTTGAACCAAATTATAAAATGTTCATAAGTTTGATTTAGAAAACAAAACATTACACCAGCCGAATTTGTACTAAGCTTAAGCTCTTGTCCATAATCTAGATTAAAAGTATTCGACGTGAATAAACCTGCTGATTTTCTTTTAAATGCCCATTCTTTTATTCTCAAAATTTCTTCTTTATCTGGCGTTTCGCCTTCTACAAAAACATCGTCAAAATTAACCAATGCAATTCCATCTGCCTTTGTAAGATTAAGTACCTCTTTTAGATTATTATTAATTGATTGCTGAAGATTTTCTTCTGTTAAAAGATTTTCTTTGAGTTTAATCGCTGTTTCATTAAAATAATTTTGAAACTTTAATCGTTCAGTTGTTTTAAAATTTACATAAGTCAATCTTGCTTGACGCGTTAATAATTCGGTTTGCAAACGAACTTGATTTGGAATAAATTTTGGCTTAGAATTCTGACACGCTACAATTCCCCATAATTTCTCGTTAATTACAATAGAAATAGAAAAACTTGCTTCACAATTAGCATTACGCAAATACTGTAGATGTATCGGAGAAAGTGCTCTAACAGAAGAGTACTTCAAGTTAATTTTGTGATAATTTACATTACAAATTAAAATGATTCTTTTACTGTTAACATCTGCAACCAAACGGCTTTTTTTCTCTAAATACAGTTGACGTGCTTGTTTAGGAATATCAAATTCTGGATAACGCAAACCCATATAAGAATCTAATCCCTTATCAATTTCTTCCGCTATAACAACGCCGCTGCCATCTTCCAAAAATTTATATAGCATTACTCTCTCGTAATGAATCAAACTCTTTATAGATGAAATTAACAAATTCCAAGTTGAGCTTATAGACTTTGAGTACAAGATTTGTTCAGAAAAATTATAATAGGCTAATCTGTTTTCTAAAATAATTAATTCTTCTAACTCCAAATAAATCAATTCCTCAAAATGATAGACTGTTAAATGATAAATTTTCGAATTAACTTTTGTATTAGTTCGGTAAAAATCACCTTGTTCTAAATTCAAAACCTCGTCAAAATCAAGCTCAAAATCATGAAGTTGATTAATATGTTGGCTTAATATCTTTTCGGTAGAAATTTCAAATAATTCATCAATATTTTGAGAAAAAAATTCAATTTGATGCGAATTTTTATGAATTCCTATCAAATATCCAAAAGGTTGAATTTCGTTGAGAAACTGAATTTCTTCGTCTTCACAATTTTTGATGATTTGGTTGGTCATATAAATGGTTTAGGAGTAATTATGAATCTAAGTTAAAATTTATTTTTTAATCTTCTTGCCTTTTAATTTTCAGAATATAATTTTCCAACTCTAATTCATCGGTATCCACTAATTCGAAATCACTAAAATGAGTTAAACTTTTCTCAAAAAATGCTGTAACTTTTTCTTTTTCTAACGATGGGTGAACCTTGATTCCGTTGAATTTTATGTTCTTCATATAGACATAAAAATCGTAATCAAAATCGGTTTCTCCTAAATACGTATTAGCAATTTTCCCTTTCCATTTGATATCAAAAACACCAAATTCTTCTGTATCTAGAAACGTAATTTCGTGCTGTGCAACCGTGTCATTTCCTAACATCGAAATACCAAAAGCAAGGTTTTCAGGTTCGTCCAAATTCACTGGAAGTGAATCAATTTCGAATGTTTTTCTATTCAGTTGATTAAAATCTAATTGTGCTTCGTTTTCAATCTTTATTCCTTTGTTGTTCCAATATGTACTCGAGATGATTGCGTGATCATAATTAATCCAAAGTTGCTTTTCGGCATTCTCTTGAGAAATGTCATCTATTTCATCCAAATCATCTTTATATTCTTCTTCTTCGTCATAATTATCTGACTCTAAATGAAGATCCATCCAAAGGTCAAAATTTTCATCAAGGCGAGCACTCCAAACAAAATCTATTACTTTGTGTCCGTTTGTAAATGGGCTATTCGAAAAATATATTTTGTTATTATCCTTACTCATAAATTGGGTTTTGACTTATGTTTTTGAATTTACAACGATTATTCTACTCTACAAAATTTAAAAAAATAATTGGTTCGTTTATTAGATATTGTCATTGATTTTCAAAGAAATAAAAAAAGTGCAATTTCTATAGAAATTGCACTTTTAAATTATAGTTATGATTTATAAATCAATTGAATTACAAGGTTTCTTTTAACCATTTGAAAAATTCTGTATGCCAAATCACAGAATTTTGTGGTTTTAATACCCAGTGATTTTCTTCAGGGAAATAAATAAAACGAGATTTGATTCCTTTCAATTGTAAAATTTGATAAGCCTCTTGCCCTTGTCCCATTGGCACACGATAATCATGACCTCCAACATAAATTAACATTGGCGTATTCCATTTATTTACTAATTCTGTACTACTTGGATCAAATTTAGAGTACGTTTTTTGCGCAGCTTTGTTATTTGTTTCCCACCAAGCGCCACCAGCGTCCCAGTTTGTAAAGAAAATTTCTTCTGTAGTTCCGTACATCGATTTCAAATCGAAAACACCATTATGTGCAATAAAAGATTTGAAACGACCTTCGTGAATACCTGCTAAATAATAAACAGAATATCCTCCGTAAGATGCACCAACAGCACCACGACGATCTTTATCTACATAATATTCCTTCGAGATATCATCAATCGCAGCCAAATAATCTTGCATTACTTGTCCTCCCCAATCTTTAGAAATTTGCTCATTCCACTCTACTCCATGACCTGGCATTCCACGACGGTTTGGCGCAATTACAATATACCCTTGTGCTGCCATTAATTGGAAATTCCAACGAGGAGAATAAAATTGAGTTAAAGCAGATTGTGGTCCACCTTGACAATACAATAAAGTTGGGTATTTTTTATTCGGATCGAAATTTGGCGGATAAATTACCCATGCAAACATTTCTTTTCCGTCTGTTGTTTTAATTTTACGTGCTTTTACATCACTCAACGCAATATTATCGAAGATATCTTTGTTTTCGTTTGTTAATTGAGTTAATGCTCCAGATTTCAAATCAACTACATAAATTTCTGCAGCGTGATTGATATCTGTTTTTGTAACAATTGCTTTATTACCAACAATTTCTTTGATGTCTGCAATGTCAAAATCACCTTTTGTAATTTGTTTGATAAAAGGCATTTTTCTCATTTTGAAGTTTACATCAACCTCAAATAATTGAATTGTTCCTCCTACTGGTGCATTGAAATAAATTTTGTTACCATCATTGCTCCATTTATAACCTTGTACGGTTCCGTCCCAATGTTTTGTAATATTCATTTCGATATCACCACGACGAACGATTAAGTCATTTTTATCTGCCTCGTAACCATCGCGCTCCATGCTCAAAAACGCAAAATCTCCTTGAGAAGAAAAACTTGGTGTATTGTCATAACCCATTTTTCCTTCCGTGATATTTTTCGTCGTTTTCGTTGCTAAATCGTATTGATAAATATCTGTATTTGTGCTTAATGCGTAATCTGTTCCGAATTTCTTCTTAGAAACATACAAAACTTTTGTTCCATCTGGCGTCCAAACAAATTCTGAAACAGAATATGGTTCGTCTTTTAAAACATCAATTTTAGTTGAACCTTCTTTATTTTCTGACACAAATAAATGATCGTAATTTCCATCATTCCAAGTATCCCAATGTCTGTAATTTAATTCATTATAAATCTGCACATTCGATTTGTCCATTTCTGGATAATAATCAGAACCAAAAACCTTTTGTAATTTAACTTTATCAGTTTCTGCTTTATATTGTTGAGATTTATTCAACGATTCATCAGCCAAAAGCGTTTTATAATCTTCGATTTCCGAAGCTTTTCCTCCTGCCAACGAAATCATATATGTTTTCGATGTGTCTTCTTGTGTTTTTACGTTAGTAGAAGTTACTTTATAAATCAGATTTTTTTGATCTTTCGTTACTCCAACTGGAGCTACTTTTTTTACTTGCCAAAGAAGTTCTGGCGTCATTACTTTTTGTCCCATTGCTGTTGTCGATATCAAGATACTTGCGACTAATACAGAAAATCTATTCATGTTAATTTCAAATCTAAATAATTGTAAAAGTAACAATTCTTTATGGAGAAAGGTAAAATTTATAATTAAAAAAAGACATCATCCAGTACAAATTGTACTTAAATGATGTCTCCGCTAATAATTTTTTTCAAATCGTCTAATCGATTCTTAAAATTAGGCTATATATTTTATATTAAACTACTTAATTAAAAGTTTAACTTATTTTTATGAGTAAAAACTGGAATAATTGCTCCAAAAACTAAGTTTTGTTGGGAGAACATAATATCCTGTTTTGCTTTATCAGCTTTGTTTGCAGTTGTACGAATATCACTCAAGTTAGCATATCCACCCTTTAATTCGGCCTGTACAAAGAAATAATCCCAAAAAGTAAAGTTAATCCCAACCATTGCAGCTGTTGCAAAACCTGCTAAGTGAAACTCATCATAACGTTCATTACCCATCAATTTTACGTTAGAACGTGGATATAAAATCCCTGCTCCCAAACCAGCTGTTACGTTAACATCGATTCCTTTTCCATTTTTTGTGATTGGGAAATGTTGAATATTATCAAAACGACGAACCTCTAAATTAGCATAGTTCAAACCATCTGTATGCTCAAACGTTAAGAAATCTTCTGTTAATTTTTGATCGACATTATTATATGTTCCATCGTAATCTGAACCTGTATTGATGTGACCATTCATTTTTACAACTTGATCTTGATCCATCACATATTTCATGTGGTCAATCCCGAAAGAGATATTCCAATTATCCGAAACAAAGTAACCTAAACGGAAGTTATATTGCGGAATCGTCATAGAACTTGGATTGAAATACTTGATTCCAAAGGAAGTTTGACGGTCATGAGCTGCTACATTATCCAACGTAAAATCGTATCCATCTCCTTTGAACTGAATATCTGATTTTGTATACTGCGCGTGATTCCAACCCCAATAAATATAAAATTTACCTTTATTATTTTTTCCTTGCCCGAAAGTAGTTGCAACCAAAGCAACTAAAAACATTACACTTATATACTTTCTCAAAATTTAACTTTTTGCAAATCTATTCTTAAAAAAATTGAGTAAAAATGATTTATGATATCAATTTTATATCTAGACAATATTTAAAATCAATAAACATTGTTAAGCGTCATAAAATAAAATGATAAATATTTACCCGTTGTGCATTTTGATTAATAAAGAATAAAGTTGTTCATTTGATTGAAAATCAGTAAATTGTTTTAACTACAAAACATTTACAATGAACAACTTACTTGCAAATTACGAAAGAATATTGGAAGTTCTACGGAAAATATCAACAGATACACTTTTAATTTATCAACGTAGAAGACCTAAACTTTTTGATTTAGAACTCATCAGTCTTGTCTTAACCGCTGAATTTATGGGTATTGATAGTGAAAATCATTTATTTCGAAATCTTCCTAATGCGTTAAGTTGTAAAATTGAGCGTAGTATTTACAATCGTAGAAAACGTAAATTATCAGAGCAAATTAATAGTATTCGCCTCAAATTAGCGAAAGAATTTAATGAATTTGAAAATTGTTTCATAGTTGATAGTATGCCGTTGGAAGTGTGTAAAATAGCAAGAATTAATCGCTCGAAAATTTGCAAAGAACATCAGTATAGTGCACCAAATAGAGGTTTTTGTGCTTCTCAGCAAATGTCTTTTTATGGCTATAAACTTCATGCTATTTGTTCTTTAAATGGTGTTTTCCAGAGTATTGATATCAGTCCCGCATCTGTTCATGACATTCATTTTTTGAAAGATGTTAAAACTCAAATGTATGATTGTTTGCTACTTGGAGACAAAGGATATTTGTCACAAACAATTCAAATTGACTTATTTAATGAAGCTAATATTCGATTAGAAACTCCGAAAAGATCCAATCAAAAAGATTATAAACCTCAGTTTTATCCATTTAAAAAGTATCGAAAAAGAATTGAAACGTTATTTTCTCAACTATGTGATCAGTTTATGATTAGACGTAATTATGCAAAGACTTTCGAAAGGTTTAAAACCAGAATTCTAGCTAAAATTACTGCACTTACTGTGGTTCAGTACATTAATAAAACATACTTTAATCGAAATATTAATAAGCTAAAAACCCAAATTATTTAAAATGCACAACGGGTAAATATTTATTAAAAATGATATCCTCTATTTTGTAATTAAAAATTAAAATATATTTTTGTGACATAATGAAAGACTACCTGATAAAACATAGCATCGGAATTTTTTTCACGCTTCTTTTGGTGTTCAGTACGAACATGCAAGGGTTGGCGGGCTATATGGATTATCAGATGAGATTGGAGCAGCAAGACGAAAAAGATTCTTCTGACAATGATCAAAAAGCTTTGTTTTCTCAAACTTCAACTGAAGAAGAAAATAATCAGAAAAATTCTTCGAGCGAAATTACAGAAAAAATACATTATTTCCACGAAATAAAATTGTTTACATTTTTTAATGTGAAACAAATTACATATTCGGATTTTCATCATTCTAATGCATATGCATCTTTAGATAATGGTGTGACAACTCCACCTCCTGAATTAGTTTAATTTTTTAATTGATTTTTTGCATCATCCTATTCAAATCTATTGAATGGATAGCAAATTTATTTTTATCATTTCAAATTATTAAATAATTCATTTTAAAACTATTATGAATCTTTTTCAAAATTGGAAAAAGGACATACCTGCGAGTATTGTTGTCTTTTTCGTAGCATTGCCTTTATGTTTAGGTGTTGCGTTGGCCAGTGGTGCGCCTTTATTTGCCGGAATTATTGCGGGAATTGTAGGAGGAATTGTTGTTGGTCTTATTTCTAAATCTCAAATTGGTGTTTCTGGTCCTGCGGCTGGTTTGGTCGTTATTGTATTAACTGCTATTACAGATTTGGGTGCTTACGAACTATTTTTAGTCGCGGTTGTTATCGCCGGAATTTTTCAAATATTACTAGGTATTCTAAAAGCCGGAGTTATTGGTTATTACTTTCCATCTTCGGTGATTAAAGGAATGTTATGTGCGATTGGTATTTCAATTTTCTTGAAACAAATTCCATTAGCGTTAGGCTATACAGAAACATTTAGTTTTAGTAATTTTAGTTTAGATTTTATCACGCCAGGAGCCATTATTATTACAGCAATCTCTTTATTTATCTTGATTGTTTGGGATAATATTTTAGGAAAAAAATCAAACTTTTTCAAATTATTACCAGGATCATTAGTAGCTGTATTAGTAGGTATTTTGTACCAAGTTACAATTGGTGATACCAACCACGAAGTATTTTCTATCGACCACAATTTATTAGTAAAAGTTCCTGTTCCTGAAAGTGTTTCAGATTTCTTAGGACAATTTACTATGCCCGATTTCGCCTCTGGATTAACAAATCCTATGGTTTGGCAAGTTGCATTTACCATCGCAATTGTAGCGTCATTAGAGACTTTATTATCTGTAGAAGCAACTGATAAATTAGATCCTTTAAAGCGTCAAACACCTACAAATCGAGAATTGATTGCACAAGGTGTCGGAAACTCTTTAGCTGGTTTAATTGGAGGTTTACCTGTTACGCAAGTTATTGTACGTTCATCTGCAAATGCAATGAGTGGCGGGCTTACAAAACTTTCTACAATTACGCACGGTGTTTTATTATTAGTGAGTGTGATCTCTATTCCAATGTTTTTAAATTTAATTCCAAATGCGGTTTTAGCTTCTATTCTATTGGTTATTGGATACAAATTAGGTAATCCGAAACAATTCTTGGATATGAAAAAATTAGGAAAAGATCAGTTAATTCCGTTCGCAGTAACAGTTATTGCAATTTTGGCAACAGATTTATTAAAAGGTATCATCATTGGTCTTATTGTTGGTGTAGTGGTTTCGTTAATCAAATCTTACAATAACTCGCACGTAATGTTGGTAAAAGAAGGAAATGTTTTCCATATGAATTTTGCTGAGGAGGTAACGTTTGTAAACCGCGGTGCAATTGTAAAAGAATTAGATGGTTTGAAACCTGGTTCTAATCTTGAATTAGATGTTAGAAAAACTCGTATTCTAGATTATGATATTATCGAATATTTAGATGAATTTAAAGTAAAAGCAAAAAATAATAATATTAATATTCGACTAATTTCCGAACGTGGAACAGTAGATAATCCTCCATCGTTTAGAGAATTCTTTGGTTACGTTTTAGTAGCTGGAGCGCATTAATCTGTAAAAAACATATAAAAATTAAAACACACACAATAAAATTAAATATAATGAAAGCACATACATCAGAAACTCAAGCAACAACAACTCCAGATAAAGCGTTAGAATTTTTAAAAGAAGGAAATGCAAGATTTGTTCAAAATTTAAAAGCGAACAGAGATTTACTTTCACAAGTGAATGACACAAGAGAGGGACAATGGCCGTTTGCGGTTGTTTTAAGCTGTATTGATAGCCGTACTTCTGCGGAACTTATTTTCGATCAAGGTTTAGGAGATATTTTTAGTGTACGAATTGCTGGTAATTTCGTTAATCAAGATATTTTAGGTTCGATGGAATTCGGAACAAATGTGGCTGGCTCTAAATTGATTGTTGTCTTAGGACACTCTAAATGTGGCGCTTTGAAAGGCGGATTAGACGCTGAAGCAATTCACAAAACTGGAATGAATAATTTGTGTCATTTGGTTGATCATTTCAATCCAATTATCGACGAAATTATAAAAGATGGTGAAGAACGTTCTTCTAAAAATGCAGATTTATTAGAAAGATTAAATCACCAAAACGTTATACAAACAATAGAAGATATTCGTAACCAAAGTACAACCTTGAATACCTTAGAAAAAGAAGGGAAAATCAAGATAATAGGTGCAAACTACTGTGTAGATTCAGGCGTTGTAACTTGGTTATAAAACAATTAATTCTTTAGATATTTTTTAGTAATGTAAAAGCCACTCTGCGAGTGGCTTTTGTTATTTAATTGGCAATATCCAAAAAACTGTGTAAACATAAATTAAGGTGGGTTTAGTAACTCACCTTATTTATTTTATTAAATTTATAAAACACAGTTTATTATGAAAAAATCTGTAGCCCAATTCATCCAAGATCAAGGTCATTTAGAAGGGATCAAAACCCAAGAAGATCTAAGTAAATTATTAAAAGAATTGCATTCTGATTTATTAGAAGCCATGCTACAAGGCGAACTTGAAGCCCATTTAGGTTACTCAAAAAATGAGAAAAGTGACAATTCCAATGCACGTAATGGCACAACTTCAAAACGTTTAAAAAGCGAATATGGGGAATCTACAATAGAGGTTCCTCGAGATCGAGAAGGAAGTTTTGATCCAATTATTGTCCCAAAACATCAATCCAAATCAGTTTCTGTTGAAAATATGGTTATTTCGTTATACGCTAAAGGTCTAAGTGTTTCGGATATTGAGCAGGAACTTTACGAATTATACGGCTATAAACTCTCTACATCAGCAATATCCATCATTACTGATAAAGTAAATAGTCAAGTTTTGGATTGGCAAAATCGTCCTCTAGAATCTATTTATTGCATTGTTTGGATGGATGGCATTGTGTTTAAAGTTCGTCAAGGCGGAAAAGTAATCAATAAAACGATTTATCTAGCTGTTGGTTTAAACCGTGAAGGTCACAAAGAAATCCTTGGAATGTGGCTTGGAGAGAACGAATCTGCTGCTTTTTGGCAAGGTGTGATGACGGATTTAAAAGCGCGTGGCGTAGAAGATATTTTGGTTACAGTAACTGATAATTTAAACGGATTTACACAATCTATAACCAATATTTTCCCTCAAGCGAACACACAAATTTGCGTGGTTCACCAGATTAGAAACTCTGCTCGATACGTAGTCTGGAAGGATAAAAAAGAATTTACCTCAGACATGAAACTCATTTACAATGCGCCAAACAGAGAGATGGCTGCTTTAGAATTAGATCGTTTTGCAGAAAAATGGATTCAAAAATATCCCTACGCAATGCAATCTTGGAGAAATAATTGGGACGAATTAACTGTATTTTTTGACTTTCCTATTGAAATCAGAAAAATTATTTACACCACCAACCTTATCGAAAATTTGAATGGAAAAGTCCGAAAATATACCAAAAATAAACTAGTATTCCCAACAGATGACGCGCTCAAAAAGTCAGTTTATCTATCGTTAATGCAAATCTCAAAAAAATGGACACAACCAATTCATAATTGGGGAATAATTTTAAATCAATTTTTAACTATATTTGAAAAAAGGGTTCAACTATAAAAAAGTCAAACCCACCTGAAATATATTTACACAAAATTTTGGACAGTGTCATTTAATTAAATCTATAGTTTCTATTTTATAACCATCATAAAATATTCTATAATTATTTAATTTGTTTTTAATAATCCATTTAACATCATTCAAAACAAAATTATCTTCTAAAGCTCTAATAATATATCTATCATCAATATAAATTTCTAAAAATTTATCATCAAATAGTTTAACATTCGAAATATCCAATGACACTAACTCAAATAATTCATTATTATCAATATTAAAATTTGTAATCTTATTAAATATTTTACATCCAGATACAAATTCTATTATTACTTCAACAATTTTATCATAATAAATTGATTTATTACTAATTGAAAACTTAAACGATAAAATACCCGAATATTCAATTGAATACAAACTTGCATTCAATAATAATTTATTTAGTGTATATTCTATTTCTTCATTCATTATTAAATTAGTTTTCGTTTTTATAATGGTTTAAATGAAATGGTATCACTCCTTTTTTAATCAGTTCGGATTTTATTTTATCTGCGTAATTATTCGCAAACTTTTCCTTTTCCTTTTTCGGAAGATTTACATGAATATCATTTCGTCTCTCCCATTCATCAAATTCTTCATCCTCATGACCTGGTTTTTCTACTTGTTCTAAATAATGCACATAATGACCAAATTCGTGTAGTAATGTTCTATATAACTGTGTATTTCTTGCAAATTCAGGTTCTATTTTAGATGTAAAATATTTATTACTTTCTTCAAATATATGTCCATCATTTTTAAGTATTTCGAATTCTTTTCGTTCATCAACTGATAGCTTTTTACTCCAAATTAATTGTGAATCTTTATCTATAGATTCTAAAATAATAGCAGGAAAATCTTCTTTCTCGAATTCGTATAAATAAACTAATCTTCCCCAAACACTCGAAATAATTTGCTCCTTTCGCTTTGGTTGTCTCAAAACTATAAATTTTAATTCTCCATAATCCTCAACAGGTATATTTGAAATAATTTTTACAATATCATTTATTGAACATGCGTGAACAGAATTTAGTCTTGTATCTTCCACTACAAACACAAATTCATGATTATTAATAATTCTACTCTCTTTTTTATAAGTTGTTAGTTTTTCATAAAAAGATTGGTAACTACCATATGGAGTAGAAATCGTCAACTTATTATTCTTACTAAAACCCTGTTTGGCAGTACCTATATTTCTATTTCTTCTTGAAGGATTAAACAAATTACTTCTTTGTTAATAAAGTTAAACCATTTCACAAAATAAACTACATTTTCCATGTAATACACTAAGCTAACTACCTAATTTACTCAGCAAACTTACTTAAACACTTAGCTGACGACGTTCTGAACCTAGTCAGCTTCCAAATTTACTAAGTTGACGGTCTCTTTTACCAAGCTGGCTTGGTTACGAACCAAGAAAACGAGGTAACCTAACCCCAAATTTGACGTTCCTGACATTGTCAGCTAAGTTCTGGACGTAATCAACTAGGTATAAAACCTCATCAGCTTACTAAAATACAAAGCTAGCTTACTTCGGAACGTAATCAGCTTGCTTCAGAACCACGTCGACTACGTTCGGGACGTGGTCAGCTACGTTTGAAACGTAGTCAAGATCCATTAAAATCGCTCGAATTGACAAATTTTCACATCAACACATTAGCTCATTTTCAAATTATCCTTTCTTCGGCAACTCTTTCAAGAAATTATATCTTTTTTGAACAAAATCCATCATACAATAAAAATGATTCAAACCATTTGTTACCATCAACAATTGAGAACCTAACACAATGTTGTAACGCGCTATTTGATCAAAAGTTGCTTGCGAAATTGCAATATTCGGCGCTTTACATTCCACCATAATAAATGGTTTTTCTTGCTGATAAACGACAATATCTGCACGTTTTCGCATTCCTGTAATATCAATTGCAACTTCCAACGCAATCGCCGAAGTTGAATAACCCAAATCGTTGATTAAATAATTCAGAACGTGTTGCCTAACCCATTCTTCGGGCGTATAGACCAACCATTTTTTTCGAATCAAACAAAAGATATACAATTTATCTTGGACTTGTTTCAATCTTATTTGGTATTTTTCGGAAAAATTTAATTGTACTAATTCAGTCATTGTATGAGTCCTGTAGAATCTTTGATCAAAGATATAAAAAACAAAAACTATAAACCGATTTACTTCTTGGCGGGCGACGAGCCGTTTTTCATCGATCAGGTAACTGATTTGTTGGAAGCAAATATTTTAACAGAAGAAGAAAAAGGTTTTAACCAAACAATAGTTTATGGACAAGATGTAGAAGTTGGACAATTGATTGGAATGGCGCGTCAATACCCGATGGGTGCAGAAAAATCTGTAGTGATTGTAAAAGAAGCGCAACATCTTAGCCGTTCGATAGATCAGTTGGAAATGTATGCAAATCAAGTACAAGATTCGACGGTTTTAATCATCAATTACAAAGGAAATTCACTTGATAAACGCAAGAAAATCTATAAAGTTCTGAATGAAAAAGGGTATTACCACGAATTCAAAAAGATTTATGAAAGCGAGTTACCTTCTTGGATAGAACAAAAAGTTGCAGCTAATCAATTTAAGATTGAACCAAAAGCAAAGTTTTTGTTGACGGAGTATGTCGGAGCAGATTTATCTCGTTTGAACAATGAATTAGAAAAACTCTTTACAATTGTTGGCGCGGATAAAACTATCACACCAAATCATATTGAGGAACATATTGGGATTAGTAAAGATTATAATGTTTTTGAACTTCGCAATGCAATCGAAACGAAGAACATCGAAAAAGCATTCAAAATCATTAAATATTTCGAGAAAAATCCGAAGGATAATCCGTACGTCGTTTCAATCACAACAATTTTTAATCTGTTTACAAACATCATTCAAATACATGTTACGCCAGATAAATCGAAGCAAAATTTGGCGAAAGTATTAGGAATTAATCCGTATTTTGTACAAGGAATGATGACAGCTGCAAGTAATTATCCGCTAAAAAAAGCTACGAGAATTATCTCATTTATACGTGAATATGATTTGAAAGGAAAAGGTGTTGGAACTACTGGAAATGTGACGCCAAGCCAATTATTAATTGAATTAGTGTATAAAATTATGAATCTATAATTTTCATCTATTTATAGAATCGAGAAAAATAAATAAGAAATACTAAATTTGTAAAAAAATAAAACAACACAATGGAAAATAACGTAAGAGATGTTATCATAATAGGATCTGGACCTGCGGGTTATACAGCGGGAATTTATGCTGCACGCGCGAACATGAATCCTTTGATTTTAACTGGTATGGAGCCAGGTGGACAATTAACAACAACAACGGATGTTGAGAATTTCCCAGGTTATCCAGAAGCAGTTACAGGACCAGAATTGATGGCTGATTTACAAAAACAAGCAGAGCGTTTTGGAACTGAAATAAAATACGAATATGTAACGGAAGTAACTTTTGGAGAAAAAGAAGGTGATGTACATACTGTAAAATCGAACAATGGAACTTACCAAGCTCGTTCTATTATTATTTCGACAGGTGCAACTGCGAAATATTTAGGTTTAGATGATGAAACTAAATACGCTGGTAGCGGAGTTTCAGCTTGTGCAACTTGCGATGGTTTCTTTTACCGCGGTAAAGATGTTGCGGTAGTTGGTGGTGGTGATACCGCTGCTGAAGAAGCAACTTACTTATCAAAACTTTGTAACAAGGTTTATTTATTGGTTCGTAAAGAGGAAATGCGCGCGTCTAAAGCGATGCAAGATCGTGTTGCAAATACACATAATTTAGAGGTTTTATATAACCACGAATTAATTGGTTTGGAAGGAAACAATGTTGTTGAAAAAGCGAAAATCATCAACAATGTTACAAACGAAGAAAAAGAATTAATCGTTGATGGAGTTTTTATCGCGATTGGACATAAACCAAATACAGAATTATTCCAAGGGAAATTGGATATGGACGAAACGGGATATTTAATCACGCAAGATCGTTCGTACAAAACAAATGTAGCAGGTGTTTTTGCTGCTGGTGATGTGCAAGATTCTGTTTACAGACAAGCAATTACTGCTGCTGGATCTGGTTGTGCTGCTGCATTAGACGCAGAACGTTATGTAGCAGAATTCTTTGAAGCTTAATTATATTTTTAATAACATATCAAAAAAACTCAACCAATTGGTTGAGTTTTTTTGATTCTTATTGTCTAAATCGTTCAAATTGATGCCAATATTTATCTAATGTAAATAGAAATTGAAATCTCGAAGCAACTACAGATTTTATTACAAATATGTCAAAATATTTCCTCTGGTTTTCAACCAACCTGTGATACTATATCTTGGTCGATTAACAGTTTTTACTTCGTGCGGAATAGTTTTACTATCAAAAACAGCCAAACGACCAGCAAGAGGTAAAATATCTAATTCTTTTTCAGCCTTATTTTCATCTGCCAAATACAAGGTCAATTGTCCGCCAAATTCATCTTTCCACTCTTCATCATTCAAATACAATACAATAGAAAGTGTGCGTCTATCATCATTCTTAAAAGCATCAACATGTTTTTGGTAAAATGTCCCTTCGGGATAAATAGCGTAATGAAATTCACTTTCCTCAATGCCCATGTAGCATGTTAAATTGAGATAGTCAATAAAATCATTGATTTTTGAGAAAAAAATTTCTTCCGTTTCTGTTTTATTTTCTTCATCAATCCATCTGATTTTATCGCCTCTGATTGATTTTATAATTTGTTCGTTAACCGAACTTCCGACAGCAGCTTGATGAAAATCTTTTTTATTTTCTTTTCGAATTATAGCTTCGCGAAGTTGCTTTGTTTCCTCTGTTGAGAAAAAAAAGTCTGAAATAGAGTATTTTTGATTTGATAAGTCATCAATAATCTTTTCATAAATTGGGTTTAATGTAATATTACTCATTCATTATTATGAAAACTTCAGTAAAAGTATATTTTATTACGAAAAACATAATCATATTTTTAAGTTTTTTTTCAAAAAAAGGACATA
Organism: Empedobacter sp. ULE_I140; assembly: GCF_053482575.1. Taxonomy (NCBI): domain Bacteria; kingdom Pseudomonadati; phylum Bacteroidota; class Flavobacteriia; order Flavobacteriales; family Weeksellaceae; genus Empedobacter; species Empedobacter sp. ULE_I140. Next base: position 1,430,599 of record NZ_JBQMTX010000001.1, on the reverse strand, counting down.
AAAAATCTGTCCTCAAAAAATAGTTTTAATTATCAATTACTTAAACCAGTCAACTTTATTCAACTGATAAATAAAATTTAACTTTGGCTCTTCTCCAAAATATTCAATTTGTTCTTCTTTCACTTTTTTACAACCCAAACGCTCTACTGCAATTTGCGAACGTACATTATCAGCGCCAACATGTAAATAAATTTTGTCAACAAACTGAAAAATATAATCAAACATTAATTTCTTAACAGACGGATTAAAACCTTTTCCCCAACAATTCGTCGAATAAAACGTATAACCAACCAAAATAGATGAATCTTGCTCATCATAATCGTAAAAACGAGAGCTACCAACAACTTGATTTGTCTGTTTATCAATAATCTTGAAAGCACCTTTACTTTGAATTGCACCTTCGAAAAAATTCATAAAAACATCTCTTTTCCAACGATTTTTATTTGGGTGCTGTTCCCAAACTTTCGGGTCTGAAGCAGCTAAATAAAGCGCTTCAAAATCATTATCGTTGAGCGGTTGAAGTTCTACTAAATCATTTTCTAAATTGGGCTGAATATTTATCATTTGTTTCATTTAATACAATACTAATTTACATTTTTCTTATACGATATTCATTAAAAATGATAATTAATTCATTGAAAATTTTTACATAAACTTTCTTAAAATGAAATCAGATAACTAAACTCAAAAAACAATTGGACTTTTATGGGAAGTCTATGAAAAGAAGCAAATTCTAGAAAGATTTCAAAGAACTTAATTAAAATGACAACCGAAGGATATACCCTTAAAGTTATTAAGATTGGACAATTAGAACTCTATAACCACAACAAGTTTCATTCAGAATTTTGTAGACGCTTATATAAAAAGGCTTGAACAATTAACAAAATAAATCTTGAATTTTATTGATTATTATTATACGACTAACTAACTTCACAGAAAAAATATGTTTTTAAATTTTGAAGATAAAGCCAGTCTTATTTCTAAACTAAAAAGTTTAAAAGTAGATCAACAGCCAGAATGGGGAATTATGACACCTCAACACATGGTTGAACATTTGATTGTAACCACTAAAATTTCAAATGGAGGTTTAACAGTACCTTGTCGAATTCCTGCAGAGCAAATACCCCAATACAAATCCTTTTTATTAGAATCTGATCATGAAATGCAAAAGGGGATAAAAGCAAATGGAATGGAAGGTTTACTAGATTTACGTTACCATTCTTTAGAAGCTGCAATAGAAAAATTAGAACAAGAAATTGATAAATTCAATTCATATTTCACAGAAAATCCTGATGCTAAAATTGTCAATCCTGTTTTAAATGATATTGGATACGAAGATTGGAAAACATTTCATAAAAAACATTTTACACATCATTTCAAGCAATTTGGTTTGATATAAAAAATACAATAATCAAAAAAGCTTTCTCAGAACTGAGAAAGCTTTTTTGATTATTAATTAGGAAAACTCATCAAAACTTTTCATCTTTGCCTTTCAATGGGGTGCTAAAAAGCTGAGAATATACCCAAGAACAATTTTGTTCTATACCTGATCCAGATAATGCTGGCGGAGGAATTGATGTTAGCAATAACTTCTATCTCCTCATCAAAACAAATTATGATGAAGGAAATTATTTTACACACAACTTGGCTTGAATGGCTAGGTGTCACATTTTCTATTTTTCAAGTCGTATTGGCGAGATTCAATAATCCAAAAAATTATTTATTTGGAATTGCAGGAATTACATTATCGCTTTTCGTTATGTTCAATTCTAAGCTATATGCCGAGTTCACTCTTAATATTTATTATTTAGTGATGAGCATTTATGGTTGGTTATATTGGCAATTTGGACAACAAAAACACGAAATTGAAATTACGATAACCAACAAAAAAGAATGGGGAGTTGTCTCAGGAATTGTTTTAAGTAGTTTTACCATTTTTTATTTAACACTTACACATATCACCGATTCTGACGTTCCAATTTGGGATTCAATCGTAAGCGCATTTGCATGGGCTGGTATGTGGTTAATGGCAAAACGTAAACTCGAAAATTGGATTTTGTTGAATATTAGTAACATTATTTCAATTCCATTAATGATTCACAAAGATTTGTATTTATATGCTATTTTATCGTTGATTTTATTCTGTGTGGCGATTTCTGGATATTTTAATTGGAGAAAAATTTTGAATGAAAATAATGCTTGATATTCCCAAAATTCAAAAAGAATTATTGAATAAAGAATCCTTTAATCAAGTAGTTCTCGATCATATTTATACTCAAAATTGGTTGAATATTTGGGTTCCGAAACAATACAATGGACTTGGCTTACATTTTTCTGAAGGATTAAAAATTCTTCAATCAGTTGCTAAAATTGACGGAAGTTTAGGTTGGTTTATAACTCTTTGTAGTGGAGCAAATTATTTTTCTCGAAATCTAAAACCCGATATTGCTTATAATTTATTTTCATCACAAAAAACGTGTTTTGGTGGAAGCGGAATGCTTGGTGGAACTGCTGAAAAAGTTGGAGATAAATATATCATAAACGGTTTGTGGCATTATGCAACTGGCGCTCCTTACCTCACTCATTTTACATTAAATGCGAAAATAATCGAAGATGGAAAAGAGAAATTGGATAAAAATGGTGAACCAAAGTTTTTGTCATTTATTTTAAATAAATCTCAAGTTAAATTAATTTCAACTTGGAAATCAATGGGAATGGTTGCTACATCTTCTCATAGTTTTGAAGTAGAAAATGAAATCGTTCATCAAGATTATAGTTTTATTTATAATGAATTTTATAGTGATGATTTGGTCGAAAAAATACCTTTCCGAATTTTTGCTGATTTAACTTTATTGGTAAATTATCTTGGAATGGCAGAACATTTTATCGAAAAAAGTTTAGAGATTATTCAATACCAAAAACAAACTAATTTTGATAATTTCGTTATTAAATCAACTTCGAAAACTATTGAATTTGCTAAAACAATAGAAAATTTATTGACAAATAATTCTCCTATTTCAGAAGAAATCGAAACTGAAATTCATTCATTTGGAATAGAAACTGTTGAGAAAATCACTCAATTTATCATTGAAATTTATCCACAACTTGGAATTAAAGCTTCAAAAATAAATGAAGAAATCAATCAAATTTTCAGAGATTATTTTACCGCAACCCAACACCGAAATTTTAGACAAAATATTCAACTCAAATAGTCTATTTATCTATATTTGCAAAACTTTTGGCTGCGTAATTTAATGGATAGAATATCAGATTCCGGTTCTGACAGTATGAGTTCGAGTCTCATCGTGGCTACAATTTTTAATAATTCCTTCATTATTTATTATTTCTCTTATACATTTGCCAAAATTTTTCAGTTTTGGAAATCGAGATTTTATTCTATTTATGCATAGCAGCTTTTTGCGCTGGCTTCATCGACTCTATTGTTGGTGGTGGTGGATTAATACAAACGCCATTATCACTTGCTTTTTTACCTAATTTACCTGTTTCAACAGTAATCGGAACGCTAAAAATTCCAGCATTTAGTGGAACAGCTTTAGCAACTTCACAATATCTAAAAAAGGTAAAAATAGATTGGAAACTTTTCACGATTATGGCTATATGCGCATTTGTTTCTGCTTTTTTAGGATCACAATTGTTAACGGTTATCAATAATGATTTTATGAAGCCTGTTTTGTTAATCATTTTGATTGTTTTAGCCATTTACACTATTTTCAAGAAAGATTTTGGACAAGCAACCGAGCGTAAAATTCCTTACCACATTGCGATTATCAATGGTTGTATTGTGAGTATTGCAGTTGGTTTTTACGATGGTTTTATTGGTCCTGCAACTGGAACTTTCTTTATTTTGGGATTCGTAACACTTCTTGGTATGGATTTTTTGAAAGCTAATACTAATGCAAAACTGATCAATTTAGCAACTAATTTTGGTTCGATTTGTTTGTTTTTAATCAAAGGGCAAATTATCTGGAAAATAGCTTTACCAATGGCTATTTGCAACGCTTTAGGAGGTTTTATTGGAGCAAAATTAGCCATCAACAAAGGGAATAAATTTATTCGATACATATTTATTTTGGTAATCCTACTCTCAATTTGTAGATTTGGTTATGAAGTAATTTTCAAGTAAATGAAAACCATTTTTTCAATTATTTTTGTTTCTGCATTTATCACTGTTTTTTCTCAAAAGTTTGAGTTAAAAGATTCAGTTTTGATTGAAAATAGGACAATCAAATCAATTGATACTGATCTAAATAATTCGATTTATTTGATTTCAGATACTAGAATTGAAAAAATATTTCAGTCGAAAAAGAACAAAAGTATTGATCTCAAGAATATTATTACTTCAGTTGATGTCAATAATCCACTTCGAGCTTATGTATATTCAAATTTTAATCAACTCACTATTTTAGATGAAGATTTGAATCCTATTCAGGATATTGTAAAGATTAAATCAAACGATTTTATGCCAGCTGCATTAAAAGTTGTTGACACGCAATTTTGTTGGTTTTATGATTTAATCGGGAATAAAATTGTTTACTATAATTATCAGTTACAAAAACCAATTCTGACATCAAAACAAATTTATTTGAAGTATAATGATCAATCAATCGATAAAATACATGTGTACAAAAATTTGGTGTATTTAAAAGGTCAGAAAACAATTTATGTTTACGATGATTATGGAAATTTCAAATCTAATTTTGAATTTGACACCAATCAGCAACCTTTTTATTTTTATAAAGATGTTATTTTCTATATAAATGACAATAAGCTAATATCAAAAAATATTGTCAATCAAAATTTGACGACTTTTATTGATTTAGAAAATGTAAAAAGTTTTGCGTTTAGCGAAAAAAATCTTTATACTTTGGTCGAAAATAAAATTTACACTTATACTATTTTAAGTACAAATAATTAATAATAAACTATTTAATCAATTAAAACTAATTACTAATCCTTATTTATTTTTAATTTATAATTGAATAAAAATTCATAAATCAATCGGAATAATTTTTTTCTAAAAAAAGATTTTTCTATGAGTCGCTAGCTTAGATTTTGTTTTGAAAATTAAGCTTTAGTATATTTGCAAACGTTAAAATAATTGGAAAATGCATATCGCCATAGCCGGAAATATTGGAGCAGGTAAAACTACTCTAACAAACCTTTTAGCAAAACAATACAACTGGACAGCTCAGTTTGAAGATGTAGAAATGAATCCGTATTTGGATGATTTTTACAACGACATGGAAAAATGGGCGTTCAATCTTCAGATTTATTTCTTAGGAAGCCGTTTTAATCAAGTAAAAGAGATTAGAGAAAGCGGAAAAGACATTATTCAGGATCGTACAATTTACGAAGATGCGCATATTTTTGCGAGTAACTTGAACGATATGGGATTATTGTCTACAAGAGATTATAACAACTATTTGCGTGTTTTTAATTTGATGACAAGTTTTGTAGAAGCACCAGATTTATTGATTTATCTTAAAGCTTCAATTCCTACATTGGTTTCGCAAATTCAGAAACGCGGTCGCGATTACGAAAATTCAATTAGTATTGATTATTTGAATCGTCTAAACGAGAAATATGACAAGTGGATTTCGAATTATAAAGAAGGAAAAGTGTTGGTAATCGACGTGGATAATTTAGATTTTGTTGAAAATAAAGAAGATTTAGGATTCATTTTCAATAAAATAGAAGGAGAAATTAACGGACTTTTTTAGTCAGAAAAAATAAAGTAACTTGCACGGCTTGATTTTAAATTTAATCAGGCCGTTTTTTTGCGTAAAAAATTATGGAAAATAAAAGTATTTTGAAGGGAGTTTTGTTCGTTGCAATGGGCGCTAGCTTCTACGGAATGTTAGCAACATTTGTAAAAATTGCATACGATCAAGGCTATACGACTGCCGAGGTAACAACTTCTCAGTTTGTATTAGGAATTTTGATTTTGGGAATCATCAACTTATTTATGATGAGTAAAAAAGATTTACCAAAGATTGAACAAAAAGATAAAAAAAGGTTGATTCTTGCTGGAACTTCGTTAGGTTTCACAAGTTTATTTTACTATCTAGCGGTACAATATATCAATGTGTCAATCGCAATTGTATTGTTGATGCAAACGGTTTGGATTAGTATTTTGGTTGAGAGTATTTTGGGAAAACAATTTCCTTCTGCCAAAAAATTAATTGCAATGGTTTTGGTATTATTTGGAACTGTTTTGGCAACAAATTTAATCAACCAAGAAGTCGAGTTAAATCCTAAAGGATTGTTTTGGGGATTTTTAGCAGCTTGTTCTTTTACGACTACCATGTTTACATCGAATAGTTTAGCCAATTATTTACCAGCTTATAAAAAAAGTTTGTGGATGCTTTTTGGAGGTTCTATTATTGTGTCTCTATTTTTGTTTTTTAGCCAAATCGGACCTTATTACTTTGATGGTTTAATGAGCTTTTACAACAACTTTTCAAATGATGTAAATGGAATTCATGCATTCAATTTTAGCATTTTTTATACTTGGGGATTACCGTTGGCAATTTTCGGAACTGTCTTACCTCCTATTCTTTTAAACAAAGGTTTTCCGCACACAGGATTAGGTTTGGGAAGTATTGTTTCTTCGTTAGAATTACCCGTTTCAGTAACCATGGCTTTTGTGCTTTTACATGAACAAGTACTCGCAATACAATGGACAGGAATCGCCGTTATTATTTTTGCTATTATTATATCAAATCTGAATTTTAAGAAAAAATAAATTCAAAATGACGAATTCTTATAAGTCAATGAAAATTCAATAACAAAAAAAGCCAACTCTTAATAAGTTGGCTTTGTATTTTGAGTAAAATCTAAATTATTTCACCAAAATTTTATTGGCTAATTGATTTGTTCCATCAATTTTTTCTTGAATTGGTAAACCTAATATCTTCGCAAGCATTGGATAGATTTCTGTATTTGGAAAAACTTTAATCTCTTTACCAGACTTAATATTTGGTCCCCAAGCCATAAAAGTCGCTTTCATTTCTGGCGTTTCTTTTACATAAAAACCATGCGAACCTTTCGGTGCATTTTTGTTTGAGAAATAGTTTGGAGCATGTGCAATCAAAATAATATCTCCAATACGATTGTATCGATCATTCTTTTTATCAAAATGATATTTAGATGGGACATTTGTTGTTTTATACACTTCGAACGTATTATTCTGAACTGCTTTTATTTCTTTGTAAATTGATTCGATATCATTTTTATCTTTTACAAAAAGACTTACATAAGAACCATTTGAAGCAACTTGTACTTTTGATTCATCAATTTTAATTGGCAATTTCAATGGATTTTCATCATCAATTCTTGTCATTCCATGATCAGAAACAAAAACAAAATTCACTTTCAAACCTGTTTTTGCAACCTCATCATTCAATTTCTTGATTGATTGATCTACAAATTGTACAGCTTCCTTTGTTTCAGGTGCATCAGGACCAAAAGAATGCCCTGCGTGATCTACTTCCGGAAAATAAAACGTAATTAAATGTGGACGTTTTTCAGCTGGTAACTCCAACCAATTTACAACTTGCTGAATACGGTAATCAATTGGTGATTTTTCCGAATACTTGTACGAATACGTTGGGAACATACCATTAATAGGCGCTTCCGAACCTGGCCAATAGTAACAAGCAGCTAACATTTTGTTCTGTTCTGCAAGGTTCCAGATTGGCGTTCCTCCGTACCATTTCGGATTGATAACAGCATTTCTATTCCCCAACGAATAACGATCACCAACTTCTCTGTCTAACATATTATTTCCCACCAAACCATGATGAATAGGCGTTAAACCAGTTACAATTGTGTAGTGATTTGGAAATGTAACCGAAGGAAAAGACGGATACATAGCGTCAGCTTTCACTCCATTTTTAGCCAAAGCTAATAGATTTTTAGCTTCATGTTTTTGAGCATAATCATAACGAAAACCATCTACCGAAATCAAGATAACATAAGGTTTATCTTGTTGTTTGGCATCATTTACACGATTTTCGATTACGATTTGTTCTTCGATTTCTTGTGCATTTGCTGTAACTGAGAACGTTAAAACAATTGCAGAAAATATACTAAGTATTGATTTTTTCATGCCTCAAATTTAGAAAGTTTTATACTTAGAATGAATTAAAAAAATGTCAAATCTTATGAGAAAATTATTCAAAATTCTAACTCTTCTTCATCAACAACTTCTGAAATTCTTTTCCAATAAAAGGATTAATGATATGTTGAAACCCTTTTTGCAAGATAAAAACTGTAATTGTCGCATTAGTTTCTGGCGAATAAATCACATCTGTTCCCCACCAACCACCATGATAATAGGCATTGAATCCCATATCAAAATGATAAATTCCCAAACAATATTTCGATTGATCCGAAGGTAAAACATATGTTGACATCGAATCCAAAATTTGTTTATTCTGAATAATTTTCCCTTCAAACAAATACTGAAAAAACAGAGCCGATTCTTTCGCTGTCGAAGCTATTCCACCACCACCATACAAATCCCACGAAGGATCTAAATCATACGAATCCCACTTGTATTTATCTGCATATTGATGCGCAAGCGGAAGTGTTTTCGAAGGATATTTCTCCAAATCGATAAACCACGTTTGTGTCAAACCTAATTCTTTATACTTTAACAAATCTCGAATTACTTTGTAAAATGGTTGACGCGTTTTTTGTTCAATAATTTCTGCTAAAAGCAAATAATTGATATCACCGTAACTAAACTTTTCTCCTACTTTTTGTGGACTTCCGATTTCCATTGCTCGTTTTATTTGTTCCTCCTTCGTCCATTTATATTGCGGTCGCTGATTAACTAATTCAAAATACGCATCATCGACATAATCTTGTATTCCAGAAGTGTGCGACAACAAATGTTTGACTGTTATCGTATTCAAATCATAACCATCTTTTTCGAGCAATTGACGAGTCTTCTTAGACAATAAATTCTTGATCGATTGGTTAATTCTAACTTGACCTTTTTCTACCAAACGCAAAATTGCAGCAGCTACATAAGGTTTGGTATTACTTGCGATTAAAACCGGTTGTTGGCTGTTTAAAATTTCGTTGGTTTTAATATCCAAAACTCCTTTTGCATAACTCCACGAAATGTTTTGTTCTGGTGCTTCAACGTGAACAATAATTCCGACAGCGTTTTTATTTTTTTCGTAAATCGAATCTATTTTAGATTGAAAAATGGTTTGCAGCTGCGCAAATCCGATAAAAGGAATGAGTACAATATTGAGTAGAAGTCTTTTCTTCATTTAGTGTTATTTGATTTTAAAGATAAATAAAATCTTGAATTGTATTGTGATACGCTTAACGTTTTAAGTTGTACGTAATATGTTTTACAAAGTGTAAAATTCGAAACACTAATCTCGTAACTCACGCAACTCATAAATCAAAAGAAAGCTAAGCAGGAATTACTAAACTCTTGCTTAAGAGTTCACCAACTCTTAGGTATCTTTTAACCAAAATAAAGGCAAGATTAAAAATCTTGCCTTTATTATTAAACTTACAAGTTAAAATCTATTTAATTTCAACACGAATTCCTTCACTTTGCGCACTCAATTCTGGTGCATACATATTTTGCATCGATGTAATTCCGTTCGAGAAATTACCTGCATTATTCGCTTTCAAATCATATTCGAAAACATATGTTCCTTTTCTCATGTAATCCGAAAAGAAATTAGTTGCAGCATCTCTTGTGCTTTCGTAATATCCAAATTCGCCCTTCCATTTATAACCAGAAAGTACATTCACAGGTTCGAAACCACTTGCACGCATATCTTTGATGTGTACAAACTGCATGTTGCGATCAACAGAAATCTCTAATCGAACAGTTACAATATCACCAACTTTTATCGGTGTTGACGTTGTAATTTCTTTCAGAATTGGACCATTTGCAGAATTCGATTTAACAAACAATTTCTTATTGAATTTGATTCCAGTTTCGGCTGATTTTATTTTATCTAAATCTTCAAAATATTGCCAATACATCGCTCCCCAAGCAACACCAGGAGAAGTTTTTGAAACTTCAACTTTACCCATATCTGGTTTGATTTCTTCTTTGTTCCAAGAAGTTTTTACATAACCCGAACCAGCTTGCAAATTTTTATCTAAATCAAATTTCTGGTTTCCAACCTTCACTTCAATTCCTTTATCAGCATCTATCCAAGATTTCCCAAAATTCATTAAAGCATAAACCGCTTTAGTCGTTGCTTTTGTTGAATTCCACTGATTTGTTTGACGATTTTTCAATAACCAAACTTTCATTTCTTCTACCGATTTTTCATCTTTTGTTACCTCGTCAAACGCTTCGATTAACAACGATTGTGTTTCAACAGGCGCTTGATACCAAAACCAACCCGGTTGATTTTCTTTCCAATACATACCCATTTCGTCTGATTCTACTGCTTTTTCTTTGATAGAATTTACGACAATTTTAGCCATAGATTGCATTTGGAAACGATTCATCACAATTGCAGCCATTGCTTTTTGTTGCAACGATAAATCCAGTTTTGTATCGTTCAAATTCTTTAACATTGCCGTTTTCATTTCTTCCAACTCTTTCGACATTGGATAATCTTCTAAGAAAAACGAACGCGCATATAAATAATGTAAACCATCTGAATAAACGATATTCTTGAATGATTTTTGATCTTTCTTGAATTCTTTGAAACGTTTTAAATTCTCGTTATCAATATACTGAATTGCTTTTTTGATCAATGGATTTACATCAATTTCAAACGCTTTGAAATTAACGTCCATTTTCTTCATATTTCCGAAACCAGAAACGATATGCGTTGTAATATATTCGTTTGGACGACCTCCATCAAACCAAGCAAAACCACCGTTTGATTGCTGTTTATCTGATAATTTTTGGAAAGCTGATTTCATTTCCGTTTGCATTTGATTCAATTGGAATAAAACCGCAATTTGTTTCATTTGCTCTTCTTCGCTTTCCGCATTTTTCACCCAAGGCGTTTCTTCTAAAATGATATTTTTCAATTCTTGGTTCAACTGTAATTTTGATTTCAATTCACCTTTTTTGTTCCAATCATCAAAAACAGCTTTAATTTTTGGATTCGAATTAATAACTTTCTCCGAAATCATATTCCCATATAAACGCGAGAACACTTGCTCAGCGTATTCGTAAGGATATTCACGCAAATAAGGCAACGAGAAAATCGCATACCAAATTGGATTCGTTGTCATCTCAAACGTTAATTTGAAATTATCCAAAGAAGTCGATTTATTGTTGATCATATTTTCGAATTGGAACGATTTCTTTTGACCTACTTTCACGTAAATCGGCAACGTTTCTGTCACCATCATACGATTTGTCAAAATTGGTAAAGCCGATTCTTCTCCATCAGAGAAATCTCCAGCCGAAGCTACTACACGATAAACAACTGCTTGTACATTTTTCGGAACATCAATTGTCCATGTCACTTGGTCTGAATTTCCTCTTGCAACAGAGAAATTCTGAACTGCATTTGTCAACTTAAATTGCGCATCAATTGGTTGATTGGTAAACGCATCAAACAACATCAATTTCGCAGAACCGTTTAATACCTTATCTGATAAATTATTAATCTTAGACGAAACCGAAATTTGATCGCCTTCACGTAAGAAACGTGGCATATTTGGCACAACCATCAAGTCTTTTTGCGTGCGAACATTTTGCTCCAAATAACCTGTTTTAAGATCTGGTGTATGTGCAATTGCCATAAATTTCCATTCTGTTAAACTTTCTGGCGTAGTAAATTCTATAATAATATTTCCTTTTGCATCTGTTTTTAAGTTTGGATAAAAGAAGGCTGTTTCATTTAGATTTGTACGTGCTTTTACGTTGTCTAAAGCTGTATTTGCTCCTTTTTTCGTAGTAATCACCACTACTCCATTTGTTCCTCTTGCGCCATACAAAGCTGTCGCCTGTTCACCTTTCAACACATTTACGGATTGAATATCATTGGGATTGAAATTTGGTGCTTTATCATACACAACTCCATCTACAACGTAAAGTGCGTTTTCGTTTCCTTCTAAAGAACCTGCTCCACGAATTGTAATTGAATCTGCAGAACCTGGATTACCTGAAAGCCCTGAAACTTTTCCTTGTAATAAAAAATCTACTGATGCTTCTGGTAAAGCCATATCCTTCATTACAACTTCTCCCCCTCCTGTCTGACTTGTTGAAATTGGTGCTACAACCGATTTCTTCATTCTATTATTCATTCGATATTGGTTAAATTCAAAATCAAATAAATTAAAATCTAAACCTGCATATCCTCTCGCATAAAAATCATAATTCGTACGGTAATAAATTGGTCGAGATTGATTTGTTATATAAAATTGATATAGATTAAATGGATTATTTTTTCTTGGATTTATAAAATCATACACATTAAAATCTAACGAATTTGATGCAAACTGATCCAAAGAAGCATCATACATACTTGCTAAAACCTCAGCCGAAACTTTATCTTTGTTTGGACCTTCAATTTTTAGTTGCCATTTTTCTTTTGCGCCTGGAGTCAATTTATCACGTAAAACTTCAGCCGAAACTTTCAGTTGTTTATTGGTAAACGGAACTGCCAAATTAAGACTTCCTGTTTGCACATCATTGAATTTTGTCATGGCATAATTCACATAAATTCCACCGCGATATTCTTCTTTAATTGGAATTTCGACTACAGATTTTTTACTCAAATCCAAAAAACCTTTCTCAATAATTGTTTGATTCGCCTCTACTTCATAATACACAAATGTATTTTTAGAACCCGATTTGAACTCAATTTTTGCAACATCTTTTGGTTCGAAAGTCGATTTATTAGGCGAAACTGCTAAAAATGTTTTGATTTCATTTGCTTTCTTTTCATTCGAAACATAAATCAATTTATCTACCTCAACTTTTTGCGTTCCATCTAACACAAAACCTTTTACAACATAATAACCTTCTTCTAAATTTGAAGCTTGATTAAATTTAATTTCATCAGAAATTTTTGTATCAAAATCACTTTCAAAAACCTTTTGATTCGTTGTCCACGTTTTTGGATTCATTTCGTCACCATAAGGTTCATTCGGAAAGATTTTTTTGAATTCTTCTTTCAAATAAAAATTGTAATCTGTTGTAAATTTTTGACGACGAACTATTTCTTTTGGTGCATTTAACGAATAAATCTCGAAGTTTCCTTTACCGTCTAATTTTTCATCATTCAAGTTTTTCACTTCAATTTTGAAAGATTTTAAATCATCTACTTTAGTTTTCTCAGAAATAGCAATATTTAACGATATTCTTGTGTCTCCAACTTTTACGGAAGAAGATTCTGATTGCGTTTCTCCATTGATATCCGTTGCATTTACTTCAATAAAATAATTGTAGGTTCTTACCTCATCTTTCTTTTTCTCCGAAGCTGGTTTTGCTACAAATTCAAAGTTAAATTTTCCTTCCGCATCTGTTGTTGTATCTCCAAACGTAATTTCTTCTCGTTCGCCACGACCTGCTGGAATTGAGCGATACCAAGGCCAAAATGTAAAAATTTCTTGACGATAAACACGATACGAAACTTTTGCATTATCGATATTGGCACCAGAAAAAGCAATTGCCTTTCCTTCTACTTTTACCTTATCGTTTAAACTATAAACACCTTTATTTTTCTCGATTTCTACTTTGAATTTTGGACGTTTATATTCTTCCACTTTGAATGAATAATAACCGTCTTCATTAATAGCTCTGATCGAAAAGTTACCTGTTAAAGCAGAACTTGGCAAAATAAAACTTCCATTTACAGATCCAAATTCATTAGTTGTTAAATCTATTTTAGAAAGCTCTTTATTGTTAACATCATATAAAGCAATCGTCAATTTAGAATTTGGAATGACATTTCGAGTTTTATCTTTCGATGAATAATAAATTCCTTTGAAATAAACCGATTGTCCAGGACGATAAATCGCACGATCTGTGAAAATCTTGACAGAAGAATCATCATCTTCATCATCACGATTATAATCGTAGTAATACGTTGAATAAATAGTATGTTCGTCTTTCACACGATATTGAAGATTTCTCCAGCCCGAAGGAATTGTTATTATTCCATCTTTATCCGATGTTAAAGTTTTTGTTTCCTTTTTATTATAATTTGTCAAATTAGAAAACTCAACCGCAACATTACTTTCTGGTTTTCCAGTTTCACGATTCACAACCGACAATTTATCATTTAAAGAATTTATCGCATATTTCGAAACCATTACATCTAAATAATCAATATCGTCTTTTGTGTTGATTCTGAATTCAGAATTATTCGAAAAAAGGACAATATAACGACCAGATTTTAGTGGATTTAATTTAACAATTGTCGAATGATTTTGATAATCTTCAAACGATTTAACATCAATTGCATATTGATCAACAACCTTTAAACTATTCAGAAATTTTTGCGCTTCTGCAATTCTATTTTCGTTGTAAACATTTAACGCTTGTATTTTATCTTTTCCATCAAAACCTTCATTATAAGCGAAAATTCTCACAAAAACTTGCGACAAATTTTTATGCGTTAATTGAATTGGTGTATTCTGATTTTCGTTAATATATCGCTCTGCTTGTACACTTAATTCTTGCGATTTTATCTTCGAAACTAAATTATTTATATTCTCTAATTCCTCCGAATTTGGATAAAGCTTCGCAACTTTTTGTTGTAGTTCAAAAATCTTATTTACGTTCGCCAATTTATCTTCTTGCAAACCATAATAATCTGTCGCTAAAGTTGCATACACATAAGACGAATACCATGCTTTTGGATATTTTGTTGCTAAAAATTCTTTTTGTTTAATAATTTCTTGAACCGAAGTCGAACCTCGGTTTGAATCAATTAAAATCAATTCATTGTACAAAACAGCATTTTCGTTATTTTTTTGTTTATTAATCTCAACTAAATCAGAAAGCAATTGATTTGCTTTATCTTTTTCATCATTCTCATTCAGATAATTGATATAATTTCTTGCTAAAACATCATACAATGTTGGCGTTAAATCAAATTGTTGTTGCGCATTTTTCTTATCATTTGCAATATTCAAAATCATTTTATAATCTTGAGATTTTGCATTTATTAATTCATTTTTTGGTTGAATTGATTTCGAAAAATAATCATTAATTGTTTTCTTAAAAGTATCTTCTGTCCAAAATCTCACATCATTTGTAGCTTGATTTTCGACATTTGTACGACTATTGATTTTCCAACGATTTTCGTTGTAATACAATTGATATAACTCAGCTAAATATGAATAAACAATCGCATTATTTACAATTGATTTTTCATCTAAATCCTTTTTAAACAAATCAAAAACGAAGTTTACATCATCTGTTTCATCAGAAGTTGCGACTTTTATTTTTGCTTCATAAAACAAAGCTTTCAGATAACTTTGTTGATTATTTTGCTTTTTTGATAACGTTTTAAGTTCATCAATTTTTGGTTGGATAGATTTGAATTGACCATTTTGCATTTGTTGGTCAATTTCCTTCCACTTTTGATCAATCGTTGGGGATTGAGCCATAAGCATCGAATTGGTTAAAATTAATAATAAAAACAGTAGCTGTTTCATAGATTCTTTCTTTTATCAGTAGATGCAAGTTACGGAAAAATGGTTGGTTGAGGAAGTAAAAAAATTATCAAATGGTTTATATATAGCACAAAAAAAATCTGAATGTTGCCATTCAGATTTTTTGATATATAAGTTGATTAGTTGTAGTTTTTATAAATCGTCTACGTCTAAATCTTCGTCGATTTGTAAATCATTTAATTCAGCATCTTCTGCAAAATCAATATCTTCTTCATCGTCTAAATCAACCATCATGTCTTTTTTAGGCGCTTTAAGAGGCATTGAACCGAAACGGTAAACCGTTAATGGATAATTAAGAACAGCTGGTTTATCTTCTACAGAAATTAATTCAGCCACAAATGTCCACATTTCCATAAAATCATATACAAAAGCCATACGATCTCCTTGATTAGCAAAAGCTTCTTTGATATAAAAATCAGCCATTGTTTCATCAGTTCCATCATCAGACATATCCTCTAAAGGAATTTCTTTTGTTTGGTTTCCATCTTCATCTACTTCATAGAACGATGCCAACTCCTCACCTTGTAAACTAAAAGCACTAATAATACCTTTGTACAATGTGAATAATGTTTGCTTCTCTTTAATTTCTATGTCTCTAAAAACATCCTCTTTTGCATCAAGGAATACACGAATTTTATATATCACTTTCTAAATATTTTTCGGTTCCAAATTTAAATCTTTTCCCATATTAATTACAAATTCTAATGCAGAATTATAATTATTTTCTACTTCGCCTTCTAAAATTGCTTCTTTGATGGCATTTTTTAAGATTCCAATCTCTTTTCCTGGCTGAATATCAAATATTTTCATTATTTGTTCACCTGTAATTGGTGGTTGAAAATTACGTACTTTATCACGTTCTTCAACATCTTTTATTTTTTGTTCTACAACTTCAAAATTTTGTTTGAAACGTTTTTGTTTACGTTCATTTTTTGTTGTAATATCAGCTTTGCAAAGCGTAATTAAATCGTCGAAATCTTCTCCAGCATCAAACAATAATCTACGTAATGCCGAATCTGTAGCATCGTCTGTTACAACAGCAATTGGTCGAGAACTCATCATGACTAACTTCTGAACATATTTTACTTGCGGTCCTAATGGTAATTTTAATCGTCTGAACAATTTTAATACCATTTTTGATCCAACAAATTCATGCGAATGAAATGTCCAACCTACATTTTTATCAAAACGTTTAGTAACCGCTTTTCCAATATCGTGCAACAACGCCGCCCAACGCAACCAAACATTATCTGTGTTGACAGAAATATTATCAACGACTTCTAATGTATGATAAAAATTATCTTTATGTTTTTGACCTTCAACCTCTTCAATTCCTTTTAATGCAACCAATTCTGGTAAAATATGTTGCATTAATCCTGATTGTTCCAATAACAATAATCCGACCGAAGGTTTATCCGTCATCATAATTTTTTGAAACTCATCCATTACGCGTTCAAAAGATACGATATTAATACGTTCAGCATTATCAATTATTGCCTGAAAAGATTTTTTTTCTATTTCAAACTCCAATTGAGCTGCAAAACGAATCGCACGCATCATGCGTAAAGGATCATCAGAATAGGTAACATTCGGCTCTAAAGGAGTTTTGATGATTTTATTATTCAAATCTTCAACTCCATTGAAAGGATCAATTAATTCACCAAAATTCTCTTTATTCATCGAAATTGCCAATGTATTGATTGTAAAATCACGACGTTTTTGGTCATCTTCCAACGTTCCGTCTTCTACATGTGGTTTTCGACTATCTTCTGAATAACTTTCTTTTCGTGCACCTACAAATTCCAAATCTGTGTCTTTATACTTGAACATTGCTGTTCCAAAACGTTTAAAAACTGAAACTTGTGATGTATTTCCTAATTTATTAGCTAATTCTTTAGCCAATAAAATTCCATTTCCTACTGTTACAAAATCGATGTCTTTTTTCTGACCACGATTCAATAAATAATCGCGTACAAATCCACCAACTACATAAGTTTCTTGATTAATTTCATCAGCAACTTCTGCTACATTATTAAAAATTGGATTTGATACGGCTTCTAAGATTTTCATTCTGCAAAAGTATATGTTTTGAAATAAAAAACTACTCTCTAATAACTTTTACTTCGTTATCTAGACCTAATTTAATTATCGTTGATGCAGTAAACTGAGGCACAAAGGTTTTTGTTTCATCTGGATAAAAGTCAACACGCTCTAAAATAGTAGGATTAACTTCCGAAAACACTTTTGGAGAAGATTCTCCTGATAAATTAGCCGATGTAGACACAATTGGTCCACCTAATTTCCCTATGATTTTCTTACAAAACAAATCGTCTGTTAATCGAATAGCAATTGTATTGTCTTCTGCAACTAACGATTGTGGTAAACCTTTTGGATTATCGTAAATAATTGTAAGAGGTTTTTCATTCAAATCAATCAAATCCCAAGCTAATTCTGGCACCTCAACAATATTTTGTAACATGCGTGGTGAGTCAACTAAAATAATCAACGATTTTGATGAAGGGCGATTTTTTATCTGATAAATTTTTTCGATTGCAGCCTCATTCTTCGCATCACAACCCAATCCAAGAATTGTATCTGTTGGATAAAGCATTGTTTCTCCTTGTTTTAGTTTGGCTACAATTTCGTTTATATCTGACATTTTATTTGTTTTATAAATTTGAGTGCAAAGGTATTGTAGGAAAGTTGAAATGAGAATATTATTGATTTAAAGTTTTATAATAATTTAAATAATTTTCTTCTAAATTTTTTAAATCAAACTTTGTAGATACTAATTGATATGCATTTTCAATAATATTATTCCTTAACTCATCATTTAATAAGATTAATATTACTTTTTTAGCTAAATCATCTACATCTTTAATTTCAGATACAAAACCTGTCTCATTATTTTTAACAACTTCGGAAATCCCACCAGCTTTTGTTGATACAATAGGTACTCTACTTGCGAAAGCTTCATAAATAGACAATGGTAAACCCTCTGTTAATGAAGTTATTAACAAAACATCTAATTCTGGTAATAATTCATCAACATTATCTCTAAATCCTAAAAAATAGACTTTGTCATTTAATCCTTTTAATTCTGAATACTCTTTCAAATCATCTTTTAAAACTCCATCACCAATTATTACAAATGCAATTTCTTCGTTATAATTTTCAATAATTACCTTTGCAGAATCAATAAATGTCTTTACATCTTTCTGTTTCGTTAAAGAACAAATATTTCCGACAATCTTAGTTTCATTAGAAAGATTCAACTCTTTATGAATAATATTTTTTGAAATTTGATTTGAAAACTTCTGAACATCAATAGCATCATAAATTGTAACTAGTTTATTAGGACTTACATTAACATCATGATATATTTGTTCTACAGCTTTAGAAACGCAAACAATTTCTTCTACATATTTATTATCATATTTTAGTTTACTAAAAAAATTGTTCTTTATTCTATTATTTCTCTTACGGCTATAGATAATCCTAACATCCCTACAACTAAGAATTTTAGCTAAAATTGATGCAGATAATGCACTTGAATCATGAACATGTAAAACATCTATGTTTTGATTCTTTACAATTTGTTGTATTGGTTTTATAAGACTTTTAATTTTACTTTTTTTATTATAAGTAAAATAACTCGCTTTATCAGCTTCACATTTTTGAGACAATATTGATGTATCTGGACATAATATAAATTGTTCTATTTCATCATATTTTTTTAGTAGATTATATATAGTATACATTTGAGCATCTCCTCCTCTCCAATCTTCAATAGAAGTAACATTTAAAATTCTCATATCTGTTTTTAGAAATAGTTAGGCTTTCTCCACAAAAATAAACATATCTTTGACAGATTAAAATGAAATATAGAAAATCTATATTAAATATTAAGAATTCAAGAAAATGACACAAAAAATTGTCGTAAACCAACAATTTCCTACTACAAAAAATGAAATCAAATCTATTATTGACAATTTTGATTTGATTGATGATTATATTGCAAAAGGTACGAGAAACTCTATCAAAAAAAAGAAATTAGAGTCGGGTAAAATTGCTACGATTAAATCATTCAAAATTCCTAATGTTGTTAACAAATTTGTTTATAGATTTTTTAGAAAATCAAAAGCTGAACGCTCTTATGAATATGCAAAGGAATTGATTAGATTAGGTTTTCTAACGCCTTATCCTATTGCTTTTGTCGAAAACAAAACTGCTGTTAATTTTAGAGATAGCTATTATTTTTGTGAACTAGTTGAAGCTGATCTAACATATCGTGAATTAGTTGAAATTCCGATTTGGGAAAATCGAAATGAAATCTTGAAACAATTTACAAAATTCACATTTGATTTGCATGAAGCTGGAATTGAATTTTTGGATCATTCTCCTGGAAATACTTTAATCAAGCAAATTGGAGAAAATCAGTACGAATTTTATTTGGTTGATTTAAATCGCATGAATTTTCACAATTCAATGAGTTTTGATATTCGAATTAAAAATTTTTCTCGTCTAACTCCTCAAAAAGAAATGATTGAAATTATGGGAAAAGAATATGCGAAACTTATTAATAAACCAGAACAGGAAGTTATTGAAGCTATGTGGAATAAAACGCAAGAATTCCAACATAAATTTCAGACAAAACAAGCTCGAAAAAAGAAATTAAAAGCCATGATTGGTAAAAAATAATAACAAAAAAGCAGATTTGAAATCAAATCTGCTTTTTTGTTATTTTATCATTTCAGAAAACGGAATAATAATCTCATATCCTTTTTCTTTAAAATAATCGTTCATTCCTTCTCTATACGTCACTAAGACAAAATCTCCGCCCCAAGCTCCAAGACTTTTTACAGTTCCTAAATAATCAGGAAAATACAATTCTTTAACTTGTGGAATTTGCATAAAATCACCTAATCTAGCTTGATATTCATCCAAAATAGATTCTAAATCAGTTAAATTCTCAACTTTAGTTGCTTTTACAACCAAATCAGAAAGATCCTGAATCATTTTCCAATCTTTTGGTTTGTTTTTGTAATGATTTCCCACAACGGCTTGCGTATCTTGCTTTTGATTAAGATAAACAAAATAAAGTTGATCTTTAAAATTCCAATTCAATTCTAAATCTTCTACTTCGATAGGATTATTCGAAAACAAAATAGGCTGATGATGATGCGCACATGCAATATCATAACCACTTGTATTGAAGGTTAATTGATTTAATTCAAACGGATTTATTTCTATCCATTGACTAATCAAATCAATCAAAGTCGAACTACTTCCCAGTCCCCATTCTTGCGGATATTCTAACTTCGTTAAACATTGATAACTGTTATTAGAATCAAAAAAATCAGGATTTAAAATTTTAGCTTGTTTTAAAATATTTTGTAATGATTGACTTAATTTATCATTTGTAGACGAAATTATTTCTAAATCATTCAATCTAACTTTAGTTTCAAACCAAATAGAATTATCAAATTTAGTTGCTTTCCAAGTGATTAAATTTTCTATTTCTGATGAATTTTCCACAAACAAACATTGCCCATATTTTGTGGGCAATGCAAATGCTTTCGCCCCATCAATCACAATATATTCCCCGATAAGGAATAATTTTCCATTGGAACGGTATGTTTTCATTTCGTTTAGATTTGTGCCGAAGAAGTTGAGACCTCTCTGTTTATTTTTTTCACTAAACCTTGTAAAGTATTTCCTGGTCCAACCTCAATAAATTCACTCGCACCATCAGCAATCATATTTTGAACAGATTGCGTCCATTTTACTGGAGCAGTTAATTGAGCAATCAAGTTTTTCTTAATTTCAGCAGGATCTGTAACAGCTGTTGTGCTTACATTTTGATAAACTGGACAAATTGGAGTATTGAATGTTGTTTCTTCAATAGCTTGTGCTAATTCTTCTTCAGCAGGTTTCATTAAAGGTGAGTGAAAAGCTCCTCCTACTGGTAAAACTAATGCTCGTTTTGCACCTAACTCTTTCAGTTTTTCGCATGCTACATTAACCGCTTCAATTTCTCCAGAAATCACTAACTGACCTGGACAATTGTAATTTGCAGCCACTACAACTCCATCAATTTCTGCACAAGCATCTTCTACAATTTTATCTTCTAACCCTAAGATTGCAGCCATTGTAGATGGATTAGCTTCACATGCAGCTTGCATTGCTAAAGCACGTTTGTAAACTAATTTTAATCCAGATTCAAAGTCTAAAGTTCCATTTGCAACTAAAGCAGAAATTTCTCCTAAAGAATGTCCTGCAACCATTTCTGGTTTAAAATCTGGTAAAATTTTCGCTAAAATAACAGAATGTAAAAAAACTGCTGGTTGCGTAACTTTTGTTTGTTTTAGGTCTTCAGCAGAACCTTCAAACATAATTGATTTTATATCAAATCCTAAGATTTCGTTTGCTTTGTCAAATAATTCTTTTGCGATTTCAGAATTTTCGTACAAGTCTTTACCCATTCCAGAGAATTGAGCGCCTTGTCCTGGAAAAACATATGCTTTCATTGTATTATTTTTAATGTATGACAAATGTATAATAAAATCTCAAACTTCTTTATTTAACCTAAGTTTTGATTTTCTTTTCTATAAATTTCGTCCAAATATTTATAACGATTTGCAACAGAAATTGCATGTAGTTTTGCAATTGTATAACCATCTTTTCCATCTAAAAAACCAAATCTCACCACAAAATAATTGAAAAAACGATAAGCAGGCTTTATGGTATAATGATAAAATGATGGTTTCAAATTTTTGAGACGAAGTTCTTGTGCTCGTAAGCGAGAATAACTATTAAGTTTATCTAAATAATATTCTTCATCAATAAACGTATGATGTTTCACTTTTTGTTCCAAATCACCTACTGCCCCATCACATTCTAATAATTCATGAACCATCAAACCATCTTTATATCTACATTTAGATTTTCTAAAAAGACGAACAGCTCTCACATTTTGCTGACCAGAAAATTCTATTTTCTTATTCTTAAAATAAAATGAATGATAAGCCATAAAAGCTACATCCTGTAAATTTGAATTTACTTTCTTTATTAATTCTTCTTTTAATTCAGATGAAAGTTCTTCATCTGCATCAAAAAAAGTGACCCAATCATTTTTTGCCAAAGAAAGTGTATAATTTCGTTGATTTGTGAAATTATCAAACTTGCGTTTTACAAACTTTACTTTTGGATTTTGGAATGCAATTTCTTCCGTTTTGTCTGTACTATATGAATCTACAATTATTATTTCATCTGCATAACTAGCCTCATCAAGAAATCTTTTGATGTTTTTTTCTTCGTTAAGTGTAATTAGTAGAGCAGAAATTTTAGTAGACATTCTCTATAGTAATCTAATTTTATAAATAGAAACTCAAAATTTCTGTTTTTATTTTATTAATGGTGATAAGAAATATTCTAACTTTTCTTTAAACAAATCGAAATCAAAGATTGAATAAAATTCATCAACTTGTTTTTTTATTTGACGATTGTTTAAATCTCCAAGTTTTTCAGGAAAATAATCTTTTAAATGAACACTTGTGTGATGAATTCCATCTTCGAAAGTTGCCCAAACTTTTTTATCAATCCAAGGAGAAAAAATAATAAACGATTTTTTCCCTAAAGCCTTGGACATATTAATTGCTCCTCCATCATTTCCTACAATCACATCACATTCGTTTGCAATTGCAATAAACTCGCGCAAATCATTACCCAACAATTCAAAATAAACTTTCGATTTGGTTTCATCAGATAATTGATTATATACTTCTTTTGCTTGCGATAATTGTTTCGGAAAATAATTGAATAAAATATTGACATTATAATGTTGACCAATAAAATCAACCATTTTTGCCATTTGATTCAACGGATAAGTTTTTGAAGGATCAGAACCAAGTAAACTAATCATAACTGATTTACGAGTAGAATCAACTTGATGTTTTTCAAATAAATCTTTCGCAAAGTTTATTTCTTCTTCTGTTAAATACAATTTCGGTTCTGTTGCCAAAGGAATTTCAATTCCTAAAGGCTTCAATAAAGACAAACGATGTTCGATTGCTAAACCTAAATATGAATTTGGTTCGTCATGTTTTTCTACATTATCTGTATACAAAAACGTTCTTCCAATCTTTTTGTACGATATTTTTTTTGGTGCATTATTGATAAAAACATCTACCCAACTCTGTAATTTTGAGTAAGCATCAATTACAATATCATATCTATTTTGATTAACTTTTTTCGAGAATTTAATCAAATTCATCAAGCCTTTGTTTTCTTTTTCATCGAAAACAATTTTATGATCGATGTATGGATTATTCTCTAAAACAGGCAAAGTATTACTATTGATTAAATAATCAACAATAGCATTTGGATAAGCTCTTTTGATATTTTCGCACAACAATGATGTGATTAAAACATCGCCTATCATCTTGTGTTGGATAATCAAAATTTTCATAAAACATAGTTATAAAGCAAAACTACTAAAATATGTTTGATTCGAAAATAAAAAATCCTCAACAAAACTGCTGAGGATTATATTTTATAAAATTTATTCTACTTAAACCGCCACATTATGCTCGCGTAATGCATCGTTTAATGAAGTTTTTTTATCTGTAGACTCTTTACGAGTTCCGATGATCAAAGCACATGGAACTTGGTATTCACCTGCAGCAAATTTCTTTGTATAAGAACCTGGAATTACAACTGAACGAGCAGGAACATAACCTTTAATTTCTACTGGTTCGTCACCTGTTACATCAATAATTTTAGTAGATGCTGTCAACACAACATTTGCTCCTAAAACCGCTTCTTTACCTACACGAACTCCTTCTACAACGATACAACGAGATCCGATAAACGCATTATCTTCAATAATTACTGGCGCAGCTTGCAATGGCTCTAAAACTCCACCGATTCCTACACCACCAGATAAATGAACATTTTTACCAATTTGTGCACAAGAACCTACAGTAGCCCAAGTATCAACCATTGTTCCTTCGTCCACATACGCACCAATATTTACATAAGAAGGCATTAAAATAACTCCCGAAGAAATATACGCACCATAGCGGGCAACAGCATTTGGAACAACACGAATTCCTTTTTCAGCATAGTTACGTTTCAATTCCATTTTATCATGGTATTCAAAAATTCCTGCTTCTAAAGTTTCCATTTTCTGAATTGGGAAATACATTACAACTGCTTTTTTCACCCATTCGTTTACTTGCCAATCTTCTCCAACTGGTTCTGCACAACGTAATTGTCCGTTATCGATTAACTCAATTACTTCACGAATTGCAATTTGTGTTGACTCTTCTTGTAACAATTCTCTATTGTCCCAAGCTTTTTCTATGATTTGTTTTAAATTCTCCATCTTTATTAATAATAGCCACAAATATAAAAATTATAATCAAGGGATTTCATAGAGATTATTTATTATTGAATCGTTTTTTTAAATTTGCCAAATGTCACGAATATTAGCGTTAGATTACGGAGGAAAAAGAACAGGCGTTGCCGTAACCGATGAATTGCAAATTATAGCTTCGCCAGTTGATACAATTGATACATCAAAATTGATGGATTTCTTGAAACAATATATCGAGAAAGAAAACGTTTCTGACCTTGTAGTTGGATTATCTGTTCGTTTTTCAGGAGAATTAAATGAGATTGAAAATCAAATTCAACCTTTTTTGAAAAAATTTTCTGAACAATTTCCGTTGATTAAAATTCATCGTGAAAATGAGATGTTTACCTCAAAAATGGCTTCTCAAGCAATGTTTGCTGGAGGAATGAAAAAGAAAAAACGTCAAGAAAAAGGAATGGTCGATAAAGTGAGTGCCGTAATAATTTTACAATCATTTTTATCACATAAACTATAACAAATTGTATCTTTGCCGTTAAATTAATAAAAAAAGATCAGAAAATGGTATTACCAGTTGTAGCTTACGGAGATCCTGTCTTGCGTAAAGTTTCACAAGAAATCGATCAAGATTATAAAAATTTACAAGAACTGATCCAAAATATGTTCGATACAATGTATGACTCTAACGGAGTTGGTATCGCAGCGCCTCAGATCGGGAAAGATATACGTTTATTTGTTGTTGATTGCTCGCCTTTCGAAGAAGATGAAGATTATGATGATGTAAAAGATGAATTAAAAGATTTCAAACGAGTTTTCATCAATCCAAAAAAAATCAGTAGTTCTGAAGGTGATGAATGGGCTTTTACAGAAGGATGTTTGAGTATTCCTCACATTCACGAAGATGTAACACGTCCAGAATCGGTAACTTTAGAATATTTTGATGAAAATTGGGTGAAACATACCGAAACTTTTTCGGATATTCGCGCTCGAGTTATTCAACACGAATACGATCATTTGGAAGGAAAGCTTTTTATTGACTATATTTCGAGCTTTAAAAAGAAATTAATAAGTAATAAATTAAAAAATATAACAAAAGGGAAAGTAAACACGAGTTACAAAATGAAATTCCCTTCATAGACCCTTAAACATAATAGAATATGGATTTATCAAGAGTTATCGCAATTTCAGGAAAACCAGGATTATACCGTTTAGTTTCTCAAACAAGAGGTGGTTTTGTTGTTGAAGATTTAGAAAAAGGTAAAAAAATCTCAATCGCTTCTAACTACAATGTTAGTTTATTAGACAACGTTGCTATTTACGGAGTATCACAAGAATTTCCTTTGGCTGAAGTTTTCTTCAGAATTTACAAAAAAGAAAACGGAGGAGAAACGATCGATTACAAAACTTCTGGTGCAGAATTGCGTAAATATATGGAAGAAGTTTTACCAGAATATGACGATTCAAGAGTTTATGATTCTGATTTGAAAAAATTATTCCAATGGTATAATATCTTACACAAAAACGGATTATTAAACATCGACTTAGCTGCTGTAGAAGCTGCAATGGCTGCTCAACAAGCACAAGAAGCTCCTGTTGCTGAAGTAGAAGCTACAGAAGAAGTTGTTGTGGAAGAAAAACCAAAAAAGAAAGCTCCTGCTAAAAAGGCTGCTGACAAAAAAGACGCTGAAGAAAAACCTGCTAAAAAAACTGCTGCTAAAAAAACAACAGCAAAAAAAGATAAAGACGCTGAATAATTAGAGATGAATACACGTAAAGATCAATTACAGGCTTTCGAAAGATTGTTGGATATAATGGATGAATTACGTGAAAAATGTCCGTGGGATCGTAAACAAACAATGGAAACGTTGCGTACGTTATCTATCGAAGAAATTTATGAACTTTCGGATGCCATCATCGAAAAAGATTCGGATGAAATAAAAAAAGAACTAGGTGATGTTTTTCTTCACCTAGTTTTTTATTCTAAAATCGCATCAGAACAAAACAACTTCGATGTTGCTGATGTTTTAAATGGTATTTGTGACAAATTAATTCATCGTCATCCACATATTTACGGCGATGTAGAAGCAAATACAGAAGAAAAGGTGCTTCAAAATTGGGAACAAATCAAACTAAAAGAAGGTAACAAATCTGTACTTTCTGGCGTTCCTACTTCTCTCCCAGCAATGGTAAAAGCTTACCGAATTCAAGACAAAGTAAAAGGTGTTGGATTTGAATTTGAAAATTCTGATCAAGTTTTTGATAAAATTATCGAGGAAATTAATGAATTCAAAGAAAAACAAAATCCAACAGATAAAGAGATGGAATTTGGTGACATTTTATTTTCTTTGATTAATTATGGACGATTTAATGGCATCAATTCTGAAGATGCTTTAGAAAGATCGAACAAAAAATTTATCACACGTTTTCAGAAATTAGAAGAAATCGCGAAAGAAAATGGTCAAAACATAGCTGATTTAACCATTTCCGAATTAGATAAATTATGGAATTTAGCGAAAATTCGCTAGTGTAAACTTAACACTATAAAGTTTATTCAAATCAACGAAAACGTTGTAATCAGACGTTTTAACACTATTATAAATAACTTTTATCGACACCAATAAAACAAAGTATTACAAATTATTGTGCACGCACAGAAAACCGACATATATTTGCAATGGTTATAGCGGGCAATAGCTTGTAATAATGGAAGGAAGTTTGTTTACTAAGTAAACAGTTTTCTCATTTTTTTGTGGTTTTGATGAAAAGGTGACTTAAAGTCGCCTTTTTATTTTTTATCAACTTCTATGTAAAATCACAATTCATAACAATCCTTTTTTATCTGAATAATTTGTAAATTTGTAGAATGCAGTTTCAATTAAATTCTGAATTCAAGCCAACTGGTGATCAACCAAAAGCTATTGAAGAATTATCAAATGGTATTCTAAATAATGATCGTTATCAAACACTTTTGGGTGTTACAGGTTCTGGTAAAACATTTACAATCGCGAATGTTGTACAAGATGTGCAACGTCCAACTTTAGTTTTGGCACATAACAAAACGTTGGCGGCACAGTTGTATATGGAATTCAAAGAATTTTTTCCGAATAATGCAGTCGAATATTTCGTTTCTTACTATGATTATTATCAACCAGAAGCTTACATTCCTTCATCAGGAACCTATATTGAGAAAGATTTATCAATTAATGAAGAAATTGAAAAGCTTCGTTTAAGTACAACTTCCTCCCTACTTTCTGGTCGTCGCGATATTTTGGTTGTGGCTTCAGTTTCGTGTTTATATGGTATTGGAAATCCAACAGAATTTCATAAAAATGTGATTCAGATTGAAACGGGGCAAATTATCTCGAGAACAGCTTTTTTGCATAAATTAGTCCAAGCTTTATATTCGAGAACAGAAGGTATTTTTCAACGCGGAAATTTTAGAATTAAAGGAGATACATTAGATATTTTCCCTGCTTATGCGGATGATGGAATCAGAATTAATTTCTTTGGTGATGAAATCGAAGAAATCTCAGTTTTCAATGTAGAAACAGGTAAAACTTCAACTAAATTAGATAAAATTAATATTTATCCAGCCAATCTTTTTGTTACTTCTAAAGACACTTTAAATGGTGCAATTGCTGATATTCAGATCGATTTGGGTAAACAAGTTGAATATTATCATGAAATCGGAAAACATCTCGAAGCAAAACGTTTGCAAGAACGTACTGAATTCGATTTGGAAATGATCAAAGAATTGGGATATTGTTCTGGAATCGAGAATTATTCGAGATACTTAGACGGTCGCGAACCAGGAACTCGTCCATTCTGTTTGTTAGATTATTTCCCAGAAGATTATTTGATGGTGATTGATGAGTCGCACGTTACAGTTTCTCAAGTTCATGCAATGTATGGTGGAGACCGCTCGCGCAAGGAGAATTTAGTAGAATATGGTTTCCGACTTCCAGCTGCAATGGACAATCGTCCGTTAAAATTCGAAGAATTTGAAGCTTTACAAAATCAAGTGATTTATGTTTCAGCAACACCTGCGAATTATGAATTAGAAAAATCGGAAGGAGTTGTTGTAGAGCAAGTCATTCGTCCAACAGGATTATTAGATCCAATTATTGAAATTCGTCCAACACAAAATCAAGTCGATGATTTGATGGAAGAAATCAATAAACGAGTAGAGTTAGACGAACGTGTTTTGGTCACTACTTTAACGAAACGAATGGCGGAAGAGTTAACGAAATATTTGACAAAATATGGCGTTCGATGTCGTTATATTCATTCTGATGTGGATACATTAGAACGTGTTCAGATTATGGCTGATTTACGCGCTGGATTATTTGATGTTTTGGTTGGAGTTAATCTTTTGAGAGAAGGTTTAGATTTACCTGAAGTTTCTCTAGTAGCAATTTTGGATGCTGATAAAGAAGGTTTTTTAAGAAGTCATCGTTCTTTAACGCAAACGGTTGGTCGTGCTGCTCGTAACGTGAATGGTTTGGCGATTATGTACGCAGATAGAATTACAGATAGTATGCAATTAACGATTGATGAAACAAATCGTCGTCGTGAAATTCAAATGAAATACAACAAAGATCACAATAAAGTTCCGCAAGCTTTAAACAAAAAAATAACGAAACTAAGTTTAGCTGCAGCAGATTTTGAAGAAAATCCTTACGAACAAAAACATTTGATTCAACAAGCAGCAGAGATTAATGAAAATTATTCGACAGAAGATAAAGAGAAATTGGTACAAAAATTGCAGAAAGAAATGGAAAATGCTGCAAAAAATTTAGATTTTATAAAAGCAGCCGAATTAAGAGATCAAATTCAACTCTTAACCAAAGAATAGCACGTTTTTTTCAACATTTCAATGAAAATTTTTAAGAATACATTTTTTTTAACTCTATCGTTTTTTACCATTTTATCATCTTGTAACACACAGATTTTAAAATCATCTTCAAATAATGAATTGCTTGAAAATGAAGAAAGTAGTTTAGTTCATACACGTGAATTAAAGATTTTCAAGAGATTTGATACACCTCCAAATTATGAAAGGAATCAAAATTATACAGATTTTGGTAAATGGATAAATAACCTTCCGCTCAAAAACAATAATACAGCTGTTTATTCTTTTGATGGTCAAAAAAAATCTAATCCAAATATATATGTAGGAGTTTTAGATTTAGAACAACCCAAAAAAAATGTACAGTTTAATGCAAATGCGATGATGAGTTTGCGTTTAGAGTATTTCTTCCGTTCGAAAAAATACAATGAAATAGATAAATTGTCTAAAATTTCTACAAAGCCAATTCCTTACACTGACTATGTAAAAGGAGATTATTCTCATACGAAATACATGCAATATTTGATCTATTATTTAGAAAATACAAATTCAAATACAATTGCTGAATTATTAAAACCAATCTCTATCAAAGAGATTCAAATTGGCGATGTATTTTTTCAAAAGGGAAATATAAAAAGTCATGCTGTAATGGTAATTGATTTAGCGAAAGATAAAAATGGGAATAATATATTCATTTTGGCTCAAAGTTATTATCCAAGTCAAGACATTCATATTCTTTCTAATCCAAGCAACGATTTAATCTCACCATGGTATATTGCAAAAGAAGGCATACTTCTTACACCTGAGTGGAGATTTTTGTCTTCGGACTTGATGCGTTTTAAATAACATTTTACTTTTTCAATCCTTACATTTTACTTAAATTTGTTGTTCAAAACCTCAAAGTAAACAACAATACAGTAAATAATCGATAATGCAAAGAGTATATTTAGACAATGCAGCAACCACAGCAATTCGTCCAGAAGTAGTTGACGAAATGGCAAATGTGATGAAAAATGTTTTCGGAAATCCATCTTCTACCCACGTTTTTGGTAGAGAAGCCAAGGCACTTATAGAAATGGCTCGAAAGAACATTGCGCAGCGTTTAAATATTTCTCCTGCCGAAATTTATTTTACTTCTTGTGGGACAGAATCTAACAATACGATTATACGTTCTTGTGTAAATGATTTAGATGTTACACGTATCATTACTTCGGATATGGAACACAAATGCGTACAAGAAAGTATCAAAGATTTAGAATATCGTGGAAAAGTTGAAGTAATCCGCATCAATATTCAAAAAAATGGAGACATTGATTATGCTCAATTAGAGGAATTAGTTAAAGATCAATCTAAAAAAACATTGGTTTCTTTGATGCATGCTAATAACGAAATTGGAAATTTAACAGATATTAAACGTATTTCGCAATTGTGTCAAGAAAATAATACATTGTTCCACACAGATACGGTGCAAACAGTTGGTCATTACGATTTAGATTTCCAAGATTTGGGAATGGATTTCGCTTCTTGCTCAGCACACAAAATTCATGGACCAAAAGGTGCTGGATTTTTATATGCAAAAAAAGCTTCGCATTTAAAAGCCTTGATTGCTGGAGGAGGACAAGAAAGAGGAATGCGTTCTGGTACCGAAAACGTATACGGAATTGTTGGACTTTCAAAAGCTTTTGATTTAGCAATTGATGAGTTAGAAGCTCATGTTAATCACATCAAAGAAATTAAACAATATACAATCGATCAATTAAAAGCAGCTATTCCAGGCGTTTCTTTCAATGGATTATCAGATGATTTAGACAAAAGTTTGTATGCATTATTAAGCATCAAATTACCATTTCATGATGCCTTAATCGGATTCGAATTAGAATTAGCTGGTATCGCTGTTTCACAAGGAAGTGCTTGCAGTTCTGGTGCAGCAAAAGTTTCATTAGTTATGCAAACATTGTACACAGAAGAAGAAATTGATCAAATGACGCCTTTACGTGTATCTTTTTCATACGAAACAACTAAAGAAGATATTGATGTCTTAGTTGGAACATTGAAAAAAATCGCTGAAAAACATCAATTACAAAACGCTTAATGACTGATTTCAATCAACTTGATATTCTGATTTTAATTGCGTTAGCTTTTGGTTTTATCAACGGATTTTTCAAAGGTTTTATTTCTCAATTAATTGGGTTAGTCGGTTTTTTTGTAGCAATTTGGTTAAGTTTTAAATTTTATCAAATCATCGAAGTTTATGTCGATTCTTACAACATTGTTGCAGATAGCTTAACTTCTTTGGTTGCGTTAGTTATTACATTTGCAATTGCTTTTTTCACAATAAAATTAGCGTCAAGTTTAACACAAAAAACAGTAGAAGCAGTTGGTTTAGGAATCATTAATCGATTTGGTGGAGCGGCTTTAGGATTAATAATCTCTTTACTTTTAACATCAAGTATTTTGTATTATATCGATCCGATTTTAGAACTAGGATTTAAAGAAACAAAAGACGAAAGCCAGATTTTACCAATTTTGAACGAAAGTTCTCAAATCATCAAAAATTCTATCTTCGAAACAAAAGATAATTTAAGGACAGAATCCCAAGATTCTATTCATTTATGATCATACAAAGACAGCTTTTTCAAGCTGTCTTTTTTCTTAACATTAATTTTATAAAAGGCACAAAAATTATCTAAAGAGATCAAAACAATTAATTTAAGATGAAAAAACAATTCTTAGAAATCGTTTTTTTATGATTTTATTTTTAATAACGACATATTGTGTCGTATAAAATCGTTCCTTTGTTTAAATTTTAAGATTATGAACAGCGCAATCATACTTTCATCCATCCTTTTTTTTATCATTGGAGCCGTTATCAGTTTTTTATATTCAAAATCGAAAGCAAATTCAGCCATAATTGGAAATGAAATAAAACACCAAGAACTTCAGAAACAATATGATTCGCTAAAAAATGAATTTATCGAAATAAAAGATGATGCAAATTTCAATTTGGATCAATGGCAAAAAGAGCGCGAAAAAAATACAGAATTAACGGTTCGCCATCAAGAAGCAATGAAAGCTGTGGAGGAGCAAAAATCGTTTATGCTCGAAACCAATGAACGATTAAAAGAGCAATTTGAAGCACTTTCAGCTCAAGTTTTGAAAAGTAATAACGAACAATTTCTTGATTTAGCGAAAACAACATTGGATAAACATTTTTCTAATTCTCAAAACGATTTAGAAAAACGTCAACAAGCGATTGATTCGTTAATCAAACCATTAAATGAAAGCTTGAATAAATTTGACGGAAAAATATCCGAAATAGAAAAAGCTCGAGAAGGCGCTTATTCAGAAATTAAAGTTTTCTTAGATTCAATGCGTGGTACAACTGATAAATTGCAAAAAGAAACCAATACATTAGTTTCTGCTCTTAAAACTTCACACACAAGAGGAAAATACGGAGAAATTGGATTGCGTCGTGTCGTTGAATTTGCTGGAATGTCATCTTTTTGTGATTTTGAAGAACAAACTTCTGTTCAGTCCGAAAATGGTTTGCTTCGCCCGGATTTAATCGTTAATCTTCCTGGAAATCGAAAAGTAATTGTCGATTCTAAAGTTCCATTAAACCAATATATGCTTGCATTTGAAACGGAAGATGAGAATTTAAGAAAACAACATTTACAAATGCACGCGAAAGCTGTACGCGAACATTTAAAGAATTTGAGTTCTAAGGCTTATTGGAATCAATACACAGAAGCACCCGATTATGTGGTGATGTATCTGCAAATTGAAAGTTCTTTTGGTGCTGCGTTAGAATTGGAGCGAACTTTGATAGAAGATGCACTAAACAATAGAATAATTATTGCAACACCAACTACTTTGATTACAATGCTTCGCACAATTGCGTTTAGCTGGCAACAATTAAATGTTGCGGAAAATATATATCAAATGCGAGATGCTGGAATAGAATTATACAATCGTGTGAATGTTTTAATACAACATTTGGCGACGGTTGGTCATAATCTAAACCAAGCAACCCAAAGTTACAATAAAGCTATAGGTTCACTAGAAAATCGATTTATTCCGCAGGTTAAAAAGCTGAAAGAAATCGGTGGAACTTTGATGGAAAAAGAAATTTCGGAAACTAAGCCAATTGATACAATGATTCGTTCAATAAATAACTTGGATATTCAATAATCATTCTATATTTGTACAACTTTTAGAGAGAATGAAAACAAGCCTATTTACCTTGATTTTACTATACTCTCCTGCCATTTTTGCGCAGGTGAATTTTGAAGAAAAATCTGTACAGGTAAAACCAAATTTAGAATTAAACAAAATATATAACTACTCATTTACAGATCGTAACTTTTCGATTTCTGTAAATGATACGGTTTCTAAAGTCATCAACCAATCAAATAAATCGATGGAATTGGTTGACAAGAATGATTTTGCCAATAAGTATACATTTGTAAATGGTAAAAATCAATCCAATGATCCTGATGAATTTTACCGCGATTTTATCAATAATTCTGAAGGAATAGAGTACGAATTCACAACAAATCCTTCTGGAGAATTTTTAGAATTATTAAATGTTCCTCAGATTGAAGAAAAATTGCTTAAAATAACAGATAAACTTGGTAAACAACGCAAAAAATCTGATGATTATAAGGCAAATATTGCGTACATTGAGGAAATGGTCAAATCGAAAACATATGTTCCCTATGTTTTTGAGCAAGAAATTCACGTTTTCAATTATTTTAATGGACAATATTTTCGTTTAGGTGAAACATATGAAGGAAAATCTGTACAGGAAAATATTTTTGGATTTCCAATTTCTTCTACCACAAATACTTATCTAAAAGATATCAACAAAGAAAAAGGTACGTATACAATTGCTTCTGACCAAAATTTGAGCAAAGATGATTTTGAGAAATTATGGGAAGAAATGGCGTATTATATGTTGAATGATGCTAAACTGAATTTGTCGCAAGAACAGGTAAAAAAAGAAATCAAAAAATATTCAGAAACAGTTGAATTAAAAGTGAAATATGAAAATACGTACGATTTGAATTCAATTTTAATCAAATCTGAATATTTATTTAGCTTAAATATTGGTTCTAAGAAAACAGTTAATCAATTAAGTATAAAACTTTTAAATGACTAAATTTTATTTTTTAACGAATTTCAAACTTCATTTTAGATAATTTGCTCTATTTTTGAATTAGTTTGATTACTTATAAATGAAAATTAATTTTACATATTATCTGTTTTTTCTATTTTTTTCGATAAAAATATTTGCCCAAGATCCTATTCAAGATACAATTTCACCGGTTGTTAAAAATGATACCATTTTTAATGCTCCGCAGGAAACGATTATTTTTCCCAAAACATATTGGAATATTGGAAACGAAAAACGATATAATGTAACAACAAGTGAAGTGAAATTGGAAGATGACACGATTTCGCATCAAGAACAATATACTTATAACGTTATTATTCAAGTTGAAAATATTTATCAAAACGAAACCATTGTAAAGTGGAATTTCAGAAATATACAATTCAATTCAAAATCATTTTTAAATAATCCTTTTTCGTTAGTTAATAATGTTTCGATTTCCTTTAAAATAGATCAAGACGGACGATTTTTAGGTTATACAGATTTAGATAAAACGATTAAACAATTGGTTTTATCTTCAGAAGATTTAGAGAATAAATATTTGGATAATCCTACTGCGATTGCGTTAATCAAAAAGAATCTTCAACAATATTCTACAGAAGAAAGTATTGTTAAATTATTTGACAAAGACATTCGTCAATTCCATCATTTTTATGGAAAAAGTAATTTTACTTTAGAAAGTGCGCCATTTGTTTATCAATCTTACATGGACAATTTATTTAGCACTTCTCCCACTCCAGCTACAACAGAATTGAAATTGAATGAGATTGGAGTTTCGCAAACCAATTACATTATGTCAAGTTTTCAGGAAGCCGATAAAGATTGGTTGGCCAATTCTTGGTATACTTATCTAAAAGAATTAGCAACAAAATTAGGTACAGAACAGCCTTCTGAAAATAGATTGAAAGACGACATAAAATATTATGTTAAAACGACTTCGCGTATCAAGGATAACGGTTGGATTTCATATAGTATCGAAACCAAAAAGGTAAAATTTCAAGATACAGATTATACATTAGAGCGCCGTTTTGAGTTAGTAGACTAAAACTCGCATCAATACTGATAATTCTTACATTATTAAATCATAAAAACTTCGTGAATCAAGATTATTTTTCATAATTTTGCATTCATTTTATATAAATTATATTCACTATGCAATTGTCTGAACAAGAAATTATTCGTAGAGAAAAACTACAACAATTAAG
This sequence comes from Empedobacter sp. ULE_I140, assembly GCF_053482575.1. Classification (NCBI taxonomy): domain Bacteria; kingdom Pseudomonadati; phylum Bacteroidota; class Flavobacteriia; order Flavobacteriales; family Weeksellaceae; genus Empedobacter; species Empedobacter sp. ULE_I140. The sequence continues at coordinate 1,394,333 of NZ_JBQMTX010000001.1, read as the reverse complement.
AGACTTAGGCGTTGAGCCTTACCCTGCCGAAGAATTCGTGATAACTTCTAATTCTAAAGAAATTAAGGAAAAGTACGAAGAAGGAAAGGTTGTCAAGCTTGCCGGACGATTGATGAGTGTTCGTGTAATGGGGAAAGCTTCTTTCGCTGAGTTACAAGATAGCGAAGGTCGTGTACAGGTTTATATCTCGAGAGATGATATTTCTTCGTCTGAAGAAGGAATTGAGTATAATACAATTTTCAAGAAATTGATGGATATCGGAGATTTTATTGGAATTGAAGGATATGAATTCAAAACTAAAGTAGGTGAAATTTCTGTTCACGTAACAAAATTAACTTTGTTATCAAAAACTTTACGTCCATTACCAATTGTAAAAACTGACGACGAAGGTCATGTATTTGACGCTTTTACAGATCCAGAATTGCGTTACCGTATGCGTTACGTAGACATGGTTGTAAATCCTCACGTGAAAGAAATTTTCTTAAAACGTACACGTTTATTCAACGCAATGCGTAATTTCTTCAACGATCGTGGATACATGGAAGTAGAAACTCCTGTTTTACAATCGATTCCTGGGGGTGCAGCAGCTCGTCCGTTTATTACACATCATAATGCATTAGATATTCCATTATATTTAAGAATCGCGAACGAATTATATTTAAAAAGATTAATCGTTGGTGGTTTTGATGGTGTTTACGAATTTTCTAAAAACTTCCGTAACGAAGGAATGGATCGTACGCATAATCCAGAATTTACAGCAATGGAAATTTATGTTGCTTACAAAGATTACAACTGGATGATGGATTTCACAGAGCAATTATTAGAACATTGTGCAATTGCTGTTAATGGAACTTCTGAAACAACTTTCGGAGAACATAAAATTGATTTCAAAGCACCTTACAAACGTGTAACAATGCGTCAATCAATTATTGATTTTACAGGATTTGATATCGATGGAAAATCTGAAGCAGAATTATTTGAAGCTGCTAAAGGAATGGGGATCGAGGTTGATGAGACTATGGGTAAAGGAAAATTAATCGATGAAATTTTTGGTGAAAAATGTGAAGGAAACTACATTCAACCAACTTTCATTACAGATTATCCAAAAGAAATGTCTCCATTGACTAAAAAGCACCGTGATAATCCAGAATTAACTGAGCGTTTCGAATTAATGGTTTGTGGAAAAGAAATTGCTAACGCATATTCTGAGTTAAATGACCCAATCGATCAACGTGAGCGTTTTGAAGCACAAATGGCTTTAGCTGATAGAGGTGACGACGAAGCAATGTTTATCGACCAAGATTTCTTACGTGCATTAGAATACGGAATGCCTCCAACATCAGGTTTAGGAATCGGAATGGATCGTTTGATTATGTTCTTAACAAATAATCCATCTATTCAAGAAGTTTTATTCTTCCCTCAAATGCGTCCAGAAAAAGCTGCACCAGCTTACGAATTGACAGAAGAAGAAACTCAAATTATTGAAATTTTAAAAGCTAACGAAAACATTGATTTGAATGAATTAAAATCTCAAGCTGCTTTAAGCGGTAAAAAATGGGACAAATCAATGAAAAATTTAGCAAAATATAACTTGACTAAAGTTACTGTTGAAGGAGATTCTAAGACAGTTTCATATTTAGGCGAGTAAATTATTACCCTTTCATCTATATTTTAAAAGCTCAACTTCGGTTGGGCTTTTTTTGTAATTATTTGGGCGTTCCCTCGCTCTTTGCCTTCCATTTATATTATTTATAAAATAACCAAAATAATACAAACACAGCTAATGCAAATCGCTCGGTTGGGCTATCCGTTCCAATCTTTTGTAAAAGAAGATTAGAAGTGATTACAGAAAATCCAACTCCTACAAAAGGATTTACACTACTATCCCTAACGCGGGTTTTAAGTTCTGAGTTTTGAGTAATAAGTTATAAGACATAAGATTTAAGACTGACAATAAAAATCTACAAAGGAGTGTTATCGAGTTATGAGTTGTAAGTTCTGAGTTAGTTGTAAAAAGGAAGCTTCCTTTTTATCAAGAAGAAGCTTCTTGTTGACTAATTAGAAGCCTCTTATTTACTGATTGGAAGCTTCTTGTTTTATAAAACATAGTCTGGAGATGCGTAAAGCTTAAAACGTTCAGTCTAAAGCGCGACGTATACCCACAAAAAAAGCCTCAAGTGAACAACTTGAGGCTTTTGATAAAAACTGGCGACGACCTACTCTCCCGTAAGTAACAGTACCATCGGCGCAGGCAGGCTTAACTTCTCTGTTCGGAATGGGAAGAGGTGAGCCCTGCAGCTATAGTCACCCTAATATTTTTGTATAGGTTTAGTTCCTATTATATCTTGACATTATTAGAAGCTCTATGCATTAAGCTTAAAGCCTTCACACAATCTTTGGTATTACATTATTAATCCAAATAAGATTAACTAACCTTCTCTATGACGATTAAATCAATCTTAGTATTTAATCTTTTTAATTTTTGATATTGCTATCATTAGCTTTGATTCGTTCTACTTTTTTAGAAAAAGTCTATGGGTAATTAGTACTACTCGACTATGACATCACTGCCTTTACATCTATAGCCTATCAACGTTGTAGTCTACAACGACCCTTTAAAGAAGTCTTATCTTGCGGCGAGTTTCGCACTTATATGCTTTCAGTGCTTATCTCTTCCAAACGTAGCTACTCAGCGGTGCACCTGGCGGCACAACTGATACACCAGAGGTTTGTTCAACACGGTCCTCTCGTACTAGAGTCAACTCCGCTCAAACTTCTAACGATCACAACAGATAGAGACCGAACTGTCTCACGACGTTCTGAACCCAGCTCGCGTGCCACTTTAATGGGCGAACAGCCCAACCCTTGGGACCTTCTCCAGCCCCAGGATGTGACGAGCCGACATCGAGGTGCCGAACCTCCCCGTCGATGTGAGCTCTTGGGGGAGACTAGCCTGTTATCCCCGGAGTACCTTTTATCCTTTGAGCGATGGCCCTTCCATACGGAACCACCGGATCACTATGTCCTGCTTTCGCACCTGATCGACTTGTTGGTCTCACAGTCAAGCACCCTTATGCCATTACACTCTACGCACGGTTACCAAGCGTGCTGAGGGTACCTTTGAAAGCCTCCGTTACTCTTTTGGAGGCGACCACCCCAGTCAAACTACCCACCATGCACTGTCCTTCCATAAAGAAGTTAGGCTCCAAGTAAATAAAGGGTGGTATTTCAACAATGACTCCACAATACCTAGCGATACTGCTTCATAGTCTCCCACCTATCCTACACATTATTTACCCGAAGTCAATACAAAGCTATAGTAAAGGTTCACAGGGTCTTTTCGTCCCGTTGCGATTAACCGGCATCTTCACCGATACTACAATTTCACCGAGATCATGGTTGAGACAGTGCCCAGATCGTTACACCATTCGTGCAGGTCGGAACTTACCCGACAAGGAATTTCGCTACCTTAGGACCGTTATAGTTACGGCCGCCGTTTACTGGGGCTTCAGTCAAAACCTTCGAGTTACCTCTAAGCTCCTTCCTTAACCTTCCAGCACCGGGCAGGTGTCAGACCCTATACGTCATATTTCTATTTTGCAGAGTCCTGTGTTTTTGATAAACAGTCGCCTGGGCCTTTTTACTGAGGCTGACATTGCTGTCAGCGACCTTTCTCCCGAAGTTACAGGTCTATTTTGCCTAATTCCTTAACCATGAATCGCTCGAGCGCCTTAGGATACTCTCCTCGACCACCTGTGTCGGTTTACGGTACGGGCTGCACATCTCGCTATTTCTTGGAACAATTTTCAGAGGATTATCACTCTAACCGAAGTCTTCGTGTACTATCCCTACTTTACGTAGGTTCAACGTACTATTCCGTCAGTACGCACCTCCTACAATCATTCGTCACTTTTATTGAGTGCAGGTACGGGAATATTAACCCGTTTGCCATCCACTACCCCGTTAGGGTTCGTGTTAGGTCCCGACTAACCCTCAGCTGATTAGCATAGCTGAGGAATCCTTAGTCTTACGGCGAATAAGTTTCTCACTTATTTTATCGTTACTCATGCCTACATTTTCTTTTCTAAAAGCTCCACCACCCATTACCAGGTGACTTCTGCGCCGTTAGAATGCTCCCCTACCAGTAGTACTAATGTACTAATCCATAGCTTCGGTAATATGCTTATGCCCGATTATTATCCATGCCGGATCGCTCGACTAGTGAGCTGTTACGCACTCGTTAAATGAATAGCTGCTTCCAAGCTAACATCCTAGCTGTCTATGCAATCCAACCGCGTTTTTTCAACTTAGCATATATTTGGGGACCTTAGCTGATGGTCTGGGTTCTTTCCCTCTCGGACATGGACCTTAGCACCCATGCCCTCACTGCCTAGAAACATATATTAGCATTCGGAGTTTGTCAGGAATTGGTAGGCGGTGAAGCCCCCGCATCCAATCAGTAGCTCTACCTCTAATATACTTTACTAAACGCTGCACCTAAATGCATTTCGGGGAGTACGAGCTATTTCCCAGTTTGATTGGCCTTTCACCCCTACCCACAGGTCATCCGAAGACTTTTCAACGTCAACCGGTTCGGTCCTCCACTTTGTGTTACCAAAGCTTCAACCTGCCCATGGGTAGATCACAAGGTTTCGCGTCTAATACTACTGACTATAGCGCCCTATTCAGACTCGCTTTCGCTACGGCTCCGCACCTGAAGTGCTTAACCTTGCCAGCAACATTAACTCGTAGGCTCATTATGCAAAAGGCACGCCGTCACACTTACGTGCTCCGACCGCTTGTAGGCGTACGGTTTCAGGTTCTATTTCAACTTTCTATTCGAAATGCTTTTCACCTTTCCTTCACAGTACTAGTTCACTATCGGTCTTTGAGGAGTATTTAGCCTTGGAAGATGGTCCTCCCATATTCGGACAGAATTTCTCGTGTTCCGCCTTACTCGTTATCAACTTAATAAAAATTTCATTTACGGGACTATCACCCTCTACGGTTAACCTTTCCAGGTTATTCTATTATCCTTATTAAGTCTTTAGGGCTAATCCGCGTTCGCTCGCCACTACTTACGGAATCTCAATTGATTTCTTTTCCTATTGGTACTTAGATGTTTCAGTTCCCAACGTTCGCTCCCATTGCTGGGTGACATGCCTTCAACATGCCGGGTTGTCCCATTCGGAAATCTACGGATTAATGCGTATGTGCCGCTCCCCGTAGCTTATCGCAGCTTATCACGTCCTTCATCGCCTCTCAAAGCCTAGGCATCCGCCGTACGCCCTTTGTAACTTTTTTCTCGATTTAACCGTCATATTATGAGCGGTTATGTTAATCTTACTCGTTTTCTTGATTAATTGTATACCTTTATAAAACTTTGATTTATTTCTAAATCTGTTTGTTTTTGATTGTATGCGATTATAAATAAATTATAATCTGTTTCTAATAATGTCAATGAACTCTTCTGCTTTAGACGAATTTCGAACTTCGAGATTCGTTTATCGCTTCGTGGAGAATATCGGAGTCGAACCGATGACCTCTTGCGTGCAAGGCAAGCGCTCTAGCCAGCTGAGCTAATCCCCCTCTTTGTCGTATTTCGAAATTCGTTAACCGAAATTCGTTTTTAGTAGTCTCAGGCAGACTCGAACTGCCGACCTCTACATTATCAGTGTAGCGCTCTAACCAGCTGAGCTATGAGACTCTTTAATACTCTTAAAGAGTGGTCTTTTGTTAGTTGTAAGTCTTAAGTTATAAGTAATAAGTTTTTATTCCTTAATCTTTTACTTTATCTTAACCTCTATCTCTAACTATATATTAAATACTACAGAATAAAAAGCCGAATCAAAATCAATCTTCTTACAATAGAAGAAAATTCGTCGTTCTCTAAATATGAGATGTTCCAGCCGCACCTTCCGGTACGGCTACCTTGTTACGACTTAGCCCTAGTTACCAGTTTTACCCTAGGCAGCTCCTATTACGGTCACCGACTTCAGGTACCCCCAGCTTCCATGGCTTGACGGGCGGTGTGTACAAGGCCCGGGAACGTATTCACCGCATCATGGCTGATATGCGATTACTAGCGATTCCAGCTTCATAGAGTCGAGTTGCAGACTCCAATCCGAACTGAGATAAGTTTTTGAGATTCGCATCTTGTTGCCAAGTAGCTGCCCTCTGTACTTACCATTGTAGCACGTGTGTAGCCCAAGACGTAAGGGCCGTGATGACTTGACGTCGTCCCCACCTTCCTCGCGGTTTGCACCGGCAGTCTCATTAGAGTCCCCGTCTTTAAACGCTGGCAACTAATGATAGGGGTTGCGCTCGTTGCAGGACTTAACCTAACACCTCACGGCACGAGCTGACGACAGCCATGCAGCACCTTGCATTCTGTCCGAAGAAAAAACTATTTCTAGTTCTGTCAAATTGCATTTAAGCCTTGGTAAGGTTCCTCGCGTATCATCGAATTAAACCACATGCTCCACCGCTTGTGCGGGCCCCCGTCAATTCCTTTGAGTTTCATTCTTGCGAACGTACTCCCCAGGTGGGATACTTATAACTTTCGCTTAGCCACTGAACCCGAAAGCCCAACAGCAAGTATCCATCGTTTACGGCGTGGACTACCAGGGTATCTAATCCTGTTCGCTCCCCACGCTTTCGTCCATCAGCGTCAGTTAATGTTTAGTCACCTGCCTTCGCAATTGGTGTTCTGCGTAATATCTAAGCATTTCACCGCTACACTACACATTCCAGCAACTTCAACATCACTCAAGACTAACAGTATCAATGGCAGTTTCATAGTTAAGCTATGAGATTTCACCACTGACTGATTAATCCGCCTACGGACCCTTTAAACCCAATAAATCCGGATAACGCTTGCACCCTCCGTATTACCGCGGCTGCTGGCACGGAGTTAGCCGGTGCTTATTCTTCTGGTACCTTCAGCTACTTACACGTAAGTAGGTTTATCCCCAGATAAAAGTAGTTTACAACCCATAAGGCCGTCATCCTACACGCGGGATGGCTGGATCAGGCTTCCACCCATTGTCCAATATTCCTCACTGCTGCCTCCCGTAGGAGTCTGGTCCGTGTCTCAGTACCAGTGTGGGGGTTCACCCTCTCAGGCCCCCTAAAGATCATCGTCTTGGTGAGCCGTTACCTCACCAACTAACTAATCTTACGCATGCCTATCCTACTGCGATAAATCTTTCAAAATCTAATGATGCCATTAAATCTGTTATAAAGTATTAATCCTCCTTTCGAAGGGCTATCCTTTTCAGTAGGGCAAGTTGCATACGCGTTACGCACCCGTGCGCCGGTCTCTAGTTCCCGAAAGAACTATACCCCTCGGCTTGCATGTGTTAAGCCTCCCGCTAGCGTTCATCCTGAGCCAGGATCAAACTCTCCATTGTAAATAATTTCGTTTGGTATTGCTACCTATGTTTTTACAACTTCGAATTTCCTATAGCTCCATTATTAAAGGATTGACTTCGTTTTATTCGGCTATTTTTTCTTCTGTATATTTTATAATTTCAAATGAACTTCTCATCTTAGCAAAACCTCTCAGTATTTGCGGTTGCAAAGGTAAAACTTATTTTTTAACTAACAAAATTTATTTTGATAAATTTTAAAGTTTTTATTTCAATAAGTCAATTCTTACTTTCACTCCAAAAACCCCTTTCGGAATCGGATGGCAAAGATAATACTTATTTAGATTCTCGCAAATTTATTTTTAAATAATTTTTGTCGCTACTAAGTCCTTATGTCAACTACAATACTACTCGTCTTTCGTATTGCGGCTGCAAATATACGCCTGCATTATTTGTTTTTCCAAACATAATTTACATTTATTTTACATTCTTTCCTTAAGTCGCTGGTACAATGGAAAATATTTTTTGAAATGTTTAGATATGAGAACTGAGATATTAGATTTTTGACGAGAAAAGTACTTTTTAACCCCATAAAATGATTAAACGCTTTGATTTTTGGATGTCCTAATAAAAATTCTAGTGTAAGAAAAGATATAAAAACTTATCTTAACTCGATGAAAGGATAAAAAATTATTACGACACTTCATTTAAATTACGAACGGCAGAACTAAGTTACGAAAGAAATAACATCTCATAATCAGTTAGATAACTTGGCATTAAAGCCTCCTTATTATACAAATGGCGTAAAGATTATCAAGAATACGGATCCAATAGACTTTTGAGAAAAAAGTTCATGTTGGATAAAATAACATATTTATATTTTGAATTTAAACAAAGGTATAAATGTTATAATTATTAAATAAATTAATTTGATGATAAACTTTAAGTTTTTATAATATCAAATGAATACATAAAAATCCTATCAGATAGATAACTGATAGGATTTTTTATTTGATTCGTAATAATATTTTATTTGCTTTTAAGGTTTCCAAAAAGACCAAGCAGTCCCGTTAAAAACAGCAAGTTGGATATCCTAACGAAAGTTCCAGAGTAAGAAAAGGTATATAATACTTATCTTACAATTATGAAAGGAATAAAAAATCATTACGATGCTTCATTTAAATTACGAGCGGTAGAATTGAGTTATGAAAGAAGTAATATATCGGAATTAGCAAGGGAACTTGGAATAAAAGCCTCCTTATTATACAAATGGCGCAAAGATTATCAAGAATACGGATCCAATAGTTTTCCAGGAAAAGGTAATTTAAAACTAACGCCAGAACAGGAGCGAATAGTTGAATTAGAAAGAAAGCTTAAAGATGCAGAATTAGAACGTGATATCTTAAAAAAAGCAATCAGCATTTTCTCCAAGAACGGTCGATGAAATATAGATTTATAAAGAATCACGATTGCCAATTTCCGATTGAGAAAATGTGTATTATCTTAAAAATCCACTCCAGCAGCTATTATAAATGGAAAAATAAAGGTTGCTCCAATCGACTTTTGAGAAAAAATTTGATGCTAGATAAAATAAAGTATCTATATTTTAAATTCAAGCAGAGATATGGAAGTCCTCGAATTCATTCAGAATTAAATGCTTTAGGTTACAGAATATCAGTTAAAACAGTTGCTAAATATATGCAAGAGCTTGGTTTAAGAAGTAAATTAAGTAAAAAGTTTAGAGTTACAACAAATTCTAAACATAATTATTTAACTGTAAATAATCTTCTTAATCGAGATTTTTACGCTTCAAAACCTTCTATGAAATGGGTATCAGATATTACTTATATTCAAACTCAAGAAGGATTTTTATATTTAACAACAATTATCGATTTATATGATAGAAAGGTCATTGGTTGGAGTTTGAGCAATACGATGAGTACTGAAGATACAACTTTATCAGCATGGCGTATGGCTATAAAGAATAGATCGATTAAAAAAGGAATGCTATTTCATTCTGATCGAGGAATACAATATGCGTCAAAGAAGTTTGCAAATACGCTTGATTCTTATGGTGTTATCCGTAGCATGTCAAGGAAAGGGAATTGCTGGGACAATGCTGTGGCTGAGAGTTTCTTTAAATCGTTAAAAACTGAAATGATTTATGGAAATAAATTAATTACAAGAGAGAAAATGAAAAAACAAATTTTTCAGTATATTGAAATTTGGTATAACAGAAATAGAAGACATAAAGCTTTGAATTATAAAACTATTTTTGAGTTTAATAATAATTTACAATTTTTAAAAAATGTAGCTTAACTTACACTGGAAAATTCAGGGGGATATCCATTATCTCCCATAGCATACAATTTTCCATTAGTAGCTAATAAATAATAGGATTGTAGATTAGCCGAACTTCCTGCAGTTTGAGTCATCCCAATCATTTTAGGTGTTACACCTGCAGGTTTTGTCACTTCTGTAGCATAAGTTCTGCTGGATGCTCCACCATTATTAACATAAGTATTTGTTCCCCATGTGTAGAGTTTTGCATCCGATGTTAGTGCAAATAAGGCATTAGGTGTACCTCGCATGGCAACCACATTATTAAGGTTCTCTGTCGCTGAAGTTTTCACTCGTTTCCACATTGTTCCTGTATTTTCTGTTGTCCCATCACCATTTTTAGATCCATTAAAAGACAACACCCAAGCTTCACCTGTACAGGTAACGATCGCTAATGTTCCATAAGAACCAAACATCATCTTAACATCAGAAGGCGTAACACCTGTAGGCAAACCATCTGCTTTACCATTCACAGAGATTTTTCCAAAAGCAGTATTATCCTTGATGGTATTACTTACCAAATAATTTTTTGTTCCCCACATATAAAGTCCATCTGTTGTTAGTAAAGCAAATTGATGTCCAGAATTACTATTACTACCTCCTGTTGCTCTAAGAGCTGTTCCTGTATAATTAAAACCATTTACTGGAGCTATTAATGTAGGAACTAATAAATCTCCAGTTCCATTACTATCACTAACTTGTCCCCAAACTTTGAAACTTCCATCTTTTTCTTTTGCAATAGAAGCATGGAAAGTTGATACTATATTATCATACTCTATCGTATTAGGATCAGAACTATTGACTTGTCCTGAATTAGCTATACACAAATTACAATTGTATGAAAAAAACAGATGAAGTTGATTATGTAGTTCGGGAGAACAAGTATAGCCGCTATGACAAGCGTTTAATTATGAAAATTGTCAAAGAAGTTGAAAGTGGTTTACCTAGAAAAGAAGCTACTAGAATTTATGGTTTAGGAAAAGCAACTCTTGATGCGTGGATGCGAAATTACGGATCAGAGATTTATCATGAAGCCATTAAACGCCGAAGCTACACTAAGCTTGAAAAACGAACAATCGTCAGTGCTATCGAACAAGGAAGAATGACTGTAAATGAAGCAAAAATAGCTTATCAGATAAAGAATGTAAAATTGATTAATGAGTGGGTAAGGCAATATAAAGTTGAAAAAGTTGATATTTTTTCTGATAATGAATCTATTATGGATAAATCTATTTTAATCTCAAAGAAAGCAGAAAAAGAGTCTTTACAGAAAGTAGAGCTACAGATAAAAGCTTTAAATACGCTGATAGATGTTGCTGGCGAACACTTAAAAATTGATATTAGAAAAAAGTTTGGAGCCAAGCAGTCTTAAAAATGAAAGAGGATTTTCCTCAAGTAGGAATAGCTATTTTATGTGGATTGTTTGGCAAAACAAGACATGCATATTATGATTCTTTGTGGAGTAAAGAAAGTAATTTAATTAAAGAAGATATTATACTTCAAGAAGTAATTACTATCAGAAAAGAACTGCCACGAGTGGGTACAAGAAAGCTTCATTATTTAATTCAAAATAAATTACGTTCACATGGGATAAGTTTTGGAAGAGATTATTTATTTAACTTATTATCAGAGCATAAACTATTAATTAGACAAAGAAGAAGAAATGTTGTTACTACTGACTCAAGACATTGGATGAAGAAATATAGTAATTTAGTAAAGAACTTAGTAGTAACAAGGCCTGAGCAGGTTTGGGTAAGTGATATAACATATATTCGATTAGGCAATCATTGGGGTTATCTTAGTTTAATAACAGATGCTTATTCAAGAAAAATAATGGGGTATTGCTTCCGTGAGGATTTATCAGCTGATGGTTGTATTGAAGCGCTTAACATGGCAGTAAATAACAGGCTTTATAATGAATCTATAATTCATCATTCTGATAGAGGATCGCAGTATTGCTCACATAAATATGTAGATTTATTACTCTCAAATAACATAGTGTAATCTTCCCTAAAAAACGGAACGTTTAAAAATATAGTTTATTAACTTAGGGATAATTATGAAACAAAGCAATTTTACAGAAGTTCAGATCGTCAAGATCTTATCAAAACAAAATCAAGGCAAAACAGTCAATGAAATTTGTCGTGAACATGGAATAAGCCAACCGACTTTTTATAAATGGAAGAGTAAATATGGCGGAATGGAAGCTCATCAATTAGCTCAATTAAAGGAACTAGAGAAGCAATTGTCTCAATATAAAAAAATTGTAGCAGAGCTTACTTTAGAAAACGTAGTTTTAAAAGATGTTATCGAAAAAAAGCTATAACGCTTTGTGAAAAACGAGAATTGGTGTTGTATTCAAAAGCAAAACATCAACTAAGTTCCCGCAGGGCTTGTCGTCTATTTAACTTAAGAACATCCGTTTTTTATTATCAAAAAGTACGTAAAGATGAGGATGAAAAAATATGTTTTCAATTGATAGCACTATCCAACGAGCATCAAACTTGGGGCTTTTGGATGATGCATTATCGTTTACGAAATTTAGGCTTTACTTGGAACCATAAACGAGTTTATCGAATTTATACTTCGATGAAACTTAACCTACGTAATAAACGTAAAAAAAGACTTCCTGCAAGGATTAAAGAGCCGCTTTTACGTCCGATTTATCCAAATGTAACGTGGAGTATGGATTTTATGCATGATAGTTTAGAAAACGGAAAAAGCGTGAGAAGTTTGAATATTATAGACGATTTTAATCGAGAAATTTTGAGTATTTGTATCGACACAAGCTTACCTTCAGCTAAAGTAATTTCTGAACTAGAAAAACTAATCGAATGGCGAGGGAAACCTGAGAAAATTAGAGTAGATAATGGTCCAGAATTTATTGCTGAAAAACTAAAACTATTTTGTCAAAAAAAAGCCATTGAATTATATTATATTCAACCTGGGAAACCTACGCAAAATTCGTTGATTGAAAGATTTAATAGAACTTTTAGAACAGATTTTTTAAATGCTTATTTATTTGAAAATATCAAAGAAATGAAAAATTATACAGAAATTTGGATGTGGATGTATAACAATGAAAGACCACATAGTTCTTTGCAATATCTTTCTCCTAGAAACTTTTTATTGAAATATGGTAAGGTCAAAAATCCTAATGATTTTCCTACATTTCAAATTAATCAAAATAATAATACAATAATATTAAATAAAAACTCTACTTTTAAGTGTTCTTAACAAGGGGAAGATTACAATAGCTATAAGTATGACAGAAAAAGGTGATCCCTATGAAAATGCAATGGCAGAAAGAGTTAATGGAATAATTAAAATGGAATTTAATTTATATGAAAGCACATTAGGTTTTAATCAGACAAAAATTAAAATTACTAATAGTATTAAAACTTATAATGAATTAAGACCACATGCAAGTTGTGATTATTTAACTCCAAATGCTGCGCATTTGCAGTCAGAAAAATTAAAGAAAAGATGGAAAAACTATAATAGAAGTTTTAATTATCAAAACTCTCTTGTATAGTAAATTTAGGATTAAGATCAATTGGTGTATAACTATAATAGGATTTATTTAAAAACATGTATAGTTATTTTAGGACGGGTCATAGTAGCGGGATACTCCCAACATCAAGGCAAGATGAAGGCAACATAGTGGCAGTAGAATGTATGTAAACGATTTTAGAATTGAGATATGAGAATTGTAATAAGTATTAAGTATTTGAAATGTAGTCTGTCAAACTGATTTCTATGACAAAATCAAGTTATTTTTATAAATAGTTTGATTTTTAATTAGAGCATAAATCCGATGAATAATTTTGTTTCTCACAGCGTTTAAAACAGCCATTTTATTTTTACCTTGTTCAACTTTTCGATGATAGTAAATCGCCAAGTCATTTTCTAACCGAATAGCACTCATAGCTGCTAAATGCAATAGTTTTTTCAACTCTTTATCTGCCATAGTTGATACTTTTGGTCTTCGTTTTATAGATGTTCCAGACTGAAAATCAAATGGAGCTACTCCTGCATAACAAGCCATTTGTCTTGGCGTATTTATAGTTGTAAAACCATCTGTTTTTATCAACATATTAAATGCTAAAACTTTTCCTACTCCAGGGATTGATTGTATTCTTTTATAATGATCGTAAAGTTGTTCATCTTCACAAATTAGCTGATAGATTCTATCTTCTATTTCATTAATTTGTTTCGTTAATATATCGATGAGTTTAGTGTTTAAACGCAATACAGCTTTATCCATAGTTGGTTTTAAGAATTGATCGTCCTATGTTTGAGCTAATAATCCTGCTCTTATTTTAACTCGATGTTTTCTTTCAGCATTCAATAGTTTAATTTTTTCAATGACCTTTGAATTAGGTTTCCATTGCTGAAGATCCATATAATTTTTCGATAAAAATTGAACGATGCGTTCACTATCAATTTTATCGTTTTTACCTCTAACCAATCCCATACTTCTTTTCAAATGCAAAGGATTGATTACATAAACAGTAAAAGAAAAATGGATTAAAACACTATAAAGCATAGCGTTAAATCGACCTTTGTTTTCCATTCCAATCAAAATATCTTGTTTCTTATCAAACTGTTTGAAAAAAACTTTGATTGCTTTTTCTGTATTAGGAATGTTATCAAAACGATTCACTCCAGTTTCTTGAATACAGATGTCTAAAGTTAATTTACTTACATCAATTCCAATAATAATTTTTTCCATAAATTTGAATTTAATGAGAAGAGAAACTTATCAATAACTCGATTCCTTACTAATGGGTTATAAGCCCGAATTTCTATTTGAGAATTTGATAAGAAAGAGTTGAGTCTTTATCAGCTTATGAGATTAATATAGCTCTGAATTCATTATAGTGTACTCAAACTCTATTCTCTTCTTTTTTTACAATTTAATCTTTTTCAAATCTAAAGGAATTCATTTCAGCTTCTCATCCAATGGATTGAAGCTCGTCTGCAAATCGTATGTCAACTCTAAAATCCGTAGTTAAAAGTGATAACGAATTTGAATAGTGAAAAAGACAAAAGATTTCTCGATACTTCGAAATGACATATTGAATGCGATTCTGAGACAAGCCCAGAATGACAAAATTCATTGTTAAAAATAAATCTGAATATAGAAAAAGGATATAGAAACCGGCAACTCTCACGTTAAGAAAATGTTTGAATGCAGCGTTAAAAAGGTTTTAGCCCGTAGGGTTTGTAAAATCTTTAGTGGAATGAGAATATTTTTAGTAGAGAGGTTTACAACCAAGTCTTGCTTGTGCTGAGCCTGCCGAAGTATTGATTACTTTTTTACTCATTTCCCCGTAGGGCATATGAATACCGATAATTAAAATATATAAGCTATGAATAAAAAAGTGATAGAAAGATTTCTCAATATCTCGAAATGACATATTGGATGCAATTCTGAGACAAGCTCAGAATGACAAAATTCATTATTAAAAGTAAATTTGAATATAGAAAAAGGATATAGAAACCAGCAACTCTCACGTTAAGAAAAGGTTTGAATGATACGTTAAAAAGTTTTAGTCCGTAGGGTTTGTAAAATCTACTTTTTTTCTTCGTTTTGGATTTGATCCAATACGTTGAAGTATAAACAATACTATTATTTACTTATGCACTATTATGATAACCCGTTGTGCATTTTAAATAATTTGGGTTTTTAGATTATTAATATTTCGATTAAAGTATGTTTTATTAATGTACTGAACCACAGTAAGAGCAGTAATTTTAGCTAAAATTCTGGTTTTAAACCCTTCGAAAGTCTTTGCATAATTTCGTCTAATCATAAACTGATCACATAGTTGAGAAAATAACGTTTCAATTCTTTTTCGATACTTTTTGAATGGACAAAACTGAGGTTTATACTCTTTTTGATTGGATCTTTTCGGTGTTTCTAATCGAATATTAGCTTCATTAAATAAGTCAATTTGAATTGTTTGCGACAAATAACCTTTGTCCCCAAGTAGCAAACAATCATACATTTGAGTTTTAACATCTTTCAAAAAATGAATGTCATGAACAGATGCGGGACTGATATCAATACTCTGGAAAACACCATTTAAAGAACAAATAGCATGAAGTTTATAGCCATAAAAAGACATTTGCTGAGAAGCACAAAAACCTCTATTTGGTGCACTATACTGATGTTCTTTGCAAATTTTCGAGCGATTAATTCTTGCTATTTTACACACTTCCAACGGCATACTATCAACTATGAAACAATTTTCAAATTCATTAAATTCTTTCGCTAATTTGAGGCGAATACTATTAATTTGCTCTGATAATCTACGTTTTCTACGATTGTAAATACTACGCTCAATTTTACAACTTAACGCATTAGGAAGATTTCGAAATAAATGATTTTCACTATCAATACCCATAAATTCAGCTGTTAAGACAAGACTGATGAGTTCTAAATCAAAAAGTTTAGGTCTTCTACGTTGATAAATTAAAAGTGTATCTGTTGATATTTTTCGAAGAACTTCCAATATTCTTTCGTAATTTGCAAGTAAGTTGTTCATTGTAAATGTTTTGTAATTAAAACAATTTACTGATTTTCAATCAAATGAACAACTTTATTCTTTATTAATCAAAATGCACAACGGGTTAAAAAATAATTATATTATAAGAATTGATAGGATAAAGTGCTAAAAGAATTGATTTACTACTAATGAAAAATGTTGATTCTTTATACGGTAAATAATATATTTTTTTATTTGTTAGTGTAGATAAATCATACGAATTATTTCTGCTTTTTTTAAGCTTTGAGTTATTTGTATTTTTTCTTTTGATTTTTTCTTTTGATTTTCTTTGTTTTATATTTTTTTCATGGTTAATAGAATCTTTAATTTCAAAATTAGATATAATTGTATTTTTAGAAATGTAAAAAGTAGTATTTTCTTTTATTGTGACTAAACCTTTAGAAATTGTTGGAATAGAATCATCTCTTTCTTTTATTTCAACATTATGCGCATTAATATAAATTGAACAAAAAAAGCAAAACAATAAAAGGTAAGTAGATGAGAAATGATCGAGAAATAGAAATAAAACTCGTCTCATAATCCATATTAATTAGTTAATTAAGTTAAAGATACATGATTTAAAACAGTTTTTTGAATATTTAACATTTATTATTATAAAAATTTTTTCTGAAACAAATCATTCGACTTTCTGAATTTTAAGTTTTAGTATCTACTCTTAATAATAGAAAACTAAACAAAATATTAAAAGGTTTAATAACCAAAATATAATTTACAAAAATGTAACTTATTTTTTTCTCTCTTTGTTGTCATATTCAATATTTCAACAAAGAGTATTGTTAAAAATATTTACGAATAAATTTATTTCCAAACAACTACATTCATCATCTTTTGAAAAGAAATTTTTATAGTGTTTTATGTACATTATTAAAAAACTTTTTAATACTTTTACAAAACATCATCTCGATGTATTTTTTTAAATTTAAAATGTAATCGATTACATTAATTTTAATAAATAACTATTATGATAAATTCTGAATTTAGATATGCACATCATCCTAATGATGTTAAAAAATATACAACTGAAGAACTAAGAGAACATTTTTTAATTCCTGATATATTTATAGAAGATCAGGTGAAGTTAGTCTATTCGATGTATGATCGCTTGATTATTGGTGGTATTTACCCAGCTAATCATGCAATAACTTTGGAACCAACAACAGATCTTAAAGCAGATTTTTTTTTAGAGAGAAGAGAATTAGGAATTATAAATGTTGGTGGAAAAGGAAAAGTAACTGTTGATAGAACTGAATACGAATTGAACAACAAAGAAGCTTTATATATTGGTAAAGGAAATAAAGAAATCGTTTTTGATAAACTAAATAACGAACAACCTTTGTTTTATATCAACTCTGCTCCTGCTCATCATTCGTATCCAACTAAGAAGATTACAAAAAATGAAGCTGAAATTGTTGAGTTAGGCGATTCTAAATATGCAAACAAAAGAACAATTAATAAACTTATTGTAAATAGTGTTTTAGAAACTTGTCAATTACAAATGGGTATGACCGAATTACATCCTGGTAGTGTATGGAATACAATGCCAGCTCATACACATGAAAGACGAATGGAAGCATATTTTTATTTTGATTTAGAACAAGGACAATCGATTAGCCACTTTATGGGACAACCAAATGAAACACGTCACATTTTCTTACAAAACAATCAAACAGTTATTTCACCAGAATGGTCTATTCACTCGGGTGTAGGTACTTCAAATTATACTTTTATTTGGGGAATGGCTGGTGAAAATATGGATTACAGCGATATGGATGGTGTAAATACGGATGAATTAAAATAATAGAATTATGAATTTATTTGATTTATTAGGAAAAATAGCTTTAATCACAGGTGGAACACACGGTTTAGGATTAGCAATGGCAGAAGGATTGGCGCAAGCTGGTGCTGAATTAGTTATTACAAGTACAACTCCTTCAAAATTAGAAGAAGCTTTACAATATTATAAAAGTAAAGGATTTACTGCAACAGGATATATTTTTGATGTAACTGATCAACCACAAGCAAAAGAACAAGTTGAATTGATCGAAAAGAATCATGGTAAAATTGATATTCTTGTGAATAATGCTGGAATTATAAAACGCGTTCTTGCGGTAGATATGAATGTCGAAGATTTCAGAAAAGTTATCGATGTCGATTTAGTTGGTCCTTTCATCATGTCGCAATTGGTTGCAAAAGGAATGATTGAGCGTAAAACTGGAAAAATAATTAATATTTGTTCGATGATGAGCGAATTGGGACGAGACAATGTTTCTGCCTACGCTTCGGCAAAAGGTGGATTGAAAATGTTAACGCGCAACTTAGCTACAGAATGGGCAAAACATAACATTCAAGTAAACGGAATCGGACCTGGTTATTTTGCAACTTCACAAACAGAGCCGATTCGTGTGGACGGAAATCCTTTCAACGAATTTATTATCAACAGAACGCCGACTGGTCGTTGGGGAAATCCCGAAGATTTAGCTGGAACAGCGGTTTTCTTAGCTTCGGAAGCGAGTAATTTTGTTAATGGACAAATCATTTATGTCGATGGAGGAATTTTAGCAACAATAGGTAAACCATCAAACGAGTAAAATTTAAATATTATATGAAATCATTTATAACTGATACATTTTTATTACAAAATAAATATGCCGAGGAATTGTATTTCAACTATGCTGAAAAACTTCCTATTATAGATTATCACAATCATTTATCGCCAAAAGATATTGCAGAAAATAGAGTTTTTGAAAATATTTCGAAAGTTTGGATTGCTGGAGATCATTACAAATGGCGTGCAATGCGAACGTTAGGAATTAACGAAAATTGCATCACAGGAAATGCTTCTGATTTAGAAAAATTTGAAGCGTGGGCGAAAACTGTTCCTCATACGCTTCGAAATCCTTTATTTCACTGGACTCATTTAGAATTAAAACGATATTTTGGAATCGATGAATTATTGAACGAAAATAACGCAAAAGAAATTTTCGAGAATACTTCCGCTCAATTACAACAAGCAGATAAATCTTGTCAAGGTTTATTAAGTTTAGTAAATGCTGAAACGGTTTGCACAACTGAAGATCCGACAGATACGTTAGAATATCATATAACGTTAAATAAAAGCAATTTCAAGACAAAAGTTAGTACAGCTTTTCGACCAGATAAAGCGATTCTAATTGAAAATCAGGATTACAATTCTTACATCAATAAACTTTCTGAAGTTGTTGGTTTCGAAATTAATTCGTTCCAAAACTTGAAAGATGCGTTATATAATCGAATTGAAGCGTTTAATGCAATCGGTTGCAAAATTTGTGATCATGGTTTGAATAATATTTCTTACGTAGAATTTACTGATATTGAAATTAATACAATTTTCGAATCAAAAAGAAATAATCAGCCGTTAAATCATACTCAAATCGAGCAATTCAAAACTGCCCTACTTCTATTTTTAGGGGAAACATATCACCAATTTGGATGGATTCAACAATATCATTTAGGCGCACTTCGAAATAACAATGCTCGTATGCATCGTATTTTAGGTCCTGATACAGGTTGGGATTCTATCGGAGATTTTAAACAAGCGGCTAATCTTTCTAAATTCTTAAATAGACTTGACGGAAATGATAAATTAACAAAGACAATCATCTATAATTTGAATCCAGCTGATAACGAAATTTTCGCAACAATGATTGGAAATTTCAATGATGGAAGCGTAAAAGGAAAAGTGCAATTTGGTTCGAGTTGGTGGTTTTTAGATCAAAAAGATGGAATCATCAAACAACTAAATGCCCTATCTAATATGGGGTTAATAAGTTGCTTTATTGGAATGTTAACAGATTCAAGAAGTTTCTTATCTTTCCCTAGACATGAGTATTTCAGACGAGTAATCTGTAATTTATTCGGAGAAGAAATGGCAAATGGCGAATTACCAAATGATATTGAATTAGTTGGAAAAACAATATCAGATATCTGTTATTACAATGCAAAAGAATATTTTGATTTTTAGATTTATTTATGAGCAATAATATTTTGACTTTTGGAGAAGTTTTAATGAGAATTTCTCCATCAAATCATAAAACTTTGCAACAAAGTAAAGAAGTAGAATTCTTTTTTGGTGGAACAGAAATGAATGTTGCAGCTTCTTTGTCTACTTTTGGTTGTAAAACGCAACACATCTCAAATGTTTCGAATGATTTTGTTGGAGATGCAGCTATTTCCTACATGAAAAGTCTAGGAATTGATGTTTCATTTATTAAAAAAAATGAACATCCACTTGGATTATATTTTTTAGAAGTTGGTTCTGATGTCAGACCAAGTCGTATCGCTTATAACCGATTAAATGGTTCTTTTTCAAATATAAAACCAAACGAAGTTGATTGGAATAAAGCCTTAGAAAACTGTAACTTTTTTCATTGGACAGGAATAACACCTGGAATTTCAGAATCTGCTTATCAAACTTTAAAACAAGGTTTACAATTCGCTTATTCCAAAGGTATTCATATCACAACTGATCCTGCTTACAGAAGTAATTTATGGAATTACGGTAAAAAAGGACAAGATATTTTGAAAGAATTAATCGGATATTCAACCATTTTTATTGGAGGTGTTAATGAAATTAATGAAATTTTAGAAACAAACTTCTTAACGGATAAAAATGGGTTTATTGAAGCTTCTAAAACATTGATGAAGGAAATTCCATCAATTCAAAAAGTGTTTGATAAAATTAGAATTGGAATTAATGCAAGTTCGCAAGCAACACAAGGTAGAGCTTGGATTAACAATGAATATTTAGAAACAGAAGAAATTCATATCAACCATGTCGTTGATAGAATTGGAACTGGCGATGCATTTGCTGCAGGTTTGATTTATGGTTTGATTAATCACGATGATCAATTTGCTTTAAATTTTGCAAACGCAGCTTGCGCAATGAAACATACTATTTTAGGTGACACAAATTTAGCTTCTGTTGATGATATTTTAGAGTTAGTTAATGGAAATTTTGGAGGAAGAATAAAAAGATAAAAATGGCACGATTTACAAGAATAGAAGTCGCTTTAAAAGCAAAAGAAACTGGAATTGTTCCTGTTTTTTACCATCAAGACATCGAAATTTCTAAAAAAATTATAAAAGCTTGTTACGATGGTGGCGCAAGATTATTTGAATTTACAAACAGAGGCGATTTTGCGCACGAAGTTTTTTCTGAATTAAATAAATATGCGGCAAAAGAATTACCCGAATTAATCTTAGGAATAGGCTCTGTTTTAGACGCACCAACAGCAGTATTATATCTTCAATTTGGAGCAAACTTTATTGTTGCCCCTTCTTTAAATCCTGAAGTAGCAAAAGTTTGTAACCGAAGAAAAGTAGCTTGGATGCCTGGTTGTGGATCTGTTTCGGAAATTTCTTTAGCAGAAGAATTAGGAGCAGAAATCGTTAAAATATTTCCTGCAACACAAGTTGGAGGACCAGATTTTATCAAAGCTATAAATGGACCAATGCCTTGGACGAATATTATGCCAAGCGGAGGTGTTATGCCTACAAAAGAAAGCATAACAAGCTGGATAAATGCTGGCGCTTATTGTGTTGGAATTGGATCACAATTGTTCACAAAAAATTCATCAAATGAATATGATTACTCTCAAATTGAACGAACAGTTGGAGAATCAATACAAATTTATAAAGAATTAAAAAATATATGATTTAAAGGAAGAAGTCAAAAATAATAAATCACAAAAACACACTAAATGAAGAACGAAACTTCCATTAAACCAAGTAATTTTAGATGGACTATTTGCAGTTTACTATTTGTTGCCACAACCATAAATTACTTAGATCGTCAAGTTTTATCATTAACTTGGAAAGATTACTTAGTTCCAGAGTTTCACTGGAATAATAATGACTACGGAAATATTACCGCACTTTTTTCAATATTTTATGCTGTAAGTATGTTATTTGCTGGCCGATTTATTGACAAAATGGGAACTAAAAAAGGTTTCTTATACGCTATTGCAATTTGGTCAATTGGAGCATGTTTACACGCTTTTTGTGGAATTGCAACAGCAGGGTATATTACAGATAATTGGTTTGTTGGATTTGCTGGAGCAAAAGAAATCTTAGAAAAAGTAAGTGACACCTCATTAATTATTTCAACAAGTGTTAGCTTATTTATTTTTGCTCGATTAATTTTAGCAATCGGTGAAGCTGGTAATTTTCCAGGAGCAATCAAAGCAACAGCCGAGTATTTTCCGAAAAAAGACCGTGCGTTTGCAACAAGTATTTTCAATGCTGGTGCTACTGTAGGAGCATTAGCTGCTCCTCTTACAATTCCATTTATTGCAAAATCGATGGGTTGGGAAATGGCTTTTATCATCATCGGAGCATTAGGATTTATTTGGATGGGATTTTGGATTTATTTATACCAAGTACCACACAAACATCCAAAAGTTAATAGCGCTGAATTAGAGTATATTCAACAAGATATAGAAGAAAATACAGAAACATCTACAGAAGGAAGAAAACTAACTTTTTCTGAATGTTTTAAATACAAACAAACGTGGGCTTTTATCTTCGGAAAATTTATGACAGACGGTGTTTGGTGGTTCTACCTTTTTTGGACTCCAGCTTACTTAAGTTCAGTCTACAAGATGGATAGCACACAAAGTGCCTTACCTTTGTTTGTACTTTACATCATCACATTACTTTCTATTATTGGGGGATGGTTACCAAAATATTTTGTCGATAAATTAAACATGAATCCATATTCGGGAAGAATGCGCGCAATGTTAATTTTTGCTTTCTTTCCATTATTGGCATTATTAGCTCAACCTCTTGGTGCAACCTCTTTTTGGATTCCCGTAATTATCATCGGTATTGCTGGAGCAGCTCATCAAGCTTGGTCTGCAAATATTTTCTCTACAGTTGGTGATATGTTTCCTAAAAGTGCTATTGCTACAATAGTTGGAATCGGTGGTATGGCTGGTGGAATTGGTTCTTTTTTGATCAATAAATCATCAGGAGTTTTGTTTGATTATTCACACAAAAACTGGACAACTATCGATGGTACTCCATTATTAGAAAAATATCCTCAATACATCAACGAAAGATTACCAGAAAATTTACTTTCAGATTTAGAAAAATCAGGAGCAATTATAGTTGATGGAATCAACAAAGGTTATATGATCATTTTTACAATTTGTGGGGTTGCTTATTTAACAGCATGGATTGTCATGAAAATATTAGTACCAAAATACAAAGTGATTAAATAATCAATTTAAATTCAATAACTTGAAAACAAAATTAAATAAAAAACTATATCATCAAGAAAATGAACTTCCTATAAAAATTATTCAATTTGGAGGTGGAAATTTTATGCGCGCTTTTACAGACTATGTAATCGATAAACTGAATAAAGATGCCAATTTTAATGCAGGAATCGCAAACATAAAAGTGACACCTTCTGGAAGTTCATTTCATACTTTTGAAGAACAAGATAATCTGTATACTTTATTTATTCGAGGAATTAAAAAAGGTGAATTGATTGATGAAAATCGTGTTATTTCTGCGATTCAAAAATCGATTAATCCTTATAAAGAATACCAAGATTTTTTGAAATTAGCAAAAGAAGAACAATTGGAATTTGTTTTTTCTAACACAACAGAATCTGGAATTGTATTTGATCCTTCAGAAAACAAATTAGAAAATGCGCCCCACGAAAATTTTCCTGCAAAATTAACTGCGTTCTTATATGAAAGATATCTTTATTTTAATGGAGATACTGACAAAGGTTTAACAATTATTCCATGTGAATTAATTGAGAATAACGCCATTATTTTGAAAGATTATATTTTAGAATACGCTAAATTATGGAACTTAGAAAATGAATTTATTACTTGGATTAACACTTCAAATAAATTTCATAATACATTAGTAGACAGAATTGTACCTGGATTTCCAAAAGATGATTTAGAAAGCTACACAAATCAGTTAGATTATGAAGATGAATTGATTGTCGTTTCAGAAGCGTTCTTATTTTGGGCAATTGAAGGCGATGAAAAATTGGAAGAAAAAATTCCTTTTAGTAAAGCAAATGAACAGATTTTGCTTGTCAAAAATATAGCACCTTATCGTACTTCTAAAGTTCGAATTTTAAATGGCGCTCACACTTCAATGGTTCCTTTTTCTATTATGTTAGGTATAGAAACTGTTCGTGATGCAATCGATAACAAAGTAGCTGGAGATTTTATTAAAAATATTATTTATAATGAAATCATTCCTATCCTTGATTTACCAGAAGAACAATTAAAAGAATATACAGAAGATGTTTTAGATCGATTTAGAAATCCTTTTATCAAGCACTATTTATCGAGTATAGCGTTAAATTCTATCTCTAAATTCAAAGTTCGTGTTCTTCCAAGTTTATTAGATTATGTAGAGAAATTCAATCAAATTCCGAAAGGAATTACATTTTCTTTGGCTTGTTTAATTCGTTTTTACAAAGGTGATTGGAACAATGAAGAATTACCTATAAATGATGACGAAGCGATTATAAGTGAGTTCAGAAATATTTGGAAAAACAATGATTATCAACAAATAAGTCATTCTGTTTTGAAGAATATAAATTTCTGGGAACAAGATTTGACAAAGGTTAATCAATTAGAAAATGAAATTGAAAAAGCTCTTCGGCTAATTGATGAATATGGAATTGAAAAATCTTATGAAATATATAGCAACCAAACGATTTAAGAGAAAAAAATGCAGAAAAAAGCTATAAAAGTTAATCCAACGGATAATGTAATTGTTGCATTAGTTGACCTAAAAGTAAATGAAATTGTGGTCGTTGATAATGCTGAATATGAAATTCAGAAAGATACGAATGCGAAACACAAGTTTGCTGCAATAGATTTTGTAGAAAATGACACGATTACGATGTATGGTATTACTGTCGGAAAAGCCGTTTGCAACATAAAAAAAGGTGAAGTTATTACGACTGAAAATGTAAAACATCAAAGTTCTAAAGTCGAAAAGAAAACAGCTACAACGTCATGGACTCCTCCAAATATCGATAAATGGAAAGACAAAACATTTATGGGATATCACAGAGAAGACGGACAAGTTGGAACGGAAAATATTTGGTTGTTTTTTCCTTTGGTTTTTTGCGAAAATAGAAATGTTGAAATTTTGAAAGATGTTTTCGAAAAAGAATTATTATTCGAAAAACCATCAAAACATCAACTGCTTTTACGTTCGTTAATTCAGAATTCTGATGAAAACGAGCAAGACACAGATGAAGAAGACACTAGAGTATTCAAAAATATTGATGTTAAATTCGTTACACATCAAGGAGGTTGTGGCGGAATTCGACAAGATGCTGAAGCTTTAGGAAGATTGCTTGCTGGATATGTAAACAATCCGAATGTCGCTGGTGCAACAGTCCTGAGTCTTGGGTGTCAGAATTTACAAGTTGATATTTTTAAAGAAGCTTTACATAAAATCAATCCTGATAATCAAAAACCAATTATCGTTTACGAGCAACAAAAATCTGGAACAGTTGATAATATGTTGAACGGTATTATTAAAGATTCGTTCGAAGCAATCAAAAAAGCCAATGAAATTGAACGTAAACCAGCTCCATTATCTAAATTAGTTTTAGGATTAGAATGTGGAGGATCAGATGGTTTTTCTGGTATTTCTGCTAATCCAACCTTAGGCTATTTATCAGATATTATGGCTGCAATTGGAGGTGCTACCATTTTGTCCGAATTTCCCGAATTGTGCGGAGTTGAACAAGAATTAATCAATCGTTGTGTGAATGAAAAAGATGCCGAAAGATTTTTACAATTAATGAAAGATTTCGAAGATTCTGTTGTTGCCGCTGGTTCTGGATTTGACATGAATCCTTCTCCTGGAAATATAAAAGATGGATTAATAACAGATGCGATGAAATCTGCTGGTGCAGCTAAAAAAGGGGGTTCCTCTCCTATTCAAGATGTTTTAGATTATACAGAATATATCAAAAAACCTGGTTTAAATTTGCTATGTACACCAGGAAATGATGTTGAATGTACAACTGCATTAGTCGGAACTGGATCTAATATCGTCTTGTTCACTACAGGTTTAGGAACGCCTACTGGAAATCCTGTTGCCCCTGTTGTAAAAATTTCTTCGAACACAGCATTACAAGAAAAAATGCCTGATATTATCGATTTTAATACGGGAGAAATCATTACTGGAAATAAAACAATTGAAGAAACCGCTAACGAACTTTTAGAATTTATCATAAAAGTTGCAAGCGGTGAAGTCAAAGTAAAAGCTAAGATTTTAAATCAAAACGATTTTATCCCTTGGAAAAGAGGCGTTTCTTTATAACCTATTTTCTTTTCGAAGATTTTCGAATATGAATTTGAGGATTTAAAACAACCTTTTTTTCTATGCTTATCCCTGAAAAATTTTCGTTCATATATTCCAGAAATACTTGAGCGGAAATTTTTCCCATTACATCTGGTGTCTGATCTACACTACTAATAGGTAATTCCATATATTGCGTAAATGGCTCATTACTAAAACCTATTATTGCAACATCTTCAGGAATGCTTATATTTTTCTTTTTCAATTGTTGACAAGCTCCCAACGCTGCATAATCACTGGCCGAGAAAATACCATCTGGTGGCGATGATAAATTCCATAATGTTTTTATTGCTTCAACCCCATCTTCTATCGAACTTTTAATTGAAAAAACATATTCTTCTTTAAAAGCTAATTTATTATCTTTCAATGCATCGATATAACCATTGTAACGATTCTGATAAATCTCTAAACGCAAATCTCCAGATAAATGACAAATTCTACGACAACCTTGTTTAATCAAATGCTCGGTTGCCAAATATCCACCCTTATAATCATCAATTGTTACAGTACTGATTCCTGCAATATCTTTTTTACGGTCAAAAAATATGATTGGAGTATTAGATTCTTTTGCAGTTTCTATGTGCGAAATATCTTCCGTCGTTTTAGAAACAGACATAAAAATACCATCAACCTGTGCATTCAATAATGTATTTAGTTGTTTTCTTTCTAAATCTACATCTTCGTGACTTTGACAAATAATAACATGGTAACCATGTGGAGACAACTCCTCTTCTATCCCACGAATTAGAGATGAGAAAAAATTTGTATTAATATAAGGAACAATAATCCCAATATTATTTGTCTTCCCACTTTTTAGAGCCTGCGCTAAAGTATTTTGTTTGTAATTAAGCTCTTTAGCAGCTTTCATAACCAACTCTTTCGTTTTCTGACTAATTTTAGGATGATCGTTTAAAGCCCTCGAAACGGTAGCAGCACTAATATTCAATTTTTCAGAAATATCATATATTGTAGCACTTTTTTTCATAATAAGGTAAAATTCAAGTTCGTTATCAAGATTCGGTAAATATAAATTAAATCTCAATAGTATTATATAGTAATGTATAAATTACAATGGTTCTAAAACTATTAAAAAGCATTCAAAACACATTTGTAATCGATTACAAATTTACTTCAATTTATATATTTTTATATTCAAAAATTCAATAAATCACCAAAAAAATTATGATCTAAATTAACCACTTTAGCTTATTTAAGTTAGAGTATATATAAATATCAGTCAACACAAACAGATATTGTATTAAATATCAATAACTAACAAATAGATTAATTATTTTTTATAAATTTTAATATTTTATTTGATTTTAAAAAAAATAGTTATATTTTAGTGTACTATATACATTTTTATATTTAACAATGTAATCGATTACGCTAAAAATTATTTAGTTTAACAGAAGAAACACAAAACCACACATATGAGGATATCTAAAATTAAGTTATTCACGCTTTTGCTTCTACCAATTGCGAGTTTTGCGCAAGAAGAAATAAAAGTTTCCGGAACAGTTAAATCATCTATTAATAATTCACCTCTTAATGGAGTTGACATTTATGTAGATGGGACAACGTACGAAACAATTACAGATGAAAATGGATTTTATGAAATTGTTGTTCCAGATAACTCGACTTTAACCATTACCTATGATGGTTATGAAATACAGACTATTCCTGTTAATAAGAAAGGAACAATCGATATAAAACTGAAAGATCTTGTTGCAACAGAGCAACAAAATCTAAATGAAGTTGTTGTAATTGGATATACAACTGTAACACGTGATGAATTAACAGGTTCTGTGGCAAGTGTAAATGCTGATCAGATAAAAGATATGGCAGTAAATTCTGCTGCTGAAGCTATACAAGGTCGATTAGCTGGTGTACAAGTTAGTATGTCCGAAGGTGCACCAGGAGCTGATGTTACAATTAAAGTTCGTGGAGGCACATCGATTACACAAGACAACAGCCCTCTGTATATCGTGGATGGAATACAAGTAGAAAATGCCTTATCTATTTTATCTCCACAAGAAATTGCAAGTATTGATGTTTTAAAAGATGCAGCTTCTACTGCTATTTATGGTGCGAGAGGTGCAAACGGTGTTGTGCTTATTACGACAAAAAGTGGTTTCAACATGCCTACACAAGTTACTTATTCTAATTATACTGGATTTAGAGAAATTCAG
Organism: Empedobacter sp. ULE_I140; assembly: GCF_053482575.1. NCBI lineage: Bacteria > Pseudomonadati > Bacteroidota > Flavobacteriia > Flavobacteriales > Weeksellaceae > Empedobacter > Empedobacter sp. ULE_I140. The sequence continues at coordinate 1,365,458 of NZ_JBQMTX010000001.1, read as the reverse complement.
AATAAGTTAGAAGTAATGACTCCGTATGAATTTGTACGTTATCAGTATGAATTGTATAATATTAATAATGATGAGCAATTAGCAGATTCTTTCAGAAAAAGATATGGAGATTTTAACGATATAGATATCTATAAAAGTATGGAAGCGAGAGATTGGCAAGAAGAAGTTTTTGGTAGAAAAGCTTTTTCTCAAAATCATAACGTTTCGATTGTTGGTGGAAATAAATCGACTGATTTCAGTTTAAATTTAAATCACATCAACGAAGATGGAATTATGCTGAATTCTGGTTACAAAAGAAATTTAGCAAACTTCAAATTAAATCATAAAATCAGCGACAAAGTAAAAACGGGAGTTAGTTTTAGATATAGTAAAGATAAAATCATGGGAGCTGGTACTTCAAATACAGGTTCTCAATCAAATAACAGACTTCGTAATTCAGTGAGATATCAACCTTTTGCTGCTCCAGGAAACGAATCGTATGTTGATTTCTTCGATCCAGATTATTATGCACAAACAAACCTTACAAGTCCTGTTTTGCTAGCGAATAATGAAGTAAGAGAAGACGAAAGACAAAACCTTTTGATGAATGGTTACTTGTCTTGGCAAATTGTCAAAGGGTTAACCTTCAAATCTGTTTTTGGTTATGTACAAACAGATCGCAATGACAATAGTTTTTACGGAAATATCACAAGTGTTGCAATGGCAAATGCTAATCTTCCTGTGGTTGATATGCGTGCAAGTCAAACAAGAAGAATTTCAAATTCAAATACATTACAATATTCACCAAGATTAGGTTCTAATCATAAACTAGATGTAATGATTGGACAGGAAATTGTAAAAACAGACGGAGAAACATCAAGAACGTATATCAAATGGTTACCAAAAAATATTTCGGCTAATCAAGCATTTTCTAATTTGCAAAGTGCGGTTCCTCCTGCAGGAATGGTACAAGATCCAGTTTCAACATCAGTAAATGTGGATCGATTGGCTTCGTTTTTTGGACAAGTTAATTATTCGTTCAATAAAAAATATATGTTAACACTTTCTGTCAGAACAGACGGATCGAGTGTATTCTCTCCTGATAATCGTTATGCTACCTTCCCTTCTGCTTCATTTGCTTGGAATGTTGCAAGAGAAAATTTCTTAAAAGATTCTTCTTGGATTGACGAACTAAAATTACGTTTAAGCTATGGTACTTCGGGTAATAACCGCATTGAGCCATTCTTATATTCAACATTCTTTAGTAGTTCAAGTAACTGGGGATATTCATTTGATAATGCTGTAGTTCCAGGTTTAGCTCCTAATGAAAGGTTGGCAAATTCGGGTGCAAAATGGGAAAAAACAATTTCTAAAAACATTGGATTAGATTATACTTTATTCAATAAACGTGTTTATGGTAGTATCGATGCTTATGTAACAAATACAAAAGATTTATTATTATTGGCTAAAATTCCGCAAACAGGCGGATACGAATACCAATATCAAAACTCTGGTGAAACGGAAAACAAAGGAATTGAATTTACAATAGGTGCTGATATTGCGAAATCTAAAAACTTTAAATGGAATGTAAACTTCAATATTTCTCATAATCAAAATGTTATCAAATCTTTAGGAAAAGATGTAACTGGTGATGGTCTACAATACTATTATCAATCATCTGGATGGGTAAATAATTTGCAAGATTTCAAAGTTGAAGTAGGTAAACCTATCGGACAATTCTATGGTTATGTAACAGACGGATGGTACAAAGTGAGCGATTTCGATTACAATCCATCAACTCAAAAATATACATTAAAAGCTGGTGTTGCAAGCAATTCTGCTGCGGCATTAGGTTCAAAAGATGTGCGTCCTGGAGATTTAAAATTGAAAGATTTAAATAACGATGGAATAATTGATGATAATGATAAAACAGTTTTAGGAAATGCTCAACCTAAATTCTATGGTGGATTTAATCAACAATTTCAATGGAAAAATATCGACCTAAGTATGTTCTTCACTTATTCTGTTGGTAATAAAGTTTACAATGCCAATAAAGTTGAGTTTACAACACAATATTTATACCGCGACAACAATATGTTAAAAGCAGTTGCTGGAGCTTGGAGAAATTTTGACGATAACGGAAATCGAGTAACAGATCCTACACAATTAGAAGCTCTAAACGCAAATGCTACATTTTGGTCACCTCCTTCTGGAAATTATATTTTACATTCTTATGCCATCGAAGATGGATCTTATTTAAGATTAAGCAACGTTACAGTTGGTTATTCTTTACCAGAAGATATGTTAGCAAAAACGAAATTTATTAGCAAAGTAAGAATCTACGCAACAATCAATAATTTATTTACAATTACTGGTTATTCTGGTTATGATCCTGAAGCAAATACAAGACGCACAAGTCCTTTAACTCCTGGAGTTGATTACGCTGCCTATCCACGAAGCAGATTTTTCTTAACAGGTATTAATGTTACTTTCTAATCTCAAAACACATCAAAAATGAAAACAAAAACAATTATAAAAATATTAGGCGTTAGCATCGTTTTATTAACAACAACATCATGCGATGATTATTTGGATGTTAGTAGCCCTTCCAATACTTCCGAAATAGAGGTTTACAACGATGCAAGTTACACTTACTCTGCTTTGGTTGGCGTATATAATCAATTGGCTGGTGATAATGGTTACGGAAACAGAATTTCTTCTATCATTGGACAAGCTGCAGATGATTTCAAAACATCAGGTGATTACAATTGTAACGATCGTCGTGGAATTAGTATGTACAATGCATGTCCTACAAATCCAGAATTAGACAAACCTTTCCGTCAATTATACACAGGAATCGAAAGAGCAAATTTATTAATTTATAATATTCCGACATCTGATGTCTACAAATCTGGAAGTGATAGTGACAAAAAGTTAATGGATAGATATTACGGAGAAGCATTGACGTTAAGAGCGCAATATTATTACGAATTAATCAGAAACTTTGGTGATGTTCCATTTCAAGATAAACCATCTTCTCAGTACGAACATATTTTCCTTCCAAAAACTGATCGTGATGAAGTGTATGAAGTTTTATTAAATGATTTAGAAACTGCTTCAAAAGTTATTCCATGGAGAGCCGAATCTGGAGATCCTACAACACGAATTACAAAAGCTTTTGTGAAAGGCTTACGTGCTCGTATTGCACTTGCTAGAGCTGGATATTCGTTGAGAAGACAGCCTGTACAGATGGTTAAAGGAACAAATCCAGAAAAATATTACCAAATTGCTCGCAACGAAACGTTTGACATTATGCAACAACGTGGAAGTCATAATATCAATCCAAATTACGAAGATGTTTTCCGTGCTATTCACGAAGGTCGCATGGATAATACAAACGAAATGATTTTTCAAGTAGGTGCTTTTGGCGGAAATGCGCGAACTGATAGTAAACTTGGTTATTACAACGGATTACGTCATAATGCAGCTTCTAAATGGAATGGTGGTGGCGGAATAAATGCTTTACCAACTTATTTTTATGAATTTGATAAATATGATCAAAGACGAGATGTAACAATCAATGCGTTCGAAATTAATGCAGATGATTTAACACAGGTGGTAAAAATTGATGCTTTAACAGACGGAAAATTTAGAAAGTCTTGGACAAAAGTAACTGGTCCTTCTCAAAATGTTGGAATCAATTGGCCTATTATGCGTTTTGCTGATGTTTTATTAATGTTTGCTGAAGCAGAAAATGAATTAAATGGTGGACCAACAGCTGCTGCAATAGATGCTTTAAGAGAAGTTAGAGCAAGAGCTTATGCGAACAATCCTGATAAAATGCCTGCGGTTACAGCGAATGGTTATCAAGGCTTTTTTGAGCAAATTGTACACGAAAGATTATTAGAATTTGGTGGAGAATCTATCCGAAAATATGACTTAATCAGATGGAATCTTTTAGGTCAAGTGGTAACAGAAACTCGTGTTAAATTACAAAATCTATTAGATGGAACGGGAGAATATGCCAATGTACCTAAATACATTTATTACAAAATTGGTAAATACGATCCAACGCAAACTGCACAAAAAACTGTTTTGAATTTAGATACTTATTTTGTTGGAAATGATAAAACAGAATTGTTTTACACGCCTTCTGTAGCTTCTACTCCAACGGGATATACACGCATAAACTGGCAAACTGGAATGGCTGCGACAATGATTAACGACGAGCGAAAAGGTTGGTTACAATATTACAAACCAAATCATTCAGAACTGTTGCCTATTTATCAAGACATCATCAATACAAACTATAATTTAACACAAGATTACGGATACTAAAACACAATTATTATGAAAAAAACTTTTTATAAAATATTGATTATAGGAACAGTATTACTTACTGCAAATGCTGTAATCTCTTGTAATGATGATGAATTTCAGTCAGAATCTAACGATCCAATGAGAATGTTTACACCATTGTCTTTATCTGCCGAAAATTTTGAAACAGAAACTAAAGTCACATGGTCACCTTCTCTGTATACTAATAATATTGACGAAACTTATACAACAGAAGTTTCAAGCGATTCGTTATTTACAAATCCAAAAGATATCATTTTAACAAAAAAAACAGATTCTGCTGGAGTTGTTATTACGGATCAAGAAATTCCCGTGAGAAAAAATTTCTTTATACGTGTTAAAACAAATGCTTACGAAAACAGACCAGAATCTCACTGGTCTGTTAGTAAGCGAATTAAAATTATTGGAATCCAAATTTTGCATCCTATTTATGATCCAAATATTCTGGAGAATCAAGCAACGGTTAGTTGGGATGTAACTGCTGGAGTAACTGAATTGAGATTTCAAGCATATACACAAGTTTCTGGTCAGGATCCTGTTTATGTTAGCGATCCTATTATAAGTCAAATTACAAGTAGCGAAGCTGCTGCTGGACTTAAAACAACAAAAGGGCTTAATCCAAGTACACGATATACAGTCGAAATTTATAAAGGAAATACAAGCGTTGGTTCTCAGAATTTCACGACTAAATCGTCTACAAGTTATAGTGTTATTGCTAATTCTGGCGATGATTTAATCACCTTGATTAACAATGCAAAAGATGGTGATATCATTGGATTAAATCCTGGTAAATATGATTCTGGAGATAAATTGTTTGCAATTAATGCGAAGAAAATTTCATTGATTGGAATTTCTGGAAATCCAGAAGATACAAAAGTTTCTTTCAAAGAATTTACGTTAAATGATACTGGGGCTGGTTTACATCTAAAGAATATCGAATTAGATGGAAGCGCAAATACGGCAGATTATTTAATCAATTTGACAAGCAGCAGCAGCAATGGTGCGAAGGCTAATTTTGCAAATGTATTGATTGAAAACTGTATTGTAAGTAGTGTTAAAACCTCAGCTTTCAGAGCAAATAGAGGTCCAAATAGCGGATATGTAATGGATAAATTTGAGATTAAACATTCTTTCTTCAAGAATTTCCCAGCTTCATCTTACGGATTTTTACATTTAGACAAATTAGTTTTTAACGAAGTTAATATCGAAAATTCAACATTTACAGAAGTTGGAGATTTATTTATTCGATACAGAGAAAGTATTACTACGCCATCTGCTAACGCAACAATTAATGTCAACAATTGTACAATTAATAGTTTTGGACAAAGTTCTTCTTTTCCACTATTAGACAATAATAACGTGCCGATCAAAGCTAATTTTACCAATAATATTATTGCAAATTCGCCAAGAGTTGGAGGAAGTTTATCGAGTAATAATTTAATTCGTTTAGCTACTTCAAGTACAGCTGTTTTTACGTTCAACAATTTCTATAATTTGACGAATGGTAAAGCAGCTGATTTACAAAAACTTGTTTTTCCTACTGGAGGAGTAACTTCTACGAATAATCAAGAAAATGCTCTAAATTGGACAAACACAACAATTGATTTTACATTACCAGTCAATTCTCCATTAAGAACTGCATCTTCTACAGGTGCTGCGATTGGAGATCCAAGATGGTGGAATTAATTAAACGATAAAAAATGAAATCACACATCGCAATTACATTTATATTTTTAATTCATTCATGTTTATTTGCACAGAATTTACCTGCTTTTCCTTCTGCCGAAGGATATGGCAGGTACAGTTCTGGTGGACGAGGTGGAGAAGTCTATATTGTCACAAATCTCAACGATTCTGGTAAAGGAAGTTTACGATACGGAATTCAAAAAAAATTGAGCAGAACAATCGTTTTTGCTGTTTCTGGAAACATTATATTGCAATCTCCTTTGGATATTAATTACGGAAATATTTCTATTCTTGGACAAACTGCTCCTGGAGATGGTATTACGGTTTCTAATTATCCTGTAACCATCAAATCTGACAATGTAATTATTCGTTACATGAGATTTCGTTTAGGCGATTTAGCAAAAGTAGAAGGTGATGCTTTGGGTGGTCGAAATGCACAAAATATAATCATAGATCATTGTTCGGTAAGTTGGGCTACAGATGAAAACATCTCGTTTTATCGTGTCAAAAATCTTACAATTCAATGGTCTATCATATCAGAAGCTCTTAATAAATCTATCCATGTAAAAGGAGCGCATGGTTATGGTGGAATTTGGGGTGGTGAGCCTGCAAGTTTCCACCACAATCTAATTATGAGTAACAATAGTCGAAATCCTCGTTTTAGTGGGTCAGAATCAACGATGAATCCTGAAGATGAAATGGTTGATTTTCGTAATAATGTAATTTTTAATTGGGGCGCAAATTCTATTTATGGCGGAGAAAAAGGAAAATATAATTTGATTAATAATTATTTCAAATCTGGACCAGCCACAAAACATAAAAATAGAATTGTAAATCCTTCTATTCCATATGGTAAATTTTATGTCAACGGAAATTTTGTAAAAGGTTATGCTGATATAACAGCAAATAACTGGAATGGCGGTGTACAAGCCGATGAACCTTTAAAAGCAAAAGCTGAAACTGAATTTGGTAAAAATGAAATTATCACTCATTCTGCTGAAAATGCCTACAAAATGGTTCAAGCACATGCGGGAGCAAGTTTAAAACGCGATGAAGTTGATAATCGATTAATTGGTTATTTAACAAACGGATATCCAAAAAATATGACCGGAATTATCGATAGTCAAACAGAAGTTGGCGGATTTCCTACGTTAAAAACATACAATATTCCTACAGATACAGATCAGGATGGAATGGACGATGAATGGGAAAAAAGAAATAATTTGAAAGTTGGCATTAACGATGCAAACGGTTACAATTTATCAAGTCAATATACCAATTTAGAAGTTTATGCAGAATCATTAGTTTCAGAAAAGATTAATTCAGCGAATAACAAAGTCAAAGATTATGATTTTATTGTAGCGAAAGATGGTTCAGGGCAATTCAAAACTATTCAAGAATTAATTGCTGCACTACCCGATTTTAGTCGAGTTCCTGTAAAAGTTTTGATTAAAAATGGTGTTTACAAAGAAAAAATCACCTTACCTCCTTCTAAAACGATGATTAATTTTATTGGTGAAGATCAACACAAAACCATTTTGACGTATGATGATTACGCATCAAAATTAAATAATATTGGTCAAGAAATTGGAACATCTGGTTCGGCTTCATTTTTTATTTTTGGAGATAATTTTTCAGCCGAAAATATAACATTCGAAAATAGCGCAGGCGAAGTTGGACAAGCTGTTGCTGTTCGCGTTGATGCAGATAAAATAAAATTTACAAATTGTCGGTTTTTAGGAAATCAAGATACGTTATATTTAGTGAAAAGCGGAAGCAGACAATATTTTAAGAACTGTTACATCGAAGGTACAGTCGATTACATTTTCGGAGCAGGAACCGCTTATTTTGAAAACTGTCAGCTAAATAATAAAGGGAAAGGATACATTACAGCGGCATCAACGACAGAAGATCAGAAATACGGTTTCGTTTTCGAGAATTGTAAGATTTCTGGGAACAATCAAGATTCTCATCATTTGGGAAGACCTTGGCGACCTTTTGCTCAAACTACTTTCATCAATTGTGACATGGATTTGTCTGTTAAAGCAGAAGGTTGGAACAATTGGGGGAAAGTTGCAAATGAATCTACAACACGCTACTCCGAATACAAATCTACAGGTAAACATATCGCAAATAAAAGAGTTAAATGGAGTCGTCAATTAACTGCTCAAGAAGCTTTAGCTTTCTCTAAAAATAATGTTTTAGGTGATTGGATCGTCAATTAAACTCCTCACTAATTTTAAAAAATAAATACGTATGAAAAAAATTATTGCCACAATAACAACATTAATCCTTGTCACTTCTTGTAGTAACAGATTGGTTCAACATGAAAACAATGGATTTACCTATTCCGAAATTTCTATAAAAGAAGGCGGAAAATGGGTAGATGGAAAAAGAGGTCACAAAGAGTACGAAGGCGGAACATTTCGAAATGTACAAGAACATACTCTTGATCCTCAGCATACCGATCATGCTTTCGATATTCGATACGAAGGTCCAGGTTGGGAAAATCAAAATGTTGGTTATCGTTTGTATTTGGATTGGAGAAATGCTGTTGATATTTTCGGAAAAAAAGTAAAAACGCAAGTTTTGCAAGATGTTGGACAAGATGGATTTGATTCTTATCACGATCCTCAACCTTGGGGACAAGATATTCTGAAAGCTGGTAAATCGCTTGGAATTGGTGGTTTTGGACGATTAGTGAATGATACGGTTGCGCATTTGCATCAAGTTGAAAATACATATGTCAAAGTTAAAAACAGTAAAAATGTTTCGAGTTTTGAAATTGATTATTCTAAATGGAAAACTGCGGATCACACAACAGATGTAAAAGCAAAAGTTTCGATTTATCCTTATGATCGTTTTTCTAAATTTGAATTGAAAACTTTTGTCTTAACGAATGGTTTAACAACTGGTTTGGTGAAATTCAAAAATATTCCGTTGCAGCAAAAGAAAAGCGCAAATGGAAGTTGGGGATATATCGCAACCTACGGAAAACAAACTTTAGTTGACAAAAATGATTTGCTTGGAATGGCAATTTTCTATAAATCGGATGAGGTCGAAAAATTAGTAAACGGAAAAGATGATCATTTAATCGTTTTCAAACCGACAACCAAAACAATGACATATTATATTTTGGCAGCTTGGGCACAAGAGCCAAATGGACTTAAAAACGAAACTGAATTCTACAATGATTTGAATTCGAAATTAGTTCAATTAGAAAAGTCTAATCGTTTATAAATAGTTGATAATGAAAAATATTTTAAAAACAACGGTTTGTGGTTTGATGATAATTTCGAGTACGTCTTGTATCAGTCAGAAAAAAAATACAGAAAATATTCTTGTCGATCCAAAGTTAAAATGGTCAGAAAGAATGGCAATTTCAGAAACTATTCGTTTCCCTGATCCTACACTTTTAGATTTTCAAAAAAAACCACGTTGGAGTTATACAAATGGATTGGTTTTAGACGCTATGTACAAAGTATATGAGCAAACAAATAACCAAACTATCTATAATTATATCTACGATTATGCAAATAGAATGATTGATTCGAATGGAAAAATTGATACGTATAAGTTCGAGAATTATAATTTAGATATGATTAAATCTGGCGACGCAATTTTTGATTTATACGAAAAAACAAAAGAAAATCGATTCAAAATTGCAATGGAAACGTTAGATAAACAATTAGAACAACAACCAACAACAACGGAAGGCGGATATTGGCACAAAAAAATCTATCCAAATCAGATGTGGTTAGATGGTGTTTACATGGCCGAACCTTTTCATGCAAAATATGCTACAAAATTTCAGAGCGCAACTGAAGCGAAAAAATCGTATGATAAAATTGTTTTACAATTTGACTTAATCGAAAAATATAACCGCGATCCAAAAACTGGTTTATATTATCACGGTTGGGACGAAAGCAGAAAAGAAAAATGGTCAAATAGTACAACAGGTCTTTCTCAACACTTCTGGTCGAGAGGAATGGGTTGGTACGGAATGGCTTTGGTTGATGTGTTAGACTATTTACCAAAAGATTATCAAGGTCGTGATAAATTAATCAAATACCTTAATCAATATGCGGAGGCAATTGTGAAGGTTCAACATTCTTCGGGAACTTGGTATCAAGTTTTGGATCAAGGAAATAGAACAGGAAATTATTTGGAAGCAACAGGTTCATCGATGTACGTTTATACGTTAGCAAAAGGTGTTAACAAAGGTTATTTACCAAAATCATACATGAAAAATGCCAAAAATGGATTTGAAGGAATTTTAAAAGAGTTTATTCAAGTCGATGAAAAAGGTATTGTAAGTTTAGAAAAATGTTGTTCTGTTGCTGGTTTAGGTGGAAATCCTTATCGCGATGGTTCTTACGAGTATTACATTAGTGAAGAAATAAGAGCAAATGATCCGAAAGGTACTGGACCATTTATTTTAGCTGCATTAGAATTAAATCGTTAATCGCCATGAAATCAACATTAATTCTCCTATCATTATTAGGATTAAATTTCTTGCCAATACACGCTCAAAAATCAAATGTCTGGATATCAGATTTAGGAAACGGAACGTACAAAAATCCTGTTTTATATGCAGATTATTCTGATCCTGATGCAATTCGTGTCGGTGATGATTTTTTTATGACAGCTTCTAGTTTTAATGAAGCGCCAGGTTTACCAATTTTACATTCAACTGATATGATTAATTGGAAATTGGTCAATCATGCCCTACCCGATGTTTTTCCTATTAAACATTTTAGTACGCCAAAAAGAGGTGATGGTGTTTGGGCGCCGAGTATCAGATTTCATAACAACGAATATTATATTTATTGGGGCGATCCAGATTTCGGAATTTACATGGTCAAAACCCAAAATCCTTTCGGAAAATGGGAAGATCCTATTTTAGTTCAAGAAGGAAAAGGTATTATTGATACGTGTCCGTTTTGGGATGAGGACGGAAATGCCTATATCGTACATGGTTGGGCAGGAAGTCGTGCAGGTGTAAAAAGTATTTTGACAATCAAAAAAATGAATGCGGAAGGAACAAAAGTCTTAGATAAAGGAAAACACATTTTCGATGGACACGAAAATCATCCAACTGTCGAAGGACCAAAAATCTATAAACGCAACGGTTATTATTACATTTTTGCTCCTGCAGGTGGAGTAGCTACTGGTAGGCAATTAGTTTTACGTTCAAAAAATATTTATGGGCCTTATGATGAAAAAATTGTTTTAGAACAAGGGAAATCCAATGTCAATGGACCTCATCAAGGTGCTTGGGTGGATACAAAAAATGGAGAAGATTGGTTCTATCATTTTCAAGATGCGGACACTTATGGACGAATTGTTCATCTTCAACCAATGAAATGGATCAACGATTGGCCCTTTATTGGTGTTGATCAAGATAAAAATGGAATTGGAGAACCAGTTTTAACGTATAAAAAACCTACAATTTCGAATAAGTCTGACATTATAAATCCTTCAGAAACAGATGAATTTAAAGAAAATGATATTGGATTACAATGGCAATGGAGCGCAAATCCTTCAATTGTTTGGTACAGTAAATTAGCAAATCAAAATTTTCTTCGTCTTTTCTCTATCAAAGTTCCAGAAAATTCGAATAATCTTTGGACGGTTCCTAATTTGTTAACCCAAAAATTTCCTGCACCAAATTTCACAGCTTCAACAAAAATAAAACTTACGCCTGAAGATGCTACAGAAGGGAAAACTGCTGGTTTATTAATCATGGGAACAGATTATCAATCTTTGGTTATCACAAATAAAAAAGATGGTTATTATTTACAATTGATTCGTGCAGAAAAAGCAGAGAAAAATAATCCAGAAAAAATTCTATCCGAAGTAAAATTAGGAACTAATGAAGTTTTCTTGAAAGTAAGAGTGAGCGAACCTAACGGAGTTTGTCAATTTAGTTTTAGTGAAAACGGAAAAAAATATACATCAATCGGAGAACCATTTCAAGCTAAACCAGGAAAATGGATCGGAGCAAAAGTTGGTATATATAGTATAAGTTCTCAAGATGCGAAACGTGGTGGTTATGCTGATTTTGATTGGTTCAGAGTAGATAAAAATGAGAAATAATGAAGACAAAACAATTTTTATATGCTTTAATTTGCTTCGTTACTTTGTCAAATTTTTGTCATGCTCAAAAAGGAAAATCAATCACCATTTTCTTAATCGGATATTCAACTGTTGCAGATTATATAGACGATTATGATCCGGGCAAAAACTATATGAAAAACAGATATCCAATTGCTGGTTGGGGACAAGAATTTCAACCATTTTTTGTAAAAGATAATGTACAAGATGTGAAACATTTAGCCAATAAACATATCATCGTCAAGGATAAAGCAAAAGGTGGTCGAAGTACGCGTACTTTTTTTCAAGAAGGTAGATGGCGAGAGGTTTATTCTCAACTAAAAAAAGGTGATTATGTATTGATTCAATTTGGACATAATGATGCCGCCGAAGATAAACCAGAACGATTTGTAAATTTAGAAGGTTACAAAGAATTTTTGAGATTATATGTGGATCAAACAAGAGAAAAAGGTGCAATTCCGATTATTCTAAGTCCTGTTGCGAGAAATTATCCATGGAAAAATGGAAAACTAGAAAATGTACATGGCGAATATCCATTTGTCGCTAAAGAAATTGCAAAAGAAAAAAATGTTCCATTCTTAGATTTGAATCAATTATCGATGGATTTTTTTAACCAAAAAGGACAAGAATATGTGACAAAAACCTATTTCATGAATTTTGAAGCGAATTTGTACGATGCTTATCCAAATGGACAAAAAGATAATACACATTTTCAAATTGCAGGCGCAAAAGCTGTCGCATCAATTGTTTTCAAAGAATTCAAAAATATCATTCAAAACAAAACCATTAAATAATGAAAAAATACATAAAACTACTTACAGTTGCGTTAGCGGTTGTTTGTTCTTCTCATATATCAGCTCAAGTTGATGAGAATATTTACAAGGATATTGAGTTTAATATGCCTAAAGTAAAAGAAACTTCGTTTCCAAATCGTGTTGTTTCAATTGCTCAATATGGTGCAAAATCAGACGGAATTTTCAAAAATACAGAAGCAATCAACAAAGCTATTTCAGAAACAAGTGCAAAAGGTGGAGGAAAAGTTGTTATTCCGCGCGGAATTTGGTTGAGTGGTCCTATCGAAATTAAAAGTAATATCAATTTACATTTAGAAGATGGCGCTTTATTGATTTTTAGTAAAGATTTTAACGATTATCCTTTAGTTGAAACAAGCTTCGAAGGATTAAATACAACGCGTACTGCTTCTCCTATTTCTGCAAAAAATGCGCAGAATATTGCGATTACAGGAAATGGAACAATCGATGGAAATGGTGATGCGTGGCGTTTTGTAAAGAAGGGTAAAATGACAGATTCTCAATGGAAAAATCTAGTTGCGTCTGGCGGAGTTTTATCAGATGATAAAAAAACGTGGTTTCCAAGCGAAGGTTCTAAATTAGGTTATATCAGCAGTTCTAATTTTAATGTTCCTGATAAAATTAGCAAAGAAGATCTAATTAAAGTAAGAGATTTTTTACGTCCAGTAATGGTTAGTATTGTTAATTCGGATCGTGTACTTTTAGATGGTCCAACGTTTCAAAATTCACCAGCATGGAACATTCATCCGTTAATGAGTTCGAATATTATCATTCGAAATTTGAATGTTAGAAATCCTTGGTATTCGCAAAATGGAGATGGATTGGATTTAGAATCTTGTAAAAATGTGTTGATTTACAACAATACGTTTGATGTTGGTGATGATGCGATTTGTATCAAATCTGGAAAAGATAAAGATGGTCGCGATCGTGGAATTCCTACTGAAAATGTAATTATCAAAAATAACACAGTTTATCATGCGCACGGCGGATTTGTGATTGGTAGCGAAATGTCTGGTGGTGTTCGTAATGTTCATGTTTCTGGTGCAACTTTTATCGGAACAGATATTGGTTTAAGATTCAAAACGACTCGTGGTCGTGGTGGATTAATCGAAAATATTTACATCTCTAATATTGATATGATTAATATTCCTGCGCAAGCAATTGGTTTTAACATGTTTTACGAAGGAAATTCTCCGATTGTAGAAGATGATCAAAATGCAGATGACGAAAAAAGAAATGATAAAAAAGTTCCTGTAACAGAGGAAACTCCAACAATTCGAAATATATTTTTCAAAAATATTAATGTTGTAAGTTCTCACGAAGCTTTGTTTATCATGGGACTTGCAGAAATGAATATTAAAAATATTGTGGTTGAAAATTCAACTTTCGACACGAAAAAAGCTTTAAGTATTATTGACGCTGATGGAATTCAACTGAAAAATATAAAATTCAATTACAAAGAGGGAAAAGCGGTCACAATTTTTAACAGTAAAAATGTTGATTTAAGCACTACTGAATTCAAGTCAGCTACAACTCCAGAAATTAAGATTATTGGTAATGAATCTGATAAAATCAAGTTACCAAAAGCATTTGATAAGAAGAATGTAACAAGTTCTAAAGAAGTTAAAAAGAATGCAGTTATCAATTAAAAAGATTTTGTTTGTTTTTATGATGCATTTGGTGATAGCCTTCGGTCAAGTTGAGAGACCGAAGGCTTCGCCTTATACAATCGAAACGACTTACAAAAAATTAAAGAAAAATTACCCTTTTATTACGCCGATTTCTTCTAAAAACTTCGAAAACATTAATGCGTTTGAAGATATAATTTATCAAGAAAAACATCAATTAAAAGCAGATATTTATCAACCAAAAAATCAAACTAAATCCTCTATAGCAATTGTTCTTGTACATGGTGGAGGTTGGATTTCGGGTAGCAAAGAAAATCAAAAACCAATGGCTCAAACGTTGGCTTCAGCTGGTTTTGTAACGATGGCGATAAATTATAGATTAAGTGATGCTGCAAAATATCCAGCTCCTTTAGAAGATATGGATGATGCGGTTAATTATTTGAGAAAGAATCGTAAAAAACACAAACTCGATCAATCGAAAATCGTTATTCTTGGCGCTTCTGCAGGTGCTCAATTGGCAACACTTTACGGCGTAAAATCAAAGAAAATTGCTGCAATTATCAATATTGATGGAATTGTTTCTTTTATTCATCCCGAAGCTGAAGAAGGTACTTATGCCAGTTATTTTTTCGGTTATACGAAACAAGATAATTTTGAACTTTGGAAAGAAGCTTCGCCTTTAGAATATGTTACTTCTAAAACGCCTCCTACTCTATTTATCAATAGTTCGCAACCGAGATTTCGAGCTGGTAGAGATGATATGATGAAAAAATTAAGCGATTATCATATTCTAAATGAAGCATACGAAATTAAGAATTCGCCTCATTCTTTTTGGTTGATGAATCCTTGGTTTGATGAAACGAAAGACTACATTATTGATTTTTTAACGAAACGATTTAACAAATGAAAATCATTCAATTCATTTTTATAGTTTGTTTACATTTCATCTATACTAATGTAAATGCTCAATACAAAACAATTACTGTTGCAAAAGATCAACAAGCAGATTTTACATCTATTCAAGAAGCGATTAATTCGTTGAGAGATTTAGGACCAGATCAAGCTTTGATTCTTGTTAAAAATGGCGTTTATCACGAAAAAATTAGAATTCCTTCTTGGAAACATAAAATAAAGATAAAAGGTGAAGATTCAGAGAAAACTATTATTACTAATAATGATTTTTCAGGAAAAATAGATGGTTTAACCAATCAAAAAATGACAACCTATACTTCCTACACTTTTTTGGTTGAAGCAGATGATATACAATTAGAAAATCTCACGATACAAAACGAAAGTTGTAACCAAGGTCAAGCTGTTGCTCTGCATGTGGAAGGCGATAAATTTGTGGCAAAAAATATTCGGTTATTAGGATGTCAAGATACATTGTACACAGCTACAAATAGAAGTCGTCAATATTATCAAAATTGTTATATCGAAGGAACGACAGTTTTTATTTTTGGTGAAGCAATTGCCGTTTTTGAGCATTGTACCATAAAAAGTTTGGCTAATTCTTATATTACAGCTGCGGCAACACATCAAGAGCAAGAATTTGGTTATGTTTTTTTCAATTGTAGTCTTATTGCAGAAAACAATTTGACAAAAGTTTATTTAGGAAGACCTTGGCGTCCTTTTGCCAAAACAGTTTTTATACATACCGAAATGGGAAAACATATTCTTCCTATTGGTTGGAACGAATGGAAAGGTGATGCAATGTTTCCAGATAAAGAAAAAAAAGCTTATTATGCAGAATATAAAAATAAAGGTTTAGGAAATAATCCTCAAAAAAGAGCAATTTGGTCGCATCAATTAACCGAAAAAGAAATACAAAAATATACCATCGAGAATATTTTTAACGGATGGAATCCAAAGCAGAATTAACATGAAAAAAATAATTTTATCAACGATTTTATGCTTGTTTTTTAGCATAATATTCGCACAAAAAAGAACCCTATTTCTTGTTGGAGATTCGACAATGGCGAATAAAGAAAATCCAACTAAAAATCCCGAACATGGCTGGGGACAACTTTTGCCTGAGTTAATGAATTCTGATTTAGAAATTCAGAATCATGCAACAAATGGAAGAAGTTCCAAAAGTTTTAGAACAGAAGGAAGATGGAAAAAAGTTCAGAATCAATTGAAAAAAGGTGATTATGTAATCATTCAATTTGGACATAACGATCAAAAAATTGAAGATTCTGTTCGTTACACAAATCCTGTCACTCAATATCGCGCAAATTTGGAACAATATGTTACAGAAGCACGAGCAAAAGGTGCTATTCCGATTTTAATGACTTCTATTGTTCGTCGAAATTTTAATGAAAAAGGCGTTTTGGTTGACACTCACGGTTTATATCCTTTGATTGTGAGAAGTGTTGCAAAAGATTTGGATGTTCCGTTTGTTGATATGCAATATTTGACAGAGAAATTGGAAATAAAATATGGTCCAGGAAACTCTAAAAAATTGCATTTACATTATCAACCAAATGAAATTGATTATTATCCAAAAGGCAAAAACGATGATACTCATCTATCAAAACTTGGAGCCGAAGAAGTTTCGAAATTAGCTGTTAAAGAACTGATCATACTAAATATCGGCTTAGAGAAATATATTAAAAAATAAGTTTTTAGTTTTCATTCTAAATCAATACCCCTCAACAAGAAATTTTGAAGAGGGGTATTTTTGTATTTTAAAAACTAAATCTTAGGTTCTTGTTGACTCAAACAATGGAAAGATCCTAGTCCCCAAATAATATCTGTAGAATCTATTCCTACAACTTTACGATCGGGGAAACATTTCTGAATAATATCCAAAGCAATTGCATCTTTTGCACAACGATAAGTTGGTACAATGACAGATTTATTCGCAATATAAAAATTCGCATAAGAAGCAGGTAAACGCTCACCTTCGCAATAAACCGCATCCGGCATTGGCAATTCAATAATGTTTAATGGACGTCCATCTCGTAATTTCATTTCTTGCAATTGGCGAAGATTCACTTGCAACAATTCGTAGTTATCATCCGATTCATCTGTTTCAACAACCGTCAAAACTGTATCTTCATTTACAAAACGAATTGTATCATCAATGTGTCCATCCGTATCATCACCAACAATTCCGTCTTCTACCCATAGAATTTGCGAAACTCCGTAATAATTTCTTAAAAATTCTTCGATTTGTTCTTGCGAATAATCTGGATTACGATTTTCATTCAGTAAACAAGATTTTGATGTCATCAACGTATCTTTTCCATTAAATTCGACCGAACCTCCTTCCATAATAATTCCAGGATGAAAAACAGGAAGATTAAATTCTGCACCAATTCTTGTTGGCACAACATCGTCATTTTCAAAAGGTGGATATTTTCCTCCCCACGCATTGAATCCCCAATCAACAATAACTTTTGGGTTATCAGGATTGTTTTTATTCAATAAAAATGCAGGACCATGATCGCGACACCATGCATCATTTGTTTCATTAAAATAAAACTCAACTTGTGACAAATCTGCATCCGTTTTTTCGATAAAAGACAACGCAAACACTTTCATTTCTTCATCTTTCACATTAATACGAACCTTTTCACCTTTCGATAATTCAGCAATAAATTCAGCATAAGCTGGATAAATTAACTGAATACGATCTGGCCAAGATTCTTCTTTGTGCGGCCAAGACAACCATGTTGCTTCGTGTTCTTCCCATTCGGCAGGAAATCTATATCCTAAATCTTTTGGGAATTTTGATGTATCTATAGTGTTCAATTTTATTTCTTTTCTAAAAGTTTAAACGTATTTTCGATATGTCCAGTAACTTTCCAATTATCATGACCTGGAATAACTTGTTTAATTTTTGGATGTTTTGTAACTAGTTTCTGTACTGTTTTTGGCCATTCAGTAACATTTGCTTCACCTGTGTAACCTAAATTTACAGCGTCAGCACCTTTTATCAAACAACCTCCATTCAGCACTTTATATTTTGGAAACCAAACCACAACATTATCAGAAGTATGTCCTTCACCAAAATATTCAACAACAAATTTTTCATTACCAAATTTGTATGTTTTTCCTAATTCAATCTCAAATTTTGATGTCGCTTTTCCTTCTTTTTTTAATTTAGAATTGGTTAAAGAAGTTGCATAAGTAGGAATATTCAAATCATTATAAAAACTTAAATCTCCTGCTCTATCATCATGCGAATGTGTTGCAAACACAGCGATAACTGGCAAATTATACTTTTCTTGTAACATATCATTTAATTCTTGATATTGCGATTTCTGCCAAGGAACATCAAACAAAACGATTCCTTTATTCGTTACCAAATACATTCCATTTGCATTATACTCAACACCATTAAACGAATTGAATGTTTGATAAACAAATAAATTGTTATTAATCGGATCAATCTGAATTGGTTTTATTTGACCAAATGCAAAACTTCCTATCAATGCTATAAGTGAAAATAATTTCTTCATTAATCCTCGTCTATAAAACGTTTTGTAATTGGTTGATAAGAATCGATGCGGCGATCTCTTAAGAAAGGCCAGTGTTTACGGAAGAAATCAGATTCGTTCAAATCCAATTCAACCACTTCTGTTTCCTCTTTATCATGCGTTGCTAAGTACAACAATTTTCCCTGCGCATTTGTCGCAAAAGAGCCTCCCCAGAACTTCATTGCTCCATCTTGCTCAAAACCAACACGATTTACAGAAATAACCGGAACTCCATTCGCAACCGCATGTGAACGCTGAATTGTTTGCCAAGCATTGTATTGATCTTGATTTGTTTCTTCGTCTTGCGTCGTATCCCAACCAATCGCAGTAGGATAAAATAAAATTTCTGCTCCCATCAATGCTGTTATACGAGAAGCTTCTGGATACCACTGATCCCAACAAATTAACACTCCAATTTTTCCAAATTTAGTATCAAAAACTTTGTAACCTAAATCACCTGGAGTAAAATAGAATTTTTCATAAAACGCAGGATCATCTGGGATATGCATTTTGCGATATTTTCCTAAATATTGTCCATCAGCATCTAAAATAGCGGTTGTATTGTGATATAAACCTTGCGCACGTTTTTCGAATAATGAAGCGATAATTACCACTCCCAATTCTTTAGCTACAACTGATAACGCATCTGTTGATGGTCCAGGAATTGCTTCTGCTAAGTCGAAATTATCGTAATCTTCTACGTCACAGAAATATAATGAGGTAAACAATTCTTGCAAACACACAATTTGAGCGCCTTTTGCAGCTGCTACTTTTACTTGCTCTATTGCTTTGTTTAAATTTTCTTGTTTGTTATTAGTACAAGTCATTTGTACCATTCCAACTTTAACTTTTGCCATTTTATAAATAGGTCTAAAAATAAAAATGAATAATAATTACAAAAATAGCGAATTTAGTAGGATTTAATCTATTAGAATTTATATTTAAGAATATTTTATGTTTCAAATGTGATGAAATTTAAATTTCTATCAATCTATCTAGCAATGCTATTTTGAGAACAGATTTAAGAAAATTTTAAAAAAAGTTTACCTAAATATTATAATTTTTAACAAGTCTTTATTAAATTGTAACTTCTAATTTTGTCGCGTAATAATTTAAAACATGAAAAAATTAATTGCCCTTTCTTGTCTTTTTAGCGGAATATTTATTTCAGCTCAAAGTCAAGAAAGTTACATTTTAGCAGAAAATTCTGCCTCTTCATCCACTTCTATCTCTACAAAAAAAGTAACTTATGACGATCATTTAATGGCAGCAGAATCATTCAACATTCCAATCGTGAAGAGTTTTGATGATATTGAAGGTTTAGTTGCTACAAAAAAATTAGTTGCAATTCCTGAAGAAGGAAATGGGTACACAATTGAGAAATTAACACACAGTAAAGCTTTTTTAAATAACAGAGCAAAAACTGTGTTGGAACGAATTGCTTCAAAATTTCTGGACGAAAACAATGCTACAATTACTGTAACTTCGCTTACCCGTTCTGAAGAAAGTCAAGCAAGTTTAAGACGAGTAAATAGCAATGCAGCAAAAGGCGAAAGTTCTCATAACTATGGTGCTTCTTTTGATTTGTCGTATACAAAATTCAATAATAAATATACGTATAGCAAAACTCATCGTGATAATTTAGAAGCGATTTTAAAACAATTGCAAGAAGACGGTAAAATTTACTATATCAAAGAATATAGACAACACTGTTTTCATGTAACGGTTCGTAATCCCGATCAATTTAAATCAACAACAATGTAATATATAAAAGTTCTTTTCTATTTTTGCAGAAGAGAATTGAATCATGAAACAATTTTTAACAACTTTTTTTATTTGCTCTTCTTTATTCGGTTACGCTCAATCTCGAGTTATTATAGAACCTTCTAAAGAATATGTTCAGCATTTGAATGCCGCAAAATCTCATAAACTTGAGCTAATTGATGGTGATAAAAAGTTGAACAAATATATCAATCAAGGTAAATTGGTTAAAATAAAACAACGTGGTTATGGTTGGCGAGTTGGTGATTTAACGCATAGTCATTCGTATCTTATTCCAAAAGGTCGAGATATTTTGACAAGTATTGCAAGAGATTTTGTAAAAACAACAGGTCAAAATTTTTTCGTTGTTACATCAATGACACGAACGCTACATGATCAAAATCGTTTGAGAGGAATTAATAAAAATGCTTCTTCTAATGATAGTTCACATAATTTTGGTGCTGCTTTTGATATTTCTTATGTTAGGTTTAATCATAAAATTAGACCTGATTCTAAACTAGAAAAAGAGTTAGAACAAGTGCTAAAAAATTATGTTAGAACAGGTAAAATTTACTACGTAAAAGAATCTAAAATTAGATGTTTTCATATTATCGTTCGGAATTATTAAATTCTGAACGATTTTTTTTTGTTTGTAAATAATAACTATACAATAATCCTATAAACACAAACAAACTACAAAAACCAAATAAGTTTGACATTCCAAACAAACTGATAACACCACCAATTAGAGGACCTGTAATTCCCAATGAGATATCAATAAACAAGCCATACGCAGCTAAAGCAGCTCCTTTACTATTATCTGAAACCAAAGCAACAGCCTCTACTCCCATCGCAGGAAAAACCAATGAAAAACCAATTCCTGTAATACCTGCACCAATAAGAGCGATAAAAGAATTTGGCGCACTAAAAAGAATTAATAAACCTATCGTTTCGACTATCATGCAAATAATTCCAACTTTTAATCCTCCTAATGTATTAATTGAACTATTAAAAAATAATCGTCCTACAATAAACAATAAACTGAAAACACTTAAACATAAAGCTGCATTCGACCAACTATAAAAGTCGTAGTAAAGTGTTATAAAATTAGAAATTCCTCCAAATCCAAGACCTGCAAGTGCTAAACAAATTCCAAAAGGAGCCACTGTTTTCAATACACTTATAAATGGTTGCGGAACTTTTGAAACTGCAGTTAATATATTCTCTTTATTTCTAGCTAAAAAATAACCTATAATCGCACAAACAATACTAAACAAACCAATAAAACCAAGTCCAAAATATTGATTTAAGATAACTCCCAATGGTGCTCCAATTGCCAATGCACCATAACTAGCAACACCATTATAAGAAATTGCTTTCGCTGTATGTTGTTGTCCAATTTTTAAAATTGCCCAGTTTATTGGACTTCCACCTACCATTCCTTCTGCTGCACCAGTAACCAATCTCGCAAGTACAAGAATAGCTATTGACAAAAAATGATTGTTTCTTGTGAAGTAACAAAAGTATAATAAAACTCCTGCTAAAATAAACAAACTCATACTCAATAAAACGGCTGGTTTAGGACCTTTTGTATCTACGATTTTTCCCGCATAACCTCTCAATATAAAAGTTATCACATATTGCAAACTAATTACAATACCCGCTACAAGCTCAGTAAAACCTAATGTTTTTGTAATAAAAATAGGTAAAATAGCCAACGGTAAACCTATAAGTAAATAACCTATAAATGAAAAACTTACATAACCTATAATTTGCATGAAAATTTGTCGTGAACTCATGCTTAATTTCTCTTCCATAACATAATGCAATCGGTTGCAAATTTAGAATATTTAATAATCAAAGACAATTATTCATCCATTATTAAATTTGAAAATATATTATTCTTATTTACTTAAATTTAATCTTTACTTATTGTTGTGTTAATCCGAATACCGCATAAAATATAGAATTTTAACATCTACAAAACAAGAAATTCACACAATGAAAAAAATCGTATTATCGCTAGTATTATTTGGAAGTTTTTATACTTCTGTCAACGCTCAACAACTTGCTAAAGGAATTGTTTTTGAAGATAAAAATCAAAACAATAAATTCGATAAATCAGAAAAACGTTTGGCAAACGTGCAAATTAGTAACGGAAAACAAGTTGTTTCGACAAATGATAAAGGAGAATATCAAATCGAGATTGATAACGAAACTATTTTGTTTGTCATTAAACCAACAAATTACAAAATTCCTACAAACGAATTCAATCAGCCACAATTCTACTACATCAACAAACCTAATGGCTCTCCAAAATTAGAATATGCAGGTTCTGCTCCGACTGGAAATACTCCAAAGAGTATTGATTTTGCTTTAATTCCTACAAAAGAAAACGAAAAATTTTCGGCTTTAATTTTTGGTGATCCTCAAGCTTATACAGAAGAAGAAATCGAGTATTTCTCTAAAGGTGTAATTGATGATGTTAAAGGAATTAAAGGAATGGAATTCGGACTTTCTTTAGGAGATTTGGTTGGTGATGATTTGAATTTGCATCCATCTTATATAAAAGCTGTTTCGAAAGTTGGTTTACCTTGGTACAATGTTATGGGAAATCACGATATGAATTATGATGCAAAAGAAGATCAATATTCGGATGAAACGTTCGAGAAAAATTTCGGTCCAAATAATTATTCATATAATATCGGTAAAGCACATTTTATTGTTTTAGATGATATTTTATATCCAGATCCTCGTGATGGAAAAGGATATTGGGGAGGTTTCCGTCCTGATCAATTAGAATTCATTAAAAATGATTTAAAATTTGTTCCAAAAGATCATTTAATTGTTTTAGCATTTCATATTCCGTTGCGTGACACACGTCCAGAAGATAGAAATCAATTATTCGAATTGTTAAAAGATTACCCAAATACAATTTCAATGTCTGCTCATACACATTTCCAAGAACAGATTTTTTATGCAAATCAAGATGGTTGGCAACAACAAAAACCTCATCACGAGTACAATGTTGGAACAACTTCTGGTGATTGGTATTCGGGACCGAAAGATGCAAAAGGAGTTCCGGCCTCTACGATGCGTGATGGTACACCAAAAGGTTATGCTTTTTTACATGTAGATGGTAATCAATATAAATTTGATTATAAAGTTGCAAATTCACCAAAAGAAAAACAAATCGACCTGTACCACACAAAAAAAGTAAAAGAAGGTAAACGCAATCGTGCTTTTTTATATGCTAATTTCTTTATGGGACATGAATCAAATAAAGTTGAATATCGTGTAAATAATGGTGAATGGAAAGAGATGAATTGGGATCCAACAGTTGATTACAATTATATGGAAACCATCATGAAAATTGATAATGCAGAAATTACAAATATTGGTAACAGACCTTCTGCTCCAGAAATTTCGAAACATATTTGGTCAGTTCGTTTACCGAATAAACTAAAAGTTGGAACTTATCCAATTGAAGTTCGCGCAACCGATTTGTACGGAAACACTTTTACAGAAAAATCTTCTTTCGAAGTTATTAAATAACCGTTTTATACACATCTTGATAAGCCACTTCTTTTGAAGTGGCTTTTTTAAATAAAATATTTTACAATTTATTCATGTTAAATAAAAATCAATAAACCTTTATTCAAATGTAAAACTAATATCAAGACCTCTATTTTAGTAATGTTTACTTAAAAATCTCTTAACCATGAGTTAAACAACTTCATAAAAAGAAGTTCTAGTTTTGTTAAAATTTTTAACACATAAACATTTCACATTTACAGCTATGAAACAATTAAAATTACCACTACTTCTACTAGGTGGATTTTTAAGTTTACACGCCAATGCTAAAACTTACACCGGAACAGATTATCATCAATCGATTTCTCAAGATCAAAATCCAATCAAAGGTCAAATCGTTGATCAAAACGGATTAGGAATTGCAGATGTAGAAATCATCATCAAGGGAACATCTTTTAAAACATTTACAGACGGAGATGGTTTTTTCGAATTTGTTTCAGTAAATGTTGCTCATCCTACATTATTGGTAAATTCATCTCAACACAAATTTATTGAATACACACCGAAAGATATTTCTCAAGTAAAAATTACTTTACAAGAAGAATCTAACCAACTGAATGAGGTAATTGTAACTGCTTTGGGGATAAAGCGAGAGCAGAAAAAATTAGGATTTGCTCAACAAAATATAGGTTCGGAAGAACTTGCAACAGCAGAAGCGAATAACTGGTCTTCGGGATTGAAAGGAAAAGTAGCTGGTCTTAATATTATTTCTGGAGGAAATGGACCAATCAATTCTCAGCAAATTATTTTGCGCGGAGCAAATTCAATCGACCAATCAAAAAATTACGCTTTAATTGTCATCGATGGTGTTCCAATGAGTACAGAAATGACTTCTTCTGGAAACAATACTGCTTACATGGGCGATGATTCACCTATCGATTTTGGTAACGGTATTTCTGACATCAATCAAGCAGATATCGAAAGTGTAACCGTTTTAAAAGGTCCTTCTGCAGCGGCTCTTTATGGAAACAAAGCTGCAAATGGAGCTTTAATTATAACAACAAAATCAGGTAAAAAAGGTAAACAATTAGGTTTAGAATATAAATCAACTGTAGCTATTGACGTTATTAACAATTGGCCAGATTTTCAATATGAATATGGTCAAGGAACTGGAAAAAGTTTCGATAAAAACGGCAATCCTTATTACTCATATCAAACCTCAGCAGATGGACCAAATACAGGAAGTACTTCTTCTGCATTCGGACCAAAATTTGACGGACAATCATTTTTTCAATATGATCCAACTTTAGAAAAACAAGGGGCTGAAAGAACTTTATGGCGTGCGTATAAAGATAATAGAAAAGGGTTTTGGCAAACTGGTTTCACTTTCAGTAATGCAGTTACACTTTCTGGTGGAAATGACAAAGGAAGTATGAGAGCTTCTATTGGACATCAGAAAAATAGCTGGATTATGCCAAATACAGGCTACGAAAATTATACTGCTGCTATTAATGGAAACTATCAAGTAAGTGATCGCATCAAAGTTTCGACTGCCTTAAACTATACTCGCAAAACAAGTGATAATTTACCAGGAACTGGTTACAATAACGGATCTATTGCTTATTTTATGATCTTCCAAAATCCAAACGTAGATTTAAATTGGTACAAACCAATTTGGAAAAAGGATTTCAATGGAGTAAAAATGATTCGCCCATTTAGTTCATACATGGACAATCCTTATGCTATTGCTTACGAAGCTGTTAATCCAATGAGTAGTAATCAAATTGTTGGAAATATTAGAGCAGATTTTAAATTAAGCAATAAATTAAGCTTAATGTTACGTCCTGCAATTAATACCTATACTCAATTGCGCGAACAAAAACGTCCATTTGATATGAATCGTACGCCGAATGGATATTACAAAAGACAAGACATATCTAAAACTGAAACAAATATCGATTTCTTATTAACTTATACTGATAAATGGGGAGATTTTGGTTTCAATGCAAATGTTGGAGGTAATAGAAAAAATTATGAATACAGAAATTTAACGGCTTGGGTAAATGGTTTAGCTTCGCCTGGAGTTTATAAACTTTCGAATGGATTAACTTCTCCTTTTGCAAGAACGTATGATTCTAATTTAAAAGAAAATTCATTATATGGAATGGCTTCATTTGGTTGGAAAGACATGATTTTCGTTGATTTTACAGGTCGTAACGACTGGAATTCTTCTGTTGCAGTAAAATATAGCTCATTCTTTTATCCTTCAGTCTCTTCAAGTTTTATTCTGTCAGATTTATTCAAAATAAAAGGACCTATTAATTACTTAAAATACCGTTTATCATTTGCAAAAGTTGGTAACGGAGGTACAACAGGTTGGACAAATAGATATTACGATCAAAGCGATTTTACAGCATCTGCAGTAGTACCTGGAAGATTATTTAATCCTGATATTAAACCTGAATCTACAACATCATGGGAAACTGGTTTCGAGGCTTTATTATTCAAGAAAAGATTAAGCTTAGATTTTACAGTTTATCAACAAAGTACAAAAAATCAAATCTTCGAATTACCAAATGATATCACAACTGGCTATTCAAGAAGAGTGGTAAATGGAGGAGAAATTGAAAACCGAGGAATTGAAATAGCAGCTACGTATTCTCCAATTAAAAGTAAAGATTTTGAATGGAAAATGATTGGAACTTGGTCTAAAAATGAAAACAAAGTAAAATCTTTAGTAGAAGGAATAGAAGGTGATCAAATGATTCTTGGTCAATCTGGAACAGTTTATCAAATTGCTAAAGTTGGCGGTTCTTCTACAGCTCTATATGGTGAAAAATTTGTAAGAAACGATGCGGGACAAATCATTTATGATGCAAAAACAGGTGTTCCACTTAAAAATGGATTAATAGAATATGTTGGAGACGCAACACCTAAATGGAGAGCAGGTTTCACAAATGAAATCAAATTCAAAACATTGCGTTTCAGTTTTACATTAGACGGACAATATGGTGGAATTGTCTATTCACAAACTTATCACAAAATGATGGAGCAAGGAAAATTGGCAGATTCTTTACCTGGTCGAGAAGATGGTTACATCATTGGAAATGGTGTTGTATTGAATGCTGACGGAACTTATTCTCCAAATACAACAAAAGCTGATGTGGCAACTTATTATGCTGAATATAATCGTCGTGCAAATGTAGAATCTAATTCATTCGAAGCTTCATATTTAAAATTAAGAGATGTGAGTTTAACATTTGATTTTCCTAAAAGATTATTATCAAAAACAGGTTTACAAGCATTGTCATTAACAGTTTACGGACGCGATTTATTCACGATTAGTGATTTTCCTTTATACGATCCAGAAACAGCATCATTAAATGGAAATACTTATGTACCTGGAGTTGAAATGGGACAAATGCCGTCAACAGCAACGTATGGAGTAACCTTAAAAGCTTCATTATAATTTACAACATTCAATTTATTAAAATGAAAAAGATTTCAATTCAACTATTTTTTGCCTTCACTATAATTTCAACTGTTTTCTCTTGTACAAACGATTTTGAGAAAGCAAATGAAGATCCAAACTTAATCACAGAAATTAATTCAGGTTCTGTTTTAAATCCTGTTCTTTATGATTTGGCTGAAAATAATGTTTTAAAAAACTACGATATTACAGCTCAATTGATGCAAGTTCATATTCCTTATCCAAGCAATGCAATGGGACTTCATCGTTATGATGTAACAACAGGAACGGGAAATTCGACTTGGAATAATGCCTACACAAATCTTGTTAATTTGGAGGAAATGCTAAAAGTTTCGCAAAAAGCTGGAGATGTCAATTATCAAGCAATTGCATTAACGCTTCGTTCTTTAGTTATTTCTAATTTAACCGATATGTTTGGCGATGTTCCTTTTTCTCAAGCAGCCAAAGCAGAAGAAGGAATTACAAAACCAAAATTTGATACACAACAAGATATTTATAAGCAATTATTAAATGATTTAGAGAAAGCAAATCAATTATATGTAACTAATTTAGGTCTAAAATATGGTACCGATATTTTATTCCCAAGTAGTGAAAAAAACATCAATATAACACGTTGGAAAAAATTCACAAATTCTCTTAAAATGAGATTATTATTAAGAATTTCGAATCGTGATGCATCTGCCTTAACAGAACTTAAAAAAATAATTGATAATCCGACAACTTATCCTATTTTCGAAAGTGAATCAGAATCTGCTATTTTACAAATTTCTGGTTTAGCACCAAGTTTATCTCCTTGGCCAAGAGCACAAGATTATAGAGATAGCCGAACATTCACAACATTTTTTATTGATAAAATGAATGAAACTAATGATCCTCGTTTACCAATTTTAGTCAATAAAGCTTCTAATTTGGATGGTTCTTCATTAGGTTACAAAGGAGTTCCTGCAGCTTACGAAGGAAATAGTTCTGATTACAAATTCAATCCGTCATCTCCTAACAATGCAATTGTTATCGCTCCGATGAAAATTCCATTAATGACTTATGCTGAAGTTGAGTTTATAAAAGCTGAAATGGCTCAAAAAGGTTTAGGTGGTGATGCAAAAACTCATTATGATAAAGCTGTAAAAGCTGCTGTACAATTATGGACGAATATCGAGCCTACTGCTGAATTTATGGCACAAGAAAAAATTAAATACAACAATACGTTAGAACGTATCATCGATCAAAAATATTTTGCTTTATTCTTTACAGATTACCAACAATGGTTTGAATATAAAAGAACTGGTTTTCCAAAATTACCGACAACTTCTACCATGTTGAATGATAAAAAAATGCCTCGTCGTATGCTTTATCCAACAAGTGTTAGAAATTATAACCCAGAAGGCTATCAGAACGCACTTCAACAAATGGGACCAGATAACATCAATACGCGTGTTTGGTGGGATGTAAATTAATTGCATACATTCCACATTTAATAGAAAACGACCTTGTAATTAAGGTCGTTTTCGTTTTATTTGTATCTTCACTAAAAATATTTTTATGCATATAGAAGAGTTAAGAGAGTTTTGTTTAGGACTTCCATTGGTCGAAGAAAAATTTCCTTTTGATCAATCTACTTTGGTCTTTTATATCGCTGGAAAAATGTTTTGCCTTTGTAATATTGACGATTTTGATTCTGTAAATATCAAATGTGATCCAGATAATGCAATCGAATTACGCGCAACTTTCGAAGCTGTAATTCCTGGTTATCACATGAACAAAAAACATTGGAATACTGTTAAAATTCATCAAGACGTGAAAAACATTCAAATCAAAGAATGGATAAAAGATTCTTATAATTTAGTCATCTTAACTTTACCAAAATCTAAACGTCCTAAGTTGATTTAATTCTCTGTTTTCACCAACAATTCACCTATTGTTTTTGATTTCAGTTCTGTTTCTCGCCATTCATTTTCAGGAATAGAATCGGGCATAATACCTCCTCCTACATACAAATTTACTTTATTAGAATAGATTTTTGCACATCTAAGATTAACAAAATACTCCGATTCTGTTTTATTTTGAAAGCCCATAAAACCTGCATAAAAAGTACGATTATAGCCTTCGTTTTCGAGAATAAAATCTTTTGACAGATCCTTTGGCATTCCTCCTACAGCAGGCGTTGGATGCAAAGCTTTCAACAAGTCATACAGCTGAGATTTGTCTTTTAATTGAGCTGAAATAAATGATTTCAAATGTTCAAAAAATCCTGCATTTACCGAAAATGGTCCGTCCACATCAATGTAAGAAGTATAAGGTTCTAAAGTTGACGAAATATAATCAGTTACTACTTGTTGTTCGTGATATTCTTTCTCTGTCCATTCATCTTCTTTTGCTTTTGTTCCAGCTAAAGAAACAGTTTGTATAAATTGATTATTTTCTTTCAATAAAAGCTCTGGCGAAGCTCCAATCCAACAACCTTCTTCTGTATCAAATCGCAAATACACATAGGCATTTGGATAATGTTGATGTAAATTTTTAAAAGTTTCAACTAAATTAATATTCGTTTCTGGAAGTGAATTGATTCGACTAATTACAATTTTTTTAGTTGGTGAATCACTTTGTAATTCTTCAACTGTTTTTTGAATTAAATCAATATAATTTTCATACGAAATTGCTTCATTTTTGTTTGATTCTGGTAAAGAAAGTTCAAAATTTGGTAATTCATTTATTCCAATATCTATAACCTCATTATCATTAAATTCAACCAATTTTGTATTATCGAAACTATTACAAATAAACTTGTTATCCGATTCAAAATCTTTATTTTCCCACAACTCCACTTGTGTAGAATTTGGTTTTCTAAAAAGAAGAAAAGGTTCTTGATTCTGAATTAATCTTTCAAGTTTATCTTGAAATTTTTTAAACATGTTTTTTAGAAATAATAGCGTTTGTTAAATGTGTATAACAGATTAATTTATCGTTTTCATCTTTGATTTCAATCTTAATCAAATGCGAAGTACGACCTTGTTTTACGACTGTTGCATGCCCAAAAATTGTTCCTTCCTTTTTTGGACGAAGATGATTTGCGTCAACATGTTGACCAACCGCCACAAAATCATCCGAATGTAAAATAATATTTGACAATGTACTTCCCAACGTTTCCGCCAAAACGATAGAAGCGCCTCCATGCAATAACCCAAATGGTTGATGAACTTTAGGCGTAACAGGCATTTTTCCTGATAAAAAATCTTCTCCAACTGCCGTAAATTCTATATCTAAAGTTTCAAGTAATGTATTTTTCGAAATTTCATTGAACTTCTGTAAAATATCTTGTTCGTTCATAATTTAATGTATTTTTGGGTTATAAAGTGCTGGATGTTTTGCCCTAACTTTTTTGTAAAAATCTTGAATTTCATCCATCACATCTTCTAAAGTTCTGTTTTCTGTTTCTACAATTTTTGAAATTCCAGCTCTTTTTTTCTTGAAATCACAATAAGCCAAAACAATCGGAACATCTGCTTTTTGCGCGATATAGAAAAATCCATTTTTCCACTTTTCTGCACGAGAACGCGTTCCTTCTGGTGTATTAATTAAATATAATTTATCTGATTCTTTCAAAATATCTGAAGCAAAATCGACCATATTATGTCGTTGAGAACGATCAATTCCGATTCCGCCCATTTTCTTTATAAAATATCCATACCAAGGTTTTGTCCAAGCATCTTTGATAAACATTTTCATTGGAATTCCCATTTGCCAAAAAGCCAAAATAGTATAGTAAAAATCCCAATTGGAAGTGTGCGGAGCGCAAACCAAAACGCATTTATCTACTTTCGATAGATCGAGATGATTATCTAATTTCCAACCTCCTAATGAGTACAAAAGTTTGCCTAAAATTTTTTTCATAAAATGATGCTTTATGCATTTGCAAACATACAAAACTCGAAACGGATATTAGTCAATGTAACCAAAAATAAAAAGAGACATTCCGAAATGAAATGTCTCTTTTTGAATATTATTAATTAAAATACTTCCTAAGTCTATGCAAAGAAATCAACGATTATTTGAATGATTTCTGTAGTTAATGTTAATAGAATCTGTATCATCTTTATAGTGTATTTCTTGGTTTGATTTTTCTTTTTTGTTTTCAGTTCTTGGTAAATTTAGTCCTACTGAACCGTCTTTACTTTCGACACGAATACCATTTTTATCAATTCTAACTCTCGCCGAATCGTTTCCGTCATTCAAATTTATGTTTACATCCTCTGAATCAAGATTAATATCGTCCTCAGAATCTGAATCTTTTTGACAATTCAAACATACGAATTTTTTTCCATTATATCCAATAAATTTATTCTTCAAATCGTATAAATAATCACGATCATTATCATTATTAATAATTGTCATTCGATCAGTGTTATTCGTGTGAATTAATTTATTCTTAGGAACATACAATTTGATATCAACCGTTTGATTTCTAAATTTACCATCTTTAGGAATTTTAATAAACTCATCTAAATAAAGTTTATTTCTATTTAATTCGTAATTATATCTAATTGCTTCTAAATTACGTTTTGCTTCTTCTTTACTTCCTCCTTTAGAAGAATAAGTTACTTGAACATGAAGTTTATCGTCTGTACTTTCTTCGATCTCAAAAATATCATCAATTGGTATAATTAAGTTTCCATTAGCATCAATTAATTGATCTAAATCGTTAAAAGTTTTGAACTTTAAATTGCCTTCATTATTTTCTCTAAAATAAACTTGTAACGTATCAGAAGGAATAACATAACTTTTTTCTTGAGTCATTTCAACTGAGTTTCTAAATTTACTTGCTGTACTTACCGAAATTCCGATGATTGCAAATAATGCAACAAACCAAAGAGCGATTGATCCAAAGATAACTGCTTTGCTTACTTTAACTTTACTCCAGAAACATTTTACACCTAAAATTGTCAATAAAACACCTGGAATTACCATTAATATTCCTCCAAATATTTTGGCTGCCATACTCATCCATTCCTCTTCTACAAGATAACCGAATAATTCTGTTGGCATTTCTGTCCAAGTTGTAAAGAAGAAAAAGAATCCTCCAATGATTAATCCAATTCCTGAACTTAGAATGATAAATCCGATGAACCAAAGTAAAATTCGACCAAAAACCCCAAAGGCTCCTCCTAATTTATTACTTAATTCTTTGCTTCCACTTACAACAGCTTCACTAGCTTGTTCTACGTTTTTTTTTAATGTATCAATGTTTGCTGGTTGTCCGTACATCTGTAACTTTTCTGATGTTGTTTTTGCTTTTGGAACAAAAATTAACAAGATAAAATAACAGAACACCACTAAGAAAAATGATACACCTGCTGTGAAAATTCCTAAAACTCCTAGAACTAACCAAATAGAACGTACAAACCAAGGATCAACGCCCATATAATGCGCCAAACCAGCAGATAATCCTGTTACAATTGTATCATCTGGATCGCGGTACAAACGTTTCGCACTTGTTTGTTGTCCTCCATACGATTGATTATTTGACGAATAATTGTATGATGAATTTGTAGACGTTCTTTCGTTCTCTTCATCTTCTTCAACTTTGTATTGATCTGGATGTCCCATCGTAGCAATTACAAAATTGATATCATCTTCGTTTACGACTTCTCTAAATTTTAACCGTTCACGAAATAATTCAGAAATACGGATTTCTACATCTTCAATAATATCTTCTACACCTTCCGTACCTCTCAAAGAAGTTTTTACATCTTGTAAATAGGTCTTTAATTTATTATAGGCGATTTCGTCTAACACGAAAGAAAATCCTCCTATACTTATTGATACTGTTTTATCCATTTTTGTGCGTTTCTGTGGTTACTTTATTCACGGCTTCAATTAACTGTTCCCAAGTTTCAGCTAATTCTTTTATAAAATTTTCACCTAACTCTGTAAGTGCATAATATTTGCGAGGTGGTCCTGACGTTGATTCTTCCCAGCGATACTGTAAAAGGTCATCATTTTTAAGTCTTGTCAAAAGCGGATATAATGTTCCTTCAACAACAATCATCTCTGCTTTTTTCAATTCGTCTATGATATCAGATGCATACGCATCTCCTTTTTTGATAATGCTGAGAATACAATATTCCAGTACACCTTTTCGCATCTGAACTTTTGTTTTCTCTATATTCATAAGAACGGCTTGTTTTATTTTGTTATACAAATATATATAAAAGTTTTAGTATTATGCAAAACAAAGTACTGAATTATTTTTAGTATTATAAATAAAAAAGACAACAATCGGTCTGTTTATCAAGATTTGTTGAATTAATATTTTTTTTAAGTTTTTTAAGTTATTTAAGTTATTTAAGAATATTTTAAAATCGATGTTTTTTTTATGAAAAAGTACTTGATTTTACTTGAAAAAATATTAACTATCATTTAAAAATCACCTTCAAAAATCACTCATTCTACTTGAATTAGTTTTATTACCTTTGTCAAAAATCGAGCTCACACAATGAAAAAAATTATAGGAAGTGCAATGCTTTTAGGAGCATTTTTAGCTTCAGAAAGTGCTTTAGCTTGGGGATTAACAGGTCACCGAGTAGTTTCTCAAATTGCAGAACAACATATTAGCAAGAAAACTCGTAAAGAAATTACAAAAATTATTGGTCCACAAAAATTAGCGTATTGGGCGAACTGGCCAGATTTTATCAAGTCTGATGATTCTTGGAAACATGCAGATTCTTACCATTACGTAAATATTCCAGGAGATTTGGATCGTGCACAATTTGATGTTGCGCTAGATGGAACTTCTGATGATAATATGTACAAAAAAGGTTTGTTTTTGATTAATGAATTAAAAAACAACAAGAATTTAACAATCGAACAAAAACAACACGATTTATATTTCTTGATTCACATTTTGGGAGATGCGCATCAACCTTTACATGTTGGGCGTCCAGACGATTTGGGTGGAAATAGAATAAAAGTTGAATGGTTCCGCGATAAAGTAAATATTCATACCGTTTGAGATTCTAAATTGGTTGATTACGAAAACTATTCGTACACAGAATATTCTAATTTACTGGATATTGCAACGAAAGAACAACAAAAAACAATGCAAGAAGGAACTTTTGCTGATTGGATTTACGGCTCTTATATTATTGCAAACAGAATTTACGCAGGTGTTAAAATGGACGATAAATTAGGTTACCGTTACCATTTTGACAACAAAAAAACGATCGAAGATCAAATGCTAAAAGGCGGTCTACGTTTAGCAAAAGTTTTAGACGAAATTTATAAATAAATAGAATCTTAACCAAGATGTACAAATCCTGAAAATGACTTTTCAGGATTTTTTTATGTTCAAAATTTAAATTTTCAGTCATTTTGACATTTAAAAACAGTAAAAACAAGTCATTTTGTCTTACAATATCGATTTGCACATAATTTGAATAAAGTGAAAACATGAACAATGAAATCAAAAATTTAAACATACAAGACATGAATACAGTTAGAAAAAACAGAGCAAATTATTTTCCTTTTGGATTTGAAAATGCAATGCGTCCAAAATTTGAAACTTTTGTAAATTCTCAAAATCAATTTCCTGCAGTAAATATCAAAGAAAATGAAGATAGTTTCGAGATTTTATTAGCTGCACCAGGTTTAAACAAAGAAGATTTCTCTATTGAAATTGATGAAAATATTTTGAAAATTTCATCAGAATTTAAACAAAATGAAGAAGTAAAAGAAGAAAAATTTTCGAGAAAAGAATTTAATTTTTCAAGCTTCAAAAGAGCATTTACATTGCCAGAAACCATAAACGAAGATAAAATAGAAGCTTCTTATGTAAATGGGATTTTGCAATTAGTTCTACCTAAGAAAGAAGAAGCTTTACCAAAAGAAAAACGTAGCATACAAATTTCATAGATATAGTTAATTTTAGTTGGCTAGTAAATCCTCAATTCTTCGGAGTTGAGGATTTTTTGTTTAAATCAAATTTATAATTTTATCATTTCCTCAAAAACAATATTCAAAAAAGTGACTATTTTATCGAAAACGGAATCAAAAAGTTCTTAACAAAAACACTTAATAATTTTTATAAAAAAGTGTTTTTTAGTAAAAATTATTAAAAACTAATCTTTTACATTTACAAAAGATTAAAATTCAACTATGCACAAAAACATTTTATCTACAATAACTTATGTTATAAAAACACGTTTTTGCACAAGCTCAAAAGAATTTCAAACAACTCAATTTAATTCGGATAACGGGTTAAAAAATAGGTTGGATGCTTTTAATTTTCTTGAAAATTACATCGAAATTATTTCAAATGAAGGTTTGCTACAAATTGAAAGTAATTTTATTCAACCAAAAGCAATTGATCGAATAAATACTGAAATCAATTTTCCTAACGAAAATAATTACAAACGCTTAAAACTAGTTAATCAAGAAGCTATTTTTATCACTCCAAATGAAACCATTTTTCCTTACGGAATTAGTTTGTCTTTTGTGTTAAATGAAGATTTCGATTCTTTAAAAAAAGATAACGAATATGAAATTTATTCTTTAAAAAATTCTAAACAAATTAATTATTCTGAACAACTTAACAATTTAATAAACGAATATAAGTTACTGAAAAATTTAGGTTTTGAAGAACAAATAAATGCAATAAAATTAAATAAAAATCTATTCTCAAATTTTGCTATTAAAGATGACTATTTCAAAATTTTAGACACACCTTTTTTGTGGAATAACCCAACAAGACAATTTTTTATAAATAATATTTCGAACAACGAATTTATTCTAGATTGTCTTTACGATCATCTTTTTCATTATCAATATTTTAATTATGTTCAGTTTTTAGAAAAGAATTGTCCGAAAGAAATTGAAAAAAATATTTATGCTATGCTGCATGGTCAGGGAGGTTTATTATTTGTTGGTTATCATCCAGAAAATTTAACCGAAAGTATTATGAGCGATGTCGAATTAATTAATTATTACAATTTACTTGATGCAAATTTTTCTCAGGACGAATATTTATATAAAAACATTAATTTACAGATATTTAGTTTCAATGATTTTCCAGTTTTAGCAATTACGGTTTTTCCATTAAATGAAGAATCGAAAAAGAATCATGCCTATAACCCTGATAAAATATTTGTGCTGAAAAATAATCGATTCATTAAAATGAAAGATAGTTAAAAAACAATACTATATTTTCAAAAAAACATAATTACACAAAAGACATCTACAGATGTCTTTTTTTATTTCACAAAATATTCTATTTTAGACCTAATTTGTAAAATTTATCACACGAAATTACTTTAATTATGAAATTGATTAACACATTAACCTACTCTACAATTGTATTATCGTCTATTGCGGTACATGCGCAAGCACAAGAAAAATTAGACCCAACTGTACAAAGTTTTGTAACCGAAATTCAAAATAATTCGCAGTTGAAGAAAATTTCGCACGAATTATTAGACGGAATCGGACCTCGTTTAGTAGGAACTCCACAAATGGATCAAGCAGGAGAATGGGCAATTAAAACGTTGAAATCTTGGGGAATTGATGCCCGCCGTGAAGATTATGGAACATGGAAAGCATGGGAGCGCGGAATAACGCATGTTGATATGACGTATCCAAGAGCAAAATCTATCGAAGCTACTCAATTAGCATGGTCACCAGCAACTAAAAAAGCTGTGAATGCAGATGCTATCGCAATGCCTGTTTTCAAAACAAAAGCTGAATTTGACGCATGGTTACCTTCTGTAAAAGGAAAAGTTGTTTTGATGTCACAAAACCAATCATATGGACGTTCTGATTATCAATACAAAGATTTTGGTTTAGAGGATTTGTATAAAAAAGTTACTGAAACAAGAAAAGCTGAAGCCGAAGCTTGGGCAAATTCTATAAAAGTGACAGGTTACAACAACAATACACTTCCAGAAGTTTTTGAGAAAAATGGAGCTGCAGCGGTTGCAATTTCTTATTGGACAGGAATTATGGGAGCAAATAGAATTTTTGGTGCAAAAACGAAAACTATCCCAATGTTAGATATTTCGAATGAAGATTACGGAATGTTATATCGTTTAGCTGAAAATGGAACTGCTCCAAAATTGACTGTTAATGCACAATCTAAACACAATGGAGTTGCGAAAACATTCAATATTATTGGAGAAATTAAAGGAAAAGAAAAACCAAACGAGTACATTATTCTTTCTGCTCACTTCGATTCTTGGGATGGAGCGCAAGGAGCAACAGATAACGGAACTGGAACTATCACAATGATGGAAACAATTCGTACAATCAAAAAATTATACCCAAATAACAAACGTACAATTTTGATTTGTTTATGGGGAAGTGAAGAACAAGGATTGAATGGTTCTCGTGCTTTTGTAGAAGATCATCCAGAAATTATTAAAAACACTCAAGCTGTATTTAACCAAGATAATGGAACAGGACGTGTAGTAAACATCAATGGATCTGGTTTTGAAAAATCATATGAATACATGACGCGCTGGTTACAAGCTGTTCCTAATTTTATTACGAAAGAAATCAAGACAGATTTCCCTGGAATGCCAAGTGGTGGAGGATCGGATCATGCATCTTTTATCGCTGCAGGAGCGCCAGCTTTCGGACTTAGTTCATTAAATTGGGGTTACGGTACGTATACTTGGCACACAAACAAAGATACGTATGATAAAATCGTTTTTGAAGAAGTACAAACGAATGCAATTTTGAGTGCTACTTTAACGATGATGGCAGATCAAGAAAAAGATTTAGTAAGTCGTGAGCGTCGTATTTTACCTAATGGTAGAGACGGAAAACAGCAAGAATGGCCAGAGGTTAAAAGCCCGGCAAGAAATTCTGATACTTATTTAAAATAAGATATTTTCAAATAAAAAGTCCACTTTCAGTGGACTTTTTATTTCATATATTTAACTTTCTCTATAATCAACAAACGTAATTGGTTTTCTACTTTCTGGCTTGAAAACAATTGATTGTAATTCTTCAAAAGTTTCAAATTTTATAGAAGGCGTTACGCGTAATTTTGCTCTGAAATAATCTTTTATTTTTGCTAAAAAATCATCGGTTTCGTCTGTTGAAACTAATCGAATTAAAATTTCATCTGTTCCAAATTCGTTCGAATAAATTTCGATTAAATGTAATTTGATTTCATCAAAATGATTCAAAATATCATGTAAAGCTGGCGGATACAAGGTTGTTCCTTTGTACTTTATCATATGTTGCTTTCTACCTTCAACTGGTCCTAATCGATACGAATTACTCCCGCATTTACATTTATCGGAATGTTTGCGTACTAAATCACCTGTTTTAAAACGCAATAAAGGCATTCCTTCTATTCCTAATGTTGTAATTGTCAATTCACCTAATTCACCATCTTGTACAACTTCATTATTCTCGTCTAAAATTTCTGTGATAATCAAATCTGGCTGATGATGTCCTCCAACCGATTCATTACATTCTGTAAACGCTGTTCCCATCTCGGTTGAAGCATAAGTCGAAAAAAGTTGAATATCCCATTTCGAATTTATTTTTTGCGCCAACAAAGACGAATTCAAATCTTTATCACGCAACGACTCTCCAATACACAAAACCGATTTTACGGATGAATTTTGATAATCGATGTTATTTTTCTCTGCATAATCTAACATTTTCAATAAAAAAGATGGAACAGCAACCAAAAATTTGGGTTGATATTTTAAAATAGAATCCCATTGCAATTGCGGAACTCCAGCACCAACACGAATAACGCCCGCGCCTATTTTTCTCAAACCAAGAAAATACGCCAAACCAGCCATAAAACGACGATCAATCGTTGTCATCAATTGTACAACATCACCTTTTTGAACCCCAATTCGTTGAAAAGAATTCATTTCATTTGCTGCCAGACGATCTAAATCTTTATCCGTCAAACCAAATGTTACAGGATCACCTAAAGTTCCAGAAGTTGTTGAGTAATCAATAATTTCAGTTAATGGAACACATAAAAAATCAAAATTATATTGTTGCAAATCATTCTTCGTTGTAACAGGAATTAATTTTAAATCTTCCGTTGTTTGAATAGATTTCCAATCAATTTGATATTTTTTGAATAAATCTTGATAAAATTTGGAATGCGTCGCAAGATACTTTATCTGTTCTTGAAGTTTCTGATTTTGAAATTCTTTAATCTCTTCTAAAGATTGAAGTTCTAAGGATGTTAACGCGTTTTTCGAGAACATTTGGATAATTTTTTCTGAATTTTATTTCGGTCAGGAACTGTAGTCACCTCCTTTGTCAATGCTAATTTATAATAAAAACTCGCTTGTTGATAATCTTTCTGCTGAAAATAATAATCACCAACTTTGTCATAAACCAACCAAAAATCAGGATTATTTTGAATGTAACTTGTTAAAAAAGTTTCATCAATTTTCTTATTTTCTTTTATCAACTTACTTATTTGGTGTGTTTGTTCACGATATTTTTCATAATTAGAATAATCAGCAGATAAGACAAACTTGTCTTTTTCTATTCTCAAACTATCTACATTTAACATATAATTTGAAATAGAATCATTAAAAATTTTATTCAAATCATAAGCTGTAAACTCACCTAATTGATATGGATTTGACGAAACCCAAACCAATCGTTTATCTGGTTGAAAAACAACTGCGTGATGCGCCAATAGTTGATTCAAAGCCTTTTCATTTCCGTAACCTAATTTAGTGTTTTTCAAACCATTTGTATCACGCAATAATTCAACCATTTTAGTGGGATTTAGCTTATTTTCATTCGAAAGATGTTCTTCAATTTTTTCAAAACGATAAACCGAATGACTTTCCTCTTTTTGAATATTATTTCGCTTATCATCCAAATAAACATCACTCTGAAAATGGTTAGTACAAGCTAAATAAGGTTGATTTTGAACTTCATAAACACCAAACTTTTTAGGAGAAATTTCTATCAACACCACACGATGATCTTTTGAACTACCAATCATGATACTCTCAGAAACGAAAACCTTTTTAGTCTTTGCTATTTCAATTGCTTGATCAATCGTTGAGGCATATTGTAAAATTTCTAAAGCAACGAGAGAAATAGGCGTTTTTGCTTTAAGTGGAATAGAAGATTTTCCCGCATTTATCGTTACTGTAAGCCCTTCCAGATTCATTCCAGACGAAACACCAATCATTCCACACCAAGTCACCGACATATATGGATAACCAGAATTTGGCTTGACAAACGAAACTATTTTATTCTTCGCAAAATCATCATTTGCATAAAAGTCAAAATTTCGACCAATCAACAAACCTCCATCTTCAGATTTATTATCCAAAACAGCCAAAGATGAACAACCAACCAACATCAAATCATGCATAGCATGTCCTATATCGTGCGCCCCATGTAAAAAAAGGTTACGATTATATTTGTCTATTAACGAATCATAGTGGCTATTTGCAGACTCAGAAAGTCCATAAATTTGTGCTTTATATTCGTTGTTGACATATTTATGTAAATCTCGATTATAATATTTGAGTACTTTGAAAAGAAATTTTCTGCGCTTTTCAGAAGGAATAAAATCAGTTATCAAATTCATGAAAGATTGCTCTTGAAAAGCATATAATTCTTTCGTTAAAACACCTGTTTTTTGACCAATTTCTAACGGATCTCCCGAAACAAAAAGTTCCCAATTTTGTGTTTTATTTTTCTTAAAAAAATTATTTTCAATATAAAAAAGTGAGTCATTGATCTCATTTCTACTATATTGTTTTGATTGAAAAGTAGACAAATCAGGACGATTTTCTAAACTTTTTCTAATGCCACAAGATATAAACGTAAAAAAAATAAAC
This sequence comes from Empedobacter sp. ULE_I140, assembly GCF_053482575.1. Lineage (NCBI taxonomy): Bacteria > Pseudomonadati > Bacteroidota > Flavobacteriia > Flavobacteriales > Weeksellaceae > Empedobacter > Empedobacter sp. ULE_I140. Next base: position 1,323,773 of record NZ_JBQMTX010000001.1, on the reverse strand, counting down.
GTAAAAAAGTAAATAGTTTTATTCATTCGCATTTAGTTTTATTTCACGATGAACTTTATTCATTAAATAGTCAGCACCAAGGATTTCGCAACATGTTACAAATGCACCAACCGTTACACCCAAAACTCCATGAACACGGACATTTTGACCAGTAAAAAACACATTTTTTACTTTTGATCTTGGTGAAATAAATGTTTTCATCGGATGATTACTATCTTTCAAATATCCATACATATTTCCTTTTTCAGAACCTATAAAATCGCGATAAGATAAAGGCGTAGAAGTATGAATTGAAGAAATTTTTTCTCTAATATCAGGAAATTTTTTCTCTAATTTACGAATGATTAATTCCGTTTTCTGACGTTTAAATTCTTCATATTCTTCTCCTCTATTTCCGTAATTATCATTAATATCAACATTATACGATTCTTCCCATTTTTGTACTTCATCAAACATCATATACGTCATAACCGTCATACTTTCCGAATACTCTTCATCTTTTTGATCCATACTAAATGTTGCAATGTATGTATTTGGCCAATCATTTGTAGTTTTTTCGTAGCTGTCCCACACATCATTTATCGAGTTAAAATGATAAATATTATGATTGATATAGGAAAAACTTTTTGGCTTAAAAACAATATAAATAGTAAATGCAGAAGGCGTTACTTCCAAGCTTTTGACGCGTCGAGAAAATGGTTTACCAAACTTACGCTCGCCTAACATATCTATTGTTTTTTTAATGTCAATATTCGAAATGAATAAATTACCAAAGAAACGTTTTCCTTTTGTTGTTTCACAACCAATTACTTCTTCATTCTCGTTTTGTACAAATGATTTTATTTCTTGGTATTTATAAATTTCACCTCCATATTTCTTCAGTTCTTTGATCAAAAGTTTCGCGATTTGGCTTCCTCCATTTACACATCTCCAAGCCGAATGTATATAAGAGTTAACTGAAAGCGCGTGTATGTACAAAGGCGTTTTCTCTGCTTGTCCTACATAAAGAAAATTATTTCCTACTAAAACCGCTTTCAAACGCTTATTTGTGAAAACCGAATCGATGTATTCTTTCGCATTAATCGACAAAAAATCTTCTTCATCAGCAAAAGTTCCGATATTCAAATTATACATAGGAAAAGCAGAACAAATTTCCTCTAATTTTTTGCTGTATTTGATTAAATTTTCTCTCTCTTCAGGAAAAAAAACAGCTAATTGATCAACAAAATTCTGATACGTTTGCGCAATTGGATATTCCTGAGAATCATCATCAAACGAAATCATATCAAAACCATTTTTATTCAACTGGCGCAATTTCAATTTGTCGGATATATTCAAATAACTGAAATAGTTATACAAATTTTCTCCTTTATCCAAACCTCCAACATAGTGAACACCAGTATCAAAAATTGTTTTATTTCGAACAAAAGTTTGCAAATTCCCTCCAAACTGATTGTTCTTTTCTAATACAACAACTTTCTTTCCTTCTTTTGCCAAAATAAGCGCAGAAACAAGTCCTCCCAAACCACTACCAATAACGACTACATCGTAATGAGATTCAGAATTATTTTGTGTAAATTGTGTATTCATTTGTTTCGGTTTGTTGGGCAAAACTTGTAAAAAGTGATTCGTCAATATTTCTATTCTTTAAAACAACAATTTTCTCAAATTGATTTATTGTTTCTTGATAAATATTTTCAATATCAGTAGAAATTAAAAGCGTCTTATAATCATCTATAACATCAAGATCAGAACGATATTCTAACGAACGAATTTTTGTAATGTAATTTGTTGCTGCAATCTCTCGCTTTTCTTCCTCTTTTACAAACGTTATTATTTTTCGGTTTGCTTGTTGCATCAATAATAAAAAATCAATTTGTCCAAAATCATTCGAAAAATGAACTATTTTTTCATCTTTTGTAAATGCATTATTTAATTGATGATAAACAGATTTATTCAAACTAAAATCCTTTTTTACAACTTGAATAATTTCAGATTCTTTGTACAAAAAACTTAAAAATAATTTCTGTTTCCAATAGTTTTTATCTTCATATTTATCTCGAATTTCTTGAAAATTATTTTTAAATTCCTTACTGATTCTTTTAGTTCGTTCTGAATAATTCAAACCATAGTTTTCATCATTCCAAGCAATTCTTTTACCTATTATTGAATAAATATGTCCATCAAAAATTAAAAAATCTCCTTTTGGAATAATCTCTGAATTTCCATGAATATAAATTGGTAAAATATCAAGTTTCAATTTCTCCGCCAAATAAAATGCACCTTTATGAAAACGATTAATATTATTCGTTCGAGAACGTGTTCCTTCAGGGAAAATCATCAACGAAAACTCATTCCCAATTCGAGTTTTAATCTCTTCAATATTATTTTCAACACCGTTTGAAACAGGATAAAAACCTGCCATTTTCACAGCTCGACCAAAAATCGGCGATTTATAAACCCAATCGTTCACTAAGAACACAATTTTAGGCGTACACATTCCAATCGCCAACGTATCCAAGAACGAAGTGTGATTCGCAATTATGATTGACTGTTTCTTGAAGTCTTCTTGATTTGGATTAATAATTTTCTTGACAACCGTTGGCTTTAACATCAACACAGATTTCATAAAAGTTGACATTCCCCATCCAAAAAGTTTATATTTTTTTTCTTTCGAGATTGGTAAAATAAGCATAAAAAATTGAAGGATTAAAGACGTTATTGTACCAAATAATCCAAAATAAATGAAGAAAATCCCACTTTGAATTGCCAACCACAACGTCATTGGAGATTTACCTTTTTTAGGACGATTTGAGATGAAAAATCGAAATAAAATTGGGTAGAAAATAAATGTAATCACTAGTGCCGCCACAACTCCAACTAAAGAAACTGATGCGATTGATTTCAACGCTGGATGTTTAGCAAAAATAAGTGCTCCAATTGCTAAAATTGTCGTGATAACTGCTAACAAAATCGAAGTGCGATAAGTAGGCATTTCATCTTTTCCGGTCGTATATTCTTTTTGTAAAGCACTCGTCATAAAAATACTAAAATCAACACCATGACCAAAAACCAATGTACAAACAATACTGCTAAAAATATTGAATTTAATATCAAAAAGTCCCATCAATCCAGCAGTAACCAAGCCCGATAACGCAATAGGAATCGCACTGATAATAACCAATTCTATACGTCGAAAGAAATACCACAATATTAATAAAACAGCAATAAATGAGTAATTGACAAGATTATTAAAATCTGTCACTAAATTTCCTAAAAAATTTTCGTTTAACTGTTTGCGATCAATTACAATTGTTTCTTTATTATGATATTGTTTGATGAAGTTTTCTCGGCTTTCTTCCTTTAATTTTACTAAAGTAGAAATCGTATAAAAACCTTTTTTTTGCGAAACAAATTCTTCAAAAAGCGACGGATTAAATGCTCTATAATCTTCTAAATTTAAAGGTTGATATGCTTTATCAAAAATTGAGAAAAATTGATTATAAATTTCTTTTTTGAAACCATATTTTTTTCCATCCTTGATAAATTCATTCTTTACAAAATTCACTTTATCTGAATTCCAAAAATTTTTCCAATCATATATTTTTTCTTGTTGAACAGAAATTGGTAAAATCAACGATTGAATAGAATTATAACTTAAAATCTCATCTCTATTTTCTGCTTTTTGTAACTTATTTGTTAACGCAATATTTTCATTTAATACGTCTTCTACATTGTTTCCATAATTGACAACATACAACGATTTTGAGATAGAATTAGACGATGTTTCTAACTTTTGTTCCGCTATTTTTTGATCGGTTGGAACGTAATTCAATTTGGATAAATCTTTATCAAAATTGACATTATTAAACGTAAAACAACTCACAATAATCAAAAGAACACAAGCACCAATCAATATCTTGTTATTATGAAATGAAAAGAACGCTAACTTCTCTATTATTGAAGAATTATTTTCAATCGCATCTTGTTTTGGATGATATAAATGTGGAATAATCAATAAAGAAAAAATACCAGAAACAATAACTGTTATTCCAGCAAAAATTCCTAAATCTTTCAACACATCTGATTTCACAAAAAGTAAACACAAAAATGCAATCGCTGTTGTCGTACAGCTCATGATTAACGGTTTCGTAATCTCTCTAAACAATGTTTTAGAATCGCTATTGTGCTTATAATGCGTCATGATATGCAGCGAATAATCAATTGTTATTCCTAATAAAACTGCTCCAATACTCAATGAAATTGCAGAAATTGTACCTTGAATAAAATACAAAAGTGCCAAAGCGAAGAAAAAACCAAAAACGGAAGGAATAAAAATAATTATCGGAATGTAAATTTTTCGATAGAATACAATTAAAATGATCATTAATGTAATCATCGAAATCAAAACGGTTGTTATAATATCTTGTTTAATTTGTTTTGCATTCGCAACTGCAATAAAGCTTGAACCGAAATAACTCAATGTTGATTTTCCGCTATATTCTGGATTTAAATGCTGTTGAATTTCTTCTAAACGATTAACAAATTCAGTATTATGTTCTGTTTCACTTCCTGAAAATTTAGGATTGATAAAAAGAAATAATTTCGAATGATCTTTCGTCACAATAAATCCATTGTAAACTTCGAAATCATCCGTCAAATTCTTTTCTTTTAAACGATTTAATGCAACAAAAGTCAACCCAAGCGGATCTTTCAACATAAATTCTTTTGAAACAATTCCAGTCGGTGTAATCAAACTTTTGTAATTACTTTCAACAATAGAAGCAATCGAATCTTTTAAGAGTTTTTGTTCTAACTTTTTATAATCTTCTTTCTCTAAAAAAAGTGGCAAATTTTGATGAACGAAATCAAAAGTCGAAGCAAAATTATCTAAATCATATTGACCTTGAATATCATTATAATAATTACTTAACGGCTGAACACTATCTAAAAAATCTGTTGCTTGCGCCGTCATATCATCCAACGTTCCAGCTTTATCTTTTTCGATAATCACCGCAACTTTATCCGTAAATTTTAATTGAGCAATAACCTTTGCCATTGCATCATTTTTCTCATCTTTCGGAATGATTCGCGTAATATCTTCTTCAAATTTTAGTCGATTTGAAAAAAAAACACAACCAAGTAAAAAGAGAATAAAAAATAATACACTCAACCATTTATTTGCCTTGATTTGTAAAAATATGTTGTAGAAAAATTTATGCATTCTTAATTGTCTTTTGACTGAAATAAATTAATAAAAAATAACTTACAATTCCACTAACAATACTACAAAAAGTAGCTAAAACTAAACTTCCGACAATATAACGAAGCAGATTTTTTTTGATAATTTCAAAAGAAACCAAACTCAAATCCAATTGAAAATTGTCTTGCAAAATAAATCCCCCAGTCAACAAAGAAAGATAAATAATTATCGGAATCATTGGCGGAATACTAATGTTGGAACAAAAGAAACTAATCACTTTATTAAGACGAAACATCGACGCTAAAAAAATGGATAAAAAAGTTTGAAAGCCCCAAAATGGTGCAATTCCAAGAAAAATTCCCAAAGCAATTGAAAGCGCTTTTACTTTATTGCTATCATTACTCCCTAGAATATCTTCTTTAATGAATGTTCGTATATTTTTTTTTTTGAAACTGAAGAAAAAATTTCGTGGTTTGATGTAAAAAATCGTCAAAAAAACCAGAAAAGTATTCAAAATACTAATTCTCGTAAAATCTTGAAATGGACGAAAATGTGAAACTCGTTCGTTTGGATCGTACAAAATATCAATCGGAATATTGGTCACCTCAACTCCTTTCCAAGCTGTTCGTACAATAATCTCAATTTCGAATTCGAATTTATTTGTCCAAAACTTTTTCGGAATAAATTTCAACGGATACAAACGATAACCAGATTGTGTATCATTCAGCTTAATTCCAGTCTCGAACCAAAACCAAAAGTTAGAAAACTTATTTCCAAAACTACTTTTCTTCGGAATTCCATCTTGCTCCATTTGACGACTTCCAATAATTAAAACAGGCTTATTTTTTTGATCTAATTCTGTAATAAAATTTGGAATATCATATGGAAAATGTTGACCGTCAGAATCGATTGTCAATGCATAATGGTAGCCTTTTTCTCGCGCAGTTTTAAAACCAATACGAAGTGCATTTCCTTTTCCTTTGTTCTCTGGAAGTTCAATTACAATAAACTGATTCTGATAATCTTTTAAAATTTCAGAAGTAGAATCCGTCGATCCATCATTTATAACTATAATTTGATTCGTGTAATCTAAAACTCCGTCAATCACACGCTTCAATGTTTTATGATTGTTGTAAGTCGGAATAAGTACACAAACTTTTTGTTCGTCTATTTTATGTCGAATAATCGAAAAATCCATTGATTAATTTAGTTTTTTCAGCTGTTGCGCTGTAAAAGTATTGTATTTTTTGGCGTACGATTTCACCAAAGTTTTTACTTCTTTTGGTGCAGAACTATAATTTTCGACAATAAATGTTTTATCTTCTTGTATATTTTGATTGTATTTGATAAACTTTGGAATATTCTCTTGAATAATCAATCGAATTAAACGATTTTCAACATCTTTAGAGTCTTTTTTTATCGAATTATTGATCAAAGTTGCTCCATCTGTAAAATATTGTTTCTTCGTTTCCTTATCTTTTATATACCTTGCTTTCAGAATTTTAGACGCACCTTTATATGCAATAATTGTTTGATTATCACCTGAATAATTATCTAATTTATTATACAAAATAGATACATTATTCGATGATTTTGAAGCGTTTTCAAAATCTGTTCTCAATTCGGATAAGGTTAATCCAAAGAAAAATGAAACCGATAAAAAAATAGATAATAGAGTTTTCATTAATCTAAAACTTTATAAATTGCACTAAATTTTAACGCATTTGTCGTTTCAAAAAATGAAGAATTTTTCACTTTCACTTCATTATTTTCACAAACAACATTCAAACTCAAATCCAAAATAGGATTAATAAACGGATTTATTGTCGCCATAAATTTCACATTCGAAACTTTAGACAAAAACAAATCTTTCGAAACAAAACCTTCTGTTATCTCCTTTATTATCTGCATCATGCAAACACCAGGTGTAATTGGGTTATTTGGAAAATGACCTTCGAAAACTTGATGATTTGGATTTAATTCAATTTGAACTTTAAAATTATTTTCATCAATTTTCTCAGTATTTTTAATGATATATAGATTAGGAATAAGCATTTGTAATAGTTTTGAGTTACAAATATAATCTAAAAAAAGATGATTTGTACGTTAGTTTACTCTTCCTCTAATTGTATATTTACTTTTGTAAGTGTGATACTTAAATTGAAGTGATTATGTTTGATTAAAATCTGATCAGGAAAATCTGTTTGATCTCCTGAAAATTGATTAATCGTTTTTATTTTATTCTTCTTTAAATGAACCAATTCTTTAAAATAATTTGATTCATTCTTAGCAAAAATTAAACTCACTTCTTTTGATTTTAAAATCGTTTGATCTGTCGTTTTTATATGCTCATCAACTTGAAAATCATTCTTAAAAATAGCTTGTAAATCTTCTGCAAGAGTTTTTACAACCACTTTTTTTTTCAAATCTGGCATTACATAATTCAATGTATAATCGTGGTCTGTAACTGACAAATCGAATAACGTATTCCCAAAATCAGACGTCATTACCACACGATGCGAGTTGTAACCCAATTTTTTCACAACAAAATTACCTTTCATTTCCTTTTTCATGAACGTAATCTTGAAACGATAACTATACTCTTTATCAGTTGAACTAAAATATGGGTTCAAAAACTCCCTTTCATCCTTTTGTTGTTCTTGTATATCAGCAATTTTGTAAGTCGTTCCACAAGAGGTTAAAATGAAAAAACTAAGGATTAAAAACAGACGCATTTATTGTTTTATTTAAAGATTTGTTGGTAAATAAAATTTTCGTGTAATCATCCGAAGGTTCAATTAATTTGACTTCTGTAACCGTTGATTGACCTGAATAAAACGTCAACTGAATTTCTTTGATGTACTTTTTTACATCCTTTATTTTTGGTTGTAATTTTGCAATTCGAGATTTATCAGTTTTCGCAAAAGTTATGATAAAATCGTTTGTATCAAACAAATTTCCACTTACACTTCCGACAATTAATTGATTTAATTTTTCAAATTTTTTATTTCCTTGTAAATCTACACTCGATTTTTTCCCTTCATCATTAATGTAAATTTTTCCATTGTTAAAAATCACATTATAATCAATTGGTTGTGTATAATTCCAACGCATCGCTTTAGGATTTTGCAAGTACAATTTTCCTTTCGAAACAATTGGTTTATCCAAGAAACTCATCACTTTATATTGTGTAAAATCAGCCGTCAACGTTTGTATTTTCTTAGAATCAGCTATAATATCTTTTTTGAAATTCTCAATTTCAGCATTACTCATTTTACTTTCTTGCGCAAAAATTGTCAAGTGAAAAAAAGCTAATAAAATGAAGATTTTAGTTTTCATATACATCAATTTTCAAGAGTTCATTTAATGGAACTACTTTATAATTTTCCTTTTGTAAAAATACGAATAATTGCTCTAAAACATTCGCAGTTTTGTCTGAAGTATCGTGCATCAAAATAATAGAACCAGGCTTTATTCGACCAGTAATTCGGTTCAATAATTTTTTTTCATCATTGATAACTGTATCCAAAGAACGAATATCCCAACCAATTACATTATGTTGTGTTTTATTTAAAGCCTTTGCTATATGTGGATTTGTGACACCAAAAGGTGGTCTAAAAATTTTCGTCGTAACGTTTATTTTTTCTCCAATAAGTTGATTGGTAGAAACGATTTCATCAATGATTTTTTCTGTTGAATAAAAACCATTTTTAGAAGAGTGATGAAATGTATGATTCCCTATCAAATGTCCTGATTGATGAGTTATTTCAAGAATTTCAGGATAATTTTCGATTTGTCTACCAATGCAAAAAAAAGTTGCTTTTGCACTATTTTTTTCTAAAATGGTTAAAATTCTTAGTGTAAATTCCGTCGGTCCATCATCAAAAGTAAGAGAAATTATTTTCTCTGAATGATTATTTCCTCGATGATAAGCTTTCAAAAAATAGTTAAATCGAATTTCAAAAGCTCCAAAAATTGTCAATAACAACCAAATAATAAAAGGTATAAACAAATAAAAAAAAGACAAACCTTTTGTAAAACAACCAATTGATAAACAAATTAGTATAACTACAAAAAGGATTGTGACTACTCTGAATTTCATATCGATTGAAGCAATACTAAACTCAAATCTTTACCTTTATGACCATTCACTAAAAGTACGTTTTTATAACTTTCAGCTTTTACGTCATTCTTTTTGAATTGGTTTGGTAAAGTTTGATTTTTCAATAATTCACAACCTAACACAAATCCGAAAGCAGAGGAAGTTCCAAATTCTCCAATAAAATCTTTGTATCCAAATAACTCAAGTTGATTTAAATCATTAATATTCAATAAATTTTCACCAGAAATAATCGAATCAATATCGGTTAAATCAATATGATTCAATTGAATGAATTTTAAAATTTCGGAATATAAATCTTCAAATTGATTTAAAATAGAAACATCTAAAACTTTTGTATAAGAATTTTCATTTCTTTTATTAGATAAAACACAAAAATGAGCACCTTCACTATATTTAATTCCTTGATTTTCTTCTGATTCAATCTCACCAATTAATTGTAACAACTGATATGTTCTTTCTCCAATTTCATCAATTCCACCAACCAAAACGTTATTTACTTCTTGATTTTCAACTTGTAAAAAACCATCTAGAAGTGCATTTTCAAACGAATTAAAACCATTTGTATACGTGAAATTATACGCATTACAACCAAGATGCAAAGCAATTTGAGAACCAACTGTATTGTGCGTAGATTGAATAAAAGCTGTTGGCGTCAAAAACTCTTCTTTGTTTTGAATAATATTTGTCAAAAACTTCTCAGAATCAACCAAACAACCCAAAGCAGTTCCAGTAATTATTGCTTCTGGTTGTTTAATTCCTGCCTCATTCAATGCTTTTAGAGAAGAATAAATTCCCATTTTTACACCAGAAGCCATTCTACGACTCATCGCAGGAGAAATAATATCTTTTAACGAAGGCGATTTTGCCTTAGTAATAGAAGCTTCTAAAGGAAGAAAATCATCAGTTATTTTATCTATAAATCGCACATTTACAAAGCCTAATCCGTTTACAAATACTTCTTTCATGATTTAGAAAAAATTAAAGTTGAACAATTTCCTCCAAAACCAAACGAATTTGATAACACATATTCAATATCTTTCTTTTCCAATTTTGTGGTCGGAAAGATATTCAACTCTTCAATCGGAGATTGAAAATTAAGATTTGGATAAACAAGATTATGTTGAATACTCAACAAACTGAATACCGCTTCTACACTCGCTGCAGCAGCCAACGTATGACCTGTAAATGGTTTTGTAGAACTAAAATTAGGGACATTTTCTCGGAAAATTCTCTTCAAAGCTCGACCTTCTGTTATATCATTATTGTTTGTTGCAGTTCCATGAACATTAATATAATCGATTTCTGAAGGCTGAATAATAGAAGTTTCGAACGCTTTTTTCATCGCCAAATACGCTCCTTCTCCATTTTCAGACGAAGCTGTTTGATGAAATGCATCATTAGCATTTCCAGCACCAACTAAATAACCAAGAACTTTTTTATTTGACTTTTGAACTGATTCTTCTGATTCTAAAACTAAATAAGCTGCTGCTTCACCAAGATTTAGACCTTTTCGATTTTCATCAAATGGTTGATTAAACTCATCACTCAAAATCATCAAACTTTTGAATCCATTAATGGTAAATTTTGACAAAGCATCCGTTCCGCCAACAATCACTCTATCTAATTTTCCTGAATTAATCAAGCGCGCTCCATACATAATCGCATTCGCAGCCGAAGAACAAGCCGTACTAATTGTAGAAACAAAGCCTTTCAAACCAATTTCATTTGCAATTTGATTGGAAGAAGCGCCCGCATCGTGACTCGAAATATACTTTTGTTTCTCGGGCAGGTTTTCATAATCCAAAAAATAATTTTCCGTCATATCCATTCCTCCCACACTTGTCGAAGAAATCAGTCCTGTTCTGACTTCATTTACGTTTTCGATTCCTGCATTTTTCAGAGCTTCTTTCACAGCTATTAGTCCTAACATCGCTGTTCGAGAGAAATTATTCTCTGAAGATAAGTTTAAAAAAGTTGCTAATTCATCATTCGATAATTTAATTTCACCTACAAAAATTTCATTTTTATGAATAGAATCAAAATTTTCAAGGCGTGATAAACCATGCTTTTGATGAATTAATGAATCGAAATTCTCTTCGACATTTTTACCTATTGCCGAAATAATTCCCATTCCTGTTATTGCAACTTTTTTATGCATTATTTTGTTCTATTTTTCTCAATATAGTCTGCCATTACTTCTACCGATTGAAAGATCGTTTTTCCTTCTTTTGGATCAGTAATTTTGATTCCATATTCTTTATCCAATAAAACAATCAACTCCAAAGCATCGATTGAATCTAATCCCAAACCGTCACCAAATAAAGGATCATCATTTTTGATATCCTCTACTGATACATCTTCAAGGTTTAAAATTTCGATAATTTTTACTTTTAAGTCGTTAATTAAATTTTCCATAGTATTTTTTATTGTAAACTAATATTGTTTTTAATCTATTAAATACATTTTCGCTTCGTAATCACCTTGTAAATAATCTACCCAAGCCAAAACAACTTTCTTTGCTTTGTTTTTTAGAATTAAATAATTCGCATACTTTTTTAATTGTTCTTCATTAAAATTTTTCGAAATAAAAAAAGCATTTTCGGTCTTCAATCCATGACGAATACTCACTTCGCCCAAACAAATATTTGCTAATGTGTAGACAAAAACAGCAGGACTTGGAAAAATTTCATCAGCAGATTGAATACTTTGTTGATGTTTCAAATCAGATTCTAAACTCGAATTTCGATTTGCAAAAACCAATGCAATATCTTGATTTTCATTTAAAGTATTCTCATCTTTCAACAAAATTTCGGCAGCTAAAAAAGCTAATTTACTTTGATAATCCATTTTATAAAATTTTGGATAATCAATTTCGAAAGATTTGAAGAAATTTTTCGAAAATATACCAAAATCTCCTGAAGAATCTTCAAAATGAAGTTCATCATTCAACCAAACTTGTTCGTTTTTAATCTCAACTTTAGTCATTCTGAACTTTTTTTAGAATAATTACAGCATTACTTCCTCCAAAACCAGATGAAGTTTTCAAGATAATATTGACTTCTTTTTGAAGATTTTCATTCAAAATATTTAATGGAACTGAAGTTCCTATTTCACTAAAATTATGACTTTTCAAAACTAAATTTTCTTCAGCTTGCTTCATCGCAATAATTAATTCCAACAATCCAGAAGCGCCCAATGTATGTCCATAAAAAGCTTTTAAACTATTTGTCGGAGTTTTATCCATTTGTAAACGATTAAAAGCAATTGCTTCCATTTCATCGTTATACAATGTCGCCGTTCCATGTGCCGAAATATAATCAATTTCATTTGATGAAATATTGGCTTCTTTCATCGCGACTTCTATACTCAAGACCAAACCTTCACCCGTTCGAGATGGTCCAGAAATATGATTTGCATCGTTAATTGAAGATTCACCCAAAATCTGAAAACTATTTTCTTCTTGACTTTTTGAAAGATAAACACAAGCCGCAGCTTCGCCTAAATTAACACCTTTTCTATCTTTGTCAAATGGTTTACATAATTCAAAATCCATTGCTTGAAAAGAATTGAAACCTGTCAAAACAAAATCTGTCAACTCATCCAAAGCCAAAACATATGCATCATCAAACTCATCAATTTCAATGAAACGTTTTGCAACATTAACTGCTAAAACTCCAGAAACACAAGCATTTGAAATGATAATTGGTTCAGTTTTAAATCCAAAATAATCTGCAATTTTCTTTGCAAAATTTGGAATTGAAGCTTTTTCTAAAGAATCAGAAAGTTGATCAATATTTCCTTTTGTAGCTGAAAGTACAAAAGCAGTTCGTTGTGAAATTTTTGATTTTTCAATAATAGATTGAAGAGCTGAAATACCAATTATTTCTAATCGCGTATAATGTTGATTATCTTTTAGTTCATTTTTTAAATTTAAGAAAATTTCATTCTCAATTTTCCCAGCATAAAAATTCTTTAAATGACCAAATGAATCAATTTTAGAAACAGCCGAATTTCCTTTCAACAATTCATTCCAATTGGTTTCAATTGAATTTCCGAAAGGCGTTAAAATATTTGCACGATTAATGTAAACTTTTTCCATTACAACAATCCTACTTTTTTCTTCCATTCTTCAAAAAATGGTGGCAATGTTAACATTAAATCTCCTTCGTTGTCTAAAAAAACTTGAGTCGTTTCTCCAATACAAACCAATTTTTCATCTTGATTGAAAATCTTGAATCTGTATATCATTTTAGCAGCCAAAGTATCTTCAAAAGTTGTTTCTACTCTACATTTATCGCCATATTTCAATGGAAATTTATGTTCACAAACCGACTTAATGATTGGTGTTACAAATCCGCTTTTTTGAATATCCAAATAACTAATCCCAAAATGACGTCCAAAAGCTTCCCTTCCATCTTCAAAATACGTAATATAATTCCCATGCCACACGATTCCCAACGGATCGGTTTCATTGAATCGTACTGCGAAATTGGAATTATGTACTAATGTTTTAATCTTCTCTTCTGAACTTATCATAATATATAGCGGCAAACAAGGTAATAATATAGAACAAAGTTAACAAAATAATATTCGGAACAATCTGAAGAAAAGATTGATTTCGCAGAATTAAACTATAATAGCCATCGAGTGCCCAATTCATCGGTGATATTTTCGCAAAATGTTGCATAAAATCTGACATCGCAAAAACTGGAATCCAAACACCACCAATTGCAGCTAAAATAACGACTAAAGTCGCTCCAAAAGGTGCAGATTGTTCTTGGGTTTTCGCAATTGTACCTATTAAAAGTCCTAATCCAATTGCTGCCAAAGAAGCAAATATAGTTAATCCGTAAATAGAAAATAATATGCCATCCGTTTTGAAACCTGGTAAATCAATCAATGGAAAGACTAATTTAGCGACACATAAAATCATTGTAAATTGCAATAAACTTATGATTAAATACGTGATGGTTTTTCCGATAATTTGAACAGAATAAGGCATTGGACTTGTTAATAGTCGAATATGTGTGCCTAAACTTTTTTCTTTTACAATGTTGATAGAAAGCGGAACAACAATAAAAAATATCGCAAATAATGTCCATGCAGGCACATTATGTTGTGTAACATTTGGTTTCAAAACTGATTTAGAATCTTCAGGAACAATCTCTTGAAAATGAATAAACTTCTCATTTTGAAATCCTAAATCATTTGATCCCATCTCTTGTTGAAATGCTTTGTAAATACTTTTATTCTCAGTATCTGTAATTAATTTATCCAAAACATTCGACACATTTTCTTTGAAAGCCAATGAAGTTGCAGGATCAAAGTATAATTTAATCGTTTTTGGATTGACTTGTTGATTATATTTAACTTGCGTGCTATCAAAAGCAAATTCGTTCAGAATTTTCTCAACATTTTGATTGATTTTATAATTCAAATCCTTTGATAATTTCGCTGGAATTACAATTCCAACTTGGTATTTTCCTTTAAAAACTTCAGTTTTCAGTTCATCTTCCGTTAATTTTTTCCCATTTAATTCAGTTACAATTTTTAAATTTCCTGAATGTGAAATATGTTTTTTTACAATCGCAGAAATACTACCTTGATCATGATCAATAAATAGAACAGGAATACTTGCTTCAGCAAAAGAATCATAGGTACTTTTCTGAATTTTAGTCACCGTAATAACCAAAATCAAAGGCATAATAAAAAGAATCACCAATCCGCCAATATCACGAATAAGTAATAAAATTTCTTTCTTTATACATGCTAAAAGTTGGCTCAACATATCACGATAATTTAGTTAAATTAACAAAAGCTTCCTCCAAATTATATACATTCACTTGCTTGATTAATTCTTTCGGTTCAGCTGTAACAATTGATTTTCCTTGATTCATAATCGTGACTTGCGTACAAAAATCTTCGGCTTCTGCCATATGATGAGATGTATAAACAATCGACATTCCTTGTTGATGAAGCTCTTGTAAATAGTCTAATAATGCAATTTTTGATTGTATATCAACGCCAACAGTTGGCTCATCTAAAAAAAGAATTTCTGGCTGATGAAGAATTCCTGCCAATAAATTAATGCGACGTTTCATTCCTCCCGAAAAAGAATCAATTTTTTTATCTAAAAACTTACTCATTCCTACTTTTTCAGTCAAAAGCTGAATCTTTTCGTGTAATTCTTTTGAAGGAACTTTATAAATTTTTCCAAAAAATTCTAAATTTTCTCTCGCTGTCAACGTTGGATACAACGCATATTCTTGCGGAACAATTCCAATGATTTTTTGAATCTTTTTTAAATCTGTTTTTTGATTTAAATTTTGAATCACAACATTACCAGAAGTTGGTTTAATCAATCCAGAAAGTATCGACATCAAGGTTGTTTTCCCTGCTCCATTTGGACCAAGTAAACCGTGAATTTCGTTCTGTTTTATCGTCAAAGAAAAATCTTCTAGCGCAAAAACATCAGAATTTTTATATTTTTTATATAATTTTTCAATTTCAATCATCTGTGACTAAATTGCTTTTCTTTAACGTTTAAAAAACGATTCTTCCAAATCTGCTAATTCCAATAATTGATCCGAAATCACATCGTAAATATCTTGTGCATTGTTTCGTTTTTTATAAACTCTTGATGCATTTAGAGCTAAATCTCGCCATTTATCCCCAATTGCAGAAATTTCTAAGGCAAAATCATTCAGATTTGGTTGATTCAATTTTTGTGAAGCTTCTTGTAAAAAAGCAGCATAAATATAACGAAAACCTCCACCTCCTGTCCCAATCTCTTCTTGCATTCGAATCATTTGTGCCAAAAAATAATTCGTTTTTGCATTCCCAATTTTCTTTGGCATTTTTTTAATTCGTTTCGCAACCATTCTGATTCCTCGAACACCAACAATCGGAACTGGTGCTAACATTTCACGACACATTTTCTTAATTCCTTTTTTGATTGCTTTCTCAAAATCTATATTTTCTGGAATAAATTCAGGATAATATAAATGTCCTTTTGGTGCTAAAACACCTTTCGAAAAACGCACTTTTTCTAACTCATTTTCAGTCAACTTTGTCGTTTCTTGCATCACAGGATCACTGATTAAATACGTTTGATCTTGCTTACCGAAAACAACTAAATTATGTCCGTTAAAATGAAATTTATATTCTTCTGGAAAATAAGTTAAATTATACACACCAACCTGTAAGCCGCAAGGTCGATTGGCCAAAAGCTGTTCATCTAAGAATGTTTGGGCAGATTTTGTAGAGCGAAATTTATGACGTTTAACCTTTATACCAAGATTTTTTGCTGCACGATTAAAAATCATTCCTGGCATCGGACGATAACTAATTGCAGGTGCGTGATTGACTTTTAGAAAAGGTAAAAACACAAAAAAAAGTCCTGAGCCAATTCCAAAAATCATTGGTTCTGAAATCTCAATTCCTTTATTTTTTAATAAATTAGATGCTACTCCATTTTCGCAATGTGCTGATTGAAAATGTTTAAAATCAGTTATGGTTTCCATCAAAGTTTTTTAATTCATCAACCGAAATTTCAAAAGCTTCGGCATATTTTTTTAGTGTTGATTCTTTTAATTTTGAGAAAACAGTTGGTTTCGCATGTCTTTTGACAAAAATCTTCCAAATTTCGACATAATTAGACAAAATTTCCCAATCCATACGTTTCAATTCCATGAAATATAAAATTGGACTTGCTTTTCCATCAATTACTTTTTGTCTTGCTTCCTCTATACGTTCCTCCAAAATTTTTAAGGTTTCGGACTGAACAATATTCTTCGCTTCCCAACCCGCACTCAATGTTTGGGAAAATTCTCCCTGTTCATCAATTGCGTAATAAACTTCGTTGAAATTCTTGAGATGTCCTTTATCTTGTGGTACTTCAGATTGTTTCATTTTTTATGGTTTTGAAGCATTAAATTCATTGTAGCTGTCGCAATTATTTCGTCATTCAATATAACTTTTGCTTGCATCAAACTAATTGTAAATTCATCGTAATCAAAAACTTCTAACAACGTTGCTTTTGTTATAATGGTTTGATTAACTTTTGGCAATTGCATAATTTCAGCTTGTTTAATCGAACTAATAAAACCTATTACATCACCTTTATGTACATCAGAAAAATTGATAAAATAATTTTGTCCAATAATTGTCGAACAAACTTGCGCCATATTTTCCAATAAACCAACTTCTGCAAAATATTCGTTCTGAATAAATAATTGATTCGATTTTATCGTAAATAAAGCTTCAACATAGGTTTTCTCAATCCAAGAAATCTTGTCTACAAAAAGCATTGGTTCACGATGTGGAAGAAATTGTTGAATATCAATTTCCTGATTTACTTTCATAAAATTATGTTTCTGCAATCACTGTTTTCATCTCTCCTTTTGCAATTACTTCTCCTTCTATCTTTGTTTCAATCGAAACCAAAGTCACTCCCATTACTTCGTGCAAAATAGTTGCTGTTGTTGTTAAATTCTCATTCACTTTTGGCAAACGATTAATCTCTATTGATTTCATCGAGCCAATATATCCTGTTGGAACCGATTCATCTCGAATGTAAAATTGATAACCTGTATACAAAGCAACTGTTTGTGCCATGTGTTCTAATATTCCAGATTCTTTCAATTGATTATTTTCGACAAAAATCGAATCGTTTTTGACCGTTAAGCCTCCAACAACTTTTTCCTCTTCATATTCAAAAATAGCATCTACCATAATAATTGGTTCACGCTGTGGAATCAATTGTTTGATAAATCCTATTGTATGATTGGGTAATTGTATTTTATTCATTTTTTAAACGACTGTTAAATAGACGTACGAATACGAAAAACGCCCACTTTCTGGTACACAAAGCATAATACGATCTCCTTTTTTAAGATTTCCGTCTTGAAATAGTTCGTCAAGCATCAAAAAAACAGACGCTGAACCCACATTTCCAACTTTGCTTAAATTCATAAACCATTTCTCTAACGGAATATAAATATCTCTCTTACAAAATTCGTCATATAAACCTTGAACAAAATAATTTGACGAGACATGCGGTAATAAATAATCAATTTCATTTGAAGATAATTGATGTTTATCCATTGCAGCTTTCATGCTTTCTACGCCTTTTATCAAAATATTATCATTCAGAACTTTGACATCTTGTTTCAAAGAAAAAACGGATTCTTTTAACCATTCTTCCGAAGAAAAATCGCTCCAAGATTTCATTTCTCCATTCGGTAATTTATCACCTCCGGCATACATACATGTTTCCAATTCGTGTGCGTAAGAATAAGATTCCATCCACTCTATTTTAAGCGAAATCGAATCTTCGTTTGGTTGATTTTGCAATAAAAAAGCTGCGGCCCCATCTGATAACATCCAACGTAAAAAATCTTTTTTGAATGCTATAATTGGTTGCTCTTCTAATTCTTTTAAATTCTCAACTTCATGCTCAAATTTTTCTGCTTTCATCCATGTCGAAACTCGCTCAGAACCTGAACAAACTGCATTTTTAGAATTACCTGACTTTACCGAAAGATAACCAAATTTCAGCGCATTCATCCCCGAATTACAAACTCCCGAAGAAGAATTTAACTCTACCGAAACACTATTTTGCAATAAACCGTGTACCATCGCGGCATGAGAAGGCAACAACAAATCTGGCGTTGAAGTCCCACAAGACAACACTTCTACCTCATTTTTTGTGAACTGTGTATCAAATAAATTTGTAATTGCATTACTCGTCAATTCGGCATTAGAATGTGTGACATTTCCAGTTTTATCGAGAGCGTAATAACGCGTTTTGATTCCATTATTTCTTAAAACGATTCTTCGAGCTTTTGAAGGAATTTGATTAATTTTTCCTAAAAAATCTTCCATTTCTTCGTTAGAAATTGGTTGATTTGGCAAAAACTTCGACGTTTTCGTTATATATACATTTTGCATATTATTCTATTCCTTGAAAATATTTTACCTGTTTTTTATATTTAAAATAGTTGAACGGATAAAATATAATATATAACAAATTTACTAGTGGAGATATTATCCAAATAGCTAAAATTAAATAATAATAAAAGAATTTCAAATACTTTTCTCGCTGTTTACCTTGTTTAGAATCAATAATTTTAGACCAAACTTTAAACATTCGATTCCCTTTTGTATCAACAGAAACTAAAAAAGGTTTTACCTCAACGGCTCCAGATTCAATTAAGTTTTCTTGTAGATTAGAGTAATTATTATTTTGGATTGAATTTAGAATAATTTTACCAAATCTTCTACTTTCTTGAATAGTTTTTTCACTAATTCCTGGCAAAGGCAACAAATTGAACATTCGTTTTTTAACGCCCGAAAACATCCAATTTACAATTGTCATTGCACTTACTAAATTTGGTGTATGATCGACCAATGCGATGTTTCCGACTAATTTAGACTGTCGTTCTTTTAATATGGTTTTGATTTTTTCTTGTGCCAAAAACCACATATTTCGCGAACCACTAATTGTAATTATTTTAGAATTTTCTAAAATTTGCTGTACTTGTTTATCCTTTAAAAAAGAATTTATTGGAATAGATGGTGATAAAAACCAAACTTGATAATACAATAAAATTAAATCATATTTCTGATTCAAGATTTCAGTCGGAATTGGTTTAATCTTCTTTTCTTTTTGAAGAAAACTATCTGGAAAAGCATTGAAAAAAGAATAAAAATCCCACGGAAAAGGAAATTCCTCTTCCATTTCTATCTTGTATTTCGTTAAATTAATATCTTGATTTTGAACTAAATCATATGTTGTTTGATCGACAATCTCATTTAACTGTCCTGACTGAGAGTAATAAACAACTAATACGTTGCATTTCATGTAAAAGTTTAGGTTTTTTAGTGGTTTGAAAATTCATATTGTGGGCTAATTTACATCCAAAAATCGAAATAATTAAACCATTGATAAGGATATTTTTTTACAATGGTTTCTAGATTGACGCAAAACTCTTTCAAAAGTGCATTTGCATCACGATGTTTGAAATTTGCTTGACGCGCATATAAGTGATAGTGTAGATTTTTTTCCTTCATTACATACACAAAAGCAACGGGCACTTTCAAGCGAGAAGCAATAGAAAATGGTCCTGCAGGAAAATTAGCTTGTTTTCCAAGGAGCACTTCAGACATCGTTTTATTTCCCTCGAAATAACGATCTCCTGTAAAACAAATTAATTCGTTTCGACTAAGCGCATTATTTATTTCGAAAATATGAGATAAATCTTCTTGAATCAAGATAAACTTTACCGAAGGTTTCTTCGAAATACTTTCTAAATATTCTTTGATAACATTTCGTTCTAAATCTGTTGTAACCAAATTAATTTGACAATCAAAGTCAATATCTGCAAAAAAATGTTCAGCAACTTCGAAATTACCAACATGTGCACTTATTAAGATTCCGCCTTGTTTTTGATTCAATAGATTTCTTAATAATTCTATTCCATCAAATTCGTACGAATATTTGTTACGTAAACCTGCATTAATCGCTGTTTTATCAATCAAGGCTTGTCCAAAAGTATAGTAACTTTTGTAAACACTTAAAATTGATTTGAAAACCGAAAAATTTAATCGATAACGAAAGTATTCGTAAATAGATTTGTTACTGCTATAAGCCGTTATAAAATAATAAAAAGCTACAAAAATTAAGACTGAGTAAGCAGCCTTAATTCCGAGCTTTTTCATAACGTTGACAAATATTTTGTATCCCAGGACCGTTCCTTTAGAACGACCATCCCATTGTTTCATATCTGTTATTTATTCTCTAACTTTTGTTCTACAATTGCATAGAAATCTTCAAAAGTTATCATATTTTGAAAATCTTCTTTAATTAATTTCACACCGAAATTAGATTCAATGATTACCACTAAATCAACATAGTCCAAACTATCTAAATCTAAAGATTCTTTAATATTTTTTTCCTCTGAAATCACAGAAGGATCAACTTCAAATTCATCAATTAAGATAGCATTTAATTTTTCAGCGATTTTACTTTTCACCATATTAGGAGTTAAATTTTTTAATTACTAAGGCAGAATTCGTTCCACCAAATCCAAAAGAATTTGACAAATATACATCAAATTCTTTATTTAAGGTTTCTTTAACAATGTTTAATTTAACTGAATCTTCGTCTGCTTCTTCGAAATTAATATTTGGTGCAATAAAGTTATTCATCATCATTAAGTTAGAATAAATAATCTCACTTGCTCCTGCCATCCAACATTCGTGTCCCGTCATCGATTTTGTAGAACTTACAAAAGGTTTCGTTTTTCCAAAAACTTGGTCAATCGCTTTTGCTTCGTTCGCATCACCAACTGGCGTAGAAGTCGCATGTGCATTGATATATTGAATTTCATCAGCAGAAATTTTTGCTTGTTTCAACGCTCTATTCATTGCAATTGCTGGCCCATCTACATTTGGCGTAGAAATATGTCCACCATTCGACGAAAAACCATAACCCAAAACCTCAGCAATAATTGGCGCACCACGTTTTACTGCGGATTCATAGCTTTCTAAAATCAATGTTGCTCCACCTCCACTCGGCACCAATCCATCACGATTTTTATCGAAAGGACGACAAGCTTGTGTAGGATTTGCTTCATTTTCGGAAAAAACACCCAAACCATCAAAACTTGCCATTGCATACTTATTAATCTCCTGTGCTCCTCCACAAATAATCATATCTTGCAGACCATCTTTGATCATCATATAACCTAATCCAATCGAATGCGAACCACTTGCACAAGCTGCACTAATCGTAAAACTAATTCCAGTCAACTCAAAAATTGTTGCAAGATTCATGGTTACAGTAGAATTCATTGACTTGAAAATCGCTCCAGAACCAATTAATTCAGTATCTTTTTTCTCACGAACAATATCTATTGCATCAATAATTGCTTTTGAAACACTATCGTTTCCATATATAATTCCGACCTCGTTAGTCTTGATATACTCTTCCGTCAAATTAGCATTTTTCAACGCTTCTAAAGTTGCCATATAAGCGAACTCTGTTTCTTGACCAATTGTAATTCGTTGTCGACGATTCAAAAAAGGTTTCAAATCTGGTACTGGAACAGTTCCCGTCAAAGCTGATTTAAAGCCAAATTCTTTGCGTACTTCATCAAAAATAATTCCTGATTTTCCTTGACGCAAAGATTCTGTTACCTCTTCTAATGATGTTCCTAAGCAAGAATAGATGCCCATTCCTGTTATTACTACTCTTTGACTCATTTTATCTAAGAATAAATTCCTCCATTTATATTAATAACCTCTCCTGTGATATAACTCGATTTTTTAGAAACCAAAAAGCTTACCAAATCAGCAACTTCTTCGGCTTTTCCAAAACGATTTGCTGGAATCAACTTCTTTAATTCTTGTTGATCCAATTCATCTGTCATATCCGTTTCGATAAAACCTGGTGCAACAGCATTCACAGTTACATTACGTTTTGCTATTTCTTGTGCCAATGCTTTCGTAGCACCTATCACAGCAGCTTTTGCAGCAGAATAGTTTGTTTGTCCTGGCGTTCCTTTCAAACCAGAAACAGAAACTATATTAACAATTCTTCCGAATCTATTTCTCAATAATGGATTAATAAAGAAATGAGTTACGTTGTAAAAACCATTCAAGCTTGTATTAATCACATTTGACCAATCTTCTTGAGAAATCCACATAAACAAATTGTCTTTCGTAATACCTGCATTGTTTACAATAACTTCTACAATTGCATCTGTATTTTTCTCTGTCCATTCGGTTAAAACTTGTTGCGTTTGATTTGCATCAGCCACATCAAATTTTAAAATTTCTCCTGTTCCTCCTAATGCTTCAACTTCTTTCAAAGTCTCTAACGCAGCAGCTTCATTCGAATTATAATTTATCAAAAGATGATAATCATGTTCTTCGGCAATTTTCAAACAAATTGCTTTTCCAATTCCACGAGAACCACCTGTTACAATTGCACATTTCATGCTTTAGTTTACTTTATTATTTAGTAAATATTTTTTAACTTCCTTAAGATAAGGATAAATCACCTCATCTTCTTTAAATACAGGAACAATTTTACGAATCGAATCATAAAATGCTTTCCCTTTCGAAGATAATTTATCTTGTATTTGTAGAAATTCTATCGCTTGCGTTACAGCCATACTCTGAACCGTCAACACTTCGAACGTATTATCAATCACTTTTGCACAAATCGTAGCCGCATTTGTTCCCATACTCACAATATCTTGATTATCATTGTTGTTTGGAATACTATGCACATACATTGACGTAGAAAGTGTTTGATTTTCAGCTGTTGTAGAAGTCGCCGTAAATTGAGCAGCTTGCAAACCGAAATTAAAACCAAGCGTTCCTAAATTGACAAAAGGTGGTAAAATATTATTGATTTTTGGATTGACTAAATAGTTTAATTGACGTTCACTTAGCATTGATAGACGCGTAACAGCCAATTTTAATTTATCCAATTCTAATGAAACATAATCGCCATGAAAATTTCCTCCATGATGAACAGTTTGATTTTCAACATCGATAATTGGATTATCACTCGCCGAATTTATTTCATTTTCTAGTACTTCTTTCGCGGCATTCCAAGTATCATAAATTGGTCCTAAAATCTGAGGAACACAACGCAACGAATAATATTCTTGTACTTTTTCTTCAAAAATTTTCTCAGTACGTTCTTGATATAATTCGTCTGCACGTTTTTTGACTAATTTGCTATCATTCAAAAAATCGGTCATTTTATTCGCCACATAACGTTGACCAACATGTTGTTTAGCCTCGTTCAACGGTTTTGAATAATGATCATCAAAAGATTGTACAATTTCATTCATCATCGAGCTTAACGTAATCGAAAGATTAATTAATTGATTAACTTTAATCAAATTTACCATTCCAATTCCCGTCATTACCGAAGTTCCGTTCATAATTGATAAACCTTCGCGAATATGAACTTCTATTGGTTGAAGATTTTCAAGTTCAAACACTTCTTTCGTCGATTTGATTTCTCCTTTATAAAAAACTTCTCCTTCTCCAATTAATGTCAAAGCCAAATGCGCCAATTGAACCAGATCTCCACTAGCACCAACGCTTCCATGTTGATAAATGACAGGTAAAATATCACGGTTTACTAATTCTTGCATCAATACTAAAACTGAAGGATGAATCCCAGAATATCCCAACGAAAGCGTATTAAAACGTGCAATAACCGCAGCTTTTGTTTGGTCTAACGTCAACGGTTCTCCAATTCCTGTACAATGACTTCTGATTAGATTATATTGAAGCTGAATTGTATTTTCATCTTCAATACGATATTGTGCCATTGGTCCAAAACCTGTATTTACGCCGTAAATTATTTTATTTTTTGAAAATTCTTTTAAAAATTTAAAACTATTCTCCACACGATCAAATGTTGATTTATCAAGCAATAATTTTTTATTCTCAAAAAGTATGTTTTCTATAGTGTCAATTGTTAATTTTGTCATGTTATTGATTAGGTAAAAGATTTATCGATTTTGGTTATTTACTCCCTCAATCAGTTGCAAAAATAATTAAAAAACTATACAAAAAGTCATGATTGAAAATACAGATGTTTTAATCATTGGTGCAGGACCTTCGGGATCGGTTGCAGCAGCCTATTTAAGAGAAAAAAACATTAAAGTTATTGTTTTAGAAAAAACTCAATTTCCCAGAATTGTTGTTGGTGAAAGTTTGATCCCTCGCTCTATGGATCATTTTGAAGAAGCTGGATTGTTACCTTATTTAGAGAAACAAAATTTCGAAGTAAAACCTGGTGCGAGATTTATTCGAGGCGAACAAATTTGTATTTTCGATTTCAGTAAAAAGTTTGGGAAAGGACAAGATTGGACTTGGCAAGTTCCGCGTGCTGATTTCGACATGACTTTAGCTGATGCAATTATAGACAAAGGTGCAGATTTGCGTTTTAATGAAGAAGTAATTGATGTTCAATTTGAAGGAAAAAAATCGATTACAACTGTAAAAAAACAAAATGGAGAAACGTATCAAATCAATGCAAAATTTTTGATTGATGCGAGTGGATATGGACGCGTTTTACCACGATTATTAAATATTGATAGTCCATCAAAACTAAATCCACATTCAGCAATTTTCACACATATTAATGATGTTCGTCGCCCTGAAGGTCAAGAAAGAACGCAGATTTCTTTTGATATTATTGAAACGAAAGTTTGGTTGTGGGTAATTCCTTTTTCGAATGGAAAAACAAGTGTAGGGATCGTTGGCCCAACAGATTATATCAATCAATTATCAACCAATCAAGATACAACAGAAGCTTTGCAAAATGCAATTCAAAAATCCGATTTTTACGTCAATCGTTTTGGTAATTTACCATTTGAATTTAACCCAATTTGGTTAAAAAATTATTCCGCTGCGGTGACTAAAATGTTTGGAGATGGTTATGTTTTGACAGGAAATAGTACCGAGTTTTTAGACCCTGTCTTCTCTTCTGGTGTTTGTTTCGCAACAGAAAGTGGTTTGAAAGCTGCTAAGCTTGCTATTAAAGAAATGAATGGCGAAAAAGTAGACTGGCAGACAGATTACGAAGATTATATGAAAGAAGGTATCGATGTTTTCACCACTTATGTGCAAGAATGGTACACAGGAAATTTGCAAGAATTATTTTTCCATCAACCTGAAAATCCTGATGTCAAAGAAAAAATTTGTGCTGTTTTAGCGGGATACGTTTGGAACAAAGAAAATCCATTTGTAAAAAAACACAATAGTGTAATTCGGAATATGGCGTATCTGATTCGAATGGTTAAAGAAACAGAATAAATGAAAAGTCAACAATATGTTGGCTTTTTTGTTTTTAATTCAGATAGATTCTCTATTTTTGAGTAATCCAATACTTTAAAACGCATGCAATTTCAGACTATTGATACAGTTGAATCAATTTCGAAAGAAGATTTCATCAAAAATTATCTCAAAAAAAGGAAACCTTTGTTATTGAAAGGTTATGCGAAGAATTGGAAAGATTTTGACAAATGGAATCTCGATTATATCAAAGAAAAAGCTGGAGAACAAATTGTACCTTTATACGATAGCAAACCTGCTGATGCTAACAAAAGTTCGGACACTCCTGCTACACATATGAAGTTTAATGAATATGTAGATTTGATCAAAAAAGAGCCCTCTGATTTGAGAATTTTTTTCTTTATCATCAAAGATAAAATTCCCGAATTACTCAAAAATTTCACTTATCCTGATCTAGGTTTAAAATATTTTGAACGTTTACCAACATTGTTTTTTGGAGGAAGTGAAGCCAAAGTTTTGATGCATTATGATGTCGATATGACGGATTTCATTCATTTTCAGTTCCAAGGTGATAAACGAATTTTGTTGTTTGATCCAAAACAATCCAAAGCTTTATATAAAGTTCCACTTTCTGTACATACAATTTACGAAATTGATTATGATCATCCTGATTACGAAAAATTCCCAGCTTTGAAATACGCAAAAGGTTTTGATTTTGTCATGAATCATGGCGATGCTTTATTTATCCCACGCGGTTATTGGCATTATAATCGTTATTTAGAAGCAGGATTTTCAATGTCTTTACGCGCCTTTCCTAATGAGTTTTTTCAAGTGATGAATACCATTTATCATGTATTTATTATGCGCTATACCGATAAATTGATGCGCAAGATTTTTCAACTAAAATGGATTCATTTTAAAGAAAAATGGGCAATAAAGAAAAGCCATCGTTATTATGGAATTAAGAAATAGGTTTTAAATATTACTCAATTTTATAATCCATAGGAACCATGTTTGCTATTTTTTCCCAGCTCCAATATCCTTCAACAACCAAATTAGCAGGATGGTAATATGTACCATTTTCTTCAATTTTTAATAAATCGCTTTTTATAGCGAAAATAGAAAGTTGGTTCGAAATATATTTTGCACCATTCTGTTTTGCATAGTCCAAATCCTCTTTTTCATTTTTATATTCAACTGAATATAATCCTTTAAAATTAAGATACTGATCATTATTATCAACGATTTTCAAACTATCATATGGAACTTTTTGATTAACTAAGTAAGTAATTATTTTTGGAGGAACTTTACCTTCAATTCTACCTCCTAACAAAGTTTCTTCTTTAAATTTTATGTATTCAGGATTATCCTTGCGAATCAATCGTTTTATATCATATCCTTCTTCCTCAATTTTATTCTCATAAACTGCTTTCATAAAATGAGTAATACTTCCTAAATAAGATTTACGACGATTTTCTTGCCATTTTTTTTCTTTAGAAGCTGATGATTTTAACTCAGTAAAAAGTGCTGTTCCAAGAGTTAAGACATAATTTGACTTAAAATCAACATTAAAATCAACCAAGTCATACTCGATTTTATAACCTAAGTAATTGTTTGTAATGATTAAAGGATTTCTAGAAGTAGCAGATAATTGTCGTGTATTTTTATCATATTTAAACCTTAAGTCTTTCGAATTTTCTATTTTGCATTTTTTTGCAGCTTCATTACTTCCCAAAAACAATTTCAAAAAAGTCTGATAATAATACAACCAATCTTCTTTAGATATTGCTTGAACAACTGTTTCTTGCAACGCTACCACTTCAGGTTCTAAAACTACTTTATAAAATGTAATTTGATTTGTATTAACATTCAAAATATAATTTTCAAACAAACTTGCACGAACAATTAAGTTATATTGTCCATTAGGAAGACTTAGTTCAAATTCACCTTTTTCGTTCGTTTTTGATTTAATCGTAGAATTATCGACATAGATTTCAGCATTAATAATTGGAAGCGATTTTTCATCAATCACTTTTCCTTTAATTGTATTTTGTGCAAATAGATTACTACTAATTAAGAAAAAACCTAAAATAATAATTTGTTTAAAATTCATTGACTAAATTTTAAAACAAGATAATAAAAAAACCGCTATAAAGCGGTTTTGAATTTATTTGAAGAAATATGTAATTCCTAAAGTTAAAAATGATGAACGATTTGTTCCATTATCCCAACGTTTATAGTCGTAAGTATCTATTAAACCATATTGATAGCGTAAATTAATTTCGTATTTTCTATCAATAGAATAACCTCCACCGATATTAAAAGCTAAATCAAACGATTTTGGAACATTATTTTCTCTTTCAGGTTCATTTTCATCAAATTTTTCTGATACTTTGAAACCTAATTGAGGACCACCTTCAACGAAGAAATCTTTTCCTTGATCATCAAAATAGTATTTATACATAATTGGAATATTGATATAATTTAAGAAAGCTTTGTATTTCTCTCCACCTTCTTTATATAACGAATATTCACCTTGAGTAGTATATAAAACTTCAGCTTGTAAATAATGATTTTCGTTTCGAGTAGTTAATTGATATTTTGCAACTCCTCCAACTAAAAATCCAACTCTCTCTTTAGAAACTCCATGAACAATAGTTGTGTTACTAAGTCCAACACCTCCTTTAACTCCAAATTCGATTTGAGCAAAAGAAAAAGTAGATAAACTTAAAAGAAATAAACTTAATAGATTGGTTTTTAAATTTTCATAAGTTATTGTATAATTTTAACAAAATTAAAGCTTTTTTTAATACAAACTTCATTTCATAAAAAAAGCTCTCCAAATGAAGAACTTTCTATATTATTTTCGAAAATTTATTTTTTTGGTTGAGGAGGAAATTTAGCAAGAATTTCTTCAATTGCTTTCGGGATTCTTTCCGCTTTAGCACTGATATTACTCAAATTAAGATCAGAACCAACACCTTGCCAAACCAATATATTACGTTTATCATCAATAATGTCTATTACAATTGTTCCTGCTTGATAAGAAGAAACGCTATTTCCGCCGTAATATCCGCCATAGTAACCATAAGGACCGTAGCCCCAATTGTTATTATTTACAGAAACTTGTTCTTTAGAACTTGTCAATAAATTAATAACTAAGTCTGCATCAGAACTTACTTTTGTAAATCCTTTTGTAGCCATTTGTGCATCAATTGCTTTAATTAGTCGATTCTTATCCAAATCGTTAACCTTTAACTTATCTAATCCTTTTTGGTGAAAAGTATAAGTTTTATATGAAGCAAAATTTGTTGATCTGTCGTAATCTGTACTTACTTGAACTGTTCCACAGCTTGTTACAAATAATGACAACAAAATTATAAAAGTAAAGTGTATAATTTTCATGACCTTGATTTTTTATTTAAAACTACAATTATTATTCCTAAATGTAAAGGTAAATCAAAAAAAAAAGAAGCTCAAAATACATGAACTTCTTTTTAACTAATATTTACAATTTTATTTTGCTAATTCTAACTCTTGAATTTTCACTTCAACAATTCCATTGTGATTGATTCTAACCAAATCTACAATTTGCGTTTCGTTGACTAATTCAGGATTAAAATCTGTCTGAACTTTTACATAATTTTCTGTAAAACCAAACATTTTCCCGTCTTTATTATCATGTTCCCAAAGCACTTTTTGAGTAGAATTTAATTGAGACTGATAAAAAGCTTGACGTTTTTTCTCTGATAAAATTCGTAACATTTTATTACGACGTTTACGTTCTCCTTGATCTACAACTCCTTCAAATTCGATCGCTTCTGTATTATCACGCTCCGAATAAGTAAATACATGTAAATAGCTAATTGGTAATTCGTTTAAGAAATTATATGTTTCCATAAACAATTCTTCTGTTTCTCCTGGAAAACCAACAATTACATCTACACCAATACACGCATTTGGCATCACTTCGCGAATTTTTGTTACACGATCTAAATAAAGATTAGATAAATAACGACGTTTCATTTTCTTCAAAATCTCATCGCTACCAGATTGTAATGGAATATGGAAATGCGGAACAAATCTATTACTTTTTGAAACAAAATCAATTGTTTCATTTTTTAATAAATTTGGTTCAATCGAAGAAATTCTGATTCGTTCTATCGCATCAACTTGATCTAATTCTTGTACCAATTCCAAGAAAGTATGTTCGTGTTTTTTATTCCCGAATTCACCTTTACCGTAATCACCAATATTTACACCCGTTAATACAATTTCTTTGATTCCTTTTTGTGCAATTTCATTCGCATTTTTGATAACATTTTCTACTGTATCTGAACGCGAAATTCCACGAGCCAAAGGAATTGTACAATACGTACATTTGTAGTCGCAACCATCTTGCACTTTCAAAAAAGCACGCGTACGATCACCGATTGAGTATGAACCAACGTAAAAATCGGCTTCTTCAATCTCACAAGAATGTACAATTGTTTCTTCTTTTTTATTGATATCGTCTAAATATTCAGCAATATTAAATTTTTCTGCAGCTCCTAAAACCAAATCAACACCTTCCATTTCCGCAATTTCTTGCGGTTTCAACTGCGCATAACAACCTACAACGACAACAAAACCTTCTGGATTTGCTTTCATTGCATTTTTCACAATCGTTCTGCACTCTTTGTCTGCATTTGCGGTTACCGAACATGTATTTATCACGTACACATTCGCAGAATCTGTAAACTCAACCTTCTGATATCCATTATCTTTCAAGTTTCTTGCGATCGTCGAAGTTTCAGAAAAATTAAGTTTACATCCCAATGTATGAAATGCAACTGTTTTAGTTTGATTATTCATAGCTGCAAATTTAAGAAATTATCCATAGTTTTGAAACATAAATAAATCAGCTATTCAAAATGACTAAATACTTTATCTACATTATGTTATTCGTTTCAATATTTTCGTGTTCTAAGAAAATTGAAATCGATGAAAACAAAGTATTTAAATTAAATCGTTACGATAATATTTCTTCTTTAGATCCTATCAATGCACGTACACAAGCCAATAATTGGGCATGCAATTTAATGTACAATAGTTTAGTGAAGATTGATAACGAACTAGAAATTCAGCCAGATATTGCAAAATCTTGGACAATTTCTGAAGATGGAAAAACGTATTCTTTTACTTTGAGAAATGATGTTTTTTTTCATAAACATGAAGCTTTCGGAAAAGATTCGACTCGAATTGTAACGGCTTCAGATTTCGAGTATAGTTTTAATCGTTTAAAAGATCCGAAAGCTGGAGGTTCTGGAGGTTGGATTATGAATAATATTGATTCATATAAAGCGATAAATGATACACTTTTTGAAATTAAATTAAAAGAGGCTTATCCTGCATTTTTGGGATTAATTTCGATGAAATATGCTTCGGTTGTTCCGAAAGAATTATTCAAAAATGGAAACGATGAATTCTTGAAACATCCAATTGGTACAGGCCCTTTTCAATTTAAGATTTGGGAAGATAATGTGAAAATGGTTTTTAGAAAAAATCCAAAGTATTTCGAGTTTGATGAAAAAGGACAACGTTTACCATATTTAGAAGCGGTTAATTTATCATTTTTACCAGAGAAAAATTCAGAATTTTTAGAATTAATCAAAGGTAATTTGGATATGATGGCAGATTTGGATCCTTCTTATAAAGATGAAATTTTAAATCCAATCGGAGATTTGAATCCAAAATATTCAAATATTTTAACGATTCAAAAAGTTCCTTATTTAAGTACCGTTTATTTATGTTTTTATCTTGATGCGCCCAATGCAGTTGATTTGAAATTGCGTCAAGCATTAAATTATGGAGTTGATAAAAACAAAATCATCAAATATATGATGAAAGGTCAAGCTTTTGAAGCAGATGGAGGTTTCATTCCGAAAGGTTTACCAGGTTATTCGCCAGAAAGTGGTTACAAATATTCTCCCGAAAAAGCACGTGAACTAATCAATAGCTATAAAAAAACGAACGAAAAAATTGTACCAATCGAGCTGACAACTGTGCAAGAATATGTAGATGTTTGTGAATATATTGCGGCAGAAATGGCAAAATTAGGCTTACCAATAAAAGTGAATGTTGTACCTGGACCAACGATGCGCGATGGAAAAGCAACGGGAAAATTTACGTTGTTCCGCGCAAATTGGGGAGCAGATTATCCAGATGCCGAAAACTTTTTGTCTTTATATTATTCGAAAAACTTTGCGCCAGAAGGTCCAAATTATTCACATTACAAAAATGGTGAATTTGATAAAATGTACGAACAAGCATTTTTGACCAATAATCTAGACGAACGTGCCAAAATTTATCAAAAAATGGATGCATTGATGATGCAAAACGCTCCAATTTTGCCATTATTTTATGATCAAACAACGTTATTTTTGAATAAAAAAGTTAAGAATTTTTCGATGGGACCAATCAAATTATTGGATTTAACGAGAGTTTACAAAGAATAATTCTTTTGACATTTCTCAAAAAGTTTGAACATCTTTTAAAAAAATCTAAATAATATTTCATTTTATTTCACGACATTAGATAATTGTTAACTTATTTGAAATAATGGGTTTTCTCTAACGTTTGAAATCAACAATTTAAAAGAAATTATTTCAGAAATATAGGCGTTAAACCGAGTTTTTTTAGATATATTTGACACCAAATTTTTAATCAAAATCATTTAAATTTTTACTTATGAAAGTAAGACAACTTTTCGTAGTAGGATCTATCGTTACTCTTGTTGCAATTGGAGTAATCTCTTATTTTTGGCCAGGTATCTTATGGTCTTTAATAATTATTCTTCCTTTGATTGCTTTAGGATTTGCAGATATCTCGCAAACAAAACACGCTATCAGAAGAAACTTTCCAATTATTGGACATGGACGTTATTTGTTAGAAAGTATTCGTCCAGAAATTATGCAATACTTTGTTGAAACGGATACTGAAGGGAAACCTATTGACCGTTTGATGCGTAGTATGGTGTATCGTCGTGCAAAAAATGTAATTGACACAGTTCCTTTTGGGACGCAATTAGATGTTTATGAACCAGGATATGAGTGGTTAAATCACTCGATGTATGCAGGAAAAATCAAACATGCTGATGATCCACGTGTAAAAGTTGGTGGAAGCGAATGTAAACAACCTTATTTAGCAAGTTTATTAAACATTTCTGCAATGTCTTTCGGTTCGTTAAGTGAAAATGCTGTATTAGCAATGAACAAAGGAGCCAAATTAGGAAACTTTGCGCACAATACAGGTGAAGGGGGAATTTCTCCATATCACTTACAGCCAGGTGGAGATTTGATTTGGCAAATTGGTACAGGATATTTTGGATGTCGTGCAGCTGATGGTGGTTTCGATCCAGATAAGTATGTAGAGCGTGCTACTTTACCAAATGTAAAAATGATTGAGTTGAAAATTTCTCAAGGTGCAAAACCAGGTCACGGAGGAATTTTACCAGCAAATAAAAATACTCCAGAAATCGCTAAGATTCGTGCTGTAGAACCATATACAACTGTTGATTCTCCTCCATCTCACTCAGCTTTCTCTGATGCAGAAGGAATGTTACATTTCATCAAACAATTAAGAGAATTATCAGGTGGAAAACCAGTTGGATTTAAATTGTGTATTGGGATTAAACGTGAGTTTATCGAGATTTGTGAAGCAATGATTAAAACGGGTATCAAACCAGATTATATTGCAATTGACGGTGGTGAAGGAGGAACTGGAGCTGCTCCTGTAGAGTTTTCAAACTCTTTAGGTATGCCTTTGTTAGATGGTTTAGCTTTTGCAGTTGATACTTTACGTGGTTATGGTCTTAAAAAAGATATTCGTGTTGTAGCTTCTGGAAAAATTATTTCTTCTTTCCACATTGCTCGTGCAATGGCTATTGGTGCGGATTTAGTTTATTCGGCTCGTGCAATGATGATGGCTGTAGGATGTATCCAAGCATTACAATGTAATACAAATACATGTCCTGTTGGTGTTGCGACGCAAGATCGTGAATTAATGAAAGGTTTAGACGTAGAAGATAAAGCAACTCGTATGTATAATTTCCACAAGAAAACAATGCATATTTTATCTGAGTTAATTTCTGCAACAGGTGTTAAATCTCACAGAGATTTCAATCGTTATCACGTAAATTTACGTATCGACAATACACGTATTATGTCTTACGATCAATTATACCCAATTGTAGAAGAAGGTGCATATGTAGGAATGTCTGTAGAAGATGTTTTACAAGAAATTAGAGTTCGTACATTAAGTAAAGTGAATTAATCAATTTCATATAATAATAAAAAAAGCAATCCAATTGGATTGCTTTTTTTATTTAATAATATTCCGTAAATATTGAGACGGTCGAAAACCTGTATGATCCAAAAAAGCATCTGAAAAAGTTTTTCTCGAATTAAAACCTGTTTCTTCTGCCAACGCATCAATTGTGTATTTTTTGATATTTGGCTCATTTTCAATTCGTTTCAAAAGGTAATTAATTCTCAATTCATTGATATATTGGTTAAAATTTTTCGATCTCGAACGATTAATATAATTTGACACAATTGTTCGATTGGCGTTCAATTCTAGAACCAAATCATTCAACGAAAATTTTGGATTTAGAAACAACTTTTGTTCTTCAAACAATTGCAAACTTTGTTCGAAATCTTCATCAATTTCAACTTCGAATTTTGTTTTTTCTAATTGATTTTCTTCCTTAATATCTAACTCAAGTATTGTTATTTCATCAAGACATTTTTGTAAATAATTCTTCTTTTTTTGATGTTTTTGATTCATTTTATAAAAAACAATTCCACCAAAAATTAGAATTACTACTAAACCAAAAAATGAAGTTCTTTTGAAGTTTTGATTCTTTTCTTTCAATAAATTTCGTTCAGTTTTCAGGAATGTATTTTCATATTTCTCGAGATTTGGTTTCAAAACAGTATG
Source organism: Empedobacter sp. ULE_I140 (assembly GCF_053482575.1). NCBI lineage: Bacteria > Pseudomonadati > Bacteroidota > Flavobacteriia > Flavobacteriales > Weeksellaceae > Empedobacter > Empedobacter sp. ULE_I140. The sequence goes on along the minus strand of NZ_JBQMTX010000001.1, from coordinate 1,288,638 downwards.
ATCAGCCACATAAAATAAACTATCAAAAGACAATAAATTATTTACAGATAATAATTTATCTCGACTATTTCCATATTTCTCGTTGTATTCAACTACTCGTTCATAAGAAAGTCGCAGTTCTTCATCAAGAATTTTATATTGTTTTGAGAATTCCACAACATTTTCAAAATATTGGATTGCTTCTCTATTTCGCTTTTGTTGATATAAAATTTCACCTAAAAATTGCTCCGAAATCACATACCATTTGATATCATTTTGCTTCCAGAAAGCTTGTTGTGCTTTTTTCAATGTATTAAATGCCGAATTATAATCTTTTTTGTAGAAATCAATAATTCCTTTATTCTTCAAAGCATATTGATAATTTACCGTATCAACCGTTTCGGATAATTCAACTTTATTGTAATAATCACTTTTGTTCAGATGATTTGTTTTGCTATATAAATAAGACAATTTCCCAAGAATGGAAAGGTAAATGCTGAACGATTTTGGTTGCTCTTTATGCTTTTCAAAATAAGGCAAAGAAGTTTCGTACAACGTTATAGATTCGTTGGTTTCATGCAAGCTTTCTTTTGTTTTCGCAATTCCGACGAGCGAAGAATAAAATGTAAAATCATCTTTTATTTCGGTTGATAGTTGTTTCGAAATGGTAAAATTTTTCAAAGCATTATTGTAATTACGTTGCTCCAAAAAATAATTTCCTTTTTCGATATAAGCTTCACTCAACACAACTTTATCATTCAATCGATAAGCTGTTGAAATCGTTGAATCAATAATTCGAAGATTTTCTTCAACCAAATCATTATTCTTTTGACGCAAAAATTCAGCTTTATCATTTTGTGTTTTTCCAAACATATTTATTGAACTGAATATGAATAGAATAACTGTGATAAATTTAAGAAAACTATTTTCCGAAATTATAAAACGTAACATATTGTATTTCTTTAATTTGAATAACATTGTAAACAATTATCATTTGACACCAAGTTGATAAAAAACATTTAAAAATATAAATTAAAATTGTTCAAACAAAAATTTTACTTCCTCTAAATGTAAGTAAAACAATAATCAACACAATTTTATTATGAAATTTTTACAATTAATTCTCATTTTGATTAGTTCTTTTGCTTTTGCACAAGAAAAATATTCGATTACAGGAAATATTTCATCAGAAAATGAGTCAAAAACAATTCACGCTAAAGTTATTTTACACGATGAATTTCAAAATGTTATTCAAACAATTGAAACTAAAAATTCAAATTTTAACTTTGAAAATTTAGAACCAAAAACTTATTCAATTTCAGTTATTTATGACAATAATATTCAAGATGAAGAACCTTTTTATTTGAACGAGAATAAAACATTTTACTTAAATATTGATGAAACTGTACAAATTAATGAAGTTGTAATCAATGGAAAAAAAGAAACTTTCAAAATAAAAAATGGCAATTATACTATTGATGTCGCCAATTCAAATTTTAATAAACTTGCTACAACTAAAGAATTATTTTCAAAATTACCAAGCGTCATGTTAGGCGCAGATCAAGAAACATTGACAATTATTGGAAAAGGAAACCCTTTGTTGTATTTGGACGATCAACAAGTTGATTTTTCTACCATTTCGAGTTTAGCAATTGAGGACATAAAATCGATTGAAATCATCAAAAACCCTTCAGCGAAATATGAAGCAAATGGAAAATCTGTCGTAAAAATTAATCTAAAGAAAAGTAAAAAAGAAGGTTTAAAATTGACTTTGCAAGAAACATTATCGTTCAAAAGAAAGTTTAATAATTATTTCAATTCGACTTTTCAAATTCGTAAAAATAAAAGCGAATTTAAACTAAACGCATCTTATAATCAACTAAATCCGTGGGAAGGAAATGGATTCGATTATCGCATAAAAGACAAAAATATTCAGTCCAATTATTTCATAAAATCTCAAACGAAACGTCCACATTTTATTGTAAACACAAGCTTTTTTCAAGAATTAAATAAATCTGGAGATTATTTTTCGTTTGCTATTAATTCAAATTTCAGAAAAGATAAAGGTTTGATTGATACCAAAACAGAATATACCGAAAATAATGAAAATAAATCTATTTTAACGTTAAATGATAATGAAAATCATCGAAATTTTGTGAATACTTTGATGAATTACAATAAAAATATTCAATCAATTGACGCAAGTATTTTAGCAGGTTTGCAATACACGATTTATAACACAGGAACGACATATGATTTTTACAATAAGATAAATGAGAATGATGTAGAGTACAATCAATCGCGCTATCAAAAATATCGTCTTAAGGTTTTTGCAGGAAAATTTGATGTCGAAAAAAAGTATGAATCTGATCAAAAGATTGAATTTGGAGGACGTTTTACGCATGCAAAATCAGAAACAACTAATCAAACGTTTTTTCCTCAAAAATTATCAGAAGAATTTCTCTATAAGTTCAAAGAGCTAAATCTTGCAGCCTATTTGCAATACACAAAAAACTATGAAAAATGGAATTATAAAGCTGGATTAAGAACATAAACGACTAATTCTAAAGGTTTTGATGAAATAAAACAACTTTCGGATATTGATAAAAAATACATCGATTGGTTTCCGAATGCAGAAATTAATTACACTTTTGATAATAAAAATGCGTTAACAATTTACTATAAACGTACAATTGATAGACCGAATTACAGCAATCTTTCTTCTGGGAATTTGTACGGAAGTCCTTATATCGAATACAGTGGAAATTTTAATATTTTACCTACTTACACCGACACATTTTCAGCGAATTATTCATTAAAAAAATGGAACATGAATGTGACGTATTATCAAAGTAAAAATCCGATGAATTATACATTAATTTATAATGATGTGAGAAATATTTCAACATTTACAACGATTAATTTCGAAAAAGAAAAAAACATTTCTGTTGCTTTGGATGTTCCATTCGAATATAAATTTTGGTCAACACAAATTAGTTTAGCTATAATTTATAGTAAAATAATTGATGAAAAAGCTGTGTTAAAAAAATCGATTCCGTATATCTATTTATACTCTAATCACAATTTCAAATTGGGAAAAGATTTCAACTTTATGGTTAATGGATATTGGTTAAGCAAACGAACTGAAGGAATTTATGATCGAAATTCTCAAGTTATCGTTAATCTTGGATTGACAAAATCATACAAAAACTTTGATTTTTCTATTCGTTTCAATGATTTATTCAAACAAATGAAATTTAGCGAAACACTGAATTATGATAAAATAAGTTCTAAAAATCTATTTTTAGTCGATTATCAAGAACTATCAGTTAGTGTTAAATATAATTTTGGCCGATTGAATAAAACCATCTCGAAAGAGAATAAAGTAAATGAAGAGGAAGGGAGAATTAGGTAATCTCAACTTATAAACCAAAAAAGCCATTCTTTCGAATGGCTTTCAATTTATGGATTGTTAGAATGTTTTTATGTATTACAATTCTAAAGCTCTTTTAGCGTCACCTCCCATTAATACGTTTAATGGATCTTCTACCGCTTCTTTAACAGCAACTAAGAATCCTACAGATTCGCGTCCGTCGATGATACGGTGGTCATAAGATAAAGCAACATACATCATTGGAGCGATAACAATTTGTCCGTTTTTAACAACTGGACGCTCAACGATATTGTGCATTCCTAAGATACCTGATTGAGGTGGGTTGATGATTGGTGTAGACATCATAGATCCAAATACACCACCATTAGTGATTGTAAATGTACCTCCTGTCATTTCATCAACAGAAATTTTTCCGTCACGTACTTTGATTGCTAAATCTTTGATAGATTGCTCAACACCACGGAAAGTTAAGTTTTCTGCATTACGTACAACTGGCACCATTAAACCTTTTGGTCCTGATACTGCAACAGAAACGTCAGCAAAGTCAAATTTTACTTGGTAGTCACCGTCAATCATAGAGTTTACGTCTGGGTATAACTCTAATGCGCGTGTAACTGCTTTTGTAAAGAAAGACATGAATCCTAAACCAACACCGTGTTTAGCTTTGAATTCGTCTTTATATTGGTTACGTAAAGCAAAAATTGCAGACATATCAACTTCGTTGAATGTAGTTAACATTGCAGTTTCATTTTTAACAGAAACTAAACGTTGTGCAATTTTACGACGTAATGATGATAATTTTTTCTCTGATTGAGCACGAGTTCCTTGAGTAGAAGTTCCCATTGCTGGTGTAAAACGAGCTGCATCATCTTGAGTGATACGTCCGTCACGTCCTGAACCTTTTACTTGAGAAGCATCGATACCTTTTTCGTCTAAAACTTTTTTAGCCGCTGGAGATGGAGTTCCCGTAGCGTAAGTTGCAGCTGGAGCAGCAGGTGCTGGCGTAGCAACTGGAGCTGGAGCAGCTTTTACTTCTTCTTTAACCTCAGCTTTTGGTGCTTCTGCAGCTGGAGCGCTTCCTCCTTCTGGTTTAGCAGCTGATGTATCAATAAGACAAACAACTTGTCCTACTTCTACAACATCACCTTCTTCCGCTTTCAAAGTGATAATTCCACTTTCTTCTGCTGGTAATTCTAATGTTGCTTTATCTGAGTCAACCTCAGCAATTGCTTGGTCTTTTTCTACGTAATCACCGTCTTTTACTAACCACGTAGCGATCTCTACTTCTGTGATTGATTCCCCTGGTGATGGGACTTTCATTTCTAACATATCTATTAGCTTTATTTTTTAATTGAATACTTTATTAATTACCTCTTCGTAAATTGCAGCCCAACGTTTACTTGAACCTGGTGCTGTTGCAGCACTTTCTGCTGGAGAAACTACGTCGAATGGATATTTTCTTAACTTACGTAAGATATACATCCAAGCTCCCATATTTTCTGGTTCTTCTTGTGCCCAAACCAATTTAGCATTACCAAATTTAGAGATGATAGCATCTACTTTTTCTTCATTTAAAGGATATAATTGCTCTAAACGAATAATTGCAGTTTCTTTATCACCTAATTCTTGGCGTTTTTTGTCTAAATCGTAGTAGATTTTTCCTGAACAGAAAACTACTTTTTTCACTTTTTTCGCATCTACTGTTACATCTTCGATGATTTCTTGGAAACCTCCATTTGCGAAATCTGCTAATGATGATACTGCTGATGGATGACGTAATAATGATTTTGGTGACATTACAACCAATGGTTTGCGGTAATCTGTTACAACCTGTCTTCTTAATGCGTGGAAGAAGTTAGCTGGAGTTGTGATATTTGCAACAAACATATTGTTACCAGCACACATTTGTAAGAAACGCTCTAAACGTGCTGAAGAGTGCTCTGCTCCTTGCCCTTCATATCCATGAGGCAATAACATTACTAAACCATTTTGTAATTTCCATTTATCTTCTGCTGCAGAAATATATTGGTCGATTACGATTTGCGCTCCATTCACGAAATCTCCAAATTGAGCTTCCCAAATAGTTAACGCTTTAGGATTTGCCATTGCATATCCATAATCAAAACCTAAAACTGCATACTCAGATAATAATGAATTATAGATTCTTAATTGACCTTGTTCATTATTGATATGGTTTAATAAGATAATTTCTTCTTCTGTGTCTTCAGTTTTTACAACCGCATGACGGTGAGAGAAAGTTCCACGTTCTACATCTTCCCCAGAAACACGCACGTTACGTCCGTCTGTTAAGATAGAACCGAAAGCTAAAGCTTCTCCTAATCCCCAGTCAATTTTATCTTCCTCAATCATTTTTCCACGTCCTTCAATTAAACGAGAAACTTTTTTGATTAATTTTTTACCTTCAGGAACTGTAGAAACAGCTTTTGCAATTTCTTTTAATTTTGCTTCGTCGTAAGAAGTATTTGCTTGTTCAAAAACTTTTGCATCATCAGCAATTTCAAATCCTTCCCACTCTTCTGGCATGAAAGGGAAAATGTGATTACGCTCAATTTCTTTAGAAGCTTCGAAATTCGTTTCTAATAGAGCTTTAAATTCTGCTTCTTTTTGTTTAACGATTTCTTCTCCTATTACACCTTCTTTTAATAATTTATCCTTGTAAATTTCACGAGGATTTGGGTGTTTAGCGATTAAGTTATATAATTTAGGTTGAGTGAATTTTGGTTCATCACCTTCGTTATGTCCATATTTACGGTATCCTAATAAATCGATGAATACATCAGAACCGAATTCTGCACGATAATCTGCTGCAAAACGGAAAGCGTGAACTACCGCTTCTACATCATCAGAATTTACATGCATTACAGGAGACAATGTTACTTTAGCAACATCTGTACAATATGTAGATGTACGCGCATCTAAATAGTTTGTTGTAAACCCAACTTGGTTATTTACCACAACGTGTACTGTACCACCTGTTTTATATCCGTCTAATCCTGCCATTTGAACAACCTCGTAAACGATTCCTTGTCCAGCTACAGCAGCATCACCATGAATTAAGATTGGAATAATTTTAGAATAATCATCTTTGTAATCTTCCTCAACTTTTGCACGTGTAATCCCTTCTACAACTGCATCTACAGTCTCTAAGTGAGATGGATTTGGTGCTAAATTGATTCGGATATCTTTTCCATTCAATGCTTTGATTTGATTTGATGATCCCATGTGATATTTAACATCACCAGCCATTAAATCTGTATCAAAAGCTTTTCCTTCGAATTCTGAAAAGATTTGAGAATATGATTTTCCAAAAATGTTAGCCAAAACATTCAAACGACCACGGTGAGCCATCCCTACGATAACCTCTTGTACGCCGTGATCTGCAGAACGGTTAATCAATGTATCCAAAGCAGGAATTAAAGATTCATTTCCTTCTACTGAGAAACGTTTTTGTCCAACATATTTCGTGTGCATAAAGTTTTCAAAAGCAGTTGCTTCATTCAACTTTTCTAAAACACGTTCTTTCTCCTCCTTAGATAATTTTGGTTGATTCAAGTTTTGGTTTAACCAATTCTGAATCCAATTAATTCTTTGAGGTTCTCTTACATACATATACTCGATTCCGATAGATTCGCAGTACATGTTTTCTAAGTGTCCAATGATTTCACGTAAAGTGATTGGTCCACCAATACCTAAAATTTCACCAGCATTGAATGTCAATCCTAAATCGGCATCTGTCAAACCGAAGTTCTTGATGTCTAATGAAGGTTCAAAAGTTCTACGCGCTCTAACTGGGTTAGTCTTAGTAAACAAATGTCCACGAGAACGGTAAGCATCAATCAAATTGATTACTTTAAATTCTTTCTGTACGTTGTCTGGAACTTGAGATACTACTGCAGGATTAACTACTGCTTGCGTTGTTTGACTAGCTTTGTTAGGAGCTGTTTGTGTTGCTGGTGCAAATAATGGCTCTCCATCATATGTTGCATTCGCAAAGTCATACCCTTGGAAAAAAGCTTTCCAACTTGGTTCAATACTATCCGGATATTGGACGTATTGATCATATAAGTCGCCTATAAACTCTAAATGAGCGGCATTTAAAAACGAAAAACGATCCATAAATTTTACTCTCTATGAGATTTAGCTACAAAAATAAACTATTTAAGGCTTTAAAAAAAATTACTTTCATCATATTTATCTTATCTCGCCATAAAAATATATTATAATCAAATAATCATTACATTTGATATAAATTTAAGAAAGATTTTACATTTAGATGAGAAATTTTCTAACAAAAAAAATAAACAAACGTTGGATTGGCTTCTTTATAATATTTGTGATTTTCGCTATTACAATATGGTCGAGTAATAAAATTGTACAAGAGCTAAAACGTGAAGAACACAAACGTGTAGAGAATTATGCGCGATCGTTAGAGTTGATAAGCTCATCAGAATTTTTAGATCCGAAAACGCAAGATTTTCTATTCAAATTAATTGAAGACAACAAATCGATCCCTGTTGCACTTGTAGACGAAAAAGGCATTATTGTAGACACCAAAAATATTGATGAATCCATCGTAAAAGATTCGGTTCAATTAAAAAAATATGTCAACAAAATGAAATCGTCGGAACAAACAATTGATGTTGAATTAATCGGAACTAAAAATTATGTTTATTTCAAAAATTCAAAACTTCTCAATCAATTACAATATTATCCACTCATCATTATTTTATTGATTTTACTGTTTTTTGGATTTTCGTACTGGTATTTCAAAACAGTTCGTGACACCGAAAAAAGTTATTTATGGGCTGGAATGGCAAAAGAAACGGCACATCAAATTGGTACACCACTTTCTTCGTTGATGGGTTGGGTCGAATTATTGAAATTGGAAGAAATCGATCAAACTTCAGTCATAGAAATTGAAAAAGATGTGGATCGATTGAAACATATTGCCGAACGTTTCTCGAAAATTGGTTCAACTTCTGAACTCAAACAAACTGATATTATTTCAACTTCCAAACAAACAGTGGATTATATTTCGCAACGCATTTCGAAAGGAATTGAATTAAACTTTACTACCGATGTCGATGAATTTAACATCAATCTTAATTCTTCTTTATATAGTTGGGTTATCGAAAATTTGATGAAAAATGCCGCTGATGCAATGCAAAATAAAGGCGTTTTGGATATCGATATAAAAACGAAAGGTAAATTTGTCGAAATTTCTATTGCTGATACAGGTTCTGGAATTCCGACCAAATTGCAGAAAAAGATTTTTCAACCTGGCTTTACTACCAAAAAACGCGGTTGGGGATTGGGATTATCATTAGCAAAACGAATTATCGAAGATTATCACAAAGGAAAAATATTTGTAGCTAAATCATCTAAAGAAACGGGAACTGAGTTTAAGATTTTATTGAAAAAATAATCAGAAATATTACACAAAATCTTGATTATATAATGAGGTATACTTTTTGTGACTTTGTTAGAACGACAACTGTTTTGTAAAATTAATAATTATGAAAGCAAAAGATGTATTGAAAGAATTACACGAAAAATATGATTTATAAGACTAGAATTTCTTCTGAAGCTGCCCAAGATATTGAACAAGCTCTTTCTTATTATTCAAACTTTTCTACATCTGCGGCAAAATCTTAAGTTTTGGAAACTTTGGAAATAATCCTTTCTATCAAGTGAACTATAGAAATTTGCGTTCAAAACCTTTTAGATCTTTTCCTTATTTGTTTTTTTTTGAAACTAATGAAGAAGAAAAAACTTTTTTATTTATGCAGTTTTTAATGCGCATAGAAATCCTACAAAATATCCAAAATAAAAAATGAGCTGAAAAGTTTTACTTTCAGCTCATTTTTTTAATATTATTTTCTAATATATCAGTATTAATTACTATTCTTTTACACCAATATAAATCTCAATTTCTGCATCAGCAGGATTTTGAGCTTTTTCGGTGTACAATTCGTAATCATATTTATACGTACGATTTAGATTTGCATCATCATTCCAAATTTCTGTCCAAGTTTTTTCAACTGCTTCATACAATTCTCCTTTGGCAATATATTTTTTGAATGTTTGTGGCTCAAATTCTCGCCCAACCATCCCTTCTGGAATTTCATCTAAAGAAGAAACTTCGCAACCAATAATTGTCGTATATTTTCCTCTAAAATCACTTTCGTAATCTGTATAAAACCGAATAAATATTAGAGGTTATCGCATTCGGAATTTTAGCAATAATATTTTCTGCAAAAAATTGATGCCATAACTTTCCTAAATCTTCAATCGCTTGACTATTATTGTTAGATGTTTGGGTTGCAATTCCTATTATTTTTAATGTATTCATTTTATTTTTTTTAAAATCCTAAAATCATTTTCGCAATCGAAAAGTAAATCAATAAACCAAAGATATCATTACTTGTTGTGATAAATGGACCTGTTGCAATAGCAGGATCAACACCATATTTATGCAACATAATTGGAATAAATGTCCCAATCAAACTTGCTAAAATCATTACAATTACTAAAGCTAATACAATGGTTGAAGAAATTTCGTAGCTTGCGCTCATCAAGAAATGCGTCGCCAATAAAAGTACAAAAGCTAATAATGAACTATTCAATAAAGCCAATAACATTTCTTTTCCTAATCTTTTCCAAATAGAACCCGAAATATTACTATTCGCCAAACCTTGCACAATAATCGCAGAAGATTGCACACCAACATTTCCTGCCATGGCGGCAACAAGCGGTGTAAAAAAGAATAATTGCGGATACAAATTCATCGCATCGCTAAAACTTTGCGACACATTAACAGCAACAAAACTACCTACCAAAGCCAATAAAAGCCAGGGTAGACGAGCACGAGTTAATTTTAAGATATTATCATCCGAATCGACATTTTGAGTAATCCCGGCTGCTAATTGATAATTTTCTTCAGCTTCTTCACGAATAACATCAATCACATCATCCACCGTAATTACACCTACCAAACGCATTAATTCATCTACAACAGGCACTTCATACAAATCATATTTTTCGATTACTTTTGCAACCTCCATATCTTTTGAATAAGTCTTTACATATTGGATCTTTTCATTGTAAACATCAGCAACTTTTGTATTTGCAGAAGTCGTCAATAAACGCTTTAAACTCAACGTTCCAAGTAATTTTTCATCTTCATCAACAACATAAATAGAGAAAACCTCTTCTAAATCCTCAGCTTGTTTTCGCATTTGTTTTACTGCTGTAATTACCGACCAATCTTTGTTGACTTTTATCAACTCTTTCCCCATCAAACCTCCAGCCGTATCTTCGTCATAACGTAAAAGATCTACAATTTCACGGGCATGTTCTTGGTCTTCTAATTGCGCAATTACCTCATCTTTCTTTTCATCAGAAAGCTCATTAATAACGTCAACAGCATCATCGGTATCCATCTCATTAATGACATCTTCAGCAATTTCTTTTGCAGTAAGCGTTTTCAGGAATTTGCGTCGATCATCTTCTTCTAATTCAAGAAGGATATCAGCAGAAATTTCATTATCGAGTAAATCAATTACAAAAGATTGTTCTTTGGTCGAAAGCTCATCAAACAATTCAGCAATATCGGCGGGGTGCAAATCTTGCAACATCTCCTTAACTGCTTTTGCATTTTGCTGATTAATACTTTCGTTTAAATGTTCAATAAAATCTTTTGTAATTTTTACCTCCATAATCTATTTCATTCTTTTCGTTAACTCAATAAAATCTTCGACAGATAATTGTTCTGCGCGCATATTCAAAAACTCGTGATCGTTTAAATCTTCAGGAATTCCCAAAGCTTTCAACGAATTACGAAGCGTTTTTCTTCTTTGTCCAAAACCAGCTTTTACCACTTGAAAAAACCGTTTTTGTTCGACTCCTTCAATTTCTGTTCGGTAGCGTTTCATAATAATAACGCCCGATTTCACTTTTGGTGGCGGTGTAAAAACGTGTTCTGGAACGGTGAACAAATATTCACAATGATAATAAGCTTGAGCTAATACAGAAAGTATACCATAATCTTTTGTACCTTTTTTGGATGCAATACGTTCTGCAACTTCTTTCTGAAACATTCCACAAACTTCGGGAACAGTGTAACGCTCTTCTAAAGCTTTAAAAATAATTTGCGAAGATATATTATACGGAAAATTTCCTAAAATAGCAATTTGTTCATCAAACTTTGATGAAAAGTCCATTTTCAAGAAATCTTCAGAATGAATTTTAAATCCTGGATAAAATGGTTGATAATATTCTTTTAAATATTCGACTGATTCTGTATCAATCTCCACAACCTCTATATTTTTCTTTGCTTGTAAAATATATTTTGTCAACACGCCCATTCCTGGACCAATTTCTAAGACACGATCATAGCCTTCCCAAGTTAACCCTTCAGCGATGTCTCGTGCAATATTTTCGTCATTCAAAAAATGCTGACCTAAATGTTTTTTAGCTTTTACTTTCAAAAATTCTAAATTTTAAGTTTTCTTTAACCAACTTACCGTAGAATATATACGGAATATCTTTCTTGCGAAATAAGTTTTTTTTATCTTAGCCCCAAAATTAACCCAAATGTCAAAAACGAACGATAAATTTGAGAAAAAAAGACTGCGATCTTCAAACATCACTGTTGTGATTAGTATTTCGCTTGTTTTATTTCTATTAGGTATTTTCGGCTTAATTGTCATTAATGCACAAAGTTACGCAGAACATCTAAAAAGAGAGTTAAAAATCGAGGCATATTTTAAAGATGTCGAAGATCCAAAATTAAAAGATAAGGAGCTTGATTTACAGAAATCTTATATCGATTCGTTGAAGGTGAAGTATCCTTTTGTTGAAGCTACACAGTATATCAGCAAAGAGGATGCAGCTAAAATTGCGAAAAAAGATTTGGGTACGGATGGTAGTGATTTCTTCGAAGAAAGTATTTTCCCTGCATCAGTTCAAATTACATTGAACCCTGCATTAATACAATCTGTTGAACAAATTGATTCTATTAATAAGGTATTGGCAAAAAATCCGATTGTAGACGAAGTAAAAAGTGACAAAGAAGCGATGGTAACGATTTACCACAGCATCAACAAAATTACTTTTTGGATTATGATTTTTGCTGTTATTTTCTTGGTAATCGTTGTTGTATTAATCAACAACTCTATCCGTCTGAAAATTTACGCAAAACGTTTCAGCATCAAAACGATGCAATTAGTTGGTGCGCGTAGACGTTTTATTGTAAAACCTTTCTTGATAGAAGCCGCAGTTTTAGGTTTCTTAGCAGCATTTATTGCAGCAGTAGGATTAGGTTTCTTATGGTACATTTTAGCAACAAAAGTTGGTTTAGTACTTTGGAATCCAAGCTTCACTCCACTTATTATTATCTTAATTGGAATTGGAGTTGTTATTGCCGTTTTCAGTACATTGTTTGCTGCATGGCGTTATTTAAGATTAAAAACTGATCAACTTTATTAATGAAATCAAATTCTATCAATACAACAAAAAAATCAGCATCTACAAACGATGCTGGTTTTACTTTTTTATTTGGAAAAAGAAATTACATTTTCATGGCAATTGGTGTTGCGCTAATTGGTCTTGGATTTTTATTGATGACAGGACACGATGCGAACACAAGACCCGATGGAACGTGGGATGCAAATTATTGGAACGACGAAATCTATTCTTTTCGTAGAATTAGATTAGCGCCTTTTTTAGTTGTTGTTGGTTTCATCGTCGAGATTTATGCCATTTTAATCAATCCGAATAAAGAAAAATAATGAATACTTTACAAGCAATTATTATTGCTATTATAGAAGGTCTTACCGAATATTTACCAATTTCTTCTACAGCACACATGGGATTCACAGCAGCTTTGATGGGGATGCCAGAAAGTGAATTCTTAAAAATGTTTCAAGTTTCGATACAATTTGGAGCAATTTTATCAATTGTCGTTTTATATTGGAAAAAATTCTTTGACTTCAAAAATTTCAATTTCAATTTTTACATCAAATTAGCTTGTGCGGTTATTCCTGCCCTTATATTAGGAAAATTATTTGATGATAAAATCGAAGCTGTTTTAGGAAATCAAGTTGCTATTTCTGGAATGTTAGTTTTCGGAGGAATCATTTTATTATTTGTAGACAAATGGTTCAAAAATCCTAAAATTAATGATGAAAAAGATATTACATTAAAACAAGCAATTATTATCGGTTTTTGGCAATGTTTGGCTATGATGCCTGGTACATCTCGTTCCGCAGCCTCGATCATTGGAGGTATGACACAAGGTTTATCTCGTAAAGCAGCTGCAGAATTTTCTTTCTTTTTAGCAGTTCCGACAATGTTAGCGGTTACAGTTTATTCTATTTTTGTTAAAACTTGGGGAGAAGATACTGCAACACCAATGAAAGGTTACGAAATGATTTTGCAAGATCAAAACCATATTATATTATTCTTAATTGGAAATGTTGTCGCATTTATTGTAGCATTAATCGCAGTGAAAACATTTATCGCAGTTTTAACAAAATATGGTTTCAAATTTTGGGGGTTTTACAGAATTATCATCGGAATTATTTTATTGATTTATTTCTCTTACAATTCTCCAACACAAGCAGAAAAAGACAATACCGCTTCAGTAGAAACTACAATGATTCAGCACAAATAAGATGAACGTAGAAAAAATACAAGAAGGTCACGTTTTTTTGATTGATAAACCACTTGATTGGACATCTTTTGATGTTGTAAATAAGATTCGTTGGAACATTAGAAAAGCATATAACTTAAAGAAAATAAAAGTTGGACATGCTGGGACTTTAGATCCAAAAGCTACTGGACTTTTATTGGTTTGTACAGGGAAATGGACAAAACGCATTGATGAATTTCAGGCGCAAGAAAAGACTTATACTGGTACAATTAAATTAGGTGTTACAACGCCTACCTATGATTTAGAATCGGAAGAAAATGAAACTTTTCCGACAAATCATATCACAGAAGAAATTATTCGCGAAGCAACAAAACAATTTGTTGGAGAAATTGAACAATTTCCGCCAATGCATTCAGCGGTAAAAGTAGATGGAAAACGTTTATATGAATTAGCTCGCGAAGGTCAAGAAATAGAACGTAAAGCACGTAAAATAACGATTCACGATTTTAAAATTACAAAAATAGATTTACCTTTTGTCGATTTTGAAGTGAATTGTAGCAAAGGAACCTACATTCGTTCTTTGGCTTTTGATTTTGGAAAAGCAGTCAATTCTGGTGGATATTTAACAGCACTTCGTCGTACAAAAATTGGCGAATTTGATGTCATCAATGCTGAAAATTTCGCTTTAGAAAAAAGCTATTTTGAAGAAGAAAATACAACAGAAGAAGTATAAAATCAGAAAAGCTTGAACAAATGTTCAAGCTTTTTTTAGTTATAAAGTGATTAATACTTTATTTATTTCATCGCTCACTAATTTTGGCTTTTGCATCACCATAATATGTGTTCCGCCTTCTATTTGTATTGCATCTTTGATATATTCAATCGGAAAAACAATATCTTTTGTACCATGAATATGTGTAATATTTTCTTCATGATAAGCTGTAGAATGTTCCCAGTTTACAATCTTATGAATCGACCAACTTAAATATTCTTTGTTTCGAAACTCAAAAATATCGTCAATATTATCTTTTTCTCGATCAGTATAATATAATTTTCGCATCATCATGTACGAAAATGTCCGATCCGAAGTTAAGAAACTCATCGGAATTATTTTATGTGCATTAATAGAAGCCGAGAATCGAAATAACTTCGGAAGCTCTGCCCTATTCTTCACTGTCGAAATCAGAAATGTATGTTTTGGATTAATAAAACGATTCATTTCCTGCACAATTATTCCACCAAAAGATAATCCCATCAAAAGAAAATCTTCTGTGGGATTTATTTTATCTAATAATCTTTCGGTATAATGAGCCAAAGTTTCATCTTTCTCTGGATCTAACCAAGGAATATAAACTTGCTCAAAATCTTGTTCCAAGCGTAGATTTCGAAAAGCATTTGCGTTTGCGCCTAATCCACTTACTTGATAAATTTTCATACCTTAATTTATAATATATCTTTTTTCTTTGAGTAATCTGTTGGACGAACTCCAATTACTTTTTGGAATGTATTACTAAATGTTGGTAAACTATTGTAACCAACCATTGTCGAAATTTCACTGATTGAATACGTATTATCAATTAACAATTGTAAAGCGCGTAACATTCTTAAAATAGTGAAATATTGAACAAATGTCATATTCAAATCTTTTTGGAATAATCGTGATAATGATCGTTCAGAGAAACCGAATTCGGCTGTAATTTTCTTCATTGTAATCGAAGAATCCATATTATCATCTAAGAATTGAACGATTTTTTTCAGACGTTCGTCGTGTGGTAATGGAAGAGCTAATCGTAAACTACTTTTGCTTACTTTAGGTAATATTTCTTTAAAAGCTTGTGCAATTACATATTCGCTTCTGTTTTCTGGAACAATATCTCCTTTCCATTGGTTAGAAAATAATAAAAGCTCTAACAACAATCCATCAGCAGGATAGATTCCTACTTTTTTATAAAACGAATTATCACTTTCATTAATAGGGAAATATAAATTTCTCATAATCACCTCTGGTGTATTTGGGTGTATACTATGTTCCACATGAGGCGGTATCCACATATAGTGTCTTGCAGGTAAATAAAAAGTATCTTTTCCTATTTTTACATAAACTATTCCTCCCTCACAATAAAGAAATTGCGCTTTGTTATGTTTATGTTCTACCACGTATGCTTCCGAAATTTCCTTATGGTAACAGAAAATTGAGGTTGGTAATTTGTCAATTTCGGTTAGGTAATATCGTGTTTCGAACTTATTATCCAAATGTATATTCATAGTTTCTTTAATCTGCGAACTAATATAATAATTTATTTGATATGATGTATAATGTACACAAATAAAAATGTCCGAAATAGATAATTATTTGACTATTTTTAATATTAACTTTTTATTAATTAATCCAATATTTGTAATTCCCTTCGTTCAGAAGGGAACAATTATTGAATAGTATTAGAAAGAAAAAGTTGCATTATGTTGGAAAGAATAAAATTAACTAACTTACAGTCAAAAGTAATGACAGCAGAGGAGTCTGCCAAATTTTTTGAAGATGGAATGACTGTTGGTTCTAGTGGTTTTACAAGAGGAGGCGATACAAAAGTTGTATTAAAAGCTGTTGCGGAGCGTGCCAAATCTGAAAATTTAAAAATCACTTTAGTAACAGGAGCTTCATTAGGACATGGTACAGACGCAGCTTTAGTAGAAAGTGGAGCATTAAAAAAACGTTTACCATTCCAAGTAGACACTGTAATGCGTAAAAATATAAATGCAGGTAATGTTTTATTTATCGATCAGCATTTAGGAGAAACTGCTGAACATATTTTAGATGGACAATTTAAAATTAATTTAGGTGTTTTAGAAGTTGCTGAAATTTTAGAAGATGGTTCTTTAGTACCTACAACTTCTATCGGTAATAATGCTGAAATTGCTGCAAATGCAGACAAATTAATCATTGAGATTAACACGTCTATCCCTACAAATATAAAAGGTATTCACGATATTTATAGTGTAGAAGAATATGGAAAACGTACACCAATTAACATCACTGCTTGTGATACAAAAATTGGAACAGAAACAATAAAAGTAGATCCTTCTAAAATTGTTGGAATTGTTTTTCACGACATTCAAGATGCTCCAGGAGACATTCAACCAGCTGATGAAGCGACTGCTGCAATTGCTCAAAACATTGTGAAATTCTTCGAAAATGAAGTTGAAGAAGGTCGTCTTACAAAATCATTAATGCCATTACAATGTGGTATTGGTAAAGTTGCAAACGCTGTTTTAGGTGGTTTAGAACATTCTGATTTTGAAGATTTAGTAATGTACTCAGAAGTTTTACAAGATTCTACATTTGACTTAATTGATTCTGGAAAAATGAAGTTTGCTTCGGCATCTTCTATGACAGTTTCTCAAGAATGTTATGACCGTGTTATAGGAAACATCGACAATTATAAAGATAAAATTGTTTTACGTCCTCAATCTATTTCTAACTCAGCCGAAGTTATTCGTCGTTTAGGAATTATTGGAATCAATACATCTTTAGAGTGTGATATTTATGGTAACGTAAACTCAACTCATGTTTCTGGTACACACATGATGAATGGTATTGGAGGTTCTGGAGATTTTGCTCGTAATGCATTTATCTCAATCTTTGTTACTGCTTCTATCGCAAAAGGTGGAAATATTTCTTCTATCGTTCCGATGGTTTCTCATCACGATCACACAGAACATGATGTAGATATTATTGTTACAGAGCAAGGTTTAGCCGATTTAAGAGGTTTAGCACCACGCGAAAGAGCAATCGAAATTATCAACAACTGTGTTCATCCAGATTATAAAGGTGAATTATTATCTTATTTCGAAAGAGCTTGTGCAGAAAGAGGTGGTCAAACGCCACATATCTTAGAAGAAGCGTTCTCTTGGCATACAAGATTGAAACAAACAGGTTCTATGAAAAAAGAAGAATTATTAGTTTTGAATCATTAGAATAATAAATAATAAGACTATACTTTTTCAAAAAGCATAATTCAGAAATTCTGAATTATGCTTTTTTTGTGAAATAATGTAACTTTGTTAGAAGTCTAAGAAACATGAAAAAAATACTTTTAGTAACACTACCATTGACAACTTTTTTTGCGTGTCAATCTAATCAAAACGAAAATCAAAATTTAGAACAAATTGATAAAAAATCAGCTCGTGAAGTTGTTTTAACAACAGAAACTAAAGGCGACTCTGTTTTACATATTACCAAACAAAAAATTTGGTCAAACGATTTGATGATTGCAGAAAAAGTAGATACTTTGATTACGCACAAACAATATACACCTACCGATTCTACCAAAATTCCTATTTACGTAACCATTCAATAATCTATCATGAATAAAAGAGAAAAAAGAGCAAGTAAAGTCGTGACTTTAGTGTTAATTTCTTCGGTTCTTAGTTCATGTATGAATCGTGAAGAAGCGCCTGTTACGAACAATGCACAAAAGGTATATATGCGTGCAGATTCTACTGCTCCTTACACAGATGTTACGTCAAATTATGCATCTCATTCTGGTGGTTCGCATCACGGTGGAATGGGTAGTTCGTTGCTTTGGTTTATGGCTTTTCGTAGCTTAACTGGCGGCGGAATGGGCTATGCAAGTCAAGGTTTGCATCAACAATCTAATGTTGGAACAAACGCAGCAAAAGCACAAGCGTATAAAAGTCAAACTGTTCGCGGTGGATTCGGAAAATCTGCTTCTTCTCGTTCAGTTTCATCTTAAACAAATTTTATGCAATTAAAAAGAATAAAAGCTGACGAAAACTGGCAAGAAAGGTTAGAAAATATTGGCTTTGGCTATCATACAGACGAAAATAAACAAACCTATTGGGTAGAAGATTATTACTATTCTATTTCGGAAAAAGAAGCGGATAAAATCTTTGAAGCGACAAACGAATTGTGGGAAATGTGCTTGAATGCTGTCGAACATGTGATTCAAAATAATCGTTTGGACGAATTTAAAATTCCAAAATTTATTCAACCTTATTTGATTGATACATGGGAAAATGATGCGCCAAGTATTTATGGACGTTTTGATTTTGCTTACGATAATGATCAATTGAAAATGTTAGAATTCAATGCTGATACACCTACTTCGTTGTTTGAATGTGGTGTTGTACAATGGTTTTGGATGGAAAATTATTTTGGAGAAACAAAAGATCAATTCAATTCTGTTCACGATAAATTAATTGAAACATGGAAAATGTTAAAACCTTATTTGAAAGGTGAAACCTTGCATTTTTCTTGCGTGAGAGAATCGTTAGAAGATTTGACGAATATCGAATATATCAGAGATTGTGCGATACAAGCCGGAATTAATACCAAATTAATTTATGTAGACGAAATCGGTTGGAATAATGTCAATTTTGTTGATTTAGAAGAAGAACCAATTACAGATATTTTCAAACTTTATCCGTGGGAATGGATGATGAACGAGTTGTTTGCATACAACATCAAAAATGATGAAATCAACGCAAATTGGATAGAACCAGCTTGGAAAATGATTCTTTCGAACAAAGCTATTTTACCAATTTTATGGGAATTGTATCCAGATCATCCATTATTATTAGAAGCTTATACAGATTCACCAAAAGAGATGAAGAATTATGTCAAAAAACCATTGTTATCTCGTGAAGGCGCAAATGTAGAAGTTGTAAAAAGTGGAGCTATTTCGGAGCAAACTTCTGGCGAATATGGCGAAGAAGGTTTTATTTATCAAGCTTTGGCTAATTTACATCACGAAGAAACAGGTTATACCATTATCGGAAGTTGGATTATTGGGCAAGAATCGTGTGGAATTACGTTCCGCGAAAGTGACCAATTTATTACAACCGATAAAAGTCGTTTTGTTCCGCATATTATTGAGTAAAATATTTAAAACCAAAAAGTCTAATTCCACTTCGAATTAGACATTTTTTAGTTTAAACAAAATCAAACAATTACCTTAAAAATTGTAAATAGTTTAAAAATTAATAGGTTTCATCATATTTTATTTATAAATTATAAAAAGATTTTATTAAAATGTTTTATCAATTAAAGGTTTAAGAAATAAAACGTTAGATAATTTTTTACGAATCAAAACCAACTAAATACAAACTAAAAAGTAGAAATATGGATTTTTTAGATGATTTGTTTAACTCTTCAACCCTTCCCTCAGAGCGCATTTCGCGTATGCTCGAAGAAGATTTGTTTTGGCAAATTATAGAAAATTCTTTGCTCAATGCCAATAATTTGCAAGATCAAGAAAAGGCTTTGGAACAAGAATTAGAAGATCTAACTGCCGAGGATATTATTGGTTTTCAACTTCGATTAGAGTTCTACTCCTATTCATTACATTCGCCTGAAATATGGTGTGCAGCTTGTATTATGAATGATGATACAGATCCAACACATTTCTATTATTTCAAAAATTGGATTATTTCGCAAGGACAAGAATTGTTTGAAAAGGCAATTTTGAATCCTGATAATTTAGCTGATTATTTTAACGAAGGCTTCAACGAAGATGATTTATATGAGTTTGAAGATTTTCATTTAATCGCTGATAATGTTTTCTATGAAAAATTCGAACACAAAATTATTGACTTTGTAGACAAAGAATGTTTTAAATTTTATACCGAAAAATCTCCAAAACCTGAGTTTGATTGGGATGACGAAAATTTAACCAATTTGCAAATCATTTGTCCAAGATTATTCAAAGTTTTTATCGAAGATTATCCTCCTGACGACGACGAAATGGAAGATGATTTTGATGATGAAGACGAGTTTTTATAATGATAATATTTAATACCCATTTTATTCCTTCAATGGAAGATGGTGCTCTAAGGAAAATTGTCACATTAATTTCAGTAGTTGCCTATTTCTTTTTTATATTAATAGGATATAGCTCTTTCAATTATTTTTTAATTTCTGGACTTATTATAGTTTGTAATCTTCCCCTTGTTAAGAACACTTAAAAGTAGAGTTTTTATTTAATATTATTGTATTATTATTTTGATTAATTTGAAATGTAGGAAAATCATTAGGATTTTTGACCTTACCATATTTCAATAAAAAGTTTCTAGGAGAAAGATATTGCAAAGAACTATGTGGTCTTTCATTGTTATACATCCACATCCAAATTTCTGTATAATTTTTCATTTCTTTGATATTTTCAAATAAATAAGCATTTAAAAAATCTGTTCTAAAAGTTCTATTAAATCTTTCAATCAAAGAGTTTTGCGTAGGTTTCCCAGGTTGAATATAATATAATTCAATGGCTTTTTTTTGACAAAATAGTTTTAGTTTTTCAGCAATAAATTCTGTACCATTATCTACTCTAATTTTCTCAGGTTTCCCTCGCCATTCGATTAGTTTTTCTAGTTCAGAAATTACTTTAGCTGAAGGTAAACTTGTGTCGATACAAATACTCAAAATTTCTCGATTAAAATCGTCTATAATATTCAAACTTCTCACGCTTTTTCCGTTTTCTAAACTATCATGCATAAAATCCATACTCCACGTTACATTTGGATAAATCGGACGTAAAAGCGGCTCTTTAATACTTGCAGGAAGTCTTTTTTTACGTTTATTACGTAGGTTAAGTTTCATCGAAGTATAAATTCGATAAACTCGTTTATGGTTCCAAGTAAAGCCTAAATTTCGTAAACGATAATGCATCATCCAAAAGCCCCAAGTTTGATGCTCGTTAGATAGTGCTATCAATTGAAAACGTATTTTATCATCCTCATCTTTACGTACTTTTTGATAATAAAAAACGGATGTTCTTAAGCTAAATAGACGACAAGCCCTGCGAGAACTTAGTTGATGTTTTGCTTTTGAATACAACACCAATTCTCGTTTTTCACAAGGCGTTATAGCTTTTTTTCGATAACATCTTTTAAAACTACGTTTTCTAAAGTAAGCTCTGCTACAATTTTTTTATATCGGGACAATTGCTTCTCTAGTTCCTTTAATTGAGCTAATTGATGGGCTTCCATTCCGCCATATTTACTCTTCCATTTATAAAAAGTGGGTTGGCTTATTCCATGTTCACGACAAATTTCATTGACTGTTTTGCCTTGATTTTGTTTTGATAAGATCTTGACGATCTGAACTTCTGTAAAATTGCTTTGTTTCATAATTATCCCTAAGTTAATAAACTATATTTTTAAACGTTCCGTTTTTTAGGGAAGATTACACATTCAACTTTATTTTATAATTAGTAATAGTAAAGAGTCTTATGAATTTAATAACAACAGACTTATTTATACTAATTTAGTATATAAGAAAGTGATAGCTTTCACAAGCTATAGTATTACAAACGGTGAATATAAAGATTCTTATAAAAAGAAATCTAATGGACAATTAATTCAATTGTATGCTGATAATAAAATAGTTTGTCGTATTAAAGAAGTTCATAATAAATATGTGTTTGATGAGATTCTATCTTATTTAAAAACTAATTATCCTGAAATAAAAAAGAATGAAGATTTTGAAATAAGTTTTGTAGAAAAAGAATATATTATAATTACATCATTGACTTTCTCCTCTTTAATAATATTTATTTTATCTTTTAGCATAGAAAATTATCATCCTGATAAAATACAAGAATACAAAACCATTAAAGGTCATATGGCTTATCAACCAGAAATAGATTTTAGTGGAAAAAGAAAAAATCGAAAAGAATATTTAATCTTTAAATTAAAAGAATATCCTCAAATAAATTTCGAAGCCAATTCGATTTATTATTTATGTTTGGAGGAGTAGTATTAGTTGGATTTATTACATATAATATTTATAACATAACAAGAATTTTAAAATAAAAAAAGGAACTCAAATTTGAGTTCCTTTACTATTTTGATTAAGAATATTCTTATCCTAAAACTTTTGCAACTGTAGCTCCAATATCAGCAGGAGATGCAACAACGTGGATTCCACATTCTTCCATAATTGCCATTTTAGCTTGTGCTGTATCATCAGCTCCACCAACGATAGCTCCAGCGTGTCCCATTGTACGACCTTTTGGTGCAGTTTGTCCTGCAATAAATCCTACAACTGGTTTAGTTCCATTTACTTTAATCCAACGAGCAGCCTCAGCTTCTAATTGTCCACCAATTTCACCAATCATTACGATACACTCAGTTTCTGGGTCATTCATAAATAATTCAACAGCTTCTTTCGTTGTAGTTCCAATAATTGGGTCTCCTCCAATTCCGATTGCTGTAGAAATTCCGTAACCAGCTTTTACAACTTGGTCAGCAGCTTCGTAAGTTAAAGTTCCTGATTTAGAAACGATACCAACTTTACCTTTTTTGAAAATGAAACCTGGCATAATACCAACTTTTGCTTCCTCAGAAGTGATAACACCAGGACAGTTAGGCCCGATTAATGTTACATCTCTTTGATCAACATACGCTTGTACTTTTACCATATCTTCTACTGGAATACCTTCTGTAATACAGATAATTACTTTGATACCTGCTTCTGCAGCTTCCATTACAGCGTCAGCAGCGAATGCTGGTGGAACGAAAATAATAGAAACGTCTGCTCCTGCTTGATCAACAGCATCTTTTACTGTGTTAAAAATTGGTAACCCTAAGTGAGTTTGTCCTCCTTTCCCTGGAGTTACACCACCTACTACTTGTGTTCCATATTCAATCATTTGCTCAGCATGAAAAGTTCCTTCTTTCCCTGTGAAACCTTGAACGATTATTTTTGAATCTTTGTTTACTAATACAGACATTGTGATTTTTAATTTACACAAATATAAAAGGAGTTTTGCATTTTAAAAAATATTCAATGTAAAAAATACACTAAGTCTTTATTAGAACAGGACAAAAAAGGATAAGATATTTATCATAAAAAAAGCCGACCAAACGGTCGGCTATAAAATATTTTCTATAGATAATTTTATTTTCTCTTGTAATCGCGAACCATTATCTCTGTGACAGCCATTTTTTTATACAATCCTCGAGCCTCTTCAGCTGGATAACCAAAATATGTTTTTCCTCCTTCCAGAGATTTACTAACTCCTGCTTGTGCTAATAATACCGCTTTTGTACCGATTGTTACAC
This sequence comes from Empedobacter sp. ULE_I140, assembly GCF_053482575.1. Taxonomy (NCBI): domain Bacteria; kingdom Pseudomonadati; phylum Bacteroidota; class Flavobacteriia; order Flavobacteriales; family Weeksellaceae; genus Empedobacter; species Empedobacter sp. ULE_I140. Next base: position 1,264,510 of record NZ_JBQMTX010000001.1, on the reverse strand, counting down.
CACTTGTAATCCCAACTTGTCCCCAAATAGAAACTTCGTCTTCTACATTTACACAACCAGCAATTCCAACTTGCGAAGCAATCAAACATTTTTTACCAATAATTGTATCGTGACCAATCTGAATTAAATTATCCATTATTGTTCCTTCACCAATAATTGTAGAAGCAGAAACTCCTCTATCTATCGTACAATTCGCACCAATTTCTACATTATTTTCGATGATAACATTTCCGACAGATTTTAAACGATCAAAACCTGTTTCGCGGTTTTTGTAGTAAAATGCATCAGCTCCTAAAACTGTTCCCGAACGAATAATTACATTATCTCCGATAATTGCATAATCATTGATTGAAACATTAGAATGAATCACACAATTTTTTCCAATTTTGACATGATTTCCTATAAATGCGCCTGGCTGAATAATTGTTCCTTCACCTATTTCTGCAGAATCAGAAATTTGTTTTGTAGCAGCTTCAAACGCCATAAAATGTTGTCCAATTTTGACAAAATCACGGAAAGGATCATCAGAAATCAACAAAGCTTTTCCTTCTGGACAATCAACTTCTTTGTTAATCAAAACGATTGTAGCATTCGATTGTAACGCTTTATCATAATATTTTGGATGATCAACAAAAACTATATCTCCCGCTTCTACACGGTGAATTTCATTGATTCCTTCTACTGGAAAATTTTCGTCTCCAATAAATTTCGCATCGATAATTGATGCTATATCTTTTAATTGATGTGTTTGTGGAAATTTCATCTTTCTCTCCTTTTAAAAAGTCTACAAATATAAAAATAAAAAAGCTGTCAAAAAATGACAGCTTTAATGATTTATAAATTGAATTTCATTATTTTTTCTTGAAAACCATTGTTTTAACATCATTTGCAAACAAAACTAATTTTCCGTCTACAATTTCGTATTTATTTACATTATTAAAACGCTCTCCAAAAGCATCATAATCTACACCTTGACAAGCCATTCGCGTAGTGGCGATGTTTTTTACTGTCAATGAATTACCAACTGCTACATAAGCACCTATCAAATTATTACATCCATCATTACCAGAAACCTTGTTATTTTGAAATGTTAATCTAGGTTTTTGATTTGGGAAACGATCATCTAATGTTTTGGCACTTCTATCTTTACCAATAAATTCTTCTAATTCCCAAGAACCTGCTAAATTACCAGGACGAACAAAAGTCATGATGACAATATCTCCTTGAATTAATAATAATTTATTATCTGAAATAGAGTATTTTAATTTTCCGTTTAATTTTGAACTGAAATTAGAATCTTCTACATTTTGACAAGCTTTCATCGTAGACATCATATTACCAAATGTTATTTCATTTCCAGAAATTGTAACTCCTCCATTCAAAGTATTACAACCATCCGAAGCATTTAACATACTATTCGAGATAAAATTAAGGTAAGGAGTTCCCATTGGATAAGCTTCTGCAATAGAACCTGCCTTCATAAAATTGATTTGGCTCAACTCCCATTTCCCTAAAATAGAGTTGTTATTTGTGTTTTCAGTATTACCTATCACGTTATTAACAGTAGAACAAGATGTTAAGAATCCTGTTGCTAAAATTGCTGCAAAAGATATTTTTAAAATTGTTGATTTCATAAAATTTAATTTCAAGTTTCAGTCTAATATACGAATATCATACCAAAATCTCAAAAATGTTAAAATTCGTTTCTACAAAGGTTTTGAAAAGATGAAGCCAAGTAAAGAATTTGTTTTAATTTTGAGAAATAATTTGTTTACACAATTCTCAAAAAATAATTCAATTTGATTTCTCAAAGAACGATAGATATAATTTTCGAAACAGCTCGTGTAGAAGAAGTTGTTGGTGATTTTGTAACCTTAAAACGTGCAGGTTCTAGCTTAAAAGGACTCTCGCCTTTTGGGAACGAAAAAACGCCTTCTTTTGTTGTTTCACCTGCCAAACAAATCTGGAAAGATTTTTCTTCTGGAAGAGGTGGAAATGTTGTGACTTTTTTGATGGAAGTTGAACAATTTACTTATCCAGAAGCCTTGCGATGGTTGGCAAAACGTTATAACATCGAGATTGAAGAAGATGGTGAATACACTTTTGAGCAACAACAAGAGGAAAAAGATCGCGAAAGTTTATATATCTTGACTGATTTTGCGAAGAAATTCTTCACTAATCAATTGCATAATTCGGAAGAAGGGAATTTGATTGGATTAAGTTATTTCCGCGAACGTGGCTTTACCAAAGAAACCATCGATAAATTTGAACTTGGTTATTCGCCAAAACAATGGGATGCTTTTGCTGAATATGCCTTAAAAAATGGTTATTCGAAAGAATTGATTGAAGAAGCTGGTTTAGCAACTTTCAAAGAAGATAATAAGAAATATGACAAGTTTCGCGAGCGTGTAATGTTTCCTATTTATAGTTTTTCGGGACGTACGTTGGGTTTTGGTGGACGAATTTTGCGAAATGATGCCAAAGCAGCAAAATATTTAAACTCTCCCGAAAATAAAATTTACCATAAAAGTAAAACGTTATACGGATTATTTCAGGCGAAACAACACATTACAAAAGCTGATCAATGTTTCTTGGTCGAAGGTTATACAGATGTTTTGTCTTTGCATCAAGCCGGAATTCAAAATGTAGTGGCGAGTTCTGGAACAGCACTTACAAATGAACAAATTCGTTTGATAAAACGTTTGACAGAGAATATCATTGTGATGTACGATGGTGACAATGCTGGTATCAAAGCGTCTTTCCGTGGAATTGATATGATCTTGGAACAAGAAATGAATGTCAAAATTCTTTTGTTACCAGAAGGCGAAGATCCAGATTCGTTTGCGAAAAAACATTCGACAACTGAAATCGAAGCGTATATAAAAGAAAACGCATCTGATTTTATTCGTTTCAAAGCAAATGTTTTGTTGGAAGATGCGAAAAATGATCCTATCAAAAAAGCTGAATTAATCAGAGAAATTGTAAAATCGATTTCGCTTATTCCGAATATTATCAAGCAAGAAGTTTACATTGCAGAAACTTCTAAAATAATGGAAATTCGAGAAGAAGTTTTGTTCAAAGAATTGGCTCAATTGCAAAATTCTGGCGATAAATCGACTTCTTCGTCTTCTCATATTACCGATAATGCGCGAACTAAAAAACCTGCTATTTCGGTTGTTCCGTCTACAAAAGAAGTCATCAATGTTCAGCAAACTGTAGAAAATGAAATCATTAAGTTGATTATGCAATTTGGTGATTTAGAAGTTGATTTGAAGAACGAGAACAACGAGCTATATAAAACAACAGTTAACCAAGAAATCATTTCTCAATTTGATGAAAACGAGTTAAGTTTAAGTAATCCTCTTTATCAATCTATTCTAGAAGAAGTGAAAGTTGGTTTGGGAAATGATGAATTGCGAACAGGGACTTATTTTTCTCGATTAACCAATCCAGAAATTGTACAGCTTGCTTCGGAAATGATGTTAGAAAAACATAGTTTAAGCGAAAACTGGACAGTAAAGCAAGGCATCAACATTAAGAAAAAAGAAGAATTTGTGCACAAAGATTTATTTGATGTTTTACTTCGCTTCAAAATTATTTACATAGATAATGTGATTAAAGAATTGATGCATCAAACAAAAAATCCTGAATTATCAATCGAAGAAACAAGTCAAATTCTTCAACAAATTATGCATTTTACTGGATTAAAAAATATCTTAAATCAACATCTTAATCGCGTCATTTAATTTAACATTTACTTGTTAAAAGATTAATATATTGATTAATAAATATTTACGTAATAATTGTAAATAATTCTTAAAAATTTTAATAAGTAACTATATTTTTAACTTATAGTTAACAATTCTTTCTAAAGCTACTAAACATAGACATTTAGGTATCTTTTCTTTTCTAAAAAACATTAGAAAAAACTATGCATGTACAAACAAAATCTATTATGCTTATTTTAGATAAAGATTCAGAAAGAACTAAAGAATGACAAAGAATATTTTAACATTATTAGTAATGCTGATGATTATCCCAATGGCTCAAGCTAAAGGAAAATCAAACTTTTCAATAGAAAATCCGTTACCAGTTGCTATAACTAAAAATTTGAAACTTAATTTAATCAATAAATTTTCAGATTTTAATAAAACAGATAATACTGCGATTTCGGAAATTGTTGAAAAAGCTGGAAAAAAAGTAAGTGGAATTGTATCATGGTATGCTGATAAATTTCACGGTAAAAAAACTTCTAGTGGCGAGTTATATAACAAAAACAATTTAACTGCAGCACACAAAACTTTACCATTCGGTACAAAAGTTAAAGTAACTAATACAAATAACGGAAAATCTGTTGTTGTAAAAATAAACGATAGAGGACCGCATACAAAATCTCGTTTATTGGATTTGAGTAAAGCAGCGTTTACTTCTATAGGTTCTACTAATGCGGGAACATTGAACGTAGAAATGGAAGTTGTAGAGTAAAACAATTTTTAGATATTAAAAAGAAAAGGATTGAACAATGTTCAATCCTTTTTTATTTTAGTCATCATGATGTTTATGATGTCCTTTCTTTTTATAATAATTTCCATTATTTTTCTTTTGTTGACCTGGTGCATATCGTTTTGCAGATTTATCACCATGTACTTTTTTGTGTTGACCTGGTGGTAAGCTACGATGGTCGTCATATCTCACTTCGTATTTCGGATATTTCTTATACTTCTTTTTGTGTTTATGCTGATGTTCTAACCCATATATAGTTGTAGAACCATCACACGATACCAAAAATAAAGCAGCGAAAGCAAAAACGGCAATCAAGTTGATTTTTTTTAATACTGTTAGTTTCATAATCATATTCATTATATTCATTTTGAGATAAGACAATAACCTTACCAAAAAAGACTTTACAATATTTTAATGAATATACTGATTGGAATAGTATTTGAGAATCAATAATTAAACTATTAAAATTATGAAAGAAAAAATCCAATACCGCTACAAAACAACGAACGAAGCTTTAGACGAACTAAAAGAAAATGGTTTTACTATTGACTATAATATCGAAAAAGATCAATTAAAACAAGCTCCTGAAATCTTTGATATCGTATGCATTTATCGTTACGAAGGAATGTCTGATCCTGATGATGAGTCTTCGGTTTATGGTATAATCAATAATCAAAACGGAGATAAAGGTGTTTACGTGGTTGGAAATTTATCAACAGATTACGATGTCGATCATTTCTTGGTTGATTTGGAAATAAAACGTAGAACAATTCAAGAATAAGAATATTACAATTATTAATCAAATAAAAAAGCTCGATGCAAATGCATCGAGCTTTTTAGATTTTATAACATCTTTCTAATTAGAAAGGATATTCATAAATTTTTGATTCGTGGAAGTAAGGGTGACCTTTTGCTTCTAAGTTTAATTTAGAAACTGCATTCATAACTACGAATGTAAATAATCCACCGATTCCAACTAATGCTCCAATTTCCATTAAACCAAAGTTGTGGAATGGTCCAACAGCTGCTGGCATAATTTGGTTGTAGAAATCCCAGTAGTGTCCAAAAATGATAACAAATCCCATCGCGAAAACGATTTGATAACGACGTTTCATGCTTGAAGAAATTAAAATCAAGAATGGAGCTACTAAGTTAATAATCAACATCCAGAAATATAATGGGTATTGCGCCATACGTTGTTGGAAGTATTGAGCTTCCTCAGGAATGTTTGCGTACCATTGTAACATGAATTGACAGAACCATAAGTATGACCATAATAATGAGAAACCGAACATGAATTTTGTTAAATCGTGTAAGTGGTTATCATTGAATAATGGTAAAGCGTTCTTTCTTTTTAAGTAGATAGAAATAATTGCCATAATAGAAACCGCAGAAACTAAGTATGAAACCATTCCGTACCACATAAATAATGAAGAGAACCAGTGTGGATCTAAAGACATCACGAAATCCCAAGCAAATGCTGCAGAACAAATTGCGAAAATCACTAAGTAAATTACTGATTTTTTGTACAATTGAGCGTACACTTTTAAGTCTCCGTTTGTCTCATCTAATTTGCGTGTTGCGTTTTTAATTACTGGTAACATTAAAGATAATACTACTAAGTAAATAACACAACGTATTAACCAGAAGTTAGGGCTTAACCAAAGTTGAGCTTTGTTTGCCATGTAGATATCATACTTCTCGCTATCAGGATTTATTAAATCAGCATCCATCCAGTGGAATAAGTGATTCATATGAAAATAAGATCCTAAAACGATGATAGCTACAAGTACAGAACCAACTGGTAAAAATGACGCGATAGCCTCCATAACACGAGATACTACCATAGACCAACCAGCGTTAGCTACGAATTGAATACATAAGAAAAACAAAGCAGATGCCGCAATACCAAACGATAAATAAGCTGGTACATAGAAAGCAGCCCAAGGTCTGTTTTTCAATAAATTTGTCAAATGCTCCATGTGTCCAGCATGATCTGTGTTCATAGATGCATAAGAATCTGAAATGTAGTCACCAAAAAATTGAGTTGGGTGAGCTTCAATCAAACCGTTAATATATTCAGTTGAATTAGCAACATCTTGTTGATGTAAGAAAAATCCTATCCCGTAAAGTACAACACCTATAACAGCTAAGATAAGTGATGCATTTTTTAATCTTGGGGAAAATGTATATTGCATAATAATTAACTTATTTTATTATTTATTAGTTGCTGTTTCAGTTTCTGTTGCAGGTTTTGCTTCAGCAGTTGCGTCTCCAGCAGGAGCAGCGGCAGCTGTAGTAGCACCTTTCAAACTCATTACATATTCAGCAACTCTCCAACGGTCTGCAGGAGTCAATTGAGATGCGTAAGAACCCATCGCATTTTTTCCGTACATAATTACATGATAAACAGAACCTACTGTAACATCTCTTTCGCTATAATTAGGAACACCTGAATAAGCTTTAGATTTTACAATTGAACCTTGTCCATCACCAGCTTCACCGTGACAAACTGCACAATTTTGTCCAAACAATAACTTACCTCTTTCTAAGTCTGCAGCTTTGTTAGCCGCATTCAAAGGAGAAACAGTTACTGCTTTTGCTTGTGCATAACCAGCGTTATTGTTTTTGAAAGTCCATGGTAAAATATCACCATCTGTTCTTGCAACAGCACCTTCTACAGATTCTAATGCAGACATATTATGATTTTTACTTAATACAGGAACTTCAGAGTTTTCTTCGTCATGAGGGTAACCAAAAGTTGCCTTTTCATAAGGATCATATGCCGTAGGATAATACATATCTGGCATATATACGATACTTGCGTGACGTTTTTTATCAGAACAAGAAGTGATAATAATACTTCCTAATCCTATAAGTAATGCTATCTTTTTCATTATGCTTCTTGTACTAAATTGTTAACACTTGGTTCTACGACTACATCACCTTTTACAGTTACTTCTTCAGCACCAGTTTCTACAAATACATTTTTGATTTTCTCAACATCAGCTGTTCTGATTTCGATTAAGAATTTATCATCTGTTGTACGTGGATCTGGGTTTTTAGCTTTAGCACCTGGGTACATTTTGTTACGCACTAAGTATGTTAATGACATAAAGTGCGCTGCACAGAATACTGTCAACTCGAACATAATAGGAACGAAAGCTGGCATATTCTCACCCCAAGAAAAAGATGGTTTCCCTCCAATATCTTGAGCCCAGTCATGGTTCATAATAAACCATGTCATCAAAGATGCTAACGTTGTACCAAATGCACCGTAGAAGAAAGCAAGGTCAGAAATACGAGTTTTCTTTAATCCTAAAGCTTTATCTAAACCGTGTACAGGGAAAGGTGTATATACTTCATCTATCGTAATACCTTGTTTACGAATAGATTTTACTGCTTTTAATAAATCATCATCGTCTCCGTAAAGACCATAAACGATTTTAGTGTTCGTGATGCTCATCTTCAGTATGATGTTTTTTATAGCTTTCGCCTGATGATTTCAAAATAGTTTTTAACTCAGATTGTGAAATAACTGGGAATGTACGTGCGTACAATAAGTATAACACAGAAAAGAATCCCATAGTACCTAAGAAGATACCTACGTCTACCCATGAAGGCATAAACATTGTCCAGCTCGATGGTAAATAGTCACGAGATAAGTTGATAACGATAATATCAAAACGCTCGAACCACATACCGATGTTAACTACGATAGAGATAACGAATGTCCAGAAGAAGTTTCTTCTGATTGGACGAATCCATAATAATCCTGGTACTAAAACGTTACAGATAATTAACGCCCAGAATGCCCACCAATAAGGTCCTGTTGCTGCTCCTGGAGAGAAGTATGTAAAGTCTTCGTAACGAGATCCTGAATACCAAGCGATCCATAACTCTGTTAAGTATGCTACTGCAACCATACCACCTGTTACAACGATTACAATATTCATGTACTCGATGTGTTTACGTGTGATATAATCTTCGTAGTGTAAAACTTTACGCATTACACTTAATAATGTTTGTACCATCGCGAAACCAGAGAAAATAGCTCCAGCAACGAAATATGGAGGATATACTGTTGAGTGCCATCCTTTGATTACCGACGTTGCGAAGTCAAAAGATACAATCGTGTGTACCGAGAATACTAACGGTGTACATAAACCAGCTAATACCAAAGATAACTCTTCGAAACGTTGCCAGTGTTTTGCTCCACCACCCCATCCGAATGATAAGATTCCGTAGATTTTCTTAGCGAATGGTTTTGTTGCACGGTCACGTACCATAGCGAAGTCAGGAATTAATCCCATCAACCAGAAAACTGTTGATACAGAGAAATACGTAGAAATCGCGAATACGTCCCATAATAATGGTGAGTTAAAGTTAGGCCATAAAGATCCAAATTGGTTAGGAATTGGGAATACCCAGTACATTAACCATGGACGACCCATGTGAATTACAGGGAATAACGCTGCCTGTACAACGGCGAAGATTGTCATGGCTTCCGCAGAACGGTTAACCGACATTCTCCATTTTTGACGGAATAATAATAAAACGGCTGAGATTAACGTACCAGCGTGACCGATACCTACCCACCATACGAAGTTGGTGATATCCCAACCCCAGTTAATCGTTCTATTCAATCCCCATACACCAATACCAGTTCCTACTGTATAAGCAATTGCTCCAACACCAAAGATGAATGCAACCATTGCTATACTGAAACATGTCCACCACAATTTACTTGCTGGCGTCTCAATTGGACGAGCAATGTCTACTGTGATATCGTGGTAGGTTTTATGTCCTAAAATAAGGGGTTCTCTTACCTGTGATTCGTAATGTGACATATTTGTTTACCTTATTAATTCTTTACTAATTTAATTAAGCTTGTTCTTTTCTGTTTCTAACTTTTACTTGATAGATAACGTTTGGTTTTGTACCAATTTCTTCTAATAAAACATAAGAACGTTTATCTTTCGATGCTGCTCTTACTTCAGATTTATCATCATTGATATCACCAAATTTCATCGCACCTGTTCCACAAGCAGCAGCACAAGCAGCAGCAGCCATAAACTCTTCGTCTTTAACTACTCTGTTCTCTTTCTTAGCTTTTAAGATTGCAGCTTGAGTTTGTTGGATACAGAATGAACATTTCTCAATTACTCCTCGTGTACGTACAACAACATCTGGATTAAGTACCATACGACCTAAATCATTGTTCATGTGGAAGTCGTATTTATCATTGTTCGCCCAGTTAAACCAGTTGAAACGACGTACTTTATAAGGACAGTTATTTGCACAATAACGAGTACCAACACAACGGTTATAGGCCATCATGTTTTGACCTTGACGACCATGAGATGTTGCACCTACTGGACACACAGTCTCACAAGGAGCGTGGTTACAGTGTTGACACATTAATGGTTGGAAAATCACATCTGGATTTTCAGCCTCTGGCTTAATTAAACGTGTATATTGTTGTGGTTCGTTATCTGGATCAGATTCTAACGCAACTTTTTGAGTTAATTTTCCGTCTTTATCTTGGTAAGTAACATCAGAGTAGTAACGGTCAATTCTTAACCAATACATATCTCTCGACATACGCATTTGCTCTTTACCAACAGTTGGTACGTTGTTTTCTGCTTGACAAGCAATCACACACGCTCCACATCCTGTACAAGAGTTCATATCAATTGTTAAATTGAAGTGAGGTCCTGTTGAACGATCAAAACTAGCCCATAAATCTACTTCACCTACTGGAGAATCTCCTCTCCATGTTGGCATCTTCGCAACTGGATTCCATTCTTGACGATCTGTGTTGATGAAATCTGCTAAAGAAACTTCTCTTGCGATTTCGTAACGTCCCATCAATGTTGGTTGTTGTTGCATGTTAGCAAATTCGTGTTTATCTGAACGAGAAGATTTTTCGATCTTAACGTTAGATGCACCTACATTACCAGTGTATAATGCGAAAGCGTTAACCCCTACATTATTTGCAACTTTACCAGCTTTTGTACGACCGTAACCGAAAGCTAAACCTACAGTTCCGATTGCTTGACCTGGTTGGATGAATACTGGAACATTTTCTAAAACTACTCCATTAACAGTTAAGTTTACATACTCACCGTCAAATTGCATTCTTCCGTTTGTAACGTTGTAGTTATCTTGAATTTTGATTCCTAATTTTTCCGCATCATTTGGATTAACTGTTAAATAGTTATCCCAAGAGTTACGTGTAATTGGATCTGGTAATTCTTGTAACCAAGGATTGTTTGCTTGTGTACCATCTCCTAAACCAGCTTTAGAATAGAATTGAATCTCCCATTCTGTCGCTTTACCAGCAGCTAATTTTGTAGCAGCAGCTGCAGCAACACCAGTGTTAGCAGTAAATGTAGAAGTTTCAGTCGCTTCATTATAACCATTGTATAATGCTTTGTTGAAATCTACACCTAATTTTGGTAAAATAGCTGATTCCCAGTTTTGTTTTACATATAAGTAATATGGAGAAACTTTTTGTCTAGTTGCAGAAACCGCCATCACCATAATTGGATCATTTGGATCTTCTACTTCTGTTACTTTAGTTACTCCTGTCATCCATGCGATTAATGAATCTTGGAATTGACGAGAATCAAATACACGTGGAATTGTTGGTTGTTGTAATGAATAAACACCTGTTAATGGGTTGAAATCATTCCAAGACTCTAAACCGTGAGTAACTGGAGCAATAACGTCCATTACTGATGCAGTTTCGTCTAATTTTTCAACTAAACCAACTTTAAGTCCAATGTTTTTGAAAGCTGCTTCAATTTCTTTTGCATTTTTAGCATTGTAAATTGGATTTGTTTGGAAGTTTAATAAAACTCCAACTTGTCCAGCTTTAGCTTCTGCAACAAATTGATTAAATACAGCGTCGTTAGACTCTTTTAATAAAACAGCTTTATCAGAAACTGCAGCTGATCCTAACAATTGGTTAATTGCGTATGCAATTGCGTATGCTTCTTTCGAACCATCAGCCATAACAACCGCTTTAGAACCTTTTGCTGTTAATTCAGCAGCAATAGCTAATGCTTCTTTAGATGAAGCTGAACCACCTGCTAATTTATTATAAACTTCAGCCAATACTTTTTCAGTATCAGTTGGTTTTAATGGATAACGTGTATCAGCATTTGCTCCTGTTAAAGATAAAACAGATTCTACTTGGATGTGACGCATCATTTTTGCTCCTGGTTTACGAGCAATACCATAATCACCTTCCATTCCACCACCATTATAATCACCTAAGAAATCTGCGTTGAAAGAAACAACTAATTCAGCATTCTTAAGATCGTAGAATGGCAATTCTCTTTTTCCATAAACTTCTTGCGCTGCGTCTAATGCATTCGTAGAAGAAATTGCATCATAAACAACGTGTTGAGTTGTTGGATATTTTGTTGCAAACTCAGCAATCAACTTTTTAGTTGTTGGTGAAGGTAAAGATGAAGTTAAAATAACTACTTTTTTCCCTCCTACTGATGCTAATGCTTTTGTTACACGGGCATCAAGCTCTTTCCAAGATGTTGCTTTGAAGTTTTCACCTGCGTTTGTTAAAGGTGATTTTATTTTATCAGAATCGTATAATGATAATACAGATGCCTGAACACGTGCATTTGTAGAACCATAATATTTTGCGCCTTTGTTTGCATCAATTCTAATAGGACGACCTTCTCTTGTACGTACTAATACGTTCGCGTAATCGTATCCATCAAAAATTGTAGATGCATAATAAGTAGGTACACCAGGCATAATGTTTTCTGGTTTCACTACATAAGGAACAGATTTTACGATTGGAGCTTCACAGGCTGCTAAAGTAACAGCAGCTGTACTGAACCCTAAAATCTTCAAAAAGTCACGTCGTGAAGTTTGACTATTCTCCATGGCGTTATCATTCCCTAAGAAATTATCTACAGGAATTTCTTCTGCAAATTCGTTGGTAGTTAACTTTTCATTTAATGTATTGTCAGTTAACTCCTCAAAACTTTTCCAGTAATTTTTCTTCGAAGCCATTTATACTCCTCTCTTTTTTATATTAATAATGACATTTACCACACTCTAAACCTCCGATAGCATCAACTGTAATCTTAGTTGCGTCACCGTACTGTTTTTTCAGTTTTTCGTGTAGTTCTGCGTAATATTCTTTGTTATACTCGTTGTCCATATCTACCTCAGTAGTTCTGTGACACTCGATACACCATCCCATTGTGAAATCATTCGCCATTTTCACTTCGTTCATTTCATCAACACGTCCGTGACATGCAAAACAAACTTGGTCTCCTGATCCAATGTTCAATTCTTTAGCATTTGGAATAGTTCCATCTTTAATCGCTTTCTTAATCGCTTTCTCTCCAGCTACAACGTGTTGTGCGTGGCTAAAGAATACGAAATCTGGCATATTGTGGATACGTACCCATTCGATTGGTTTTTGTGGACCATCGTATTTGTTCGTTTCTGGATTCCATCCAATAGCTTTATACATTTTTTGGATTTCTCCTGTATAGAAATTCTTAACTGCTTCCTCATCAGCGAATTTACCAGAAGTGATTAATTCTTCTTCGAAGTAATCTCCTTTGTATTCTTTGATTGTTTTGTGACAGTTCATACATACGTTTGGTGAAGGAATTCCAGACACTTTACCGTATTTAGCAGAACTGTGACAGTACTGACAGTCGATACCTTGTACACCTGCGTGAACTTTGTGAGAAAAATAGATTGGTTGTTCTGGCTCGTAACCTTTATCAACACCAATTCCCATTAATCCCCAATACACGTTGTACAATGCAAAGAATGCTAATACTGCGATTAACACACCACCAACTTTTTGGTATTTTTGGAAGAAGTTTGCGAAAGAAAAAGCAGCTTTTTCTTCTTTAGAATCTAAATCATCAGTTGCAGTTGCTTTAACTAATGCATTAACGCGAACCAAAATCCACAATAATAATGCTGCTAATACAACAAATCCAACTGCGATAACTCCTGTTCCAGCACCACCTCCGTTTCCGGCAGCAGCAGCTTTAGCAGCAGCAGCTTCTTTCTTTTTTGCAGCTTTTGCATCATCAAAAGCCTTTTTACCACCATCAGGATCGGCAGTATACGCTAGAATATTATCAATATCACCATCAGATAAGTTAGGAAAAGCTAACATTTCAGTGTTATTGTACTCAGCGAAAATTTTGTTTGCATACGCATCTCCAGACGCACGTAAAGCTTTGTTGTCCTTAATCCAAGAGTGTAACCACTCTTTTCCAAGCCCAGCTTCTTCTTGTACGCGTTTCTCAACATTACGTAATTCCGGCCCAATTAACTTACCATCAATCTGGTGACATGCAGTACAGTTGGCTTCGAATAATTCGTAACCTTTACCTGCATCTTGGGCATTTGCTAAGGAGAACGTCGATAGTATTATCGCGCAGCTCCATAAACGTATTCTTTTTAGAAATCTTGCCTTCATTTACTTAAATAATCTCAGTTCGTTGTTTCTTTTAACTCGTTTTTATTTGAACACTTAACTAACAGCAAAAATAGCTTCAATACTTAATAAAATCATAAAGTTTACATACTGAACTTTGTCATTGAGCTTAATTTAAAACGTTTCTAAATTAATTGTTAAAAAATATCACTGTATAAATATTATCTATTTGATTTGATAGAAAAGATTTAGAACAAGAAAAATTACTATTTAACATAATTTAAAAAAATAATCATTGTTGTTTTTATTACAATCTGCCAATCAATTTTACGAAACAACAATCAAATATTTGTTAGTAAAAAAAAATTGGAACAATATTCGTTGTAAGAAAATAAAAGTCTATAAAATTTAATAACTTAATTGTAAAAAGTATATTTGCACAAATTAATTTCATCTTATGAAAAAATTTATCTTTTTATTCCTTATCACTTTTTCTTCTTGTGTTTTTGCTCAAGATAAAATTGATACCGTTCAAATTATCAACAATGGTACATTGAATATGGAAATTGATAGTAGAATAAATAATGTTTTAAAAGCAAAAGAAGACGCTGTTTGTAGTTATACCACTACTGTAAAGAAACCGACAGAGAAAAAACCAGTTATACAATCTAATGATCCTTGCGCAGGTACACCACAAGTGAATGGTTTTAAAATTCAGATTTATTATTCGAAAGATAGAAAAGATGCAGAAAAGGTAAGAAATGAATTTACGCGTTCCTATCCAGACTTATCATCGCAAACAGCTTATTTCTCACCAGACTATCGCGTTTTAGTTGGAGATTATTTTACAAGAGCATCTGCTTCGAGAGATATTCGTCGTTTGAAATCAAAATATAATAGTGCTTTTTCTATTCCATTCAAAGTTTTGTGTAGAAAAGCGAAGTAATAGTTTATAAAAAGGAAAATGTATCCTTATCACAACAAAATAAAACAACGAATAAAGAATGGCGAATTAATTTCGTTTGAGTTTGTAGAAAAATATAAAAATATTTCTCCATGTTTAGTTTTATATTTCAAAACAGAACCTTTTATAAGACCTATTCGCGAACATCGTTTTTCTGAATATAGACTATTACTAAAAATAGAAAACGATTAACTTTCTTTAGAAAGTTCAAATTTATTCGAAAAAATATAAAAAAGCGTTACCAAGAAAATTGATAACGCTTTTTTATATTTTAATGGTAATATTTAGTAGTTGATTCATGCTTTTATTTTTAGTTGTTCAGAATTCTACCTCTGCCCTCAATTTCTAATTGGATAAGTATCGATGCTAAATTTGTTTGTACAAATCCCAAATTGCCTGCAACTAAAACTCCTTTTTCTCCTGTCGATATTTTTTCGATTCCATAAACACTTGATTCATCTTCAGGATTCGAATTTCCTTCGTAACGATAGATATAAATAATTCTAAAATCGTGCGGATGATCAATCAAATCACTTTCTAATAAATTAAAATCTTCTTGATATCCTTTTTCCGCAAGTTCACGTAGCGCAACACTTGACGTTTCATAATTAAATTGCCTTCTTTCAAACATAAAATTTATTTTTATTTTGTTAATAATTATAAATGTAATTAATTAATAGACAGAAAGTTGTTAAATATAAGTTAACAATTTGATGACATGAACAAATTAACATACTTAATGATTTATTGTATTCGAAATAAGTTCTTATTTTTGACAAAAAGATACAATGATTTTAGAAAAATTAAACCAAAACGAAGCTAATTTTGCTGATGTTATTGCGCATATTGAAGAAAATTATATTTATACAGCTTCTGCTTTTGTAAATGGAAATCAGGAAAATGCTGCGGATCAAAATCAAGGAAGTGCGAAGGTTTTTGCTTTTGCAAAATTGAATAATTTCTCTGAAGATGACACCTTAAAATTATTTGCGGAACATTATCAAGCTGTATTAGATTCGCCAGAAGGAACTGATCACAATAATATTCGTCAATTTATGCAAAACGGATGGGAAGGTGTGACATTTGAAAACGAAGTGTTGACAAAAAAATAAACTCAAAAAAAAACGTCTTACAAATTGTAAGACGTTTTTAATTCAACTAAAAAGGAGCCATAAAACTTATCGTATAATGATCGATGGTTTTTCCCTTCAAATCTTTTAATTCTAAAATAACTGGAACTTTGTAAGATTTCAGTTCGCTTTTAGGAATTTTAATATCTATTAAACCTTGCTTTAATTGTCCTTCATTTATTTGTATATATTGATTTGGCTCTACTAACAAAACAGTTTTTCCACCTTTAAAACCATTTACACGAACAACTAATTTATATTGTTCGTTGGTTTTATTCATCAAACTGTATTGCATTGTATTAATGATATAATCACCTTCTACGACATAATCTTTTCCTGGAACTTGTAGAAACTTCACTTCGACATCACTTCTATTTAACATAAACACCGTCATTGCTCCTATCATTGCAACCAATACAAATGTAAAAGCAATTAATCTTGCAGTAATCTTAAATGATTTTCCTTGTTCGATATTTTCTTCAGAAGCATAACGAATCAATCCTGTCGGAAGATTAATCTTCGTCATAATATCATCACAAGCATCCATACATGCAGTACAATTTACACATTCTAATTGCGAACCATTTCTAATATCAATTCCAGTAGGACAAACTGCCACACATTGACCACAATCTATACAGTCTCCTTTTCCTACAGCAATTCGATCTTCTCCTTTTCTAAATTTAGAGCGTCCGTTTGTATTTTCACCTCTTTTGAAATCATACGAAACTTGAATTGTTTTTTTATCAATCAAAACTCCTTGAAATCTTCCGTAAGGACATACCAACGTACAAACCTGCTCACGAAACCAAGCGAAAACAAAATAGAAAAAAATACTAAAAATAAATGTTCCAAATAATAAACCTCCATGCTCTGATGGACCTTCGGTAATTACTTTGATCAATTCATCCATTCCGATGATATATGCCAAAAATATATTCGAAAAGAAAAACGAAATAATGTAAAATATCGTCCACTTTCCTCCTCTTTTCAGAATTTTTTCTTCGTTCCAATCTTGTTTATCCAAACGAATTTGTTTGCTTCTATCACCTTCTATCCAATACTCAATTTTACGAAAAACACTTTCCATAAAAATTGTTTGCGGACATAACCATCCACAAAACAATCGTCCATAAACAGTCGTAAATAATATAATAAAAACCACACTTACAATCATCCCGAAAGCAAGTAAGAAAAAATCTGTTGTAAAAAATGGATAACCAAAAAGAATGAAATTCGTATTGAACACATCAAATTTAAAAATAGGATTTCCATTTGTTAATTTTATAAAGGGTAACCCAACTAATAAAAGCAATAGAACCGAAGAAATAATTGTACGATAATTAGTGTATCTCCCAGAAGGTTTCTTCGCATACACCCATTTTCGAGTTCCTTTTTTATCCATTGTTGCGACCTCTGTTCTGAATTGCTCATTCTCTTTTTCAAAACCAAGTTGCGTTGAATCTTGTTTTATATCACTCATATACCTTACTACTTAATATCTATGCAAATTTACCGTTACAATCAGGTTAGAGCTTGGCACTATTTATGGTATTTATGGTAATATTTACGGATTGATATAAATCATTAATTTATAAATATTTACCAAATAAAAACATAAACCACCTATTATGAAAAACTTACTAAAGCTACTAGTATTTTCTATTTGTACTTTTACTTTTTTACAAAAAATATACACAATAAAAATGTGACTCAGTTCGCAATTTATCCAAGATGTGAAGAAAAAACAGATAATTACGTAGAATGTTTTAACATGAAATTGAGTCATGATGTTGAAGAAAGATTATCCAAAATAAAACCTGCTTTAATTAACGAAAATCCTGTAAAAGTGAGTTTTAATATTCCAGTAAACTACAATTTAAAGTAACTACGAATAATATTGTTTTCTGAATTGTTCTGGCGTAAACTCAGTGTATTTTTTGAAGAATTTCACAAAATATGATGCATCTTGAAAATTGAGTAAATACGCAATTTCTGTCACAGAAATTTCTTTGTTTACCAACAAACGTTTTGCTTCTAAAACAATGCGACTTCTTATTAATTCACCTGCCGAAGTAGCTAACACATCTTTGCAAAGTGCATTCAAATGATTGGGCGTGATGTACAACAATTCGGCATATTCTTTTGGTAGTTTTTTGTTCTTAAAATTTTGATCGATAAGCTCCTGAAAATTATTCAACAATACCGATTGATAATCACTTGTTTTAATTTTTACCGCTTCCAAACTTCGTTCAATATCAATAAATAAATTCATCAAATGAAAACCAATTTTTAAATTCGAGAATTGATTATTTTTTTGATTTTCATTTATCATTTCTTCAAAATAACTTGCAATTTTTTCTTGTAAATCTGGCGAAATTTCAACCACATGATCTTTCACCAAAATAGATTGTAAAAATCTAAATTTCTGTAAAATGGAAGAATTAATTCCAATCCAATCAAAAAAATTATCGAAAAAATTCACGACAAAACCATCATATTTTTCCTTAAAATACCATTGGTGCACCTGTCCAGGTTTCATAAAATACATTGTCCCAGATTTCGCCTCAAACTTTTCAAAATCGATCAAATGTTCGCCACTACCTTCGGTAAAATAGACCAAATGGTAATAATTATGACTGTGAACCTCCTGCAAATGCGGATTACTGTCAACATATCCTCTAAATCGATCAATGGAAAATAGTTCATTACTATTTTTTTTCGTGTTCAGATTACAGATATCGTATGTTGGGAAAAGTTTTTTGGACATAATACAACGAATTATCAAGTGTAAAAATAAAGAATATTTGAAATGAAAAGTTTAACTTTAAACAATAGAACATCAAAAATGGAATTTAAAGAGAAAAAAATTGTCTTACTTTCTTTGGATGGAGGCGGAATTAGAGGAATTATATCTTGTGTCATTTTAAAATACATCGAAGATAAACTAAAGGAAATTCATGACGAAAATGCCAAAATAGGCGATTATGTCGATTTTATTGCAGGTACAAGTACTGGCGCTTTAATCGCTTCTTTGTTATTATCTCCTTCTACCGAAAATCCAAAAAGAGCAAAACACTCGATCACAGATGCACTGAATATTTATTTAGGTGAAGGGAAAAATATCTTCTCAAAAACATTTTGGACAATTCTCAATAATCCGTTGAGTGTGCTAAAAGATAATTTACCAACGCTTGTATTGGAAGAGCAATTAAAAATCGTTTTTGGAGATACAGAATTAAAAGATTTGATTCGTCCTTGCGTGATAGTTTCTTATGATACTGAGCATCAAAAACCAAAAATTTTCAATTCGATTGATGGAATCTCTCCTTTCCGAAATTTTTATGTAAAAGATATTTGCCGTGCTTCATCAGCTGCGCCAACCTATTTTGAACCTGCAAAAATAAAATCATTCGCTGATCAAGAATTTAGTTGCATTGATGGTGGTGTTTTTGCAAACAATCCGACTTTTGTTGGTTTTATCGAAACGCAAAAAATAAATTTTAATAAATATTTCAAAGACGAATTAAAATATAATGGAACAGCACCTTTACAAGAATTTATTATCATTTCTCTCGGAAATGGTTCGCGTGCAAAATCATATAAACACGAACATTTAACAGGAATTTCAAAATCGAAATGGGTAGATCCTTTGGTAGACATTTTTATTTCGACTGGAGTTGATATGGTTGATCAGCAAATGAGAAGTATGTTTGCTTTATTGAAGCCAAAATATCAACAAAATTATTATCGATTTAATCCTGAAATTCCAGAATCTGCATTGGATTTAGGAAATGTTTCCAACAGCAATATTAAAACATTATTGGATGTTGCCAATGATTATGTCGCAAAACACAAAGAACATTTGGATGAAGTCGTTCAAAAATTAATTTTCAATCAAGTTGAAATCTCATAAAAAAAGGCTTTGAGTAAAATTTCAAAGCCTCTTCTAATTTCTATTTATTTCGAACATAAACAAATATTTCTTGTTCTCTATTCAATCCTCTATTATCCACAATACTTTCTAAACAAGCGTGACAATCTGTTACAATTCCCTCTCCATTGTAATTTGTATAACTTCCATTCTCTAGCGCAACAACATGCGGTTTCAACAAATCTGCATTCAGTTTTTTGCGTTCTCCAATCAATGTGTACACATATTCACGTCCAGTTTCGTCAGTAAAATTATCCACTTTATAAATTTGATCCAATTCTCTTTCGTGATCAATTATAACAAATAAGTAGTCTTTGTGGCTATCTTTTTCAAAAAAAATTCTTCTCATAGCTTCAATTGTTTGACTCAAATTTAATAAAAGAATATTGGTTTTACCAATGAAAATTAAAAAGTTTTAAGAGAATTTTAAAATATTATCAATTTCAAAACAGATTATATTTTACTTTTACATTAACCAAAACAAAAAAATGAAAACTCTTCTAAAAATCTTGACTTTAGGATTAATTTATCTTATTTGTCAACCAATTTTTGCGCAAAAAACGCACAATTAAAACTCGACTTCGAAAAAATTATCCGTTCAAAACATTCATTTCCTTTTAATGGAGTTGTAATCGTTTCCAAAAATGGTAAAACGATTTATGAAAAAGTACACGGATTTACGAATTTTGAAGAGAAAATTGCACTAAATAAATCAAATCAATTTGAAATTATGTCAAATTCAAAATTGTTTACGTCAGTTTTAATTTTGAAAGAAGTCGAAAAAGGTAAAATTGATTTACAACAATCGATTAAAACATATTTACCAGAAATCACTCAATCGTGGGCAGATTCTGTTACTGTACATCAATTGCTTAATCATACGCATGGAATCGAAAATATCAACAAAACTTTGTTGTTCAAACCTGGAACAGAGTTTAAATATGGAAATTATTCGAATGTACTTTAAGGCAAAATCTTGACTAATGTTACCAATAAAACATTCCGAAAATTGGCAACAAATCTGTTCAAAGAAATTGGTTTGAAAGAAACTTTTGTGTATTCCGAAATCAAAAGTTAGTTTAGTTGTCTTGCAAAATATAATGCCAAATTCTTCGGAAGATTATTATTTCTACGAAAAACAATTCAAAAATAGTTTACTCGAAAGCAATTTAGTTAGGTAAAAATATTTATCTTCAAAACATTTATTAAGTAATTATAAAACAATATTTTTGGTATTATCCTTGTAGTAAAATTGTTATATAATCACGATCCAAAACGAATAAAATCTAACCAATTGAAATTCAACTTAAAGAAAATACTCAAATATTTTTCAATTTCTATATTGTCAATAATTTTGTTATTAACAATTGCAATTTTTAGTTTACAGTTACCTACTGTACAAAATTTTGTAAAAAATAAATTAGTCAATTACCTCGAAAATAAAATACATACAAAAGTACAATTAGACCGTGTTTATGTCGATTTTCCAAATAGTTTGGTGATGGAAAATCTCTACTTACAAGGACAAGATGTTGACACGCTTTTATCGGTCAAAAAGTTTGATGTTGGTTTGGATATTTGGCAATTAACCAAAAGTAAAGCAGATATAAAATCTATTGATTTGAGTGGCGTTCATGCCAATGTTATACGTAAACCAGATGGGAAATTCAATTTCGATTATATTATCAATGCTTTTGTAACAGACGAAAAAGACGAAAGTCCTTCAAAGCCATTTATCATTTCGTTAGATAAAATAAAACTGAATGATATTAATGTTTCGTTCAATGATCAGCAAGCGGCAAATAACATCAAACTTCATCTAAATTCGTTTGATACGCGTGTCAAAAAATTCGATTTAGAGCAAAATTCGTATGGAATTGGCGATATCAATTTAGATGGTTTAAAACTAAAATTGAAACAAGATATTGTAAAAGAAGTTGCAAAAAAAGTAGAAGAAAAAGTAGATTCTTTGAATGATCAAAAGCCGATGAAAATTGAATTGAACGGAATTAATTTAACCAATTTTGATATCGATTATGGCGATGATATTTCTGGAATGTTTGCTAAAGTCAAATTCAAAGATTTCAAAACGCGTGTTAAAAAACTTGATTTACAACAAAATTCTTATGCGGTTGATGATATTTTAGTGAATGGTTTGTTGGTTGATTTTAATCAAAAAATGGTTAATAAAATCCAAGAAAATAATGTGGATAAAATTGATCCAACTGCAAAACAAACTCCATTGCAAATTGGGTTGAGTAAGATTAATTTGAATGATATCAAAGTTAATTATGGTGACGAAAATTCGAAAACTTTTGCCAAAATTAACTTAAACGAATTTGAAACGAAAGTCAATAAACTTGATCTTGAAAATTCAATTTTCGCCATCGAAAATATTTTGTTGAAAGACGCTGATATCGAAGCGAATTTATTCCTTTCTTCAAAGAATTCTACTTCGAATTCGTCTACTTCTTCAACCCCAATGAATTTGGTTTTGAACGTAACGAAATTAGAAAATGTAAAAGTAAAATACAACAATACTGCAGAACGTCGAACGGCTCAAGGAATAGATTTTAATCATTTGGATTTTTCTAAATTAAATCTTGATTTACGCGATTTTGAAATGAAAAATAACACATTTGCTGGACAAGTAAAAAGTGCTGAAATAAAGGAATCGAGAGGATTGAATATTCAGAAATTGACAACAAATTTCTTGTACGCAGACACACAAGCGTATCTGAAAAACCTCTATTTACAAACACCAAGAACTGTTCTTCGTGACGAAGTTATTTTGCGTTACAATACGATTAATGAGTTAACTTCTCATCCAGAAAATGTTTTAGTCAATGCGAATATCAAAAACTCGAAAATTGGTTTTGCAGATATTCTAAATCTTGCTCCAACGCTTAGAAATACAACGCCTTTCAACAAATATCCAAACGCCATTCTGAATGTTAACACCAATGCAAAAGGAAAAGTAAACGATTTATTGATTAATAATCTCCAAGTTTCTGGTTTAGATGATTTGCAACTTTCGGCTTCTGGAAGAGTGAAAAATGCGATGAATCCGAAGAATTTATTTTATGATTTGAACATTAAAAACTTCTCAACATCTTCTAAAACGATTTACAATTTAGTTCCGAAAAATACTATTCCAACTAACATTAGAATTCCTTCAAAGCTTTCTGTCAAAGGAAAAGCGAAAGGAACAACCGAAATCATCAATACACAATTGGCAATAAATTCTACGTTGGGAAATGCGAAAATTGATGCAATTGTGGACATGCAAAAAAAGGATGCCGAGAAATATAATGTCAAAGCAGACCTACAAAATTTGGATATTGGAACGCTTATTAGCAACAAGGATTTAGGCAAAATAACAGGAAAAATTAATGCTATTGGAACAAGTTTCAACCCAGAAAAAATGGTTACAAAACTTTCAGGAACCGTTTCATCAGCTTATTACAATAAATATACTTATCAAAATATTACACTCGATGCAAAAGTGAATCATGGAGTATTTGATGCACATATTTTATCAAAAGATCCAAACGCGAATCTTAATTTGACGGCTTCTGGTGTGTACAAAAAGGATTTATCTGATGTAAAATTGAACGGAAATATTGTCAAATTAGATGTTCAAAAACTTGGTTTTTACAACGAACCGATGATTGTTGCAGGAGAAATTGATGCCAATTTCGCTGATTTAAATCCAGATTATTTAAATGGTTCTTTATATCTAAAAAACTTTGCATTATCCAATACAAAAGATATTTTTCCAATGCAAGAAGTAAGCTTGATTGCGACTTCAACTGCTGATTCAAATCAAATTAGTTTGACTTCACAATTGGCCGATTTGGATATGAAAGGAAAATTTAAATTGACACAAATTTTTGGTTCGATAACTTCAACAATTAACCAATATTATGAATTTCAGAAACCAAATAAAGACGAAAAAATAGAACCTCATCAATTCTTTACTTTGAATGCAAAAATTAAAGATGATGAGTTGATTCGAAGATTTGTTCCCGATTTGAAAAGCTTCGAAACCATAACACTTGACGCAACTTATAATGCCGATTCAAAACAAATCAATGTTGATGGAAAAATTCCGAATTTAACGTACGGAACAAATACGATTAACAATGGATTGATAAAACTATCCAACCAAGACGAATCCTTGTTGTATTCGTTGAATGTGGATGCATTAAAAAGTGAAAGTTTTCAATTACAAAAAATTGATTTGAATGGTGATATTACAAATAATGTGATCAATTATAACGTTTCGACAAAGGATGCGAAAGATGCAACACAATTTTTGGTGGCTGGAAATATAAAAACGCTAAACGATATCACGGAAATTAGTCTTAATCCGAATGGATTGGTCTTAAACTACGATCAATGGCAAGTTGGTGAAGGAAATTTAATTCAGTTGAGAAAAGATGGAATTGTGGCGAATAATTTCAGTTTGATGAACAATGGAAGTCAAATTTTATTGCAATCTGAATCGGAAAAAGGAACAAGTCCGCTGAATATTACCATCAAAGATTTCAAAATTGAAACCATTGCAGAAATCATTAAAAAAGATGATTTACCTGCCGAAGGAATAATCAATGGAACAGCTGAAATTAGAGATTTAAACAAAGAAATGACCTTCAATGCTGATTTGACCGTTTCAGATTTAAAAGCTTTCGGAAATCCTATTGGAAATATTATAGCAAAAGTACAAAACACTTCTCCAACCATGATTAACGCTGATATTACCTTAGATGGAAACAGCAACAACATGAAGATTTTTGGAGATTATAATACCAAAGAAAGTGCGTTTGATTTAGCTTTAGATATCAATCGATTAGAAATGAAATCAGTGCAAGGATTTACAATGAATCGAATCAAAGATACAGAAGGTTATATTTCTGGAAATCTAAAAATCGTTGGAACAATGGATAAACCGAGCATTTTAGGTCAAGTCAAATTTAATCAAGTTGGTTTAACGATTGCTGAAACAGGAAGTAATTTCAGAAAAATTGATGACGCGATTGATTTCACGAACAAAGGAATTGAGTTCAATCGATTCAAAATTAATGACAACGATGGCAATTCATTAACGATAAGAGGAGAAATTTTAACGGAAACTTACCGTGACTTTGCCTTCAATTTAACAGCAAATGCACGAGATTTCAATGTGGTAAATTCAGAAAAATCGAACGATGCGATCATGTATGGAAAGTTAGCTGTCAATGCAAACTTAACGATAAAAGGTGATTTAGATTTACCGAAAGTAAACGGAAGTTTAACCGTAACTGATGACACGAATTTTACATTTGTTTTACCTCAATCCTCGCCTTCTTTACAAGAGCGAGAAGGAATTATCGAATTCATCGATCAAGATCAAGTGGCGCTTCAAGAAACAATTAAAACAGATGAATTAATAGCCGAATCTAAAATAAAAGGGTTAGATGTAAGTGTCAATATTGAAATTAGCAAAGAAGCCAAGACATCAATTATCATCGACAAAGCAAACGGAGATTTTGTAGAAATACAAGGTGAAGCCGAATTAACAGGCGGAATGGATCCTTCAGGAAAAATGACGTTGGTTGGCGTTTATCAAGTAGAAAAAGGTGCGTACGAACTTTCGGTGAGCTTGTTAAAACGTCGTTTTGATATTCAGAAAGGAAGTAGCATTACATGGACTGGTGAGCCAACTACAGCCAATTTAGACATTACGGCGATTTACAAAACAAAAGCCGCTCCTATTGATTTAATCGAACAACAAATTTCGGGCTATTCTTCTTCTGAAATGAACATGTACAAACAACGAATTCCGTTTAATACCGAGTTAATTTTGAAAGGTGAATTATTAAAACCTGATATTAAATTCAATATTTCAATGGATAAAGACAATCCTTCCATTGCAACTGCGGTGATCGAAAATACACAATTGAAATTGGATCAGTTGAAAAATGATGAAGCCGAAATGAACAAGCAAGTATTTGCCTTGTTATTATTGAATCGTTTTATTGGCGAAAATCCATTCGAAAGTAAAACAAGTGTTTCTGCAGAAACAATGGCGCTACAAAGTGTAAGTAATATTTTGTCGCAACAATTGAATAATTTGGCGGATGATTTAATCCAAGGAATTGATATCGATTTGGGATTAGATACACAAGACGATTATTCTTCAGGATCTAAAAACACACGTACTGATCTGAATGTTGCCGTGAGCAAACGATTACTAAACGACCGATTGAAAGTTTCGGTTGGAAGTAATTTTGGATTAGATGGTGATGCACGAGAAAATGAAAACATGACTAATATTGCGGGTGATATCACAATTGATTATAGCTTATCTCGTGATGGTCGATACATGTTGAGAGCTTATCGAAAAGATGAATACCAAGTTGCATTACAAGGACAAATTGTAGAAACAGGTGTTGGATTTATCATCACATTAGATTACGATAAATTCAAAGAAATTTTCGAGAAAAGAAGAAAAAATAGAACGAACAGAGCAAATAGAAATACACAAAATCAAGAAGTGAAACCATGAAAAAATCAGTTTTAACCTATATCAAATTTATAACTTGTTCAATTTCTATTTTAGGTATTTCTTCTTGTAGCAATACACGTTTTCTGAAAGAAGGTGAAATGCTTTACACGGGCTCTAAATTAACAATAGAAGGCGACTCGTTAAGCAAAGCCGACAAAGCTGAACTAAAAGATAATCTCGAAAAAAATATCATTCCAAAACCTAATTCAAGTTTTTTTGGACTTCGTCCGCGTTTGTACATTTACAACATCACCAGCGAACCTAAAAAGCAAAAAGGACTGAAATATTGGTTAAAATATAAAGTGGGTGAAAAACCTGTTTTATTGGGAGATGTAGACATCGAATTCAATAAAAAAATTCTGGTCAATTATTCAGAAAACAAAGGATTTTTCAATGCCAAAGCACAAGATGATACAATAAGTAAAAACAAAAAAGCGGAAGTACATTATGTTTTGCAACCGCGCAAACGTTATTACATCAACCAAGTTAATTTTCCAAAAGATACCACTTTAGCGGTCAACAAAGAAATTAAAAAAACACAAGCAAATACGTTACTGAAAGATAAGCAACCTTTCGATTTAGATGTGATCAAAGCTGAACGAGAACGAATAGATGCACGTCTGAAAGAAAATGGTTACTATTATTTTCATCCCGATAACATCATTGTACAAGCGGATAGTACGGTTACCAATAAGCAAGATGTCGAACTTTTTGTAAGGTTAAAAGATAAAACACCAGAACAAGCCAAACAACAATATAGCATTGACAAAGTAATTGTTTTCCCAGATTATAACATTCGCGAAGCGCGAAAAGGAATCTATAAAATGCCCATGAACAACGATTCGTTAGCGAAATATGAGCAAAATGGATTTTACATGGTGGATTCGAAAAAGTACTTTAAACCAAAGGTTTTTGATCGTGTATTATACTTTCAAACAGGGGATTTATATAACCGAGCAGATCATAATTTAACCCTAAATCGATTAATTAATTTGGGTGTATTCAAATTTGTGAAAAATGATTTCGTGATCTCTGATTCTATTAACAATAAATTTGATGTGTATTATACCTTAACACCACGCGAATTCCAATCATTGAGATTAGAAGTTTTAGGACGAACAAACTCGGCGAATTATGGTGGTGGTGAGTTAAATTTAAACTGGACACATCGTAATATTTTCAAAGGTGCGGAACAACTAAAAATGGCGTTATATGGTGCGTTTGATATGCAATTGGGCGGACAAAAAGATGCGAATAATATTTTTAGAGCTGGTTTTAATACGCAACTTTCGATTCCAAGAATTGTAGCACCTTTCAAATTTCATTCGTCAAGTGCGTTTGTACCGAGAACCAATATTGAGATTGGTTACGAATACCAAAACAGATCGAGATTATATACGCTTCATAATTTCAATACTTCTTTTGGTTACATTTGGAAAGAGAATGCGCAAAAAGAACATAATTTAAAGATTTTTAGTGCAACTTTATTGTTTCCAGAAAAAGTGACAGACGAATACAATAGCAAGATTTACGATTCAATTGGAAATATCATCAACCCAAGTTTGAAACGCGTTGTTGACAAACAATTAATTTTTGGACCACAATATTCGTATACTTATACCACAACAATGTTACCTCGAAAAAGTACATTCTATTACCGAGGTTTAGTTGATTTAGCTGGAAATTTAACAGGATTGATTACAGGTGCGAATGCGAAGAAAGATAAGGAAAAAGAAATTTTCAAAATACCATTTAGTCAATATGCAAAAATGGAACATGACTTCCGTTTTTATCACAAATTTTCAGAAAAATCATCAATCGCCACACGATTTATTGGCGGAATAGCCTATCCGTATGGAAACTCTGAATTTGTACCTTATTCCAAACAATTTTTTGTAGGAGGAAGTAACAGTATTCGTGCATTTAGAGCACGAACATTAGGACCAGGAAGTTATGATCCACGCAATCAAAATGCCAATTTCTTTTTTGATCAATCAGGTGATATTAAATTAGAAGTAAATGCAGAATTTAGACAAAAGTTATTCAGTTTTCTTAACCTTGCGTTATTTGTTGATGCAGGAAACATTTGGTTAATCAATGAAGATGAAACACGTCCTGGTGCAAAATTCTCAAAAGATTTTATGAGCGAAATAGCCGTTGGAGCTGGTTTAGGATTACGTCTTGATTTTAATATTTTAGTATTAAGATTAGATTTAGCAACTCCACTTCGTGTGCCTTATTACGAAAAGAATGACCGTTGGACATTTGATAAAATAGATTTTGGAGACAAAGCTTGGCGAAAAGACAACTTAATTTTGAACATCGCGATTGGATATCCATTCTAAGCATAAAGCGTAAATAAAAAAATGAGCGTCACAATGGACGCTCATTTTTTTATTTAATCATATATTTATTTCAAATCAAAACGATCTGCATTCATCACTTTGTTCCAAGCTGCCACAAAATCATTTAAAAATTTATCTTGTGCATCTGCTTGTGCATAAACTTCTGCTACGGCACGCAATTCAGAATTTGAACCAAATACTAAATCCGCACGAGTTCCTGTCCATTTTGGCGCTCCTGTTTTACGATCAGATCCCATGTAGATTTCTTTCGTTTCATCAGTCGCTTTCCAAACAGTACCCATATCCAATAAATTCACAAAGAAATCATTTGTCAATTGACCTGGACGATCGGTGAAAATACCATGTTTAGAACCATCATAATTCGCATTCATCGCACGCATTCCACCAACTAAAACTGTCAATTCTGGTGCAGTCAACGTTAATAATTGTGCTTTATCAATCACTAATTGCTCTGTCGAAACAGATCGTCTTGTATTTTTACGATAGTTTTTAACCCCATCTGCAATTGTTTCCAAGTACGCTACAGATTCAACTTCTGTTTCCTCTTGCGTTGCATCTCCACGACCTGCTGCAAATGGAACTGTAATTGTTTTCCCAGCATCTTTTGCTGCTTTTTCAATCGCTGCATTTCCTCCTAAAACAATTAGATCTGCTAACGAAACTTGTTTTGAAGAATTCGCTGAATTAAATTCTTGTTGAATGTTTTCTAAAGCTGTTAAGACTTTATTCAATTGAACTGGATTATTCCCTTCCCAATTTTTCATTGGTTCCAAACGAATACGCGCACCATTTGCTCCTCCACGTTTATCCGATCCACGGAAAGACGAAGCCGAAGCCCAAGCTGTAGAAACCAATTCTGAAACAGATAATCCTGAAGCTAAAATTTTAGCTTTCAAATCAGCGATATCAGCCTCGTCAATTAATTCATATGTAACTGCTGGAATTGGATCTTGCCAAGTAAAGACTTCTTTCGGCACATCTGCACCCAAATAACGAGAAAGTGGTCCCATATCACGATGTGTCAACTTGAACCACGCTTTACGGAAAGCATCTTCAAATTCTTCTGGATGTTCTAAGAAACGACGCCCAATTTTTTCATATGCTGGATCCGTACGTAATGCAATATCCGAAGTCAACATCGTTGGTCTTAATTTTTTTGAAGCATCATGCGCATGCGGAATAATTTCACCTACATCTTTTGCTACCCATTGATGAGCACCAGCTGGAGATTTTGTTAATTCCCATTCGAAACCAAATAAATAACTTAAGAATAAATTTGACCATTCTGTTGGTTTACTTGTCCACGTTACTTCAATACCTGATGTAATGGTATCACCTGCATTTCCTGTTCCGTACGAATTTTTCCAACCCAATCCTTGCATTTCCAAATCAGAAGCTTCAGGATCGGGTCCTACATGATCAGCCGAAGCCGCACCATGCGTTTTTCCGAAAGTGTGCCCCCCGGCAATCAACGCCAATGTTTCTTCATCATTCATCGCCATACGCGCAAACGTATCACGAATATCGCGTGCAGAAGCCAAAGGATCTGGATTACCATCTGGTCCTTCTGGATTCACGTAAATTAATCCCATTTGTACCGCAGCCAACGGATTTTCTAAATCGCGATCACCAGAATAACGGCTATTTGCACCACCACTCTCTTCTAACCATATTTTTTCAGAACCCCAATATACATCCATATTTGGTTCCCAAACATCAGCACGACCACCAGCAAAACCTAAAGTTTTGAATCCCATTGACTCTAATGCCACATTTCCTGTTAAGATAATTAAATCTGCCCACGAAATTTTATTACCATATTTTTGTTTGATAGGCCAAATTAAGCGACGAGCCTTATCCAACGATACGTTATCTGGCCATGAATTAAGAGGCGCAAAACGTTGTTGCCCTTCACCTGCTCCTCCACGTCCATCTTGTACACGATAAGTTCCAGCACTGTGCCAAGCCATACGAATAAAAAATGGTCCGTAATGACCGAAATCTGCTGGCCACCAATCTTGCGAATCCGTCATCAAAGCTTTTAAATCTGCTTTTACAGCTTCTAAATCTAATTTTTTAAATTCTTCTGCATAATTAAAATCTTCACCCATTGGATTTGATTTGTTCGAATGTTGACGAAGAATACTAACATTTAATTGATTAGGCCACCAATCTTTATTTTGAGTCCCTTCACCAGCAACAGGTGTTGTCGCTACTTTACCATTGTGAAATGGGCATTTTGAGATGTCTCCTCCTTGATTTTCCATTAATGATTATTTTATGTTTATTATTTTGTTTTGTAAATATCATAAATATAATAATTTGTCTTATTAATTAAAAATCAAATTGTTTTATCAATCAATCAATTTATTTTATATAGAATGTAAATTAAATAGTTATTAATTATATTATAAAAATTGATTCGTTTATTTTTAATGAATAAAGAGATTTCGAGAATCGACAATCTTTTAAGTTTATATTTGTATCAACACGAAACTACATTTCAAATAATTCTTTAGGACTTAGAAATTCTCAATCTTAATTTTCAATATATCTTAACATCATAAAATTATTACAGTCAAAAAATGTTTTTATATTTGTAACAATGAAATTTATGATTTTCATAATCGCTTTATATGTTAATGTTCTATCATTTATTCCTTGTCAGGATACAAATAGTAATGGAACACTAACTTCTGTGGTACATAGTGAAAATGAAACACCTAATCATAAAGATAAATGTAGTCCTTTGTGTGCGTGTAATTGTTGCCAAATAACAATTTCTTCGATAAAATTCACACGATTACTAAAAACACCAAAAGTATTTGAATCAAATACTTCAAAAAAAATACAATTCAAAAAAAATACAATTCAAAACCAATTGTATGCCGATATCTGGCAACCTCCTAAAATAAACATTGCTTAACGAGACGATTTCTATTTTTCGTCTACACATTGATTTCAATTAATTAAAAATTGAAGTCAACACTTTTCTGTGCTCATTTATTTTGATAATAAGTGGGTAATGTTAATCAATTAATCAAATTATCTGTGTTAGATAAAATCATAAAATTTAGTATCCAAAACAAGATTGTTATTGGAATTATGACTGGTTTATGGATTATCTGGGGCGTATGGAGTGCAACAAAATTGCCAATAGATGCGGTACCAGATATCACCAATAATCAAGTCCAAATTATTACGGTCAGCCCTACTCTAGCTGGTCAAGAAGTAGAACAATTGGTTACTTTTCCAATTGAACAAAGTATTGCAAATATTCCTGATATAGAAGAAACAAGAAGTATTTCTCGTTTTGGTTTATCTGTGATTACGGTAGTGTTTAAAGAAGATGTTGACATTTATTTTGCACGTCAATTAGTCAACGAAAAATTAAAAGAAGCACAAGAAGACATTCCGCAAGGTGTTGGCATTCCCGAATTATCACCTGTGAGTACTGGTCTTGGAGAAGTCTATCAATATATTTTACATCCTAAAAAAGGAAGTGAAAAAAAATACAATTCTAAACAATTGCGAGAAATGCAAGATTGGATTGTTCGCAGACAATTAAACGGAACACCAGGTGTTGCTGAGATCAATAGTTTTGGTGGAGAATTAAAAGAATACGAAGTTGCTTTAGATCCGAATAGGTTACGCGCAATGGGAATTAGTGTATCAGATATTTTTGATGCCTTAGAAAAAAATAATCAAAACACAGGAGGAGCTTACATCGATAAGAAGCCAAATGCTTACTTTATTCGAGGAATAGGAATGGTAACTTCTCTAGATGATGTAAAATTAATTCCTATAAAAAATGTGACGGGAACTGTTCCTATTTTTATAAAAGACGTAGCTGATGTAAGACTAGGACATGCCATACGATACGGAGCGATGACCTACAATGGTGAAGTAGATGCTGTTGGAGGTGTTGTAATGATGTTAAAAGGAGCCAATTCTAACGAAGTGGTTAACCTAATTAAAGATAAAATACCTACAATTCAAAAATCACTACCAGACGATATCGTCATCGAGCCTTTCCTAGATCGAACGAATTTAGTAAATCGTGCAATTAAAACAGTAGAAAAAAATCTGATCGAAGGTGCATTAATTGTCATTTTTGTATTGGTTATTTTTCTTGGTAATCTAAGAGCTGGTTTAATCGTTGCTTCAGCAATTCCTCTATCCTTATTATTTGCATTAGGAATGATGAATGTTTTTGGTGTAAGTGCGAATTTAATGAGTTTAGGAGCGATTGATTTTGGATTAATAGTCGATGGGGCAGTTATTATTGTAGAAGCAACTTTACATCATCTTGGACTTAGAAAATCAACGCATCGATTAACCCAAAAAGAAATGGATGAAGAGGTTTTTCTTTCAGCTTCAAAAATTAGAAATTCAGCCGCTTTCGGGGAAATTATCATACTTATCGTCTACATTCCTATTCTTACATTGGTTGGTGTAGAAGGAAAAATGTTTACACCAATGGCTAAAACAGTTGGTTTCGCTATCCTAGGTGCATTAATTCTTTCATTAACGTACATCCCAATGATGAGTGCTTTATTCTTATCAAAAAAGCCTACTCTCAAAGCTTCTTTTTCAGATAAAATGATGGTTAAAATCCATAAAGTTTATGAACCATTATTAGAAAAAGCAGTCCGAATTAAATATTGGTTAGTTGGTATTACAGTTGCAATTTTTGCAGTATCAATTATTCAATTCAGAAATATGGGTGGCGAATTTATTCCGCAATTACAAGAAGGTGATTTTGCTTTTCACTGTATTTTACCACAAGGAAGTTCCTTAACTCAAAGTTTAGAAACATCTATGCAAGCTTCTCGAATTTTAAAAGAATTTGATGAAGTAAAAATGGTCGTTGGTAAAACAGGTTCTGCCGAGGTTCCTACAGACCCTATGCCTCCTGAAGCAACAGATATGATTATCGTTCTAAAACCAAAAGACGAATGGAAACGTAACATTTCTTATGAAGAATTAGGTGATGAAATGATGGAAAAACTAGAGGTTATTCCTGGTGTTTTCTTTGAAAAAAATCAACCAATTCAAATGCGTTTTAATGAATTGATGACAGGAGTTCGACAAGATGTAGCTGTCAAAATTTTTGGCGAAAATTTAGATTCTCTCTCTTATTATGCAGATAAAACCTCAAAAGCAATTCAATCTGTTGAAGGTGTTACAGCACCCCAAGTAGAACGCGTAAGTGGTTTGCCTCAGATTAATGTCGAATATGACCGAATCCGAATGGCAAATTACGGATTAAATATTCAAGATGTAAATGATATGTTGAGTACAGCATTTGCTGGAAAAACAGCTGGACAAGTTTTCGAGAATGAACGACGCTTTGATTTAGTTGTTCGATTGGATAGTGTGCATCGAAAAAGCATTGATGATATTAATAATTTA
Source organism: Empedobacter sp. ULE_I140 (assembly GCF_053482575.1). Lineage (NCBI taxonomy): Bacteria > Pseudomonadati > Bacteroidota > Flavobacteriia > Flavobacteriales > Weeksellaceae > Empedobacter > Empedobacter sp. ULE_I140. The sequence goes on along the minus strand of NZ_JBQMTX010000001.1, from coordinate 1,230,203 downwards.
ATGATTCCTACAAGCTCTGGCAATCAAATTCCAATCTCTCAGGTGGCAAATGTGAGTTATAAATTAGGCGCTTCACAAATTAGTCGCGAAGAAGGAAAACGACGAATTGTAATTGGTTTCAACGTAAAAGATCGCGACGTACAATCGGTTGTAAAAGATATTCAGACAAAATTAGACAACGAAATCAAATTGCCTTCTGGCTATTATTTCACCTATGGAGGACAGTTCGAAAATTTACAAGCAGCTAGTCAACGTTTGATGATTGCAGTACCAATCTCCTTATTATTAATTTTTATGTTATTGTATTTCACATTTCATTCATTCAAACAAGCTGCATTAATTTTCACAGCAATTCCAATGAGTGCAATCGGAGGTATTTTTGCATTAATTTTTCGCGATATGCCATTTAGTATTAGTGCCGGTATCGGTTTTATTGCTTTGTTCGGAGTAGCTGTTTTAAACGGAATTGTTTTAATTGGAACATTCAACCAATTAGAAAAAGAAGGAGAGAAAAACATTCTGAAACGTATAATGCAAGGAACTAATATTCGATTACGTCCTGTATTAATGACTGCAACAGTAGCTTCGTTAGGTTTTTTACCGATGGCAATTTCCTCAGGTGCAGGTGCCGAGGTTCAAAAACCTTTGGCAACAGTTGTCATTGGAGGATTAATCACAGCTACTTTTTTAACCTTATTTGTATTACCAATGTTATATTTAATATTCAATTCAAAACTTCCGAAAATAAAATTGAACTCAAAAAATACACTTCCATTTCTTGTAATCGGCATCTTTTTAATGGGACAATCTATTCAAGCGCAAACTCGTTCAATTAATATTCAAGAAGCTCAACAAATTGCAATTGAAAATAATCCATTAATCAAAGCAAGTGAACGAAGTATTTCGTCGAGCGAAGCGTTAAAAGGAACCGCAAATGAATTACCAAAATTAAATGTGGAAGCGCAACTTGGGCAATATGCGAGTCCAAAATTCGATTATGGTTTATCTATTTCTCAAAATATTCCATTCCCAACGATTTTTAAACATCGAAAGGCTGTTTTAGAATCAGAAGTAAATAGCAAAAAGATACAAAAAGAAGTGACAACAAACGAATTGTTGAAACAAGTGAGAACCTATTTCTATCAGATCGAATATTTAGAATATAACCATGATCAACTCGAACAATTAAATAAACTTTATTTAGAATTTATTCGAATTGCTTCGGTTCGATTTAATGCGGGTGATATTAAGAAAATCGAAATTAATACGGCAGAAACACAGCAAGGAGAAATCAATTTATTGTTGAAGCAAAACAAAGTCTATTTGAATAATGCGTACAAAAATCTAAACGTCTTATTAAATACCGAAGAAATTTTTACAATCACCAAAGAGACAAATTATATTCCATTAAAATTGACTGGGATTTTAGACGGTTCTACAATTGAACATAATCCTACTCTCAAAGCTTTTTACCAACAGATAGAAATTACGGAACGAAACAAAGAAGTCGTAAAAGCCGAAGGTTTACCAGAATTTTCATTTGGTGTAAACAGTTTATCGATGATTGGGATGCACGAAAAAAATGGAGTTGAAAGATATTACAATGGCCTAGATCGTTTTACTTCTGTAAACCTTGGTGTAGCAATTCCATTAACGTTTGGTGCTACAAAAGCAAAAATAAAAGCATTGGAATATGATAAACAAGCCATTCAAGAAACAGCCAATTTTCAAAAACAACAGCTAAAGATTCAACTTGATAATTCGATTAATCAATATCAGCAAGATTGGGAACAATATGAATATTATGTAAATCAAGCCATTCCAAATGCAGAGAAAATTGTAAAAGCAGCTCAATTGGGTTACAAAACTGGTGAAATTTCGTATGTCGAATATCTTTTTGCATTGCAAACCGCAACAGATATTCAATTAAAATATCTTGAATCGATACAACAAGTCAATCAAACTGTTGTCAATATTAATTCTATCATCAATCAATAAAATGAAAAAAATAAAGATCATTATCTATAGCGTGTTAGCCATATTATTTCTAAGTAATTGTACCAAAGAAACAAAAACGGCACAACCTACAGAAGAAAAAGAAGCTGAACACGAAGAAGCGCCACAAACAATTGCTACGCTAACAGAAGAACAAATGAAGGCTGTTGGTGTAAAACTGGGAACAATTGAAGTAAAGGAGCTAACAGCTATGATTAAAGCAAATGGAATTTTAAACGTTCCGAATAGCAATATGGCTAGTGTTGCATCTATGTTTGGTGGAGTAATACAAACGTTGCCAATTCAGGAAGGTTCATATGTCAAAAAAGGACAAGTAATTGCGACAATTTCAAATCCAGAATTTATTCTAACACAAGAGCAATACTTAACTGTTTTGAGTCGAATTACCTATGCAGAGCAAGAATTTAGAAGACAAAAAGAATTGTTTGATAACGATGCTGGAGCAAAAAAGAATCTTCAGAATTCTTCTGCCGAATTGAAAACATTACGTTCTCAAAAAGCATCTTTGTCTCGTCAACTGCAAATGATGGGAATTAATCCTTCTAAAGTAACCAATGCAAATTTGAGAAATGGAATGGTAATTACAGCACCAATTAGTGGAACAGTAAGTAAAATTATTGCGCAAATAGGGAGTTATGTAGATGTCTCGTCTCCTGTCGCTGAAATCATTGATAACAGTTCTATTCACTTAGATTTGCAAGTTTTCGAGAAAGATTTACCTAAAATGAAAGTTGGTCAAGTCATTCAATTTGAATTAACAAATAATCCAGGAAACAGTTACGAAGCAGTCGTTTACAGTATTGGTTCTTCTTTCGAAAATGAAAGTAAAACCATTGCAGTACATAGCAAAGTACGAGGAAATAAAAGTGGATTGATAAATGGAATGAATATTACAGGAGCCATAAGCTTAAGTAATTCCTCTACACCTGCTGTTCCCAATGAAGCAATTGTAGAAGCGGATGGGAAATTTTATATTTTCGTAAAAACCGATAAAAAACAAGAGGAGCATAAAGAGGAAGCTGGACATGATGATCACGGACATCAAAACGAAAAAGAAACGGCTAATCATGCCACTACTCAACAAAAAACAATGAATTTTGAAAAAATTGAAGTTGTAAAAGGTACATCAAACATGGGTTATACAGCGATAACGACTGTTCAAGAGATGAATCCAACTGCTCAGATTGTTGTAAAAGGAGCCTTTTTCGTTAATGCTAAATTAAGTAATTCTGGCGATCACGGGCATTAAAAACAATTCAAATAAATTGAGTTGTTCCCCTAACTAACTTCCAATAAAAAGTCCGATAAACAATATGTTTATTGGACTTTTTTATAATTGTAATAAGCAACCTTTTTTATATTCAGTCTTTCTTATAGAATTTACCTTCTCTATTGTAGTAATGTGTATTATTTTTTCAATTATAATAGGTGATTTTTAGATAATTAAAATTCCTTGACTTCAATCGTTTTAATTCAACCTCTACTTTTTATAATTCTCATATCTAACGTCTAAAATCTAACTAACAAGTAATATAATCCTAATAAATTTGGAAAATATCAATTTTAACGTTTCGCATTCGAATGTTTTAAGGTGTAAAAACAACTATTCTAAATCACCTGAACTACAAAAATCTTTTACATACATTCTACTGCCACTATGTTGCCTTTATCCTGCCTTTATGTTGGGAGTATCTAGCAAGTATCTGTAGATGAAAAAAATTCGGCTCTTGCGTTATATATGTTGTTTATATTTAGTGAGTGTTTGTCATCAACCTCACCTTACAGGTGTACAATCACCCTCAAAAATTATGTTTTAAGCTATTATAAGCTCAATACCTGCTTTATCAGCTTTGTATTTTATTTTGGTCATCAGTTCATAATAACTCCAATTCCTCAATACAAATTCTTCTTCTTTGGCTAGCTCCATCTTTTCTTCTTGATCCAATAAAATAAGCGTTCCTGCTTTATTATTGATTCAAAAATCAACTAACTTTCTGCTGTAAACATGTAATCGATTATGTACATAATTCCGTTCTAATTCACTCATTTTTTCTAGCGCTTTTAATTTTCTCGTTCTTCCTTTGCCTGATTTCGCATAGGTTACTCCTGCTTGGGTTCGTTTACGGGAAGCTTGCATCGCTAACCTTCTGTATAGAAATTCTTCTTTGGTTCCTATAGTAAGCCTAGATTTTCCTATTTTTACAACCAACGGATATTCCAACAACAAGGAAGCTTCTGCAATAATTTCGGGTTGTAATTGATGGTTTTCTTTTTCAATTTACAACAGCTAACCAAAATATTTTTCCTTTTCTATATTTTCATTTTTTTGCTCATCCAAAAAAAAGAAACAAAAAAAGATGTCGACAGTAGTCTCTCAATGATTCAACTTAATAAATTATTTTCATAAAGTTGGCAACTCGCTTTGCTCAAACACTCCAACTTTTTTTATTCCAATAATTTAGAGTTGAATTGCATTTCGATACTAAATCGTCGGATTTTTCTAATCCTTTTTTCTAATTCAGATTCGTTATCACTTTTATCAACGGATTTTAGAGTCGACTTACGATTTGCAGACGAGCTTCAATCCATTGAAACAAGCGTAAAAAAGATTAGTGAGTGTATACGAATCATTTAATCTTTTTAGTACGTGAAATGGTAATTGAACGTCGAAAATCGCAGTCTTGATTTTTGATTACTTTTTGATCAAGCAAAAAAGTAATAAATAAAGAACTACTAATTATTCTCTTATTCACGTAATTATGTTCAGAACCTCAACTCGTTGTTAATTTGAGGTATCGAGAAATCTATTACTTTCATTTTTTTATTCATAGCTTATCTATTTTAATTATAGGTATTCAGATGCCCTTCGGGTAAGCTCATCCAAAAAACATTTGAGATTAAAAATTTGAGATTAAGAGGAGGAGCCATGGTATGGCTCAGGTATTCCTTTTCTTTTATGTCACTTTTTTATTCATAGCTTATCTATTTTAATTATAGGTATTCATATGCCCTTCGGGGAATCGTCAAAAAAACTAACGAAAAAAGACTTGGCCGTAAACCTCTCTACTAAAAATGTTCTCATTTCACTAAAGATTTTACAAACCCTACGGGCTAAAACATTTTTAACGCTCCATTCAAACATTTTCTTAACGTGAGAGTTTTAATGCCGGTTTTTCATCCTTTCTCAATATTCTAATTCCTTTTTAATAACATTTGAAATTAAAAATTCTTTAATGTCACTTTTTAATTGACTAAAAAGTAACCAAAAAGTCAAGGCCGTAAACCTCTCTACTAAAAATGTTCTCATTCCACTAAAGATTTTACAAACCCTACGGGCTAAAAACTTTTTAACGCTGCACTCAAACATTTTCTTAACCTGAGAGTTTTAATGCCGGTTTCTCATCCTTTTTCAATATTCAAATTCGTTGTCATTCAGAACTTTCAAAGAATCTCATATCTCATATCTAATTGTTCATAAAAACATTTTACATCGTAAATCCCATATCAAAAACCTTTTACAAATATTCTACTGCCACCCTACTGCCACTATGTTGCCTTTATCCTGCCTTTATCCTGCCTTTAACTTGGGACCATCTAACGTGTTTCAATAAAACCTAAAAATCCCCCTTTGTATATGTTTTTCACATTTGATGAGCGTTAACAATCACCCCACCCTACGGGTGTACAAATCACCCTCCAAAATTATGGTTTAAGCTGTTATAAGCTCAATACCTGCTTTATCAGCTTTGTATTTTATTTTATGTATGAGCTCATAATAGCTCCAGTTTCTTAAGACAAATCTTTCTTCTTTGGCAATTTGTATTTTTTCTTCTTGATCTACAATAACTATCGTTCCTGCTTTTTTTTCCACACAAAAATCAATTAACATTCTACTGTAGACATGTAGCCGATGATGAATATATTTACTCTCTGTATTTTTTAATTTTTTTGCTATTTTTAATTTTCTTGCTTTTCCTTTCCCTCCTTTGCAAAAAGGCACTCCTTCTAGTATTCTTTTACGAGAAGCTTGTATGGCTAATCTTCTATATAGAAATTCTTCTTTGCTACCAATGGTAAGCTGAGATCTACCTATTTTTACAACCAACGGATATTCTAATGACAAAGAAACTTCTGCAATAATATCGGGTTGTAATTGATTTTTTTCTTTTTCAATTTCTACCGTGAATACCCAAAATATTTTATTTTTTTCTAATTTAATATGTGATCTACAAATTCTAATTTCTTTACTTACTATTTGCTCCAATAGCTTATAATTATCAATATAGTCTCTTCCAAGATACGTTTTAAATGGAATTTTATAAAGTTTAAAATAAATGTATTTTTTATCTGTATCATACGAGAATTTACTTATCCTCGCTATGTTAAAAGGAATTGCTATATCTCGTTTAAAAATTTTTAATGAAAGTTCCCCTTTCCAATACTTGACACAATCCTTCTTGAAGGACAGGTATAACGTATTGATCAAACTAGACAATATATACATCGGAATTTCGTCCTTAAAACGTTTTGAGAGCACACGATAAATTGTAGTCGACCGTGACCATTTGAGTATACCAGCATCATCTTTGTTTTCGTCTGCTAATTTATATTTGATTCCTTCAGAGAAATAAAAAAAATCTTTCACCATTTCTTGCACATACAAATGAGAAACAATCATATTAGCCGCTATAAAACATCTATTTTGCCATTTATAAAGCGTACTCACAACTTCTTTTCGTTCTTCTTGAGTCGGTAAATCAGCAATTAACTGTATTTTACGTGTTAAAAAAACGGTAGAATTTTCCATATTTAGTTATTTAGGGGTTTAAACTTGTTTTGTTGAGTCAATTTATAAGCGACGACAAATTCATTGTGCACTTCTTTCTGAGAAAGTTCTAATGTCTTGGCAATGGTTGTAAACGATTGTTTCATTTCGAATCGAAGCTTTAAAATCAACGATTGTTTTTCGGTCATTTGATTTGGTGCCTTTTCCTCAGAAATTATTTCTTTTTTAGACACGAATACATCATGACTATTTATAAGGTTCTTAACATCCTCTATTGCACTTTTAATCTCCTTGCTCGTTTCTGAAACTCTTTTTCCCATTGCATTGGCAATTGCTTTGTATCTAAATCCATATTTCAAGCAGAGTTCAATCAAATGTTTTCTTTCAGCGCTTAATAAGGGTAATATTTTTCTAATTTCTTCATAATGTTGGTCATGTATTACTTTATCCATTATGTTTTCTGCAACCTCTAAAGGATCGTATACAGTCAAATAATTCTCGTAATTCTCGTAACTATCCAATGAATGCACTGACCTAAAAAATTTATTTTTAGAACTTCTATAATGCGAATAACAGCTGTGTTTCAAAACAAGTCGCGTGAAAAAAAAGATATGTTCAGGTTTTTCAATTTTCTCACGATATTCCCATAATTTCAGAAACGCATCTTGTACCAAACATTCTACAACAAATTCATCCGTAATTATTTGTTTACCAATCCAAAAAAGTAGTCTTTTATGTCGTGAATAAATTTGCTCTAAGGCTTTGGGATCGCCTTTTTTCAATAATTCATATTCTTTTTCTAGCATAATAAAGGTGGTTTTAATTATGTTTTACGTGATGCATTACGTTATACGTTTTACGCTTAACGTTTTACGTGTTTTTTCTTATTAATACTCAAATTCACTTTTAACAACATTTGAAATTAAAAATTCTTTAATGTCACTTTTTTATTCATTCCTTATCTATTTTAATTATTTGCATTCATATGCCCTTCGGGGAACAGACTAAAAAGTAACCAAAAAGTCAAGGCCGTAAACCTCTCTACTAAAAATGTTCTCATTTCACTAAAGATTTTACAAACCCTACGGGCTAAAACCTTTTTAACGCTCCATTCAAACATTTTCTTAACGTGAGAGTTTTAATGCCAGTTTCTTCATCCTTTTTCTATACTCAAATTCGTTATCACTTTTAACAACGGATTTTAGAGTCGACATACGATTTGCAGACGAGTTTCAATCCATCGAAACAAGCGTAAAAAAGATTAGTGAGTGTATGCGAATCATTTAATCTTTTTAGTGCGTGAAATGGTAATTGAACGTCGAAAATCGCAGTCTTGACTTTTTTGGTTCGTTTTTGTGTCAAGACAAAAATGAATAAATAATCATTTTCTTATTATCGTAAATTATTTTCAGAACCTCATTCTTAATCTCAATTACACACTCCCCTTACCCCTCTCAAGAGGGGAATTACAGAGGTGATTTATTTTTTTATTGTCTAAGTCTTCGATACAACGTTTTGCAAACGTCACTCTGACTGACGAATCTAGTACCCTGAGCGAAACCGAAGGGTAATTCAGCTTGACAATTGGATTTTTAATACTTAATACTTTTTACATACTACATTCTACAATCCCTCCATATTAATATCTAACATCTAATCTGTAATTTTTACTTAATACATACTACATTTTACAATTAAACATCGATACACGAACACCGAACAAACCATACGGAACGGATATACAATGGATACAGAATGGATACAGCGCGGATACACAACCGATACAGAAAAGTGTCATTTTGGATATACACCGATACAGGAATTTAACACTTTTTAACACATTGTTTTTCTAATATTCTCTCATTTCGAGAAATCTTTTGTCACTTTTCAATTCTATTAGAATCGAATAACCATCTGTGCATTTCATTTATAGAAATACATATTTATAGAGAGTGTATTTTACTTGATTTGTAGAGGAATACAACCAAGAGTATTGTATGAAGTTCAGCGCTATTTGTTTTGGAAGAAACGACCAAGAAAAAGGCATGGAACTTACAAATCCGAATAGAGGTACTGCCATACCAGGAACGAATAAGTAAGCCCACGCCCTAAGACGTGAGCAAAGATACTTATTTTCCCGTTCCTATTGAAAATTGGCAGTTTTCTATTCAGGAAAAAATAAGACTAAGCTTATATATTTATTTTAATAAAATTCTCTGTATTAATTTTATACATTCAAAAGTACAAATTAAAATTTAATAGTACAATATATTGTACCATTATTTTATTCAAATAGTTACAATTTTATTTTTAACTAAGAATAAAATGACAGAAAAAGAGAAATTAGGTATTTATTTAACCTCTTTGAGAAAGGATATAAAAAGTTCAGATTATATTGATAGAAGTATATCACAACAAGAATTAGCTGATAAAACTAAAGGACTTTCCAAAAATACTTTATTATCGATTGAAAACGGAAGTGCTAATCCAACTCTAGATTCACTAATTATTTTAGCTAATGCATTAAATCAAGATAAATTAAATATTTTCAATATATCAATAGATGTTAAGAAATATATTAAAGAGAATAACCTTGATTTTTAGTTTTTAAAAATATGTAATCTTCCCTAAAAACCGGAACGTTTAAAAATATAGTTTATTAACTTAGGGATAATTATGAAACAAAGCAATTTTACAGAAGTTCAGATCGTCAAGATCTTATCAGAACAAAATCAAGGCAAAACAGTCAATGAAATTTGTCGTGAACATGGAATAAGCCAACCCACTTTTTATAAATGGAAGAGTAAATATGGCGGAATGGAAGCCCATCAATTAGCTCAATTAAAGGAACTAGAGAAGCAATTGTCCCGATATAAAAAAATTGTAGCAGAGCTTACTTTAGAAAACGTAGTTTTAAAAGATGTTATCGAAAAAAAGCTATAACGCCTTGTGAAAAACGAGAATTGGTGTTGTATTCAAAAGCAAAACATCAACTAAGTTCTCGCAGGGCTTGTCGTCTATTTAGCTTAAGAACATCCGTTTTTTATTATCAAAAAGTACGTAAAGATGAGGATGATAAAATACGTTTTCAATTGATAGCACTATCTAACGAGCATCAAACTTGGGGCTTTTGGATGATGCATTATCGTTTACGAAATTTAGGCTTTACTTGGAACCATAAACGAGTTTATCGAATTTATACTTCGATGAAACTTAACCTACGTAATAAACGTAAAAAAAGACTTCCTGCAAGGATTAAAGAGCCGCTTTTACGTCCGATTTATCCAAATGTAACGTGGAGTATGGATTTTATGCATGATAGTTTAGAAAACGGAAAAAGCGTGAGAAGTTTGAATATTATAGACGATTTTAATCGAGAAATTTTGAGTATTTGTATCGACACAAGCTTACCTTCAGCTAAAGTAATTTCTGAACTAGAAAAACTAATCGAATGGCGAGGGAAACCTGAGAAAATTAGAGTAGATAATGGTCCAGAATTTATTGCTGAAAAACTAAAACTATTTTGTCAAAAAAAAGCCATTGAATTATATTATATTCAACCTGGGAAACCTACGCAAAATTCGTTGATTGAAAGATTTAATAGAACTTTTAGAACAGATTTTTTAAATGCTTATTTATTTGAAAATATCAAAGAAATGAAAAATTATACAGAAATTTGGATGTGGATGTATAACAATGAAAGACCACATAGTTCTTTGCAATATCTTTCTCCTAGAAACTTTTTATTGAAATATGGTAAGGTCAAAAATCCTAATGATTTTCCTACATTTCAAATTAATCAAAATAATAATACAATAATATTAAATAAAAACTCAACTTTAAAGTGTTCTTAACAAGGGGAAGATTACAATACTATTATCAATACAAAACAATTGCCAGAAGAAAAGTTTAAATCACTTTTTAAAAGTCAGTTTTCGTATTTCAAACAAAATCCGTGCTTCATCAATATTGTTTTGTCAGACGGGTTGATTGATAATTCTGATGAAGTAAAAAATGCCATACAACAATTATTACAAACCAATTTCATCCGTTTCAATTCCCTGATAAAGGGAGGACAAGAGACAGGTGTTTTTAGAACAGTAATAGCTTCAGAAGAACTCGTACATATCGTTATGGGAACATTTCGCTTACAAATGCTGAAGTGGAAATTGGCTTCTTTTGAATTTGACATTGAGGTTCAGGGACAAAAAACAATGAATAGCATTTTAGCTTTAATAAAGGTCTAATTTATAATATTTTTTTGAATGAAAAAGTTAGTGAATATTCACAAACATAAATTACTAATAGTCATCCTTTTCTTGCCTTTTATGGTATGGTCGCAGGAGAAGAAAGAATTTCACACGCTGGACGAAGTACTTGCCTTTGCAAAGGAGAAAAAAGTCAGTTTCAGAAATGACATCATCCAGCAAAATTTAGCAGAGCTGACCAGAAAAACCGCAGTTGGAAATGCCTTTAATCCGAGAATTCCGGTATCGGCTCAGGTTATTGATAATATGAATTTGCAAACCAATTATATTCCTGCTGAAGTTTTCGGCGGTTTGCCAGGTTCTTTTCGCGAAATCACAATGGGTTTACAATATGTCAGCACATTCAGCATACAACCGCAGTTCGATATTATTAACCTTGGAAATATAAGCCGTATAAAACTTGCCAAAAACAATCAGGAACTGGTAGCCAATCAGCAAAAAATAAACGAATGGACTATTTATGACCAGTTGAACGGCATTTACTTTAATATCTTATCGTTTCAGGGACAGCAACAGATGGTAGAGCAGAATATTGTCATTGCAAAACAAATTTTAACCATCGTAAACAACAGATTTGAAGAAGGACTTGTACGCAAACAAGATGTAAACGAAGCCGAAGTGAACCTTATTCGATTACAGGATCAGCTTTCGCAATTGCAATTTAATATCCAAATCCAACAGCAAAATCTTGCTTTGTTTTTTGAGAATGAAGTCAATCCCATTTTAAACCAAAACATTCGAGATTTTGATCATAAACAAATATTGACAGAAGCAAACAACAATTTATGGGTAAACCATTATCAGCTGAGAGAAAAAGTGGCAGAACAGGAATGGAAAGCGGCACAAAAACAACAGTTACCCGTTTTGGGATTTGTATCTTCCTTTAATTGGCAAAACTTGAGTAATGAGTCCTTTTTTCATCCTAATTCCAATTGGATTAGATATAATTATGTTGGTCTTCGTTTGAGTTGGGATTTACCTACTACCGTTTCAAAATATTCGGCGGTAAAAGAGAAAAAAATGCAATGGCAAATGGCCGAAAATGATCGAATTCACTTTTTGCGTGAAAACGAAACCCGCAATAGCAATTTGTTGGTGGAGTACGAAAAAGCATCTTCACAGCTCGAAAACTTTAAGAAAATTCAAACCTTGAAAGAAGATACTTATCAGAAATACTTCGATCAGTATCAGGAAAATATTCTGCCCTTAGACAAATTACTTACTGCACAAACGGATATGCTGCTGAGCCAGCTAAATGTTATTACAGCTTTGGCAGGCATTGGATTTAGTGAAAATAAAATTATCATCAATAATAAGTTTTAAACTATGAAAATAAAGTTGTTCGTTACCATTGTACTGTTCGCTACACTACAATCCTGTGGTTCAAAAGAAGAAGCGCAGCCGGTGGTAAAAGATATAAAAGAATTAGTTTTTGCATCGGGAATGCTCGATTGGGATGATGCCTATCATCTCACGGCACAAACAGATGGCATACTTACAGAAGCCAATTTTGGGGTGGGAGACAAAATGAATATAGGAAAGGTCATTGCGGTTATCGACAATCCGTCTAACCGTATCAATACGCATTCGGCAGAGGAACAATTAACCATTGCCAACGAAAACCTAACGGAAAATTCGCCTGCCATTCAGCAACTGGAACAAAACATTCGCTATGCAGAAAGCAAATACGAGCAAGACAAACAACAAGCTGAACGTTATGAACGCCTGTTCCAAAAGCAAAGTGTAGCCAAGGTAGAATTTGAAAATATGCAATTGGCAGCAAAAAATTCAGTGGCACAGCTGAATGCCTTAAAAAAGCAAAAAACAGAACTGTTGCAACGTGCCAAAATACAGCAAATTTCTAACAAAAATCAGCTACAAAACAGCAAAGTGATAGAACGATACAATCAACTGATAATACCTCAAAATGGTACGATTGTCAACAAGCTTAAATCAACAGGTGATTATGTCAGAAAAGGAGATATTGTTGCGACAATTGCTGATGACAGCAAACCGGAAGTGGTATTGAATGTAGATGAAAAAAGCATCGGAAAAATAAAATTGGGACAATTGGTTTATATTCAGTTTAACACAGATAAAAGCAACGTGTACGAAGGCAAAATCAGTGAAATAGTGGCTGCATTTGATGAAAAAACACAATCATTTGTTGTAAAAGTGTTGCTGAATGAAGCACCTTCAAGTAGTATTTACGGCACACAGTTGGAAGCCAATATTTTGACAAGCGAAAAGAAGAATGCTTTATTAATTCCGAGAAGTTATTTGGGCTTTGGAAATAAGGTAAAACTAAAAGGAAAAGACGAACCCATTGTTGTAAAAACAGGTATCATTTCTACCGAATATGTAGAAATATTGGAAGGAATCAGCAAAGATGATATTCTGGAACATATAAAACCTTAGACTGATGAATATTAATACAGACATAGCCAGAACCTATCTGTTTTCGGGCAAAAAAATGACTGCTGTAGCCGTTCTTGGTGTGTTGCTCGGAATGTCGATCTATATTTTCATGAACAGTTTACTGGTTGGTTTTGATAAAGCATCTGACGAAAATATTTTCAAAAATACGCCACATATTCGGTTGTACAATGATGATGTCATCAGCAAAAATCTGGTAAGTGATACTGCTGCCGAGTACCTGATTTCCAATCCGAAAGTAGTACCCAAAGTCAATACCATCATTAATCCGAACGGTATTGCAGAAATGGTACAACAACAGAAGGAAGTAACTGTGGTAACAGCCCAGGTAAACACAAGCGTGTTTTATAATAACGGAAAAACTCAGGTGAGTGGATTAAGCATCGGGATAAAGCCAGATGAAGCAGATATGATGTACAGCATTACTTCATCAATGGTTGAAGGCAAATTTGAAACCCTGAAATCCGACCCGAACGGCATCGTAATCGGTATAGGAATAGCAGAAAAAATGAACTTGGCACTTGGTGATAATATCAATCTTACATCACAAAAAGGTGTAACTAAGAACCTGCGTGTAGCAGGTATTTTTCGATCATTTAATTCAACTGCCGACGACACCAAATCGTACGTTAATCTATACACTGCCCAGCAATTGCTCAAAGAAAACAATGTGTATGTAACAGACATCAGTGTCAATGTAAAAGATCCGCACCAGGCGGCAGCCGTTGCCGAAAAGTTATCTCAATTAACCGGATATAAATCCGAAGATTGGAAAGAGACTAACGAATCGTTGATGGCACTCAGCAAAATGCGGTTCATTATGATCAATTTTGTCTCTACAGCCATTATGCTCATTGCCGGTTTTGGCATTTACAATATCCTGAACATGACCGTTTCACAAAAAATAAATGACATTGCCATCTTAAAAGCTATTGGTTTTAAAGGGAAAGATGTGATACGGATTTTTGTAACGCAGGCATTATCTATTGGCTTGATTGGTGTAGTTGGCGGAATGTTGATGGCATTGCTAATGATTACCTTGTTGAAAAAGGTATATATCGGTGGTGACATAGGATACTTTCCTGTAGATTATGAACTGCAGAAATTCATTCAGGGAGTTGTTATGGGCTTAGTTATTACATTTTTTGCCGGATACATTCCTGCCCGTAAAGCAGCAAAAGTGGATCCGGTCAGCATTTTTAGAAAGTAAATCATGGATAAAAATATCGTTTTAAAAACAGAAAATATCGACAAGTATTTTTATGACCCAGTAGAATTTCAGGTGTTGAAAAATATTGGTTTTGAAGTAGAGAGAGGTGAATTTCTAACACTTATCGGGAAGTCAGGGAGTGGTAAATCTACTTTGCTCTATATCCTTTCCACTATGGACAGAGATTATAATGGAAATTTAGTGATAGATAATGAATTAATTACAGGAAAATCGGTTGATGAACTGGCAACAATCCGAAACGAAAAAATAGGGTTTGTATTCCAGTTTCATTACCTGTTGTCAGAATTTACCTGCCTGAAAAACGTGATGATTCCCGCACTGAAACTTGGTAAGTTTTCTCCAAAAGAAATAGAAGAACGTGCTTATGAAAAGTTGAAAATGCTGGGTATGGAAGATCAAGCTTTCAAACCTGCGAATAAGCTTTCGGGCGGACAGCAACAACGTGTTGCCATTGCTAGAGCGTTAATTAATGATCCTTTGATTATTATGGGTGATGAGCCAACAGGTAATTTGGATAGTAAGAATACAGACATTGTTTTTGATATTTTCAAAGACCTGACCCGCAGTTTTGGACAGACCATTATTGCTGTCACCCACGATGATGAATTTGCTCAAAAAAGTGACCGAACCATAGAAATGAAAGACGGAAACATCATTGGCGGACATAAAAATTAAGTACAATGAATAATAACATATCTATACCTCAAAACATTGAAAATCAAACTTCGTATAAAAGAAAAGTTTCTTTATCAGAACTATTTCGTTCACTGGTATTAGCTGCGAGGTCAGCAATAGTATTTATCAAAAATAAAAAGCAGAAAACCATTGATGAGCAATTTTTAGAAAGATTGCAACTGGCAGTAACTGAGGTCAACTCTTGTGCCGTATGTTCTTACGCCCATACGCAGATGGCATTAGTCAAAACTCTAACTTGACTAACAACTTTGTAGAATTCTTAGAATTGAGAATTAAACAACTTTATGACGCAAAACAAATTAGTTACAGTGATTCGCATAATGATACGCTGAAATCTTTAAAGAAATTTAAAAGTAATATTGATAAATACTCTTTTAATAATATTAATTATAACTTCTTATTAAATTATGAAACATTCTTAAGAAAAACAGGATGTAAAGATGGCGGTATTGGAGTTTACATGAGAAATATACGCGCAACTTTTAATATTGCAATAAAATCAAAAATTGCAAAACAGGAATTATATCCTTTTAAGGATTACAAAATATCTGCTCTTAAATCTCAAAAAATAAAAAAAGCACTAACAAAAGAGCAATTACAAAATTTAATAGATTTTGATATTAAAAAGATTCCTTCAGCGACAAATGCACGATATTTATATTTATTTAGTTTTTATGCAAGAGGGATGAATTTTACTGATTTAGCAGAATTAAGATGGGATGAAATAGAACATAGTAAATTTTCTTACAAAAGAAATAAAACAGGCATAAATATTCGTGTAAAAATTCCAGAAAATGATATTACAAACGAAATATTGAAATTCTACAAAGAATATCGTCCCTTTCCTACTAACTACATTTTCCCAATACTAAAGAAAGATATTCTTGATTATAATGAAGAAACGTTAATTAAGCGAAAACATAGTGTTAGAAGCTATTATAATAAACAATTAAAGTTAATATTTGAAGAACTAAAAATTGACTCAAAAATAAATTTCTATACCGCTCGCCATACTTTTGCTACACTATCTTTAAGAAATGGTGTTCAAGTTTCTAAAATTAAACAAGCTCTTGGTCACCAGTCAATTAAAACAACAGAATCTTATTTAGAAGATTTTAAAGATCATGAAATTGATGAAGCTTTTGAGAATTTGATATAAATAAAATAAAAACCCACCAAATAGGTGGGTTCATATTCTATTTTATTATTAATACTTCTGAAATAATTTCTCTAACCTTATATTTCAAGTCATAATCAATATCTAATTGATCTGCTTTACCACAGATATTAATTAATTTACTTAAATTATCAACAATTAGATTAGTTTTAGGTAAAAATAAATCTTTAATCTCATTACAACTTCTTAAGGTTGGACTATTAGAAATTTTTTGAATAATAGCACTAAAAAGACCTTTTGGATCTTTTGTATTCAAGAATTCTAAATACTCTTTTTCAAACTCATCAATAGAAGTAAATTCATTAAATAAAGTACTGAATTTTTTATCTAGTGTTTCAATACCTGTTTGGTGTGATACTCTTATTACAACAGTTTTAGCATTTTGCTTTTTAAAATTCAATGGAAAATTAATATTACTATCATCTTTAGAGTACAAAGTTATTTTTTGAGTAAAAACAAAAGATTCCTTTCCTAAATCGTTATTTGTCATCTCTATAGAAGATTTTAAAAATCCGATTTCGCCCAATTTTTTCATTACACCTTGCGAAATTACCATTGAAATTTTAGATTCATTAAGATCCAATGACTCTATTTTAAAGTTATTACCCTTGTTGTTATTTTCATATTCATTCAATAGTAAAATAGTATAAACGAAAGTAAATGCTGTGCCATACTCTTTAAATTTAGAAGAATTCACTGCTCTTAAAAACCATAAACTACTTTTAGATTTTAATAATTTAAATTTTCTTTCTTTAAATAATTTTGATTTTGTAAGCCAAATTGCATTGATTTCTTGCAATTCTTTATTCATTCCATTTTTTCTGAGATAATTGATATGGTTAGCCAATTTTATAACATCATAAAATTGATCCTTCGAATTATATATAGCTTTTGCATTAATTGGAGCTTCTTTATGATCATTGAATTGAAAATAAAAATCTTTAGCTTTACCATTTAAATTTTCATTCTCATCTTCAAGAATAAATATTTTTAAATTTTCTCCATTACATAAATGATTGATGAATTCATATCTAGATAATACATTATTAACAGCGTCAAATGCAATATCCACATTTCCTATATTAATATTAAAGTCTAGACCATCAGGATTAAACCTATTAATGATATTTTGTAAATATTCATCATCAGGATCACTAAATAACTTCGTTAATTGCTGAAAACTAACTGAATTATTCGATTTCTTATCTATAAATGAAATCGATTTTGTATTAAAATTATGCTCCATACTTATTTTTCCTTTCTTACTCCTTTGAATGGTGTACCATCCTGTTTAACATCCATAAATTTTCCTGTATTTGTATCTCTTTTAACCCATTGTTCTGTTTTAGGGTTAAAAACTTGTGAGCGTTGTTTAACTGCTCCGTGGCGTCGATTATCACCCGATGTTCTATTTGTAGCCATTTGCTAAAAATTTTAATTCGTAAATATTTTTAAATAAAATATCCCACTTGAGGCAGATCAGGAATGGATTTGTAGAAACCGAAAAGAAATATTAGAATTATAGAAATTATCTATTAAGTTTTTAATAATAGAGGTTTTAAAATTTCTATTTTTGATTTGCATTAATTTCAATATTTCTTAATATTTCAATTTCTAAGAATCATATTGTTAAAAATTTAGACTCGGATTTTTTAGTCGACATCCGAGTTTTTTTATGCAATAGATTCTCCTCTTTTCTTATTTTATATCTTCATTTAATTAATATTTCCCAATGTTATTTTTCAAAATTAATATAAGATTTTACAATAAAAAATTTCTTAATCTTAAAAATTAAAAAGCTTTTTAACAAGTTGTTAATTACTTGATTTAAAATATATTAAAACCAATACAATACATCTTTTTTGTAAATAAATATTTTTTAAGTTGATTTTTTTAACATAATATTATTTTAATTATATCACTATAATAAAATGTGACTACATTCTGCATTATAAACATTAAAAAATCCCCAACATCCCTGTTGAGGATCAATACTATTTTTAAAATTACACTTCTTTACAATCTCCCACCTACTCCCTTAAACTTATCTATAAACGCACTGATACGTTGAAATACGGTTTGCTTTTTTGTAAGATATTGAGGATTTAAAGGACTCATTTTGGGTAAAATGGCGTTTAATTCAGTACCGTTAGAACTTGCGTATTCTCGTTTTAAAGAAGATTCGATGTAACGTTTAGTCGCTTCTTCGTTTAAGTTTTCTTCTGTGATTAATTGGGTTGCTTCTTCTTTTTGTTTGACTTGCGCATACTTAAAGAACGAATCAATAACCGTTGCTTTATCTGGAATAGTATCTAAATCTGTTTCGTTGATAAAATCTACAACTAAAGATTCTTTTCCTCTATTTCCGATACTTGCGCGTATTACTCGACTTACTTCTTCTACTAATTCAGCTTTGTCTTTTGTTTTCTTATTGTGATCAAAAATTAATTCTAAAATGTAATCTAAATTGATCTCTTGTGATTTTAATAAATCTACTTCAAAAACCACATCATCCCAATCAATACCAGAATCTTCAGGTTGTTTTCCCTCTTTTTCCTTTCTTATCCAATCACGAATGTCATTATAAGTTGAACGATAATCCTGTTCTGTACGTTGCGGTAATAATTCGATCTTTTGCATGACTGCTAAATCATCATCAGAAACATGGTACATTTCTTTGAATTCTTCTAAAGCGGCTGTATCAGTTTGATCGATACTTTGTAAGGCTTTTAGACCTGTAAATTCATCATAATTTTGTAAAATATTTTCAACGCGTAAATATTCTCCAAATAATTTCGTAAACTCCTTTTTATCTTTCTCTTTTTCAATTGTATCTGGATTTGGAAATTTTTCATTTAATTCGTTGACCACTTCAATGAATCCTCTTCGTGCATCACCAGTTGAAATATCGGTAAAACCTTCTAAATATTCTTTATAGCTTTTTTCTAAAACAACATTCTTCGTATTTTTATTTCCAAATAATGTGATGGCATCAATCGTTGCTTGTTCTAAGTCGCGGAATGTAACAATATTTCCAAAAGATTTCGTTGCATCTAAGATACGATTGGTACGCGAAAATGCTTGAATTAAACCATGGTAACGTAAGTTTTTATCAACGAATAAAGTGTTTAGTTTTGGTGCGTCAAATCCAGTTAAAAACATACCGACAACGATTAATAAATCGACTTCTTTATTTTTTACTCTTTCTGAAAGATCACGGTAGTAATTTTGAAATTCATCGCTATCCACACCATAACTTGTTTTGAACATCTTATTGTAATCGTTGATGGCTTTCGTTAAGAATTCTTTTGCTGTACTGTTTAATGCAGAAGGCTCGAATGATTCGTCTATGATTTCACCGATCGCTGATTGTTCTTCGTTCGCTGCAAACGAAAAGATCGTCGCAATCTTCAACGGTTTTTCACTGTCTATTTGCTGACGGTTTAATTCTTCGTAATAATGTTTAGCCGCTTCTACGCTACTCACCGCAAACATCGCATTAAAACCATTATTTCCACCTTTTGTACGGTGTGTTTTAATGCGGTAATTCTGTAAGATGTATTTCGAAATTTCGCTGATACGTGCAGGATGCAGAAAGGCTTTCTTAGCATCTTCTGCATTCAATTTCTTTTCATCTATTTCTGTCTCAACCCCTTTGAATTGAGGTTTAACATTGTGGTAATCCACTTTGAATTTTAAAACCTTTTCATCTCTGATGGCATCTGTAATGACATAGGCGTGTAATTCTGAACCAAAAACACTTGCTGTGGTTTCCGCACCTAACGCATTTTTAGGAAAAATTGGTGTTCCTGTTGTAAATCGTCAGCAAAAAGTGGACATCTAAGACCTAAAATTTAAGGTAGTGTTTTAAAAATCATTAACTTTAATTATGGCAAATTCAAAAAAGAAAACTCCTGAAAAATTTGTAAAAGATATTCGTCAAAACACAAGACGAATATTTACAGCGGAACAAAAGATTTTAATTGTGATGGAAGCCTTACGTGCTGAGATTTCAGTAGCTGAACTTTGCCGCAAATATGCTATTTCACAATCTCAATTTTATAAGTGGAATAAAGAATTTTTAGAAGCTGGTAAAAAACGATTATCTGGAGATATTACACGAGAAGCAACAAGTGATGATGTAAGTGATTTACGCAAAGAGAATCAGCGTTTAAAAGAGATTGTAGCTGATTTAGTTGTTCGCTATGATATCGTAAAAAAAACCTTGGATTCGTTGGATTAAAGACAAAATTCAAGAAATATATGCGATTATCAGCAAGTGAAAAACACGAAATTATACAGATTGTAACTCGTTCTGAAATTGGAGTTAAACGAACTTTAGCGGAATTTGGAATTGCACGAAGTACTTTCTATAAATGGTATTCAAATTTTCTAGAGAATGGATTTGAAGGTTTAGAATCAAAAAATTATTCAACCCATCGAAAATGGAACAGCATTCCCGATTCTCAAAAGGATTTAATTGTAGAATTAGCGTTGGATTATCCTGAATTATCTGCTAGAGAACTGGCTTTTAAAATGACCGATGAATTAGGGATTTATATCTCAGAATCGA
Source organism: Empedobacter sp. ULE_I140 (assembly GCF_053482575.1). Classification (NCBI taxonomy): domain Bacteria; kingdom Pseudomonadati; phylum Bacteroidota; class Flavobacteriia; order Flavobacteriales; family Weeksellaceae; genus Empedobacter; species Empedobacter sp. ULE_I140. The sequence goes on along the minus strand of NZ_JBQMTX010000001.1, from coordinate 1,209,020 downwards.
GTGTTTATCGGATATTAAAGCAGAGAGATTTAATTCCAGCACCCAATCATATTTTAATTTCAGCCGCAAACGAATTTAAAGATAAAACGAATTTTGTTCATCAAATGTGGCAGACTGATTTTACTTATTTTAAAATTATAGGATGGGGATGGTATTATTTAAGCACGATTTTAGACGATTACAGCCGATATATTATTCATTGGGAATTATGTAGTTCGATGAAAGCAGAAGATGTAAAAAGAACCGTTAAAACAGCTATTGAAAAAGCACAATTAAAGACAAAACAGAAACCAAAATTATTATCAGATAATGGCCCTTGTTATGTGTCAAGTGAATTAAAAGATTACTTGAAAAATACGCAAAAAATGGAGCATGTTAGAGGTAAACCACTACACCCGCAAACACAAGGGAAAATCGAAAGGTATCATAGAACAATGAAAAATGTAGTGAAATTAGATCATTATTATCATCCTGATGAGCTGAAAGAAGCTCTAAATAAGTTTGTAGAAAATTATAACAATTCTAGGTATCATGAGGCTTTGAACAACCTTACACCTTCGGATGTTTATTTTGGTAGAGCAGATAAAATTTTGGAACAAAGAGCAATTATTAAACAACAAACAATTGCAAAAAGAAGGCAGTTGTATTTTCAAGAAAAAATAATAAATTTATAAACCAAACACTCTCTTAATTTTTAGAAAGAGGTGTCCAAATCATTTTGACAACGTACATTTTCAGGTACAAAAATACTTTTTGGTTGAGCTTTTTTAGAAATCCTGTTTTTAGTTTTTTCAACAAGTTTCATATTAAACCCAACATCATTAACCTGAACGAAAGGCATAGATTCTTCTCCATCATACCATTCACTATTTCCATATGGTTGAGGAAAAGAGCCTCTTCTAAAGCTAGCAATATCATCCAAAGGCAACCACTCCACGTCACCCCCTTGTAATAACTCGTCTAATTTGCTCATGATTTCCCTCCTTTTTTGTTATTTGCTTTAGCCTGTTTATCGCCTGCTTTAGCTTGTTTTTCTAAGATTGTAATGGTTTTTAGGTATTCACTTTCCACATTGCTAAGGGTTTTGGCTTTGTATTTTTTGTATTCTAAGGTTGCTTTCTCTTTCATTGCAGCATTAGAGATACTCCCTGCATTATCTAAAACTTTGCGTCCTGTCGAATTCAGGATATTATCTAACTCTCGGATATAATCGTTCATACACATTGGGCGTTCTTCAATGGCATTTAATTCGGCTAAATCAAAATAGGCTGCTACCAAGTTATTTAATACGCGTAATTCTTTTTCTTCTAAAAAATTTTTAGCAATCATCGCTTCAGCTTGTGTAGGCTCATCGCCTTTAAAATTGGTTAATCCAACAAAAGGCTTATCGCTATCTACACGCATATAGATGACTTCGCTTGCAGTATGCCCATGAGCAGCATAATGCAATTTGTTTTGTACAATTTTGAAAAAAGTTACACTTGCATCACTTTTTGGGTCGTAATCGGTTGCTGTAGCGTACAAATCTAATATTTGGCGGTACATTACCTTTTCACTTGAACGGATATCACGAATACGGTCTAAAAGTTCTTTCCAATAATTGCCTCCACCCAAATTTTTCATGCGTTCATCATCCATCGTGAACCCTTTTACGATGTATTCTTTCAGTCGATTGGTTGCCCATTGACGAAAGCCTGTAGCAATCTTCGAGTTTATTCTATACCCCAAAGCAATAATCATATCAAGATTGTAATAATCCAGTTCACGAGAAACTTCACGATTACCTTCTATTTGAACTGTTCGGATTTTCCGAACAGTTGCTTCTGCAATCAGTTCTTCTTCTGTAAAAATATTCTTAATATGTTCACTTACTGTTGATTTTGAAGTTTGGTATAATTCAACCAATTGTTTTTGCGTTAACCAAATTGTATCGTCATCCAATTGGACATTAATTTTAGTTTGTCCATCTTCTGCAGTATATAAAATTATTTCACTCATCCTTCGATTTCTTTAATTAGGTTATCAATTGCTGTACGTAAGGTTGTAATGTTGTTTACAGTTTCTGTTAGCTCGGTATTTAAGACTTTAATGTCTATCACTTCGCGTGTATCTACTGCTTCTACATACGAACTTACCGAAAGGTTGTAGTCGTTTTCTGCGATTTTTGCATTATCAATCGTTAAAGCAACGTGTTCTACATCTTCTTTTGTATCAAATAACTGCATAATCTTCTCGATGTGCACATCTTCTAACATGTTGTTATTGGTTACTTTCTTGAAGAATTCTTCCCCTGTTGCATCGATAAATTGTGTGGTATTCTCGGACTTATGTTTAGATAAAACTAAGATATTTACTCCAATAGACGTTCCGAAGAATAAATTAGCTGGTAAGCTAATCACTGTTTCTACAAAATTGTTGTCCACCAAGTATTTTCTGATTTTTTGTTCTGCTCCACCACGATAGAAAATACCAGGGAAACAAACAATGGCTGCACGACCTTTGCTTGATAAGTAATTTAAGGCATGTAACACAAAGGCAAAATCTGCTTTTGATTTTGGTGCTAAAACTCCTGCAGGTGCAAAACGGTCGTCGTTAATTAACGTTGGATCATCTGAACCTACCCAAGGAATGGAATAAGGTGGATTAGATACAATAGCATCAAATGGTTTATCGTCGATAAAATGAGGATCGGTTAAGGTATCTCCTAATTGAATGTTGAATTTATCGTAATTGACATTGTGCAAAAACATATTCATACGTGCTAAGTTGTAGGTTGTATGATTGATTTCTTGCCCAAAGAATCCATCTTCGATGATGTGGTTATCGAAATGTTTTTTCGCTTGTAATAACAATGAACCCGAACCAGCGGCAGGATCGTAGATTTTGTTCACCGTAGTTTGTTTGTGCATGGCTAATTGCGCAATCAATTTCGATACGTTTTGAGGTGTAAAGAATTCACCACCCGATTTCCCTGCATTGGCTGCATAATTAGAAATTAAAAATTCGTACGCATCCCCAAATAAGTCGATTTGACTTTCTTCGAAACTACCAAAGTTTAATTCGGCAACTCCTTTTAAGATCGCGGCTAAACGTTTGTTTTTATCTTCTACGGTATTTCCTAAACGTGTACTTGTTGTATCGAAATCTGCAAATAATCCTTTGATGTCTTGTTCAGACTCGTATCCATTTGCTGAGTTTTCAATATCCGTAAATATAGCTTTTAGGTCTGTATTTAAGTTTGAATTTGTATTGGCAGTATCGACTACATTACAAAACAATTGACTTGGATAAATGAAATATCCTTTTGTTCTAATAGCATCGTCTTTGATTTCTGGTGTGATGATGTCGTCTGTTAATTTTGCATAGTTTACACTTTCGTCACCGCCTTCTATATAATTAGTGAAATTCTCACTTATGAAACGATAGAATAAAGTTCCTAACACAAAGTGTTTGAAATCCCATCCGTCTACTGAGCCACGTACTTCGTTGGCAATTTTCCAGATTTTGGCTTGTAGTTCTGCTCTTTGGGCTGTATTTGTCATTGTCTTTATTTCTTTTTAAAGATAAAAATTATCTTTTGTATATTCATTATTGTAAACATTACAAAATTAATGCATTTAAACGCCAAAATAAGACGTTAGTGCTTTTTTGTAATGGTTTGTTTTTTACTTGTACAAATATACATTCTATGTGTGCAATGTTTTTGCATAGTTATTTTTCAATTTGAATTAATTCCTGTGGGTACGTCATATCCTCGTAGACTAAATTAGTAAAAAAACTAATATAGCCTTATGATGATGAAAAAGACAAAAGAAATAGAAGCTTACTTAACTTATAGTAAAAAACTACAAGTTCTAAAATACGCCAAAGAATATGGAAACAATTCTATCGCTTATAAATTTTTTGGAGTTAAAAAGAGCACATTTTATAAGTGGAAAAAAGCATATGAAGAACATGGAGAAGAAGGTTTACTCAGAAAGAAACCAACTCCTTGTACTTTTCCTAAATAAATTAAGCAAGAGATTGTAAATAAAGTATTAGAACCTCGAAAAGAGCATAAATTAGGGACTTGGCGAATTAAATGGTATTTAGAACGTTATCATGATATTTTGATATCGGAATCAAGTGTTTATCGTATTCTAAAGCGTAATAATGTCGCTAGATTAGACAGAAAGGTGACTAGAAGGGCAATGCATAGTATTCGATACGAAAAAGAAACACCTGGTCATCATGTGCAGGTTGATGTTAAATTTCTGATTTTTCATGATGCAAATGGTCAAAAAATCAAGCGATTTCAATATACAGCAATTGATGATGCTACACTAATTAGAGCGCTTAAAATCTATGAAAAACATAATCAATTGAACTAAATTGATTTCATAAATTATGTGGTAGAAAAATTCCCTTTTATAATTAATACAATTCAAACAGATAATGGATACGAATTTCAATTAAAGTTTCATTGGCATGTTCAAGATTTAGGAATGAGACACCGATTTATAAAAGTGGGTACACCTCAATTAAACGGGAAAGTTGAACGATTTCATTTGACTGATAAAAAAACACAGATGATGTCGATCTAAATCAAAAATTAGAACAATGGGTAAATTTTTATAATTTCAATAGACCACATTTTTCATTTAAAGGATAAACACCTTATGAAATACTAAAATCTAAACTAAAATAATTACATTTAAAGCCTACGAAGTCATGAAGTACGACAGGTTTAATACAAACAAAATGTATACATTATTATATATTTTGTCTAAATTTCGTACATTTGATTATTATAATATACATTTATGTTAGATTTCACAACAATAAAAGATGTAAAAAATTCAATTGGTGAATGGTGTAAGAAAATGCGAAAAGCAGAACACTTAACACAACAAGAATTAGCTGATGAATTAGCGCTTTCTCGTTTAACAATTGCTAAACTTGAAAATGGAGAGAATCCTACAATCGAAACTCTTTTGAAAGTATTACAGTATTTTGACGAAATGAAATCAATCAATCAATTCGTTTCAGATAAAATTGAAAATTTAGATAATAATCAATCCATGTATTAATTATGGCAAAGAATCAAATCATTTCAATCAATTTTCATGGAATTGAAATTGGTAAAATTGGTTATGACGAAAACCAAAGGAAATCTTCATTCCAATATAATCCTGATTTTTTGGAGAATAACATCTATAAAAAAATATTTCCTTACGTCATTCGTAGAACACCTAATGTACAAGTATTTTCTGAGTTTGAGGGAGAAACGTTTCGAGGTTTACCTCCTATGATTGCTGATTCTTTACCTGATTTTTTTGGAAACATTGTTTTTAAGGAATGGCTTGAAGCGACTCAAAAAGACATAAGTTCAATCACTCCTTTAGAACAGCTTACTTACGTAGGAAAAAGAGGTATGGGAGCGATAGAATTTTCACCTGCAAAAGAAATTAGATCCAATCAAACAATTAATGTCGATGAAATTACAGAAGTAGTTAAAAAAGTATTGGATTTAAAAACTTCCACCGAAGAAAAAGGATTAAGTGATATTGCTTTACTGAATATTTTCAAGATTGGAACTTCAGCTGGCGGTGCACGACCTAAAATTTTGGTTTCGGAAAATAAATCTACAGGACATTTAATTCCTGGTGATTTAGAAACTTCTGAAGAATATAATCATTATTTAATCAAGCTTTCGATCGACGAAGATCAAGGCTATTCAAAAGAAAAAATCGAATATATTTATTATCAAATTGCAACTTCCATTGGAATTGAAATGATGCCTTCTAAATTAATTGAAGATAAACATTTTGCAACATTACGATTTGATCGTCAAAATGGACAAAAACAGCATATTTTGACAGCTTCAGGAATGACAGGGTGGGATTTCAAAAAGCCTGAAAATTCGTCTTATGAAAATCTTTTTAAACTAGCTTTTGATTTGAAACTTTCGCACAAAAATATTCAGCAATTATTTAAACGAATGGCTTTTAATCTTGTTTTTTTTAATATTGATGACCATTTAAAGAATTTCTCATTCATTTATGATACAGAAAAAGACCGTTGGAATTTAGCTCCTGCCTATGATTTAACCTATCCGTTAGATGCTTTAAAAAACTATCTTCGAATTTCAAGAGCGATGTCTATTAATGGAAAACGAACTGAAATTAATCGAACTGATTTACTGAAAATAGCTGATTTATTCACGATTAAAGATGCTAACGGAATTATTGATGAAGTCGTACAATCGACTAATCAATTCAGAATCCTATGTCAAAAACAAAATATTCCTGAAAAAGTGATTGATAAAATTGAATCTGAGTTTTTAATGTTTTAATTAAGAATAGCATGATACTAAATACAATTCGTTCAAGAGGATTTTGAATATCTTCAAAGAAAGACTCAGTTAATTTATATTGATAAGGGTTTTTGCTATTGAAGATTTTTATATTAATAGAAGATTTGCAGTTTTATGTAAGCAAATTTTGATAGCTGGTTATGCAAATAAAAAGTACAGTAAAATTTAAGCTACATTTTTGTAAACATTATTTAAGTTATTAAATTCTTCAATTGTTTTGTAATTCAATGAGCTGTGTCTTCTTTTTCTGTTGTACCAAATATCAATGTATTGAAATATTTCGCTTTCCATTTGTTTTATGAAAATCTGTACGTTGTCAAAATGATTTGGACACCTCTTTCTAAAAATTAAGAGAGTGTTTGGTTTATAAATTTATTATTTTTTCTTTCGAACACACTTTAGATCCTTTGCTCGTAATTCTGAACAATTTAACTAAAATTCGTCATTTCGATACTAAATCGTCGGATTTTTAATTTCTTTTTCAATATTCAAGTTTTAAATTTACTTTTAATAAGGAATTAAAAAACCGTCATTGCTGAAGAGTCGAGTGTCAATTCGGCGTAGTGAGCGTTAAAAATGATTTACTGTTCTCATTTTATATGTGAATGATTTAAAGCATTTAGTGAGTAGCCGTTATTGACCGATTTGTAGGCACAGACTTGACGTTTTTGGTTCGTTTTTGCGTCAAGGTAAAAATGAATGAAGGTAGTTTTGAAAAACGAGAATAATCTTTCTATCACTTTTTTATTCATAGCTTATCTATTTTAATTATCGGTATTCATATGCCCTTCGGGAAAGTTCATCAAAAAAAACATTTGAAATTAAAAGGAGGAGCCATGGTATGGCTCAGGTAATACTTATTTCTTTTTTTCATTTTTTATTCATTACTTTTCTATTTTAATTATCGGTATTTATATGCCCTTCGGGTAAGCTCATCCAAAAAACATTTGAAATTAAGAGGAGGAGCCATGGAATGGCTCAGGTAATTCAACTAACTAAATTATCTCCATAAAGTTGGCAACTCGCTTCACTCAGACACTCCAACTTTTTTATTCCAATAATTTAGAGTTAAATTGCATTTCGATTCTAAATCGTCGGATTTTTCTAATCCTTTTTTCTAATTCAGATTCGTTATCACTTTTATCAACGGATTTTAGAGTCGACTTACGATTTGCAGACGAGCTTCAATCCATTGAAACAAGCGTAAAAAAGATTAGTGAGCGATAGCGAATCATTTAATCTTTTTAGTGCGTAAAATGGTAATTGAACGTCGAAAATCGCAGTCTTGTAATGCTTTGCATTCATGAATACCTTAAAAATAATAATAAATCATATGAATAACTTTTGATTACTTTTTGATCAAGCAAAAAGTAATAAATAAAGAACTACTAATTATTCTCTTATTCACGTAATTATGTTCAGAACCTCAACTCGTTGTTAATTTGAGGTATCGAGAAATCTATTACTTTCATTTTTTTATTCATAGCTTATCTATTTTAATTATAGGTATTCAGATGCCCTTCGGGGAATAGTCAAAAAAACTAACGAAAAAAGACTTGGCTGTAAAACTCTCTACTAAATATGTTCTCATTTCTCTAAAGATTTTAAAAACCCTACGGGCTAATACCTTTTTAAGTTTCATTCAAACATTTTCTTAACGTGTGTGTTTTAATACCGTTTTCGTCATTCTTTTCCAATATTCAAATTCGCTTTTAGTACGGTCACTGAGGTTTTAGAAGGAAAAAATCAAACATGCGACGGGAATAGATCGTAAAAATGTGGCTTCGTGAACCTCAGCCACCAAGAAAAACCTGTTCCTAGGCTCTCGAAGGGAAAAGATCAAACTATCAAGAAGAAAAGGTTTTCAGTATGGTTAAAATTTAGTTTATATCCATTTGTTATACGTCTTAATTAAAATTCGTCAGTTCGAGTGATTTTTCGAAATAATAATGAAGAAAAATTGTATCGAGAATAGAATTTTATCTTCAAAAAATTCAGCCACCAAAAGATCGTTCCCTGAGTTCTAAAAAGGAAAATATCGTAAAAGTGTGACTTCGAGAACCTCAGCCACCAAGAAATAATCGTACCCTAAAAGGTATAATACTTACGTTTATATAAATTTTATACCTTATTGGGTATAAAACAAAAATTATGACTATATTTATACCTCAAAGGGTATAAGTATGAATCAATCAATTGCAGAATTTATCAAACAAAAAAGAAAAAGATTAAAACTTACACAACCTGAATTGGCTGAGAGAGCTGGAGTTGGTTTAAGATTTATTCGTGAACTAGAACAAGGAAAACCTTCTGTAAGATTAGATAAAGTTAATCAAGTTTTAGCTTTATTTGGTTCTGAAGTTGGTGTAATTGATAAAATTGAGCAATGAGAAAAGGTTTAGTCTATTATAAAAATCTATTTGCAGGAACAATTTCTGAAAATGAAAATGGTTATATTTTTAAATACGATCAAGAATATTTGAATAATTTGGAATCGAAACCAATTAGTTTAACGCTTCCAAAACAACAAGATTCGTATGAAAGTAAAATTTTATTTCCTTTTTTTGATGGATTAATACCAGAAGGTTGGCTTTTGAATATTGCAGTAAAAAATTGGAAATTAAATTCTAAAGATCGTTTTGGTTTATTATTAACCCTTTGCAAAGATTGTATTGGAGCTGTTTCTATCATTTCAAATAATGAAGAATTATGAAAAAATGCCTTAGTTGTTACAAAGAATTAGCAGAAAATGAAATTGATTTTCATTCTAAATGTTCTAAAAAAATATTTGGTTCAATAAATCCTCCTTCAATTGATTTTGACAGCAAACAATTAGAAGAATTAGCAAAAGAGTTGATTGTAAAAAGTGTGACAGTTACAGGTGTGCAACCAAAATTATCTTTAAATCTTATAAGCGATATAAATAAACAATCGAGATTTACAATTGTGGATCTTGAAGGAAATTATATTTTAAAACCTGCTTCAAAAGAATATATCGACTTACCCGAAAATGAAGACTTAACCATGCATTTAGCGGAATTGGTAAAAATAAAAACAGCAACACACACACTTATTCGGCTTAAATCAGGTGAATTGGCTTATTTAACAAAGCGATTTGATCGAAAAAATCAAGATAAAATTGCTGTTGAAGACTTTTGTCAATTGACTGAAAATTTAACGGAACATAAATATCGAGGATCAATAGAAAAAATCGGAAAATTAATCTATCAACTAACTAAAAATAGTGGATTTGAAGCTCAAAAATTATTTGAAATTGTTTTATTTAATTACTTGACTGCAAATGCTGATATGCATCTTAAAAACTATTCATTAATCGAAAATGATTTCAATGAATACGAATTATCTCCAGCTTACGATTTATTGAATACACTGTTATTAATTCCCAATGATAAGGAAGAATCTGCATTAACAATTAATGGTAAAAAAAATAGATTAAAAATAGAAGATTTCAATCAGTTAGCGAAAACATTAAAAATACCTAATAAATCAGTAGAATCTATTTACAAAAGATTCATCAAAATTAGACTAAAATGGATCGATTTTGTGGAGATTAGCTTCTTAAATAAAGATACTAAACAAGCGTATATTGAAACATTGAACACTAGATTTAATAAATTGTTTAGTTCTAATAATTAGAGCAAGCATGACTTCAAGAACCTCAGCCACCAAGAAAACCCGTTCCATGAGGCACTCGAAGGGAAAAGAGTAAACACTCGAAAGGAAAAGATCGTAAAATGTGACTTCGAAAACCTCAGCCACCAAGAAAACCGTTCCCTGAGCATTCTAAATGCAGTATCTTTCTATCACTTTTTTATTCATAGCTTAATCTATTTTAATTATAGATATTCATTTGAAACAATTAATAACTCATGAATAAAAAATGAATGAATATAGTTTTTCAAAATCCTTTTTCTAATTCAAATTCGTTGTCACTTTTAACAACAAATTTTGTCATTCTGAACTCGTTTCAGAACCGCATACTTAGTCTTAGTCTTAGTCTTAGTCTTAGTCTCATTCACATCGTAAAATACATATATCTGAAACCTCAAAAACTACTAATCGGCTCATAATTCATACTTTTTTGAGCCAATTAATCAAAATAATCGGCTCATCGTTAAATGAAATAAAAAAATAAATTGGGATTACCTTATTGAAGAAAGTCTTTCAAGCTTACTAAAAAAAAACATAAAAACTTTATTTACAATAAATTATAAATAAAATTAAAAATTATAGACATAAAAAAAGCACCTTTAAAAAGGTGCTTTTGTGGTCCCACTTGGGCTCGAACCAAGGACTTGCTGATTATGAGTCTGTTTTATTTTTTTAACATTCTTTTTCAATTCCTTTCATTTAATTGTATTTCAATAATTTAAAAATATTATTCTTTTCAATACTTATCATTTTTTTAGATTCAATTACTACAAATGTTTCAGTATTGTTTCAGTCCAAAATTAGAAACACATTAGTATGTAATTAATGTAAAACATGTAAAATCTCTTAGTAAATACTACATTGACACAATTGAATTAATTACCTTGTTTTGAATCTTAACATCTGATTTTATGTAATAGTTTTTGATTAGCAAATAGTCATCTGTATTATATCTTTCAATTTCTTTTGTTGACTTAATTAATACACAGACTAATATATCCCAATAAAAGATAAACTCTATTTCAATATCTTTAAAATTGTTGTCTACATAAAGATAACTATCATAACCAATAATTCTATCATTTAACACCTCAACTTCAAACTCTACCTCTTCATAATACATCCCTATTTTAAATGGTATGTATATTTTGTTCATTTATATTTTATTTTAAAGAAAAAACCACCCATAAATGAGTGGCTTTATATTTCATTAAATGATATCTTATTCTGTTTTTAATTGACCATTTTCGTAATATTCCCTTATTATAGCAATAGGTTGACCATTTTTATAATTAGATTCATATTTTAACTGCCCATTTTTATAATAAACTTTTACTATTCCATCTTCTTTATTATTTTTATAGTTCACTTCTGAAGATAATTCTCCTGATTCAAGATAATACTTTGATAAACCTTCTTTCTTATCATTAATTAAATTCGATACAACCATTAATTTACCATTTTCATAATAAACTTTATGCTCACCTTGTGCTTTACCATCAATAAAATTTCCTTCAAATCTTAATACTCCATTTTCAAAATATTCTTTTCCAACTCCATTAGGCTTACCATTTTGAAATTTAGCTTCAAACTTTAATTGACCATTTTCATAGTAAGTTTTATCAATACCTGTAAATGGTTCATTAGAATTAGCTTCATATAGAACCCCATCCTTTTCAACATGTTTTTGTGAATCCTCTTTTGTAGTTTCGCTACAACTAATAACATTTAAGATTATTATTAATATCAATGCTAATTTTCTTTTCATAGTTTTTATTTTTAATTCATAAACATTTCATTTGATAACTCTTCACCTTCATCATTTGTAATCTTCCCTAAAAACCGGACCGTTTAAAAATATAGTTTATTAACTTAGGGATAATTATGAAACAGAGCAATTTTACAGAAGTTCAGATCGTCAAGATCTTATCAGAACAAAATCAAGGCAAAACAGTCAATGAAATTTGTCGTGAACATGGAATAAGTCAACCCACTTTTTATAAATGGAAGAGTAAATATGGCGGAATGGAAGCCCATCAATTAGCTCAATTAAAAGAACTAGAGAAGCAATTGTCCCAATATAAAAAAATTGTAGCAGAGCTTACTTTGGAAAACGTAGTTTTAAAAGATGTTATCGAAAAAAAGCTATAACGCCTTGTGAAAAACGAGAGTTGGTGTTGTATTCAAAAGAAAAACATCAGCTAAGTTCTCGCAGGGCTTGTCGTCTATTTAGCTTAAGAACATCCGTTTTTTATTATCAAAAAGTACGTAAAGATGAGGATGATAAAATACGTTTTCAATTGATAGCGCTATCCAACGAGCATCAAACTTGGGGCTTTTGGATGATGCATCATCGTTTACGAAATTTAGGATTTACTTGGAACCATAAACGAGTTTATCGAATTTATACTTCGATGAAACTTAACCTACGTAATAAACGTAAAAAAAGACTTCCTGCAAGGATTAAAGAGCCGCTTTTACGTCCGATTTATCCAAATGTAACGTGGAGTATGGATTTCATGCATGATAGTTTAGAAAACGGAAAAAGCGTGAGAAGTTTGAATATTATAGACGATTTTAATCGAGAAATTTTGAGTATTTGTATCGACACAAGCTTACCTTCAGCTAAAGTAATTTCTGAACTTGAAAAACTAATCGAATGGCGAGGGAAACCTGAGAAAATTAGAGTAGATAATGGTCCAGAATTTATTGCTGAAAAACTAAAACTATTTTGTCAAAAAAAAGCCATTGAATTATATTATATTCAACCTGGGAAACCTACGCAAAATTCGTTGATTGAAAGATTTAATAGAACTTTTAGAACAGATTTTTTAAATGCTTATTTATTTGAAAATATCAAAGAAATGAAAAATTATACAGAAATTTGGATGTGGATGTATAACAATGAAAGACCACACAGTTCTTTACAATATCTTTCTCCTAGAAATTTTTTATTGAAATATGGTAAGGTCAAAAATCCTAATGATTTTCCTACATTTCAAATTAATCAAAATAATAATACAATAATATTAAATAAAAACTATACTTTTAAATGTTCCTAACAAGGGGAAGATTACACATTCCTTATACTTTCTAAGAAAACTGTATATCTACTTGAAGTATGTCGTGGTAAGTTTGAGAAATCAGTAATTTTTTTTGAAGTTACAATTATGTACATTGTATTCTTATCACTTTTATCTTTACTTGTTCCTAGTACAGAACAAAATCCTTCTGGAAATGATATAATTTCTTCTTTATGAGAGTTTAATTCGTACACTAAACTATAACCTATTTCTTCTAATAACTTTTCTTCAGAAATACCATTATGAAATTTTTCACCTACCAGAGCAGATAAATCAAAAAACTCTTCTGTTAATTGATATTGAAATTTTCGAGGTTCAAATTCTTCTTTTAATACAAAACCCTTATTTCCTGATTCAAACAAAGTATAGTAGTATTCATCTTTATTAGGATTGTTATTTTCCATCGTTATCTATTTAATCATTAACAGCTGTGTTACCTATACCAAAACAGATAAATAACATAAAACCAATATTGATTAAAGATCTTACTATTTCAAAAAAAGTAAATTCAATATCATTACAAATAACAAATACTGTATGAATCATTATAATAATAGTCCATAAGATGTAGTTATATAAAGTAAATGTTTTGTTAGGACTCAATTTCTTCACTAAACCTCCTATAAACATTCCTAAAAGAATGAAGATTTGAAGTGAAAGAGCACTAATAATTATCCAAATAAAAAGCTCTCCCCATTTACCAAATAAACTCCAAAACATTCCATCTCCTCTAATCTTCATAATCAATGAAAAAAGAAAAGGATTAATAGCTAACCAAATATATAAGGTTAGTACTAAACTGATAAAGCTCACAAAAGGAGTTAATACATATTTTACTAATGTTTGAATATTCATATTTTATTTTTATTATTAACAATACTAAACAACAAACCTATAGCAACTACAACATCTATAATATTCCATATTGTACGTCCTAAGTAAACTTTAAATATTGGTTGAAATAAAACTGCTAAAATCAAATAGATAACAAATTCTGTTTGTCTTTCCTTTTGATAAGATTGATAAGCAAGTACTCCAAAACCTATTAATGCTATAAAGCGTATTAATTGATAAAAACCATATGGCATATCTATTAAACATAGTAGAAACAAAACTGAAAGTACTATTTTGATAAGATTCTCTGAAATTTGAATATTCATTGTTTATAATAAATCATTTAAAATTTTTGCTTTATGCTCATCTAATCTTTCTTTAAATTCTTCAGTCATTATTTCCAATGCACTTTTAAGTCCTATTTCAGTAGCATTCCTTGCATCAGGAAAGCTTCTCTCATAAACCATTTCTTTTTCAAAATATTTATACTTCCATACAACAGTTAACATTCCTGCATTATATAAAAACATTACTATTTGATTACTTCCTTCTTTATAAACATTTGCATTTTTATCATCAAGAACATTTACTTTACCTGTATCATTAAAACAATAACTATTAAACCCATCCATCAACACCTTAAATTTATCATAGATGTTCTGATTCATTAACTCTTCTTTATCAAGCTTTAACTCTTTGTTATATTGCATTATTTTCTTAACTATAAAGAAAATAACCACCACTATAATCGGGATTATGTATATCATATATGTACTAATATTATTTGTTTTACTTACTTGAATTTCCTTAATAGTTTTATTTTCAACTTTTTCTACTACAACACTATTTATTGAATCCCATGCAGCTATTGAATCATTTATAGCATCATTATCAACTGTATTTGTTGATGTTGAATCTAGATCTTGTAACCTGTTTCTTAATTCCTTTAGATTTGAAAATCTTAAATTGTAGTATAAAAAGAAGAGAAAAGAGTTTGAGTACACTATAACGAGTTCAGAGCTATATAATCTCATATTCTGATTAAGACTCAACTCTTTCTTATCAAATTCTCAAATAGAAATTCGGGTTAAAAACCCATTAGTAAGGAATCGAGTTATTGATAAGTTTCTCTTCTCATTAAATTCAAATTTATGGAAAAAATTGTTATTGGTATTGATGTGAGTAAATTAACTTTAGACATCTGCATTCAAGAAAATGGAGTGAATCGTTTTGATACTATTGCTAATACTGAAAAAGCTATCAAATCTTTTTTGAAACAATTTGTTAAGAGACAAAATATTCTAATTGGAATGGAGAATACAGGGAGATTTAACATCCTTCTTTACAACGTATTAATTCAACATTCTTTTGCTGTTTATGTCATCAATCCTTTGCATTTGAAAAAAAGTATGGGATTAGTTAGAGGTAAAAATGATAAAATTGACAGCGAACGTATTGCTGTATTTTTACTTAAAAATTATATGGATCTTCAACAGTGGAAGCCTAATTCGAAAGTCATTGAAAAGATAAAATTATTGAATGCTGAAAGAAAACATCGCGTTAAAATAAGAGCAGGATTACTAGCTCAAGCAAAAGATGAACAATTCTTAAAATCAACTATGGATAAAGCTGTATTACGCTTAAACACTAAGCTTATTGATGTCTTAACGAAACAAATTAATGAAATAGAAGAAAGAATCTATCAATTAATTAACGAAGATGAACAGCTTCATAATCATTATAAAAGAATACAATCAATTCCTGGTGTAGGAAAAGTTTTAGCATTTAATATGTTGATTAAAACAGATGGTTTTACAACCATAAATACACCTAGACAAATGGCTTGCTATGCTGGAATAGCTCCATTTGATTTTCAATCTGGAACTTCCATAAGGCGAAAACCGAAAGTTTCATCAATGGCTGATAAAGATTTGAAGAAACTATTGCATTTAGCTGCAATGAGTGCTATTCGTTTAGATAATGACTTGGCTATTTATTATCATCGAAAGGTAGAAGAAGGGAAAAATAAAATGTCGGTCTTAAACGCAGTCAGAAATAAAATAATTCACAGAATTTATGCACTAATTAAAAATCAAAATATTTATAAAAATAACTTGGTTTTGTCATAGAAATCAGAATGACCAGATATATTAGATAAATTTTCTTGTTGTTGCTTTTTACTTTCCTCAGAAAACCAACCTTTTCCTTGTTGAGCTATTATAAAATTTATGTTACTCATATTAGATATTGTAATTAAAAATTGTAAATATATCTTTATTGATTATTTAATTTTTACGTGAAACCATAATCTCGTTTATTTTAAAACTTGTCATATATGACATTAAACTACAAACGTAATAATCTTTCCTTGAGTTGCCAAATATGTCAACAATGGAAAAAGAAGAACTATTAAAATTTGTAGGTAAGAAAATTCAAGAAATTAGATTATCCAAAGGATTAACTCAAGTGGATTTAGTTGGTAAAATAGAAGGAGAAATAGACACTACTAACATCTCAAGAATAGAAGCAGGAAGAACAAATCCTACAATTTTTACACTTTATAGAATAGCAAATGCTTTAGAAATTTCTTTATCTGAAATAGTAGATATTAAATAAACCGCTATTAATATTATATCTGAACTTTTATTCAGGCACTTTATTAATAGTTTAATTTACATCTAATACATTATCATTTACTCCTGGTTAAAGAAATAAAATTCAGACTTTGTACTTAACAAAGCCTGAATTGAATCTATATTATTTTTAATCTACTGAGATTTATTAACATTCAGGTATAAATTCATATCTATGACCTAACGTTATTAATTCTCCTGTTTCTGGGATAGTAAAATCATACAACTCTGTATTTACTTTCTCTATACTACCAGGAAGTTTTTCACCAATCAAAGTTTGGCAAGTAACTTTGTTAAATGTTGATGGAACAAATGCTTTTTTTGCAGTTGCATAAAACTTATCTGATACTTGGCTTTTAACCATTTCAATACCAGATTGAACTTCTAAAACATAGAATTTCTCTCCATCTTTTTTTAGTCTTTCTTTAAAATCGATAACTGTTACCATTGGAATATATTTTGTTTGAGTTAAAATATGTTTACCAGGAGATTAAAAATAACCTCATCTACTCAGCTATCACCTTGAATAATAATATGAGCTTTAAATAAATTTACCTGATATAACAAGAGGGGGAAGTTTTCCCTTTAAAAAGAAGTGGGGGTCTTTATATAGGAGAGGTTGAGCTCTTATTTTTTTTTAAAAAAAAAATTAAAAAAAAAAAGAGTGTCATTATAGACACTCTTTTTCAATATGGTAAATATTGATTTTATTATGCTACACAATTATCATTAATCTCATTTATAGTATCAGCAAGTTTCTTGGTTAATTCTATATCAAATAGTTTAATTACTCCACCTGAGTATACATCTGAAAATGGAGGATTAAATAGTTGATTAACATCCATTACTCCATTAACTTCAAAATAATCTATTATTAAATCCATAAACTGAATCTGCTGCGAATTAAGATTTGCAAAATTAACCATCTTAGAAAAAGCGTTTTTAGCTTCTAGCTTATCTAATCCTACTACAGATCGTATAAATTCTCCTAAAGGTTTATCTCCATAAATTTCTTTAAATAAAGTTTTAGAACCTAGACTACCTTTTTCAAAAAGGAACTCTTCTAAGTACTCTAAATCTGCAGGAGTTATTTTGATATTCTTTCTAATCTTATCTATAGTTAAATCAAATAGATTCTCTCTAATATATCTTTCAACTTTATCTTTATAAGCTTCCTTATCAAAACTATTAGTTTCATAGATTTCAGGAGATTCAGTAACAGAAGTTATATTATCATCAAAGCTCGTTGTAACTATTTTTCTAGCTTCTTCTGTCAAGAACTTGATTAAATCTCTTAGCTCAGTTCTTATATGTTCTAATCCTATTACACTCATATCTTTCCAATAATCATCTTGTGTAATATGATTAAGAGTATCTAATTTAGATTTAACCTGTGGTACCGAAGTTTGCTTCTTTAATCGGTTAGATATACCTATCACTTTATCAGTCAAATTCTTTTGTCTTCTTTCTCCATTGATATTAGCTGTCATAAAATCTAACATCATTAAGTCAAAACTTAAAGCAGAAGTATCTTGACTTCTTTCAAAGACTAAAGGTGCTAAACTATTCAATAATTCGTAAGTTTCCGTTTTCGTTAGATTATACCATTTTTCTTTTTCCTGGTATTTATCTAACATTCGCAAATGTGGCTTTACTACAAAGCTTGTTCTCTTTTCTGCGTTAACTTGCACAACTTGTCGATGAACATAAGCCAATAATTCTTCACCTAAAGTTTTTAATTCTTCATCTTCTTGGACTAACAATGCTTGAGCAAGATTTAATCGAATTCTGAAAATTCTTTCTGCTAAAGACATTTGTTTTATAGGCTCTACACCTTTTGGATTCTCTTCAAAGAATTCAAAATTTTGACAAAAGTCTAAAATTAAAAACTCCTTTTTATGGTCATCAAAACCAAAAAGATTTTCACATAATCGAGTACCCCTACCAATCATTTGCCAGAATTTTACTTTACTTTTTACAGGTTTTAAAAAGACTAAGTTTACAATTTCAGGTACATCAATCCCTGTATCTAGCATATCTACTGAACAAGCTATTTGGGGATGTTTATATTTTAGTTTAAAATCTTTTAATAAATCATGTCTGTATTCTACGGTATAATCAATTACTTTTAGAAATTGATCTCCATATTCAGGATAACAAGTATTAAACCTTTGACGGATAAACTCTGCATGTTTATTTTTCTTTGCAAAAATAATGGTCTTACCAAGCTTATTTCCTCCATCAACTTTAATCCCATGCTCCATTAAATACTCAATGATAGCATCTGCAGTATTGGTATTATACAACCATTTATCTAAAGCAGTAGATTCTATTTCATCAGGAAATTCTCCAGTAATAGGATCTGCAAATTCTTCTTCATATTGCTTTTGTTCTTCAGGAGATAAATCTTTGTATTTAATTCCTTCTCTCTGAAATTTAGTCTGAACAGAAAATGATTTATAAGGCACTAAGTATTTATCCTTAATTGCTTTATCTAAATCATAATCATAGGTTGGATCTCCTGCATTAAGACCAAATAATTCGTAGGTATTTCTTTCTGAAAATTCTACAGGTGTAGCAGTTAAGCCAATCTTTAAACCATCAAAATAATTAAAGATAGCTTTGTATTTATTATAGATTGAACGATGGATTTCATCAAAAATAATTACATCAAAATGCCCTACACCATAGGTGCGAGTATCTCCTGTAATATCTTCATCAATAAGATTAATCAATGTTTGATAAGTAGAAAATACAATTCTACTTCCTACATCTTCCTTTTCTTCTCTTAAATCAACAGAAGGTAAATTCGGTAAATAATCGTTTAAGTTATTTTTAGCCTGTGTTACCAACGCAGTCCTATCTGCCAAGAATAAGACTTTTTTAGCCCAATTGGCTTTTGATAATACATCAACCAAAGAAGCCGATGTTCTTGTTTTACCAGTTCCTGTTGCCATTACCAATAAAGCTCCTCTGTGTCTATTTTCAAATCTTTCAGCTACTGCTTTAATGGCTTCTATCTGATAATATCTATTGGTAATATCTTCATCAATTGGCATCTCATTTAGATTACGCTTAGATGTTCTACGTTGAATATTTAATTGTAATTCATCTTTTGTATAATACCCTTGAACTTCTCTAATCGGATAATACCAATCGTAAAAAGAAATTTCATAACCATTGGTAAGAAATATATTAGGTAGTTGCCCAAAAGTTTTCTCTAAACACTTGGCATATAATTCTGCTTGATGTCTACCCGAATTTAAATCTCTCGAAGTTCTTTTTGCTTCTACTACTGCCAAAGGTTTTCCGTTATCTCCCCAAAGTACATAGTCTGCAAATCCTTCTTCTTTGGTATTAGGCATACCTTCTACCCTAAATTCTTTGACATTAACTTGTGATAAATCCCAACCCATTTCCTCTAACATATAATCGATTAGAAGTTCTCTTGTCTTCGCTTCATTAGGATCTGTTGGTGGTAGAATTTGTTTTTGAGTTTCTCTTCTGTTGGCTTCTAATTCTTTTTGTAATTCTTTCTCCTTTTTCTCTAACTCTGTCTTAGCATTTAATTCTTCTTGAAGGAGTTGAATTTTCTTTTTTTGTTCATCAACCAAAGAGCTAAAAGAAGGTGGAATTAAATCTTCTTGAAAGAATGGTTTAGTTACTATTTCTCCACTATAAAGTGTCATTAAATAGTAGCTTACCGAATGTAAAAGCTGTAGAACATGTAATGCTTGCTCTTCTGTAATTTTAGATTTACCTGTATTATGCACTGCCTTATTCCCTAATTGACGAATAGCATGCATCATAGATAAAAGCTCTGGACTATCTATAATTTCTACAAAGGCAGGTTCTTTCATCAAAGAATTAATTGTAGTATCATAAGGCAAACGCAAAGAGGGTTCGCTCTCGTAAATGAAGTTAACCCATATTTCTAATGTTTTCCTTAGGTATAAACCTGCAATATCTAAATTCTCGTAAAGGTATTTCTCTGCTAATTTCGCATTGGAAATAACAAACTCGAATTGAGAAGGATAATTGTAAAAATTACTCATAACTATTGATTATCATTAACAGGTAAAAATCCTTCTATATCTAATAGATGTATAACCCCTCTTAATAAATGATTATTTTGAAACATTAATATATACCTCCTTGCCCCATCTTCTTCTGGAACAAGCATTTTTTTATCTATAAGTTTTTTAATTTCTCTTGAAATTTGAGAAGTATTTTTATTTGGGAAAATATCTTTTAAGTCTTCATTTTTTATGACTTGAAGCTCTACAGTCTTTTTTAAAATTTTTGCTTCAATATCAGTAAGAATTTTCCTTTCAAATGAATGGTTAATAGCAGGAATAAGTATTTTAGTTCTTAGATAATTATAATCGCATAATTTATCTACTTTTTCTATTTCTTCTTTTAATCCTCTTAAAACATACTCACACCATTGTAATATTCCTTCTTTAGTACCTGTATCTGCTTGAGAAAGCATTTCATAATAAGTATTTCTATTACTACAAAATACAGCAGTAGGATTAATAATTCGACCTGCATTAATATTCAATCCACTCTTTACTAACATAGCATAAGTAAATAACCTTACAGTTCTTCCATTTCCATTACCAAAAGGATGTATCCATACAAATCTATGGTGTGCAATTGCTGCTTTTAATAAATCATACTTAGTAGAATTCTCTTCATTAATAAAAGAAATTAACTCTTCCATATAAGTTTTTACTAAAAAAGATTCAGGAGGTAAATGAGATGAATTATTAATTTTAATATTATGATTTCTATATTCTCCTGGTGTTAAATCTCCTTCTCCATGAGGTGGAGGTGGTAGATTATCAACTGCAATTCTGTGCAATTCACTAATCATCATTCGATTAATTGGATAATCTCTAATTTCTGCCTCTATGAATTCCATTGCTTCATCAATATTGTCAATTTCTAATAATTTTGAATTATTAGTCTTTGGAGAGTCATCTATTTTAGACTCCATATATTCGGCAATTGTAGTATTATTCCCTTCAATCCTTGCAGAACCCATACTTTCTAACCAATGGAAAATACTTTTTAACTGAAAGAAAACACTTGGATGCGTAGAACCTCCTAAGTCTTTTTTACGCAAATGCTCTAACTCTATTATCAAGTCTGTTAGTGGTGCATCAAAGTCTGGTTGTAAAAGTTCTAATTTATAAGGTTTAAATTCCGCTGACATCTCAAATTATTTGTAAACAAATTAAAACATTATTTGCCAATAAAAAAATAATTATTTGCAATAATAACATAATAAAACCAGTAATATCAATATATTATAAAAAATAAATTCACGCAATAATTTGCGTGAATTTATGTAAACATTTGCACATTTGTCTAGACAACATTTGCCATTAATTGAAATTAAAGCTTTGTTGCAATAATGCTTGAAAAAGATTTTCTGATTCTTCTGCCTGTTGTTTGACAATTGCTTTTTGAGCTTCTATATTTTTGATTTTCTCTGCAAATTGGTTTTGAAGTTCTAAAGGTGGGTTAATAAAAACAAATTCTTTCATAGATTTCTGTGTAATCATAGGTTGAGCTGATCCGCTATTAATCTCTAATATTTTATTTTTCACACTATTGTTTAACAATAAATAAAGTAAAAAATATGGTGAAATATTTGGTGTTAGTATTACAACAACTGGATTTATAGTTGCCCTTCCAATAAAATCTCTAATTAATCCAACTTTACCTATAGTATTACCACGCTGAACAAAAATCAAATCATTTTGACTGATAATAATCTCAGGTGATTCATCAAACTTTTCATCAGATAGATATATTGGTTTTGATAAATCAACATAACCAAAATTATCTATATGTGTTGCCCCTAAGACTAAAGCTCCTGATTGTCTTAAATCTGTTTTTTTATATCCTTTCCATCCTACTCTTCCTTTAACTTTGTACAGATTTTCTCCTATATCTCTTTTCCACCCTTTCTCATTTTGGACAGGATCACCAAACATATCTATAAAAATAGCTTGAGCTAAATCATCATATTGCTTTAGTAGCTCTTGGTCTTTTTTGCGTAAAGCATCAGCTTTATCTAACTTTTCAGCTATTGCTTTTTGAGTTTCTAATGGAGGAAGTGGAATTTCTAAATTTCTTACAATTTCCGCATTTAAATTTTTAACTACTGCACCAGCTGCTTTACTTGATAATTTAAGTTTAATTTCATTTGATCCCAATAGATAATAAAAGAAATCTTTATCAATATTATCAACTATAGGACTTAACACTAGCCAACCATCATGAATACAACCTTCAATTTCTAATATGTAAGGTTTTCCAAAACTCATTGAATTGGTCAGTAAAAAATCACCAGGATAAACCATTCTAGATTTTTTCAAACCTTCTTTTAGTATCTTCTTCTTAGTTGATTTAATATATTTATTCCCTTCAATTGTATCTCCAATCATAATCCAATTATAACCTTCTCCATCTGTTATAAAATTATCAATTGGTCTTGGAGATCCGCCTCTTGCTACATTAAATATTTCACCAATTTTAGTTTGAATAACCATTAGATTAAAGATTTTAATTCAACCATTAATTCATTTCTCTTCTTATCCAATTGTTGAATATTGGCTATAATATCAGCAGGTTTTGCATATACCTTTTGCTCATAAATGATTTCTTTGTATTTGTTAATACTTAAATCATAGGTATTTTTTGCAATCTCTTCTTTAGGAACAAAGAAGCTTTGGTCAGTTCTAGCTCTATCAATTTCATTTTCTCTTGCATGGAAGCGAGTAATAATATCAGGGATATCATTTTCTTTTACAGGTGCACGTTTATCATCTAAACTGAACCCATCAGCTTTCATATCATAAAACCAAACTTTATCTGTACCACCTGCATTGGTTTTAGTAAATACCAATATAGCAGTAGAAACTCCTGCATAAGGTTTAAAGACTCCACTTGGCATAGAGATAACAGCTTCTAAAGATTGGTTTTCTACCAACTCTTTTCTTATTTTTTTATGTGCAGTAGAAGAACCAAATAAAACTCCATCAGGAATAATCACTGCACATCTACCACCAACTTTTAACCCTTTTAGCATTAAACCAAGAAAAAGTAATTTGGATATCCTAACGAAATTTCCAGAGTAAGAAAAGGTATATAATACTTATCTTACAATTATGAAAGGAATAAAAAATCATTACGATGCTTCATTTAAATTACGAGCGGTAGAATTGAGTTATGAAAGAAGTAACATTTCAGAATTAGCAAGGGAACTTGGAATAAAAGCCTCCTTATTATACAAATGGCGCAAAGATTATCAAGAATACGGATCCAATAGTTTTCCAGGAAAAGGTAATTTAAAACTAACGCCTGAACAGGAGCGAATAGTTGAATTAGAAAGAAAGCTTAAAGATGCAGAATTAGAACGTGATATTTTAAAAAAAGCAATCAGCATTTTCTCCAAGAACGATCGATGAAATATAGATTTATAAAGAATCATGAGTGCCAATTTCCGATTGAGAAAATGTGTATTATCTTAAAAATCCACTCCAGCAGCTATTATAAATGGAAAAAGAAAGGTTGCTCCAATCGACTTTTGAGAAAAAATTTGATGCTAGATAAAATAAAGTATCTATATTTTAAATTCAAGCAGAGATATGGAAGTCCTCGAATTCATTCAGAATTAAATGCTTTAGGTTACAGAATATCAGTTAAAACAGTTGCTAAATATATGCAAGAGCTTGGTTTAAGAAGTAAATTAAGTAAAAAGTTTAGAGTTACAACAAATTCTAAACATAATTATTTAACTGTAAATAATCTTCTTAATCGAGATTTTTACGCTTCAAAACCTTCTATGAAATGGGTATCAGATATTACTTATATTCAAACTCAAGAAGGATTTTTATATTTAACAACAATTATCGATTTATACGATAGAAAGGTCATTGGCTGGAGTTTGAGCAATACGATGAGTACTGAAGATACAACTTTATCAGCATGGCGTATGGCTATAAAGAATAGATCGATTAAAAAAGGAATGCTATTTCATTCTGATCGAGGAATACAATATGCGTCAAAGAAGTTTGCAAATATGCTTGATTCTTATGGTGTTATCCGTAGCATGTCAAGGAAAGGGAATTGCTGGGACAATGCTGTGGCTGAGAGTTTCTTTAAATCGTTAAAAACTGAAATGATTTATGGAAATAAATTAATTACAAGAGAGAAAATGAAAAACCAAATTTTTCAGTATATTGAAATTTGGTATAACAGAAATAGAAGACATAAAGCTTTGAATTATAAAACTATTTTTGAGTTTAATAATAATTTACAATTTTTAAAATATGTAGCTTAACTTATACTGGAAAATTTAGGGGGATATCCAATTCGGTCTTTTTAGAGTCTACTAAAGCAATTACCTTTTCGTCTACTGCATCTTTGTCTAAACTTCCTTTAAAAGGTGGATTAGCTAAGATTAAAGACACTTTATCTTCAAAATCACTATTGGCTTGCGAAAGAGAATCAACGTCTTTTAATTGTGGATTTTCTATCCCATGAAGAATTAAATTCATTGCTCCAATTCTAATCATGGTAGGATCAAATTCCATCCCAAAGAACATTTCATTTAAGTAATGATTTTGTACTCCTGGTTTTAGCAATTCTTGCTTATAATTTTCTTGTAAATATTCTGCAGCACCTACTAAGAAACCACAACTTCCTGATGAAGGATCGCAAATAGTATCTTCAGGAGTAGGTTTCATCATTTCAACCATCATTTTGATGATATGTCTAGGTGTACGGAATTGACCATTACTTCCTGCAGAAGCTATTTTACCCAACATATATTCATAGACATCACCTTTAGTGTCTTTATCATTCATTTCAATTTTATCCAACATTTCTACCACTTGCGTTAATAAACGAGCAGTAGGAATCATAAAATTGGCATTCTTCATAAACTTAGAGAAAGCTGTACTTTTTCCTCCAAAGTTTTTCATGAAATCAAAAACTCCATTCTCTTTTTGGAAAAGCTTGTACATTTCTTCAGGAGCTACATTTTTAAAGTTACTCCATCTTAGTTCTTTGTTCTCTTCTGTATAGATATAGTTAGATGTATTACCAGTAATAATAGCTTGATCTTCGGCTCTATTTTGTAATTCATCTAATTGCTTGATAAAAAGTAAAAAAGTGATTTGCTCTATCACTGATAATGGATTTGATAATCCACCACTATGAAATGCTAACCAAACTTGGTCTATCTTAGATTGTAATTCTTGTGTAAACATGGTTGAATAAAATGAAGGGTAAATATAGGATAAGATATAATAAAAATTAATGAAATATGAAATGCTTTTTTTTACTTCATGTTAGTAAAATGAGGTTTCATACATAAAACCAATGTTTTATATTTAAAAACTATTACAAACTTAATACTAATGAAAAAATTTAAAATAGAAGACTACTACAAAAGTATAGAAAATGTACACCAATTAAACTACCTAAAAGAATATGACTATTTATTTAAAATAGATGTTAATGTTAATGACCTTGATGAAGACACAAAGTTCTTTATTATTACAGAAAGAAAGATAAATTCATTGATGTTTTTTCAAGGTAAAATAATTCATAGATTTGATAACAATGAAATTAATAATTATTTTAACCAAAGTGAGATAGACTATATCATCGAAAGAAAAAATAATGTTGAAAACTTCTATTTATTGGTTAAATATTTAATGATATTATGGAGTATTACTTCTAATAACACTTATTCAAAAGAAGCTTTTGATTTAATTTTAAGAAACCTAAATAGTTTCGAAGACTTTGACAAGAAATATGAGCTATTACTAATATTAAAAAATATAAGTGATAAGACTAAGTACAAATGTGAGGACTATATAAAAGAAGTTAGTATTTTAAAAGATTACATCAAAACCTATTATAATTACCTTAATTACTTAAAGTTATTAGATAGTAAGAATGTAAAAAAAGATGTTTTAAAAAATTTGGTTTTTGATTATGAGAACTATTTAAAACCAAATGAAAGTTGGCATTCTCTTTTTGATTCAGATTTAAATCTTTTAGAAAATTTATTAAGAAAGGCTATCTTACCTCTTAAACCATTCTATGACTTAAAGGCTAACTTAATTTCACATCTCATTAAACAGAGAAATGAAGAAGATTTTGTCACTTTAAACCTACTACGCAAGCAAGCTAATTATTTAAAGTTAGCAGATAAAATTGACGAAAGCAATAATATTCTTGCTATTGCAACTCAAATGAAATTTAATGTTGAACTAAACAAAAGGCAATTTGTTATTTCAAGTGAAAATCACCCTGAATTAATTATTTACAGAAATTATATAGAAAGTAAAAGTGAATTTTTATCATCTTTAAGTGCAGAATATATTATTGATTATTTTGCTAAAAGTTATAATGAATTACATTATGTGAGTACTGAAAAAGGGCACACCAATTTACTTGATAACCATTATAACACTATTTACTTAGATATCAATAATAATACTTCAGAGAAACAAAGAAAATCGGATTTATCTAAAAATATATCAATTTATTATAGTCTTTTTTTTAAGCAGATATTTGAGCAAACCTTATATAAAGCCATAATTAAAGGTAATATAAACTCTTATAATTTTTTTAATTTCTTTGAAAATAACTGGTTAAGTAAACCATGTAAATATACTAGAGCTAATAATGAAATAGAAGAGACTTGGCTAAAACAATTAAAACCGTCATTAAAACATTTCTTTGATTTATTTGAATACAAGAGTCTTTTTGAAGAATCTGATACCAATACATATATTTTATGTATAGATTCATTAACTATAAAATTTGAAGGCATCTTAAGAGATTTTATAAGATCTTTAGGAGGTTCTACTATCAAATTAAAAAATGAAATGAGTGAGATGCTTCTCGAGGAACTAATTGAACATGAAATAATAATTGAACATTTTAATTCAAACGAAGTTGAATTATTTAAATATGTTTTTACTAAAAAAGGATTGAATATTAGAAATAATGTCGCACATAGTTTTTATAAATCAATTGATTATAACTTTGAAAAAGTTAGCTTGATTATACTTTGTATCTTAAGATTAAGTAAGTATAATTTTAATATAGAATAAAAACCACCCTATCTCAATAGGGTGGTCAAATTAACTCAAAAACCAATGATAATTAGAATTACCATTTAGTGCCTGTTGGATGCCTTTATTAAATTCAAAGGCATTCAAATTTCTTTCAAGGAATGTATCTATATAACTGCTTTTACTTGCTTGTGTAAATAGATTGTAAACATTCCATAGATTTATATTTCCTAACTCGTCTTTACTAAAACTCTCATCATTGTAGTAGTCTTTAGCTATTGTATTAAATTGTCCATCATTGAAATTCAACTCTGGAATAAAAGATTTAACTTTTTTAGGCAGATGATTATAAAGCCTGGATTTACCTATTAACTGAGCAAATTGATGTTCTGTCAAAGAATATTCAGAAAATTCTTTGAGTTGCTCTAAATGTCTATGAGCATTGTAATTTCGTATTAAATCTGTGATTTTATTTTTTAGTTCAGCATAAGAAGTGACTTTCATTTCAGAACTAAAACCATCTGTTGAAACACAAAGATTACAGCAAACTTTATTTTGGAATCCAATAAAGAATTTGAATTTTTCAAAACTTTTTTTACTATACAAATTCTCCTGATTATAAGCTCTCACACCTCCAATTGTTAAAGAGAGTTGATTTCCATTAATAGTATCTGTAATAGTTGGAATTCTTATAATAAAAGCCATTCTCTCATAGTAAATGGTTTTCTCGTGATCTAAAAGCTCTGCTACATTTTTGTGAATTGCTTCTGGTGTTCTACCTTTTATTTGATGACTTACCCTAATTTCAGGCATTTCAAAATTTTCATTCCCAAATACATCAAATAATCCTTCTTGAGCAATTTCTATAAACTCCTGATGTGCAATTGTTTTTTCATTATCCTTGCTAAACACAGGTATTATGCATTCTGTTTGTAAATGATTATAATCTACCTCAATTGTATTAGCTTCTATAAAAGGTTTTGGTTGATAGTTATTATTATTTCCTGGTATATTCCTTTCTTCGTATTTACCAGGAGATTTAAAAATACCTGTATCTTCAAAATTTGGATTCCTTGAATTGATTGGAATAATAGGATTTGGATTAGTAATGTTTAAAAGTTCCATTCTGTTGTATATTTTGTTGGTTAATTAAAAGTGATAACTCATTCTTTCTTGTTGTAAAAGATGAATTTAGATTTTGTTGAAATTGCGGATATTGTTGATAGAGCTTTGTAAGTTCATTAATAGTCTGACATGTAGAGATTTTACCTAACACATCATTTTCTGAAATTACTTCATCATTTACTCCACTATTACACCATTCTAAAATCCTTCTACCTGTACCAGAATTGATAATAAACTCAGGTCTACTCATAAATAAGCCTGTTCTATCTTTGCTTGATACTGCAAAATGTTTGATGTCTATATCAAATACTAAAGTAAATTCATAATCAAGTCCATCTCTTTGTACTGCTTTCAAGCCTACTTTCTCAGGAACATATTTTCCATCTTTCTGATTTAATACATAATCTTGTTTGGTTCTCATTGTTGCTATTACATGAGCTTTGCATTGAAGTATTTTATCTGTAAAAGCCTTCTGTCTTGGAGTTACTTTTGCCCAATTAGCAAAACTATTACCTGCTAACTTTGAATGAAAGTCTAATAACTCATCCCAAGCATGAGAAATACTATCAATTATAATCACCTCCATACCTTCCTTTTCACATAATTCAATAGCTTCTATATATTTTTCAGGTGTATAAGGAGGTTGAAGAGCAAGAACATTGTAATCTCCTAAGTGTGCATATAAATCTGCGCTACCATTTTCAGTATCTATAATGGCTATTTTACTGAAGTCTTTATTTGTGATACCTTGTGCAAGTAGTAAGCTTGAATAAGTCTTTCCACTTCCACTAGAACCTTGCAAAGCCATTTTTATCTTGGCTTTTTTTCTTTCTGATTTTCTTAATTGCATAATTGTAAATATTAATTGGTTAATTTTGAAATGAAAAGAGTTAATTACCACAATGAATAATTAACTCTTAAAATTATAAGTCTGAAATAATACTATTTCCTTCATCTAAAGCTTGATTATCAAAATCCTTTAAATATGACATAGTAACTTGAACACTACTATGTCCCATAGATTCTGAAATTATTTCTGTACTAGCTCCTCTATTTTTCATTATAGTCGCATATGTATGCCTAGCTACATAAGTTGTTATAGTTTGATTAATACCTAACAACTCTCCAATAATTTTTAATTTTTTGTTACAGCGTGTAATAACTTTTTGTTTACGAAGAACAATCTGTTCCTCTGTTAATCCATGTTTTAAAATAATAGGAAAAATGTACTCACTTTCATTTTGCCTAATTCTGTACTTATCTAAAATCAATTTAACTTGATCTGTAATTTCTATATTAAAATCTCTTTTTGTTTTAGACCTTCTGTAAATTATTCTACCATCATTTATATCAGTCCATTTTAACTTCATAATGTCAATAAAATTCATTCCTCTTGTATAAAAAGAAAAC
This sequence comes from Empedobacter sp. ULE_I140, assembly GCF_053482575.1. Taxonomy (NCBI): domain Bacteria; kingdom Pseudomonadati; phylum Bacteroidota; class Flavobacteriia; order Flavobacteriales; family Weeksellaceae; genus Empedobacter; species Empedobacter sp. ULE_I140. Next base: position 1,178,797 of record NZ_JBQMTX010000001.1, on the reverse strand, counting down.
ATAAAATAATCATACGCTTCTATTAAATCAGGTCTATTAGACAAATTAACATCCCTAAAAGCAATAAATTCTTGTTCTGATAGTGCTCTTTTATTACCACTTGATTTTAATTTAGAAATTTTGTATTTCTTAAATGGATAATCTTTCTCCTCCATTAAATCTCTTCTTATAGCCGTATTAACAATAGATCTTAATTCTCTCATTCTGACACCTATTCCTCCATCTGTATTACCTCTTGATCTCATAAAGACTTCAAATTTTTCTAAAAACCCAGGTGAAATACTTTTAAAGGGAAGATTGTTTGGATGAAATTTAAAAAGTGTTCTTCTTAAATCAATGATTGTTTTGGCTGTTCCTAATCTTTTTGAAATTTTAAGTTCTATTATATAATCGTCAATAAATTGATAAACATCCAAATCAGCTTTTTCATCCTTTCTGTACAATCTAGTAAAATCATCCAATGTAAAATTATTTCCTTCTAATTCTAGTTTATTAATAATACTATAAGCCTCATTTACTCTTGTTGATATTATTTGATTAATTATTTTATAATCTTTTTCTTTCTTGGTTAATAAGCCATTTTGGAAATTTTCTTTAAAACACTTTTTACCTAAATGGAACTCTTTCTTCTTTCTATTTTTAGTAATTCTAAGGTATATACCTACCTTGCCATCAGACAATAGTTTATTACCAATGACAACATTTACAGTTGTATTGCTCATTATTTCAATATTATTTAATGTTTGAAAAAGTAGACTCAGATTCGAGCCTACTAAAATTTAATTTTACATGTTTTACATGTTTTACATAAGGTTAAAGAGTTATCTTTTGATAATTACCTTTTGAAACTCTTTTTACAAACCCTTTGTTTGACCATTGATTTAACTTATCTATTACAGTTCTTTCTTTAAATCCTAATTGAATACCATTTTCTACAGCTTCTTTATAAGTAAAATTCACTGATAGTAAATTATATAATTCCTGATCTTTCTTAGAAAATAAACTGCTAGAATTTGATAAATTATAATACACATTAACAGTATGAGAGTATAATGCTCTAATCAACTCTAAACCAATTTCAAAATCTAAATCTTCACAAATTATCTCAGTAATCTCATGAGTTTTTAATAAATGAATTTTTCTTGAAATAGAAAGGATTGCTAATATCCTATTTAGTATTAATCCTAATCTTTTTAAACTAGCAATAAGTTCAGTACTATTTTCATTTAATAAATCAGTATTATTCTTAAAATACTCTAGAAATATCGATTCTTGATTTTTAGTTAACTTGAACTTAATTTCAGTATTACATAAATACTTATAGACTTCTAATAAATGATTTCCTTTGTCAATTAATATTTTATCAATGATAGATGATTTCTTTTCAAATACATCTTTAAATACTTGAAGTTCATTAAAGCTATAATATATAAACCTTGAAAAAAGACCATTTTCTACAGAATTTACAACTGGTTTTAACTGATTTGGAGTCCCTGAAATGACAATGGATAATTTTGGATTATTAATTTCAAAAAATCTGTTATCTGTACTTCTACTAATAGAAATAGTTTCATTATGAAAGACCTTTCTTAAAACATCGGAATAATTACTCCAATCATTTTTAAGCATAACTCCAATGGTATCTGCTTCACTTTCTATTATTATCATACCATGTTTCGAATTTTTAAAATAAAAATGCATATCTGCTGAAGATATATTACCAGGTAATATTTTTATTTCATTTGGTCTATTGTTTTTTTCCATAGATTTTTCCTTTTCTTTACCTGCAAGTTCATTATCATCTACTATAAATGCATTTTCAATCACTTGTTCCTTTTTCATTACATAATCATGAATTGGTTGTATAAGTTTTCTTGGCTGATTTATTATACCTTTACCTGATGCAGCTGGAGCAAGAATAGCTATATATAAATGAGTTGAATTTATATTACTATTATATTCAAAAGTAAAGTTTGGAAAACAATTACTTAAAACCCCTAGAGTAGACAATAAAATCATATCTCTTTCTCTTCCTTTATACTCATTGGTTATCTCTTTTATAAAGGGTGGTAATCCTACATAAATAGATTCGTCTAATAAACTATTAGTTCTTTCCATTTTTTCTACTTTTAAAATCTAAACTTTCTTGAAAAACTGCATGTTTACACAACTTCTTTCCTTTATTGATCCAGTTGTCTAAATCTTCTAATTTGAAATAAATTTTACCTCTATTTGGTTTATAAAATTCAATTTCTCTATTTGAGGTTAGTTTGTACAATGTTGATTTACTAACTTTTAAATAGTCTATTGCTTCTTTGAAGCTTATAAATTGTTTTGACATAATAAAAAATTTATATCCTTATTAGTGCGCACCTTATATGGATTATTAATAATGATACAAATGTTGTTGAAGAAGTATTGTAGACAAAATCCTTATTTTGTAGATATGTAGTAATTTTTGTAGATATAGTGTAGATAATAAAAAAACCATCTTAATCAAGATGGTTTAATATAATTTTAGGTAAGATTTTTCTCTGAGTTACCCTAGATTTTGTACCTAATTGTTTTTTTATGGATGATTTTTCTTGTTCTTTATAGTTAATAAATAATTTTTGAAGTGTATCTATAAAATTATCTTTGATTTTTTTTGATGTAAAAAGTTCCTTATGTAATACCCAAAAACAAAAACTCAAAGTATTTACATTTAATTTAGGCTTTAATTTCCTTTCGATTTCAGGAACTGAATTATTTGTTACTAAGAATAGTATTTTTTCTTTTAAATATTCATAGTCATTAAAATCTAATATAATTTCACCCTTCTCATTTTTACCTTTGAAGAATGAAAAAATTTCTTCAATTTTATTTATAATTTTATTAGAAGAATTAAATGTTAATATTTTAGAAGTGTCTAACTCTATTTTATTATTATCTCCTGGTACAATATATTTATTAATATATTGTAAAATTTCATCTAAACTATCATAGATGAAAGGGTATTCATTATAAAAAACATAATTATCATTAATTAGTTCTTGAAGTTCATTTTTTAAGCGAGCTATTAAATTATCTGTATTAATATTATTAGATAAACTTAATTCAGATAACAATTTTTTTGATCTTTGATTTTCTTCATCTATATGCTCTTTTAATACATTTTCAAAGCTAATTGAGAACGGTTTATCTTCTTTTTTATGAATTGTAAGAAATTTATTTTCTAGAGAGTAAGTAAAATTAATACCATTAGATATTAATCTTTGAAAGTTTTCTAAGTATAAATCAACTACTAAAAATTCAATTTCAGAATCGGAATTTATTGTTTTATAGAATCTAAGAATATTATCCATTTAGTAAAATGTTTCAGTATTGTTTCAGTGAAGATATAAAAAAAGCACTTACATTCTTGTAAGTGCTTTATAATAAAGTGGTCCCACTTGGGCTCGAACCAAGGACTTGCTGATTATGAGTGGGCGTAATGAAACTTTCAAATTGTTTCATTTAAATTCATAAACACTGAAAATCAATGTTTTAAAAATATTAAAAATTATTTTTGATTTCATTCAAATAGATAATACAGTACAATATGTTGTCTGAATGTTATACCGATAAAATTTTATGTATGAAATCAAGTATTAAAATCGTTTGTAAAAAAAATGCTTTAGCTGATGGAAAGTTTCCAATCTATTTAAGAATTACTATTGATAGAAAATCTAAATTCTATAAAATCCCCTATTCTTGTGACTTAAGAGAATGGAATGAAGCAAAAGGTAGATTCAATTCTAAAAATTCAAATTATCTTCAATCTAATAGGGTATTAGGTAACTTTGAGGATGATGCTTCTAAAATTCTCGATGAACTCTTAGAGTATAAAAATACATTTACATTAATAGAATTTGATAATTTATATCGTCAAAATTCTATTGATAATAATTTTGTTGAGTTTTTAGAATTAAGAATAAAACAATTATATGAATCAAAACAAATAAGTTATAGTGATTCTCATAATGATACTTTAATTTCTTTAAGAAAATTCAAAAGCAACATTGATAAATACTCATTTGATGATATTGATTATAACTTCTTATTAAATTATGAAACTTTTTTAAGAAAAACAGGATGTAAAGATGGTGGTATTGGAGTCTATATGAGAAATATTCGTGCAACTTTCAATATTGCAATAAAATCAAAAATTGCAAAACAGGAGTTATATCCTTTTAAAGATTACAAAATATCTGCTCTTAAATCTCAAAAAATAAAAAAAGCACTAACCAAAGAGCAATTACAAAATTTAATAGATTTTGATATTAAAAAGATTCCTTCAGCAATTAATGCACGATATTTATATTTATTTAGTTTTTATGCAAGAGGAATGAATTTTACTGATTTAGCAGAATTAAGATGGGGTGAAATAGAATATAGTAAATTTTCTTACAAAAGAAATAAAACAGGCATCAATATTCGTGTAAAAATTCCAGAAAATGATATTACAAACGAAATATTAAAATTCTACAAAGAATATCGTCCATATCCTACAGATTACATTTTTCCAATACTAAAAAAAGATATCCTTGATTATAATGAAGAAGAGTTATTTAATCGGAAACATAGTGTTAGGAGCTATTATAACAAACAATTAAAACTGATTTTTGACGAATTAAAAATTGATACAAAGATAAACTTCTATACTGCTCGTCATACTTTTGCTACATTATCTTTGAGAAATGGTGTACAAGTTTCTAAAATTAAACAGGCTCTCGGTCACCAATCAATTAAAACTACTGAATCTTACTTAGAAGATTTTAAAGATCATGAAATCGATGAAGCTTTTGAAAATTTGATATAGAAAATTTAAAATATCCCAATATTTAAATAGTTATTGGGATATTTTAACTCTAAGCCAAATCTCTTTCCAATTTATGTTTAATTTTTTGCCAATTAGGTAGTAATTCAGTTAGTAAATCATAAAATTCTTTTGAATGATTGGGATGAATTAAATGACATAATTCATGGATAATTACATATTCGATACAAATTTTACTTGCCTTAATTAACTCGGTATTTAATAAAATATTACCATTTGTAGCGCAACTTCCCCAACGCTTTTTTAAGAATTTGTGACTTAGAGAAATTTCATATTCTTTAAATCTTGGAAATTCTTCTAATAACGTTTGCAATAACTCTGAGAAAACAACATCAGCTTTTGATTTATAGAATTTTGTAATAATTGGTTCTACATCCTCTTTTGTTGTTTCAATATGCATCAATCCTTTAGCTAATGAAATTGTATTGTAGCCTTTCTCTTTTTTAGTTATTTTCAATTTATATTGACGACCTAAATATCGATGCGTTTCACCAGGTATGTAAATTTTATCAGACGTAAATGGCCTATATAATTCAAATGCTTTTTGTTGTTGAATGACCCATTTTGATTTAGGTTTCACCTTCTCTAAGATGATATCTACAGGCGTATTTAAAGGAGCTGTAATTTGCACATTCCCTTCTGGAAACACTCTTAAATCTAATGTCTTTCTATTTGAATATAAAACCTCTGCTACAATTGTCTTACTCCCATATTTATATTCAATCTTATCCATTAATCCATCTGTTTTTTTGCAATTTTAATTACTTCTTCTATAAATGCATCAATTATATCAAAAGGAATGTTTTGCTCTAATTGTAAAGAAATACCATAGAAATAATCGTCTAATTCATTCCAAATTTTCTTTTCTAAATCAGCATTTGATTTCCAATCTACAATTGGTTTGTTCCCCTCTAAAACAACCCCTTCAATTAAAGATCTCACCTCTAAAGCAATATCCGCATTTTGATTATTATCTTTTAAATGCTCTGATAATTTATCATTTATGAAATTATAAAATGCAATCGCAATCTTATTATCTACAATACTTTTCGGCACATTGTCTTGCTTACCATTAATAAACGTATTTTCAATATCCTTGATTCTGTTTAAGTATTCAGCCTCATCAATTCTACTTTGTTTGTATTCTTGAATGGTTTGCTTAATTAAATCTGACAACTTAGTATAGAAAATAGGATCTTCTTGCATTTTAATGCTAATCCCTTTTGATGTTCGCGATGCAATATGATCTGCTTTTGCTGCACTACCAATTAATTTTTCTACTTCATCATCACGTTGTTGTTTATTAAAAATATCAATTGGTTGTGTAATTTTTAATACTTCACCGTCTGTAACAATGTGTTTATCAATTAATTTTTGAACTTGTTTTTCATATTCTTTATAATCAATATCATCAAAATATCTTCTCTTGACATCGATGCGCAATTGGATAAAGAACTTGCTTTCTTTTTTGTATTTTTCAATGATTTCATCATTTTTACTATCATTGAACTGTACAGTAGACATCGCCAAATTGAACAAACGAAGAAACTTAGATAATTTTTCGTAAAATGTATGGCGCATTTCTTCATCACCTAATAAAACAGCATAAGCTTCTGTATCAAACTTATTCTTTACTGTTTTAAAAACATCCCATAATTCTGAATATGCTTGAGGCAATTGATTTATTAATTCGTTTACATTGGTAACAGAACCTTTTACGTCTTCTTTATCTAACTCATTATCCCCAGAATAATCTTCGATAGCTTTGTCTAAATTTTCTAAGTTTCCGTAATAGTCGATGATTAACCCATAATCTTTTCCTTCGTGTACACGATTAACCCTTGCTATCGCTTGCAATAAGGTATGATCTTTTAAATTACGTGTTAAGTACAATACACGATTTATAGGCGCATCAAACCCTGTTAATAATTTATCAACCACAATGATAATTTCGGGATGTTCTTGTTTTTTGAATGATTTGATGATATTTTCTTCATAATCTTTATGATTACCGTACTTATCAATCATTGCTTTATAAAACTTCTGCACTACGTCTTCGTTTTCAACATAAGCATCGTCATTATCTTTGCGGCTATCAGGAGCTGAGATTACAACTTCTGAAGTTACTTTACCAATCTCCTTTAAATAATTATGGTACATAATGGCGGTGGTTTTATTTGGAGCTACTAACTGTGCTTTAAAACCAGTACCTTGTATGAATTCAGTAAAATGATCTGAAATATCCCAAGCTCGATCATAAATTACTTGATCAGATTTATTAATCGTGTTTTTAGAACTGAATTTTCTTTTTAAACTTGCTTTACCATATTTGGTTAAAGGTTCAGAAACTTTTTCAAAATAATTATCTAAAGGCTTTTCGTTTACAGTGATGTCGTTGTGACGCCCTTCATAAAACAAAGGCAATACCGCTCCATCTTCAACTGCATCTTTAATGGTGTACTCATCGATAACGCCTCCGAATTTTTTAGCTGTATCCTTTTCAGACTTCATCAAAGGAGTTCCTGTAAACGCAATAAAACAAGCATTAGGAAACGTTTTTTGCATTTTTACGTTGAAGGTACCGTATTGACTACGATGCCCCTCATCAATCAATACAAATATTTCAGAAGAAGTAAAACCTTCAGGTGCTTTTGCAACTGCTGCTTTAAACTTGTTTATGATGGTTGTAATTACAGCATCAGATGAACTGTTTAACAAATCGATTAAATGTTTACCCGTAGAAGCTTCGACTACATCAATTTTACATTTTTTAAACGTATCTGTAATTTGATCGTTTAGGTCGATACGGTCTGTAACTAAAACAATTTTAGGATTTTTAATGTTTTTATTTAAAGCAATCATTTGAGCAAGCATCGCCATAGTTAATGATTTTCCACTACCTTGTGTATGCCAAATAACACCTCCACGACGCTTACCATCAGTACCTACTTTTTCAATTCTTTTGATTGTTTTTTTGATCCCGAAATACTGTTGATAACGTGCAATTTTTTTAATTCCATCATCATATAAAATATACTTATACATTAATTCTAGGAAACGTTCAGGACGACAAATAGAATAGATCATTTTGTCTTGTTCTGTAAGCATTACTACCTCTTTTTCTAACTCATTAAAATGTTTAAAAGTAGATGCATATCTTGTTTTAAATATTTCGGTACGCTCATCATCAGGTAATGGGACTTGCTTTATACTATTTAACTCTTTAAGAAATTCTTGTTCCGTATAATTCTTCGTAAATTTTTCTATCCAAACGTTCCAGAATTCTTTTGGCGTACCTGTAGTTGCGTATTTGGCTTTATTAACAGCCAATCCCATCACTAAATTAGAGTACACATACAAATCACGAATACCATCCTCCTTTTGGTTGCGAAGGTTTTGAGAAATTGCTTCATCAATAGGAGATTTTATCGCATTGGATTTGCATTCGATGATACCTAAAGGCAAACCGTTTACAAACAATACAATATCTGGTCTGTACGTATCTGAACGATTGGAACGCGTTACAGCAAACTCTTCTGAAACATGAAAAACGTTGTTTTCAGGATTTTCCCAATCGATATATTTAAATGAAAAACTCTTGCGATCACCATTAATGGTTTGTTCAAAAGATTTACCTAACGTTATTAAATCATAAAAATGTTGATTGGCATTGATATGTCCTAAATGAAGGGGTAAATCTTTCACCTCATTTATTGCCAAGTTGATGTTAGCTTCTGAAAATTGATACTCTTGTCCTTTGTAATGGATGGTATTTATCTTGGCTAATTGTTCTTTTAGGATAGGAGTTAATAACACATTGCTGGTACGGTTATCTCGTAAAGCTAATGCCTCCTCTGGCGCAATGTATTTGTACCCCAGCTTCATCAATAGTTGAATGGCTGGGATTTGACTGATGTGATCTTCTTGGTATGATGGGGTCATTTATAATATTCGTTTGGTTGGGTATTTAGTAAAAATTTCTCTTAAGCTTCTCTTAAGTCTTCTCTTAAGTCTTCTCTTAAGTCTTCTCTTAAGTCTTCTCTTAAGTCTTCTCTTAAGTCTTCTCTTAAGTCTTCTCTTAAGTCTTCTCTTAAGTCTTCTCTTAAATTTTAATTTTCAAGGTTATTTGGCTAACATCCATTTGGATTCTTTTGCTGTTCCATTATTTATTATCTTACCAGATTTTCTCAATTCAGTTATCAAATTCCCAACTTTATTCTTCTTTTGTTCCTCGGTCATTACATCCGGAAGTTTTTTCCATAATAACTCGTCTATATCTTTTCTTGTCACCTCTTTATGCTGAGTAATTGATTTGATGATTAAATCTAAATAATATTGCTTATCAAAAGCCTTGTTTTTTGTATAGTCAGCTTTTAAACCAGTTTTCTTAGCTACATTTAAACTAATGTGATAATTCGGTTTTCTACCTTCGATTAATTTTCTTCCTCTTAAATATTTTTCTTCCTCTGAAGAAATAGCTATCTTTTTTTGAACTTTATCTAATAATATAATATCCTCTAAACTCAAGTCCTTATTCTTTGCTAATAATCGAGCGTAGTCCATATCTAAGATTTCCCCAGGAATAGTTACTTTTACTTTATTATCAGAAAAATCGTAATCCGGCATTGGGAAATAACGAACTCGTTGATAATTGAATATTTTCTTAATTCCCCCACCAGCTGTTTCCACCATTTTTAGATTAAACATTGCTGTAGCTAAAAATTTATTACGATAAAACTCCTCTGGTGCATCTTCTATTACCACTTTTTCAACCGAACCAGGAATAAATGTACCATAATTCGTGAATATTAATTTATCATCTGATTCTATGATATTAATTCTTGCACCTTTTGTATAGTCTTGGTGTGCTATACAGTTATTAATAGCCTCGCGAATCGAAAAAGGCTCATATTTGGAAACTTCTTCAGGAAAAATCGTACCTTCCTTCATATATCGATACTTGATATTACGAATTTTAGCAAACACTTTTTCTACAGATAAAATTAAAGGCATGCCATAAATCTCGTGATCAATATCATTATTTTCTTTATCTACTAATTTCCATCTTATTTTCACTTCAGCAGGAGCTAGAAGATGTTCTGACTCATCTTTACCTAAAAGAATAAGCGCAGTACGTGTAATTTTACCCTTGATAGTTAATTTAGCTTTGTTAAGAAAAGTAATGGTATCCCAACTTTCCATCTCTTCCGCCTTGTCTGGAAATTTACTTTTAAAGTTTTTACGCGCAACCGTAATAGCTTCTTCGTCTAAATCAGATAAATCAGCATTAGCCACTATTCCTTGACTCCAATCTTCCAAAACTGCTTGAGCTCTAATACGTTCTAACTTTTCAAGATTCAAAGGACAAAGCTCTTCACCATCACGAGCGTAATAATGTCCATCGAATGCGATTGGTAAACCACGTGGTGCGGCTGGTATTTGAAACATCAATATACGATTACCTTCACGCTCCAGTTCGTAAATATCTATATAAGTAATGCGGTTCGTAGTCTTATTTGCTATTTCACCTTTAAGTTTGTCTAAATCAGTTCTATTTTTTCGATATTGAGTACCAACAACATTATGTTTTTTATCTTCAATACCAAAAACTAGCCAACCAAATGGTTTATTTTTCAAATTAGCTTCATTACTAATAGCCGAAAAATACTTTCCAAGTTTAGTGAAATCATATTGATTTTTAGCTTCTTTAAATTCTACAACTTCATTTTCAGATGATAGTGCTAATAAATCATCCAGTATATTTTCAATATTCATAATTTGTTTTTTGTTAATTCATTTAGTGTTATACCGTTCTTACTTTACCGGTTAATAATTGCTGCATTAATCCTTTTTTCTGAAGTTTAAGTGCCTCTAATTTTTGTTGGTATTGTTTTACTTCTTGGTTCGCTGTGTTTAGGATTTCTGCAATGGCATTTTGTTCTTCTAATGTTGGAATTGATACTTTAAGCTTTAATAAGTCCTTTTTACTCAACACTCTATTTCGACCTGCTCCACCAGGAGAAATATTCTCTAACATTTTTCTGAAAAATGGTTGAAGAATTAAATGTCTAAAATATTCGACCTTAACTTGGTTCGTATCTATTTCGTATGTAGGAAAACGATGAGATACTAAACCACCAACATCTTCTTTACTGACAATTGCAACTGCGTGTTCCCAAGCAAAAGTTATATTTACAATGAAGTCATTCTCTTTTACTTCGTATAATTTATCCATTGCAATTGCCTTTGGATCTGAATCTGGTTTATGGAATAATCCTTTTCCGTGACTTCTAATCCCTAATGCTAAATAGTTCTCTGTTGGTTTATCAATTTCTCTTGGTGTAAAAGTTAAAAATTTGCTTAAAGCAATTTCTTTAGAATTTTTACTAACCATTTTTCCAGTCAACAACGAAAACGCCAACGCCTTATTTCTATCTTCTAGTTTTTTGATGATGGCATCGGTTTCTTGGATGGCTTTATCCCACGTAGACAATACATCGGCAATTTTTTGTTGCTCTGGTAGTGGTGGAAGTGGGAAAGAGAATTGTTTTAAATCACTTCCGTTAATAGAATTTATAGTTGCTCCTAAATTTTTATTAATATGATTTTGATAAATATCAGATTTAAAGCAATGATATAAATATGAGTTCAATTCACTTCTATAAATAGACATAAATGCACCAAAAGCCATTCCTTTAGCTTCTTCAGTTATTAATGCATTTTTACCAATTAAAGATTTACTTCCATTTCTAACACAAATTAATATATCATTTAATTCTACAGGATTGTATTTTAGATTCGTTGATTTCACAAAGACATTATCATCAAAAACTAAATTGTCATTTTGAATGTTCGAAGATCTTAATACTAATATTCCTTCATTTTCGTCTACGATATCCTTTGGAGAATAAGTTAAACCATTTAAAATTTCTCCTAATTCTCCCAACTTCTTCACTTCCCATTCTGTAGGGATAGGGCCGATGGCTGTATTTTTATATTGTGTTGTTTTTGTCATTTTGTAATATTTTTATGCTAGGTCTTCGTCTGTAATCGTAAACACAGACTTTATTACATCTAGTGCGTCTTCGCTTTTAGCGCCTTTCATCCCCATTGCTTTAAACACATCGGGTGTAGGTAAATCCTCTTTTATCATTTTAAGGAAATCTATCATCAGCTCTTTGATGGGTTGAGGCAATTCAAAACGCTCTTCTCCAGTAAATAGCAAAGCTAATTTGAGGCAATCGTTTTTATGCTTTTTTAGATGTTTGCTGTCTTCTTTGCTTCCATTGGCAATACGCCCCGTAATGTCTAAATACGCTTTCGCCTTTAAAGCAATTAAGGCTTCTGTATTGGCACGATGTACATCTGCCACGACCACACTATGCTCTCTAATAAATTGGTAGAAGGTATCGTCTAATAAAATGGCTGATAAGCTACTTAAATCATCATCTGCCGGAATAGGCGTTAAGTGCATTTCAGGATCTAATTCAATCAAATCTGGTTTACGCGAAAACAATTCTATCTGCTGTGGAAAATCTTCGTTTTCCGGATCCATAAATCGATAGTATTGGCGTTCGTCGCTACTTATTTCTTTACGGTTGTAATTGCCCTCTTTTATAAATTGCCAAAATGTTTTTAAGAACTCCGGATTTAAAGCTTCTACCACCAAAATGATGTCAATATCTTTTGTGGCACGAGCTACTAATCCTTCATCTTCTATAATCATATCGCAAGCAGTACCACCGATAATGATATAATTATCTGGAAATGCAGCAAAATATGCTTTAAATTGTTCTATGCCTTTTACCATATAAATCGATTGATTAAGTGTTCTAATTCCATTTGCACACGTTCGTCTTGATCTTCTTTATAGGTTAAGAATAAAGAGATTGGATCGACCTTGTCGTATGCAGATTGACTGATTCTGTTGATGAAATTTGGATCGTATTTCCATATTTGAAATAGAAATTCTCCACCAAATTCATTGAATGTATTGGGTTGGTTATTCTTCTTAATTAAATTAAATGTTTGATTATCTGTAGCAAAAGCCATTTGATCGCTTGGATTTATATTGGTGTACTCCGTTAAAGCGGTATCTCCTGCTTTTAATAATGGTAAATTCCAATTAAAATTATCCGCTATGAAATACTCTTTAGCAATGGGATTGATAAAAATGTTGTTTTGTAGCCCTTTTTCCCACAATGTTTTTCTATCGAATTTGAATTGGAACATTTTATAGCGACCACGCTGTACGATTTCTATTAATTCTAATTCGACTAAATTTTCGACTGCACGCGAAACGTTGATGGTATTTACCTGAAATTGGTTTGCAATTTCTTTTAATGGAATATCTTCGATTGTATATCGATTATTTGTATTCAGCAAATGTGCAATGACTAATACCTGAGCAAAAGGTTGCAAGGTTTGTGCAGTGCGTCCTTTGGTTTGGTATCTGTATTCTGTAAAATCGATGAATACGTATGGTATATACAGTTGCTTAAACGGTACAATAAAGGCACGTTTTTTTTCGATTAATCGTTTACGATTATAGGCTTCCATTTCGTCCACACAAAGAATAATGGGTTGATTAATTCTTTCTTCAATATTTGCTAGTTGCGTGTCTATGGCTGCAATTGTAAACTCGTCATCCGTTTCTGCATAGGCAATGACGAATTTTTTATTTAACATCAACAACTCGTACCATCCATAAGCATTACGCAAATAGATGGGTAATTGATTAAGGATATTCTTGCTTAAAGGGCTTACCTCGCAATGAATTCCTATCGTTTCGTTGATGTAATTTTTTAGCTGAATCATAATACTAACATTGAAATTGCACGATAACAAATATAATGTTATTATGCAGAAAAAGTGTTATTAAATTAAAAATCAATAATTTTATTCCAATCCTTTATTCCTGAAGCCTTATCAAATTGATTGGTAAGTAAGCTCGTGTTCCTTATGTTTATTATCTCATTGGCTGTATGTGTATGACCATAAATCCAATACAGTGGTTGGTATTTAACAATCAACTCCTCTAACGAAGATCCATAAACAGAACTGAAATTTTCTTGTTCCGGAATAGATAAGATTACAGGACAATGATGTGTTACTACGATGGTTTTACTGGGATTTGCAGTTTGAAATTTATGCTCCAAAAAACTCAAGGCATCGATATGAAATGCATTATAATCGAACGCATCTATATAATCCTCTTGGTATTTAATGTATTTAAAATCATTGATGTGATATTGTAAAAACCATCTTTTGTTTAGGTCTACATTAGACCATAAAGTAGAGCAAATCATTTGATAATCTTCTATCAGAACCGATTGGTTATTGATTAAAAATACATTTTCTCGAATGGGAATATTACAGGATTGATATGATTGGTAATCTGAGCCATAAAATTCATGATTTCCAGGAATCCAAAAAACTTTAGTAAACGCCTGACTGATATGATCTAGGAAAAAATTAATTTGATCGATCTGGTTTAATGGTATAATATCGCCAGCAAGAACTAAATAATCGGCACAAGGTTGAACAGGATATTTTTCAAAAAACATCCTGTTGTTATGTGATTCTAAATGAAGATCTGAAATGTATTGTATTTTCATTATTTTTTTGAATTACCATGTTCTACACCACCACCATGCCATTCGCCAGTTACTAACCAAATAGTTGTTTTTTGGTTTAAGTAGGTTAATCTATATTAGCTTTAATTCCTTTAAAAACGCTTGCATTTTAGCTTCTGTTTCTGCCAAACTGTTTTTAAGTTGGTTGATGTCGTTGTTCACTTCTTTGATGTCTACTTCGGCTTCTTCTTCAAATGTATCGATGTAACGAGGAATATTTAAATTGAACTCGTTTGATTTAATATCTTCAAAGGTTGCACGGTAAGAGAATTTATCGGTAAGTACTTCTCCATTTTCTGTTTCTAAAGCAGGTAAAGCTTTGAATTTTTTAAATTCATCAACTATCTTTTGGATGTGTTTTTCACTTAATTTATTTTGATTTTTACCAGAATCGTACTCTGCACTTGCATCTATAAACAACACATTGGTATTAGAACCTTTAGCTTTATTGAAAATAAGAATAGCCGCAGGAATACCTGTACCAAAGAATAAGTTGGCAGGTAAACCAATTACAGCTTCTAACATGTTTTCTTCAATTAACTTTTGGCGGATTTTACCTTCGCTACTTCCTCTAAATAATACACCATGCGGAACAATAACACCAACTTTTCCAGAATCTTGATAAGTTGTTTCGATCATGTGAGAAATGAACGCATAATCACCTTTAGATTTTGGAGGAACCCCACGATGGAAGCGTTTGTATGTATCTGCATCGGCGTTTTCTGCTCCCCATTTGTCTAATGAAAATGGTGGATTAGCTACTACAATATCAAACTTCATTAAACTATCTTCCTCCTTTAATTGTGGGTGGTTTAACGTATCTCCCCATTCGATTACTGCATTATCTTCTTCGTGCAAGAACATATTCATACGAGAAAGTGCCCAAGTAGAACCGTTGTTCTCCTGACCATATAAGGCATAATTTTTCCCTTCGATTTCTTTGGCAACTTTAATCAATAAAGAACCCGAACCACAAGCCGGATCACAAATACGATTACTTGGTTGTGGATCTACTAACTTAGCTAATAAGGTACTTACCTCTGATGGAGTATAGAATTCACCAGCTTTCTTACCTGCTTCACCTGCAAATAAGGAAATTAAATATTCATAGCTATCACCAATAACATCATTATTTTCTAAATGAGAAGGTTGTAAGTTAAGCTCATTCAAATCTGTAAGCAGATTTTTAAGAATTTGATTGCGTTGTTTTGTAGGACCAAAAGCAGTTTCTGAATTGAACGATATGCTACGGAATACCATAGCTAATTTTGAACGGTTTTCATCTTCTAATTTAGTTAACGCAATATCTATTAACTCTCCAATGTTATTTTCATTACGATTCTCAAAAAGATAATCGAAAGAACTTTCTTCAGGTAATACAAAACGTTCACGTTTTAATTGACGCTTAACCATCTCTTCGTTTCCGTCGTATTTAGCTCTTAAATCGTTTGCTTTTTCATTCCAAACGTCAGATAAATATTTTACGAATAACAATGTTAAGATGTAATCCTTATATGAACCACTTCCCATGACCGGGCGTAATGAATCACATGCTTTCCATACTACTTTATTGATCTCTTGTTGCGTTAATTTTGATGCCATATTTTTATTTTGTTATTTCGTTAATTAATTGGTTAAATCTTACTTGCTTTTTTTCTTTTAGTTGTTCTAATAATTGTATTTCTTTATTATGGAGATCATACATTTCTACAATTTTATGTTGTACTTGTAATGATGGAAGATTAATTTCGAAATCTGCTAATTCGCTTTTACGAATAGAAGGAATAGAACTACCAGCTCCGATACTGTTAAAGTAGTTATGACTTTTAGAATGATTAAGAATACAGGCTAAATAATCTGGTAAAAGTGCCTCTCGATTCGTTTTTATTATATAGAAAATAGATGATGCTACAGCCTCACCAATTTCTTGTTTATATGTATATGCAAAAAATCGCATCCCCTTACCTACAAAAAGAACATCTCCATCTTTTAAGAGTACATCATCTTTGTTTTCATTCAATTCAATATATTTATCTACGTTATTCAAATAACTTCCATTCTCGTTAAAATTACGCGCTTGTAGATAAATAATTCCTTGACTTTCAATTTTACTCGTATGAAAACCAAAAGTAAACGAAGCAATATCTCTTAATTTCACCTTTTGATAATTTTTCATTGTAGAATGTTTCAAATTTCACTTCAACAAAGGTTAAATAAAAAATAATATCCTGCAAATTATTTATGGATTATTTATAAAATATTTTTTTGTAGAGTTTTTCAAATATATAAAATTAAAGAAAAACAAATACTCTCATAAACACTCTATTATTTCAATCAATAGAGTTGTATTAAAAAGATGAACCGATTAGAATTACTAATCGGCTCATGCTTTATTTTCTATTTCCAAACTACATCAAGGTTTTCAAAGATTGCTTCAATTTGTTTTGCCATTACTTCTTTTGGATAAACAATTATTTTTAATTGCCTTATGGTTGGGAAGGTTGTTTCGGTTGTTTTGAATGTGATGGTTGCTTTAGTTGGGATATTAGGTTTAATATTTTCAGCACGAATTCCATTATTAAACGAAACAAAGACTTCATAAGTTTGTTCTTGGTTTCCTTGTGGATCTATAAAATAAGCTTGTTCACATTGAAAAAAACTTCGTGTTTCAGTTTCTATATTTTTGTACATAAAAGTTACCGTAACTGTTTTATCAGCTTTAGATCCAACAACTCTTGTAATATCTAATTGCAAACCATCAAGCTTCACTGATTGTATTGGTTTCAATAAATTAAGCGTTTCTTTGTAATAGAGATTTTCCTTTGATAGTTCTTCATTTTTAGCTTTTTGAATTTTGATTTCATTCTCTAAATCAGGACATTTTTGTTGAGCATAAGAGAAAGAATTTAAAATCGTATAGAATAAGATGAATGTGATAAGTTTTGCTTTCATTTTATCAAATATTTAATTAGTAAAACATAGTTCATTAAAGTCTTTCAACTGATTTTCTATTGCAGATTCATACCATTCTTTTGTTGCATAATGAGTTTTATAAGCTACTATCCCTCCTTTTATAGTTAGAATTCGAGCAAAAAATAAATTAACAAAAAAATTGGTTTGATTTTTCTCAATTGCCTCAAGAATACCAATATGAATTTCTTCTATACTATCATCATTTTTATTATATAAAAAAGTATCTGCTGTAAAATTAGCTGTTGATATAAGCATCAAATACAATTTATTTCTATCTGATTCATTCAAATTTGAAATATATTCAGAAATTGAACTAATGATGAATGGTTTAAAATCTTCTGTTCTATTCAGAATTCCTGATTTAAAAGAATCTGAAAATTCTTTTACTTCAACTTCATTTAATCGTTTAAATTCTGGTGGATTAACATCTCCAAAAAAGGAAATATTTAAAAATTGAGAAATAATTGTTTTTTTCTCTTGTAGGGATAATTGGTTTTCCATGTCTTGATTGTTTTAAAAAACGTAGCGTGGAACTAAGTACAATCATTAACTGAGGTTTGCGACAACCCAAAAGACCTGAAAGACCTAGCCCACGCCATATATAGACATGGGCGTAAGTCTATCGCTAATTGGTCTTTTTAAATGAAGGTCGCAATTTCAGTTAAAACCATAACGATAGCTTACGCGTACGTAAATACTATTTTAATTGTTGTAAAAATAACTAAATTTTAATTAATAGGATTATTTATAATTTACCTTTTATAGCGAGATCTTCTCTTTTGTTGATTTTCTTCATTTTCATTATTAACACTATTTGGTTTAAGTATTTGAGATATAATAGTAACTACTTTCTCATTAGAAAACAAAGTGTCAATTGTGCTTTGAGGAATTTGATTCTTCTCCATAATTTTAGAAGTGATTTGTTGAACTTCTTTTACTAAAATATCATTTGAAGATCTGTCTTTATATGGATCCCTAAGTTTATTGAATCTTGTTTCATTAATCAATAATTGTAAAACTGAATTCAAATACTCGTTTTTCTCCTTTGCATGAAAATCTTTATCAGTTAAAATCTTAGCATTCTTAATTTTTAAGTTTGAATTTTCATTATTTATAAAAGAATAATTATCCTTTAATTTAATTACTTCTTCATTTTTCTTCTTCAAATTTTGATTTAATGAATCTAATTTTACGTTCAACGACTTGATAACTTTCTCATAATTTTCTAGAGTTTTTTCTTTATCGTTATGTTTAAATCCTAATAAATCATTCTTCATTATTTTTAAATCATTTAAAGATTTACCTTGTAATTCTTTAGTAATTAAGTCAATTTTTTCTTGAAGTTGATTTAATTCTTCTTCTTTTTTTGAGATTTTAAACTCAAGTGCTTCTAACCGATTTTTACCGCCAGAACTACCTCGTTCCATTCCTAAAACTTCAGCAGTAATATCTTGCATTTTTACATAATCAAGTGATTTATGTTTCAATGTTTTTCCTGTTTCTATATCTTGCCAATCTGCTACAAGATGGGCGTGATAGTTTGGTTTCCATTCTTTAGTATCTTTATCAAAATGACCTTCATCTTTATGAATTGCAATTTGAAAAACTCTAATTTTTAATTCAATTTCTAATCGTTTTATTAGATTTTGTAAATCTAACATTGTTGTTTTTTCTTTAATTACAACAACTGCCTCACGAATAGGCATAGCATTTTTTTGTAATTTTCTTCCTGATTTTTCCTTACAGTATTGTTCAATTTTATTTCTTCGAATAGCAATTTTTTCACCTAACCAATATTCATTATTTTTGGTTAGATCTTTTCGAATATAATCGTAAGATTTTTTGCGAAAATTATGAACTTCCGAATCATCTTTGACGCATTTGAAGTTGATTGAAGTTTTCATTTTTTATTTTATTAAATTATTCTTGTAATAGCCTCGCAGAGCGAAGTAGAAACTTTATGGAAGTGATAACGACATAAAGTTGCGAATGAGCTCTTAACTTCTTGAGAAGGAGTTAAGCGTAATCGTCATAATAATATCTTTTGTAATACATATAGTAATATGTATTCATTTAAACTAAATAGATTTTTTAGTTAACTCTTCAATTATAAAATCGCCAAGATCTTGTTGTAAATTCTTTTGCTGAATTGTAGCATTTTCTTCCAATAAATTTGAGATAGAAATA
The DNA here is from genome assembly GCF_053482575.1 of Empedobacter sp. ULE_I140. NCBI lineage: Bacteria > Pseudomonadati > Bacteroidota > Flavobacteriia > Flavobacteriales > Weeksellaceae > Empedobacter > Empedobacter sp. ULE_I140. The sequence goes on along the minus strand of NZ_JBQMTX010000001.1, from coordinate 1,159,144 downwards.
GAACAGTTTAATTCATTTGAAATTTTTTCAGATTTGGCTCTCCAATATTCAAATGCTGAATTTTTAGAATCAATTGGTGATAAATCAGGCATCAAAATAATTTCGCGATTTTTTAAAGACTTCAATTTATCTTTTGTCAAATTCATCAATCCTCCTGTTGCTAAAAACAAATACTTATTCTTAAAATATAACATACCTAACAGTGCAGTCTTTTCTGATTCAACGATTATAATTTTTGATTTTTTAAATTCAGGGTGATTTAATAGATACAAACCAAAAAGACATTGTTTAAGATTTGATTTATTAGGATTATACCATTGAAAAAAATTCTTTTTTCGTTTACCTGTTTCAGAATTATATTTCATTTTCTTTATTGTTCTCAAATTGAATTCAAAATCTAATTGAGGAAAAATTGTCAAATAATCTCCATTCAATTTTTCAGTTTTTACTTGATATAAATTCAAAACTTCTTCTACTTTACTTTCATCAAAATATGATTTCAAAAAAATAGAAAGTGGATTTTTGAAATTTGTAATTTCAAAAAATTGAAATACATTTTTATCTAAATACTCAATTTTAGGTTCTACAAATTCATTATTCTTTTCATAATTGAATTCATTTACCACAGTTGGAGATTTAAAATATCCACACTTAATGATTCGATTACAACGACCAAATTCATAAGATAAATACTCTTTAGTTTCACAGTTTATAAATCTCGTGTATTCTTTCTCTTTGCAATTTGGACAGACAAAACGAGATTTAGATCCTGAGTATTTTTCTAGGCAATACTTGAACATTTTATAATAGTTAATTGTTAAACTCGTACCATTGGTACGAGATAAAAAAAGAATACAAAACACATAATCACAAGCATTTAATCGTTTAAAAATATCAATTCGTACCTCGTACCAAAATTGTCAACAATACGTACTAATAACACAAAATAAATAACTTACATTACCCTGAAAATCAAATAAGTATCAAATTAGTACCACAAGTACGAGATAATCTGCTTATTTATTTGGTACGAGGTACGAAATTAAACATTCAAACAGATACAACACTGAATTACAATATTTTAAAATAGATTTTAATTCGTACTACCTCGTACCTTAGGTACGAGGTAGTACGAATTAATTAAGATTGAAGCTTTTTAAGTCTCTTCCTTATTGCCCCTTCTGAAACTCCTAGTTTAGTTCCAATTTCAACATTACTTAAACCTTCATTTTTAAACTTCAATATTTGCGTGTTTATCTCATCATCTTCCTCTTTTTGTAGAATAATATGACTTTCTTCACTATCTAAATTTTTAAAAACAAATTGAAGCATTGAATTCTTAAACTCAACTGAACAAACAATTACGTTATCAGTATTGTAAACTATTGGAAAATTACGATTCTTCAATTCTTTTATATAAACTAAATTATCATAAGTAGTACTCTTTCCAATACCAAAACATACATCTGTGAAATTTGCTAAAGCTTTTGAACCTGCCAAAGAATCAATTGTAAGAAAACTATTAAAACTTGGATTTTTTGGTCTATGAGCTAATAACAATACCGCAATATTGTTTAACCTAGAAATTGATAAAATAAACTTCATAAACTCTAAAGCATCTTTAGATCGTTCATTATTCGAGCTTATATATGAGATATTATCAATTATAACAACCTCAGGTTTATGAAATTCAATTTCTTTTTTGATTGTTTTAATAATTCCTTCAGCATCTGTAAACTCATCAATAGATTCATTCGAAAGATCTATTTCGGCTCTTAGGAAGTTTTCATTAAATTGGTATATATTTCCATATTTATCAGAATATCTTTTAAAGAAACTTTTAGTTGATATTTCAAAATCAAAATAAAGCACCTTCTTTTTAGTAGTTGGTAAACCTAAAATTGTACGACCTTTAGAAATAGCATCAGCTAACTGCACACTAAATAAGCTTTTACCACTTCCAGTTTCTCCAAATAGTATAGCGACTTCATTTTCGTTCCAAATATCACCAAATAAAGGTTTTACCTCAGGTAAAGATTTTCCTATTTCAATCCATTCTTTTGCATTCATTGTCTTATAAAGAGATTTTGGAGCAATTTTTATTACTTTTAGATGATTTTCTAAATTCAAGTCCATATAACATGATTTTTTTTAAATTTTAGCAAGTATCAGCTTACTTGCTTTTTCTTTTTTTGTTATAGGATTGATATAGCTTCTCTGCGTCATCTTCAGACTGAATAGAATGTTTATCTATCCATTCATGAATTTTTTCTTTAGAGAAGAAAAGAGCACCATTAGTCGGCTTGCTGAATGGTATTAATTTACACGAAGTAAGTTTTGAAATGGTTGAATACGAAAACCCAAGATAATACTCCAATTCCTTAGACGTTAGAATCGGTTTATCATTAATGTAATTCTGTTTAATAAGAGTCTTCATCTCATGAAGCTCTTGTAGTAATTTAATTTCTGACATAATAAATTTGTTTGAATTATTACGTCGAAATTAATAGTTATGAAAGCGAATGAAAGTGATAAATTAATCCATATTATTAAAAATTAATATCTAAAATTAAAAAATCAATTAACTTTTTTCATCTATATCTAGCTGAGAATAAGCAGAATTTATAGATTTAATATTAATATTTTTAAATCCATCAGATTTTGTTTCAATATAAAATAGCTTGGCTAATTCTGATTGATAAATTCCCGTTATTTGTTTTAATTCTTTCAATAATAATTTTATTGAACTTCCTTTAAGTTCTGAATCTAACTTTATACGTTCATTAAGAGTTAAAGATTTATTTTTAAATATTAAGTCAATAAAATAATCAAACTCATAATCATATTTCTCAAAATAATCATTTGATTTTTCATTATAAAAAACTCTTAATTTGTCGATTACTTTTTTGCTTTTAATTTTTTTAGGTTTATAGAAGGTAGCATTTCTGTCAAATAATTTAAAAATAAATGTATTATCAATATCATTAGTTTTCCAAGGCTTAAAATCAATTCTATTAGCAGTAGATAAATTATCAACTCCTTTTTCTAATTGAAAACTTTTAATATTAGAATTAAAATTTCTATAAAAAAAGAATGTAAAATAATATATAGATGGTATAATTAAAATAAAAGAGAATATTACTAAAGTTAAAATTACTAATGGAGAAAGATTTGGTTGAGTAAGTATTAAAGATGATAATATTAAAGGAAAATATAACAACATTAAGAAACGTTCAATATTATTTTTAGATAATATTCTTATTCTATATAAATCTTCTGCTACAGTAAAATATTTATCAATTATTCCTAAGATCATTATAATTTAGTATTTCATTATTTCTATAAATATACAAAAAATGAAATCAAATGAAAATTATAACTATCTTTGAATCAGATAATTTGTTGTACCAATGTTGTACTTATAGATTAAAATGAAGTCAAAAAAAAGACGCTTACATAACTGTAAACGTCTGATTTTCTATAAAGTGGTCCCAGTTGGGCTCGAACCAACGACTTGCTGATTATGAGTCAGCTACTCTAACCAACTGAGTTATAGGACCAAAAATAAAAAGAATAATACCTTTTATTTTGAATGCAAATATATAAAATCTAAAACATAAAAAACAAGTTAAAAATAAAAGAATTTTAATGTTTTTCACAACAAATTCAATTACAATATAATAGTGTTGTATTTTTATTATAATATTTATAATCCTTAATTTGATTAAAATGAAATAAATTATGGTTTATTAACATTATACTTTATTAAACATAATTGACCTATCGAAAAATATGTTCTCTTTCCATTCTGATAACAGCAAATCTGAATTAATGATTCTTCATTTTTATTGAGTTTATTCTTTCAATTATAAACCAACAAAATCTGTATTTGACTCATAATTATACGTTTTAAAAGTCAAATCTATTTTATAAGAATGATGATTTTCTTATTTAGAATTGGGCTAAGAAAGATGAAGTAAAATAGTGAATTTAAAATGTTTAATTGATGTTAATGAACTTAATGAGCTAAATAAATTTATTAATCGGCTCATATTTTTATTATATTTGAGCCAATTAGATTAAATAATCGGCTCATGAAATACAATTGGCAATATAAAAATTGGGCAAATTTTGAATATGACTCATCTGTAATTGACCAAATAGTTATAAAATTTGCTTTAAAAACAGGCGAATTAAAAGGAATGATTGATACCCTGCCCGAAGATATCAAGCAAGAAACGATTATTCAATTTATGATTGATGAAGCAATTAAAACTTCTGAGATTGAAGGCGAATTTTATAGCCGTCAAGATGTAATGTCATCCATTAAAAATAAAATTGGGATTCATTCTTCTATTAGCCATATAAAAGATAAAAATGCACGTGGAATAGGTGAATTAATGGTCGATGTTCGTAATAACTTTAAAACTGAACTAACAGAAGATTTAGTAAAAGAATGGCATAAAATCTTATTCGAAAATTCTACTTCTATTAATGCAGGAAATTATAGAATCGGTGAAGAGCCAATGGTTATTGTTTCGGGAGCATATGGACGTGAAAAAATACATTATCAAGCTCCTCCTTCAGAATTAGTTTCAACAGAAATGCAAAAATTTGTCAATTGGTATAATGAAATCAAAGTTGAACCAATCGATATTAAAAATGCATTAATTAAAGCATCTATTGCACATTTATATTTTGAATCAATCCATCCGTTTGAAGATGGAAATGGACGAATTGGACGTGCTATTGCAGAAAAATGTTTAGCAGAAAGTTTTAATCGTCCGTTAATCATGAGTTTATCAAGTACGATTGAAAAGGATAAAAAGAATTATTACGAAGCATTGAAAGATGCTCAGCAAACATTAGAAATTACAGATTGGATTTTGTATTTTTCTACAACTATTCTTGATGCACAAATCCAAGCAAAGAAAATAACCAATTTTATTTTAAATAAAACGAAGTTTTTAGATCAAACAAAACCTCTTTTAAACGAACGTCAGCTAAAAGTCGTTATCAAAATGTTGGATCAAGGAGCAGAAGGATTTGAAGGCGGAATGTCAGCAAAGAAATATATTTCGATAACAAAAACATCAAAAGCTACGGCTACACGTGATTTACAAGATTTAGTTGAAAAAAAAGTATTGATTACTGAAGGTGCAGGACGTTCTGTTAGATATGAGTTGAATATGTAGTTAACAAAGCTTTTAACTACTTTTCCCAAAACCAATTTTAGGACTTTCAGAATTTATTAATTCGTCATTACAAAATTGTTGTATTTCGTTAATATTACATTTCTTATCATAAAGCACTTCGTTAATCTCACTTTTACGGTAAATATTCTCAATTTGCCCTCCAGAGAAATTAAATGTTGCAGCTAATTTTTTGCAGGAATCTTTCGTTAAATAAGGAAATTTTGATTTCCAAATTTTAGCTTTAATTGATTCTTTTGGTTGATCAAAAAATATTTTATACAAAAACCTTCTCTCAAATGCGGTATCTAAATTCGTTGCCAAATTTGTAGTGGCCATCAAAATTCCGTCAAAATTCTCCAGTTCTTCCAAAAGAATATTCTGAATTGTATTTTCCGTTTGCGCAACATTAGAGCTATTAATTTCTTTTCTTGTAGAAAATATCGCATCAGCTTCGTTAAATAACAAAATAGGTGTGTGATTACATTCATTTAAAAACGATTTATATGATGTAAAAACACGTTTAATGACTTTTTCACTTTCTCCAAACCACATTGATTTTGATTGACTGATATCAACTTTCATGATTGAGCGATTTGTTGATTTTGCTAATTGTTTAACTACTTCTGTTTTACCTGTACCAGGAAATCCATGTAATAATATTGAAATTCCTTTTGGTAAACCTTTTTCCTTTAACCTATTTTGTGTTTCTTTAAACTTGCTTTCTTCTAATAAATTTTCTAAAAAACTAAGTTGCTTCATCTCATCTTGATCAAAAATCAATTCACGTGCAACAATTTCTAATGGTTCAATAACATTATCTTTTTTTACTTTATTGTGCATTAATTTAATTCCACAATCAAATAGAAGTTGATACGATTTACTCGATAATTTCATTTCAGTATCGTTAAAAAACTTCGCTTCCACAATTTCAATTAAATTGTTTTCTAATAATACATGATTAGCATTTATTAAATTTTGCATTACATCAATTCGCTTACCAGCATTTTCATAGATTCCTTCTAATGCTCTACCAATATCTGTCGATTCTTTACCCGTAATTGTTTTCCAAATCAAATACAGGAAAAGATAATTTTCATCGATAGTAAAATTAAATTGTTTCACTTTTTTAATTAATGGAAAATTGACATGAAGATTAATTATTTGTCTTGTATATCTAAATAACTCAGAAGTAGAAATTTCGTCTTCATCTCTACGATTTCCCAAATTGTATATTTCTTCCAAACAATCTATGACATCATTTTTTTTCTCATCCAGAATTTTAGGAAAAGGTTTATTATTAAGAATGGCATTAGTAATTTCTTCATTGATTGTAAACTCATCATAAATTCCTTGAAGTTTTATTCGGTGTCTAGACTTCTGTTTTTTAATAAATTTCTGCTTTTGCAAAAAATCTAAATCGTCTGAAAATTCAAGAATTCTCATTGGATTACAATCAAAATATTGAATTAAATCATTCAAATCAACAGTTCTCCCTTTATAATTTAAAGCAATAATAACAGCTATGAATAATATTTGACTTTCAGATAATTTAAAATAACGTTGTAGTAAATTTATTTCATCTTTTGCACTTTCAAAAAATGAGTTTTCTAATTTACAATTTTCAGCTTTTTCATATAAAAGACCAATATTTTCTAAGATTTGTTTTTTGTTAAGAGTTTCCATTATTTACTTATTTGTAACAAATGTATTTTTAGATAAAGACAATACATGTCCATTAAAAAGTTATAAAATAAAAAAAGACTCATCTTTTGGATGAGTCCTATTAATTATTTGATTTTTTATTTTTCCCAACAAAATTCTTCTACAACAAATTCTTCCTTAGTAGAAACTTTAATTATTTTATTATTACGGTCCCAAATGTATTCCACTTTATTATATATAAAAGGAATATCTAATCCCCAGAAAAATGGAATTAATTCTCCATTAGATTTTAATTGTTGATTTTCATTTTTAAAGGTAATTATTTCTTCATTAATCTTATCTGACAATATTTTGTTCCTTTCAGAACCTACAATATATTTTTTCCAGTCAACTTTTGCATTGTAAGGATAAAGTACATAATTATTATAATTTTTGGCTAATCTAGTTCTTTTTTCTATTGCCATTAATATTTTAGTTTTATATAAATCTTCATGTACAAGTCTAAGTTTTTCGTCCTCAATAGTAGAATCTATTAGAAGCATTTTTCTTAAATCTGCCTCATCATTCGTTTCTAATAATTTTTGAAATTTTGGAATGAGTTTTTCGTTTCTTAAAATATTACTCCAAGTTCCTTTTTCACAATCGTAATCCAATGCATTAAATTGATTCCAATCTTTAAATTGACTAACTAATGCTCTAAGCAATAATGCATCCTTTTTATATTTTTCTATAATTCCATCATTAGCAAAAAAATAATTAGCTCTATTACTCCATTTTTCAAATATCTCTAAGTTTTCATTATTATCTAATAAAAATCGAATTACACCCTTGTACATTTGATGATCTTCATTCTCAAAAATAAGTTTCTTCCATCTATCACCTTCAATTCCACTTATTAATTTTGCTTTAATTACCTCATGTTCCACTTGTACTTTTGAATATCCTGATTTGATATTATTTTGAGAAAGATATCCGTAAATATCAAAACATCCGTCAGAAAGCTCGTTAATTAAATCTATTGCTGAAATGAACATAGCAGCACTATCTATCGTTGAGTTTTCTACAATATTCCTTACAACACGCATCCAATTGTTGAACGAGATTAAATCAGAACTTTTATTTAGGAAGAATAATGTTTGAGCATAAAATAGTACTCGGGTTTTATAAGTCGTATTTTCATTTATTTTTATTGAATTTACAAACAAATTTCCTGATTTTGTTATATCCCACAGATTTAGTTCTAAAGAGATTTTATCATTGTCATCCTTTGAATAATATTCTAAACATTTCTTAAGAAAATCAAAAGAAATAGCAGTAGGAAAATCTTTTGGTGTGATAGCTTTATAATTATTCGCTAACTCAGTGATTCTTATTTCAATACGTTCTTTCTTTACAGCATCTTCAGTAACATTTTTGCTTTTATTCTTTTTTTTAAGTATTTTTTTAATTTCAATTTCTTCTTCTAAATTTTCAAAAATTTCTTTATTTTGAGCATAATTAAGAATCGCAATTGTTGAAAAGAATTTCAGAAAATTATCATCTATTTTATTGTTTTCATCTTTATACTGCCAAAATAAATCTGTCCAATTAGTATCTATTTTATGAGTAAACGTTTCTTGTGGATTAGTAATATCTTTTTCCCAATGATTTTTCGTAATATGCTGTTCAAACTTTGCTTTGAAGTTTTCAAAATCAGTTAGAGGTTTACCTCTTGCATTCATTTTTATATACAAGTCATCGGAAAGTCCGAAATCCTGTAATTCTATGAAATAAAAACTAATATTGTTTAGTTTACCCCAAACTTCCGTTGTATCTCTAAATTTCTGTTCAATCGAATCCAACATTGTTAGCATAGATTTTATTGTTGGATCTCTTTTCCATGAAAGAAAAAACCAAGAGTTATCGATGATTTGTTCAGAAATATTATCTTTTTGATTGTAATCAATCCCTTTATTGATTAATTCTTCGCAAAACTCACGTGAGCTGGTACGTGTTTCGTAGGTGAATTTTGTTAAGAGTTTTTTCAATTCATCATTTAACTTATTCTCTTTTATAGCAATAAACCAATGCAACAAAAACAAAGTTGTTAAACGTTGTTGACCATCGAGTGGTTGAAAAACCTTATCTTTTATACTGCCGTAAACAAAATCTAATTCTAATTTAGTGTTTTGTATAAGAGTATTTTTAAGCGTTTCTAAGAAATTATTTCTAACTTCTTCTTTACCAGTTCTACCTTGTGCATAATCTCGTTGTATGATTGGTATTTCTATTTTATTAAGAGGATTCCATTCTAAATTTCCACAGCAATTACATACTTTGCTTTCAGATGATAGTAGTTGTAAAAAAGTTATGTTATTTGATATTAAATTATTGTTCATTGTCTTTATAATTCTGTTTGAGATAAATAGTTTTTCAAAGTTTCTTTAATGTCATTCAAATAAGCATTTCTGTCTTTTTCTTCCCATTTACTAAATTGTTTTGTACAGTCATCAAAATATTTCTGGAATACTTTTTTGGTAGTAATAGGGATAAATGCTCCATTCTTTTCAAGATCAATTATTCTTTTTCTTTTTACAGGAAACAATCCATTATTAAGTTTTGAGTTGTCATTTTTGGAAAGTAATGCCATATTTTCAATAGAATGAATATCAAGTTCGCCAAATAGATTACTTAATTTCTCGACAAGTGAAGAAACTTTTTCCTTTTGTTTGTCATTATTGAAATTATTGATTTCTGTTTTTATTTCTTCCGTAATCATATCGGTATCTATTACTTTCAACCATTCTTCAAAATCATCGATTTCTGTAATATTATCAGAATTTTGTGCGTGAATATGCTCTAAACTCCAACCACCATTTTTCTTGTCTTTGTATTTATTAAATGGAAAACGTAGAGAAGTATCATCGCTATTTATTGTTGTAATGATGTTGTGCAAAAGCAATACATTGATTAACTGAGCATTATCTTTTTCATATTCTAATTTATCAACTTGCTTTTTGCTTGCTATTTTTTTGATTTCTTGATCTAACCACTTCCCAAAATCAATTTTGGTCTTGTTTTCTTTATTACCAAGAATAGTTTTTATATTTATTCCAACTGTAATCAGATAACCGATTTTATGATACAATTCTCTATCGTTGTACCATTCTTCAAGCGTTTGAAAATACTTTTTTATGTCTTTCCAGTTATTATTTACTTCAGAATTATTTTTGAATTTATCATTAAAAAATCTGAAAGTAGCATACTCATCATTTCCGAATTGTTCAACAATTGTTTGATGTTCAATTTTTCTCTTATCAATTTGTTCTTTAGTTTTTATTCCCAAGTGTTTTCTTTCCTCCACTTCTTTATCCTCTGCTTGTGCTACTTCATACATTAATTTGAAAATAAACTCAATCCTCGTTGGAAGATTGTTTTCATTTTTGTTGATGAAATACCAAAAAGAATCGTCCTGTAGAGCAAATTCAATTCTGTCCCATTCTGAAGCTATTTCTAATTGTTTCAAACGCAGTTTCTCTGTGTCTGTATTGGAGAAGTTAGAGCTATTTAAAAACAATGCTTTTATTAATTCTGCATTCGTTAAAGGTATTTTCCCACTGTTTATTCTTGTGAAAATATCAATAGAATCTTCATTTTGTGAAGTTTCGTACCAAATAACTTTTGTAGAAGAATTGAATTTAGAACTAAACGTAATCACATCAAGTTTCTCTTCCTTTTTTTTGAACCAATCACAAATAGTTTGATAAGCAGTTGATATATAAAAATAGTCAATATTTGAAGTATCTTCTTTTATCTTACCTAACTTATTTTTTAAATAATCCGCCGAATCTTTTCGAGTTTCATATTCTAAATCAAACAATTTAACTCTTTTTTCTTCTGTATATTTTTGATTCAAATAATACAAGATTAGATAAATTGTAGTTAACCGTTGTTGTCCGTCAATTACGTACCACTTGTTCTCATCCTTTTTTTGTTTTACTACAATTGGTTGTAAACAATACCAATTTTTTTCATCAGAATCTGTTGTGAATTCATTTATGTCATTCAACAAATCAGTTACTTGTTGTTCAGTCCAGCGATAACCTCTCTGATAAGAAGGAATAAAGAAGTTATATTGTAGTAATTCACTTATAGTTTTTATTGATATTTTATTGTTCATTTTTAAATTTTACTTATGTTTTGTAAATGTATCAAAAACAATTCAGCACAAGCTTTAGCATCGCTTAAAGCACCATGATGATTTAATGAAATATTGTATTGTTTACATAATGTTGATTATGCAATACTATGAAAACGAATTTTATTCAACAAATATAATTTTACGTTTTTACGTAATTGTTAAATATGTTATTATTTTGTAAGATTATTTAATCCTACATGTAAAAATTTAAGATATTCCTCTCTTACTGCTTTTGGTTCTAATGATAATAATCGTTGATTATGCGTTAATATTTCTTGGAAAAAATCATAAGTAGGAACTAAGTTTAATTCCAATTTTAACTCATTTTCATTGTCTACAAGAATCTTTTGCGAATGATGAATGGGTAATGATTTCACATACATTCCTTGCCAAGGTATCAGAGATAAAGTGATTTTAGTTGGCTCTTGTCCTAATGTCGAAATAATACCAAACGAATTGATAAACATATCTTCTACATTCACTTTTTTATTCTTTACATATGTTGAAGAATGAATTTCTAAATTTGAAATTCTGTCCAATCCATATGTTTTCAAAGTAAAATCATCATCATTACGATCTTTTGCAATCAAATACCAACGATTTCTAAATTCTTTCACAGCATAAGATTCTAAAACCTTTTTATTAGGTACACCTTCCCAATATTTCGTATAAGTGCAACTAATAATTTTTGTGTTTTTAATTGCATGAATTAGTCCATCAAGATTTTCCAAACCAGAAGCTTGTCTTTTTTCAAAAAGTAAGATATTTGCTTGGTCAGCTGCCTTTTTATATGCATTAACTAATAATAAATTATCAAAAATAGTTTGATTTGATTCGTTATCTTCAATAATCTGATAAAGCATTGTAGAACGATTGAACTTTGTTTCTATTTTAAAAAGTTCAAGAAGCAATTTACGATCGCGCTTAAAAGTTTTTTCACTGAAAGCTAATTCACCATCATAATCTTCTTCATCGTATTTTTTTTCCAAATACTGTTGAATATCTCTAAATGTTACACCTCTTGGTTTAGATTTTAGGAAGTTTGATATATTCATCAACCGAAACATTTGTTCTCTTTTAGCCATATTTTGTAATTTTAATACAAACATAAAATAGCTTACGGACAAACAATGTCGGTTTGCTTTTATATTAAAATTATTTATTTAATAACCTTAATCGTTCTCGAATTCTTTTCAATACATTTTGATCAAGATCATTGTAGTTATCTCTTAAACCCTGTGTAAAATCGTCATCTTTAAATTCGTTTATTTTTAAATTAAATAAGATTTGTGTAAATCGTTGTTCAGGATTTTTAGAAGAATATTCTTTTATCAATTCTACTAATTCATCAACTTTATTTATATTTTCTTCAATCATTTTTAAGAAATTTTTAGGTGTGCATAATTTTTAAAAAATATTATTTTCAAATTTATCAATAGCTAAGACCATACTATGTCCACACCTCAATATAGTTTTGAAACAAAATAAAAAAAATGAAAGAAAAAGAATATAAAATTGAAAAGCACATTTTAGAAAATGGTTTAAAAGAAACTTTTATAGGAAGTATTGAAAAAATAGTAAATGAAATGTCATCATTTTTAAGAAATAAATCATTCCAGGATAAAATTGTTATCAAAATTAAATGCGATCATTCTAAAGAAATTACGATGGATGATATAGGATTAATCAATGATGTAATTCAAAAAGAAATGCATAATAATGCTTCTATTGTAATGAATATTGAAGAAAATGATGTAGTAGAAAATAACGATTATGAATTATCTCTTTATTATTTGATAGAGAAATAAATAATACAATTATGTAAAAACGAAAAAATATAATTAAAACAGGGATTAACTTGTCCACATTAACAAAAACTATAAATATTAAAAATTATGTCACAAATGATTAATTACAATGGCGAAATGATTCGTATCAATCCAACAAACTCTAACAAATTAGAATATTCTAAAAATGATGGGAGGACTTGGAGCACAAGATTCTCAGGGTCTTCTTATGGAAACTTTATTGAGTTAATTGACAATGGTAAAGAATTACTTGCCAATACAAGTAAAGGATTATATTATTCAAAAAACGAAGGTAGAACTTGGAGTAAAAGAAACTAATAAAAAAATAAAATGGGTATCAAACGGGTATCAAAACAATGGTGAAAAATGGTGATTTTAAAATGTAGTAAAATTGCTAAATGATTAAAATTCAGCATAATTAAATAAAAAAAGCACCTTTAAAAAGGTGCTTTTGTGGTCCCACTTGGGCTCGAACCAAGGACTTGCTGATTATGAGTCAGCTACTCTAACCAACTGAGTTATAGGACCAGAGAATTAAGCAATAAAAAGGAAGCTATCACCTAATTCGTTTGCAATATTAAAGCTATTTTTTTGAACTTCAAAATTATTATACATCTTCGCAAAGCTCTACCAATACGCCATTTGTTGTTTTAGGGTGTAAAAAAACAATACGTTTATTATCTGCTCCCAATTTTGGCGTTTCGTTAATAAAAGTAAACCCTTGATTTTTAAGACGCTCTATTTCGAGTTCGATATCATCTACTCCAAAAGCAATATGGTGAATTCCTTCGCGATTTTTTTCTAAATATTTTTCAATAGCACTATCATTTTTTTCAGAACCGACCAATTCGATCTTCGATTCGCCTACTTCAAAAAAAGAGGTTCTCACACCTTCCGACTCCACTGCTTCTTCTTTGTAAGGTGCTTTTCCTAATAATTTTTCGAACAATTCATTCGATAATCCCAAATCTTTTACGGCAATCCCTAAATGTTCTATTTTCATGTGTGTTGTTTTGCGTAAAGATAAACTTTTCTAAAATTTTTTATTTAAAATTTAAAGAGTTTGTTGTAATATTGAACTATGAGTTTTTATGAAGATGGGAGTCAATATCTCCGCAAAGGTCAGTATAGAAAAGCGATTGATTATTTTACATTATCGATTAAGCGTCAAATAGAAGTGGCAAATTCATATTTCGGTCGTGGATTGAGCCAATATTATATGAAACAAAATACAGATGCAATCAAGGATTTTGATAAAGCAATTGAATTAGATGATAAAAATCCAAACTTCTATTTCTACAGAGGAATGGCAAATTTTAATCAATATAATCCAACAAAAGCAGCTGAGAATTTTGATAAAGTGATCGAGATTGATCCGGCAAGTTTTGTAGCCTTTCACCAAAAAGGTTATGTATTGATGAATTTGAACAAATACAATGAGGCGATCGAATGTTTCAATAAAGCTTTAGAGATTAATCCAGATTACGAATCATGTTACCACAATCGTGCATTTTGCTACGATCAATTACAACAATTGGATAAAGCAATCGAAGATTATTCGAAAGTAATTGAAATGAAGCCACATTTCTTGTCGTATTACAACAGAGGAAATACTTATTTTGTTTTGAATGATTTAGAAAATGCATTGAACGATTTTAATCAATCAATCGAGTTAAATCCAAATCATTTCTTATCATACTACAACAAAGGCGCAATCCTAGAAAAATTTGAGAAACAAGCCGAAGCTGTAGAGGAATACAAAAAAGCATTGCAGTTGAATCCTGAATTTTATTTAGCTGCCGAAAGATTAGCACAATTAGAAAATCAACAATAAAACATAGAAATCGTTTCGAATTGGAACGATTTTTTTTTATGTCATTTATTTCTTATCGTAAATCAATGTTAGACCATGCGTTGTGTTGTTAATTTGCCTTAAAATTAATCTAATATGCAAGTACAAATCGCCGTTTATGGTAAAAACAAAGAAATTGTAGACACGTTAGAACGCGTGATCAACAAAAATGAAAACTGGAAAGCATTTTGTACCTGCTCACAAGAAGAATTGAAAGGATACGTATCAACAAATAATATCCAAATAATATTATACAGTAGTGGAATTGGTGCTTCGGAGGTAGAGAAAATGGAGGAATGGATAAGCACTTATTTCCCTACGATAAAGCAAATCCATCATTATGGTGGCGGAAGTGGTTTGTTGAAGTGCGAAATTGATGGCGCTTTGGCTGGAATAAAACCTATTAGCAAAGCAAAAATCAATGTTATTCTTTAGCCTTTTAAGAGAAAAAAGCTTTTCAGTTGTAGATGAAAAGCTCTTTTTTTTACATATTTTTTATAATCCAATAATCTCGGGAAATCCCAACATCATTGCGATTAACTTCTATTTCGTCGCAAAAATCTAAAAATAATTCGTCCAAAGTTTTATCAATTTTTGGTGTAGAACCGAACAATTTCGTTAGAATGGGATTGGTTTCGTGCTCCAATAACTTCCCTGTAAACTGCTGAATGTTATTTTCTTTAATTCCAATAAATGTACTTGGCGCAAAAACCATCACCTCGTCCGCATCAATCACCAAAAATGTTTTTGATTTTTTGATTAACTGAATCGATTTCTTTTTTTCTTCATCCGTTCCAACTTCTAGACTTTCCAAAAACAACTCGACGTTATCAAAAACTTCTTCCTTATCTTGAACAAATTCCATCTTATAAATTTTAGCAAAATTAAAGTTTTTTTTCTGATTGTCCACTTTTATTCATGTTACCTATTTTCATTTCAATAGAAAAGTCTTCATCTATTTATGCAAAACTGAAATAAACTCAACTTGACATTATTGTCATTCTAAACCTGTCGAAGAATCTCAGATTATTCTAAACTACTTCAGTCATCTTCAACTCGATTCAAGATCACAACAAAAATATTTCCTTGAGAAAAATGTAGTTGAGTAAAAAAACTAATCTTCTTTCAATAGAATTTCGACTTCTAAATATTCGTGGTAATTTTTGACAAAATCATGGTCAAAATCAATGTCTTCTAAGCGCATTTGAATCCCTTTTTTATCAACATCAATATAATCTAAAATCGTTTGAACATTATAAAGTTCAAGATTATGAAACGTAGGATACAACGTAATTTGCTTCAAGGTAAGTGCCATAATAAAACAATTGATTCCATTAAAATTAACCCCGATATCAGCGAAATTCTTATAAAAAGCAATCAAATTTGTTTTGAGCTGAAGATTATAATTAAAACTTCTCAACTTGAAATTTTTTAAGACCAATCGATTTGTCGTTTTCAAGACAATTTCTTCAGTAATCTGAAGGTTTTTACTCAATAATTCTAAAACTTGTTTATCCTCAACCAATTGATACAAAATATTCAAATATCGTTTAGCTTCATCAAATTCAAACAATTCTAAACTCACTAAAATCGATAAGAAAAGAAAACGTTGATTGGTAGGATACACAATTTCAATTTCTTTCAAATACTTTTGCGCTTCATCAAATTTCAATTTATGAATATAATATTCGGCAATGTAGAAATTCGCAGCATACAAGTAATAATCTTCCTTTTTTGCTTCTAAAAGATACAAAATCGATTCTTCGTTGAAGTTTAAATTGCGCTGAACAACTCCTTTCAGAAAAAGTGCTTTTTTATCTTTTGGATATTCGTGAAGCAACTGATTTAATAAATCTTGTGCCTTAATTAATTGCTGAATCGGATTGTGAATAAACGAAAAACTTTTCCAAATTGGATATTGATTTTCATCCATTTTATCATCAAAAATCAAGAAAAAAATATCATTAAAAAGTTTATTGTAATCCACAGTATAAGTTTTATTAGTGATAAAATTAAACTATTTTTAGGTAAAATACACGAACAAAATAAAAAATAGGTCGGTTCTAAAACTGTTGTCTTTTTACTTTTCCACTTTCAGTTCGTGGAAATTGATCGATAAAAATAATTTCTTTCGGCAGTTGATATTTCGTCAAATCGACCAAAGAAAAATCCAAGCTCCTCTCCTCTCCTTCCACAACTAAAATTAATTTCTGACCTAATAATTCATCCGCTTTTGATGTCACATAAAAGTCTGAATGTATATAAGGTTTCAATTTATTTTCTATTTGTTCAGGAAATAATTTTATCCCACCCGAATTAATCACATTATCCGCTCTACCAATCCAGTTAAATTTTCGTGTATCAATCAATTCAACCACATCATTCGTTACAACTTGCAATCCATCATAAGGCGTATCAATCACCAAACAACCTCGCTCATCTTGTGAAATCTTTACCTCATCAAACGCTTCAAAAACTTGTTCTGCATTAGGATATTTTTGATTCGCAACTTGTTTAAACGCAATATGTGTAATCGTCTCCGTCATTGCATACGTTTCGTAGACTTCGTTCTCAAAAGCAAACAATTCTTGTTTCACTTTCTCCGAAAGAGGCGCTCCTCCGATAATTAACTTCTGACATCTTGAAACAAAATCTAACGAATTTTCAACTTGCATAGGCGTTAACGCAACAAAATCAATCGAGGTAAAATTTTGCGAAATTCCACTATTAATTTCATTCAAAGTAATATGAGAAGTTGGTTGCATACAAATCAATTTCAATCCGATTTCTACTGCACGAACCAACATCAATTTTCCAGCAATATAAGTAACAGGCATCACCAATAAAGCCGAATTTCCTTTCTCTAAATGCAAATGTTTTCCCGTCATATTCGCACTTTTTCGCATATTCTCTTTGGTCAAAATAATCTCTTTCGGAGTTCCAGTAGACCCCGAAGTATGCGCAATCATCACCTCAGAATCAGAAAACCATTCAACCAAAAAATCTTTTATGGATTGTTCAAATTCATTGGTAACTTCAATAGCGTTGACATCATAGTTAGGTTGAGAAAAATCTAAATACAACATGCTATTTATGATAACTTACACCTGCATTAATTTCGATATCCAACACATTATTCGCTGGCGGAATGGGACAATTGTAATGTTTGCTATATGCACAATATGGATTATACACTTGATTAAAATCCAACGTAATTTCATTGGCTTTTGTACCTAAATCCTTTGTACTCAAATCCAAATAACGTCCACCTCCATAAGACGTCACGCCGTTTGTTTCGTCCATAAAAGGTAAAAACAAACTGTCTGCATATTTCTCCATAATCGGCGAAGATTGATAAACCGTCAGCGTTTGTTCAACATTATCCAATATAAATGTCACCGTTCCGTATTCTTTGTAATTTTTGATTTTCTTTGCAGAAGTAGGAAACGGAATCACCTTTCCATCTTTGATTGGAGTAAATTTCGCTTTCACAATATATTTTTCGCTGATCGGAAAAAATGTAATGCCTTTGAAATTCGTTTTTTCTTCGTCTACCAATGGCGTCGTTTTAGGATCAGTATAAAAAGTCGCCAATTCGGTTTGATATTTTTGAATTGCAACTAAATCAATTGTTTTTTTTGTCGTTTGACAACTCATTAAAACGATTGTTGCAAAAAATGCGATAATTACTTTATTCATGCTAATTTGTTTCGAAATAAATATTCTCCTCTTAATTCTAATCGACTTGGGAAATTGTTTGTAAACAAACCTCCTGTTCCCAATCCTTGTGGCATTTCTGGGTATAAAATCGCCGTCCATTGTGCAATAGCATTTAAGCCGATATTACTTTCCAAAGCAGACGTTATCCAAAACGGGATTTCGTAAGTATCTGCCGCATTAATCCATTCCAACGAACCTCTAATTCCACCAACTAAACTTGGTTTTAAAATAATATATTGCGGTTTGATTTGTTCTAATAATTTGAATTTATCTTCTTGATGAACAATTCCGATTAACTCTTCGTCCAAAGCGATTGGTGTTGATGTAGCAGCGCATAACTCTGCCATCAACTCTACTTGTCCAGCTTTGATAGGTTGTTCAATCGAATGTATTTTTAAATCAGCCAATTGTTGCAACACCACTTTTGCTTCCTCAAACGTAAAACCTCCGTTCGCGTCTACTCTTAATTCTAATTGATCTGCAGAAAAATCTTGTCTTAATTGTTGAATAACCTTATGCTCATTTTGCCAATCAACACCGATTTTCAACTTGATACAGTTGAAACCAATCGCTAATTTTTCTTTGATTTGTTCGCGCATAAAATCAATCGAACCCATCCAAATTAAACCATTAGTTTGAATACCTTTATCACCTGTCGAAAAAGCGGACTCATATAAATCAGGATTCAATTTATCTGTATAATTTTCGTTGTAACGATTCGCAAACATACTCTGAAAAGCCTGCTCTACTCCAAACTGAATCGAAGGCCATTCGCGCAATTCACGCCACAATTCATCAATTCCTAAGTCAATATTGTCACAAACCCATTGCAATTTTTCTTCATAATCAGGACGATCATCAAAGCTCAATCCTTTAAACAATCCACATTCACCAACATATTCTTTCCCATCTTCTTCTAATGTAAAAAGATAGGTCAATTTCTCTGTCAAAACACCACGCGAAGTACCGCTTGGATTTTTGAATTTCAAAATATAAGGTTCAAAACTTGCTTTCATACTTCAAATTTAGTCAAATATGATGAGCTCCGAAAGTAGTTTTGGGAGAAATAATCTGCAAAATTTTCAGCCAATTAAGCCTTTTCCAATGCAGCAATATCAAACTTTTTCATTTTCATAAAAGCTTGCATCACGCTTTGACCTTTTTCTGGATTACTCAAAAGTTTTGGTAAAACAGTTGGTACAACTTGCCAAGAAAGGCCAAATTTATCTTTTAACCAACCACAATTTCCTTCTTCTCCTCCATCCGAAGTAAGATTATTCCAATAAAAATCAATTTCTTCTTGCGTTTCACAATCAATAACAAATGAAGTCGCTTCATTAAATTTAAAATGTGGGCCACCATTCAATCCCATAAACTTTTTTCCATTCAACTCAAAAATAACCACCATCTGATTATCAGTTATAATTTTTGAATTAGGAAAAATCGAACAATAAAAATTTGCGGCTTCTTGCGCTTGTCCATCAAACCATAGACACGGATAAATTTCATTTTTCATATTGTGTAGTTTTTAAATTGGTGTTAAATACTATTTTATTCAGTAATTTAATCAAATATGATTATCTTGAAAAATAGTTTCAATAGAAATAGTTGCCTACCATGATGAATATTGATAATTTGAATGTAGAAAAAGATATTCTACCACTTTTTAATATGACGTTAAATTATAATTCACGTTCGACGTTGATTCAATTATTGAATACAAAACCGAAAACGTTGCAAGAAGTAATGGATAGACAAAATATCATCAGAGGTTTTGTACAACAAATAGAGGGAAAGTCATTTTACAATTATTCTAAAACGGAATACAACGAAGTTTTGAACAAAATAAATAACGTTGAATCAGTCGATTTTCTAAAGATAAAATTCTATTCGTCTGTTAAATCTACCCTCAAAAGTTCACTAACACAACTTTATATTTTCTTCAATAAAATCTATACATTTTTGCAATCGTTAGAAGTCAATTTATTTCCAACTAAATTTCGAAATCTATTAAACAATATGATTGCTACATTGATGTCAATTGAAACTGAAAAAATTTATCAATTCATTCGAAACCGAAAATTTAAGAGCAAAGAAATTCTAAAGGCAAACGATTTATTAATTGAAAATAAACAAGAAATCAATTTATTTTTCGAGCAATTTCATCTCTTCGAAGCATATTTATCTATTAGTCTAAAAGTAATTGAACATCAATTTATTTTTCCGACTATTTCATCACAAAACGAACTCGATTTAGTTGATTTTTATTACCCATTACTCAAAAATCCCGTCAAAAATAATTTCAAAACTTCTAAAAATGTCATTGTATTAACAGGTGCAAATATGTCAGGAAAATCGACTTTTTTTCGTGCAATTGCTTTTTGTAGTTATTTAGGTAATCTTGGACTACCAATTCCATGCAAAGCAGCAACAATTCCTTTTTATCAAACGATTAGCATCAACATCGATCATACAGACAATGTGTTGAAAGGTTATAGTCATTTTATGAACGAGATTATGAACCTAAAAAATTATCTAATTTCGAGTAAAGAAACTGGTTATAGTTTTGCTATTTTCGATGAATTGTTTAGTGGAACAAATTCGATTGATGCGACAAATTTGCTAACGAAAACAATAAAAGGTTTAGATTCTCATCAAAATACCTTGACATTTATCTCAACACATCTCAATGAAATTCTGGGTGAATTACAACAACTTGATAACACAGAATTTCTGCATTTGGAATGTATTATTGAAGAAAACACGCCTGTTTATACCTACAAAATAAAAAATGGCTTTTCTGACATTCGAGTTGGACAATTAATTTTTGAGAAAGAAGGATTAAATGAATTACTTAAGCCAGTTAATTTATAATTCACTTAGCACATATTTAAGAATTATTTCACATTTAGGCATGTAACTTTTCAAACAGTATTGCGTCTTATTTGTAAATAACCCTATAATATGAAAAAATACTTTCTTCCAATCATTTGTTTTGCAGCAATTCAGACTTATGCACAACAAGAAGTAAAAGGAATTATACAATATACCAATCAAACACCTGTTGCTTTAGCAGATGTTGTGATTTCGCAAGGAGATAAAATTGTAGATGAAATCTCTACAGACGAAAATGGACATTTCTCAGTAGTTTTAGAAGAAGCTCCATATACGTTCAAGATTGAAGAAGCTGGTGTTACATTACATTCAGTAATGCTACAAGTTACAAAAAATGCTGATTTAGGCGTTATTTTAGTTCCAAAAACTGAAAATGTAACCTTAACGGAAGCTGTTGTTACAGGTCAAAAAAAATTGGTTGAAAAGAAAGTAGACCGATTAATTTTCAATGTCGATCAAGCAGAAGGTGCAAAAGGTGGAAATGCCTTAGATGCATTGAAACTTGCGCCACGTATCAAGGTGGAAGAAGCGACAGATGCTATTTCGATTATAGGAAAAGGTTCAGTAAGCGTCATGATTAATGACCGATTAATGCAAATGAGCAGTGAACAATTGGCGAATTATCTGAAAACCATCCGAACAGAAGATATCGATAAATAGAAGTTATCACCAATCCACCTTCAAAATACGATGCAACTGGAAATAGTGGAATCATTAATATCGTATTGAAAAATGCAAAACAAGAAAGTTTCAATGGCTCTATTTCAAGTTCTTATAGTCAGCAAAAATATCCAGGTTTTAACTTAAATGGGAATATCAATTACCGAAAAGGAAAATGGACCTTAACCTCGAGTGTTTATAGTGGTGTTGGAAATTGGTACAATGAAAGTGAAAATTCGACTATTTATCCTGATCAGAAATGGTTGACAAACGGAAAAAATAAAAATGAGAACCAGTATTATGGTGGAAGAATTGGTATTGACTACCAACTAAACGATTTATTCATTACAGGATTTAACTTTGACTATTCTGATGGAGATGGGATGAACAAAGGGAATTCCATCACTTCTATTTTTGATTTAACAAATAATACCTTAAACCGATATATGACAACCAACAGAGATGGTACGACTTGGGATTGGGGGTATCTTGGATTGAATTATCATATCATCAAAAAATTTAAACAAGAAGGAAAAAAGTTAACATTTGACTTCGATTATTCGAACAATATAAACGATAACAACAGCAAAAATATAAGCAACGAATTTGATTCAGATTGGAATCTAATTGATAATAAATACGACAACAACTATAGTTTATCAGAAAGTTCATCGGATCGATTTAATGTAAGTCTTGATATGGAGCATCCTGTTAATTCGTGGAAAATGAATTATGGATCACGTTTGCGTTGGGCTAAAGATAAAGCAGACAATCATCGTTACTCAAAATCAAATCCAACTGAAGATTTCCAAGAAGATGTTAATTTCTCGAATAACTATCAATATAACGAAAATGTGTATGCACTTTATTATTCAGTCGAACGAGAATTAAATGAAAAATGGACAGCTAAAGTTGGTTTACGTTACGAACATGCACAATCAAAAAGTATAATGGATGATCCGCAATATAATTACAAAAAAGAGTATGACGGTTTATACCCTACTGCCTATTTGATGTATCAATCTTCGGAAAATCATTCGTTACCCTAAACTATTCGCGCCGTGTAGATCGACCATTTATTTGGTATTTAAATCCGTGAACAACCAAACAAAACGAATACAGTTACTATGAAGGAAATCCAAATCTAACACCTTCTAATTCTAATAATTTCGAATTAGAACATGCCTATAAATATTTATTTGTATCGAGTATCTATTAACAGAAATGCAACTGATCTTTTTGAACAAGTCGTTATCTATGATCCTGAAACGAAAATTTCGCTTTCTAAACCATTTAACATCGGAAAAACATATAGTATTGGATTTAGTGAAAACATCAATGTAAAACCATACAAATGGTGGAAAATAAATGCTTCGGCAGATGTTTATTATCACAAAACCACAAGTAAAATTCCTGAAATGAACTATACATTAGATGGTATGAATGGTGAATTTAGAATTACAAATAATTTAGATTTAAACAAAAAGAAAACCCTTTTTGCAAATTACTCGTATTCGTATTACACAAAAAGCACAGATGGCTTGGATAAATTTGGAGATTTCACGCGACATAATATTGGGTTAAGAGCAATGGTTTTTCAAAAGAAATTGCAAATCTCTGCCAATATTTCTAACCTTTTCGAAAACAAAAATGGTTCATACACAAGCATTTCTAATAATGTTATAAATACTGGTGTAAGCCAATCTTACAGATCGTACCGAATTGGAATAAGTTATAATTTTGGAAAACAATTCAAAATAGAACGATCAAAATCTAACCAAGAGCAAAGCGGAGGCGAAGGAAATGGTTAACATATAAAAACTTTTTCATCAAAACTAAAAATACAAAAACCCTAAAACTTATCATTTTAGGGTTTTGTTATTTTAAAAAAAATTAGTCCATTATATGGAATAATTACGATGACCAAAAATTGAACTTCCAATGCGAACCATTGTACTACCTTCTTCTATCGCAATTTGGTAATCACCTGACATTCCCATGGATAAAATAGTTATATTTTCAAAATTATTTTTCAAGAAATCAAAGTTAGATTTTAAAGAAAAAAACTCTTCTCGAATTTGATTTTTATCTTCCGTAAACGTTGCCATACCCATCAATCCAACTACGCGAACATTTGGCAAATGCTGAATTTCTTCTTGCATAATTTGTCGAATTTCTTTTTGATCCAAACCAAATTTAGTCTCTTCATCTGCAATAAATTGTTGCAACAACACATCAATTACGCGATTATTTTTTTCGGCTTGTTTGTGAATTTCTTTCAACAATTTTAAACTATCAACACCATGTATCAAATGCACAAAAGGCGCCATATACTTCACTTTGTTGGTTTGCACATGACCAATCATATGCCAACGTATATCCTTTGGAAGAACTTCGTATTTATCGCACATTTCTTGAATCTTGTTTTCACCAAAATCTCGCATTCCAGCCGCATAAGCTTCTTGCAAATCCCCCACAGGTTTTGTCTTAGAAACCGCTACCAACGTCACATGAGCAGGAATTGTAGCTTCTATTGTTTTTAAATTTTCTTGAATACTCATTTTTATTCTTTCAAATCAAATACAGCAAAACCGCTTAATGGTTTTGGTTCGATATATGTACTTTTTGGTGGCATTTTAAGCCCTAAATCCGCAATCAATTGCAAATCCTTCACATCCACTGGATAAAAAGCAAAAGCAGCAATATAATCGTGATGATCAACTTTATTTTTAAGCGCTTCTACCCCTTCTCTATTGCGCGTACCACATTCGTAATGAATGCGTTTATCCTTTTTAGAATCTTGAATATTTAGAATTGGTTTCATCACATTTTCTTCGAAAATATAAGTATCCAATTCGCTTAAACCTTCGGTTGTCAATAAATTATTTTTTACATATAAACTATAAAATTGACCATTTAAATACATCACAATATGATGTTTTTTGGTTGGCACAACTAATTCATCACCTTTCGGAATAATTTCAAAATCAACTTCTAAAGCAGTTAAAAACGCTTCTGGAGTTAAGCCGTTTAAATCTTTAATTAATCGATTATAATCATTGATAATCAAATCTTCATTCGAAACTAAAAGTGCTAACGTATAATTAAACGCTTCATCACCATAGACTTCATCTTTCGAATTTTCAACCGCAAATTTTGTGTATCGCTCCGAACTTTCCATACGATGATGTCCATCTGCAATATACAATTCGTCTAATTTTTCGATTGAATCTTTTAATTGTTTTAAATTTAAACGATTATCAACTCTCCACAACAAATGTTGCGTTCCGTTTTCTTCTTCTATTTTCAGAATCGGCTTGCGTTTCATTTCCGTATCAATCAACAAATCTACACGTTGAGCAGGTTTATAGGTCAACAAAACAGGCTCCGCATGGAAATGAGATTCCTTCAAATAATCTGCAAATAATTCCACACGACGTTCCAATGTTTCTTCGTGCTTTTTTATTTTATTTTGACGATAATCATCAATATTCACCAAGCCCAAAAGTCCTTTTGTTTCGCGTCCATCAGGCTGTATCACTTGATAAATATAAAAAGACGACTTGTCTTGCGTTAATATTTTTTTCGAAATAAAATCCTCGAAATTCTCACGAACTTTTCTGAATTTCTCTTTCGGATCTTGAATTGTTTCGTCCCAAGTTGGCAAAATAATATGCAAAAAAGAGTTTTCTCTGTTATTGATATAATAATCCAATTCTTCCTTCGAATATTGATTTACGGCAAGCGTCACAAATTCTTGAGAAGTTTTTTCTGTAGGTCGAATTCCTTTGAATGGTTTAAATTGAGGCATTTTGAATAGTTTTAGATAGAATGAAACTCAAAATTATTTTCCGTAAATCTCAACGATTTGCGAAGCTAATTCAGTTCCAATTCTGTCCTGCGCTTCATTCGTAGAACCTGCAATATGAGGAGATAACGACAAAGATTCATTCATCAATAAACCCATTTCTGGTGTT
Source organism: Empedobacter sp. ULE_I140 (assembly GCF_053482575.1). NCBI lineage: Bacteria > Pseudomonadati > Bacteroidota > Flavobacteriia > Flavobacteriales > Weeksellaceae > Empedobacter > Empedobacter sp. ULE_I140. The sequence goes on along the minus strand of NZ_JBQMTX010000001.1, from coordinate 1,133,195 downwards.
GGCTCATTCTCGAAAACATCCAATGCCGCACCTGCAACTTTACCATCTTCGATAGCATCAACCAACGCTTTTTCATCAACAACTCCTCCACGAGCCGTGTTAATTACAATCACACCATCTTTCATTTTTGCAAATTCTTTCTCGCCCAAAATGTATCCATCTTGTGCTGGAACATGCAGCGAAATGAAATCTGCTTTTGTAATCACTTCATCAAAATCAACAGAAGTGATGGTAAATGTTAATTTTTGACCATCAAAAAATTCTAATTCGATGTCGCGTGTTGCTGGGAATTTATCATACACTAAAATATTCATTCCTAAACCAATCGCTTCACGAATTACTTCTACACCGATACGACCAAAACCGATTACTCCCATTGTTTTTCCTCTCAATTCGATTGCTTTTGCGTAAGCTTTTTTCAATCCATTGAAGTTAGAATCTCCTTCTAAAGGCATATTACGATTGGCTTGGTGCAAATTACGAACGATAGAAAATAAATGGGCGATTACAAATTCTGCTACAGATTGAGAAGAAGATGCTGGCGTATTAATCACCTGAATTCCTTTTTCGCGTGCATAAGCAACATCGATATTGTCCATACCAACTCCACCACGACCGATAATCTTAAGATTAGTTGCATCGATTAATGGTTGACGAACTTTTGTCGCAGAACGTACCAAAAGTACCTCTATTCCATTTTCATTGATATAATTTTCTAAATGTTCTTGTGCTACGTGAGTTGTTATTACTTCGAAACCTTTTGCTTCTAAAGCTTCAATTCCTGCTTTAGAAATTCCGTCGTTTGCTAATATTTTCATGTTATTATAGAATTAAAATGTGAGATTTTAGATGTTAGATAATATATTTCTCAATACTAATATCTAGCGTCTAATATCTGCTGATTAACCAAATTTTTGTTCAAATTGTTTCATTACTTCTACCAAAACTTGAACAGATTCTAATGGTAAAGCGTTGTACATAGACGCACGGTATCCACCAACATCGCGGTGACCAGCCAAAGAAACAACTCCAGCTTCTTTTAACATTGCGTCAAAATCAGCTTTGAAATCTTCATTATTTAAGACAAAAGTGGCATTCATTTGAGAACGATCTTCTGTTGCAGCAGTTCCTGTAAATAATCCGTTACGATCAATTTCAGCATACATTGCATCTGCTTTTGCAGTATTAATTTTTGCAATCGCTTCTACTCCACCTTGCTCTTTTAACCATTGTAAATTTAACATGACACCGTAAATTGCAATTACTGGCCACGTATTAAACGATGATTCTTTTTTGATATGTGTTTCGTAGTTTAAATAATCGGGAATATTACGTCCCGTTTTACCTAATAAATCTTTTTGAACGATTGCAACAGCAGAACCTGCAGGTCCCATATTTTTTTGGGCTCCAGCATAGATTACACCAAATTTAGAAACATCAATTGTGCGAGATAAAATATCCGAAGACATATCACAAACTATTGGAACTGGAGAATTTGGAAACTCTTTCATTTGTGTTCCAAAAATGGTATTATTTGATGTGCAGTGGAAATAATCAACATCTGAAGGAACAGTATATCCTTTTGGAATATAACTATAATTTTGATCTTTTGAAGAAGCAATAACTTCGATTTCTCCGAAACGCTTCGCTTCTTTGATAGCATTTTCTGCCCATTTTCCTGTTTGTGTATAAGCTGCTTTTCCGCCTTCTTTCAATAAATTGTAAGCTACAGTAGGAAATTGCAATGAAGCTCCACCTTGCATAAAAACTACGTCATGTGTTTCTGGAACATTCATCAATTCTTTTACCAACGCTCTTGCTGTATCAATTACTTCTACCGCATCTTTGCGACGGTGAGAAATTTCTAAGATTGATGTTCCTGAATTGTTGAAATCTAAACAAGCTTGAGCCATTTTGTCGAAAACAACTTGTGGTAAAATGCATGGTCCTGCACTAAAATTGTGAATTTTCATAATTAAAATTGTTGTGTGTTTGTGTGTCTAATTTGTAAACAAATATAGTAAATCAAATATGGAAAAAAGTGAATAATTACTTAACTTTTGAACAGAATACAAACAAAAAACCCTAAACTAATTCAGTTTAGGGTTTTTCTATTATTTGATTGAATATTTATTTTAGTATTGAACAAAATCAACATTCAATTCTTCTGCTTTGCGTTTGTAATATCCGTCAGCTAATTTATCTTTAATCTCAGCAAATGAGTTTAACGTATATTCGATGTGTTCGTCTTCGTGAGCAGCAGTTGGAATAATACGGAAAATAATCATTCCTTTTGGAATAACTGGATAAACTACTACAGAAACGAAAATACCATATTCTTCGCGCATTTCTTTTGCCAATACAGTCGCTTCGATAGGAGAACCATTCAATACGATTGGCGTAACACATGTGTTAGAACCTCCAATATCAAATCCTCTTTCTTCTAATCCTTTCTGAATTTTTTCTACATTGTGCCATAACTTATCTTTAAGCTCTGGTTGAGAACGTAATAACTCAAGACGTTTTAAACCTCCGATTACCATTGGCATTGTCAATGATTTAGCAAAAATTTGAGAACGTAAGTTATATTTTAAAATACGAATAATATCTTTGTTACCTGCAATAAATGCTCCGAAACCTGCCATAGATTTTGCAAAAGTTGAGAAATAGATATCAATCTTATCTTGACAACCTTGCTCCTCTCCGGCTCCAGCTCCAGTTTTACCTAATGTACCAAAACCGTGTGCATCGTCTACTAATAAACGGAATTTGTATTCATCTTTGTAAGCAGCAATCTCTTTCAAAATACCTTGCTTACCAGTCATTCCAAAAACACCTTCTGTAATCACTAGAATTCCGCCTCCTTGTTTATCAGCTAATTTACGAGCACGAGCAATTGTTTTTTCAAAACTTTCGATGTTGTTGTGTTGGTAAATAAAACGTTTACCAAAGTGTAAACGAACTCCATCAACAATACAAGCATGACATTCAGCATCATAAACGATTACATCATTTTTAGATACTAAAGCATCAATTGTAGATACCATACCTTGGTACCCGAAATTCATTAAATAAGCAGATTCTTTTTGAACGAAATCAGCCAATTCTTGCTCTAATTGAGCGTGATAATCTGTTTGACCAGACATTGCACGAGCTCCCATTGGATAAGCCATACCATATTGTGCCGCAGCATCAGCATCTGCTTTACGAACTTCTGGGTGATTAGCTAAACCTAAGTAGTTATTGATTGACCAAGTAATTACTTTTTTACCTTGGAATTCCATTACGGGTCCAATTTCTCCTTTTAACTGTGGAAAAACATAATAACCTTCACCATAATCAGCGAATTGACCTAATGGTCCAGGGTTCTGTTTTAAACGTTCAAAAATGTCCATTTTATTATAGTTTAATTTTTTATTAATTGAAAAAAAGTAGAAAGTGAATGAACACTACCTACTTTAAATATTTAATTTTTACAAATATACGTATTATTTGATTCTTTCGACTGTTGCTCGAGCTTCTAAGCCATTGAGTCTACTATTTGTAAAGCCTTGCTCTGCCATCCAATCATCACTAAAAACTTTTGTCATATAGCGAGATCCGTGGTCTGGATACAAAATTACAACTAAAGAATTTTCGTCAAATTCTCCAGCTTCAGCCAATTGTTTATATGCTTGTGTTGCAGCACCAGAAGTATATCCTGCCATAATTCCTTCTTTCAAAGCAATTTCTCTTGTACGATAAGCAGCTTCTTCGTCTGTCACTTTGATAAAAGAATCAACCATTTCAAAATCTAAAGCTCCAGGAACTAAATTTTTTCCCATTCCTTCGATTCTGTAAGGATAGATATCATTCTGATCAATTTTTCCAGTTTCGTGATAACCTTTCAAAATTGATCCATAAGCATCAACTCCGATGATTTTCACATCTGGGTTTTGCTCTTTTATATAACGTGCACTACCTGTCAAAGTTCCTCCTGTACCTGTACAACCGATTAGGTGAGTAATTTTACCCTCTGTTTTATTCCAGATTTCAGGACCTGTTGTTAAATAGTGAGCTTCTGTATTCCCTTGATTAAAATATTGATTAATATAAAGAGAATTTGGCGTTTCCGCAGCAATACGTTTTGCTACTTCGTAATATGATCTTGGATCATCAGCAGGTACATTCGCAGGGCACAAAAATACTTTTGCTCCCATCGCTTTTAAAAATGAAATCTTTTCTGCCTTTGTTTTATCCGATACCGCTAAGATACATTTGTACCCTTTTACGATAGCCACCATAGCTACAGCAAATCCAGTGTTACCTGAAGTTGTTTCTACAATCGTAGCACCAGGTTTTAATAGACCATTTTTTTCAGCCTCTTCTATAATATGTAAAGCTATTCTGTCTTTTGTTGAATGTCCAGGATTGTAACATTCTAACTTTGCATAAACTTCGCCTGGAATGTCTTGGTTAATTCTGTTTAACTGAACTAATGGAGTATCTCCAATTAACTCTAAAACGTTTTTATATTTACCAGTCATTTCACAAATATTCTTTTCTAACAAAAAGCAAAATTAAGGATTTTTTAATTAATTGTTAAAAGATTAACACGTAAAATTAATCATATTACAATTTTAAACTTAAATTCTTATGATTTACTCGTTATTAAATTAGTTATTATTTAAATTAAAAATATGTTCTAAAATTCTTTTATCAGCAAGTGTAAAAGCAATTTTTCTTCTTTCCATCATTTTTTCTGCAGCTTCACAAGCTTTATCAAAATTAAAAACAGGAGCGTCTGATTGTCCACCCCAACTATAATGTTTAATCATATTTGGTGGAAAACCTGATTGAAAAACGTTCGCACAAACTCCAACAACTGTACCAGTATTAAATTGTGTATTGATTGCAGATTTAGCATAATCGCCCATTATTAAACCACAAAATTGCAAACCTGTTTTTACAAATCTTTTTTGGTTATAACTCCATAACTTTACTTCTGCATAATTATTTTTCAAGTTTGAGTTATTTGTATCCGCGCCTAAATTGCACCATTCTCCAATTACAGAATTCCCTAAAAACCCATCATGTCCTTTATTTGAATATGCTATTAGGATTGAATTATTTAATTCACCACCAACTTTACAAAAAGGACCAATCGTACAACCAGCATATATTTTTGCACCCATATTTATTTTTGCATGCTCGCATAAAGCTAATCCGCCACGAATCATAGAACCTTCCATAATTTCGGCATCTTTTCCAATATAAATTGGACCTTCTGATGCATTCAAAATAGAAAATTCAACTTTCGCACCTTCTTCAATAAATATTTTTTCAGGAGCTAAAACTTGGTTGGTTGTAGATATTGATTGAGAAGTTCTTCCTTTTGTCACCAAATCAAAATCAAATTCAATTGCCTGGAAATTGTAAGTAAACAGATCCCAAGAATGTTGTAGATGAATTACTTCATCTTCAAATTGAATAATATCTGATGTGATTTTTGGAGTTTCTTCAGTTGATTTAACTGCTACAAGTTGATTGTCAAAAATTAGGGTTTGGTTTGGTTTTAAATTCTTTATCGCTTCAATTAATTTTTCATTCGGAAAAAAAGTTGGGTTGATAAATGTATTTTCTGTTTGAAGTTTAGCAGGAAATTTTTCTTGCAAATAAGGTTTCGTTTGATAAGAAACCTCTGTATTTAGTATTTTTTCCCAACGTTCTGCAAAACTCAATATCCCCATTCTTAGGGCAGCTACAGGTCTTGTAAATGTTAGGGGCAAAAAATCTTCCCATTCTTCGCCATCAAAAAGAACTATGTTCATTGATCTATGAATTTGTGCAAATTTAAAAATAATTATTTTATAAGTCGATAATATCAATATAGATTCTATCGACAGCCCTCCTAAAATAAATCATTCAAAATATTTGGTTGATGTAAAAAGGTCGTCGTAATTTTAGGCACATTTTAAAAACATTTTTCATTTTGAAATCAGCTCCGATTCATTTTGGTTCAATCGCATATATATTAGACGATTACCTTGCAAATAACACTTTTTCTTCTATCTTCTTTTTGGTAGATGAGAACACTCATGTGCATTGTTTACCGCTATTATTAGCCGATTTGGACAATATTTCTGCTTACGAAATCCTTGAAATTGACTCTGGAGAAGAAAATAAAAACATCGATACTGTAACTAATCTTTGGTTAGCATTAAGCGAGTTGGGTGCAGATCGTCATTCATTAGTTATTAATGTTGGTGGTGGAGTTTTAACCGATATGGGAGGTTTTATGGCTTCTACTTTCAAGCGTGGAATCAAATTCATCAACATTCCAACTACGTTATTATCGCAAGTTGATGCTTCTGCTGGTGGAAAAAATGGAATTGATTTGGAAGGAATGAAAAACATGATTGGGACATTTACACAGCCAGAAATGGTGTTAGTTGATCCTAAATTTTTGTTGACATTAGAGCAACGTCAAGTAAAATCTGGCTTAGCCGAAATGTTAAAACATGGTTTAATCAAGAACCGTGATCATTGGGATAATTTGGTGCAATTACCTTCGCACGATGCCGAATCTTTAGCTCCTTTTATCATGGATTCTATTCATATCAAAGAAAATGTGGTTGATAATGATCCATATGAAAAAGGTGAACGCAAAATTTTAAATTTTGGTCATACAATAGGTCATGCTATAGAAAGTGAATCTTTAGAAACTGATTTTCCGCTTTTACATGGAGAAGCAATTGTAATCGGAATGATTATTGAGACATTCCTTAGTTATGATCAAGAATTAATTTCTAAAGCTGATGTGGAAGAGGTTTGCGAAAGTTTTTCGTCAATGTATGCATTAAATACAATTGATATGAAAATTTTTCCGAACTTAATGGAATGGATGAAACACGACAAAAAAAATCAAAACAATTCAATCAACTTTAGTTTGATCAACAAGATTGGAAATTGTCGTTATGATGTAGTTTGTACTGAAGAAGAAATCAGACAAGCTTTTGAAAAATATAATCAATGGATTGCCTAAAAAAATATACTTCTTTTTTTGTTGTTGGATTAATAATGAGCCTTATGGCTGCTTGTACATCTCAACACAAGAAAGAAGATGCTAAAGTAGAACAACCTTCAAACACTGTTACGATGAACGAAAAACCTCAATTCAATATCAATAAGTCAAACGAAGAATGGAAAAAAGAACTTTCTTCTGAAGAATATTATGTTTTAAGAGAAGCTGGAACAGAACGTCCTTTTACAGGAAAATTCAACATGCATTTCGAAAACGGAATTTATACATGTAATGCGTGTGGAGAAGAATTGTTTTCTTCTTCTTCTAAGTTTGATGGACATTGTGGTTGGCCAAGTTTTGACAAAGAAATAAAAGAAGGGAAAATTGTAGAACGTGTAGACACTTCGCACGGAATGAAGAGAACAGAAATTCTTTGCGGAAATTGTGGAAGCCATTTAGGACACGTTTTTGATGACGGACCTACAGAAACTGGTTTACGTTATTGTGTGAATTCGCTTTCGTTAGATTTCAAACCTGTAAAATAAAATCAAAAAGCTGTTTCGACAGCTTTTTTAATGCAAAAATACTTTATGAAAATACTTCGTATAATTATCGTTCTTATCTTATTGTTATTAATTTATAACGGTGTTTACAATTACAATTTAATGGTGAATATAAGAACAACCGATCGCCCGATTAATCCATTACGCTACATCTTTTTCGGTTTTTATTTCTTCTTAATTCTATTGAATTTGATTGAATATATTCGAGGAAAATTTACTTACGGATCATTCAAAAAAGTAATCTATTATTTGATTTTCGCTGGATATTTAGCGTGTATTTTCATGTTCAAATACAACGATTATCATATTCCAGGCTTACCACTTTTGGGTTATTTCACATTGGTCGGAACTACCTTATTTATGTTGAGTCAAATCATCAAAAACCAACCACCATACAAACGCGTAAAAAAATAATTTTTCGTAATGAGTTTGGTTTTGGATAGAATTACCTTCAAACAAATTAATCAATTAGCGATTCCTACTATTTTTTCGGGGATTGCCGAATCTCTTATTACCTTAACCGATATTGCGATGGTGGGTAATGTAAAAGAATATTCGGTCGAAGCACTTGCTGCGACTGGTTTAGTTGGTTCTTTTCTTTCAGGAATTATCTGGATTGTTGCCCAAACCAAAACCTCTATTTCGTCTTTGGTTTCGCAAAGTTTTGGAGCAAATAAATTGGAAAGTCTCAAAACTTTAGTTCCGCAAGCGTTGTATTTCAATCTATTTTTGAGTTTACTTATCTTTATACCAACGTATTTTTTTGCACAAAATCTATTCGAACTATACAATGCAAAAGATTTGGTTCTTCAATTTTCGGTCGATTATTACAAAATCAGAGCATTTGGTTTTCCATTAACACTTATTTCGCTCACTCTTTTTGGAGCATTTAGAGGAATGCAAAACACCGTTTGGGCAATGAAATGTAGTTTAACAGCTGCTTTTGTTCATGTGTTTTTAGACTATATTTTAATTTTTGGAGTAAATGGAATAATTCCTGCTTATCATATCAAAGGCGCTGCCTATGCAAGTCTTATTGCACAATTGATAATGGTAATTATGGCGTTTTACTACTATTTCACGAAAACTTCATTTGGGTTAAATCCAGGAAAAACCATTCATCCACTTTTTAAGAAATATGTCAACTTAAGTTTCAATTTTATTTTACGAACAGCTTCGTTGAATGTTGCATTTTTTCTTGCCAATTCTTACGCCACCGATTATGGAAAAGATTATATCGCCGCGCAAAGTATTTTGATGAATATTTGGTTATTCTTTTCATTTTTTATTGATGGTTATGCAGGTGCAGGAAATGCTATGGCAGGACGATTACAAGGCGAACGAAATTATCCTAAACTTTGGATTTTAAGCAAAGATATTTCCAAATATTCTGTTTTAATTGCGTGTATTTTAATTACTATTTGTTTCATTTTTTACAATCAAATTGGGCAAATTTTCAATCAAGACCCGAATGTTTTGACTATTTTCAACTCTGTATTTTGGATGGTTTTATTAATGCAACCAATCAACACATTGGCTTATATTTTTGATGGTTTTTTCAAAGGAATGGGCGATGCAAAACTCTTGCGAAACAACTTAATTGTCGCAACATTTCTTGGTTTTCTACCAACCATTTATCTTGCAGATTACTTTGGTTTAAGTATTTATGGAATTTGGATTGCATTTGGCATTTGGATGTTTTTACGCAGTTTTCCGTTGATATATATTTTTAGAAAACGAGTTTTGAATCAATAAAAAAAGTCGCACAAGAGCGACTTTTACAATTTATCTAAATTCTATTTTTCTTAAGGTGTAGAAATAGAAGCTTGTTGAATTTTTCCGTTGAAATAAATTTTAGAAAAACGAGTTCTATCAAGCTAAAATTATTTAATATTAAACTGTAAATCTCTCTCGATAGAGTTATTAAGTTTCTTTAATTCTTCTTTCTTTTTAAGTTTTTTTTCTTGATCAATCTTTGCATTTTCTCCCGTTTTTGCAGTGATAACTTCTGGATTTTCTTTATAATCTTTGATATATTTTACAAATTCAGATTTTTGCGAATTAATCTTATTAAAATCCTTATAAATCGGATATTCAACATCATCTTCGTTTTCTTTTATACTAATTGGCTCAAAATGAAAGTAACCTTTAGAATCTTTTATATCCAAAATTAAACCTGGTAATCCATGAAATTTGTAAGGCCCATAAGACACAGGAATATCTTCTGTATACCAAGCTTCCCAAGTTCTATCAAATAAATTTGTTGTAGCTTTTTTTACTTTATAATTATTGATTTTCTTTTCTTCATTTAATAATTTCCATGAAATTTCTGGTACATTGTCTTCAAAACTATAATTTAGACGATTAACCGAAGATTTGATATAATAAAGATTAGAATCATTTCTAAAATATAATCTCAAATCATTATTTGGAGACGTTTTCATCTGCAAAAGATCATTTATACTAATCTTATTTTTAATTAAATCTGCAATATTTCCATCTGTTGTATCAGCAATAAACAAATCATTAGATAAAAATGTATAGCCCAACTTATTTGTATGGAGAATCATTTCATCAACTTTTATATCTGACTTATTTAAAGAATCTGGAATAAAATTGAAATTATATTTGACTAAATAATTAGAAGGTTTTTTGCAGCTAAAAACCGTAGCTATTAAAGCTATCATCGCGATTAAATATCTCATAAAATGTTAATTTATTACAAGATATAAAAAAAGTCGCACAAGAGCGACTTTTACAATTTATCTAAAGTCTATTTTTCTTAAGGTGTAGAAATAGAAGCTTGTTGAATTTTTCCGTTGAAATATTTCCAACCATTCAATCCAAAATCTACCAAATATTCGGCCATTTCATCTGGTTGTAAAGGCGCAATATATCCCGGAAACGCTTCTTCTAACATTTCTGTTTGTACCGCTCCCAAAGCTACTGCATTTATTCTTGGTCCAAGTTCATTCAACTCCTCTGCTAACAATTCAGTCAAATTAACCGTTGCAGATTTTGAAGACGAATAAACAGACAAACCAGGAAATTTCACTGAACCTTGTACAGCTCCCATTGTCGAAATATTAACTACATGAGAAGATGTATCAAATTTTGGCATCAAAACTTGTATCAAGCGATAAGGTGCCATAAAATTAATCTGCCAAGAAGTTAACAAATCCTCTTGTTGAATTTCTATAAATGGTTTGTTGATACAAACTCCTGCATTATTGTACAAAACATCTACTTTATTCCAAGATTCCACAGCTTTCAAAACTTCTGAAATCTCATCAAAATTAGACAAATCAACACCGATAAACTGATATTGATTTTCTTTTGCAAACGCCGTTAATTCCTTCAATTTATCTACATTTCGAGAGACTGTCAACACTCGGTTTCCTAATTCCAAATGTTGTTTTGTCAATTCAAAACCAATTCCTCTACTCGCTCCCGTTACAATTATATTTTTCATAGTGTTGTACAAAATTTACAATTTCTTCTATCGTTTCAAACTTTATTCCTTCAAAGATGATGTTATTTTCTGTGATTTCAATATGATTTTCCGCATTATTTTCAACAGAAATTCCATTCCGAATTAAGGCATTTTTTACCCAAAAAGCCAATTCCGAATTTCCTTTTACACCAATCGTTTTAGAAAATGATTTTTGTGTCGAAAAGCGATTATTTTTTTCATCATATATCAGGTTTTGATTGGATAACTTCTGAATAATTTGATGTTCAAAAGCCATTTGTTCTGGAATATTTTCGAAAAGATTTCCATTTTCAATCCACCAAATTTTATCCGCTTTCTCTAAAGCAAAATCAACTTCGTGTGTGATCATTAGAAATGATTTATTCGTTTTCGATTTTAATTCATTCAGTAAATTGAAAATTCGATATTGATTCGCTAAATCTAAATTAGAAGTCGGTTCATCCAAAATCACCAATTTCGCATCTTGACACAATGCACGCGCAATCATCACCAATTGCAATTGACCTTCACTAATTTCATTTGCAAATTGATTTGCTAAATTTGTAATTCCGACCAATTCTAATACCTCATCAATTAAGTTTTGTTCTTCCTCAGAAATCTTTTTCAAAACCTTGTGATAAGGCAAACGTCCCATCGCAACCAATTCCGAAACTTTAATCTTTGGAACAATTGACAAACGTGGTAAAACAACCGCAATTTGCTGTGCTATTTCTTGAGAAGATAATTTTTTGATTGAATTATTTTCTAAATAAATTTCTCCATTCAACGTTTTCTGAAAGCCTAAAATTGAATTAATCAACGTTGATTTTCCTGCACCATTTTTTCCTAAAACAGCAACTAATTCATTCGAATTTATAGTCGCATTTATAGCTAAAACAATTTCTTTAGAACCATATCCAACTGAAACATTTTCTAATTTCAAAATGGTATTTTTCATCGAACTTCGTTTTTATTATTCAACAAAATACTAATGACAATTGGCGCACCAAACAACGCTGTAATAATATTAATCGGTAAAGTTCCAAACGGAAAAACTTCTGTCAAAATCGAAAATAACAGCATAAAAAATATACCCGATACGAAAATCCATCGGTACAAAATTTTCATATCACCTGTTCGTAATAATGTTCTGCAAATATGTGGAACTGCCAATCCTATAAAGCTAATTGGTCCTGCAAAAGCCGTAGCTGACGCCGTTAATAATGCTGTCGAAACTAAAATCGTAAAACGTAATTTTTTGATATTAATTCCTAATGATTGTGCATATTTTTCGCCCAATAACAAGGCTGTAATTCCACGTAAAGCAAATAATGAAATGATGATTCCACTCAAAACAAATAAACCAAAAACGCTTAATTGTTCCCAAGACAATCCGCTTAATGAGCCAAATCCCCAAACTAAATACGCTTTTATTTTATCGGAAGGAGCAAAATATTGCATCATGCCTATTAATGCGCCTGCTAAACCTGCAATCATAAATCCTATAATCACCAAAGATGCCGATGATTTGACACGAAATGATAATGAAATAACCAAAAACAACGCAACAATTGCGCCCAAAAATGAAGCTATAATTGTAATCCAAGGATTATTAAGAAATTTTTCTAAACCAATCATCGAAAAAAGAAAAATCACAATCGCAACGCCTAAACTTGCCATCGAAGTTATTCCCAAAACAGAAGGTTCTGCCAACGGATTTTTGAATAATTCTTGCATTAAAAAACCTGAAATTGGCAACGAAATTCCGACCAATAAAGCAGTTAATGATTTTGGTAAACGAAAATTAAGAACAAGATTATGCAACATTTCGTCTGAGTGACCAGAAAACACATTAAAAATTTCGATGAAAGAAATCGAGACTTTTCCAACACTTAAACTCAAAACAAAAAGTAAAAGTGTTAGAATTATTAAAACAAAAAATAGTGGTTTTTCTTTCATCAAGACAAAGATAGAAATTCTAATAATTTCTTAAAGTTTAATTGTGAATTGGTTTTTATTGAAAATTAATGATTAGTTTCGTTCCATGAATTTTAGAAGTTTCGTTTTAATCATCTCTTCAATTTTTGTGCTACTTACACCATGTAGCATTAAAGCTTCTATTCATACGATTTTGGACGTAGAAAATGTTCATCAAACGAAAACTTCTCAAGTCAAAATTAATCAAAATCATTCGAATTCATGTTCGGTTGTCAAGTTTGAAACGATTAAAAAATCGACAAAAAATCTTGATGTTCCGAATTTTGATTTACCAGATTCATCTATTCATTTCATTGGGTTAGCACGTTCTTCATTAATCGAAGAAGATATTGATTCGAATGAAATTCAATCACCAAAAATACCTTTTTATCTGTTGTATAAGCAATTGAAGTATTCGTTGATGTCTTAATTTTCCTTAATTAATTTAGACAACAATATTCAATCACTTATATAAAAATTCATGCAAAATAAATCTGTTTTATCAATGGGTAATGCTGTATTGGCGTTACGTTTAGTCATTGGTTGGACGTACTTTTCTGCCTTTTGGAGGCGTTTAATTTTAGAAAATAAACTCGATCCAGAAGCTGCGGGTTATATTGGCGAAAAATTCAATCATTTTTTACCAAATGCCCTTTTCATCAAACCACTTATTCAATATTTAGTCGAAAATCCTGAAGCGTTGCTTTGGAATATGTGGATTTTCACCATTGTAGAAGGCGTTGTAGGCTTACTCTTAATGCTTGGTTACAAAACACGAATCATGAGTATAGCCGTTTTCTTTTTGGCAATAGGAATTTTACTTGGTTCCGGCTGGATTGGTACAACTTGTCTGGATGAATGGCAAATTGGTGTTTTAGGATTAGCTGGAGGTTTTACGCTATTTCAGGCTGGTTCAGGAAAAATTTCGTTGGATTATTTTTTCAATAAAAATCAATTTATTCAACAAGAAAATAATTGGAATTCAATTTCAATCAAAAAGTATAGACCTTATTTTGTAGGTTTTAGTTTTTTTATTTTATTCGTTACTTTGTTTACAAATCAGGTTTTTCATGGTGGAGTTTACGGGACTTTACACAATAAATCTGTCAAACCAAAAGTGGAAATATCTAATTTGAAACAATATCAAAACAAGGTTTCATTTGATGTAATGCGAATAGAAGGCGCTGATGTTTATGGCTCTTTTTTAATCCAAATTGATTTTCATAATCATCAAAATGAAATAATTGAAAGTTTGGATATGCAAGAGTTATCTAATTTGGACAAACAACAAATTTCGAATTATTATGTATCAAAAGTTACACCGCACAAACACAGTTTGGTGTTACCTTTGGGAGCGAAAGCAAATCTGAATTTTGATATTTCAGACAAAATTCACAAAGTAGTTTTAACCGATATAAGCGGATTACAATGGGAACAAACAATAACAAATTTATAGCAATGTTAAAAAGAAATTATTCAACAATTATCATAGGTGCGCTGGCTTTGGTCTTACTTTTTGTGCCAGAAGCTAAAGCAATGATGCAACAAGGTTTAATGAAATTAGGCTTATTTGAACCGAAATTAGAAAAAATTGAACCAACAACTCAACCAAAATCTGAAGCAAATTATACGTTCGAAATGGTGTATGCTGACGGAAAAGCAATCAACATGGAGGATTTAAAAGGTAAAGTTGTTTTCATGAATTTTTGGGCAACTTGGTGTCCGCCTTGTATCGCGGAAATGCCATCAATTCAAAAACTTTATGATAAAGTAAAAGATGATAACGAAATCGTTATTTTGACGGTTGAAGTAGAAGGAAAACGTGATAAAGTAGCAAAATTTATGGAACGTAAAAATTTATCGTTGCCTGTAGTTTATCCAAATTCATCTATTCCTACTGAGTTTTTTAATGGTTCGTTACCAACAACAGTTATTTTAGACAAGAAAGGAAATATTGCACATACAACAATGGGAATGGCGGATTATTCTGGACAAGATATTGTTGATTTCTTAAATGAACTGAAAGCGATGGATTAATCATTCAACATCATCTAAAAACAAAAAGCTTCAAGAAAATTCTCGAAGCTTTTTATGTTTTATACTATTTATATTTCTAATAAACTAACCTCAATCCTACACCGAATCCCATATCGCTATCGTAATGAGTTCTGATGTGCATATTTCTGTTCAAGATATAGCTCAACTCGCCCATATATTCTTTATCTGTATTCCACATAAAACCAGCGCGAACTCGTTTTGAAATTGGAATATCCTCTCTCATCAGTTGCAAACGAACTTTTCCTGTATGATAAATTTCGGTCTGAAAATCAATTAACATTGGTAATTTATACACAAAACCAGCACTGAATAATCCTTTGTTTCTATCTGTTTTTTGACCAAAAATATTCTTTTCTACAATTCCGTGGTCTGTTAACATTTTGTGTTGATTCCAATCAAAACCTACAAAAACTTGAAACCATTGATTTCGATCAATAAAACGTCCCAAATGTGTTTCTACTTCATAACCGTGTTCTGGTTTGTAACCAATTCCCCACTCCGAAGTAAAAGCCCAACGTGCATCTTGCACCATCAACATACCATCTAAACCATTTGTAGCGAAATCATTTTCTACCATAACATGCTTCATGTTACTTTCCATTTGCAACATTTTATAGGCATGTTTTTTATTTGGTAAATTAGGATTTTGATAATCTCCAACCTCAAAAACACGGTTCATTCCGCCCATCATGTGATACAAAATATGACAATGGAAAAACCAATCACCTTCTGTATTTGCCTCAAATTCGATGACATTTGTTTCCATTGGCATAATATCCAACACGTTTTTCAACGGAGAATATTCACCATTTTTATTAATGACACGAAAATCGAAACCATGTAAATGCATCGGGTGACGCATCATCGAGTTGTTGTACAAGGTAATACGCAGAATTTCACCTTTTTTCACTAGAATTTTATCCGATTCCGAAAACACTTTGTTATCCATACTCCACACATAACGATTCATATTTCCTGTTAATTCGAAACGCATTTCTTTTATTGGAGCATCTTTCGGAAGTGTTGTGTTTTCAGGCGCTTTCAGCATTCCATAATTTAAAGTGGTAATGTTTGAGGATGTATTTCCATGCGAAGAATGATCCATTTCAACCATTTCTGAATGATTTTCAACAGAATCTTTCTTTGATTTTTTAGATTTCTTTTTCGCTTCGCCAGAAATTTCAGGATACATCACAGTGTTCATGTCCATTTGCTGTAAGCTCATTTTCATTCCCATATCGTTCATTGTTCCGTTCATATTCATCATGTCGTTCATCATCTTCATTCCTTCAAAATACTTCAATTTCTGAAGTGGTTCCATCAATTGTTTCTTTCCTTCACCAATGAACAACGAAGCCGAACCCGTTCTATCCTCAGAAGTTGCCTGAAATTCATACGACAAACCACCTTCAGGAACCGTCACCACCACATCATAGGTTTCGGAAACGCCAATAATCAAACGATCAACCTCTAAAGGTTCTACGTCATTTCCATCATTTGCTACAACCGTAATTTTGCCACCTGCATAACGCAACCAAAAATAAGTGGATGCACCACCGTTCGAAATTCGTAAACGTACTTTATCACCAGCTTTGAATTGTTTCAGTTGACTTTCATTCTGCGCATTTATCAAGAATTTTTCGTAATAAACATCGCTTACATCCATTGCCAGCATACGTTTCCATTCGCTGGTAATTTTTGTTTTGAAATGACCTTCACGAATTGCTTCAGCATAACTTTGCGTAGAACCTTTTTTGATTCCCGCCCAATCGTTTGCATTGTGCAACATTCGCTGAATATTTTCAGGTTTCAAATCAGTCCATTCGCTCAACATCACAGGAATTGTAGGTAAATCATCAATTCCTTTTCGGAAAGTTGGATCGTTTTCGCGTTTCTTCAAAATCATCGAACCGTACATCCCGATTTGTTCTTGATACCCCGAATGACTGTGGTACCAATGCGTTCCGTTCTGAATAATCGGAAATGAATACGTGTACGTTTCACCAGGTTTGATTCCCATCTGCGTCAACATCGGAACTCCATCTTCCTTATTCGGCAACCACACGCCGTGCCAATGCAACGAAGTATCTTCATTCAATTTATTATGTACTCGAATTACCGCTGTATCGCCTTCCGTAAACTCTAAAGTAGGCATCGGAATTTGACCATTTACTGAGATTGCTCTTTTCTCTTTTCCAGAAAAATTAACAATAGTATCACGTACATATAAATCATATTCTACACGTTTTTGAGCCTGTAAAGCAATCGTCGAAGGAACTAAAAGTAAAAAAAGTAATTTCCTCATGTGAATGATTTATTATAACTGACTAAACTTCTTATAATTCTCCTCGTTTTCGAAATAATCAACATTTCCTTGCTGATCTTTCAAAACGATATACGCATTTGCTTTATCAATCTCTTTTCCTGTAAAAGGATCTTTTGCTTTACGCGCAGTTTCATCATTCGGAATTCTTTCTACACACATCTTACAACATCCATAATAGGTTTTTCCATCATAAGGAACTTCGAACTGATCTTTGCCCATATATGCATTGTTCACCATACAAACTTGCTTATTCGGAACCTTATCTCCAACATTGTAAGCCGTTGTTTGCGAAGGTTGCATCATATCTGACATCTGTTCTTCATGAACAGTAACTGTTGGTTCTTCTGTTTTATTTTGACAAGATATTAATGCAAAAACACTTAATATTGAAACACCTAAAACTATCTTTAAATTCTTCATTTTCATTCTATTTTTTAATTATTATTTCAATGTTTCAACTGTGCTTCCGCATGTCAACATCATATTTCCGTAGAAAGGATTTTTAATATCTGATTCTTTACTCAACCAATTCGAACCGCCGTTAAACATTGGACAATTTTGATAATAAACTGTATATCCAAGATTTGTTTTTTGAGCTAATTTGTACATTCGCGCTGATAATTTTGCAAAAGTTGTACGTTGTTTTTCAATATTTTTTTCTTGCGATAATTGCTTCGAAGTTGTTTCTAAATCATTCAAAACTTCCATCCAAACCATATGCAATTCATGCGAAAGTTTACCCATTTCTACAGTAGAAATTGATTTAGTAAATGCTGTAATTTGTTTCGAAATTTCACTTTCATTTGCTTTTACAAAAGCATCTTTCAACGAAAAGTAAGTATCAAAAACTTGTGACAATTGATTTTTTTGTTGAGAAGCTTCAGTTTGATTATGAGTAGAATGATCCATTTCTTGATGGTTCATCAACATTTTTTTATCCCGAGAATATTGACAATCTTTTTCCAATTTTGCATAAGCTTCATCAGGCGCCATATACTCTGAGTTATCAAAACCTGCTAGCGCAATATTTTTCAAGATTTCGTTCGAATTTGTTTTTGCTTTATTATATGAAATCGAAGCTGTTTGAGTCGTTGTGTCAAAATCTACTTTCGAAATTCGAGGTTGATTTCCTGCTTTTTCAATTAATTCTTTTGCATTTGCACAACTTCCTTTCACTTGAAATTGTTTGGTTTCTTGATTTTTAAATTGTGCATTTGCAGCAAAAGCAAGAAAACTTCCGATGATTAAAAAACTATACTTTTTCATGATTTTTAATTTAGATTTTATCAATTGGTCGACGCGTATGTTTGCTCAATTGTTTAAAAACAGAAGGCGTTAAACCAGTTACTTTTTTGAATTGTGCACTAAGATGTGCTACACTCGAATAATTCAATTGAAATGCTATTTCACTCAACGATAATTCATCATAAATCATTAATTCTTTGACTTTTTCTATCTTTTGTTGAATAAAATATTTCTCAATTGTTTGCCCTTCCATTTCCGAAAAAAGATTCGAAATATATTTATAATCTAACTTCGTTTGTTCGCTCAAATAATCAGATAAATTGACTTTCAGTTCGTTATTTTCTTGATGAACCAATTGAATAATCAATGTTTTGATTTGTTCAATCAACTTACTGCGTTTATCATCGATTAATTCAAAACCAACTTCTTCCAATTCATTTCGAACCAATTCTAATTGATCAGCATCAATCGGATTTTTCAATTCAACTTCTCCCAATTCGATATGATTTGTTTCGATGTTATTCATCTTCAAAATTCGTCCAACCACTACTTTACAGCGATGACAAACCATATTTTTTATAAATAATTTACTTGTATTTTCCATAATATATTCTTCGAAATTGAGCGATTTAATCCACTTAAATTTACAAAATCTTATGTTACAAATTTCGTACAACTTCATTTCAAAAGATTATACAATTTGGAAGATGATATATATAATTTTCAGATTAATCATTTTTCATTAACCTATTCTTGATAAATGAATTACCAAAATCATCTGTTTTTTGAATATATTTGATAATAATAAAATCACTTAAAATGAAAGCTACCAAAACTCTAACATTTATTCTTACAATAAGTTTATGTTCTATTTTTTCATGTTCAAAAAAAGAAGAAATTACAAATACGAATAAACAAGTCAAAAATGAAACAGATCATAATTCTGATTCATTTAATATAGAAAACATTCCAGTTTCTAATGTAAACTTCAGTGAATTTGGAGAATTTTCACATATTGGAATTCCTGAAAATGTGAAATTTACTAACTCTCCATTAGAAAATGAAACTGGTGAAATCTATTTCCCTATTGGTAAGAAAAATGATTTTGTCAAATTAACTGGTAAAACTTTTAAAGCATTTTTAAGCAAAAAAGATAATGATACAAAAGATTGGTCTGTTGAAGAAATTACTCAAAACTTTGATGATAATATAAAAAAACTTGGTGGTGTTTTAATTTTTAATGGAAAGTTGACAAATGAACAAACTGACTATCTTAACAATAATGATAAAACTTTAGGCGAAGAAGGTTCTATTGATTATTGGAACGAACCTGTAAGAGTTTATGCCATTAGAAGTGCGAAAGGAGATAATATTTACGTTCAATTATCTCTTAATTCGGCTAGTGGTGCCATTCAAATATTACAAGAAAAATCAAAAAATAAATAAATGCCTCAAAAAGAACTAACTCCGTCAGAACAAAATAACTGCATTCAAATTTTGAAAGAGCGTTTTGAGAAAAATATGCACAGACATCAAGATTTGGATTGGCTAAAAATTGAAGAGAAAATCATTAATCAACCTGAAAAAATTTGGTCTTTGCATCAAATGGAAATCACTGGTGGTGAACCTGATGTTATTTTTTATGAGGATAAAACAGACGAGTATTATATTGTAGATTGTTCGGCAGAAAGTCCGAAAGAGCGTAGAAGTTTGGCGTATGATTACGAAGGACAGACGTCTCGCAAAGAACATCAACCAAAAAATAATGCGATAGATGTTGCAAAAAGCATGAAAATTGAATTATTGACCGAAGAAGAATATCGTTTCTTGCAAGCTGTAGAAATTGTCGATCAAAAAACCTCAAGTTGGTTAAAAACACCTGAAAAAATTAGAGAATTAGGCGGTGCTATATTTGGCGATTATCGTTACGGAACTGTTTTTATTTATCACAACGGCGCACAATCTTATTATGCAGCTCGTTGTTTTAGAGGAATTTTAAAAGTTTAGGTACTTTAATAATTATTGTTTACGCTCCACTTATCACCTTTCAAGAGAGGAAATATTCATTTATTTAAAACAAATCATCGCCATGTTGAACTCGTTTCAACATCACATTCTTTTTTTTGTTAGCAACAAACCTTCAAATAAAATCATTATCAATTAATCAGTTATCTATAATCACAATATTTATTTTAAATTATTCTAAATAAATATTGCCTAACTAAATCTTTTTCCTAATATTTGTATTTTAATTTAGACTTAATACAAATAATAATGAAAAAACTATTTATTTCTACTGCAATCTTAGCGCTATTAGCAAGCTGCACGAATAAAGAAGCAAAAAATGAATCGACTGAAGAAGTAAAAACAGAGAATACTATTTCGAAAGAAAAAATTGTTTCTTTAAATGGAGCGATTACTGAAATTTTAGCTGATTTAGGAGAAGAAAATAACCTTGTTGGTGTTGATGTAACAAGTACTTACCCTACTTCTGTAAAGGAAAAAGCGACAGATTTGGGACATACTCGTTCTTTGTCAATCGAGGCTTTATTGGCTTTGAAACCAACAAAAGTATATGCAACGGATAAAGACTTGAATCCAGAACAAATTGCACAACTAAAAAATGCTGGAATTCAGACTGAAATTGTAAAACAAGATTATTCAGTTGAAGGAACGAAAGAGTTAGTAAAAACGGTTGCAACTTCTCTAAATAAACAAGATTTTGATGCTATTACTACTAAAATTGATACAGATTTAAAAGCTGTAAAACCTTTGGCTACAAAACCAAAAGTATTGTTCATTTACGCTCGTGGAGCAGGAAATTTGATGGTTGCTGGAACAAACACACCAATGGAAAAAATTATTGGAATTGCTGGTGGACAAAATGCCATTACAGAATTTGAAGATTTCAAACCATTAACACCAGAAGCAGTTGTAAAATCAAATCCTGATTATATTTTGATGTTTGACAAAGGCTTAGAAAGTATTGGTGGCGTTGACGGCGTATTAAAATTAGAAGGTGTAGCTTCTACAAATGCAGGAAAAAACAAAAAAATCATCGCGATGGATGGTCAATTGGTTTCTGGATTTGGACCACGTGTCGGGCAAGCAGCAGCGCAATTAAATCAATTACTTCAAAAATAAAAAAGTCTAAAACAATATGTATCCGCAAATCAGAATACATCTTTCTTTGTTAAGTTTAAGCATCTTTGGTCTTGCAATTCTTGCATTATTCTTGGGTGTTTATCAATTTAACGAATCCATCCTATCCATCATCAATAAAGCGATTACCAATAGAACTGCTATCAACGACAGCGATTATTATGTGCTTTTCGATTTACGATTACCACGTATTATTATGTCTATTTTGGTAGGTGCTGGTTTGGCAGTTGCAGGAACTTGTCTACAAGGTATTTTCAAAAATCCATTGGCATCTCCAGACTTGATTGGGATTACATCAGGAAGTATTTTATTTGCTGCAATTACGATTGTTTTGGGAGGATATATCAAAGATTTTGTTCCAGAAATTATCCATTACTCATTGCTTAGTTTGATGGCATTTGTCGGCGCTATGTGTTCCACAGTTTTTGTGTATAAAATTTCTTCGCATCATCAAAAAACAAATATCACCATTTTGTTATTGGCTGGTGTTGCAATTTCTGCGCTTTGCGGTTCTGCAACAGGACTTTTAACATATCTATCTACAGAAGAAGAATTACGCAATCTAACATTTTGGACATTAGGTAGCATTGCAAGTGCTAACTGGGACAAAATCTTAATTTTAGGAATTGTTATTAGCATCAGTTTTTACTTTTTAATTGGAAAAGGAAAAATATTAAACGCGATGATGTTGGGCGAAAAAGATGCTGAACATTTGGGAATTAATGTCGAGAAAACAAAAAAACAAATCATCGTTTTTTCAGCTTTATTGGTTGGTACAATTGTTTCTTTTACAGGAACAATCGGATTTGTAGGATTAATCGTTCCGTATATTTTACGTTTAATCTTCAAATCGAATTATGTTATCATTCTTCCTTTATCTGCATTTTTAGGTGCAATTTTAGTCATTGTTGCAGATACAATCAGTCGAACATTGGTTGCTCCATCCGAAATTCCAATCGGTATTTTAACTTCGTTAATGGGCGCGCCAGTTTTTATTTCAATTTTAATGAATTATAAAAAATCGTTGTAATGTTAGCGGTAGAAAATATTAATTATCAACACAAATCATTCAAGATTTTAGATACGATTTCGTTTGATGCAAAAGCAGGAAAAATGATTGCAATCGTTGGACCTAATGGTGCAGGAAAGTCATCTTTACTAAGCTATATCGCAAATGAAATTGAACCAAATGCTAACCTAATTCGACTAAAAGATATTGCCTTAAAAAATTGGAAAAAAGAAGATTTACCGCAACATAAAGCAAAGTTTTCGCAACATCAACCAACTGATATTCCGCTTACAGTGAAGGAAGTTGTATTGATGGGACGTTATCCATATTTCCAAAATTCACCTCAACAACAAGACATCAATTCAGTTGATTATTGGATGACCAAAACCGATATCAATCATTTAAAAGACAGGGATTACATTCATCTTTCTGGTGGCGAAAAACAGCGTGTACATTTGGCGCGCGTTTTTGTGCAATTGGAAAATGAAGTCAATCAAAAACTACTATTATTAGACGAACCTTTGAATAATTTGGACGTTTCTCATCAATTTAATTTGTTAGAAATTCTAAATGATTTTAAACAAAAAGGAAACCTAGTAATTTTGGTAATGCACGACCTTAATTTGGCTTCTCAATTTGCTGATGAAGTGATCTTAATGAACAAAGGAAAAATTGTTTATCAAGATAGTCCAGAAAAGGTTTTCCAACCAGAAATCATTTCCAAAATTTATAGATTTCCTTGTACCATTTGTAAAAATCCAATCGACCAAAAACCACTTATTTTATTCGGTAAAAAAACAATTACAATGAACACACTTACAGATTTAAAACAACAATGGAAAGATTTGAAAGCAAATCAACCTAAAATTAGAATACGTAACGCAGCGAAAGAACTTAGCGTTAGCGAAATGGAACTTTTAGCAACACAATTAGGCGATAATGTCACAAAATTAAAACCTGAATTTGCTGCGATTTTACAAGAAATAGAATCACTTGGAAAAGTGATGGCTTTGACGCGCAACAACGAATGTGTACACGAACGCAAAGGTATTTACCTAAATCCTGATTTTTCTTCACCTCACGCACAACTTTTTGTTGGGGAAGATATTGATATGCGAATTTTCTTGAATCACTGGAAAACCGCTTTTGCAGTTGTAGAGAAATCTGAACATGGAGAACGCAAAAGTTTACAATTTTTCGGAAAAGATGGCGAAGCAATTCACAAAATATATTTAGTTCCGCAAAGTAATGTAGAAGCGTTTGATGCATTGGTTGAGAAATACAAAAACGAAGACCAACAAACAATTCCTACAACAGAAATCATCGAAAATAAAGTTACAGAAAAGCCTGATAACGAAATTGATGTTGAAGGTTTTCAACAAGCTTGGGTTGAGTTGAAAGACACGCATAATTTCTTTATGATGTTGCGCAAATTCGGCGTTACACGTACACAAGCATTGCGTTTGGCTCCAACAGATTATCATGCAAAACAAATTTCAAATGAAGCAATTGTTCAATTCTTAGAAAAATCTGCCGAATTGCAAACACCAATCATGGTTTTCACAGGAAACAAAGGAAATATTCAGATTCATACAGGTGAAATTAAACGTACGATGTGGCACGAAAACTGGTTCAATATTTTGGATCCAGATTTTAATATGCACTTGGATATGTCAAAAATTGCCTCGACTTGGATTGTTAGAAAACCTACTGAAGACGGTATCGTAACAGCGATTGAGGTATTTAACGATAAAGGAGAAATTATTGTTCAATTCTTTGGGAAAAGAAAACCAGGTATTCCTGAATTGGAGCAATGGCGCGAAATTGTTGCTGAATTGAATTAAGAAGAATCTAACCAAATCTTATATTTCACACTAAATTTTACCCGATTAATAGAAAATGTTAATCGGGTTTTTTATTATTTTCCTTTTTCTATATAGATATGCTTTGTATAAATAGTAGCGTATCTATCATAAGATATCCACAAAGTAAAAAGTAAAGGTTGATTTTATAATTATCAATGTACAAACAATTAAAAACAGACTTGTTTATAATAAACCAAGGACTCGGGTAAGATAAAACAACTGTGTTTATAATAAACCGAGGACTCGGGTAAGGATAAACAGACCTGTTTGTAATAAACCGAGGACTCAGGTAAGGTAAAACAACTATGTTTATAATAAACCGAGGACTCAGGTAAAGTAAAACAACTATGTTTATAATAAACCGAGGACTCAGGTAAGGTAAAACAACTATGTTTATAATAAACCGAGGACTCAGGTAAAGTAAAACAACTATGTTTGTAATAAACCGAGGACTCGGGTAAGGATAAACAGACTTACTTTGGAAGAATGCCTACGAAGTTATATACATCCAACTCTAATAAAAAAGGTCGTCTTTCCAGACGACCTCACACAAAGAGACAAATAAAGTACTCAAAACTTTATTTCAAAACTATTTTTTTCGTTTCAACTTTATCGGCAGATTGTATTTTTACGATGTAAATTCCAGCCGAAAGTTTACTTAATTGTATTGTTTTATTTGTAAATGATGAAGTTGGTTGATAGCTTTCCTGATGCACCAATTGTCCATTTATCGCATAAATTTGAATATTTAATGGAGACGATTTCGCTTCTTGCGAATTGTACACCAAACCAATTGTTTTCGGTTGAGAAGCGGTATAAATATCAAACTTCGTTTTGGCTAATTCTGTTGTTCCTAAATTAGCTGTTACATTTTCGTAATCGAATGTTATTTTTCCTGTAGAAGATCCTTCAAACGTTTTGAAAACCAATTTATAAATCTGATTTGTAGATGTATTTTTGATAAAATGATTCGTAGGATTCACTACATAAGACCAACCCGATAAGGTTTTCCAATTATATCCAACTGCATTAATATCTGCTACATAAGCCATATCATCAGTAGGATTTCCAGATTCTGTTTTCGCCACTTTGATCAAATCACTTTGCAAAACTCCCGTTACCGTATACATCACAACATCACCCTCATTCGTTGTAAGTGGTGTAACATATTTTGTAAATTTCAAATCCCATTTACTTTGGTCTGGCTCTGGTGTAACTGCTTTATCAGTCAATAAACTATAATAATTGAACAAATTTGTTGGATTGGTTTTATGCGCAAGATTTACTTTTGTATCAGCCGACCAAGTTCCATTTGTCAATTTAGAATACGTAAAATTATATTCGCCTAAAGGAGCTGCAAAATTATCTATTTTCAATTTCACATATTCTCCTGTTGCATATTTCAATACAAAAATGATTGAACCATTTACGTAATGATTTGCAATACTATAATTACCCCAACCATATGTCGCAGAACCATTATTGAAAGCGCCTTTTTGCCAATCTGTGTCCGAATTGTACAAAGCTGTCCACGTAGATAAATTAGCAACATCAATACTATTCCATTTTGAGACATCATTCGACGCTTCGTAAACTTCTATCCCTGCGCCATCGTTTACTCTAATTCCTGTAGACATATTCGATTTTCGATAAAATGATATCTCCCAATCGTTTCTATTTACAGAATTCGTCGATTGGTCTGCCAATCCGTAATAAACATCATTTGTATAACCAGCACCCATAGTAACTTCGCCTTTTATGGTTTGAGCATTTATTACAACAGATGTTAGAATGATTGATGCTAAAAGTGTAAATTTGTTTTTCATGATATAATAATTTTTTAATTGTTAATCAGAATTAGAACAGTCAATCCGAGAGATTACACTCTGACCCGTATGACTCGGATTGACGCATTCTAACCACTAATAATGAGTATGTTTATGATAAATTTATTTGATAAGTTTATATTCAAATTTTGGATAACCTCTCACACCAGAAGCATTCAGAAAAGCTAACATTTTAATTTTGTAATAATTATTTTCTGCATCTTTGATGATATAAAATCGATCCGAAAATAATTTTTGAGGTGCAGTAACTTGTCGCCAAGAATCACCAATTGCACGCTGATCGTCTAAAAATTTTGTTTCATCAATCATCGTTTCATTAAATTTTTCGTAGGTAATTTCATTGGTTACATCTACACGATAGGCTTTTGCACCCGCTTTCAAATTATTGACCACATAATCCGAATATCCATACGAACCATTTCCTGTAATAAGATTAGTAAAAACTGTAAAGTTTAAATCCCATTCTAATTTTGAAGGTTCAACATTTACAAGATCATTCGTCGTAAAACTGAAGTGAACAAAATTGTGCGTTGTCGTTTTTGCAATTACTTTTTCTTTGTAAGTCGTATCATCCAAATCTGCATATTGCATCACATATTGCTCGTCTTTTTTGATGAATTTCACTTTTTTCCAACCGCGCGAATTTCCAGCAACAGCTGCCGAACCAACCGCAGGCGTTGAAGTTCCCACTTCGTAACCCAAATTCAGTAAATAAACTGGATTATCCGACTCTTTAATTTCCCCAATCGCTGTTTTCAAAATATCTCCAGCAGGATCGTCAACATATTCTTTGTTCGAATCTGTAAATGTACCTACCGCAACTTCGTTGATTAATTTCCCAACCGATGCTTTTGTTACTTTCGACAAATCGGTTTCGTCCAACGCTTTTACCGCCATATAAATAGAAGTATTTAACATCACGCGGAAATTTGTTCCATTATAAAACCCTAAATCCCAAGAATCTCTTTTTACCTTTGTTTGCGTTCCTTTACTTAAGTCTACATAAACTTGATATTGCTCATTTGGTCCGCCAATTTCCACATCCATTGTTCCTCCAATCGAATTTTCGAAAGAGATTTTTGTTGACGAATATCCTTGAATAATCGCTGATGGATAATCAATTTTTGTAATTTCAAACTGAATCGTTTTATCAGAACGATCAAATGGATAAATCAAATTCTTAAACGTAAAACTTGTTGACGTTTCACCTTTTTTGATTGGTATAATAATTTCTTGATTTGTAACTGCAACAGAAGTTGAATAATCAACATTATAAGTAGCTTTATCTTCGGTTATTTTAATATGAATTTGTCCATCTTGTTCTGCAACTTTAGAATAAATTAGATTTATTGTTTTCTCATTATCAATCTTACTAAAATCGATGCTTGCATCCTTAAAAGCAACAACAAAATCTTGTCCAATTGGATTGTTTTCATCATTACATGACCACAAAAAAGAAAGACTAAACAATAGGATATATATAAATATTTTTTTCATGATTTTTTGATTAATTAATTCCTAAATTGAAGGTAAGTTTAGCAAAATACGAACGTCCATATCCATACAAAATACTTGTAGAACCTTGGCTATGCGCACCATCATTTCCAGATGAACTGTTCAAATACTTTACATCAAAAAGATTTCTTGCACCAATTGTTAAACTAAGTTTTTTGTTCCAAAAACTTTGTCTTATTGACGCATCTATCCAGTTAAAAGCTTCTTGTTTACCTTTTACTAAAATTTGTTCACTTGTATTTGACGGATTATTTTTCAAGACAAATTGCTCTTGAGCTCCATTGTATTTATAGAAAAGTGAGAAAATTGTATTGGTTTTTGGCAAAGTGTACGAAACATTTGCATTGATTTGCGTTGAATAGAAATATTTATTTTTAACTGAATTTACAGCAACTGCTTCATCAATATCTTGCTTGATGCCTGTCAACGTAAAACCAACTCCTCCCGAAAATTGATGGACTTTGAATTGATTCAAATACGTAATACCTTGTACATCGTAATTATCAATATTACGATATTGATATTTCAATGGAGATTCTTCGACAACAATCAAATCAATCTTATCTTTCAGATTAATTTTCCACAACGATACTTTTTGCTCTAATGAATTATTTTCTCCGATATACCAATTCTTTTTTAAGTGAACAAAAGCAGAAACTCCTTTTTCTGGATTCAGATTTTCGTTTCCTTGCACATTATGATTGACGTCTACGAAATACGAATACATTTCCTCATAATTTGGCAAACGTGGTGAAGTACCAACAATCGCGCGCAATTCCCATTGTTTTCCAAATAGATATTTCGCACTCAAACTCATCACATACTGCTTATCAAATTGCTCCGAAAACATCACGCGAGCGCCTGGACGAAACGAAAGTTTATCATTTAGATTAATTTCAGAAGAAGCAAAAAAATCATACGTTCCTAATTTTCTTTCTATAGGTTTTTGGAAAAATTCTCCTGCCGAAGTTGAAGCAAAACCTTTTGTTTGATCGATTTCATAACCAAATTGAAAATCGAAATAATCATTTTTATTGATAAAATTGCTGAACATCCCTTTCGAATAATACACTTTTCGACTTTCATATTCGAATTTGTTTACATCATGTTCAACACCTTCAAGAATTTCATAATTATACGATTTCAATTTTCTTTTTTGTT
Organism: Empedobacter sp. ULE_I140; assembly: GCF_053482575.1. Lineage (NCBI taxonomy): Bacteria > Pseudomonadati > Bacteroidota > Flavobacteriia > Flavobacteriales > Weeksellaceae > Empedobacter > Empedobacter sp. ULE_I140. The sequence continues at coordinate 1,103,992 of NZ_JBQMTX010000001.1, read as the reverse complement.
CTTGATACGAAAACGAAACATCATAATTAATTGCTTTTCTAAATCGTCCTGAAGCATTTAAGTGATTGTAAATACGATCTGTTGTGTACACTCTATCTTTTCCAAAATAATCTACCGTCGCAGTTGGCGCATTCGGTGCAAGAGTTGGATTGGGATCGTAATACTTAGTTTCTTCGTTGAAATATTCGAATTTATAAAACAAACGATAATTGTCTTTTTTATATTGAACAAATGCCTTTGCTGCATTTTGTTCTTTTGGCAACCATTCGTATCCTCTCAATCCGTCATTATTAGGATAATTCTTTCCTTTTTTATCATCAAAAAATCCTTGAAAATCATTACGTGAAAAACTTAAATTAGCGTAGATTTTGTCTGAAAATTTATGCCCGATTTTCAAGGATTGTATATGTCTTCCTTTATTTTTCCAATTGTATTCATCTCCAATTGTTTCCTCTTGCAAAGTCGCAGAAATATCAAATTTATTCTTCCCTCCTTTTTTAGTAATAATATTGATTACTCCCGCAATAGAATTTGCTCCATATTCCACTCCCATCGCACCTTCTACGATTTCTATTTGTTGAATATCATCTAAGTTAATCTGCGTTAAATCGGTATTATTCCCTAAACCTTCGTCGTTAACTAATGGAATATTGTCCACCAAAATTTTGAAATATTGTGCATCCAAACCAAACATTTGCACCGTCGATTTTCCTGTAGAAGAACTCGGAATAATATTCATATTCAATGTTTGATTTAAAACATCTGCCAATGTGTTTCCTGCTTGTCTCTCGATCATTTCTTGCGAAATCACTTTTACTTCGTAAATAGATTTCTTGACCGATTGCGCATTATATTGCCCAGAAATCACGGTTTGTTCCAAATTAATCGTCGAATCTTTTGGAAACGAATTAATTTCTTGAGCCTGTAGAATTAGTGTTGTAAGTAAGCTTAGTAGAAAAAAGCGCCTCTTCATTTGTCCTTAATTTTATTATTTAGAATTAGTCTAATAATTAATAAGACAAATGTAAACGAATTTTTTAATTTATTTTTATTTATTCTAAATTAATTTATTGAATAGTGATAAAAATCGAGCTTCGTCTTCTAATTCTGATAAAAGAATGAGATGTTAAAACATTATTAATCAATTTAATTGTTAAAGAATTAAATTAAGGAAAGTAAAAATTGAACGAAATTAAAACGAATTATTTTCGTTTAGGTTTTGTTTTCGTAACAGCAAAATAAGACGCTGTAAAAGCAGACAAACTTTTGTAACCGACTTTATAAGCGATTTCGCTCAATGTAAAATTATTGGTATCTATTAATTCAATACTTCTTAGAATTCGGACAAGTTGCATATATTTTTGAAGTGTAATTCCTGTTTCTTGTTTGAAAATTCGTTGCAAATTTCGAGCAGACATATTCGCTTTATCTGCTAATTCATTTAGATTAAAATTTGTGTATAATGAGAATGAATATATTCACTTACAGGAATTAAACGTCTATCAACAAGAACTGGCAATTCTAGATTATGGTTTTCATCGCAAAAATGAGGCAAACTATACAACATCGAATTTAAGAAAATCTTTTGCTCCTCCTCTTCAACCAAAAATTTATTCCATTTTGAAGCGTATAACATCATTTCCTTTAGAATCGGCGGTGCAACAAAAACATGGATATCGTTGTAAAAATCTTCCTTAAAAACTTCTTTAAATAAAATCAACATTGGATTGACCGTTTTCGCCTCGGAAGTTGTACGATGTAGCTTATTTGCAGGAATCCAAATCACTTGATTTTGAGGAACTAAATAAATCTTTTGTTCGATATAAAAATATTGGTAACCTTCTTCAACATAATTCAATTGGAAATAGTCATGCGAATGAACCTCATCTGCATTTTTACGATTTTTCTCGTACCAAACGTATGTATTGGTTGTCATATGATCCGAATATTCTCCAATAATTTGTTGTCGTACTTCATGACTTCGTAGACTTTAAATATAATTATTTTAGTTTTAATTTTAGTATTTCATAAGGAGTTTTTCCTTTAAAAGATCCATGTGGTCTATTGAAATTATAAAAATTTTCCCATTGTTCTAATTTTTGATTTAGATCAACATCATCAGTATAGCTTAAAAGTTGATAAAACTCTTTTTTATCAGTTAAATGAGATCGTTCAACTTTCCCATTTAACTGAGGCGTTCCTACTTTTATAAATCGGTGTCTCATTCCTAAATCTTGAACATGCCAATGAAATTTTGATTGAAATTCATGTCCGTTATCTGTTTGAATTGTATTAATTCTGAAAGGAAATTTATCTACAACATAATTTATGAAATCAATTGAACTTAATTGATTGTGCTTTTCATAGATTTTAAGCGCTCTAATTCGTGTAGCATCATCAATTGCTGTATATTGAAATCTCTTGATTTTATGGCCATTTGCATCTTGAAAAATTAGAAATTTAACATCAACCTGTACATGATGACCTGGTGTTTCTTTTTCATATCGAATACTATGCATAGCTCTTCTAGTTGCCTTTCTGTCTAATCGACCTACATTATTGCGTTTTAGAATACGATAAACACTTGATTCTGATATTAAAATATCATGATAACGTTCTAAATACCATTTAATTCGCCAAGTCCCTAATTTATGTTCTTTTCGAAGTTCTAATACTTTATTTACAATTTCTTGCTTGATTTGATTGGGAAATGTACGAGGAGTTGGTTTTTTTCTAAGTAAACCTTCTTCTCCATGTTCATCATATGCCTTTTTCCATTTATAAAATGTACTCTTTTTCACGCCAAAAAATTTATATGCTATAGAGTTATTTCCATATTCTTTGGCATATTTTAGAACTTGTAGTTTTTTACTATAAGTTAAATAAGCTGCTATTTCTTTTGTCTTTTTAATCATCATAAAGCTATATTAGTTTTTTACTAATTTAGTCTACGAGGATATGACGTACCCACATTGGAGGAGCTTCACCGATTGGAATGCCTGCTGAAATCCGAAAAATTGAAAGCTATAACCCTACTTTGCAATTAGGAATAGGTATAAATGCAACAAAGTGGCTCAACGATAAACGTGAATTAGGTGTTCGTGTCGGATTAAACGTAGAAGGTCGTGGAATGAAAACACAAGCGAAAGTAAAGAACTATTACACACAAATACAAAACGATACTGGAGCACAAACCAAAGGCTTTTTTACAGGACATGTCATTACCGAAATGGATAATGCTTATGTCTCTATGCCGGTTCTATTGGTATGGAACGCGTCTACAAAATGGAATTTATATGGCGGATTTTACTTTTCTGCCTTGATTGATAAATCTTTTTCAGGATATATTTACGATGGTGTTTTTAGAGAAGGAAGTCCAATCGGTGAACCTACAACATTTGAAAACACAGCAAAAGGTTTGTACGATTTTTCTGATTATTTAAGTCCTTTTCAATTTGGAAGCCAACTAGGAACTGAATATAAATTAAAGAATCATTTCAGTTTATTTTTTGATGTAACAATGGCTCACAAACAGGTTTTCAAAAAGAATTTCGAAGCCATTTCATTCAAAATGTATAACATATATGGAAATGCAGGATTTGCATATAATTTTTAATTCCTCAAGCATAATATTAAAATAATTCGAACTTACAGGTAACATACATCAAACAAAAGCGTCTATAGAATAGAACACGCTATCAACGTGTTATTCGCTAAAATTGATTTTATTACGTGTACGTTTATGAAAACCGAAATTATACAACCTCATCATCCTGAATTAAAAAATATCGTTCAGTATTTCATCCTTTTCAAATCTAAAAAAGATGAAAAGATTGACTATTCAACTTTCCCTAACACCAATTTGTGTCTTGCCATTTACAAACAGAATAAAATCATTCTCGAACAGAATAAAACAAACAAACATCTTTTTACCTTAAAAGGAAATGCTACATACAAAAGTTATTTATCAGGATTTCACGAATCTAATCTTAATGTAAGCATTGATGCTTCTTTAGATGAAGTTTGCATCATTTTTCATCCAGCTGCGTTACGCTTATTTACAAATATTTCGTACGATGAATTAATTAAAAGTGATGAAGTTTTCGAAATGATTTTCCCAAAATTTGCAACAGATTTTACAGAACAATTATTTGAGGAAAAGAATTCGTTGAAAAGAATTTCTATGCTCGAACATATATTATTGAAAAGCTTAAATCAAGATTATTTAAATACTAAAACTAACCCGTTGTGCATTTTGATTAATAAAGAATAAAGTTGTTCATTTGATTGAAAATCAGTAAATTGTTTTAACCACAAAACATTCACAATGAACAACTTACTTGCAAATTACGAAAGAATATTGGAAGTTCTACGAAAAATATCAACAGATACACTTTTAATTTATCAACGTAGAAGACCTAAACTTTTTGATTTAGAACTCATCAGTCTTGTCTTAACCGCTGAATTTATGGGTCTTGATAGTGAAAATCATTTATTTCGAAATCTTCCTAATGCGTTAAGTTGTAAAATTGAGCGTAGTATTTACAATCGTAGAAAACGTAGATTATCAGAGCAAATTAATAGTATTCGCCTCAAATTAGCGAAAGAATTTAATGAATTTGAAAATTGTTTCATAGTTGATAGTATGCCGTTGGAAGTGTGTAAAATAGCAAGAATTAATCGCTCGAAAATTTGCAAAGAACATCAGTATAGTGCACCAAATAGAGGTTTTTGTGCTTCTCAGCAAATGTCTTTTTATGGCTATAAACTTCATGCTATTTGTTCTTTAAATGGTGTTTTCCAGAGTATTGATATCAGTCCCGCATCTGTTCATGACATTCATTTTTTGAAAGATGTTAAAACTCAAATGTATGATTGTTTGCTACTTGGAGACAAAGGATATTTGTCACAAACAATTCAAATTGACTTATTTAATGAAGCCAATATTCGATTAGAAACACCGAAAAGATCCAATCAAAAAGAGTATAAACCTCAGTTTTATCCATTCAAAAAGTATCGAAAAAGAATTGAAACTTTATTTTCTCAACTATGTGATCAGTTTATGATTAGACGAAATTATGCAAAGACTTTCGAAGGGTTTAAAACCAGAATTTTAGCTAAAATTACTGCACTTACTGTGGTTCAGTACATTAATAAAACATACTTTAATCGAAATATTAATAATCTAAAAACTCAAATTATTTAAAATGCACAACGGGTTAAAACTAAAGAAATCTTATACCTTATTCAACAAACAGATGAATTAAAAGTTGGTCCTTTAGCCAAACAACTTTCGATGAATGAATCGACCTTGTATCGCCTGTTTATGAATCAAATTGGGCAAAGTCCAAAAACTTTTTTGAAAACAGTTCGATTTAGAAAAGCGCTAGATTCTATTCTCCATTTCGAAAAAGAAAAACTTACGCATATCGCTTACCAAAATAATTACACCGATCAATCTCATTTTATCCGCGATTTTAAAGAAATTACGGGACAATCGCCCAATCAATTAAGAAATAAAACAAGCATTCAACAAGAACAATTGGCTTGGATTTATGCGCAACATTAAGCTGCACGATTTTTACAATTTTTTCTTTCTTCTATACTTTTTCTTTGTTATAAATAAATACAACATATGAAAAATCTTATTTTGATTAGCTGCTATTTGATTGTCTTTAGCTTTTGTTCATCAGTTTTTGGACAACAATTTTCGATAAATGGAAAAGTGATCAATCAACATGATAAAGCACTTGAATTTGCTGATATTCTTCTTTTTAAAAATGATAGTTTACTTATCAATCAAACATATACAGATAGTATGGGATTATTCTCTATGAAAATAGATGCTGGAAATTATTTACTTAAAATAGAACAGTTTGGCGTAGAATTTTATTCGAAAGAAATAGAAATTAAGCAAGATAAAGACTTAGGACTTATCAAAATTCAAGATGCTACAACTTTAGAAGGTGCAACGGTTACAGCAAAAAAGAAACTAATTGAACAGAAAGTTGATCGTCTGGTTTGTAATATCGAAAATTCTATTGCTTCGCAAGGAATGTCTGCTTTGGACGCTTTACGAAACACACCAATGGTGAATGTACTGAATGATAATATTTCTATTGTAGGAAAAGGAAATGTTTCAGTTATGGTGAATGACAGAATGCTTAATTTATCAGGAAACGAACTTACTAATTATCTACAATCGCTTCGTTCTGATGATATTGCGAAAATTGAAATCATTACAACTCCTCCTTCAAAATATGAAGCACAAGGAAATAGTGGAATTATTAATATTATTCTAAAGAAAAATCCTAATATTGGCTGGAGCGGGAGTGTAAATTCTTCGTATCAAAAAAATTCTTACAGTGGCTTCAGAACAGGTGCTACAGTGAATTATCAATCGAAAAAATTAAGCACTTCGTTGAAATTAAGGCAATTTGATATGGCTTATAAAGCCGTTGGAGCTCGAGATCTTTTAAGCAAAACTAACAGTGTCTACAACTCGGAAACAAGAAAAGATACGCCCGATGGTTTTGGGTTAAACTACAGCCTTGATTATAAAATAAATGAGAAACAAAACATCGGTCTTATTTACGACTATTCCAATCAGCATTATAATATGAAGACGGATGGACTAAGCCATTATGAAACAAATTCTATTATAGATTCTACATTAGTAACCCTTCAAAAACAACGTTGGACAACACCAACACATACTTTGAATACTTATTATGACATAAAATTGGACAGCATTGGTAAAAAACTAAGTTTTACAGCGAATTACTTGAACGATAGTCCTAATAAAATCAACAATTTAAATACTTTTAACAACACGAATCAGCATAATGCTATTGTTCGAAATAATAGTAAAATGAAATATGCGATTTATTCGGTACAATCAGATCTTACGCTTCCTTACAAATGGCTGAACATAGAAACTGGAGCAAAATATACACTATTGGATAACAAATCGAATGTGGAATACTATGAATTTGATGAAGCAGATTTTGTTTTGAACCCATCGAATAGCAATATTTTTCATTACAAAGAACACAATTATGCGGCTTATGTTAGCTTTCAAAAAGATTTCAATCAAAAATGGTCAGCAAAAGCTGGTTTACGATACGAATACACTTCGCTAGAAGGTTTTACACCAAATGACGAAAACAGCAGTCTGAAAAAGAACTACGGAAAATTATTTCCTACAGCTTATATCAGTTACAAACCAACTACAAATCATTCGTTCAGTATCAATTATTCCAAAAGAATAAATCGTCCCAATTTTCAATCTTTAAATCCATTCCGTTGGTACACGAATCCGTATATGTATTACACAGGAAATCCTAAATTACAACCATCATTTAATGATAATATTGAACTAAATTATTCGTACAAAGGAAAATTTACATTTGGACTTTACAATCAATTTAGCCAAAATAACACATCGAATATTGCACGTTTTTCGGACGGAATTTACAGCAATGTAATAGAAAATAGTTATGACCAAAACAGAACGGGATTCAATATTGGATATTACAACACATTTTTCAAAATTTGGGAAACCTCAATCAATGCAAATGCATCTTATACAATCACAAAACCGACCATTTCTGAATTGGAAAAACTGAAAGTTTATTCGATGTCATATACCTTTTACAACACTATTACATTAAATGAGAATAAAACGTGGTTTTTGATGCTAAACTTCTGGCATTCGCTTCCGTTCACGTATGCCAACATAAAACTGCAAGATCAATTGGAATTTTCGCCAGGCATTAAAGCTTCGTTTTTCGATAAAAAATTACAAGCTAATTTTGTGGTAAATGATGTATTCAAAACGATTAAAAACAAAGGGTATTCGTATAATGGCGATTATCGTTCGGAGTTTAATCAATACAATGATTACCGAGGTTTCAAACTTAGTTTAACATACAATTTTGGAAATAACAAAGTGAAAGAAAACAACAAAAAAGTGAATTTCGAGGAACAAAACAGAGCAAATTAAACTTAATACAAATCTCAAAAATATCAACTTAATTGTTAACCTTTAAATTTCGCCACTATTTATCAAAAAATATAAAAATAGTTATGGTGCATTCCGATGAATATGAGATATTTGTTTGATTTAACACATCAATATAAATTAACAAGAACTAAATTTAATGAAGAAAGCATTAGAAAATTATTCAATTCAATTTATCAAAGAAATTATTCCTGTAACCGTAGGTATTTTGATTGCACTGTTTATTGACAATTGGAACACAAATAGAAAAGACCAAGTGTATATTAATCAAGTTTTTTCAACGATAAAAAGTGAATTGAATGAAACAACGGAAGAAATAAAATACAATATTCCATTGCAAAATTCTTATGTTGATTCGCTTGAATACTATGCTGATAACAAAAGTGTTAACATTTTGGGTGTCACAATGAAATGTAAAGGTGTGTTTATTCCTCAGATTAAAACAAGCGCTTGGAAATCAGTTTCAACTTCCAAAATAGACTTGATAAATTATGATAAAATCACTTCTTTGTCTAATATTGAAGAACAAAAAGACATATTAAAGAACAAAACAGAATTTTTCATGAATTTCTTATACTCCAACTTTTATGAAACAGAAAAGAACAAAAAAGAAACTATCAAAATTTTAATATTAGACATTATTCAAACCGAAAAAACAATTCAACGACAAATTGATTTTTATAATAAGAAGTAAGGTGAAAGATGGATACAACTCGGATACAGAAAAGTAGTATTTTCGATATACACTAATTCATCTTAATCCTAAACTTACTATACAAGAGAGTTTTGATAATTAAAACTCCTATTATAGTTTTTCCATCTTTTATTCAATTTTTCTGATTGTAAATGCGCAGCATTTGGAGTTAAATAATCACAACTTACTTGTGGTCTCAATTCATTATATGATTTAAGACTATTATTAACTTTAATCTTTGTCTGATCAAAACCTAATGAGCTTTCATACAGGTTAAACTCCATTTTAATCATTCCATTAACCCTTTCTGCCATTGCATTTTCATAGGGATCACCTTTTTCGATCATACTTATGAGCAATAAATCTCTGATCTATAATTTCGCATCCAAACATCAATTTCCTAAACCATAAATTCTAGTAACTTCTTTTCTTGGTAAACCACTTTCAACTTTTTCTGTTTTTTTCATACACTTGCAATTTGTGTATAGCTAATTCAGGACAAGTCATATCCTTTAATCCTGAAATGACTCCAGACGAATTCAAATTTTGTTCTTTACTCAAATTAGGTTTTACAACAAAAGATATTACAGAATACAACAACCTTGCAATAAGAACTGTGCAAACAAGAAAAAGTAGATTAAGAAAAACCTTTGACATCTCTTCTGAAATCGATTTATACAAATGGATTGACGAAGTTTGAAGGATGAATGACATAGCTAAATCACCTCTATTTACAAGAAGTAAAAATATTTTATGTAAACAATATTCATAAACTTTAACACATTGATTTTTAAGTATTCATTCCAAAAATGAGACATTTTTCTTAAATTAGTATTTAAACGAATGAAATATGAAAATCTTATATACTTTATTTACAATTATTTGTTTATCGCAATTTAGCTATGCGCAATATTTTACTTTAACATCAAATGGATTTGTTTCATCTAAAGATAAAACTGATTATATCGTAATTGATAAACCAAATACCAAAAAAAATGAGTTATACAGAATTGTGTTGTCAGCCTTATCGAGTATGTACAAAGATCCAAAGAAAGTATTGAGTTTAGCCGAAAATGAAAGCATAACAATAAATGGATATGAGCAAGAAGCTTTAACTGTAAAACAAAAAATGAATTATATGCAAATAGGAAAGTCAAAGATTGAATATGACTTATCTTATTCGATTACAATTCTCTTTAAAGATGATAAAATTCGAATTAATCGACCTTCTTTTGAAGCAAGAAAGTGGAATTCGAGCATAGGAGATTATTATTATCTCGTATTGAATCCAACAAGCAAAAACAAAAATTCTATCTATAATAAAAAGAATGAAGTCGATTATCCTGATGCAGTAACTGGTTTGGAGAATCATTTTAATAAATTAATTCAAGAGATTTTAGATAAATCGAATAAAATTAATAATTGGTAAAAATTATAGAACCTCTCTATAGAAAATAAATTCAAAAATCTATTCTTTAGCCCATATATTTGTTCTCTTTTACCTATCCTACTCTACGATTTTTTTTGCTTTATTGGCTTTCGAATCATTCCTGCAATCATTAATCTTATTTTTTAGTTCGGTGTTTAATTCCCTTAAAATAAAAAAGCGAATCAAATGATTCGCTTTCATAAATTAAAAATTGTATGTAAAACTTAGATTAAAAGTTCTTCCACGTCCAGCGTAATAAAACAATTCTGGAACTTTATATGCACTATACAAAACTTGTGATTTTGCGCTCCAAATTGTTTGATAATCGGTATTAAAAATATTCTGAACACCTAAATTAATTTTACCAAAAGGTAATTTGTAAGCAACCATTAAATCTGATGTATTGTATGAATCGATCACATTTTCCAAACCATCTGTGTATTTGAAACTTTGTAAAGTTTGAAATCTAAAATTCCAATTATCAAATCCATAACCTGCATAAGCTGTAAATTTAGAAGGTCCAGAAGTTGAAACATCTTGTTTTTGCCAATCACCATTTTTCTCCACTTCAGATTTGATTAGCAATGTATTTGCTCCAACATAAAATCCTCCGTTCGTATAAGAAACCTCTGCTTCTACGCCCATATTTCTTAATTTTTGATCAACCACTTCTACCCAAAGATTTAGTCCATCACGTTTTAAAGCAATATTTTTGTCGGAATTACTGATAAATCCAGAGATTTGTCCTTTAAATCCATTATTTGTTCTGAAACGATAACCAAGTTCAAATTGTCCTGTTTTCACACCAGAAAGAGGAGAATCTTTTACATTCACACTCGAACTTAAATCCCAATTATTGGTTGCAGAATTAAATTTATAATTTCCATATCCATAAAATTTTGATGGATCAGCTAATGAAACTCCTTGTGAATAAGTTGTCCAAATTTGGTTCAATTCATTAATTTTATATAACAAACCAGCATTTAGCATCGTCATATTATAGCTACTTTTTCCACCTGGAATATAATCGGCACTGTTTCCATAACCATTAGCGATTTGCAATTGTTGAGTAGAACCAATAAAATCATCCAACTTAATTGAAATATCTTGGTAACGAATTCCTCCCGAAACTTTCAATTGGGGTAAAATATCATACTCAGCTTGCGCATATCCAGCAAAACTTGTAGAATGATTAGTTGGATAACGATCAATCGTTAAAACAGTGTGATTAATCATTCCTCCACTTGATAATGACTTCTGAGAATCAAATACATTTTGTTGACCTTCAAACTTTTCAAAATCAACATCTGCACCGTATGTTAATTTCAACTTTCCCCAATCTTTGACCAAAACAGCTTTTAGACCCGAATAATACGTATCCTGTTGAGAAGCCGACATATAAGGACTTGTCCCAGAAGGCAACGTTAAATTACCTGGGAATGGATAAAATCCTAATTTTTCAACACGAGAAGCAAATTGAACATACACATCTTGCCCTCCTAAAATATTAGTTCCATTATAACTCAATGTTCCCATTACACGCTCTGTTCCTGGATTTTTATCCGTATCAAAACCATCACGCATCTCCAAAACAGAAGCATCTCCTTTGGTTAAAACACTAATGTTTTCACCTAAATATAAACTACGATCTCCACTATATTTGGAACGATAATATTGCACAGATCCATTGATTTGATGCTTCGGATTGAATTTATAACCTGCTGTTGCCAACACATCAATAGATTGATTATATTGTAAATCTAATTGCGAAATATCTGCAAATATTTGATCTCCATCTGCATCATAAGCTCCACCATTTTGTTGAAATGCAACAGCCAAACGTCCCGTAAATTTATCATTTTTGTAACCAATAGATTGAGCAACGCGCCAATCATGATCATCACTTCCTGAAAAACCTGTACGTAAACCAAGTTCTGTTTCGCCACTAATTCCATTTTTTAGTGCTTTTTTCGTCACAATGTTGACAATACCACCTGTCGCATTTCCGCCATAAATTGCGCTTGCACCAGATAAAACCTCAACTCTTTCGATATTAAACGGATCAATTGCATCTAATTGACGACTTATGTTACGGATACTGTTTAAAGAAACTCCATCTATCATCACCAGCATTGAACGTCCACGCATATTTTGACCATAATTTGATCTTCCTTGCGAACCAACATCCATCCCTGGAATCATAATCGCTAAAGCTTCTTTTAATGGAACACCATTTTTAGCTTGTTGTGCAATTTGTTCTTGATTGATCACCCAAACAGTTCCTGCCAAATCAGATATTTTAGTAGGTTTTCTTGAAGCAACTACCACAACATCATTCAAATCTGTGGATATACTATCATTCGTTTGGGCATATGACAGCGAGGCACTCCCCAATAAAATTGTTAAACAGATGATATTTTTTTTCATAGTGTGTTTTTAAATAATTTATATTTGCTGCAAATATAATTTTTATTTATTCTAAATTAATTTTTATTAATGAAAAAATATTTTCTCTTCTTTCACAAATGGTTTGGATTATTTACAGGTATTATTGTTTGTATTGTGGCAATAACAGGAGCTATATTTTGTTTTCAAGATGAAATAAAAGATACTCTTTTTGATTATAGAAAAGTCGAGATTGTTCATCAACCATTCATAAAACCAAGTAAAATTATCCATAAAGTACAAGACAAAAATCCTAAACATGTTGTGCTTCGAGTGATGTATATGGATAAAGATCGATCAACGGTTGTGATGACGATGGATGATAAAAAAGAATCTTACTTTGTGTATATTAATCCATATTCAGGGAAAATTTTACATCAAGAAAATATGAAACAAGATTTTTTCTTGGTGATACAATACATTCATATGAATCTTTTATTGGGTGATATCGGAAAAAATATAATTGGTTTTTCAACTGTTATTTTTATCATGATTATGATAAGCGGTTTAATTCTTTGGTGGCCCAAAAAGAGAAAACAAGCTAAAAATGGGTTAACGATAAAATACAAAGCAAAATGGAAACGTATCAATTATGATTTGCATAATGTACTGGGATTTTATGCTTTTAGTATTGCATTTATTGTCGCTTTATCAGGTATTGCATTTAGTTTCAAACCTGTTCGCAATTCATATATGCAAATCGTTAATCTTGGAAAATCATTTCCAAATGAAGAAAAAGGATATGTCTATCAACCTAAAAAAATGTTAGAAAACAATTACACTATTGTTGATTCTGCATATGCTTATAGTTTAAAAAATAGTCCAACAGCTTCTATGTATTGGATTTATTTACCCGTACCCGAAAAAAATCCTTTGGCCATAAGAGCGTATCATAAAAGTTTGCGTTATTATGCGGTTGACGAATATCAATTTGATTCGGAACAATTTCAGGTTTCTCAATTAATGAATGAGAATTTATCAAATGGTAAAAAGTTTGCAAACTCAATGTACGACATTCATACAGGACAAATATTAGGTTTATTTGGTAAAATATTAGCCTTTACTTCTTCAATAATTGTGGCAAGTTTACCTATTACAGGTTTTATAATTTGGCGAAATAAAAAACGGAAGCAGAAAAGAAAATAATTTTATTCAAACAATTGTTGAATAGATTATAAAATTTATTATTTCTATTAATTATATGTAAATTTTCAAACCAAATTATTACGCTAACATCTTAATACATTTTGTAAATTTGTGCTTCAAAAATAAGCGAATATGCAAGGACCAATTGGTGTTTTTGACTCTGGTTATGGAGGATTAACCGTTTTCAAAGAAATACAGAAAAAACTTCCGCAATACGATTATATCTATTTAGGTGATAATGCTCGTTGCCCTTATGGAATTCGCTCGTTTGAGACAGTTTATGAATACACCAAAGAATGCGTTTTTAAATTGTTTGATTTGGGATGTAACTTGGTTATACTTGCTTGCAATACAGCTTCTGCAAAGGCTTTACGAACAATTCAGCAAAATGATTTACCCGAAGGCAAAAGAATTTTGGGTGTTATACGCCCAACAACAGAATCGATAAATGAATACACAAAGAATAACAAAGTCGGAATTTTAGCTACACAAGGAACTGTTTTGTCTGAATCGTATAAAATCGAGATGAACAAATTTCATTCAACAATTGATGTTTTTCAATTGGCTTGTCCACTTTGGGTTCCTTTGGTTGAGAATAATGAAATTGATAGCAAAGCTGCGCACGATATTGTAGAAAAAGATATTCAACGCTTATTTGATCAATCATCCGAAATCGATACAGTTGTATTGGCTTGTACACATTATCCGCTTCTTCTTCCTGTTATTTCGCAATATGTACCAGAAAATGTAACAATTCTTTCGCAAGGAGAATTGGTCGCGAATAAATTAACTGACTATCTACATCGTCATCCCGAAGTAGAAACACAATGTTCAAAAAATGGGCATCTTACATTTTATACGACAGATGATGCGAAAAGTTTTGAAGCAAATACAACAATTTTTTATGGTCAGAAAATTACTGCTTCACATTTAGATGTTTAAAATATTTTTCCAGAAAATATACCAATAAAAAACCGAGCTAATGCTCGGTTTTTTTATTATGCTTTTGGACAAATTATGAAACTGCTTCTACATTCAGAATTTCATATTTTTTTGAGCCATCATTTGCTGGCCATTCAATTACATCACCAATTTTATAACCAATTGTTGCTAAACCTTCGTCCATTAAAATAGAATGACGATTCTTTTTCGGTTTTGCCTTTTCTGGGCTAACAAAATTTAATTGATATTCTTGATTTGAATTTAATTCTTTTATTGTTACTTTTTTCCCAACAGTCACAATATTATCAGCCAAATCTCTTCTCAAAATTTGTTCTGCATGACGCAATTCTTTTGTTAAGATATTTTCTTGTTCTGCTGTTACTTTTTTTCTTCTTAAATGGTCTTTAATTAAATCGTATAATCCTGTTGTTAAAATAATATTTGTTGTCATTTTGATAAATTCTTAGTTAAACTTTCAATCATTCGAAGAAGATTCTCTAAGACTCAAATATCAAATAACCGAAAATAAAATTCGCTAAAATTTGATACAAATCTCCTTACAGAAAATTGAAAATAATTGATAATTGAAAAAAATAGAAGGTTCCCTGTCTCGAGTCGTAACAGGGATTAGTTGATAAACTCTTTCGAGCTTCTTAAGAAAGTATCATCATGCAAATATGCCAACGACAAAAACAACCACAATTGGTTGTTTCTTCTATAGATGTCGATAAAATTTGCCATAAATTAATCCTAAAATGATTAATTCAAAGTTACGATATCTTTCTCAATCTAAAAAATATAAACCTTTTAAGATTATTTCATTAATGTCATTTCAATAAAAAGAAACTTGAATTCAATTTCTGAAAAAACTGATAATCTTCATTTTCAAAATAAATAAAAACTGTCTATTTTTATAAAAATTTTAAGGAATTGAAATCTTACCTTTTCATACTAACTGTTGTTCTAATAACTTGTAGACCATTGCTACCAGTTATTGACTATTTAGTGAATTATGATAAGATTTCTAAAGAATATTGTGTTAATATAGAACGTCCAGAATTATTGTGTAATGGCGTTTGTTATCTGAAAGAACAGATTTCTAAGACTGTTAATGATGAACAAAATGATGATAATAAAATTCAAGTTTCTTTGCGTGCAATTGATTATTTTATTTATCAACCTACCTTCGAAATTAACACATTTACCTTTATAAAATCTATTGAAAAAATTTCGACTATCGAATTAGCTTTCGAAACTCAATATCAATTAGATCAACAACTTCAGCCTCCTATTTGATAAATAGCCCTTGTTTATCAAATTATTATCTCATTAACATTTAATCAAGTTGACATTTCATATAAGATTTGTCAAAAGTTTCAATTGTTTATTGATTGCATTGTTCGTGCTTTTAATTGGTTTTCGTTCATTAATTCCTTTTACTGTATTCATTAGTACTCAGGAGAAGATTATTGACGAATATTGTATCAATAAAGAGCGACCAGAAAAGCAATGCAATGGAAAATGTTATTTATCGAAGCAACTAAAAGAAACAGAACAACAATCTGATTCGGTTTTAGTAAAAAATATTCGATTTGCAGAAATCTATATACATTTCGAATGCTTAGCTATTCCATTTATTCAAGATTTTATTGTAAAAATAAAACATCGATTCTTTTGGCAATCATCCTATTCTATCGATTGGGTTTTTAAATATCTAAAACCTCCAATTGTTTAATTAATAGAACAAATATCCAGTATTGGAGAACAATAATTGTTTTCCAACAGCATTTTTATTCAAAAAAATTAAACAATTATTACAATGAAAACAATCAAATATTTTTTAAACTTATCATTTATCGCATTACTTACTTTATTTACTTCCTGCAACAACGATGATGATTTCTCTGAAATTAAATCTACCGAAACAGGTAAAATTCAATTAAAGTTTGAAAATGGATTTGATAATTTGGGAGGAATTGTTTTAGATCAAACAACGCAAACCTCATCAAACGGACAAAAACATAAATTAACAACATTAAAATATATCATTTCTAACATCACATTAATTGATGAAAAAGGAAATGAATTTGATTATCATAAAAACGATCCAGACAAAGGCGCTTTTGTTATTAATCAAGATTCTGCTATAGCTAATGTCGTTTATTTAAATTTGGATAATATCCCTCAAAATAAATATACAAAAGTACGTTTCGGACTTGGTGTATCTCAGAAAGCTTATTTATTAGGACAGACTGGGCAAGCTACTTTTTGGGAAAAAGCAAAGAAAAATGGAATGACTTGGGCTTGGGCTGCTGGTTATGTTTTCTTTAAAATAGAAGGTTTTTATGGGAAAACTACTACTGACACTTTCTTCTTAACTCATACTGGAAATATGGGAGATATTAACAAAAATAATGTTCAAGATTTATATAGAGAAGTAACATTAGATTTGCCTACATCTGCACGAGTAACTTCTAAGATTAAGCCTTCTATTCATATTATGGCAAATTTGAATACCTATTTAAGTGGTGATCATAAATTGACTTTAGATGAGTCGAACAATAACATTATGGGATCTTCCAACTTTGCACAATTGGTCACAGAAAACATACAAAATATGTTTCGAGTTGATCATGTACATAACGACGAAAAAAATCAATAAAGTTTATAGCGGTGTTTTATAAACACCGCATAATTCTACAAACAATGAATAAAATAATAACAATTATTTTCAGTTTATTTATCTTGTTAAGTTGTAACGATGATGATATTGATTATGGACAGATCGTTGATGAACCTTATCAATTAGAAATTCCTTCTTATTTTCCTAAAATAACATTTGATACAGATAAATATCCGTTAACTAAGAATGGAGTTGAGTTAGGAAAAAAACTATTTTATGAAGGTCGATTATCTAGAAATAATACTATTTCATGTGCTTTTTGCCATATTCAAGAAAATGCCTTTACTCACCACGGACATCCTGTTAGTCATGGAATTGATGATCGATTAGGAATTCGAAATGCTCCTCCTATTCAAAATTTGGCATTTCTAAATCGATTTATGTGGGATGGCGTTATTCATGATTTAGCTCAACAACCAATTTCTCCTATTACAGCTGAAGAAGAGATGGATACTACTTTTCCCGAAATCATTAAGAAATTATCATCAGATTCTTCTTATCGAAAAATGTTTAAAAATGCTTTCGGAGATGATAAAATCGATGCAAATCGTATTCTCAGCGCATTAGGACAGTTTATGGCTTCAGTTGTATCAAAAGATTCTAAATATGATCAATATTTAAGGAAAGAGACAAATTTAACCGAAACCGAAAAAAAAGGTTTACAACTTTTTCAACAGAAATGTTCAAGCTGTCATAAAGGAACACTTTTTACAGATGAGTCTTTTCGAAATACAGGAATGTATTATAATAAACAATACAAAGATGGAGGTTTATATCGTGTTACATTAGATTCGACTGATTTTATGAAGTTTAGAGTTCCAAGTTTAAGAAATATTGAAATGACCAAACCTTATATGCACGATGGACGATTCTATAGTTTAGAAGCTGTTTTGAATTTTTATTCAGAAGGCATACAAAATGATAAAAATTTGGATTCTCAACTCAAACAAAATAATCGAATTGGAATTCCTATGACAGAAGAAGAAAAAAAGGCAATTATCTCTTTTCTAAATACATTAACAGATTACTCATTTATTAACAACCCTGCTTATGCAGAATTTTAAATCTATTCAAATGAAATTATATATCAATTTATTTTTCGTTATATTATTTATACCCATTTCATTATTTGCTCATACAGATAATGATTCTATTGTAATCTCTCATTTATATGATTTAGAATTAGAATGTGATGCTTGCGGTTGTTCAGCAACTTCAACATCAAATGGAATTGAAAATCTTATAAATTCAAATTTCGTTGGTATTCGTTATCTACATCAATCTTATAAAGCTAAAGAAGATGCTTTTTCTAATAAAAGAACGCAAAAGCAACAATTCAATACCATTCAATTATGGGCAAGAATTCCAATAAATAATAGAATTGACATCAATGCTAGTATTCCTTACCATTTTCATAATAAAGAAGGTAAAAACTCTTCTTCTATTTCTGGTATTGGAGATTTAAATATGATGGGAATAGTTAAAGTCATTCAATCAAATACAAGTTCTAACGAGCTAAAACATGGATTAAGTGCTGCAATAGGTTTAAAAATTCCAATCGCAAAATTTAATCAAGCAAATGCTGAAACAACCAATCCAAGTTTTCAATTAGGTACAGGAAGTTGGGATACTCAGTTTGCAATAAATTACCAATTAGCTTTTAAGAATTCGACTTTACAATTAGTAACAGACTACAACTTGAAAGGAGAGAATAAGAAGAAATACAAATTTGGAGATCAATGGAATCAATTAATTCAATTACAACATCTTTTCATTAACAATGAATTAAAATTACTTGGAAAAGTCGGTTTTCAAAACGAACTTTATTATAACAATGAACAATTTGGGGAGACGATTCCAAAATCTAAGGGAAAAGCTCAATTTGCGAAATTAGGATTAGAAGCAGCTGCTCAAAAGTTTAATTTTGGTATAGAATATTTTCAACCCATACTTTCTGATTTAAATTCGGGAGAAATCGAAGTAAAAAACAGAATAGGTTTCTTTTTTAATTACAATTTATTTCAATCTAAAAACAAATAACAATGAAAAAAATAGTAACATTAACATTCTTCATCATCTCTTTTTCAATTTTTGCTCAACAAAAACTAAAAGTAAAAGTTGTAAACGAGAAAGATCCTATTTGTGGAATGAATACCGCACAATTCTTAACAGATACCGCAATTTATCAAAAGAAAATTTATGGTTTTTGTAGTAAAAGTTGTAAAGTTGAATTCAAAAAAAATCCAAAAAAATACATGAAGAAAAAGTAAGAGTAAGAAAATAATTTGACAGTAGTTGCTTGATAATTCATCTTAGAATCAAGTGCAACTACTGTCATTTTTATTTAAAATTGTTACTGCTTGAGTAGTACTAGCTCTACTTCTACATTCGAATTTGATGTCAACATTTTTAAAATATTTTGAAAAAACATATTATTTCACGAATGGTTTTTGATTCAATTTCCAATCAGCAATTCCTCCACTATAGTTTTCAACATCAAAACCTTTCGATTCCAAAAAACTTTGCGCAATCGTTGCCCGATCTCCAGCTTGACAATGCAAGACAATTTTTTTAGTTGGATCTAATTCATTGTATCTTTTTGGTAAATAACCGACAAAAATATGCTTCGCTCCTTCAATATGACCTTCTTTAAATTCTGTTTCACCTCTAACATCTAAAATCTGAACCTCTTCATTTCCAATGTAATTTTCCATTGTATCTGCGTCGATTAAAATAGAAGATTGTAAAGAACTTAAATTGTTAAATAAATCTGTTGGTTTAATGTAGCCGTAAATATTATCCAAACCAATTCGCATCAATTTTCGTGTCATTTCTTCTACTTCATCCTCTTCTACAATCAACACAATTGGCTCTTGATAATTTACCATCCACCCCATCCATGTATTGAACGTTTTATTGTTTTGAATATTAAGCGTTCCTGGAATATGCAATTGGGAAAAATCTGTTTTGATACGCGCATCAATCACTTTCATTCCAAAATCTTTTGCTTTTTCAAATTCGATGTACGTTAATTTTGCCCACTTCGGAACTTCGATCAACAAAGGACGTTTTGTTTTATTCAACTTTTTCATCATTGCAAAATAAGCTGGCGCTTCGGGTTGATCTGCCAACAAATAATCAACAAATGCTTTTTCATTCGAATCAAATTGCAACGCCCAATTTCTGATTTTCTCATAACCAACCGTCGTACTTGCTACAGCTCCCAAAGCTTTTCCACAAGCAGAACCTGCTCCATGTGCTGGCCAAACTTGTAGATAATCTGGTAATGCTTGAAATTTTTTCAACGATTTAAACATCTGCTTTGCTCCTACTTCTTTAGTACCAATTAATCCAGCAGCTTCTTCTAATAAATCTGGACGACCAATATCTCCTACAAAAACAAAATCTCCAGTAAAAATCATAACTGGTTCTTTCGTCGCAGGTTTATCCGTCAACAAAAGACTAATACTTTCTGGCGTGTGACCTGGTGTATGCATCACCTCAAAAATTAGATTTCCAACTTCTATTTTATCCCCATTTTTTAATCCGATATGTTCAAAATCGTATTGCCAATCTTCTCCGCCTTCATCAGACAAATACATCTTCGCACCTGTTACATAAGCTAACTCTTGGCTACCAGAAAGATAATCAGCATGAATATGTGTTTCGGCAATATGCGTAATTTTCAGCTTATTTTCTTCTGCTATTTTTAAGTATGTATCAATATCTCTTTTTGGATCGATTACAATTGCTTCTCCTTTTGCTTGACAACCTACAAGGTAACTTGAATGCGCCAATGACTTTTCAAAAATGTGTTGAAAAAACATATGATAATATTTTTATGGTTTAACCTTTTTTAATTTGTTGAATCAAAGTTAAGTTACTAAAAAACAATCGACAGTAACCAATGTTACAAACCTAAAAATAGAGAGGATAGAGATTTTAAAAATAATTTAAAACCAAAACCAAAGATCAAATGGAAATAAAAATCCAAAGTAATATTCCGTATGATAAGGTTTTAAAACCTGCTTGTTTGATGGATTGTAAGTTAATCAACGAGCCAATCATAAATAAAGCAACAACCATTAATTGTTTCGAAATTCCTTGTAAAATATGATAGACTTTTTCGCCTTGAGGAAAATAAGTAGCGATAAGCATTGTTGTAATAAAACCAATAATGAAATAAGGAAATTTGTAAGAAGAGTTCTCTTTTTTGTTGAAATAACCAATTAATAAAGCCAACGGAAAAATCCATAATGTTCGGCTCAATTTCACAGTAGTTGCAACTTCTAAAGCTTGTTCACCGTATTGTTTGGCTGCACCGACAACAGAACTTGTATCGTGAATTGCAATTGACGACCACAAACCAAATTGATATTGCGATAACTGAAAATAATGTCCAATAAACGGAAAAATCATTAATGCAATCGCATTCAACACAAACACAACTGCCATAGCAATGGTAATTTGATTCGCTTTTAGTTGTAAAACCGAAGAAATTGTAGCAATAGCGCTTCCTCCACAAATAGCAGTTCCGGAAGTAACCAGCAACGATGAATTCTTGTTGATTTTTAATAACCGGTAGAATAAAAATCCTAATGTAAAAACACTTAACACAGAAATAAAAGTGAGAAAAAATCCATCTTTACTTACCGAAACTGCCTCGTGAAGATTCAAACCTAACCCTAAACCAATGATTGCAATATTCAATAATTTCTTTGAATATCGCTTTGAGATTTCCCCAAATTCATTCTGAAAAATTAAACGATAACCAACTCCTAAAAGTAACGCCACAGACGACTCTGCAAAAGGAAAAAATTAAATAGCTACAATCCAAAATAAACTATACGGGCAATCATTTGTTTTATGAAATACAAAAACAAAAGTAATTGACCGTATCAAAATAGATTGTAACATTTGTTACAATAAGATTATTTTTAGAAAATTTTTCTACTATAAATTGTTTCAACAAAAAAAAGTAAGCTTAACAATGAGCTTCCTTTTTATATTTTTTTAAATAATTTCTTACTTAATCGTGATTTCGTTTCGGTTTAATTGAAGAAAAGCTTCCTTTTCTAAAGCTTTTAATAAACGAGAAATAACAACACGAGAAGTATTGAGCTCATAAGCAATTTCTTGATGCGTTTTTAACACAACTTTACCTTTATTGATACTTGCGACATCTAACAAATATTTTTTCAAACGTTCGTTCATATCATTAAAAGCTAAATTATCAATCGCTACCAACATTTCCTCCATTCTATTATTGTAACTATCAAAAATAAAACGTCTCCACGATGGATATTTTGCTAACCATTCGTCCATTTTTACAATCGGAATCATTACCAATTCTCCATCAGTTTCGGCAACAGCACGTATTTTACTTTGTTTATCACCCAAACAACACGCCATCGTCATAGCACATGTATCTCCTTTTTCGAGAAAATATAATAACAATTCTCCTTCGTCAAAATCTTCACGCATAATCTTAATTGCTCCATTTAAAAGAATGGGCATTCCTTTGATAAATTGGTTTAAATCAATCATTACATCATTCACTTTAAATTCTATCAAAGATCCTAATTCATCAATTTCATTCAATAATTCTTCTTCAAATTGATATGGATAAGTTGCTTCTATTTTCTCTTTTATCATGTTTAATGTGGGATTTTGTTTCTAATTTTTCCGTAAAGAAAAGTACCGATTAATGCACCTACAATTGTAATTAAAATTGGATAAACTCCTGCCCCTAACAACACAAATATTGGTCCAGGACAAGCGCCAACTAACGCCCAACCTAATCCGAAGAAAATTCCTCCGATCAAATAACGAGCAATTGATTTTGTTTTGGGTTGAATCACAATTTTTTCACCATCGATATCTTTTGCTTCTTTCTTTTTCATCCATTGTATGCCAATCAAACCTACAACCAAAGCCGAACCGATAAATCCATACATGTGGAAAGATTGAAAATTGAACATTTCGAAAATACGAAACCAAGAGGCTGTTTCTGCCTTGTACATGGTTACACCAAAGATAACGCCTAATATGATATAAACTAAACTTCTCATGAGATTAAAAAATTAAAGGAAACAAAACGTGAACCATCAAAAGTCCACCGATAAAAAAGCCGATAACAGCGATAAATGAAGGTAATTGCAAATCACTTAAACCCGAAATCGCATGTCCAGATGTACAACCTCCTGCATAGCGCGTTCCAAAACCAATTAATAATCCACCAACAAATAATAAAGCAATATTTTTTACAGACATCGTTTCGAAAATTTCGGTTGGAGAATATGCTTTTCCTGCACTTTCAAATCCCATTGCATTCAATTTTGCAATTGTAGCTTCTGAAATTTCAGGAATTTGATTATCTGATAAAAAATGTACCGAAACAAAACCTCCTATTATTGCACCGACTAAGAATAATAAATTCCATTTTTGAGATTTCCAATCAAACGAGAAAAAATCACATGATTTTCCTCCTCCCAAAGCAGAACAAATCGTTCTGAAGTTTGATGAAAATCCAAAACTTTTTCCGAAATAAATCAATAAAAGCATTACAATCGCAATTATTGGTCCGCCAATATACCATGGCCAAGGTTGTAAGATAAATTCCATTTTATATTTTTTCTAAAACGTGTACAAAGTTGGTAAATCAAAATTAAAATGAAAGTTACAAATGTTACAGTTTACTTAAGATATATTATTTCAAAAGCA
Organism: Empedobacter sp. ULE_I140; assembly: GCF_053482575.1. Taxonomy (NCBI): domain Bacteria; kingdom Pseudomonadati; phylum Bacteroidota; class Flavobacteriia; order Flavobacteriales; family Weeksellaceae; genus Empedobacter; species Empedobacter sp. ULE_I140. The sequence continues at coordinate 1,079,907 of NZ_JBQMTX010000001.1, read as the reverse complement.
ATCCAAGAATTTTATACATTTGATCATTAATGAAAAAAATCAATAAACGAAAAGTTTTTAAACGAATGCTTTACTTCCTATTAAGTTTGATTGTAATTCTTGTAATTGCAACTTTCGCGGTTCTACAAATGAATACTTTTGGTGCTGAAGCAACTGGAAAACGATTGGAACGAATGAAACAATCGAAGTTGTATAAAAATGGACAATTTCAAAATATTCATCACACGCCTGCATTTGCAGAAGGTTTTGATACCAAAAAAGTGATGTGGGACTTTTTCTTTGGTGCGAAAAATCCAAAACTTAATCCTAAAGATTCTATTCCGCATATTCAGACAGATATTATATCAATTGATAAAAATGATAATGTATTTATTTGGTTGGGACATTCGTCTTATTATATTCAATTGGATGGTGTTAATTTCCTAATCGATCCTGTTTTTAGTGATTATGGTTCACCTTTACCAATTTTCAATAAAGCGTTTAAAGGAGCAAATACGTATCACGCAAAAGATTTCCCAAAGATTGATTATTTGGTTATTTCACACGATCATTACGATCACTTGGATTATGAAACGGTAAAAGAATTGCGTAAAAAAGTGTATAAAGTAATTTTACCATTAGGTGTTGGCGTGCATTTCGAGAAATGGAATTATTCGCCCGATCAATTAATCGAAGAAGAATGGAACACAAGCCTAACTTTAAAAAATAACTTAAAAATTACTTTTACACCTGCTCGTCATTTTTCTGGTCGAAAATTTAAACGAAACACAACACTTTGGACTTCTTATGTATTGGAAACGCCTACGCAAAAAATATTTTTAGGTGGTGATAGCGGTTATGATACGCATTTCAAAGAAATTGGAGAAAAATATGGTCCGTTTGATTTTGCGATTCTCGAAAATGGTCAATATAATGATGCGTGGAAATATATTCATACTTTACCAACAGATTTGCCTGCAATTATCAACGATTTGAAAGCAAAACATATTATTCCTGTTCATGCTGCAAAATTTGCTTTGGCAAAACATTCTTGGGACGAACCTTTGGAAAAAATTATAGAGAATGGTAAGCAAAATAAGCTCGATATTTTGACGCCTATGATTGGTGAACCACTAAATTTGAACGATTCTGTCTTTCACTTTAAAGAATGGTGGAGGGATTAAAACATTCATTCGCGAATAATATTCGAAATATTTTTCAAACTTTTAAATAATATTCGAAATTATTGATTTATAACAAGTTTATTCTGAATTTTATTCATAAAACCATTTGTATTCCGTAATTTTGGCAACTGAAATTTAACTTTAAACAAAAAAATAAACAAAATGGAACTGAATAGAGAACGTCTATTGGAATTGGTGCAAAAATATGGTGCGCCGCTGTATGTGTATGATGCGAACAAAATTAAATCGCAATATGAAAAGATGACAAATGCATTTTCTACAGTCAAACGTTTAAAGTTAAATTATGCATGTAAGGCGAACACGAATCTTAATCTTTTAAAGTATTTCAAATCACTTGGTTCAGGATTGGATACAGTTTCTATTCAAGAAGTAGAATTGGGATTAATGGCGGGTTTCAAGCCTAAAGAAATCATTTATACGCCAAATGGTGTTTCGTATGCTGAAATTAAAAAAGCAATTGATTTAGGTATTCGCATCAATATCGATAACCTTTCTGTTTTAGAAACATTTGGTCAAGATTTTCCTAAATATCCAGTTTGTGTGCGTATTAATCCACATATTATGGCAGGTGGAAATGCAAATATTTCGGTTGGACATATTGATTCAAAATTCGGAATTTCTATTCACCAATTACCACATATCAAACGTGTTGTAGAAAATACAGGTTTACATTTGGATGGTGTTCACATGCATACAGGTTCTGATATTTTAGATATTGATGTTTTCTTACAAGGTGCTGAAATTTTATTTGAAGTTGCAGCAGAATTCAAGAATTTATCTTATATCGATTTTGGATCAGGATTTAAAGTTCCTTACTATCCAGGCGCAGACGAAACAGATATTGAATATTTAGGAGAACGTTTATCAGCTCGTTTCAACGAGTTCGAAAAAGCGTACGGAAAACCTTTGACATTAATGTTCGAGCCAGGAAAATATATGGTTTCTGAAGCAGGATCTTTCTTAGCAACTGTAAATGTTGTGAAACAAACAACTTCTACTGTTTTTGCTGGAATTGATACAGGTTTCAACCATTTAATTCGTCCGATGTTTTATAGTGCTCATCACGAAATTGAAAATATTTCGAATCCAGAAGGTCGTAGCCGTTATTACACAGTTGTGGGATATATTTGTGAAACAGATACGTTTGGATCGAATCGTAAAATAAATGAAATTAGCGAAGGAGATGTGTTGTGTTTCCACAATGCTGGAGCATATTGTTTCTCGATGGCTTCGAACTACAATTCGCGTTTCAAACCTGCGGAGGTCTTGTTAATTGACGATAAGGATTATTTAATTCGTCGTCGCGAAACAATTCAAGATTTAATCGCAACAACAGAGGATATAAAATTCTAAGCTCAGAATTTTTATATATTTTTATAGTATTTTAAAGCTCAATCTAAGGATTGGGCTTTTTTTATTTCCCTAATTTCAGTGGTTTACTAAAAAATATCTCATGCACAACACTTCTTATTAAGTTTTGTCCGTATGTTTTTGAATCATCATATTCATAAGGAATTCTTTTCTCAACTGGCTTTAAAGGAGAAACATCTTGTTGTTTATTTGAATAATTTTTAAAATAATCTTCCATCAATTCATTATTCTTTTCAAGCGATAAATCTTGCGAATACTTAAAATCAAAATAGCCAGATTGTTGAGCAAAATTCATCAACAATTTATTTTTTAAATTATCATTCTGAGCAACTTCTTGCGCAAAAAGAGCAATTGGAAAAAGAAAGAATAAAAGTATTTTCATTATCAATCATTTACTGTTTTAAAGTTATGAAAATATTTTAAAGATTCAATCTATCCAATTTTAAAAACTTTACAATGACATTCATCTTATGCAATTCGAGATGAATTAAATACTTTTGTCACAAAGTTAGCATATGAAAGAAAAAAAAGATAAACGAAGTGCCTCTCAAAAATTAATAGACGATGCTTTCTTCCTATTTTTGATGATTCTTGGGGCTTTTTGTGTGTTAATAATACTTGTTGTTGTCTAAAAAATGAAATTGTTTGATACTTATTTTAGTTTCTATATTCTGAGTTGGATTTTTATCAAACTTACCCGAATTTATTCCATAGAAATTGAGTATCTCAACCATTATTTAACTGATATTTTTGCGGTACCTGCTATGACGCACTTAGGAAGTTATATCATTTCGAAGATTAAATACAACAATCAAGTTTACATTTATCCAACAAGTTATTTAATTATAACAGCTTGCGTTTTGAGTCTTTTATTAGAAGTAATTATGCCAAAATTTTCTTCTAATTACACAGCAGATATATTAGATGTTGTCTGTTATTTTGTTGGAATTCTTTTTTACTTAAAATTCCATAAACCACATGTATTAGAGTTTAAGAATAAGATTATTGAATATTAAATTTCTTTAAGAATTTATAAATTTCTTGATTTGCTCCATAGATTACCAATACATCATCTTTTGTAATTACTGTATTTGATGTAGGAAAACCTTGTACTTCTGGAACAATTTTATATTGACCTAAAAAACTAGCTTCTTCTTTGTTTTTAATAATTGTCATTACCAAAATATTATGTTGCTTTTTGAATTGGATTTCATCAAATGTTTTTCCAACCAATTCATTTGGTGTTACAACCTCTATAATGCTAAACTCTTTGTTTAATTCAAAAGAATCTACAACTCCTTTCACATTTAGTTTTTTTGTCCAACGTTCTGCAGATTCAGCTTCGGGTCGAATAATTTCTGTAACTCCAATTGCTTGCAAAACATTTTCGTGTAAAGAATTGATAGAACGACTAATCAAACGTTTTACATTTTTATTTTTAAAAATAGCAGTAGCCATAATATTGGCACCTTCATTTTCCCCAATACTTACAATTACAATATCTGTATTATTTAGTGGTAATTTATTAATTGATAATTCATCTGTTGCATCTAAACAAATGGTATAGGATAACTTATCTTTCAAAGCTTCAACACGTTGAATATTATTGTCAACACCGATAATTTCGTGACCAAGCTTTACCATTTTCTTACCAAGCGCCGCGCCGAAATTTCCTAAACCTATAATTATTATTTTCATAATTTTCTTTTAAATTAAAATATCATCTGATGGATAACGATAATTAGATGAAACAGTTTTCTTAAAAAAAGCCATCAAAATTGTAATCATTGAAACACGACCAATAAACATCATTGTAATGACAACAATTTTACTTGGATCTGATAATGTAGGTGTTAAATTTAATGATAAACCAACAGTAGAATAAGCTGAAAAAGCTTCGAATGCAACATCAATAAGATGTAAATGATTATCAAATTTTGTTATTAAAAATATTCCTATTCCAATGACTAAAAAAGATAAGGTCATTGTAGCAAAAGCTTTTTGTACATTGATAGGGCTTAATTCTCTTTTGTAAATTTCGATTTTATTTTTTCCGCGTGCAATATTAATAAAATTAAGAATTGCAATTGCAAAAGTACTCGTTTTAATTCCTCCTCCTGTTGATGCTGGTGAAGCACCAATCCACATTAACAAAATAACCAAAAGTATGGAAGAGAATTGTAAGTGAGAAAAATCTATATTATTAAAACCTGCTGTACGAGGCGTTATGGCGATAAATAAAGCTGAAATAAACTTTTCGAAACCTTGATGTTGTCCTAATGTAGAATAATATTCTTCGAAGAATAATATGATTGTAGAAATAATTAGTATTGTTAATGAGGTGATTAAATTAACTTTAGAACTTAATGTAAAAACCCAATTCTTACGATTATTTTTATTATGGAGAATTTTTGAAATTAATTTTCTGATTAAATAATCTGTATAACGTAGAATATTAATCAAGATAGGAAAACCTATTCCTCCTAAGAATATCAATGTGATTAGAACAGATTGAAATCCATAATTGTGAACAAAACCTTTGTTCATTAATCCATTTGGCAATGTAGAAAAACCTGCATTACAAAAAGCCGAAACTGAATGAAAAATACTGAAAAATAATTTGTCTACAATACTAATATTATATGGTGCAATCGAAATATAAATTAAAGCCGCACCTACTAATTCGATTCCAAAAGTTAAATAAATAATCTTTTTTACAAACGAAAAAACTTCACTCAAAGAATCATTATTAGCAATACTTCCCAAGGCAATTTGATTCTCATAAGAGCTATTTCCTTTGAAAAAATAAGCAATATATCCGGCAAAAGTCAAAATTCCTAAACCTCCTGCTTGAATGAGTAACATCAAAATAAAATGACCAACTGGCGTGTACGTGACATAGGTATCAACAGACGTTAAACCCGTTACACAAACGGCGCTTGTAGACGTGAACAATGCATCTAGAAAAGAAATTGGATGATAAGTTGCTTTTGGTAACATCAATAAACACGCTCCGCCAAAAACTAAAATGAAAAAACTGAAAATAAATAGTTGCGGCGGCGTAATAACTGATCGTTTGAATGTAAAATTAGGCGTAGCAATTTCTCGAATTAATTTTAGTACAATCGCAAATTGCAAATATTTACTAACAAAAAACCAACTATAATCGGTGACTTGAATTTTAATACAATAAAGAATAAACAAAATACTTAAAATATCAAAAATGATGACTCTCGGAATAATTTTTTCTTTAAAGTAGATATATTTGAGAATAGTTCTCAGAATTCCGATTGACAAAAGTATTATAAAAAATATATTGATATAAAGTTTATAAACAACCGGAAATCCAAATCCAAACATCACTAACAATGCAATAATTGCGAGGATGTAAGAAATTGAAAGTAGTATATTAAAAAACTTGTTATTGACTAAAAATCGAAACATAGTTTTACTTCATTTAATAAAAAACAAATTTATAATTATGTTTGCTTTTTACAAGTTTTTCATTATTTTATTACTCTGTTTTAAAAATTTTCATTCTGCCAACCATAAAAACCATAATCAATCCAAAGCAAGCAAATAAAGCATAAGAGTATCTCAAATCAAAAGCTTCTGCAATATAACCAATCAGCGGTGGTCCCATCAAAAATCCTAAAAAAGATATACTAGAAACCATTGCCAATGCAACACCTGGGTTAACATTTTTGTTTTTACCTGCTACACTATAAACCGTTGGCACATTACACGCAACGCCCAATCCAACCATCATAAATGCAATTGTACACACAATAAATTGAGGAAAAAATACCGAAAGCATCAAACCAGAAAACATCAAAATGCCACTAATTTGCATCACGCGTTGTTTACCATATTTACTGATAAAATAATCACCAACAAAACGTCCTGTCGCCATCATCACCATAAACGATGCATAACCAACGACAACCAAATTCTGCGGCGCTTTTACAATATCTTGAAAATAAACACCACTCCAATCGAACATCGCACCTTCTGTTGCCATACTCAAAAACCCAATAATTCCCAATTGAACCAAAACTGTATCTGGTTTAGAAAAAATAGATTTCTTTTCCTTTGTTGGAGCTGGCGTTGAATCGACTAAATATTTTTTATTAATGAACCAACTCAAAATGATTAAGCCATAAATAATCACAAAATGATAAAATGTATTCACATGCAAATTCATCATCAATAATCCAATCAAAGCACCTGTAAAACCAGCTATACTCCACGCACCATGAAAAGATGACATAATTGATTTTCCATATATTTTCTCAACCTCAACGCCTTGCGTATTCACCGAAATATTGCACATGTTTCCTATTACTCCAAAGAAAAATAATACAGCACCTAATTGATAAAAATTTTGAGCCAAACCAATACAACACAGTATTAAAGGATAAATTAAAACAACAATTCGCAAGACATTTTTACTTCCAAATTTCGCTACTAATTTTCCTGAAAGTGCCATTGTACATAATTGACCAATCGGCATTAATAGCAACAAAGTTCCTAATTGTCCTTCTGAAATTCCTAAATCTGATTTGATTGTCGGAATACGACTTGCCCATGAAGAAAAGGCTAAACCTTGCGAAAAAAAGAAAAGCGAAACAGCTAAACGAATGCGATTTTTTTGAGTTGATGATAATTCTGTTGATAAAGGCATGGCTAAAAAATGATTTGCAAAGTTAAGCTACTCTCCCGAAATTATAAACTCAAACGCAAAATAGGATAAGCTTTTCCCTCGTTATCTTTTTCAGAACGAGAAGTAACCTTAAAACCTTGGCTTAAATAAAAATCAATCGCTTGCTGATTTTGTTCATTCACATCAACCGATTTCACATTCAATTCTTGAATAGAAAAATCCAACAAAGTCTTCCCTACTCCCTTTCTTCGAAAATCATTGTGAATAAATAACATTTCAAGATTTTGCTCTGCAACACCTACAAATCCTACCAATTGATTTCCGATTTCGTAACCAAATAAGGCTACATGCGGAAAATAATTAGGTAAATTTTCTTTATAATATTCAAAATCTTCTTTTGCTAAAAAATGGTGTGTGTTACTAACCGAACTTACCCAAATATCTCTCAATCTCGGAAAATCTACTTCTTCAATTCTTCTAATCATGACTAAAATTAATTACAACAAAGATATAAACGACTCTTTTCAAAAAAAACAATAAAAATATTCTATTGAGAATCATTTTGTTAAAAATTATTTTAAAAATAATTGTTTTTAGAATTTGGAAAAACGAAAAAGCGTTCTATATTTGCACTCGCAATACCGCAGTAGACTGCGTTATTGGAGAGTTGGCAGAGTGGTCGAATGCGGCAGTCTTGAAAACTGTTGAGGGTCACACCTCCGGGGGTTCGAATCCCTCACTCTCCGCTAATAAAACCAATAGATTAATCTGTTGGTTTTTTTTGTTTTTCTGAAGTTGTTGAAAATTTCATTTTCATAAAACTGAAAGGAAAACAAAAAATAATAGATGCGAAGTATCTAGAGTTTTCTTAGAATTACTTTCTTTTCTAGGGAATATGAAATAATCACTCTATCTCCGCTGACAAACCCAAATAGAGTAATCTGTTAGGTTTTGGTTTTTTTACGGTTAATGGTTAACCTTGTACGTTTTTTGTTATTAATACACGAATTCACTTATATCAACAAATTTCAAGAAACACATACAATTTTCAGACTAGCTTCAACCCATTTAAACGAGCGTATAAAAGATTTGTGAGCGATAGCGAGTCATTTATATTTTTAAGGAGTAAAATGAAGATTGAACGTTGAAAATCGCAGTCTTGTAATGCTTTGCATTCATGAATACCTTAAAAATAATAATAAATCATATGAATAACTTTTGATTACTTTTTGATCAAGACTTCCCCAATGGGCACATGAATTCAAATGAATACAATAATAAGTCATCAATAAAAAGAACGTAATAAAGAACTATTAATTATTTTCTTATTATCCTAAATTATGTTCAGATCCTATTTCTTAAACCAAAATACATAATACATAATACATAATACATTTTACAACTTAACATCGATATACGAACACCGAACAAACCATACGGAACGGATACACAATGGATACAGAATGGATACAGCGCGGATACACAACCGATACAGAAAAGTGTCATTTTGGATATACACCGATACAGGATTTTAACACTTTTTAACACTTAATTTCTCTAACCACAATAGAAACATAGGTTTTATTAAGCTTTGCGCTCTACGCTTAACGTTTTACGGATTTTTATCCTTTTTCAATACTCAAATTCAATTTTAACAACATTTGAGATTAAGAGGAGGAGCCATGGTATGGCTCAGGTATTTTAAATAAATTATTTCCATAAAGTTGGCAACTCGCTCCACTCAGATACTCCAACTTTTTCTATTCCAATAATTTAAACTTGAATTGCATTTCGATTCTAAATCGTCGGTTTTTTAACTCTTTTTTCAATATTCAAATTCTCTTTTAACAACGAATTTTAGAATCGACAGACGATTTGCAAACGAGCTTCAATCCATTGGGTGAGAAACTGAAATGAATTAAGTTTGACAGATTACATCTCAAATACTTATTACTTTTTACATAATACATTGTACAACAACCCTCTCAATACTAATATCTAACATCTACTTTGTACTTAATACATTTACAACTCTAAAATCTCACTTCTCAAATCTCATATCTCATATCTCATATCTAACATCTACATTTTACATAATACATAATACATAATACATTTCACAAATCTAAAATCTCAATTCTCACATCTAAAATCAATCATTCCCCTTCATCATCCACCAATTTCGTTCACGGCTCGTCAGGTTTCAATTACTTAAAGCTATTCAGTCTACATTCGAATTGTTGCTGAACCAAGTCAAATAAAGTTTAATTTAAAATCTATTAAAAATGGGAAAAATTACAGATTCTCTTTTGTCTGGTACGCGAGGTCGTACTGGACGAATTGTTGTTTCGAATATCGAAGGGCATGAAATATCTCGTATGCGACCACGAAAATCAAATCGTATACCAACGCCAAAACAACAAGTTATAAAAAACAGGTTCAATTTTGCTGTGCAGTTTATACAAGGGTATAAAGCATTGGCTAAAACCTATTACGGAAAAAGGTCTGGACTAAAATCACCTTACAATCAAGCGATGGCAAATTTATTACAAGCCATTTCATGTGATATGGATACGTTAACTTTTTCTATTCAGTACAACAACATTCAATTCACAAAAGGTAATTTACTTGAACCACAACCTGTAAATATTACAGCAGACGATCCACTATCGGCAACGATTACATGGACCAATAATGCAACAGAACTTGTAGATCAAAATGACACCTTGGTTATATTGTATGCAGAAGATGGTAATACAAAAGCACAATCAACGGTTGTACAAACAACCGTAAAACGCTCCGAAGAATCCTATGTACTACAATTTTTACCAAAATATCAAGGAACAGATATACATGTATGGATGAGTTTTTTATCCGTCATAAAACAAGACGCTGCACCGTCTGTTTATTTAGGTCAAATCACTGTACCTTAATCACTTCCCCTCTGCTTTTTGGAGGGGATTTTTTGTTTTCATTATAATTTATTGTATATTAGACAAATACATCTTTACTACAAGCATTTTCAATTTTAATTTTTAAGCCTATGAAAATTGAAGTATATGAAGAATATATCAAGTACCTGAACTTTTTTATTCATCGATATGGGGATGTAATCAAAAAAATTGAACCACAAGTCGAGGCAAAACAAGATATCCTAAACAAACAGTATATGCAAATGATAGAATATGCATTTGGTTTTATTCAAAAAATCAATTTGTTTGCGATACAAGATTATCAATCACAACTGTTGTTTATTCCGCAATTAATCTTTTACTTCAATGATGTCTGCGAATGTCCTGGTCCCCCAACCCTATCCATAGATTTTAATGTTGACATAAAAGCAATTTGCGAACTATTAAAAAACAACAGACAAATCAACTATAATCAAAACCAATATTTTCCTTTTCTTATTGATATTTCAGGTTTATCAGACGGTTACCATCATCTTGCAGGTTTTATCCACCGACACAAACAAAATGAATTTACTTATTACTGTGTTTCGATCCAAGTCAAAAGTCAAGAATTAAAGGGAAACTGGAAAAAGTTTTATCATATTCCCATTCAAAAACTCAAGTTAATTTACAAAGAATGCTTGCAAAAAAACCAAACACTATATGCTTTTACAGCAGATACGGAATTTACTTACTATGAAATTCAAAAAGGATTCAACTACTATTTCAACTGCTCCTTTACGGAATACGAACAAAAATTAAAAATGTTGAAAGCAGCTGCGAATAATTGGATGATTAATGCTTCCCAATACACTACACATTCAAAATTTACAACTCAAAAACCATTAGACACATCCATCAACAAACGATACGACGAACCTTTATAACCAAATTGTAATGCTATGATCAATTATCAAAAACTTTTATTTCACCTGGAACAACAGGGACGTAAACATATTCACCCAAATTACACTTTTCAAAAAGAGGATTTCCCATATATTGTCCGTTTAGCTGCTTATTTCCTAAACGACAAAGAAAAATGCAAGGAGTTAGCAATAGACCTAGACAAAGGAATTTTACTAACTGGACCAATCGGAATCGGAAAAACAACGTGGTTCCGTTTAATGCAAACGATTATGGTCAAAGAACAAAAATTCTATTACACAACATGTAGAGATATTTCATTTGAATTTATCCGAGACGGATATCAAACTATTAACAAGTACAGCAAAGGAATTCCTTTCGATTTCCCAATGAAAAACATTTGCTTTGATGATCTAGGAACAGAAAACAACATCAAATATTTCGGCAACGAATGCAATGTAATGGCAGAAATCATTCTTAGCCGTTACGATCTATTCATGAACCTCAACATCAAAACCCACATCACCACTAACCTATCAGCTTCCGAAATCGAAAAGTATTACACCGAACGTGTACGCTCTCGCTTACGTCAAATGATGAATGTATTAGCAGTACCTGCCAGTCGAAAGGATAAGAGGAATTAATTAAATCAAAAGATAATAAAAATCTTGGTGTTAAAAATTAAAATATAACTATAATAATTCATTAAATTTAGAGTAAACAAATTATCATCAATTGATAATTAACCTAAACCTATTTAAAATTCCCATCTAATATATTAGATGGGAATTCTTAATTATAATTATTTATATAAATAATTTTTTTTTGGCTTACGATAGTTAAACTTAAATTTCTAAACTACCTTCTTTACCTAAATCCATTTTTTCTCCCGATATAGCTGAAGTAGCAACTTTCAAAAGAGTCATTAATTTATTAGTTTTATTATCCCAATAATACGCTTCTTTTGGAACCACTTTTAATATTCTAATATTTGGATCCTCTTTTCCTTTATCAAACCAAGCCTCTACAAATTTATTCCAATATTTAGCTATTCTGTCTTGATCTCTTGTAATTGTAGCAATTCCATTGATACTAAGAAATTTGTACGAACCTACATCCGAAAAACTTAAGGAAACTTTAGAATTTGATTCAATAAATTGATGTAACTCACTTTCTGAAGAAAATAGAAACCAAATATTACCTGATTCGTCAACTTCTTGACGGCTCATAGGTACGGTATGGGGATAAAACAATTGATTTGGAAATGCCGAAAACATACAAATATCGATATCATTAATCATATCGCTTAATTTGTCAATAGCATCTTGATTACTTAAATTTTCTGTGCTCATAATTTGGTTGTTTAGTTAATACTGTTGCAAACAATATTCCATAATTAAATTACAAAACTGGAAATCAAGTAAATATATTAATTGAAAAACTATCATTTCATCTCCATCATAAGAGGCAATTACAATGATTGGATGACTACTATAAGGATAAATATTTCCATGAATGTAAATAGATACAGTCCCTGTAAATCCATTGATTAAATCTAATTCATGAAATGTTATACATAATACAACTAGATATATAAAGCACTTCTTTGAATCTAAAGCTCATATGTTTCAAATAGCAAATAATGATACATATACTAACAATAAATTTACAATAGAGGATAAAAAAAATCCTCTAATAAATTTAGAGGATTAAAATAAATAATTGCAAAAAAGCTACTTTTTGATACGAACGTTAACGGCGTTCATACCTCTTTGTCCTTGTTCCAAATCATAAGTCACTACATCATTTTCATAGATAGAATCTATTAATCCTGAATTATGTACGAATATGTCTTTTTTGTTATCTTCTGCTGATATAAATCCGAAACCTTTGGTTTCATCAAAGAATTTTACTGTACCTTCTTTCATTGTATTGTATTTTTTAATTTTTCTAATATTTTATTTATGTATCTCATTTTAATTAACCTAAATGAAATGCACAACTTGTGTTAGGATTAATTGGAATTTTAAACCCTATTAATTTTTGAATATCTCTCAATTCATTTTTTTCATCTCTAGAACAAAACGAAACCGCTTCTCCAAAATTTCCACCACGTCCTGTTCTACCTATACGGTGTACATACGTCTCCGGAACATTTGGCATTTCATAGTTCACTACAAAAGATAAATCATCTATATCAATTCCTCTCGATGCGATATCAGTTGCAATTAAAACAGTGATTCGTTTGCTTTTAAAATCTTCTAATGCACTCTGACGCGCATTTTGTGATTTATTTCCATGAATAGCTCCTGTTTTTACACCTATTTTATTCAGCGTCTTCATTAATTTATCTGCACCATGTTTCGTTTGTGTAAAAACAAGTGATCGTTTAAGTTTTTGACCTCTTAAAATTTCAATTAATAATTCTTCCTTCTTTTTATTTTCAACCATATAAACCGTTTGTGTCACTGATTCCGTTGTAGATGAAATCGGAGATACAATAACTTCTTTGGGTTGTTTCAATATCGTTTTTGCAAAAGTTTTAATTTTATTCGGCATTGTTGCTGAGAAAAATAAAGTCTGACGTTTTTTAGGGATATACTTTAGTAGTTTTTTTATATCATTCACAAATCCCATATCTAACATTCGATCTGCCTCATCCAAAACCAAGATTTCAACTTCATTTAAACGAACATAGCCCTGTTCTATTAAGTCTATTAGTCGCCCTGGCGTTGCAATTAAAATATCTACTCCTCGATTCAATGCTTTAACTTGACCTTGTTGACGAACTCCACCATAAATAGCGATATTCGAAAGGCGTAAATTTCCTTTATATAAATTAAAATTTTCATTGATTTGTACCGCTAATTCTCGTGTTGGTGTTAATACCAATGTGCGAATTGCTTTGGTTTTCTTCGGTGCTTGATGCATCAATTGGATAATTGGTATTGCAAATGCAGCCGTCTTTCCTGTACCTGTCTGTGCACATCCTATCATGTCGTTGCCATTTAGGATCGTGGGAATACTTCTTTCTTGGATTTCTGAGGGTTGGGTGTATCCAGCAGTTTCAATTGCGTTTAATATTGGCTGAATAATGTTTAATTGGTTAAATGTCATAAAATGTATTTACCGAAACCGGTATTATATCGAATAATTGATGAATAATCTAAATTCATTTCAATTAATGATGTTTGCTTTGTTAAATTATTTTCTCGTTCGGTTTATTTTGGATAATAAATAATGAATGTAAAAAGATTCATAATATCATTTTCAACCAAGCGTTATCAATAGCATTGAATTTTGTTCAACTGAACATAGTGTAGAAATATTTACAAATTTTCGAACGTCCATAATCTTCATATTTTTTAAATAAGATTAAAATTATAATGAGCTGAAGAAGCGAAAACTGTAAAGAAATAATAACTGTGCAGAAATTGCAAAGGCAGAACCTTTAAATAATAACTTTGCAAATATAGTGTTATTATTTTAATAAATCCTTAAAAAAAATAAATATAATTTAAAATATTATAAAATTAACCGCTTTATATTATCGTGTAAGCAATATTTTTAGTTAAAAATCTTATAACATTATATCCTCAAAAATTAGATTTTTGACAGAGTATTTTTAAATTTTATTATCATTATTATTCCACCAAAAGATAAACCTTATAATAGCTAATTATTAAAATTTCAATCAAATTATAAATCATTAGTCTTAAAAAAATGAAGAAGTTTCAAGGATTATAATATTTGAGATTAAGAGATTAATTTATGATATGATCTGGTAAAGTCATCCTGAACTCGTTTGAGGATCTTTTCACATCCATTCTTCAATTTAATCAAGCAGTAAACCCGGCCTAACGATTAGCAGACGAGTGTCAATTCATCGAAATGAAATGTAAAAATGATTAGAGAGCGATAGCGAATCATTTAATCATTTTAATGAAACAAGATGCAAATTGACCGTCGAAAATCGTAGCCTTGATTTTTTGATTACTTTTTTATCAAGAAAAAAGTAATGTCATCGAACTCATATCAGGGTCTCATCACATCCATTCACTAATTTAATCAAATAGTAAATCCGGCATAACGATTAGCAGACGAGTGTCAATTCATCGAAATGAAATGTAAAAATGATTAGTGAGCGATAGCGAATCATTTAATCATTTTAATGAAACAAGATGCAAATTGACCGTCGAAAATCGTAGCCTTGATTTTTTGATTACTTTTTTATCAAGAAAAAAGTAATGTCATCGAACTCATATCAGGACCTCATCACATCAATTCTTCAATCTAATCAAGTAAACTAAATCATAATACCATTACACACAAAACATATAATCCAAAACCTAATAAAACATTTTACACACTTTTTTAATTACTTTGCCGTTCGAAGCATTTTTTATTTTATTAAATTTACAACTATTCGTATTCGTTTATGGCAGTCAATAAAAATGCATTAATTCGTTACAAAACATTAGACAAATGTTTTAGCAATCAATTTCGTAACTATTATATCGATGATTTAATCAATGAATGTTCTATTGTTTTAAAAGAACTTTATGGAGAAGATACATCTGTTTCTCGTCGTCAAATTTTATATGATATGGAGTTTATGGAAAGCGATGCAGGATACGAAGCACCTATCATTGGAATAAAAGACGGCCGTAAAAAATTTTACCGTTATGAAGATCCTAATTTTACAATTCAAAATAAACCATTAAACCAAGAAGAACAACTAGCCTTAGAAAATACGTTAGAATTACTTTCTCGTATGAAAGGGATTCCTGGGATTGATGCAATAGAAAATATTGAAGCTAAATTAAATGAAGTGAAAGATAACAAAGGGAATCAAAAATTAATTTCATTCGAGGAAAGCGAATTTTTGATAGGATTAGAACATCTAACACCCTTATATAATTTCATCAAAAACAACCAAACAATCAAAATAGTTTATCAATCATTTAAAACAGAAAATGAACAAGAATTCTGTATTTCACCTTATCACTTAAAACAATTCAATAAACGTTGGTTTTTATTTGGGTGGAACCATAAGGATCAATACCTTCAAAATTTGGCATTAGATCGAATTCAAGGGATCGAAATTAATAAGGAAACTTACATTCCAACAGAGGTGGATTTTGATGAGTATTTTGAGGATATCATTGGGGTTACAAATAATATAGAGAATAAACTTGTTTCTGTTAGGATAGAGCTGTCAGATCATATCATCCCCTACATCAAATCAAAACCGATTCATGGTTCTCAAAAAATAGCAGAGAATAGATTACAAATTAAAGTTAAGTTAAATTACGAATTAGAATCTTTAATTCTTTCGTATGGCGAAAATATGAAAGTAATAGAACCAATAGAATTAGTTCAAAATTTAAAATCAAGAATAGAAAAATTAAAAGATTTCTATTAATGCAATTAAGCTGCATAGATCAAAACTAGTTTGCAAAATAATCTTTTAAAAAAATTCAAATCATGAAAACAAAAAGAGAACATTTAGCAAACTTTCATATTGCAGGACTTACATTTTACGAAGCTGCATTATGTTTCAAAAAACTAAAAGTTGGAACAGAACTTAGGTTAGAATTAGAAACCGAAAATAAATTCGATGCCAGAGCCGTAGCTATATATTACAAAGATTACAAATTAGGTTTTGTACCACGTACCGAAAATAGAGTCTTTTATAAATTGCTTACGATGAACTATAATAAAATCTTTGACGCAGCGATACAACAAATAGATCCGACCGAGCATCCAGAACAACAAATTCGTGTGGTTGTGCATTTAAAACATAATAATCCAGAAAATATCTAATCAGTCGCAAACACTCATATACTATGCATTTTTATCTATCTTTACCCTTCAAACTTTTACAATGTTCACACAAGAATTACAGTCTAAAATAGACCAAGTTTGGTTAGCTTTTCACAGTGGAGGATTATCAAATCCTTTATCTGTTATTGAGCAAATCACTTTTTTATTGTTTATCAAACAATTAGATGAGTTACAGAATAGAGCCGAACAACAAGCTATTATTACAGGTAATACATCAAACTACATATATACAGACGAAAACCAAGACTTAAGATGGAGTAACTTCAAGAATGTTTCTCCTGAAGAAATGTATAAGCTTTTCCAAAAAGAGAATGGAGTCTTCGACTTTATGAAAAACTTTGGAGGGAAAAGTACTGCCTTTTCTAAGTTTATGAAGAATGCCAACTTTATGATTCCTACTGCTCGCTTATTAGCACAAGTGGTTGAGATGTTAGATAAAGTGGATATGGATGACAAAGATACCAAAGGTGATGTCTACGAGTATATGTTAGGCAAAATTGCTTCAGCAGGAAGTAATGGACAATTCCGTACACCAAGACATATCATCAAAATGATGGTAGAAATGATGAAGCCAACTCCTGAAGATACTATTTGCGACCCATCATCGGGAAGTTGTGGATTTTTGGTTGGTGCTGCAGAATATCTACAAGAAAATTACAAAGATGAATTGCTAAAACCTGAAGTACAAAAACATTACTTAAATGAAATGTTTACAGGAATGGAGTTTGATCCAACGATGATTAGAATTGGAGCAATGAATTTAATTCTACATGGGATTGAAAACCCTCAACTAAAAGATGTAGATTCTTTATCACAAGCTAATGCAGACTTTGAAGAAAAAGTATCTTTAATCTTAGCTAATCCTCCGTTTAAAGGAAGTTTAGATAAAGATGCTGTAGACGAAAAAGTGATTGCGTTAGTCGATTCTAAGAAGACAGAATTACTTTTTCTTGGTCTAATGCTGAAAGGACTAAAAGTTGGAGGTCGTTGTGCTGTAATTATTCCTGATGGGGTATTATTTGGTTCTTCTACTGCACATAAAAAGATTAGAAAAGAAATTGTAGAAAACCAAGCGTTAGAAGCAGTTATTTCTATGCCAAGTGGTGTGTTCAAACCTTATGCGGGAGTTTCTACTGCAATCTTAGTGTTTACAAAAACCAATGCAGGTGGTACAGAAAATGTATGGTTTTATGATATGAAAGCAGATGGGTATAGTTTAGATGATAAACGTGCACCTGTTAAGGAAAATGATATCCCAGATATTATTACAAGATTCCATACAAGAGAGAACGAAGTTGATAGAGCAAGAACGGAACAAAGTTTTTGTGTATCTAAAGAAGAAATTGCAAAAAATGCGTATGAATTAAGTATTAACAAATACAAAGAAGTAATCTACGAACAAAAGGTATATGCTAAACCTGCGGATATTATAGCTTCTATTCAGCAATTGGATAAGGAAAGAAATGAGTTGATGGTTGAATTAAAGAATTTATTGTAATATGTATGAAAAGTATCTTTGGAAAGATGTATTGCAGATTTATAATGGTAAAAATCAATCCAAAGTTGTAGATGAAAATGGAGTTTATCCAATCTATGGTAGTGGAGGAGTAATGGGGTTTGCAAAAGAGTTTATATGTCCAGGTGGAACAGTAATTATAGGAAGAAAAGGTAGTATTAATAATCCTATTTTTGTTGATAAACCTTTTTGGAATGTTGATACTGCATTTGGATTAGTAACACAAGAAAAGCTTTTCAATAAGTATTTATATTACTTCTGTGTTAAGTATGATTTCTATAAACATAATAAGGCTGTTACTATCCCAAGTTTAACTAAATCTGATTTGTTAAATATTGAAATCCCCCTTCCACCACTAGCAACTCAAAAAGCAATTGCAGAAAAGTTAGACAAAGCAGATGCTTTACGCAAAAAAGACCAAGAACTTCTAAAGCAATATGATGAGTTAGCCCAATCTATTTTTATCGAGATGTTCGGTGATCCTGTGCAAAATGAGAAAGGTTGGGATTTAATAAATTTTGAAGAAGTTTTAAAGTTAAAAAGGGGATATGACTTACCAGTTCAAGATAGAAATCAAAATGGTAATATACCTGTTTATGGCTCAAATGGAATTTTAGATTATCATACAATTTCAAAAACTAACAAGCCTTGTATTGTTACAGGTAGATCAGGTACAATAGGGAAAGTTCATAGAACTGAACAAAATTGTTGGCCTTTAAATACTACATTATATAGTTATGAAATTTATGATAATAACATTACTTATTTAGAATATCTATTAAATAATCTAAGAATAGATAGATTTGCTCATGGGGCAGGTGTTCCTACTTTAGACAGAAAAATAGTTCATAAAGAATTCATACCTAATATTAAAGTTGAACTCCAAAACCAATTTGCAGAAAAAATCAAGAATATAGAAGCGCAAAAAGAATTGGTGAAGAAACAAGCTGAAGCATCAGAAAACTTATTCCAAGCCTTGTTACAAGAAAGTTTTAGCTTCACATAAAAAAGCAAATAAAATTACGTAAATACGCAAATGTTTTATTTTAATCGTGCAAAAAATTGCACGATTTTTTTTTATATAAACTCTTGATAGTAGAGTGTTTGTTGTTGTTGTTTGGCAAATAATTATTTTTTTATTGGCAAATAATTGTTTAATTTGGTGCAAATAATTTTATCATGTCAGCAACGTTTAGTCCTTACGAATTAAGTCTAATTCAACCAGATTTCGATTCGCCTCTTACCGACCTCATCATAGAGTTAGAACATTTACGTAAAAAAGACCTTGGTGGTTCTACACATCCTGCTGTTTTTTTTCAGTTAAAAAGTATTTTTCATTGGTTAGAAAGTATGGGATCTGCAAGGATTGAAGGAAACAATACAACAATTGCTGAATATGTAGAAACCAAAATTGATGATTCTCCAAGAGCGCTAACGTCAAAATTATTAGAAATAGATAACATTGATGAAGCAATGGAGTTTATAGAAGACAAGGTAAAAGAATATCCTATCAACAGAATAATGATTAGCGAATTGCATAAAATAGCTGTTAACAATTTACCTCCTCCACCTCATGGTGAAGGCGATTTAACACCTGGAGCATATAGAAATCATTCTTTAAAAATTAATAATTCTACCCATTTGCCACCAGAACCTTATTTGGTAGAAAGTTATATGGAAGAATTATTTTCGTTTATTAATTCAGAAAATTCAACCAAATACGATTTGTTAAAAGCAGCAATTGCGCATCATCGTTTTGTTTGGATACATCCTTTTGGCAACGGAAATGGAAGAACAGTACGCCTTTTTACTTATGCTATGCTTGTAAAAAGTGGACTTAACATAAATGCTGGTCGTATCATAAATCCAACTGCCGTTTTTTGTAGTAACAGAAACATATACTACGATATGTTATCAAAAGCTGATACAGGAACAAAAGAAGGAATCTTAGAATGGTGCGAATATGTATTGAGAGGATTAAAAGAAGAAATAGAAAAAGTAGATAAATTATCTGATTATAATTACCTGAAATCTAAAATTCTTATTCCTGCAATTAATTATTCTTTAGAAAGAAAATTTGTTACAGACGTAGAAGCAAAAATTCTAAAAAAAACGGTAGAATTACAAGTCATCAAAAACGATGATTTAAAAGATATTTTATCGAATAAAAACACTTCTCAAATTTCTAGAGAAATTAAAAAATTAGTTGATAAAAAGATGCTGATACCAGAAGAAGAAGGTGCAAGAAGATATATTTTGATGTTTCAAAACAATCACCTTCTAAGAGGAGTTATACATTTGTTAGATATAGAGGGGTTTTTACCAGTTAATGATAATTAAAACAACATGAGTAATTTTTATAATTATCCTACTGAATTCGAATTTGTTATTTCATCTGCC
The DNA here is from genome assembly GCF_053482575.1 of Empedobacter sp. ULE_I140. Taxonomy (NCBI): domain Bacteria; kingdom Pseudomonadati; phylum Bacteroidota; class Flavobacteriia; order Flavobacteriales; family Weeksellaceae; genus Empedobacter; species Empedobacter sp. ULE_I140. The sequence goes on along the minus strand of NZ_JBQMTX010000001.1, from coordinate 1,059,111 downwards.
AAAGAAGCAGAAAAATACATCTACGAGAATTTAGACATTGCAGGTTTATATTTGAGGAAAACATTAGAAACGTGGGTAAACTTTATCTACGAGAGTGAGCCTACTTTGCGTTTGCCTTATGACACTTCCATCAATTCTTTGATGAAAGAACCTGCCTTTATAGAAATTATAGAAAGTCCAGAACTGTTGTCTATGATGCACGCTATTCGCCAATTAGGGAATAAAGCAGTGCATAATACAGGTAAAACCAAGATAACAGAAGACCAAGCTTTACATGTTTTGCAACTTTTGCATTCGGTTAGTTATTATTTAATGACCTTATATAGTGGAGATGTTGTAAGCAAACCTCTTTTTCAAGAAGATTTAATTCCACAATCTTTTTCTTCTCAGGTGAATGAGCAAAAAAAGATGATTCAACAACTGCAAGAAGAATTAAATGCAAAGACAGAACTTGAGAAAAAACAAAAAGAGGAACAAGAAGCTTTAGAAGCCAACAGAAAAGAAACTCAACAACAAATATTACCACCTTCAGACCCTAATGAAGCAAAGACAAGAGAACTTCTGATTGATTATATGTTAGAAGAAATGGGTTGGGATTTATCTCAAGCCAATGTCAAAGAGTTTAGGATAGAAGGAATGCCAAACAACAAAGAAGAAGGTTTTGCAGATTATGTCCTTTGGGGAGATAACGGAAAGCCTTTAGCCGTTGTAGAAGCAAAAAGAACATCAAGAGATCTAAATTCAGGAAGACATCAAGCAGAATTATATGCCAAATGTTTAGAAAAAACCTATGGTCAATTACCAAATATCTTCCTAACCAATGGGTACGAAATTTCTTTTTATGATTGGTTTTATCCAATAAGAGAAGTTCAAGGATATTATACCAAAGATGAGTTACAACTTAATATCCAAAGAAGAACCAATAAGCGTAATCTAAATGAGATGCCTATTGATGAAGATATTACCAATCGTTATTATCAGATAGAAGCCATTAAAGCTGTTGCCGAAAGATTTGAAGACAGACACAGAGGTGCTTTATTGGTAATGGCAACAGGTACAGGTAAAACAAGAACTTCTGCTTCTTTGGTAGATGTATTATCAAAAGCCAATTGGGCAAAGAAGATTTTATTTTTAGCAGATAGAACAGCTTTAGTTACTCAAGCCAAGAACAACTTAAACGATTATTTGCCTAATCTTCCTTCTGTAGATTTACGAGAAGAAAAAGAAGATGTAGGAAGTAGAATTGTGTTTTCTACCTATCAAACGTTAATCAATTTAATAGACGAAGATAAAACAGGAGATACTCGCACTTATGGAGTTGGACATTTTGATGTGATTATTTTTGATGAAATTCACCGTTCTATTTACAACAAATACAAAGCAATCTTTAATTATTTTGATGGGTTAAAGATTGGTTTAACTGCAACTCCTGTCGATTTTTCAGAAAGAAATACCTACGAATTATTTGGATTAACTGTAGGAAATCCTACGTATAACTATGATTTAGATAAAGCCATCAAAGATGGTTACTTAGTACCTTATAAGTCATTTTCTGTTCAGACTAAATTTCAACGTGAAGGAATTAAATATAGTGAATTATCTCCCGAAGAACAGAAAGAATACGAAGAAGAATTTGCAGACCCAATCACAGGAGAATTTCCTGATGAAATAGAATCTACGGCTTTAGACCAATGGATTTATAACACCAATACTGCCGATGCTATTTTAGAGTACCTGATGGAGCATGGAATAAAAGTAGATGGTGGTAATAAATTAGGGAAGACCATCATATTTGCAAAGAAAAATAAACACGCAGAATTTTTAAGACAAAGATTCAATGCTACTTATCCTGAATATGGAGATCAATTCTTAAAAGTAATTGATTATACAGTAGAATACAGACACGACTTATTAAATGATTTCAAGATTAAATACAAAAATCCTCAAATAGCTTGTTCAGTAGATATGCTAGATACAGGAATTGATGTACCTGAAATTGTAAATTTAGTCTTTCTAAAACCTGTAAAAAGTAGGGTGAAATTCTGGCAAATGATTGGTAGAGGAACTCGATTATGCGAAAATCTATTTGGATTTGGTGAGCATAAAAAGGATTTCTTAATCTTAGATTTTTGTCAAAATTTTGAATTTTTTGAGGAAAATCCAAAAGGAATAGAACCTATAAAACAGATGTCTTTAGCTGAACGTATTTTCAGAATAAGACTGAATCTTGCACAAGTTTTATTAATTCAAGAAGACGAAGAATTAAAAGCTTTAGGTGAAGAATTATTAGCTTATGTTCATCAACAAGTAGCAAATATCAACAATGAAAAGCGTACAAGCTTTGTCGTAAAACCTTATCTCAAAACTTTAGACAAATACCTAGAAAAGAAGAAATGGTATGACCTGTCTAAAGCTGATACGTATGAGTTATTAAATGACTTAGCTCCTTTAGTCTTCGAAAAAAGTCAAGATACTGCTGCATTATCATTTGATTTGATGATGTTAGATTTTATGACTGCTAATCTTAATGGAGAAAGAAGACAAGTTTATTTAACAGAGAAAGTGATAGGAATATCGAATAGATTAAAAAAGCAAACTTCTGTACCACAAGTAAAAGCCAAGTTGAATACTTTAAATCATATTACACAAGATGATTATTGGAGTGATATGAGTGTATTAGGTTTAGAGCATATAAGAGTTGAACTAAGAGATTTGATAAAGTTCTTAACAGAAGAAGCGAAGAAAATAGTAACTACAAGCTTCGAGGATAATATAATCGCTGTTAATGAATCACCTGAAATCTATGAAGCACATTCTTTTGATAAGGAAGCTTACAAAGAAAAGGTAGAAAGATATATCAAAGAGAATCAATTTGATTTAACGATAGATAAAATTAAAAAGAACATCAAGATAACTCCTGCTGACTTAACCTATATAGAAAGCTTCTTATTTGAGAAAGGAAGTCTAGGGTCTAAGTCATTATTCCAAGAGGTCTATGGAGATAAGCCATTAGGTGAATTTATACGTTCAGTGGTAGGATTAGATAAAGTTGAAGCACAAAATGCATTTTCTAAGATGGTAAATTTTGCAAATTTAAATACTCAACAAATTCAATTTATGAATTTAATAATAGATTATTTTGCTGTTAATGGAGTGATGGACTTAAACCAGTTATTTAATTCACCTTTTTCTGATGTGTATTCAGGAGGAATGATTCAACTATTTGGTCAAGAAGTATCAACGAAGATAGCAGGTACGATCAGAGAAATAAATGATAATTGTGTTGCGTAAAATTAGATAACATATATTTTAAATATAAACCTCAACAGAAAACCTGTTGAGGTTTTTTTATGAACTAATATTTTAAAAATGTGGTTTATTTTTTAATAAAAACATCTATGCAAATAGACTGCACTGATGAGCTGTAAACTTGCAATAGAAATTAATTAGCGTTTAAAACTAAATTCAAATAACGATGAAAAAAATTCTATCATTAGCTGTAGTTCTACTATCAATTAATATGTTGTATGCTCAAGAAAATATTGAACAATTAACGTATGAGAATACACAAGACATAAACTTCTTTAATACCATTAAAAATGGTACAGAAGTTAATCAATATATTACCAGTAGTAAAAATACTGTAAGTATTGGCGATACTTTAATTTTAGGTTCTCCTACGTCCGAAGAGATTAGAACAAAAACTGTAGCTGGTTCTTATGGTAATCAATTAAGAGGTGGTATAGGACAATCTAGAGGTGTTTCAAAAAAAACTTATGAATTTATACAAATGGGAAGACCTGCAGGATTTGGTAATATAATGGCAGCAATGAATGGTGATGCTCCTAGCATGGCTGATAATAGTTTTAAAAATACGAAGGTTATTGTTCAAGAAATAAAGACATTTCATAGAGGGAGTAAAAATAAACCTTTATATGTAGTAATGGTACTAGGTGAAATAAATGGAAGAGCATTTGGTGTTAATAAATATTTAAGTGTCATGGATTCAGAATTAGCAATAGAGTCTGGTGAAATACTATTAAAGAATAGAAAAATGACTCGTGAAGAAGCTATCGAAAAACTTAAAGAAGCTAAAGAATTAATGGAAATTGAAATGATGACGAAAGAAGAATTTGATCAATTAAAAGAAGAGTTAACTCCTATTATTAAACAATAAAAAACAATTACCAAACCTTAACTCCTTAGTTGAGGTTTTTTATTAATCCCCTAGTATAATTTTCATTCCCCATTAAAGAAATTTGTATCGAGAAGTAAGACGATAAACAGAATAAAATTATTTTTGAGTTATTTTATTGACACAAAAAAAACCTCGAAAATAATTTTCGAGGTTTTGTAGGCAATATCCAAAAAACTGTGTAAACATAAATTAAGGTGGGTTTAGTAACTCACCTTATTTATTTTATTAAATTTATAAAACACAGTTTATTATGAAAAAATCTGTAGCCCAATTCATCCAAGATCAAGGTCATTTAGAAGGGATCAAAACCCAAGAAGATCTAAGTAAATTATTAAAAGAATTGCATTCTGATTTATTAGAAGCCATGCTACAAGGCGAACTTGAAGCCCATTTAGGTTACTCAAAAAATGAGAAAAGTGACAATTCCAATGCACGTAATGGCACAACTTCAAAACGTTTAAAAAGCGAATATGGGGAATCTACAATAGAGGTTCCTCGAGATCGAGAAGGAAGTTTTGATCCAATTATTGTCCCAAAACATCAATCCAAATCAGTTTCTGTTGAAAATATGGTTATTTCGTTATACGCTAAAGGTCTAAGTGTTTCGGATATTGAGCAGGAACTTTACGAATTATACGGCTATAAACTCTCTACATCAGCAATATCCATCATTACTGATAAAGTAAATAGTCAAGTTTTGGATTGGCAAAATCGTCCTCTAGAATCTATTTATTGCATTGTTTGGATGGATGGCATTGTGTTTAAAGTTCGTCAAGGCGGAAAAGTAATCAATAAAACGATTTATCTAGCTGTTGGTTTAAACCGTGAAGGTCACAAAGAAATCCTTGGAATGTGGCTTGGAGAGAACGAATCTGCTGCTTTTTGGCAAGGTGTGATGACGGATTTAAAAGCGCGTGGCGTAGAAGATATTTTGGTTACAGTAACTGATAATTTAAACGGATTTACACAATCTATAACCAATATTTTCCCTCAAGCGAACACACAAATTTGCGTGGTTCACCAGATTAGAAACTCTGCTCGATACGTAGTCTGGAAGGATAAAAAAGAATTTACCTCAGACATGAAACTCATTTACAATGCGCCAAACAGAGAGATGGCTGCTTTAGAATTAGATCGTTTTGCAGAAAAATGGATTCAAAAATATCCCTACGCAATGCAATCTTGGAGAAATAATTGGGACGAATTAACTGTATTTTTTGACTTTCCTATTGAAATCAGAAAAATTATTTACACCACCAACCTTATCGAAAATTTGAATGGAAAAGTCCGAAAATATACCAAAAATAAACTAGTATTCCCAACAGATGACGCGCTCAAAAAGTCAGTTTATCTATCGTTAATGCAAATCTCAAAAAAATGGACACAACCAATTCATAATTGGGGAATAATTTTAAATCAATTTTTAACTATATTTGAAAAAAGGGTTCAACTATAAAAAAGTCAAACCCACCTGAAATATATTTACACAAAATTTTGGACAGTGTCGTTTTGTATTTATTATTGAAATGATCTTCTTATTCTGCAATACTTGGAACTGAAATCAATTCGTTTGTATCAGCATCATAATCGATTTCATCAAAACTAAATCCAAACAATTGTAAGAACTCATCATGATAACCTTTGATATCAGAAATTTCTTTAATATTCTCAGAAGTTACAATTTTCCACAAATCATCCACTTCTTTTTGTACATCTTCACGCATTTCCAAATCATCAATACGAATACGTCCATTTTCATCCAAAGGAACTTCTCCATTTGCAGTATACAAGCGCTCTGCAAACAAACGTTGCATTTGCTCGATTGTACCTTCATGAATTCCTTTTGCTTTCATTACTTTGTACAATAACGAAATATATAATGGCACAACTGGAATCGCAGAACTAGACTGTGTTACCAAAGCTTTGTTTACAGAAACGTAAGAAACACCATTTAAATCTGCTAATAATTCGTTGATAACAGGAACCGTTTTTTCTAAATCGTTTTTAGCCATTCCAATCGATCCATCTTTGTAGATTCTATGCGTCAATTCTGGCCCTATGTATGAATAAGCAACAGTTTTTACTCCTTCAGCTAAAACACCAGCAGCTTTCAAATCTTCCATCCAAAATTTCCAATCCTCACCTCCCATTACAGCAATTGTATTATCAATTTCTTCTTGAGATTCAATCGGATCAATTGTAATATCTGTAACTTCTGCTGTATGAAAATCTACTGTTTTATTTGTAAATGGTTCACCAATTGGTTTAAGAACTGATGAATACGCAACACCTGTTTTTGGGTGTGTACGACGAGGCGAAGCTAAACTGTAAACTACTAAATCTACTTGACCTAAATCTTGTTTGATTAAATCAATCGTTTGTTGTTTAATCTCATCAGAAAAAGCATCTCCATTAATACTTTTTGCATACAAACCAGCTTCGTGTGCTTCTTTTTCAAAAGCAGCTGTGTTGTACCAACCCGCAGTCCCCGGTTTTCTTGGCGCAGCAGGTTTTTCAAAGAAAACACCTATTGTTGCAGCATTATATCCGAAAGCAGCTGTAATACGAGATGACAGACCAAAACCTGTCGAAGCTCCAATTACCAATACTTTTTTTGGTCCTTCGGCTGAAATATTTTTTGATTTTACGTACTCAATTTGATTGTGAACATTTTTTGCAGTTCCCTCAGGGTGAGTCGTAATGCAAATAAAACCTCTTGTTCTTGGTTGAATAATCATTATACTTAATTTAGTCGCATAAATTTATAAAATAAATTCTATATAACGAAACGATCTTTTTGTACATAAAATCATTCTATTTTTGAGAAAATTAATAGAAATACAGATTTCGATTTACTACATTTACAACTACTCAAAACCTACTTACCTATGAAAGATATTCACATGGGCTATTTAATCAAAAAAAGAGTCGACGAACTTGGAATTGATATATCCCGTATCAAGGGCTTCTTCAAAACTTATTCTGAAAAGGAAATTAATGCCCAATATTTAAGCAAAAGTATACAAACAGACGATTTATTAAAATGGTCTAAGTTGTTGAAATATGATTTTTTTTAGAATTTATACACTGAAGAAAAAAAGAAATTTCTAATGAATACAATATCCCAAAAAACACTATTCATAATTGGATTAAAAAATACCTACCTCAAAATTAAATCTTACTCACTATGGTAAAACCAAACTACCAAAAAATCTATCAAGACATTATTAAACGCAATTTCCCTGAAAAAATAGAACAGACAAAAAAATTATTAAAAAAGAATATGAATGTTTTGGATATCATGAAAGTATCAGAAATACTGAATGCAAACAAAACAGTCGAAAATCAAAAGCATAAATCTTATGATTTGAATTCTGTTCTAGAAATTTTAAAATTTCAGCAAAAAAATAATTATACCAATACATCATATATTGCTGATAAGTTTAAAATCAGTCGAAACACTGTAGCTAAATGGCGTAAAATATATGAGTATAAAAAAACGGTTTTTAAAAGAAACCGTTTTTTTATTTATCTATTATTTTTATCCTCTTTTATTACTTTATGTACCGCCAAAGTTGCAAACGGAATAAATGCGTACATCACATAAATAATAAAATCTTCATCGTCCCATTTATATATTCTTCTGACTCTAAAAAGTAAAATCAAATAAGCTGTAAACCAAAAACCGTGAAAACAACCAGCAAATGGCATTGGCAAAACATAACCGAATTGATATTTTATTGGCATTGCAACCAAAAATAAAAGCGTACAACTTATCGTTTCCCACACACATGATGTGCTAAACCATTTTTTTAACTTTTCGTCAGATACGTTTAACATTTTGCAAATTTAATCGTTTATTGATAGTAGAGGTATGATAATCATTAGTTAAAAAGTTTATTTTTACTCAATTATTGAAATAACTATTACTATTTATGATAATTAAATGTTATAATTATTACTATTTATGATAATTACACATAATAATTATCAATATTATTTATTAAATTTGTAAAAATCCAAAACCTCATAATTAATGCACGTAGATAATTTTCTTTCAAAAAAATTCAATTTAGCTTTACCCTACTGGACAATTATCTGTCCCATTCTTGCCATTTTTTCATTAACAATAGCCGAAGGATTTAAAGATCAGATGTGGTTTTCTGGAGTCTTAGGAATCATTTTAATTTCAGCTGTTTTATCAGCTGTACATCACGCAGAAGTTGTAGCTCATAAAGTTGGAGAACCTTTCGGAACCATTATATTGGCTTTAGCTATTACAGTTATAGAAGTTTCGCTAATTGTTTCATTAATGATGTCCGAACCTACCGGCTTCCCTTCTGTTTTGGCAAGAGATACCGTTTTTGCTGCTGTAATGATTATTCTTACCGGAATTATCGGAATCTGTTTATTGGCTGGAGGAGTTCGTTATAGAGAACAGAACTTTATCAAACAAGGTGTTTCAACTGCTTTAATTACTTTAGTTGCAATATCTATATTGACCTTGGTTTTACCAAATTTTTTGACATCAGAAAAAGGAGGTGAATTCTCTTCTTCCCAGTTAATCTTTGTCGCAATTATTTCTCTTATTTTATATGGAGGTTTTATTTCTGTACAAACAATACGACACAGAGATTATTTTCTTCCACAAAATAACGCTGATAATGTTGCTTCTGAATTACATGTCGAAAAACCAAATTTATTGACTACAATTTCAAGTTTAGTTTTATTAATCATTGCATTAGTCGCTGTTGTTTTATTATCAAAAAAATTGTCTCCAACTATTGAATCAATAGTTATGGAGCTTGGTGCTCCGAAATCTTTAGTAGGAATCATCATTGCTGGTGTTATTTTACTACCAGAAGGTTTAGCTGCATACAAAGCCGCAAAACAAGATCGCTTACAAACAAGTCTTAACTTAGCCTTAGGTTCAGCTTTAGCTTCAATTGGATTAACAATTCCTGCCGTAGCAATCGTATGTTATTTTACAGGGCTAGAAGTAACATTAGGAATAGACGCAAAATCATCTATCTTATTAGTGTTATCGTTGTTTACCGTTTATTTATCATTAAATTCTGGTCGAACAAATATTCAGCAAGGAATTGTTTTATTAACACTTTTTGCCACATATTTATTTACAACAATAGTCCCTTAAAAGAAATTTCAAGACATAAAAAAATGACTCAAAATTAAATTTTGAGTCGTTTTTTTTATGTTATTTTTTAGGTAAAGAAACCATATTCGAATCTAATTTTTGATCTTTTTCTAAGAATATTTTTCCTCTCAAAATACTTTGAATTGTATTAATTAATTCTTTTTCGAAAGAATCTCTTAATTGAGATTGATGAAAAATTAACGAAACTTCTCGCGTTGGAACTGGCGACTCAAAGTTTTTGACAAATTTCTTATACTCTTGTGGCAAATCATCTGCAACCAAAGCAGGCAACAAAGTCATTCCGTATCCATCGTTTGCTAATTTAACTAAAGCTTCAAAACTTCCTGAATCTAACTTAATCGGACGATTTTTCAGATTAGAAGTATCACATAAAGCCAACACATTATTTCTGAAACAATGTCCTTCTTGCAAGATTAATAAATCAGAAGTGTTTAGATCATCTTCATTGATTTTATCTTTGTCAGATAAGCGATGCCCGTTTGGTACATAAGCCACCAATGGTTCATAATAAAGAGGTTTTTCGATAATTTGATCTTCGAAAAGTGGCGAAACCACAATACCAAAATCCAACGAACCATCTTTTATTCCTTTTATAATTTTATCCGTTTGCAATTCTTTGATAATAAGATTTGATTTCGGATTATTTTTCTGAAATGTTTTATAAAATAATGGTACTAAAGAAGGTAAAACAGTAGGAATAACACCAATAATGAAATCACCTTCTAACAAACCTTTTTCTTCGTTTACCAAGTGTTTCATTCGGTTAGCTTCCATTAAAATTGTTTTTGCTTGCGCAACAATTTTCTCTCCAATTTGAGTGATTTTGATTGGATGCGATGTTCTATCGAAAATATCAATATTCAATTCTTTTTCCAATTTCTGAATCTGCATACTCAATGTTGGTTGAGTTACAAAGGATTTATCAGCAGCAATTGTAAAGTTCTTATGCTCAGCCACTGCCAGCACATATTGTAATTGTACTAATGTCATATATAAAAATTGATATCTATAAATTTTTGTGATAAAGATATACATTATTATATTATCAATCTATATCTTAAATCATAATTTAATCCATAAAAAAAGCTCGAATAAATTCGAGCTCATATTAAATATAAATTTAATTATTTGTTTAATTGTTTCTGAATTTCAGCTGTCCAATCTTGTAATTTTTTAGCATCTTCTGGTTTCAAAGTTTGAGTAAAACCTTGTAATTCTTTTTGAAAATCTACTGATTGTTTTGTCAATTCAGCTAATTTATTTGCATCACCAGCAGTTGCAGCTAATTTCATGTCAGCAGCCCATTTGTTGTATTTTCCAACAAATTCAGTAATTTTTGGATCAGAGAAAGTTGGTAAATCTTTTGCTACATCAGCAACTTTATCCATTGTCTCTTTACCAGCTTCTACTTGGTCTTCTACTGTATTTGCTACATTTTCTTGTGTGTTTTCTACTTTTGCATCTACTTTTTCTTTTTCAGATTTACAAGAAGATAAAGAAACTACACCTAATACTGCAGCAGCTAAAAATAATTTTTTCATTTTTAATTAGAGTTTTAAAGTTAATATTATTGATTGTTCAAGTTAAACAAATCTAACGATTTATTTCTGTTAAATTTTTAATTTTCTTTCGAGAATTGGACTTCATATAAATTGGCATAATAACCTTTCTGAGCTAACAATTCGCTATGTGTACCTTGCTCAACAATCATTCCATTATCCATCACAATAATTTTATCTGCATTTTGAATCGTCGCTAAACGATGCGCAATGATGATAGAAGTTCTGCCTTGCGTTAGCTTATCAGTCGCTTTTTGTATTAATTCTTCCGATTCTGTATCAATAGAAGAAGTTGCCTCGTCCAACACCAAAATCTCTGGATTATAAATATATGCTCTCAAAAACGAAATCAATTGACGCTGACCTACAGAAAGTGTCGAACCACGCTCGCTTACCTCACTGTAATAGCCTTTTGGTAGTGACATGATAAAATTATCAATTCCAATAATTTTCGCAGCATTTTGGACTTCTTCCAACGAAATATCTTTATTACTTAAAACAATATTGTCATAAATCGTTGTATTAAACAAGAAAACATCCTGCAAAACAACCGCAACATGTTGACGTAAATTCTTCAATTCCATATCATGGATATTTACATCATCTATTTTAATTGTTCCAGAATCAATGTCATAAAAACGACTCAATAAATTAATAATTGTGGATTTTCCTGCTCCTGTCGCACCTACAATTGCAATTTTTTCTCCAGGTTTTGTCGAAAAAGAAATTCCTTTCAACACCAAATTATTCGGAACATAAGAAAACTTCACATTTTCAAAATCGATTTTACCTTTTACATGATCCAATTTTATTGTTCCATTATCTGGCAAAGTTTGATCATCATCAATAATTTTGAACACACGATCTGCTCCTACCAAACCACGCTGAATTGTATTGAAACGCTCTGCAATTGCACGCATTGGGGCAGTTAACAACGTAACATATTGAGTAAAAGCAATCAAATCACCGACAGAAACATCTCCATAAACAGCTGTTCTAAGCCCTCCAAACCAAATCAAACTTCCCGTTGCTAAAGCCGAAATAATATCGACAACAGGAAACATTAATGAAAAATAGAAAACTGTTTTTAGATAATTTTTCTTTAAATCATTATTAATCGAAACGAATTTATCATATTCTGCTTGCTGACGATTAAAAACCTGAATAATATTCATTCCTGTTAATCGTTCTTGCACAAACGTATTTAATTTCGCCACAATTGTACGTTCTTCTTGGTAAACATTTTTCAATGCTTTTTGGAACAATCGTGTAATAATCATCATCAACGGAAGAATCACAATCACAACTGTTGCCAAAACCCAGTTCATCCAATACATCACAAAAACGATGAAAACGATTTTCAATACATCGCCTAACATCACTAAAATTCCATCATTGAAAACCTCAGCAATCGTTTCGATATCAGAAACTGAACGCGTTACCAAAACTCCATTTGGCGTTTTATCGAAATAACCAAGTTTGAATTTGATTAAATGATTATACAAACGAACGCGCAACAAACGGATAACTCGCTGTGCAACAACATTCGCTAAGTAAACCATAAAAAAGGACAAAATTCCTTCGAAAACTAATACTAAAGATAGTTTCACGATTTGCATTTGAAGCCCTGGTAAATCTTTTGTCTGAATATAATCATCGATTATATTTCCCGTTAAATAGGGACGATAAACAGAAAAACACGCACTAAAAACCGCTACAAAAACCACCGACCAAAACATCACTTTGCTTTGCGCCCCGATTTGTAAAACACGTTTTAATCCATTAAAATCAAACGATGTATTCTCGTTATTTGAACTCATTTTTAAATAATTCTTTTGGATATTGAACATCTACCAAATATAATCCTTGGGCTGGCGCCGAAGCTCCTGCCGATGAACGTTGTTTTTGTTCAATAATTTCTTCAAAATCGTGGATAGAAATTCTTCCTAATCCAACCTCAACCAATGTTCCAACAATTGCGCGCACCATATTTCGCAAAAAACGATCAGCAGTGATTTGAAAAATCAATTGTCCGTTTTCATTTTTGCGCCAAAATGCCTCCCTTACATCGCAAATATTTGTTTTCACATCGGTATGTAATTTAGCAAAACTTCCGAAATCTCCTTGCTTAATTAACAATTTTGCTGATTCATTCATTTTTTCAACATCCAATTCTCTGTTAAAAATCCAAGCGCAATCAAACGCAAAAGGATCTTTGAAAGGCGAAATAAAATAATTATATGAACGCGAAGTCGCATCAAAACGCGCATGCGCTTCATCATCCATCAAAAATAAACGATAAGCAGCGATGTCTTTTGGTAAAAAAGAATTTAATTTTTTGATTAAATCAATCGATAATTCATCTTCATAATCAAAATGAATAAACATCTTTTTCGCATGAACACCAGAGTCTGTACGCCCTGCACCGACAATCGAAATTTCTTTTCTTAAGATTTTAGACAATCTATCTTCAATAACTTCTTGAACCGAAATTTGATTGGGTTGAATTTGATAACCAAAATAATTTTTTCCGTTGTATGCTAATTCTAAAAAATATCGCAATTGTTGTAAATTTGAGCAACAAAAATACAACCTTTTGAAGAAAATTCTTTTACTTTCGGACACGCATTCTTATATCGACGATAGAATTTTGGAATATGCGCAACAAGCAGACGAAATTTGGCATGCTGGCGATATTGGCGATATTTCTGTAACCGATAAATTGGCTGAAATAAAACCTTTGCGTGCTGTTTATGGAAATATTGATGATAATAAAGCGCGCGCAGAATTCCCGCTCAACAACAGATTTACGTTGGAAGGTGTTGATGTTTGGATTACGCATATTGGTGGTTATCCAGGAAAATATAATCCTGCAATTCGAAAAGAAATCACAGAAAATCCTCCGAAATTATTTATTTGTGGACATTCACATATACTAAAAGTGATGCCTGATAAACAATTGGGTTTAATTCATATGAATCCAGGCGCTGTTGGTAAACACGGTTTTCAGAAAGTTCGTACGATGTTACGTTTTGAATTGAATAAAGGAAAAATTGAAAATTTAGAAGTGATTGAATTTAAGAAATGATTTGCGAGGTTCGTAGCTCGAAATGCGAAATGCTGTAAGCGAAACTATAATTTTTTTGAATTATATTGAATGTAAAATGAATAAGCAAATTATTATAAACGGTTCTCACAATAGAGATGGTGACACAACGAAATTGTTTCAAGAAATTTATCCTGAAATAGCTTGTTTAAAATTGATTGATTATACTATTGAACTTTATAATTATGATGAAACTTATTCTGACAAAGATCAATTCTTAGAAATCATTAATCAAATTATAGAATTTGAAGAAATAATTTTTGCGACACCAGTTTATTGGTATTCGATGAGTAGTTTGATGAAAATTTTCTTTGATCGATTAATAGATTTAATTAGTTCTCAAGAAACAATTGGACGAAAATTAATGGGTAAAAAAGTACGTGTTATCACAAGTTCTATCGGAAATCATTTGGATGATAATTTCTTTTTACCTTTTATTGAAACTGTAAATTTTCTTCATTTAGAATATATTGGAGGAAAACATTATTTGAAGCAAAACAACGTATAATAACGAAGTTTGAATTACTATTTAGGAAATGAATAAGCGAAGTTCGCATTTCGAGTTTTGCACTTCTAACCTCCCTTTATTTGGCCAACTTGAATTCTTTCAGAATTGTAATAAACTTCGGATTAGTGATATATTCTCTAAATTCGTGCGAATCTTGTCCGGAAAAATCAGTTTCTTCTAAAAATATATAATTTTTAGAAAGTTCATCAAACAAATCTTTTTTGTAACCAAAATCTGTCGCAATCAAACTTCGAGATAAAAATCCAATCTTTCCTTTCCCTAATACATAATCCGTGTCATTTATCGTGATATGCATACGTTTTAATTGAGGTGTAAACGTTTTTAATTGATTATTATCTAACGTAAAATCAATTTTTCCAATTGCAGGCGCCAACATAATACTATAAATTTTATTATTATTTTCTAACAAAGTTTCTGCATTCGTAAAATCCACATGATGCGCATTTTCAGCACGTTTTATTTCACTTTCGCGTAACGAAGGATTCACAAGTGAACTCAAAACAACCGATGCGCCACGACTATGCGAAATCAAATAAACATCTTTGTTATGAATGACATTCAAAATTCTACGAAGTCCAAAAACGCCCGCCATTTGGCTATTTGTCGTTGCACTTACCCAAACTTTTGCTGCTCCAAAAAGACTTTCGTTCACCAATCCATCCCAATAAAAATTAATTATCTCATCATTCGAAGAATTAATATTCATATAAGTTTTGGCTTTGTTGTAATTTTTCAAGCTAAACATATAATCATTGTCAATTCCATGCACAAAAATGATGACACGTTTCTTATTTTTAACTCTTTTTTCGATATTTTTTAGACGTAAATCTTCGTAAGAAGTTAATTGATTTTGAAAGTTGTTTTCAGTCGCAATTTTCATCAACGAATAATCTCTACGACTTGCATTTCTAGGAGGTTTACCATATGATTTCAACCAATTATCTGGGTAAAAATTCCCGTTTTGATCCACAAAAGAACTTGTTGTATTCGGTTGAATAAAATTATTTGGATTCTGAGAAGTTGGCACATTATGTATTGCTGCACATGACGTTAAAAAACTAATCACGAAGATATAAAACAAGTTTTTCATATGATAAAAATTGGTATGCGAAGTAACTACAATTTTCTTTATTTCACAATAGATTTTGTACCTTCAACAATAAGTTTAACAAGGTTTTAAGTGAAATATACAATCAAACAAATTTTAGACGAAACAAATCATCGTGCTTGGAAATATCCTTCAAAATCATGGAAATATTATCAAGAATGGAACAAAGCGTTATTTTTTCATTACAGAATTGACAAAGAAATCTTGAGAGAATTCGTTCCAAAAGATTTAGAAATTGATGAAATAAATGATTCTGCTTGGGTTTCGCTTGTCGCTTTTACAATGGAAAAAATTCGACCTCGCTTTTTGCCTGCATTCTCTCCTATTTCTGATTTTGACGAAATTAATATGAGAACGTATCTCACAAAAAATGGAAAACCTGGCGTTTATTTTTTATCGATTGAAGCTGGAAAATTATTTTCTGCAATTTTAGCTAAATCATTATCAGGTTTACCATACGAAAAATCAAATATCAACAGAACCGAAAATTCTTATCAAGCCAATCATCCCAAACGAAATTTCTCTTTATTAACGGATTTCCATATTGGAATGCAAGTTAAACACAAAACTGAATTGGATTTATTTCTGACTGAACGATATTGCTTGTATCTGGAAAATAACAATCAATTGTTTCGTTACGAAATCCAACATTTACCATGGAAAATCAATCAACTTGAATTAGATTTTTTAACGATTGATTACCAACTTCAAGATTTAAATATCCATTCGAGACCAGATTTAGTGCATTATTCAGAAGGTGTGCAAGTTGTCGCTTGGGAGAAAGAAAGAGTTTAACAATTAAATTTTCTTCTTCAACAAATGTTGCATTCCATTGAACCATTCCCGTTGAGAACCATCATCTATATAACCGACTTTTAGATACAAATCATATGCTGATTTATTGTTGAAATTAACCGCTAAAACTAATTCATCAATCGTATGAAAATTATCTTTTACAAAATCATCCATCAAACTCATAGAAATTTTTCCGTAACCCTTTCCTTGAAATTCTGGATTTATCGATAAAGAACGCAACAACAACGAATTCGTATTATTCGTCATCTCCAATTTATCGTCACCATAATCTAACACAAAAAAACCAATTGGCACTTCATCTAACAAAATTGTAATTGGTTTTGCATGTCCATCTGTGCGTAATTTCAAACGCTCAAAAGTCTCGCTAGGCAAGGCTGTAAAAGGAATTTGGTCTTCTGGCAAATTGTATAACAAAGCATCGTGGTGTTTGGTTTCTGTATGTTTGAGTTGAATTGTTGACATGGATAATTATTTTCAATTAAAATTAATCAAAACATTCTAAATCTTATATAAAAACAACAAGGTTTATCTATTAAATTTTAACGAATTATCAATAAAAATTTAAAATCATTCTAACTAAAATACTTTTTAAATTGTAGATAATTTCAATCTAAAATCTACAATTATGGATAATCAAAATAAGTTAAATATTCAAATCGGGACAACTCAAAATACAGATGGTATCTATGTAGAAGTCACAGAAAATGGACCTTATATCTTGCACGGAAAACCTAAAATTGTTCAGCAATTTATCGTTCCAAATCAGCAAGGAACTTCTGTTAATTACAAACAAGGGGAAGAATTTGAAGCAAAGGATGCAACTTATCTTTGTCGTTGTGGATTATCCCAACACAAACCTTATTGTGATGGTTCGCATAAAAAAGCAGCAGAAAATGGTGTTGATTTAACTGAAAGAGCAACTTTTAATCCTGAATTATTAACTGCAGAAGTTATAGAAGGACCTGTTGTTTCGCTCACTGATGACGAAAAATTATGTGCTTTTGCTCGATTTTGTGACAATGGAAAACGTATTTGGAACCAAGTTGAAGATTCTACACAAAACTCTGTTGATTTGAGTGTTGAAATGGCACATCATTGTCCTTCTGGACGGTTGATTGTTTGGGATGAAAATAATCAACCAATTGAAGATGATAACACCTCAGCTTCTGTTGGAATTATTGAAGATGTTGCGAATGATTTGAGTGGTCCTTATGCATTATGGGGAGGAATTCCGCTAAAAAGTGCGAATGGCGAATATTACGAAGTGCGAAATCGACAAACAATTTGCCGTTGTGGACAATCTTCTAATAAGCCTTTTTGTGATGGAACACATGCTTCTATGAGATTTCAAGATGGATTACCAAAGCAACCAAAAGCAGACGGGAAAGTTTTTTAATAAAATGATATTAACATAAAAACGCTCAAGAAAATCCTGAGCGTTTTATGTTAATAATGATGTTTATATTTTTAATTATTAATAACACCAGAACCTAAAAGTTCGTCATCAACATACCACGCACAGAATTGACCTTCTGTAATTGCAGATTGAGGATTTTCGAACTCGACATACATTCCGTTTTCAGCTTTGTGTAAAATTGCTTTTTGCAAAGGTTGACGGTAACGAATACGCGCCATCACTTCCATTGTTTCGTCTGTTTTTAAAGTTAAATCTTCGCGAACCCAATGTACTTCTTCCTCTTTTATAAACAATGCTTTCTTCAACAAACCTGGGTGATTTGCACCTTGACCTGTGTAAACAACATTTGTCTCTACATCTGTATCAATAATAAACAAAGGTTCTACTTTTCCTCCAACTCCCAATCCTTTTCGTTGACCGCGAGTGAAATAATGTGCACCTTGATGTTTACCTACAATTTCTCCGTCTTCTTGTTTATATGAGAAACCTTTTGCTTCGAAATCTAATGCTTCATATTTATTTGCAAAAGTTGGAATTTCTCTTTTATATCCGTTCCAATCTTTGGCTATTTCTACAATTACACCTTCTTTTGGTTTTAATTGTTGTTGCAAAAATTCAGGTAAACTAACTTTTCCAATAAAACATAAACCTTGCGAATCTTTCTTATTCGCTGTAACCAAGCCTTGCTCTTGCGCAATTCTTCTTACTTCTGGTTTTTCTATATCTCCAATTGGGAATAATGCTTTGCTTAATTGATCTTGCGACAATTGACACAAGAAATACGATTGATCTTTATTGTTATCATAACCTTTTAACAATTGAAAAATCTCTTTTCCATTTTCATCAATTGTAGAAGTTTTTCGTGCATAATGTCCTGTTGCAACGTAATCTGCTCCAAGTTCTAAAGCTGTTTTCAAAAACAAATCGAACTTAATTTCTCGGTTACACAACACATCAGGATTTGGTGTTCTTCCTTGCTCGTATTCATTGAACATATAATCTACAATACGTTCTTTGTACGAATCAGACATATCAATTACCTGAAAAGGAATATCTAATTTTTTAGCTACCAACAAAGCGTCTGCACTATCTTCTATCCATGGGCATTCATCTTCCAACGTTACTGATGCATCGTTCCAATTACGCATAAATAATCCGATCACATCATAGCCTTGCTCTTTTAGCAAATAGGCTGTAACACTTGAATCTACTCCTCCAGAAAGTCCTACGACAACTCTTTTCATCTTAAAAAATTTCAGTCTACAAAGTTATAAAATAATATTCGACGAATGACGATCCAACATCAATCTATTTTTTGAATGAGTTTGACTGAAAAAATAGGATAAAAATAAGGGTACAAATTCCAGTTAAAAATGGATAATATAAGTTTGATAAAACATCAACCGAAGAAACCTTTGTTCTACTTGAAATTGTATTTGCAGCAGCAACAGCAGCCAAAACTTGTGCACCATAAGGTAAGATTCCTTGTACAAAACATGAAACCGTATCCAAAATACTTGCCACACGTTTTCCCTCTAAATCATGATGATCAGAAATATCTTTTGCAATTTTACCACAAATCAAAATTGTAATCGTGTTATTTGCCAAACAAGCATTCGCCAAAGCTGTAAGCGATGCAATACTCATCTCAGCCTGACGTTTTGTTTTAATATTTTTGGTTAGATGATAAATGATAAAATCTAATCCGCCATTCAAACGAATAATTCCAACAATTCCACCAATAATTAAACAAATAATACTCAACTCAAACATTCCTTTAAAACCTTCATTAATAGAAGATACTAAGTCTAGTAAAGGAACACCAGAATAGAACAAACCAATTCCAAAAAACGAAAGAATTCCTACAATTAAAGCCCAAATCACATTAATTCCAGAGATTGCTAGTCCAAAAACTAATAGATAAGGTAAGATTAAAATCAAGTCAAAATCTAACTGTTTTCCTTGGAAATTGGTTGTGTCAAAATGTTGAGAAAGTGAAAAATATATAATCGTCGAAACAATAGCTGCTGGAACTACTATTCGAAAATTAGTTTTAAATTTAGATTTCATGGTCACTTCTTGCGTACGTGTTGCAGCAATTGTTGTATCAGAAATAAATGATAAATTATCGCCAAACATCGCTCCACCAACCACTGCACCTAACAAAATTGGCATAGAACCTGGGATCATTTTATCCATTTGCACTGCAATCGGAGCAACAGTTACAATTGTTCCAACCGATGTTCCCAAAGCAGTCGCAATAAAACAAGACAACAAAAAGAAACCTGCTACAATAAAGGAAGAAGGAAGATAATTCAAAAATAAATTCACTGTTGATTCTACAGCACCAATTGTAGATCCTAAACTTCCAAACGCTCCAGCGAGAAGAAAAATTAAAATCATCAACATAATTGTTTCTTCACCCGCATTCTTACAAAAAGCCTCGGCTTTCGTATGAAATGAAACCTTAGGGAATTGAACAAATGCAATTACGAGCGCCAACATGAAAACAACCAATGCTGGAACGGAGTAAAAATCGTTTAGATAAATAGATGCCGAAAAATAGACAAGTATGAAAATGATTAAAGGCAATAAAGCCCAAAAATTTCCTTTTTTTATGATCATATTACTAAAAATTCAGAAAAATATTCTGCAAATATCTATCGAAATTTTAAATCATGAAAATCAAATATTTATTGATTTATAAGTTTTTAGGACAGTAGAATAAAAAAAGGAACATCTTTCGAAAGATATTCCTTCATTTAGAAAAATTTTCTAAAAACTGTATTTTTATTTCGCAATTAATTTATTTGTTTGTGAAATTGCGCGCTCATTTTTTTCTTCAATCCAAGTTTTACCTTTTATTTTTCGCATCACATTATCGTATGTACGCATCAAAAATATGTTATAAATCGCTTCGGACAAATTTTTTGGTTTATGTGCCAACGAACGCAAACTCATCGAGAAACCTGGCGTCAAATATTTCATATAATGCCACCAACCTTCTGGCATATAAAGCATTTCTCCGTGTTTTAAGTCTGCTACCATCGGATTTATATTTTTCAGCGCTGGCCATTTATCAAAATCAGGATTATCAAAATCAATATCTTCTCGACAAATTACCGAATGCGGAATTTTGTACATGTATTTCGAATCCTTTGGCGGAACAATAATACAACGTTTTTTTCCTGCAAAATGAAAATGTAAAATGTTCGCTAAATCGATATCATAATGCATAAAAACATTCGATCCTTCACCTCCAAAAAATAACATTGGCATCGATTTGAAAAGATTCAAACCCAAATCTGGCATTTTATAATCTTGTTGCAATTGCGGAACTTGACTCATCAAATTGTACAAAAATATACGCAAATCTGTCGGCTCACTTTGCAACAAATCTACATATTCAGACATTTTCATCTTTGCTATTGGTTCATTTACTTTCTTCGTATAATCAACCGGATCATTATTGTATAAAGGGACAACCTTGTTGCCTGCAACTTGTTTTATATACTCAAAATTCCACTTTTCGTACGCAGGCCAATCCTCTGTAATTCGCTCTACTACAACTGGTTTTTGAGGTTTAACGTAATATTTCTGAAAATCTTTTGCAGAAATACTTTCTACTCTTTCAACTTCTGTGAAATTAAAATTCATCTTTTATGTAAAATAAAGTGCAAATTTACTTAACTTTTTTGTTAAATCTGAACGATGCAATTATTAAACCAATCTTTTTTAAATATGATTTAATAATTATTTCTGATTTGATAATTTATTAAATATACATTGAACTTTACAATAACTGATGATAGAAAACACATCAATTCTTTCATTATCTTTACATTGAATTTTTAAAATTGATTCGTTGAACACAAAAAATCTATTTTTTTCCTTTTTTTTTATTCTGCTGAATACATTTTGTTGTGCACAGCAAATTTATCCGTATTTGGAACTTCAAAATGAAGAAGATTTTGAAAAAATAGAAGCAATTTCTCTCGAAAATGACTATAATTTTCATCATTTATTGGGTAATTTGAGTCATAATTTTACATTTCAGAACAATTCTTCGGAAGATATTTTGGCTAAATTTATTTATCCTTATCAAGCTTCTCAAAATGTGTACGAATTAAAAGCTTTTGTAAATGATAAAGTTTTCGAAATTCAATCCAAATCTATTGTAGATATTCGAAAAGAGTTAAAAAATATTGATGCTTCAACTATTTTTAAAAATCAACAAAACAATCAAGTTTTACAATTAGATTTAGGAAAAATTCCTGCACATGCTACACTAAAAATTCAGCTAAAAGTTTCGAAAATTATTGAAGAAAATAGTTTGAATTATCAAGTTTCATTTTTAGAATTTATCGTTAAACGAACAGAATCTTTTACCCAAATTCATCGTTGGAACAATCAATTGAATGGTTACCCGAAAAACATAAATTCAGATATTCATCTTTCGGGAAATTTTCCGATTTCAAAAATTGTTTCTGATTTAAAATTTTCAAAGGAAGATGATCGAAATTATGTTTCAAAAAATTTCGATAAAAAGATTCCAACTCTTCAATATGCTTATACAAAAAATGAACTACAAACAGGAATTGAAACGTTTACTGAAAATGGTTGCGATTATATTTTAGGAACAATTGAACCTGCAAATAATCCTTCTAAATACAATGCTCCGCGAGAATTTTTGTTCGTTTTGGATGCTTCTGGTTCTATGATGAATCAACCAATTGAAACCACCAAAAAATTGATGAATCAACTTCTTCCAAATTTGAACGAAACAGATAAATTTAATGTGCTGATTTATTCGACAAAAAATGAATTAGTTTTTAAAGAATCTCAATTTTCAACCAAAGAAAACATCAATTTAGCTTTAAAAAAAATTAATTCTTTGAATGGAACTGGCGAAAAATTATTGGACGAAGCAATAGAGCAAATTCAGAAAAATCCTTTTGATAAAAACTATAAAAGAATCATTACAATTATATCGGATGGAGCAATGAATTTGAATGAAACTATTTATAATTCGCTTCGAAATTATGCGAAAGATACACAATTTATAACTTTAGGAATTGGAAAAGAATTGGATTATCAAGCGATGAATTTTATTAGTTTGGCGACAGGAACACTTCCGATTACGATAAACGAACCAAAAGAATTGAATCAAAAAACAACTCAATTTCAGCAAGCTGTTTTGAATTCTTCTATTTATCACCTTAAAGTTCAATCATCCCAAATCAACCTCAACGAAACGTTTCCGAAGAATTTCAATACGTATTTAGCTCAAAATTCGGTCAATTTTGTTTCGCGCGATTGCAATCGTCGTTATCCAAAAAAAATCGAAATTATTGGTAATCAATCCAACCAAAATTTCACTCAAAATTTTGAAATCAAACAACCAAATCCAAGTGAATTTACCGAAGCAATTAAGTTTTATTGGGCAAAACAAAAAATTGATTATCTCTTAAAAGATGAGGAACGTTGCGGTGAAATGTGCAAAAAAGATGGACGATATCGAAAAGAAATTGAGAAAATTGGAACTGAATTTAACATTTCAACACCTTATAATTTATTGATCCAGAAAGGAAATATAGAAAATTACAACAATGATTATGATACAGATGGCGATGGCGTGATGGATATCGAAGATGAATGTCCGTATATAAAAGGAAATCGTTTTGGAAATGGTTGTCCAGAAAGCAATTTGAGTGATAAAAAGATTGGAAATTATGTTCAAGATTATTCAAATTATTTAATGGAAACCGTCGAATTTGATTTTGATAAAGCTGAAATCAGAGCTATTGATTATCCAAAATTGAATGAAGTTGTTGCAATTATGAAACGAAATCCATCACATCATTTTGTTATCGAAGGTCATACAGATGCGGTTGGAACAGAATCTTACAATATAGATTTATCACAACGAAGAGCAAACGCTGTGTTGAATTATTTGATAGAAAAAGGCTTAAATAAAAATCGATTTTCAATTTCCGCTAAAGGTTTTTCAGACTTGAAACACAAAGAATGCAATCCTGCTGCAAATTGTATTGACTGGAAAAATTTTGAAAATAGACGAGTTAGATTTAAGATAAAATAATTATTGTAACAAAAAAAGACCAAGCTTTCACTTAGTCTTTTGTATCTTATAATAATTAACAGCTTAAGAAATTCTTTCAATCAAAGCCATGTAAAATCCATCATAATTAGTTTGAGATGGATAATGCATTTTGTCTGAAACCATTTTATAATTTGGATTATTTTTCAAGAATTTTTCTACTTGTTGTTCATTTTCTTGTGGTAAAATAGAACAAGTTGCATAAACCATCATTCCACCAACTTTAATGATTTTAGAATAATCAGCTAATATTTTTTCTTGTGTTGCTAATATTTCGTCAATAAATTCTGGTCTTAATTTCCATTTTGCATCAGGATTACGTTTCAAAACTCCCATTCCAGAACAAGGCGCATCAATCAACAAGCGGTCAGCAGAATTTTCCATACGCTTGATTGTTTTTGCTTCAATCACCTTTGTTTGTACATTTTGCACATTGTTACGTTTTGCACGACGTTTCAATTCTTTCAATTTCCAATCGTACAAATCCATTGCAATAATTTGCCCTTTGTTTTCCATCAAAGCAGCTAAATGCAATGTTTTTCCTCCTGCACCAGCACAAGCATCTACCACACGCATTCCTGGTTGAACACGTAAATATGGCGCAATCAATTGTGATCCTGCATCTTGAACTTCGAACCAACCATTCTGAAATTCATCTGTACGAAAAATATTTGTTTTCTCTTCTAGCTCTAAAGCATCTTGATATTTCGATAAAACTTTCGTTTTTATTCTACGCTCCTTCAACGCTTTTTGTAATGTTTTACGGTCTGTTTTCAAGGAATTCACACGTAAAACTGTTGGTGCTTGCGAGTTCATTGCATGCACTTCATCTAACCAACGATTTCCCAACGACTTCTCTCCTAACTCGAACATCCAATCTGGATATGATTCAGCAACCGCAATATTTTTAGACGAATTGTGATGTCTTTTCAAGACTTCTTTTGGATAGATTTTTTGAAATTCTTCCCATTTTGGTAACGTTTGCTCTGGATCTAAAGCAAACCAAGTTCCAACAAACTCCCAAATTGTATCAGGAGAAAGCGGACGGCTCATTGCCCCTTCAACCAAACGTTTCCAACGAACTAAATCGTAAACCGTTTCGGCAATAAAAGCACGATCGCGCGCTCCCCATTGCTTATTAGATTTCAATGTTCGCTCAACTTCTTTATCTGCATATTTTCCTTCGAAGAAAATTTGTTGCAATGTGTCGGTAATTCCGACAAATAAATTTTTATATGGTAAAATCTTCATAACTCGGTGCAAATTTACAAAGACTTAAATGATTAGCGTAATTAATTTATAAGATTATACAAGTTCGAAAAGATCTTTTATCTTTTGAGGAACCTCAACCACTTTATTATGCTGATAATCGAAGGTAACCATTCCTGTTTTAGCTTTTGCAATTAATTTATCTTTTATAGAAATTTTATAAATGATATCAAAACTAACGCGCGAAAAATCTTGCACACCAATTTCAATTAACAATTCATCGCCATAAAAAGCTTGATTTTTATATTCGATTGCAACATCACCCATAATCACACTTACACCTCCAAAATTGAATTCTGAATAACCATAATGTTGAAAAAACTGAATTCGCGCTTCATGTATAATGGACAATACTTTATCGTTTGCCAAATGATTCCCATAATTGAGATCAGTTATGCGTACTGGTATTATTGTTGAAAATAAAAAATTGTCTGAAAAATATAATTTTATACGAGCCATTCTGTAGATATATTTGCTCAAAGATAATAAAGTTGAATTAAAAAAAAACGGGTTTAAGCTCCTCAGCTTAAACCCAATTGATTTTAAAAAAAACTTAAACTTGTAAGTATAAATTTAACATTAAAAAAAATCAATCTTACTCTCTACTACCTGATTTCAAATTTAGAAATAATTTAATAAAAACCAATTTTTTTTAGAAAATTTTAATTATATTTTTTTATTTGAAATAAGACTGATATAAAAAACTCTAAATATTAGATTAATAAAAAACCAATATTCTATTTAATACGACCTGTATAAATAAAATATGCTATTTTTTATGTTTGTGAAAAATAGTAATTTGCAAAACCAAACTTTTAATATGAATTTGATTCAATACATTCATCAACATCTTAATTCTATTCCAGAAAAATCAATCAACAATACAGTAAATTGTTTGAATGAAGACAACACCATACCCTTTATTGCAAGATATAGAAAAGAGGTCACAGGAAATCTTGATGAGGTTCAAATTTCTTCTATAAAAAAACTTCAAAATCAATACAATGAAATTGTTTCTCGAAAAGAATTTATTTTAAAAACATTAGAAGAACAAAATCAATTGAATAATGAATTACAACAACGTATTCAGAAAAGTTTTGATTTGGTCCAATTAGAGGATTTATATCTTCCTTATAAAAAGAAGAAAAAAACACGTGCGACAATTGCGAAAGAAAAAGGTTTAGAGCCTTTGGCGAAAATCATCATGAAACAAAATAATATTCCTGATTTGGATGATTTAGCAAAAAAATATCTGAATGAAGATGTGACAAGTATCGAAGAAGCTTTTGCGGGGGTTCAAGATATTATTGCAGAATGGATCAATGAAAATGAGTATGTACGTCATCGATTACGAGATATTTTCAGAAAATCTGCTTTTATTGAAAGTAAATTGGTCAAATCTAAAATAGACGATGAAGATTCAACTAAATATTCAAATTATTTTGAATACGAAGAGCCTTTAAAAAAAATTGCTTCACATCGTTTATTGGCTATTTTAAGAGGTGAGAACGAAGGTTTTTTAAAAGTAAATGTATCAATTGATAAAAAAGAAGCCTTCAAATTTTTGGAATATACGTTGATAAAATCTATTCAACCAGAAGTTTCTTGGGTTATTGAAGAAGCCATAAAACATGCCTACAAACGACTTTTAGCTCCTTCAATTTCAAATGAAGTATTGAAAGAGGCAAAAGAAAAAGCAGATGAAACGTCAATCAATGTTTTTTCCAAAAATCTAAATCAACTGCTATTAGCACCACCTTTGGGAGAAAAAAGAATTTTGGCAATAGATCCTGGTTACAAATCGGGATGCAAAGTGGTTGTTTTAGATGAGCAAGGCGATTTGTTACACAACGAAAATATCTATCCTCATGCGCCACAAAATGAAAAAACTCAAGCTATCAAAAAATTAAAATCGCTTGTCAATGCTTATAATGTAGATGCAATTTCAATAGGAAATGGAACAGCTTCTCGCGAGACAGAATATTTGGTTCAGAATATTGCATTTGATCGTCCACTAAAAGTTTTTGTTGTAAATGAAGCTGGTGCTTCGGTTTATTCGGCTTCTAAAATTGCGCGCGACGAATTTCCGGATAAAGATGTTACCGTTCGCGGTGCTGTTTCTATAGGCCGCCTTTTACAAGATCCTTTGGCAGAATTAGTGAAAATAGAGCCAAAATCGATTGGAGTTGGTCAGTATCAACATGATGTCGATCAAACTTTATTGAAAAATGAGTTGGATGATGTTGTTTCTTTCTGTGTAAACAAAGTTGGTGTAAATCTGAACACAGCAAGCAAACATTTACTAAATTATGTTGCAGGAATTGGTGAAAAAATGGCTGAAAATATTGTAGAATATCGAAGCGAAAATGGTGCGTTTAATTCGAGAAAAGAGTTACTAAAAGTTCCTCGTTTGGGTGAAAAAGCATTCTTACAAGCTTCTGCTTTTTTACGAATTCCAAATGCAAAAAATCCGTTAGATAATTCTGCTGTTCACCCAGAATCGTATGCTCTTGTAGAGAAAATGGCGAAAGATTTGAAAGTTGATTTGAAAGATTTAATTCAGAATAAAGAATTGATTAATCAACTTGATTTGACCAAATATATTACAGAAAAAGTAGGTTTACCAACTTTAGAAGATATTAAAAAGGAACTCGAAAAACCTGGTTTAGATCCGCGTTCTACAGCCAAAGTTTTTAGTTTTGATCAACGATTAAAGAAATTCGAAGATTTGCAATTGGGCATGAAAGTTCCTGGAATTATTAATAATATTACCAATTTTGGCTGTTTTGTAGATATAGGAATTAAAGAAAATGGTTTAATTCATATTTCTAAAATTTCGAATGAATTTATTTCAGATGTAAATTCAAAAGTGCATTTAAGTCAACAAATTGAAGTAACCGTAATTGGAATTGATACAGAAAAACGTAAAATTCAATTGTCTTTGATTGATTAAGGAAAATAATTTCAAAATAAAAAGGCAATCTAACAAAAGATTGCCTTTTTGATTTTATTATTTTCTGAGCAGAAACTAATCTTCAAATTTTACTTTATATTGTTTATCAAACTCTTTTTTCTGCGCATCAGTCATCTTACTACGCATATATTTTATTGTAAATCCACCAATCATTTTATCACCTTTATAATACATCCAATCCGATAATTTGGTCGGATCAATCACAACTGTATCATTGTGTTTCACCAATTTTGTGTATTGCGGAACGTTGTCTACAATTCCTTTTAATTGATCGTTATCCGAATATACATCACGAATCCAAATATGTTCTTTTTGTGTCGCATTCGGAATATCATACATTTGTTTGACAATAAAATTAGTCGTTGTAGTATCTTTCATCGATAACGCCAATTTGAAATCATCAAACGTTTGTTGTGCTTCCTTTCCAATACTATCCAAATCTTTTTGTTCTTGCTTTTGCTTATCCAAACCTTTGTAAGCACTTACTCCATTATCTTCCTTATTACCACAAGAAAATAATAAAGCCGAAAAAGCTATTGCGAATAATGTATATTTCATAATTGTATTTCTTTGATTGTTGTCTTATAAAGTTACATAAATTTATTCAAAATAAGATAAATTCAACTCTTTTGGTGTTGGCTGAATCCATTTTTGATGTCCAAAATAACTCCAAGTTGTGTAAGCTAAATTGTAATTTGCATTTGTAAATTGATAATAATCGCTGCCATTGACAGAAACTTTTGCATCCACAAAAACTTTGACATCATTCACACCATTTTTCGCATAATCATATTTTACATAGCGTGCAAATTGCCACATCATATCTGGACTAACCGCCATTTTTGACATTTGTTTAAAGGTTAGATATTTAGTCAAATCTACTTTCTCGCGTTTCAAGAATTTACCTTTTTTCTGTGGATCTGGTTTCGAAACATATACCACAACTTCACCCGCTTTATTACGCAACATCATTCGCCAAGCCATGCGATGACCTTCCTCTGTCCAAAAAACATTTCCGGGAATAAAGTAATGGCGAACAGGTAAAAATATTTGCCAAACTACGTAGAAAAACATCAAATAAGAGAACATGACACGACGAGTTGTCAATAAATTATCATCATCTGAACGATCCATCATAAATGATTTTTTAGGAAAAATAACTTCCTGAATTTTTACTGGATCATAAAAGAATATTAACATTGCCAAAGCAAAGAAAGGAAATATCCCAATCCCGAAAACTGCTGAATTGAAAATATGAAAGGCTACAGCACATTTGAAAGCAATCCCGCGCGTTCTATTCATCAACATTGCAGGAATAATCAATAAATCGAAAATGAATCCGCCCCAAGCAAAAACCTGTGCAAACTCTAAACTACTTACAACTTTTCCTAATCCAATCAAATTATATTTTGTTGTTAATAAATCGCCATATTCGTGAAATTTCATTTGTAAAAAAACACCGTTAAACCAATCTGGATAAATCTTCGCGAAAGCAGCAAAAGTGTATACAATCAATAACTGAATAATGAATAAAGTTGGCACCCAATTGCGCATAGTTAGACGTTTTATTTTCGGGAAAATCAAACTATCAATCGAAAAGAAATGATGCGCAGGAATTATTGTCATCATCCACGAAACTAGCATAAACAGATAATAATGGTTGTTGTAGCTTGTTTTTTGCATGAAATACGTCAACGACCATAAAATAGAAAATACTATAATCGAAAATCGGTAAGCAAATCCAAACACGATAAACCAGCCTAAAATTCCCATGAGCACGTACAAATAAATCATATTTTGTCCCAAGAAGACATTTGTCCACTCGAATCCGATGAACGAAAATGTAATGTGCGGTTCAACAAAATTTGTTTGTACCCAACCTGTAAAAATGGCTCCCCAACATTCTGCAACAATTAATAAACCAAAGATTATTCGGAAAATTACAAGTGGAGAATTATCAACTTTTCGGAATAAATATTCGCTAAACATGATTGATTGTTAATTTTGGCTAATTTAAAAATAACCTTTAGAGTTTAGCTACTTTTAGCGTATATTTATTGTATGAAAACGAGGAAAATTATTTTGTTTGATGGAATTTGCAATTTATGCAATCAATCTGTTCAGTTTGTGATTGAACATGACAAAAAAAATCAATTTCAGTTTGCTTCATTACAATCTGATTTTGGACAAAATTTCTTGAAAGAAAATAATCTGGATGCGACAAAATTTGATTCTATCGTTTTTATTGAAGATGATAAATTTTATACCAAATCATCTGCCGCACTTAAAATTTCGAAATATTTGGACGGAATAACTTCGTTGTTGACTATTTTTATGATTGTTCCAAAGCCTTTGCGCGATGTGGTTTATAGTTTTATTGCGAAAAATCGTTATCGTTGGTTTGGAAAACAAGAAAGTTGTTGGTTACCTAGTCCAGAATTGAAGGCGAAGTTTTTAGATTAAATTTTAAAGCTTTAACAAATAAAGCCAGTATTTTTTATCAAAAATTGGTTTTGTTCTTTGTTCATTACAAAACCTAAATCTTCATAAAGATGTCGAGCTGAATTCATAAATTCTGATGTATGAAGTGCGATAATTTTTTCATCTGATTCTTTTGCAAATAAAATACAAATTTTTATTAATTCTCTACCTATTCCTTTTCCTAAAAAATTAGGATGGACTCCAACCATTCTCAATTAAGTCCAATCTTTTTCGAATATTTCGGTAGGATTTCCTTTCGAAACTAAAAAAGCCATACCAATAATCTGATTATCGAATTCGCAAACAAAACAAGTAGATTTGGAAAGTAAATCTCTATACGATTGTTATGCACTTAAAAAAGAGTACATCTTATTCCAATTCAAAGGGTTTAAAACATGTTCGAATTGTTGATAAGAATCTATCCCAAGAGTACGAAGATTTTCAACATCAGATAATGATGCTTCTCTATAAGTTAAAACCATATATATTTCTACTGACTTCTGTATTTCTCAATTGCAGCTTTTATTTTTTCGCGACGATTAGATGGTGATGGATGCGTACTCTGAAACTCTGGAACTTGGCTTCCTCCCGAAGCTTCTTCCAAAATATCCATTACACCAATCAATGCTTCTGGATTATATCCTGCTTGAATCATAAATCGAACGCCCAAATCATCAGACTCCAATTCATCATCACGACCATATTTCATGTTCACCATATTTGCCACAACTTGCGCATAATAAGCCGAATTTGCGTCTCCAGCTGCAACACCTGCCGCTCCTGCAATTCCTTGCGAAAGTTCTTGTTTCGACATTTGTTCTGCACTATGACGCGCAATAACGTGACCAACTTCGTGTCCCAAAACTCCAGCCAATTGATCTTCGTTTTGCAAACGCGTCAACAAAGCTTCGGTAATAAAAATTGGGCCACCAGGCAATGCAAAAGCATTTACAGTTCGATTATCTGCTAACACATAAAACTGAAATGGATAATTCGTTTTATGCGCATCACTAGTATTGACCACTTTCGCGCCTACTCGTTTTACAAGTTCTTGGTATTGGGCATTGCGAGATAGTCCACCAAACTCTTGAGCCATTTGCGGAGCCGAATTAATTCCCATCGCAATTTCGTCATCTTTGGTTAATGAAATATATTGCTTTTCGCCTGTAATTTCATTGACTTCCGAAGAAGAAAAATATTTTATAACAGAAAAAATAACAATTGCTGCGGCAATTATTAATTTCATCGACGTTCCGCCCTTTTGCATATCAATATAAGGTGTTAATTATTTTTTGTGCCTTTTCTTTAAAATCTCCAAAACATCTTTTAATTCAAAGCCACGCGCATGTAAAGCCATAAGGTAATAAAAGAAAACATCTGCCGATTCTTCCAAAAAGTTTTCGTCGTTATCTTGTTCCGAAGCAATCACCATTTCTACGGCTTCTTCCCCCATTTTTTTAGCGATTTGCGAATTACCTTTTTTATGAACACGTTTCATTTTAGATTTTTTCGCATCCTCTAATTTCGCCTCTTCCATCATTATTTCCAATTTCTTTAAGAATGGAAATTTTTTCTCTTTTTTGACTTCAGAAGTATTTTCATTTAGTTCCATAAAATCGTTTGTTTTCATAGATTTTTTTAAACGTAGAATAAATTTAAGAAATTCTACCGAATTATTTATCTCAATTCTATTGCCAATATTACTATTTTTTGAAAAAAAAGAAAGTTTTTATTCACATTTATTTCTAAAAAAATAAAATTCTAATCAATTCATTCAATTAATTTTTAAGATTGTTGTTCACTTTTATTTTAAGATAAAAAAACGTATTTTTACGCGAAAATAAACATAGCGCAAACACAATGAACACAAACGATTTTTCCATTAGACATATTGGAAACAATGCGCAGCAAGCAGCTGAAATGCTTTCTGTTATTGGGAAAGATTCTATTGATTCTTTAATTGAGGCAACAGTTCCTCAGAACATTCGATTGAAAAATGCTTTGGATCTACCAGAAGCTTTATCAGAATTTGAAGCTATTAATCATTTAGCTGAAATCGCTTCAAAAAATAAAAAAGTAAAAAATTATCTTGGATATGGATATTATGGTACAATTTTACCAGCACCAATTCAACGTAATATATTAGAAAATGCTGGTTGGTACACAGCTTATACACCATACCAAGCGGAAATTGCGCAAGGACGTTTAGAAGCTTTATTAAATTTCCAAACTGTTATTTCTGATTTAACAGGTTTACCTATCGCAAATGCCTCTTTATTAGACGAAGGTACTGCATGTGGTGAAGCAATGCACATGTTATTTGAATCTCGTTCTCGTGATCAAAAGAAAAACAATGTCAACAAATTTTTTGTAGCAGACAACTTATTCCCTCAATCTGTAGCAGTTTTAGAAACGAAAGCACACGGTTTAGGAATTGAATTAGTTGTTGGAAACTTTGAAACAACTGAATTAACAGAAGAATTCTTCGGAGCGATTGTACAATACATCGGAAAAGGAGGACAAATCAATAATTATAAATCATTTGTAGAAAAAGCAAATGCTGTTAACGTAAAAGTTGCTGTTGCAACAGATTTATTAGCTTTAACATTATTAACACCTCCAGGTGAATGGGGAGCTGATATCGCAATTGGTACTTCTCAACGTTTTGGTGTTCCAATGGGATACGGTGGACCACACGCAGCTTTCTTATCTTGTACAGAAGAATATAAGCGTGTAATTCCAGGACGTATTATTGGAGTTTCTCAAGATCGTTTAGGAAATTATGCATTGCGTATGGCTTTACAAACGCGTGAACAACATATCAAACGTGAAAAAGCAACTTCTAACATTTGTACTGCACAAGTATTGTTAGCAGTTATGGCTTCTTTCTACGCGGTTTATCACGGTAAAGATGGTTTACAATATATCGCTGATCAAATCCATACTAAAGCAGCTGTTTTACACGGAGGTTTAGAGCATTTAGGATTTAAATTAGTGAATACAAATTTCTTCGATACAATTCAAATTGAGGTTGAAAACTCTGACGAAATTGTGAAGATTTTTGCAGAAGAAGAAATTAATGTAAATGGATTCGAAAACGGAAAAATTTCAATCACAATTGATGAAATGACTTCTGAAGAAGATATTTTTGAAATTTTAAGTGTTTTTGCAACAATTAAAAACACAGAAGACGGTTTCGAATTTGAAGTAGATGATTCTTATTTACCTCAAGATTTAATCAGAACTTCTGATTTCTTAACACACGAAAACTTCAATTTATATCATACAGAAACAGAATTAATGCGTTACATCAAACGTTTAGAACGTAAAGATTTAGCGCTTAACCAATCGATGATTGCATTAGGTTCTTGTACAATGAAATTGAATGCTGCAACAGAATTATTGCATATGTCTTGGGAAAGAATGGGGAATGTTCACCCTTTCACTCCAAAAGATCAAGTAGAAGGTTACCAAACATTAATCAAAAACTTAGAAGATTATTTAGCTGTAATTACAGGTTTTGATGCAACTTCTTTACAACCAAATTCTGGTGCACAAGGAGAATATGCAGGTTTAATGGTTATTCGTTCTTACTTTGAGGCAAAAGGAGAAGGACACAGAAATGTAGTGTTGATTCCACAATCTGCTCACGGAACTAACCCTGCTTCTGCTGCAATGGCTGGAATGCAAGTTGTTGTTGTGAAAAACTTAGAATCTGGTGAAACAGATTTAGTTGACTTGAAAGAAAAATGTGAAAAACATAAAGATAACTTAGCTGCATTGATGATTACTTATCCATCAACTTATGGCGCTTTTGATAGCAATATCGAAGAAGTTACTGAAATGATTCACGCATACGGAGGTCAAGTTTATATGGACGGTGCAAATATGAATGCACAAGTTGGATTAACTTCTCCAGGAAATATTGGTGCAGACGTTTGTCACTTAAACTTACACAAAACATTCGCTATT
The DNA here is from genome assembly GCF_053482575.1 of Empedobacter sp. ULE_I140. Lineage (NCBI taxonomy): Bacteria > Pseudomonadati > Bacteroidota > Flavobacteriia > Flavobacteriales > Weeksellaceae > Empedobacter > Empedobacter sp. ULE_I140. The sequence goes on along the minus strand of NZ_JBQMTX010000001.1, from coordinate 1,024,388 downwards.
CCTCACGGAGGTGGAGGACCTGGTGTAGGACCAATTTGTGTTAAAGCACACTTAGCTCCTTTCTTAGGATCTTCTCCATTAATCGAAACTGGAGGAAAAGAAGCGACAAATACATTTGCTGCAGCTCCTTATGGTTCTGCGTTCATTTTACCAATTTCTTACTCTTACATTTTAATGTTAGGAGCAGAAGGTTTATTGAAAGCGACACAAGGTGCAATTTTAAATGCTAATTACATGAAAACTCGTTTAGAGAAACATTTTGACATTTTATATACAAATGGAAACAATGTAGTGGCACACGAATTTATCTTAGATTGTCGTCCATTCAAAAAAGCAGGTATCGAAGTTACTGATATTGCAAAACGTTTGATTGATTACGGATTCCACGCACCAACAGTATCTTTCCCAGTTGCTGGAACGTTGATGGTAGAGCCTACAGAATCAGAAAACAAAGCAGAATTAGATCGTTTTTGTGATGCATTAATTTCTATTCGTCAAGAAATCGACGAAGTTGCAAACGGAGATTATCCAGTTGACAACAATGTATTACACAACGCGCCTCACCCAATTCACTTGATTACAGCAGACGAGTGGAAATATCCTTACTCTCGTTCTAAAGCTGCATATCCAGCAGAATGGGTTCGCGAGCGTAAATTCTTTGCATCTGTTTCTCGTATTGATGATGCTTACGGAGATCGTAACTTAATTTGTACATGTGCTCCTATCGAAGCCTATATGGATTAATTATTCTAGAAAGAATATATTATAAATACAAATCGCTCTGAGAAATCGGAGCGATTTTTTTATTGAAATAATTTAAATGTTTAAAATGTTTGTATTTCTTAATTTTTTTTAAAATTCATTCTAACTAAACTTTTAATATTAAAACATTTATGAAAAATTATGCTGCCGAGTTTTTCGGTACTTTTTGGTTAGTTTTCGGAGGTTGTGGTAGTGCAATCTTTGCAGCTGGTATTCCCGAATTAGGAATTGGTTACGCTGGTGTTGCATTAGCATTTGGTCTTACTGTGTTAACAATGGCTTATGCAGTTGGTCATATTTCTGGAGGACATTTCAACCCTGCTGTCTCTTTCGGATTATTTGCTGGAGGACGATTTGATGGAAAACAACTTATTCCTTATATTATTTCACAAGTACTCGGAGCAATTGCTGCAGCTGGTGTATTATACTTAATCGCATCTGGAAACTCAGATTTTGCAATTGAAAATACCAAAGCTGGTGCATTCGCTTCCAATGGATATGGAGCCTTTTCTCCACATGGTTATAGCATGTTATCTGCTTTTCTAATTGAATATGTCTTAACAGCCTTCTTCTTAATTGTTATTTTAGGTGCTACAGATAAATTTGCAAACGGAAAATTTGCTGGAATTGCAATTGGATTAGCCTTAACATTAATTCACTTAATTTCTATTCCAATCACTAACACATCCGTAAACCCTGCCCGTTCTACATCACAAGCTATTTTTATAGGCGGCGAACCTTTAACACAATTATGGTTATTTTGGGTTACACCAATCGCTGGCGCAATTGTAGGTGGATTAATTTATAAATTATTATTACAAAAAGACGAAAGTCAAGCATAAAATAAAAGCTCCGAATGAGCTTTTTTTAATTTATTATTAAATGATATTCTGGATACAATTCCTTTATTATTTCTTCGGAATGCTTAGGTAAATAATAGCACGAAACATATAAAATTAAAAATAATAGGGGTAACAATATAGCTGCACCTAAATTCAAATAAAAGAAATTAACATTAAAATGAAGAATTGACTGAATACCTAAATTAAATATTCCCGAAGCAGCTGAAATAGATATAAAATTTTTATAAATCGTTTCTACCAAAACTAATTTTATACCCAAATTTTTTGTTTTACGTTTATATTCCCTATTCAATCGTATAAGTTGAAAAATACTAAAACCATAAAAAAGTATTACTACAACAGCAAAAGTAATTTTTTCATCAATCAAAGTAAAAAGCATATAAACAAGAGCAAAAGGTAAAATCAATCCAATGTATTCTTTCGTTTTTAGATGATCTAAAATTGCTCTATTAATCAGTTTTTTATATTTCTTCTGAAGTTCTAATTTCCTGTTGTCAACAATATCTGAAAATCCAAATACACCAAATTTTTTAAACTCAATTTTTAAAGCATCTTCAAAAGAAATTGTTTCATCAAAATTCCATTGCTCTTCAATTCCACAAGCCAAATGATCAACTAACTCAATCTGTAAATCATAATATTCTACATAATGATTCTTAGTAAATTGAAATAATTTTTCAATTTCAATCTCATTTAATTTTCTCATAGATTAGACAATTTAGGATTAATTAAATTCTGTATTTGATCTATTGTTTCATTCAGTGACGCTAATCGATTGACAGTTTCTTCTTGTCCAATTTCGGTTAATTTGTAATACTTACGGATTCTTCCATTTATTTTTACTGCTTCAACTTCAATTACATTTTGGGTTTCGAGCTTATGTAAAATAGGATACAGAGCACCTTCTTTGATTTCAAATTGATTATTAGAAAGGATTTTTATTTTACTTATAATCTCGTAACCATACATTTTACCATTATCTTGTAATAATTTTAAGATAATTGGTTGTAAGGTTCCTTTATAAAATTGAACATCTATCATATACCTAATTTACTTATGTATAATAAAAATAATATTTTTTTTTAATTATTCTCCTCTTTCAGTAAAAAATCTGTAAAATAATATGTTAATTAAAACATAGGATTGTTCGAAGCTTCCTGTTACAATTCTATTCCTTTGTTTTGATGTTTTCTTTGTATACAAAATGTTTTAATAATCGCAATACAACATAAAGCACAATTAATACAATTCTATATTTGTATAATTTTTCTAATCCTTCGATTGGAAAGAAATTAACCGAAAGAATTAAAAATAACAAAATTGCAAGAATACAACAACTTAAAGGATTGATTAATTTACTCATTTAGATCATTTTCAATATTAGTTGATTTTTTAGATTACTTGTTACAAAATATGGTAAACAAAAATCCGTTCAAGTAGAACGGATTAAATTTTATTTTAAATATTTTGGTGCTTCATTATTCTTCATCATTTTATTTAAGCTACGTCCAATTCCTTTTGTGATTGTTGAAAGATTTTTAAAATTAATCACCGAAATTTCATCATTAACTTGATGATAATGATTTTGATTTTCCATATTGACCGATGAAAGTGAGTGAGAAACCACCTTATGATTGACAAAGTTTACATTATCCGAACGATAAAATAATTGCTGTTGTAAATAAGGATCGTGCTCTACGTTAAACGTTTTGCAAGAATTTTTATTCATAATCTCCATCAAATCCGAACGATCACTTCCTGTCATATACACTTTACCTTCGCCAAAAGCAGATACCGTTCCAATCATTTCTAAATTCAACATCACTTTCATTTGCGGTAAATATTTTTGGAAATCCGGATTTTCAACCAACATTTTAGAACCAATTAATCCAATTTCTTCTGCATCAAAAGCCATAAACATCATGTTTTGCTTCACTTTCTTATTCTTAAAATAATCAGACAACGCCATTACAGCCGATGTTCCACTTGCATTGTCATCTGCTCCATTAAAAATTTTATCCTCACCTTTGTCATCTGTTCCAACATGATCAAAATGCGCACCTACAGCGTAAATATCAGTCGATTTACCTTCTTTGATTCCGCAAACATTTTGTCCTGTTTTGCCTTTATATTCAAATTCGATTAAATATGAATCACCAACACAAGGTTTTAATTTATTTTGTTTGAATTTTTCAGCAATAAATTCAGCAGCCAATCGATTTTCGGGCGTTCCAAATTTTCGACCCTGCATAGCATCAGAAGCTAATTCTTCGACATATTTCTTTTGATTTTCTTTTGAATATTGCGCGTTTGCTTGATTGAAAGCAAGTAATCCAATTGCAAGTAAAGTATATTTTTTCATTTTTATATGTGTGATTAATTTGACGGAAGATACGAAAAATTAACTTTTCTTCTCAAACATCAATTCTTTTACTTTTTCTTTGTCTTCTTTTTCATTCTTTAGGTCGAACATTGTTCCGAAAATACGATCCCAAAACGTATTGGAAACGCCAAAACCTAATTCTTCGTCTTTATAATGATGCAAATGATGATTACGCCAAAGTGGTTTCATAAACTTGAAAGGTGGTGCAATAGCATGAATCAAATAATGCATAGATGCATACAATAAATAGCCAATCATAAAACCAGGAAAGAAAGCAAAGGCATATTTCCCTAAAATTAAATATTGAATCAAGAAAATGATTGATGCCAAAAGAATACTTGGAACTGGAGGCATAAACAAACGTTGTTTATCGCGTGGATAATGATGATGATTTCCGTGAAAAATGTAAACAATTCGTTTTAGACTTGGTTGTTCGGCTGTCCAATGAAAAAGATAACGATGCGCAAAATATTCGAACAAGGTCCAAAATAGCATCGCACCAAAAAAAATTGAAATAACTGTTATTGTAGATAAGTCGTAGCTATAAATACCATAATAAATACAATAGGAAAGTAGAGGAATGTACATTCCCCAAATAACTGCGGGATGACCTTTTGTCAACATTTCGAGGTATTTGTTTTCGAAGATTTGCGCTTGACCTTTATTATGTATTTTCTCAAATTTCATGGTTACAAAATTTAATTTACTTAAAAATAAGGTTTTAACATATTTTAAACAAACAATCTCTAAAAATTAATTGTTAAAAAAAATCCGAAAATCAAAGTTTGATTTTCGGATTATATGATAAATAAGAAAATTCTTATCTGTTTTCAATTTCAACGTAATCACGTAATGGTGCTCCTGTGTATAATTGACGAGGGCGACCAATTGGTTGATTTGTTTCGCGCATTTCCATCCATTGTGCAATCCATCCTGGTAGACGTCCAACAGCAAACATAACTGTAAACATTTCAGTTGGGATATCTAACGCTTTGTAGATAATTCCTGAATAGAAATCTACGTTTGGATATAAGTTTCTTGATTTGAAATACTCGTCTTCTAAAGCAGCTTGCTCTAATTTTTTCGCAATATCTAAAATAGGATCATTGATTCCTAATTTCTCTAAAACGTTATCCGCAGCTACTTTGATGATTTTCGCACGAGGGTCAAAGTTTTTATAAACACGGTGTCCAAATCCCATTAAACGGAATGGATCGTTTTTATCTTTTGCTTTAGCTAAGTATTTTTCAACATCTCCACCATCATTTTTGATCGCTTCTAACATTTCTAATACTGCTTGGTTAGCACCTCCGTGTAATGGTCCCCATAATGCAGAAATACCTCCAGAGATAGAAGCAAATAAACCTGCATGAGAAGAACCTACTAAACGTACACTTGATGTAGAACAGTTTTGCTCATGATCCGCGTGTAAGATTAATAATTTGTCAATTGCATCAATAATAACTGGATCTAAGTCTAATTCTTGACCTGGTTTTTTGAATAATAATTGATAAAAGTTTTCTACATAAGATAATTTATCGTTAGAGTAGTTAACTGGTAATCCTTTAATTTTTCTTTGTGTCCAAGACGCTAATACTGGGAATTTACCTAATAAAGTAACTGCCGCTTTGTACATATCATCTGGAGAAGTAACATCAACAACTTTTGGGTTGAATGCTGATAAAGCAGCTGTTAAAGATGTTAATACTCCCATTGGGTGAGCAGAACTTGGGAATGCATCTAAGATTTTGATTAAATCTTCTGACACATAGTTATACTCATTAATATCAGCGATAAATTTATCTAATTCAGCTTGTGTAGGTAATTCTCCTTTGATTAACAAATACATTACTTCTACGAAAGAAGATTTCTCTGCTAATTGTTCAATAGGATATCCACGGTACATCAACTTACCTTCTTCACCATCTAAAAATGTAATTTTAGATTCGCATGCCCCTGTATTTTTGTAACCTGGATCCATTGTGATTAATCCAGTAGCACTTCTTAACTTGGAAATATCAATAGATTTTTCATCCATTGTACCAGTTGTAACAGGTAGCTCCAACTCATTTCCGTTGTAATTTAATATTACCTTATCTGACATTTTATAGTTTATATTATTTATTGCGTAATTTACACTTTTTTTATTAATTTGAGACTGATAAATATCAGTCTCAAATTATTTTATCGCTTAACTTTAAAAGCCTTAAGCCCTGGAAAAATTGCAGTTTCTCCAAGAATCTCTTCAATACGTAATAATTGGTTGTATTTCGCCATACGATCAGAGCGAGAAGCAGAACCAGTTTTAATTTGTCCTGTGTTCAAAGCAACAGCTAAATCTGCAATTGTAGCATCTTCTGTTTCTCCAGAACGGTGAGACATAACTGCTGTATAACGTGCATTTTGCGCCATTTGTACTGCTTTGATCGTTTCTGTTAACGTACCAATTTGATTGAATTTTACTAAGATAGAATTTGCTGTTTCAACATCAATTGCTTTTTCTAATTTAGTTACATTCGTTACCAATAAATCGTCTCCAACAATCTGAACACGTTTACCGATTTTATCTGTTAAGATTTTCCAACCTTCCCAATCGTTTTCATCCATACCATCTTCGATAGAAATAATTGGATATTTCTCTGTCAATTCTGCTAAATAAGCTGCTTGCTCTGCAGAAGTACGGATAGCTCCTTTCTCTCCTTCGAATTTTGTATAGTCATATTTTCCATCGTGATAGAATTCTGATGATGCACAATCTAATGCAATCATAATTTCTTCACCTGCTTTGTAACCTGCTTTTTCTATTGCAGAAATTACAGTATCTAAAGCATCTTCTGTACCATCAAAAGTTGGTGCAAATCCACCTTCGTCACCTACTGCTGTAGATAAACCACGATCGTGTAAAATTTTCTTTAATGCATGAAAAACTTCAGTTCCTTTGCGTAACGCATCAGAAAAAGATTCTGCCTGAACTGGCATAATCATGAATTCTTGGAACGCAATAGGCGCATCAGAGTGAGAACCTCCATTTACGATATTCATCATTGGAACTGGTAATGTGTTTGCATTAACCCCTCCAATGTATCTAAACAATGGTAAACCTAATTCTTCTGCTGCAGCTTTTGCAACCGCCAAAGAAACACCCAAAATTGCATTAGCACCCAATTTAGCTTTGTTTTCAGTTCCATCTAAATCAATCATTACTTGATCGATTAAATTTTGTTCGAAAACAGAAAAACCAATTAATTCTGGAGCAATCACTTCATTTACATTCTCGATAGCTTTCAAAACTCCTTTACCTAAGTACAAGTCTCCACCATCACGTAATTCTACTGCTTCATACTCTCCTGTAGATGCTCCTGATGGAACAGCTGCACGACCTAAAACACCTGATTCTGTATACACGTCTACTTCTACAGTTGGGTTACCACGAGAATCTAAAATTTGTCTTGCATGGATATGCGAAATAATGCTCATTATTAATATTTTTTAATTGATAAAATTTTGATTTACCAAAAATAATGGATTTGAGTAATCTTTACAACGAAATTATCTTTTTTTAAAAATAATTTAATTCAAAAACAATTCGAAAAATTTATGCATGCATAATAAAGAAGTATAATTTCGATGCCTGCAAAGATTATTATTTTTTGAGTGAATTAAAAAAACTTTAGATAAAAAATTTAATTCGTTATGGTAATCACACCATTTGGACTTGCATATACTTGGTAAGTCCTCATATCTCTAACTGCCTTTGTATCTTTAATAGGCATTCCGTTAATCAAAGCTCATTTTGCTCCATCAACCTCACATTCTATAAAAAAATCTTCTTTTACAACCAATGTAGATTTTTCAGTTGGGCATATATGTGGGGCATTCCGATCATACGCTTTATAACCTGAGGCTGTTCGTACTACAATTATTCCTCTTGTACCTGCCATCGTTCCATTTACATAAACCCAACCACCTGGATTATTAAGATTAGAATATAATGGTAAATTGATATTGATTGATACATTCACAATTGTATTTGGCACACAACTTACTGTACCATCATCTGAATTGCAGCCTTGAAATAAGCCAGCAAAAACACTAACCAAAATAACCTTATTTAGAATCGTTTTAATAAATTGTTTCATTTTTAATTTGCTGTATTTTTTTTATTATCTTTGTAGTACAATAACTAAATAGTCCTGCGCATAGTATTACATATGTGTAGGATTATTTATTTTATAAGATCTATTTAATAAAAAATTAAACATTGTTGTTATGGCAAATATACAATATGTAACGAAAGAGGGATTAGAAAAGTTGCGTGAAGAGCTTCATCAGTTAGAAACTTTTGAGCGTCCAAAAATTTCGCAACAAATTGCTGATGCGCGTGATAAAGGAGATTTATCTGAAAATGCAGAATATGATGCTGCAAAAGAGGCTCAAGGAATGTTAGAGATGCAAATTGCTAAATTGAAAGAAGTTGTAGCATATGCACGCGTAATTGATGAATCTAAATTAGACCATTCTAAAGTATCAATATTATCAAAAGTTAAAATAAAAAATACAGCGAACGGACAAGAATTAGTGTACACTTTGGTACCTGAATCTGAAGCTGATTTAGCTAAAATGCGTATCTCTGTGAATACTCCAATCGCAAAAGGATTGTTAGGAAAATCACTTGGAGAAGTTGCAGAAATTACATTACCTAACGGAATGACTTTAAATTTTGAAATTTTAGAAATATCTTTGGACTAAGATTTCAAAAATTAAAAACATATGGCAAGCATTTTCACTAAAATTATAAACGGAGAAATACCATCATACAAAATTGCCGAAAACGATAAGTACATCGCTATTTTGGACGCTTTTCCTTTGGTAGAAGGTCATGTATTGGTTATCCCGAAAAAAGAAGTCGATAAAATCTTCGATTTAGACAAAGAAACCTATTTAGGTTTAATGGACTTTTCTTACGAAATTGCACAAGCTATAGAAAAAGCAATACCTTGTTTACGCGTTGGCGTAGCTGTTGTTGGTTTAGAGGTACCACATGTACATGTGCATTTGGTTCCTCTAAATACAATGCAAGATATCAATTTCTCAAATCCAAAACTTCAATTATCTGCCGAGAAAATGATCGAAATTGCAGATAATATCAAATCATATTTATAATCGATGAACAAATACATTAAATTAGTAATCGCCGCTGTATTAATCGTTTTAGCAATCTTTTTGTTTACCATTCGCGAATACGGTTGGGGATTTGTTTCGTTATTAGTCACTGTATTTCCAATTTTATTCTATTTCAGAAACGAAAACATCTTGTTAGCTTTCTGGTTTTTACGTAAAGAGGATATGGCAAAAGCGAAAAAATGGTTACAAAAGATCAAAAATCCATCATCAGAATTAATTCCTAAACAAATGGGATATTACCACTACATGATGGGAATTACTGAAGCGCAGGACAATGTAGGGGTTTCAGAAAAATATATGAAAGAAGCCTTAAACTACGGTTTATCGTTTGATCATGACAGAGCAATGGCTAATTTATCTTTGGCTGGAGCTGCAATGTCAAAAGGTAAAAAGAAAGAAGCGGAAGGTTACATTAAAGAAGCGAAGAAAAACGATTCGAAAGGAATGTTTACAGATCAAATCAAAATGATGAATGATCAAATGAAACGTTTCAACGTAAGTAATTCGCAATTACAAAACCCACATATGCGTCACAAAGGACGTAAATTCTAAATGGATATATCAAAAATTACAGAAGAATCATCATCAAACACCAACAAGTGGAAACTGATTGAAGAATTCTTTCAACAAAATTTCACAGACGGTGAAAGACCAGATTTAGATACGATTCTTTTTTTGATCGGTGTTCAAGAATTAGGACAAGGAAAAAAACGATTCAAAAAAGATGATAAACTCAATTTATTACACATTGCAGTTTGTCGCGTGTTAGAACCTTTTGGTTTTTATCGTTTCGATGGATTAGATCCAGATGGTTGGCCACATTTTGAGTTGTTGGAAGATTTACCACCTCTCAAAACAAATGAACAAACCTTGTTAATGAAATACGCCGTTATACAGTATTTTGATGATCAAAAAATAATAAACTTCGAGTCTTAAGATTCGAAGTTTTCTTTTTTATACAAATCAACTACCACTTTATCTGCGTCTAACGTAAATTTCTCTACATTCAATTCTTCTTTGGATAACCACAACAATTCGTTGATATCCGCATCCAAAACTTTCAATTTATCCAATGCTTTCTCTGTAATTGTCGCTTTATAATAAATCAATAAAACCTGTTCTGTCGGATCAAAAGCATTCAACACAAAAAAATCTTGTGTATAAAAATGTTCATGAACTTCTACTTTCAAATTCAATTCCTCTTTTATCTCTCTCCTTATACAATCTTTTGTTCCTTCACCAAACTCCAATCCACCGCCAGGAAACTTATAAATTAACTCTCCCTGAAACGGCTCGTGAATCACCAATACCTTTCCCTTGTGTTCCAATAACGCATATACACGCACATTAAATGGTTTCATATCCTGTTTACTTTAAAACCTAAATATATAAAAATTCTTCATTCAAATGCGTATTATTATAGCGTTCCCTTCGGTCGGGCTATCCGTTGCAATCTTTTGTAGAAGAAAATTGGAAGTGATTACAGGAAAATCCAATTTCTACAAAAGGATTTCCACTACTATCCCTAACGCGGGTTGTAAGTTCTGAGTTTTGAGTAATAAGTTATAAGACGTAAGATTTAAGACTTACAGGAATAGAAGTAGAAGTTAAAATATCCACTTGAGGGAAATAGGGGCTTTTCGATTTATGAGTTGTAAGTTATAAAGGAAGCTTCCTTTTTATAAAGAAGAAGCTTCTCGTTGACTAATTAGAAGCTTCTTGTTGGATGAAAGGAAGCTTCTTGTTTCATAGAACATAGTTTGAAGATGCATTAAGCTTACAGCCTTCAGCCTAAAGCGAAATCCATAAATACAAAAAAGCCTCAAGAAATAAATCTTGAGGCTTTTAATAAAAACTGGCGACGACCTACTCTCCCGTAAGTAACAGTACCATCGGCGCAGGCAGGCTTAACTTCTCTGTTCGGAATGGGAAGAGGTGAGCCCTGCAGCTATAGTCACCCTAATATTTTTGTATAGGTCTTAGTTCCTAGTATATTTTGACATTATTAGATAGCTTTATGCATTAAGCTTAAAGCTTTAGGCCTAAAGCCTTCACACAATCTTTGGTATTACTCTATTAATCCAAATAAGATTAACTAACCTTCTCTATGACGATTAAATCAATCTTAGTATTTAATCTTTTTTATTTTTGATATTGCTATCATTAGCTTTGATTCGTTCTACTTTTTTAGAAAAAGTCTATGGGTAATTAGTACTACTCGACTATGACATCACTGCCTTTACATCTATAGCCTATCAACGTTGTAGTCTACAACGACCCTTTAAAGAAGTCTTATCTTGCGGCGAGTTTCGCACTTATATGCTTTCAGTGCTTATCTCTTCCAAACGTAGCTACTCAGCGGTGCACCTGGCGGCACAACTGATACACCAGAGGTTTGTTCAACACGGTCCTCTCGTACTAGAGTCAACTCCGCTCAAACTTCTAACGATCACAACAGATAGAGACCGAACTGTCTCACGACGTTCTGAACCCAGCTCGCGTGCCACTTTAATGGGCGAACAGCCCAACCCTTGGGACCTTCTCCAGCCCCAGGATGTGACGAGCCGACATCGAGGTGCCGAACCTCCCCGTCGATGTGAGCTCTTGGGGGAGACTAGCCTGTTATCCCCGGAGTACCTTTTATCCTTTGAGCGATGGCCCTTCCATACGGAACCACCGGATCACTATGTCCTGCTTTCGCACCTGATCGACTTGTTGGTCTCACAGTCAAGCACCCTTATGCCATTACACTCTACGCACGGTTACCAAGCGTGCTGAGGGTACCTTTGAAAGCCTCCGTTACTCTTTTGGAGGCGACCACCCCAGTCAAACTACCCACCATGCACTGTCCTTCCATAAAGAAGTTAGGCTCCAAGTAAATAAAGGGTGGTATTTCAACAATGACTCCACAATACCTAGCGATACTGCTTCATAGTCTCCCACCTATCCTACACATTATTTACCCGAAGTCAATACAAAGCTATAGTAAAGGTTCACAGGGTCTTTTCGTCCCGTTGCGATTAACCGGCATCTTCACCGATACTACAATTTCACCGAGATCATGGTTGAGACAGTGCCCAGATCGTTACACCATTCGTGCAGGTCGGAACTTACCCGACAAGGAATTTCGCTACCTTAGGACCGTTATAGTTACGGCCGCCGTTTACTGGGGCTTCAGTCAAAACCTTCGAGTTACCTCTAAGCTCCTTCCTTAACCTTCCAGCACCGGGCAGGTGTCAGACCCTATACGTCATATTTCTATTTTGCAGAGTCCTGTGTTTTTGATAAACAGTCGCCTGGGCCTTTTTACTGAGGCTGACATTGCTGTCAGCGACCTTTCTCCCGAAGTTACAGGTCTATTTTGCCTAATTCCTTAACCATGAATCGCTCGAGCGCCTTAGGATACTCTCCTCGACCACCTGTGTCGGTTTACGGTACGGGCTGCACATCTCGCTATTTCTTGGAACAATTTTCAGAGGATTATCACTCTAACCGAAGTCTTCGTGTACTATCCCTACTTTACGTAGGTTCAACGTACTATTCCGTCAGTACGCACCTCCTACAATCATTCGTCACTTTTATTGAGTGCAGGTACGGGAATATTAACCCGTTTGCCATCCACTACCCCGTTAGGGTTCGTGTTAGGTCCCGACTAACCCTCAGCTGATTAGCATAGCTGAGGAACCCTTAGTCTTACGGCGAATAAGTTTCTCACTTATTTTATCGTTACTCATGCCTACATTTTCTTTTCTAAAAGCTCCACCATCCATTACCAGATGACTTCTGCGCCGTTAGAATGCTCCCCTACCAGTAGTACTAATGTACTAATCCATAGCTTCGGTAATATGCTTATGCCCGATTATTATCCATGCCGGATCGCTCGACTAGTGAGCTGTTACGCACTCGTTAAATGAATAGCTGCTTCCAAGCTAACATCCTAGCTGTCTATGCAATCCAACCGCGTTTTTTCAACTTAGCATATATTTGGGGACCTTAGCTGATGGTCTGGGTTCTTTCCCTCTCGGACATGGACCTTAGCACCCATGCCCTCACTGCCTAGAAACATATATTAGCATTCGGAGTTTGTCAGGAATTGGTAGGCGGTGAAGCCCCCGCATCCAATCAGTAGCTCTACCTCTAATATACTTTACTAAACGCTGCACCTAAATGCATTTCGGGGAGTACGAGCTATTTCCCAGTTTGATTGGCCTTTCACCCCTACCCACAGGTCATCCGAAGACTTTTCAACGTCAACCGGTTCGGTCCTCCACTTTGTGTTACCAAAGCTTCAACCTGCCCATGGGTAGATCACAAGGTTTCGCGTCTAATACTACTGACTATAGCGCCCTATTCAGACTCGCTTTCGCTACGGCTCCGCACCTGAAGTGCTTAACCTTGCCAGCAACATTAACTCGTAGGCTCATTATGCAAAAGGCACGCCGTCACACTTACGTGCTCCGACCGCTTGTAGGCGTACGGTTTCAGGTTCTATTTCAACTTTCTATTCGAAATGCTTTTCACCTTTCCTTCACAGTACTAGTTCACTATCGGTCTTTGAGGAGTATTTAGCCTTGGAAGATGGTCCTCCCATATTCGGACAGAATTTCTCGTGTTCCGCCTTACTCGTTATCAACTTAATAAAAATTTCATTTACGGGACTATCACCCTCTACGGTTAACCTTTCCAGGTTATTCTATTATCCTTATTAAGTCTTTAGGGCTAATCCGCGTTCGCTCGCCACTACTTACGGAATCTCAATTGATTTCTTTTCCTATTGGTACTTAGATGTTTCAGTTCCCAACGTTCGCTCCCATTGCTGGGTGACATGCCTTCAACATGCCGGGTTGTCCCATTCGGAAATCTACGGATTAATGCGTATGTGCCGCTCCCCGTAGCTTATCGCAGCTTATCACGTCCTTCATCGCCTCTCAAAGCCTAGGCATCCGCCGTACGCCCTTTGTAACTTTTTTCTCGATTTAACCGTCATATTATGAGCGGTTATGTTAATCTTACTCGTTTTCTTGATTAATTGTATACCTTATATAAACTTTGATTTATTTCTAAATCTGTTTTGATTGTATGCGATTATAAATAAATTATAATCTTGTTTCTAATAATGTCAATGAACTCTTCTGCTTTAGACGAATTTCGAAATTCGTTTATCGCTTCGTGGAGAATATCGGAGTCGAACCGATGACCTCTTGCGTGCAAGGCAAGCGCTCTAGCCAGCTGAGCTAATCCCCCTCTTATTAAGTAATAAGTGATGAGTTGTGAGTAATGAGTTGTTTATTTTTAAACTTTTAACTCAAAACTTTATACTCAAAACTATTTCAGTAGTCTCAGGCAGACTCGAACTGCCGACCTCTACATTATCAGTGTAGCGCTCTAACCAGCTGAGCTATGAGACTCTTTAATACTCTTAAAGAGTGGTCTTTTGTTAGTTGTAAGTCTTAAGTTATAAGTAATAAGTTTTTATTCCTTAATCTTTTACTTTATCTTAACCTCTATCTCTAACTATATATTAAATACTACAGAATAAAAAGCCGAATCAAAATCAATCTTCTTACAATAGAAGAAAATTCGTCGTTCTCTAAATATGAGATGTTCCAGCCGCACCTTCCGGTACGGCTACCTTGTTACGACTTAGCCCTAGTTACCAGTTTTACCCTAGGCAGCTCCTATTACGGTCACCGACTTCAGGTACCCCCAGCTTCCATGGCTTGACGGGCGGTGTGTACAAGGCCCGGGAACGTATTCACCGCATCATGGCTGATATGCGATTACTAGCGATTCCAGCTTCATAGAGTCGAGTTGCAGACTCCAATCCGAACTGAGATAAGTTTTTGAGATTCGCATCTTGTTGCCAAGTAGCTGCCCTCTGTACTTACCATTGTAGCACGTGTGTAGCCCAAGACGTAAGGGCCGTGATGACTTGACGTCGTCCCCACCTTCCTCGCGGTTTGCACCGGCAGTCTCATTAGAGTCCCCGTCTTTAAACGCTGGCAACTAATGATAGGGGTTGCGCTCGTTGCAGGACTTAACCTAACACCTCACGGCACGAGCTGACGACAGCCATGCAGCACCTTGCATTCTGTCCGAAGAAAAAACTATTTCTAGTTCTGTCAAATTGCATTTAAGCCTTGGTAAGGTTCCTCGCGTATCATCGAATTAAACCACATGCTCCACCGCTTGTGCGGGCCCCCGTCAATTCCTTTGAGTTTCATTCTTGCGAACGTACTCCCCAGGTGGGATACTTATAACTTTCGCTTAGCCACTGAACCCGAAAGCCCAACAGCAAGTATCCATCGTTTACGGCGTGGACTACCAGGGTATCTAATCCTGTTCGCTCCCCACGCTTTCGTCCATCAGCGTCAGTTAATGTTTAGTCACCTGCCTTCGCAATTGGTGTTCTGCGTAATATCTAAGCATTTCACCGCTACACTACACATTCCAGCAACTTCAACATCACTCAAGACTAACAGTATCAATGGCAGTTTCATAGTTAAGCTATGAGATTTCACCACTGACTGATTAATCCGCCTACGGACCCTTTAAACCCAATAAATCCGGATAACGCTTGCACCCTCCGTATTACCGCGGCTGCTGGCACGGAGTTAGCCGGTGCTTATTCTTCTGGTACCTTCAGCTACTTACACGTAAGTAGGTTTATCCCCAGATAAAAGTAGTTTACAACCCATAAGGCCGTCATCCTACACGCGGGATGGCTGGATCAGGCTTCCACCCATTGTCCAATATTCCTCACTGCTGCCTCCCGTAGGAGTCTGGTCCGTGTCTCAGTACCAGTGTGGGGGTTCACCCTCTCAGGCCCCCTAAAGATCATCGTCTTGGTGAGCCGTTACCTCACCAACTAACTAATCTTACGCATGCCTATCCTACTGCGATAAATCTTTCAAAATCTAATGATGCCATTAAATCTGTTATAAAGTATTAATCCTCCTTTCGAAGGGCTATCCTTTTCAGTAGGGCAAGTTGCATACGCGTTACGCACCCGTGCGCCGGTCTCTAGTTCCCGAAAGAACTATACCCCTCGGCTTGCATGTGTTAAGCCTCCCGCTAGCGTTCATCCTGAGCCAGGATCAAACTCTCCATTGTAAATAATTTCGTTTGGTATTGCTACCTATGTTTTTACAACTTCGAATTTCCTATAGCTCCATTATTAAAGGATTGACTTCGTTTTATTCGGCTATTTTTTCTTCTGTATATTTTATAATTTCAAATGAACTTCTCATCTTAGCAAAATCTCTCGGTAATTGCGGTTGCAAAGGTAAAACTTATTTTTTAACTAACAAAATTTATTTTGATGAATTTTAAAGTTTTTATTTCAATAAGTCAATTCTTACTTTCACTCCCAAACTCCTTTCGGAATCGGTTTGCAAAAGTAAAACTTATTTCTAAACTCACAAATTTATTTTTAAAATAATTTTGCCGCTATATAAGTCCCTATGTCAACTACAATACTACTCGTCTTTCGTATTGGGATTGCAAATATACAACCCATTTTTCCGAACTTCCAAACTCATTTTACAATTAATTTACATTCTTCTCTTAAGTTGCTGGTACAATGGGAAATATTTTTTGAGAATTTTAGATGTGAGAAGTGAGATACGAGGTTTTTGACGAGAAAAGCACGCTTTTTGAGTTACTATTTTGGGTTTACGAGAGGAAGATTGCGCGAACAGTAAGCCATTTTTACGCTCATTACGCTAAATTGACTCTCGCCTTTTCAGCAAGTTTTCTATATGAAATTTCAAAGCTATCATGTTTTTAATTGTAGAAATTTGTTTTATTTCATAATCTAATTGTCTCTTTCAAGATTTGAATGGACAGTTATCTAAATAATATTAATAACAACAGAGCATTGATTCGCTATTGCAATAACTGTTTGGATATTCGTTTATTTTTATGTCATGATTTAAACGAAAAACTACCTTGGCATTCCACAATTTGTTAAACTTGCGTCCTTTTTGGTAAAAAAGCTTTCTTACAGTTATTTCAATTTGTTCATAAATTACTAATGTTAGTTTTAATACAAATGTTCAATTTTAGCCATAATGTTTAAAGATGCCATTCGTGAAGAAGTCATCAGTTTAAATACTTACCCATTTGCAAGTGTACGAATCAAAAAAGACAAGAGTACAAGACTGTTTTTAAACAAAGAACAAATCGAGCAGCTAAAAAACCACAAGAGTTCATTTGGTCAAACAGATACCTACTTCAGAGATATGTTTATTTTTAGTTGTTATGCCGGAGGATTACGTTTTAGTTATGTCGTTACCTTACAATGGAAAAACTACGATGAAAACGAACAACGTATCAGATTAAACATTCGTAAAACAAAACGTTCACATCAATTCAAAGTAGGTCAATCTGCTTTAGAGATATTAAACAAATACAAAAAAGAAACTTCCGAACCAGATGATTTTGTATTTCCAATCATTTCAGAAGCTAATTTCTTCGAACAATCCAACGAATACCAACTAAAAGTAATTGGTAGCAAAAATGTATTATGTGGTCAGAAATTGCGTAGAATCGGTAAAGAATTAGAATTTCCGTTCTCGATATCATTTCATTTAAGCCGACATACATTTGCAACACAAGCCTTAGCTAACGGTATGCGTATTGAGTATGTTTCTAAACTTTTAGATCACTCCGATATCGGAACAACTCAAATCTACGCTAAAATTGTAAACGAAGAATTGGATAAAGCTGTAGAGCAATTTATTGAATAATAGATATTTATTTTAGAATAATGTATAAAAATAGATTTTGCAAATCAAAATATTGTACATATATTTGTACATAATAAAATACAAGATTATGTTAATAGCAAGTGTTTCAGATTTCAGAAAAGATATTAAATCTTATTTAGATAGAGTTTCAAAGAATTTTGAAACCTTAATCATCAACAGAGGGAAAGATTCTGGTATTGTTGTAATGTCTTTAGAAGAGTACAATTCATTAATGGCTACAAATCATGAATTATCTTCTCGTATCAATGAGTCAAGATTAGATGCTGCCATTGAAAAATTAAAAAGTAATCAATCTTTTGAAAGAGAATTAATCGAGGAATAGATGAAATATATTTTCGTAGATGAGTCTTGGGAAGATTATTTATTTTGGCAAAAAACCGATAATAAAAAAGTAAAACGCATCAATGATTTATTGAAAGATATTTCACGTACTCCTTTTACTGGTATTGGGAAACCAGAACCATTAAAACATAAATATTCAGGTTTCTGGTCACGTAGAATAGACGAAGAACATCGTTTAATTTACAAGTACGAAGATAATCAGATATTAATTGCAAAGTGCCGTTTCCATTACGATTAAATAATCCATTTTAAGATATAAATAAGATAGAATTCTGTTAGGTTGTAAAACGTAACAGATTTTTTTTTATGCCAAAATCGTAAACGAGAAATTAGATAAAGCAGTAGAACAGTATATTGAATAATTAATATTAAATAATTTTAGTATTTATAAAACATATCGTAATATTGCAATGATAATAAATCAATAATGGGAATAACTAAATCGGAAATCTTCACTGACGAGCAAAATAAACTAGCTACTTTATTCAAGGTATTAGGACATCCTGCTCGTGTGGCTATTATTCAGCATATCATCAAACAGAATGCGTGTATCTGTACGGATTTGGTGGATGAATTAGGTTTGGCACAAGCTACTATTTCTCAACATTTAAAAGAATTAAAAAGTATCGGAATTATTCAAGGTTCCATCGAAGGAAAATCGGTTTGTTATTGTATTGATGAAAAGGTTTGGGTTGCAATTCAGAATGAGTTTTCTAACTTTTTTAATCAAAATGTCAAAATAGAGAAATGCTGTTAAGGCGTTTTTTTGAAATAAAACATCGTAATATTGCGATTAAAAATAAATAATTAAAGCATATGAAACTGTCAAGAATTAAAGAAATCTTACCAACATTAGAAAATGTTGAATTTCAATTAGAGGATGGTACTTTCGTACCAGAACATTTCCACGTTACAGAAGTGGGAGAAATCACAAAGAAATTTATTGATTGTGGTGGAGTTATTAGAAATGAAAAAGTAGTAAACTTTCAACTGTGGAATGCAGACGATTACGAACATCGTTTAAAACCAGGTAAATTGTTAAATATAATTCGCTTATCCGAAAACAAATTAGGTATTGAAGATGCCGAAATTGAAGTAGAATATCAGTCGACTACAATTGGTAAATACGATCTTGAATTTAATGGAAAACATTTCATTTTAAAAAATAAAAAAACAGCTTGTTTAGCGGAAGATGCTTGCGGTATTCCCGTTGCAACTGAAAATAAATTTAGAGTGAAAGAAGAAAAATCTTCTTGTTGCACACCTAATTCTGGTTGTTGTTAATTTTTTGATGTAGATAATGAATAGTACATTAAAAACAACAGTATCAGAAATACTAAATTTCAATTTTATAGACGACCAAAGGAAAGCTAATTTGCAACCTTTGGTTGTTTATATTCAAGAAAAATTCAATCGTAAGGAAGCTATAAATCTCAACTTTATTTGTACGCACAATTCACGCAGAAGTCATTTAGCTCAGATATGGGCACAATTCGCTGCTGCTTATTATAATATCCAAAATATCAATTGTTATTCAGGAGGTACACAAGAAACTGCATTGTTTCCAAAAGTAATTGAAACGCTAAGCAATCAAGGTTTTCAAATCTTTAAAATTGCAGATAGTAATAATCCTATTTATGCGATAAAATATGATGAGAATAGTTCACCAATTATCGGTTTTTCTAAGAAATATAATGATGCATTCAATCCCATTTCAAATTTCGCAGCTATTCTTACTTGCTCCCAAGCAGATGATGGTTGTCCTTTCATTGCAGGTGCAGAAAAACGAATTCCAATAACTTACGAAGATCCAAAAATTTCAGATGGAACACTTCAACAAACAGAAATTTACAAGCAACGTAGTATCGAAATAGCAACTGAAATGATGTACATATTTTCACAAATCACTAAATAAACGATGCAACCAAAACTAAAATTCCTAGATAGATACCTAACCTTATGGATTTTTATCGCCATGGTTTTAGGTGTTACAATTGGCTATATCTTTCCAAATATGTCTGTTTTAATAGAGCGTATGAGCGTGGGTACAACCAATATACCTTTAGCTTTAGGATTGATAATCATGATGTTTCCGCCATTAGCCAAAGTAGATTATTCTTTATTACCACAAGTATTTAAAAACAAAAAAGTAATCGGAATATCCTTAATCTTAAACTGGATAATTGGTACAGTTTTAATGTTTGGTTTGGCAGTTCTATTTCTTCACGACGAACCGGATTATATGTCGGGATTAATTCTCATTGGATTAGCACGATGTATTGCGATGGTAATCGTTTGGAGCGATTTAGCGAAAGCTAATAGAGAATACACAGCAATGCTAGTCGCACTAAATAGTATATTCCAAGTGTTAAGTTATAGCTTTTTAGTTTGGCTATTTATCAACATATTACCAAGCAAATTAGGCTTAGCTAATTTTAATGTTTCGGTTTCAATGATAGAAGTAACACAAAGTGTAATGATCTATTTAGGTATTCCATTCTTAATAGGTTTTATCACGCGATTCACTTTAATTAAAAAGAAAGGTATAGAATGGTACAATCGTGTATTCGTACCCAAAATATCTCCCATAACACTCTATGCATTATTATTTACCATTGTGGTAATGTTTAGTTTAAAAGGCGATAAAATACTTGAATTACCTTTAGACGTTATTAAAGTAGCAATCCCATTAGTTATATATTTTGCACTAATGTTCTTCATCAGTTTTTTTATCAATAAAGCAATGAAGGTTCCTTATGATAAAAATGCATCTATTTCATTTACAGCGACAGGAAATAATTTCGAATTAGCTATTGCAGTTTCCATTGCAATATTCGGTATTCACTCTCCACAAGCTTTTGTAGGAGTAATTGGTCCTTTAGTAGAAGTTCCAGTTCTCATCTTGTTAGTAAAAGCAAGTTTGTGGTTGAAAAACATATATTATAAAGAATAGAGCAATACATCAAATAAGAAAGTAAATCATCCATAAAGCGACACGTTTTTCCATTGTAAGGTTTTAATTTACATTAAATTACCTTAAAAAATGTTTAATGACTAAAACTTAATGTACTATGGCCTATTTGATAAAAGAAACTGTACAATTCAAAGAATTTACACAAGTTGCTTTACACAACGTAAACCTCGATAACTGTTACAAACAAGCTTTGTATCTCATTGATGAAGGATTCAGGTATTGGTTTAACAACGAAGAAATTAAAAACATCAACCAAAACAACGAGCAATACCAAATCAAATCCCCAGAAGAAGAATTGCTATTAACCTGGTTCGAAAAAGCTGATAAAGAAACAGCAACAGCTTTTCTTAACACTACGCAAATAGCTACAAGGTTAGCTTATTTTGGGAATATCAACATCAACAATTCAACCGTCATCCAATTGGGTAAAGCATTAAAGAAACACGGTTTTATGAGGATTTCAAAAAATGGTTCGTATGTATATGCAGTGAAAGAATTAGCATACGATCAAGTACAAAAAATGAACAAAGAGTTAGAGTAGAAATAAATTGAAAATGGCATAATGATTTGTAGACGAGTGTCAATCTTTTGTAGCAAGAACTTATACTAATTGTCATCCTGAACTCATAAAGCTATTAAAATCATTACTAAAACCCCCTTACTTTTCCTTACTTTTCCTTACTTTCCAAACTCGTAAAATACTTAAATCTTACACTTTATTTCTTAAGTCAACACCGAATTACACCAAGTAAGGAAAGTAACCAAATTTGACCAAAATAAAAATGGTAAAATCCTCAAAATAAAAAACTGGAAACATAAGCGAATAGCAAAGCAAAGGAGAACCAATGCTTCTCCTTATTGCGTTACTATCTTCGTTTGAATCCCTTTTTTCATAAACTCAAAAAACAAAAAAATCTTTTTGCTGAAATTGGGTTACTTAGGTTACTTTTTATGTATTTTTAAAAAAAAAATATAATATAGGTAATGGAGTATAGTTTTACTAAGGGAGAAATTTTAAAAGCGATTGATTATTTAGATCAGCATCCTGAAGAGTTTAAAGGAAGAGCTTCTTCAACGTATGATTTAGTATATGAAGGTAAAAAATATCCACCTATTTTGGTCTTATCTAAAGCGAATGAATTGAAAGGGGGAAAAACTTTGACGTTAGAGGATTTTACCAATAATGCTAATAAAGCTTTTGAATATTTGAAAGAATTAGATTTTCAAATATTTACAAAGAATAATACTAATCATGAACTTACGAATTTTCATACTAATATTTGGATTGAAAAAACAATTACTAAAAATAGAATTGATAGATTGGATGGCCCAAGATCATTAGGAAAAGCATTATGGTCACCCCAAACAGATAAAAGAGGTGCTAGAATATATGAGAATATGTTAAAAGTAAAAGAAGGTGATTTAGTATTACATCTTGTGGATAATTCATATTTTTCTGGTGTTTCAATTGTTAAAAACAAAGCAGTTGAATCTTTAGGAATTGAAGGTACCGAATGGGAAGGAGATGCTTATCTTATAGATTTAAAAAAATACACCCCCCTAAAAATTAATTTAGACAGAAATCATATACTTAATAAAAAAAACTCTTCCAAACTATTTTCCATTAAAGAAAAAAGTGAGGTTTTCTATGATTCAACATTAAATTTAAGGCAAGGTGCCTATTTAACGCCATGTAGTGTAGAATTGCTAAATATTATAAATAAAGAATATTATAGTCTAGTAAATGAAGATTTACCTTTTGTAGGTAATTATATTTTTATTGATAAATATGAAGCTCTTTCATTTAATTTGCAACAATATATCAATTCTTTAGTCAATGCCAACCTCCAATTCAACGAAAATCTAATCAAACGTTTTGTAGGGTCTTTAATCACTAAACCTTTTGTGATTTTAACAGGTTTAGCGGGTTCTGGTAAAACGAAGTTGGCACAATCGTTTATTCAATGGATTTGTGAAAGCGAAGATCAATATAAAATTGTACCTGTTGGAGCTGATTGGATCAATCGTGAACCATTATTAGGTTATCCAAATGGTTTAAAAGATACGGAATATGTAACGCCTGATAACGGGGTGTTACAATTAATAATAGATGCTGCTAAAGAAGAAAATCAAGAAAAACCGTATTTCTTATTGTTAGATGAAATGAATCTTTCACATGTAGAACGTTATTTTGCTGATTTCTTAAGTATTATGGAATCCAATGATTCGATTAAATTGTATACAGGTTCAGAAAGAACATCAACTAACGGAGTAGAGATACCTCAAAACATATTTTGGCCTAAGAACCTATTCATTGTAGGTACGGTGAATATTGATGAAACGACCTATATGTTTAGTCCTAAAGTCTTAGATCGTGCAAATGTAATTGAGTTTAGATTAGACGATAAAGATTTAAGTGATTTCCTTTCCAACCCTAATAAAGTTGATTTATCACAGTTAATTACACAAGGTACTTCAATGGCGTCAAGTTTCCTTGCTTTAGCTCAAGCAACAGATACCGCACCGAATGAAAATTTAAATGCAACTTTGGTCCAATTCTTTAAAGAGTTAAAAACTATAGGTGCTGAATTTGGTTATCGATCTGCGTTTGAAATTCATTTATTGTTCGCTCAACTTTCTCAAATTGATGCCAATTTAACAATGGATGAGAAGATAGATTTTGCTGTAATGCAAAAGTTATTACCTAAATTACATGGTTCACGTTCTAAAATTGTAACATCATTAGAAGCATTGATGAAATTATGTTTAGTTGATACAACGAATTTTAATAGCTCTAAATTAGATGAAATTGAAGAGAGTAACATCAAATACAAAGTGTCTTTCGAAAAGTTAAAGCGTATGTATTTTAACGCTTTAAATAACGGATTTACAAGTTATGCAGAAGCTTAATCAGCACATATTACAGTTTAATTTAAATCACATAGAGAATGGTTTAACTTTGGAAATTTTTCCAGAGCAAACTTCTCGTTTACGTCATTTAACAAAAAATATTGCAGATCAATTTGATGAAAGTGAATATCAGTTATTTGAAGGACATAGTTACGAATACGAATTTGATGGAATAAAAAAAGAACATTTTCGTTTAGAAACACGGATAAGTGGTGTGGTTATTCCATCCAATCGTCATCCATTTAGAGGTCGCATTACACCCAATATTTATGTAGGTCAATTGCAATTACTAATTGTTAATACAATCACAGATCAAGAATTTCCACTTGTTTTAGAAGTAATTGCAACGAAATTTAATAAAGAAGAAGATTTATCTTATCGTGAAAATTATCGTAAAATGTTGGAAGACATTACCGATAAATGTACCGATTTGATGATGCAAATCAATACACCAATCACTCAAAAGGTGACAATTGATTATAATACAGATAATAAAACGTTGTATCAACGCTTTTGTTTCGTTAAATCTTTTCTGGATTCGGTTGATTTTGAAGAAGCTATTTTGCGTATTATTTCCAATCCGTCTACAACTTGGAATACAACAGAAACAGAGATTAAAACATCTCAAATCAAACGTGTCAATCGTACAATAACGAAGCAATTAGTCAATGGAACAAATCGTTTAGATACTTCAGGTTTGGGGTATTTAACATCATTTGGCTTGAAAAGTATTCCAAGATCGATTCAATCTACGACAAGAGTAGAAAGTATTGATACACCTGAAAATCGTTTCATTAAACATGTTTTGAGTGTTTTTGTAAATTTTATTGAAGATTGTCAAACGATATTTAATAGATCGACTAATTTTCAGTATGCAGCGAAAGAAAGTACGCATTTAATAGAAAAGTTAAATAGTTATTTATCCTATTCATTTTTTAATGAGATTTCAGAAGCTAAAATTTTAAAGTTAAATAGTCCATTATTACAAAAAAGAAGCGGATATCGAGAAGTTTTGAATCGTTGGCTGCAATTTGATTTAGCATCTAAATTAATTTGGACTGGAGGAGAAGATGTATATGAAGCAGGAAAAAGAGATATAGCCACATTGTACGAGTACTGGTTATTCTTTCAATTGTATGATTTAGTGGTAAAAAAGTTCAATTTAGTAACCTATCAAAATCAAAATTTTGACCATTTGTTTGAATCAGATGAAGCGGGTTTATCTCTAAAATTGAAATCAGGAAAAGAACTAATTATTAAAGGAGAAACAGATTTTGTGTCTCGTAATTTGACAATTAGATTTAGCTATAACAGAACATTTAAAGGTGGAAGTGATTATACTACAGGTAAAGCAGGTAGTATTACAACAACGTTACGACCAGATTATACGTTAAGCATTTGGCCATCTTCTTTTACAGAAGAAGAAGCGGAAAAAGAAGAAGTAATTACTCATATTCATTTTGATGCTAAGTATAAAATTCAAAACATTAGGGATCAATATACTGATAGTGAAGAAGAAGAGGTTCTGAATAGAATAGAGGAAAGAGAGCGTAAAGGAACTTTTAAGAATATTGATGTTTTAAAAATGCACGCTTATAAAGATGCTATTCGTAGAACAGGTGGTGCTTATATTTTGTACCCAGGTAGTGTTGAAAAACGATTTGATGGTTTTCACGAAGTTTTGCCAGGATTGGGTGCGTTTACGATTAATCCATCCAAACACGATACGGGTATTCAGGGGTTAAGCTCATTTTTAGATCAAGTAATTGAACATTTAGTAGACAGAACGTCTCAAAGGGAGCGAATTACCAATGTATCAAATCAAATATTAAATGAACCAAGGGTAGTATATGGCCAAAGTTTAAAACCTGTTCCGAATCACTTAGAACGAACAAAAATTGATTTATTACAAACGTTTGTTTTAGTGGGTTATGCTAAAACGCAAGAACATTTAGAATGGTATACTTCAAAGGGAATCTACAATTTTAGAATGAATGATAATGTTGGTTCATTAGAATTTACTCCAGAAGTAGTTTATGCAAAATATCTTCTGTTACGAGAAAGTGGAAAAAATAAGGCTTCTAAATTATTTAAGATTGTAAGTAAGGGGCCAAAAGTATATTCAAAAGATCAATTAATTAGCTTAGGATATGATAACCCTTCACAACCTGATTATTTAGTAGTATCTATAGAAGCTTGTAATGATTGGGATAATCTTGAAGTTAATTATAAAGAATTTGAAGAATACCAAAAGTTATCAGGTTCACCATATTCAAAATCAGGTAAGCCATTTGTTGTTACATTGGATAAAATTTTAAAATAATAGGTTATCAAACTCAAAATACTATATCAAGTAGTATTTGATAATCTGTAAAATATAAACACCTATTTGCAAAGCTTTAAAGTATATAGGGCAACAACAAAAAAGCAACCGCGGTTAATTCCAGTTTTGCGCAATACCCTAACGGGATACTTCGCAAAGCTGCCCGGGATATTGTGTGCTGCTTTGTTGAATTATGCTCGTCCTTTTGCTTCATCTAAATCTTTTTCATTTATTGTCATTGGAAATGCTGGAAAGTGATATATTTTGTCTATTCCACCACTCGCCAAAATTGCCCAAGCTGCGTCTTCTTGTTCACGCAAACTCGTCCGCAAGCAGAAAACATCTGAACCCGAAACCATAAAGTACATAGCTAAACTTTTTAAATGTGAGCGAGGACGTATATCAGTTCCTAAATATTGAGGCATTGTTAGTCTTGCTTCTGCAAAGGCCTGCTTGAAACAGTCAACAAACGCCCTAAAAATATTTGTCGCACCACTTCCAAATGGGCCGTCATATCCTTTACCAAAAGATTTTTCTGAAATGCTTTCGTTGTCAGACGGAAAGATAAAGTGTGAAACACCTGCTTCCCAAAGTCCGTTGTCACGCTGTCTTAGATATGGTGAGGCAAGATATGCACCTGAGACCCCTAACTTGATATATATGCAATAAGCGTCCATTATCATAAAATGTTGTAGTTGAAAAATTTGATGAGCCTGTTTTTCTTCTATCTCTAACGGTTGTAGTTTTAGACAATAAACTTCCTGGTCGCCACATTGCATTACTATCCCAAAGTCAGCACCATTAAATGTCTGCTTGAATGGTAATACTCCAAAGGTTAATAGTTCTTGTTATCGCTTTAAAGTTTTCGTATCAGGTTTTAGAATGCCTATTGAACCTTTTGTTGTTTGAATTTTCGTCATTGATATATTTAAATGCTGTCAGGTTGAGACTGGTCGTTTAAAGTAGCACATAACGGAAAAAGTATTGGCGAAGGGCTGGCTAAATTTAACTGCAAGTTCAATTACGACCGAACGAAGCAAATTGCTTTTTCAGATTACCAAATTAAAAAAAAAGTAATATGAAAAGCAAGTTGCGACTAAATGCAACAAACCTTTCTACTTGGTTTCAACCCCGCCTTTTGCAAATACTATGTGCTTGTTGCACAACACTAAATATAGCAATTTTTCATATCTTGTAGTATGCAAGGACGAAAAGAATTTATTCCTCAACTTTTTTATGAATTAAGTTTAGATCGGCTAGTTCCATCTGATAACTTTTATCGCCAAGTAAATCAAGTATTAGATTTACATTTTCTGTATAGATCCACTCAAAAATATTACGGTACTCAAGGTCAAGAAAGTATAGATCCTGTGGTGTTTTTTAAAATATTGTTAGTGGGTTATTTGAATAATATCAATAGCGACAGAGCATTGATTCGCTATTGTAGCAATTGCTTGGATGTTCGCTTGTTTTTAGGTTATGATCTGAACGAACAATTGCCTTGGCATTCAACCATAAGCCGAACGCGCGCGTTATTTGGCCAAGAAGTTTTCTTGCAATTGTTTCAGTTGGTTTTAAAACTGTGTGTGAATAAAGGCATGGTTTCAGGGAAACGTCAGGCGGTAGACTCTGCCTTTATCAAAGCAAACGCAAGTATGGATTCTCTGGTTGAAAAAGAGGTTCTAAACGATGCTTTTGCTTTTGTGAATGAGTTGGAAGAAAATTCAGAATTCAAAGCATGCAGTGAGTCTAGTCGAACTGTAACATCAACTCGAAAGAAGTTGGTAGAACAACATCATAATTGGAAAAAGGAAGCGTTTAAAGGAATGCCGGGACATGTGAAAACGCTTCAAAAAAATGAAGATGGTGAAGATATTCGTCCAAAGTTTTTAAGTAATCATACCCATTATAGCCCAACAGATCCTGATGCGAAAATCTCGACCAAACCAGGTAAACCACGCCAACTGAACTATGTAGGACAGTTAGCAGTTGATGATAAACACCACGTGATTACAGGCGCTTGTGCTAGTACAGCTGGTAGTAAAGACAGTGCTATCTTTGCAGAAATTATGGATCAAACGATTGAAAATTTTAAACGAAACGAGATTCAAATAGGAGAAGTTTTAGCTGATGCGGGCTATAGTAGCGGTACAAGTTTGCAATATTGTGAAGATCATAACTTAGATGCTTGGATTCCCAACTTTGGACAATATAAACCCGAGCGAGAAGGCTTTATTTTCAATAAAAAAGAAAACCGTTACGAATGTATTCAAGAAGGAGGGAATAAAGCTTTTCTGCCTTTCAAACGAACTTTAACAGATAGCAAAGGCTACGAAAAGAAAAGCTATAGAAGTTCGGAAAAAGATTGTGGACAATGTCCTTTACGAGAAAGTTGTTGTGGAAAAGTAACCAAGTTTAAAAAGTTGGAAGATAGCATTCACAAGCCTTTGTACGATAAAATGCATGAAAAACTCACCCAAAATAAAGCGTATCACCGCAGGTTAGTTAAACGTCGAAGTTCTACAGTAGAACCAGTTTTAGGAACGTTGATTAACTTCTTTAACTTAAAACGAATCAACAGCAGAGGAATGTCTAAAGCCAATAAACATGTACTAATGTCAAGTTTATCTTACAACTTGAAGAAATATCTACGCTTTACAGTCAAAAAATCAAGTGTTTTAGCCCAAGTTATTTATTTAAAACAAGGGAAGAACTACGCTTCTACAAAATCACTCCTTCACTCCTTAAAAAGAGAGTTTTTAAGCAAACCTAATTTTACATTAATATATTTTTCTAAAAATAAACCTCGCTTAAAAAGGCTTAAACGAGGTCATATATTCTGTTTTTTACTGTAAATTGGAGTTATGCAACAGTTACCGATGTTATGTGTAGTGTCTCTTATTGTTCCATAAAGAAATCTTCATCTAATTGCTTAACCTCGTAAGTTTGTTTTATCTGAACACCAACATTAAATTCGTGCATTAAATCAACGAGTTTATTTCCATCGATTAGGATAATTTTGTGATGTGCGTTTTTAGCTTTTTCTTCAGCACCTTTATCAAAAAGTGAAGTTGTTACGAAAACTCCTTTGTTAGTATCTCCACTCATTGCTCCAATAAAATTACGGATGTCTTTTTCTCGAACTTTATTTTCATTAAATCTTTTAGCTTGAATATAGATTTTATCAAGACCAAGTTTGTCTTCATTAATTATTCCGTCAATTCCTCCATCACCAGATTTTGACGTCTCGATAAAATCTCCGTAACCCATTTTTTTCAAAAGCTTCAATACTACTTTTTCAAAATAATATGGATCGATTGTTTTTAGTTTTTCTAAGAGTTCATTTTTAATTTCTCTTTCTATCTGATCAAAACCTTCATCGATTAAATCTTGTGGAGAAGCATTGGAAATATTCTTAATTTCTGTTGTATGCGAATGTTTTTCGTTTTCAGTTTGATAAAAATCGAGTAGGGAAGATTCTTCTTCTAAATCTTTTAGGTTTAAAGTTGATTTTTGATTTAATCCTTTTTCTGTTATTTGAACATTACCTCTTGATGGATAATGAATATAGCCACCTTTTTTAAGATATGATTTTCCCCAAGCAATACGGTTATTGATTAGAATTTCTCCGGATTTAGTTTTTTCCTCTAAAAGTTCTTTTGGTAAATGAGAATAAAACTTCTCAATTACTCTTTTTTGCATTTCTCTTGTATGAATTATTTCTTTATCAGATAAGATTTCTAAAATCGGATTAAAAGTCTCGTGGAATTTTGGTATTTCTTGATTCATTTCAATTGCGTCTTGTTTGGCGACATTACACATAACGGTTTGCGCACAGTCGAAGTTTGGGATTGGTGATCGAAATCTCTTAGCCTACGACGAAGGGTATAAAGAAACCCAAATGATCAAGCTTCCGCGATGCCCAAATTGCGCTTGTGCGCTGTTATGCACTGGACAGATTGATAGAATATTTTTCAGAAAGTATACGAATCAGGATATTTTTTATAGTTGGCAGTGGTATTTTAGAGAACTGGCATTTCGCAATATCTTCAAATTCCTTTTTAGGAAATCTCAAAGGTGTTTTCATATTTGGGTTTTTAGGAGAAAAATGTGCTGTGTCCCGCAAACTGTCATAATATGCTCTTTGCGCAATTCTTCCGCCCGAGAATTCAAATCCATTCTTTTCGCAAATGTATCCTGAGCTTTTTTCATTTGAGTTTATTAACCAATCAGTAAATTCTGAAAATGTTTTAGGCACTTGTTGAATTTTGCTCTTCAATCTATGTTTCTTAAATACTTCTGTTTGAAGATATTTGATATCGCTGCAAATATCCATGTATGAATCTATGTACGGAGTTTGCACTATTCCTGACAACCGTTTTAAGGTATCCATTCGCGCTGGCGTGAAATGTTGTTCTTCGTCAAATTCGATAATTCGAGTACCAATTATCGGATGATTGAGAGTTAAGCCATCTAAAAAATGAGATAAACTTTCAGAGGAAAACAAATTGTCGGATTTTAAGTCTTTTAAAAGATTTGAGTAGCAACTAATGATTGATGGTGAAAAATCATATTCTTTAAAATTATTGGAGAGAAATATATGCGATGATGTGATTGGCCTTCCAACACTCTTGGACAATAAAAAGTTGGGGCCAATTACTTCCGAAAATACCTGGAAAAATCTTGTTTCATCTTTTATTTTATCGTCAGGACCTGATTTCTTAGGATCATTCGCGATTCTGATCGTTGGAGTCGAGTCACCATTAGGATATCGAACTACAGGCACCTGATTGAGCTCGTTTAAAATAGCAACTGACGGAGATTGTACTCGGCCAGAAATATAACTTCTAGCAACTACTGTGTTTATGGGCATGCCACTTGAGTGAAATTCATATAGCTCATCGATAGAAATACTTTCAGGCTTACTTTTCTTTTCTCTAATGAATTGAATATTAGTTCCTGTTATTTTTATATCGCGATACTTCACTCCTGTCACGCTGGTAGCTTCGTTGATATTTGAAAGCTTTTGTAGGAACTGATCTTTTTTCATGGTGTGTAATTGGTTAAGAAGATGCATATACTGTCTTGTGCATAACGGTTTGGGTATTGCCGAAGGCGGGGATTTTTAGCGCAAAAGTTCAAACGAAGGACGAATGTTGAACCTTGCACAAATGTCCAATCGAAGTCGTTCAGCCCCGCTTTTGGCAATACCTTGTTGTACGACGTAGTTATTTATTTAGTTTTTAATTCGTCCAAATATTTTCGTATGTCTTTTTCTAATTTTTTGGGATAATCATAATTTAGTTTTTTCGATAATTCAGTTCCAATTTTTGAAACTAAATCAGCCATTGCAAATAAAGCATCCCAATTATCATTTTTTTTACTTCCTGAAAATGTTTGTTCTATTGTTTCCCACAAATCGGTAGTCAGGTATTTTTTAAAAAGTCTGCCGTATTTATTGGTTGTAATATTCCAATTATGTTCGCTTGAAATGTACCATTCGATTAAAGGGATTAAATAGTCTGTTCGGATATTATTTTCAGTCATAAACTTTGTATAAAACAAGTCATCCCTAATAATACATTTTGCGGTATGAGCAATGTCCCACCAAAAGTCATTTAAAACTTGTTTGAATTTTTTTTCTGTAGGTTTTTTTATTATAAAAATCTGGTGAGTAGGCTTTTTTAGACTATTTGTTAGCCCTTCTTTATCCACCAAAACTTTATAGCCAATATCCCAATCTTCGTGTAATTCATTTTTTTTTGCGTCAAGTAAAAATTCGGGTTTGCTGTATAATTTGAAATCTACTTTGACATAGTCAGCATATAAAACCATTTTCATAGCGTGTTTACCTTCGAAATAGGTTTCGTCTTCTTCAACCATTGCAATTGGATTTCCAAAATTTTCTGTCCAAGTATTGTCTGAAATATATTTGGCGTTATTTTCGAATATAAGTTCAATGTCTAAGTCGCTAAAATCGTCAACAGGTGCTAATGGATTTACAAGTGAACTTGTCAATAATACTGCTCTTATGTCTCGGTTATTTTTAGACCAATCAATTATTGCTTTTAGTTTTTCGTCACGAACTTTCATTTTTACGAGGTGGGTTTTACTATGTCGTACAACATTGTTTTTTCACGAAACTGATCTAGCTTTTGTTTCGTAAAAGATCATCTATATCCGCATTTCGTAAAATTAAAAACAAATATAATTATATTTTTGTAAATTAGACACTTACTAAAACAAAATTCATGTATCACGAAGTAATTTGATGTAAAATGTAATAATGAATGTATGGATAGCGAAACAATTCTAAAAACGTTGCAAAATCGATTAAAATTACAACGATATGCAAACAATACCATAAAATCGTATTGTGGTTACGCTCAAGTTTTCTTAGAGCAGATGGAAAAATACAATAGATTAGATGAAATTCCTATTTCAGAAATCGAATTGTTTATCAATACAAAAGTAACTCAAGAAAATATCAGTGTTTCCTATCAACGTTCTTTGGTTGGGGCAATTAAAAAAGTATTTGAATTAATTGAAAATCAGAAAATCGAATTAAATTATCTTTATCCAAAACGAAAAGTTAATAAATTACCAACTTTCTTTTCTCAAGAAGAAGTACGAAATTTATTAAATGCAACAGAAAATTTAAAACATAAAGCTATTCTTACAATAATCTATAGCTGTGGATTGCGACTAAGCGAATTGATAAATTTAAAAATTGCAGATATAAAATCGGAAAGTAATTTACTTCTTATTCGTCAAAGTAAAGGTAACAAAGATCGTATAGTTGCTTTGCCAAATAAACTTTTGCTATTATTGAGAGAATACTATAAGGTTTATCAACCTAAAGACTTTTTGTTTGAAGGCGCAAAAGGCGATCAATACAGTGAAAGAAGTGTCCAATTAATTTTAAAAAACGCCATGAGTAAAGCTGGCGTTTTATCAAAAGGCAGCGTACATACATTAAGACATTCCTATGCTACTCATCTTATAAAAAGTGGAATTGATGTTCGTGTAGTTCAAGAATTATTAGGTCATAACGACATTAGAACTACCATGATTTATACGCACATTACAGATATTGATAAAAAATCTACACCAAGTCCTTTAGATTTTTTGTGATAATTTGTAAAATCTAACATATTATTTTATCTCAACAACCTTCACCACTTCACTTTTCAATACTTTAGTGCCTGCCTCATTATAAGTCTGTTCTACCGTAACTTTAATTCTGTCGTATTGTGGAATTGGAAAGTTTAATAACTCACCAATATTTTTGTACCCGAATGCTTTTGCTAAAAGAGTGATGTGACGGGTTGAGTATTTGTGTCTCTGTGTAGCAGATTCTACATTCCCAACAAAAGATTTAGCAACCCCCATTTTTAAACTGAGTTCATCTTTAGTAAATCCATGTTCCTTCCTAAGATTTTTCACGTGATTTATCAAGTCAAAGTCAAATTGAGTAGTTTCAAAATCAAATAATTTCTTCATTTAATAAAAGTTGTTTATCCAACTTGTTGGATATTAAAATAATATTATTATATTTGTATAAGCGAATTGATAATTAGACTTTTAATAGTCATAATTAAACGATGAATCTCGAGTCAAAACGACCAATTTTACTATCGAGAGTATCGTGAAATCGCTCCATGTCTCAAAAGTTTTGTACTTTCGTATACGGCATGGGCGGTTTTCACATATGCTTTAGATAGTGACTTATTAAATCGAAAGTTTTATAAGTAGGGTTTGGTCGCCCTTGACTCTAAAGTGTGAAGCCGCCTTGCTTTTTTTTGCTAGTATATCTTCATACACGAGAAACATCGTTCCATAAAACCCAACACAAAATGAGAACGAAACAAATTCCATTCATCCGTAAAAAACCACCAGACAAAGTCTGTTCGTTTTAACCATTCTTTTAAAGAACAATTCTCCGTTTTATAACATTTAACGGAACGTAAAGAAAAGGTTCCCCTTTCTTTACTCGCTCTCTATCTGAGCCTCGGTAATGAGACTTTGACAGTTAGGTTATACTCTTGTTTTCGCACATTAAAAGTAAATCCTTTCATATCATTTTCCAAATTTATTGGGGCTACTACCTGATTTAAGTTGTAAGTAATGAGTTATAAGTAATGAGTTAAATGTATGATGTACAGATTAGATGTTAGATATGAGAATTGAGATTTTAGAGTTGTACTATGTAAAAAGTAGAATGTATTATGTATTTGAAAAAGGATTAAAAAAATGTCATATGATTTGGAGGCGAGTGTCAAAAAGTTGAAGAAAATGGTTAAAATGTTTTACTATTTGCGTAGCAAATGATTTAAAACATTCAATGGCTGAAACTTATTTTGAGCGTCGAAAATCAAAGACAAGAGTTTTTTGATTACTTTTTTGCTCTCTTCCCCGAAGAGCATATGAATACCTATAATTAAAATAGATATGCTATGAATAAAAAAGTGATAGAAAGTATTTTACATTCGTTTTTTCCTTGATGAAAAAACGAACAAAAAAAATCAAGACCGCGATTTTCGACGTTCAATTCCCATTTCACGCACTAAAAAGATTAAATGTTTCGCATACGCTCACTAATCTTTTTTACGCTTGTTTCAATGGATTGAAGCTCGTCTGCAAATCGTATGTCGACTCTAAAATCCGTTGTTAAAAGTGATAACGAATTTGAATATTAAAAAAGGATTAAGAAACTGGCATTAAAACTCTCACGTTAAGAAAATGTTTGAGTACAACGTTAAAAAGATTTTAGCCCATAGTTTTTTTTAAATCTTTAGTGGAGTGAAAACATTTTGAGTAGAGAGGTTTACGGCCAAGAGTTTTTTGATTACTTTTTTGCTCTCTTCCCCGAAGAGCATATGAATACCTATAATTAAAATAGATATGCTATGAATAAAAAAGTGATAGAAAGTATTTTACATTCGTTTTTTCCTTGATAAAAAAAAGAACAAAAAAAATCAAGACTGCGATTTTCGACGTTCAATCTTCATTTTACTCTCTAAAAAGATTAAATGACTCGCTATCGCTCACTAATCTTTTTTACGCTTGTTTCAATGGATTGAAACTCGTCTGCAAATCGTATGTCGACTCTAAAATCCGTTATTAAAAAAGGATTTGAGTATTGAAAAAAGAGTTAAAAATCCGACGATTTAGAATCGAAATGCAATTCAACTCTAAATTATTGGAATAAAAAAAGTTGGAGTGTTTGAGCAAAGCGAGTTGCCAACTTTATGGAAATAATTTATTTAGTTGAATCATTGAGAGACTACTGTCGGCATCTTTTTTTGTTTCGTTTTTTTGGATGAGCAAAAAAATGAAAAGAAAGAACAAATTTGAAATAAAAAACAAAAACCCCTTTCCCAAAAACAAAGTTGGCGCGATGTACTGGAAAAGGAGTGGCTTTTAAAACTAATGTTGAATTTAAAAACTATGTAAAAACGTAGAACGTCATACGTATCACGTAAAACATAAATAAAACCACCTTTATTATGCTAGAAAAAGAATTTGAATTATTAAAAAAAGGTAATTCTACTGCCTTCGAACGTATTTATGGCAGGTACAATAAACGAATCTTTTGGTTTGGTAAACAAATAATTGAGGATGAATTTGTAGTAGAATGCTTGGTACAAGATGCATTTCTAAAATTATGGGAATATCGCGAAAAGATGGAATCTCCTGATCATATCTTTTTCTTTTTAAGGTTTGTAATGAAATACAGTTGCTATTCGCATTATGCTAAACCGAAGAATAAGTTTTTTAGAACTGTAAGTTCACTAGAAAGTTATGAGAATTATCAAAGTTATTTGGCTGGATATGATCCCGCAGATAACATTCAAAACCTAAACGAACAAGAAACACAACAGCACTATTTTGATCAAATTATAAAAGTATTACCCTTATTAAGTGCTGAAAGAAAGCATTTGATTGAACTCTGTTTAAAACATGGATTTCAATACAAAGCGATTGCTAAAGCAATGGGAAGAGGAATCACTGAAACGAGTAACGAAATTAAACATGCTATTGATGATCTTAAGAAGATTTTAAGTCACCAAGATAAATTAATTATTAAAACCAAAACAGTCTCTACAGCAGAGAAGGAAAATCAAATATCTGAAACACAATCGTTGATTTTAAAACTTCGATGTAAGCATAAACAATCTTTTTCAACAATAGCTTCAGCATTACAATTGTCTCAAAAAGAGGTACACAATGAATTTATAGTCGCTTATAAATTCACTCAACAAAACAAAGTTCAATCCCTAAACTATTGATCATGGAAAAATCTACTTTAATACTCACTCGAAAAATACAAATACTTATCGATTTACCAACTCAAGAAGAACGCAAAGAGGCATTAGACAAGCTTTATAGATGGCAAAACAGATGTTTTAAAGCCGCTAATTTGATTGTTTCTCATTTGAATTTACAAGAAATGATGAAAGATTTTTTGTACCTCTCTGAAGGTGTTAAATATAAATTAATGGACGAGAAGAAAGATGCAGAGGGTATATTAAAAAATTCGCAAATGAGTACCACTTATCGTGTGCTATCAGACCGTTTTAAAGGTGAAATTCCAACCAATATATTATCTTGTTTAAATAATAGACTCCACAGTTCATACAACAAAGATTCTCAAAGATATTGGAAAGGAGAAGCTTCGTTAAAAAACTTCAAACGAGATATGGCATTTCCTTTTGGAGCAGAAAGTATACGTAGCTTCTCTTACAATCCTGAGAAAAAATGTTTTTGTTTTCGGTTGTTTCAACTTCCATTCAAAACCTATTTGGGAAAAGATTTTACAAGTAATAAAAGGTTATTGGAACAAGTGGTAAGCGGAGAAATTAAACTTTGTACATCACAAATAAAGTTAGAAAAAAGTAAAATATTTTGGTTAGCTGTTGTTGAGATCGAAAAAGAAAATCATCAATTACAACCCGAAATTATTGCAGAAGCTTCCCTCTCTTTAGAATATCCGTTGGTTGTAAAAATAGGAAAATCTCGGCTTACTATAGGAACCAAAGAAGAGTTTCTATACCGAAGGTTAGCGATACAAGCGTCCCGTAAACGAATACAAATTGGGGCAACTTATGCAAAATCGGGCAAAGGAAAAACGAGGAAACTAAAAGCGCTAGATAAAATGAGTCAAGTAGAAAAAAATTATGTGCATCATCGACTACATGTTTACAGCAGAAAGTTAATTGATTTTTGTGTAAATAATAAAGCAGGAACACTTATTTTAATGGATCAAGAAGAAAAGATAGAGCTGGCCAAAGAAGAAGATTTTGTACTGAGAAATTGGAGTTATTATAAACTGATGACCAAAATAAAATATAAGGCAGATAAAGCAGGAATTGAGCTTATAACAGCTTAAAAATATAATTTTTGAGGGTGATTGTACACCCGTAAGGTGAGGTTGATAATAAACACTCACTAAATATAAACAACATATATAACGCAAGGGCCAATTTTTTTTCA
Organism: Empedobacter sp. ULE_I140; assembly: GCF_053482575.1. Lineage (NCBI taxonomy): Bacteria > Pseudomonadati > Bacteroidota > Flavobacteriia > Flavobacteriales > Weeksellaceae > Empedobacter > Empedobacter sp. ULE_I140. The sequence continues at coordinate 986,380 of NZ_JBQMTX010000001.1, read as the reverse complement.
TCTACAGATACTTGCTAGATACTCCCAACATAAAGGCAGGATAAAGGCAACATAGTGGCAGTAGAATGTATGTAAAAGATTTTTGTAGTTCAGGGGTTGTAATAATTGCCAAGTTGTTTTTTATACAAAAAAATGTTTAGTGGAATACAAAAGGATATCATTTTTAAAGTTTCAATGAATTTAAACTCGTCTTTTGAGCAATGATAATCTTTAAATTTCATTTAAAAAAGTAGATTTTAGTGTTGTACTATGTAATATTTATAATGTATTAAGTAAAATCCATTATGTATTTGTGAGAGGCTGGAATTTTCAAGGCTTCGAAATAACACAAAATCACTTTTTGAATACAAATATAAAATGAAGTAGATTACCAAAATAACCTTTGAGAATCATTTAAATCGTAAGAACACATGACCAAAAACAGTATTTCCACTTGATATTCAGCACAATGACCAAGACGATTCAAACCTCTAAAATAAGTATCATTTGATGCTATTCTGAAATAAACTCAGAATGATAAAATCCGTAAAACGTTAAGCGTAGAACGTAAAACTTAATAAAACCTATGTTTCTATTGTGGTTAGAATATTCATTTTTTATTCGGTATTCTTCTTGATGGGGCACAACAACGATGTAAAATTAACCCTTAGACAAGCAAATTAACTAGAAGTGACGAATAATGAACCTAATTGGTTATCCATTAACCTAAATGGAGGTTGTATGCACTAAAATGCATTTTTTCTGTATCGGTTGTGTATCCTCGCTGTATCGATTCCGTATCCATTGTATATCCATTGCGTATGGTTTGTTCGGTGCTCGTGTATCGAAAGGTTGATTACCATTTAGACAAAAAAAGTAACTATTCAACTAAAAAAGTCAATTTATTACATAAATGAGACGCAACAATTTATTTCTTCAAAATCTTAAAACTATGTTGATTCGAATTTATTTTAACGAAATAAACGCCAGAAGTAAGATGTTCTAAATTTATCTGCGAAACAGCTGTTCGAAACTTCTTTTCATAGACCTGTATTCCTGTTTCGTTATATATAGAAATTGTAGGTTGTTTTAAAATCTGCGAAAAATGAAGGTTTCTCTTTACTGGATTTGGGTACACTTGCAAAGTTGAAATAGTATGATCTGTTGTAGTCAACTTCTCTTGTGCTTGAGAAAAATGTAATAAAGTCGCCAAAGCTCCTTTCGCTACTTCTGTCAAATAATTCAAATCTAAATTAGCTATTATATCTTGAGCAGTATGTGTATAAGGCGTTTCATTTTTTTCGAAAAGTCCAGTTATTGGATAACCAACTGCCTGAAAAGGCATATAATCGGAACTATAAGCATTCGAAATTTCAGTTTTTAGAGTTGTATACAAGGGAAAAATATTCGACATTTGATTAGTCAAATCAGAAGAAGCTGCATTATTTGATGTTGGATTACTTTCATCTTGCTCACAAACAATTGTTGAATTTACTTTATTCGCCACTCCTCCTACCTCATCAATATTCAGAACAGCTTTAATGTTTAAATTCTGAGGAACTGCAATTTGATTGACATATGTCTGACTTCCTATTAAACCGCGTTCTTCTCCTGTAAAATGAATAAACTTGATCGAATAATCAGTATCGATATCTTTAATTAATCGAGCAATTTCTAATAAAGTAACCGTTCCCGATCCATTATCATTCGCTCCAGGTCCATTTAATGTATCATAATGACCATCGATGATAATAAATTTATCAGGATATTTTTTTCCAATTTTAGTTATGATTAAATTATTTCCAACATTTCCAAAAACATTTACAGATTGCTGCTCTATGTTTGAATAGCCATATGCAATATAATAAGATTTCAACCAATCAAAAGCATTATTATGCGCAGAAGAACCGACAGTTTTGATTCCGAAATCTTGAAATTTTTGCAATTTCTGATGCACAGAATCGTATTTCACTTGTTCGACAATCGATTGATAAAACGGATTTAACTCTTGTGCAGTCGCATTAATAGAAAAAACAAATAATGGTAGAAATATATACTTCATATTCTCTAAATTAATTAATCAACAGTAAAACGTAAAAGATTAAAAATTATTCAAAATAGTTTTTAATTCTTCGATACTTTCTGTTGCTTTTTTCTTGATATGCGTAATAGATGAATTGGCATAGGTATCTGATGGATCGATATAGATAATTGGGACATTTGTTTTTGCATAATCTTTGAGCGAAGCAGCTGGATACACTTGCATCGATGTTCCAATAATTACCAAAATATCTGCCTTTAAAACCTCATCAATCGCATTTTCTATTTCCGGAACCATTTCGCCAAACCACACAATATGCGGACGAAGTTGATTTCCATCTTCAGCCAAATCTCCAAGTTTGATATCTTTATTCCAATCAATAATTTGATTCTCATCTTTTTCGCTTCGCGCTTTTCTCAATTCGCCATGCAAATGTATTATTTTAGAAGAACCTGCTCTTTCATGCAAATCGTCTACATTTTGAGTGATAATTACAACTTCAAAATCATTTTCTAACTCTTTCAAGAAATGATGCGCAGTATTGGGTTCAACATCGAATAATTGTTTTCGACGTTGATTATAGAATTCTTGAACCAATTTTGGGTTTCTTTGATAACCTTCAATCGAAGCGACTTCCATAATATCATGATTTTCCCACAAACCATTGGCATCTCGAAAAGTAGAAATTCCACTTTCAGCACTAATTCCAGCTCCCGTTAAAACAATTAGCTTCTTTTTCATTTCGAATGTATTAATTGAAGTAAATATAACTTTATAAAACAACAAAACTCCATTTCTATAAATGGAGTTTTGTTGTTTTATTTTATTTTTTTTAATTCATCTAATTTGACTAGACACATAATACTAAATGTTGCAAACATGGTCAACGTAAGAATTGCTGCATTAATTATCATAAGCTTTGTTTTTTGGTTATTAATTTGAATTAAAGTTACTTCAAATCATTTCTTTCGAAAAGTATTTCATTAAGAAATATCGACTTAACTCTCTTATTTTTAATGAATAAACTTTAACCTCAAGGCATAAAAAACCTCAATTGGGAACAACTGAGGCCTTTCTCTACTAAAACTTAAGTACCATGAAAACTCAACTAACTTATATAAAGACTAGTACTTACTCTAGAATCATCAAATGATATACCAAATTATATTTCAACATATTAAAAATAAAAAAGCAGTCAATAAATTGACTGCTTTAAATAATTTGTATTTAAAATATACTTAGAAAGTGTATTTATTTTCTTTGATTAACAAATCTGCAATTTCAGTTTTTAAGTTAACTACATTTGGATATTGGTTGTAACGTGTAAATCTTCTTAAACCAGATAACATCATGCGTTGCTCATCTCCTTCTGTGAAAGAAATGATACCACGAGTAGCTTCTGTTTTAATAATTTCTACCGATTTGAATAATTGTAATTGAACTAATTTTTCTGCATTCTTCGCTGCATCAGCACCTTTTACATTTGCAATTTTTTCTGCACGTAACATCGCCGATTCAACCATATAAATTTCTTGCATAATACGAGAAGCAGCAATAATCAACTGTTGGTGTTGCTCTAATTCTGCACCAAACTTTTGCAAAGCAGAACCCGCAACCATAAAGAACGATTTCTTAAGATTTGCAATGATTTCTTTTTCTTGCGCAAATAATTCTGAATAATCTGGAACATCAAACGATGGAATAGACATTAATTCATTTGCAACATTCATTGCAGGAGACATTAAATCTAATTTTCCTTTGAATGCTCGTTTTACTAACATCGATACACATAATAAGGTATTGATTTCGTTTGTTCCTTCGTAAATTCTAGAAATACGTGCATCTCTCCAAGCTGCTTCCATTGGCATTTCTTTCGAATATCCCATTCCTCCGTAAATCTGAATTCCTTGATCCGCAGAAATTTGAGCAGCATCAGAAATCCAAACTTTTAAGATAGAAGCTTCAATTGCATATTCTTCGATACCTTTTAATTCCGCTTCGTTATGAGGCATTCCTTTTGCAATATTATCTTCGATTGCATCTTGCACATCTTTCGCTGCACGATATGCACCAGCTTCTGAAGTAAACGCAGAAACAGCCATATCAGCTAATTTCTCTTTAATCGCACCAAATGTATTGATTGATGTATTGAATTGTTTACGCTCTGAAGAATATTGTAACGAATAATCTAAAATACGACGTTGCGCATCTAAACAAGCTGCACCTAATTTGATACGACCAACATTCAATGCATTCATTGCAATTTTAAATCCTCCGTTTCTTTCTCCTAATAGATTTTCTACTGGAACACGAACTTCATTAAAGAAAACTTGACGTGTTGATGAAGAAACAATTCCTAATTTATCTTCTTCTTCTCCTAATGAGAATCCAGCACCAGCCTTATCTTTTTCTACAATGAAACCTGTGATATTTTTATCATCATCAATACGTGCAAAAACAATGAATAAGTCTGCAAAACCTGCATTCGTTATCCACATTTTTTGACCTGTGATGATATATTCTTTACCATCTTCTGATAAAACAGCTTTTGTTTTTCCAGAATTTGCATCAGAACCTGCTTCTGGCTCCGTTAAACAGTAAGATGCAAACCATTCTCCTGTTGCTAATTTTGGTAAATATTTTTGTTTTTGTTCTTCTGTTCCGTACAATAAAATTGGCATTGTTCCAATTCCAGTATGTGCTCCAAAAGCTGTTGCTAACGAACCTGTTGCTCCTGAAATATAGTCACACACTAACATTGTTGTAACGAATCCCATTCCCATTCCACCATATTCTTCTGGAACAGAAATTCCTAATAAACCTAATTCACCAATTTTACACATTAATTCTTCAATCAACGCATAATCTTTTTTCTCAATTTGGTGTTTCTTAGGCACTACTTCTTTATCGATAAACTCTTTTGCAGATTGCAAAATCATTTGTTGTTCTTCTGATAAATCTTCGTAAGTGAAAATATCATTGTAAGAGGCATCTTTAATTAAATATTGACCTCCGATTAATCTATTTGGATTTGTAGACATATTTTTTTGTTGTTTAGATATTAGATTTTATTTTAGATATTCGAAAATTGAAGCTGCTCCTTGTCCTGTACCAACACACATGGTTACCATTCCATATTTCGCTTTACGCGCTTCCATTTCATGTAACAATTGCACTGTTAATTTCGTACCCGAACATCCAAGTGGATGCCCTAAAGCAATTGCACCTCCATTTACATTGACGATATCAGGATTAAGATTCAACTCGCGCATAATTGCAACTGATTGAGAAGCGAACGCTTCATTCAATTCGATTAACTGAATATCTTCTAATTTCATTCCTGCTTGTTCTAACGCTTTTGGAATTGCAAACAAAGGTCCCATTCCCATAATACGAGGTGCTAAACCTACCGTAGAATATGCAACTAAGCGTGCAACTGGCTCAAGACCTAATTCTTTCACCATATCTTCTGACATTACCATAACGAAAGCTGCTCCGTCCGACATTTGAGAAGAGTTACCAGCAGTAACTGATCCTCCTTGCGCAAAAACAGGACGTAATTTTGCTAAACCTTCGATAGATGTATCAGCACGTGGTCCTTCGTCTACTTTGAAATCTATTTTCTTTGTTTGAACTTTTTCTTTATCATCTAAGAAACTATATTCAACATCAATCGGAACGATTTGAGAAGCAAACTTTCCTTCAGCATTTGCTTTTAATGCTTTTTGATGCGAATTGAATGCAAATAAATCTTGATCCTCACGAGAAACTTTAAATTCTTTTGCTACTTCTTCAGCCGTTAATCCCATTCCCCAGTAATAATCTGGATGATCTTTTGCTAAATCTGTTTCTGGAATTGGTTTGTAACCTCCCATCGGAATATACGACATCGACTCTGCACCACCTGCGATGATACATTCTGCCATTCCTGTTCTAATTTTAGCAGCTGCCAACGCAATTGCTTCTGATCCTGATGCACAGTAACGATTTACTGTAACACCTGGAACTTTGTCTGTGTCTAATCCCATTAATGAGATAAGACGTGCCATATTCAATCCTTGTTCTGCCTCTGGCATTGCACATCCAACGATTAAATCGTCGATACGTGCTGGATCTAAAGTTGGATAATCTTGCATTAAGCGCTTGATTACTGTAGCTGCCATTTCATCTGGACGCGTAAAACGCAATGTTCCTTTTGGCGCTTTTCCTACAGCTGTTCTATATCCTGTAACTATATATGCTTGTTTCATTTTTTTTAAGTATTATTAGATTGTACAATGTAAAATGTATGATGTACAAAGTATTTAATTATAGTTCTGAATTAATTTGACCAACATATTCTGTATATGTTTTAAATCTTTTAATAAATTATCCGAAATCTCTACTTGAATAAATTCTAAATCTCTTGCTAAAATAATTTGACATTCCAATTCGAAAGACGAACCTAAAGCTATATTGAGAAAATTAATAAATTGAGCATTCGAATTTCGACCAGCACCTTCTGCAATATTTGAAGCTATCGATACGCAAGCTCTTCTTGATTGAGAGGTCAAACCATAAATCTCACTTTTAGGATAATTTGAAGTAATCTCATAAAACCTTTTCGTAAAATTCATTGTTTTTTGCCAAACGATTAACTCTTTAAAATCATGCATAAATACTTTTTACATGTTACTTTTTACTTAATACAAATATTAATTACGCAACGGTTTACCTGTTTTTAACATATGCTGAATACGCTCTAATGTTTTTCTTTCTCCACAAAGAGATAAGAATGTTTCGCGCTCTAAGTCTAACAAGTATTGTTCTGAAACATAAGTTGATTCAGACAAATTACCACCTGTCATTACATATCCTAATTTATTCGCAATTAAACGATCATGATCCGAAGCAAAACGTCCAGCAACCATAGAATCTGTTCCAACATAGAACATTCCCATTGCTTCTTTTCCTAACACTTCTACTTTACGTTGAATTGGTTGTGTATAACCTGCTTCTGCCATAATAATTGCATGTTTCTTCGCTTCTGCAATTTGACGTTCGGCATTTACTACAACAATATCTTGCTCACGAATAATTCCCATATTCTTCGCTTCATAAGCTGAAGTTGCCACTTTCGCAGTTGCGATATTCATGAAATTATCACGTAAATGATTTACTTTTACATCATCTTTTAAAGCGAATTCAGTTGCACGGCGCGCAAATTCTTTCGAACCTCCACCACCTGGGATTAATCCAACTCCAACCTCAACCAAACCAATGTAAGTTTCGGCAGCAGCTACAATTTTATCCGCATGCATTGACATTTCGCAACCTCCACCAAGCGTCATTCCGTGAGGAGCAACAACAACTGGAATAGATGAATAACGAACACGCATCATTGTATCTTGGAACATTTTGATTGCCATATTCAATTCCCACCAATCTTGTTCTGCAGCCATCATCATAATCATGGCTAAATTAGCACCAACAGAGAAATTATCTCCTTGGTTACCAATTACAACTCCACGATAATCTTTTTCTGCTAACTCGATTCCTTTATTGATTCCTTGTAAAACTCCTCCTCCAAGAGAATTCATTTTAGAACGGAACTCAATATTGATGATTCCATCTCCTAAATCTTGAATAGATATTTCTTGGTTTGACCAGATTTCATTTGTTTTTCTGATGTTATCTAAAATAATAAATGCATCTTGACCTGGAATTAATTCGAATTGTTTTGATGATTGATTATAGAATAATTTCTTACCATTTTCGATTTTATAAAAAGAATCTGCACCTGAAACAGCTAATTCTTTTACCCAATCCGAAACCTTGAAACCTTCTGATTCTACTAATTGAATTCCGTTTTGTAACCCAACCAAGTCCCATGTTTCAAATGGACCATATTTCCAAGCGTAACCTGTTTTTAAAGCGTCATCAATTGGATAAAGTACATCTGTAATTTCTGGAACACGTTGAGAAACGTAAGCGAATAATGAAGCAAAATGTTTGCGAATCAATTCTCCAGCCTTACCAGAATCTTTCAATAAAATACCTAATTTATTACGCATAGATCCTGCATTTTTAGCAGTTTCTACAGCTGTAACTTTTGCACGTTCCATTGGACGATACTCTAACGTATCAAGATTTAAGGCAAAACGATTGGTATTCCCTTCTTTATCAATTTCTTTATAATAGAAACCTTTTTTCGCTTTATCTCCTAAGAATTTATTTTCGATTAAGAAATCCAAGAATTTTGAATCTTTCAAACCTTGGATCATTTCGTCATTTGGCGCATTTTGCTGTAAACCTTTTGTTACATTATATGCTGTATCCAAACCAACCAAATCACCCAATTTGAATGTTCCCGTTTTTGGACGACCCAAAATAGAACCTGTCAAAGTATCAACTTCTTCAATCGTTAATCCAATTTCTTGCGCCAATTCCATCACTTTCGCCATCGAGTAAACTCCTACTCTATTCCCGATAAAACCTGGCGTATCTTTACATAAAACTGGTGTTTTACCTAAAAATAAAGATGCATAGTTTTGGAAAAACTCAACAACAGATTTATCTGTTTGAGGAGTTGGGATAATTTCGAATAATTTTAAGTAACGTGGCGGATTGAAGAAATGCGTTCCGCAGAAATGTTTCTGAAAATCTTCTGAACGACCTTCAGCCATCAAATGAATTGGAATACCAGAAGTATTAGAAGTGACTAAAGTTCCTGGTTTACGGAAGTTATCTACACGCTCAAAAATAGATTGTTTAATATCCAATCTTTCGATCACAACCTCTATTACCCAATCCGAGTTTTTAATCTTCTCGAAATCATCATCAAAATTCCCTACAGTTATACGAGAAGCAAATGCTTTGTCATAAATTGGTGAAGGATTGCTTTTTAAAGCAGCATCTAAGTGAGTTTGAGCAGTTCTGTTACGAACTACTTTACTCTCTAAAGTAAGTCCTTTCGCTTGCTCTTGTGGTGTAAGCTCGCGAGGAACCATATCTAACATCAAGACTTCGACTCCGATATTTGCAAAATGACATGCAATACCAGAACCCATCACTCCTGATCCTAATACAGTTACGTGTTTAACGTGTCTTCTCATAATTGTTTTTAAATATTTTTTTGTCCGATATTAATTGGTTAATCTTATAAATCACTTCCAAGAAAATTTGCATTTTCTCTGGTTCGATGTGATTATTAATTGATTCATTAAATTGCAAAACAAAATGTTTTGAAATATCTCTCATTTTTAATCCTTCTTCAGTCAAAGTGATCAACACACTTCTCCCATCTTCTGGATTTGGTTTTCGAACGATAAAATTTCTTGCTTCTAAGTTTTTTAATGTTCTCGACAAGCTTGTTGGCTCTATTCCCATCTTTGGTCCTAGCGACGTACTTGGCGTACCTCCTTTCGGATCTATTGATAATAATGTAAAGGCATACACCATTGTAGAATCGTAAGCACCTGCTTGCTCATTATACATTTTCTGAACTGACAACCATGTTGAACGCAATAAATAATCTATCGTTAAATCTTCTCTTAACATATTTTAGTGTATGTCTAACAAATATAATCTTTTTTTTATTATGCAAGCATAATAAAGTTTTAAAATTTAATTTTGTTTAACAAATAATGATTCAATTTACTATTTCTCAATGAAATGTAACTTTAAATTATGATTAATAAAATAAATAGTATGATTAAATAATACTTAAATTTATTCCATTAATAAAAAACCGACTGTAGTAGTGTAAAAATACGCTATAATTAGTATCGAAAATAAGTATAATGTTGGTTTTGTATTATAAATAAATAAGATTGTTTAATCTCTTTTCAACGGCATACATTCGTAGAAATTTTAAAATACTGCTTATGGAATCAAACCATACGATGAACAAAGTAACAGCGGCAACGCTCTTAATCGCATTTGGAATCATTTACGGTGATATTGGAACAAGTCCTTTATATGTAATGAAAGCGATAATTGGCGAGAATCGCGTGATTGAAGAGAGCATTGTCTACGGAGGCGTATCATGTGTTTTTTGGACTTTGTGTTTTCAGACTTCTATCAAATATGTATGGTTGACACTAAAAGCGGATAATGATGGCGAAGGAGGAATTTTTTCTTTGTATTCATTAATCAAGAAAAAAGGTAAAAACCTAATTATTCCAACCATCATTGGAGCTTCTGCTTTGCTCGCCGATGGAATTATCACCCCCCCCGTTTCCGTCTCTTCTGCTGTTGAAGGACTACGAATGCTAAACGGACTCGAAAATCTACCTACTATACCTATTGTCATCTTTATCCTTTCGATGTTATTTTTCTTCCAACGATTTGGAACAAATAAAGTAGGAAAAATATTTGGACCATTTATGGTTTTATGGTTTACAATGCTTCTAGGCTTAGGAGTTTTACATATCGTACATCATCCAAGTATCATCAAAGCATTAAACCCTTATTACGCGTATAACTTGTTAATGAATTATCCTCACGGATTCTGGATTCTTGGTGCTGTATTCTTGTGTACAACAGGTGCTGAGGCATTATACTCCGATTTAGGACATTGTGGTCGAAAAAACATTAGAATTAGTTGGTTGTACGTTAAAATTTGTTTAGTAACAAACTATTTAGGGCAAGCAGCTTGGTTAATGCACCAAGACAACCCTATGTTAGACGGTAGAAATCCTTTCTACGAAATGATGCCAGATTGGTTCTTGATCCCTGGAATTTGTATTGCCACAGGTGCAGCTATTATTGCATCACAAGCTTTGATTACAGGATCTTTTACATTAATCAATGAAGCAATTAACTTAGGTTTCTGGCCAAGAACATTAATTATTCAACCAAACGAACACAAAAGCCAAGTTTATATTCCTACAATCAATTTTATGTTATGGGCTGGCTGTGTCTTTATCGTTCTATATTTCCGAGATTCGTCCCATATGGAAGCCGCCTACGGTCTTGCCATAACGGTTACCATGTTAATGACGACTTTCTTGTTATCCTATTATCTTAATTATTATACAAAATTCAACAAAGTATTTATTGTGGCAATTTTGTCGATTTTCGTAGCAATAGAATCTTCATTTTTCGTAGCAAATGTTGTCAAATTTGTTGATGGTGGCTATTTAGCATTATTAATGGGATGGCTGTTCTTTGTAATAATGTATTGTAGTTTTTACGGAAAAATTCTTAATTCACGAAACTTAGAATTCGTAAAAATAAAGCGCTACGCAAATGTATTAACAGAATTGAGCGAAGATAAAACAATCAATAAATACTCGACTTTCTTGTTTTACTTAACGAAATCTACGAATCCAAAAAATATCGAAAAATACAGTATTCAATCTATTTTATCAAAACGCCCAAAACGTGCAGATGTTTATTGGTTTGTAAACATTAACCGAGATAGTGAACCCTATACGTTGAGTTATAAAATATTGCCAATTGTCGATCAAAAAATATATCGAATTACATTTAATGTAGGATTTAGAGTTCAACCAAAAACAGAACAATATATCAAAAAAGTAATCAACGATATGTATGCAAATGGAGAATTAGAATTAAAATACCTGAGTACCTGTTTGAAAAAATACAATCAAGATCCTGACATGAAATTTGTTTTGATTGAGAAATTTCCTTCAATTGAAACCAAATTAAGTATGAAAGAATTTTTCACACTAAAAGTTTATTATTTATTAAAGAAAATAGAATTCAACATTCCGAAATCTTTTGGTCTAGAAAAGAACGACGTTGTTATAGAACACATTCCTCTTTATATGCACAAACATAATATTGACGATTTAAAAAGAATTCAATAAGAAATAGAAATCCTGAAATAATTTTTCAGGATTTTTTTTGTAAATATTTTATAGATTGATAATTATCAAATAATTTTTATAAATTTATATCAATCAACAAAATAAAATATTTATAAAAAATTAAATTATGTTCGAAATTTATCAAGACAAAGCAGGAGAATATCGTTTTCGTTTGAAAGCTAAAAATGGACAAAATATTTTGGCAAGCGAAGGTTATAAACAAAAAGCAAGCTGCGAAAACGGAATTGAATCTGTTCGCAAAAATTCGCAAGATGATTCTAAATACGAATTAAAAGAAGGTGCTTCTGGTAAATGGCATTTCAATTTAAAGGCAACAAATGGACAAGTAATTGGGACAAGCCAATCGTACGAAACTGAATCTGGCGCTAAAAATGGAATTGCTTCTGTAAAAACAAATGCTGCTGATGCAGAAATAAAAGAAGTAGAAGGTTAATTACAAACCGTCATAAAAAGCTGAAGCCTTGGATAAATCCAAGGCTCAACCTAATTAACACTAATATGAATTAACACTAAAAACTTATGAAGTAAAATAATGTTCAACTTTATTTTAGATGCGATCCAAGCATCCAAGCAGTTTTTTGATGTTGTTCTAATAAACCAACTAAGAAATCCGAAGTTGAGATATCATGAAATTCATCAATTTCTACTACAGCCTGCGCCAAAAAGTCAATAATAACTTCGTGATCGTGTAGTAAATCAGCAATAAAACTTAAACTATCTTTGTTTTCAGTTTTTCTTGTTTCTGATAAGTGAGCTAACTGCAAATACTCTGCCATAGTTGCTGGTGCATAAACATCTTTTTGACGAATTTTTTCTGCAACATCATCTATAACAATTTGTAACTCGTTATATAACGATTCAAAATACACATGTATTGTCTGAAAATCAGGACCTTCTACATTCCAATGTGCATTTCTTGTTTTTAAGTATAAAATATGTTCATCAGCTAATAATTTAATTAAAATATCAGCGATTTTTTGCTTTTTTTCTGGCGATAATAATTTCATATGATTAAATTTTATATTGTCTATTTGATTAACTTTACTAATGCAAATATAAAACCAGAAAATGAATGAATTATAGATTTATTAAATCTTATTTCTATTCTTTTATAATTAAAAACTATGAACGACTCGAATTAACTTAAAATAAATAATGATGTTTACTTAAAAACAGAATTACTATTTTTGATAAGACAAATTTATAGTGGTTTTTTCAATTAGAGCCATTTTTAAAAGTTAAAAATTAATTAAATTTCTATGAAAAAGTTTCTTTTATTTATCATTTCTTTAACCCTAAGCAATACTTCTTTTTCTCAAACAAATCAAAATCAAACACTTAATGACAATTGGCGTTTCGGTGGTGGTTTGGGACTATCTTTTGGGAATAATAGTTATTTTGGATTTAATATTTCTCCAAGTGTTGGATACATGGTTGCAAACAATTTAGAATTGGGTGCGACAGCTGGCTATCAGTATGCAAAAGATGATTATGTAAAACAAAATTTGTTTAATGTTGGTCCTTACATTAACTTTTTTCCAATCGAAAATATTTTCTTGAGAGCCAATTATATGTACTACACAGGAAAACAAAAATACAACGATCGTACGCCATATTACAACAGTATTTATGAAGCTAACATGGACGAATCTGCGTTATGGTTGGGAGCTGGATATCAATCGAGTGGACCAGTAAGATTTCAAGCTGGTGTGATGTACAATGTTTTATACAAAGAAAACGAAAGTATATTTTCTTCAGGATTACAACCTTTTATGGGCGTTTCAATCGGATTATAAGTCATAAAAAATCCATCTAAAGTTTTTAGATGGATTTTTTTATATTTATTTCAATTCGTCTTTTAAAAATTTTCCTGTCACACTTTTAGAATTTTTAGCAATTTCTTCTGGTGTTCCTTCGGCGACAATTTTACCTCCTTTACCTCCACCATCAGGACCAATATCAATCACATAATCAGCCAACTTTATCACATCTAAATTATGCTCGATGATGATAACCGTATTTCCAAATTCCACAATTTTATTAATCACTTTCATCAACACATTTACATCTTCGAAATGCAAACCTGTTGTCGGTTCATCTAAAATATAAATTGTTTTTCCTGTCTGTTTTTTTGCCAATTCTGTTGCTAATTTCACACGTTGCGCTTCTCCTCCACTCAATGTTGTCGACTGCTGACCAAGCGTGATGTACCCCAAACCTACATCTTGCAACATTTTTACATAACGATATATTTTCGGAATTGCTTCAAAGAATTCTACCGCTTCATTTACCGTCATTTCTAACACATCCGAAATCGATTTTCCTTTATAGCGAACCTCCAACGTTTCGCGGTTAAATCGTTTTCCATTACATGTTTCACATTCAACATGAATATCAGGTAAAAAATTCATTTCAATTACACGCAAACCTGCTCCTTGACAAGTTTCGCAACGTCCACCTTTTACATTAAATGAAAAACGTCCAGGTTTATAACCTCTAATTTTCGCTTCAGGTAAATTTGTAAACAACGTACGAATATCAGAGAAAATTCCCGTATAAGTTGCAGGATTAGAACGAGGCGTACGACCAATTGGCGATTGATCAACTTCGATTACTTTATCCAAATGTTCTAAACCTTCGATTTTTTTGTAAGGCATTGGATCTTTTTCTGCTCTAAAGAAATGTTGATTCAGAATTCTGTACAATGTTTCATTAATCAACGTTGATTTTCCAGAACCCGAAACACCCGAAACCACAACCAATTCACCCAAAGGAATGGTAAGATTTACATTTTTTAGATTATTTCCTGATGCACCAAAAAGTTTCAATTCTAATCCATTACCTTTTCTTCGTTCTTTTGGAATTTCGATTTGTAACTGATTGTTTAAGTATTTTGATGTTAATGTATTTGATTTCAACATTTGTTCCGGCTCACCTTCCCAAACAATTTGACCACCATTTTTTCCTGCTTTTGGTCCAACATCAACCACATAATCCGATTCCAAGATCATGTCTTTGTCGTGTTCTACAACCAAAACCGAATTTCCGATATCGCGTAATTTCTTCAACGAATCAATCAATCTGACATTATCGCGTTGATGCAAACCAATACTTGGCTCATCTAAAATATACAACACATTTACCAGTTGAGAACCAATTTGAGTTGCCAAACGAATTCGCTGCGCTTCGCCTCCAGAAAGGGTTCTCGAAGAACGATTAAGACTCAAATAATCTAATCCGACGTCTAATAAAAAAGATAAACGTGTATAAATTTCTTTCAGAATCTCGTGCGCAATTTGTTGTTGATTCGACGTCATCGAAACTGGCGCATTTTCAATCCATTTTTGCAACGATTGAAGATCCATTTCTGCAACTTCTCCAATATTTTTATTGTCAATTCGGAAGAAAAGCGATTCTTTTTTAAGGCGTTTTCCTTCGCAAGTTGGACAAATAACTTTCTTTCCAAACTTTTTGCTAATCGAACTTGAAGACGGATTATTTTTATCTTCCATTATTTCAGAAAGAAATTCATTCAATCCTTCAAAATCAATTTTATATGTTTTTTTGACTGATGCAAACTTAAGATCAACATTCAAGGTTTCTTTCAAACCATTCATTACATCATCAATCAATGCTTGAGGAAGTTTTTTGAATGCTACTTTTTGATCTACATTATGTTTGACAAAAATCGCTTCCAATTGTTTTTCTATTCGAGAAGATGATTTTAACGCTTCAAATAATTCTTCCAAATTATCAAACAACGATTTTTCGCTATCTTGAAATAATTTTTCGTGATTAACCACTTTCAACTCACCTAGACCTGTACAAGTTGGACAAGCTCCTTTTGGCGAATTGAACGAAAATGTATTCGGTTCTGGCAACGCATATGACATTCCTGTCGATGGGCACATTAACGAACGAGAAAAGAACTTCGTTTCATTGGTTTCGTAATCCAAAATCATCGTAATTCCGTTTCCTTGCTGCATTGCATGATCGATACTTGAACGCAAACGTTGATCGTTTACCTTATCATTCAGCAACATTTTATCCACAATCAACTCAATATCATGCGTTTTGTAGCGATCTAACATCATTCCTGGTACAATATCTTTCAACTCGCCATCAATGCGCATTTCAAGAAAACCTTTTTTAGAATATGTCACAAAAACCTCACGATAATGACCTTTTCTTGAACGTACAATTGGTGCTAAAATCGCAATTTTCTTTCCGCTATATTGTGTACGAATCAACTCAATGATTTGCTCTTCTGTATAAGCAACCATTTGTTCGTTTGTTTCAACAGAAAAAGCCGTAGAAGCACGCGCATACAACAAACGAAGAAAGTCATAAATTTCTGTAATTGTACCAACAGTAGAACGCGGATTTTTATTGGTCGTTTTTTGCTCAATTGCAATAACTGGTGACAAACCATCAATTTTATCAACATCTGGACGTTCCAAACCACCTAAAAATTGACGCGCATAAGCCGAAAAAGTTTCGATATAACGACGTTGTCCTTCTGCATAAATCGTGTCAAAAGCCAACGAAGATTTTCCACTACCACTTAAACCCGTGATTACCACAAGTTCGTTTCGAGGAATCTTTACATCAATATTTTTCAGATTATGTTCACGTGCACCGTAAACTTCAATAAAATCTTTGTCCATGTTCGTTTGTAAGAAGTTGCAAAAATACAAAAAAAGCCACATTTCTGTGGCTAAGTGTACTTTAAAAATTGTTAATTCTTAAGTATTTATTGTTTCTTAATTGGAATATAAATTCGAGAAATTAGTTTTAAACTATCAGTTTCCTTCGGATCGTTTAACATAATCTCTAATTGTTTTGTATCCAATTGTAGTTTTTTAGATTTTGCATAATTCTTCATTTTTTCGATTGTTTTCGCACGCTTAGAACGAGGTCCTAAATGCAATGTCAACAAATAATCTCCACCAGGAACAACCACTTTTTTCATCTCTTTTTGCAAAGGCAAATCTTCTATTAATTGTATTCCAGCAAAAAATGTTGTCTTATCTTTTTCTTTATCAAAATCAGTAAAATAGACATATGGGAAACCTAGATCGAAATCAAAACCACCTTCATCTTTATTCATTAATGATTTATAAATCACCTCAAAAGCGCCATCCACTTTAGCCATTATATCTTTTTCTGCTAAACTTGACTGTTTACGAATTGCTAATAAATTTGTTCGACCTAATTCTACAATTCGATATTCACCATAATTCAATCGACCTTCTTTTTGATCCTTATCTAATCTAACTTTCACTTTTTGATTGAGGTTATCCAAAGATTTTTCAAATTTAGATTCAGGATTTTTGAAAAAAGCAAAATAGCGGTAGAAATAAGGAATTTCTTGACTTAAATAATTCAATTTTGCAGTTGTTTTCCCATTTTCTTGTTGTTCAAATTTAACATTAAGACTATCTAATTTTTCCCAACCATCATACTTTATCGTATAATTGACGAAACGATTTATCGAAAAATTTTCAATCGTTACTTTTCCAGAAGCAATTGAAGCATCTTCAGAATCCCAAATCATATAATTTTCGTCCTCTTCTTTTGTATTAGAAAATTTCTTGATTGTCAAAGAATCCGCAGCTGTAAATTGTTGCCATTTCGAAAATTGACGAAGATTATAAAATTCGTCGTACACCAAACCAACAGGGGCATCAAATTCATATTGCATTTCTTCATCGAAACGACTTGGTAAAACGATTGGCAATAAAGCCAAAACCGCAATAATGATTACTAAAAAAAGATTTATTTGTTTCATTTACAAAATTGATTGTACAAAAATAGAAATACTTTGTAGGACTCTTAATATTAATCTGAATTAATCTGTTAAAAATAGTATATTTGAGTAAATAATATAAACTTATGGACTTTACAAATTTAATTCAGGGTGCAATGGGACAACAAATTGTTGGTTCTGCTGCAAAACAATTAGGGATTAATGAATCTCAAGCTCAAACTGCTGTTGCAGCAGCTGTACCTTTTTTATTGTCTGCTTTAAATAAAAATGCACAAGGCGGAGGTGCTGAAGGAATTTCGAATGCTTTAAATCAACATGACGGGAGCATTTTGGATAATCTTTCTGGATTTTTAGGTCAAGGAGGAAATCAACAAGATGGATTAGGAATTTTAGGTCACGTTTTAGGAAATAAACAACAAAATGTAGAATCTGCAATTTCTCAACAATCTGGATTGAATACAGCACAAGTTACTCAAATTTTAGCGTTAGTTGCACCAATTGTAATGGGCTATTTGGGTAAACAAAAACAGTCTGCTGGATTAGATTCAAATGGAATTGCTGGTTTATTAGGCGGTTTAGTTGGTGGTTCTACAACTCAAACAAACCAAAGTGGAGTAAATTTAGGTGGTTTCGAAAAATTGTTAGATCAGGATGGTGATGGACAATTAGGAATTGGAGATGCCATGAGTTTATTGGGTGGATTTTTTAAAAAATAAGTCTTGTCTTAAACTGAATAAAAATACAAAATTTATTAAGCAGGAAATTTTCCTGCTTTTTTTGTTTCAAAAATTATCAACCTATATATTCTAAGTATTCGAAATTATCAAATTCATAAATATTAAAAGTTTGATTTAAAAAATATATTATTTTATTTGTTATTTATTATAATTTTATCAACAATAAAACACAAATAGCATGGATACTTTATTTTACTCAGAAAAATTCATTCAAAGAATTAAATCAAAAAACCCTAACGAAAAAGAATTTTTACAAGCAGTTGAAGAAGTTTCCGAAACCATTTTACCATTTGTAGAAGAAAACCCTAAATACAAAAAGTTCAAAATTCTTGAAAGAATTGCAGAACCAGAACGTATTATTCAATTTAGAGTAACTTGGGTTGATGATAAAGGCGAAATCCAAATCAACAAAGGTTATCGTGTACAAATGAATTCTGCGATTGGTCCTTATAAAGGTGGTTTGCGCTTTCATCCATCTGTTAATCTTTCTATTCTTAAATTCTTAGCTTTTGAACAAGTTTTCAAAAACAGCTTGACAACTTTACCTATGGGTGGCGGAAAAGGTGGTTCTGATTTTGATCCAAAAGGAAAATCGGACATGGAAATTATGCGCTTCTGCCAATCTTTTATGAGCGAATTATCTCGTCATATTGGTGCAGATGTCGATGTTCCTGCTGGTGATATTGGCGTTGGAGGACGAGAAATTGGTTATTTATTTGGTCAATACAAACGAATGCGAAACGAATTTACAGGTGTTTTAACTGGAAAAGGATTAGAATATGGTGGCTCTTTGATTCGCCCAGAAGCTACTGGTTATGGTTTATTATATTTTGTAGAATGTATGTTAGCCGAAAAAAAAGAAACCTTAAAAGGAAAAACAGTTTCTATTTCTGGTTCTGGAAATGTTGCACAATATGCTGCTGAAAAGTCTCTGGAATTAGGCGCAAAAGTGGTTACACTTTCTGATTCTTCTGGATATATTTATGATGAAGACGGTTTTGATACAGAAAAACTAAATGTCATTTTCAAAATTAAGAATGATGATTACGATAGAATTTCAAAGTATGTTGATTATTATCCAAACGCTAAATTTTTCTCCGACCAAAATCCTTGGAAAGTTCCTTGTGATATAGCTTTGCCATGTGCAACACAAAACGAATTGGATTTACAAGATGCGCAAACTTTACATCTCAATGGTTGCAAATTGGTTGCCGAAGGTGCTAATATGCCAACAACTCCCGAAGCGGTTCATTATTTTTTGGATCATCAAATTTTATACGGTCCTGGAAAAGCTGCGAATGCTGGTGGTGTTGCAACTTCTGGATTGGAAATGTCTCAAAATTCGATCCGTCAAAATTGGAACAGAGAAAAAGTAGATTATCGATTAAAAGAAATTATGATAAAAATTCATCACCAATGTAAAAAATATGGAAAAGGTGAATTTCAAGAAAATATAAATTATTACAAAGGCGCTAATATAGCTGGTTTCGTAAAAGTTGCCGATGCTATGATTGCTCAAGGAATATAAAAATCCATTTATAAAATTCGGTTCCCTTTACTGAATTTAGAATTCAATTGTTTGTTATTAAAGCTGGACTTCTGTTCAGCTTTATTTTTTTAGAGTGGAAAATTAATTTTAAAACCAATACCTCGAACAGATTCAAATTTTATCATTTCGTCGTTCTGAAAATATTTGCGCAAACGTGTCATAAAAACATCCAAACTTCTACCCATAAAATAATCGTTTTCACCCCAAATTTTTTCTAAAATCTCTTTACGACTCACTAATTTTTGATTATTCTGAATCAAGAAACTCAACAATTCTGCTTCTTTTTCTGTTAACTGAAATTTTTCTTCTTGATAAGATAATTGCAATTGATTTGGAAGAAAAACATAAGCTCCAATTTTGATCAATTCTTCTAAAACAGGTTGATTTCGTTTCAAAATATTTTTTATTCGCAAGACCAATTCTTCAGGATCGCAAGGTTTTGTGATATAATCATCTGCACCTAATTTCAAACCTAAAACACGATCAAAACTTTGCGCCTTAGCAGTCAAAAATAAATATGGAATTGTAATGGTTTCGGCTAATTTTTTCGCCAAAGAAAAACCATCAATTTCGGGTAACATGACATCAAAAATGATTAATTGAGCTGATTCCAACGATTCTATTTCCTTCAATAGTTTTTGTGGATGATCAAACCAAGTCACTTCAAAATCAGAAAATTCTAGATATTGTTTGAGAACAGTTCCCAAATCTTGATCATCTTCTACTAAAATTAATTTAGTTTTCATTCGGCAAAATGATTAAAAATTGAACACCTTTGTCTTTATTATTCTGAACGTTAATTGTTCCTAAATATCGTTCGATTGTATTCTTGACCAAAAATAATCCAACACCCAAACCGCTTACATTTTGGTTAATAGAACGATTCACACGATAATATTTATCAAAAATAAGAGGCAAATCATTGGTTGGAATTCCAATTCCATTATCCGAAAAATTCAATGTTATTTTTTTTTGAAATTTAAAATCTAATACAATTTCAGTAGCTCCATATTTGACTGAATTTTCAATTAAATTCTGAGCAATTTGTTTAAAATCGTTTGTTTTCAGTACATTATTTTTCTCGAAAATACTTTGATTAATAAGTTTAATTTCTGGATATTGAAGTTGAATCTTTTGGATAATTTCATTCAAAATAACCTCATCTAACAATTCAGAATTTTCGTCATTTTTCACAAAAATAGAATCAACAGTTTGCTCCAAACGATTAATTTGTCTGTTCATCATTTGTTGCGTTTCTGGATGTTGAACTTGATGCAAAGCAAATTTCATCGTCGTAATTGGCGTATTCAATTCATGCGCAATAGAGTCTATTGTCAAATGTAATTGATTGATTTTTTCTTCTTGTTTCGATAAATTTTTAAGACTTTTCCAATACAAAAAGACAATTAATCCAACAATCAACAAACTCACAATGATTAAAGGAATAATTTTCTTGAGAATTAAAAATTTCAAATTCAGTAATTCAAAATCTGTCTTTCCTCTAATTTTATATTTATGACGTTCATTTTTATTAATTCCTAAATCAGAATCTGTTTGATTACTAATATCATCCGATGACCAAACACTTTGATTAATATTAGTTGGTTTCGCAATTTTATTTGTCGTTTCGTAAATCACATACTTTTTCTTTGGCAATAATTCTTTATGATTCAATTCATCATAAACCGAATAAACATCTGTACGAAGCGCTATTTCAAAATTATTTTCCTTAGAATAAACGTCTAATAGAGAATCTACAATTGGCGTATAAATCTCATAATTATAATCTACTTTCGTTCGAATTATTTGTAATTCATCAAACTGTTTTTTTTCATCATGATTCAGTTTTTTGAAATAATCTAAAATCTTATCATCATTAGAATCTGTTTCATATTTTGACATAAAATTCATCACTTTAACTCCAATTTCACACGCCTCTTTATTCATATCTTTCTCAATCAATCGATACAAATTGTAGATATAATACCCTTGCAATGCAACCAAAACGATCAATGCAAAAGAGAAAATAAATGTATAATGTTTTTTAGATAATTTCATAAGCTTTCCATCAATTCAAAAATACATTGTTTTCGCACATAAATTACACATTAACTCATCGTTAACCGTTCATTAACCAAGTAAAATCGAAACTTGAAAGAGATTTGTTAAAAATCTGAACCATGAAAATAGTAATGACCTTTTTTTTATTACTTCCTAATTTAATTTTTGCACAAATTATTTCTGGAAAAATTATAGATGAACAAAATCAACCAATCAAAAACAGTTCTATTGAAGTTGAAATTCCTTCACAAGATCCGATTGTAACTGAATCGAATGAAAATGGCGAATTTAATTTTGAGCTTCATCAAGCACAATCATTTACAATTTACATTAAAGAATTTGGTTACCAAGAATTTGAAAAGACATATCAAGCTAACTCAGAAAACTCTTTGATTATTACGCTTCAAAAAGATGAAACAATTAACTTAAAAGACGTTGTTATTTCTGGTCAAAAACCTTTATTGAAACGAAAAATTGATCGAATAGAATTTAATGTCGAAAATACGCCTTTGCAAAATTTAAGTGCTTGGGACATCGTAAAAAATACACCAAATGTTCTTCTAAAAAATGATCAATTAAGTGTAAGAGGAAATACACAAATTTTGGTTACTATAAATGATAAAAAAACACTAATGTCCCAAGATGATTTGAAACAATTGTTAGAAAATACAGATGGTGCCACAGTTTCTTCGGTTGAAGTCATTACCAATCCGCCTGCAAAATATGAGGCTTCGGGAAGTGCGATTATTAACATTAAAATGAAGAAAAATGTACTTTCTGGTTACAAAGGACAAATTGCGACACGCTATCATCAATCGATTTATAGCAAAGGAATGTTGGGAACTTCGCAATCTTACAACACAGAAAAATGGCAATTGACAGGAAGTTATTATTTTGTGAATGGAAAATATATTCGCAAGAATTTTGATGTAACAATTTATGAAAAAGATCAAACCCGCTGGGAAAGTGACATGATTCGCCGAACAGTCGCGAAACAACAACATATTTACAACTTTGCTTCTCAATATTCAATCGATAGTTTACAGAATTTTCAGTTTGGAATAAATGGTTCAAGAAATCCTGCATCAATTGGAAATTATAACGTTCCGACGAATATTTACAATACAACAAATAATCAACTTGAATCATTTTATAAAACACAAAATCATCGTCGCGAATCTTCAAATAATTTTAATACATATTTGGTTTATGACAAAAAATTTGGGCAACATAATTTGACGTGGAGCAACAATTTTAGTCATCCTTATTACAAAGAAAATCAAGATGTTTTAACAAAATTGAATTTCAAGGATAAACCTTATGAAGAAAATCGTTTTTTGAGCGCGGCACTTCAAAAATTGAATCTATTTTCTACACAAATTGATTATAGCTTGACCGAAGAAAATTATGGTTTGGAAGCTGGAGCGAAATATAGTTTTGTGAAGAATGATAATGATTTAGATTTCTTTGAGTCGATTCAAAATCAAATCGAATATCACCCCGAAAAAAGTAATATTTTTGATTACAAAGAACAGATTTTTGCGTTGTATATTTCTGGAAATTACAAATGGAAAAAATGGGAAGCAAAAGCTGGTTTGAGATCTGAAACAGCTCTTATAAATACGATTTCTGATAATCCAATTAGCCAAAATAAACGAACAAATACCGATCTTTTTCCAACTTTATATGTACTATATAATTTTGAAAATGCTGGACAAATTGGTTTGAATTATGGAAAAAGAATTGATCGACCAGATTATAATTTCTTGAATCCTTCAAAATCATATTACAATCTGTTTTCTTATTTTCAGGGCGATGCCAATGCGATTTCTACGATTATCCACAATTTGAGTTTATCTTACACTTTGAAAGATTGGAATTTTGAAGCCTATTATCGATACGAGAAAAATCCAACGATGGAAATTTCTATTCAAAATCCTGAAACTTTCGAAACAGTTTATCATTTTACAAACATCAAAAATGGAGAAGCTTTTGGAGCAAATCTTTCGAAAAATTTTAATCTAAAATCGTGGTGGAAACTGAATTTATTTACAATGGGAGAATATAATCAAAACTATTATTTTGGGCCAGATAATCTGCAATACAAAAACGATGTCTTTTTTTATCACCTTTCATTGAGCACTCAATTTGATTTAGACAAAGCAAAAACATTTAATATTTCGACAGGATATCATTATAATTCCCCAGCTATTCAAGCTTCATTTGATATTAGTTCTTCTCAAAACACCTATTTGATTTTAAACAAAAAAATATGGGATAAACGTTTTGAAATTGGTTTGGTTTTCAATGATATTTTTAAAACTGATCGCAATACGATTTCTACGAAATACGCAAACCAAAATCAATATTTCAAAGATTATCGCGATACACAATATTTTATGTTGAATTTGAAATACAATTTCGGAAACCAGAAAGTAAAAGAAGCGAAACAAGCGGAAAAAACTGCAGAACAAAATAGAATTTAGCGTTACAAAAAAAACTTAAGTTTTATTAAATTTGAGGAAAAGCAATAAAATGAATTCAGTAAAAATCATTCGAACAAATTCTTCTAACAAAGATTTTCAAGAATTGGTAACAGAATTAGATAAAGATTTAGCGATAAGAAATGGCGAATTTCATTCTTTCTTTTCGCAATACAATAAAGTTGACAAAATAAATCACGTTGCTATCGCCTATTTAAACGAAAATCCTGTTGGTTGTGGCGCTATAAAACATTATTATGATACAACGATGGAAGTGAAAAGAATGTATGTAAATCCTGATTTTAGAGGAAATAGAATTGCAGCTAAAGTTCTGAATGAGTTAGAAAATTGGGCAATCGAATTAAATTATGAACGATGTATTTTGGAAACTGGATTGAAACAACCCGAAGCAATCTCGTTGTATGAACGATGTGATTACACAAGAATCGAAAATTACGATCAATACAAAGACATCGAAGAAAGTGTTTGTTATGAGAAAATATTGAACTAAAAAAGCCTCTAAAATAGAGGCTTTCAAATGAATATATTTTTAAAATTTTATCCTTTATAAATAACAGTTCCTCCAGCTTGCGCTTTTGGAAAAATTGTAACATCGGCAATTTGTACATGTTCTGGTTGTTGCAACAAATACTCTATTGCATTTGCAATATCCTCTCCAACCAATGGCTCAAAACCCTTGTATACATTATCCGAAAGTACTTGATTTCCTTTGAAACGAACCAAAGAAAATTCTGTTTCTACTGCTCCTGGTGCAATATTGGAAACTTTGATTCCGTAAGGCAACAAATCATAACGCATTCCTTTACTCAACGATTCTACCGCCGCTTTCGACGCACAATATGTTCCTCCATTTGGATAAACTTCTTTTCCTGCAATCGACGAAATGTTGATGATATGCGCATTTGATGATTGTTTAAGAATTGGAATAATTGCTTTCGAAACGTAAATTAATCCTTTTACATTGATATCAATCATTGCTTCCAAATCTTCCAAATCAGCTGTATCAAAAGGTGATAATCCGTGCGCATTTCCCGCATTATTGATTAAGATATCAATATTTTTCCATTCATTTTCTAAACTTTCTACTGCATTAAAAACAGCTTCCTTGTCTCGAACATCAAATTGAATGGTTTTCACGTCCGTAATTTGACTCAATTCTGCCTGAATTTCATCTAATCGTTCTTGACGGCGCCCACACAAAATTAAACGATAATTTGGTGCTAATTTCTTTGCTGTCGCCATTCCTATGCCAGATGTTGCTCCGGTTATGAAGACTGTTCTATTCATTTTCTTAAATTATTAAAAGTGCTTTTTTAAGACCGTCTAAGATACAAGCTAAAAAGAAATTAAAAAATGATTTATCCTGTTTTCGTTCGATATTTTCTACTTTTTCTTCTTTCATTTTTCCACGCGAATCATTCTTTACAGCAGCGTTTCCTATAGCCGACAAAAATTTTCTTTTCGAACCATCATCACGCAAAACATTCACTTTCAAATCTTGATAATCTATTCCAAAATTTCCGCTTGCAGCTTTATCATTTCCATCAAAATTAAATTTTATTTGATTGAAAAATCCGTCTACAGAAACCTTAAGATACGGTTTCACAAAAGGATCAAGATTTTTTGCAGGAAGTTTTGAAATTGAACCATTGATATTAAATTTCTCTGAACGATTCATTGGATTAAATGTCCAATTTGCACGCAAATCACCATTCATAAACTCTGAACGCCAATCAACATCAACATCTGGCAGCGATTTTTTACGATAACCCGAGTTAACATTTTTAACCGTTGCATTTATAGACGAAAACGTCAATTTTCCTGTTCCGATACTTTTAGCCGTTTCCTCTTCATATTCTAATTTAGAGTTGACCAATTGCAATTGTTTCACCCCTAAATCGAATTTCATTTCACGTAATTTTTGTGAAAACATTGTTTTACGTTTTGTGTCATCAGGTGGAACCAAACTTCTATAAATATTTGCATAAAGCTGGTTCAATTTTATTTGATTGGCTTTCAAAAAGAAATCTTTGGATGGAGAAATTCCCCACTGAATTCCATTTCCTTCTAATTGATTGACAGAAACAGTGTATAAATCGGCTTGTTTATCTAATGAAGCTGTATACGCTTTTCGAGTAAGTTTTGGTGTTAATTTTAATTGATTCAACGTCAAGTTTCCATTCTGAAATTGCAAAGCTCCAGTATTCATCTTATACATTTTTCCTAAATCGAAATCAATTCCTGAAGATTTTAACAACACAGATTTATACGAAAATGGTATTGCTTCTTGAATAGTTTTTGGATCAACATTGATTTGATTAAACGCTAACTGAATTTGCTTCAATGTTAAATTCGGCGTTTTTTGTTTATAAGGAACCACATCTAAATGTCCATTTACCAACGAAATTTTATCAACTTTTATAACATCATTAAACTCTTTTGAGGTTTTTCCTTCGCGCTGCGCCACTCGTCTTGGTTGTCCATAAATCGTAAATTTTGGATTTTTGAAAATAACATGATTAACATGAAGTTCTTTCCCATAATCATTTTTCAATCCTAAAACCTTCAAATTAACATTATTGAAATCAAATTTTTGTGAAGCAATAAAACGCGATTGCTTGATTTGAATCGTATCAATTCCAAGATTAAAATTAATCAAGAACTTTTCTGTTACATTTTCAACTTTCTTCGCAATAACTTTTTCATTCTTTTGATCAATGATTTTCACATTTACCTCATCCAATTTGATTGAATTTGTATGAAAATAGAAATCACCATTTTTTATTCCCCAACTGTTATTATTTAACGTCAAAATTGGTGCTTCGACATCTAATAATGTGTTTGATTTTGTATAATTTCGATTAAATTGATTTTTTGAAATTAATGGTTTCATTTTGAAATTTTTCAGAATCAATTTCTTTTCTGTCAAATCAAAATTAGATGCTGTTAACGTGTGCATTTCATTCAATCGATAATACATCGAATCCAACTTAATACGGAAAGTTTTATAATCAATCGGAATATCATTTGTTCGCGTCAACGCATTCATTTTTATTCCTTCGATATTTAACGACACATTATTTATTGCATATTTTACCGTTTTTGCATTCGAGAAGAGTGAACGAATTTTACCATTTTCTATTTGTAATTTTTTGATATTAATTAACTCCGCATCTTCCGTTTTTATGCTTACTTTTTTAGTTGATTGTTTCTCAACTTTATTCTCAGGTTTGGCAGAAATAATGGTAATTTTTGGATTTTTGAATTTGATTAAATCTGTTTTAAAATATAATTTATCTTCTGAAGTAAATCCCCAATCCATCTTAGAAAGCGAAAGAAGTGGTGATTCAATATCCAATAAATCATTTTCAGAATCGTTTGGAACGTACATTTTTCCGTTCATTTTAAGCGGTTTCATCAAGAAATTATCCAACTCAAAATCAGTTTCATTAAAACGAACTTTTCGTGCTCTAATCAATTGTTGATCTTTTACCACAAAAAACATCGAATCTAATTTAATATCAAAAGCAGAATATCTGAACGGAATTTTTTTGTCCGCTGTTCGCTCATTGAAACGAACGCCATCAAAATCGATCGAAAAATTAGAAACATTTGCTATATGTTTTTTTCCTGATTGAGAATACAAATTAAACTCGCCATTGTTGATATTCACATTGGAAACATCTATACTTTGCCCAACTTTGGATTGTGCTGTATCTTTTTTGACCGAATCTTTTTTCTCTTTGAGATAATAATTTACAGAAGGATTATTGATGTTGATTGAATATGCTGCAACTTCTTTTTTGGTAATTAATTTTATAAAATTGATACCGACAATATTTATTTCTTTCACTTTTCCTGTTGCGTCAATCGAATCCTTTATTAACAACGAATCTTTTGGAGAAACTTCAACATTTTTTAGTGATAAAGACGAATTAAAAATAGAAAAGCTCAAATCTTCGTAAGTCAGATTATAAGCGGTATCGTTTTTTTCTGCAATGATTTTTGGAAGTCGATCATTCAGAAAATAGGAGATGTAAAAACTTAAAATAAAAAGTACCGCAATAATTGAAATTAAAGCGATACCTATTTTTTTTATCCAACGGTTGTTAATCATTGATATAGTTTGGTTAACAGTCTTAAGAACAATTATTATACCAGATATAACAAAATGTTAAATTTATTCGTTGATATCGTAGATTTCTTTGATATTTTCTAAGATTTTATCGAAGTTTAAATTCAAATCAATTAATTTTCCAGTAAACAAATCGAACACCCAACCATGTACTTCTAATCCATTTTCCATTGCACGTTGTACAAAAGGATTTTTTACCACATTTACACATTGTTCTTGTACATTTAGCTCTACCAAACGGTTGTAACGCATTCCTTCGTTTTCGATTGCATTCAATTCTTCTGAATGTAAACGATAAACATCACGAATATTACGCAACCAAGGATTCATAATTCCTAAATCTTTCGGAATCATTGCAGATTTAATCCCACCACAATTATAATGTCCACAAACTACAATATGTTTCACTTTTAGGTGTTCTACCGCATAGTCTAAAACAGAAGTGGTATTCATATCCAAACTAATTACCATGTTCGCTATATTGCGGTGTACAAAAACCTCACCTGGCTCCGCTCCCAACAATTCTTCTGCCGTCACACGACTATCCGAACAACCAATGTAAAGCACTTCTGGATTTTGACCAGCCGAAAGCTTATCAAAATATTGCTCGTCTTGTCCTAAACGTTTATTTACCCACTCTTGATTGTGTTCAAAAACTTTTTCTAAATTCATAATTTTCTAAATTACATCTTGCACTTCTGGATGTTTACCAACATAAACGCTCACATAACTACAAAATGGTATGATTTTCAACTGATTTTTTCTTGCGTAATCTACAGCTTCTAACACTAACTTTTCTGCCAAACCTTGCCCTCTCAATTCAGGATTAACACCTGTATGATTAATCAACATTTGTTCTTCTTTCAGCATAAAAGTTAATTCGCCAACTTCTTTATTATTCTCATCAAGAAGTATAAAAACGCCATTTTTTCCTTCTAAATTCAATTCAATTTTCATAGAATAGTATTTTAAATTCAAATTAATCTTTTTGGATGAGATTTGGTCAAAAAGATTTGTTAAAAGTCTCAATATACAAGACAAATTTACGGGTGAAAAGTTTTTAATTCAAAGAAAATTTAAACAAATAATAACAATCAATTTACAATCATCTTTCTATTTGATAATCAACAACAAGCTATTCTATATAATATTTAATGTATAGGTTTGAGTTTTTTACTTGATTATTTATTACATTTGTTAGATATTTTAAGGAAATATTCTTCATATGAAATTTATTGTATCGAGCAACACGTTATTAAAAAATGTTAACTTAATCGGAGGGGTTATTAACTCTAATAATACTTTACCAATCCTTGATAATTTTTTATTCGAATTGGATGGTAGCCAATTAACTATCACTGGTTCTGATTTAGAAACAACAATTTCAACAACTTTAGAAGTTGAGTCTAATGATAATGGAAAAATTGCAATTCCATCAAAAATCTTAACTGATACGTTGAAAACTTTCCCTGCGCAACCGCTTACTTTTATCCAAAAAGAAGGAAATACATTGGAAATTGTTTCAGAACAAGGAAATTATCAGTTAGCATTCGAAGACGCAAACGAATATCCTCAAACTCCAGATATCGAAGACGCAAGCTCTACAACACTTAGTGCAAGCATTTTATCAGAAGCAATTATCAAAACTATTTTTGCGACAGGAAACGACGAATTACGTCCAATTATGACAGGAGTCTTCTTTCAAGCAAATGCAGATATTTTCCGTTTTGTTGCTACAGATGCGCATCGTTTGGTAAAATATACACGCAACGGCTTAGACAATTTACAAGCTGCTGAATATATTATGCCTAAAAAACCACTTAACTTATTGAAAAATATTTTAGGAGGAAATAATGACGATGTTACAATAGAATACAACAACACAAATACACGTTTTTCATTCCAAAATATCGTGTTAACTTGTCGTTTGATTGATGGTAAATATCCTAATTATGAAGCGGTAATTCCAAAAGAAAATCCAAATGTATTAACGATTAACAGAAACTTATTCTTGACATCTTTGAAACGTGTGGCAATTTTCTCTAACAAAACAACAAACCAAGTTCGATTAAAATTAGTTGGAAATTCATTGACAATTTCTGCTGAAGATATCGATTTTGCAAACAAAGCAGAAGAAAGACTTCCTTGTGATTACAACGGAACTGACTTACAAATCGGTTTCAATTCTCGTTTTTTAATCGAAATGTTGAACAATTTACAATCAGAAGAAATAACATTGGAAATGTCTGAGCCAAATCGTGCAGGAATCATCAAACCAGTTGATGGACTAGAAGATGGCGAAGAAATCTTAATGTTAGTTATGCCAGTTATGTTAAACGCATAATCAAAAAGAATACATAAAATTCATTTATACAATACAATGAAAATTTCATACAATTGGCTAAAAACCTACATTGATACAGATATAACACTTGATGAAGTGTCTTCAACACTTACAAGTACGGGTCTAGAAGTAGAAGGTGTAGAGCAAGTAGGTGGAGCTAAAAATTATTTGGAAACCGTATTAGTTGGTAAAGTTCTATCAGCTATACCTCATCCGAATGCAGATAAATTAAAAGTTACTAAAATAGATTTAGGAGATGGAAAAGAAACGCAAATTGTTTGTGGAGCTCCTAATGTTGCAGCGGGTCAAAATGTACCTGTGGCAACTGTCGGAACGGTTTTACCTTCTCCTGATGGTGAATTTAAAATCAAGAAGGCAAAAATTCGTGGTGAAGAATCTTTCGGAATGATTTGTTCTGAAGTAGAATTAGGAATTGGTACAGATCATTCTGGTATTTTAGTTTTACCAGAAAATTTAAAACCTGGAACTTCTACGTTTGATCTTTTCGGAAAAAATGATGAAGTTGACCACGAAATCGAAATTGGTTTAACGCCAAATCGTGCGGATGCAATGTCACATTTCGGTGTAGCGCGTGATTTACATGCTGCGCTTAAAACTCGTGATATCGCTTCAACATTCAAAACATATGATGTCTCAAATTATCCTACGACAGATTTCGGAAAAAGTCCTATTTCTATCGAGGTTAAAGATACAGAAGCAGCGCCTCGTTATGCAGGTGTTTACTTAAAAAATCTAAAAGTTGCTGAGTCGCCAGATTGGTTAAAAAATCGTTTGCAAGTTATTGGATTATCACCAATTAATAATGTGGTTGATATTACCAATTACATTTTACACGATTTAGGACAACCTTTACATGCTTTTGATGCAGCTAAAATTGAAGGAAATAAAGTGATCGTTCAAAAATTAGCAGAAGGAACAAAATTCACAACTTTAGATGGCGTTGAACGTACATTAAAAGGACATGAATTGATGATCTGCAACGAAAATCATCCAATGTGTATTGCAGGAGTATTCGGAGGAAAAGATTCTGGAGTTTCGGATGCTACTACAACTATTTTCTTAGAATCAGCATATTTTGAACCTGTAACAATTCGTAAAGGTGCAAAAGCACATGCTTTGAATACAGATGCTTCTTTCCGCTTTGAACGTGGAATTGATCCTAACACAACAATCGATGCATTGAAAAAAGCTGCGATGATGTTAGTTGAAATCGCTGGCGCTGAAATTGCATCTAATATTGATGATATTTACGAAAATCCAATTCAAAACTTTAATGTAAAATTACGTTTACATAAAGTGGTTGAATTATTAGGAGTTGAAATTCCAGAACATAAAATCAAATCGATTTTAGAAAATTTAGAAATTAAAATTTTGTCAGAAAATGATGGAATTTTAGATTTAGAAGTTCCAGCTTATCGTGTAGATGTACAACGTGATGTAGATTTGATTGAAGATATTTTGAGGATTTATGGATACGATAATATCGAAATTCCTTCAAAATTTTCGTTTTCTTATGTTCCAAATCAAAAAGTTAGTCCAGATAAAATCGAAGATTTTATTGCGCGTCAATTGATTTCTTTCGGATTCAATGAAGCGATGAATAACTCGTTAACGAAAAGAGAATACGAAGAAATTTTCTTTTATCCAGAAGGTGAAAGTGTTGCAATGTTAAATCCTCTTTCTGCTGATTTAGCTGTAATGCGTCGCACTTTGTTGAATGGTTTATTAGAAAATGTTGCGTTCAATATCAATCGTCGTAATTCGGATGTTAAATTGTTCGAATTTGGGAAAGTTTATCGCAAAATTGATGGTATTTACGAAGAAAATAAATGTTTAGGAATCGTTCTTTCAGGAAACTTTAATAGCGAATCGTGGACAGGTAATTTACGTAAAGCTTCATTTGCTGATTTGAAAGGTTTGATTAAACAAATTTTTGTTCGATTAGATATTCAAATTACAGATGAGTTACCTGCAAAAGATGATAATTTCTTAGATGGAATTGAATTTGTTTCTGGTCAAAAATCATTAGGAAAACTTGGAATCATCAGCAAAAAATTAGCAAAAAAATTAGGCGTTAATCAAGATGTTTTCTTTGCTCAATTAAATTGGGATGCAATGGTTGCTTTAGCAAACAAACACGATTTGAAATACAAAGAAATCTCTAAATTCCCAGGTTCTCGTAGAGATTTAGCTTTATTGCTTGATTCTTCTGTGAAATATGAAGAATTGTACAAAGCGACAAAAGAAGTCAAAACGAATTTGTTGAAAGCCGTTAATTTATTCGACGTTTACGAAGGAGATAAATTGCCAGCTGGTAAAAAATCGTATGCTTTAAGTTTTATGATTCAAGACGAAAATAAAACATTAAGCGATCAAGAAATTGATGGTTTAATGAATAAATTAATCAAATTGTATCAAGAAAAATTCAACGCTGAGTTGAGATAAAATATTCCGAAAAATGAAAAAGATTGTAACTTTATTTTCAGCAACTCTTTTGATGAGTTTTATAGCAACTTCTTGTTCTACAAGCGCAAGTACTGCTAAAATTAAACCTAAAGCGGAAGTTTCGATTTCAAATCAAAATTGGTATTTGATCAACGATAACAACGTAGTAAAAGGTTTGTACGATAAAGACGTGATGTTGGTTATTGACGAAGCTAATTCGACTGTAAGTGGATTTGCAGGTTGCAACAATTTCAATGCTTCTTTTACAAAAGTTAGCGGCGTTACAAGCTTTGTTAATTTTTCTGAAACTAAAATGGCTTGTCCTAATTTGCAAGAAGAAAAAGCATTTTTATCGATGTTGAAAAGTGTAAATCGTTACGAAGTTTCAGGAAAAGAATTACATCTTTACAAAAGCAATATTTTATTATTAAAATTCAAAACAATTTAGTTTTTATAATAAAAAAGCTCCTTACAAGGAGCTTTTTTTATGTTTCTTTATTTTCTTCTACCGATTTTATCTCAACAGTATCATCACTTTGCTTGAAACCAATTTTAGTAATCGGAATTTCTTTTGATGATAAATAAAACTCTAAATCAGCATTTAATTCGATCAGACGATGCGGAAAATCTTGACCAACATTTTGCTTGGCTTCTGTTAAGAAAATTGCGCAATGTTTTAAATAATCAGGCGTTAATTTCGATTTTGCTTCTTGAAATGCAGAAAACAATACCTTTTCTGTCATCACAATATTTTTCGTTTCATCTTTTCTGTATAATGCATATAAACGTTTTTTAAGCGATTGTGTAAAATCAATCATCATTGTATTTGAGAAAATTTTCATTTCAGCCGCATAAGGCGTCCAGAAATCTTTGTTCAACGCATTTTGATTTTTCAAAATTGATAATAACGGAGAATCTTGCGCCAAATTCGTAGTCATGTGATGTAGAAGTAATTGTTTGCGCTCGTCAAAAGTTGGAGGAAAAATCGGAATATGTAAATCAAAACGACCAGGTGCAACGATTTCATCATTCAAATTTGCTAAAGATTCAACAGCTCCAACAATCAAAAGTTCTTTCGTATCATTTTTCTGAATATGTCTAAGAACGGAATAAAACAAATCGACCATTTCGGGATAAATGGTATTTACAGAAGTAGAATGTAATATTTCGTCGAACGAATCAATAAACAATAATGTTTTAGGTTGATTCATCTTTTTTGAAAGAAAATCGGAGAATTTATTCTTTTTGTTATCAAAATTCCCAACTAAATAATCATTGAAAATATGTACAAATTCGTAACCAATCATATCCGCTATTTTCTTTGCCCAATATATTTTCCCACTACCTGGAGGTCCATACAAAATCAAGCCAGCAGGTTTTGAGATTCCCCAACTTTCTCCTTGATCTTTGCTGATAAATGGATCTAACATATCAGTCATATAAAAATACAAATCAGTATAACCAACTAAACTTTTACCAGAAAAATCTTCGCATTGCGGAAATGCTTTTTCTATAAACGGATATTTTCCCCCAATGTAAGAATGAATCAAATAACTTGACACTCCCGTTTTCATCTGCTTTGCAACCTCGGCAGGAATTCCATTTGTCACAAAAAAATGAAGCACTTCTTCTTCTTTCGCTCCAATTGTTTTAGCGATTTCTTCTATTGTTTTTTCTTTGGAATAATCTTCGGCATATCTTTTTAAGAAATCTTTATTCTCTTCCGAAAATGTTATAAATTGTTGTGTTACATTAAAATTTTCGTCAATACAAAAACTCAAATCAATATTAAAATCATTGATAAAATTCTGTAAACTTCCTAAAGATATTTCGAGTTGATTAGATAAATCCTTTAATTTCATTCTGTTGGCTTGTTCTAATTTCTATTAAAAATAAAGATTAATTCGTGAACTAAACCATTTTAAGTTCTAAACTTCTGTTAAAGGAGCAAGCGCATCTATAGATGCGCTTGCTCCTTTTAATTGTATATTTTAAAATTATTTACAATTTAGATGAATTAAGATAATCTTCCATTTCTTCTTTATTTGCTTCATCAGATTCGTCTTTTAGAACACGATGAGCCACTTTACCTACAGTTAAACCTTGAATAACGATTGAAAATAAAACAACGATGTATGTAATCTCTAATAACAAATCTTTCCATTCCGAATTTGGCATCGAAAGAACTAACGCAATTGAAACTCCTCCACGAATTCCTCCCCAAACCAAGACAATAAGTGAACCTTTAGAAAAAGTGTTTTTTCTTAAAATAGTACGAGCTGGAATAACAATTGATAATGTTCGAGATAATAGGACTATAAAAATTGTGGCAATTCCTAATAGAATTTGATCCATTAAATCTTCTATTAACAACAATTCGAAACCTATAAAAAGGAATAAAATGGCATTCATTACCTCATCAATAAGCTCCCAAAATTTGTTTAAATAATCTTGAGTTGTTTTACTCATTGCGAATTTCTTTCCATAATTTCCGATTATTAAACCTGCGATAACCATAGCTAAAGGACTAGAAATATGAAGTTCTTTTGCAATCAAAAATCCTCCCATTACAATCGACAATGTAATTAAAGCTGAAACTTTATAATCATCAATTTTTTTCATCGAATTAGACGCTGTAAATCCAAGTAATAATCCAAGTAAGATTCCGCCTCCGGCTTCCATTAAAAATAATTTTGAAACACTTGAAAAATCAGCATCAAAGCTTGGATTAGTTGCTATTTGTAAAACTACTGCGAACATTACAACGGCCACACCATCATTAAACAGTGACTCTCCTGTAATTTTTGTCTCAATAATTTTAGGAACTTTTGCTTGTTTCAAAATTCCTAATACAACGATTGGATCAGTTGGTGAAATTAATGTTCCGAACAATAAACAATAGATATACGGAATTTGAATACCAAAATATGGCGCAATGTAATATAAAATTACTGATATAATAAATGCTGATAATACTACTGATATTGTAGCATAAGTAGCAATTGTCCATCTCAAGTTTTTCAAATCGAGAATATTAACGTGCATTGCGCCTGCAAAAAGCAGAAAATTAAGCATTGCGCCCATCAATATTTCATTGAAGTCTAAACTATTAAAGAGTTGAAACATGTCTTTTGTATCATCAGGAAAATAGCTATCTCCCAATAAACGGATAGCGATAGATACTAACATGGCGATAATCATAATTCCAATTGTTCCAGGTAATTTTAGGAATCGAAGGTTTGCATAAGAAAATAATGCAGCAAGAACAATTAGAACCGAAAAAGAATAATATAGTTCCATTGGTATTGATTGATTAAAATTTGGAAAAAGTTACAAAAAAAGAGCCACTATAAAGTGGCTCTTTCTATATTAATTTGATTTTTTTATCAAAATTAGTTTTTTGGAGCTTGCCCAATTAAATCCATAAATTGATCTAACTTAGGTAAGATAATAATTTGTGTACGACGGTTTTTAGATTTTCCTTCCGCAGTAGCATTTGTAGTTAATGGGTTATATTCTCCACGTCCACCAGCTGTTAAACGTTTACCATCAACACCGTATTGGTTTTGTAATGCTTGTACAACAGAAGATGCACGTAAAGCAGATAAATCCCAGTTGTTACGGATGTTTGGTTTAGAAATTGGCACATTATCTGTGTTACCTTCAATCAATACATCGTAATCTTTATAATCGTTGATGATTTTCGCAATTTTACTTAAAGTTTCTCCTGCAGCAGGTGAAATTTCGTAGCTACCAGATTTGTACAACATGTTATCAGCTAACGAGATGTAAACAACACCTTTTAATACTTTAACATCAACATCTTTTGCTTCATTGCTAGATAAAGAACGCGTTAAGTTGTTTGTTAAAACCATATTCAAACTATCCGATTTGCTTTTCGCATCGATCAAATGTTTGATGTATTTGTTAGACTGATTGATTTCGTTCACTAATTCAGAAACGTTTTTAGAACCACCATTAATACAATTTTTCAATTGTTCTTGTAATTGTTTAATTTGATTTCTTTCACTCTGAACTGTGTTTTCATACTGACCTTGGTTAGATTCAAAATTAGCTAATTTAGCTTTCGCTACAGCCAATTCTGTTTGACATCCTTGGTTCTCAGAATAAGCAGAATTGAATTTATTTTGTAATTCATCATACTTTTTCTGACTAACACAACTAAATAAAGTTGAAGCAGCGATAACCGCTACTGGCAAAATTGAAACTTTCATAATTATTTTTTTTATTTCAGTTATACGAATATATGTTATTATTTTTTATTGCGAGTATATATTCTGCAAAAACCATGCTGTAAAAATATAAAACTCCTACAATCATTTGGTTGTAGGAGTTTTAACCTTAATATTTTATTTCTATTGTATTAATCCTGAGGAATATATAAAACCTGACCTGGATAAATCTTATCTTCGTGTTTTAACATTGGTTTGTTTGCTTCGAAAATTTTTGGATACTGCATTGGATCTCCATAAACTTCTTTTGCAATTTTAGATAAAGAATCTCCACTTTTTACAGTATACATTGTCTTAGATAAATCTGGAATCTCAATTCTCAAAGGTGTTTTCAATGTTAATTGATCTTCTACTCCTTCCACTCCATCAATGTTACCTGCTGTTGCTAAAATTTTTTGTTTCTCGTTGATGTCCAACGCTTGTCCAGCTACTACAATTTTATCTCCATCAGTAGAAAAAGTTACTCCTGACAAATCAAATCCTTGCTTTGCAACTTGTTCTTGTACTTTACCTGCTTTTTCTTCTGGTGTTTCTGCACCTCCGAAGACTTTCTCTCCGGCATTTTTGATAAATGAAAATAATCCCATAACGAGTTGATTTTAATAATATTTATTTGTTGATATTTAGTAAATATATAATTTCTCTAACAATTATCGTGCAATTGATGAATATTTCTTTTTTAAATTTTCGGTAATCGAGAGTTGTTGTTGAATTTGACTTGTTAATTGATTAATTTTTGCATCCAAAACTTTATCGTTCTCTTCGGCAATTTGTATTTTTCCGCTCAATGTTACTACTTGATCTTCTATCGATCGCAAAGAATTTTCTGTTTTTATCTTTTTCTTCATCAAACCATCAGTTACTTTATCATTCGATTCTCTTTCCAATTGATTCACCACCAAATCTAACTTATCGCCCAAAGCTTGCTTTTTACTTTCTAATTTCAATAAGGTGTTATTATCTTTTAGATATGATTTGATCGAGTTTCCTTTTTTCAATTGTGCATCAGCGTTTTCTTTTGTCAATCGAATCATATTTTCGTTCGCTAACCTCAACTCATTTCGTACACAACCTTGCTTCGTTTTTGTTGCTAAATCTTGCAATTGAGCATAAATTTTATCAAACTCTGCCGAATTACTATTAAATGTCATTCCATTTTGATCCGTTAATGTATTAATCACAGTCGTTTTTCCATTTTCTTCATCAACCAAACTAATCACAGATTTATACACATCTTGCGAATTTTTGAACTTGATATTACTCGCTTCATGTCTTTTCAAAAAAGCAGAAGAACCTTCTTTGTTCGTTACCCAATTTTCCCACGATTTCACAATCAAATTCTGCGCACAATTATCCGTAGAAAAAGCAAAAGATTTCAGTTCTTGTCCGTTCATTTCGTACTCAACTTCAAACAATCCTTCATCAGATTGTGCATTAACATAAGCTGATGTTAACAAAGTTGTAATGGCTAAAAGTAATAGTTTCATCAAGTTGATAGTTTAAATTTATGTTCACAATTATTTATCCAATTTACAAAATATCGGAGTTTAAGAAAAGATGTTGTACAGATTTTTTATAATGGTTAATTTTAACCAGAAATTAATCAAACCGCATGCAAACAAAAATTTTATTAATTTACACAGGAGGAACAATTGGAATGGCGAAAGATTATGGTGACCAATCCTTGAAACCTTTCAATTTTGATAATTTGTTGAAACAAATTCCGGAATTGGGTCTGTTAGATTGTTCTTTCGATTATCATAGTTTCGATACGCCTATAGATTCGTCTGATATGAAACCTAAATATTGGATAGAAATTGCCGAAACCATTCAACAAAACTACGAAAACTATGATGGTTTTGTTGTTTTGCACGGAACAGATACAATGGCGTATACAGCTTCTGCAATGAGTTTTATGATTGATAACCTCGAGAAACCTGTCATTTTCACTGGTTCGCAATTACCAATTGGAGATTTGCGCACAGATGCGAAAGAAAACTTAATTACTTCGATTCAATTGGCTTCGTTACGTAAAAATGACAAACCAATTATCAAGGAAGTTTGTGTGTATTTTGAATATAAATTGTTTCGTGCGAATAGAACAACTAAGATTAATGCAGAAAACTTTGATGCTTTCGAGTCGCCGAATTATCCAGTAATTGGAGTTTCCGGTGTTCATCTGGAAGTGAAAGAAGATTTATTGTTAAAAAATGTTGTTACGGATAAACTTTCGATCAACAAAAATCTAAATGCTGATGTTGGTGTCTTGAAGATTTTCCCTGGAATGAATCGTTCTTTTATCGAAAGTGTTTTAAACGCTCCGAACATGAAAGCTTTTATTATTGAGGCTTTCGGAACAGGAAATATTTTTAC
Organism: Empedobacter sp. ULE_I140; assembly: GCF_053482575.1. Lineage (NCBI taxonomy): Bacteria > Pseudomonadati > Bacteroidota > Flavobacteriia > Flavobacteriales > Weeksellaceae > Empedobacter > Empedobacter sp. ULE_I140. The sequence continues at coordinate 946,332 of NZ_JBQMTX010000001.1, read as the reverse complement.
CGATAGTTGGTTTATTGAATTGCTGGAAGAAGTAACGAATAAAGGAGTTCATCTTATCATCAACACGCAATGTGCTGGCGGAATGGTAGAACTTGGACGTTATGCTACAAGTGATGCGTTACTAAATATGGGCGCAATTTCGAGTTATGATTTGACAATGGAAGCTGCAATTACCAAAGCCATTTATTTATTAGGTCAAAACCTTTCGAAAGAAGAATTCAAAACGCAATACGAAGCAAACTTGAAAGGTGAACTTCGCCATCATTTTTACAATGATTAAATCAAAATAATATAAAACGAAAAAAATCTCTACTTGGTAGAGATTTTTTTATGTTCTAAATTTTATTTCTTCCCCGACATTGAAGCGCCATCAGATTCTCTTAATTTGAAAAAGATGTAAGTTGATAAAATTGTCATCACGCCCATCGTCAAAAATGAATAACGAAAAGCTTGTACTTCCACTCCATTTACAAATCCTGCTTGTCTAAAAACACCTAAAATTAATGCAGCTACAGAAATTCCAAATGTTAGTGATAATTGTTGTGTAACCGATAATAAACTATTCCCTTCGCTGGATGTATTTTCGTCCAAATCTGCTAAAGACAAGGTATTCATCGCCGTAAATTGAATTGAACTAAAAAATCCATTCAAAACCATTAACGGAATGATATAATAAATTGGTGATTTCGATTCTAAAAAGAAAAACATACAAATGATTAATCCTAAAGTTATTGTATTGGAAATCAACATATTTCGATAACCAAATTTATTCACAATTGGCACAACAAACGATTTTGCAATAATGTTACTTGTTGCAGATGGAATCATAATTAATCCCGCTACAGTAGCCGAATATCCATAACCAACTTGCAATAAAAGCGGAATAAGAAAAGGTATTCCTCCAATTCCTAATCGTGTAATAAGATTTCCTATAATACCAATTCGCAAAGTTCTAATGTTAAACAAATTCAAATCGATTAAAGGATGTTGTTTATGTTTTGCATGATAAATATACAAACCAATCAAAAAGGCAGAAACTACAGTCAATGCCAATACAGTTTGCAGGCCAATCACACGAGAAGATGTCAATTCCATAATCAATGTTAAGACAGTAACTCCTCCACTAAAAAGAATCAAACCTCTGATATCAAATTTAAAAACTGGATGTTTAAAATCGGGGATCGCAAAAGTTGTCATCCAAAGTGCAATAATTCCGAATGGAATATTCACGATGAAAATCCAATGCCATGATAAAGTTTCAACCAAAATACCTCCAATTGTTGGTCCTAAAAGTGGTCCTATTAACCCTGGTATGGTGATAAAATTAATTACTTTTAATAATTCACTTTTTGGATAAGCATATAAAATTGCTAAACGTACAACAGGAACCATCATCGATCCTCCAATCGCTTGTATAACGCGTGAAATGACTAAAAAAGGTAAAGTTGTGGCAAATGCGCAAAGTGTGGATCCAAGTGTAAAAATCAGTATAGCAGATTGAAAAACTTTTTTCGTTCCGTATTTATCCGAAAGCCAACCACTCAAAGGAATTAACAAAGCGATTGTTAACGTATACGCAACAATAATCGACTGAATTTCTAAAGGCGATTTTCCTAATTCTTTTGCAATTGTAGGTAAAGATGTATTTAAAATTGTAGCGTCCAAAGCTTGCATAAAAATTGCCATCGCACCAAGCCATGGCAAAAACTTCAACATTTTTGGACTTAAAATATGATCTGAATTCATTCAAATTCCTATAGCAAATTCTATTCCTATTTTAACATTTCGAAAAATCATTGAAAAAGATTAAATTTGAACTATGTTTCTCAACGCGCATACACATCATTTATCCGATCAAACAGATGTTTTGGAACTGTATAATCAGTTTCCAAATGAGTTGAATAATGAAGCTAAATTATTTTCAATTGGGATTCATCCAGCTTACATCAAAACCTCATCAATAAAGGAAGAAATCGAAATTATTAATCAAACTATTTCGAATAAAAACTGTTTAGCAATCGGTGAAATTGGATTAGATAAATTGTGCGAAACAGATTTTGAATTACAAATCAACGTTTTTAAAAAACAGTTAGAAATTGCGATGCAATATCAACTTCCAGTCATTATACATTCGGTTCGTGCTTATCAAGAAATTTTACAGATTCGAAAACAAATGAAATTGACGATTCCGTTTATTTTTCATGGTTTCAATAAGAATGAACAGTTACTCAATCAAATTATTGCGCAAAATTGTTTTGCATCTTTTGGTAAAAATCTTCTATCAAACAAAAACTTACAAATTATATTTGCAAATCTTTCTGCGAATCAATTCTTTTTGGAGAATGATGCAAGCGAAATTTCTATTGAAGAAATTTATACTTTTGCAGCGGATTTGAGAAAAATTACAATCGAGGAATTACAACTTCAACAAGCGAAAAATTGGAAAGCAGTTTTCGGTTACGAAGTTCAATCATAATTAAAATACATTTCAATGGCAGTTTGGCAAGAAAGAGCTGAATTATTATTCAAAGAAGAAGGTTTAGAAATCCTAAAAAATTCGAACATTTTAGTTGTTGGTTTAGGTGGAGTTGGCTCTTTTGCCGCAGAATTTATCGCACGCGCAGGAGTTGGAAAAATGACAATTGTTGATGGTGATACTGTTGATATTACAAATATTAATCGACAATTACCCGCTTTACACTCAACTGTTGGAATGAACAAAGTAGACATCGTTGGCGATCGTTTAATGGACATTAATCCTGAATTAGAATTAACGCGTATCAACGAATTTTTGAGTCCAGAACGTACACACGAAATCGTCACACCAGATTTTGATTATGTGTTAGATTGCATCGATTCTGTTACACCAAAAATTAATTTGATTTTAGCTGCAAAACGCAAAAAAATTAAAGTAATCAGCAATATGGGCGCTGGAGGAAAATATTTGGCAAGCAAAGTACAAGTGCGTGATATTAGTAAAACAGATGTTTGTCCTTTGGCAAAAAATGTTAGAAAACGATTAAAAAAAGAAGGAATTAATAAAGGTGTAAAAGCTGTTTTTTCGACAGAAGTTCCTGATGAATCTTCGGTTAAATTAACGGATGGAAAAAATTATAAAAAATCGTTTTACGGAACTAATTCGTGGATGCCTGGTTTATTCGGGTTGCATGCGGCAGAAACGGTGATTCGACATTTATTAAAAAAAGATAAATAATTAAGTACTTTCTTAAAGATTTAATTAATTTAGTTGCGAATTAACAAAGAGACGAAAAAAATGAAAATCAATTACGATTATATCACATACGAGGATGTTTTGAGAGCACGTCAATTTATGTACGAGCAAGCGTTGGAACAGAATGCGACTAATTCGTTGTTGAACACTGCGAGAGATTTATTTGGAAACAGCAATTTCGAGATGTGTATCAAAATTTGTGAAGGTTTATTGGATGCGAAAGACCCAAAACAATTGTACGATGCTAAGAAATTAATTGCTTTATCATATTATAGTTTACAAGATTTTGAGAATGCGGATAATGCATTTTTCGATATCGCTCAAAACTCTGATAATTCAGACGATTGGTTTAATGTTGTCATTTCTGCAGCTTTAAATAAAAATATCGAACGTAGTAAAGAATCTTTTGGAATTGCATTAGAAAAATACACGAAATTTGGTCATCAACGTAATATGCCTTCAGTACAATTGATGTTGCATTATATGATTACGTTAGAAACTGTAAAAGAATACGTTTTGGCTTTGGAACAATGTAGAATGTTGGTACAAGTTTACGCTAAATTGAAAAAAACAGACGAAAAATTCTTAAGTTCTCGTGGTTTAGAACAAATCGAAAACTTTTTGGAAACTGCAAAACCAGTTTTGAAAAAAGCGAAAAAGAAAGAATTAACAGAAATCAAAAAAGAATTGGTTGAAGCCTTAGACGCAAACGGCGTAGAAAAAGTAGAAGCTTTTTTTGCTGAGTTTTAAGAAAATTATTTTTACGAGAAATATAAAATCCACTTCGAGAGAAGTGGATTTTTTGTTTTAATTATTTTCTTTGATAAAATTATAAATTTTCATTGTTAATTTTTGAGCTTCATCTGTAAGTTGATTAAAGTCTAAAAGAACATTCACTACACCTTGAGCAAATTGGACTTTTTCTTTTATTGTTCCACTCTCATTTTTATACATTTTATTTAGTCCTTCAATATGATTATCTATAAAAGTACCTATTGCAGTGTTAGGATTAAACTTTGCTTTATCCTTAAATTTTATACTTTCTTTATCTTTCGTTTTATCAATTAATTTTAAAGTTTCTAATAAAATTTCTTTAGTTAATAAATTTTCTATTTCTTTAGCTTGCAGACAATAATATTGATCTCCTAATTTTTGTTGAAGTTTAGTAAACCTTTCATATTTAGCGCCTGATTTAGCATTATCGCTATCTGTTAAAAGAAATAATTTACCACACAAACGCTCTACATTAATACCAGAAGTATCTAAAAAACTCCAATGTGTAATATTATTTCCTCCATATTCTACAAAAGAGTAATGAATATCTTCAAAATATTTTTTAGATTCTTTTGATAAACTTTCTTGATAAAGTTCTAAATACTTTCTGATATAAATTCTATCTGTTATTCCTTCTACCCAAATTGTACAATTCGTTAGAAAAACAGATGAATTTTTAACACCTAAATGTTCTAATAAAGTTATATCTGGATTATCAATATTATGTATAAAAAATTGTTCTTTTTCCTTAGTAAATTTGTAAACAGAAATTTCTTTATAATCTAATGTCATATCCAAAAAATGATTAGAATGAGTTGTAAAGAAATATTGAAACTCTTCAAAACCTTTCGTGTTCAATAAAGTTTCAATTAAAATACGTTGGAAACCTGGATGTAAATAAACATCAGGTTCTTCAATATAAATCTTAAGGTTTTTTCCTTTATTAAAAAATAAAGGATAAGTAAGAATAATAATTGCTTGTACGCCTTCCCCTAAATTATATATTGGTCTATCTTCTTCACCTTCGATATTAATGTAAACATCTTTTTCTTTTAATCTTGGAATAATGGTAATCTTCTTATTCTGGAAGAATGTTTGACTCAAAAATATTTCAAAATCTTTTACTAACTTTCTTTGCTCGTAATTTCCAAGTAATAATTCTTGAACATCATCATAAAAAGATAAACCTGTAAAAATAGATTTAATAGATTCATCTGTATTAAACTCAAGTTTCGCATCTTTAAAATAATCATTTTTTGTTCTTTCAAAATAAAAATCTTCTCTCGTAAATTCCTCATTTTGATAATTAATGCTTCTTAAACCACGAAGAATTGGAATATATATTGCTTTGTTTGAAAAATCTAATTTTAAAAGATTATTATTAAAATCAACTTTATTAAAATTATCCTTTAAAGATTTTAAATTATTATATATATCTTTATTAATTCCATGATAACTTGAATATTGTTTATTTAAATCAATTTTATTGTATTCATCGAACAAAATCACTAATTCTTCTTTATCATATTCATCTTTAATATAAAAATTATCTACATTAAGCCTATTATCAACTTCATATGGATAATTTATCTTCAGATTTTTTATATTAATTGATACTTCATCATAAATTTCGCTTAACTCAATTAATTTTAATTGAATTAGATTATATCTGATTTCTTCAATTGAGAACAAATCTCTCAAAAAACGACTTTTTCCAGAATTATTAGGTCCGATAAAAATGTTAATTTTAGAAAGATTATTCAAATTATTTTCCTCGCATTCTGTTTGATATTGTTTTGTTACATCAGTTTTAAGCTGTAAAGATTTAAACATAAAATTTCCTAATAGATTTCTACTAAAATACAATATTCTGTATACTTAATAAATTTCATTCTAAATTTTAAAATAATTTCAATTTTTTCAAACGTGTGTTTTTCAAAATAAATAATCTTTTTATAGCTTTATAACTATTTAATTAACACATGAGTCACGGAAAACTAAGAGAAGATCATAATTGCCAAAATTGTGGACATTACGTAGAAGAACATTATTGCACACATTGCGGACAAGAAAATGTAGAAACACGTCAACCGTTTCACTTTTTATTTACTCACTTTATCGAAGATTTTGTTCATTACGATGGAAGTTTTTGGCAAACAATCAAAAAACTATTTTTGAAACCTGGAGTTTTAACCAAAGAATATTTGAGTGGTAAACGAAATAGTTCTGTTAATCCTGTTAAAATGTACATTTTTGTCAGTTTTGTAACGTTTTTCCTTATTTCTATATTTCCTTCTCATAAAACTGAATATAATGATAGTTCCAATGAACCTATATCAATAGAAAATACTGAAAAAATTCAAAAAGCACTTAATGCTACAATAGACACTTTACAGAACAAAGGATTGACAACTGTCGAGCAAAGTGCAAAAATAAAATCTGAAGTTGAAAAAAATAAAAATGCAAACTCTTTAGAAGATTTGAACGAGGAATCTATTGAAAACTTGCAATCTAAAGTAAAAAATAACGTTCCAATATTATCTCCCTTTATTGAAAAATACCAAGAGTTGAGAAAAAGAAAGGTTTCTGACGATCAATTAGGAGAAGCTATTGTTGAGAAATCTTTGCATGTCATTCCGAAAGTTTTGTTTGTATACATGCCTTTGTTTGCTTTCTTCTTATGGATTTTTTACAACAAAAAGAAATGGTGGTATTTTGATCACGGAATTTTTACACTGCATTATTTTACGGTAATTCTTTTATCTATTTTAGTAATTTTTCTTTTGAATAAACTTTCAAATTATATTGATAGTAATGCTGTATCAGCCATAATAGCTTTGATTAATACATTGATTGTTTTATATATTATTGTTTACTTTTTCCTTGCATTGAAAAAACTCTATAACCAAGGATTTATCATTACAACAATTAAAGGTGCTATACTTTTAGGAATTAATACGTTTATTTTCTCAATAATTGTTATTGGAATTATTATGTATTCATTTCTTCATGTTTAATCAAGATTATTAGGCAATCACGTATGATGTGTTCCTGAAACAAGTTCAGGATAACTTAAGTTGAACTCGTTTCAGCTTCGCATTAAATTTAGATTCCTTCTTTTGTCGGAATGACAAATTCAAAAAAATAACATAAAAAAAGCCTCGCAAATGCGAGGCTTTCTAACTTCTAATATCTAGATTCTAATTTCTATTTATTACGGTATTCATTCCAAGTTTTGATTTTTAAATCATCCATCGATAATTTTGTAAATGCATTAATGAAAGCCGAAGCTAAACGTGCATTTGTTACCAACGGAATATTGAAATCTACAGCTGTACGACGAATTTGATAATCGTTGTCTAATTCCGCTTTTGTTAAGTTTTTCGGAATGTTGATCACCATATCAATTTTCTTGTCATGTAAATAAGACATTACATTTGGCTCTTTTTTATCAGAAGGCCAGTAAACAAGCGTAGAATACACATCATTTTCTGTAAAAAATTTGTGCGTTCCTTCTGTTGCATAAATTTTGTAACCTTTTGCGATTAATTGTTTCGCAGGCTCTAATAAAGCAACTTTAGAAGCAATTGGTCCACCAGAAATTAAAACGGTTTTCTCAGGAATTTCATATCCAACAGATAACATTGATTTTAATAAAGCTTCTTCTGCTGTATCACCGATACACCCTACTTCTCCTGTCGAAGACATGTCAACTGATAAAACTGGGTCAGCTCCTGCTAAACGTGTAAATGAGAACTGAGAAGCTTTCACTCCTACATAATCTAAATCGTAAACGACTTCTGAATGTCCTTTTTTTACTTCTAATCCTAATAAAACTTTTGTTGCTTTTTCGATTAAATTATTTCCTGCAACTTTCGATACGAATGGAAACGAACGAGAAGCACGAATATTAGTTTCGATAACACGAACTGTATTATTTTTTGATAAAAACTGAATGTTCATTGGTCCAGAAATTTCGAAACGTTTTGCAATTTTCGCTGCAACTTTACGCATTTGACGAATTGTTTCGATGTACACTTTTTGTGGTGGATAATACATTGTTGCATCTCCTGAGTGAACTCCCGCAAATTCTACGTGTTCAGAAACTGCGTAATCTACAATTTCTCCATTTTGACAAACTGCATCCAACTCAATTTCTTTTGCTCCTTGTACGAATTCTGAAACTACAACTGGATAATCAGGAGAAACTTCTTTCGCTAATTTCAAGAAAGCATCTAGCTCATGTATATTCGAAACTACGTTCATCGCAGCTCCAGATAAGACATAAGAAGGACGAATTAACACTGGGAAATTAACTTCTTCCACAAATTTGTGAATCGCTTCTAAAGAAGAAAGCTCTTTCCAACGTGGTTGATCGATTCCTAATTCATCTAATATTTCTGAGAATTTGTGACGATTTTCTGCATCATCAATTCTTAAAGGAGAAGTTCCTAAAATATTAATTGATTGATCGTACAATTTCATCGCTAAGTTATTCGGAATTTGACCTCCTGTCGAAATAATTGTTCCTTTAGGTTGTTCAAAATCTAAAATATCCATTACACGTTCAAAAGACAATTCTTCGAAGTATAAACGATCTGACTCATCATAATCTGTCGAAACCGTTTCTGGATTATAGTTGATGATAATTGTTTTGTAACCATTTTTTGATGCTGTATGCGCTGCATTTACAGAACACCAGTCAAACTCTACAGACGAACCAATACGATAAACTCCAGATCCTAAAATACAAACTGCTTTCTCAGTTTCTGGCTCCAAATCATTTTCAGTTCCGTGATAGGTTACATATAAATAATTTGTTTGTGCTGGGAATTCTGCTGCTAACGTATCAATTTGTTTTACAACAGGTTTAATTCCGAAGTTTTTACGTAATTCACGAACTGTTAATTCGTTTCTGTGTACGTTTTGATCTCCTTTTACTAAAACTGCAATTTGTTGATCCGAGAATCCTAATAATTTTGCACGTTTTACTAAATCTGCTTCAACTTGTTCAAATCTTTCTAATGCTTCAAATTCTTTTGATACATTAAAAATTCTTTCTAAACGTTGTAAAAACCATAAATCGATTTTTGTTAAATCGTGAATTTTTTCAATCGAATATCCCGCTTTGAAAGCTTCAGTAATCGCATATAAACGCTCGTCATTTGGCTCAGCTAACCACGTATCCAAAGATTCACCTTCTGGAATTTTGAATCCATTTGCTACGAAACCTCTATGTCCGATGTCTAACATACGAACTCCTTTCTGAATTGCTTCCTCGAAAGAACGTCCAACTGCCATTACTTCTCCAACAGATTTCATTGCAGAACCAATGTTACGACGAACTCCGTAGAATTTATTTAAATCCCAACGAGGCAATTTCACCACACAATAATCTAACGCTGGCTCGAACATCGCAGATGTCGTTTGCGTTACACTATTTTTCAACTCATCTAAAGAATAACCTAATGCCAATTTAGCAGCCACGAAAGCTAAAGGATAACCTGTTGCTTTTGACGCCAAAGCTGACGAACGAGATAAACGAGCGTTCACCTCAATTACACGATATTCCTCAGAAACTGTGTCGAAAGCATACTGAATGTTACACTCTCCAACTACGCCAAGGTGACGAATTGTACGGATGGCAACTTCACGTAATTTGTGATATTCTGAATTTGATAAAGTTTGAGAAGGCGCAATAACGATTGACTCTCCCGTATGAACTCCAATCGGATCGAAGTTCTCCATGTTACAAACTGTGATACAGTTATCGTAAGAATCACGCACTACTTCGTACTCGATCTCTTTCCAACCTTTTAATGATTCTTCCACTAAAACTTGAGAAGAATAATTGAAAGCTTTTTCAACTAATTCTAATAATTCTTCTTCGTTATTTGCGAAACCAGAGCCTAAACCTCCTAAAGCGTACGCTGCACGAATGATTAATGGGAAACCGATGCGTTTACCAGCTGCCATTGCGTCTTCTACAGTTTCTACTGCTTCTGAACGAGCAGTTAAAACACCAATTTGGTCTAATTTTTCGATGAAAATATCACGATCTTCCGTTGCTTCAATTACTGGAATTTGAGTTCCTAAAACCTCAACACCATATTTCTCGAATATATTTTCTTTATTTAATTCAACCGCACAGTTTAAAGCTGTTTGTCCTCCAAAGGCTACTAAAACTCCGTCTGGTTTTTCTTTTTGAATAACTTTTTCTACAAAGTAAGGTGTTACAGGTAAGAAATAAACTTCGTCTGCAATACCTTCAGAAGTTTGAACAGTTGCAATATTTGGATTGATTAAAACTGTTTTAATTCCTTCTTCTTTTAACGCTTTTAACGCTTGCGAACCAGAGTAATCAAACTCACCTGCTTGACCAATTTTTAATGCTCCTGATCCTAATACTAATACTTTTTTAATATCTTTTTTTAACATCGTGATTCTGATTATGCGTTTGCGTTTTTATATTTTTTTACTTCTTCGATGAATTCATCAAATAAATATTCTGTATCAACTGGTCCTCCCATTGCTTCTGGGTGGAATTGAACTGTAAAGATTGGTTTTGATTCGTGACGAATTCCTTCACACGTTCCATCATTTAAGTTCGTAAAGAATGTTTTAAATCCTTCTGGTAATTTAGAATCATCTACTGCGAAACCGTGGTTTTGAGATGTAATAAAACATCTTTTTGTTCCAACTAATTGTACAGGTTGATTATGTGAACGGTGTCCGTATTTTAATTTGAAAGTAGATGCTCCAGCAGCTAAACTAACCAATTGATTTCCTAAACAAATTCCGAAAATTGGTTTATCTCCTTTCAAAGATTCTTTGATATTATTAATTGTAGGAATACATAAAGCTGGATCACCAGGTCCATTCGAAATAAATAATCCATCATATTCTAATGTTGAATAATCATAATCCCAAGGAACTCGAATTACCTCAACATCACGATTTACAAAACAACGGATGATGTTATTTTTCACTCCACAATCAATCAAAACAATTTTGATATCAGCACCTTCGTTGTAACGAATCACTTCTTTACAAGAAACTTGATCTACTAAATTATCTTCGTTCGGATCGTAATATGCGACATCTGTATCAGCAACAATTTTTCCTAAAGTAGAACCTTGCTCACGTAATTTTTTTGTAATCATACGTGTATCAACACCATAAATACCAGGAATGTTTTGACTTTCTAACCAAGCTCCTAATTTTTGAATAGCGTTCCAATGCGAATAATCATCAGCATAATAAGAAACAACCAAACCAGTTACTTGAATTTGGTTCGATTCCATCCAAGCTTCAATTTCATTAATCATTGCTTTATCATCTGGAACACCATAGTTTCCGATCATTGGAGCTGTCATCACCATAATCTGCCCTTTGTAAGAAGGGTCAGTCAAACTTTCATTATATCCAACCAAAGCTGTGTTGAATACTACTTCTCCTGCGGCAGAAGTATACGCACCGAAAGATTTTCCTTCGATTTCTAATCCGTCTTGGAATACTAATTTTACTGTCTTATCCATTGATGATAATGTTAATTTCAGTTTCTAAAGCTGATATGAATTTATCTATGTATTGTTTTGTTACTGTTAAAGGTGGCAATAAACGAATAACGTTTGTACCAGCGTAGCCTACAAAAATATTGTGTTTTGTAACTAAGTTATTTTTTAATTCGCCGATTGGGAAATCAAACTCGATTCCAATCATTGATCCTCGACCACGAACTTCTTTAATTTTTGGAAATTTATTTAATTGGATTCCAACATATTCTCCAATTTCTTTTGCATTTTCGATTAAGTTTTCTTGCTCAATCACATCTAAAACGGCTACCGCTGCAGCACAAGCTAAATGATTTCCTCCAAAAGTTGTTCCTAATAATCCGTAAGAAGCTTTAAATTCTGGAGAGATTAAAACTCCACCGATTGGAAATCCGTTCCCCATTCCTTTTGCCATCGTAATCAAATCTGCTTTGATACATGAATGTTGATGCGCAAAGAATTTCCCAGATCGTCCATAACCACATTGAATTTCATCTGCGATTAAAACCACTCCATTTTCTGTACATACTTTTCTTAATTCTTGTACAAATTCGTCAGAAGGTAAAATGATTCCTCCAACTCCTTGAATTGGTTCGTAAATAACCGCTGCAACATCTCCTCCAGCAATTACTTCTTTCACTGCATCAATATTATATTCTACGAAAGATACTTTGTGATGAGCATTGTAAGGCGCAACAATTTTTGGATTATCTGTTAGCGCAACTGTTCCAGAAGTACGTCCATGAAACGCATCTTTGAACGCAATTACACGATCTTTTCCTGTATGAAAAGATGCTAATTTCACTGCATTTTCGTTAGCTTCTGCTCCAGAGTTAATCAAGAATAAAGTATAATCTTCGTAACCTGATGCTTTACCTAATTTTTCTGCTAATTCTTGCTGAATCGGAATATTAACTGAGTTCGAATAAAACCCGATATTATTAATTTGTTCTGTTAATTTCTCAACATAATATGGATGAGAGTGACCGATAGAAATCACTGCGTGACCTCCATAAAGGTCCAAATATTCTTTTCCGCTTTCGTCCCAAAGTATACAATCTTTAGCTTTAACCGGAGTTACATTCATTAATGGATATACGTCGAATAGTTTCATTTAATAAGTTTTAAGTGATGAGTTTTGAGTAATGAGTTAAGCGCTTGTTCTAATTTTATTTATTAATCCAATTAGCATTGCTTTAATTTCATTACACTCATCCGTTAATTTTGAATATTCTTCAATATTTATATAATTCAAATCTTTAGCTAACAAAATAAAGTATGTAACTTCATTTAAAGAGCCTAAAGAAATATTTAAAAATTGAGCAAAGTCTTTATTTGAGTTTCTTCCACAACCTTCTGCAATATTTGCAGGTATAAAAGATGATGCTCTTTTGATTTGAGAAATTAATCCAAATTGTTCTTCTTTTGGAAATTGATTTACAATTTTATATAAATCTAAAACCAAGAGATGTGAACGATACCAAACTTGTAATTTTCTATAATCTTGCATACTCAAAACTTATAACTCAATACTCACAACTTTTTAAAACGCCACCGTTTTAAGATTAAGTCCTAAGTTTTCTTCCCAACCGAACATCAAGTTCATGTTTTCTACGGCTTGTCCAGATGCACCTTTTGTTAAGTTATCAATGATAGAAGTAATTAACAATATATCATCTTGTTTCTGTACGTGTAAAAAACATTTGTTGGTATTTACAACTTGTTTCAGAGCGATTGGAGCATCAGAAACGTGTGTAAAAGGCTCATTTTTGTAATATTCGTTGAAGATATTTTTTGATTCTTCTTCTGATAAATCAGATTTTAAATAAACACCTGCTAAAATTCCGCGCGCAAAATCTCCTCGCATTGGTAAAAAATATACTTTGTTATTGAAATCTTTTTGTAATTGATTCAATGTTTGGTAAATTTCACCTTCATGTTGATGTGTAAATTCTTTGTAGAAAGAAACGTTATTATTTCGCCAACTAAAGTGCGTAGAAGCAGATAAACTTTGTCCGGCACCTGTAGAACCCGTTACAGCATTGATGTGAATATCATTTTTGATTTCATTTTTCGCTGCCAATGGTAACAATGCTAATTGAATAGCTGTTGCAAAACAACCTGGATTTGCAATATTTTGAGCTGTTTTGATTGCTTCGCGGTCTAATTCTGGTAAACCGTAAACAAACGTTCTATCTTCGAAAATGTGGTTCGCATTTAATCGAAAATCGTTACTCAAATCAATAATTTTTGTGTTCGCTGAGTATTTATTGTTCTGTAAAAACTCTGCCGATTTTCCGTGACCAAGGCATAAAAAAACGACATCAGCATTTTCGTCTATTTTATTCGAAAATACGATGTCAGTTTCTCCAAACAAATCGTCGTGCACTTTGGTAACGGGGTTGCCTGCATTTGATGTACTGTACACAGACGAAATATTAACCATCGGATGATGTATCAATATTCTTAGCAGTTCGCCTGCTGTGTAGCCAGCACCTCCTACAATGCTTACGTTAATTTTGTTTGTCATTTGTTATGTTTTGCGCGTGTTTTTTTTAAGGTATAATACCTATACTATATTTCTAAAATAAAGTGGACTCGTTGGAATCCACTTTAAAGAATCAATTAATCGAAACTATGAACAATCTTTAATTGATTACCGAATATTTTGATGAAACCTCTTGCATCTCTACTGTCCCAAGCTTCGTTTTCTTCTCCATAAGTAGCGACTTTAGATTGCATCATATCATAAGGCGATTCTATTCCAATCATTGAGAAATGATAAGGATTTAATTGTACTTTCACTTTTCCTGTTACATGATTTTGAGAAGATTCTAAGAATGCTTCGATATCACGCATTACTGGATCCAAGTATTGAGCTTCGTGTAATAAAGTTCCGTACCAGTTTGATAACGAATCTTTGTGCAACAATTGCCATCTTGTAAGTGTATGTTTTTCTAATAAGTGGTGTGCTTTGATTAATAAATAAGCTGCTGGCGCTTCAAAACCTACACGTCCTTTGATACCTAAAATTGTATCTCCTACGTGGATGTCGCGACCAATTGCGTATTCACCTCCGATTTCGTTTAATTTTTGAATTAAAGCTACTGGAGATAATTTTTCTCCATCTAAAGCAGTTGGAATACCTTTCTCAAATTCAATTTCGATAACAGATGGTTCTGTTCTTGATAATTGTGTTGGATAAGCATCTTCTGGCAACGCTTGGTTAGATGTTAATGTTTCAACTCCACCAACAGATGTTCCCCAAATCCCTCTGTTAATAGAGTATTTAGCTTTTTCCCAACTATAGTTTACACCATTTGCTTGTAAATATTCAACCTCTTGTTGACGAGATAATTTTTCGTCACGAATTGGTGTAATGATTTTAGATTGTGGTGAGATAACTGCAAAAGCAACATCAAAACGAATTTGATCATTTCCTGCTCCTGTAGATCCATGTACAATGTATTCTGCATCTACATCTTTTGCATACTGAGCAATTGCAATTGACTGAAACATACGTTCTGCACTTACTGATAATGGGTAAGTGTTATTTTTCAAGATGTTTCCGTAGATTAAGTAGCGAACACAATCGTTGTAATATTTGTCTGTAATATCAATTGTAACGTGTTTAGAAGATCCTAATTCGTAGGCACGTTCTTCGATATCTTTTAACTCTTCTGCCGAAAATCCACCAGTATTTACAATTACTGTATGCACTTCCATTCCTTGATCTTTTGTTAAGTTAACCAAACAGTACGATGTATCTAAACCTCCACTGTAAGCTAAAACTGCTTTGTTGCTCATTGTTTGTTTATTTGTTTATATTGGGAATAATTCTTCTTAATTCATTGGTAACCTCTTCACGACTACTCTCTTCTTTCATTACGATTAATACCGTATCGTCTCCAGCAATTGTTCCAATTATTGTATTGAAATGTGTGTTGTCAATCTCAAAAGCGATTCTGTTTGCATAACCTGGTTTTGTTTTGATAACTCCCAAATTTTTAGAGAAAATCAAACTTGCATTTTCGTTATGTGTAACGGTTGCCGTTGGAACAGCACTTTCTGTAAGGCGATAAATGTATTGTCCCGAACTATTAGGAACTTTTGAAACTTTCAATTCGCGCAAATCTCTCGATAAAGTTGCTTGAGTAACTGTGATCTCTAAATCAATTAATTTTTTTAATAATTCGTCTTGATTACTTATTTCTTGATCTGTTATTAAATCTTTTATAATCTGGAATCTGTATTTTTTATTACTCATTTTGAATATTTATTCGAAATTTTATGCAAATATACTCATTTTAGACAAAAAAAAACCTTAGTTCGTATATTTATTCATTTTCTTTTTTTGATTGATTTGCCAATGCACGCTTAGCGTACTCGTCATCAAGGTTATCATAAACCAATCCTGTGCAAATACAACGCTCGCGATCATTTTCCATCAAGATGTGATAGTTTTTACAACTTTTACATCCATTCCAAAATTCATCCGATTGTGTTAATTCCGAAAATGTTACTGGCTTGTATCCTAATTTTGTGTTCATACGCATTACAGCTAAAGAAGTTGTAATACTAAAGATTTTTGATTTCGGGAATTTTGTACGTGACAATTCAAAAACAGCGTGTTTTATTTCGCGTCCAATTCCTGAACTCCTTAAATCTGTACGAACAATTAAACCTGAGTTTACGACGAATTTTTCTTCTTCGTACGTTTCTATGTAGCTAAACCCTGCTATTTGATCATCATCATCAAAAGCAATCACAGCATTTCCATTACGCATTTTGCGTTCAAGATAAACTGGATTTCGTTTAGCAATACCCGTTTTTCTCATACGAGCTGATTCTTCGTACCATTCGCACAACAATTCTGTGTACTTGGCATCATCTGCATTTGCTATTCTAACATACATAATTTAAGGGAAAGTCGATTAATAAAGAGGAATTGAGAAAAGATGACCTTTTGTCATCACACTTAAGTAAAATATGAGAACCAAAAGGTGCGCTTTCATTACGAAAGCCACTCTCATAATTGAGAAGAACAATTTCAGTAATTTCTTCCATTAATCAACAAGATATTCAGTTATTATACTGAGATGCAAAGTTAAATATTATATTTTTGTATCACCAAAAAAAAGCAAACAAAATTTACATATTTATTAAAATGTTGAAAATTATTAAAATAGGAGGCGGAATTATCGATAACGAGCAAGACTTAGAACAATTCCTACAAACGTTTTCCGAAATTAAAGAACCTAAAATTTTGGTTCATGGAGGAGGAAAAGGTGCTTCGAAGATGTTAAATCAATTGGGAATCGAACCAAAAATGATCGAAGGTCGTCGCATTACAGACAAACCAACGTTGGATGTTGTGACAGGATTATATGCTGGAAATTTGAACAAATCTATCGTTTCTAAATTACAAGAATTTGGATGCAATGCATTAGGTTTATCTGGTGCAGATGGTAATGCAATCAAAGGTTCTAAGCGTCCTGTAAAAACTATTGATTATGGTTTTGTTGGAGATTTGAATGATGAAAGTGTCAACAAAGAATTATTTCAATTATTAATTGATAACAATATCACATCAGTAGTTTGTGCGATTACACATGATGGAAGTGGACAATTGTTGAACACAAATGCAGATACTATTGCATCTACAATTGCGGTTGCTATGTCACAAGAAAATGAAGTAGAATTAAATTTCTGTTTTGATAGAATTGGCGTACTTCGTGATGTAAATGATGACACAACATTGATCCCAAAAATTAACGAAACTTTATATTTGCAGTTAAAAGAAGAAGGTGTAATTTTCGAAGGAATGCTTCCTAAATTAGACAATTCATTCAAAGTAATCAATGCGGGTGTAAAAAATGTATGTTTGGTACACGCGCGCAACATTAACTCAGAGATTAAAACAATTTTATGTTAGAATTAGCTGTTCTCAAAAAGAAAGCTGTCGATTTATTATGTCAATTAATCGAAACTCAATCTTTTTCGAGCGAAGAAGATAAAACGGCCGATATTATTTTCAAGTTTTTAACTGATCATGGTGCTACCGCTCATCGTCAGAATAACAATGTTTGGAGTATTCATCCAAATTTTGATGAGAACAAAAAAACAATTTTATTAAACTCTCATCACGACACTGTAAAATTTGGCTCTTCTTGGACATATGATCCATTGAAAGCTACAATCGAAGGTGATAAATTAGTAGGTTTAGGAAGTAACGATGCAGGAGCTTCTGCGGTAAGTTTATTAGCTACTTATATCAATTTTTTGAATGATGATTTACCATTTAATCTAATTGTCGCAATCACAGCTGAAGAAGAAAGTTCAGGGCAATTAAATGTTGCAAGTATTTTACCTAATTTACCAAAAATCGATTTGGGAATTGTAGGTGAACCTACGCAAATGGACATGGCAATTGCAGAACGTGGTTTAGTTGTAATGGACGTAATTGTAAAAGGAAAAACTGGACATGCTGCAAGAAACGAAGGTGTAAATGCAATTTACGAAGCGATTGATGTGATGAATTGGTTCAAAACGTATCAATTCGAAAGAGTTTCTGATATGTTAGGACCAGTAAAAATGACGGTTACACAAATTGAAGCAGGAAAGCAACACAATGTAGTGCCAGATGAATGTCGTTTGGTTGTAGATTGTCGTGTAAACGAATTATATTCAAATCCAGAAGTTGTTGATATTATTTCAAGTTATTTGCCAAAAGCAGAAGTTAAAGCACGTTCGTTGCGTTTAAATTCTTCACGTATTTCAGAAAATCATCCAATTGTACAAAAAGGAATCGAATTAGGTTGTACAACATATGGTTCGCCAACAATGTCGGATCAAGCAATGATGAATTTCGAAACGGTAAAAATGGGACCTGGAGATTCAGCTCGTTCTCATACACCAGACGAATATATTTATTTATCCGAAATAGAACATGGAATTGAACGATATACAAGTTTATTAAAAGATTTTACGTTTTAAATTAAGAATAAACTCTTATAATCGAAAAAGCATCTTCTTACAATTGAAGATGCTTTTTAATTTTATCAAAACTGATAATTAAAACCTGCAAAACATAAAGATATGTTCTAAAAATTAAACACAAAAAAAGAGGCTAATTAATTTTAGCCTCTTTTTTTATATATGAAATTAAGTCTTACTCAATTTGCATTTTAACTGGAATGTTGAAATTCAACTTCGCAGCACGACCATCTTCTGTTTGAGCAGGTTTGATCGTTTTCCCTCTTTTTTGTTGACGTTGTGTAATACGCTCTAAAGCTTTTTTAGCTTCAGGACCTAACTTAGCATCACCCATTGGAGAAATTCCAACGATTCTACCTTCAGTGTCAATTTGGAAAGAAAGTTTAGCAGCTACTACACCAGATAAACCTTGACCAGCAGCGTCATTCGCAAAATCTTGCAACTCGTCTTGTAAATCTTGTGATAACTTTTTAGATAAACAGTCTGTTGCAGCTTGTTTACCTTTTGCAGCATCTTTCTCACAACCAGGATATACCGCCATTACAGCCGCTGTACGAGCAGTTACTGTAGATGGAGCTGCAGGTTCTGTACCTTTCCCTGGATTAGGAGTACTTGGTGTATCCTTTGGTGCTTCTTTTTTAGTATTTACTTCATTAGCACCTCCAGTTTGTGTTGTTGATTTTGGCCCTTCTCTATCTACTAAACCTAAATCTTTATCGGCCATTTCCTTTACTTCGACAATAGGCTCTTCTTTTTTAGGCTGAGCTTTAGGTTCTGGCATAACCACTCTAACCTGAGCTGTTTCTTCTTGATATCTTTGTTCTGGCTCTGGCTTTGGTGGCTCTGGTTCAACCACTTCTTCCTCTTTTGGAGGCTCAGGAATATTCAAATCCTCAAGCTGAACATCTACGACTACGTCTTCTGACTTTTTACTTTCAAACAAACCTGTTGCAGAAGCAATAAGACCAAAAGCTAAAATCGCAATTACTATAAATCCACGAATGAAAGCTTTCAATAATGTACTCTTCTCAGACATTCTCATGTCATAAGCTCCATACGCTTTATTTCTACCTTCAAATACAATCTCGTCTAAGGATTTTAGTTTGTTGTTATTTTCTGACATTTTAATTCTTTTAAATTTAACAATTAAACTAATTATTTACCTACTTTTTCGTCGAACACTTTTTGTTCAAAAGGTGCAACAGGTACGATTCCGTAACGAGTAGACTTTGTAATTTCCATTTCATCTAAGATAGTTACTAAATTATCATACGTAGCATCATCCATAGGTTTGATAATTACAGTAAACTTATCTTTATCTGCTCTACCTTGTGCTGCTGTAATAACATCACGAATTTTAGAGTAGTCAGTTTCATTTAGAGTTCCTCCGTTTAATCCTGCCTGATCTTGTTGATGCCAAAATAACTTATTATCCTTTCCAATTAAAATTGATATAGAATTATTCAATTTTATTTCTGGTTTATCAGTTGGATCTAATTTGTCAATTTTTGGAGGCATATTCAAGTTCATTACATTTGGTTTGATCGATGTCGCCGCAAACATAAAGAAAGTAATTAATAAGAAACCTAAATCAACCAAAGGAGCCATATCGACTTTCGTCGAATTCTTTTTGGAACGGACTTTCTTTCCGCCACCGTCATCGTGACTTTCTATTTGTGCCATTTTCTAATTTCTTAATAATTATTCTTGAGATGTAATTAACTGGAACTTATTCATATTTTTCATTTGCAATTGTTGAATCAAATTCTTGAATTGAATATATTCAGATTTTTGATCCCCTTTAATTGCCAAGAAAATATCTGGGTTCACTTCTTTTGCTTCAAATACCCAATCAATTAATTCTTGATTTTTGTTCGGTATCGTATCTAATGGAATACCTGGATGATATGATTGTTGTTTATCAGTAGACTGATTCAAATAATTTCTCATCTCTTTCATTGGTACACCAAACTCTACTATGCTTTTGAATGCATTCTTTTCAGCATCTGTAAACTTTACTCCGTACTTATCACCCATTCTTTCTAATGTAGGAATACGATCTTTTTCTTCTAATCCGAATAAGAACTTACCTTCACCATCAATTTTAATGATCATCATGTTTTCAGCAGCCATTTTTTGGTTCGAAACAGATGTTGGTGTTACGACAGGAACAACTTCAGGTTCTCTAAAGTTAGATGTCAAAATAAAGAAAGTTAACAAAAGCCAAGCCATGTCAGACATAGCTGTTAAGTCCATCGAAGGACCTCTTCTTTTTGGTTTTACTCTTGCCATTTTCTCTGTATTATTAATTAATATTCTAAATTGTTTGTTGTTTGATTTTGTCCTTATACTATCCTTCTAAGGCTTCGTCAATTGAATATTAATTGTGAGCAGAGAAAGATTGTTGGATACTCATTCCTACTTCGTCAATTTTGAATGTTAAATCATCAATTTTAGAAGTTAAGAAAGCATACATAATAATAGCGAATGCAGAAGCACCAATACCCATACCTGTATTAATTAAGGCTTCGGCAATACCTACTGATAATTGAGCTGCATCTGGAGATCCTCCTCCTTCACCTAATGCGAAGAATGCTTTAATCATACCGATTACTGTACCCATTAAGGCAATTAACGTACCTACAGAAGCAATTGTAGAGATAATAGTCATGTTTTTCTCTAATGTTGGCATTTCTAATGTAGTCGCTTCTTCTAACGTTTTACCTAATTGAGCTAATTTTTGCTCTTTGTTTAACGTTGTGTCGTTTTCTAAAGCTTTGTAAGTTGTTAAACCTTCTTTAACTACGTTACCTACAGCTCCTTTTTGTTTGTCACATAATTCGATTGCTTTGTTAACTTCATTTTTGTTTAATAAAGCACGAATGTCATTTACAAACTTCTCAGCAGATCCAGTTCCTTTTGCTTTGTTTAAAGCGATAACACGGTCAATAGAGAAAACGATTACCATAAAGAAGAAAGACATTAAGAATGGAATAATCACCCCTCCTTTATGAATAATTCCTAAAAAGTTCAAAGGATTACCTTTTTCTACATCACCTCCTTCGAAATTACCTTCTGCTCCAAATACAAACTTGAAAATCCCCATTGCGATTGCAATTAAAATGATCATAGTAATCACAGGGTTAAGACCTCCCTTTTTAGTTTTAGCTGGTACTGTTACATTCTTTTCCATTTACTAATTCTTTTAAATATTATGATTTTTATTAATGTGGGTGTAAATTAAGTGAAAATTTTTTAATTCTTCTAAATTTTTTACGTTGTTATCATATTAAATTTTCAATCTACTTGAAATCAATAGAATTTTTTACTGATTTGACAATTAAAAAATAATCAAAACAATATATCTAATATTAAACAATGTATAATTTTATTAAAATCAGCCTTTCCACAAAAAATAACCTATCGCAAATTTATTCAATAATTATACATATTTATATTTTTTTTTAAGAATTAAATTATTATTTTGACTTTTGCACTTCAATAATTATAAATGCTATGAAAGTTTGTATTGCCGAAAAACCTAGTGTTGCTAAAGATATCGCAAAAGTAATTGGTGCGAATCAAAAGCACGATGGATACTATGAAGGAAATGGATTTCAGGTCACTTGGACTTTCGGACACTTGTGTACATTAAAAGAACCGCAAGATTATACACCCGAGTGGAAAAGCTGGGATCTTAATTATTTGCCAATGATTCCGCAAAGTTTCGGAATTAAATTAATTGCAGATAAAGGTGTCTCGAAACAATTTCATATCATCGAAAAATTAGTTACGAACGATCAAGTCGACGAGATAATAAACTGTGGCGATGCTGGACAGGAAGGTGAATTGATACAACGTTGGGTTTTACTTAAAGCGCGTGCTAAAGCGCCAATGAAGCGTTTATGGATTTCTTCGTTGACAGAAGAAGCGATTAAAGAAGGTTTTGATAATTTGAAAGATGGAGAAAAATATTTCAATCTTTTTTCTGCTGGACAAGCGCGTGCGATTGGCGATTGGTTATTAGGAATGAACGCTACACGATTATTTACCAAAAAATTTGCGCCGCCAAAAACGGTTCTTTCTATTGGTCGTGTCCAAACACCTACATTAGCAATGATTGTTCAGCGTCAAAAAGAAATCAATGCGTTTATTATTGAGGAATATTGGGAATTGAAAACGATTTTCAAAGAAGTAGAGTTTAATGCGACAATACCTCGTTTAAAATCTGAAGAAAAAGCCAAACAAGGTTTAGATTTTATAAAAGATCGAGAGTTTGAAATCATTGATTTCGAAGTAAAAGAGGGGCGTGAAAAAAATCCTCGCCTATTCGATTTAACTGCTTTACAAGTAGAAGCGAATAAAAAATATGCGTTTTCGGCAGAAAATACCTTAAAATATATACAAAGTCTTTACGAGAAAAAATTTGTGACCTATCCTCGTGTTGATACCACTTATCTATCGGAAGATATTCATCCTAAAGTTCCTGGAATTTTAAATAAATTAACCGCTTATCAAAATTTGATTGCCCCTTTGATGGCACAACCAATTCCGATGTCGAAAGCAGTTTTTGATAATACAAAAGTAACCGATCACCACGCTATTATTCCTACAGAAATCTTTCCACAAGGTTTATCGAACGAAGAAAAACGTATCTATGATTTGGTTGCACGACGTTTTATTGCTGTTTTTTATCCAGAGTGTAAAGTTGCCAACACAACTGTCGAAGGAAAAGTTGAAAATAATGGAAAAGACGGTCAACTTTCTGCTATAAATTTTAAAGCAACGGGAAAACAAATTCTCGAAATGGGTTGGCGCGAAGTCTATGCAAAAGATAAAAAGGAAGACGAAAAAGATGAGGAAAAAATAATGCCGATTTTTGAGATTGGTGAAAAAGGTCCTCACGAACCATTTATTCACAAAGGAAAAACAACTCCACCAAAACATTATACAGAAGCAACTTTATTGCGAGGAATGGAAACTGCTGGACGACAAGTGGATGATGAAGAAATGCGCGAATTGATGAAAGAAAATGGAATTGGTCGACCTTCTACGCGTGCAAATATTATCGAAACCTTGTTTCGTAGAAAATACATAGAAAAGAAAAAACGTAATATTATCGCCACACAAACTGGTATTGATTTGATTGATACCATTCAAAATGAATTATTAAAATCTCCTGAATTGACAGGTGTTTGGGAACGAAAACTTCGTTTGATTGAAAAAGGTGAATACGAATTAGAACAATTCAAACAAGAATTGATCGAAATGGTTTCGAAACTAACATTTGATGTAAAAAATAGTTATTTCAGACCGATTGCTTCGCATCAAAATTCAGTTCAAACAGAGGAAAAACCTAAAAAGGAACGTAAACCAAAAGAAGAAATTAATTTGGAAGACGCTACTTGCCCAAAATGTAAAACACATAAACTAGTAAAAGGAAAAGCAGCTTATGGTTGTGCAAACTTTGCAGCATGTGGATTCAAAATTCCATTTGAGTTTATGAGTAAAAAATTAACCGATAAACAAATTTTGGATTTGTTAACCAAACAAAAAACTGGCAAAATGGCTGGTTTAATCAATCCTGAAAATGGAGAAAAAGTTACTGGTAAAGCTATTTTTGGAATGAATTTCGATTTAGAATTTGAAGAAATGTAAAAATAAAGTGAGTTTCGAAATTCGAAACTCGCTAATTATATTTCTCCAACGTTTCTTTTAAAATTGTTTTGACTTTTTCTTTCAATTTTTTAGGTTCGATAATTGTAACTGAACGACTCATAGAAAGAATTTCGCTGATAAAATCTTCGGTCAAAAATAATTCTAATCCAATTAAAACTTCATCGTTTTTAGTTTCTAAAATTTGTTGAGATTCATGCAAAGGCAAAGATTCTAAATACGCTGCTTGTTTTTTGGTCACAGAAAGCACTATTTTTTCTGGTTTTTCTGAACATGGAACAATAATCCCGAACGAATATTTGTACTTATCATTGTAATTAAACTCGATATTATCGTCAATTTTATCTCTAAAAATCGAAACTCTATTCATTCGTTCCAAACCAAAATTTTTGACAATTCCTTTATCATCCGCAATCAAATACCATCGGTTATTGTGCTCTCTAATTGCAATTGGAGAAACTTTACGAATCGTTTCTTTTTCCTCTCCAAATTTTTGATAATGAAATTCAATTTTCTTTTTTCCTTGAATTGCTTGTACAATATCTGGTAAAAATTCGGCGCGTTTTGGCTTTCTTTTTTCCAAATACACAATAGATTCGAGCGAATTTGTCAATTTCAAAGCAGAAAAACTATTAATTTCTTCTAAAGTTTTCAGAAATAAATCAGAGCTATAATCGTCTTGAATAATATAATATCCACGCTGACTGCGACTATACATTATATCAATTCCCAATATATTTCTGATTTCTTGAATATCGCGCTGTAATGTACGTTTAGAGAAATTAAACTCTAATGTATCATCATTAAGTTGAAGCATTTCAAATTCTCGTTCCAAAAAACGCTCTAAATCTTCATAAGAACAATATTTTTGTTGTGATAATTTACGAACAATATTGAAATAACGCGCGATATAACCTTGTTTTGACATTGAATTGGAAGTGTTTGAGCAAACTTAAGTTATCTGTAATTAAAAACAAAAAAAAGTAACATTTCATTACAAAATGTTACTTTTTCTTCATTAATAAAAATGAAATATTCGAAAAAACGGATTCTATTTTTTAGATTTTTTTACTTTTGTTTTTGCATCTTTCGTAGCTGCTTTTACATCTTGTACCGCCGCTTCTATTGTTGTTGTAGCTGAGTCTACCGTAGCTGCCGCTGAATCTACTACTACTTCTGATGTTATTTCAACTGGAGTTGTGCTATCTTCAACTTTCGCTGTTTCGATGAAATTAGAAAGTTTATCAACAATTTCTGCGTTAGAAGTTGGTTCATTCTTCACTTTTACGCTTAAGAAAATTGATGGTGCAGCATTATCTTGAATATAATTTGATTCGTTTTGATAAACTCCGTCATTTTTAACAGCTGTTGAATTTAAGTTTTCTGTTAACTCTTTTGCTACTTTAACTGTTTCGTTAAATGCAACATTTTGTTTAAAAACAACTGCGGCAACTTTATTTGTATTATCATCAGTTTTTTCAAAATTTAATGTCATGATTAACTCAGGTTTTAAACTATCGATGATTGATCTTTTCTCTTCATCTTTTAATCCTTTCGTTAAATCTTTCCATAAAAGAACCTGAACATTTTCTTTATTCAAAGATTCTAACTTTGTTTTAAATTCTGATGCGATATTTGTTCCTGATTCTACAGCGATATTATCTACAATATCTAAAATGACAACTTTAGGTGCATCTTCTACAACTTTATTTGTAATTTCTGTTGTAGGAACTTTTATTTCATTTTTTGTAGTAAAAGAGAAAGAAACTAACCCTATTGCTACGACTCCTAATACTTGCGTCAATTTTTTCATAATAAATGTGTTTTGTTTAAAAATGATACTTTTTAAATAGTTAGTACATTTTAGAACTTTGCAGACACTGTTCCGAAAACTCTTAATTAATCCTAATAAATGTTATAGTTTTCTTAATTGACTGATTTTATAAGGGATTCAGAGGAGTTAAATTTATCATTTTTCAAAATTTAGAAAATATAAAACATAAAAAAAGCTCAACTAAGTTGAGCTTTTATATTATTTACATGCAGCAATTATCTGCACAAAATCATCATATTTTAATGAAGCACCACCAACAAGACCACCGTCGATATCTGGTTGAGCAAAAATTTCGTTCGCATTCTGTGCATTTACACTTCCTCCGTACAAAATACTTGTATCATTCGCGACTTCTACGCCAAATTCATCCTTCAAAACTTTACGAATAAATGCATGAATTTCTTGCGCTTGCTCTGGTGTAGCTGTTTTTCCTGTTCCAATTGCCCAAACTGGTTCGTAAGCAATAATCAAACGAGAAAGATCTTCTGGTTTTTGTGCAACTAAAGCATCCATTAATTGAGTTTTTACAACCTCAAAGTGTTTATCAGCTTCACGTTCTTCTAATTTTTCTCCAACACAAAGAATTGGATTAATTTGATATTTAAAAGCTTGTTTCAATTTTTCAGCAATCACAATATCCGTTTCTCCTTGGTATTCTCTACGCTCAGAATGTCCAATTATAGCGAAATCTAATCCGATACTATCCAATTGTTCTGCAGAAATATCTCCTGTATAGGCTCCTTTCTCGTGAGCAGAAATATCTTGCGAAGAAATCTTAACATATTGTTCATCTACAGCTTCTAACAATGTTTGTAAATAAATAGAAGAAGGCGCAATAATAACTTGTGCAATTGGATGATTATCTGCCACCCAAGCATTAAGGTTTGTTGCTAAATGAATCGCTTCTTCATAATTTAAGTTCATTTTCCAGTTTCCTGCTACTATTCTATCACGCATAAAAAAGTGTATTTTATTTGATTTTGGTTTTAATATTTACTGCAAGATAATTATTTATCGTGAAATTATTACTGATTTATTTTATGCGAACGCGAGGATCTAAAATTCCGTAAAGAATATCGACCAAAATATTAATCACAATAAACATCACAGCAATCACTAAGACAGCTCCCATCACAATTGGTAAATCTAATGTATTCAATGCATTTACGATTTCTTTTCCTAAACCATTCCAACCAAAAACAAATTCCACAAAAACCGATCCTGCCAACATCGACGCAAACCAACCTGAAATTGCTGTAATTACAGGATTTAAAGCATTTCGTAATGCATGTTTTGTAATCACCGTTTTTCTAGAAAGTCCTTTTGCAAAAGCTGTTCGGATATAATCTTGGTTCAAAACTTCTAACAACGAATTTCGTGTTAATTGCGTAAAAACCGCTAACGGACGCGAACCTAATGTAATTGCTGGAAGAATTAAATTTTTCAACATCAAATGTTTTCCTTCTCCCAAATCATCCACTTCATATAGACTTCCAATCATATTCAGCCCTGTAATATCATGCATTAAAAAAGCAAAAATATAGGCAATGATAATTGCCGAAAAGAAAGACGGAATACTCATACCAAAGCTTGTTACGACCAACAAAACTCTGTCAATCCATGTATCTTTCATCAAAGCAGAAACAATTCCCAACACAACACCAATTATCGTTGCAATAATAATGGCTGCAATTGCCAAAACCATTGTATTTGGTAAAGTTTCTCCAATAATTGTACTGACGCTTTTTCCTTGTTTTTGAAAAGATTCACGCAAATAAGGCGTTTTCAAAACCATTTCATTTGTTCCGAAATCTATCAATTTTGTGTAATTGTATTTATCAGAACTTAATGAAGTATATGTTGTATTGTTTTCGTCAATATTATGAAAAGAAATCGGTGACAAATCATTAATATAAAACGCATATTGTTTCCATAAAGGTTGATCTAAACCTAAGTTTTTTCGAATTTGAGCCAATTGCTCTGGATCTTCTTTTTGATCAAGCATCATACGCGCAGGGTCTCCAGGAAGTACCGAAAACAATAGAAAAACTACACTTACTACACCAAAAAGTGTCAAAAATCCGTAGAAAATTTTATTTAAAATATAATTAATCACTTGTTAAAATAAATCTTCTAATTGATTAAGCGAAGGAAAATCATTGTCATGATATTTCGCTTTCACCGTTCCTTTTTCTAAAATCATCACACCTGGATTAGAGCGAATAATTGTTTTCATTGTTGTTTGATCCATAAAACAATTTTCAAGTTCCAAACCTTTAATCGGATTATTTGAAACCGAAACAACTCTATATCCTTTATATTTAGAAGCTTCTTTTCCTAAAATATTCAATTTTTCAATTTGCTTCTCATTTACCTTTTCAACAAAAGAAACAACAAAAACAATCGCTTTCGGAGCATTTAGAATCTCAGAAGTTTTATCAATGCCATTACAATCAAAACTAAAATCATGAATTGGAGGTTCGTACCCTTTTTTCTCGACAATAGTTCGTGTTTTATCCGCTTCAATTACCCAAGGCGTTCCGTGTTTGTACCATTTGTCATCAGCAATATATTGCGCATCATCAATTTCGACTACTTTACCATCAACACTGTTTTTCATCGTGTAAATCGTTTTATACGTTGTTGGTTTCAAACCTAACTCTTGCGGAGATTTCATTCCTTCAATCAAATTTTTGCCAACTGCATAAGATCTAAAATCGATAATTGGTAAATGATTAATTCCGATATAAGCAATAATTGCAGAACCTAAAATTGTTATAAAATTGATTACGTAATTCGCTTTTTCGACAAATAATGGTTTGATATATTTTTGACCAATCACTAAAATAATGATCAACACCAAAAGCACAACATCTTTGTAAAATGATGTCCAAGGTTCTAACTTTAGTGCATCACCAAAACATCCACAATCGGTTACTTTGTTGAAATAAGCTGAATAAAATGTCAAAAATGTAAAGAAAATAATCGTTAACAATAAAGCTATTGTTGTAAATCTTTTCCAAACGCCAAGCAATAATAAAACGCCTAAAACTATTTCAAAAAGTGAAAAGAAAGTTGCCAAAGGCAAACTCAAACCTTCTAAAAATGGAATGTTAAGAACTGTTGGCGAAAAATATTCTTCTAATTTGAAACTTAACCCAATTGGATCTACATTTTTTACAAATCCAGAAATTATAAAAATAACTCCAACTATAATTCGGGCAAATTGAACTAAATACCTCATGAAGCTTTCTTTTCGTTAATTAAAATCATTGCGAAAATCGAATAATTAATCATATCCAAATAATTTGCATCTAAACCTTCAGACACAATTGTTTTTCCTTTATTATCTTCGATACTTTTTGTGCGCAAAACTTTCTGATAAATTAAATCTGTGATCGAACTTACACGCATATCTCTCCAAGCTTCACCGTAATCATGATTTTTTTTCATCATCAAATCGTGCGCAATTGTTGCATATTTATCATAAAATTCGATAGCTTGTTCGTCTGTCAAATCTGGCTGATCTGCAAAACCAAGTTCCAACTGAATCAATGCCATAATCGAATAATTAACGATTGCCACAAATTCTCCTTCTTCGTCTTCATCAACCAAACGCTCCGCTGCTTCTTGCAACGTACGAATACGGTTTACCTTGATAAAAATTTGATCTGTTAAAGACGGCAAACGCAGTACACGCCAAGCTGGACCGTAATCTTGTAATTTTTTTGTATATAAATCTCGACAAACAGAGATGATTTCTTTAAATTGAATTGAGGTATTTTTCATAATTTCGTTTCGATTTCAAAAATAATTGAAATTGCTTAAAGAACTTCTAAGATATGACAATTAATTGTAATGGTCGTTTGATTGATTTGAACGAGCCTAAAATTATGGGAATTTTGAATACAACGCCAAACTCTTTTTACGATGGTGGCAGTAATCAATCGATGAATTTGATTTTAGAAAAAGTTGAAAAACACTTGTCCGAAGGTGCCGATATGATTGATGTTGGTGGTTATTCGACAAAACCTGGAGCAGAAAATATTTCGGAGCAGGAAGAAATTGATAGAACTGCACCAATTATCGAAAAAATTATTGAAGAATATCCAGAATTGATTATTTCGATTGATACTTTTCGAGGAAATGTTGCACGTGAAGCTGTAAAAGTTGGTGCTTCTATTATAAATGATGTTTCGGGTTGGGAGTTAGACGAAAATATGTTTGATGCAATCAAAGAACTTCGAGTTCCATACATTTTAATGCATATGAAAGGAACGCCAAAAACAATGCAAAATAATCCTGCATATGCAGATATTACGCTGGAAGTAAACGAATATTTTTCCAAAAAAATTGCGCAATTAAAAGCTGCAAAAGTGAATGATATTATTTTAGATCCTGGTTTTGGTTTTGCAAAAACATTGGATCATAATTATGAATTATTCAATAAAATGGAAGCTTTAGGTTTTGAAGGTTTTCCTTTGCTGATCGGAATTTCGAGAAAATCGATGATTTATAATTTATTCGAAACAACTCCGCAAGAAGCTTTAAACGGAACTTCTGTCCTGAATATGGTTGCGTTACAAAAAGGTGCAAAAATTTTGCGTGTGCACGATGTAAGAGAAGCAAAAGAAACCTTACAAATTTTCCAAAAATTGAATCAAAAATAAATAAGAAAGCCACTAAAAAGTGGCTTTTATTTTTAATCAATGATTTTACTATTTGGAAAGAAAACTTTGAACGTATCAACAATATTGATATCCGAAGTCAAAATTTGCCAATGTGAATCTTTCACAAATTCAAACACAACTTCGTTGTCGTATAAATTTTCATCCTCAATATTTACATGCAAATTATTTTCTTTTCTATCTCCAATAATCAACGCCTCCGTTACATGTTCCATTTTATAACACAAACTTTCTAACTGATCATATTCCACAAAAATTCCGTCTTGTTGATCAATCACTTCTTGCAATTCGAAAACCGAATATTCGTCCGTTTCACTTTCACCATCAACCCAAAGAATTTTCCAAAAATAATCCTGTATATCTTTTATTGGAGCAATCACCTCTTCCATTCGTTGAATTTGGTTTTCGTCTTCTCCGTAAATTTCTATTTTATAAGTTTCCATATCTATTACAAAATTAAAAAAGTAACTTCAAACGGAAGTTACTTTTTTACAATTTTATACTTTTTCTAACTCATGTTTCACACGTTTTTCAGATTTGATATCCATAACCTGAATCGATTCTTTGCTAAAAATCTTGAACGAATGTTCATGTTTTTCTAAGAGAAAATCATAAGGTCCTTTTGGTGCAATTAATTTCACTAAAACTGGCGCAGTTTCTAACGAGATAAACACAAGAGCTATAAAAATAGCTGCAGTCCCTAAAATTGGATTATTAACTGACAATTCGTCTAAAGCCTGCATACGTGCAGCAAAACCATTGTAATTCTCTTCGGTTGGTTTAGCCGCATCAATTTCTTTTTCTTTTGCAACATTCAATCGATCTAATTCTTTATTAATTTCAGCTAAACGAGGCGCAGATTGTTGAATATAAGTTTCGATTTCGGCAGCTTTTTGTTTTTTCAATTCTGCTTTTCGTTTCGCATTTGGTCCATAACCTTCGCGTCCAGTTGTTGTTTCAGTTTGTGTACCAACAACTTCTTTTTCCAACTCGGTAGAAGCTGAATTATACTCATTTCTTAATTTATCAATTTCTGCATAAATTTCTTTTCGTTCATTCGAAAAAGGCGTTCCCAATTCAGCATAACGCGCATCAATTCCTTTTTGTAATTCCGTTTTATTTCGATTGACAATAATATTTAATTGCTTGTTAATTTCTTTCTCGAAAATTTTTAATTCTAACGGTTTCGAAATCACAATACCTAATAAAATTGCAACCAAAATACGTGGCAAAGCAATAAAAAACTGACGAAAAAATCCACCTGACTTTTTCATTGATGTGACAATATATCGGTCAAGATTAAAAATCATTAATCCCCACAACAAACCAAAACCTGTTGCTGCATATATATTATCAAAAACAGTATTCAGCGCATATCCAGCAGACAAAGCCGCCAAAATTCCTGTAAATAATATGACACCTCCAATACCAACATGTTTGTTGATATCTGTTGGTGTTTTTTTCAAGAGTTCAAGACTACTCCCTGAACAGATGATTAAAAATTTCTGTAGTCCATTCATTTTGCAAATATAGTACTTTGTATAACATATTATTAAATATCGTGCCAAAAAAAGCTGACAATCAAATTGTCAGCTTATATTTTCAAAAAATTTACTTAAACAAAATTAAGCTTGTTTTTCGATTTTAATTCTCCATCCATAAGGATCTTCTGCTAATCCGTATTGAATATCTTTTAATTTCTTTTTCAATTGTAATGCAAAAGAATCTTCTTCAGCTAAAGTTGGTAATTGAGCACGCTCTTCACCAAATCCAACTGCATCGTATTGTGTAATTACAACAGCAGTTCCACATCCAAATACTTCTTTTAATTCTCCTGATTTGTAAGCATCATACAATTCTTGTACTTCTACAGGACGTACTTCTACTTCATATCCACTATCTTTTGCTAAAGTTAAAACAGAATCACGTGTTACTCCGTTCAAAATACGCTCAGACGTTGGCGCTGTTAAAATTTTATTTCCGATACGTACCATCACATTCATTGTTCCTGCTTCTTCAATGTATTTATGCTCGATAGAATCTGTCCAAATTACTTGATCATAACCATCTTTTTGAGCTTCAGAAGTTGGAAAGAAAGATCCAGCATAGTTTCCTCCACATTTTGCAAAACCAACACCTCCCTGAGCTGAACGACTATAATAATCAGCAATTTTTACTGATAAAGGTTTATCGTAATAATTAGGAGCATAAGCTAATAAAATAGCAAAAATATATTCGTTAGATGCCCTAGCAGAAACTGCTTCTTCTGTTGCGAACATTACTGGACGAATATATAATGACGTTCCGTAATCTTTTGGTACCCATTGACGATCGATATCAATAATAGCTTCTAAACCATCAATAAAAATTTCTTTCGGAATTTGAGGCATATTAAGACGTGCCGCAGATAAATTAAAACGCTCGAAGTTTTTCTCTGGACGGAAAATAAACACTTCTTCGTTATCATTTTTGTAGGCTTTCATTCCTTCAAAAATTGTTTGACCATAATGGAAAGACATCGCTGCTGGAGTCATTGAAATTGGTCCGTAAGGAACAATTTTTGGCTCATCCCATTTACCATCTTTGTAATGCGCGATCAACATGTGATCTGTAAACTCTTTCCCAAAAGTAGTAGAGTTAAAAACTGAATCGTTAAATTTTGATTCAGCAATTTTTTCTATAATCATTTTATGATATATTTTGTTTGTGCTTATCAAAGGTACATTTTATTTGCACTTTTTCATAATAAATATCATAACTTTCGACGATGAAAAGAATTATTCAAGAAACGGAAGATGGATCTAAAACTATCTATATTGAAGATTGGGATGAATCTTATCATTCTAAGCATGGCGCTGTACAAGAGGCTTTTCATGTATTTATAAAAAATGGATTTCATCATTTTACAGAAACAAAAAATCCTATAAAAATTATAGAAATTGGATTAGGTACGGGACTTAATTCTTTCATTACTTTGATGGAAGCTGAAAAACATAAAACTCCAGTGCAATATGTTGGAATTGAAAAATTTCCAGTTTCTGATGAAGAATTTGAATTGGTGAATTATTTCGAAAATGTTTTCAAACTTTATCCGGAATTTGAACATCGAAAAGAAGAGTTTTTAGATTATTATCAACAATTATTTCATTCAAATTGGGAAAATTGGAATAAAATTTCTCCATATTTTGAAGTTAAGAAAGTAGAAGAAGATTTTTTCAATCTGAAAAATATCAACGAAAATAATTTTGATTTAGTTTATTTTGATGCATT
Source organism: Empedobacter sp. ULE_I140 (assembly GCF_053482575.1). Taxonomy (NCBI): domain Bacteria; kingdom Pseudomonadati; phylum Bacteroidota; class Flavobacteriia; order Flavobacteriales; family Weeksellaceae; genus Empedobacter; species Empedobacter sp. ULE_I140. The sequence continues at coordinate 912,309 of NZ_JBQMTX010000001.1, read as the reverse complement.
TGGTTCTCGTGTTCAACCAGAATTATGGGAAAAAGAATTGTTAGAAATTGTTGATTCTTTAACTAAAAAATCTGCCATTTTTACCACTTATGCAGCGAAAGGAACCATAAAAAGAGGTTTGAAAGATTTGGGCTATATTGTACAAAAACGTCCTGGGCCTCCAGGAAAACGTGAAATGATGGTTGGTTTGAAGGACTTTCCATTTGATAAATAATCTCCTTTATCATTAATTATAAAAATCGTAAATTTGCGCTGGAAAACAATTTGATGTTTTCTACATTTTTTTATGACAAATTATATCGAATATAAATTTAAAGTTGCGGAAGTAGAGCCTTTTAATGAAATTATTATTGCAATGATTTCTGAACTACCCTTTGAAAGTTTTGTTGAAAACGAAGAAGGTTTTGATGCTTACATGCCAAAAACTGACGAAAATATTGACCAAGTAAAAGAAGTGATTGATTCTATCGAGAATATTGATTTTTCTTATACGCGTCAAGAAATTGAACAACAAAATTGGAATGCAACTTGGGAAGAAAATTTCACGCCAATTTTAGTGAATGACCAATGTTTGATTCGTGCAGAATTTCACGAAACAGTTGAAAATATTCCGTACGAAATTATCATTCAACCAAAAATGTCTTTTGGGACTGGACATCACTCTACAACACATTTGATGGTAGAATATATCTTGGAAACTGAATTTACAGGAAAAGATATTTTGGACATGGGCTGTGGAACGTCAATTCTTGCAATTTTAGGAATGAAACGTGGTGCAAATTATGCAGAATGTATCGATATTGACGAGTGGGCTGTGGAAAATTCTATCGAAAATGGAAAACGAAATGGTGTTAGTTTAGATGCGAAAATGGGTGATAATTCACTTTTGGGAAGCAAACAGTTTGACATTATTTTAGCGAATATCAACAAAAATATTTTAATCAGTCAAATTCCTTCTTACATCAATGTTTTGAATGAAAATGGTGATTTATTTTTAAGTGGATTGATGGAGCAAGATTTTGATGATATCTTAGCTTTTTGTACAGAAAATGGTTTGAAATTTGTATCTAAAAAACAACGAAATGAGTGGATTGCGCTACATTTCAAAAAATAAAATGATATGACAAAATACGCAACGCAACCCATGTGGGAAACGGAAAAAGATTCGGCTGTTGATGTATTGGAACAGGAATCACACAAATATCAAATTATTGTTTACAATGATGATGTGAATACTTTTGATTGGGTAATCGAATCGTTGATTGATGTTTGTGAACACACGCCAGAGCAAGCGGAACAATGTTCTATTTTGATTCACTACAAAGGTAAATGCGAAGTCTTGACGGGTGAATTAGAAGATTTAAAACCTCGATGCACAGAATTATTGAACCGAGGTTTAAGTGCAGAAATTATTTAGAATTTCTTAATAATCATATAAAGCAAAATCAGAATCGTCTAATGTTACATTGGACGATTTTTTGTTTTGATCACTCACTATATACGAATCATAGATCTTCTCGTAAACATGATTTTCTGTTTTTGTATCCACAACTTCTGTAGATTTTTCTGTAGAATTAATCACAAAAGGAGTTACAACCAATGCTAATAGCAATATACAAGCAGCAGCCCACCAAATATTGAAATGTACAACTTTTGTTTCTTTTTTATCAATAGTTTTCGATAAAATTGACTGTTCTAAATCGTCAAAATAATTAGTAGGGGTTGTATAATTTTCCTTTTGTTTTAAGCTTTTAAAATAAATTTCATCTTCTAAATTCTTAAAATAATTCTCTGGAACCTTAAAATTATTTTTTAATCCATTTTCTTTCATATCATTCATAAGACAAAAAAAAGTTAAAAAGGTTTAATCTTCATCCTCTAAAAATTCTTTAATTTTTGTAACTGCATGATGATAAGACGCCTTTAGCGCACCAACAGATGTTCCTGAAATTTCAGAAATTTGTTCATATTTCATTTCATCATAATATTTCATCATAAATACTACGCGCTGCTTTTCTGGCAAACTTGCAATCGCTTTTTGTAGTTTCAACTCAATTTCATCACCTGTAAAATACTCATCCGTAGATAAATCATCTGCAATATTCATCGAATAATCTTCAAACGAAACATTTTGTTCTTTAGCATTTTTATGAATAAAATTGATGGTTTCGTTATAAGTAATCCTAAAAATCCATGTCGATAATTTTGATTCATTTTTGAATGAATTCAAATTTTGATAGATTTTTATAAAAACATTTTGAGCAATATCATCTGCGTCTTCATGAATCAAAACCATACGACGAATTTGCCAATAAACTCTCTGATGATAATCTTTTACAAGAAGTTTAAAAGCCTGTTCCCAATCCTTATCTAAAATGTGATCTAATATTTTCTGATCCAATTAAGTAATATTAAGCTGTAAAGCTATTAAATTTCAAATGATAAACTTCTAATAATTTTGAACATAGTTTATATTTTATATTTTTTTTATGAAATCAAATCCATATTCCACATATACTTAAGTATGAACCTATCAATAAAAGTATATTTCTATTGAAAAATTTATTTGGGCATTCACTCGCTCTATTCCTCGTATTTATACAATCTCCCTCAATTATCTCTTAATAATTCAATAACAAGAAATGTAAATCGCTCGGTCGGGCTATCCGTTGCAATCTTTTGTAGAATAAAATTCTATTACAAGTAAGAAAATCCAATTTCTACAAAAGGATTTAGACTACTCTCCCTAACGCTGGTTGTAAGTTCTGAGTTAGTTGCAAAAAGGAAGCTTCCTTTTTATCAAGAAGAAGCTTCTAGTTGACTAATTAGAAGCTCTTGTTGGATGAAAGCAAGCTTCTTGTTTTATAAAACATAGTCTGGAGATGTGGTAGCTTACATTTTACTTTGTACATTTTACAAAAAAGTATACCCACAAAAAAAGCCTCAAGTTGTTCACTTGAGGCTTTTAATAAAAACTGGCGACGACCTACTCTCCCGTAAGTAACAGTACCATCGGCGCAGGCAGGCTTAACTTCTCTGTTCGGAATGGGAAGAGGTGAGCCCTGCAGCTATAGTCACCCTAATATTTTTGTATAGGTCTTAGTTCCTAGTATATTTTGACATTATTAGATAGCTTTATGCATTAAGCTTAAAGCTTTAGGCCTAAAGCCTTCACACAATCTTTGGTATTACTCTATTAATCCAAATAAGATTAACTAACCTTCTCTATGACGATTAAATCAATCTTAGTATTTAATCTTTTTTATTTTTGATATTGCTATCATTAGCTTTGATTCGTTCTACTTTTTTAGAAAAAGTCTATGGGTAATTAGTACTACTCGACTATGACATCACTGCCTTTACATCTATAGCCTATCAACGTTGTAGTCTACAACGACCCTTTAAAGAAGTCTTATCTTGCGGCGAGTTTCGCACTTATATGCTTTCAGTGCTTATCTCTTCCAAACGTAGCTACTCAGCGGTGCACCTGGCGGCACAACTGATACACCAGAGGTTTGTTCAACACGGTCCTCTCGTACTAGAGTCAACTCCGCTCAAACTTCTAACGATCACAACAGATAGAGACCGAACTGTCTCACGACGTTCTGAACCCAGCTCGCGTGCCACTTTAATGGGCGAACAGCCCAACCCTTGGGACCTTCTCCAGCCCCAGGATGTGACGAGCCGACATCGAGGTGCCGAACCTCCCCGTCGATGTGAGCTCTTGGGGGAGACTAGCCTGTTATCCCCGGAGTACCTTTTATCCTTTGAGCGATGGCCCTTCCATACGGAACCACCGGATCACTATGTCCTGCTTTCGCACCTGATCGACTTGTTGGTCTCACAGTCAAGCACCCTTATGCCATTACACTCTACGCACGGTTACCAAGCGTGCTGAGGGTACCTTTGAAAGCCTCCGTTACTCTTTTGGAGGCGACCACCCCAGTCAAACTACCCACCATGCACTGTCCTTCCATAAAGAAGTTAGGCTCCAAGTAAATAAAGGGTGGTATTTCAACAATGACTCCACAATACCTAGCGATACTGCTTCATAGTCTCCCACCTATCCTACACATTATTTACCCGAAGTCAATACAAAGCTATAGTAAAGGTTCACAGGGTCTTTTCGTCCCGTTGCGATTAACCGGCATCTTCACCGATACTACAATTTCACCGAGATCATGGTTGAGACAGTGCCCAGATCGTTACACCATTCGTGCAGGTCGGAACTTACCCGACAAGGAATTTCGCTACCTTAGGACCGTTATAGTTACGGCCGCCGTTTACTGGGGCTTCAGTCAAAACCTTCGAGTTACCTCTAAGCTCCTTCCTTAACCTTCCAGCACCGGGCAGGTGTCAGACCCTATACGTCATATTTCTATTTTGCAGAGTCCTGTGTTTTTGATAAACAGTCGCCTGGGCCTTTTTACTGAGGCTGACATTGCTGTCAGCGACCTTTCTCCCGAAGTTACAGGTCTATTTTGCCTAATTCCTTAACCATGAATCGCTCGAGCGCCTTAGGATACTCTCCTCGACCACCTGTGTCGGTTTACGGTACGGGCTGCACATCTCGCTATTTCTTGGAACAATTTTCAGAGGATTATCACTCTAACCGAAGTCTTCGTGTACTATCCCTACTTTACGTAGGTTCAACGTACTATTCCGTCAGTACGCACCTCCTACAATCATTCGTCACTTTTATTGAGTGCAGGTACGGGAATATTAACCCGTTTGCCATCCACTACCCCGTTAGGGTTCGTGTTAGGTCCCGACTAACCCTCAGCTGATTAGCATAGCTGAGGAACCCTTAGTCTTACGGCGAATAAGTTTCTCACTTATTTTATCGTTACTCATGCCTACATTTTCTTTTCTAAAAGCTCCACCATCCATTACCAGATGACTTCTGCGCCGTTAGAATGCTCCCCTACCAGTAGTACTAATGTACTAATCCATAGCTTCGGTAATATGCTTATGCCCGATTATTATCCATGCCGGATCGCTCGACTAGTGAGCTGTTACGCACTCGTTAAATGAATAGCTGCTTCCAAGCTAACATCCTAGCTGTCTATGCAATCCAACCGCGTTTTTTCAACTTAGCATATATTTGGGGACCTTAGCTGATGGTCTGGGTTCTTTCCCTCTCGGACATGGACCTTAGCACCCATGCCCTCACTGCCTAGAAACATATATTAGCATTCGGAGTTTGTCAGGAATTGGTAGGCGGTGAAGCCCCCGCATCCAATCAGTAGCTCTACCTCTAATATACTTTACTAAACGCTGCACCTAAATGCATTTCGGGGAGTACGAGCTATTTCCCAGTTTGATTGGCCTTTCACCCCTACCCACAGGTCATCCGAAGACTTTTCAACGTCAACCGGTTCGGTCCTCCACTTTGTGTTACCAAAGCTTCAACCTGCCCATGGGTAGATCACAAGGTTTCGCGTCTAATACTACTGACTATAGCGCCCTATTCAGACTCGCTTTCGCTACGGCTCCGCACCTGAAGTGCTTAACCTTGCCAGCAACATTAACTCGTAGGCTCATTATGCAAAAGGCACGCCGTCACACTTACGTGCTCCGACCGCTTGTAGGCGTACGGTTTCAGGTTCTATTTCAACTTTCTATTCGAAATGCTTTTCACCTTTCCTTCACAGTACTAGTTCACTATCGGTCTTTGAGGAGTATTTAGCCTTGGAAGATGGTCCTCCCATATTCGGACAGAATTTCTCGTGTTCCGCCTTACTCGTTATCAACTTAATAAAAATTTCATTTACGGGACTATCACCCTCTACGGTTAACCTTTCCAGGTTATTCTATTATCCTTATTAAGTCTTTAGGGCTAATCCGCGTTCGCTCGCCACTACTTACGGAATCTCAATTGATTTCTTTTCCTATTGGTACTTAGATGTTTCAGTTCCCAACGTTCGCTCCCATTGCTGGGTGACATGCCTTCAACATGCCGGGTTGTCCCATTCGGAAATCTACGGATTAATGCGTATGTGCCGCTCCCCGTAGCTTATCGCAGCTTATCACGTCCTTCATCGCCTCTCAAAGCCTAGGCATCCGCCGTACGCCCTTTGTAACTTTTTTCTCGATTTAACCGTCATATTATTGAGCGGTTATGTTAATCTTACTCGTTTTCTTGATTAATTGTATACCTTTATAAAACTTTAATTTATTTCTAAATCTGTTTGTTTTTGATTGTATGCGATTATAAATAAATTTATAATCTGTTTCTAATAATGTCAATGAACTCTTCTCTTATTGCTTAAAGAATTATGCTTTAAGCCTTAAGCTTGTGGAGAATATCGGAGTCGAACCGATGACCTCTTGCGTGCAAGGCAAGCGCTCTAGCCAGCTGAGCTAATCCCCCTCTTTACTATATTAGTAGTCTCAGGCAGACTCGAACTGCCGACCTCTACATTATCAGTGTAGCGCTCTAACCAGCTGAGCTATGAGACTCTTTAATACTCTTAAAGAGTGGTCTTTTTAGTTGTAAGATTTTAGTATTGAGATATGAGTATTTAGATTTATCTAAGTTCTCAATTCTAATATCTAACTTCTAATATATTTATAAATATTACAGAATAAAAAGCCGAATCAAAATCAATCTTCTTACAATAGAAGAAAATTCGTCGTTCTCTAAATATGAGATGTTCCAGCCGCACCTTCCGGTACGGCTACCTTGTTACGACTTAGCCCTAGTTACCAGTTTTACCCTAGGCAGCTCCTGTTACGGTCACCGACTTCAGGTACCCCCAGCTTCCATGGCTTGACGGGCGGTGTGTACAAGGCCCGGGAACGTATTCACCGCATCATGGCTGATATGCGATTACTAGCGATTCCAGCTTCATAGAGTCGAGTTGCAGACTCCAATCCGAACTGAGATAAGTTTTTGAGATTCGCATCTTGTTGCCAAGTAGCTGCCCTCTGTACTTACCATTGTAGCACGTGTGTAGCCCAAGACGTAAGGGCCGTGATGACTTGACGTCGTCCCCACCTTCCTCGCGGTTTGCACCGGCAGTCTCATTAGAGTCCCCGTCTTTAAACGCTGGCAACTAATGATAGGGGTTGCGCTCGTTGCAGGACTTAACCTAACACCTCACGGCACGAGCTGACGACAGCCATGCAGCACCTTGCATTCTGTCCGAAGAAAAAACTATTTCTAGTTCTGTCAAATTGCATTTAAGCCTTGGTAAGGTTCCTCGCGTATCATCGAATTAAACCACATGCTCCACCGCTTGTGCGGGCCCCCGTCAATTCCTTTGAGTTTCATTCTTGCGAACGTACTCCCCAGGTGGGATACTTATAACTTTCGCTTAGCCACTGAATCCGAAAACCCAACAGCAAGTATCCATCGTTTACGGCGTGGACTACCAGGGTATCTAATCCTGTTCGCTCCCCACGCTTTCGTCCATCAGCGTCAGTTAATGTTTAGTCACCTGCCTTCGCAATTGGTGTTCTGCGTAATATCTAAGCATTTCACCGCTACACTACACATTCCAGCAACTTCAACATCACTCAAGACTAACAGTATCAATGGCAGTTTCATAGTTAAGCTATGAGATTTCACCACTGACTGATTAATCCGCCTACGGACCCTTTAAACCCAATAAATCCGGATAACGCTTGCACCCTCCGTATTACCGCGGCTGCTGGCACGGAGTTAGCCGGTGCTTATTCTTCTGGTACCTTCAGCTACTTACACGTAAGTAGGTTTATCCCCAGATAAAAGTAGTTTACAACCCATAAGGCCGTCATCCTACACGCGGGATGGCTGGATCAGGCTTCCACCCATTGTCCAATATTCCTCACTGCTGCCTCCCGTAGGAGTCTGGTCCGTGTCTCAGTACCAGTGTGGGGGTTCACCCTCTCAGGCCCCCTAAAGATCATCGTCTTGGTGAGCCGTTACCTCACCAACTAACTAATCTTACGCATGCCTATCCTACTGCGATAAATCTTTCAAAATCTAATGATGCCATTAAATCTGTTATAAAGTATTAATCCTCCTTTCGAAGGGCTATCCTTTTCAGTAGGGCAAGTTGCATACGCGTTACGCACCCGTGCGCCGGTCTCTAGTTCCCGAAAGAACTATACCCCTCGGCTTGCATGTGTTAAGCCTCCCGCTAGCGTTCATCCTGAGCCAGGATCAAACTCTCCATTGTAAATAATTTCGTTTGGTATTGCTACCTATGTTTTTACAACTTCGAATTTCCTATAGCTCCATTATTAAAGGATTGACTTCGTTTTATTCGGCTATTTTTTCTTCTGTATATTTTATAATTTCAAATGAACTTCTCATTTAGCAAAACCTCTCGGCATTTGCGGTTGCAAAGGTAATACTTATTTTTTTAACTAACAAAATTTATTTTGATAAATTTTTAAAGTTTTTATTTCAACAAGTCAAATTTACTCTCACTTTCAAACTCCTTTCGGAATCGGTTTGCAAAGGTAAAACTTATTTCTAAACTCGCAAATTTATTTTTAAATAATTTTGTCGCTATACAAGTCCTTATGTCAATTTCAATACTACTCGTCTTTCGTATTGGGATTGCAAATATACGCACCATTTTTCCGAACTTCCAAACATACTTTACATTTATTTTACATTCTTCCCTTAAGTTGCTGGTACGATGGGAAATATTTTTTGAGAATTTTAGATATGAGAAGTAAGATATTAGATTTTTGACGAGAAAAGCTCTTTTTTACCGCATGAAATGATTAGACTTTTTGCTTTTCTTACCAAAAAGAAAAGTAAAATGGATACTTTTGAGTTAACTATTCGGGAGAAATTGCACAAAGCGAAACTCATTTATTCAATATAGTTAATACCCGTTGTACATTTTAAATAATTTGGGTTTTTAGCTTATTAATATTTCGATTAAAGTATGTTTTATTAATGTACTGAACCACAGTAAGTGCAGTAATTTTAGCTAGAATTCTGGTTTTAAACCCCTCAAAAGTCTTTGTATAATTACGTCTAATCATAAATTAATCGCATAGTTGAGAAAATAAAGTTTCAATTCTTTTTCGGTACTTTTTGAAGAGATAAAACTGAGGTTTATACTCTTTTTGATTGGATCTTTTCGCTGTTTCTAATCAAATATTAGCTTCATTAAATAAGTCAATTTGAATTGTTTGTAACAAATAATCTCTGTCATCAAGTAGTATTCAATATGATAGTTGAGATTTTATATATTTCAAAAAATGAAAATCATGAACAGATGCAGGACTAATATCAATACTCTGGAAAACACCTATTAAAGAACAAACAGCATAAATTTTATAGTCTTAAAAAGACATTTGCTGAGAAGCACAAAAACCTCTATTTAGTACACTATACTGATATTCCTTTCAAATTTTTAAGCGATTAATTCTTGCTATTTTACACACTTCAAATGGTATACTATCAACGATAAAACAATTTTCAAATTCATTAAATTCTTTCGCTAATTTGAGTTGAATACTATTAATTTTCGCTGATAATCTCCCTTAAGTACTACGATTGTAAATACTTCGCTCAATTTTACACTTAGCACTATAGGAAGATTTCGAAATAAATGATTTTCACTATCAATACCCATAAATTGAGCTGTTAAAACATGATTTATAAATCAAAAAGTTTAGGTCTTCTACGTTGATAAATTAAAAGTGTATCTGTGGATATTTTTAGTAGAACTTCTAATATTCTTTCGCAATTCGAAAGTAAGTTGTTCATTGTAAATATTTTGTATTCAAATTAATTTACTTATTTTCAATTAAATGGACAACTTTATTATTTATTAATCAAATGTATAACAGGTATAAAGCTTTAGTTATAATACGATCTTTGAGTTTAATAATAATTTACAATTTTTAAAATATGTAGCTTTATTTATACTGGAAAATTCAGGGAGATATCCAACCCTCTCAATACTCATATCTAGAAACATAATGTTTACATTTCGATACACGAACACCGAACAAACCATACGGAACGGATATACAATGGATACAGAATGGATACAGCGCGGATACACAACCGATACAGAAAAGTGTCATTTTCGATATACACCGATACAGGAATTTAACACTTTTTAACACACTATTTCTCTAAGCAAAATATAAACATAGGTTTTTTTAACCGTTTTTCACTTTAAATAATTTGAGTTTTTAGATTATTAATATTTCGATTTAAGTGTATTTTAATAATGTACTGATTCAATGTTTGTGCAGTAATTTTAGCTAGAATTCTGGTTTTAAACCCCTCAAAAGTCTTTGCATAATTGCGTATAATCATAAATTAATCACATAGTTGAGAAAAAAAAGTTTCAATTCATTTTTGATATTTTTTGAAGGGACCTTTTCGGTGTTTCTAATTGTATATGAACTTCATTAAATAAATCAATTTGAATTGTTTGTAACAAATAATCTCTATCACCAAGTAGCACTCAATCTGATAGTTGAGATTTTATATCTTTCAAAAAATAAATATCATGAACAGATGCGGGACTAATATCAATACTCTAGAAAACACCTCTTAAAAAACAAACAGCATGAAGTTTATAGCCATAAAAAGACAATTGCTGAGAAGCACTAAAACCTCTATTTGGTGCACAAAACTGATGCTCTTTGCAAAATTTAGAGTGATTAATTCTTGTTATTTCACAAACTTCCAACGGCATAATATCAACGATAAAACAATTTTTAAATTCATTAAATTCTTTCGCTAATTTGAGTCGAATATTATTAATTTGCTCTGATAATCTTCGTTTTCTACGATTGTAAATACTACGCTCAATTTTACAACTTAGCGCTTTAGGAAGATTTCGAAATAAATGATTTTCACTATCAATACCCATAAATTTATCTGTTAAGACAAGATTTATGAGTTATAAATCAAAAAGTTTAGGTCTTCTACGTTGATAAATTAAAAGTGTATCTGTGGATATTTTCGTAGAACTTATAATATTCTTTCATAATTTGTAAGTAAGTTGTTCATTGTAAATGTTTTGTGCTTAAAACAATTTACTGATTTTCAATCAAATGAACAACTTTATTATTTAGTAATCAAAATGCACAACGGGTAAAACTAATATTTTTAATCATAATTTTGATTTAAGTTTTGTAAAAAATCAGCCATATCCTCAATTCGTAATTGCAGCTTACTCCCTACTTTAAGGCAGGATGAAGGCAACATAGTGGCAGTAGAGTGTATACAATACTTTTTTTGGACGGTTGAAAGTTGACAGCAATTCGTCTAAGTTCCCGATACTAAAATCAGAGATTTTCACTCGAACTGACGAAAAGTACAATTGTTTTTCAAGAGTTTTAATTTTGTTGACAGTTCGAGTTGAAAAAAAATGGTGAATCATTACACTCGAGTTTTGTATTTTCACTGTATGAAATGATTAGGCGGTGAATATTTGCTGAATCAAACAAATAGGCAGCGGCTACTTTTGGGTTATGGGCTCGGGAGAGGTTTCGAGAAGCGAAATAAATTAGTAACTAATCTATACTTTCATAATCTTTTTTATCGAGTTGATAATCAATAAACGATACTTTTCTGAGCTTCGCATTTCGTTTTGGAATAATAGGGTAACCTTTGGCTTCGGCAAATACTTTTGTGAATTTTGCGCCGAAATATAGAATTGTTGCAACATAATAAATCCACAACAAAAGAATAACCAACGAACCTGCCGATCCAAAAATGGTAGAATATTTGGAGTTTGCGATATAAATACCAATTAAATATTTTGCAATAAAGAATAGAATCGCCGTAAAAAACGCTCCTACAAAAGCTTGTTTTGCTTTGATACGTGCATCGGGAAGAATCTTGAAGAGAATATAAAATATCAAAATCGAGATTGAAATACTCAATGTATTATTAAGAAGAATAACTGTGGTCTTCGTCATAATGGTATCGAGTTCGAAAAGACTGAAAATTTCTTCTCCAAAACTCATTAATATACTATTTAATATTACTGTTGCTATTAAAACTATTCCTAATGAAAGGATAATCAAAAATGAAAGCCCTCTATTTATTACAAATTTCAACCAAGCTCTACGAGGAACTGCTTCGACACGCCAAATAAGATTGAGACTATCTTGCATATCGGTGAACATTGTTGTAGAACCAAAAATCAAAATTCCGATACCTATATATAAAGCAAGCGAACTATCTCCTGAAATGGTAGAATTTGTAACAAAATTTTGTACAGCTAAAGCGACATCTGGACCAACAATATTTTTAAGCTCATAAAACATTCGGTTTTCGATAGCATCTTTCTTAAAGAATAAACTTGCACTGGAAATTACAATCAGAATTAATGGTGAAAGTGAAAACAATGCGTAATAAGTTAACGAAGCGCTCAATTTCATAATTCGGTCCTCACCAAATTCAACAATTGTCTGTTTTAAAATATTAAAGTAGAATTTTAGTTGCTTCATTAAATTAATTACTTTAGAGATTAAAGATACAAATTCATAAAATCTATAACAAAAAAAAGACCATTCGATGAATGGTCTTTAAAAAAATATATTAAATCTTAGCTTACACTAACATTGTAACAGGATTTTCGATGTACATTCTTAATGTTTGTAAGAATTGTGCACCTGTTGCTCCGTCTACTGTTCTGTGATCACAAGCTAAAGATAATTTCATTGTGTTACCAACTACAACTTGTCCGTCTTTTACAACTGGTTTTTGAATAATTGAACCAACTGATAGGATACAAGAGTTTGGTTGATTGATAATCGATGTGAATGATTCGATTCCAAACATACCTAAGTTTGAAACAGAGAATGTTGATTTTTCCATTTCATCTGCTTTTAATTTGCGATCTCTTGCACGACCTGCATAATCTTTGACCTCAGCAGAAATTTGAGCAAATGATTTTTGATCTGTATTTTTAACAACAGGAACCAATAAACCATCTTCTACAGCAACTGCCACACCGATATTGATATCTCCATGTTGAATAATTTCTGTATCTGTCCAAGTAGAATTAACAGCTGGATGTTTGCGTAAAGCCATTGCACATGCTTTCACAATCATATCGTTGAATGAAATTTTCGTATCAGGCACTGAGTTTAATTGTTTGCGCGCAGCAATCGCATTATCCATATCCAACTCTACATTTAAGTAATAATGAGGAGCTGTAAATTTAGATTCAGCCAAACGTTTAGCGATAACTTTTCTCATTTGAGAATTTGGAATCACTTTATCTTCTCCAGAAACAAAAGTTTGAGCTGGTTTAACTGATTCAGATTTTGCTTCCGCTTTTGGTTGAGCAGATGGTTGATAATTTTCGATATCTTTTTTCACGATACGTCCATTATCACCAGAACCTTTCACCTCTGCTAAATTAATTCCTTTATCTTTTGCAATTGTTTTTGCTAATGGCGATGCAAAAATACGATCAGAAGAAGAAGTTTCTTCAACCTTATTATTTACATCTAATTGTACAACTACTGGTTTTTCGTCATCAACAACTTCTGTAGAAACTGCTGGTGCAGCAACTTTACCTCCGTTTGCTACAATTGCAGAAACGTCAGTACCAGCTTCACCAATAATTGCTAAAACAGAATCTACTGGTGCAGGCTCGTTCACTTTAGCTCCTTGATATAATAAAACACCATCAAATTCTGATTCGAATTCTTGCACTGCTTTATCTGTTTCAATTTCTGCTAAAATATCACCTTCCGCAACTTGATCTCCAACATTTTTGTGCCAAACAACTACAGTTCCTTCTTCCATTGTATCAGAAAGACGAGGCATTGTAATTACTTCCACATTTGCAGGAATTTCTGCAACAGGTTTTGCTTCTTCTGTTTTTGTTTCGCTGGGAGTTGATTTTTCTTCTTTAACTTCAGTCGTAACTTTTGCTCCACCCCCGATTAAACCTGAAATATCTTCTCCTTCATTTCCGATGATTGCTAAAACTTCATCAACATTTGTTGACACTCCTTCTGCAACACCTTGATATAATAATACTCCATCAAATTCTGATTCGAATTCTTGGATTGCTTTATCTGTTTCGATTTCTGCTAAGATATCACCCTCAGCAATTTTATCTCCTACATTTTTGTGCCATTTTACAACAGTTCCTTCTTCCATTGTATCGCTTAAGCGAGGCATTGTAATAATTTCTGCCATGGTTTTTAGTTGTTTTCGATTTTATCTAAGAATGGATAATTTTCTTCTGAATAGATATAATCATACATTACGTGTTCTTCTGGATAGTTAGAGTTTTCTGCAAATTCTGCACATTCTTCTACCATCACTTTTACTTCATCAATAATTGCATCTAATTGTTCTTTAGTTGCCCAATTGTTTACTAAGATATGATTCTCAACATTCAAGATTGGATCTTCTTGTTTGTACTCTTCCACCTCTTCTTTTGTACGATAAGGCTCAGCATCAGACATAGAGTGACCTCTATAACGATATGTACGTACATCTAAGAAAGTTGGTCCATCTCCACGACGCGCTCTTTCAATAGCTTCGTAAGCTGCTTCTGCAACTTTTACAGGATCCATACCATCTACAGGCATACAAGGCATTTCGTATCCTAAACCTAATTTCCAAATATCTTCGTGGTTAGCAGTACGAGAAACAGAAGTTCCCATAGCGTATTGATTGTTTTCGCAAACAAAAACAACTGGTAATTTCCAGTTCATCGCCATGTTAAATGTTTCATGTAATGTACCTTGACGAGTTGCGCCATCTCCCATTAAACAGATTGTAACACCATCGCGATTAAAGAATTTATCACCAAAAGCGATTCCTGCTCCTAATGGAATTTGCCCACCAACGATTCCGTGTCCACCATAAAAATTATGCTCTTTACTGAAAACGTGCATAGATCCTCCTAAACCATGAGAAGTTCCTGTTTCTTTACCACATAATTCAGCCAAAATACGTTTTGGGTCTACACCCAAAGCCATAGGCCAAACGTGACAACGATAAGCAGTAATCACATGATCTACACCAGGTTTCATTGCATGAATAAAACCGGCTGGTAAAGCTTCTTGACCATTGTATAAATGTAAGAAACCTCTAATTTTTTGCTTTAAATATAATGAACGACACTTATCTTCGAAGCGACGCCAAAAAGTCATATCACGATACCATTGTAGGTACGTTTCTTGCGTTAATTTTTCCATAATTGCACAATTCCGTTGGAACAAATTTAAACTAATCTATTTAGTGTACAAAATTGCTACCCTAAAAATTCGTCAGTAAAATGTAATGGAAGCAAATCTTTAGCAGAATTTATCACCAAAACATCACCTTCTTTTCCAGATAAAATAATTTCGATTGGTTGCGATTGTTTCTTTTCAATCTCTAAAATATATTGTCGACACATCCCGCATGGAGGCAATGGATAATTGACATTTGGCGTAGAAACAGCCAATTTTTCAATCTTAATATTTGGGAAGTTTGCATTTACATAAGCCAATAAACCTCTTTCGGCACAAGTTCCGACTGGATACGAAGCATTTTCTTGATTTGAACTCGAAAAAATTTCTCCATTTTCTAATTGAACAGATGCACCAACATTGAAATTAGAATAAGGCGCATATGCATTCAACGAAATATCATAAGCCTCTTCTACTACTTTTTTTTGTTCTGCTGCAAGCTCAGATTTACTCTCGAATCGTTCAAATTCAAAAGAATATTTTTCTTTTTTCATATAGAATTTACACCAAAGTGTATTATTTAATTAATTATTAAATACTTAAATCCTCTCAGCTATTTTATTCAATAGAAAAAGGAAGTAAATTTATAAAAAAATATTTTATGTTAGTGAAAATTTTTGCAAGTGCTATTTTCGGAGTTTCCGCAAAAACAATTATTGTGGAAGTTAATATTGATCAAGGTGTCGGGTATCATTTGGTTGGTTTGCCCGATAGCGCAATAAAAGAAAGTAATTTTAGGATAAATGCTGCACTAAAAAATTCTAATTTGAAATTACCTGGTAAAAAAATCACGATTAATATGGCGCCAGCAGATTTACAAAAAGAAGGTTCTGCCTATGATTTACCAATCGCAATTGGAATTTTAGCAGCTTCGGAGCAAGTAAATTCTGAACAACTCCATAAATTTATAATGATGGGCGAATTATCGCTAGATGGTTCACTTCGACCTATAAAAGGTGCATTGCCGATTGCAATACAAGCAAAAGAAGAAGGTTTCGAAGGAATTATTTTACCCAAACAAAATGCAGACGAAGCAGCTGTTGTAGAAGGAATCGATGTTTTTGCGGTTAATAACATCAGAGAAGTTGTTGATTATTTTAACGAAGAAATCATTTTACAACCTCATCAAGTTAATTTAGATGATTATTTTTTTAGTGAAATGAATAATTATCCTTTCGATTTTGCTGATGTAAAAGGTCAAGAAAATGTAAAACGTGCGATGGAAATCGCTGCTGCAGGAGGACATAACATTATTTTGATCGGTCCTCCAGGAAGTGGAAAAACAATGTTAGCCAAACGAATTGCTTCAATTCTTCCGAAAATGACCGTACAAGAAGCGCTCGAAACAACAAAAATTCATAGCGTTGCTGGAAAATTATCTAACAAATCATTAATTGTAAGTCGTCCTTTTTCTAGTCCACATCATTCTATATCGGATGTCGCCTTAGTCGGCGGTGGTTCTTATCCACAACCTGGAGAAATTTCTTTGGCGCATAATGGTGTTTTGTTTTTGGATGAATTACCCGAATTTAAGCGAACTGTTTTAGAAGTTATGCGTCAACCTTTGGAAGATCGAGAAGTCACAATTTCGAGGGCAAAATTCACTGTGAATTATCCTGCGAGTTTTATGTTAGTAGCTTCTATGAATCCAAGTCCGAGCGGTTATTTTATGGATGATCCAAACAACACTTCCTCTTTAGCGGAAATGCAACGTTATATGAATAAAATTTCTGGACCACTTTTGGACCGAATTGATTTACATATCGAAGTGAATCCTGTTCCGTTTGATGATTTGTCGCAAGAACGTCGTGGCGAAAAAAGTGCTGTGATTCGTGAACGTGTCATTAATGCAAGAAATATCCAGACCAAACGATTTGAAAATACAAAAGTCCATTACAACTCGCAAATGGGACCAAAAGAGTTGGATACTTTTTGTGATTTAGATGATCATTCGAAGCATTTAATCAAAGTTGTTATGGAAAAATTAAATCTTTCTGCTCGTGCGTATGATCGAATTATTAGGGTTGGACGAACAATTGCAGATTTAGATAATTCTGAAACTATTCTTTCAAAACATATTAGTGAAGCTATTCAGTATAGAAGTTTGGATCGAAATCAGTGGATGTGAGTTTAATTATTAATGATGAATGATGAATTATGCGTTATGCAAAAAAAAGGAATCTCTTTCAAGATTCCTTTTCCATTTACTAAAATTCAAATTCACCAACCAAAATTCCTTCGCCGCCAGAATTTGGCTTGTTATTCTGGAAAGTAATCATTTTCTTCACTTGTTTTCCTGAGCTATACATCAAGTAAATCTCTGCCGAAATAGTTGTTGGCCCTGAAATACTCATTTGTCTTTCTCCGAAAAAATTCGTTTCTATTTTATATTTTCCTTTGATCGCTTTTTTTAACATAAATTGTTCTGGTCCGAAACCTTGCGTCACATCCTCACTCATTCGTCCACCAATCGCAGTTGTACGATGTCCGTAAAAACATTTCTCGCCATTTGGATCCGTCACCCACAAATCAATATCGGTCATATCTTTATTCCAATTCATCACCACACGAATATCAACCGGAATATCAACAATGATATCTTTATTAATTTTCGATAAATTCAATTCTTTTCGATGAAGCGAAATCAAATTATTAACTTCAGGAACAATAATCTCCGTAATATCTCGATCACGATTAGCAATTTCTATCGAATAATCGTTGGTCAATACTTTATATAAATGCTCTAAAGCCGATTGATATTGCTCATTATCTTGTAACGCCAACGCATAATCTCTATAACTTTGCGCATCAAAAGGTCGCCAATCTAATACTTTTTTCGTGATAAATAATTCTGTTTGATACTCCTCAATTTCTTTCAATTTGTACGCTAACATTTTATACAATTCAGCATCTTCCAAACCTAAATCTGCAATCGAGCTTAAAATTTTAAGACCAGTTTCTTTTTCTTTTTTCTGAAAGAAAAATGTTGCCACATCAAAATAATACGCAGGTGTTTCGGCATAATCTTTTCTCAAATCTAAATAAGTTTGATATGGATTTTTAGACGCTTCTATCAACTTCATGTATTGTTTATCCGATTTTACATTGACTATTTTAATTTCTGGAACCGAAGCTGATGATTCATCCTTCATTTTTATATCAACAGAATTATTCAAACTTGACGCTCCTCTAATTCTCATATTAGATGTTGTAGTTGGACTTCCTTCAGTTCTAACTTCCATTGCAGCCATAGCTCTTGGTTCTGGCATTACCATATTCACTTGCGCAGTCTCTTCTAAATAAGTTATAGAATCCCCAACAGGTTTTGGATATTTTGGTTTTATATATTTAAAATCTTTCTTCCACCATTCTTTCAATTCCTTTGCTTTCACAATTGCATTTTTCAACAAATCAGCTTTTCGAGTTTCTTTTTGTGCAAAACCTTGTTTCGATAATTTATTAAATTCATTTTGTAATTCCGCTGGAGGATTGATTTTATATTTCACATAATCCGAAACATTTTCCAAAACAATCAAACTTGTGTTCGACGTCACAATCGAAAATTGTTTCCCAATTTCTTCTATCTCTGTTTTATATTGTTCTAGATTCAATTCCAAATAATTCACTTTACTCTGCGCCCAAATTTTACTGATTTCAAGATTTTGAGTTGCTTTACTCAAATCCAATTCTTTGTTGAATTCCACTTTTCCATTTCGTCCAAACATCATCGTTAATTTTGCATTTGGATACTGAGAAATTCCCGCAATCGAAATTCCATTGTTCACATCATTTATCGAAATTGGATAAACTTCTCCCGCTGTATTGTTGATAATTCCTAAGAATTGAACCGAACTTTCATTGATTTGTTTGAACGCATTTTCTACAGAATTTTCATTTAGATTGATAAATTTTCCTCCAACTTTTTGCGCAATCATTTTCAAAACGCCATAATTAGAAGTCGGCGAAGACGCAATTGTATAGAAAGGTTTATCGATATTAAATATATTCGAGCCAAAAGACGAAATTCCATCCGAAAACAAAAGATATTCGTCTGCTTTCAGATTTGTTGGAAGAATTTTCGCATAATTTGTTCCTCCATCATACGTCACATTTTCCAAATATTTTTTCAATTCTGACCAATCACCATTTTTAATTTGAAAAAATCTCGATTTTTCCAAAGAAAAATTCAATAACGAAACTTCAATATTTAGATTTTTTTGTTGAGAAATAATTTTATCTAAAAATTCTAACTCTTTTTGATGATTTCGTTTCAAACCACTCAACGAATTATCCCAGATAATTCCAATATTTTTTGACCAAACTTTTGGTTGAGATTTTGCATCAACCAATAAATTCGCATAAAAATAAACCGAACCATCTACATTTTTCTGAACAAAAGATTCTACATTATTCGGCGATTTCGGAAGATTAATAATCAATGATTTTTTAGGTGTAAAATCTGTTTTCGACAAATTTGCTTCATATATATTACTATTTTCCGAAAAATTGAACGAACCATCTGGCGTTACAATCAATTGTGGTTTTCCAGCAGCATTGTACACTTTTGTTGTCAAATTAAACTTCGCAATTTTTTTCGAAGAATCTAACGGCAAATGATATTGATACGACGATTTATCCAATTTTAATTCTTGGTAATACGATAACTGAATCGTACGTGAACCTTTTGCTGGAATCGGAGAAATACGAGTTCGAAAATTATTTCCTTCTACTTTTTCGATGATTCCAGGGTCGATATTTTGCTTCTGAATACTTTCGAAAACCTCAACCGCACGCACTTTTGTAACAGGAACTGCATTTCGCAATTTTCCATTAATATCAATTGCATATCCACTAACAGTCGTGTTTTCGGGCAAAGGGAAAACTAAATTCCCTTCAAGATTTCGACTTGATGAATTTGTAAAAACTAAAGTTGTTGTCGTTTTGGCCAAATTTCCAAAAATCTCAACTTGCACATCCATCGATTGCAAACTCACAGAATTTTCGTCTGGGCGTTCACCAATTTCGATACGCGGAAATCCGATTCGAATATCTTGCGCATTTATTTTTGTAGAAAAAAACATTCCAACAAAAACAAAGAAAAAAGAAAATAACTTTTTCATATTGTTTGATTTGTAAGTTAGATGCAACAAATTACAAAAAGGTTGGTTGATGTGAAAAAGTTTTAAGTGTTGAGTTGTTAGTTATAAGTTTATTTCAAATTTCCCCTTTTGTCAGAATCACATTTACTTGATTCGCATTATCAAAATTATCTTTCTGAACTTGATTTTAGAATCGAATATTTTTTTACAAAATCAGAAATAAATCATTATATTTGATTGAATTACAATTTATAATAAAATGAAAAATATATTATATATAACGGGATTAGTTTTAATATTAACTTCAATTTTATTAATCTTAGAATTTTCTGATTCTAATAGAATGAGCTTAATTGCAGGAATGATTTTGCCAATAGGATTAGTATTTAACATTTTAGGTTTTACTTTAAAAACTAATCCACTAAAAGAATAATTTAATATTCTGCCATAAATATTAAATCGAAAAGCCAATTGCTCTTAGAAACAATTGGCTTTTTGATTTATTTTTTAATATCTATTTTCTCTCGCTCTTTATCTTCACTCACTTTGTAAGCTTTCAAGACTTCGCGAACAATTTTGTGTCGAACAACATCTTTATCATCCAAATAAATAAATCCGATATCTTTTACATCTTTCAATATATTAATCGCCTCACGTAAACCAGATTTTTGTTTTGGTGGTAAATCGACCTGACCAGGATCTCCTGTGATAATAAACTTAGAATTTTTTCCCATACGCGTCAAAAACATTTTCATCTGAGCATAGGTTGTGTTTTGCGCTTCATCAAGAATTACAAAAGCTCCGTCCAATGTTCGACCACGCATAAATGCTAAAGGCGCTACTTCTATCACTCCTTTTTCGGTATAAGACGAAAGTTTCTCGAACGGAATCATATCTTTCAAAGCATCATACAAAGGTTGTAAATATGGATCTAATTTATCTTTCATATCACCTGGTAAAAAACCTAAATTCTCGCCAGCTTCTACGGCAGGACGTGTCATAATAATTCGGCGAACTTCTTTGTTCTTTAACGCTTGTACCGCCAACGCAACAGCAGTATAAGTTTTTCCCGTTCCAGCAGGCCCAATTGCAAACACCATGTCTTTGTTGTAAACAGTTTGTACCAGCTTTTGTTGATTAGGCGTTTGAGGTTTGATGATTTTACCATTTACACCGTGTACAATAATTTCGTCTTCTTTTTTTATTTGAAGCATTTCATTATTATCTTCGGTCATAATAATTTCGAGTTCGCGATCAGATAGTCGATTGTATTTGTGAATATGCTGAATTACTCGTTGCATTTTTTGGTCAAATACTTTCAGAACATCTTCATTTCCAAATACTGTTAACTCTCTTCCGCGAGCAACAATCTTTAATTTTGGATAATATTCTTTGATTCTTTTTAGATGTTCATTATTAGCACCATAAAAATCTTGAGCATTAATTTCGGCTAATTCAATATTAATTTCTGTCAAATGAGATTGTTTTTTTGGTTCACTTACACAAAAATAAAGAATAATAAACAATATATTTGCTAATTATTAGAGAATAGTGGCAATTATTACATTAACATCGGATTTTGGAGTCAAAGATTACTTTGTTTCTAGCGTTAAAGGCGCAATTCTAAAAGAATTGGCCGATGTTACAATTGTAGATATTTCGCATCATGTTAATCCCTATGATTTATCTGAAGCTGCCTATATCATTCGTAATTCTTACGAAGAATTTCCCGACGGAACTATACATATTATTGGAATTAATGCCTTAAGTACGCCTTATCAGAAGCCGATTTGTGCATTAATCAATCATCATTATTTTATTTGTGCAGATAATGGAATTTTATCCTTGATTTGCCAAAAAAATCAACCAGAAGAAATTTACGAAATCACTGCTTATCCAGAAGGAATAGACAGTTTATTTCCAATGAAAAATTGTTTTGTACCAGTTGCATGTCACTTGGCGCGCGGCGGAGTTCCTGCTCTTTTAGGGAACAAACGTACCGAAATGAAGCAATTGAATGAGTTGAAACCAATTTATCGCGATGATAAATATATCATAGGAAATGTGATTTATATTGATCATTTTGGAAATGTTGTGAGTAATATTTCGAAAGATTTTTTCGATGAAATTGCACAAGACAGAAAATATAAAATTTTGCTTCGTCAGAAAGATTTCTCGATGACCGATATTACTGTTATTTATGAGCATTACAACGAAGTTGTACAAGATTTTAACAAAGAAGTGCAAGCTTTTGGACGAACATTGTGTTTGTTTAATTCGGCAGGATTTTTAGAAGTTACTTTATACAAGAGTAATCCAACAATATCAGGAGGTGCAAATCAGTTAATGGGATTAAAGAAAAACGATACAATTACAATTGAATTTGAAAATTAACGCTGAGAAAATTTAGTATTAGAGAGTTTACAATAACTATATGACTTATAATTATTTAATATACAAAGCAATACACGTTATCTTCGTGGTAAGTTACTTTGCTGGTTTATTTTACATTGTTCGTTTGATGATTTATCATACAGAAACGCAACAAATGGAAGAACCAAAAAAATCAATTTTGCAGGATCAATATACCTACATGGAGAAAAAATTATGGAATGTAATTACCGCTCCTGCTTTGGTTATTTTGATTACAATGGGATTGAATATGCTTTACAAAAATCAAGGTTTATTACAAATACCGTGGATGAAAAGTAAATTAGGAATGATAAGTGTTTTATTAATTTATCATTTTTGGTGCTGGCGAACGTTGAAACAAATCCAAAATAAAGTTTTCAAATACACTTCTGTTCAATTGCGAATGATGAACGAATTGGCGACTATTTTATTATTTGTTATCGTGTTTGCTGTGATTCAAAAAACAGATTTTGGTCAAAATTGGTATTGGTCGATTGTCAGTTTCTTTGGTTGTGGTATACTACTTATGCTTATTGTGCGTTTAATTAATCGTAATAATAAAAAATAACATGTGGACAATCTTCAAAAAAGAGTTTTCCAATTTTTATTTAGGCTTCAACGCTTATTTAGCAACCGCAACATTTGTTATCGTTTCGGTTTTATTCCTTTGGTTTTTTGATAACGAATTCAATGTTTTCAATACTGGAAATGCTTCTTTAAGTAGTTTTTTCTTTGTTGGACCTTGGATTTTTCTATTCATGATTCCAGCTTTAACGATGAAATTAATCGCAGAAGAGCAAGCAAACGGAACACTATTGTGGTTATTCACACTACCTATAAAAAATAACCAAATTATTTGGGGCAAATATTTAGCAGTCGTTTCAGTTGTTGTTTTTTGTTTACTTTCAACTTTCTTGTTCACTATTACGTTGCAAGAATTTTTGATGCCCGAACAAGAATTAGATTACGGAACAATTTTTTCTGGTTATTTAGGACTTTTCTTTCTAGGAAGTTTATTCGCCGCAATTGGTTTATTTACTTCATCTATTACCAAAAATCAAGTAATGGCTTATGTTTTGGCGGTTTTCTTTTGCTTCATTATTTTTTATGGATTCGAAAGTTTAGCGTCATATAATTTACTTGGTTCGATGGATTTCTATGTTCAAAAAATTGGAAGTTTTACACATTACAACCAGTTTTTGAAAGGAATTATTGACACACGAGATTTACTTTACTTTTTGATTTTGATTGGAATCTTGAATCAAATTTCAATTGTTAATCTTGAAAATAAAAAATAGTGCCATGAAAAAATTAAACAAAAAACATCTAATTACTTTCATCGCATTTATCGCGCTTTTTATCATTGCTCAATTTTTTTATACGCGAATTGACATGACAAAAGACAAACGTTTTACGTTAACTTCTACAACCGAAAAGTTAGTAGAAAATGTAAAACAACCGCTTAAAATTGAAATTCTTTTGGGTGGAGATTTAACAGGTGATTACAGAATTTTGAAGAACGAAATTCAATTTTTATTAGACGAACTTCGCGAAAAAAATAGTAATATTTCTTATTCTTTTGTTGATCCTGTAGATTTAGGACAAGCCGAATTAGAGCAAAATAAATTAGCTCCAGTTCCAATTAAAACAGACAAAGGAATTTTGAATGTTTATCCGTATGCAAAATTAACTTACGGTGACAAATCGACTTATATGGAGGTTTTAGTGAATGACCCTTCTACTCCATTTGAAAAATTAGCATTAGCATCTACTGAAAAATTAGAATATTTATTTGCCGAAAAAATTCAGAAAGCAACCAATTTTGAGCGCAAGCGTATTGGTTTCATTGTTCATCATGACGAATTACCTGAAGCAAATATTCAAGGGTTAGGCTCTGCTTTGTCAGAAAAATATGATGTGGAGATTTATCTAAATCCAATTGCAAACAAATCGTTTTCTTTACAGCCTTCTGATTTCGATAGTTTGAAACGTTTTGATGCCTTGATTGTAGCAAAACCTACATTACCTTTTTCTGATATGGATAAATTGGTTTTGGATCAATATATCATGAATGGAGGAAAAATGATGATGGCTGTTGAAACTGTGGATGCTGAAATGGACTCTATTTTCCGAAGTGGAAAAATCGTTGCTTTTCCAAGAGATTTAAAGTTAAATGATTTCTTATTCAATTATGGTGTTCGTATTCATCCGGCTGTTATAAAAGATATGAATGGTGCACAAATTGTTTTGGCAGATGGCGAAACAGCAGGAAATACAAGTTACAATTATTACAATTGGCCTTATTTTGAGTTAGGAATTAAAGGAGAAGAAAACCCAATTACAAGTTCCATAGATCCTGTTTTATTTCAATTTGCGAATCCGATCGAATTACTGAAAAATCCAAATATCAAACAAACTGTTTTATTAAGTTCTTCTGAACAATCAAGTTTGAAACCTGCTTTAAATTATATTCAATTAAATGAAGTCGAAATCGAGAATCCTGAAGAATATAAAATGGGAAAAATTCCGATGGCAGTTTTGTTAGAAGGTAATTTCAATTCGGCTTATGCTTCGCGTTACGAACGTAAAGAATTTCCGAATTTCAAGCCAAAAACTACCGATGGTAAAATGATTGTCATTTCGGACGGAGATGTTTTAAAAAATGCTTTATGGAGAGGAATTCCAATGCAATTAGGAGAAAATAAATTTTCGGTTCGTCCAGATAATCCAGATGGAAAACCGAAAACATACGCCAACCAAACATTTATAATGAATGCAATGGATTATTTATTAGGTGATACTGATTTCTTGGCTTTACGCAATCGTAAATTAGAAATTCCGTTGTTAAGTGAAACAACTGTTTTACAAGAAAAATCGACTTGGCAAATGATTAATTTACTTGTTCCAACTGCTATTATTGGTTTATTGGCTGGAATTGGATTTTGGATTAGAAAGAGAAGATATTCTTAAAAAAACGAATTTCGAAGCTCGAGTTTCGAGTTTCGAAAATTAATAAAATGCAATAGGGATTGAAGTGGAAATCCTTTTTTGATAACTGAGCGAAGTCGAAGTTTGAGAAAAAGATTGGAACGAAAAGCCCGCCCGAAGGGATTGCCCAAAAACTAAAAAACCTCTCAAATTCTGAGAGGTTTTTATATGTAAAGTTGTGACGATTTTACTCTAAGTGCATAAACGCTTTTTTACTCAAAAGGCGCTCTTCGCTTTCTACGTGGTTATCATCAGGCACACAACAATCCACCGGACAAACTGCCGCACATTGTGGTTCTTCGTGGAAACCTTTACATTCAGTACATTTATCGGGAACAATGTAATAAACCTCATCACTCACAGGATCTTGCACCGCATCAGCGTCAAAAGTTGCGCCGTCTACGTTTACAATTGTTCCGCTAAGAGAAGTTCCATCAGAATATTTCCAATCTACCGCAGCTTCATAAATCGCGTTATTTGGACATTCTGGCTCACAAGCTCCACAATTTATACATTCATCTGTAATAATTATAGCCATTGTATCTGTTTTTTTATTTCCTACATTTGCAACTACAAAATTACATTTAATTTTCAGAAAAAATGACATTTGAACAAAGGATTTCAGCATTTAACGAATTGGGGCAGTTTTTTAATTTTATTATAAATAATGATTCGATTAAAGACACAGAACTGACAGAAAAATTCGAGAATTGGAAAGAAGAAGCTGAATATGCAGTGAGCGATGCAGAAGCCTACAACAATTGGTTTACAAAAGATAATATTACGTTAGCCTTGAAAAGTTGGGCAGAAGCTTTAACGGAAGAAAATTTATTGGCTTGGTCGAAAGATTATCCTTTTGCTGAAACGCAAAAAAATGTCGGAATTATCATGGCTGGGAATTTACCTTTGGTTGGTTTTCATGATTTACTTTCTGTTGTTATTTCTGGAAATAATTCGTTGATTAAAACTTCGTCTAAAGATGATAAATTAATCAAATTAGCGATAAAATATTTGTATTCGATTGATGAAAATTTCAAATCGATTATTCAAACTGTTGAACGATTAGAAAATTTTGATGCAGTTATTGCAACTGGAAGTAATAATACGGCACGCTATTTTGAACAATATTTTGGTAAAGTTCCTAACATTATTCGTAAAAATAGAACTTCAGTTGCTGTATTAAATGGTTCGGAAACTGATGAAGAGTTGAAAAAATTGGGTAACGACATATTTATTTATTTTGGATTAGGTTGCCGAAATGTGACGAAACTTTATGTAAAAGATGAAGCGCAATTACCAAAAATATTCGAAGCTATTTTTTCATGGGGCGATGTGATTAATCATCCTAAATATGCAAATAATTACGATTACAATCGTGCAATATTTTTGTTAGGAAAAGATGAATTTTTAGACAATAATTTTGTTCTAATGAAAAAAGATACAGCTTTACATTCTCCTATTGCAGTTGTAAATTTTGAAGTTTATGAAGATGTGAATGATGTAAAAAATTATTTGATCGAAAATGAGAATCAAATACAATGCGTGGTTGGAAACGATATGAAAGACAATTCGAATTATGTTGAATTTGGGCAAACTCAATTCCCGAAATTAACTGATTATGCCGATAATATTGATACGCTGAAATTTTTGGCGGAGTTATAAATATTAGAAAGCTAAAATTTATACTTATTAAAAACAATTAATATGTCTTGTTGAACTCGTTTCAACATCACAGTCAAATTATAAATAAACAAAAAGAGAATCCTAAGGATTCTCTTTTTGTTTATTTATTAAAATGTCGCTGCTCCTGCAGTTTCATTTTCTAATTTTCGATTGATACTTGTTTTCTTACCTGTAGCAAAATCAAAACTCAAACCAACGACAAACATCGATTTGTTGTTCCAAATTTTTCCTACACGAGAATAATCCACATATTGTTTATCCATCGTTTTTTGCTTGTAAGTCGACGGCATTCCAATCCAATACATTCCAGTAGAAAAAGTCCAATTATTGTATTTATAACTTGCAAAAGCATGGTTCATGTTTTCTTGTGTGTACAACAAAGCTCCGCCTAATGTGTAATACGGAATATTAAATTGATAATCTACACGAAAGTTTTTGTAAACAGATGATAATGCAAAATAATTTCCGATATAATCATTCTTCAAAATTCTACCATCTTTCGTTTTGAAACGTTCTGTTGCTGGCGCTACATTCACTTTTACAGTTAAAATATCTGTTCCAAAAGGTTTGATAGAACCTGTAATTTGAACACCGTAACGTTGCGAATTTTGAGCATTCTCGTAGGTTAATTTATATCCTTCTACATTTCCATTTATGATATTTTGCAAATACAATTGATTAATTGGATCTTTTGTATAATGATAAAATGCATTTGTATTTAAATCAAAATATTTTGAATTGAAAGAGTAAATCAAATTATTTCCAAACGATTTCTGAATGGTTAAATACGGATTTCCTTCTTGTGTAATGTTTTCTACAACCTGAATCACGTTTTTACTCAATGCCGAATTCCAAGGACTGGTTGGTTTGTATGAACTCGAAAAACGTAAATTTTGATTCTTCGCTAATTCATAACCCAATACTAATTTTGGTGTAAACGTCCACGTATCTGTGTTTGTATCTTCATTCTTGTTATGAACATTCGTTAATCCAACACCCAAACGATATGACAACTTTTTCGCTTTTCCAGAATATTCAGAATAGATATATTGTTCTAAATAATTTACTTTATTATTCGAAGGACCATTTAAGTTTTCTAATTTATTATCAATTGAATTATTCGAAATTCGATAACCAGAATTTAATTTTCCTTTCTCGAAACTATGTGTATACGCTATTTCTCCTACAATTCCTTTTTGATCAGCTTCTAAATTTGTCAAATAATTATATTGTTCAGCACCAGAAATTGTTTCCCATTCGCGCGTTTCGTCAATCGATTTCGTTGTATACATCGATCCAACTACATTTAAACTTAACTCATCTTTCTTTCCTAATTTTCTCGAATAATAAAGATCTAATGTTGGTTTTGAATAATTAGAATTAGAATGTTTATAGGTTGAATGATTGTTTAATAAACTATTTTGATAGAACAAACTTGTTCCATTCGCATAAGCAAAACTCGAACTGATATTCATATCCAACTTTGCTTGAAAAGCATATTTATCCGAATCCGAATTGGTATATCGCAATGCAATTGTTTGATCCGTATATCCAAAATATTCGTTGCGCTGATTTTCTGTTCTGTAATGAATATTATTTAAGTTATAATCATAAATATTCATCGAAGTACGATCTTTATAATCTCTCAGATAAATGTTATACTCTAATCCAAAGTTACTTTTTCCTTTCGTAAAATTCGCATAAGCAGAACCATTTATAAAACCTGTTGTAAACGCCGAAGTGAGATCCGCACCATATACATAACCATTTTCTGGATTACGCGTAATCAAATTCACCACTTGATCTGCACGATTTGCATAACGCGCTGGCGGAATATCAAAATACTCAACACGCACCACATCTTGCGGTTTCACAGCACGAATTTGATTATCTGTTGCCTCAATTCCATTAATCAATAACAAAGTCGTTCCACCTTTTGTACTTTGTATCGTATTCGAAATTGGATCAACTTGTAATTCTGGTAACGTATTTAACAAATCTTTTGCGTAACGCGCTTTTTCCAACGCTTCTTTATCGAAGGTATAAACTGTTTTGTCCGCAAACATTTTTTTGCGTTGCGATTGAACTAAAACTTCTTTTATTTCGATTGGATTATAGTCGGTTGAGTCCTGCTTTTCATCTTGTCCAAAAGCAAAAATTCCTGATAATGTAACAGCAAGTACAAAAAATTTCTTCATGGTTAATTCTTCTATTAAGAGTTAGTGTATATTTATATGACGCATGAAGAACAAATAAGTTACATAAGAATTGCAATTATTTTTGATAACTTTACGCTAAACAAGATTTTTGAGTTTGAAAAAATTATTTCTTTTTATCGCACTTTTTACAAGTTTCAATTTATTATATGCGCAAGAGCAAGCCGAACGTTCGTTGACAGAATATCGTGTCGAAAGTTTTCAAACGCCTTTAGTTACGAAAAAAATGCTATACGATTGGTTAGGAAAATGGGACAATGTTTTGTACACTGAAAACAATCAACCGTTGTTAGTTTGGTCAAATAAAAATATCATTAATGAATCAAATGAAACTTTTACTTTGATTGCATCGAGTGTAGAAAATGATGAAGAAATGTATGGAACTGTTCAGATTTTGACAAGCAAAAAACAAGATGCTTTAGCGAAAGATTCTCCTTTTAGAGAATATTTAAACGAGTTTCTAAAAACCATTTCGAAGAAAGAAAATAAAAACAAAAAGTTTTATAAAGAATATATTAAGGTGATTTATTAAAACTATATCATAAAAAAATCCTTCAAGAAAAACTTGAAGGATTTATATTTTTATAGGAATTAAATTTCTTAATTATTTCGTTTGAAGAAAGAATCGACAAACTCCATTTTATTGAAAACTTGCAAGTCATTGATTCCTTCACCAACACCAATGTATTTAACTGGAATCTTAAATTGATCTGAAATTCCAATTACCACTCCTCCTTTTGCTGTTCCATCTAATTTTGTAACCGCTAAAGAAGAAACTTCTGTTGCTTGTGTAAATTGTTTTGCTTGCTCAAAAGCATTTTGACCTGTAGAACCATCTAACACTAATAAAACTTCGTGAGGCGCATCTGGAATTACCTTTTGCATCACACGTTTTATTTTTGTCAACTCGTTCATCAAGTTAATTTTGTTGTGCAAACGTCCTGCAGTATCA
The DNA here is from genome assembly GCF_053482575.1 of Empedobacter sp. ULE_I140. Classification (NCBI taxonomy): domain Bacteria; kingdom Pseudomonadati; phylum Bacteroidota; class Flavobacteriia; order Flavobacteriales; family Weeksellaceae; genus Empedobacter; species Empedobacter sp. ULE_I140. Next base: position 881,776 of record NZ_JBQMTX010000001.1, on the reverse strand, counting down.
ATCAAAACAACATCTGCATTTTGCGCAACTGCCGACTGAATGGTATCAAATGCAACCGAAGCAGGATCAGAACCCATTGCTTGTTTTACAATTGGTACACCTGCACGCTCCGACCAAATTACTAATTGATCTACAGCCGCCGCACGAAACGTATCAGCTGCTCCCAGAACCACTTTAAGTCCTTGTGATTTGAACTGAGAAGCCAATTTACCAATCGTAGTTGTTTTACCAACTCCATTTACTCCGACCACCATAATAACGTATGGTACATCTTTCTTCGGAATCGAAAAACCGTTTGTATCTTCTATATTATTTTCGGAAAGTAAGCCTGCAATTTCTTCGCGAAGAATTAAATCTAACTCAGAAGTCGAAACATATTTATCACGTTCTACACGTTCTTCTATTCGACGAATAATTTTGATCGTTGTTTCAACACCGACATCAGAAGAAATCAATACTTCTTCTAAATCATCTAAAACCTCATCGTCTACTTTAGATTTACCTACTACAGCACGACTGATTTTATCAAATAGAGAAGTTTTAGATTTTTCTAATCCTTCATCTAATTTTTCTTTGCTTTCTTTACCTAATATCTTTTTGAACCAACTCATTAATAAGCTAAATTTCTTAAAATTTTGTACGAAGATACATAAAATATAAGGAAATAAAAAAGCCGCCCTGAAAACGAGGCAGCTCAATTAACCTTAAATATTTTTTGTTAAGGAGATGATTTGATTATTTCGTGAAGAAAGAATCTGCTTCATCAGCGTTAACTACTTTTTCAACAAATACGTAAGCTCCAGATTTTGGAGATTTTACCATTTTGATAACTTTGGTCATTTTTTTAGACCCAGTTTGTAGGGTTGCTACCGTTTTCTTTGCCATCGTCTAAAATTTTATTATTTAATCTCCTTGTGAATTGTATACTTTTTCAATACTGCGTTGTATTTTTTCAACTCAATACGATCTGGAGTATTTTTTTTGTTTTTAGTTGTGATATAACGAGACATTCCTGGCATACCACTTTCTTTATGCTCTGTACATTCTAAAATAACCTGTACTCTGTTTCCTTTTTTTGCCATGGTGTCTTAAATTATTTGATTAAACCTTCTTTACGTGCACGTTTAACAGCCTCATCAACTCCTAATTTGTTGATTGTTTTTAAACCGTGTGCAGAAACTCTTAATGTAATCCACTCACCAGTTTCTGGCATAAAAAATCTCTTTTTGAACAAATTCACTTCAAAAGTGCGTTTTGTTTTATTATTAGCATGAGAAACATTGTTTCCCACTAATCTCTTCTTACCTGTAATTTGACAAATTTTTGACATCTTATTTTGTATTGTCCTATTTTAAACGGAGTGCAAAGTAACAAATTATATATTACTTATACAACTCTTTAGGTTATTAATTTTATATTTTTTTCTTATTTTGTTTATATAACAACTTCTGCGCAAGAGTATAAGCCAAGATAATTCCCATTACCAACAGCGCTATTCTCGCGATTACATCGCCATATTTTGTGTAAAACGTTAATTCACTATTCATTAAAATTGTACCATTTAAGGCACCCTGCTCTCCATATGGTAAAGACTTCATTATATCTCCTCGCTGATTAACGAAAGCCGAAATACCTGAATTTGCAGATCTAACGATAGCGCGTCTATTTTCAATAGCTCTCAAATTACCATATAATAGTAATTGACGATGACCATCGGTAGAGCCCCACCAAGAATCGTTGGTCATTGTGAATATAACATTTGCGCCTTCTCTCACATATTCTGTCGTATAGTCTCCGTAAATAGATTCGTAACATATAACCGGAGCAACAGTAGCGTTGTTTGTTTTATTCTTGAAAACAGAACGATGAGGTTGAATCCCCAACGTTTTTGTTGTGCCGCCAAAGTTAAGCATAAATTCTCCAATAATTGGCATTAAAATGTTTCGATATGGAAAAATTTCTACTCCAGGTACTAATTTACTCTTATGATAAACTTCTATAGAATCGTTTCCGCTTATCTGCAAAGCCGAGTTATAAGCGTCGTACCACGTAATTCCATCTCTCATAACAGATGCCGTTTCCGATGCTAAAGATTGCATTGGATAAATTCGCATGATAGATGCTCCTGTTACAAAATGTAAATCTTTTTTGGTTTTTGTCCATTGCTGAATGTCTTGTATAATTAAATCATCATACATATTATCAAAAATCAAGGCAGATGATCCAGGTACAGCAGTTTCTGGCGCGACAACAAATTGAGTTTTTGGTTGAATATTTTTCAATGCCAATTGTTTCAATTCATCATAAATCTGCAAACCATCTTTCATATACTTTTCATTGTATGGATCAAGATCTGGTTGAAGAACTAACACATCAAGTGCTTTTCCTTTTTCTTCGTAATTCGCATAAATAATATAAGAAATACCAATTGGCACAGCAATTAATAATCCAGCGTAAATACCTAATTTATTTAGATATCTCATTTCTTTCTTATTAATATAAGCCGTCAAATAATAGAATACCGTAATATTAACTAACCAAATCCAAAGTGCACCTCCAAAAGTTCCTGTGTATTCGTACCATTGCACCCATTCGTAATATTTTGCAAAACCATTTCCAAGATTAAACCAAGGCCAAGTCAACTCCCAATTCAAGGTTAGTTTATCGAAACTCATCCAAATCGCAGGAAGAAAAACCAATCCATATAAATTACCAGCTTTTGTTTTGACAAAATGATACAACTGAAAAACAATTGACATAAACAACGAATTCGCCACAACGGGAATCAAATAAGCGCTCCACGAATTGTACAAATCTCCATTCGCGTCCGTTTCTTGTGCATAATGCAACCACCAAATTACAATCGCATTCCAAATAAAGAAAGCTAAAAACGAAAGTCCGAAAATTTTACGTCCTTTTTTCTTAAATTCTGCGCGTTGCGTGATTTGATGTTCTGCTAACATCAAGGGTACAAATCCTATAAATAATAACAATGGAAAACCATGCGATGGCCAACCTGCTGTTAATAATAATCCTGATAAGATTGCGTATGCAATATATTTTTTCATGTCACAAATTTATAATTTCATCATTCAATAACCGATGATATTTGTTTGGAATATTTTATAAATCATTTTGGATGAGAACCTGAAAACAAGTTCAGATTGACTTTCCTTGTCATATTGAACTTGTTTCAATATCTCATTTAGTTTTAATAAATAATATGTGAATCGATATAATAATTTGGATTAATTGTTACATCAATCGCTTTTGTAATCGTTGAATTATTAATTGTTTGCCAATTAGTCGTAGGATTGATTGTTATATCAGAATCTTTCAATCGCAAAGCCATCGTAAATCCATCCACCACATTCGTATATCTATATTCAACTTTATTTCCATTTTGTTTAAGTTCTAAAGTAGGTACTTTAACTGTTCTTAAATATTGATTGAAAAAAGCGTTCAAATTTAAACCAGAAAACTTCGCAATATAATTTTCAATTTCCTCTGTAGTTACAGTTTGATGATAAAATTCTTTATTTAATCCACGCAACATTTGTCTGAATTTTTCATCATTATTCATCCAAGTTCTCAACGTATGAATCATATTTGCACCTTTATAGTACATATCGCCACTACCCTCTTGGTTTACGCCATACACACCGATAATTGGAATATCATTTTGGATTGCCTTTCTCGTTCCACGCACATATTCGCTTGCCGCATCTTTTCCATAATAAGTTTCTGTGAACAAAGTTTCCGAATAAGCAGTAAACGCTTCGTGAATCCACATATCTGCCACATCCTTTTCGGTAATATTATTCCCAAACCATTCGTGACCAGCTTCATGAACGATGATAAAATCCCATTTCAATCCCCAGCCAGAACCTGATAAATCACGACCTAAATAACCATTCTCGAATTTATTTCCGTACGCAATTCCAGATTGATGTTCCATTCCCAAATGCGGAGCTTCTACAATCTTGAAAGAATCTTCGTAAAATGGATAAGGTCCAAACCAATGCTCGAAACTTTTCAACATCAATTTTGCTTGTTCAAACTGCGATTTTGCTTTATCTATATTATAATCTAATACATAATAATCTAAATCCAATTTACCTTTTTCGCCTTCGAAAGTATCTTTGAAATTGACATAATGTCCGATATAAGGAATGATATTATAATTATTGATTGGATTAACAACTTTCCATGTAGAAGTTGTTTTACCATTTTTTTCTTTTTTAGAAACTAATCGTCCATTACCAACTCCTACCAAATCTTTTGGTGTGATAATTTCCAATTCCATTCCATTATCTGGTTCATCGCCTAAATAATCTTTGTTCGGAAACCAAGCACTTGCACCCAAACCTTGCACAGCAACAGACATCCAATCGCGACCTTTTTCATCTTTCGCAAAAATCCAACCACCATCCCAAGGTGCTCTTACCGCAACACGAGGATTTCCGTTGTATTCTAATTCTAATTGATTCGACGTATTCTTGATATTTTTTCCGACATTAATAAAATAAACATTTCCATCACGTTTGAAATCAGAAATTTTCTTTCCATTCAATTTTACAGCCGAAACCATCATTGGATCTTGTAAATCTATCTGTAATAAATCTGATTGTTGAGGAGTAGTTTTATCAAACGTAATTGTCGTTTTTCCTTTTATCGATTTTGACTGATAATCTGGTTCTACACTTACTTTATATTTTTTGACATCCCACCAATTTCGGAATTCATTATTCGTTCCGCGAAGCGAATCTTGTCGCGTAAACTCTTGTTTGTTATTAAGTACTTGTGCATTTGTTGTTATCGAGATCAAACCAAGTAATAGTACTAATTTCTTCATAGTCATTTTTAAAACATATCAAAAATAAGATTATATATTTGATAAATAAGCCAAAAAGCTATGATTACAGAAAAATTTAAAGAAAGAATAAATTATTTAAAAAATAATCACTTAATCGTTGAAGCATTGTACGAAATTTTAGATGAATTGAAATTAAAACATAGTGCTTTTACAGGTTTTACGTTTCGAGAAGAAATCGATCCAAAAAGTTTTTTATTAACTGCAGAAGGCGAAGAAAAAACTGGAATTACGATTCGTGTTCCACGTAACATTCTGGATTTTGATTTGGTATTACTTTCTAACGTTTTGATCCACGAAATGGTACATGTTTTTCAGCGTTCGGGCGAAAATCAAATCGAATTGCGAGAAGAACGCGAATGGCAAGCGTATACAGAAATGATTTTTCATAAACGATTTCCAAACGTTCCACCATTGAACGATTTTTATATCAAGCAGTTTGGCGAAAAAGCTTTGACGTATTACAACCGAATGCCTGATAACTTGAAAACGAAATATGCGGATGAAAAAACGGATTTAGAAAAAATTCTACAAACAATATACGACAAAGAAAATAAACCAAAAGAAGAACCAAAACCTGAAAATAATACTGAAACAATTTCTTGGCAAGATTTCGAAAAAGTTGATATGAGAATTGGAACAATTATCAGTGCAAATGATTTTCCGAAAGCGAGAAATCCTACTTATCAATTAGAAATTGATTTTGGTCCGTTAGGAATCAAGAAAAGTTCGGCACAAATTACGTCGCTTTATAGCAAAGAAGAATTGATTGGAAAACAAATAATGGCTGTGGTTAACTTTCCGAAAAAACAAATTGCCACTTTTATGAGCGAATGTCTCGTGATGGGCGTTTATGGAAATAATAACGATGTTATTCTCTTGAATCCCGAACGAAAAGTTGAAAACGGAAGTAAGATTGGGTAGTATTGAGGTTGACGTTGAGGTTGATTAAAAACTGAGGAATAATCAGATATTGAAACAATTATTTTCAACAACATAGATTGAGATTGTGGCTGAAGAATAATTTAGACATTGAAATGATTATTTTAACAACATAGAAACATAGTTTATTCTTATTGATTTTATTTAGTTGTCTTTGACAAATACATAGATTAAGACTGAGGTTGAGGTTGAGATAAAGTTTAAGTATAATTTAACGCTGACATTTTATCAACCAATGAACTGACTTTTTTATCGATAAATAATCAAATCATTCATCATAATCTGACAACATGACATTTTAAAAATTGAGATGTCATCATTTTCTACGTTGGCACAAAGATTGACTATTCTGTTGTAGCATCATTTTTGATGATGTGTAAAAGTTTAAAATAAATCATTAATAATATAAAAAATAACTAAAAATATGAGCAAAATAATCGGAATCGACTTAGGTACAACGAACTCTTGTGTTTCTGTAATGGAAGGTAGCGAGCCAGTTGTAATTCCAAATGCAGAAGGTAAAAGAACTACTCCATCTATCGTAGCATTCGTAGAAGGAGGAGAAATTAAAGTTGGTGACTCAGCAAAACGTCAAGCTGTAACAAACCCAAAGAAAACGATTTATTCTATTAAACGTTTCATGGGAACTAAATTTAATAATGATGCAGATGAAATCGGTCGTGTTCCTTATTCAGTTGTAAAAGGAAACAATGATACGCCAGCAGTTGAAATTGATGGACGTAACTATACTCCACAAGAAATCTCAGCAATGATTTTACAAAAAATGAAAAAGACTGCTGAAGATTATTTAGGACAAGAAGTATCAAGAGCGGTAATTACTGTACCAGCTTATTTTAACGATGCGCAACGTCAAGCAACTAAAGAAGCTGGTGAAATTGCAGGTCTTAAAGTAGAACGTATTATCAACGAGCCTACTGCAGCTGCATTAGCTTATGGATTAGACAAAGCAAATTCAGATAAAAAAATCGTTGTTTACGATTTAGGTGGTGGTACTTTTGACGTATCTATCCTAGAATTAGGTGACGGTGTATTTGAAGTATTATCTACAAACGGTGATACTCACTTAGGAGGTGATGATTTTGATGATGCAATCATCAATTGGTTAGCTTCTGAATTCCAAGCGAAAGAAGGTGTAGATTTGAAAAAAGACTCAATGGCTTTACAACGTTTACGTGAAGCTGCTGAAAAAGCTAAAATCGAATTATCTTCTTCTGCTCAAACAGAAATTAATTTACCATACGTTACAGCTAACGAAACAGGACCAAAACACTTAGTAGAAACTTTAACTCGTTCTAAATTTGATCAGTTAACAGAAGATTTAGTACGTCGTTCTATGGAGCCTTGTAAAAAAGCATTATCTGATGCAGGTTTATCAATCAACGATATCGACGAAGTTATCTTAGTTGGTGGATCTACACGTATGCCAAAAATCCAAGAAGAAGTAGAAAAATTCTTCGGTAAAAAACCATCTAAAGGAGTTAATCCAGACGAGGTTGTTGCAATTGGTGCAGCTATCCAAGGAGGTGTATTAACAGGTGATGTAAAAGACGTATTATTATTAGACGTTACACCATTATCTTTAGGTATAGAAACTTTAGGAGGAGTATTCACAAAATTAATCGAAGCGAATACAACAATTCCAACTAAAAAATCTGAGGTTTTCTCAACTGCAGTTGACAATCAACCAGCAGTAACATTAAGAATTGGTCAAGGCGAGCGTCCATTATTCAACGATAACAAAGAAATCGGACGTTTTGACTTAGTAGATATTCCACCAGCACAAAGAGGTGTTCCTCAAATCGAAGTAACATTTGATATTGATGCGAATGGTATCTTAAGTGTATCTGCAAAAGATAAAGGAACAGGAAAAGAGCAATCAATCAAAATTGAAGCTTCATCTGGATTATCTGATGCTGATATTGAAAGAATGAAAAAAGAAGCACAAGAAAATGCTGCAAAAGACGAAGAAGCAAAAAACAAAATTGAAAAAGTAAATGCTGCTGACGCGTTAATTTTCCAAACGGAAAAACAATTGACTGAGTACGGAGATAAAATTCCTGCTGACAAAAAACAACCAATTGAAGAAGCTTTAGCTGAGGTTAAATCTGCTCACGCTGCTCAAGACGTTGCTGCAATTGATGCTTCTATGGAAAAATTAAATACAGCTTGGAATGCTGCTTCACAAGAAATTTATGCTGCAATGAACGAAGGTCAAGAAGGTGGTGCACAAGCGCAACCAGGAGCTGATCAAGGTCAAGCAAAAAATGATGGTGTTGAAGACGTAGACTTCGAAGAAGTTAAATAATAGAATTTCATTTATCAATAGGAAAGCCTCGCATTGCGAGGCTTTTTTATGTTTATTAATATAAATAGTTTATTTTTTAAATCATCTCGGTTTCATATAATACAAAAAATCCACTTAAATGATTTTAAGTGGATTTTTTGTATTATAAATTTTATATTTTACTGATGTTGTTGTGCATCAATTACAGCAATGGTAACCATATTCACAATTTCGCGAACAGTACTATCCAATTGTAACAAATGAATTGGTTTTTTCATTCCGATCAAAATTGGTCCAACCGCTTCTATATTTCCTAATTCTTGTAATAATTTATACGAAATATTCGCTGATTCAAGATTTGGAAAAACTAATGTATTCGCATGCGTTCCTGCTAATTTAGAAAATGGAAAATTACTTTGTAATTTCTCTCTGTTTACTGCAAAATTTGCCTGAATATCGCCATCAACTAAAACATCTGGATGATTTTGATGTAGATAATTCACTGCATTCTGAACTTTAGAAACCGTTTCTCCTTTATTTGATCCGAAGTTTGAATAAGATAATAATGCAATCTTTGGTTCAATTTTAAATTTCTTAATTGTTTCGTTAAATTGCAATGTAATGTTAACTAAATCCTCTGAAGTTGGATCTAAATTAACCGTTGTATCACCTAAGAAAACTGGTCCTTTTTCTGTCAACATCATATACATACTCGCAACTTTTTGACCTTGTTCCGCTCCAATTAATTCTAAAGCTGGACGAATCGCTTGCGAATAATTTTTCGTCATTCCCGAAATCATTGCATCTGCATAACCAAACTCAACCATACATGATCCAAAATAATTACGATCTCTCAATAATTTTTTCGCATCAGATTTTGAGATTCCTTTTCGTTGACGTTTCGAATAAATAAAATCAACGAATTGATTGTATCTGTCAGAATCTTCTTCTGCATTTGTATCAACAATTTCAACATCTTCCAAATCCAACATATAATCTTTAATCATTTGTTGAATTTTATTTTTCTTTCCTAAAATAATTGGAATAGCGATTTTTTCTTCCTTTACAATTTGCGCTGCACGAAGAATTTCGAAACGATCTCCTTCAGCAAAAACAACACGTTTTGGATTTGATTTTGCCGTTTGTGTCAAATTACGCATAATCGTACTTTCTTTTCCGATTCGCTTAATCAATGACAATTTGTATTCTTCGAAATCTGTAATGATATTTTTAGCAACACCAGTTTCAATCGCCGCTTTTGCAACCGCAGCCGAAACTTCTGGTAACAAACGTGGATCATTAGGTTTTGGAATAATATAATCTTTTCCAAATTTGATCGAATGATTATTGTATGCTTGCGTCACAACTTCAGGAACTGGTTCTTTTGCTAATTCTGCAATTGCTCGAACAGCAGCAATTTTCATTTCCTCATTAATTGTCGTCGAACGAACATCTAACGCTCCTCTAAAAATATACGGAAACCCAAGTACATTATTCACCTGGTTTGGATAATCAGAACGCCCAGTTCCCATAATAATATCTTGACGCGTCGCAACTGCTAAATCGTACGCAATCTCTGGATTTGGATTTGCCATTGCTAACACAATTGGATTTTCTGCCATTGTATTCAACATATCTGCTGATAAAACATCTGCAGCCGATAAACCGATAAAAACATCTGCATCTTTAACAGCATCTGCCAATGTCGAAATATCACGATCTGTTGCCCATTCTGCTTTAGAAGGATCAAGATTATCACGGTCAGAACGAATAACACCTTTACTGTCTAACATCACGATATTTTCTTTCGTTGCACCAACAGAAATATACATTCCTGTACACGAAATTGCCGCAGCACCAGCTCCGTTTACTACAATTTTAACTTTAGAAATATCTTTTCCTTGTAATTCACATGCATTAATCAACGCTGCACCAGAAATAATAGCTGTTCCGTGTTGATCGTCGTGCATAACTGGGATATTCATTTCAGCTTTCAAACGTTTCTCAATTTCGAAACACTCAGGCGCTTTAATATCCTCTAAATTGATTCCTCCAAAAGTCGGCTCTAAAGCTTTTACCGTATTGATAAATTCATCAACATTTTTTGTATCCAATTCGATATCGAAAACATCAATATCAGCAAAAATTTTGAATAGAAGACCTTTACCTTCCATCACCGGTTTTGAAGCTACCGCACCAATATCTCCCAAACCTAAAACGGCTGTACCGTTACTAATAACTGCAACCAGATTTCCTTTTGCTGTGTACTTATAAGCATTTTCTGGGTCTTTTTCAATCTCTAAACAAGGCTCCGCAACACCTGGCGAATAAGCAAGCGATAAATCACGTTGTGTATTCGTAGGTTTTGTAGGCACTACTGCAATCTTTCCTGGTTGACCCATCGAATGGTAATTCAATGCATCTTTCTTACGATTGTCATTCATTTCTCTGTGGTTTATATTTTTTCAAAATAAATTTAGGTAAAATATATTCAACCCACTTATGACAGATGTTAGATTTTAATATTTTATTAAAATAAATTATCGAGTTATATAATTTTGAAGTTAATAATTATGAGGTTGATAAATTAAAAATTGAATCTCGTTGTTAACATAATTTGTGTTGGTCTCAACTTATAGATAAATCGTTGTTCGAAATTGGAAGAAAAACTGTTTTGAGAAAAATATTTTTCATTAAAAAGATTATAAGCAGACAATTCAAAATCTATTTTCTTCTTTTTTAATGAATAACGATACATTAAATCTCCGAAAGTAGAATTTGGATTTAATCTTGAATCATCATTAACATACAAATCAAAATTAAGTTTTATATAATGCTGATCTGCAGGAAAAAAATGTAATCCTATTTGGTGGATTTGATTGGTGATTGATCGTGAACTTGAGTTTCCTGATAATTTATTTTTATAATTGGTTACACCATATTTATACTCAAACGTCATCCAACTTAATAATCTGAAAGATGCATCAAAATTAGAAGTTAAAATGGTATTGTGAATTTCGATTAAATCATCATTTAATAATTGATCGTAGGTTGTAAAATTATAACCTCCAGCTAAATTAAATGTTGTCTTAATTTTAGAAAAATATTGACTTATTTTAGCATTAACAGAATGTGTTTTTTGATGATTTTTTAAGTTCAAAGCTTCTAAAACAGTACTTGCATCCGCATTATAGCTGTAATTGTAGATTAAGTTATTTTCTGACCAATTGTACGAATATCCAAAATTGATAAACCTAGATTTTATCGGATTTTTATACTCGAAACGTAAAGAAGAATTCCATTTTTTTACTTCGTTAAAATTTCCGTCATTTTGTTGAATAGAATTGTATCGATACAATATAAATCCTTCGTGCAAACGTGTTAAACTCCCCAAATCATTAGAGAAATTATGCGAGGTTGATACTTTCCAGAATTTTGAAAATTCTAAACCTATATTAAATTTTGGTTCGATGTAAAAACAATTGTATGAAGTTTTATTTCCAAAAGAATTATTCTCTAAATTATACCACTGAAAAGGAATTCCAAAAGAAAAATTAAGTCGATTCTTTCTGTACGAAAAGTTATTTTCTACATACGGATTTAAAGTTGACCAGCGTGTATTGTTCTCAAAAGAAGAATTTATCGTTTGCTCATCTGCCAACAAATTACTTTTCATCGTATGATTGATGTACTTAATTCCAATTTTAGACTGTAAGACAAACGCTTTTATTCCTTTTGAAAACTCAGCAAAATTATTTGTTGAGAATTTATCGAAATTAATTTGTTGAAATGCATTTTGATAATCAGTTCCGTTATTTATAAAATCAGTAAAAACTCCTGGCGTAATGCTCAAATTTTCGCTGTAATTTTTATATGCAATAAGAGAACGCAACGTAATTAATTGTTTACCAATTTTTCTGATTGTTTTAAATTGATTAGAAAATTCTCTATTCGGTTGAGCTAATTTTTGCGAAATATAGTTATTGTTTTGATAGAGATTTCCTCTCGAACTATTCCAATCTCCTTTAAATTCCAAGACATTTTCAAGATAATTTTTAGAACTATTTTGAGATAATGTTGCTTTTAGATTAAGACTTTCTATTTGCAAATAATTTTTTTTGATTTCGTTGAGAAATATATCTCCCGTTGGTAAAAAATATTGTGTGTTTGTTTCTCCGAATCGCTTTTGAAAATCGTTGTGATAAGACAAATTAATTCGTAAATCTAACTCTTTTTTTAACTTAAAAAGATGATTCCAAGTTCCAATATTTATTGCATTATCTAACCAACGTTCGCCATCAAAATTAGGTGTTTGTACGCCCGCAATAGACAACCAACTTTCGTTCGAAAATTTTTCAGATTCATTTAAAAAATCTTCAAGACTTAAGGTTTTTAATTGACGAGAAACATCATTTCCATGATTATTTCCTTGATAAGAACCTATCATTTGTTGCTTTTTTGTGAACAACATTGGTGTAATATTCGCCTGATACAACAATGGTGAAGCGCCAAGACCAACTTCTGCTTTACCAGAATAGGTAATTTTGCTTTTTAATTTGATATCTAATGCGGCTTTAGAGCTATAAACCAAACTGTCTAAAATCTTGATGGGCTGATGATTCTCTAAAATTTGTACTTTATCCACGGCATCCGCAGAAAGATTTTCGTTTGCTAATGCATATTTTCCACCCAACAAATCCATTCCTTCGATGTAGTATTTATTGATTGATTCGCCTTGATACAAGATTCTACCAGAATTTTCGATTTCTATTCCAGGCATTTTTTTGATCACATCAGCTATAGAACGGTCTTTTATATCTTTAAAATTACTGACATCATAGGCAATTGTGTCGCCTTTTTTGCGAATTGGAGATTCTTTTAATTTAACTTCTTTTAACTCGATAGCTTTTTCTTGTAAAGTGAAATCAAAGTTTGTGGAAGATTCGTTTACCAAATCTGAAGTAAAAGCATAATTCATCGCACGAACTTTTATTTCATAGGTTTCGTGCGATGGATTATCTATTTTGATAGAATATTTACCGTCCGATTTTGTAATAAAATATGCCAACGTTTCGTCTGAAGTACTTGGTGAAATGGTAACATTAGCACCAGAAATAGGTTTTCCTTCTTCATTTTTAACAACACCAGAAATAGTAAGTTGTGCAAAAATAAAGTGCGAAAGTAAAGCAAATAATAGTGTTAATTGATATCTCAAATTGATAATGATATTTTAAAGGTATAGCATTAAATCTTTAATTATAAATCTATATTTTTGATTTTTTAAAAACTCTCTTATTTTTGTTTTTTTATCTTCGGAAACTTGTATTCCAGCACTTTCAATTGAAATAGTTGGGTCCATGAAGTCCTGATTTATGATATTATTAAATTCTTTATTTGAAAGTTTAATTGCTTTTTTAATTCTTTTAGCTAAAATTTCTTTGTTTTGATTATTAACATCGTATTTATATTGGGATAAAGTCCAATTGTAATTATTTTCTACATCATATAATTCTACAATTAATCCTGGTAAATTTTTGAAAATAAATGGACCATCGTTAATGGGAATATTATCATTATACCAAGCAATCCACTGACGCCCTAAGTAAGTAGTAATAGCTTTTTTTAATTCAATATTATTTTTATGCTTTGGATATCCTAACGAAAGTTCCAGAGTAAGAAAAGGTATATAATACTTATCTTACAATTATGAAAGGAATAAAAAATCATTACGATGCTTCATTTAAATTACGAGCGGTAGAATTGAGTTATGAAAGAAGTAATATATCGGAATTAGCAAGGGAACTTGGAATAAAAGCCTCCTTATTATACAAATGGCGCAAAGATTATCAAGAATACGGATCCAATAGTTTTCCAGGAAAAGGTAATTTAAAACTAACGCCAGAACAGGAGCGAATAGTTGAATTAGAAAGAAAGCTTAAAGATGCAGAATTAGAACGTGATATCTTAAAAAAAGCAATCAGCATTTTCTCCAAGAACGGTCGATGAAATATAGATTTATAAAGAATCACGATTGCCAATTTCCGATTGAGAAAATGTGTATTATCTTAAAAATCCACTCCAGCAGCTATTATAAATGGAAAAATAAAGGTTGCTCCAATCGACTTTTGAGAAAAAATTTGATGCTAGATAAAATAAAGTATCTATATTTTAAATTCAAGCAGAGATATGGAAGTCCTCGAATTCATTCAGAATTAAATGCTTTAGGTTACAGAATATCAGTTAAAACAGTTGCTAAATATATGCAAGAGCTTGGTTTAAGAAGTAAATTAAGTAAAAAGTTTAGAGTTACAACAAATTCTAAACATAATTATTTAACTGTAAATAATCTTCTTAATCGAGATTTTTACGCTTCAAAACCTTCTATGAAATGGGTATCAGATATTACTTATATTCAAACTCAAGAAGGATTTTTATATTTAACAACAATTATCGATTTATATGATAGAAAGGTCATTGGTTGGAGTTTGAGCAATACGATGAGTACTGAAGATACAACTTTATCAGCATGGCGTATGGCTATAAAGAATAGATCGATTAAAAAAGGAATGCTATTTCATTCTGATCGAGGAATACAATATGCGTCAAAGAAGTTTGCAAATACGCTTGATTCTTATGGTGTTATCCGTAGCATGTCAAGGAAAGGGAATTGCTGGGACAATGCTGTGGCTGAGAGTTTCTTTAAATCGTTAAAAACTGAAATGATTTATGGAAATAAATTAATTACAAGAGAGAAAATGAAAAAACAAATTTTTCAGTATATTGAAATTTGGTATAACAGAAATAGAAGACATAAAGCTTTGAATTATAAAACTATTTTTGAGTTTAATAATAATTTACAATTTTTAAAAAATGTAGCTTAACTTACACTGGAAAATTCAGGGGGATATCCACTTTTCATCTTTTAAATTCCATATGATATCAGGAAAACTTAATTCTGTTTCATAATTGATTGTTCCTAATTTAGAATTAAGAATCATTGTATTTGAAGCTTTCTCGTAGATGATAGTGGTTAGTTTAGAATTAGGAATTTGACCTAATTTACTCCAAGTTGTTTGAGGATTCTCGTTATTGAGGTTAGCTAAATACTCAATTTCATTAATGTTGTAAGTATTTTTAGAAACATAATATCTATCGATATCGTTTCTTAAAACAAATATATCTTCTTCAATTATATTATTAGGATGTAAACTGTCATATTTATATGTGTAACTATATACAAATTCATATGATTGACATAAAGAGATAATTGGTATTAATAATAATATATATAATAGCTTTTTCATGGTATCGATAAATGTAGATAACTAAATAATATTTATTTAATTATCAACATAATTTATTAGATTATTACTTTAATTTGCAGGTGGAATAGATTCTATTAATTTTTCCATTTCACATAACTTTTTATCTGCTTCATTTATTGCTGCTAAATCCCAAGTTGCGTCTTTATCTTTGCAAGCCATTATATAACCTCCACATTCTGTACTTGATTTAAATAAATCACATTCTTTTTCTACAACTGTAGTAGTGTTAGTTTCATTTGCCATTACAAAAGTTCCGATAAGTGCAAAAGCACTTGCTAATAACATTTTTTTCATTTTTTAAGTAATTTAGTTTTTTAATAATCAATCATAGTTTGCAACCTACAATTGCCTCATTAACGTTAATTACATCAATAATAATAAATGAATAAAACAAATCGTTTTGTAATTTAAGTAATTAAAAACGAATAAAATATATTAAATTCTTACTCCAATTCAATAGGGTTATAAGGCATTTCACCAAAATTGGTTATAGCTTTCTTATTTTCGTCAAGTGCAACTCCTTTTAGTCTTTCACCTGCATTTTCGTTGTAATCTTTTTCGGCTTTATAGAATTCTGTTTTCTTAACTTCTATAGGTGTTTTTTCACCTTGTGCTAAATAGATTTGTTTAGGATTTTGGTTGATAGCGTTTGCTGTAAAATGATAATGTTCTTTATCATCATAAATCTCTAAAATAAGACCAGGCAAACCATAAAATTTATACGGACCAGCATTCATTGGGATTTCGTCAGTGTACCAAGCCGTCCATTTTCTACCACCGTAGTTTACAGTCGCTTTTTTTGCAGTATAATTCAATATTTGTTTGGTATCATTCAGTAGTTTCCAATCTAATTTTGGTAACGTTTCTTTGTAAAGAAAATCATTCGGAGAGATTCTATCAACAAATGTAAGTTCATCATTTTCTTTCTTTAGAATAAGTTGATATTTAAAAGCAGATTTAAAACTTTGAGACATTATTTGATTAAATTCATTCGTCTTAATTGTAGGTAAATGACTAAAACTTTCAAGAATAGAATCCGTACCGATTTGATTGTAATCGACGAATTTATTGTAACGTTTACCAATTTGTAAAAGTGCTAAACCAGTTTTTGTTTTTTCAGGTTTTTTTACATTACGAACAATTTTGTAGTCATAAATAATGTTGTAATTGGACAACTCGTAATTCGTTTGCGAATATTTAATAGGCGCAAAGGATATATCAGTTTTTATTTGTGGCTGTGCATATACAATGCAACCAATAAAAATGATAAAATAGTATAGTAATTTCATTATAAGGTTGTTAATTATGATGAAATTACTATAAATATTTTTATTCTACAAATATAGTATTAATTTATTTTTAAATTATTTATCACGTCAACCAACTTTTTAGTCAAGTTTTTACGGTTGAATTGTTGAACTTCCTCTTCGTTTGTTTCAAATTTTTGGTTTGGATTTTTCAACCACTGATTGTATATGGAAAGAATGTATGTTTTGATTTCATTTACTTGTTGATGAGAAAAATAATCGCCCGCTTTTGTTTTTTGAAGTATTTTTTCGACATCAGCATCTGCTGGACCAACCGCTAAAATAGGATTTCCAGTTGCCATATATTCGAATAATTTTCCTGGAATAATTCCTTTCGAAGCTACATTATCAAAATTTGTTAACAACAGAATATTTGCAGAATTAATCGCATTTAACGACTCTTGATGCGAAACATATCCGTGAACAATCAAGTTATTTTGTAAACTTTGTTCAAGAATTGATTGTTTGACATCATCGGCTAAAGAACCATAAAAATTAAGTTTAAAATCTTCTCGAAACGATTGATTTTCGTTGCTAATTTCGGCCAAAGCTTTCCATAAAACAATTGGATTTCGAAGCATTTCCAAACCTCCAGAATACGTCAAATGAAAATAGTTTTGATCTTTATTTGTTTGTTGTTTTACTTCTTCAAAACCATTTGTAATTACTTCTACATGTTTTGCACCAATCTTCTTGAAGTTCTCTCCATCTGCATAACTTGTTGCTAAAACAACATCTGCTTTTTGCATTACTTCACGTTCCAAATCTTTGTGTTTTTTTGCAGCCCAAGAAGTTAATTTCAATTCTTTGTGATAACTAATTTGCGTCCATGGATCACGAAAATCTGCTAACCATTTGAGATTTGGCATTTGTTTTTTCAGCTTCAAGCCAATTAAATGAAGACTATGAGGCGGACCAGAAGTTACAATCGTATCGATATTTTCTTTTTGTAAAAAGTTTTTTAAATATTCAGCAGAAGGATTTACCCAAAACTTACGTGCATCTGGAATAAAGAAATTCCCTCTTACAAAAACCGACAACTTCGACATAAAAGATTGATTTTCTTTTTTCTCGAAATGTCCACCTTTATAAGCTTTATTCTTTGGATTCAGTTTTTCTGCTAGCTGATAAGGTTCCCAAATTTTATTCTTGACGATTTTAACTTTTGGATTAATATCCTTGGCTAATGTTTCATCAAGAATTGGATAAGAAGGATTTTCTGGAATATAAACATAGGTTTCATATCCAAATTCAGGAAGATATTTTGTGAATTTCAACCATCTTTGAACACCAGGACCTCCCGCAGGAGGCCAGTAATAGGTGATGATTAATATTTTTTTCATTCTAAAATTAAGCCTTTTCTGCGGCTAAGTTTAAATTCTCTTTTATAGAACATTTTTTATATCCCAAATAAATACCTCCAGCCACAACGATTAAAAGTAAAATATTCGAAACTATCACAATCATATTTCCAGTAGAAATAACTTGTGGTTTAAATTCCATCACGATTGTATGATTTCCTTTTTGTACAGGAACTGCACGCAAAACATAATTCGCTTTTTCGATCGGAACTTCTTTTCCATCAACCGTTGCAATCCAACCGTGCGGATAATAAACTTCTGAGAAAACAGCAATTTGATCTGTATTAGAAGAAGATTTATACGTCATCTTCATTAGTGAATAATCAACCAATTCAATTTTCGCATTAGTATCTGCCGAAACATTCATGTTTTTATTCTCAACCAAATCTTTACGTAAAATTACCGTGTTATTAATTGGAGTAGAATTTATCGCTAAAATTTCATCATTTGCATTTTCTGTCCATTTGATATTTGAGGCTAACCAAACACTTCCCAAAGCTGTAGGATTTTGCTGTACTTGCGGCTCCGTTGGACTTCCATGAATAATGTATTTCGTATTCATCATATTCAATACATTAATCAAACCTGTTTCATCTTTGATTCCATATTTTTTCAATTGCGGATCTTGAGAAAAATAGATATCCACAACATCTTGGTATTTTCCTAATTTCGCCGCATGATAACCACCAATTGAAGGAACAAAATATGAAGTTCCAGCTTCATTAAATGTACTCAAAACCGTATTGTACACACGGAAATGTGATTTATCTTGTTTTGAAATATTTAATAATAAATTATTCAATGGAACTTTGTAAGCAATTTGCGCTACATTATTGTTGTTCTCTGCTTCAGTTTGTAAACGAGGCGACATTTCAGTTGGGAAAGGATTATCAACAATGTATTTAGATACAAAATTATCTTCGTTCAAATATCTTTTATTCACCGTAAATCCGTCAATAAAAGCCAATGCACCAATCGCTAAAATGACGATAATTGGTTTTTTGATAAACTTGAATAAATAAGCCAACAACAAAGCCATTGTGAACAAAACAAAAATCAATGTGCGAACTGTATCCGCTTTAAACATAGAAATTCTATCTTGAATTAATGCTTCATCTAATCGTTTTATTAATCCATCCCAAAGTCCGATTGCATTTGGATTTGCTTGCTGAATTTGTCCGATTAATTGTTCAGTCATTAATTTTTCATTCTCTGATGTAAATGGAAAAATCATTCCACCGAATAAGAAGAAAATAATTAGAATTCCGACTGTAGAACCACCAGCTATATAAAGTACTTTCTTTTTGAATTCATCTGATTCGTCAGAATTAAAGAAATAATATAAAGTCAAAATTGCTAAGAAAGGCATTGTAAATTCGGCAATTACCAAGATTGATGATACAGCGCGGAACTTATCATACATCGGGAAATAATCAATGAATAAGTTGGTAACGAATGGTAAATTTTTACCCCAAGCCAAAATGAAACTTAGAATCGTTGCTCCAACTAACCATTTTTTATAGGTCGCGTATTTTCCACGTACCATAAACATTCCGATAATAAACAAGAAAACGACTACAGCTCCCTGATATGCAGGTCCGGAAGTTCCTGGCTGATCTCCCCAATATGCACTTCTCGGTTGACTTGCCACAGCTTGAAAAACTTGCTGATTGAACTCGTCTTCACCAAGGCTATATTGAGTATTTTGTAATTCTGATGTATAATTCTTTAAATCTTCTGGATTCGTTTGCGAACCACCACCCATCAAATTTGGAATAAAAAGATTTAATGTTTCTAATTTTCCATAACTCCATTGTGTGATATAATCGTGATCTAATCCGTTCGAATTCTTTTTCAACAAGGTCATCTCAGATTTTCCACGAGTTGTTTCTTTACTGTATTCGTAAGTTGACAATAATCGATTTGCATTCAATCCTGCTGCAATAATTAAAGCGACAACTACTAATGCAGATGATTTTAAGAAATCTGGTAATTCTTTTTTCTTTAAACTATCAATAAATTGAACAATTGCAAAAACCAACATCGCTAAAAACAAATAGAACGTCATTTGAATGTGATTGGCTTGTAATTGCAATCCCATAAACAAGGTTGTAAGTACAAAACCTGCAATGTATTTTTTACGATACAATAAAAGAATTCCGGCAACAAAAGGCGCGAAATAACCAATTGTATGGAGCTTTCCGTTATGCCCTGCTGCAATCAGCTCAAAATAATACGAACTAAAAGCAAAGAAAATTGCACCAACTAAAGCATATTGCCATTTTTTGAAAAGCGTTAAGCCAAGAATAAAAAATCCTGTAAATAACAAGAAAATATAATCTGCTGGACGTGGTAAAAATCTGAAAACACCATCTATCGTTTTGATAATATCAAAATCATATTTTGCTCCAGTTTGATAGGTTGGCATTCCACCAAACATCGCATCAGACCAATAGACATTTTCTCCTGTTTTGTCTTGATACGTCAACATTTCTTGCGCACTACCCCTGTAGTTGATAATATCAGGTTGAATAACAGATTTTCCCGATAAAACTGGTGAACAATACACCAATGCAATCACTGCAAAAAGCAGCAATGAGATAAGAACGTAGAGTAAATTCTTTTTATTTTTCATCCTTTTTTTCTTCGATTATTTCGTAATCCACCGTTTCGGCGTCTATATTATATTTCGGTTTGTCGAAAGATGTGTTTGGTTTCGATTCGTTGTACGAATCATTTGAGTTTTGGTTCTGATTATAAGCATTTCTTTGCTGATTAATTGCTTCTTGAAAAACTTTTTTCACTGCAAATACTTTTCTTAAAAATCTAAAAATAGTTAAGAAAATAATACTTAAAATTATAATCCAAATAATTGTTTTCATTTTAGTTAACTGTTGTGACAGTTGTAACCGACTCAGTCATCGTTTGTTTTTGACCTTGCGCTTCTACTGTACGTTTTAATGTTTCCTTTTTCGTTAAATTAACTTTGTTGATCCAACCAGATTTAGTGTCCAACAAAATTTTTCCATCTACATTCGCACTACTATTCGCAGACATTGTAACACCTTGTTGCGACTCATTACCTTTCAAACTTTGCGTTCCATTTACAGTAATTGTCGTATTTGCAGGCTCAACACTTGCTAAAGTTCTTTTCATCGAAATATTTCCTTTCATTGGACCTTGATCAATTTTTTGACTATCGCTCCAAGATTCTTTAAGCGCTAAAGTTTTGTTAGGGAAAATATTCATCGTTTCTTCAAATTGAGAAGAAATTGCTTGTTTGTTTAATGAATTGTCGATAATCTGTGTAAAGAATTTAAACTCTTCTGCTGAAACTTGTTTCTTCACAGAGTTAAGAATTGAAGTTTTGATTCCTTCTAATCCATCAACGCTTACAACTTTTCCTTTCTGATCAACTTTCATTGTATACGTTTTTCCTGTCATAGCTTTGTAAATCGACCAAGAAACCGCAATATCTTTGTTCGCTGGTTTTGCAGCATTTGTGTCATACGAAATTGATTTTCCCGAAGGATCTGTCATTTTCTCGCTATATTGTTTAGATTTCACTTCTAATGTATACACACCATCTTTGAAATCTTTTACCGTATAATCAATTTGTTTTTTACTTTCACTTGACATTTTTTGAGATTGTTTCCCGTCCGAAGCCGTGTGAGTTGTTTTAATTCCCAACGTCATTGGATAAGTCTTTCCTATCTCCAAATTGTATTTGTATGCATATTTGTCATCTGCACCTTTTGTTATTGCAACAACTTCTGTTTCAGCAGGCGTTTCAGCGATTTTCAAAGAATCTGTTGTTTCTATTTTGGCAACTGTATCACCTTTTTCGTTCACAATTAATTCTTTTCCATCTTTATCTTTTCCTACGACTTTATCATCTTTTTTACATGAAACAACTGCCATTGCGACAGCCATCATGAATAGTAATTTTTTCATATCAATTTTATGTTTGATAATTGGTTTATTGCCAAAATCAATCCAAAAATAAGGATTTTAGTTGATTTTTTAACATTAAGATTTTAAAACAATCATATCTAGAAAATTAGATGATTGAAAAGAATTTATTGTCAATCTAGAAAATTATAAAGTATTACAAATTGTCATAATTAATAAATACAAAAAAAGCCTCCCAATTTGGGAGGCTTTTTACTATATAATCGAATAGATTATGCTTCTTCTGTACTTTCAGTTTCAGCAGCTGGTGCAGCTTCTTCTGTTTTAGTACTTTTTTTACTACGACGTGTAGTTGCTTTTTTCTCTACTTTCGCGTTAGTGTAGATATCATTGAAATCTACTAACTCGATCATTGCAGTATCAGCACCGTCACCTAAACGGAATCCAGTTTTGATGATACGAGTGTATCCTCCTGGGCGATTTGCAATTTTAGGAGCTACAGTTCTGAATAATTCAGTTACAGCTTCTTTATCTTGTAAGTATGAAAATACAACGCGACGGTTGTTAGTATCGTCTGTTTTAGACTTTGTCAATAAAGGCTCAACATATGTTTGTAATGCTTTAGCCTTTGCTACTGTTGTGTTAATTCTCTTGTGAGTAATCAACGCTATAGCTAAATTAGATAATAAAGCTCTTCTATGAGAGGCAGTTCTACCTAAATGGTTAAATTTTTTTCCGTGTCTCATTTTTTAATAAAATTATTCTACGTCTAACTTATATTTTACGATGTCCATTCCAAAGTTAAGACCTTTGCTGTCCACCAATTCTTCTAACTCTGTAAGAGATTTCTTACCAAAGTTTCTGAATTTCATTAAGTCAGACTTAGCGAAAGAAACTAATTCGCCTAATGTTTCAACTTCAGCTGCTTTTAAACAATTTAATGCTCTTACTGATAAATCCATATCTACCAATTTTGTTTTCAATAATTGGCGCATATGTAATGCTTCTTCATCATAAGTTTCACCAGATGCAACTTCTTCCGCTTCTAATGTTATTCTCTCATCTGAGAATAACATAAAGTGGTGAATTAAGATTTTAGCTGCTTCAGTTAAAGCATCTTGAGGTGTTATAGAACCATCTGTTGTAATTTCAAAAACTAATTTTTCGTAGTCAGTTTTTTGTTCTACACGATAGTTTTCAATTGCGTATTTTACATTCTTAATTGGAGTGTAAATTGAGTCAATTGCTATAGTACCGATTGGCGCAGAAGCCTTTTTATTCTCATCAGCTGGTACGTATCCTCTACCTTTTTCGATTGTAAATGTAATTGTTACGTTTACTTTAGCGTCTAAGTTAGCGATAACTAATTCAGGGTTTAAAACTTGGAATCCAGAAATAAATTTCCCTAAATCACCTGCTGTTAATTGATCTTGCCCTGAGATAGTAGCAGTTACAGTTTCAGCATCTGATTCATCAATTTGTTTCTTAAAACGAACCTTTTTCAGATTTAAAATGATCTCTGTAACATCTTCCACTACTCCTGGAATAGTTGAAAATTCGTGCTCAACTCCTTCAATTTTGATTGAAGTGATCGCATATCCTTCTAATGAAGAAAGTAACACTCTACGTAGAGCATTTCCAACTGTAATCCCGTATCCTGGCTCTAATGGACGGAACTCGAATTGTCCGAATTTAGAGTCAGACTCTACTAAGATTACTTTGTCAGGTTTGATGAAATTTAAAATAGTCATTTTATTAGTCTGATTTTAAGGTTTATTTAGAATATAACTCGACGATTAATTGCTCTTTAATATCTTCTGGAATTTGAACTCTTTCTGGAGCTTTTGTGAAAGTTCCTGATTTTTGTTCGTCGTTCCAAATTAACCAATCGTACTCGCTACGTGCGTGTAAAGAGTTTGTGATTGCAGCTAAAGATTTAGATTTTTCTCTAACAGCGATTACATCACCAGCTTTTAATTGGTAAGAAGGGATGTTCACGATTTCTCCGTTTACAGTTACGTGTTTGTGAGATACTAATTGACGTGCAGCACTACGTGAGTTTGCGATACCTAAACGGTAAACTACGTTATCTAAACGAGATTCACATAATTGTAATAATACTTCACCTGTAATTCCTTTAGAAGCATTTGCTTTTTTGTATAAGTTAGCAAATTGACGCTCTAAAATACCGTAAGTATATTTTGCTTTTTGTTTTTCAGTTAACTGAATAGCGTATTCTGATTTTTTAGCTCTTCTTTTGTTAGGTCCGTGTTGCCCTGGAGGATATTTCTTTTTCTCAAAAGATTTATCGTCACCGAAAATTGGTTGTCCAAATTTTCTTGCAATTTTAGTTTTTGGTCCTGTATATCTTGCCATGATTTGTTACTATTAAATATATTAAATAATTAAATTGAGAAAAATGATTATACTCTTCTCTTTTTAGGTGGACGACATCCATTGTGTGGTAATGGAGTAACATCAACGATTTCAGAAACCTCGATACCACCGTTATGAATTGTTCTAATAGCAGATTCACGACCTTGACCTGGTCCTTTCACGAATACTTTTACTCTTCTTAATCCTGCTTCGTATGCAACTGTTGTTGCATCTTGAGCAGCTACTTGAGCAGCGTAAGGAGTGTTCTTTTTAGATCCACGGAATCCCATTTTACCTGCTGAAGACCAAGAGATAACTTCACCGTTTTTGTTTGTTAAAGTAACGATAACATTGTTAAACGATGCTTGAATATGAGCTTGTCCAGTAGCTTCAATAACTACTTTTCTTTTCTTTACTACTTTCTGATTTTTTGCCATGATCCTATTTATTATTTAGTGGCTTTTTTCTTGTTAGCAACTGTTTTCTTTTTACCTTTTCTTGTACGTGAGTTATTTTTTGTTCTTTGACCACGTAATGGTAAACCTAATCTGTGACGAATACCTCTTTGACATCCGATATCCATTAAACGTTTAATGTTTAATTGGATTTCTGATCTTAATTCACCTTCTACTTTGAAAGTTTCATTGATCGATGCACGGATTGCGTTGATTTCTTCATCAGTCCATTCGCTAACTTTTGTATCTTCTGAAATATTATTTTCAGCTAAGATTTTAGAAGCACTGCTTCTTCCGATCCCGTAAATGTATGTAAGTCCGATTACCCCTCTTTTGTTTTTAGGTAAATCTACACCTGAAATTCTTGCCATAATTCTAAATAATTAACCTTGTCTTTGTTTAAACTTAGGATTCTTTTTGTTGATCACATACAAACGTCCTTTACGACGCACAATTTTACAGTCAGCACTTCTCTTTTTAATGGATGCTCTAATTTTCATCTTTGTAAATTTATTTATAATCCGATAGAGTTAACGTATCTACATTAACTCTATCACCAGTCGTTATTATTTCTTTTAGTATCTGTAAGATATTCTACCTTTCGTTAAATCGTAAGGAGACATCTCTATTTTAACTCTATCACCTGGTAATAATTTGATATAGTGCATACGCATTTTACCAGATATGTTACATGTTACAACATGTCCATTTTCTAATTCGACACGGAACATTGCATTTGATAATGCTTCTGTAATCGTACCGTCTTGTTCAATATGTTTTTGTTTAGCCATAAATCTTTTTAATAAAATCTTATTAGATATCTCTTGAAGTTCTACCTGAAGACATTAAACCATCGTAACGGTGATTTAATAAATATGTATTAATTTGTTGTACAGTATCTAAGATAACTCCCACCATAATTAACATTGATGTACCTCCAAAGAACATTGCTAAGCTCTGTTCTACACCTAATAATTTTACAATCGCTGGCAAAACAGCAAGCAAAGTTAGTAAAATTGCTCCAGGTAACGTAATTTTTGATAAAATTTCGTCTAAAAAATTTGCAGTTTCTTTTCCAGGACGGATTCCAGGGATGATTCCTCCGTTACGTTTAAGATCTTCTGCCATTTGGTTTACTGGGATTGTGATTGCAGTATAGAAATATGTGAAGATAATAATTAGTAATCCGAAGATCAAATTGTATTCCCACGTAAATGGATCTGCCATTTTCGCGAAGAATGCTTTTACTGGACTTCCTTCGTCTAAGAAATAGTTTGCCAATGTTCCTGGTAAAAACATAATTGCTTGTGCGAAGATAATAGGCATTACACCTGCTGCATTTACTTTAAGTGGAATATATGAACGTACAGAGTCTGTAACTGATCTCATATATGAACTACTTGAAGTTTGCGCTCTTCTTACATATTGTACTGGTACTTTACGCACCGCTGCAACAATCATAATACACATTGCAATAACTAGGATTAACCCTAACATTTCTATCAAGAAGAAAATACCGTTTGAAGGGTCAACTTCAAATGCATTAAATATTGCTTTTGGTAAGTCGGCTAGGATACCAACCATAATTAAGATTGAAATACCGTTACCTATACCTTTGTCAGTAATTTTTTCTCCCATCCACATGGCAAAGATTGTCCCTGTAATCAAAATGATTGTTGAAGGGAACCAGAACCAAAAGTTGGTTGGAGGAATTACATAGATAGCATATGATGAAGTTGGATCGTAAGGTAAAATTTGAGAAGTTACTAATGTAAGGTATGCTGGTGCTTGCACCAAACAAATCCCGATTGTTAACCATCTCGTAATTTGGTTTACTTTGTTACGTCCGCTTTCTCCTTCTTTCTGTAGTTTTTGGATGTAAGGTACTGCTAATCCCATCAATTGTATAACAATCGAAGCAGAGATATAAGGCATAATTCCTAACGCAAATACGGAAGCTCTCTTAAAAGAACCTCCGGTAAAAGAGTTTAATAATCCTAAAATTCCTGAATTTGCATTTTCTTGGTCTGCAACAAAACGATTAACCTCGTTAATATCGACACCTGGAAGTGGAATATGAGAACCGAATCTATAAACCAACAATAGAAGGATAGTTACAAGTAACTTATCCTTCAATTCTTTTATGCTCCAGATATTTTTTATGGTCTGTATAAACCCTTTCATCTATAAAATATATTCTTAAGCGTTAACTAATTCTACTTTACCTCCTGCATTCACAATAGCTTCTTGAGCTGTTTGAGTGAATTTATCAGCAGTAACATTAACAGTTGCTTTTAACTCTCCACGACCTAAAATTTTCACTAAGTCATTTTTGTGAGCTAATCCTAACTGAACTAATGTTTCTTTATTTAAAGTATCTGTAATTTTGTTGTTATCAACTAATTGTTGAATTGTATCTAAATTGATTCCTGTGTACTCAACTCTGTTGATGTTTTTGAAACCAAATTTAGGTAAACGTCTTTGTAAAGGCATTTGTCCACCTTCGAAACCGATTTTTCTTGAATAACCAGAACGAGATTTAGCACCTTTGTGTCCACGACCTGCTGTCAAACCGTTTCCACTACCTTCACCTCTACCTTTACGGAATTTATTTTGTACTGAACCAGCAGCTGGTTTTAAATTACTTAAATTCATTTTTAATAATTTTTAAAAGGTTAAAAGCGATTAAGCTCTTTCTACTACTACTAAGTGTGAGATTTTACGGATCATTCCTTCAATTTGAGGAGTTGATTCGTGCTCAACAACTTGATTCAACTTTTTTAAACCTAAAGCAACTAATGTAGCTTTTTGAGATTTATCACGGTTGATTGCACTACGTGTTTGTTTTACTCTTACTTTGCTCATTTTACTTTTTTTTAACCGTTGAATACTTTAGTTACAGAAATACCTCTTTGACGAGCAATAGTCTCTACAGAACGTAAGCTTAATAAAGCGCGGAATGTAGCTTTTACTGCGTTATGAGGGTTAGAAGAACCTTTTGATTTTGATAATACATCATGTACACCAACTGATTCTAATACCGCACGTACTGTACCACCTGCAATTACCCCTGTACCTTTAGATGCTGGACGGATGAATACTTGCGCACCACCGAAACGAGCTTCTTGTTCGTGAGGAATTGTGTTGTTAAATAACGGGATACGTACTAAGTTTTTCTTAGCGTCTTCGATAGCTTTAGCGATTGCAGAAGCTACGTCTTTAGATTTCCCTAATCCGTAACCTACTACTCCGTTTCCGTCACCTACTACTACGATTGCAGAGAAACCAAATGCTCTACCTCCTTTTGTTACTTTAGTAACACGTTGTACTCCAACTAAACGATCTTTTAAATCTAAACCTGTTGGTTTTACTCTTTCTACGTTTTTAAATCCTAACATAATTTCTTTCTCTTTTTTAGAATTTTAATCCACCTTCTCTAGCACCATCTGCTAAAGCTTTGATTCTACCATGATATACGAAACCGTTACGATCAAAAACTACAGTTTCAATTCCTTTTGCAATAGCTTTAGCAGCTAATGCTTTACCAACTGATACAGAAACTTCAGATTTTGTACCTTCTACAGCAACACCTTTTTCACGAGATGATGCAGAAGCTAAAGTTACTCCATTGTTATCGTCAATAATTTGAGCGTAAATTTCTTTGTTAGAACGGTAAACTGATAAACGAGGCTTAGTTTCTGTTCCAAAAATATTTCGACGCACGCGTCTTTTTATTTTTTGTCTTTTTTCTACTTTAGATAATGCCATTTTTCAATGATTTTTATGCAGATTTACCTGCTTTTCTTCTAATAATTTCTCCTACGAATTTAATTCCTTTTCCTTTGTAAGGCTCTGGCTTACGGTAAGAACGAATTTTCGCTACAATCATTCCTAATAATTGATTATCATGAGATGATAATGTAATAATAGGATTTTTACCTTTTTCTGTTAAAGTTTCAACTTTAATTTCAACAGGTAATTCAATAACGATATTGTGAGAGAAACCTAATGACAAATCTAATTTTTGTCCGTTGTTAGATGCTCTATAACCAACACCAACTAATTCTAATTGTTTTTTAAAACCTTCTGTTACACCAGTAATCATGTTATTGATTAATGAACGGTATAAACCATGTAAAGCTTTGTTATCTTTAGAATCGTTTGGACGAACTACAGTTAAAACTCCGTCTTCGATTGTTAAATCAAATCCTTCTTTTAACTCTCTTGTCATTGTAATGTTGTTACCTTTTACAGTAACTACGTTATCTTTAAATTCAACAGTTGCTGCTGCAGGGATGTTGATATGTGCGTGTCCTATTCTTGACATAATTTCTTAATTTTTTAAAAGATTAATAAACAAAACATAAAACTTCACCACCTACATTCTCTTGACGAGCTTGTTTATCTGTCATCACACCTTTAGAAGTTGAGATGATAGCAACACCTAAACCGTTTAATACACGAGGTAATTCTTTAGATCCTGCGTATTGACGTAAACCTGGAGTTGAAGCTCTTTTGATTTTACGGATAGCTGGCTCTTTAGTAACTTTGTCGTACTTTAAAGCGATTTTAATTGTTCCTTGAGGTTGATCTTGTCCTTCGAATTTGTAGTTCAAGATGTAACCTTGTTCAAATAAGATCTTAGTGATCTCTTTTTTAATTTTAGATGCAGGAATTTCCACTACTTTGTGTCCTGCCATCATTGCATTTCTAACGCGAGTTAGAAAATCTGAAATTGGATCTGTATACATAAATAATTCTATAGTATAGCGCGTAAGCACTACTTTTAAAATTAAACTTTTACCAAAATGCACTATGCATTTGGGTTGCAAATATATTGCATATTTTTTAATTACAAACTATTAATCTAAATAATTTATTTTTAATCGTTTTATAACTAGGGATTAAGACAAAACATGAAACTCAATCTTTATATTTATTTATCTTTTTAATCGATCTCAACAATTAATTCTTGATGTAATCTTCTATTTTTATTCTTAAAAAATAGCTGAAAGTCAAAACAATTTATATAAATTTGATTTGGCTTTAGGGGTATTCTGAAAAGAATTGAGAGAGTCCCTTTGAACCTGATACGGTTAACACCGACGTAGGGAAAAGCAATATCTATGCAATTATTTAATATTTGCAACGCTTTATTTTCAAAGAAAATCCTCTTTAGCCATTAATTGTTTCATCTAAAAAATTATCAATTAATGGAAAATCTAATTATTCAAAATTTACATGCTGTCCGGACAAAAAATCCGCTTGTTCACAACATCACCAATTTTGTGGTGATGAACAATACTGCAAATGCTCTTTTGGCAATTGGAGCATCGCCTGTTATGATACATGCACACAAAGAAGTGGAAAATATCGTCAAAATCTCAAATGCATTAGTCATCAATATCGGAACTCTTGATGATTATTGGGCAGAAAGCATGCTAATTGCAGCAAAAAAAGCAGATCAACTGAATAAACCTTGGGTATTAGACCCTGTTGGAGCTGGAATTTCAACTTTCAGAAATGAACTTATAAAAGAACTGCTTCGCTATCATCCTACTGTCATAAGAGGAAATGCTTCAGAAATTTTAGCTTTAGATACCTTCAAAGCTGTTCAGGGAAAAGGAGTCGACAGTACACATCAAAGTAATCAAGCGATAAAAGCAGCACACAATTTAAACCAGAAAATTGGATCTGTTGTTTGCATTTCAGGTGCTTCAGATTTTATTGTATCCAACAATCCGATAATTGAAATTAAAAATGGTCATGAATTGATGACTAAAGTTACTGGTTTAGGTTGTTCAGCAACAGCTAGCATCGGTGCTTTTATTGGCCTTAATAAAAATCCTTTCCTCGAAACGGTTAGCGGCATGGCCATATTTAGTTTAGCAGGTGAATTGGCACAGAAAAAAAGTAATGGCCCAGGAACCTTACAAATGAATTTGTATGACACGTTATACCATATATCTGCAGAAGAAATTCAAACAAATTTGAAAATCTCAGTTTATGAAGATTAATCCAACTTTTCCTTATCCTTTGTATTTAGTCATTTCTGAAAAAGATTGTACGCATCTTCATTGGTTAGATGTTGCAGAGCAAGCAATTATAGGTGGGGTTGATATCATTCAGCTTCGGGAAAAAAATTGCACTGTCAGCGAGTATATTTCAAAAGCTACAATATTAAAAAAAATTACGGACCACTACAATATCCCTTTGATTATTAACGATTCATTAGAAGTCGCAACCGCTGTTAATCCTTGGGGAATACATGTCGGGCAGTCAGATATATTACCTTCTGAAATTCACAAAAATGCACAAGCTCTAAAAAATATTGGTTGGTCTTTAGAAATTATCAAACAGTTGAATGATGATGAAATGAAATATGTACATCATTTAGGGGTAAGTCCAATATTTTCGACTCCAACAAAAACCAATACGATTACTGAATGGGGTTTTGAAGGATTAAAATTTTTGAAAACTAAAACATCAAAACCATTGATTGCAATTGGCGGAATTAATGAAAGTAATATTGCTAAAATCATACAAGCCGGTGCAGATAGTGTTGCAATTGTTTCTGCAATTTGCGGAAGCAAAAATCCAAAAAAATCTGCCCAAATTTTAAAACAAATTATTAACGAAAATGAATACCATCCAAAAAGCATATAGTGTCTTAACAATTGCCGGATTTGACGGAAGCGGTGGCGCTGGCATACAAGCTGATACCAAAACAATTTCCGCTCATGGCTGTTATGCAACAAATGTATTGACAGCCTTGCCTGTTCAAAATACACAAGGCGTACAAAATATTTACGAAATTCCTGCACAAGCAATTCGTGAACAAATTCAATCCATATTAGAGGATATTTATCCTGATGCAATAAAAATTGGAATGGTTCATAGTGTTGAATTGGTTCATATCATTTCAGAGGAATTAAAAAATTACAATAGACCGATTGTTTATGACCCTGTCATGGTTGCGACAAGTGGACATCGGTTAATCAAAGAAGAAACACTTGAAGCTTGCATAGAAAAGCTTTTTCCTTTGGCCACGCTTATCACGCCAAATCTTGATGAAGCAAGTATTTTGGTAAATCATAAAATTGATTCTGCTGAATTGATGCTTTCTTATGGAGAAACGATTTTAAATTTAGGTTGTCAGAATCTTTTATTAAAAGGCGGACATCTTCAGCAAGAAAAAATTATCAGTTATTTATTTCAAAAAGAACAACCTGTACAAAGTTATACCTCTCAAAAAATAGAGACAAAAAATACGCATGGTTCAGGCTGCACACTATCTTCTGCAATTGCGTGTAATTTAGCTTTGGGGGTTTCACTCACACAAAGTGTACAACTAGCACAAGAATATGTTGAACAAGCAATATTAGGAAGTAAAGACCTAACAATTGGAAAAGGAAATGGACCTCTTAATCATTTATTTAATCCACAAAAATTAAAAACCTATGACATTCACAACTAAAGCTTGGGAAACCATCGCGCCTATTTACAATGATATTCTAAATATGCCTTTTATAATTGAATTGCAAAATGGGTCATTACCAATAGAGAAATTTCAGTTTTACATGTTACAAGATGCAAAATATTTGGAACATTTTGGGCGAGTATTAGCTGCCATTGGATCAAAATCTGAAGACAATCAACAAGCCATTGACTTTTTCGAATTCGGAAAAAATGCATTAATTGTTGAACGTGCTTTACACGAATCCTATTTTGAGGATTTTGGATTATCGCAAAACATCATCATCGAAACACAACCTGTTTGTCACCATTATTCACATTTCTTAAAAAGTACAGCTGCATTCGAACCTATTGAAATTGCATTAGCTGCTGTTTTGCCTTGCTTTTGGATTTATAAAGAAGTTGGTGATGAAATCATCAAAAATCAAACAAAAGAAAATAATCCATATCAAAAATGGATTGAGACCTATAGTGGAGATGAATTTGGTGAAGGTGTAAAAAAAGCGAAAAGTTATGTTGATAAGATTGCAGAAGGAGCAACTGAAAAAATAAAAGAACAAATGCTAGAAGCTTTTGTCAAAGCAAGCGAATTAGAATTTCAGTTTTGGAATGCATCTTATGAAAATATCACATGGGAAAGAAAATAAATGCCATCTTTTTTGATTTTGATGGGGTAATCGTAAATAGTCAACAATTATGGGAGCTGATGTTTGATGAAGTCATTAAAATATATCGGTTGGATACGATATGTTTGGTAGAAAATGACGGAATGAATTTCACAACAAATGAAGCAATCCAATTGATGTTAGAAAATCAGCAACGCTTTACAAATCATTTGTACGAGGAAATAATCGATTGGACAGAAAAATTTTATGTCGAAAACTTTCATCAGTTTGTACAATTAAATGACCACGTTGCTGAGATGTTGGAACATTTAAAAGCCAATCAAATTCAAATTGTTCTTGTTTCCAATTCCTCTAGAAGACAAATTAAGTATGCTTTTCAACAATTAAAACTTCATTCCTATTTTGATCACACTATTTCAGCAGATGATGTTTCAAAAGGCAAACCAAATGCAGAACCTTATTTAAAAGCTTTATCATTATGCGAAAAGCAAAAGGAAGAAGTTTTAGTTATCGAAGATTCACTCACCGGAATTAATTCAGCAAAAGATGCTGGTTTAAATTATAAAATTTACAACAATTCAGATTTTTGTCTTCAGCCAAATTACATAGCTGATTTTAGGGAATTGATCAAAGAAATATAAACCTTACAAAAACAAAAAAATCCTTACTCAATAAAGAGTAAGGATTTAATATTTCTAAAGCTATTGGTAAATTACCAAGACGCTTTTTTAACACCTGGGATTAACCCTTCGTTCGCCATTTCGCGGAAAGTTACACGAGAGATCCCGAAAGTTCTCATGTATCCTCTTGGACGACCTGTTAATTTACAACGGTTGTGTAAACGTACAGGAGAAGCGTTTTTAGGTAATTTTTGTAATGCTTCGTAGTCACCAGCTTCTAATAAAGCTTGACGTTTCGCAGCATATTTAGCAACTAATGCTTCTCTTTTGCGCTCACGCGCTTTCATTGATTCTTTAGCCATGACTTCTTATTTTTCTTTAGTAAATGGTAATCCGAATTTAGATAATAAAGCTTTTGCTTCTTTATCTGTGTTCGCTGAAGTTACAAAGGTAATATCTAAACCTTGAATTTTCTTGATTTTATCAATATTAATTTCTGGGAAGATAATTTGCTCTTTGATACCTAAGTTATAGTTACCTCTACCGTCGAAACCTGTAGAAGAAATACCGCTAAAGTCACGTACACGTGGTAAAGCTGCAGATACTAAACGATCTAAGAATTCGTACATTTTCTCACCACGTAAAGTTACTTTAGCACCAATTGGCATTCCTTTACGTAATTTGAAAGCTGCTTCATCTTTCTTAGAAATTGTTCCTACTGCTTTTTGACCAGTGATTAATTCTAACTCTTCGATAGCGTAATCAACGATTTTTTTGTCAGCTGTAGCCGCACCTAAACCTTGAGATAAAACAATTTTCTCTAATTTAGGAACTTGCATAATAGATTTGTATCCGAACTCTTCTTTAAGAGCAGCTACAATCTCTTCTTTATATTTAACCTGCGGACGAGGTGTGTATGTTGTTGTACTCATCTTAGATAGCTTTTCCTGATTTTTTAGCAATTCTTACTTTTTTCCCTCCTTCTTCTTTGATCGCTACTTTCGTTGCTTTCCCAGTTTCTGGATCTACTAAAGCCAATTTACATAAATAGATTTGAGCTTCTTTTTCAACAACTCCACCTTGTGGATTTTGTGCGCTTGGCTTTACACGTTTTTTTGCAATATTAACCCCTTCAACGATAGCTTTAGCTTTGTCAGGGAATACGCGTAACACAGTACCAGTTTGACCTTTGTTAGATCCTGATAAAACGACTACTTTGTCTCCTTTTTTAATTTTTAACTTTGCCATGTTGTTCTATTATAATACCTCTGGGGCTAATGATACAATTTTCATATATTCTTTATCACGTAACTCACGAGCAACTGGACCGAATACACGAGTACCACGCATTTCTCCTTGAGTGTTCAATAATACACATGCATTATCGTCGAAACGGATATATGAACCGTCTTTTCTACGAACTTCTTTTTTAGTTCTAACTACAACAGCTTTTGATACAGCACCTTTTTTAACGTTTCCTGAAGGTGTAGCTTCTTTGATCGCAACTACGATTTTGTCACCTACTGATGCGTATCTTCTTTTAGTACCACCTAAAACGCGGATTACTAATGCTTCACGAGCTCCTGTGTTATCTGCAACTTTTAATCTAGATTCTTGTTGTAACATAACTTATCTTATTTAGCTCTTTCAATGATTTCTACTAATCTCCATCTTTTGTTTTTAGACAAAGGACGAGTCTCCATGATACGCACTGTGTCACCTTCGTTACACTCGTTATTTTCGTCGTGCGCTGTATATTTCTTCGTTTTTAAAACGAATTTCCCATAGAATGGGTGCTTTTGCTTCTTAGTTTCAGCTACAACAATGGTTTTTTCCATTTTGTTTGATGTAACTAAACCTACTCTTTCTTTTCTTAATTTTCTTTCCATCAGTTACAGATTACTGTTATGATTGTTTTTCGTTTAACACGGTATTCAAACGAGCAATTGTTCTGCGTAAGTCTCTAATACCGATTGGATTTGCTACAGGAGAAACAGCGTTTGTCAATTTTAATTGATCGTAGTTCGCTTGTTCTTCAGCTATTTTAGCTTGTAACTCCTCAACACTTAGATTTCTAATATCTGCTGCTTTCATTTTTTCTTAATTTTTGAAATTATTAATTTTGGAAATCACGTGCAACGATAAACTTAGTCTTAACAGGTAACTTCTGAGCTGCTAAACGCAATGCTTCAGTTGCAACCTCTACTGGCACACCTCCTACTTCGAATAAGATACGACCTGGTTGTACAGGAGCTACCCAATATTCTGGTGCACCTTTACCTTTACCCATACGTACCTCTGCTGGTTTCTTAGTAATTGGTTTATCTGGAAATATTTTAATCCATAATTGACCCTCTCTCTTCATGAAACGAGTTGCAGCAATACGAGCTGCCTCGATTTGACGTGCTGTAATAAACGCTTCGTCTAAAGATTTGATCCCGAAAGTCCCGTAAGCTAATTGAGTTCCTCTGTGAGAAACACCTTTCATCTTACCTTTTTGGGTTTTTCTAAACTTTACTCTTCTCGGTGATAACATATCTACTTAATTCTTTATGTTAGTTGTTAAACTAAATTATCGCTTTCTATTATTAGATCTTTCACCTCCCTTTCTGTTGTTGTCAGACTTTTTTTGTTTTTTCTGTAATCCAACTAAAGGAGATAATTCTCTCTTACCATATACCTCACCTTTCATGATCCATACTTTGATCCCTAAACGACCATAAGTTGTATGAGCTTCTGAAATGTGGTAATCAATGTCTGCACGGAATGTAGACAAAGGAATACGTCCATCTTTATAAGTTTCAGAACGTGCCATCTCTGCACCGTTTAAACGACCAGAGATTTGAACTTTGATTCCTTCTGCGTTCATTCTCATTGCTGATTGAATTGCCATTTTAATAGCACGACGGTAAGAAATACGATTCTCAATTTGACGAGCGATACTATCCCCTACTAAGATTGCATCTAATTCTGGTCTCTTAATTTCGAAGATGTTAATTTGAACCTCTTTACCAGTGATTTTCTTTAACTCTTCTTTTAATTTGTCAACTTCTTGTCCACCTTTACCAATAATGATACCTGGACGAGCAGTAGTTACAGTTACTGTAACCAATTTTAAAGTACGATCGATGTAAATACGAGAAACTCCGGCTTTAGACAAACGTGCTCTTAAATAAGTACGAATTTTTGCATCTTCTGCAATTTTATCACCGTAATCATTTCCACCGTACCAGTTAGAATCCCATCCTCTGATGATTCCTAAACGATTTCCGATTGGATTAGTTTTTTGTCCCATATTCTTAATCTTGTACTTTTTGTTTATCTTCTTTAGTTCCTAAAACCAAAGTTACATGGTTTGAACGTTTTCTGATTCTATGTGCTCTACCTTGAGGTGCAGTACGAATTCTTTTTAATTGACGTGCACTATCAACAGAGATTTCTTTAACATATAATCCAGCTTCTTCAACATCAGCTCCTTCATTTTTGATTTGCCAGTTAGCGATAGCGCTTAATAACAATTTCTCTAAACGGATTGAAGCGTGGTTTTTAGTATATTTTAAAATACCTAAAGCTTTTTGAATTTCAACTCCACGGATAATATCTACTACTAATCTCATCTTACGAGGAGAAGTAGGAACATTATTTAATTTCGCAAAAGCTACCTGCTTGTTAGCTTCTTTGATTCTTTCGTTACTTAATCTTTTTCTAGATCCCATGGCCCTTTACTATTTTTTTCCTTTGTTTTTAGCTCCGGCATGACCTCTAAAAGTACGTGTAGGAGCGAACTCACCTAATTTATGACCTACCATATTCTCAGTAACATAAACAGGAATAAATTGCTTTCCGTTGTGTACTGCGATTGTTTGACCAACAAAATCAGGAGAAATCATTGATGCTCTTGACCATGTTTTGATCACGTTTTTGCTACCGCTTTCTACGTTAGCAAGAACTTTCTTTTCTAATTTATAGTGGATGAATGGTCCTTTTTTTAATGAACGTGCCATAAATTATTTTTTTCTTCTTTCAACAATATATTTGTTAGACGCTTTCTTCTTGTCACGAGTTTTGTAACCTTTCGCTGGAATACCGTTACGAGAACGAGGGATACCTCCTGTCGCACGACCTTCACCACCACCCATTGGGTGATCTACAGGGTTCATAACCATTGGACGAGTTCTTGGACGACGACCTTGCCATCTAGAACGACCAGCTTTACCAGAAACTTCTAACTGATGGTCTGTGTTAGAAACAACACCTACTGTTGCTTTACACTCCACTAAAATCATTCTTGATTCACCACTTGGTAACTTAACGATAGCATATTTACCATCACGCGCAACTAATTGAGCATAAGTACCTGCACTTCTTGCCATAACTGCTCCTTGCCCTGGACGTAATTCAATACAAGAGATTACTGTACCTAATGGCATATTTTTAAGCTTCATAGCATTACCTACTTCTGGTTCTACGTTTTCACCTGAAACAATTACTTGTCCAGCTTTCAAACCATTTTGAGCAATAATGTAACGTTTTTCACCATCTTCGTAAGATAATAAAGCGATGAATGCAGTTCTGTTTGGATCGTATTGTACAGATTCTACAGTTGCAGCACCTTCTTTATCACGTTTGAAGTCGATGATACGATATTTTTGTTTGTGTCCACCACCGATATAACGCATTGTCATTTTACCAGTGTTGTTACGTCCACCCGATTTAGATTTTCCTTCAACTAATGTCTTTTCTGGCTTAGCATTTTTATCTACTGCCGCAAATTCATTAACCACTCTAAAACGTTGTCCCGGGGTGATAGGTTTTAATTTTCTTACTGACATTTTTTAATTCTTAAATTATCCGAACAACTCTATTTCTTGACCTTCAGCTAAGCTAACGATCGCTTTTTTCAACTTATTTGTTTTTCCAGTTTGAAAACCTGTTTTTGTGTAACGAGTTTTTACTTTTGGAGCAGATACTAAAGTACTAACAGAAACTACAGATACACCGTAAGTTTTTTCTACAGCTTCTTTAATTTGAATTTTGTTAGCTTTTGTGTCTACATAAAACGAATATTGCCCTAACAACTCACTGTTATTAGTTGCTTTTTCTGAAATTACTGGTTTAATTATGATTCCCATTTTCTTCGTCTTATTTTGTTAAATTTTCTTGAACTGTTGCTAAAGAACCTTCTAAAAATACGATTTGAGAAGCATTGATTAAATCAAATACATTTAATTCCTCAGTTGTAACAACTTTAACTTTTTGTAAGTTACGAGAAGATAAATATACATTGCTATTAGATTCACCTAATACGAATAATGATTTTGTGTTCTCTAATCCTAAATCAGTTAAAACAGTTTTGAACTCTTTAGTTCTTGGAGCTTCGAAAGAAAAGTTTTCAACAACTTTGATTTCATTCTCAGCTAACTTTTGTGATAAAACTGATTTTTTAGCTAATCTCTTTTGTGCTTTGTTTAATTTGAAAGAGTAGTTTCTTGGACGTGGTCCGAAAACTCTACCTCCTCCTCTAAACACTGGAGATTTGATAGAACCAGCACGAGCTGTACCTGTTCCTTTTTGCTTTTTGATTTTACGAGTTGATCCCGCAATCTCAGCTCTTTCTTTTGCTTTGTGCGTTCCTTGGCGTTGAGCTGCTAAATATTGTTTAACTTCTAAGTACACTGTGTGTGTAGAAGGCTCAATTCCGAAAACTGCCTCGTCTAAAGATACTGTTCTTCCAGTTTCTTGACCTTTGATGTTTAATACTACTACTTCCATCTTCTAACGATTACGTATGAATTTTTAGGACCTGGGATAGCACCTTTAACAATTAAAAGATTTTTCTCAGTATCCACTTTAAGTACTTTTAAGTTCTGAACAGTAACTTGTTTACCACCCATTCTTCCAGCCATACGCATTCCTTTGAATACACGAGATGGATCTGAACCAGCACCGATAGAACCTGGAGCTCTTAAACGGTTATGTTGACCGTGTGTAGCTTGACCTACCCCACCGAAACCATGACGTTTAACAACACCTTGGAAACCTTTTCCTTTTGAAGTACCTGTAATACTTACAAATTCTCCTTCGTTGAATAATTCAACGTTAACTTCTCCTCCTAGAGTTAAAGAGTTCACGAATTCTTCACCGTAAAACTCAACTAACTTTCTCTTTGGAGTCGTTCCTGCTTTTTTAAAGTGACCTTTTAAAGCATTAGTCGTGTTTTTTTCTTTTGCGTCATCGAAACCAAGTTGAGCAGCAACGTACCCATCTTTCTCTACGGTTCTGACTTGAGTAACCACACATGGCCCAGCCTCTACGATT
Organism: Empedobacter sp. ULE_I140; assembly: GCF_053482575.1. Lineage (NCBI taxonomy): Bacteria > Pseudomonadati > Bacteroidota > Flavobacteriia > Flavobacteriales > Weeksellaceae > Empedobacter > Empedobacter sp. ULE_I140. The sequence continues at coordinate 841,880 of NZ_JBQMTX010000001.1, read as the reverse complement.
GTCACAGGAATATTTTTCCCGTTCTCATCAAATAAGCTAGTCATCGCGATTTTTTTACCAATGATACCTGACATTTGATTAAAATATGTTAATAATTTGTTTAATATTTCAGAGAATGTGGACTTTCGACCACTAGAGATCTTCTCTAAAATTAGCATGCAAATGTATGAATTAATTTGTAAACAACAAACTTTCAATTGATTATTTTTCAAAAGTTTACAAACAGCGAAAAATATCAATCAAAGCATTCTTAATAGCAATTCATAAAAAAACCCTGAGATGTGCACGTCTCAGGGTTTATATTTATTTAAAATACAGCTAACTATACTTTAATTTCTACTTCAACACCACTAGGTAATTCTAACTTCATTAAAGCATCAACTGTTTTAGATGAAGAAGAATAAATGTCTAATAATCTTTTGTGAGCTGATAATTGAAATTGCTCGCGAGATTTTTTGTTAACGTGTGGAGATCTTAAAACTGTAAAGATTCTTTTGTGAGTTGGTAATGGAATTGGTCCATTAACAACAGCTCCTGTAGCTTTTACAGTTTTTACGATTTTTTCAGCTGATTTATCAACTAAAGAATAATCGTAAGATTTTAATTTTATTCTAATTTTTTGACTCATTTTTCTTGAATTAAGCGTTACCTTTTGCTTTAGCGATTACAGCTTCAGACACGTTTGTTGGTGCTGGAGCGTAGTGATCGAATTCCATTGTAGATGTAGCACGACCAGAAGATAATGTACGTAATGAAGTTACATATCCGAACATTTCTGCTAATGGAACCATAGCTTTAATAACTTTAGCGTTATTTCTATCATCCATTCCTGATACTTGACCACGACGACGGTTTAAGTCACCTACAATATCACCCATGTTTTCTTCTGGAGTTAAAACCTCTAACTTCATGATAGGCTCTAAGATTTGAGCACCAGCGGCTTTTGCAGCAGCTTTGTAACCCATTTGAGCAGCTAACTCGAAAGATAATTGGTCAGAATCCACAGGGTGGAAAGATCCATCTTTTAAAGTAACTTTTAACGAATCCATTTCGAATCCTGCTAAAGGTCCATTCTTCATTGCAGCTTTAAAACCTTTCTCAATAGAAGGGATAAATTCTTTAGGAACGTTACCACCTTTAATTTCTGAAACGAATTCTAAACCTACTTTTCCTTCATCTGCTGGTCCCATTTCGAAAACGATATCAGCAAATTTACCACGACCACCTGATTGTTTTTTGTAAACCTCACGGTGATTAGCTGGACGAGAGAATGATTCTTTGTACTCTACTTGAGGCTCACCTTGGTTAACCTCTACTTTAAATTCACGTTTTAAACGGTCAACGATGATATCTAAGTGTAACTCACCCATACCAGAAATAACTGTTTGACCAGAAGCCTCATCAGTTTTTACTTGGAATGTTGGATCTTCTTCAGCTAATTTAGCTAAAGCCATACCTAATTTATCAACGTCAGCTTTCGTTTTAGGCTCAACTGCGATACCAATTACTGGATCTGGGAAGTCCATAGACTCTAATACGATAGGGGCTTTTTCATCACATAAAGTATCTCCTGTTTTGATATCTTTGAAACCTACTGCAGCTCCAATATCACCTGCTTCGATTCTCTCGATAGGCTCTTGTTTGTTAGCGTGCATTTGGAAGATACGAGAAATACGTTCTTTGTTACCAGAACGAGTATTTAATACGTAAGATCCAGCGTCTAATCCACCTGAATAAGCACGGAAGAATGCTAAACGACCTACGAATGGGTCAGTAGCAATTTTGAATGCTAATGCTGCGAATGGCTCATCAACTGAAGGTTTTCTTGAGATAGGCTCGTCAGTTTTTGGGTCAGTTCCTGGGATCGCTTCTTTATCACTTGGTGATGGTAAGTAACGACATACAGCATCTAACATGAATTGTACACCTTTGTTTTTGAACGAAGATCCACAAGTCATTGGGATGATAGACATATCTAATGTTGCAGCACGTAATGCAGCGTGAACTTCTTCTTCAGTAATAGAGTTTTCGTCCTCCATGTACTTCTCTAATAAGTTCTCGTCATACGCAGCTACTTCTTCAATTAATTGACCACGGAATTGTCTTACATCGTCAACCATATCAGCTGGGATTTCAACAACATCAAATGTAGAACCATGATTCTCATCATGCCATACAATTGCACGGTTTTTAATTAAATCTACAACTCCTTTAAAGTCTGCTTCGTCACCGATTGGTAATACAATAGGAACAGCATTTGACCCTAACATTTCACGTACTTGACGACATACATTTAAGAAGTCAGCTCCTTGACGGTCCATTTTGTTAACGAAACCTAAACGAGGAACTTTATAGTTATCTGCTAAACGCCAGTTTGTTTCAGATTGAGGTTCAACTCCATCTACTGCTGAGAATAAGAAAACTAAACCATCTAAAACACGTAAAGAACGGTTTACCTCTACTGTAAAGTCAACGTGACCAGGAGTGTCGATAATATTAAAGTGGTACCCTTTAGCGTCTGGTAATGGTTTACCTTGTTCTGTTGGGAATGTCCAATCTACTGTTACAGCTGCAGAAGTAATTGTAATACCTCTTTCAGCTTCTTGCTCCATCCAGTCAGTTGTAGCTGATCCTTCGTGAGTTTCTCCAATTTTGTGATTCTTACCTGAATAGAATAAGATACGCTCTGTCGTTGTAGTTTTTCCTGCATCGATGTGAGCAGCAATACCAATGTTTCTTGTGTATTTTAAATCTCTTGCCATCTTGTATTAGAATCTAAAGTGAGAGAATGCTTTGTTAGCTTCTGCCATTTTGTGAGTATCTTGACGTTTTTTAACGGCAGATCCTTCCTCTTTAGCAGCTGCAATAATTTCTCCAGCTAATTTTTGAGCCATCGATTTCTCGTTTCTGTTACGAGAATATTTGATTAACCATTTCATTGCTGTTGAAATTTTACGGTCTGGACGAATTTCCATTGGAATTTGGAATGTAGCTCCACCAACACGGCGAGAACGTACTTCTACGTGAGGCATTACATTAGATAATGCTTCTTTCCAAATGTCTAATGAAGTTTTTTCTGCATCTTCTTTACGAGAATCTACGATTTCTAACGCATCATAGAAAATTTTGAATGCTACAGATTTTTTTCCGTCGTACATTAAGTTGTTTACGAAACGAGTTACTAACTGATCATTAAATTTAGGATCTGGAAGTAAAGGTCTTTTTTTAGCTCTTGTCTTTCTCATCTTACCTTAAATTTATTTTTTAGCATCTTTAGGACGTTTCGCTCCATACTTACTTCTACGTTGAGTACGTCCGTTTACTCCCGCAGTATCTAACGCTCCACGTACAATGTGGTAACGCACACCTGGTAAATCTTTAACTCTACCTCCTCTAACCAATACTATCGAGTGCTCTTGAAGATTATGACCTTCACCACCGATGTACGCGTTAACTTCTTTCCCGTTTGTTAATCTAACACGAGCAACTTTACGCATTGCTGAGTTAGGTTTCTTAGGAGTTGTAGTGTAAACACGTGTACAAACACCGCGGCGTTGTGGACATGATTCCAATGCAGCCGATTTACTCTTCTTGGTTAGTTTTTTTCTACCTTTTCTAACTAATTGTTGAATTGTTGGCATACTAATTAAATTTCCTTTTAAATTTGGATTAAACCCATTTTTTGGGCATGCAAAACTACAAATAATTTATACAAAAACAAATAATAATGGATTTATTTTACATTGATTTATAATTTTTTAAAGAATTATAAACTATATTTTACAGAATTTTAATTCAAGAATAACAAAACAAGTAAATTATCAATAAACCTAATTTTTGATAAGTGATAGTATCTTATCTACATCTATTGACAACAAAATTTATTAAAACTTTATCCTATATTATTTTTCTCTAAGCTAATAACTTTTCGTATTTTTAATTAATCTGAATATCATATAATTATCGATATATTTTAATAAAAACGTTCGCATAATATTTATTTAATGTTAATTTTACATTAGAAAAATTAATTTTGCACTTCAAAACATTATTGAATGTCGGTAAACTCATTTTTTAAATTATTTACTCCGAAGGATAAAGTATTCTATCCTTTGTTCGAGGAAGCTTCAAAAAGTTTAATCAAATTAGCTGAATTGTTACATGAATGTGTAAACGCTCCAGTTGAAGAACGCGAAGATTACATCGCGCAAATTTCTAAGATAGAAAGCAAAATTGAATATCTTACTCAAAAAACAAATTTAGAGTTAAGCAAAAACTTTATCACACCTTTTGACAGAGAAGATATTTATCAATTAGTAAAATCTATCGATTATGTTGCAGATAATTTAAATGGAGCAGCGAATCGTATCAATATTTATCAAGTAGATAAAATTACAAAATCTATCCGCAAAATTACAGCTGTTAACTTAGAGGCTTGTCAATTAATCGGAGAGGGAATTGAGCAATTGAAAGATTTGAGAAACGTAAATCGTATTTACGAAATATGTGAACGAATCAATAAATTAGAAAATAAATCGGATCGTATTTTTGATAAAGCAGTTCAGGAAATTTTCGAAAACGAAACTGATGTTAAAAATATCATCAAGTATAAGGAGGTTTTATCTTCATTAGAATCTGCAACAGACAAGTGTAAAAGTGTTGCTAACGTATTGGAAGCTGTAGCGGTAAAACATTCATAACCAAAACTTAATCTAAAAGATTATGACAGATTTTTTTTCAGCGTTTTCGAGCATGTTATCGTCTACGCCAGGAATGTTATTGATTACTATTATCGTCTTAGCTTTTGTTTTTGATTATATTAATGGTTTTCACGACGCCGCAAACTCAATTGCTACAATTGTTGCAACTAAGGTTTTAACGCCTTTTCAAGCTGTACTTTGGGCTGCCGCATTCAACTTTGCTGCTTACTTTATTTCAGTTTATTGGATTGGAGAATTTAAGATTGGTAACACTATTGCAAAGTCGATTAACGAGCATTTTATTACACTAGAAGTTATTTTAGCTGGAATTATCGCTGCAATTTCTTGGAACTTATTAACATGGAAGTTTGGTATTCCTTCTTCTTCTTCTCATACATTAATTGGTGGTTTCATTGGAGCTGCATTAGCTCACGCCGGTGGTTTTTCTGCTGGTGGAGAAGATGTAATTGTTTACAAAAAAGTAATTCCAATTATTTGCTTTATCGTATTAGCACCATTAATTGGTATGATTATCGCCTCGATATTAACCATAATCACGCTTCATATTTGCAAAAGAGCCAAACCTGCAAAAGCAGAATGGTGGTTCAAGAAATTACAATTAGTTTCTTCTGCTCTTTTCTCTTTAGGACATGGTATGAATGATGCGCAAAAAGTAATGGGTATTATTGGAGCAGCGGTTATCTTTTATCACATTAATGTCGATTTTGATCCTGAATATTTAAAAGCTGAAGATAAATTTCAATATTTTGTAGAACATTGGGGATGGGTTCCCATTACATCTTTCATCGTTATCGCATTAGGTACAATGGGTGGTGGATGGAAAATCATCAAAACAATGGGTTCTAAAATCACAAAAGTAACGCCATTAGAAGGTGTAGTTGCTGAAACATCTGGAGCAATGACGCTTTATATTTCTGAACATTTCGGGATTCCAGTTTCTACAACACATACAATTACTGGTTCTATTATTGGTGTAGGTTTAACGAAACGTGTTTCTGCAGTTCGTTGGGGAGTAACAATTAGTTTACTTTGGGCGTGGATACTTACTATTCCTGTCTCAGCATTATTAGCTGCATTAATCTATTATGTTGTAACGTTATTTATTTAAAATATCATTTCTAAAGGAGCTTAAATTAAGCTCCTTTTTTATTTTTGAAATAATTTTCGAAATTGATAAATGATAAGTTTAAGAAAGTTTTAAATTTGCGCCATGCAATTAACTGTATTATTTATCATTATCGGTTTAGCCATTTTATTTGATTTCTTAAATGGTTTTCACGATGCCGCAAACTCTATTGCAACCGTTGTTACTACAAAGGTTTTAACTCCAATTCAGGCTGTTATTTGGGCTGCATTTTTCAATTTTGTTGCTTTTTTCATTGCCAAATTTATCATTGGAGAATTCGGAGTTGCAGACACAATCGCTAAAATTATCAAAGAAGATGTTGTTGTCGCATTTGGCTCTAATCCATCTTTAGTTGTTATGGCAGCACTTTCTGCCGCTATTACTTGGAATATTTTAACTTGGAAATTAGGAATCCCTTCTTCCTCATCTCACACATTGATTGGAGGATTAGCTGGAGGTGCATTAGCTGCGACAGGTTATGATTTTTCTGCGATTAATAGTACAATTATCTTAACGATTATCGCTTTTATTTTGGTCGCTCCAATTATTGGTTTAGTCGCTGGTAATGTTATTTACATCATCACGCTGAATCTTTGTCGAAATGCAAAACCACATAAAGCAGATGCTTGGTTCAAGAAATTGCAATTAGTTTCTTCTGCGATGTTGAGTATTGGTCATGGTTTGAATGATTCTCAAAAAGTAATGGGAGTGATCACGTTTGCTTTACTTGCTAATCAAACTGCAATTGTTAATACGGATATGAATGATTGGATTTTGAATGATGTTTTCAATTGGAAACATTGGTTCATCACAACAAGTAGTACTGATATTCACGATTGGGTTCCGATTATGTGTTTCTCTGCAATTGCTTTAGGAACTTTAGGTGGCGGAATGAAAATCCTAAAAACGATGGGAAATAAAATTACAAAAATTACTCCTATCGAAGGTTTCACTGCTCAAACAGCTTCAGCTATTACATTATTTTTTACTGAACATATCAAAATGCCAGTTTCTACAACTCACGTGATCACAGGATCTATTATTGGTGTTGGAATGGTAAAAAGAGTTTCTGCCGTTCGTTGGGGAGTTACAATTAGTTTATTATGGGCTTGGATTTTGACAATTCCAGTTTCTGCATTTATTGCAACAGGTTTTTATTATCTATTTTCAATGTTTTTCTAACATTAAAATTTAATCATATAAAAAAATGGCTGTCAATTTTGACAGCCATTTTCTATTTATTTTAATATTTATTCTTGAATAATTATTTGCTAAAATCTTCTTTCAACAAATCGATTTTCGCTAACAACGCTTGTTGAACAGCTGGATAATCTTCTTTGTTAGAAAGTGGAGCATTTACAGAGAAATAATATTTAATCTTTGGTTCTGTTCCAGAAGGTCGACAAGCAACTTTACTTCCATCCTCAGTATAGAAAATCAATACATTTGACTTTGGTATTTCAATCGCTTTTTCTTCACCAGAAATTAAATCTTTGTCGATAGAAGATTGAAAATCTTTTACACGAACAACTTTAGAACCTGCTAATTCTTTTGGAGGATTTGATCTAAATTCCACCATCATTTTAGCAATTAACTCCGCACCTTCTTTTCCTGGTTTTACAATACTAATTAAATCTTCTTGATATGCTTTTCCGATTTCAAGATAGATTTCCATTAATTTATTGTACAATGAACTTCCGTTTGCTTTTTGTACAGCAGCAATTTCAGAAACTAATAAAGCTGTTGTAACAGAATCTTTATCGCGGATAAAATCTCCGACCATAAATCCGAACGATTCTTCTCCTCCTCCAACAAAACTTTCTTTGCCTTCGAATTTACGAATCATATCAGCAATCCATTTGAAACCTGTTAATCCAACTTTACAATCTACATTAAATTTCGCAGCAATATCATAGAAAATATCAGACGTTACGATTGTCGATCCGATAAATTCTTTTCCAATTAATTTACCTGCTTCTTGCCATTTTTCTAATAAATAGTAAGCCAAAACAGTGTTCATTTGGTTACCATTTAATAAAACAATTTCGCCTTCATTATTACGCGTTGCAACACCTACACGATCCGCATCAGGATCAGTTCCAATCACAACATCAGCTCCAATTTCATTCGCTAAAGCAACAGCCATAGTCAACGCTTCTGGTTCTTCTGGATTTGGCGATTTTACTGTTGGGAAATCTCCACTTGGAATTGCTTGTTCAGCAACTTGATGAACTTGAGTAAAACCAGCTTTTTCAAAAGCTTTTGGCGTAATTGCAACTGAAGTTCCGTGAATAGAAGTAAAAACTATTTTGATGTCTTTTTTACCTTCTTGCGTAAAACTTCCGTTCGCTACACATGCCTTAATAAAAGCTTCATCAATTTCTTTTCCAATATACGTTAACAATGCATCGTTACCTTGAAATTTGATTTCTTCTACTTTTACATTATTTACTTCATTAATAATTTCTCCATCTTGTGGCGGAACAATTTGCGCTCCATCATTCCAATAAACCTTATAACCATTGTAAATCGGAGGATTGTGGGAAGCTGTCAACACAATTCCAGCATCACAACCTAAATAACGAACTGTAAAAGACAATTCCGGCGTTGGACGAAAAGATTCGAACAAATAAACGTTGATTCCATTCGCAGTTAAAACATCTGCAACCATTTTTGCAAACGTATCCGAATTGTGACGAACATCGTACGCAATCGCAACTTTTTTCTCTTTATTCAGAAATTGTTGATTGATATAATTTGCTAAACCTTGCGTCGCTGCACCAAGTGTATATTTGTTTAAACGATTTGTACCTACACCCATTATACCACGCATTCCTCCTGTTCCAAACTCAAGGTTTTTATAAAAAGAATCGTCTAATTCGGTTGGATTGTTATCAATTAAATCTTGAACAGCTTTTCTTGTTTCCGCATCATAAGCGTCAGAAAGCCATAATTTAGCATTATCTAAACTTGAAGTCATTCTTATCTTTTATTTTTTTAATACTTGGGCGCGGTCGGCAATTTTTGTATCCTTATTAGGATCGCCCATAAAATTTACAATTGAGTTTCCTTTTGCAGAACCATATAAGGTTTGGCGTGCATTGATGTCTAATAAAGCGTTATCATCAGTCGTAAAATTAGCTTCATTGACCTCGTATTTGAACAAATTCAATTGTGCTTCACCATAAGCTTTCACTTTCATAGTTCCAGCAGTTCCTTCTAGCATAATATTAGATTGATCTTCCGCTTTTAAATCAAAGTTGTTTGTAATCAAAAAAGTTTGATTAATTCTTGCTTGATCCTTCGCATTCATTGTCAATTTATCGACATTCAATGTTCCAGAAGTAGTCAAAGAAGTTTGTTTATTTACATCAATCTTTTCTAAATCTCGTGTCACATAAACGTACAAATCGTAGGCGCTATAATGGTCTACATTTGATTTTTCTTTGATTGTAACCGCATTATTTTTTGCTTCAACTTCTAAATTGTCAATAATATTTTGATGCGATTCTACTTTAACTCCAGATTTATTCCCCGGAACTAAAATAACATTACAATTACACGAAACTCTCAAATCTTTGATATTATCAGCTGTATATTCTTTTTGAGCCGTTGCAGCACCTTCTCCATCAATTGATGATGAACACGAAGTTGCAACTAAACCTAAAAATCCTAATAAAAATATTTTCTTCATAGCAGTTGGTTATTTAATTAGTTTAAATTCAATTCTTTTTGAACTAAATACAATTGTTTTTCGCGATTATTACGAACAATTAACTCGCCCAAAAATCCCGCCAAAAATAATTGCGTTCCTAAAATCATAAAAACTAACGAAATATAAAAATAAGGACTATCTGTGATTAATCTGGCTGGTGTATGTGAAATATAAACTTTATATAATTTCTCGATTCCTAAATAAAATGAAGCGAAAAACCCTAAAATAAACATCAATGTTCCCAATAAACCGAAAATATGCATTGGTTTATTCCCAAACCTTGACGCAAAGAAAAGTGTAATCAAATCCAAGAAACCATTTACAAAACGATTTGCTCCAAATTTTGAAACACCATATTTTCGTGCTTGATGCTTTACCTTTTTCTCAATAATTCTCGAATATCCAGCATTTTTAGCTAAAACAGGAATATAACGGTGCATATCACCATACAGTTCAATATTTTGCGTTACTTCCCAACGATAAGCTTTCAAACCACAGTTAAAATCGTGCAATTTTACACCAGAGGTTTTACGTGCTACACCATTGAATAATTTCGAAGGAAGATTTTTTGTCAACTTATTATCTTGACGATTTTCTTTCCACCCCGAAACAATATCTGCTTTTTGATTTTTCAGCATTTTGTATAACGACGGAATTTCCTCAGGAAAATCTTGTAAATCTGCATCCATAGTAATCACAACATCCCCTTTCACTTCTTTAAAAGCCGCACTAAGTGCAGGAGACTTACCATAATTTTTACGGAATTTAATTCCTTTCACTTCTGTATTGAAGTTGGCAATATATTCGATAATTTGCCACGAATCATCTGTACTTCCGTCATCAACGAAAATAACTTCGAATGTAAAATCATTCTGTTCACAGACTTTTTTGATTCTGTAGAATAATTCCTCTAAGGAATCTTGTTCGTTCAATAAAGGAACAACAACTGAAATATCCATATGTTAAAAAACACGTTTTTTTAAGAATTGTGAAAACATCGCTGCAATTGCGATGTAGAAAGATAAGAAAATTGAGAATAATCCGAAGAAGTTTTTCACAGTAAATAAATTAAGTGTTTTATAATCATCCGAATTTCTGAATGTTTCGATATCTTTTGCGACTTTTGGATCAGACATATTAGACGTAAAAGTATCTAACAATCCTTGTTTCAAACTATCTTGTGCCCATTCTCCATAAGTATTGAAGAATACAAAAATAACAATCAAACTCATGATTCCGGCGAAGAAAATTGTGTAGAAACCAACTTTAAAACCTTCTTTAAAGGTCATTAATTCTTCTGAAGTTTGATGATTTTTTGCTTTATTTTTCGATAAATTGAAAATTGTTAAGAAACAATATAATGCATATAAAGGTAATACAATAAAACAGCAAATCATGAAGCTGTAAGTGTAATAATCTTTTACAGAAACTGTTCCGTTCAACGAAAAATAAAAGTAAAGTGCGAAAAACAATGCTAATGTAATTGCCGTAAGCACCAAAGAGTTTTTAAAAATTTTATTAAAACTAATCATTCTGCAAAGATAATTATATCTCGTAATTCTTTCTCTATTAAATTGTATGATTTAAAAAGGAATTTATCTTCATCAATTCTTTTCTTCGGTTACTTTTTACAATTTCAATTACTTTTTTAGTTCTAATTTTTATTTGTAAATCAATCTATTAATTCAATAAGACCTAAGTAACAAGAAAGTTTTTTCAATAAACACTTTTATTTTTGCAAAACTTTCTTACCTTTGCATCAGGCAAGTCCTACACAACCAGCTCCTGTTGAATCCTCCAGGACGGGAACGTAGCAAAGGTATACGGTCGTAGCGGTGTGATGTAGATCGCTTGCCTATTTTTATTTCTCTAAATTTCACTCCCACTTTTTTTTACCCCATTATTTATTCGTAAATTTGCAACCATTGATTTAAAGATTCAATGGAAACAAACAAAGCACCAAAGTACATTTTCGTTACCGGAGGAGTAACATCGTCGTTAGGAAAAGGAATCGTAGCATCATCATTAGGAATGCTACTAGAAGCAAGAGGATATAGAGTAACAATTCAGAAATTGGATCCCTATATAAATGTAGACCCAGGAACACTTAATCCTTACGAGCATGGAGAATGTTACGTTACGGAAGACGGTGCAGAGACCGATTTAGATTTAGGACATTATGAGCGTTTCTTGAACCGTGCAACGTCTCGTGCTAACTCAGTTACTACAGGTCGTATTTATCAAACAGTTATAGAAAAAGAACGTCGTGGAGATTATTTAGGAAAAACAGTTCAAGTTGTTCCTCATATCACAAACGAAATAAAACGCCGTATCAAATTATTAGGTAATACAGGTGATTATGATATCATCATTACTGAAATTGGAGGTACGGTTGGAGATATTGAATCTTTACCTTATATCGAATCTATCCGTCAGTTAACTTGGGAATTAGGAGAACATAATTCTTCTGTTATTCACTTAACATTAGTCCCTTATTTAGCTGCTGCGGGTGAATTAAAAACAAAACCTACTCAACATTCTGTTCGTACATTAATGGAAAATGGTATTCATGCTAATGTTTTAGTTACACGTACAGAGCGTCATTTACCAAAAGATGTAAAAGCTAAATTGGCTTTATTCTGTAATGTTCGCAAAGAAAACGTGATTGAAAGTATGGATGCAGACACAATTTATGAGGTTCCATTCTTATTACATGAACAAAATTTTGACGAAGTTGTTTTAAAAGGCTTAGATTTGCCAACTGATCAAGAACCAGATTTTACGGTTTGGAACAAATTCTTATCAAATCATAAAAATCCTAAAAACGAAATAGAAATTGCTTTAGTTGGTAAATACGTTTCGTTACACGATTCTTATAAATCAATTACAGAAGCATTTACACATGCTGCTGCAACTTGCGAAACGAATGTAAAAGTTCGTTGGGTATATTCTGGCGATATTACAGAAGACAATGTTGGAGAGCAATTAAAAGGAGTTTCGGGAATTTTGATTGCGCCAGGTTTTGGAGATCGTGGTATTTTAGGTAAAATAATTGCTGCAAATTATGCACGAAGAAATAATATTCCAACATTAGGAATTTGTTTGGGAATGCAAATTATGGCAATTGAATTTGCGCGTAACGTTTTAGGTTACGAAAAAGCAGATTCAGCAGAAATGGATTTAACAACGCCTTATCCAGTTATCAGTTTGATGGAAGATCAAAAAGATGTTTCGGACAAAGGAGGAACAATGCGTTTAGGAAATTGGAAATGTGAATTAACTCCTAATTCAAAAATTGAGAAAATTTACAACACAACCGAAATCTTAGAACGTCATCGTCATAGATATGAATTCAACAATGATTTTTATGATGAATTTGTTGAAAACAATTTTATTCCAGTTGGTAAAAATCCTGAAACAGAATTAGTAGAAATTTTAGAACATAATCAACACCCATATTATATAGGTGTACAATTCCACCCGGAATATAAAAGTACAGTTGCTTCGCCACATCCTTTATTTATAAGTTTTATCGAAGCTTCTTTATTGAATAAACAAAATGATTTATTAAATGCAACAAGAGAAAAAATTTGATTTTAACCAAACGATTGGTTTTATTTTAATTGCAATTCTTTTTGGCGTATTCTATTTTCTAAACAAACCTTCGGAAGCGGAGGTCGAAGCACAGAAAAAAGAATTAGTTCAAAAGCAAGAGCAAGCAAAAAAACAGGAACAATTAAATAAAACAGCTACAACACAAGCTTTTCAAACTGTAGATCCTACATTAGCAAAAGATGTTGAAGTTAGTAATGATAAATTAAAAGTTACTTTTTCGCCAAAAGGAGCTCAAATTTCTGACGTACAAATCGTTGGATATACAGCTTACAATGACAAAAAAGATGGACACAAAGATCCTTTACATTTGATAAAAGATGGATCAAGTAAGTTCAATTTATCATTCAAAACAAAACAAGGAGCTGTTCTTAATGTTTCGGATTTAGTATTTGTACCTCAAGTACAGAAAAATGCGAACAATACAATTGTGACGTTTACAGCCAATGCTCAAAATAGTCAAATTCAATACATCTATACATTAGGAGATTCTTATGGTATCGATTTCGAAGTTAAAACGCAAGGTTTATCTAACATCACTTCTGAGAAAAATGTAGATTTAGCCTGGACAATGGACGGTTTCAGTACTGAGAAAGGGAAAGATCAAGAAAAATATTGGTCACATACTTATTTTCAGTTCAAAGGAAACAAAGACATCGAATACGAATTATTTGGTTCTGACGAATGGGAAGAAGAGGAAGCTATTTCTTGGGTAGCCAACAAACAACAATTCTTCGCAACAGTTTTATCAAATGATGAAGGGTTTAAAACAACAAAAGGTGGTTCTAAAAACTCTGATAAAGAGGATTTAACTTATAGTAAACACTATCACTTAAACTCTAAATTAGAGTTAAAAAATAGTGAAATCAATTCTAAATTCACATGGGATTTTATTCCATTGGATTATAAAATGTTGAAAGATTACAACGACAAAGGATTCCAAAACTTAATTGACTTTGGTTGGGGATTATTTGGTTGGTTGAATAAATATTTCTTCTTGAACGTTTTCAAATGGTTAGCTTCTGTAGGAATCACTTACGGATGGGTAATCTTCTTGATGACAATCGTTGTAAAATTGATTTTATCTCCAATTATGTACAAACAATACCGTCAATCTGCATTGATGAAAGTTGTTCGTCCAGAGTTGAATGAAATCAACGAAAAATACAAGGATCCAAAAGATGCAATGAAGAAACAACAAGAAACAATGGCAATTTATCGTAATGCAGGAATCAATCCATTAGCAGGATGTTTACCAGCATTATTACAAATTCCTATTTTCTATGCGTTATTCCGTTTCTTCCCGAACTTAATCGACTTGAGAGGTGTTCCTTTCTGGTTCGTAGACGATTTAACAGCATTCGACGATTTAATCAAATTACCAGAATGGATTCCATTCCTTAATGGTCACTTAAGTGTATTCGCTTTATTATATATTGTTGCAATGATGATTTATTTTAAAGTTTCTGGATCTATGGATAACTTCCAAATGCCACAACAAGAAGGAATGCCAAACATGCAATTCATGAAATACATGATGTATGTAATGCCAGTTTTCTTCTTTGTATTCCTTAACAATTACGCTTCAGGTCTATCTTGGTATTATTTAGTATCCAATGCGATTAATATTTTCATCGTGTTATATATTAAGAAATATATGATTCACGAAGCGAAGATTCATCAAATCATCGAAACAAATAAAACGAAACCTAAAAAGACAGGTAAGTTTGCTTCGAAAATGCAAGAAATGATGAAACAAGCTCAAGAAATGCAAGAGCAACAACAAAAGAACAAAAAGAAATAATCACATTATATTTCAAATTCAAAAATCCGTTAATAATAATTAACGGATTTTTTATTCATTTAAGACAATAAAAAATTTAAGTATTCAATTTGTTACATACCAATATTTTATTCACTTAAAAATACTTTTATAGTGTACGTTATACACTTTTTATGAATAAATTCTTTTTTATTTATTATTTTCAGATTATTATTGTCTTAAAATAATAAATAACATGAATAATATTTACTCAATTAAAGACCAAACAGCAAATCCTGGACCTTTAGGATTATTTGGTTTTGCAATGACAACTGTTTTATTAAACATACACAATGCAGGTTTTTTCCCTGTTAATAGTATGATTATGGGAATGGGTGTTTTCTTTGGAGGTGGAGCACAATTTGTGGCTGGCGTTATGGAATGGAAAAAAGGAAACAACTTTGGTAGTATTGCATTCATGTCTTATGGTGCTTTTTGGTTAACACTTGTATTTATATGGTTAGCACCGATGTTTGGCGTAGAAAAACCGGACGGAAATGCAATGGGATGTTATTTAGGAATGTGGGGATTATTTACATTAATCAACTTTTTACAAACATTAAAAGGTAATTTGGTCGGAAAATTATTATTTGGTTCGTTAACCTTATTATTCTTGTTATTAGCAGCAGGTAACTTTACAGGAAGTCAAAGTATTTTACATTTTGCTGGTTGGACAGGAATCATCTGCGGATTTATTGCTTTTTACGAAGCTTCTGCAATTATGATTAATCAGAAATACGAAAAAGCAATTCTTCCTTTATAAATAATATGAATAAAAAAAATCCTTTATCAGAGACTGATAAAGGATTTTTTTTATAATTGTAATGAATTATTTATTAAACATTGGTGCTAATAATTTTTTCCAGATAAATAATAAAATTAATGATCCTAAAATTGAAAAAATCCAATCCAACGGACTGAAAAAACTCACTTCTCCATCATGAGAAATTCCTAAAATTGTACGCATATAAGCTCCTAAATATGCACCAACAATACCTATAAGTGCAGTTACCCAAAATCCTCCCGGATCTTTACCTGGCATTATTGCTTTAGCAATTCCAGCACAAATTAAACCGAACACTAAGTATACCAAAAAGCTCCAAACTCCGGTAATACCTAACATAACAAATGAAGTTGTCATCATAATTAATACTATTTTTTATGGTTTTAAAAATTGTTAAGTAAATCTTAACTAAAATCGTTCCAAAAAGATAAGAAAAGTTTTTATAAATTGTAAATTTGTAACACTATAAAATAAAATTTATGTCTCTAATCAAATCTATTTCAGGTTTTCGTGGAACAATCGGAGGAAAACCGGGAGATAATTTAACTCCTATAGACGCTGTAAAATTCGCAGCTGCTTACGGAACTTGGCTTAAGAATCAATCAAATCAATCAGAATATAAAGTAATTGTAGGTCGTGACGCTCGTATTTCTGGACAAATGGTTTCTCAATTAGTTTGTTCAACTTTACAAGGATTAGGAATTAATGTTGTCGATTTAGGTTTATCTACTACTCCAACTGTAGAAGTTATGGTGACACATTTACATGCAGATGGAGGAATTATTTTAACTGCTTCTCACAATCCAAAAGAATGGAATGCGTTGAAATTATTGAATGCAAAAGGAGAATTTGTTTCTGCAACAGATGGTGCGCAAATTTTAGCTTTCGCAGATAAAGATGATTATACATTTGCTAAAGTTGATGATTTAGGTTCTTATGAAACTTTTGATGATGCAATTGATTTACATATCGAGAAAATTTTGGCTTTGCCATTAGTGAATGCAAAAGCGATTCAAGAGAAAAATTTCAAAGTTGCGATTGATGCTGTAAATTCAACTGGAGGAATTGCAATTCCTAAGTTGTTACAACGTTTAGGTGTGATTCATTACGATATGTATTGCGAGCCAAACGGTCATTTCCCACATAATCCAGAGCCTTTAAAAGAACATTTAGGTGACATCTGTAAAAAAGTAATCGACGAACAAGCTGATTTCGGAATTGTGGTAGATCCAGATGTTGACCGTTTAGCAATTATCGACGAAAAAGGTGAAATGTTTGGAGAAGAATACACATTAGTTGCAGTCGCAGATTATGTATTATCAAAAACGCCTTCAGCAACAGTTTCTAACTTATCATCTTCTCGTGCCTTACGTGATATTTCTGAAAAATACGGTCAAAAATATTCACCATCAGCAGTTGGAGAAGTGAATGTTGTAGTTGAAATGAAAAACGTTGACGCTAAAATTGGTGGAGAAGGAAACGGTGGCATTATTTATCCAGAATTGCACTACGGACGCGATTCTTTAGTAGGAATTGCTTTATTCTTGACATATTTAGCTGAACAAGATAAATCAGTTTCTGAAATTAGAGCTTCTTATCCTGCTTATTTTATGGCGAAAAAGAAAATAGAATTAACACCAGAAATCAATGTTGACGAATTGTTAGTGAAAATTCAAGAAGTTTACAAAAACGAAGAAATCAATACGGTTGATGGAGTTAAAATTGATTTCCCTACAGAATGGGTTCATTTAAGAAAATCAAACACAGAGCCAATTATTCGTATTTATACTGAAAGTACCTCAGAAGAAAATGCAAATAAATTAGCTGATAAAATGATCGAAAGCATAAAAAATATCATCTAAAACAATCTATTTTAATTGTTTAACAAATGTGCAAAACTCTAACAATTCGTTATGATTTTTGCACATTTTATTTTGTAAATTAGTCTATCACTATGGACGAAGATTTTTTTAATAACGAGCTAATTGAAGGTTTTGAGCAAATGCTTGATAATCGTGAATATAAGTATTACGATTCGGAGGATTTGGTCGAAATTATTGAGTTCTATCTTGAAGTAAATGATAGCGAATATGCAAAACGTTCGTTGGATTTTGCAGAAAAAATGCATCCCGAGAATATAGATATCAAAATCAAGAGAATCGAATATTTTCTTACAACTGAGGATTTAAAAAAAGCTGCAAAACTCATCAAAGATTTAAAAGATTTAGCTGCAAACGAATTAGATTACCTTCTTGTACAAGCACGTTTTTGGGGATTGAAAAATATGCCTCGAAAAGCGATAAATTTTTATGAAGAAGCTTTGCAAATAGACGAAGAAGAAACTGATTTTATTTGCAATTGTATCGGAAATGAATATTTGAATTTAGATGAAGTTCATTCTGCGTTAATTGCTTTCAAAAAAGCATTGAAATTCAATCCAGAAAACGATTATACTTTCTACTCTATTATTCAATGCTACGAAGAAATTCATAATCCTGATGAATGCATCGAATTTTTAAAAGATTTTATTGACGATAATCCATATTCGGAAGTTTCTTGGTTGCAACTTGGTCTGTTGTACAATCACAAAAAAATGTATGACGAAGCTATAAATGCATTGGATTACGTGCTCGCGATTAATCCTAACTCTATTGTTGGTCATGCTAACAAAGCGCTTTCATTGGAAGAATTAGGAGAATATAATAAAGCAATAGAAACGCTAGAAGAAACATTAGAATTTGATGATTCGCCCGCTGTTACGCATATGAAAATTGGTGAATTGTACGAAAAGTTAGAGAAACCACAAAAAGCATTGAAAGCTTATCATATTGCGATAAAAGAAGATCCGCAATTGGATAAAGTTTGGGCAAAAACAGCTTCGCTTTACAACAAATTAGGAAATATAGAGGAAGCCGAATATTACATTCAGCGTGCAATAGAATTGAATGGCGATAGTTACGAATATTATACAGATTCAACTTACTATTTTCTGAAACAAATGAAGTTTGAAGAAGCTATAAAAAACCTTTCGAAATTGGTTCAATTAAAGCCTTTAGTTTTCCATACTTGGTTTGCTTACGTCGAAACTTTAATTGCTGTTGGCGAATACGAGGAAGCGATTGCAGTCTTATTAACAGGCGCTTTAAAGAATTTTAATCGTGCCGAATTTTTCTATCAATTGAGTAATGTCTATTATATTACAGAGCAAGATCAATTAGGAAATGAAGCGTTGCAAAATGCATTAAGTTTGGATCGAAATTTAAAAGAATCGATGATTGAATATTATCCGATTTTAGAAGAAAAAATCAATCAAATTTCTGGAAACAACGAATAAAATATAATTCTTAAGCCATCTTTTTAGATGGCTTTTTTCTTCACAGTAATATAACACAGGTTTGTACAAAAAAACTTAACTTTATGAAACTAAATAAGCCTTATGAACTTTGTCGCACATCAATATTTATCTTTCGGAAATCAATCGCTTCAAATCGGGAATTTGCTTGGTGAAACTGTAAAGGGAAAACAATATTTAGATTTTCCAGAAGATATTCAGAAAGGGATTTTATTGCATCGTTCGATTGATACATTTACAGATTCTCACGAAACTGTCAAACAAAGTTCAAGTTATTTTCACGAGACTCAACACAAATTTGCACCAATTATTATTGATGTGATTTATGATTATTTTTTGATAAAATATTGGAATAATTTTTCTGAAACTCCTTTCGAAAAATTCAAATCAGATTGTTATCAATTATTTAAGGATGAATACAATTCGTTTCCAAAAAAACTACAAGAAACCATTTTTTATTTGTTGAAATATGATTGGTTCGAAAATTATTCGACCTTAGAAGGCGTTCAAAAAACATTAAAAGGAATCGGAAGTCGAGCAAAATTTGAGAATAATTTGCATCAAATCATTCCAGAATTTGAAAAAAATTATACTAATCTCGAAACTGATTTTCTATCATTTTTTCCTCAAATCCAAACGCATTGCAAGAACTTTGTATTCGCTGATTCTCAAGTTTAAATTTCATTTTAAGAATTCGATAAAATTCATTAGTTTAGGGCTGTAAACAAACAGAAAACCACAATGGATTTAACTTTTAATAAAAGAGAGGATCATAACAAATTATTACTTTCTAAACTACGCCAAAAACTGAAACAAGTTTACCTTGGCGGAGGTCAAAAAAGAATTGATGCGTTGCATAGCAAAGGAAAAATGTCTGCAAGGGAACGTATTGATTATCTTTTGGACGAAAAAAAACCGAACATAGAGATTGGTGCTTTAACAGGAGATGAAATGTACAAAGAACACGGCGGATGTCCTTCGGGAGGTGTTGTTGTAAAAATTGGTTACATTTCTGGAAAACAATGTATTGTTGTTGCAAATGATGCAACTGTAAAAGCTGGTGCTTGGTTCCCAATTACAGGTAAAAAGAATTTGCGTGCGCAAGAAATTGCTATGGAAAATAAATTACCAATTATTTATTTGGTGGACAGCGCAGGTGTTTATTTACCAATGCAAGATGAGATTTTTCCTGATAAAGAAATGTTTGGTCGAATTTTCCGCAATAATGCAATTATGTCATCAATGGGAATTACTCAAATTTCTGCTGTGATGGGAAGTTGCGTTGCTGGTGGAGCATATTTACCAATTATGAGTGACGAAGCGATGATTGTAGACAAAACAGGTTCTATTTTCTTGGCTGGAAGTTATTTGGTAAAAGCAGCTATTGGAGAAGATATTGACAACGAAACTTTAGGAGGAGCAACAACACATTGCGAAATCTCTGGCGTGACTGATTATAAGGCAAAAGATGATAAAGATGCTTTGGATAGAATAAAGTCTATCGTTGGTAAAATTGGTGATTATGAAAAAGCTGGATTTAATCGAATTGAAGCAGCAAAACCTGCTTTAGATGAGAATGAAATTTATGGTATTTTACCTGAATCTCGCGCGGAACAATACGATATGTATGAGATTATTAACAGACTTGTTGATAACTCGGAATTGGACGAATATAAACCTGATTATGGAAAATCAATCATCTGTACGTATGCGCGAATTGATGGTTGGGCGGTTGGAATTGTGGCTAATCAACGTAAAATTGTGAAGTCTAAAAAAGACGGAATGCAGTTTGGTGGCGTGATTTATTCAGATTCTGCAGATAAAGCAACTCGTTTTATTGCGAATTGTAACCAAAAGAAAATTCCGTTAGTTTTCTTACAAGATGTAACAGGATTTATGGTTGGATCTAAATCTGAACATGGTGGTATTATCAAAGATGGAGCAAAAATGGTGAATGCAGTTTCTAATTCTGTTGTTCCAAAATTCACGATTATAGTTGGTAATTCTTATGGTGCAGGAAACTATGCTATGTGCGGGAAAGCATATGATCCTAGATTAATTGCGGCTTGGCCTTCGGCTCAATTGGCAGTTATGGGAGGTGAACAGGCTGCGAAAGTTTTGTTACAAATAAAAGAAGCGACTTTGAAAGCGCAAGGTGTAGAAGTTGATGAAGTGAAAAAAAAAGAACTTTTGAACGAAATTACAGCAAAATACAATGATGAAACAAGTCCTTATTATGCTGCGGCCCGTTTGTGGACAGATGGAATTATTGATCCTTTGGATACGCGTAAATGGATTTCGATGGGAATTGAAGCTGCAAATCATGCTCCGATTGAAAAACAATTTAATTTAGGTGTTATTCAAGTTTAGAAAAACGAAAATATTTTTAAAAATAGAAGAGAATCCAATTTAGGATTCTCTTTTTATTTTTTGAATATTGTTTGAAACATGTAAATCAAATCTTGTCGTAAACTCCAATTCTTTACATATTCTACATTAATCTTGACTTTATCTGGCCAAAGAATTTCATCATTATATTTGATTGGATCATTTACATTGGATAAAATTTCTTCTTCTTTACGATATTTTAATTGAGCAGGACCAGTAATTCCAGGTTTAACTTTCAACATCAATCTATCCTCTCCAATCAATTTATCCGCATAACCAGCGACATCAGGACGAGGACCAACAAAACTCATTTCTCCTTTTAGAATATTGAACAATTGAAGTAATTCATCCAATTTATAATCTCGAAGAATCTTTCCAATTTTGGTAATTTGATGTTGATCAGTTGTTATTGTTGATTTTGAAATACCTTTTATCGTTCTGATTTTATAAATATTGAAATACCTTCCATCCTTCCCAACTCTTTTTTGTGTAAAAACGCCAAATTGATTGGTATCGATAGAACTTATGATAATTAACAAAACAATTAATCCCACTAAAAAAATTAGTAGGATTAATGCAAGTATATAATCAAATATGTTCTTTAAGATCATTTCAATTAAAAGAATTTACTTTTAATTCGAGAAGCTAAACGTTTTATTTTTCCAAACGATGAATTATCAAAATTCTCATCTCCAGCAAAATATCCATAACCATAGCCATATCCGTAACCGTAGCTGTAACCATATCCGTAACCATATCCGTAACCGTAGCCAGTTTTAATTTGGAAATCGTTGAATATAATTCCGACATTCGAAACTTCACCTTCATCGTATTTATTCGAAATTGCATTGATAAAGTTTTTCTCAGAATAGTTGTAACGTGTTACATACAATGTACAATCTGCGTAACGCATCAAATCGTACGAATCTGTTACTAATCCTATTGGCGGTGAATCTATAATTACGAATTCATATTTCTCTTTCAACTCAGCAAATAATTGATCCATTCGATTACTCAAAATCAATTCTGAAGGATTTGGAGGGATTGGACCTGCTGTAATAATATCTAAATTTGGTAAAATTGTACGTTGTGTAATTTGATTTAACTCTAAATCACCCGCAACATAGTCTGTAACTCCTGTTTTATTATTAATGTTAAAATCATCAAAGATTTTTGGTTTACGTAAATCTAATCCAATCAGAACCGTTTTCTTATCCATAGAACCAAGTGAACTCGCAATATTCATCGCATTGAAAGTTTTACCTTCACCTCCAATAAATGATGTCACTAAAATCGTTTTGTTATGATCTTCAAGTCCTGGATTCTTGTATAAATATTTCAGATTAGAACGAATTGATCTAAACGATTCAGAAATTCCTGATTTTGGATTGTTGATTACAACTAAAGGCGAATTATCTCCTAAAGGACCAACTAAACCAATAATTGGAATATGTGTACGACTTGTAATATCTTTTAAAACACGAACTTTGAAGTCTAATAATTCTTTAATCACAACATAAATCAAAGGAATCAATAAACCAATTCCCAAAGCTATTAAATAATTACGCTGCGGATTTGGATAAATAGAACCTTGACCTTGATTTTTAGCTGGATCAATAATCGTGATATCAGATACGATAGATGCTAAAGATAAATCAGTTGTATTTAATTGATTAATTAAAGTTGAATATAATGTACTGTTTAATTCAAATCCGCGATTTGCTTCCACGAATTCAATTTCTTCATAAGGTAAATCTTTCGCTTTGAATTCAGATTCCGCCAATTTCGCGTTAATCATGGATAGATCTGTATTCAACTTTTGTAAATGTGCATTAACTACATTCGAAATATTATTTCTTGTTTTAGCTAATCGACGATCAATTTCTCTAATCTCATCAGTGTTCTCTTTATAAACTTTTAACATTTGCTCGCGCTGATTCTCAAGACCTTCTAATTGATCTACATTCGTCATGTAATAAGACACATCAAGACCGGCAATATTAAGAGCGATTAAATTATCAACACTACTCGATTTTTTAGGCATTAAACGATGTAATGCATTGATTTTCTCTTCTACAGTTACGCGTTCTTTATCTAATTCAGTAAGCTTCCCTAAAAGCTCACCTTTTTTTGTATCGAAATTATAAACTCCTGTTTTCTTCTGTAACTCTTGCAAATTGTTTGTTGCGCTATCTAGCTTAAGCTTTACTGCTGCAATTCGTTCTTGTAAATATTTACGTGTTTGGTAGGCTGATAAATTTCTTTCTGCTAATTCATTTTCTATTAAAACTTGAATTGAATTGTTTAAAATATCAACTGCTTCATTCAAACTTTCAGCATTTTTTGAAACAGCTATTATACTTGAAATTTTAGATGGATTTGTGACATTAAAATTCTGTACAGCTCTTCCTGTTGCATCTTTGATTGTGACTAATTTAAATGATATTGAGCTCTCAGAAAATGGTACATTTGAACGAGTCAACATGATTTTATAATTTTTACCTACCATCCATTGATTATAATAACCAATTTTAGGTAAATTCAACTCGTCAGACTTTATAATACTATCTTTAGTAAATTGATATAAAGAACCATTTTTGTTCTCGACTTCAAAATAAAAAGAGTTATGATCTTTAGGTTTTACTTTTACATCAACATATGCAACTTGTTGATGTAATGTATCAATATGAACATGAAAAGGAGCATCTAATTTATATATATTAGATTTTTTTAAACGTCCTTCTTCTGTATAGAAAATATAAGATTCTGCTCTTTTTACAACTTTCTCATTATGAATACGAGAAGTTAATGTATACGATAACCCATCAATTTTATTTGCATTTCCTCCCCAAATAAAATTAATAGAGTTAGAGGCTAATGAATTATTGGCAGAACTATTATCTTTAATTTTAAATGTTGTATTTGCTGTATAAATTTTGTTCAGCCTCCAATTATTAAGATAATATGCTACCGCCAACGCGATTAGCATCGAAATTATATATAATGGCCAAGCATTCAATAATCTTGGGATAAGCCTTTCTACATCAATAAAGTCAGATTGTTTTTTCTTAACTTTTTGATTAATTGTTGTATCTGCCATTATTATATTTTATCAAAGAATAAATAAACTCCTAAAATTGTTGCAATTGCTCCCATTACAGTAGTAACAACAGTAAGAGGATTTAGTCCTACACCCCATACTTTTTCTTTACGAGGATTAACAACAATAATATCATTATTCTGAATCCAATAATACTCAGAATTCATAATAGATTCTTTTGTTAAATCGACATAAACCTGCTTTGTTCCATCTAAATCTGTTCTAATAATTCGAACATTTTTCAAATCAGCATAGATATTATTCGTTCCAGATTGGGCAAAAGCATCTAACAACGTCACATTTTTTTTAGGTGCTCTAAATACACCTTGACCTGCTTCACCTACGATAGTATATTCTATTCCTGCTAAATTAACATCTATGAAAGTTCCTTTTTCATCGTAGATTTTATAGAATTCTTCTTGGATTTTCTTACGAGCTTGTTCAATAGTAAGACCTTCTAATTTTATTTTTCCAATACGAGGTAACTCAATTGCTCCGTCTTGTCTTACATACACACCATTTCCTCCTTGAGTATTATTACCTGAAGTAATAAAATCACTAAGAATTCCCATAGAAGCTCCTGCAGCAGAAGAAATATTAATTAAAATTTGATCATTTTTTTGAATATGATATTCAGGTTTTTCAAAAGAAATCTTACCATTTGCATCTAATTTTAAATTAGGATCTGGTTGAATTAGTTGAACATCTTTTAAAGATATACATGAAAACAAATTCATGATTATCAACAAAATGAAAGTTTTGGTTAAAGTTGATTTTAAGTTAAGCATTTTTATAATGATATTTTTTTATTCTTTTTTAATACTACAGCATATCGTAGAGAGACAACAAAACTAATTGATAAAACAATAAAAATCAAAAATAGTTTATTAATTTCAATATTTCTAAAATAATACCCAATGAATATAAAAAAAATGTTAATAAGTACTAATATTATTGAAGTTTGAATATGAGTAAACCCTAATTTTAAGAATTGGTGATGGAGATGGTTTTTGTCTGCCGAAAATGGACTTCTTTTTCTAAGAATTCGGATTGTAAAAACCGATAAAGTGTCTACGATTGGAATAACAAAAATAAAAAGTAATAAAACAGGTCCTGTTTTTAAACCTAAACTAGAGGTTTCACTAATGTATAAAAAGCGAATTGCCATAAAAGTTAAGATAAATCCTATCACCATAGAACCTGTGTCTCCCATAAATATTTTAAACTTTTTGGACAAATTATATCTTCCAAAACCTAGTAAAACAGCTAATGTACTAACAGCTAATATTCCTATTCCGTAATCAAATATTCTGTAGAATATATAAACAAAACACAAACTAATTACTATACCAATTCCTGAAGCTAAACCATCAATTCCGTCAATTAAATTGAATGCATTTATTAGTACTATAAATACAAAAATGGTTAATATAACTCCAACAAAATAAGGAATCTCGTAGATACCAAATAATCCTGAAAATGACTTAATCATTATACCAGAACCAAAAATAATTAAAATGGTACTTATTATCTGACCATATAATTTTTTATCTGGAGCTACGACTAATAAATCATCCATTAATCCAATAAAAAATAATATTGTAATTGCGGATAAAAAGAAAGAATAGTTAACACCTAATTCGGTTGCAAATATTGAAGTAGACACAACAATTCCAAAAAACAAAGCGACACCTCCTAAAGTTGGTACTTTATTTTCATGAGAACTTCTCTCTCCAGGCACATCCATCAATTGTTTTTTATATGATATTCGTATAATTTTCGGAATTGAGATCAATGTAATGATTAATGCAAAAAAATAGGCTCCCATTATGTTAATATATAAAGGAGAAATGTTTAGCGTATATAAATATTCTAATAATTTAAAATTTTCCATATTTTTTTAATCCATTAATAGCCCAAAAAAAAGTGTAATAAGACGATTTAAAAAAATTCATTTTTAAATAATATCTATAAACATTATATTGTTTTTTTGCAATTCGTAATTTATTTCGAGAAACTGAGTTGTTTCGAATTCTATAAATAGCTAAAGATTCATTGATAGCTCTTGCATATTTTATTTTACCTAACAAATCTATCCACATTGCATGATCTTCTCGAAGTTCTACATCTGGAACTGGTATTTTTCCAATTCGTTTTGAATCATATACAGATGTTAACATCGGAATAGGACAATTGTATAAAATTCGATTTCGATCTACTTTATCTACAGCAATAAAATCTGCTAACAATGGCTTTAAATTTTCATCAACACGCTTATAACTTGAATAAACTAACTCTTCATTATTCTCTATTAAATAATTAATTGTAGTTTCTAAAAAATTAGGCAACCATAAATCGTCACTATCTAGAAATGTTATAAATCTACCTTGTGCTTTATTCAATGCTAAATTTCTAGCATAGGCAGCTCCTTGATTTTTAGATTGAATAACTAATTTTATTCGTTCATCATTAAAAGATTGAATTATCTCAACTGATTTATCTGTTGAACAATCATCTACAATAATCCATTCCCAATTTGTATAAGTTTGGGATTTGATAGAATTGTAAGTGTCAGCTATATATTTTTCTGAATTATAGCATGGTGTTATAATTGATACTATTTCCATTTCCATAGCCCATAAACAGCTTCTTTATTAAAAATTGTTCTATAATTACCAAAATTCGATTTATGTGCTTGTTTAACTTGAAACCAAAAAATCAATAACACAGTATAAGATACAAAACTTACATAAATAAAATTTCTCTTAAATTTATCCCCATTAAATACATATACTAATCTACCAACTGTAAGCCCTAAGAAAACTAAATAAAATCCAGGTAATCTAACACCAAAAATTCCTTTTCCTAAAAAAAAGTATAATAAAACTCCAAAAACAAAAAGATTACGGAAATAACAATATAATTTATCTTCTACAGCATATTTGTTATAAATAATAATTGAAAGAATTGAAATAATCTTAACGAAATCACCTACTGCTACACCATCTCCTTGGTCATATAATTGACTTTGATAATCCTCAAACTTATCTTGCCCAATTGGCATATATTGCATAATAACCTCAATAATAGAATTTAATCCTGTATAGAAGCCTATGATAGAAAAAACAACTAACCAACCTATAAATTTTTCATCAAACTTCATTGGAGCAATCCAATATGCTAAAATGAATACAATAATCGACTCATGAAATTGAAATCCTATTGTAATACAAATTAAAAACTTGATTAAATTACGATCAATTACATATCGAATGGAATATAGTGCAATTGCATTTGCCAATCCTTGTCTAATATGAACGTGCTCTTCGAACATGAAGTTTGGCATTGCGTATATAAATAGCACTAAAAAAGGAAATCCTCCATACTTATAAAATGTCGAAGATTTTAAAATCAAGGATGTAGTTGCAACAGTTAACGTAAGCATTCCAAAATCAAAACCGTAATCAACTAGAATTTTGTTTAATCCTAAATAACCTTTTTCCATACTCGCCATTTCAGCAAATCGATCAAATTCTGACCAACTAGTACTTGCTAATAAGTTAAATGTATTAAAATAAGCCACCCAATCAGGACTCAAAGCATACCCTAATCCAGCAGTTAAACACATTATCACAACAATTAATACATATAATTGTGTACTAATCTTTTTATTAGAGAATTCTAAAAAAGATGCAACAAGTAGAAATGCAAATATGAATAAATAAATAAAACTCACTACCGATTAAAATTTAAGTAATAGTTGAGGATAAATCATGGCTAAATGGTAAAAAATTCTTTTTTTCAATGGTAATGAATTTAAATAATTTCTATCGAAACGTATATAGTTTTTAAGTTCCTTTTTTGTTAAGTTATTCGCCTTTAAAAAGTCATTCAAAACATTTAACATTTTACGCTTCAAATTTTTATCTTTCACATAAGCCAAATAAGCTAAATACGAATAATAACCTTGTATGATTTGAAAACGCTTTAGCTCAGTTGCAAATGTATTGTATTTACTCTGATAAAAATAATTTGTCACCTCATTTACAGCTACAAACATATCCAAACCTTTTTCTGTATGTGTTTTGCTTATAGAGTTTTGTCGTTCAAAATACTTATAAAAAGGTTCATTTATTTTAGAAATAATACTCGAATCTAAAACTAATTTCGGAATCAATTCTATATCCTCAAAATGAATTCCTCTTCTAAATCGATGATTCTCGAACAACGCTTTTTTAAAGATTTTATTACATGCAAAGCAACTCATTTCACCAAAAATGGTAAAATCTTCTACTAAAATTATTTTTTCTGGCAATTGAGGCGATTGCGGTAAATCACGAAATTCTTTACCATTTTCATTAACTTTTACCAAATCACACAAAACAATTTCAGATTCATCTCTTTCCGCCAATTCATACATTTTCTCCAACATCGCTAAATCAATGTAATCATCAGAATCAACAAAAGCAATGAATTCTCCTTTCGCTTTATCAATACCAGCATTTCTCGCATCACTTAATCCTCCATTTTCTTTCTGAATAGAAACTAAGCGCGAATCCTTAGAAACAAATTCATCAATAATTTCTTGAGAATCATCCTTAGAACCATCATTTACAACAATCACTTCAATTTCTTTCAACGTTTGATTCAATATCGAATTTAAACATTTCGAAAGATATTTTCCGGTGTTATAAACTGGTACAATGACGGATATTTTAGGCTGAATTGACATTATATTTTATCAAAAATTGATTCGTATTGTTGAATTATTTTTTCTTTACTAAATCGAGAATGAATACTTTCAATAATTTGTTCTTCTGAATGATTCTCTTGCAAAACTTCTTTAATTTTTTCTGCAAAACCTTTTGAATCTGAAATTGGAAAAACTTCAGCATTAATACCTTCTTGCACAATTTCATTGATTCCTCCTGGACAATTATTTGCCAAACTATAAGTTCCACAAGCTCCAGCTTCCAGCAAAACATTCGGAAAACCTTCGTAACGAGAAGAAAGTACAAACAAATCTGCATTTTTTAGGTAAACAAATGGATTTGAAACTTTTCCTTTAAACGTTACATTATTCAAACTCAATTCATCTTTTTGTTGAGCTAGTTTATCTTTAAAAGCTCCATCTCCAAGAATCGTTAAATGTATATTTTCTCCTTTCAATTCATTCATCACATTTAATAAAAGATCAAAACCTTTTCGTGGTGAAAGATTTCCTATTGCCACAATATTTTTATAGCTCGTGTCAAAATCGATAGTAATACTTTCTATTTTTAATCGATTAATTAAATCAAAATCAACTGGATTATTAATTTTTATAATTTTATATTCCGAAATTCTAAAATTCTCAATCAAATCATTTTTCATATCGTCACTTTGCGCAATAATTTGATGAAAATTATTATAAAATCGATAAAAGAATAAAATTTCTTTACGTTTTACATGTTCAGAAACTACATTTGTTTCTCTTGTAATAAACTTCGTTCTAGGAAACAAAGAAATGATTAGTGATAAAAAAGCTGAAATTTCCCCCCAACCTGTAAAAACAATTTCTGGTTTTAACTTTTTAATCAACGGAATAATTTTGAAAATCGAATAACGAATTCGAGAAACGTTTAATTCAATAATTTCAACATCATCTTTCAAATGATTTAAATAATAACCTTCTTTTTTAAACAACACCAATTTTGGACAGAATTTCGTTCGATCCAATTCATTGCAAAGCGTTGTAATTACTCGCTCCGCACCACCTTGATTAAGGTCTGGTAATATGAAAAGTATTGTTTTCAAAAAAAAATTTATTCAATTCTATTATTAATATAACCTTCCGTAGCTTTTTCGTTCGAAATAATTTGCATTGGATTTCCTGTCACAATCGAATTGTCTGGCACATCTTGCGTTACATAACTGTTTGGCGCAATCAACACGTTATTTCCAATTGTAATTCCACCAACAATTACGGCATTTGTACCAACCCAAACATCGTCTTTCAAAATTGGAAACCCTTTCGATTTCCCTCTATTTGTCTGACCTAACGTAACACCATGCGCAATATTACAATTTTTCCCTATTTTACATTTTGGATTAACGACAACGGTTCCCCAATGCCCTAAATTTAACCCTGATCCAATTTCTGTTCTTGCAGAAATTTGATAACCATATTTAATCGAATAACGACGCAACAACAAACGATAAACTAAACCTAAAGGATGTTTAGCAGAATATTGTTGAGCTTTTCTTAAACAATAAATAAAACGAAAACCTGGACTCATAAAACCTTTCAATAAAGGAGAATTTGTCCAATATCCAAAGTTTCGATAAAAATCTTTCTGAATAATTGTTTTCATAATTTAGTTTAAATATTTTTCAATTGAATTTACTGCATTCCCCAACTCAAAAGGTAATGTTTTTCCTTCAATGATTTGTTGATATTTATGGGCAATTTCAGGATTTTGAATAAAATATTTCATTCCATCATAAATTGCTTCCTCTTCATTATGGATAATATACCCTAATTCGCCATCATTCAACATTTCTCTAACTCCCGAAACATCTGTTGCTATAATTGGTTTTGCTAAAACCATCGCTTCAAACAAAACTGTTGGGTAACCTTCGTAACGAGAGGATAAAATATAATAATCTGCCTGAACAAAATAGGGATAAGGATTTTCTTTGAAACCAATCAAATGTGCAGTTTCTTCAACTCTTAATTCTTCAACCAATTTTTTGATATTCGGAAAATCGTAACCGTCACCAACAATCCAAACTTGATGTTGAAAACCTTCGTCTAGCAATCTGCGATGCGCTCTCAATAGACGATCAAATCCTTTTTGTGGAAAAACTGTTCCGATTGAAACAAATGTCGGTTGATCATTTTTTTTCTGAATCTCACAAGGTTCTAAAGCTGACTTTATAATTTCATTGACATCAATAGGATTATAAATACGAACCACTTTTTGTTTTTGTTCATCTGAATTTGCTAAACCTAAAAATAATTGATTAATCTTTTCTGAAATCACTAGAATTTGATCAAATTTGAAAAAATTTTTCAATCGTTCTGTTGTATATTCAGGAATATTCGACAAATCATTGTGAATCCAAACTATCTTTTTAGAAGATTTAATCGGAGAATTCAAAATATCATCTGCTATTCCATGAATTGCCGCAAACTCTATATCGTATTTTTTGTTTGGTAAAATAAATTTATAAAGCAACTTCGGAAACTTTGACAAAATCTTCTGATAAATCACTCGAAAAGCTTTTTGCGGAATATCCTGCGGACGATTTGTCGTAATCATTTCACCTTTATTCAAATAATAGATATTAATCCAAGACGGAACATCTTTGAGATATTTACCTGAATAAAGGTTTAACAATAAATCTATTTCGTATTTTTCTGCTGGAAGATTTTTGAGAAAAGTGACCAATACTTTTTCAGCACCTCCATGACGAAGTGAGCCAATACGTATTAATATTTT
This sequence comes from Empedobacter sp. ULE_I140, assembly GCF_053482575.1. Taxonomy (NCBI): domain Bacteria; kingdom Pseudomonadati; phylum Bacteroidota; class Flavobacteriia; order Flavobacteriales; family Weeksellaceae; genus Empedobacter; species Empedobacter sp. ULE_I140. Next base: position 809,776 of record NZ_JBQMTX010000001.1, on the reverse strand, counting down.
CTTTTTAGCTGACATTATTTCGCAGTCGATTTTCGTTTATATAAATAGAAATCTCTACCAGAAGGCTTGAATTTGTATATTTTGTCTAAAATAGGATTGTCAGATTTTGCTACATCTGCAACCTTAAATTCTTTGATCAATTCGTAATCATTATAAATGGATTTATCGGCCAATTCTCCTTTGAACATTGGCTTGAAATCTTCTAAAATATATTTCGGTTTTGCTTTATTGATAAGATTAGAAAAACCTACTTCTTTTCCATTTTTCACGATATTTTCTTCGGTTAATCTTTTATCAACTAAACCAACGTAATCAATTACTTTTAACTTAGAAAAATAAGGAATATAACCTGCTGGTTCTAGGAATATATAATTGTCTTTATTAGGCTCAATTGAATCTAAATACAAACCTATTTTACGTGCATGATTCCATTCTCCATGTCCTGTTGCAATAGAATGAACAGCTTGATAAGCTGTAAATGGAATAAAAAAGACGATAAAATAAGCAATTGATAATGATTTGTACTTTTCCGAATCTAAAACGATTAATATAATAGGCAAAAACAAACAGATTTGAGGAATCCAATAATACCAATCGAACCATGAGTTAGCCGCACCAAAAATGATGGTTTTTACAACTCCAAACAAGAATAAAAACGAAACTACTTTTCGTTTATCAACATTCCATTTTTTGTTTAATACAACCAAACAAACCAACGAAATTATAAATAATAAAATCGTTGAAAAGTTAAAGATAGATGTTGGAAATTTTATCATTCCAAAATAATTCGGCCCAAAGAATTTGAATTCAGTCCAGCGTTCTAATAATGTAGGATTTACGTAATTATTCTTTTTAGAAGTGATCGTGTTATTCACAATTTCTCCGAAGTAAAACCAGTTGAAAGCTACTGTAGACAAAACGGCTAAAATACCACCAATCATCAATGCGTTATTCCATTTACGTTGTTGAATTACATCATAAATAAATAACAATCCTAAGAAAATACAGGTGTCAATTCTAGTCCAAAGAATTAGGATCGGCATCAATATAAATGCCCAATTTTTTCTTTCTACAAAACCATATTTGATTAATGCCATATAGAAAAAGAAAAGCATTCCGAATTCCATTCCTAAAATTGACATTTTTATAGCAGGTGGTAAAAAACTAACAAATAAAATGAATAAAATAATCTTATTTGTTGAATTGAAAAATAGTTTTCCAAGCCAATATATACCAATTGTCAGTAAAATTGTATTAAAAATAAGAAGCGGATAAATGAAATTTCCTTCGCCAAAAATAGATTGAAAAATGACTCCAACAAAAACATATAAATGTGTTGTAGATGCTGATATTTTTTCGGCTCCGTTATAGCCGTAGACACCATACTCGATAATATTTCGAGCAACACGCCACGAAATTAAAGCATCTTCTTGTATATGGTGAGTAAAGAAAAAGATAGATTTTAGAAGTAAAATCAAAATTGAAGCAATCAGAATTTTACTTTTATTCAAAGAATCTTTCATAGTTATAGTTTGGTCGTGCAAATATAGTTTTATTAATTAAAACATCTAAAATTAGATTTTGTAGCGATCGAAAACATTGCTTCATCACCTTTTGTGTCACCAAAAGCTATGATTTGGTCATATAAAGACAAATCAATTTCTTTCTCGATTCTATTCTTTTTTTCCTGATAATTACAATTTGGTGAAGCAAATTTCCCTGTAAAAAAGCCTTGTTCATCATATTTTGCTTTGGTACAAATTAGTCCCATTTCATAATAATCAGCAAAAGGTTGAATCCAAAAATCGACTGAAGCCGAAACGATAAATTTGTCATTATAATTACTTAATGATTTAATATATTCATCAGCTTTAGAATAAATTAATTCTTGATGATTTTTTTCGAAATAATTTTGAGCTAATTGATTAATTTCAACATAAGATTTTCCTTTCAAAAATTTAGAAATAAACATTTCTTTTACAAAACCAGCATCAATTATCTTTAATTTCGAAACGATAAATAATGGAATAAATATCAGATAATTAATAAAGTAAACTTTAGGAAAAGAGAATTTCAAAAAATCGAATAAGGTATCTTTACAAGTTAACGTTCCATCAAAATCAAAAAGGTATAAATTGCGATTCATTACATTTTCATTTTTTTGAAAATAAATTCAGGAACATTACGAATTATCATCATAATTCCCCACCACAAAAATGTTACATAAACAATATTTTTCTTTTTGACATAAGCTTTATAAATAATATTAGCCGCTTGATCTGGTTGAGCAGTTAATGGTTTTGGTGTTTCAATATCAGCTGTCATTTGCGTATCCATAAATCCTGGAATAACTGTCATTACATGAACTTTTTTATGGAATAAATAATTTCTCAAACCAGCTAAATAAGCTGTGAAACCAGCTTTTGCAGATCCATAAATAAAATTGCTTTGACGACCACGTTCACCAGCTACAGACGACAATCCAATGATAGTTCCCGAACCTTTTGCTTCGAATTTCTGCGCAAAATGATTAATTAAGACAATTAATTTTGAGTAATTAACTTCTACTATTTGTTTCGTGTTCCAATCATCATATAAACCTTCTTCCGAATTTTTTCCTAAATATCCAGCTGCACAAAACAATAATTCAGAATCGATATGAGAAATTAAAGAATAATCGTTTTCTTTTGTTAAATCGAAATGAACAATCTCGCATTTTTGCTCATATTTTGCATAAAAATGTAGTGCTAACTTCTTTGTTTTTTCGATGTTTGATGTAAATAAATAAACCATCGGAAAACGTTTACCTTCTTTCAAAACCTTTTCTACAAAAGCTATTGCTACATCAGAATTTGATCCTATTACTATCATTTTTGCTTAAATCTATTGATACGTTCGTTTTGCATCGACTCGAATTTTGGAGAATCGATATGTTGTAAATAATCTGTCAAGGCTGGATTGGACATCGCGTCTTTTGTTCGGTAAATATGTCCTCCATAATCCATCACAATTTTATCTAAACTTGCAATTAATTTCTCTAATTTATTGTTTACTTTAAAGTCTAAAGCCAGTGTGTATCCTTTCATTGGAAACGAATTATAAGCTTTTGGATTATTATCACCAAACAATTTCAATACGACTAAAAAAGAACCATTTCCACTAGCAGCAATTGTTTCCAAAATCTTTCGCATTCCTTCTTTTCCCGTCTCCTTTGGAATCACAAATTGATATTGAATAAATCCATTTTTCCCATAAATACGATTCCAATTATGAACAGCATCTAACGGATAAAAAAATGTTTCGTAATCCACATAATTTTTCAAATGCTTTTTACCTTGTTTATTAAAATATAACCAATTGAAAATCTTAATTGATAAAGGATTCAACGCAAAATTTGGAAAGAAAAATGGAATATTTAAGTTTAATTTCTTCTTAATTTTTAAAGGATTCTTTTTAAATTTTTGAGGTAACTCATCTAAAGTCGCATGTTCGCCTCGCAACATAATCGACTTTCCTAAAGAAGTTCCTTTTTGTAAACAATCTAACCACGCAACATTATATGTCCAAGATTCAGAAGATTCGAATAGTTCGAAAATTTCATCTAAATTCTTTGCCTGAATTGCTTCATTTCGAATATATGCTGACTCAATTTTTTTCAACATAAATTTAGCAGAAATAACAATTCCTGTCAATCCCATTCCTCCTATTGTTGCCCAAAATAAATCTGTGTTTTCATTTCTTGAACAATGTAAAATATCCCCATTTTCGATCATTAAATCGAAATGAATTAAATGATCAGAAAAACAACCATCGATGTGATGATTTTTTCCATGAACATCTGATGCAATTGCTCCGCCAACTGTAATAAATTTGGTTCCAGGAGTGACTGAAATGAAATATCCTGCCGGAATTGAAACTTCTAAAATATCTGATAATAAAACACCAGATTCAACTTCTATAATGCCATGTTCGCGATCAAAATCGATAAATTTATTCCATTTCGAAGTTGAAATAATTGTATTTTGTAATGATGCATCTCCATAACAACGACCATTTCCTCTCGCAATAACTTCTTCATTTGAAAGAATTGCTTCCTGAAATTCTAAAACTGTAGTTGGAGAAACAACATTGGCTTTTATAGATGGATATAGTCCCCAATTGGCAACTGGGATTAATTTTTTATTTTCCATTGTTAAAATAAATCAATAAAACATAACAGATTCCCCACGTTACAATTAAAATTTGTAGAAAATGATCTTTAAAAATCAATTTAGTTGGAGATTCGGTTTTAGCAAATACAAATGTCTGTTGCAAATAGCGCAAAACAGCTGCAAAAACAAAGACAAAGGTATAAATAATATAATGGTGAAATTTGGATTGAGTTTCTGGAGAAAGAATAAACATCATGTAACAAATTACAGCGACAGTACAAGTTATGGATAAAGCTGAATTAAGAAAATTGAGATTATAACCATCTAGAGATTTCCTTGTAATTCCTTGTAAATCGGCATTAATTAATTCCCCTCTACGTTTTCCTAAAGCTAAAATTAGTGCCAAATCAAATACTAACAAAGTTGTCCAATCCGTTACAATTAAACTAGTCATATAACCACCAACAAAAACTCTTAGTAAGAATCCAAATGCTATAATCATCACATCAAGAATTGCAATTTGTTTTAACTTGAATGAATAAGCCAAATTCATAAAAAAGTAAATTCCAACAAGAATTGCGACATATTTATTTCCAAAAAAATAAATCAGAATTGATGTTACAATGACTAAAATAACAAATAGAATTAAAGCATTTTGCTTCGATATTTTACCACTTGCCAATGGTCTATTTTTCTTTTCGGGATGTTTTTTATCTTTTTCTATATCGACATAATCATTGATAATATAAATACTACTTGCCACAAACGAAAAGATTAAAAAGCCATAAAACGACTCAATAAACAAATCGATATTCAATAAATTTCCCGAAAAAAATATTGGTAAAAAAACAAATAGATTTTTTACCCATTGGTTAACTCGTATAAGTTTTAAATAGTTTAGCATTTTATTTTAATATTCTTTTGTAAAGTTTTATTAATTTTTTTTCAAAAAACTTATAACAAACTAATCCAAAAACGATAACAAATATAATTACAATAACAGGAGAGAAATATCCTAATTTGAAATTTTCATTTAAGTATTTCACAAAAACTACTCCTAAGTGATAATGAATTAGATACATACAATAAGAAGCTGCACCAATTTTTAATAAAAAGGGTTGTTCTAAAAATTTTAATTTTTCTGGTTTATACACAAAAAGTAATATAAAAATAAAAACAGAAACAGAAAATACAAGAATGCCAGAATTTAATTCTTTTAAAACAGATAGTCCTAATAAAAATATAATTATGTATAAAAATTTTTTATCTTTTGTTTGATAAAGTCTAAGTAAAAACATTCCTATAATAAACCAAATACATTCACTAAAAAGAGCTAAACATCTTGCGACAAGTCTATAATAATCGAGTTGAGATTCTGAAAAATAATTTAATAAATATGGACGTGCTGAATGAGAATAAAAAATCATTTGTAATGGCATCATTATGATACAAATTATTATAAAGTGTAATAAGTATTTTCTTTTATTCATAAAATACAATGTTCCTATTATAATATAAAAACATACCTCAACCCAAAGACTCCAATAAGCATTATCCAAATAATAATATTTAATTTCCCCAGAATATAAATCAAATACATGAGGATCAATAAAAGTATTTGCTATTAAATAGTTCCAAATATTTTTCGAATGTTCATAACCTTCTCCTGTATAAAAAAATGCAAAAAAGACAAACGTTAACGTGGAACAGATTATCATGGCTGGAGATAATCTTATAAATCTATTCTTTAGATAGGTTTTAAAATTATCCGTGCGTTCTAATGTTAAGGAAATTACAAAACCAGAAATCATAAAAAACAAAGGAACTCCAAATGCTCCGTAAAGAAATAATTCTCCTAATTCGGGATATACTTTTGAACTATAATAATGATGTATAAAAACCATTAGGATGGCAAGTACTCGTAGGCTATCAAATACTTTTATTCTACCTCTTTCCATTACTTCACCTTTATATAAATTAAGCTCAACGGATAAAGCAAGATTGATAACAATTTGAAATACTTCAAATCTTTATTAATTTCTGATAAACTTTTATGATTAATTATCGAATAAATTTGATAACCAACCAAATTACGGATTAAAGCTTTTGGATATTTGAAAAGTTTAGTCCCGTAAGAATTAAGAAAAGAACGATAACCTTCCATCAAGCCAAATGTGTTTTTTCCTGTCCAACGTGTATTGGAAACAGAAATTTCATCCGCTTCATCCAAATGATAGTTACGAACAACTTTATTAACAAATCGTGTTTTTACTCCATTCGCATCATATGTATTAAAAAATACCGATTGTGGAATGTAACCTTTGCTTTTGTAAGGTGAATAATTAAAGTTTTTCAACAATTGTTGATAAGTCTTTGTTATAAAAATTCCAAACTTATCTCCACGCACTTTATACTTGTAACGCATATCGAAAATAGAACCATCAAATCCATTATTTGGATATTGATTACCAACTATTTTTCCATCTGTATATTGCGACAATCCCATTACAGAAATATATTCGTCTTGACTTTTGATATTCTCTACCTCATCAAATAATGTTTGTAAAGCATTCTCTGGATAAGAATCGTCCGAATCTACAATCATAAAGTATTTAGAAGTCACTTTTTTAATTCCTTCAAAAACAGTAATGAATTTATGTTGATTTTCGTTCCAGAAATATTCAATATCAATTAAACCTTCTGATTGAAAATTTTCAACAATTTCTTTGGTATCATCAGTAGAACCATCGTCCATAATAATCCATTTAAAATCTTTGAATGTTTGATTTTTTAATGAATCATACACACGCGTTAACGTATGCGCACGATTATATGAAGGCGTGACAATGGTAATTTTAACCTCGTTCATTCTCAAGTTTGATTTGATATTGTTGTTCGAAAACTTCAGAAACTTGACGATAAATCTCTTTTTCATCAAATTTATTGTACGCATTTGCAGTTCCTTCAATAATTTTTTGAACCAAATCATGATTCGTCATAAAAGATTTCATCGATTCGTACATTTCATCTTCATTATATTGAATTAAAATTCCATCTACTCCATCATCAATCATTTCTGCGATTCCACCTACATTTGTCGAAATAATTGGTTTTCGCATGCACATTACTTCACCTATAACCAATGGATATGACTCGGATTGTGTTGGCAAAATAAAATAATCAGATGCCTTGATATAAGGATAAGGGTTGGTTTGAGAATCTAACAATAAAAAAGAATCTTCAACATTTAGTTCTTTACGTTGATTGATCAAATTTTCCATTTCGTTTCCTCCACCAATTACCGCTATTTTATGATTATAACCATCGTCTAATAATCGTTTATGCACCTTCATCAATGTATGATATCCTTTGCGATGATGCAGTCGTCCCATAGACGAAAAAACCGGTAAATCTGTTTCATAAGAATACTCAAAAAGCTCGGCTTTTTTCAAAACCTCATCCACTTTTATCACATTATAAATAACAGTCGATTTTGGATAGGTAACTTGATACAAATCATCAATTACTTGACGTGTTTGTTTCGAGCCAAAAATCATAAAATCAAAACGTTTCATCTTTTCAATTCTACTCAAAACTCGCTGTTGATCTTTATCATAGCCAACATCAGTATGAAACCAGCCTATTTTTCTTGATTTTTTATCAGGAGAATTTAACACCATATCAAATTCCGCATAACCAGGGGAAACTTCGATATCATATTTTTCTGGAACTTTTATTTTGTATAAAATTGACGGAAATTTATCATAAACTTCTAACTTCAATCGTCGCCAAACTAATTGTAATTTCTGCACAAAAGAATTAGAATTCATCTGCTCTTTTCCTTTTTCTACAACAATTAATTTTATATCAGTCGGAATTTCTTTAATCAATTCGCCTTGATACAAGTTAAGCATCAAAGTAAAATCGAATTTATCTTTTGGTAAGTTTCTCAACAAATCTAAAACTACTCTTGGAACTCCACCCATTTCTAATGAACGAAGTCTAAAAAGTACTTTTATTTTTTTAGGTTGATTTGACATTTGGTTAGTTTAATAAACAAAAATACAACATTGAGTTTGAATTGAATAATACAACAATCTAAAAACTCATAAAATAATTCTTAATTTTGCAGAAAAAGTAGAAAATGTTCAAAATTGGAACAAAAGTTAAAGTGATAGATGATAATATTTCGGGAACAATTACCAAATTGAAAGGTGATTTTGTTTACTTTAATGATGAGTTTGGTTTTGAATATGAGTATCACCAAGACGAAATCATCAAAGATATTGAGATTGACTATGAAGAATATCGAGATGAGGAAATCAAAGAGTTTTCGAAACCAAAGTTTAAGACTTTTCGCAAATCTCATCGTCATCCGTATTTAACGCGAGAAATTGATTTGCATATCGAAAATCTGGTTGATAATTGGCGTGATTTGGATAATGCGCAAATTATACAAACGCAATTAGATGTTGCTCGAAATGAGGTTGAACGTGCAATGTTTGAAAGTCAAATTCGATTGATTTTAATTCACGGTTATGGAAAAGGAATTCTGAAAAAAGAAATTACCGAATTGTTATATCGTTATACCAATATCGAATTCTATGACGCCTCGTTCAAGGAATATCACGGCGACGCCATAGAAGTTAAATTTATTTAAATATCTTATAATGATGAGAAGCTGAATTTAATTCAGCTTTATGTTAAAATCTTTTGATCCAATCCATCAAATCATAGTAATTTTGAGGAACAATTCCGTGTCCACTTCTGTATTCGTGGTATTCAAAATTAATATTCAAGGATTTTAAAAACTCGTCACCCATTCGTCCTAATTCAATTGGCAATACAACATCTTCTGTTCCGTGCGAAACAAAGAAATTTAAATTCGAAAAATCTTTCGATTGATCAAAATCTCCAATAATTTTAGCTTCTGGATAACCACTTAAAATAGCCACGTTTTTAATCTTTTCAGGATTATTTATCGAAATCGCATAACTCAAAATTGCACCTTGGCTAAAGCCCATCAATGTTACATTTGCTGCATCTAAATTCTCTTGATGAACAATTGCATCAATAAATTCAACCAATTTATTACGAGATTCTATTGCTTGCGTTTCATCCATCCATTTTTCATTGTTCACAAAATTGATATCATACCACGCATATCCGCCATACACAATATCATGCAACGCACGCACACTTACAATATGCGCATTCTGCGGCAAATCTTGTGCAAATGAAAACAAATCTTCTTCATTGCTTCCATAACCATGTATCAGCACAAAAAGAGGCGTTTTTTCAGTCGAAACAACAGGTAAACGTTCGATATATTTTATTTCATTCAATTCTTTCATACAAACTTATTTTTAGCGAATTTAATTCTAATTTTTCTAAATAAAATTATTTTCAGTTCAGTTAAAACCCTTCGAAAACACCCAAACCAAATAAAGCAAAATCATATTTAACAGGATCATTTGCATCCATTTCTCGCAATTTTGTATCAAGTTCTTTCAATGCTTTTGCATCATTTTGTTTTCGAGTCAGAATATTTAATTTTCGTGCAACATTTCCCGAATGTACATCCAAAGGACACGAAAGAATAGAAGTTGGAATGGATTTCCAAATCCCTAAATCAACACCTTGTTTGTCATCACGAATCATCCAACGCAAGTACATATTGATACGCTTTGCAGCCGAATTATTCAACGGATCTGAAATATGTTTAGTTGTTCGAGTTGGATGCTCTATCTCGAAAAAAGTTTGTTTGAAATTCGAAATTGATGCTTGCATCGAATCTGAAGTTTGATGTTTTGCAAAAACTTGTTCCAATCCTCCATGATTTTGATAAATATTACGAAGCGATTGCATGAAATATTTTAAATCTTCACTATTGAATGTTCTATGAACAAAACCATCCAAATTCTCAAAATCATTTTCAGAGAAATTCATCACAAAATCGTAAGGTGAATTTCCCATTAACTGCATCATTTTATTCGCATTATTGATAATCATTTTACGATTTCCCCACGCAATTGTTGCTGCTAAAAACCCAGCAATTTCGATATCTTCTTTCGCAGAAAATCTATGCGGAATCTGTACTGGATCAGAATCGATAAAGTCTAATGTATTATATTGAAGAACTTTTTCGTCTAAAAAATCCTTTATTTCTGTCATTTAGCAAATATACTAAGAAGTATAATATGTTATAGAGAATTAGAATTTCAATCCTAAGCGATTATCTATTCCTAAAGCTTTATAAATAATTTTTAAGTGATATTTTACGGTATTTTCAGAAATAAAAAGTTCTTCCCCAATCTCTTTATTTGTTTTTCCTTGTTTTACAAGTTCAATAATCTCTAATTGTCTTTCTGTTAAATTATAATCTTCTATATGAAGTAAATGCTCTCCTTTTTCGTTAGATTCTTTCATGAAATTCTCTAACTCAATTCGCATTCTGTTATTCTCTCTTTGTATAAATCGATTTTTCTCTTTGTTCGAATTATATAATTTTATTACAACTATAAGAAATGCAAAAACAGCAATCAAGCAAGTTATAAGTAAATAGCGAATTTTTTTCTCGTAATCAATTTCAATATTTTTTCGCTTGTCAAGTAATTTTTTATCAAGAATAGTTAATTTACCATTATAAGTATTGGTACTATATTTATAAGTAAGTTCTACAGCTATTTTCTGATAATAATATGCTTTTTCAAAATCTTTTATCTCTGCATAAAAGTGACTCATAATGTAATAAACAAACTTTTCATAAATCAACATTTTATATTTTTTTGAATAAAAAATAGCGTTATCAAATGCTTTTTCAGCCATTTGAGTATCTTTTTTAAATTCAGCTAAATCAATTAGTTTTATATAAACGGCTGCAACATGTTTCGGATTATCTATTTTGCCAAGTTCTATCGCATGGTTTAATGTTTTTTCTGCATTAACAAAATCTTTCTCTCGCATTTGTAATGTTGCAATTACATTATAATAGAATAATTGAGTTTCAGAATTTAATAAAGACAAGTCTTTTGTAGAAATTTCCTTTAATACTTTATCTACATCTTCCCATTTCTGATTATCAAAAGCAACAAATAATTGCTCTACCAACAAGCGTACTTCACCTATTTCTTTCAGCTTATTATCGTTCACTTCATCCAAATGTTCTTTTGCTAATTCTAAATTGCGCGCAACTTCAGGATAATTATATAACCTTTTATAGGTTAAAGATCTTTGTATATAAGCATTAAAGATGTCATAATGTGTAGATTTCTTATCCGTAATAACTTCTTCTAACCTTAATAAAGAAGTTTCATATTTGAATTGATCATTTAAAACTGAAATTTCATCATTCAATTTTTGTGGATCGATATTTTGGGCAGATAAAAAAGGAGTAGTAAGTAATAGAACAAAAAACAGTAAATTCTTAAACATTAAAAACAATAATTCTTAGAAGTTACAAATGTATCCTATTTTATTAAATCATTTTAATCGAAAAGATTTTACATACTATCAACAAATAAACCATCAGCCATCACCAATTTTCGATCGGTCATATTTGCTAATTCTTCGTTATGTGTCACAATGACAAAAGTTTGACCAAATTCGTTTCGAAGATTGAAAAATAATTCGTGTAATTCTTCTGCATTTTTCGAATCTAAATTACCAGAAGGTTCATCAGCAAAAACGACTTTAGGTTGATTAATCAACGCACGAGCTACTGCTACACGTTGCTGTTCTCCTCCAGAAAGTTGATTCGGTTTATGTGTTAATCGTTGCGAAAGTCCTAAATAGGACATCAACTCTTTTGCACGTTTTTCAGCATCAGCTTTTTTTGTTTTTTTGATAAAAGCTGGAATACAAATATTTTCTATTGCATTAAATTCTGGCAACAATTGATGAAACTGAAAAATGAATCCAATGTTCTCATTACGGAATTTAGATAAATCGCGATCGTTTAATTTCGTGATATCTTGTCCCGCAATCTGAATAGAAGTATTATATTTCTTTGGCTCAGAACTTTTTTCTAATGTTCCTAAAATTTGAAGCAAAGTTGTTTTTCCTGCTCCAGAAACACCAACAATAGAAACGATTTCTTTTTCTGCAATCGATAAAGAAACATTTTTTAGCACTTCTAATTCACCAAATTTCTTAACAATATTTTCTGCTTTTATCATGAGGTAAAGATATAAATTAAGTACTAAGTCTTAAATTATAAGTGATAAGTTTTTTTTGAATTCAAAATAAAGACATCCAAATTAAACTAGTTTTTAGTGTACTTGTTACGATTTAAAAATTATATAACAATTGTTTTGACTTTTTAAATCATTAATATTCGTATCTTGTAACCTCTAAATAAACAATATTAACCACTTTTTTAGCATAAGCTGATAAAATTAATATGGCAAAATTTAGAATACATCAACAATATTTTTATTTTTGTAATTGAAAAATCAAAAAAAATGAATCTTCACGAATATCAAGGAAAAGAAATTCTTAGTAAATATGGTGTAAAAGTACAACGTGGTATCGTTGCTACTACACCAGAAGAAGCTGTAGAAGCTGCTAAACAATTAACAGAACAAACTGGTACAGGTTGGCATGTCGTAAAAGCACAAGTACACGCAGGTGGTCGTGGAAAAGGTGGTGGAGTAAAGCTTGCTAAAAACTTGGACGAAGTTAAGGAAAAAGCAAACGAAATCATCGGAATGCAATTAGTTACACCTCAGACTTCGGCTGAAGGTAAAAAAGTTCATCAAGTTTTAATTGCTGAGGATGTTTATTATCCTGGTGAATCTGAAACTGAAGAATACTATGTTTCTGTATTATTAGATCGTGCAACTGGTAAAAACATGATTATGTATTCTACTGAAGGTGGAATGGATATCGAGGAAGTTGCTGAGCACACGCCAGACAAAATCTTTACAGAAGAAATTGATCCAGCTGTAGGAATCCAAGGTTTCCAAGCGCGTAAAGTTGCTTTCAACTTAGGTTTATCAGGAAACGCTTTCAAAGATGGTGTTAAATTTATCACTGCTTTATATAATGCATACGTTGCGATTGACGCTTCTATGTTCGAAATTAACCCAGTTCTTAAAACATCTGACGATCAAATTATCGCTGTAGATGCTAAAGTATCTATCGATGATAACTCATTATTCCGTCATGCAGATATCGCTGCTTTACGTGATACAAGAGAAGAAGATCCAACAGAAGTTGAAGCTGGAGAAGCTGGATTAAACTTCGTAAAATTAGACGGAAACGTTGGATGTATGGTTAACGGAGCTGGTTTAGCAATGGCAACTATGGATATCATCAAATTATCTGGTGGTAACCCTGCAAACTTCTTAGACGTTGGTGGTACTGCTGATGCTGAGCGTGTAGAAAAAGGTTTCCGTATTATCTTAAAAGATAAAAACGTAAAAGCTATCTTAATCAACATTTTTGGTGGTATTGTACGTTGTGACCGAGTTGCTCAAGGTATCTTAGATGCTTACAACAATATGGGTGACGAAATTAATGTGCCAATTATTGTTCGTTTACAAGGAACAAATGCAGAAATCGCTAAGAAAATGATTGATGAATCAGGTTTCGCTGTTCACTCTGCTATCACATTAAAAGACGCTGCTGATAAAGTAGAAGAATTAGTAGGTTAAGATTTAACTTATTTACAATATATAAAACCTCTCAAAGGATTCTTTGAGAGGTTTTTTATTGATAAAATTTTGTATTTTTATGTATACTAACAAGCTCTAATTTATAGTAACCAATATCTAAAGAATTTCTTTGATTTTATCTTACTCAAAGTCAAAAATAATACCTCTGTCAATCAGCTTAGTAATTTAGATTTCTATACTCATTATTGTATCATACATTTAGTTTCAATATTTGTATTGATTAAGATTTGAAATATAAATAGCCTTTCTACCAGTTGTTTCTTCTGAACTGACTAACTCATCATTTTTTAAATTCCTCATAACACCAGCGATAGCAACAGAAGTTATATCCTTTGGCACTAATTTCAACCGAAGTAACTCCTCTTTTATTTCAGCTACGGTTTTACCTTTATTAAGAAAATTAGTATTTACTATATGCTCCCTAATTTTTGATGTCAATTTTAAAGATTCTATTCTATCTTTAGGTAATTCATTTAGAGGTTTAAGAGGAATTCTAAAGTCTAATAATGTTTCTAATGGGTACTGAACGGCTTTTGCATATTCAATATATAAATCAATATCTTTTGCAATTCCTTTTTCAACTTTTAAAACTGAACTTTTCGAAATCTCAGTCATAAGAATAATATCATCAATTGATAAAAAAAGTTTCAAACGATGAGATCTTAACTTAGCTCCTATTTGCTCTCTATATTTAGAACCACTACTATTCATTAATGTCTATAGGTTTTTAATTAGAAAATAATTTGCATTTAATTAAAAAAGTATTATATTTGTTATAGCGAATTGATAATTAGTCTATAAAGACAAATTACTTACGATGGGTTCTCGGCTCAAAACGACCAATTTTACCTCGAGACTATCGTGGAATCGCTCCATGTCTAAAAAGTTTTGTACTTTCGTATATGGCATGGGCGGTTTTCACGTATGCTTTAGAGGTAACTTTTAAACTTTCGAGTTTTTAAGATGGGTTTGGTCGCCCTTGAGTCTAAAGTGTGAAGCCGCCTTGCTTTTTTTGCAAGTATTTCTTCATACACGAGAAACATCGTTCCATAAAACCCAACACAAAATGAGAACGAAACAATTTCCATTCATCCGTAAAAAACCACCAGACAAAGTCTGTTTGTTTTTTCCATTCTTTTAAAGAACAAACCTCCGTATTTATAGCATTTTTAAAACACGGGGAACGTAAAGCAAAGGGCTATCCTTTCTTTACACGCTCTCTATCAGAGCCTCGGTAAGGAGACTTTGACAGCTAGGTTATACTCTTTTTTTCGCACATTAAAAGTAATGCCTTTCATATCATTTTCCAAATTTATTGGGGCCTACCTTATTATTAGTATTTAGATGTTAGTATTTAGATTTTAGAGTTGTACGATGTAAAAAGTACATTGTATTATGTATTTGAGGTTGAGACTAAGGATGGGATTCTGAAACGAGTTCAGAATGACAGCGAATTTGAATATTGAAAAGGATGTAGAAAATGTCATATGATTTGGAGACGAGTGTCAAAAAGCTGAAAGTCATGGTTAAAATATTTTACTGTTTGCGTAGCAAATGATTTAAAATATTGAATGACTGAAACTAATTTTGACCGTCGAAAATCAAAGACAAGAGTTTTTTGATTACTTTTTTGCTCTCTTGCTCGAAGGGCACATGAATACCGATAATTAAAATAGATAAGCTATGAATAAAAAAGTGATAGAAAGATTTCTCGATACCTCGAAATGACATATTGAATGCGATTCTGAGACAAGCTCAGAATGACAGCTAAATGATAAGCTTTGATGAGTATCATATGATAAAAAGAATTTTACTTTCATTTTTTTTTCTTGATAAAAAAAACGAAACAAAAAAAATCAAGACCGCGATTTTCGACGTTCAATTACCATCTCACGCACTAAAAAGATTAAATGATTCGCATACGCTTACTAATCTTTTTTACGCTTGTTTCAATGGATTGAAACTCGTCTACAAATCGTATGTCGACTCTAAAATCCGTTATTAAAAAAGGATTTGAATATTGAAAAAAGGATGAAAAAAACCGACATTAAAACTCTCACGTTAAGAAAATGGTTAAATGTAACGTTAAAAAGGTTTTAGCCCGTAGGGTTTGTAAAATGTTTAGTGGAATGAGAACATTTTTAGTAGATAGGTTTACAGCCAAGTCTTTTTTCGTTAGTTTTTTTGACGCAAAAAAGTGACAAAAGATTTCTCGATACCTCGAAATGACAGTTAGTAATTGTCATTCCGAAGTAGTGAGAACGGATGAGGAATCTGCTAGCTTAAGAATAGCAAATTAAATGCGATTCTGAGACAAGCTCAGAATGACAGCTAAATGATAAGCTTTGATGAGTATCATATGATAAAAAGAATTTTACTTTCATTTTTTTTTCTTGATAAAAAAAAACGAAACAAAAAAAATCAAGACCGCGATTTTCGACGTTCAATTACCATCTCACGCACTAAAAAGATTAAATGATTCGCATACGCTTACTAATCTTTTTTACGCTTGTTTCAATGGATTGAAACTCGTCTACAAATCGTATGTCGACTCTAAAATCCGTTATTAAAAAAGGATTTGAATATTGAAAAAAGGATGAAAAAAACCGACATTAAAACTCTCACGTTAAGAAAATGGTTAAATGTAACGTTAAAAAGGTTTTAGCCCGTAGGGTTTGTAAAATCTTTAGTGAAATGAGAGCATTACGGCCAAGTCTTTTTTCGTTAGTTTTTTTGACGAAAAAAAGTGACAAAAGATTTCTCGATACCTCGAAATTACATATTGGATGCGATTCTGAGACAAGCCCAGAATGACAGCTAAATGATAAGCTTTGATGAGTATCATATGATAAAAAGAATTTTACTTTCATTTTTTTTCTTGATAAAAAAAACGAAACAAAAAAAATCAAGACTGCGATTTTCGACGTTCAATTACCATTTCACGCACTAAAAAGATTAAATGATTCGCTATCGCTCACTAATCTTTTTTACGCTTGTTTCAATGAATTGAAGCTCGTCTACAAATCGTATGTCGACTCTAAAATTCTTTGTTATAAGTGAATTTGAATATAATAAGAATAAAAATGTAGAACTTAATACGTATCACGTAAAACTAAAAAAATAACGTAAAACGTCATACGCATCACATAAAACACAAATAAAACCACTTTTATTATGCTAGAAAAAGAATTTGAATTATTAAAAAAAGGTAATTCTACTGCTTTCGAACGTATTTATGTCAGGTACAATAAACGAATCTTTTGGTTTGGTAAACAAATAATTGAGGATGAGTTTGTAGTAGAATGTTTGTTACAAGATGTGTTTCTGAAACTTTGGGAATATCGAGAGAAGATTGAATCTCCAAATCATATTTTTTTCTTTTTGAGGCTTGTAATGAAATACAGTTGCTATTCGCATTATGCTAAACCGAAGAATAAGTTTTTTAGAACTGTGAGCTCACTAGAAAGTTATGAGAATTATCAAAGTTATTTGGCTGGATATGATTCCGCTAATGTATTAGAAAACCTGAACGAACAAGAAACTCAACAGCACTATTTTGATCAAATTATAAAAGTATTACCCTTATTAAATGCTGAAAGAAAACATTTGATTGAACTCTGTTTAAAACATGGATTTAAATATAAAGCGATTGCTAAAGCAATGGGAAGAGGAATCAAAGAAACCAGTAATGAAATTAAACATGCTATTGATGATCTTAAGAAGATTTTAAATCACCAAGATAAGTTAATTATTAAAACCAAAACAGTCTCTACTGTAGAGAAACAAAATCAAATAAGCGAAACACAATCGTTGATTTTAAAACTTCGATGCGAGCGTAAACAATCTTTTGCAAATATCGCTGAAGAATTAGAACTGTCTCAAAAAGAAGTACACAATGAATTTATAGTCGCCTATAAATTTACCCAACAAAATAAAGTTCAATCCCTAAACTATTGATGATGGAGAAATCTACTTTAATACTCACTCGAAAAATACAGTTAATTGTTGATTTAGCTACCCAAGAAGAACGTCAAGAGGTTTTGGAAATACTTTATAAATGGAGAAACAGGTGTTATAGAGCCGCTAATTTGATCGTTTCTCATTTGTATATACAAGGGATGGTGAAAGAGTTTTTGTATCTTTCAGAAGGGGTTATACACAAGTTGGTTGATGAAAAGAAAGATGAAGCAGGAATCTTACAGCGTTCGCGAATAAATACCACTTATCGTGTGATATCAGATCGTTTTAAAGGAGAAATTCCGATGAATATATTATCTTGTTTAAACAGTAGACTACACAGTACGTTTAACAAAGATTACCAAGAATATTGGAGAGGAGAAGCTTCTTTAAAAAACTTCAAACGGGATATGGCATTTCCTTTTGGATTGGAAGGTATTAGCAAATTATCTTATCATCCTGAGAAAAAAAGTTTTTGTTTTCGATTGTTTCAACTTCCATTCAAAACCTATTTAGGAAGAGATTTTACAGGTAACAAAAAACTATTGGAACAAGTAGTAAATGGTGAAGTTAAACTTTGTACGTCGCAAATAAAAATAGAAAAAGGTAAAATATTTTGGTTAGCTGTTGTTGAAATTGAAAAAGAAAACCATCAATTACAACCCGAAAGGATAGCAGAAGCTTCCTTATCATTAGAATATCCATTGGTTGTAAAAGTAGGTAAATCTAGACTTTCCATCGGAACCAAAGAAGAATTTTTGTATAGAAGATTGGCAATACAAGCGTCTCGTAAACGAATACAAGTAGGAGTAACCTATGCTAAATCGGGCAAAGGAAGAACGAGAAAACTAAAAGCGTTAGAAAAAATAAGTGAATTAGAACGTAATTACGTACATAATCGATTACATGTTTACAGTAGAAGGTTAATCGATTTTTGCATCAGTAATAAAGCAGGAACACTTATATTATTGGATCAAGAAGAAAAGATAGAACTAGCCAAAGAAGAAGAATTTGTACTAAGAAATTGGAGTTATTATGAACTGATGACCAAAATAAAATACAAAGCAGAGAAAGCAGGAATTGAACTTATTATAGCATAAATTATAATTTTTGAGGGTGATTGTACACCCATAAGGTGAGGTTGATAACGAACACTCACTAAATGTAAATTACATATACAACGCGTGGGTTCACTTACTTTCATCAATAATTAATAGCAGATACTCTTTGGAGTTGCTAACTTTACGTAGACAAAATAAAGTTTGATTTTTAAGTCTTTATCTTTGAAATTATAGAAAAGGCACTCGTTACAGCACCGAATTTAAAATAAATTCTCTTTCAAGCTGCTTTGATACAACTTACTTATTCTATCAAATCGAAAAATCACTCAATATGACAACTAAAACTAGCTTTTTGTTTATCTGATTAATTTCGAAACAATGTCATTCCGACATTAGGAGGAATCTCTAAATGTTTTTAATTCTATAAAATAAAAACCTCCGCTCAAGTTATTGAGCGGAGGTTTCTTTTTACGCATATTTAGTAAAGTCTATATATCGTCAAAATCGATATTGGTAAAAGATTCAACTTGCGTTTCTTCTTTACTCACAACTTTATTTTTTGGATCAAAATCTTTCTGATGTCTTTCCGAAATTACCTCTTGTCCTTTTTGTGCAAAAACAAAATCCGTCGTTTCGTCTAACATTTCCTTGAAACTTTCAAAATCTTCTTTGTACAAGTAAATTTTATGTTTTTTGTAATACACATTTCCATCGTCCTGCGTATTTTTTTTACTTTCTGTAATCGTCAAGTAATAATCACCTGCTCTTGTTTCGCGAACATCGAAGAAATAAGTTCTTCTCCCAGCCCTTAATACCTTTGAAAAGACTCCTTCTGCATCCACCTTTTCTTGGTTTTCAAAATCATTCATAAGTCTAAATAGAGTTTAATTGTTAAATGTTTCCTAACAAATCTAAAAAAAATTAAGAAAACAACAACATTTTAAGCAAATATTTTCTATTATTTTATTAAATCTCTATTAATAAACTTAATCTAGCAGTTGTTTATTGTACAATTCGTAATAATAACCATGCTTATTTAATAATTCACTGTTCGAACCATTTTCTAAAACATGACCATCTTCTAAAACCAAAATCTGATCAGCGCGCTTAGCAGAAGATACACGATGCGTAATAATGATGGTCGTTTTACCATTAATTTCAGAAGATAAATTATTTAAGATTTGTTCCTCTGTTTCGGTATCTACAGCTGACAAACTATCATCAAATATTAATATTTTCGGATCATTCACCAAAGCACGAGCTATAGAAACACGTTGTTTTTGACCACCAGAAAGTGTCACTCCACGTTCTCCAACAACTGTTTCATAACGTTCTTTAAATAGATCAATATTATCATGAACAACCGCTTTCTTCGCAAAAACTTCAGCAGTTTGTTCATCAGTATCATCAGAACCAAACAAAATATTATTGGTTAACGAATCCGAGAAAAGGAAAGCTTCTTGCGGTACATAACCAATTTCTTCTCGAATAGATTCTACATTAATATCATGAATATTTTTATCATCAATCAAAATTTCACCAGAAGTCGGTTCCAGCGAACGCGCAACCAACAAAGCAATTGTCGATTTTCCTGAACCTGTTTTTCCAAGAATCGCTAAAGTTTCACCTTTATTAATTTTGAACGAAACATTATCCAACGCTTTAATTCCTGTGTTTTCGTAGATATACGTCACATTCTTAAATTCAATTGTACCTTCTACTTCGTGATTCACTAATTGTTTTTCTTTTACATCAGTTTCGGCATTCAAAAATTCGTTGATACGAAACATCGACGCTTCTGCACGCTGTACAACCATCGTAATCCAACCCAACGAAGTAAATGGCCAAATTAACATATTTAGGTAAAGGAAAAATTGAGCAATAGAACCAATATCCATTGTTCCTTCTATATATTTTACTCCTCCCAAATACAAAATCACCAAATTACTCACTCCAACTACAACAACCATCAAAGGTCCAAAAGCAGCTTGAATTTGAGCTAAATTAAGCGCACGTTTCTGATATTCATCTGCTTCAACTTCGTATTTAGATTTTATAAATTCTTCTGAATTGAATGATTTTATCACGCGAATTCCAGCAAAAGTATCTTGTACAGATGACGAAATCGTAGATTGTTGTTCTTGTACTCGCTTACTTTTCTTGTTAATATTTCGTGCAACATTATAGATTAACAATGATAAAATAGGCAAAGGAGCCAATGTATAAAGCGTTAATTGCTTATCAATTTGCAACATAAAATACGCAATAATCACAACTCGCGATACCAAATCAATCGGATACATAATTCCAGGTCCAAGATACATACGCACCAATCCGACATCTTCTGTAATACGATTCATCAAATCGCCCGTTTTGTGTTTTTTGTAAAAGGACAACGATAATTTTTGATATTTATCGTAAATCACATTTTTCAAATCGAACTCAATATAACGCGATGCCACAATAATCATTTGTCGTGTACCAACCGTCAGAACTCCTCCCAAAACTTTAAAAAAGAAAAAAGCCAAACTGGCATACATCAAACCATCTTTCAAAAGATCGAGGTTATCTGTTCCTTCTTTCTTAAAATTTCGTAACAATTCTTCAACTGTATTAATCGCTTCTCTAATATATGTAACGGAATAAACCTGCACCCAATTGGCACAAATCGTAAAAATGAAGCCCAAAAATATTCTCCATTTATACTTCCATAAAAATTTATTTAACTTTTGTAATGATTTCACAAAACAAAATTACATTCTTTTTTTTACCTTTGCATCAATTTATTAGACGTTATATCATTGAAATTATGTTGGGAAGAAGACAACTACGCGAAAAAGTAATGCAGAATATCTATGCTTACAATAGTTTAGGAACTGAAGGCGAAGAAAGAGCGGTCGAGAAAAATATGATGAAAAGTATCGATCAAATCTACGATTTGTACATTTATCTCCTAAATTTGATTAAAGTTCAAAAGGACATTGCAGAGCATAAAATTGAACTTGCAAAATCAAAAAACTTTCCAACCCAAGAAGATTTAAATCCAAATTTAAAATTTGTTCAGAATAAAGTATTCAAAATTATTGAACAAAATCTTGAATTAACTCGTTATTCAAATGACAACAAATTTTTACTTTGGGATATTTATGATTCTTATCCAAACAATATCTTTAAAAATTTGACAGAAAGCGAATTGTACAAAACATACATGAGCAGCGACAAACATTCTTTTGAGGAAGACAAAGAATTTATCTTGAACTTTTTCGTAGAATTTATTGCTGAATATGAAGATTTGCACGATTACTTAGAAGGAATTCAGATTACATGGGCAGACGATGTACATATTGCAAATGCGATGGTACACACAACGATAAAATCGTTCCGTCAAAACAGTTCTCCGTTGATTTCTTTGTTCAAAGTTTACAAAGATTTAGATGACAAAAAATTTACTGAAGAATTATTCCGTAAAACTATTCGTCACCAAGCAGAAACAAGAAAAATCATTGACGAAAAAGCTCAAAACTGGGAATTAGATCGTATTGCGACAATCGATTTGATTATTTTGGAAATGGCTTTGACAGAATTTTTATATTTCTCAAATATTCCTGCGAAAGTTACAATCAACGAATATGTAGAATTAGCGAAAAGTTATTCGACAGAAAAATCACGTGTTTTTGTTAATGGAATCTTAGATAAAACATTAAAAGAGTTAAAAGACAATAATAATTTACCAAAATACGGTAGAGGTTTATTATAATCACTATTTTTTCTTAATTTTGACTAAGACAAATAATTATAAAAATGAAAAGTAAATTATTTATTTTAGGTGCATTTGCATTATCATTCGCAATCAGCTCTTGTGGAGAGAAAAAAGCTAGCGATAATTTTACAGCAGAAGAAACAGCTCAACAAGCTGAAAATGTTGTAGATCCAGCTACAGCTCCAGTTTTAACATTAGCAGAAGCGAATCACGATTTTGGAGATGTAAAAGCTAACAATAAAGTAGAAACATATATCAAGTTCAAAAACGATGGTAAATCTCCATTAGTTATTCGCGATGCGTCTGCAACTTGTGGTTGTACCGTTCCTGAATTCCCTTCTACTCCAATTGCAGTAGGAGCTACAGATTCTATCAAAGTTGTTTACACAGCTGGAAACATGAACGGAAAACAACAAAAAACAGTAACTTTAGTAACAAACACAACAAATGGTCACGAGAAATTTGACATTTCTGCAAACGTTGTTGGAGCTACTGCAAATGATCAAAATGCGCAACAAGCATTTGGACAATAAGTATTAAATCGATAAAATATAAAAATGATTCAAACAATCTTTTTACAAGCTGGTGCACAAGGCGGAGGAATGTCTATGCTTTTGATGTTCGGAGGGATGTTCGTAATTATGTACTTTTTCATGATTCGTCCTCAACAAAAGAAAGCGAAACAAGAAAAACAATTTCAAACGGATATCAAACGTGGTGATCAAGTTGTAACAACTTCTGGAATTCACGGAAAAATCAACGAAATTTATGACGACGCTGTTATCATCGAAACTGGAGCTGGAAAAATTAAATTTGAAAAGGCTGCAATTTCTCGTGAATTAACTGCTGCACGTTATTCAAAAACGACTGACAAAGCTGAGAAATCAGAAAAAGCAGTTGAAGAAAAAAACTAAGTTTAAGGTTAACATATATTTAACTGATTGCCGAAGGAATTATTCTTCGGCATTTTTTTAACTTCAAACCATGAAAAACAACCAACCTTTTGTAGCAGGAATTACTGGCGGAATAGGCTCTGGCAAAAGTACAGCTGCAAAATTATTCGAAGAATTAGGTATTCCGGTATATAATTCTGATACAAGAGCGAAAACGATTCAGAATGAAAACTCTGAAGTAAAAGTTAAAATTATTGCGGCTTTTGGTGAAGAAGCTTACAATGAAAATGGTTTGAATAAACCATATCTATCAAAACAAGTTTTTCAGAATAATGAAAAATTGAAGCTATTAAATTCAATTGTTCATCCAGCAGTTTTCCAAGATTTTGAGGATTGGAAAAAAGCACAAAAATCGGACATTGTAATGAAAGAAGCTGCTATTTTAATAGAAAGTGGTAGTTACAAAGATTGCGATGTTGTGATAAGTGTAGTGGTCGATATAGAAACGCGAATTGCACGAACTATAAAAAGAGATGGTTTATCACGAGAAGAAATTCTTGCGAGAATAAACAATCAGATTTCGGACGAAGAACGAATCGCTAAATCAGATTTTATCATTGATAATAATGGCGATTTAGCTCACTTGAAAAATGAAGTGGAACAAACGTTTATCAAAATCAAAAAAATGATTTAATCGTCCAAATTTTAACAAAAAGATAGAAATTAGAAAAGATTAAACTATTTTTAATCATTCAATAAAAGAATAAATGAAAAAAGGATTTTATAAAATCTTAATCGTTATCATGAGTGTTGCGCTTATAGGACTGATAATTATTCAATTCTATTGGCTAAACTTGACAATTCAGAATGGTACAGACAGTTTTAACAACAATGTGTACCAAGCGATGAATTATACAACTGAGAAAATAAATAAAAACGAATTAGAGCGTTATTATAAGAAATTCAATAATATACAATCTGATTTAAAATCAAATAAAGATAAACCGCAAGTTGTAACCAATCAAGTCATCAAAGATTCGCTTGGTGTTACGTACGCATATGTAACGCGCTATGTGGTCGAAAAATCGATGTTGCCATCATCTGGAAAATACAATGACAGTTTAACGAAAGCGAATATTTATTCGCAAGAACGCGTTTTCAAAATAGACAAAGATTCTTCTGCAAGAGGAATTCCGAATCTGAATTTGAATTTTGAACACGCTTTACAAGACGGAACATTTACGCTGGAAAGTGCTGCTCGTTGGGATGCTGGTTCTACGCCAATCGACAAACGTGTGAATTATGCGATGTTAGATTCGATATTGAAAAACGAATTACGCAACAGAGGAATTCATCAAGCAATGCCAATTTTGGCAGTTTTGAAAAAAGATTCGACAGAAACAAATGTCAAGTCAAAAGATTTTGATCGCAATAAAATCGAGTTTATGGTTCCACTATTTTTGGATAGAAAGGATCATATCGAATATTATTTGGCAGCGAATTTTGTTAACCGAAATTTAGCCATTGTTGCACCAACTGTTCCAGTTATTTCGTTGACATTTATCTTAACCATGATTATTATTACGGTTTTCTCCTTGTCAATTTATTATATGCAATTGCAACGCAAAAGTTCGGAAATCAAGACAGATTTCATCAATAATATGACGCACGAATTCAAAACGCCTATTGCAACCATTAATATTGCGTCTGATGCATTGCGTAATGAAAAGATATTTACTGATCCGGAAAAGGTGAAATATTATGCAGATTTGATCAAACAAGAAAACAAACGTATGAATGCTCACGTTGAGATGGTCTTACGAATGTCAAAGCTTGATCGCAATCAAATGGATATGAATTTTCAGGAAGTAAATTTGAATGGTATTGTACAAAAAAGTGTTGAGCCGATAAGATTTATTGTAGAAGAAAGAAATGGTACAATATTTGAAGAATACAACGCAGAACAATCATTTGTAAAAGGAGATCCCTTCCATTTAGAGAATATCGTTATTAATGTATTGGATAATGCTCGAAAATACTCTCCAAACACACCGGAGATTAGAGTAAAAACATACAACAAAGACAACAATTTTTTAATTGAGATTTCTGATAAAGGAATGGGAATGTCGCAAAACGTTCTGAAAAAAATATTTGAACAATTTTATAGAGAAGAAACGGGAAATATACACAATGTAAAAGGTCATGGACTTGGATTGGCTTATGTCAAAAAAATCGTTCAGCTTCACGGCGGACAAGTTTGGGCAGAAAGTTCAGCAGGAAAAGGAAGTACTTTTTTCATTAAAATTCCTCTAAAATCATAGATCAATGAGTGATAAACAACGATTACTTTTAGTAGAAGATGATCCAAGCTTCGGAAGTGTATTAAAGGATTATTTGGTTATAAACGATTTTGACGTAACGCACGCAATCGATGGTGAGGACGGTCTTGCCAAATTTAAAGAAAGTGATTATGATCTATGCATCCTTGATGTAATGATGCCTAAAAAAGATGGTTTTACATTAGGAAAAGAGATCAAAGAACTAAAAAGTGAACAACCAATTATATTTTTAACAGCGAAAAACATGCGCGAGGATGTTTTGAATGGTTACAAAATTGGAGCAGACGATTATGTCTTAAAACCATTTGATTCAGAAGTTTTATTGTACAAAATAAAAGCTGTTTTACAACGTAATTCTGGCGAAGAAGAAAAATTTGAACAAGAAGATTTCAAAATTGGCAAGTTTACATTCAATGCAAAATTGAGACAATTAATTTACGATGGTAAATCACAAAAACTTTCGCCAAAAGAAAACGAATTATTACGTTTATTGGCTGTTTACAAAAATGATTTAATGCCTCGTGAGATTGCTCTAACACGTATTTGGCACGATGATAATTACTTTACATCACGTTCTATGGACGTATATATTGCGAAATTACGTAAGTATTTGAAGAAAGATCCAGCAGTAGAAATCGTGAATATTCACGGTGAAGGATTCCGACTTTTAATTCAGGAATAAGATTAATCTTTATAGAAAAAAACCTCAACATAGTTGAGGTTTTTTTGTGGTATTATATTTTTAATTATCGACTTCTGCTCCTAAATTTCTGTATTGTTGGCGAAAATTTTCAGCCCATTTAAACCATTCATCATATTGTGCATCAGGATGATTTTCTTTATCTAAAAAAGATTTGATATAATCATCAGAAAAATCTTTTGGATAATTTTGCATGGCGTCAAACTCTTTATTTAACCAAGCTTCGTTTAGAATTGAGTTTACTTTATCTATTGATAAATTAATATTATAATCATGGTATTGTCCAGATGCAGATGACTTAAAAGTGGTCTTCATTTTTTCATCTTTTGTTCGAGTGACCAGGTTTCTATTTTTCTTATTTTTTCCAAACCATACTGCAGCATTTTTAAGTTGAATTTTTTCATCCAAGTGATTAATAGAGTCTTTCCACATGTACAACCAATAATCTTTTTTGTAAACTCCCATTAGAATAGAGTTCAAAATCCAATATTTCCTTCTTGTATGATTATCTACTAAACCTAATTTATAAAGAATCGTAAAAAATTTGAATTTATTGAACATAAATAAATTCATAATAAATTGATTAGAAGTAAACGTTTTTAAAGGGTAAGTTGTTTCTAATTCATTAGAAAGAGATAAAACTTCAGAATAATTATCATCTGAATAGATACCTAAAATTCCAAGTTTTGTTAGATGAATATTATGTAATTTCATATAACTAACTAACTCATCGCAATTAATTTCTTTGGTAAACCAAACATCATCTTCTGTAATCAAAAAATAGTCTGATGCATTTTCAACAGCCTTTCTCCATGATTCAGTAGGAATATTGAAGCCATCGTTTATCAAATTATTTCCGATGTTAAACGATTTCTTCTCGTAATTTTCTGTTTTAAAAATTTCTACTTCGTATAAAGAGGATATTTTATCTAAATACTTCTGAGGAGTACCATCATCAACAATGATTACTTTATAGTTTCCTAGGACATTCTCTTTAATTGATTGTAAACAGCGATGCAAATAGTATGGACGATTATATGACTTTATAATTATATCCATTAATTTTTCAATTTATAAATAATCGCTTGTAATGTGGAAACTGGACTTCTAAAAAAACATTCAGCCAATGGAATTAAAAAAGCAGGATTTTTTTCATTTAATAAATAATTAAACTTTTTATACATCACTTCTGATCTAGATTTCCCTAAGATTTCCTTTCTTTTTTGTCCATAAATTTTTCGACGATCCAACGCTCTCTCTTTTATGATATGATGATCGCGGTAAGTGAGATAACTTTTTTTAAATCCTTGAGAAATTCCAGTCGG
Organism: Empedobacter sp. ULE_I140; assembly: GCF_053482575.1. NCBI lineage: Bacteria > Pseudomonadati > Bacteroidota > Flavobacteriia > Flavobacteriales > Weeksellaceae > Empedobacter > Empedobacter sp. ULE_I140. Next base: position 781,913 of record NZ_JBQMTX010000001.1, on the reverse strand, counting down.
AGAGATACGATAAAAATAAAGTGGTTGCTCTACGAAATCTACTTCACCTACTTCCTCTACTTTATAATACCAATCTTGATCTAAAGCATTTCTCATCGTTCTGTCAATGTTACCATTTTCGATAAACTTCAATCTATTAAACACAAAAAAATGAGTCATTGCAGACTTTCCATATTCTAAATAAGTAATTCCATTTGGAATTTTAGTACTTGTTTTACAAACTTCTACAGGATTAAGATCTTTATCACAAATCCAATGTTGAGAATATAAACCAGCTAAAATTGGTTTTTCTTGTAAACGAGATAACATTACTTCTAATGCTTCTGGCACCAACGCATCATCAGGATCAATAATACCTACATAATCTGCTTTTGCAAGATTAATTGCATCATAAATAGCTTGTCCATAACCACCATTTTGTTTCTGTTGATAGAATGATATGCGCTCATCTTTCGGAACATATTCTTTAATAATTTCTACAGATTCATCCGTTGAACAGTCATCTAAAATTAACAACTCAAAATTTTCGAATGTTTGAGCTAATACACTTTCTATTCCTTTTCTCAAATAATGTGCATTATTGTAATTACACATTAATAAGGTAATCGCAGGTTTATTTTCGGACATAATTTAGTTTTTATTAGGAATATTCTTCATTTTGACCAAGGCAGAACCAAAAACTTGATGCATATCGTAGTATTTATATTCTGCTAATCGTCCACCAAAAATCACATTAGAAACTTCTTTACTTAATGATTTATATTTTGAGAATATTTCATCATTTTCTTGATTATTAATTGGATAATATGGTTCTTTATCCAAATTCCAATCATCAGAATATTCCTTTGTGATATATGTTTTGGATTGAGTACCATATTCGAAATGCTTATGTTCAATTATTCTGGTATATTTTTCATTATGCGAAGTATAATTTACAACAGCCACACCTTGATAATTTTCTTGCTCAATAATTTCGTTCTCAAAACGTAAACTTCTGTAATTTAATTGCCCAAATTTGTAATCAAAAAAAGCATCAATTGGTCCAGTATAAATTATATTTTCAGCAAGATTATTCCAATATTCTTTATCTTTAAAATAATCCGTATCAAGTCTTACCTCGATTCCTGCCAATAGTTTTTCAAAAATTTGAGTATATCCACCTATTGGAATCCCTTGGTATTTATCATTAAAATAATTGTTATCATACGTAAAACGAACAGGTAAACGTTTTATAATAAAAGCTGGTAAATTAGTTACTTTTGTGCCCCATTGTTTTTCTGTATACTCTTTTATAAGCTTGTTATAAATATCAATACCAACCAATGAAATCGCTTGTTCTTCTAAATTAGAAGGTTTTTCTACTCCAAACTCTTTTGCTTGTTTATTGATTATTTCTTTTGCTTCGCTTGGTGTAGAAACTTTCCATAATTGATGAAAAGTATTCATATTAAAGGGTAAATTATAAATTTCACCTTTATAATTGGCAATTGGAGAATTTGTATAACGATTAAACTCTGCAAATTGGTTGACATAATCCCAAATGTTTTTATCGTTTGTATGAAAGATATGAGCACCATATTTATGCACATTTATCCCTTCTATACTTTCTGTAAAACAATTTCCAGCAATGTGACTTCTTTTCTCAATAACGAGACATTTATATCCTTTTTTTGTTAACTCGTAAGCTGATACAGCTCCAAAAATACCTGCACCGATAATAAGATAATCATATTGATTATTCATAGAATTTAGTTTGATTTAGTTGGTAAATTTACAACTTTTCGTTGTATTAACTACTTTATTACAAGAATACTAAATTGTAAAAAAAAATACATTGTTTTTTTACTAAATTTGCACAACTAAACTTATCACATGCAAACTCCATTAGTCAGTATCAATATTCCTGTTTTTAAATGCGAAGATTATATAATCAGATGTTTAGAATCTGTAAAAAATCAAACGTATCAAAATCTTGAAATTATTTTAGTTAATGATTGTACACCCGATAATAGCATACAACTTATTGAAGAATTTCGCGCTAATAATACAGCTCTAAACATAAAGTTATATCATTTAGAAACGAATCAAGGCTTATCTGTTGTTCGCAATACTGGAATTGAAAAATCTACTGGAAAATATATTTATTTTTTGGATAGTGATGATGATATTACATTTAACTGTATCGAAAAATTAGTAGAAAATGTACTGATAAATAACACCCAAATGGTTATTGCTCAAAATCGTTGGATGAATACATTCGATAATACGACGAAAGATTTTGGTTTTCCAACAAAATCTCAATTAAAAATTTACGATTCAAATTCAAGTATTTTTGAAGCTTATTGTAAAGGTTCTTTTCCTGTTTCTTCTTGGAATAAGTTAATTGATTTGGTATTTATCAAACATCATAATATTTATTTTGTTCCTGGTTTATATGCGCAAGACGAATTATGGATGTTTCATTGCATGGAAAAGATAGACAGTTTATCTATTATTGATGATATAACGTATAATTATTATTTGCACGCTAATTCTGTCATTTTTAATCGAACTAAACGAAACTCTGAAAATCATCAAACTATTTTAGAATGGATTGTAAAATCTTATCAAAAAACAACTGATACAGATAGAAAAAGATTAATACGAGGTTGGATGATCAACTTTAAGAAATTGATTATTCAAATGCAATGGAAAGTCTTAAAAGACGAAGCTTATTTCAAAATAAATTATAATCGCATGAAAAAAGCACCATCTCTTACTTTTTCTGATTATTGTAGTTCTGATTTTACAAAAGAACAAAAAAAGGAAAATTTATTACTAAATCTTCCTACTAATATTGGGTTTAAAATCTTTAAGAAACGTTATGAAGGGTAAATGTATTGATAAATTAAATTCTGTTAAATGGAAACTTTATTATAAAATAAATTTATTAAAATTAAAATATATTGGTGATAACAAACAATTTATATATAAAAACTACGTACGTATAAAGATTAAAGAAGGAGAAGTGGATCAGGGTATTGACAAATTTATATGGTCTTATTGGAACACCTCAGAATTACCATCAGATATAGTAAATTTTATAAATTCTAATCGTAGAATTAATCCTAATTTTAAATATATAATAGTAAATGATTATAATCTCCAAGAATATTTAAATGATTTTCCTAAAGATATTAAGTTTCCAAGTGTACAACATAAAGCTGATTTAATTCGATTGTTACTATTAAATAAGTATGGAGGAATTTGGATAGATATCACAACTATTCTAACAAAATCATTAGATTGGGTCATTGCACTGCAACAAAATCATAAAACTGAATTTGTAGGTTATTATAATCCTCATATGATGAGAGATAATGATAGTTTACCTATGATTGAAAATTGGTTTATGGCTGCTCCAAAAAATTCTAAATTCATTAAAATATGGTTAAATGAATTTCTTGAAGCACTTAAAAGTGAGAGCCCTAGAGATTATTATCAAAAACATCATGATTTTGAAGACATAAGACAAAATATAAACCCTCCTTTTGATAGAACATTTACTATGCATTTATCAGCTCAAAAAATTTTACAACATAATCAATTTTCGTATTATTTAATAAATGCTGAAGATGATGGTCTCTATTTTAATTATTGTTCAAAAAATAGAGTTGAATATTGTTCAAATTTATTATTAAGAGGATTTTCAAATCTACCATCTGTAATTAAAATAACAGGTGGAGATCGTATAAAATTGAATGATTTTATAAATAAAAAAGTATTTTCTAAAAAATCAATTTTTTATACGTACAAAATTATAAATAATTATTAAAATCTGGCATCAACCTTTTGTCATAAATGATTTGTTTATGATACTTTAAAGATAGTGGAACCATTATTCTTGATAAAATGCTAAACCATTCGATAGGATAACCTTTATTAAAACCTCTGTCTATGCCTGGATTTTTTTTAAGTTCATCATAATATTTATCTAATCTATAATGCAATTCTTGATACCATTCTGCAACAAAAAGTGAATAAGGTTTACATATAAAACCACAATTCCCTATACATAATCTATAATATTTAAAAATATCTTTATTTAACTCAATATTATCTCCTTTCCCTCCCATTTTACTTGGATTAAACTCAGGATAGCCAGCAATAACTTTTTCTGAGTTAGATTCTAAATTTTCAAAAATTTCTATCCAATTATTATTATTTCTCTTTATATCACTATATCCTCCCCCATAATGATACATAAAATAACACCTTAAATAATCTGATTTATGGACTAATGAAAGATACTGATAAGCTGGATGTAAAGGAAAATCAGGCAGAATATAACTATTCAAATTTTTTGTTGTAATTAATTTAACTTCTATTCCAGTATCCTTTTTTAAAATATTTAAACACTCTATTCTATTATTTGTTATTTTATTTTCTCCTGTCCAAAAACAATAAATAACCCTATCTATTTTTTGATTACTTTTTACTGGATATTTATCATCTAAGTGATTATTTAAAAAGTGATTTTTATACTTATTAGAAAAATATTTGTACGGGATTACTTTATGATAACTAAGTCTATAAAATGATCTAACTTTGAGTAAGAAAACATAAAGAAATTCTAATTTAGTTCTTAAAATTTTTAGTAACCGTTCTTTCATTTTTTTAGTAAATAATATTTTAAATAAGTAAATAAACTTAAATTATTTCGAATTATTTTTTTTTGATTTGAGTTTATTTTTTCGGTATAATAAATTAATTTCTTAACAAATTTTATTTTTTCATACTTATTAAATCTTAATTCATATTCATTAAGTAAATCATTATAAAATATACTCATGGCAGTTTTTTTATACTTAACAACTTTAGCACTAACATTTGTTGTTAACTGTACTTCACTTCTTCTTATTCCAACAAATGCCTGATTTGATATTTCTAAACTATCCATCCCAAATTCAAAAACTAACATTGCATCACTTCTCCAAGCTAAGGGATATTTCCTAATTCCTCTTTTTTCAAAAACTTCTCGAGAAAATACATTTTCAGATATTGAAATCCAATAAATTTGATTTAAGTCATTTAATAAATGTTGTTTAGAATTAAGATTTTCTATTTGATTAAATTCTTTCAGTATTTTACTTTGTTCAGATATCTTTAACATCTTAAATCTTAACAAGTCGAAATTACCTTTTTTATAAATAATCTCATAAAAAGTTTCTACAAAATTATCACTGACTAAATCATCATCACCTAAAATTTGAATATATTCTTCTTCATTTGTTAATGCAATACACCTTTCCCATTGTTCAACTAATTTACCTTGGCCTCCATAATTTTCTTCAAATTTCAAATAGGTTAAATTAATTTTTTGTCTATATGATTCTATCAAAGTCGAAGGGTCTTCTGGACTATTATCATTCCCTATGTATAAATTAAATCTATTATCAGTTTGATTTGATAAACTTCGTAATGTTTCTTCAAAATACGTTAATTTATAGTATGGAATAACAATTGCTAATTTAATTTCATTCATAATATTGCTTTATCAAATTATTCAAATACTCTTTTTTGTCTTGTATAGAAAACTGATACTCCAATTCATGGATATCAATAGAATAATGTTCCCCTTTATTTTCCATTAACTTCATTGCAGGTTTTTGTAATATTTCCTCGAAGGCTTCTACTATTTCTGGTATAAAGTAATTTTCGGCATAAGCCACATTCACAATTCTATTCCAACGGTTAGACTGAATGTATAGAAGCGTAATATCCTTTACATCTTCAACATCAATCAGATTACGTGTCGCATGTTGGTGCACATTCAATTGTTGATTCGTTATAATTTGGCGATAAAGATAATTCATCAACAAATTGGGGTTTCCTCCTATTCCAACTGCATTACTAATTCTAAGAATAAGATAATTGGCTGTATTTTGTTTGATTACTTCTTCGATATGCAACTTATGCAGCACATATGGACTGTTATATTTTGAAGAATCGTAAATAGAACATGTACTAAAATAAACAAACAATTTGTTGGTATATTTTGCCATTGCTTCTTCAACTAAACTCTGTTCACGTAAAAACTCCTCTTCCCTTGTTTCAGAAGAATTAGAAACTCCCGAAGCAAAAAAAACTACCTCATCTGTATCTACTTCGGTAAATAAATTTGCAATTAATCCTTTCCCAATAATCATAATAAATGATCTAAAATAAGTTGCGATGCATTTCCATTTCCAAAAGGATTAATAAAATTATTATTTCCTTTTTGTAATTCGTTGTAAAATTCTTCTTTTATCATTTGCTTATTTGCACCAACTAATACACCACACCCACATGCTAAAACTTCTGGTCGCTCGGTTTCTTCTCGTAGTATGATAACTCTTTTCTGTAGAGTTGGTGCTTCTTCTTGAATTCCACCAGAATCAGAAATAATTAGTAGTGATTTCGCCATTAATTTTACCGCTTCTATATAGTTCAATGGTTCTATAAATTTTATATTTTGCGGAACAACATCAAATGTTTTGAAAATAAATTCTCTCGTTTTTGGATTAGGGTGTAAACTCCAATAAAATGTAATCAAAGGATTCTCAATAGCCAATTCTTTTATAGCCTCACAAATAGAAAACATATTTTCACTAATATTTTCTCTTCTATGGGCTGTTATAAAAACATCATTACCATACTCTAAATTGACATTTTCTTTGTCTAAAACATAGTGTAACAAATCAATAATTGTATTTCCTGTTATTACAACTTTAGATTCGTTAATGTTCTCTGCCAATAAATTATTAGCTGCTAAACTTGTTGGAGCGAAATTAAGATCCGATGTTAATGAAACTACTCGTCGATTATATTCTTCTGGAAACGGGAAGTGTATATCATCAGTTCTCAGTCCAGCTTCTATATGGTAAAATTTCCTTTTCTCTACAAATGCAACTACAGATGATGCTAAAACAGTAAAAGTATCTCCTTGTGCTATAATTTTTTCAATAGATTCCTCTTTTACTACTTCTGCTATATCATTAATTAATTTAGCTAAAAGGTTTGAATTTGAAAATTCACTAGATTGAACTTTTAGATTATAATTTGCCTTAAAATTAAACAAATCTTCCATCTCTGTTAGCATAGATGTATGCTGACCTGTATTAATTGTAATAAAGTCAATTTTTCGTTTCTGGGCTTCTAATATTAATGGATAAATTTTTAGAAATTCTGGTCTTGTGCCGTAAATTATTGCAATCATTATCGTTTACTAAAAAGATTATTTAATACATACCTAACGATCATTCTAAAAGGTATTTGATTTAATACTTTATCAACCTCAATCATTTTATGATTAAAAATTACATTATGCACTTCCTTTTTCCCATTCTCTATTTCTGAAAAAACTCTAGTTTTATAGTACGCATGGACATAATCTTTGAAAGGATTTGGATAATCTCTATCATGCCAAGTTCCTACAAAATGATGAGATGCATAATTCTTAGGTAAATCCAAACAAAAATAGGTAGAAGGGTAAATTACGATTCCATCTTTACCTTCTTGTAATTCATCTCGATTTGGATCAATGCCATATTCTTTTACTAACAAATCTGATACAAACACAGTATTCGTTGTTAAATCAAAACTTGTTTTTTCATTGTAAAAATCTATTACACGTTTAGCCCATGGATGTCCTTTTTCTGTAGCCCATAATGCTGTAAAAGGCGAACCTTTGATTTCAAACCCTGAAAATGCGCGATGAACTAAAAATTCGTCTAATGAAAACTTGACTTCTACATCAATATCCATATAAATCCCTCCCATTTCATACAAAGCTAATGCACGGGCATAATCAGAAACAAATGCCCATTTCTTTGATTCAGCAGCTAACTTTACATATTCACAACAATTGATATCAAAATTGGTTTCATTCCACTCAATTATTTCATAATCAGGAAGGGCTTTTTTCCAACTTTCTAAACAGATATAAAAAGATTCTGGCTTTGGATTTCCTCCAAACCAACAGTAATGGATTATTTTGGGGATCATTTAGTATTAAAAATTAATTAAACCTTTAAATTGATTTTTTAAATACAATAATGGTGATTTAACATCAAGTAACTGTTGAAAAAGAAGTTTTTGGTAAAATAAATTAAATATATTTAACTTACTAACATTTAATTCATTTTCGATTCTTGATCTCATTGAAATATTTAAAAGATTCTTATATCGATAAGAATTATTTTTTGTTATTAAATCTTTATATACATCGTATGTAAATTTTATCTTTTCTCTTTTATTTTGAGACATAAAAACATTGTTTCCATGTATTCGATAAACAGCATCAAAATCCTTAGTATATAATCCTAATCCATGATCTAGTATATGATGTTTTATATGAGTATCACAATAATATTCATATTTAGATCTAATATTTAGATCTAATGCAGATGTTCTAAAAACTATTGTCATTGTTTGAATACGCATAAATTCTTCAAAATCTCTTTGAGAAAATTTAAACATTCCCATTCCCTTAAAAAAATCTTCTCTAAAATAAGGACAATCTACAGTTTCTCCGTTATTATATAATTCTTTATATTGATGACATGCTAATACTACATCTGGATTATCTTCTAAAATATCTATTTGTTTTTGCAATTTATTTTCATCTGTCCAATAATCATCGCCTTCACACATTGCAATATATTTAGCACTTGATTCTTGACACTTTTGTAATGTAAAAATAAAATTAGGCATCCAACCTAAATTTTTTGGTTGAGAAATAAATTCTACAAAATCTTTTTTAGGATGATTCTTTAAATAATTATCTACTACCTTTTTTGTATTATCTGTAGAACAATCATCAGATAAAATCACTTTATACTTAAAAGTTGTTTTCTGATTTAAAACATTCTCTAGAGCCTCAATAATATAATCTTGTTGATTATATGAAATCATGAAGACACTAACTAAATAATCTAATTCCATATTAAAGATATTTTTTTATAAGATTATTTTTAATAAAAAACATATAATTTAATAAACCTTTGAGCTTGTATTTCAAATAATAACTATATTTTTCATTTGAAAAAAAAACACTTCTTTTACTGAACTTTCCTAATCTTATATTATTATCAAGATTTCTTCTAATAAAGCCTGTAAACTTTATAATTTTAGGATATGGATTAGAATTTTCTAATAATATTGTAGAAACAAATTTTTTATAATCCATTTTTCTTCCAAAATAATAAAAATGAGGCATATCATTAGCTGACATCATTAATAATCTATAATCTTGAGACTCTCTCATTAACTTTATAGCAGAGAGATAAGGAAGAAGATAATCTTTAGCTTTTCCAATATTTTGCATAAAGTCTAAATTGTCTTTTATCTCATTAAAATAATTTACAGGATTTGGAGAAGTATAACATTTCAAATAATCTTCATACCATCTATTTATAAATAAGGAAGATTTTGTAGTCGCTAAAAAATAATTTTCGAGTATAGGATATTTTAAATTACTAGTACTTATATCAGAATAAAATCCAATTAATTCTGCTTTATGATTCTCTTGAAGTAATTCTAACCAATCAAAATTATCAGTTATATATGTACTAGCATCTATCCAAACACCTCCGTATTGCTTTAGTAAAGCTAACCTTATCAAGTCTGAATAATTAGCTATAGGAAAATCATCTCTTCTTTGTGGAAGATTTTCTAAATAATATTTTAAATTATTATCATTTAATACATTTATTTCATATCCTTTTAATTTAGATTTTATTGTTTTTAAACATATATCAACTGTTTCTGAACTTAGCCCATTCCAATATATCCAAACTATTTTAGGAATATTTTTTTTAATTTCATCAATATGCCCCCATTTAATAATATTTATATCATTCATTTTGAGTTTTATTTATTAAAAATGACGCTATTTTATAATGTTTAAATCTTATTAAAATTAATATTAAATAAAGTCGTTTATTAGTTCTATTAAAGAATTTAAAATTTTGTTTTACAAAACTACTTGCCTTACTTAAATTATCTAATCTCTCTTCTTCATCAATATTCATAAAAAAATCCTGAAAGATCCAAGTAAAATTTCTATTAATATATTTTTTTGATAATAAATTCAATTGATCTTTATTGATCATTTTTCTGAGATAACATCTATTTAATAGTTCTAGTCTTAAACACACCTTCATCAAAAAATCTTCAATTTTCTTTTTTTTATGAATAGCTGAATTTTCTCTTTTTACATAATTATAATTAGCCGATTCTAAAGTAATAATTGTTTTTATTTTTTCTAAATACTGATAATAAAATTCTTCATCTTCAAATAGTTTTTTATCAATATCAAATTTTAAATTATTATTAATTATAATACTTCTTATAAAAAATTTATTCCATAAATAACCATATTCAAAATCTACTTTATCATAAAATAAATGAAAGAAATCTTCATCAAGTTTATAATGACTACTTTCAAAATTAAATTTTAATGTTCTACATCCATTTAATTCATCATAAGCATTTTGAATTATAATAAACTCTTCATTTTCAGGAATATTATTCACAAAATCTTGTAAATATTTTGAATCTACCCAGTCATCAGAATCTATAAAAACCAAATAATTTCCTTTAGACTCTATAATACCTAAATTTCTTGCATTTGAAACTCCTTTATTTATGATATTTTTTATAAAAAATCTATCATCTTCTCTTACAAACTCTAGGCATATGTCTAAACTATTATCTGTTGATCCATCATTAATCAACAATACTTCAAAATTAGTATATATTTGATTCTTGATAGAATTTAAACATTTTTTTAAATATTCTTCTGTATTATAAATAGGTACTATTACAGATATTAAAGATTTTTTAGTATCCTTATTAACTTCCATTTTACAGTTTCTTTTAAGTTAAACAATTTTGAATGTTGTTTTTTATCTTCAACCAATTCAACTTGTTTTGGTAAATAGTTATTGAATAATAGTTTTTTACGGTAAATTTGATTAATCTGTTTAAGAATTGTTTCACTGCTTTTTAATCCTAATTTTTCAATCTTATCATCATTAAAATCAAACCTAGCAAAGTGATAGAAGACTAATTCTACATTATCGTTTACCATAAATCTGCCTTGTTGTGTAATTGATATCTTTCGTTCAACATCAACATTCCAATAGGCAACATTATAACCTAAATGTTTTAATGTATATAAACTATCTGTAAACAATACAGGAACAAGATTTAACCATGTTTGATCACAATATAAACCTCTCTGTAAATCAACAATACAATATTCTTTCAACATTCGTTTCCACCAATCAATAAATTGTTTAGAATACTGATTATTTTTTATTGCAAAAAAACCTGCATTAAATGTTCCATATGTTAAAAATGAGATGTTTCGTTCTATTTCTTTATTAAACTCATTAATCAAAATATTATGAGGGGTTAATATTATAGACGATTGCTGTTCATTATTATTTAATAATGTTTGAACATCTGCTAAAGGAGAGAAAAAATACAAGTCTGCATCTAAATAAATTAAGCCATTGGGTTGATCTTTTTCTAAAATAAATTCCGCAAAAAAAGGTTTTAAAGCACAAGCCATAGAGAAGTTATCATATTGACTTCTCATAATTGTATAATCACCTTGATTAAGCTTATTTGATAAAATATATTTATATCCTGAAAATAAGTCAGAATTAATTTGATGAAACTCTTCATTTTCTTTTTCTCCAAAAAGACAAATATAAAACTCAATATTAGGATGTAATTGAATAAAATTATCAGCTAAAGTTTTTGCTTGTGGTAAATAATTTTCACTAATAATTGTAAATGCTTTAATTGCCATTTTAATTAATTCGTTTTAATATTAGTTTTTTTAAAAGATAATAGTTATAAATAGCTGGAAAATTCTTTAATAATTCAGGCTTTCTAAAAATTTGATTTAATCCATACTTTGTAATAAAACTATCAAATATCCAATGGTGATAAGAAATATTCCATTTTATTTTATACTTATTTTTAATATAATTTAAAACAATAAAATATTCTTTAAATCTTCTTATTTCCTCTTTTGTACTTTTGGTTGTTCTTGTAGTTTGTTGATGTTGTCTAAAATTATTCAACTCTTCAGAAATAAAGCATAACTCTCCTTTTTCTAATAATTTCACCCAAAAATACCAATCACCAGCATATTTCATTTTAGAAACAATCTCATATGTTTCTTCTTGAATTTTACTCTTCTTAAAAATTATTCCACTTGCATTAGGTAAAGTATTTCTATAAAATAAATAGTTTTCTATTTCTATTTGTCCATTTTCACAATAATTATTTTCCCAATTTCTTGCTCCTATATATCCCCAATCCAATCTTCCAATTTTATTAGAGTTTTCATCAATAAGATTCGAAGCCGAATATGCTAAAACAACATCTTTACAGTTTTCTATTGTAACACATAATTTTTCTAAAAAAAATTGTTCTGCTACATCATCACTTTCTGCTAACCATATCCATTCACCTTTTGATAAATCAATTCCCTTTTTCCATTGTCTAAAAGTTGAACCCGAATTTTTCTCATTATAAACTATATGAGATACTTTCGTGTGATCGCGATATAATTCAATAATTTCTTTACTATTATCAGTGGAACAATCATCCAAAATAATAACTTCAAAATTTTGAAAAGTTTGATTTAAAATACTATCAATACGTTCTTTAAGGTAAGATGAATGATTATAATTTGGGATAATTACAGATACTTTTGGCATAATCTCAATATTTTTTTATAATAACTCAACTAATTATTAATTATCTCCCAATACAAGCCAATACTTTATCAATTAACTTATATCTTTTAGAGTTCAATTTTTTGTTTTTTTCAACTAACTCTGTATTTAAATTTAATATAATATTATTAAATTGATTAATTTGTTCGTTTTTGAATTGTAATCTTGATTTTACAAAATTCACTTTTAGATTATCATCTATTATTTCATATAGTCTAAGACAAGCTTTCAGTTCATTTTGAATCATATGACTTAAATCTTTTGTCATACTTTCTGAATGAACTCTATAATAAGCTTGCCGTTTATTAATCATCATTATTTTAGGTGATGTTTTTAGTGTTTCTAACCAAAAAAACCAATCCTCTTTTGCTTTTAGATCTTCATTAAAATTACTAATAATATTACACCTAAATAAGCCACAATGAATAGGAATAGAAAATTTTAAATCCCAATTAAACAGTATTGTTTCATAAGAGATCATTTCATCTATAAATACACAATAATCATTCAAAATTTTATCTTCTTCGAATAATTGATAATTACTTATTAAAATGTCATTAGTATGAAAAAAAATAGATGCGTCTAAAAATTTGTTGTGATCTATTTTATCATCACAATCTAAAAATTGTATCCACTCGCCTTTTGCTTTCTCTATACCCGCATTTCGGGCAGATGACAAGCCTCCGTTTTCTTTTTTGAGATAAATAAAGCGTGTATCTTTTTCTACCCAACGTAGTGCAACTTCTTCTGTATTGTCTGGAGAACCGTCATTTACAATAATACATTCCCAATTTTGATAGGTTTGATTTAAGACTGATTGTAGACATTCGTCCATATAAATAGACTGATTGTAGCAGGGAACAATAACGGATATAAGTGGTTGGTTCATTTAGGTAAATTGTTAGGTACAAATATAATCAATATTCATTATCAGATAATTATTCATGCTCAAAAACTATAGAAAAGACTTTCAGTGGATATACAGTGGATATAAAATGGATATACAACAAGCTTAGAAACCATATAGAAAAGACTTTTAATTACTATAAAAAACACGACAATAGGCAAAATGATGCAAAACTAGGCAAATTTCGGAAGCAGATTAGCTTACAATCAAAAGTTAAAGCAACTTTGAGACATTAACAAAAAATTCACCATTATGGGAAAAGTAAATGATTCATTATTATCAGGCACATCAGGACGCACAGGGCGTATCGTAGTAGCCAATGTTTTTGGAAATGAAATTTCTAAAATTAGACCTCGAAAAAGAAGCAAAAAACCTTCTCTAAAACAGCAGATGATTCAACAACGTATGAAAAAATGTGCAGAATTTATGGCCTCATATCGTTCGTTTGCATGTAATCATTTTGGCAGAAGAGTTGGTATGACATCTTGCTACAATTTGGCAATGACCAATCTACTCGAAAATTTTGTAATTAATCATGCGAACCAAAGTTTCAACATCAATTATCCAGCAATAAGTTTTGCAAGAGGAAACCTATTAGGTATTATTGGCGTTACATTTAATATGCCATCTACAGATTCTTTAGAAATCAATTGGCAAAACAACGCTGGATCAATTACTGAACGTGAAAATGATTGGCTACAAGTGCTTTTTGGAGTAGAAGACCAGTCGAACACCATCTTCTTAGAAAATGTAGCAATGCGCAGTAGCGAAACTTACACCGCCATCATTCCACCTATAGAAAATGGAAATACTGTACACGTCTGGCTTTCTTTCAGGTCAGAAGATAACAGCGATGTTTCCAATACGTTTTATGCAGGTTCTTTAACAACCTAAAGCTTTCTTCAAATCAGCATTGACGCCATTAAAAGCTCAATGCTGATTTGTATAAAACAACAATATATTTTGATTACTCAAAGTTTATCATTAACTTAACTGTTTTAATTTAAACACATTAACAAATGTCTGAGTAATTATTCAATAATCTAAAAAACTTAAAACAATGAAAAATTCTACTTATTCACAACATTATTTGTATGCGCTACAAAAGACCACAAAAAAATTAATCCGAAAAAACATAGATCAACTCATCTTTACTGATGATGATATATTATGTGATGAAGAAGTCATGAAAATACTGAAAATTTCGAAAAGAAGCCTCTTCGATTACCGTAAAAAAGGACTTTTACAATACATTAAGATAGGTGGTCGATATTATTACATTCGCCTATTTTTATATTTAGACTTACTGCATCTTTACCAAATTCCATTAGAACATGATGACGATGGATAGCTATAAAATTGGCTTGAAAATTTTCAAATTATAAGGTGGTAATAAAAAGTACTAATCTTAAAAAAATCTTGATATTAATTTATAAAAATAAATGGGTAAATTGTATTTTATTGCCATATCTAATCTTTTAATTTTAAATGGATAGTTATTATATAATACTTTTAATTGTGATTCAAATTGATAATTATTAACATATTTAATATACATTTTATTATTTATGATATGTTTTGCAACTCCTATTCTATCAAACATTAGTTTCAACTTCAAATCTTCTAATTCAATTCTTTCCGCTTTTGTTTTAGAAATATTATTTTCGTGTTGCCTATAATAAGCTAACTTTTCGGGAATATATCCAATGAAATATTTTTCATTAATTTTCAACCATCGGTAATAATCCTCAATAATAAATTCAGAATCGTATTTTCCTGTATGTTTTACAACATCCAATCTCATCAAAACTGTTAATGCTGCAATCCTGTTACCTTTTATCAATTCTTGTCTAAAAAAAAGTGGATCAACTAATCCTAATTGATTATAGTCAGCAATATCAACAATGATATCTGATTCCTCATCTATAGAAAATGTATCCGTAAACACCATTCCATACTCATCTCCTAATTCTTCTAACTTTGTAACAGATTTTTCGATGGCTTGTGGATGTAGAAAATCATCAGCAGCAATTAACTTAATGTATTTTCCTGTGGCTAACTCAATGCATTTATTCAAAACCGTAGCCAGCCCTGTGTTTTTGGTATGATAATTCTTTTTTGCGGGATAATTGTTTTCTTTTAACCAAGTTTCAAAAACCTCAACAGAATTGTCTGGTGAGGCATCGTCCGCGACAATCAATTCTATATTAGGGTAAGTTTGAGCTTTGATACTATTCAAGTTCTCTTCAATGTATTTCGATTGGTTATAAGAAACAACAACAATGGTGACTAAAGGAGATTCCATTTGTTAAAACAGATTCACTACATTAATAATCTCGTTTACTTCATCATCTGTCAATACAGATGAGATTGGCAAGCTCAAAACTTCATTGTGCATTTCTTCTGAAATAGGAAAAGATAAATCATTCATTTCCTTATATGCCTGTTGTTTGTGAGGCGGTATTGGGTAGTGAATAATCGTTTGAATACCTTTTTCTTTTAAATAGTTTTGTAGCGCATCACGCTCCTTTGTACGAATTACGAAAACATGCCAAACGTGTTCTTCTTCGTCCTGTGGATTTTCCGGTAATGTAATTTTAGGATTCTTGATTTCAGAAATAAAACGTTTTGCAATCTTGCGGCGGGCTTCATTTTCTTGGTCAATATATTTCAATTTTACATCTAATACTGCAGCCTGCAATTCATCTAAACGAGAATTTAATCCTTTGTAGATGTTTACATATTTTTGGTTAGATCCATAATTAGCAATTGCACGAATAGTTTTTGCAAGTTCGTCATCATTTGTTGTAACTGCACCAGCATCTCCTAAGGCACCGAGATTCTTCCCTGGATAAAAACTAAATCCTGCTGCATCTCCCAAATTTCCAGATTTAATATCTTGCCAAGTTGCTCCAATTGCTTGTGCATTGTCTTCAACAATTTTTAGGTTATGTTTAGCTGCAATAGATTTTAATTCTTCACTAAAAACAATTCTTCCTTGTAGATGAACAATCAAAATTGCTTTTGTTTTTGGACTAATCGCTTCTTCAATCTTCACAATGTCAATGTTAAAATTAGTGTCATCAGGCTCTACCAAAACTGGAACCAAACCGTTGTCAGAAAGCGCTAAGATAGAGGCTATGTAAGTGTTGGCAGGTACGATAACCTCGTCACCAACCTTCATAATACCTAACTCTATATATGCTCTAAAAATAAGACGTAGAGCATCTAAACCATTAGCAACACCAATTGCATATTTTGCACCAATATAGTGAGCTAAATTATTCTCGAAGTTCTTCACTTCTTCTCCCATTAGATACCAACCCGAACGAAAAACATCTAATAGTTTTTGTTCAATTTCTTGTTGATATATTAGGTTTATTTTTTGTAAGTCTAGGAATTTGATCATTATTTATAGATATAGTATGATTTTGTAGAATCTATTTTACTTCTAGTTTTGATTATCGTACTGGTATATGTACTTTTAAAAAATCCATCATCAAATCGTATAGCAGGATTCTTATCAATTGCGAATGTTACTGAATTATCTCTTGTGCTTTTATCAATTTTATTACTTGGAAATTCTACATCCATTTCCCATGATGCGCGATTGTAATAAGATTTCGTCATGATATCCATCATTGGATTTCCAGGTATAAAGATAACTTTTTTATATTTTTTAGAAATTGTAATTCCTTCCTTATAGTTCAAATAAATTTCTTGAGGCATAAAAATCCCTGATACAATAGGTAAATCATTACAGTAAACGTAAGGAGTTTGTTCAAAGTTTTTATTAAAATAAGGATGCATTAGTCTTATATAGCTGAAAACTGACAACGTCAAAATGCAACCTATTAATAGAAATCTATAAGTTAAATAATCTTTGAAAATATACAGAAAAATATAGCCAATTAAAAAAATAGGACTATTGTATCCCCAAGATAAAGAAGAACACCACGCAATAACAATGATAAGTAACCCTGAAATATTAACTTTCTTAAATTTAATAAATAAAACGACAAAATAAACAAATAATATATTGATGTAATTGGCTGGTATATGCTGATTTATTGGGGATAGATAAGTTATAAATAAAGTAAAAGCAGAAATATAAAATAGTATAGTCGTAAAGGATGTGCTATTATAAAACCAAACAAAAATCAGAAATACTAAAAACAATATATTTTTTAGCGTAGTGTTGAAAAAATAAGTTTTTACTCCTGCCTGAAAAAGTTGCTTCAGGCTAGATGAATTACTCGTCTGTTGAATAAATAAATTAAAGTTATTGAATAAATCATATTTATAAGAAATGAATACAATACATAGTATAGTAAAAAGGAAAAACAAAAAGTCTTTCTTTTTAATTTTATATCCATTTTTGTATAGTAAAACTAAGTTCACAGCAATTGTGAATGCCGCGAAAATATAAAAAGATTGCTTTGATGAAGCAGCGATTAAGCTTAGTATGATAGAGGATAAGAAATATTTTCTTTGACAAAAATAAATAGCAATTACTCCAAAAAAAATTCCGTCTACTGTATGCCACGGCATTAAATTGAAATAATGAATAAATAAAAAAAATATAAGGAGCGTGTAGATTTTGTAATACTGGGTAACATTTGCAATCTTCATTAAAAAAAAGCTAATCAATAAAGATTCTAATACAAAAATGAACCTAGATATTAATAGTAAATAATGAGAATCTTTAGAAATTACTTTAAGCAATAAATCCCAAAAAATAACATTTCCAAAAGGTCTTACTAAGTCGAAGTCTTTGTAAAGAGTCTGTCCTGCGTCAATACGTCCAATGAAAGACAAAATAAACCCCGAATCAATATTATCTAAACCATAAATGCTACTAAAAATAACATAAAATACTGTTAAAAAACATAATAAAAAAAACAGAATTTGATTTCGATCGTTAATGTGCGGCATATTACGTTTTTCTTAAAAATTTTGCTGGATTACCCACCCAAATTTCATTATCTGGTACATCTTTAGTTACCACACTTCCTGCACCAATCATCGCATTTTCACCGATTGTAATTCCTGCTAATATGGTTGCATTAGCACCAATCGAAGCACCTTTTTTTATTACTGTTTTTTTTAATTCAAAATTAGAATTCTTTGAACGAGGAAATAAATCATTTGTAAAAGTAACATTGGGACCAACAAAGACATTATCTTCTAAAGTTATTCCGTCCCAAATTTGTACACCTGGTTTTATAGTAACATTATCACCTATTACAACATCATTTTCAATAAAAACTTGACAATTAATATTGCAATTATTTCCTATTTTAGCCCCTTTTAAAATAACACAAAATTGCCAAACAGAAGTATTTTCTCCTATTTGGGTGCTTTGTACATCGGCTAATGAATGAATTTTAGGCATTATTGTAATTCTTAAATTCCTCAAAATCTCTAAAATAATCTTCTTCTGTATAATGTTCAGAAGCTAAACATAAAAGTACGGCATTATGTGTAAAATGAATATCTCTCCAAATTAAATTAGGAATGTGTAAACCTTTACTTGGATGATCTAAAACGAAAGTTTCTTTATTTCCATTCTGATCTTCGGTATTAAAAGTAATGGTTCCAGAAACAGCAAAAATAACTTGTTCAAGATTTTTATGTGCATGACCACCACGCACTACGTCTTGTGGTGTATAATATGTCCAATAAACCCTTTTTATATCAAATGGAATATTTTTTTGAGCTTCAGCAATCGTTATATAGCCAAGTTCTGATGAACCTATTTTATCTAGAATTATGATTTGAGGCTTCATAATTGAAAATCAATTTTATAATCAAAATTAGGACGAATAATACCTGGATAAATATGTGTTTTTGTCCCTACTTTTACATTCTCTACTTCAAAACCAATTAAATTATCTATATTAAACAATGCTTCAGATTGATTTTTGCCAAATATTAGTTTGAAATAATAATTCCCAGCATTCAACATACCAGCAGGCATATCAAATTCTATAGTATAAATTCCTGATTTAGAATCATTATTAACTGAAATTAATTTAGCAACATGAAATACAACAAGTTCTTCAAAATTACGCAATTCAAAAGTTGCGTCAAGATTAATATCAGATTGGGTATTACAAAATTGAAGTTTGATACGAATACCAGATTCAACATCTATTATTTTTCCTTCTATCGGCTTTGCTGAAAACTCAAGAATTTTAATGTTAGTATTCCCTACAGCTTCATCCAAATTTTGAGCAATATAGCTATTCGATAATTCGTAATCTTTTTGGTATTCTAAAATAGTTTCAAGCATATCACCTTTATAACTCACTTCTCCATATTTCATTAGAATACCTGTATTACATAACTCTTTTACTGCCGTCATATTATGACTCACAAACAAAATAGTACGTCCTTCACCTTTTGTAACATCGCCCATTTTTCCCAAACATTTCTTTTGAAATTCGGCATCACCAACAGCAAGAACCTCATCAACAATCAAAATTTCTGACTCTAAATGCGCTGCAACAGCAAAAGCTAAACGTACATACATCCCAGATGAATAGCGTTTTACTGGTGTATCTATATAACGTTCTACACCTGCAAAATCAACGATTTCATCAAATTTTCGTGTGATTTCTTTACGCGTCATTCCAAGAATTGCTCCATTCAAATAAATATTTTCACGACCTGTCATTTCTGGATGAAAACCTGTACCAACTTCTAACAAAGAAGCAATACGTCCTTTGTATTTTATAGAACCGGTTGTTGGTTTTGTAACGCGAGAAAGTAATTTCAATAATGTTGATTTACCAGCTCCATTTCGACCAATAATCCCAACAGCTTGCCCCTGTTCTACTTGAAAATTAATATCTTTTAAAGCCCAAACGTAATCCGAATCTCCTTTTTGAGTACGGTCATTGGCTTCTCCAATCTTAAGATATGGATCTTCTTGCCCTGTTATATTTGCCCACCAACGTTTAATATCATGTTGCAATGTTCCAGTACCCACTTCTCCTAAACGATACTGTTTTGAAACATTTTCAACATCTAAAACTATATTTTTTGACATCATTAAATTCTTAAAAATTAAACAGTATCCATAAATGATTTTTCAACTTTATTGAAAATTAATGTTCCAATAACTAAAAGTACAAAAATCACCAATGTTGAGTAACCTAATAAACCAATTGTAAAATCTCCTTTTCCTAAAAATCCATATTTGAAACATTCAAATATTCCCGTTAGAGGATTTAGTTCTACCAACCATCTGTATTTATCAGGAAAAGATGATAAGGGCATAATGACCGGTGTTGCGTACATAGCTAATGAAACTCCAAAACCTAATAACATATTCACATCTTGATATTTCGTTGTCAAAGATGATAAAATCATTCCTGTTCCTAGTGCAAATGCAGCCATTAAAATAATTAAAAATGGTGTTGCTAATAACCACATATTTGGTTCTATAGATGCACCAGTAAAATAATAATACAACACAACTATAATAAATAATGTGAACTGAACACCGAATCGCATTAAGTTAGACGTTACAACAGAAAGCGGCATGACCAAACGAGGAAAGTAGACTTTTCCAAAAATAGAAGCATTCCCTCTAAATACTGAAGCTGTTCCTGTAAGACAAGAAGAAAAATAATTCCAAAGTATATTTCCTGCTAAATAAAAAGCAAACATTGGAGTCCCATCAGTTGATAAACCTGCCACTCTTCCAAAAATAATAACAAACATTACTGTTGTAAGAATCGGATTGATAAAAAACCAAATTGGTCCTAAGATGGTTTGTTTAAAAGACGTAATAAAATCACGCTTCACCAACATATAAACCAAATCTCGGTAACGCCAAACTTCTTTTAAATTTAAAGAAAATAAACTGTTTTTTGAAGTAATTACGTTAGACCAACTTTGATTTGTTTCTGAGTTTAAACTCATAAAATAAATAAATTTAGGTTGTTTAAAATTTTTAGGTTCTTTTTCCAAAACCTAAAACTATTTAATTATATTGTTTTTCGTAATAATTTTGGTAATCGCCAGATGTTACATTGTCTAGCCATTCTTTGTTGGATAAAAACCAATCAATTGTTAGACTCAAACCTTGCTCAAACGTCACACTTGGTTTCCAGCCTAATTCTTCGTTGATTTTAGTCGCATCAATTGCATAACGCAAATCGTGTCCTGGACGATCTTTCACAAATGTGATTAATTGTTCTGAAGTTCCTGCTTCTTTACCCAATTTTTCGTCCATTTGCTTGCACAATTCTTTTACCAAATCGATGTTTTTCCATTCGTTGAAACCTCCTACATTATAAGAACCTCCATTTTTTCCTTCGTGGAAAACTAAATCAATCGCTTTTGCATGATCGATCACAAATAACCAATCGCGCGTATATTTTCCATCTCCATAAATTGGAAGTGGATTTCCATTCAAAATATTATGAATACACAACGGAATTAATTTTTCTGGAAAATGATTTGGTCCGTAATTGTTTGAGCAATTTGTCATTACAATTGGTAAACCATACGTATCATGATATGCTCTCACAAAATGATCTGAAGATGCTTTTGATGCAGAATAAGGTGAATGCGGATCATACGATGTTTCTTCCGTAAAGAATCCTTCATCTCCCAAAGCTCCGAAAACCTCATCTGTCGAAACATGATGAAAACGTTTTCCTTCGAAATTATTGTTCCAAATCGTTTTGGCAGCATTCAATAAGTTTACTGTTCCAATCACATTCGTCATCACAAAATCCAACGGATTTGTAATAGAACGATCCACGTGAGATTCCGCTGCTAAATGAATAACACCATCTGGTTGATGTCTTTCAAAAACTTCTAATATATGTTTTGCGTCAGTAATATCAGCTTTTACGAATTCGTAATTTGATTTACTTTCGATATCTTTCAAATTCTCTAAATTTCCTGCATATGTCAACGCATCAAGGTTGATAATCTTCATTTCAGGATATTTTAAGACAAATTCTCTTACAACGTGAGAACCGATAAATCCAGCTCCACCTGTAATTAAAATAGTTTTCATAGTATTTTATAGTTGTTATTTTTAATCGTTTCCAAACAAATCTCGGGTATAAACTTTCTCTTTCACGTCAGCTAATTCAGGTGCATTTCGATTCGAGATAATCACATCACATGCTGCCTTAAAAGCTTCAAAATCATTCATCACTTTCGATCCAAAGAAAGAATCTTCTTTCAGAACCGGTTCATAAACCACCACTTCAATTCCTTTTGCTTTAATACGTTTCATTACTCCTTGAATTGCTGATGCTCTAAAATTATCTGAACCTGATTTCATAATCAAGCGATAAACACCAACTTTCTTAGGATTTTTAGCGATGATAGAATCTGCAATAAAATCTTTTCGCGTTCTGTTTGCATCAACAATTGCTTGAATAATATTATTCGGAACTGCATCATAATTAGCCAATAATTGCTTCGTATCTTTTGGCAAACAATAACCACCATAACCAAACGATGGATTGTTGTAATGCGAACCGATACGAGGATCCAAACCAACCCCTTCGATAATTTGTTTACTATCTAAATTGAATGTTTGCGCATAACTATCTAACTCATTAAAATAAGCGACACGCAATGCTAAATAGGTATTCGAAAATAATTTGATTGCTTCAGCTTCTGTTGAATGTGTAAACAACGTCGGAATATCTTTCTTAATTGCTCCTTCTTTTAACAAATTCGCAAAAACTTCTGCTCTTTCGCTTTGCTCACCAATAATAATTCTTGAAGGATATAAATTGTCGTATAAAGCTTTTCCTTCTCGCAAAAATTCAGGAGAAAAAATAATATTTTGATAGTCTAATCGTGATTTTAAATCTTCAACAAAACCAACTGGAACTGTCGATTTTATAATAACTACAGCATTCGGATTAAATTGTTTAACATCCTTTATAACCGATTCTACGCTTGATGTATTAAAATAATTTGTTTTTGGATCGTAATCTGTAGGCGTTGCTACAATCACATATTCTGCCTTTGCATACGCAGTTTCTTTGTCTAAAGTCGCAAGAAAATTAAGTTCTTTATTCAGCAAAAAATCTATAATTTCTTTATCTTCAATTGGAGATTTTTTTGCATTGAGCATTGCAATCTTTTCTGGAACAACATCTAACGCCACTACCTCATTATGCTGAGCTAATAAAATTGCGTTAGACAAGCCAACGTAGCCTGTTCCCACTATTGCTATTTTCATTTATGGTTATTTAAAATTAGTTTAAGAGAACAAATTTAGTGAAATTCTCTCAATTCGAATACCAATTTACTAAAAATGAGCAAATAGACAAGCTTATTTACGTTTATAAAACTGTAAAAATTGTTATTTCATTTTCAACGAACCGATTATCTAGTTCTTCATTTGTCAAACTGGAAAAAATTTCAGTCAAAATTAGTTCTGTTTTAATATTCAAATTAACTTTACAAAAGTTAAAAATATAAACGTAATGTCTGTAAATAAAGAAATCAAACGTATCACTACCGAAACTGTGCGTAACATGAAATTTACCGGAGAAAAAATTTCGATGTTAACGGCTTACGATTTTACAATCGCTTCGCTTGTAGATGCGGCTGGAACTGAAGTTATTTTAGTTGGTGATTCTGCGGCTAATGTAATGGCTGGTCACGAAACTACTTTGCCAATTACTTTGGATCAAATGATATACCATGCACAATGTGTCGTTCGTGGAGCAAAACGCGCTTTAGTTGTAGTTGATTTACCTTTTGGTACTTATCAATCTGACCCACAAAAAGCCTTAGAATCTTCAGTTCGAATCATGAAAGAATCTGGTGCACATGCAATCAAATTAGAAGGAGGGAAAGAAATCGAAGAATCTATTCGTCGTATCGTAAATGCTGGTATTCCTGTTATGGGACACTTAGGTTTAACTCCTCAGTCTATCTATCAATTTGGTTCATATAAAGTGCGTGCAAAGGAAGATGCAGAAGCAGAAAAATTAATTAGCGATGCTAAATTATTAGAAGAATTAGGATGTTTTTCATTAGTAATGGAGAAAATCCCAGCTGATTTAGCTGCTAAAGTAACAGCCTCTGTTAATATCCCTACAATTGGAATTGGAGCAGGAGCTGGTTGCGACGGACAAGTTTTAGTTGTACATGATATGTTGGGATTAAACAACGAATTCAAACCAAAATTTGTTCGTAAATATTTAAACTTAGAAGATCAAATTCACCAAGCAATTGGACAATATGTTGCTGATGTAAAATCGGGCGACTTTCCAAATGCGAATGAACAATATTAGAAATTAAGGTTAAGGTTGAGATTGAGGAAAAGACAAAACTCAATCTTAACCTCTTTCTAAACTTAATCTTAGTCTAAACCTTAAACTTACCACATGCCTTATCACGATTTCACAGAAATGCCAATTTGGATAAAAGCAATGAATATCGCTGTTCAAGTTTTTGAGTTAAGTTCAAATTTACCTCGAACAGAAGATTATGGGTTAACATCACAAATAAGACGTTCTGCAGAAAGTATTTCAGCAAATATTGCTGAAGGTTTTGGCAAATCTAGTATTAATGATAAAGTTAAATATTATGAAATCGCAAAAGGTTCGGCTTTCGAAACAAAATCTCATTTGTATTATGGACAGAAAGTTGGATATTTTAACGAAAACACAATAAATCTTCTTCTTGAAGAATTAAATGCTACAATTTTTGAGATTAATAAACTCAAAAAAGCATTAAAAATTAAATAAATTCTAATTAATTAGGTTGACTTTTCCTAAGTCTTAACCTTATTCTCAATAACATGAATCCAGAAATTTTATTCGAAGACAATCATTTGTTAATCATTAACAAAAAAGCGGGCGAATTAGCACAAGGAGACGAAACGGGAGACATTCCACTTATCGATAGTCTAAAGGACTATATAAAACAACGTGACAATAAACCTGGAAATGTTTTCTTAGGTTTAGTTCATCGATTAGATCGACCTACTTCTGGTGTGTTGATTTTTGCCAAAACTTCGAAAGCCTTAACGCGTATGAACGAAATGTTTCAGAAACGAAACATTGACAAAGTTTATCGCGCGATTGTACAGAGTAAACCTCCAAAAGACTTCGAAAGATTGGAACATTATCTAAAGAAAAATCCAAAAAATAATAAAACAACGGTTTATTCTAAACCAACGCCTGATGCTAAAAAAGCAATTTTAGAATACACCTATTTAGGCGCTTTGGATACTTTTCATTGTGTCGAAGTGAAGTTATTTACAGGTCGTTCACATCAAATTCGCGCGCAACTTTCTTCAGTTGGTTGTCCTATCAAAGGCGATTTGAAATACGGCGCTAAACGTTCTAATCCTGATGGAAGCATTTGTTTACATGCGCATCGCATTACATTTGAGCATCCTGTCAAAAAAGAAGAAATAACAATCGTAGCTCCAGTTCCGAAAGATGTAATTTGGCAAGCAACGAACAAATTTAATTCGTAAATTTGTCGCTTATTTGTTTGTCAAATGAACAACATTTTTTATTTCATAATTTTTCAAATTTCGCGTTTACCTCTTTCGGTTTTATACAGATTTTCGGATTTTTTGTTCTTTCTGTTGTACACGGTTATTGGTTATAGAAGACGTGTCATTAGAACAAATTTAGAAAACTCTTTTCCCGAAAAATCTCAGGAAGAAATCAAAGCTATTCACAAGAAATTCTATGCTAATTTTTGTGATTATTTGGTCGAAACCTTAAAAAGTTTTTCTATTTCTCAAGAAGAATTGGACAAACGATTTACATATTCTAATCTCGACATTTTTAATGAAATAAAAAATGAAAAACGAGATGTCATGATGATGTGTGGGCATATTTTTAATTGGGAATGGTTTATTGGAACAGTAAAACATCTACCAACAAAAGAAAGTGCAGCTGTTTATCATAAAATTCGAAATCCTTTTTGGAACGATAAAATCAATGCTATGCGTGGTCGTTTTGGCACAAAAGCGTTGGACATGAAAGATGTGTTGCGTTTTATGATGAAAACTCCAAATGATGGAGAATTAGCGTATTTATTTGTTGCTGATCAAAGTCCAAAACAATCAGCTGTTCACTATTTTATTGATTTCCTGAATCAGAGAACGCCTGTTTTTAATGGTTTTGATAAAATTGCACGCCGCAAAGATATGGCTGTTGTCTTTTGTCAAACCGAAAAAATAAAACGCGGTCATTATCACACAACTTTTATTCGACTACAACCTCAACAAGATAAATTTGAAGAAAATGAAATTGTTCATCAATTTTTTCATCATTTAGAACAAACCATTCAACAACATCCAGATAATTGGCTTTGGAGCCACAAACGTTGGAAATATGCCGATTTGTAATTTTAAATATTCATGAAAACAGCAATTGCAATCCTAAATTGGAATGGCGAAAAATTATTGCCTCAATTTTTACCTTCGGTTATTAACAATTCTAAAAACGCAACAATTTATGTAATTGATAATGCGTCGACTGACAACTCAATCGAATTGTTGACAACTCAATTCCCTTCTGTCAAAATCATTCAGAACAAGGGAAATTATGGCTTTGCACAAGGCTATAACGAAGGTTTAAAAGAAATTGATGCAGAATATTTCTGTTTATTAAATTCGGATGTCGAAGTAACTGAAAATTGGATAGAACCAATTGAAAAATTGTTTGACAACAATCTTGACATCGCCGCAATTCAACCCAAAATATTAGACTACAAAAACAAAGAGTATTTTGAATATGCCGGTGCTGGAGGAGGTTTCATTGATAAATTTGGTTATCCATTTTGTCGAGGACGTGTTTTTTCAACTTTAGAAAAAGACAATGGGCAATACAACGACACCACACAAATTTTTTGGGCTACGGGTGCTAGTTTATTCGTTCGAAAAAAAGATTTCTTTGAACAAAATGGTTTTGACGAAGAATTCTTTGCACACATGGAAGAAATCGACTTGTGTTGGCGATTAAACAATACTGGACGAAAAATTTATTATTGTGGAGAATCGACTGTTTATCATTTGGGCGGTGCAACTTTGGATAAAGCCAATCCAAAAAAATGGTATCTAAATTACCGAAATAGTTTGTGGATGATGCTTAAAAATCTACCTGCAAACAAACTTTTTCCGATGCTTTTCACACGTCTTTCAATGGATGGAATTGCTGCTGTTGCCTTTTTACCAAAACAAGGACTTCCACATGTTTGGGCTGTTTTCTTATCACATATGCATTTTTATTTTGGTTTTATAAAAATGTATAAAAAGCGTCAACAAAATCAAATAAAAAATTATTCGGATAAAGAATTATTGCCATTTCAGTATTTCGTACAAAAACGTCAGTACTTTAAGGATTTAAAATAATCTGTCTTCAAATATTAAATCATTTCTTAAAATTTCTATAAATTTTTAATTCTATTATTGTAGAATATAAAAATATTACTATCATTGTAGAACAAATCAAACTACAATGAAAAAAATAGTTACATTATTTACTTATTTCGTTCTACTTACCACGATTTCTTTTGCACAAAAACTTGAAGTGAATTATCAAGAGATTGTAAAAGTAAATGCAGAAGAATTTAAAGGTTCTGTAAAATTTTCTACAAATGGTAAAGAAAGCACAATTCCGACTGATGTTTACAATGACATGATTAAGAATATGCAAGAGCCAAAAGATTTTATCTTAACAATCAATGAAAACGAATCATCTTACAATAAAGTCGAAAAAATAGATAATCAACAAGGAGGAAACGGGATGAGAGTTTCGATGAGTTTTGGAGATTCAGGAAATGGTTTATTCAAAAATTTAACTACAAAAGATTATTTGAAAAGTGTAAAATCATTTGACAAAACTTATACAATAAAAGATAAATTAACCGAATACAAATGGCAATTAACACGCGAAACAAAGAAATTAATTGGTTTTGATGTCAAAAAAGCAACCGCAATTGTGGATAGCACAACAACTGTAACTGCGTGGTATGCTCCAAGTATTGCAATAAAAGATGGACCTGGAATTTACAATGGTTTGCCTGGTTTGATATTAGAAGTCGAAATCAAAAACTCAAAAAATAAAGGAATCGAAAGTAGTACTATTCGTGCAACAGAAGTCAAAGAAGTGCCAAATCTAAAACCAATTGAAAAGCCAAAAGATAAAAATACAATCACCAACGAAGAATATAAAGCGTTGAGTGAAAAAGCAATGGAAAGGTTAAAACAGATGAGCTCTGAAGGTGTTAGTAAGGATTAAAGAAAATATTTTCATCCTTCATTAAACATTTTATACTATTTCTTGTCTAAGAGCTATAATCACATTTAAAATGAAAAAAATAATTTCAGTTTTTGTTTTACTAATTAGTTTTTCGGCCTTTGCGCAACAAGAAAAAGTAGAAATTTCGTACACAACACGTATTATTTTGCCAGACGATTTTACCTTTCAACCTCCTGGAGGTGGCAATGGACGTACGATGCCAAAAGAAATGCAAGAGCAATTCAAAAAAAATATTCAGGAGCCGCAAGAAGCTAAGTTGACTATTTTGGGAGATGAATCTTTGTATAAAATGGTTGAAAAAATATCAAACGATCAAAGTCAAGGAATAAGAAGTCCACGTGGAGGCGGAATGCGAATGATGTCGATGAATGGAGATAATATTTATAAAAATAGTACAAATCATCTGCTTTTAAAAGAGCAAAACATGATGGGAAAAAGTTATGTTGTGAAAGATTCTTTGCAAAATTTTGATTGGAAATTAACGCGCGAAACGAAAACAATTTTAGGCAACGAAGCCAAAAAAGCAACTGCTATTATTGATAGTGTTCAAACAACAGTTTGGTACATTCCAACATTGAAATATAAAACTGGCCCAGAAAATTATTGGGGATTACCAGGTTTAATCGCAGAAGTACAAACAGAGATTAACAGAGGAATGTTTAAAGGTTCTAAAATTATTTCTTTGACAGATATCAAAACATCAACAAATACAAAACCAATCGAAAAACCAAAAGATAAAGGTGCTATTTCTCAAACAGAATTTGATAAATTGATGCAAGAACAACGCTCACGTTTCGAAGAAATGAGAAATTCTGGCGTAAATAAACGAGATTAAGGTTTCTTAAAATTCGATTAATTTTCATAAAAATTGGTTCAATTTCATATTATAAAACTTATATTTAATTCTAAATTAATCTTAAGAAATAAAATACTATGAAAGCTTTAATCATCGTAGATATGCAGTACGATTTTTTACCAGGAGGTTCGTTGGCTGTGAATGATGGAGATAAAATTATCGAACGCATAAATAAATTGCAAGAAAAGTATGATGTTGTTGTGGCAACGCAAGATTGGCATCCAGCAAATCACAAAAGTTTTGCTTCGCAACACACAGATAAACAACCTTTTGATGTAATCGAATTAGGTGGAAATCGTCAAGTTTTGTGGCCAGATCATTGTGTACAAGGCACTAAAGGAGCAGAAATACACAAAGATATCAAGCAAAATAAAATAAGTGCAATCATCCGAAAAGGTATGAATCCAGAAGTAGATTCGTATAGTGCTTTTTTTGATGTGAATAAAAAGAATCCAACAGGGCTAAATGGATTTTTGAAAGATCATAATGTAACGAGTGTATACATTTGCGGTTTAGCAGCTGATTATTGTGTGTATTACACAGCAAAAGATGCTTTAGCATTGGGATATACAACATATATTTTAGAAGGAACAACAAAGGCTATTAACCAAGAACTTTTTGATGAATTGAAAGAAGATTTTATCAAAAAAGGAGGAAATGTCTCGACGTATTTATTATAATATTATCAATAAATCGTTAGATAAAAATGTCATTTGAAAATCCTTAACTTTTTGAATGACATTTTATTTTTTAAAATAAATTCAAAAAATATCTGTAACATTAGTCAACAAAAGCAGACTAATTAAACAAATACAACAATTATGAAAAAAGCAATCTTAACATTTGCCTTAGGAATTATCACAACTACAGTTTCTATCGCACAAGACAATAAAACACAAAATATCGATGCAACTTATGTTTGCGAAATGAAATTGGATTATGACAAAACAATGGCACAAGTTCCTCAACAATATCGCTCACAAGTTGGTCCAATGTTGAAAGCTGAAATTGATGCTGGTGTTTTCATGAACTATTTCTTAAAAAGTAATTCAAAACAATCAACTTTTGTATTAGAACAAAAAGTAGGAAATGCTCAATCTCAAGGAGGAATGATTGCTCAACAAATGGCATCATTCGATAATAAACCAACTTATAAAGACTTTACAGTAACTCCAAATTTGTATTACAAAGAAGTTGATATGGGGGCAAAACAATATTTGATTAAAGACCAAATTCCTGATTACAAATGGAAAATTTCTCGTGAGAAAACTGATATTGCAGGATACAAAGCAACAAAAGCAGAAGGCGTTATGATGGATTCTATTCCAGTAACAGCTTGGTTTGCGCCAGAAATTCCAATAAAAGATGGACCAACTTCTTTAGCTGGCTTACCTGGTTTAATTGTAAAAGCTCAATTTGATTACCAAGGAACAACAATGATTTTCACTTTAAAAGAATTAAAACTTTCGGATAAAGAATTAAAAGTTAGCATTCCTACAAAAGGTGAAACTGTAACGCATAATCAATTCATGAAAATTGTAGAAGATATGCAAAAAAAGATGAAAGAAATGATGAATAGCGGTGTAGATACCCAATAATTCATTAAACAAAATATAAAACACATCTGTTTCTAACACATAAACAGATGTGTTTTACAAAAACTCTATTTTGAGTCATCAACTAAAAAATACATATGAAGAAATTACTCTATATAATTTTATTTACTTCAGCTGCTCTAATCTCATTTGCACAAGAATGTAAATTAAAAGGTGCTGTTGCAAATGATGCTGGAATTCCTGTTACAGATGCTTCTGTCTCTATTTTTGATAGTAAAAACGAAGGAAAAGGTTTTGTTTTTACAAGTAACATGGGTGAATTTGAATTCAAATTGCCTTGTGGACAAAAATATGATATCGAAATTGAGCAAGCTGGTTACGAAACATATGTAGAAAATGTTGATTTGACTGAAAATGTCAACAAAAAAATAAAGCTTAAACAAGGAAAAGAAATTTCCTTAAAAGAAACAATCGTAAAAGCTCAACAAGCGATCAAAGTAAAAGGTGATACAATTGAGTTTGATGCAGATTCTTTCAAAGTTGGAAATGAGGAAACATTAGAAGATATTCTTAAAAAATTACCTGGAATTGAAGTTCAAAATGGAAAGGTAATGTACAAAGGTAAACCTATGTCGCAAGTAACAGTTGGTGGACGTGAAGTTTTGGGTGGTAACGAAAAATTATTGAACAAAAATTTACCTTCGGATGCGGTTTCTAAAATTCAATTAAATACTAAGTTCAAGTCAAATCCGTTTGCTTCTTCCTTACAAGAAGATGACGAACAATTCTCGTTAAACATCGAACTAAAAGATGATATGAAACGTCTTGCATTTGGTAATGTAACGTTAGGTGGAGATGCGGACAAACATACAGATGCGCAAGCAAAGATTTTCTATTTCTCAGAAAAAACAGACGGAACATTAATCAATGATTTTAATACATTCGGGAAACAAGTTTTTGATCAAGATGATTATATGAGCTTCTTTGGTGGATATTCTGAATTTAATTCTGAAGGAAGTATTTATTCATTAAGAGGAAATTCGAACAATCTAAACTTGATGACAAAAAATGATGCACCGAGTATGAATACCTATAATGGTGCTGTGCATTTTGGTGTTGAACCAAATAAGAAATTAAAAATCTCTGGTTTTGGTTTACTTAATACCAATAATATTCGTTATGATTCTAGCGAAGAAAAATATTATAACAATATTAAAAACCCTTATACAACTGTCGATCAGGAACAAAATAAGAGCAATATTTTGATGGGAATGTCCCGTTTACGTTTAGATTATAATCCGAATGATAAAGGACAAATTAAATATCGTTTAAACTTTAATTATTTAGATAGCGAAAACGAAAAATTAATTGATACGTACTACGAAGGTCAAAAAAATAGCTTTAGAAATGTTAATTCTGAACAAAAGAATTACTCTTTATCACAAACTTTATCTTATATCCGCAAAGTTGGTCGCGATGATAATGTTGGTTTATATTTCCGTCATCAATATCAAAAAGACACACCAGATTACAATGTTTTATCAACAGCAAATCCGTTCTCATCTTTTAATTTATTCAAGAATTTATCTCAAGTAAATAATCAATATAATATCAATCAAGATCAAAACTTTGTTTTGAATACTGTTCAATTATACGGAATTTACAATCACTTGTTGACAAATACATCTAACCTTAAAGTAAAAGTTGGAACAAATTTTAGTACGCAAGATTTTGATAATAAAATCTATGATTTTCAGAAATTAATGAATGATAATTCATTAATCAGTAATACAGATTTAGATTACAACGAGACTTTTGCTGATGTAACGTTGACAAAGAAACTAGGAAACTTTCAAGTAGATGCTGGTGCGGGAGTTTCGTTCTTTAATGAGAAATCGAAATACCAAGATGGTGAAAAATTAAATCGTTCGGAAACGAAATTTTTACCTCACCTGAATTTGCAATACAAGTTCAACAATGCAACAAGTGTTCGCGCAAGTTATTCACAAAACTATAGCTATCCGTACACAAAAGATTTTAATGACTCGTACACGATTCAAAGTTACCAATCGATTTTCTATGGAAATAGAAACTTACGACAAGCTTTGACGCATACAGCAAGTCTTAATTTTAATCATTTTAACTCGTTCACATTCTTTAATATTTTTGCGAATTTGAGTTATACATTACAAGAAAAAAGTATACAAACGCAATCTGTTTTAAACCGTGATTTTATTATCTCTGGAAACGATACAATTGTAAATAACTATCAGTTCAATACCTTAATTAATTCTGGTAATAACCAAGAAACTTATTCAGGATATTTCATGATTGGGAAACGTTTTGCTAAATGGTACAATGCACGATTAACAGGTAATATTTCTACTTCTAATTATTATACCATTACACGAAATATTGAATATGAAAATGGAGTTGTTAAAAATGATGATTTGAACAATGTAAACAACAAAAGTTTTAATCAAACATATAATTTAGAGAACTCATTCACATTCAAAAAGAAATTTGAATTGAAGGCTGGGGTTAATTTAAACCTAAGTAAATATCAATCATTATCTGAACAGAAATTTACGAACTGGCGTCCATACGGGGAAGCTGCTTGGTCCGCTACAAGTAAATTATTAGTTCAAACCGATTTCTCTTATCGTTTACAATACCGTGATGGAGTAGAAATAAATACAGCAAAAGAGTGGAATGCTTCTGCGCGATACAATATTGCGAAGAAAACATATTTAACGCTTACAGGTGGAAATTTATTAGGAAACAACGTAATTGTTTCGAATGGATTTAATGATAACTACATATCGACTACAACTAAAAATGTTTTGGGAAGATATTTTATCGTGAGTTTACGATATAAGTTCTAAATCAATAGATTACATTTTTATCATAAAATTTAACGAAACGCGTCTACTTTGTAGACGCGTTTTTTTTATAAATAATTTTTGTACTTTTAATCTAATCAACTAAAAATAAATAAATGGAAAACCCTACTACCGAAATTTATAAAATTATTCAACCAGAAAATTGGACAAAGAGTTTAACAGACGAACAAATTATTGAACTTTCTAAAGAAACTGATTTCTCGAAAAATATTTTAGATGAAGGACGAGATTATTGTTACTTTTTGGACAAAAAATTTTATGTAACACGTGAAAAACATATCGAGTATGTTAACATGTCTTACACCTTAACCGATCCTGCAAATTTAGAAAAAGCTTCTACTTTCGATACAATTGTCGAAGAAAACGAAATTTATTTGATTCATAGAATTTCTGTGATTCGTGATGGAGAGTTAATTGATAAATTAGCAGATATCACTGTAAAAGTTTTAGATAACGAAAATGATAGCGGTTCTGGCGTAATCAACAAAAGCAAAAAAATTAATATTTCGATCAAAGATTTGCGTTTATATGATATTCTTGTATTAGAAGATGCAAGAGAAAAAATATTTACTGATAAAGATTTTGTCCGCAAAGAATACAGCCGATATTTATGGGTTAGCCCTGATTCGTATTGGGCATATGGAAATTATACGTTCGAATTAATCAATGAGCGTGATGATGAATTTGTTTACAAGAAAAACTTCTTCCGTGACCAAAATGGAAATGTAATCGAACCTGAAACAGGAACAATTTCTTCTGGTGGTTCTTACGTTTTTGAGTTAGTAAATTATCTTAACCCAACAGATCCAAATCGCGAGATTTTTCCTTACATCGATTTTGCAACAAAAAGCACGTGGGAAAAGCTTTCAAACTTTATTTCGCCTTATTACGAAGAAGTGCTTAACAAAGCTAATCTTGAAAGTTTCGCACCAAATCTGATTGAAAAATTAAATGAATTTTCTGACATCGAAGATAAAATTGAATATGCGATAGAATATGTTCAAAACCATATTTATTATATCTACAATGCCGATGAAATGAGCGGTCACAAACCTCAAGAAGCAGAAGTAACTTATGCAAATAAACAAGGAGATTGCAAGGCAAAATCTATTTTATTGAAAGTTATTTTTGATTATCTAGGATTAGAATCTTCAATCATTTTACTGAATTATAATACTGATTTCTATTTCAAATATTATCTCCCTTCGTTGTTGGCTTTCAATCATGTGATTGTAAAAGTGAAACATAATAATGAGACATATTACGTTGATGCAACAATGCGTAATGAGTATGGTTACTTAGAAAATAGAAGCTTTATTTATTTTGCGCATTATTTAGAAATTAAACCAAATCAGACCTTACAAATTCGCGAACCTTACAAATTTCCTAAATTTTGTATAGATGAAAAAGTCAGTGTAGTTGCAAAAGGAAACGAAGGTTATTTAGAATCTCAATCGATTTATCGTTACAATCGTGCAAATAATATGCGCCGATATTTCAAGAATACCAACAAGCGCGAAATTATTGATAGTTGGAATAGTTTCTTTTATTATGCGTTAAATTATAGTGCAGATCGCCCTGAAATGGATTTGAGAGAAATTTTTAAAGACACTTCGATTGAAATTGTTTCGGATGATAAAAAGCTGAACGAATTAACGATAAAATATAAAGCACGAATCGAGAATCCATATTTTAAAGATAAAGTAACAAACGAACGCTTCTTGATGTTCTTTGATCGAAATATCCCGAAGAATAATGTGAGAGATTTTATTCACGAAGATGCAAGTTTTTGGCATAATTTCGATAGTGAAAAGTATGAAATAAACTTATCAACCGATCAAAAAATTGATACAAAAGAAAAGTATACGATTCAAGAATCGACGATTAATGATAAATATTTCACCTACTCAAGTAGAAAGAAAATTACAGCGAGCGGAGGAAGTGCTTACATTGAATACAATCCTTCGACGAATCATGAAATTACGATGGAAAATTTCGAGGAATTCCGAAATAATCATTACACAATTGCAGATAGTAATTATGGTTTAGGTATTGATATTATCGAATCAGGATTAATGAATATGCTAAAATTTAAGATGAAAAAAGCTTTCAAATAATCAATCAAAAACTCCTGAAAAATAATTTTCAGGAGTTTTCTTTATTTAATCACTTGCGGATAATCAAACAAATTATTCGGATCATATTTCTTTTTCAACTTTTGCAAACGAACCAAATTATTTCCGAAATAAGCATTATTTGCATCAGGAAAATTGATATCTGGATAATTTCGGTATTGTTTTACATTTCCAAGATTTCTTAATAATTGTTGCACTTCTTCAAATGATTTTGTCAACTTTTCTTCTTGCGAAGGTAAATCCCAATATGCTTGTAATTCGCTTAAATAATTAATATCACGATGCGGATAAGCAGAATCTGAAACTTTGACTTCATTTATTTTTCCTCCCAAAGTATTTATCTGATAAATCATTCCTTTAGAAGCAACAACTTTTGCAAAAATATCTTCCAAACCTTTTTCTATATCTTCAATTCCTGAGTACAAACCAGCCGAAGAATTTTTGAAATAAATTGGTTCTGTTACACCATAATAATTTTTGAGTGCAGCAGCCAGATTTCTATTTTTCATCGGTTTGTAATCATTCGCTAGTGGAATTAAACTCGAAAATGTTTTCTCAAAATCAGTTTGATTTGCTGCAAAATTAGTAAATAAAATCGTTAAAAATTTTCCATTCAACACAAAAGCCGAAAAAGCTTCGTTGGGTAACTTTTCCGTTGTTTGAAACCAAAGCCGAATTAATTTAACAAATTTATCAGAAGTCAAATTATTAAATTTCATACGATATCCACTGAAAGATTGTGGTGCTGGATAAGTTTTGAAATGTAATTCTGTCACAACACCAAAATTTCCATTTCCGCCTCCTTTACACGCCCAAAGTAAATCTGGATCTTTATCAGAATCGATTATATTTCCTTTGTAATCGATCATTTTTACACGAAGCAAATTATCACAGGTCAAACCATATTTCCGACTAAAAAAACCGTAACCACCGCCCAAAGTCAAACCTCCAATAGCGACAGTTCCACACGAACCAGCTGGAATAATTCTTTTCTTAGGTAAAAAATTCGCATAAATTTCCTGCAACAAACAAGCTGGTTGTAATTTCACTTTATTCTCGTGCAACCACGTAATTTTATTCATCAATCCAAGATGAATCAACAATCCGTTATCAACATTCGAAAAACCTTCAAAACTATGTCCTCCACTTCGAATGGCAATTTTTAGTTTCTTTTCGTTTGCTAATGCAATTGCTTTTTTTATTCCAGTTTCAGATTTACAAACTGCTATAATTTTCGGAAATTTCTCAATTCTTTTATTGAATGATTTTCTGTATTGATCATACTTTTCATCATCTTTTGTCAAGATTATTAAATCATCATCCAAAAAATCATCAAACGAATAAAAAGACATAAAAAAAATTCCTAAACTACCTGTACCAAGCAGTTTTAGGAATTCTCTTTTTGTATAATTTGATTGTAACATAGCTAAAATTGGTTTAGCTAAAGATACAACTATTTGATATTATTCTCTTTTAACCAATTTCTATAATTCTCAGCATTTTTCAAATGTTCCTGATAATCATTGGTATAAATGTGGTAACCTGGTTTTTTAGGATCTGCAACAAAGAAAATAAAATCGTGATTTGCTGGTGATAAAACCGCATCAATTGCTCCTAAATTTGGCAAACAAATTGGCGCTGGTGGTAAACCTTTGTTACGATATGTGTTGTAGGCATTCGACGACCACGTCCATTTTTTATACACACGTTGCACTTTTTGATCCCAACCATTTTCCATTTTGTACGCATAAATAGAAGTTGGATCGGCCTCTAAACGCATATCTTTCGCCAAACGATTCATATATGCACGTGCAACTTTTTGTTGTTCATCCATATTATCAGACGATTCCAATTGCACAATAGACGCCAACGTTGTGACTTGCAAAGGTGTCATGTTGAGCGCTTTTGCTTTTGCCAAACGATCTGCATTCCACACTTTGTCGTGTTGCGCTACCATTTTGTCCACAAACTTTTCTGGTGTTAATCCCCAATACACGAAATACGTGTCTGGGATAAAATATTGCTTAACTGTTTCGTCGTTTAACGTTGTATCGTTTTTTTCTTTCACAAAATCGCGAATAGCCGTCAAAACTTCGATAGAATCCATATCAATTTGCTTGGAAACTGATCCTGCTAAATGATAAATTGTCGGTTCATTTTTAATACGAAGCTTCACTTCCTCTTGCTCTCCTCCTTGCAAACGATCAATAATATCGCGGTTAGAATCTGAGCTTGAGATTTTATATTTTCCAGATTTTATCGTTGCTGGATAATCTGCATCTTCTGCATATTGTTTGAACAATTTTTCATCCTTCAAAAATGGTTTTA
The DNA here is from genome assembly GCF_053482575.1 of Empedobacter sp. ULE_I140. NCBI lineage: Bacteria > Pseudomonadati > Bacteroidota > Flavobacteriia > Flavobacteriales > Weeksellaceae > Empedobacter > Empedobacter sp. ULE_I140. The sequence goes on along the minus strand of NZ_JBQMTX010000001.1, from coordinate 743,165 downwards.
AAGAATCTAAAACTTGTTCAAATTTAGCTCCACGAGAAATATAAATATAACCATCTTTGGTTGCATTCCCTTTGAAACCGTCTATAAATGTACATCCTACAAATGCGAATGAACAGATTAATATTAATACTAAATTTAATTTTTTCATTGGATTGAATTAAATTTCAATTTCACCTTCAAAAACTTTTACTGCTGGTCCATTTAACCAAACATTGACAAAGTTATGATTATTTTCTTCAAAATTTACAGATAAATCTCCACCCATTGCTTTTACTTTGATATCTTTTTTGTCTACCAAATTTTTGACATAAGCAGAAATCGCTGCAGCCGTAATTCCTGTTCCGCAAGCTAAAGTTTCGTCCTCTACTCCACGCTCATACGTACGAATTGTAAGACTACTATCTGGCATAACTTCAACAAAATTTACGTTAGATCCTTTCTCAAAATAAGGCGCACCATTACGAATTGCTTTTCCTTTTTTGTAGACATTAATATCTTCCACATTCTCCACAAATTCTACGTGATGCGGCGAACCTGTGTTCATAAACAAATATTTGTCGTGATCTTCCACTTCATTTACATCAATCATCTGTAAACGAATAACTTCTTGATCTACGATACCATGATGCAAACCATCAATCGCATTAAATGTCATTTTGTCATTGGCAACATCCAAATCATTTGCAAATCGAATAATACAACGTCCTCCGTTTCCGCACATTGTACTTTCATTTCCATCTGAATTGAAATACACCATTCTGAAGTCTGAATTTTCATCATTTTGTAACAAAATCAAACCATCAGCTCCAATCCCAAAATTACGATCACATAGCCTATTAATCAATTCTGTAGAGATTGGAAACGTTTTTTCTCGATCATCAATCATGACAAAGTCATTCCCAGCTCCTTGATATTTATAAAATTTTAATTTCAACTTCTTTAATTTTAAACAAAGTAAAGACATTTTTGTCACTCTTAACTAATGTTATAAAAGATTTATAATATAGTGTTAACATGCGTTAAACGGTTTGAAATGTTAAAATTTTGGTCTTAAATTTGATTTAATCTAAAACATTAAAAACTTATATAATAAAGATGAAAAAATATACAGGATACTTATTAGTTGGATTAGTGAGTTCTATGACAACTATGGGAGGTTTTTATTTGATGAACGAAAATGGAAGTAATCCATTTATTACAAATGCGAGTAATCAGAAAAACGGAGACTTTGAATTTGTAGATTATAAAGGAAATTATGGATATGATGCGCCAAACTTTGTACAGGCATCTAACAAAGCAGTACATACCGTTGTGAGTATCAAAAATTATTCAAATCAAAGACAGCAACAACAGCAACAAATGTTTGATCCGTTTGATTTCTTTTTTGGTCAACCAGAACAACAACAAAGAGGAAGACAACAACAGCAACCTGATCAAGATCAACCATCTGGAATGGGTTCTGGTGTAATTATTTCTCAAGATGGATATATAGTTACAAATAATCACGTGATACAAGGTGCTTCTAAAATTGAGGTGACATTGAATAATCAAAAAAGTTATATTGCCGAATTAGTTGGAACAGATCCAAGTACAGATATTGCCTTATTGAAAATTAGTGAAAAAGGTTTACCATTCACAAAATTTGTCGATTCTGATGCCATTAATGTTGGAGATTGGGTTTTAGCAGTTGGTAATCCATTTGGACTGACTTCTACTGTTACAGCAGGTATTGTTTCAGCAAAAGGTCGTAGCATTAATATTTTAGGTAAAAATTCTGAATCACCAATCGAATCGTTTATTCAAACCGATGCAGCGATTAATCCAGGAAACTCTGGTGGTGCTTTGGTGAATGCTAACGGAGATTTAATTGGTATCAATACAGCTATTTCTTCGCCAACAGGAGCTTATTCTGGTTATGGATTTGCTGTTCCTGCAAACTTGGTGAAAAAAGTTGTGGAGGATATCAAATCATACGGAATTGTACAACGTGGATATTTAGGTATCAAAGGTTTTGACTTATCGAATGAAGATGCTGTAAAACAATACAACAAACAATTCAAGAAAAATATTAAAACCGATAATGGAGTAATGGTAACTGAATTGGTTGCGAAAGGATCTGCAATTGATTCTGGAATCGAAGAAGGCGACATCATTACAGCTGTAGATGGAAAACCAATTACATCTTTCTCATCATTATCATTCATCGTAGGTAGCAAACGTCCTGGTGACAATGTTGCACTTACTGTAAGACGTGGAAACTCTGAGAAAACATACAACATTACATTGAAAGATGCTAAAGGAAGCACTAAAGTGAGAAGCAAATCTGACTTAACGCCAACTGAAGTTCTTGGTGCAGAATTTGAGCCATTAACAGAACGTCAAAAAGATAGTTTTGGAATCAATTATGGTGTAATGGTAAAACATCTAGATAATGCAGGAAAATTAGCTGCTGCAGGTGTTCAAGAAGAATTTATTATCTTATCAATCAATGATAAAAATGTAAGTTCACAAGACGATATCGAAAAAATCTTAAAAAATTATAAAGGTCGCGTATCAATTAAGTTTGCAGATTATTACGGACGAATCTATACAAAAGGATTCACGATGGATTAAAATTTTGAGTCGATTTTAAATTTTAATAAATCATTATAAATAGCTACAACTTATCTTGTTGTAGCTATTTATCTTTACACTAAATTTAATTTCAAAACCAAACGTATGACTTTAAAGAAAATCAGTACAATCTTCATTCTTTTATTCTCCTCTTTTGCATTCAGTCAAAACTTATTTGGCGTTTCAGGAAGTTATTCTAATCAATCTGGGAACTTTGCCAAACTAGGTCTGTTTTACACATTTGGATTAGGTGACACATTTCTTACTCCACGAATAGACGCCAACATCAACATGGCTTATATGCGAGATAATTTCCATGTCATTCCAGAAATTGGCGTTACAGGATTTCTTGCTTCGAGTGGATCATACATTTTTCCTTTTGTGGAAAGCGAATTTACTCCTTATAACATTACTCCAAAAGTTGGATTAACATTTATGACTTTGATCGATTTTGGGATTGGTTATGGTTTTAAGATTAATAAAAAAGATAGTTTTAAACCTATCAAAGGTTTTCAATTTTCAATTGGAGTAAATATACCTCTCAATTTGAAATAAAAAATCATTAATGATGATGAAAATTTATTTTTTGGGAGAAAGCTAAATAATTCATTAATTTTATCACATGAAAAAGTTCATCGCAATCTTTGTTTTTATCATTAGTTTTCAAGCGAAACCACAACAAAATTTATCCGATTATTTTACAATTAATCTTGGTTATGAATATTGGAACGGAAATTACGGAAAAGTTGGAACAGATTTGTTCTTAGTACAAGATAATAACAATATTTTGACGTTTAGCGCCAATGCTAATTTGGGTTATATGAAAGACAAATTTCGTGTAATTCCAGAAGTTGGAGCTGGATATATGTTCAATTTTCGCAACAATACTGGTGATCCATATAGCTCTAACTTTAACTCTGCTTTTTATGTTATCCGTACTGAAGTTTCTCCGTGGACAATTACTCCAAAAGCTGGTATCGCAGTTTTGAGCATTGTAGAGTTAAATGCTGGCTATTCTTTCGAGTTTAGAGAAAATAAGGATTTTAAAGATATGAGCGGTTTCCGAGCTGGATTAACTATTCACTTGCCGACTCAGCTTTTTTAGCATTTCTAATACTTTTACGCAATTCTTTCAAACGAATATATAAATCTGAAGTCGACGCATTTTCTTCAATTGCATTAAAAATAAAGACACCTTTATCAATATAAAAGAAGATGATAGCTTCGTGATCTGCTACTTTAAAAGCATTTGTAATCCCATTTATTTTGTTCTCAACCCAAGATAATTTGCATGTTTTCAAATCAAAAATATGATCTTCATTACCCAAAATATCTTTGAAGATTAATTGTTCTCCTTGCGCATACAACACACCACTTCCTTGAAAAGATTTCATTTTAAGAAATCTACCTTGCGGACGCCCAATATTATAACGTACAACAGCCTTTAGATCTACCTGATCTGGTAAACTTTTCAGCGTATGTTGTTCATTTTTCTCTCTGACTTTCGCATCAGATACGGCAATAACAAAGAATATCGAAACAAAAATTCCGAAAATCAAAAATATTATTAGGATTGATATGATTGGTGCCATAATATATTAAATGTTAAGTAAAGTTATAAAAAAGCTTGAATTAATATCTAAATAAACCTTTTTTTTTACCTTAGCTTCGCAAACTGATAAAAATTACGAATGAATAAATTAATTTGGTTGTTATTTCCCGCCACAATCTTTGCTCAAAAAGGAGAAACACAAATAAAAGTTAATGCGTTAACAATGCCACTTGCAATGGTAAATCTTGGTGTTGAACATGCAATCACAGATAGAATAACTTTACAAGCTGACGGTTTTATCTCTCCTTGGAAATCATTTGCAGGTAATCATTTACAAATGTATATGGCTTTTGGTGAAGGTAGATATTACTTTGATAAATCTTTTAGTAAATTTTATATAGGTCCAAACATTGGAGTTGGTTTCTTTGATATTCAAAAATGGAATTATTGGAACACTGATAAATATCAACGTGGAGTAGCAATCTTAACAGGAGCTACAATAGGTTATCAAGTAAAAATTAACGAACATTGGGGATTAGATGTTTTTGTTGGTGGAGGACACTCTCAAGGAAATTACAAAGGATATTATAAAGAAGATTCTCCTAATTTGGGACGATATGATTCTGCGCAATCATTTAATAAAAGTGGGGAGTGGCTGCTTTACAAAGGCGGTGTAATGCTTACTTATAAATTTAAACGAAAAAAATCCAACTAAAATTAGTTGGATTTTTTATATCTAGTATTATTTTACTCTTACACAGGCGTATTCATATCGAAAGCCTCTAGATATTCGGCAACACGTTTTACAAACATACCTCCTAAAGCTCCATCCACAACACGGTGATCGTAAGCATGAGATAAGTACATTTTATGACGAATTGCAATCATATCTCCTTGCGGAGTTTCGATAACAGCAGGTTTTTTCACAATTGCACCAACAGCCAAAATAGCTACTTGAGGTTGAGGAATAATTGGCGTTCCTAATGTATTTCCGAAAGAACCAATATTTGTAATTGTATACGTTCCTCCCTGTATTTCTGCTGGTTTCAATTTATTATTACGCGCACGATTTGCTAAATCATTAACCTGAGAAGCTAACCCCGCTAAATTAAATTGATCTGCATTTTTGATAACAGGAACAATTAAATTTCCACTTGGTAAAGCAGCCGCCATTCCAATATTGATATTTTTCTTCTTAATAATTTTATCTCCATCAACCGAAGCATTAATCATTGGGAAATCTTGAATTGCTTTTGCTACAGCTTCGATAAAAATTGGCATGAAGGTAATTTTCTCACCATGTTTTTTCTGAAATTCATTTTTATTTTTATCTCTCCACAACACAATATTCGTCATATCAACTTCTACGAAAGACGTTACGTGAGGAGCAATTTGTTTTGCTTGTAGCATATTTTGCGCAATAATTTTACGCATTCTATCCATTTCGATAATTTCGTCTCCTTCACCAACAGAAATTGGCGCAGATTGCACTTGCGGTGCTTGAGGTTGAGCAACTGGTGCAGCAACAGAAGTCGTAACAACTGTTTTCGCTGGTTGATTTCCTCTATTTTTAACGAAATCCAAAATATCATCTTTCGTTACACGTCCGTCTTTTCCTGAACCTAAAATTTGATCTAACTCAGCCTGAGAAACACCTTCTTCTTTCGCAATAGATTTTACTAAAGGAGAATAAAATTTATCATCTGACGAAGTAATAAGCGTTTCAGTTTTGATTGTTGCAACTTCAGCTTCGATAGATTTTGCTGCATCAGCAATTTCCTGATCGCTATTTGTATCTACTTCTTCTACCGAATCAGCTTGTTCTACAACTCTATCAACAGACAAAATTGCGATAGGCTCACCTACTTTTGCAATTTTGTCTACTGGAACTAAGATTTCTTTTAAAACTCCTGCAACTGGCGAAGGAACATCAGAATCTACTTTATCTGTTGCGATTTCTACAACCGATTCATCTTCACTAATCGAATCGCCAATATTTTTGATCCAATTTGTTACAGTAGCTTCCATTACACCTTCTCCCATAGAAGGTAGAATTAATTTATAGTCAGACATTCTTGTGTTATTTGCTAAATACAAATCTAAACATTTTTTCGATTCAAAAAAATACTGTTAAAAAGATTAATGTATTTTATTTTTAAATTATTCGCATTAATATCATAAATAATTATCAATTTAATAATTGATCTAACATTTATAAGATTATTTTTAATGATTTGATAGTTTTGATTGCATAAAAAAATCCCCCAATCTAAGATTGAGGGACTTTTTGAAATATTAAGAATGATTCTTAAGCTTCGTAAGTTGCAGTACCGTTGTTAACTTGAGGTTCTTTGATTTCACCAAAGCTTTTCTCAAAGTTAGTTACGTTTTCTGCTAACGATTGAGATAATTGTTTTGCTTGTAATGGAGACAAAATAATTCTTGATTTTACTGATGGTCTAGCACCTGGTAAAAATTGAACGAAATCTACAACGAACTCAGATGGTGAGTGGTTGATGATTGCTCCTGTAGCATAAACACCTTGAGCTACTAATTCGTTTAACTCAATGTTTAATCCTTCGTTTTGTTGATTTTCTGACATTATAATTCTTGTTTTGCGTTTATTAATTCCTCGTATTCACGGTTAGATCCTACGATGATGTTTTGATACTCTTTTAATCCAGTTCCGGCAGGAATTAAGTGTCCAACAATAACGTTTTCTTTTAATCCTACTAAACCGTCTACTTTACCAGCTACAGCTGCTTCGTTAAGAACTTTTGTAGTTTCCTGGAACGATGCCGCAGACATGAAAGATTTAGTTTGTAAAGATGCTCTTGTAATACCTTGTAAAACGGCTTCTGCTGTTGCAGGTAAAGCCTCACGAGCTGTCACTAAGTTTTTGTCTTCACGTTTTAATTTAGAGTTTTCGTCACGTAATTCGCGAACTGTGATGATTTGTCCTGGACTTAATGTGTCAGAATCACCAGCATCTTCTACGACTTTCATTCCAAATAAACGATCGTTTTCTTGCATGAAATCGTCTTTGTGCTCTAAACTATCTTCTAAGAATCTTGAATCTCCTGAGTCTACAATACGAACTTTACGTAACATTTGACGTACGATAATTTCGAAGTGTTTGTCATCAATTTTTACCCCTTGTAAACGGTATACATCTTGAATCTCGTTTACTAAGTATTCTTGAACCGCTGTTGGCCCTAAGATTCTTAAAATATCTTCTGGTGTAATTGCTCCATCTGATAAAGGCTCACCTGCACGTACGAAGTCATTTTCTTGAACTAAGATCTGTGCTGATAATTTAACTAAGTAACGACGGATTTCACCATTTTTAGATTCAACGATGATTTCACGGTTACCACGTTTTATTTTACCAAAAGAAACAACTCCATCCATTTCACAAACAACTGCTGGATTAGATGGATTACGAGCCTCTAACAACTCTGTAATACGAGGTAAACCTCCTGTAATATCGCCAGATTTAGCTGACTTACGAGGAATCTTAACTAAGATTTTACCTGCATTAATTTTTTCACCATCATTTACCATTAAGTGTGCACCTACTGGTAAGTTATATGTTTTTTCTTCACCATCAATAGTGATAACTCTTAACGCTGGAACTAATTTTTTATTACGTGATTCAGAAATAACTTTTTCTTGGAATCCTGTTTGCTCATCGATTTCAATTTGGAAAGTTACCCCTTGCTCTAATTGTTCGTATTCGATTTTACCAGTAGATTCTGCGATGATTACCCCGTTATAAGGGTCCCAACTTGCAATCTCTTGACCTTTTTGAACTTTAGCTCCGTTTTTAACAGATAAGATAGTACCATAAGCGATGTTAGTTTGTTGACGAACGTTTCCTAAATCGTCAATTACTTTCATCTCTGTAGAACGAGAAACAACTGTATCTACTTTGTTACCTGCATCATCTGTCGATTCAACAGTACGTAAGTCATCAAACTCAATTGTACCATCAACTTTAGCATTAATTGTATTTTGCTCAGAAACGTTACCCGCAGTACCCCCAACGTGGAAAGTACGTAATGTTAACTGTGTACCAGGCTCACCAATAGATTGCGCAGCAACTACACCAACTGATTCACCTTTCTGAACACCTTTACCTGTAGCTAAGTTGCGTCCGTAACATTTAGCACAAATTCCAGTTTTTGCTTCACATGTTAATGGAGAACGAACTTCTACATTTTCAATACCAGCTGCTTCTAAGGCATCACCAATATCTTCTGTAATAATGTTACCAGCAGAAATGATTAATTCACCATTATCTGGGTTGTAAATATCATTTAATGAAGTACGACCTAATACACGAGAAGATAAACTTTCGATGATTTCTTCTTTTTTCTTAAGTGCAGATACTTCTAAACCTCTTAATGTACCACAATCTTCGTGCATTACGATAACGTCTTGCGCAACGTCAACTAAACGACGAGTCAAGTATCCAGCATCGGCAGTTTTTAAGGCAGTATCGGCAAGACCTTTACGCGCACCGTGCGAAGAAATAAAGTACTCTAAGATAGACAGACCTTCACGGAAGTTAGAGATAATTGGGTTTTCGATGATATCCCCACCAGTAGAACCAGCTTTTTGAGGTTTAGCCATCAATCCACGCATACCTGATAACTGACGAATTTGCTCTTTAGATCCACGTGCTCCAGAATCAAGCATCATGAATACAGAGTTAAATCCTTGTTGATCTTCTGTCATACGTTTCATTACAATTTCTGTTAATGTCGCGTTTGTTGTTGTCCAAACATCAATAACTTGGTTGTAACGTTCGTTATTTGTAATAAGACCCATGTTATAGTTCATCTTAATGTTCTCAACTTGGTTGATCGCACCTGAGATAAGGTCTTTCTTTTGTTCTGGGATTAAGATATCTCCTAATGAGAATGATAAACCACCCTCGAAGGCATTACGGTATCCTAATTGTTTCATATCATCTAAGAAAGCAGCCGTTGTAGGGAAATCTGTAATCTTGATAATTTTATTAATAATTGTACGTAACGATTTTTTCGTTAATACTTCATTAATATAACCTACTTGTTTCGGAACGATTTGGTTGAATAACACACGTCCTACAGAAGTTTCGATTAATTGATTTTCTATCAACTCCTCTCCTACACGAATTGTTCCTTTTACACGAATTGGCGCGTTTAAGTCAACAGCTCCTTCGTTGTATGCAATTTGAACTTCTTCATCTGAATAGAAAGTTAATCCTTCTCCTTTTACTGTAAATTGGTGGTCTGTACGACGAATTTTCGTCATGTAGTAAAGACCTAAAACCATATCCTGAGAAGGTACAGTAATTGGAGAACCATTTGCAGGATTCAAAATATTTTGAGAAGCCAACATTAATAATTGTGCTTCTAAAACAGCTTCTGGTCCTAATGGTAAGTGAACAGCCATCTGGTCACCATCGAAATCGGCATTGAAGGCAGTACACACTAATGGGTGTAAACGAATTGCTTTACCTTCGATTAATTTCGGTTGGAATGCTTGGATACCTAAACGGTGTAACGTAGGGGCACGGTTTAATAAAACTGGATGACCTTTGATTACATTTTCTAAAATATCCCAAACAACTGGCTCTTTTCTATCGATAATTTTCTTAGCCGATTTAACTGTTTTTACAATTCCACGCTCGATTAATTTACGAACTACGAATGGTTTGTATAATTCAGCTGCCATATCTTTTGGTAAACCACATTCGTGTAATTTAAGTGTTGGTCCAACAACAATTACAGAACGAGCAGAATAATCTACACGTTTACCTAATAAGTTTTGACGGAAACGACCTTGTTTACCTTTTAATGAATCAGATAATGATTTTAACGGACGGTTACCATCAGCTTTTACAGCAGATGCTTTACGCGTGTTATCAAATAATGAATCAACCGCTTCTTGTAACATACGTTTTTCATTACGTAAGATTACTTCTGGCGCTTTGATTTCCATTAATCGTTTCAAACGATTGTTACGGATAATTACACGACGATATAAATCATTTAAATCTGATGTTGCAAAACGACCACCATCTAATGGAACTAACGGACGTAATTCTGGTGGAATAACCGGAATAACGCGCATTACCATCCATTCTGGACGGTTTACGTGGTGCATATTTGACTCACGTAACGACTCAACAACTTGTAAACGTTTTAACGCTTCTGTACGACGTTGTTTAGAAGTTTCGTTGTGTGCTTTGTGTCTTAATTCGTAAGATAACTCATCTAAATTGATACGAGATAATAGGTCTTCTAATGCTTCAGCACCCATTTTCGCAACGAATTTATTAGGATCTGTATCTTCTAGATATTGATTCTCGATTGGAAGAGTTTCTAAGATATCTAAATACTCTTCTTCTGATAAGAAATCTAATCTATTTAATTCTTCACCTTCTGGTCCTTTTGCGATACCTGGTTGAATCACTACATATCTTTCATAGTAAATTACCATGTCTAATTTCTTAGATGGTAATCCTAAGATGTAACCAATTTTGTTTGGTAATGAACGGAAATACCAAATATGTGCAATTGGCACAACAAGATTGATGTGTCCAATACGCTCACGACGAACTTTCTTTTCAGTAACTTCAACCCCACAGCGGTCACAAACGATACCTTTATAACGGATTCTTTTATATTTTCCGCAGGCACATTCGTAATCTTTTACAGGTCCAAAGATACGCTCACAGAATAACCCGTCACGCTCTGGTTTGTGCGTTCTATAGTTAATCGTTTCAGGTTTTAAAACTTCACCTTTAGATTCTTGAAGAATCGATTCTGGAGAAGCTAACCCGATACGGATTTTTGAGAATTGACTTGTTTTATTTTTTGTTGACATATAGAAATGTATCTAACAATTATATTATTATAACGAAAAAGGTAGAATAATAGGTTGCCCTATTATTCTTCCAAGTTTATGTCTAATCCAAGACCTTGTAATTCATGTAACAATACGTTAAATGATTCTGGAATACCAGGTTCTGGCATTGGCTCTCCTTTTACGATTGCTTCGTAAGTTTTCGCACGTCCAATTACGTCATCCGACTTAACTGTTAAGATTTCGCGTAAGATATTAGATGCACCGAATGCTTCTAATGCCCAAACCTCCATCTCTCCGAAACGTTGTCCACCGAATTGTGCTTTACCTCCTAATGGTTGTTGAGTAATTAATGAGTATGGTCCGATAGAACGCGCGTGCATTTTGTCGTCAACCATGTGTCCTAATTTCAACATGTAAATCACCCCTACAGTAGCTTTTTGATCAAAACGTTCTCCAGTATTACCGTCATATAAATATGTTGTACCGTGTTTTGGAATACCTGCTTCTTCTGTGATGCGATCGATATCAGCGATTTCAGCACCATCGAAGATAGGTGTAGCAAATTTTTGACCCATTTTAAGTCCAGCCCATCCTAATACCGTTTCATAAATCTGACCGATATTCATACGAGATGGTACCCCAAGTGGATTAAGTACGATATTTACTGGCGTTCCGTCTTCTAAGAAAGGCATATCTTCGTCGCGAACGATACGTGCAACAATACCTTTGTTACCGTGACGTCCTGCCATTTTATCCCCTACTCTTAGTTTACGTTTTTTCGCAATGTAGATTTTTGCTAATTTAACGATACCTGCAGGTAACTCGTCTCCAACAGAGATTGTAAATCTTTCGCGGTTAAGTGCTCCTTGTAAATCATTGTACTTAATTTTGTAATTATGTAACAATTCTTTTACTAATTCGTTCTTATCCTCGTCTGTTGTCCAAAGAGACTCTGCTCCAGTTAAATTTAAGAAATCTTCAACATTAGATAAGATTTTTTGTGTGTATTTTACACCTTTCTTGATTACTTCTTCGTTCAAGTCGTTGTAAATACCTTGAGAAGTTTTTCCGTTTAATAAAACGTATAATTTCTCTAATAAAATCTCTCTTAATTCGTTGAATTTAACGTCGTACTCAGCTTCTACACTATCAATAATAGCTTTGTCTTGAGAACGTTTACGTTTATCCTTAATACTACGTGAGAATAATTTTTTGTCGATAACAACACCACGTAATGATGGAGAGGCTTTAAGAGAAGCATCTTTTACATCACCTGCTTTGTCACCAAAGATCGCACGTAATAATTTTTCTTCTGGAGTTGGATCAGATTCTCCTTTTGGAGTAATCTTACCAATCAAGATATCACCAGGTTTTACTTCTGCTCCAATACGGATCATACCGTTTTCGTCTAAGTCTTTTGTAGCCTCTTCCGAAACGTTAGGAATGTCTGAAGTTAATTCTTCCATACCTAATTTTGTATCACGTACATCTAATGAATACTCATCGATGTGGATAGATGTAAACCAGTCTTCGCGAACAGCTTTCTCAGAGATTACAATGGCATCCTCGAAGTTGTATCCTTGCCAAGGCATAAAGGCAACAACCATGTTACGACCAATTGCTAATTCTCCTCCTTCTGTTGCATAACCTTCAGATAAAACTTGTCCTTTCTCTACACGATCACCAACTTTTACAATTGGTTTCAACGTAATTGTAGTTCCTTGATTCGTTTTTCTGAATTTTGTTAAATTATATGTTTTCTCAGCAGTATCGAAGCTTACTAATTCTTCGTCTTCTGAGCGATCATATTTAATTGTTATAATGTCAGCATCAACATAAGTTACTGTACCTTCACGTTCTGCATTTACTAAGATTCTTGAATCTTTTGCAACTTGTTTTTCTAATCCAGTACCTACAATTGGTGCTTGAGGTTTTAATAATGGAACTGCCTGACGCATCATGTTCGATCCCATTAACGCACGGTTGGCGTCATCATGCTCCAAGAAAGGAATTAATGATGCTGAGATAGATGCAATCTGGTTAGGTGCAACGTCAATTAAATCAACTTCTGCTGGCGTTACAACAGGGAAATCCCCATCTTCACGAGCAGTTACACGTTCAGTAGCAATAGTACCATCGTCTGTCATGTCGATATTGGCTTGAGCAATTACTTTTGATTCCTCCTCTTCCGCAGTTAAATAGATTGGTGCTGATTCGACGTCCACTTTTCCATCTTCTACTTTTCTGTACGGTGTTTCGATGAACCCTAAGTTATTAACTTTAGCGAATACACATAATGACGAAATCAAACCAATGTTTGGTCCCTCAGGAGTTTCAATTGGACATAAACGTCCGTAATGAGTGTGGTGTACGTCACGTACCTCGAATCCCGCTCTTTCTCTTGATAAACCTCCAGGTCCTAATGCTGATAAACGACGTTTGTGTGTAATCTCTGATAATGGATTTGTTTGGTCCATGAACTGAGATAACTGGTTCGTTCCGAAGAATGAGTTGATAACAGATGATAATGTTTTAGCATTAATCAAATCGATTGGTGTAAACACCTCGTTGTCACGAACATTCATTCTTTCACGGATAGTTCTAGCCATACGAGCTAAACCTACTCCGAATTGGCTAGCCATTTGCTCACCTACCGTTCTTACACGACGGTTAGATAAGTGGTCGATATCATCCACCTCTGCTTTAGAGTTGATTAATTCGATTAAGTATTTAATAATCGAAATGATATCTTCACGAGTCAATACTTGTACGTCCTCGCTAATGCTTAAGCCTAATTTTTTATTTAATCTGTAACGACCTACTTCACCTAATGAATAACGTTGATCAGAGAAGAATAATTTGTCAATAATTCCTCTTGCTGTTTCCTCATCTGGTGGCTCAGCGTTACGTAATTGTCTATAGATATACTCTACTGCCTCTTTTTCAGTATTAGTAGGGTCTTTTTGTAAAGTATTATGGATAATTCCATAATCAGCAGAATTGATGTCTTCTTTGTGTAATAAAATCGTCTTAACACCAGAATCTACGATTTGATCGATGTGATCTTTCTCTAAGATTGTTTCACGGTCTAAGATAATTTCATTACGCTCGATAGATACAACTTCTCCTGTATCTTCATCTACGAAATCCTCGTGCCATGTATTTAATACACGTGCAGCAAGTTTACGACCTACAACTTTCTTTAAATTAGCTTTATTAACTTTTACTTCTTCTGCTAAGTCGAAAATTTCTAAGATATCTTTATCTCTTTCGTATCCGATAGCACGTAATAAGGTAGTTAATGGTAACTTTTTCTTACGATCGATGTAAGCGTACATTACGCTGTTGATGTCTGTTGCGAACTCAATCCAAGATCCTTTGAAAGGAATGATACGAGATGAGTACAATTTTGTACCATTCGCGTGGAAAGATTGTCCGAAGAATACCCCAGGAGAACGGTGTAATTGAGATACAATAACACGCTCTGCACCATTAATAATGAATGATCCTGAAGGAGACATATAAGGAATTGTTCCTAAGTATACGTCTTGCACTACAGTTTCGAAATCTTCGTGTTCTTCGTCCGTACAGTACAATTTAAGACGAGCTTTCAATGGTACGCTGTACGTTAATCCTCTTTCGATACACTCATCAATTGTGTAACGTGGTGGATCTACGAAATAATCTAAGAATTCTAAAACAAACTGATTGCGAGTATCCGTAATTGGAAAATTCTCAGCAAATGTTCGGTAAAGACCTTCATTTTTTCGTTGGTCAGGTCTTGTTTCCAACTGGAAAAAATCTTCAAACGATTTGATCTGAATGTCAAGGAAATCTGGGAACTGAGCGACTGCTTTTGCAGAAGAGAAGTTCAATCTTTCTTTTTTCTCAGTCGAGTTGCTTAATGTTGCTTTAGTGGCCAATTTCGAATGAATTTTGGTTTATATAATGACTTTATGCGTAAAAAGGTTTAGACCTAACACGTCCTGTGTTAGGTCCAAACCTATATTTTTGAGTAATAAAAATTACTTCAATTCTACTACTGCACCAGCTTCTTCTAGCTGTTTCTTTAAAGCTTCAGCTTCGTCTTTAGAAACTGCTTCTTTAACTGTTGCTGGAGTTGAATCTACTAAATCTTTAGCTTCTTTTAATCCTTTTCCAGTTAATTCTTTAACTAATTTAACAACTGCTAATTTAGATGCACCTGCTTCTTTTAAGATTACGTCGAATTCTGATTGCTCTTCAGCAGCTTCACCTGCTCCACCTGCAGCAACAACTACAGCAGCAGCAGCTGGTTCGATTCCGTATTCATCTTTTAAGATTGTAGATAATTCATTAACTTCTAAAACTGTTAAGTTTACTAACTCTTCAGCTAATTTTTTTAAATCTGCCATTTTAATGCTTTTTGTTTTTTAAACTTTTATTTGATATGAGTGTGTCTTATTCTTCTGAAGCTCCTTCTTCTGCTTTTGCAGCCTCTTTGTTCTCTAATTGAGAAACAACAGTTTTGATTGGAGATTGAAGTAACATGATGATGTCTGCGATTAATTCTTCGCGAGATTTCAATGCTACTAATTGTGGTAATTTGTCATCACCTACGAATGTATTATCTTCAATCCAAGCTCCTTTTAAAATAGGTTTTTCAGATTTTTTTCTGAAAGTATCGATTACTTTAGCTGGTGCATTACCAACTTCAGCAGTCATTAATGCTGTATTTCCTTTTAAAGATCCGTAAAGCTCTTCGAAGTTTTTGTCTTCGATTTGCTCCATAGCTTTCTTTAATAAAGTGTTTTTTACTACGCGTAAAGATACATTGCTTTTGAAGCAAGCTCTTCTTAATTCAGTAGTATTAACAGCGTTTAATCCGTCGATATCTGCTAAGTAGATGATTTTTGCTTCTGCTAATACAGCTTGCAATTCATCTATCATATTTGCTTTATCTTGTTTTGTCATTGCCATAATCTACTAATTTTAAGCGTTTACACTTTTTGGATCTACTGATACACCTACAGATTGAGTTGTAGAAAGCGTGATGCTTTTTACATATGTTCCTTTAGCAGCTGTTGGTTTTAATTTAATTAAAGTTTGAATTAACTCATTCGCATTTTCTTTAATTTTATCAGCATCGAAAGATACTTTACCAACTGCAGCGTGGATGATTCCGTAACGATCTACTTTGAAGTCGATTTTACCTGCTTTTACTTCAGAAACGGCTTTACCTACTTCTAAAGTTACAGTACCTGATTTTGGGTTAGGCATTAATCCACGAGGTCCTAAAACACGTCCTAATGGTCCTAATTTACCCATAACAGCTGGCATAGTAACGATAACGTCAACATCTGTCCAACCTTCTTTAATTTTTTGTAAGTATTCGTCTAATCCTACATAGTCTGCACCTGCTGCTTTAGCTTCTGCATCTTTGTCTGGAGTAACTAATGCTAATACTTTTACATCTTTACCTGTTCCGTGTGGTAATGAAACTACACCACGAACCATTTGGTTAGCTTTCTTAGGATCTACACCTAAACGAACTGCTATATCTACAGAAGCATCAAACTTAGCGTAGTTAACTTCCTTTACTAATGATGATGCTTCATCAATAGAGTAAAGTTTGTTTTTTTCTACTTTAGCTAATACTTCTTTTTGTCTTTTTGTTAACTTTGCCATTTCCTAAAATGTTTTAATTATTCTGGAGCTTGCCCACCTTTTACAGTTATACCCATAGAACGTGCAGTTCCAGCAACCATTTTCATAGCAGATTCAACAGTAAAACAGTTCATGTCCGCTAATTTGTCTTCAGCAATAGCTCTAACTTGATCCCAAGTAACAGTACCAACTTTTTGACGGTTTGGTACACCTGATGCTTTTTTCAATTTCGCAGCTTCCATTAACTGAATAGCAGCTGGTGGAGTTTTAATTACGAAATCGAATGATTTGTCTTGATACACAGTAATAACAACTGGTAACACTGCACCTTGTTTTTCTTGTGTACGTCCATTAAATTGTTTACAAAACTCCATGATGTTAACACCTGCAGCACCTAAAGCTGGCCCTACTGGTGGCGAAGGATTTGCTTGTCCTCCTTTAACTTGAAGTTTTACAACTTTTTCAATTTTTTTTGCCATTTTTTTAATTCTTAAAATTAAGCGTTATGTGGAAGCAGCCTAAATTTCTACTTTTAATTTGTTGATAGATTGATTATGCAATCTTTTCAACTTGGTTAAAACTTAACTCTAGTGGTGTTTTACGTCCGAAGATTAAAACCATCACTTCAAGTTTACGTTTATCTTCAATGATTTTTTCAACTGTTCCGTTGAAGCCATTGAATGGTCCGTCGATTACTTTTACAGTTTCTCCTACGATGTAAGATATTCCTAAGTTTGTATCAACGTTTTCTGCTAATTCGTCAACTTTACCTAACATTCGGTTAACTTCCGATTGTCTCATTGGTACAGGATCACCTCCTTTCGTTGCACTCAAAAAGCTAATTACACCTGATGTATTCTTTACCATGTGAGGAATTTCCCCTACAAGTTCGGCTTCTATCATGATGTAACCAGGAAAGTGTACTTTTTCCTTTTGATATTTTTTACCGTTACGGATTTGAATCACTTTTTCCATAGGAACAACAATTTGTCCTACATAATCATTCAAATTTTGGTACTGAATTTCTCTTTCAATATAATCCTTAACTTTCAGCTCTTGTCCAGCTACAGTCTTGATTACATACCATTTCTTTTCACTCATGATTCTAATTACTAAACGGGATATTTTACAAACTAAAAAGCGCCGTAGATAAAGTTAAGCACTTGTGTGAATAATGTATCTACCGCATATAAAAATATAGCTAACAAAACTGTAGCTATTGCAACAATAATTGTGTCTCTTTGTAGATCTGAGAATGATGGCCATGTAACATGATCTTTAAATTCTACAAAGGAATCTTTAAAATATTGTACGACTTTCATATCGTTTTCATTTAGCACGGGCACAAGGATTCGAACCCTGATCAACGGTTTTGGAGACCGCTATTCTACCATTGAACTATGCCCGTAGATAAAAAGAGTGGTAATCATTGAAGATTACCACATCTTCTATATTATATTTTGACTAATTAGTCTAAAATTTCAGTTACCTGACCAGCACCAACTGTACGTCCACCTTCACGGATTGCGAAACGTAAACCTTCGTTTAATGCGATTGGTTGTAATAATTCAACTGTAATAGTTAAGTTATCTCCTGGTAAAACCATCTCAACTCCTTCTGGTAAGTTGATTTCCCCTGTTACGTCAGTTGTACGTACGTAGAACTGTGGACGGTAACGGTTATGGAATGGAGTGTGACGACCACCTTCTTCTTTAGTTAAGATATAAACCTCAGCTTTGAATTTTTTGTGTGGTTTAACAGATCCTTGTTTTGCGATAACCATACCACGACGGATGTCAGTTTTATCAACACCACGTAATAATAAACCTACGTTATCACCAGCTTCACCTCTATCTAAGATTTTACGGAACATTTCAACACCTGTTACAGTAGAAGTTAATTTTTCTTCTCCCATACCAACGATGTCAACTGGATCCCCAGAGTTAATTACACCAGCCTCGATACGTCCTGTAGCAACAGTACCACGACCTGTAATAGAGAATACATCCTCTACTGGCATTAAGAATGGTTTATCTTGATCACGAACTGGTTGCTCAATCCACTCATCAACATTGTTCATTAAGTTTAATACAGTTTCAACCCATTGAGGCTCACCGTTTAATGCACCTAAAGCAGATCCTTGGATAACTGGAGTGTTATCTCCGTCATATTCGTAAGAAGATAATAAATCTCTTACTTCCATTTCTACTAACTCTAATAACTCAGCATCGTCAACCATATCAACTTTGTTTAAGAAAACAACGATACGAGGAACGTTTACTTGGCGACATAATAAGATGTGCTCACGAGTTTGAGGCATTGGACCATCAGTAGCAGCTACTACTAAGATACCACCATCCATTTGAGCAGCTCCTGTAACCATGTTTTTTACGTAATCCGCGTGACCTGGACAGTCAACGTGTGCGTAGTGACGGTTAGCAGTTTCATACTCTACGTGAGATGTATTAATTGTAATACCACGCTCTTTTTCTTCTGGAGCATTATCGATTTGATCGAAAGCTTTTGCTTCTGAATAACCAGCATCAGCTAATACTTTAGTAATCGCTGCAGTCAAAGTTGTTTTACCGTGGTCAACGTGACCAATAGTACCAATATTTAAGTGCGGCTTATTACGGTTGAAAGTTTCCTTTGCCATTTTACTTTTTATTAATTTCTATTGTTATACTTAAATTAAAAAAATAACTTTAAATTATTTTCAAGTGTAAAAGTACACTTTTTGATTTATATAAAGATATTAATTTTTGACTCGCGTTAACCTTGGTTTAAATGAGTTTCAACAACTACTTAAAAGATTAACTATACTGGACGAACCAGAATTTGAGCGGGAAACGGGACTCGAACCCGCAACATTCAGCTTGGAAGGCTGACGCTCTACCAATTGAGCTATTCCCGCATTCACTTCTAAAAAGCTTTGCAAATTTAAAGATTAAATCCTAAACCACAAAAAATTTTAAAAATTAAGTTTGTGGGGAGAGCAGGATTCGAACCTGCGAAGGTTACCCAACGGATTTACAGTCCGTCCTCGTTGGCCGCTTGAGTATCTCCCCGCCTTATTTTTTTTGTTCTTCTAAAAACCTTGAGCCGATAGAGGGACTCGAACCCACGACCTGCTGATTACAAATCAGCTGCTCTAGCCAGCTGAGCTACATCGGCATTTTTGTTTTTAAAAGCGTTATTTAAAAGAACAGTCCGTTAAATATGTTTGTTTAACGGACTGCAAATTTACGTTGTTTTTTGAATTAACCAAATTTTTAGGTTCTTTTTTTAGTCAATTCCCTATTTTTTATCTTTCGCTAATTTTTTCTTTTTTTCTGATAATTAATTTTTTTAATGTATCTACCGCTAAATCAATACATTCTTCAAAAGATTGTCCTGTTTTACTTACAACAATATCATCTCCTGGTACTTCTAACTTAATATCAACTGTCTTGTTATTTTTTTCTGCAGTATTCTCTAATTTAAAAGAAACATTCGCTGCAATGATTTTGTCTGACAAAGTTTCTAATTTTTCTAATTTTTTCTCTAAATACTCCTCTAAACCTGGTTTAGTATTGAAGTTTACTGCTTGAAAGTTAATTGTCATAATTACTCTTTTTTGTTCTCACGCGGGTGAGCTTTGTTAAACACTTTTTTTAAATTTTCTATACTCCCATGTGTATAAATTTGAGTCGATGACAAACTTGAATGCCCTAAAATATCTTTTACTGCATTCAGATCTGCTCCTGAATCTAACATATGAGTCGCAAATGAATGCCTCAACATATGAGGACTTTTTTTATGTTTTACACTTATAAGACTAAGATAGTATTTTACTTTCGAATAAACAAGATTATCGTACAAAGGTTTTCCTTTTTCTGTTACAAAAACATTCGTACATTGTAAAGTAATTTCGTTATGTTTTCTAGTGTTATAATTCGCCAAATCCTCTAACAGAAAGGTAGAAATAGGAATTATGCGTTCTTTATTTCTTTTTCCAAGAACTTTTATAGAAAGTGTATTCGGATCGATATCATTTTCTTTCAAACCAATTAATTCGGCACGTCGAATTCCTGTTTGATACATTACATCAATCATTAATCGATCACGTAAACCTTCGAATGTGTCAGGGAAAAATTCATCATTATTCAACAAATCATTCAATTCTGCTTCTGTAAAAGGTACTAAAACTTGTTTATTTTGTTTAAGTGAATGAATTTGCTCGATTGGATTAATGGAAAGATGATTTTCTTTGACCAAATATTTATAAAACGTTCGTAAAGCGCTTAATTTGCGATTAACTGTTTTCTCAGACTTTTCTAATTCTGATAAATGCATCACAAATGCACGAATATGATTTTTTGTTGCAAGTTGTATTTCCGACGAATTTTCTTCTTGTTGATAGAACTCAACAAAATCGTCCAAATCTCTTTTGTAGCTGGTAATTGTTAGCGTAGAATATTTCTTCTCTAGCGCTAAATAATCTAAGAATAGTTGAATAAATTCCATAAAAAAACCTATTCATCAAAGTTACAACTTTAATAAATAGGTCAACAGAAATTAATTTCTTTATATCGTTTAAAACGCCAATTTATGCTTCCTCCTTTTCGATTAAGGCTTGTTTGTAGATTGCTCTACTCATCTTAATTCTATTTGTAACAGAAGGTTTTGTAAATTGTTGACGTGCTCTTAACTGACGTACAACACCTGTTTTATCAAATTTTCTTTTGTATTTTTTTAGAGCTCTTTCGATTGACTCTCCGTCTTTTACTGGTATAATCAACATAATTTTATCTATTTCTTTTTGAGATGGCAAATATACAACTCTTTAGTAATTAAACAAATCGTTTTGTATTAATCTTTCAAAATATTTCTTCCAATCACTAATTTTTGGATCTCAGTTGTTCCTTCACCGATTGTACACAACTTAGAATCACGGTAGAATTTCTCTACTGGGAAATCTTTTGTATATCCGTATCCACCAAATATTTGTACTGCTTCATTCGAGATTTTAACACAGGCTTCCGATGCATAATATTTTGCCATTGCACCTTCTGTCGTCATTGGTTTTTTATGATTTTTTAAATAAGACGCTTTACGAATTAATAATTCTGAAGCTTCGATTTCTGTAATCATTTCAGCCAATTTAAAGTTAATTGCTTGGAAATTTGCAATTGCAGTTCCAAATTGATGACGCTCTTGTGCATATTTCAATGCTGCTTTATAAGCTCCTTTCGCAATTCCTAAAGATAAAGCTGCGATCGAGATACGACCACCATCTAAAATCTTAAGTGCTTGCTTGAAACCATCACCAACATTTCCTAAACGATTTGCATCCGAAACACGTACGTTATCGAAGATTAACTCTGCCGTTTCCGAAGCACGCATTCCTAATTTATTTTCTTTTTTACCCGATGTAAAACCTGGCGTTCCTTTTTCTATTACAAAAGCTGTCGCGTTATTTTTAGCTCCTTTCTCTCCTGTTCTTGTCATCACAACCGCAACATCACCAGAAATTGCATGTGTAATAAAGTTTTTTGCTCCATTAATCACCCATTCATCACCATCTTTTACAGCTGTTGTAGACATTCCTCCAGCATCAGATCCTGTGTTGTGCTCTGTTAATCCCCAAGCACCAATCCATTCTGCTGTTGCTAATTTTGGTAACCAACGTTGTTTTTGTTCTTCGTTTCCGAATTCTAAAATATGATTTGTACAAAGTGAATTATGTGCCGCTACAGACAAACCAATAGAAGGATCAACTTGTGAAATTTCATCTACAATTGATACATATTCATCATATGACAAACCACTTCCTCCATATTCTTCTGGAACAACGATTCCCATGAATCCCATTTTTCCAAGTTCTTTGAAAACTTCAACTGGAAAAGTTTGAGCTTCATCCCACTCCATTATATTCGGTTGAATGTATTGTTTTGCAAAATCTCTTGCCGATTGCGCGATTAATGATAAATTTTCATTTTCTAAGAAATCCATTTTTTTGAGTTTTTTTGTTTTTTTATGACTTTCCTCCAAAAGTAATAAATTTCTATTAAGTGAAAAGTTTTTCTTTTACGATTATTTTTACTCATTAAAAATAATTGACTATCAGCGTGTTTAAGTTAATAATATCCTTAAAAAAAACAAATGTTTAAAGTCATTTTCGGAAATGATATTTGACATTTTAATTCAGATGAATTAATCCGAGTTTTGTTTCGAAAAATAAAATAAACATTATGAAAAAAGGACTATTAATATTAGGAGCAATCTTTGCATCAGCAATTTCATTTGGACAAGAGGCTAGTGAATTACATATGCGTGTAAGAGCAACTGGTGTAGTTCCTATGGAAGATGCTAAAATAGAAGCAATAGGTGGAAATGTAGCAGTTACAAACAATCTTATTCCAGAAATTGACTTTACCTATTATATTACAAAAAATATCGCGGCCGAATTAATCTTAGGAACATCTAAACACGAAGTTGTAGCGGTAAATACTGCATTAGGAAATTTAGATTTGGGACGAGTAATGCTGTTACCTCCAACTCTTAATGTACAATATCATTTGTATCCAACCAAAAACCTAAAACCTTATGTTGGTGCTGGAATTAATTATACAATCTTCTATGATCAAGGGCAAGGAAAAGGGAGAAACGCAGCCGTAACTAGTGTAGATTACAAAAACAATGTAGGTTTCGGATTTCAATTAGGATTTGATTACAAAATCAATGATAAATTATACTGGAACGTAGATGTTAAAAAATTATACTTAAACACAGACGTTACAGTTGGTGCAGCTTTAGACAAACAAGTTTATGTACCAGCAGATGTAGATCTTAATCCTTGGTTAATCAGTACTGGTATTGGTTTCAAATTATTCTAAAATCGACCTTTTATATATATTATGATTTTTTATTAACCAACTAAAAGATCAAAAAGAGAAGCAATTGCTTCTCTTTTTTTATTTAATATAACCCGTTGTGCATTTTAAATAATTTGGGTTTTTAGATTATTAATATTTCGATTAAAGTATGTTTTATTAATGTACTGAACCACAGTAAGAGCAGTAATTTTAGCTAAAATTCTGGTTTTAAACCCTTCGAAAGTCTTTGCATAATTTCGTCTAATCATAAACTGATCACATAGTTGAGAAAATAACGTTTCAATTCTTTTTCGATACTTTTTGAATGGACAAAACTGAGGTTTATACTCTTTTTGATTGGATCTTTTCGGTGTTTCTAATCGAATATTAGCTTCATTAAATAAGTCAATTTGAATTGTTTGCGACAAATAACCTTTGTCCCCAAGTAGCAAACAATCATACATTTGAGTTTTAACATCTTTCAAAAAATGAATGTCATGAACAGATGCGGGACTGATATCAATACTCTGGAAAACACCATTTAAAGAACAAATAGCATGAAGTTTATAGCCATAAAAAGACATTTGCTGAGAAGCACAAAAACCTCTATTTGGTGCACTATACTGATGTTCTTTGCAAATTTTCGAGCGATTAATTCTTGCTATTTTACACACTTCCAACGGCATACTATCAACTATGAAACAATTTTCAAATTCATTAAATTCTTTCGCTAATTTGAGGCGAATACTATTAATTTGCTCTGATAATCTACGTTTTCTACGATTGTAAATACTACGCTCAATTTTACAACTTAACGCATTAGGAAGATTTCGAAATAAATGATTTTCACTATCAATACCCATAAATTCAGCTGTTAAGACAAGACTGATGAGTTCTAAATCAAAAAGTTTAGGTCTTCTACGTTGATAAATTAAAAGTGTATCTGTTGATATTTTTCGAAGAACTTCCAATATTCTTTCGTAATTTGCAAGTAAGTTGTTCATTGTAAATGTTTTGTAATTAAAACAATTTACTGATTTTCAATCAAATGAACAACTTTATTCTTTATTAATCAAAATGCACAACGGGTTTAATATAATTTATTTTTACTCCTCCACTCTTTTATCTTCGATGTGATTTGTTCGAAAATATTCTCGAACCGAGACAAAAGTAGGCTCTATATGCACTAATACATCTTTTACTTGTGGCATTTTAGCTTGTACAGCATCTTTCAGATCATGACTAATTTTATGTCCTTCCACCACCGAAATCGTTCCATCGACTATTGCATGTAAATCGACATAATAATTCATTCCATTCTTACGCACATTACATTTTTCAGTCGCCATAACACCCGGAACATGCGAAGCGATTTCTCTAATTTGTTCAATTTCATTTTCGTACAATTGCTCATCCATAATTTCTCCCAACGCAGGTCGAAGGATTTTGTACGCATTATATAAAATAAAACTTGATGCAAAAAGTGCTGCAACATCATCTGCTGCCTCCCAACCTGGTCCCATTACCAATGAAATCGAAATTCCGATAAACGCCATTAACGATGTAATTGCGTCCGAACGATGATGCCAAGCATCTGCTTTTAGAGAAGAACTATTGGTTTCAACACTTTTTCGCATTACATACTGAAACGATAATTCTTTGAATAAAATAATTCCTCCAAGAACTAATAAGGTAAATGGTTTGGGCTGATGATGTGGTGTAATAATATTGTTAATACTTTCTTTTGCAATGATAATCGCAGAAACAATAAGGAAAGTAACCACTAAAAATGTGATTAACGCTTCTGCTTTTCCGTGTCCATAAGGATGATTTTCATCTGCAGGTTTTGCAGAATACTTTAGTCCAAAGAAAACAAATATAGAAGAAAAAACATCTGCCGAAGACTCGATTGCATCTGCAATAAGTGCGTAAGAATTCCCAAAATAACCAGCCAAAAACTTAATTCCAGCCAAAGAAGCGTTTCCTACAATACTAAAAATTGAAGCTTTGATTGCTTTTTCCGAATTATCATTCATACCAAAAAAATAAGCCCTACAAATGTAAGGCTTATTCTAATTTTGTATCTCGAAAATATTATTTTTCTAAGAATGGGTATTTGTAATCTTTTGCAGGAACAAATGTTTCTTTGATTGTTTGAACAGAAGTCCAACGTAACAAGTTCATTGCAGAACCTGCTTTATCATTTGTACCAGAAGCACGCGCTCCACCAAATGGTTGTTGACCTACAACTGCACCTGTTGGTTTATCGTTGATGTAGAAATTTCCACAAGCATTTTTCAATGCTTTAGCAGCTAATTCTACAGCAGCACGATCTTTCGCGAAGATTGATCCTGTTAATGCGTAAGCAGAAGTTTCGTCAACTAATTTTAAAGTTGCTTCAAATTCATTTTCATCATAAACATAAACTGATAATACAGGTCCGAAGATTTCTTCTACCATTGATTCATATTTAGGATTCGTTGCTTTGATAACTGTTGGTTGAACAAAATATCCAACTGAATCATCATAAGTACCACCTATTACAACTTCAGCTTCAGAAGATGCTTGTGCACGATCGATATATGCTTTAGATTTTTCGAAAGAGTTTTTATCGATAACTGCTGTCATGAAATTAGAGAAATCCTCTGGAGATCCTAATGTAACAGTTGCTAACATTTCTTTCATTTGTTTCTCAACTTCGTTCCATAAGTTAGATGGAATATAAGCACGAGAAGCAGCAGAACATTTTTGTCCTTGGTACTCGAATGCTCCACGAACCAATGCTACAGCAACTTCTGTTGGACAAGCTGATTTGTGAACCATTACAAAATCTTTTCCTCCTGTTTCTCCTACGATACGTGGATAAGTTCTGTAATTATTAATGTTATCTCCAATTTGTTTCCATAAAGTATTGAAAACTTTTGTAGAACCTGTGAAGTGTAAACCTGCAAAATCTTTATGTTCTAAAACTGTTTTTGCAGTTTCTGCTCCATCAGTTAAGATCATGTTGATTACCCCGTCTGGTAATCCAGCTTTTTTGAACACTTCCATTGTTACTTTAGCAGCTAAAGTTTGTTTATCAGAAGGTTTCCAAACTACAACGTTCCCCATCAAAGCCATACAAGATGGTAAGTTACCAGCAATTGCAGTAAAGTTGAAAGGTGTAATTGCAAAAGTAAACCCTTCTAATGGACGATAATCTACACGATTCCAAATTCCAGGAGAAGAAATTGGTTGATCTGCATAAATTTCTGTCATGTATTGTACATTGAAACGTAAAAAGTCAATCAACTCACAAGCTGAATCAATTTCTGCTTGCATTGCATTTTTAGATTGACCAATCATTGTTGCAGCATTTATTTTTGCACGGTAAGGACCAGCAATCAAATCTGCAGCTTTCAAGAAAATTGCCGCTCTATCTTCCCAAGGCATTGCAACCCAAGCTTCTTTTGCAGCTAAAGCTGTATCAATCGCTTTTCTTACATCATCTTGTGTTCCTTCGTGGAAATAACCAACAACTTTTTGGTGGTCATGTGGAGGACGAATTTCTTTTTTATTTCCTGAAAAAATTTCTTCAGAACCAATGTATTGAGGAACTTCAGTTACCTCGTTAAACATTTTTTTGTAAGCGTCTAATAATTGCGCACGCTCTGGTGTTCCAGGAGCATATGATTTTACCTCTTCGTTAACAGCGTGAGGAATTTGAGCAAATGATTTTGACATTTTGATTATTTTGTTTGTTTATACTTTTCAAAGTTCAAATTTAAGAAAAATAAATGGAAATGTTTCAGTTCAGATAATTAAGTCTTTTACCACTTTAAACATAAAATCATCCATTATTCTTCCTTTTTATTTTCTTTTTTATCTTTTGTATGAAGAATTTGATTTTCGATATTCTCTAAATATTGGATTTGCATTTCCTGTATTTCTAATAATTTCTTATTCTGATGAACCAATAAATGATCTATTTTTTCGCTTAATAATTTTATTTCCAATTCAGCTTTCAAGTTAATTTTATAATCATGTTCGGCTCTATCACGGTCTTTATCTTCTTGACGATTTTGACTCATCATAATAATTGGAGCTTGTATTGCTGCTAAACAAGACAAAATCAAATTGAGTAAAATAAATGGATAGGGATCAAAACCTTTGTTGTGCAACATCCAAAAATTAAGAAACATCCAAACCAATAAGAAAATAAAAAACGAAATAATAAATGTCCAACTTCCTCCAAAAGACGCTACTTTATCTGCGATTCTATCGCCTGTTGTCAATGGCTTTGATGTATTTTCTTTTATATTTTCGGAAAGAATAGAATTATCACGAATTGCTTCTACTACATCTTGATCCAATTTTTCCATTTCACCTTTTTCTTGCGAAATCAAATTTGCAAAAAATTGACGACGATATTTATTCAATATTTTTATCGAAACATAATCTTCTTCGGTAATTGCTGGATAATCTTGCTCAATCAATTTAAAAATCTCTTGCTGAATTTCTTTTCCTTTTACAGCTTCGTAGCGATTAATTGGTTCTTGAGTTACAAAACATTTCATAATAATCTATTTTAGTCAAAAATCACATCACAAAAAACGCTCCTAAAATTAGAAGCGTTTTAATTATTAAAAGTTATTTGTGTAATAATCGAAATATTTACAATTTGATTTTATTTCTTGATATGTTTTCGTGTCCGAATATTGTTTCAAATTTTTAAAATTAGAACGATAATTTGCCACTTTAAACGCTAAAATTTTATCTTCGTTGTCATATTGATTTTCGTACAAACGTTTCAACACAGGATCTTTTGCATTATAAAATCTTCCTTGTTCATTCTTAGACAATGCAAATAAAATTTGCGCTTTCATTTCTTTGTCTTTTGTCGAATCAAAAGCTTTTTTCAAATAATTTTCTGACGGCGTAAAATTATCTACGTAGTTTCCACCCCAACCGAAACTTTTGTAAAAGAAGTTGCTTGTCGCTTCATATTGATCACCATAATTATTAAATTTTGGTCCATTATCATTGTTTCGATCAAATGTCAACAAATAACGATAATAGCCTAAAGTCGTCGTATTGTAAAAGAAATTCCCCAACAAATAATTCGCTTTTGCAGCTTCTTCGGTATTCTTCTTTGCTATTTTATTCAATTCAATCATCGCATTTGTCAATTCTAATTTTGACATTTTTGGTTTGATAAATTTAAATTCATTCAAATAAGGAGTTGCGATCACTTGATTTTCGTCACAATTAAAACATTCAATCTTATTATATCCAAAGATTTTATTCGGAATATTATGATAACCATCAAACTGATTTTCTACCCAAGTTTTGCTTTCTTTTTCTGTTGTATAATCGTAATCATAAACAAAATAAGCACTTTCTGACGTGTGATATTTTTGATCAATCTTCTCAAATTCTTTTTTCGCCAAATCAAATTTCATTTCGCCTAAATACAATGTTCCTTTGAAATCGGCTAAATAATCTGATAATTTAAACTGAATTTCTTTTGATTTTTTTGTTCTCCAATCCCATGAACTCGATTTTACTTTTGCATTAATCAAATATTTTTCGAAAGCTGTTTTATTCGATTTTTTATCCAATTTATCTAAATCATTGATAATCGCCCAATCTGGATTTGAACCTAATTGTGTAATTTCATTATGAATCAAAAATGCTTTTCCTTTGTCACCTTGCAAAAAATATCGATTTGCTAAAACATCTAAAATCACATTTTTCAAGTTCATTTTTTGATCATCTTCATCCGAATAACCATAGACATCTTCTGGTAATTTTGGATATTCATAATTCAAAATCGACGCATATTTTTGCATCAATTGATTCTCAAAACTATCTGTAATTTTCTTTTGTTCGAAAATTTCTAATAAAATTTCAATCACTTTTTTCTGTTGTTGAAATTCTTTCGAAGTTGAATTTACTTTGGTTAAATACGTTTTTGTTTCCGCAAAATTTTTGTTCAATAAATTCAAATATGCCACCGATAATTTCCAATATTCTTTGTCGTCAGCTTTTATCGCTTGTGATTTTGCCAGAGCAATCAATTCATTAATCTGAACTTCATCTTTTGAATCTTCGGGGTTACTGTAATAATTGCCATTTGTTTTTACAGGTAAATATAAATCTGTATATTTTTTTCGTTCTTGAGAAGAATTCCAATAATAATCTTCAGGATTTTGTTGCAAATATTCGCGTTCAATTAAATTAATAGAACGTGCAAATAAAATTCTCGCTTGTGGCGCATTTACATCATTCGCAATAATTTTTTTCGCAGGAGCTAACGGATTCGAAAAATCATTATAACCAATCAATAAATACAAATCATTTTTTTCTTGAATCGTTTTGGCATTGGCTAACATTTTCTCATAATTCAAATCTTCTGTCACGCGCATCGATTGATAAGCACTCATTTTTCGATCATTCGAATGAGAAAAAACTTCGAAAAAGTCATAATTCGCCTGAATATAATTTCCAAGTGCACGCTCCGCTCCACCTTTTTGATCTAACGCATAATAATACATCGAATTTTTGAGTCCTTGCGACGCCACATACATATTAAAATAATTGATAGCGTCTTTATATTCGTGGAAATAATGCGCAAAACGCACCAATTGATAACCGTAACGAACTTTTAATTCTTTGTCCGTTTCTGCATTCCAACTTTTCTTTAGAACCTCAAGAACTTTTCTATAGTTTAGATTATTGACATTTTTTTCTGGACGATCTACATACGACCATTCACCATTATCGATATAATAAAAAGCCATATAAGGCTCTAAATACTTGGCATACGACAAGTAAAGTAAACTTTGCTTATTCTTTTTTACCCAATCTGTTGTCGCAAAATTATAGTTCGTATTGGACGATTTTCCATTCTTTACCATCAAATCAATTTCTTGTTTCGATACTTTAAAAACCAACTCAAACGCTTGCTGATAGCTAATTCCTAACGTTTTTTGCCAATCCAAAATATTCTCATTCTTTTGATTTGCATCCATCGTATAATATGGATTATCCAACGTCATCAAAAATGGCTGATATTGAGGCGCTTCGCTTAAAGTTTGCGAAAAAAGATTGTAGTAATAATAATCTTCTCCACCTCCATCAGCACACGCAAATACTTTGGTTAAACCAAAAGTTAAGCATAAAGTAAGTACTATTTTTTTCATAATTGTGTTGGTATTGTTTTCAAAAATTTTGAGTCTAAATGATAATAAATCAAGCGATAATTGTAAGATAATTTTGTATCGATAAATGATTTTGTTTCAATTAATAATTCAGGAGAAATCATTTCAACTTTTATTGTAAAACCTTTGCTCACATAAAAATTTCGTACAAAAAAATCATCTTCCACTTCATAAAATCCATTTCTGATTTTCTTTACAGGTTTTCCTATCAAATCTTGCTCCGAAAAAGAATTGATTAATTTTATTTTTCCTTGATGATTTGTCAAAATTGCCCACGAATAAATTGGCAAAGCAACATCTAATTTGATTGGATAATCGTTCAAGTTTTTTAAATAATCTTTTGCTATTTTCAAATCTAAAATCGAATTATTTTCAGATTGATCAGTTGGATTTTCGGTTGCATAACACATCAAAACCATTTTATCCAAAGGCGGAACTCCTTCTTTGTCTTTAAATTTGACTTGATGCAAACGCAAAGTTGCCGAAAGTTTTTTGCCCGAAATATGTTTCAATTCCGACAAAAACATAAAATAATTTTCGCGCGTAGATTTCGTCCAATCACAATCTATCTGAATTTCATTGAAACTTTTTAGATTTCCTCTTTCAGCCGTTTCACTCAAAAAATTATACACATCTTTTGCTAAAATTTTGATTTGATCTTTTGATGTATTCAGAAAAGTTTGATTGGTAATAAAAACCGTCGGAATATAATTGACATTGAGCTTCGTTGCATCAAAATTCTGAATAATTCCAACTGGAGAAATTTTATTCAACTTTTTATCCACATCAAAAAAACGAACATAAATATTTTCCACTTTTAGTGAATCAACCGCTTTTTTCTCTGTTTCATTCACCGAATAATTACTTCGCCAATAATAAAAATCAATTGGTGATTTTTTGGTTTCAGAAGTACATCCAACCAAACTAATTATCGTAAACAGTATTAAAAATCTAAATAAAAATTTCATACTCAAATTTAACTCAAAATCTATAAATCACAATCGATGAAAATAGTGAGATTTTATCAAATTAATTGTCGAAATTTATCCTCTATAATATTCTTAAAAAATGAATGATAAAAATTTTCAGCGTGTAATCGAAATGTCTTTTGCAAGTGTTTATCCGCATTACATCACAAAAGCAGAAAAGAAAAACCGAACAAAAACGGAAGTTGATCAAATTATTTTTTGGTTAACAGGTTATACTGAAAAAGATTTGGAAGAAATTTTAACGAAGAAAACTAACTTTCATGATTTTTTTGAAAATGCACCAAAGTTTAATCCAAATGCAACTAAAATAAAAGGTGTGATTTGCGGTTATCGTGTGGAAGAAATTGAAAATCCATTGATGCAAAAAATTCGATATTTAGACAAATTAATCGATGAATTAGCCAAAGGAAAAATAATGGAAAAAATTTTGAGAAGTTAAGCTACTTATCTCCTCGAATTTCCAGTTCCATATCCCATCAACACATCGTATCGTTGTCCCCAAGGGCGATAGTAAAACAATGCTTGATATTGATTTTCGGTTTGCCAAAAACTTCCGCTCACATAACTTGGATCGATTTTGCCTGTTTTGGTATTTTTTACGACATATTGATAATTGTAATAACCTTGTTTCAAGAATAATTCGGTTACCCAAAATCCTGCATCGTCTTTTTCTAATTTCGAATTTTCATCAATTTCCCAATTATTAAAAGCACCTACAACATACGGAACGTATAATCCATTTTGATCTTCGAAAGCATCTAAGGCAAAATAAACCCATGAATAATCTGCTTCAGAATTTGCTGCATATTCGTTTCCATAACGGTTATTTCGGATATAAAAATTTCCATTAATGTCTGGATAATCATCGTATGGTAAATTATACTTCGGAATATCTGCACGCAAAACAGTATGGTAAACACTATCTTTTCTGAATGTTTTTTCTGTTGTCAAACTCGGAACTTCTAGATTTTTATTATCAAACCAATTGTATTCTGCACCACCATCAAACAAAATATTGGTATCATTATATGTTAACTGATTTGGACGAGAAAAAGATGGTTGATTGACAAAATAACCTTCGTTCCAATTGTTATTTTTCATCAAAAATAATTTTGCGCCGTCAGGAACTTCAGTCAAATTTTGTGTTCCGCTCGAAACTTGAACTTGCAAACGCTGATTCAATTCTTTTATTGTTGGATTATTGTAACGAGAAACCATCACGCCAACATCCGCAATTGGTTGATAAACGGCAAAACGTTTCGTGAAAACTGGATTCGAATCATTTTCTAAATACACTTTCAACACATAATTTCCAGGCAATTTTACATTCATTTGCTCATTCGGAAATTGAATTTGATAATTGGTATATTTTTGATACGTATTGAATGAATTTTTATATGTTCGCGCATAATCAGCATTAACACCATTTAGAAATTCGGTTTGAAAAATATTCGATTCAGACCAATCTGCATTTCTATGTTCAATAGAATATTGATAACGCTTATAACCTGCGTTGATATCATCAAAAAGAAAAATTAATCTTTCGCTAGAACCTAACTTGATAATGGGTGTATTATCGTTTGTTTGCGGATTAAAAATTTGAACCGTCTTGATATTCTTTGGAGGAATTATATCCTGAAATTGTCCAAAAAGAACAGAAGTCAATAGACAAAGTATGATCGAATAAAATTTCATTTTCATTATAATTTTGATGGTTAAAAATACAAAAAAAGCGCATGCCTTTTTTGAAAAAGACATACGCTTATTATAACTCTAAAATTTATTTTTTAGTACAAAGCAGGAAACTCATTTGGTTTCGCTTCGCGCATCAATTCATAAACTTGTTCTGTAATATCATCAACAGAAGGTTTTGAGAAATAATCTCCATCAGTCGCATACGCAGGACGGTGAGCTTTCGCTGTAATCGTCAATGGTGCGCTATCTAATGTAAAATATCCACCTTGTTTCTCGATAATTTCTTGTAACAAGAATGCACTTGCTCCACCTGGAACATCTTCGTCAACAATAACTAAGCGATTCGTTTTGTTCAAACTTTTTGCAACATCTCCATTGATATCGAAAGGTAATAAAGATTGCGCATCAATTACTTCAACAGAAATACCTAATTGCTCCAATTCTTTCGCTGCATCCATCACAATTCTCCACGTAGAACCGTATGTTAACAACGTTACATCTTTTCCTTCTTTTGTAATTTCTACTTCACCAATTGGCGTTGTAAATTCACCGATATTAGTTGGTGCAGGC
Organism: Empedobacter sp. ULE_I140; assembly: GCF_053482575.1. NCBI lineage: Bacteria > Pseudomonadati > Bacteroidota > Flavobacteriia > Flavobacteriales > Weeksellaceae > Empedobacter > Empedobacter sp. ULE_I140. Next base: position 709,180 of record NZ_JBQMTX010000001.1, on the reverse strand, counting down.
TCTTTCAAACGATAACCGTTCAAACTTTCTACAACAATTGCAGGCTCATCTGCTTGCATCAATGTATTGTAAAAACCTGCTGCTTTTGTTAAATCACGTGGAACTAAAACATTCACACCACGAACCAAATTCAAGATTCCTCCCATTGGCGAACCTGAATGCCAAACACCTTCTAAACGGTGACCACGAGTTCTGATAATCACAGGCGCTTTTTGACCTCCATTCGAACGATAAAGCACAGTTGCCAAATCATCAGAAATTCCTTGTAAACAATAAAGGATATAATCTAAATATTGAATCTCCGCAATTGGACGTAAACCACGCATCGCCAAACCAATTCCTTGACCAAGAATTGTTGCTTCGCGAATACCTGTATCCGAAATACGATCGATTCCATATTTTGCTTGAAGACCTTCTAAACCTTGGTTTACATCACCAATGTTTCCCGCATCTTCACCAAAAACTAATGCCTTTGGATATTTTTCGAAAATTTTATCGAAGTTATCACGAACAATTACACGACCATCTTCTAACGCTGGATTTTCTCCAAACTCAGGTTTTACTTGTGGAACTTGAGTTGCAGTACCAGAAACTAATTTAGTCGAATAAATTTCTTCTTCGCGTTTCATTTTAACATCTAACCAAGAAATTAATTCAGTTTTAGAAGTTAAATTTTCTGAACGAGTTAAACGAATAACTTTACGAACAGCTCCATAAACATCACGTTTGAAAGGGCTTTTCTTTGATTTTAGATTACTAATTTCAATATTGATAAAAGCTCCGTTTGCACTTTCTGAAGCAACTTTAGTCAATAATTCTAACGCTTCATTTTTCAAATCCAAAATTGGATTCAAATAATCGTCCCAACATTGTTTTTGAGAAGCTTTAACTTCAGCTTTAACATCAGCTTCTAATTGATCCAACTCTTCCGCAGAAATAATTGCTTCCGAATGATCTGCAAATGCTAAAATATATTCACGGAATTTTGAGATTCCATCAAATTCTTTTTCCCATGTCAAACGCTCCTCTGATTTATAACGCTCGTGCGAACCAGAAGTCGAGTGACCTTGCGGTTGCGTACATTCTTGCACGTGTACAATACACGGAATGTGATGCTCACGCGCAAATCTTTCTGCACGTGTATACGCTTCAATCAAAGCAGGATAATCCCACGCTTTTACAGTAATAATTTCGTAACCTCTTTCCTCTTCCGTTCTTCCGAAACCTGATAATAATTCAGAAAGATTCGATTTTGTGCGTTGAAATTTAGCTGGTACAGAAATTCCGTAACCATCGTCCCAAATAGAAACAACCATTGGCACTTGCAAAACTCCACCTGCATTTATCGTTTCCCAAAAATGACCTTCAGAAGTACTTGCGTCACCAATTGTTCCGAAAGCAATTTCATTTCCGTTTACAGAAAATTGTTGATCTTCGTCTGATTGAGGAACATTTCTAAAATATTTTGAAGCTTGTGCTAAGCCTAACAAACGTGGCATTTGACCAGCTGTTGGCGAAATATCAGCACTCGAATTTTTTTGTTCTGTTAATTTTTTCCAAGAACCATCTTCATTTAAAGAACGTGTTCCGAAATGAGATGTCATTTGACGACCTCCTGATGAAGGTTCTTTCTCTAAATCTGTTAAAGCGTATAATTGTGCAAAAAATTGTTCAACAGTTAATTGACCAATTGCGAACATAAATGTTTGATCGCGATAGTATCCAGAACGGAAATCTCCATTTTTGAATACTTTTGCCATTGCAATTTGTGGTAATTCTTTTCCATCACCAAAAATCCCAAATTTTGCTTTCCCAGTAAGTACTTCTCTTCTTCCTAAAAGACTTGCTTCACGAGACATAAAAGCCGTCTTGTAATCATTAATGATTTGACTTTTAAACTCTTCGAAAGTAATTTTATTTACCTCTTTTGTTTCCATTTCTTTTGTTTGTTGCATCACAAATTTAACAAAAGATTTGTAACTTACACCATACAATTTGCGTCTAACGAATAGATTATAGAATTGTATCATCCAATTAATAACTATAAAAATAAATACATGAAAAAAACTTTACTGAGTATATGTCTGGTTTTTGCCTTTGCAAATTCACCATACTTAATGGCTCAAACGAAATCTGGAAACGCAACTTTTGTGACGCAAGTAGAAGGAATTAAGGAATACAAACTACCAAATGGATTACAAGTTTTATTAGTCTCTGATCAATCGCAAAGTAATGTTGTAGTAAATATTGTTTACAATGTTGGTTCTAAACACGAAGGTTACGGTGAAAAAGGAATGGCGCATTTGTTAGAACATATGTTGTTTAAATCAACAAAAAACTTAGGTGATATCAAGAAAATGTTATCTGACAAAGGTGGACGTGCAAATGGAACGACATATTATGATCGTACAAATTATTACGAAGTTTTCCCATCAAGCGACGAAAATTTACGTTGGAGTTTGGAAATGGAAGCTGATCGTATGATTAATGCAACCATTAAACAAGAAGATTTGGACAAAGAATTTTCGGTTGTACGTAATGAATTTGAAATTGGTGAAAATGATCCGTCAAGTGTTTTAATGGAACGCGTTATTTCTGCTGGCTATTTATGGCACAATTACGGAAAATCTACAATTGGATCTAAAGAAGATATTGAGCGTGTAAAAACACCACAGTTGCGCAAATTCTACGAAAAATATTATCAACCAGATAATGCAACCTTAATTATTGCTGGAAAATTTGACGAGAAAAAAACGATGGAATATGTGAATCAGTATTTTGCTTCAATTCCAAAACCAACTCGTGTTTTAGACGAAGTTTTAACAGTTGAACCAGCGCAAGATGGTGAAAAATTTGTTGAAGTAAAACGTGCAGGAGATTCCCAATCGGTTGGTGTTATGTATCACGTTGCAGCATATAGCGATAAAGATTATGCAGCAATTGATGTTTTAAATAATATTTTAACTTCAGATCCTTCGGGATATTTGTACAAATCTTTAGTTGACACACACAAAATTGCTTCAATTTGGGCGTATAGTCCAGAAGTTCGTGATGCAAGTTTCTTCTATATCGGAACTGAAATTCCAAAAGAGAAAAACATCGAACAAACGAAAAATGATATTCGTGCAGAATTAGACAAAGTTGCTACAATTAATTATACTGATCAAGATGTACAACGTGCGAAAGCAAGTATTGTGAAAAACATCGAAAATCAAAAAAATAATACGATTAATTATGCCATTGGTTTAACAGAAATTGTTGGTGCGGGTGATTATCGTTTAGGTTTCTTATACCGCGATAATATCGAAAAAGTAACCAAAGAAGATGTAAAACGTGTAGCTGAAAAATATTTTAAAGCGAATAATAGAACAGTTGGAACTTTTATTCCGACAAAAGATGAAATTCGTGTAAAACCAGCTGAATTAACGAATAAACAGATTACAGAATTAGTTTCGAATTACAAAGGTCGTGCAGTTGAGAAAGAAGCAAAACCATTTGAAGCTTCAATCAAAAACTTAAAAGCTCATTATGCAGAAGGAAAATTGAACAATGGTCTAAAATATGGAATCATCGACAAAGAAATTAAAGGTGAAAAAGTAATTCTTTCATTTAATTTACCTGTTTCGAATGAAAAAGATTTGGCAAACAAAGGAATGATCGGTCAATTAACGGCTGAATTGTTAATGTCTGGAACGAAGAATTTAACAAAAGAACAAATCAAAGATCAATTAGATGCTTTAAAATCTTCGGTTGGATTTAGATTTGGAGGACAAAATTTATCTGTAACAATTAATACGTACAAAAATTCATTAGACAAAACAATGGATATCGTGCGTCAAATCATTACAGAACCAACTTTTCCTGAAGCTGAATTAGCAAAATCTGTAAATGAATACACAACATATTTAGATGCAAATACAAACGATCCGCAAGCATTAGCCTTCAACGAAATTAGTCGTTTAACATCTAATTATCCTAAATCTTCTATTTTTTATACAGCTTCTTTTGCTGAAACAAAAGATGATTTAAAGAAAATCAAACAAGCTGATTTAGTTGATTTTTATAAAAATATTTTAGGTGCACAAAATGGTGTTGTTTCTATTATTGGAACAAATGACAAAGCGAAAGTTGAAAAATTATTAAACGATACTTTTGGTAAATGGAATAGCAAATCGAAGTACGAAAAAGCGTATCCAACTTTTACAGCAACGAAAAAAGAGGATAAACTTTATAACATTCCAGACAAAGAAAATGCTGCTGCAGTTGGATCAATTAACTTCAAAATGAATCGTGAAAGTGCTGATTACGCCGCAATGGTTATGGCAAATGAAATGATTGGAAGTGGAGGATTTTTATCTGCTCGTATTCCAATGCGATTAAGAGAAAAAGAAGGAATCAGCTATGGTGCAGGTTCATATGTTTCGATTCCAAACGATCCTAAAAACGATGTAGCTTCTTGGGGATATTATGCATTTTTAAACCCTACAAAACGTGAAGCAGTTGAAAAAGCATTGAAAGAAGAAGTTGCAAAAGCATTGAAAGATGGTTTCACAGCGGACGAATTGAAAACAAATATTGTAAGTTGGAAAAACGGTCGTACAACTTCTTTGGGAACTGACGGAACTTTGTTAGGCTTATCGAATGGTTATTTATTGAATGGAATTACGTTTGATGAATTTGATAATTTAGAGAAAAAAGTAGATGCTCTTAATGTAAACCAAGTAAACGAGGTTTTCAAAAAGTACATTTCTTTAGATAAATTAACTTCTGTTTACACAGGAACTTTTGATAAAAAGTAAATACAATTCATATTAATTAAAAAAAAGCTTCAGAATAATCTGAAGCTTTTTTTATGATTTATTTAGAATAAGAATCTGCATAATTATTCATTTTCGGTCTAAAATGTGAAAAAATTTGTTAAAAAATCCTCATTTTAACATCATACTAAGTTTTTGGCATCATAATTTCTTAACACTAAAAACAATAAAAAAACAATTAACCTTAAATAATAGTTCATATGCAAGGATTAGAAGAAAACAATCAACCAACAAACAAAGGAAAAAATGGTTTAGTAGTTCCTTTGGCATTAGTCGGAATCTTATTAGCAGGAAGTGTAGGATATAATATTTATCAAGCAAATCAGATCGGAAATCTTGAAAAAAATGAATCTTTAAATTCTCAAATCCTTAAAAACGAAACAGGTCAAAAGGATCAAATTCGTAAACAATATGATTCGATTTTAAACGACTATACACAATATAAAGCACGCATCGAAGATCGTAACAATTTATTGAGCGATAAAGAAAATATGATTCAGTTAAAGAATCAAGATATTCAAGAAATTTTAGATAAAGACAATCCAACTGCAGAGGAAATGAATCGTGCTCGTAAAATGATTAACGATTTAGAAGGAAGTGTAAAAAATTACAAATCTGAAGTTGCTCGTTTACAAAAAGAAAATGCAATTCTTGTACGTAGCGTTGACGAATTAAATAATAAAAATTCTGCTTTAACAACAGACAACAACAATTTAAGAGAAAACAATAAAGAGTTAACATATAACTACGAAACAGAAAAAAGTGTTCGTCAAAAAGACAATGCAATTTCGAAAGGAAAGATCAATGAATTAAGTTCAACTTTATCTGTTTCTAATCAACAAATCAAAGGAATTCGTGTAAGAAATAGCGGAAAAGAAGTTGAAAAAACACGTGCAAAACGTATTGATAAAATTCGTGTTTCTTTTGATGTAGATCGTAATTCGAGAACAGAATCTGGAGACAAAAAATTATATGTTGCTATCTATAATCCTGACGGAACATTAGGAAGATATGGAAATGCGCAAGGCGGACAAATTGAATTGAGATCTGGAGATACAGTTAATTTCTCTGATGCAATCAACTTTAATTACACAAACGGACAAACAAAAAATATTACGTTTGATTGGGAAAACGAGGAATTCCAAAAAGGAGTTTACACGTTCAATGTTTACGAAAATGGATTTAAGATTAGTCAAGCAAAAATAACCCTAAACTAATTATTGACACAAGACTAACCAAGAAAGCTCAGCAATTGCTGAGCTTTTTTTGATTTAATATATCTTTTAAATATTATCGTTTCAAAAGATTGATACTAACAGTTGCCAATTCACTGTTTGGATATTTTTTGAACAATGTTTTATCTGGAACTAAACCAGTTTCTTGACAAATTCGATGAAAAACATCGACTTCTACAATATATTGATCCGAAAATCCATGCGTTGCATCATACGCTGTTGCAGGTGTATTTCCTAAATTCTCCGCCGTTAAATCTGGAGCAATCGTATGTAATTCGATCAATAACAAACCAAATTTATCTACATAAGGCGCCCATTTTTTGAGATGATTCAATAAATTTTGTTCCACATCATTATTTGACAATCGTTTTCCTCTAAACGCAAAAGCTCCTGTAGAAGCACTAATTCGATTTGTTTTGATATCTTCTACATCTTCCCAAATTCGATTATGATCTAAAAATGTTCTAATGTTTAATAAATCACTCAACTCTATTGAATAATCATTTTTCAAATCTGTTGCCAAACGATCTGGATCACCAATATCACCCCAAATCACTTTTGCCCAAATATCATTTTTAATTAAATTGGCACGCGTTACTTTCAGCGCTGCTTGATTATAATCTGCACCAACCAAAAAAAGTGGATATTCGTCGAGATGTTTTCCCCGTAAGGTTTGACGTTCTATCACATCATACAAATGTTGTAAAAGCGCTCCATTCCCGCATCCCATATCCAAAATTCCTTTCGGTTGCTCTTCTATTGGACGATTAAAAATATCTACAATAAACTCATCAATCACTTTGAAATAAGTGGAATGCGCTCCTCCACTACCCCAAACATTCATTTCGCGATTCACGTGTTGTTCATCTTCGCCTTCGGTAATTTCACGCAATTTTGTTGGCGAACCAAAAAGCAAATCATTCAACTTCGCGAACATTGGTAAATAAGAAACTGTAACACCATAAGATGTTGCACGGCGCGCAAAAAATAATCCTATTTCTGTGAATTTATAGTTTTTTTCGTGTTTTGTAAACCAACCTAATTCGGTTAATCGTTCCAATATTTTCTCGAAAGTTTGTGGGTTTTTGTGAAATTCATCTGGATTGAAAGAAGCTTCCATAAAGTATTTATGAAACAAACCACTCATTCCCATTCGCACAATAATTGGTCCAACTAAAACGCCTTCGATATGTTTGGTAATTTGATAATGCAAAGGTTTTTCAAGAAACTCTTCGTCGTCAGCAGTCATCAAATAAGTTTTATATTTATCAAATAATTTAATCCATTTTTTACAAAATTCATCCGAAAAATCATGTTGATTAATTACTTCATTTTCTGCCAAAAAAACAGCTAAATCATGGTAAATATCAACATTAGTAAATGCGCGATCTGAATATTTATTGGTTTGAATCTCGACGCTATTTTCTGCATTATTCACTGAATATTCTAACATATTCTGCGAAGCCAACACACGCAAAGCAACATTTAGATAACCTTCGTTTGCCTGAAATTCGTTTGTCAATTCTTCTAACTGTATAGTTTTACGCTCGACGATATAATGCAAAGCTCCTTTTTTAGCCAAAGCACTTAATACCGGAGCCGTTACCAAACCATCGAGATGTCTAAAAATTAACGATCTCAAATATTTTTTATCCATTTTGGGCGATTTTTTCTACTATAAATATATTGAAAATTGCGAAAAGTTGATGTGAAGGTTATTGTAAAATTTTAAAAATTAGAAATTAAAAAAAACCTCATCTATTGACAAGGTTTTTGATGTATTTGATTAATCAATTTTGATAAAATTACCATTCAAATCAAATTTCAAATCGACATTATTTTGTAACAATTCTACTTTTATTTCTTTGTCTTTTGTATCCATTTCAATTGATTTCGCATCGATTTTAGGATATTTTGATTGAAGATATTTTTGAATATTATCTGGGAAAAATTTAATCGGAATCGCTTTTCCTAAACCATTTTTCACCTCCTTCCAATCACCATTATCTGTAAATTCTATTTTTGTTCCGTCTTTCAACTGAATATTATATGTTGTGATATTGCGTTCAACTTCTTTTATCGCATTCACAAACTCCATATTACCAAAGTTTTTCGAAACAAAATTTTGTGCATTAATAGGTAAACTATTTGCTGAAATCACCGTTTCATTTGGATCAATATTTACCGTTTTTTGTTGACCATTATCTTGTAAAACCTCATAAGTATTTTGTGAAGTCGATGACTCTGGATGATTCGCAATATCACTTTCCGAAACAATTGGCTGTTCTGCAACTTCAGATTTACTTGTGATAACTTCTGAGTTTTCTGTTTTCTTCGATTCACACGAAGAGAAAACTAAGCTTAAAATGGCGGCTGTTGATAAAATTATTTTTCTCATGATTTGGATTTTAAACGTTTATCAACAAGCATTATACCATAAAAAAAGCTGATTAAAAATTTAACCAGCTTTTAAGAATTTATTTTTTCTTCTGAACTAAAATCAGGTATTCCCAAGGTTTTAATTTCAGTTTTGTTGTTGCATCAAATGTAACATCTTCGTTGTTCATAAAGTTTTTGTACACACCATTAATTGGAACTATAATTTCTTTATTTGCTTTCGTAAAATTCGCAATAAAATAAGCTTCTGTCGTATTTTTATGACGTTGGAACGCTAAGATAGATTTATCATCAGATGTTTTCAAACGTTCGTAAGAAGCCGCTTTTTTCGCTCCATTAAATGCTTCATTTGTGATTTTAAGTTCTCCTAACTTTTCATAAACGCCACGCATTTTTGCTGTTGGATTACGATCAATAGAATCTTTGACAAAGAATTTTAAACGACGATTAAAATCTTCTTCTTGTCCATTATAAATCAATGGAATTCCAGGTAAAGTATACGTTAATGCAGCAAATGTTTCGACCGCATCACCCATTCTTTCGTATTCAGTTCCAGCCCAAGAATTTTCGTCATGATTTGATGTGAATAATAATTTGTAATCATCTGCTTGCCATTTTTTCGGAATCGAATCCATGTACGCATCAATCGCAGAAACATTCTTTTTACCTTTTGCAATATCATTCATGATATGATGAATTTCCCATCCGTAAGCGGCGTCAAATGCATCATTTGCTAATAATTCTGGTTTCTCCGTTTCAGCTAACATAAAAATTTCGCGACCATTTGCCAATTGCGGTTTTGCTTCATTCCAAAAATCTGTCGGAACTTCGTGCGCCATATCACAACGGAAACCATCAATTTTGAAATCATCTAACCAATATTTCATATCGGCAATCATCTGTTTGCGCATTTCTTTGTTATCGAAATTTAACGCCACAACATCCGACCAATCGTAAGGAGAATGCATTTTCCCGTTCTTATCTTGTTCGTACCAATCAGGATGTTGTTTTACCCAAGGATGATCCCAAGCCGTGTGATTCGCAACCCAATCCAAAATCACATAGATTCCGTTTTTGTGCGCTTCATCAACCAATTTCTTAAAATCTTCGGCATTTCCAAATTCTGGATTGATTCCTCTATAATCTTTGATCGAATAATACGAACCTAAACCTTCTTTTCGATTTTCTTCTCCAATTGGGTAAATGGGCATAATCCAAAGGATTTTAACCCCTAATTTCTTGATATTCGAAATCTCTTTTGTAACCGCTGCAAAAGTTCCTTCTGGTGAAAACTGACGAACATTCACTTCATAAATCACAGAAGTTTCTGCCATATCAGCCGTAAAAGGCAAAATGCTTTGTTCTTTCCTTTCAGTTTTAACGTCTTCTGACATTGTTTCTTTTTTGCTTTCACAACTTGTTAAAAACAAAGTTGTCATCAAGGTTAAACCAACTATTTTTTTTATCATTTTTCTTCTATTACTTCTCAAAAAACTAATTCACTTTTTCCAATAATACAATATTGGAAGTCGTATTCAATTCTAAATTTCCGTTCACAACTTTTCCAGAAAAACCTGAATAAGCATCGCGAACTTTGGTACCATCTTTCCAAACAGAACTTACATTAATTGTTTTTTTTCCAATTGGCATTTCCAATCCAATCACCACTTCGTCTGTCTTATATTTTCTTGTAAAAATATACGGAGAATTTTGCAAATCTGTTTGATTTCCTGCTCCAACCGCTGGATGATTTCGTCTAAATTGTCCTAATTTTTGGTAATGATTCAATAATGATTCCGTTTCTGAATTTGGTTTAATATCTTCCCAGTTCATATTCGAACGAAGATTTGCATCTCCATCAACACCTTCAATCTCTAACGGACGAGCCGTTTCGTCTCCATAATAAATTTGCGAAATCCCTGGCGCCAATAACAATCGAGTTCCTGCATCCCAAGTATTTTGACGATTTTTATCAAAAGGCGAACCGTCATCGTGCGAGGTAATGTAGCTCATCACAGACTTTCCTTTCATCTTATTTTGAAGAATATCATTGTATCGATCAAAAACAGTTTGATTAGATTCTTTTTGAGTTGAACGCAAATCGAAATTGATTAATGCATCAAATCCATTCTCGAAATAATTAACTGTTTTATCAGGAAAATTATATTGCTGACCATCATTAATCGAATATCCATAAACTTCTCCTAACAAGAAAAACTTATTTTGATCCAATACTTTTGTAGGATTATTCGTTTTATATTCTGCGAAAGCATCTTGACAAATTTCTTCGAATTTCTTCCAAACATTTTCTTCCGTATGTTTCACCGTATCGACACGATAACCATCAATTCCATACTTTCTAATATAATCTGAAAGCCATTTCATAATGTAATATTTCGGTGCTTTTGGAAGATTATATTTCGCGAAAAAAGCATTCAATTCAGCAACTTCTTTGTCTAAACGACCTTCTTGCGACCATTTTGCTAACAATTGCGGGGGCAACATCACATCATTTTCTGATTCCGTTAAAATGTCTGGAAGATTTTTTACCAACGTACATTCAATCGTCGTTTTGTAAGACTCATAAGTACATTGTGGCGAAACACGAACCCAATCAGCAGGAAACACACCATCCGAATTTGTAACTGGACCTGTGTGATTAATCACCGCGTCCAACATAATACGAATGCCTTTCGCATGTGCTTTGTCTACTAATTCCTGTAACTCTTTTTCAGTTCCCCAGTTTTTATCAATCGACGTCCAATCTTTTGTCCAATAACCGTGAAATCCATATGTTTTTCCTTGTCCTTCATCAACATATCCATGAATTTGCTCCACAATCGGTGTCATCCAAATCGCATTAACTCCTAAATCTGAAAAATAATTATCTTCGATTTTATTGATTACCCCACGAAAATCTCCTCCTTCAAAACCTCTTAATTTAGATGTTTTAGCAGTTCTCCCGTAATTAACATCATTCTTTTTATCTCCATTCTCGAAACGATCGGTCAATAAAAAATAAATATTTGCACCATTCCAAACAAATAGTTGTTTTTCTGAATGATTTGTCTGCGTAGCTTGTGTTGTTGTTTTTGAACAAGAGCTTAAAAACAATGAAGCTATTCCTAACGTGAAAAGTATTTTTTTCATACTAAAAAGTTTTGAGTAGTAAGTTTTGAGTATTGAGTAACAAGTTTCTCAATACTCATCACTCATTACTTATTTAATTTCTTTGATACTAATTGCAAAACCTCCACCAGCTTGAGATGTTAAATCTAAAACAGATTTTGAATCAACCTTTTTTGTTTCAATTTTATAGGCTTGTGGATTTGTTTTGTAATGCGCATCTTTTGCATCTGCATAAATTTTCGCTTCGTATTTTTTTCCTTTATCTAAGAAATCTAATTTAATTTTTGTTGAACGAGGCGTTTCACCATTTACATTTCCAACAAACCAATTGTTCGAATTTTTATCTTTACGCGCAATTGTTAAATATCTTCCTGGTTCAGCTTCCAAATAATTAGAATCTTGCCAATCTACAGGCACATCTTTGATGAATTGAAATGCATCAGAAAATTGTTTGTAATGCTCGATAATATCAGCAGCCATTTGTAAAGGAGAATACATTGTCACGTATAAAGCCAACTGATTTGCAATCGTAGAATTAACGTGAGAATGATTGTTTGGATTTAATTTTTTCACATCCATTTCGAAAATACCAGGCGTGTAATCCATTGGTCCACCTAATAGACGTGTGAAAGGTAAAACCGTTACGTGATTTGGTTTAGAACCACCGAAAGCTTGGTATTCTGTTCCACGTGCAGATTCGTTTCCGATTAAATTTGGCCATGTACGCGCAACTCCTGTAGGACGAACCGCTTCGTGTGCGTTGACCATTATTTTATAATCAGCCGCTTTTTCGATTGCATATTGATAATGATTAATTGTATTTTGGCTGTAATGATAATCTCCACGAGGAACGATATCACCAACATATCCACTTTTTACAGATGTATAACCATTATCGTTCATGAATTTATATGCTTTATCCAAATGTCTTTCGTAATTACGAATTGATCCCGAAGTTTCGTGATGCATCATAATTTTTACACCTTTTGATTTTGCATATTCATTTAATGCTTTTACATCAAAATCTGGATAAGGCGTTACAAAATCGAACACATAATCTTTGTGATTTCCGAACCAATCTTCCCAACCTTCGTTCCAACCTTCTACCAATACCGCATCGAAACCATGTTTTGCAGCAAAGTCAATGTAATTTTTTACATTTTCGTTATTAGCCGCATGTTTTCCATTTGGTTTTGCGTTTTTATAATCCGTTATTCCTAATTGCACTGTAGAAAAATCGTCTGTATAAGCCCAAGAACCACGACCTGTAATCATTCCCCACCAAATACCTACATACTTCACTGGTTTGATCCATGAAGTATCTTCAATCTTTGATGGTTCATTTAAATTATATACTAATTGTGGCCCTTTAAACGCAATATCTGCCGCATTATCACTTGCAATAACTGTTCTCCAAGGTGTATTAAAAGGCGCTTGTAAATATCCTTTATCACCTAATGCATCAGGCGTTAACCACGATTCAAATACTAAATTTTTATCGTTTAAATTTAGATTCATTGCTGGATAATTGATTAAAGCTGCTTCATGAATGTTGATGTATAATCCATTCTCAGCTTTCATCATTAATGAAGTCTGAACTCCTGTTTTAGAAAATGATTTTTGTGATGCATTTCCAGTATAGGCTTGATCAAATAATCCTCTAATTTCTGATAACTTTGATTCTGTGTAATCATATTCTTGCGTATCATAGTCACCCGGAATCCACCATGTTTTGTGATCTCCTGCCATAGCAAATTGAGAATGCTCTTCTTTTATCACAAAATATTTTAAATTCTTTTGCTCAGGAAATTCGTAACGGAATCCTAAACCATCATCAAATAATCGGAATCTAATCACCATTTGACGATCTGTTTTCGGTTGAGAAACTGTAACTGCTAATTCATTAAAATTATTTCTGATTTTAGCTACTTCTCCCCAAACTGGTGTCCACGTTTCATCAAAAGTTGAAGTCTTTGTATCTACGATTTGAAAACCAGATACAAAATTTGTAAATGCATTTTTATCTCCGACTTGATTTTCCCATTCAAAACTCATTTGATTGTTCGCTTTAAATTCGAATCCTAAAGTTGAAGGTTTAATGACATCTTTCCCTTTGTATTTTAATTGATACGTTGGTTTTCCATCTTTCGATAAAGAAAAATCTAATTTGAAATTTCCATTTGGTGATTTCAATTCTTGACCGTAAACGACGCTCATCATTGAAATTCCTAACGCTATAATTGATTTTAAGTGTTTCATTATAATTTGTTTATTTTTTATATCTATAATTTTTTGTCTTTTTGAGATTGCCGAAGAATTAATTCTCCAATATTCTTTTCTTGATAAAAAAGTATTCAAATTGTCAAGCTAAATTTATTTCAGCTTCTCATCATCTTTAATTTGATCCTGCACTTCGACTTCGCTCAGTGACCTATTCAAGATTACTTTAAATAACATTCTAAGCTTATCAAAGAAGCTTAAAAATACACTTCGACAAGCTCAGTGTGACAATTTATTAATGAGAATTGAAAGAAGTTCTACGTAAAACGTATCACGTAGAACTTAAAACATTTTCTACTTTATTGGAAAAATCGAAATTGCTGTTCCTCCACTCGCCGCTAAATTCAATTTCAGTTTTGATTTTGAATTTACTTTTACTTTTTTGATGTCGTATGCTTTTGGATTTTTATCCCAATGTGCATTTTTCGCATCTTGGTAAATTGTTGCTTCGTAAGTTACTCCAGGCGTTAAGAAATCTAATTTAATTTCAGTTTTTCGAGGATTTTCATCTGTAATCGCACCTACAAACCAATTCTCCCTTCCTTTTGCTTTACGCGCTACTGTTAAATAATCACCAGGCTCAGCTTCTAAGTATTTTGTATCGTCCCAATCCACTGCCACATCTTTGATGAATTGGAAAGCATCGGCATACTTCTCGTAGTTTTCTGGTAAATCGGCAGCCATTTGTAACGGAGAATATAACGTCACATATAAAGCCAATTGTTTCGCTAAAGTGGTATGCACTTTTGTATCACGACCAACATTATACACTTTCATTTCTGTTTCAAAAATACCAGGCGTATAATCCATAGGACCACCTAACTGACGTGTGAAGGGTAGAATGGTTTCGTGCGCTGGAGGATTTCCATAACTCCATGCATTAAACTCGTTTCCTCTCCCTGCCTCAGCAGCAATATAATTTGGATACGTACGGTGATAACCCGAAGGACGAGAACTCTCGTGTGTATTGACTAAAATTTTATTTTCAGCGAAACGCTCTACCGTCCAATTGAAATGATTGACCATTGTTTGTCCATCGTGATATTCTCCTCTTGGAATGATGCGACCAACATAACCTGTTTTTACTGCAGGATATTCGTAATGTTTCATTACCTCCATTGCACGGTCAAAACGACGTTCGTAGTTGGCTACTGAACCAGAAGTTTCGTGGTGCATAATCATTTTTACACCTTTTGATTTTGCATAAGCAGAAATTTCTTTGATATCGAAATCAGCATAAGGTGTTGTGAAATCGAAAACATCTTCTTTCCAGTTCCCATACCAATCTTCCCATCCTTCATTCCAACCTTCCACTAAAACTCCGTCGAATCCGTGTTTCGCTGCAAAGTCGATGTAACGTTTTGTATTTTCTGTAGTCGCTCCGTGAGGAAATTTAATTGCCTCCTGTCCGACTTGGTTTTGTGCGTTTTGAGTTCCTTGACGATCCCACGTTGATTTCCCAACGTGCATTTCCCACCAAATTCCGACATATTTCATTGGTTTAATCCAAGATGTATCTTCAATTTTTGATGGTTCATTTAAATTTAAAATCATTTGAGGACCTTTCCCTACGATATCTCGGGCATCATCTGATACCATTATTGTACGCCAAGGTGTGTTGAAAGGCGCTTGTAAATAAGCTAAATCTCCAATTGCGTTTGGTGCTAAATGCGATTTGAATTGATAGGAGTTTTTATCAAATTCTAAATGCATTACTGGATAATTAACCACTGCAGCTTCGAAAATATTTAAGTAAATATTATCCGAAGTTTTCATTTGTAATGGCGTTTGAACTGAATTTGGTTTCCCAATTGATTTCACTCCAATCCCATTATTCATATCAATTTTACTGTGATCGATTCCTGAAATCTTCGATTCGATGTATGTATATTCTTGTGTATCGAAATCACCAGGTAACCAAAATGTTTGATGATCTCCTGTTAAATTAAATTGTGTTTTTTCTTCTTTTACGACAAAGTAATTTAAGTTTTGTTGCTTCGGAAATTCATAGCGAAAAGCTACACCTTCATCAAAAACTCGAAACGTAACATTTACATTTCGGTTAGTAGAAGTTTGCGTTAATTGAAACGTACCTTCGTTATGAATATCTTTAATTTCTTTGTATTCTCCTAAAACAGGTTGCCAAGCATCATTTACTGATTTAGTCGTATAATTTGTAACTGTAAATCCGTTTTCTAAAGCTTCTGCATCTTTTAAAATGAAACCTAATGTTGAAGGTTTTACAATTTCTTTTCCTTTATAAGTTACCGAATACGATGGTTGACCATTAGCTGTTAATTCGAAGTTAACTTTTACTTCCTTTGATGGCGATTCAATGATTTGGGCATTTAATGCGCCTATGGCAAGTAAAGTAAATATAGTTGTTGTTAATTTTTTCATTTGCTTTTTACGTTGTACGTGATATGTTTTACGTTATACGATTTTGTTATTCTGAGCTTTTTAAGAATTATAAAAAACATTTCGACAAGCTCAGTGTGACAGTAATTCTATTTCATCAATTCAATAATCATCGAAGATTTTCCATCAATTGTGATTTCACCGTTTGGATGAATTGTGAAATCTTGATTCGATAAAATATCTTTTCCAGTATGATATCCTTTGATCGATTCTTCAAAACGATCCAATTGGAGGGTTTGCTTATCTAATTTATTATTTAAAATCACCATTACCGATTCGTTGTCATTGTATCGGAAATACACATAGACATCATTGATTGGTGCATAATGTTTGGTTTTACCGGAATGAATCACCTCTTTATTTTTACGCCAATTGAATACTTTCGCTGTAAAATCATAGAACGCTTTTTGCGTTGCTGTTCGTGAATTTGGATTAAATGCATTTTGTGTATCAGACTTCCAACCACCAAGAAAATCTTGACGAATTGCTGCATCTCCACCAGTATTTTTATCTCCAGCCATACCGATTTCAGTGCCGTAATAAATTTGTGGAATTCCACGAACCGTTCCGATTAAAGTCGTTGCTAGTTGATACGGCTTAATATCTCCTTTGTAGATTTCGTTCCAACGTTCGGTATCGTGATTTTCAAAAAAGACCAATAAATTATTGATGTCTGGATATAAGAAATCATTCGTGAATGATTCGTAGATTTTCACCAAACCTTTATCCCACGATTCTTCTTCCTGAAAAGCTTTCGTCATATTTGCATACAACGAAAAATCCATCACCGCTGGTAAATTCGAATTGTACCCCGCCATTTCACCGATTTTCGAATCTTTTTGCCAATACGATACATGAGCTGGCGAATGCATCCACGCCTCTCCTACTACATTTAGATTGGGATATTCATCTGTAATTGCTTTTACCCAAGTTGCCATTCCTTCTTTGTTATTGTAAGGATATGTATCTACACGTAAACCTCCTAATTCGGCATATTCTATCCACCAAATGGCATTTTGAGTGATGTACTTTAATACTAATGGATTTGCTTGATTGATGTCTGGCATCGTCGTATCGAACCAACCATTTAATGCGCCTATTTTATCAATCTCTGAAGCATTAGGATCAAATTGGGTTGTTGTTCTATAATTCGAACGACGGAATCCATTTTCTCCTTCTGGAAATGTATGGATCCAATCTTTTGAAGGTAAATCCTGAATCATCCAATGTGAGATTCCCCAGTGATTCGTGACATAATCTTGAATCAAATACATTCCACGTTGATTCAATTTCTGAGACAATTCACGGTATTCTTCGTTTGTCCCGTAACGACCATCAATTTTATATAAATCGGTTTGAGCATACCCGTGATACGAATATTCTTTTTCATTGTCTTCGTTTACTGGAGTTAACCAAACTGCAGTGGCTCCTAAATTTTGGATATAATCTAAGTTGTTGATAATTCCTCGTAAATCTCCTCCGTGACGACCACCTGGCAATTGACGATTAACTTTCTCACGCAATTCTTTTTTCGAATCATTGCTTTCATCTCCATTGGCGAAACGATCCGGCATAATTAAATACACCACATCTTTTGATGAAAACGATGAACGATTCACTGAATTTGGTTGACGATCTTTTAACTCGTATGTATACGAATCAACGATTTTATTTTTGTTTTTGATGTTAATTTTGAATGATGATTTGTTTACTTCATTCGTATTAATCGTTACAAAAACATAATTTGGATTTTCAGTTTTCTGTAAATTTTGAATTTTTACATTATCCGATAATTCAATATTGTATTTACTAATATCTTTTCCATAAACCAGAATTTGAACTTCTGGATTTTTCATTCCTTTCCACCAAAACATTGGCTCTACTTTTTGAATCTGTGCAAAAGCAAATGTTGATAGGAAAGATGATAATAATAGTATTTTTTTCATGTGTTTTGTTTTTTAGATTCCTCCATTCTGCGGAATGACATTTACTTTATTGTCGTTAATGAACTTGTCATTCTGAGTTTATCAAAGAATCTTTTTAAATTCTCTGTCCAGCTGAACTTGTTTCAGCTTCTCATTCTCTGCTTCATGCGATCCTGAAATGAATTCAGGATGACTTTTTTAAAATACGTTTTCAGAATAAACTTAGAACTTAAAACATCTATTCTAAATAAAAATACCCTGAAAACCGAAGCCTTCAAGGTATTAGATTCCCTTTATTAAATCGAAGGCTGAACAACTACTTTCTGGTCGAAAACATAAACCTCTAACGGTTCTGTTCCTTCCAGTTCAAAAATTGTTTCTCCTTTATTTACAATAACTTTTAGGATTTGATGACGGAAATTGACTTTGAACGAAAAACCTTCCCATTGTTCTGGTAAACGCGGCTCAAAATACAATTGATCGTTTTTCACACGCATTCCACCAAATCCTTCTACAATCGACATCCAAGTTCCAGCCATAGATGTGATGTGTAATCCTTCGTGAACTTCTTTGTTATAATCATCTAAATCTAAACGAGAAGTTCTCAAATAAAATGTATATGCTTGCTCCATTCTTCCTAACGTTGCTGCTTGGATGGAATGAACACAAGGCGATAATGATGATTCGTGAACCGTTAATGGTTCGTAAAAATCAAAATGTTTTTCTAATTGATCTTTCGAAAATTGATCTTCGAAATAATAGAACGATTGTAAAACGTCTGCTTGTTTGATATAAGCTGAACGTAAAATTCTATCCCAAGACCATTTTTGATTAATCGGACGTTCTTCTTTTGGTAATTCAGAAACAGGTGTTAAATCTTTATCCAAGAAACCATCTTGCTGTAAATAAATTCCTAATTCTTCACTGAATGGAAAATAAATATTCTCTGCAACTTCTTTCATTTCTGCTAATTCAGCATCAGTAATACTTCTCTTTGCAGCGATTCGAGCGAAATCCTCTGGATAATTTGTTTTGACGTTTTCAACTTGTTCCAACAAATAATTCATACACCATTGTGCACAATAATTTGAATGGAAATTGTTGTTGACATTATTTTCATATTCGTTAGGTCCCGTAACTCCTAACATCACATATTGTTTTTTGTCGTTTGACCAATTCACACGCTGTTTCCAAAAACGTGCAATTCCTAATAAAACCTCTAAACCAGCTTCTGGAATATACGTTTGATCTCCCGTAAAACGAACATAGTTGTAAATCGCAAATGCAATAGCTCCATTACGGTGAATTTCCTCGAATGTAATTTCCCATTCGTTATGGCATTCTTCACCATTCATCGTAACCATCGGATACAAAGCTGCACCTTTGTTGAAGCCTAATTTTTCTCCATTTTCAATCGCTTTATCCAATTGATTAAAACGATACATTAATAAGTTTCGCGCAACTTCTTGATTTTTTGTTACCATGTAAAATGGCAAACAATATGCTTCTGTATCCCAATATGTAGAACCTCCATATTTCTCTCCCGTAAAGCCTTTTGGACCGATATTCAAACGCTCATCTTTTCCAGAATACGTTTGATTTAATTGAAAAATATTAAAACGAATACCTTGTTGCGCTTTTGTATCACCTTCTATAGTGATATCAGCCATTTCCCAAATCTTTGCCCAAGCTTCTTTTTGGTTTATTAACAATTGTTCATAACCTTGTTCATTTGCTTGAGATAATACATTTTCGGCAGCGTTAATTAATTCATTTTTAGGATGATTTGTCGAAACTACATAACCTCCAAATTTCTCAATTGTCGCGGTATCATTCGCTTTTACCTCAACTTCATATGTAAATTCTACTTTTGTTTCAGTTTTAACATCACTTGTTGGTGTATTTTGTTGATAACTTCCATTTACCAAGATTTTATTCTGCATAAATGTTACGACTTCAAAATGAGTTTTGAACGTACGCGCTTGTACAAAACCTTGTTCACCTTTAATTTCAGAAAAAATTGGTTCCCAAAAAATCTCTTCCCAGTTCGCATCTTCGTTCTTTACAGCTGCATCAACATAAGGTTTGAAGACAATTTTCGCATCATCATTGATTGGTTTGATGTCATATTTAATTGCTCCTAATTCATCTAAATCAGCAGAAAGAAAACGTCGAACAAAAACCTCAATTTCTAATCCTGAAGGTAAAATCGCAATAAATGAACGATCCAATAAACCTTCTTTCATATTCAATTCGCGACGGAAATTTTTAACTTCTTTACAAGTGTTTAAATCAAATTTTTCACCGTTAATTTCGATGTCAATTCCAATCCAAACTGGCGCATTTAATACTTTTGCAAAATATTCTGGATAACCGTTTTTCCACCATCCCACTTTTGTCTTGTCAGGATAATAAACGCCGGCAATATAGCTTCCTTGAAATGTATCACCTGAATAAAATTCTTCGAAATTGGCACGTTGTCCCATTGCTCCATTTCCGATAGAAAATAAACTTTCAGACGATTTTACACGATCTTTTTCAAACCCTTCTTCGATAATTGACCACGCATTCGGGATGATATAATCTTGATTCATTTTGTTTGTTGTATGTAGTTTGTATAATTATTGATTGATTAATTCGACCAAGAAATCCTCTGAGATTTCAGTAAAATTTTTAAAGTTGTATTTCGCTTCATTCAAAACCGAAGCTTCTCCAATACCGATGCTTGTCATTCCTGCTACATTTGCTGCTTCAATTCCTGCAACAGAATCTTCAAATACAATTGAATTTTCGTTTGTTTGATTCGCTTTTTTCGCTCCAACGATAAAAACTTCTGGATCTGGTTTTGCGTTAGAAACATCGTTTCCATCTACGATATCATCGAAATAATTTAGAATATTAACTTTCTCTAAAATTGGACGTGCATTTTTAGAAGCTGATCCCAAAATAATTGGTTGATTGTTTTCTTTTAGAAAGTTTAAAACGTCCATAACGCCTGGTAAAATTTCAGAATCGTCCATCTTATCAATGTATTCTAAATATTCTTTGTTCTTCTGAATTAACCATTCGTTTTTCTGCTCATCAGAAGCTTCAACATTTCCCAATCCAAGAATAATTTCTAATGATCGCACACGAGAAACACCTTTCAATAATTCGTTATGTTCGTGCGTAAAATCGATGTTTAGATTATTCGCTAATTTTTTCCATGCTAAATAATGGTACTTTGCAGTGTCGACGATGACACCATCTAAATCAAAAATAAATGCTTTAGTTTTCAAAATGATTATGCTTTGATTGGTTCATCCACATCTTTTACGCGCGTTACAAAAAGTGCTGCAATAATTAGCGCAACACCGCTGGTAACAATGGCGAAAATTGGATTATCGTGATATAAATATTTTACAATTGGACCGCCTAACAATGCGTTGACGATTTGAGGCATACAAATGAAGAAATTGAAAATTCCCATGTAAACACCCATTTTTTTCGCTGGAATTGCTCCCGCTAAAATTGCATAAGGCATCGATAAGATACTTGCCCAAGCGATTCCTACTCCGATCATGGAAAGGATTAGTAATTTTGGATCGTGAATAAAATAGATTGAAATTAATCCTAATCCTCCACAAATTAATGAAATAGCATGTGTTGTTTTTCGACCAAATTTTAAGGCTATTGCTGGTAAAAAGAAGGCGAATATTGCAGAAATTCCGTTGTAAACTCCGAAGATAATTCCAACCCAATCCCCTGCTTTTTGGTACGTTTCTGAATGTGTATCACTCAAAGACAAACCGTACACATGATGAGCGATTGCAGGCGTAGCAAATACCCACATACCGAATAATGCAAACCACGTAAAGAACTGTACCAAACCTAATTGTTTCATCGTTTTTGGCATATTCCCAAAATCGGTAAAAATCTGTGTTAAGCTTGCTTTTTCTTCAACAATTGGTTCTCTACCTTCTGCTTTTTCGAAAGCGTCTAATTCTTCTGGCGAATATTCTTTTGTTGTAAAAATGGTAATTAAAACGGTTACAATAATTGCAATTGCTCCAATAATGAATGATAAAATTAAGTGAAACGGAACTTCTCCTTCCGCTGCAATACTTGAAACACCAAACCAGTTGCTCAAAATATAAGGCAACCACGAACCGACAACAGCTCCTAAACCAATAATTACAGTTTGAATTGAATATCCTAATGTACGTTGATCCGAAGGCAACATATCTGCTACAAATGCACGCATCGGTTCCATCGCGATATTGAATGAAGCATCCATTATCATCAAGAATCCAGCACCCATCCATAATGCAGGCATCAATGCCGTAAATGCACCTGCTTGTGGCATTAAGATTAATCCGAAAGAAGCCAATAAAGCTCCTACTAAAAAGTATGGTTTTCTTCGTCCAAATTTAGACCAAGTATTATCTGAATAATGACCAATAATAGGTTGAACAATCAATCCCATTAGCGGTGCAACAATCCAAAACCAAGACAATTCGTGCACATCGGCACCAAATGAACTTAGAATACGGCTCGCATTTGCGTTTTGCAAGGCGAAACCCATTTGAACTCCTAGATATCCGAAACTTAAATTCCAGATTTCAAGAAATCCTAATCTACGCTTTCTCATTATCGTAATTTTTTTATGTATTTTACGATAAGCGTTTTATGCTTATCAAAACTATATTTTTGTAATTTGAGAAGTAAAAATATGTTTTGATTTGTTTACAATGTTAAAACTTTTTTTTGGGATTATTGCAACTGTAACAATTATTTAACCAAAAAAAACTTACTAAATCGTTGTAGTTTCTCTGTGTAATAATTCTGTTCCGACAACTTCGGTAATGTAATGCTCATGCTCGTTTTCTGACTCTAATTTTTGAATCAATAAACGCGCTGCAATCTCACCCATTTTGAATGCATTTTGTTTGACTGTAGAAATGCTTGGAATTGAGTTCTTGGAAATTACACCATCTGTAAAAGCTATTAAATGTAATTCTTCTGGCACTTTGATTCCTTTTTTCAGTGCTGCTCTCAACACTTTTACGGCATATAATTCATTTACTGCCATTACTGCGTCAAATTTATTTTTTTCGAAAAACTCATCAATCATAGTGTCCAACTGACTCTCGTCTTCTACACGCAAAATCAAGTTTTCGTCAACTGCAATTCCATTCGCTTCTAATGTTCTTTTATATCCTTCGGTTCTTAAGCGTCCAACACTTATATAATCTGGCGTTGTGATAAAACCGATTTTCTTGCGTTCTTTACTTATAAAATACTGAATTGCTTCTTGTGTCGCAAGTACATCATCAATAATCACTTTATCAGTATAAACCTCACGCGTTACACGGTCGAACATCACAACTGGCATTCCTTGGTTGATGATTTCTTTGATATGATGATAATCTTTTTTGGCTTGAGTTTCTTTCGAAAGAGAAATCACAAATCCGTCTATACTACCCGCTGCAAGCATCTCCATATTAATCACTTCACGTTCGTACGATTCATTTGACAAACATATTAAGACATTATAACCATATTGATTGGCTAAATTTTCGATTCCACTAATTACCATCGCAAAAAAATCGTGAACGATTTCGGGAATAATCACGGCAATGGTTTTCGTTTTACGATTCTTTAGACTTAATGCTATATTATTCGGTTTGTAGTTGTATAATTTTGCAAATGCCTGAATCTTTTGTTTCGTTACAGCACTAATCTCTTCGCTATTTTTCAACGCCTTAGAAACCGTTGATATCGAAACATCTAACTCTTTTGCAATCTGTTTTAATGTCAAATTCTTTTTCATAATCTTCTTTCTACCTTAACCATCAATCTTATTCTACTAATTTCCGTCTTTTTTATTAAAAATTAACATGCTATAACAATTAATTTAATTATTTATTAACACGAAAACGTTTTCGTTTAACTAGTTAGTGTATTACATACACAATCAATCAATTAAACAACTTATATTTGGTAATGAGAAGTAAAAATATAAATTAATAATTAACGAAACAAAACAAAAAATATATGAGGATTTTAAAACAATCTCTTCTAGCATTAGTTTTATCAAGCCCTGCTATTTTATCTGCACAAACTGCGATAAAAGGAACAGTACAAGATAGCGCTAATAACACGGTTTTAGCTGGTGCAGATGTTTCGAACATTACAACAGGAGAATCGACAGTTTCTGATGAAAAAGGAAATTTTACATTAGAAGCGAACGATGGTGATATAATTGTTATCAGTTTTTTTGGTTATGACGATCAAGAAATAACTTTTGCGGGACAAACGCAATTACAACTTCGTATGTCTAAAACGACAGAAAACTTGAAAGAAGTAGTTGTAATTGGATATGGTACAGCTAAAAAAGAAGATGTCACAGGTTCTGTAAATCAATTAAATTCAGAAGATTTCAACAAAGGATCAATCACTTCTGCGCAAGAATTAATGACAGGGAAAATCGCTGGTGTTGTGGTAACATCTGCTGGTGGAGCTCCTGGTGACGGTCAAAACATTATCATTCGTGGTAATAGTTCGTTATCATTAAACTCTCAACCATTATATGTAGTTGATGGTGTTCCTTTATCTGAAGTAAATATTGGAGGTTCTCGAAATCCTTTGGATTTCTTAAATCCTAACGACATCGAAACGATGACTATTTTGAAAGATGCTTCTGCAACTGCCATTTATGGTTCTCGTGCTGCGAATGGGGTTGTAATGGTTACAACTAAAAAAGGAAAAGGAAAAAAATTCCGTTTTAATTATAATTCAATTACATCAATTTATCAACCAGAAGGTTATATTGATGTAATGAATGCAGATCAATTCCGTGAATTGGTAAAATCTGTAGGAACAGCTGACGAAATTTCTCGTTTAGGTAACGCAAATACAGATTGGCAAAAAGAAATTTATAGAACAGCTGTAGGTTTTGATCACAACTTTAGTGCAACAGGAAATATTGGAGGTAAAATGCCGTCTCGTTTTTCTATTTCTAACACAGATCAAGATGGTATTTTGAAAGGAGATAACATCAATCGTACAACAGCTTCTATGAACTTAAGTCCATCTTTCTTAGATGATCACTTAAAATTTGAATTGAATGCTCGAGGTTCTTATATCGAAAATCAATTTGCAAACAGAGGTGCAATTGGAGCTGCTTTAGAGTATGATCCAACTCAACCAGTTTATTCTGGAGCAAATATATTTGGAGGTTACCACACTTGGATGGACGGATCTGTTAAACACAATTTAGCGCCAACTAACCCAGTTGCATTAATCAACGAAAACAGAGATACATCAGAAGTTCGTCGTTTTGTAGGAAATGCAAAAATGGATTATAAATTACATTTCTTACCATCTGTTACTGCAACAGTTAATGTAGGTTATGATATTTCTAATGCGAATGGACGTAATGTAACAACTGCAAATATGCCAAACTCTTCTTTGACATGGGATGGTTCTAAAACAACATTTAGCGCACAATTCTACAACAAATTATTTGATGCATATTTAACATTCAACAAAGATTTTGGACAACACGGATTAACTGTTGTTGGAGGTTACAGTTATCAATACTTTAATACATACAACACCAATTACGATAGTGAATTAGAACAACAAGGTTCTGATCAATTTACATTCGTAGACCGTGATCACTATTCTTTACTATCATACTTCGGACGTTTAAACTATAATTTTGATAATCGTTACATCTTAACAGCTACTATGCGTGCAGATGCTTCATCAAAATTAAGCCATGACAACCAATGGGGTTATTTCCCTTCTGCAGCTATTGCATGGAATATCTCTAAAGAAGAATTCTTGAAAGGAAGTTCTGTTGTAAATGATTTGAAATTACGTGTTGGATATGGTAAAGTTGGTAATGTGAACGGATTAGGAAACTTCCAATTCTTAACGCGTTATCAAGGATCAGAATCAACTGCTTATTATCAATTTGGTTCAACATTCTATCAAACTTATCGTCCTCAACCATTTAATGGTGATTTAAAATGGGAAATTTCTAGTACATTAAATGCTGGTATTGATTACTCTTTATTCAAAAATAGAATCTATGGTACATTAGACGTTTACAAGAAAAAAACAAGTGATTTAATTGCGAGTGTTTATGTAGATCCATTTACAAACTTTGGAAATATGATCGATAAAAATATCGGTGATATGGAAAATAAAGGAATCGAATTTAGCATCAATGCTGATATCGTAAAAACAAAAGATTTTGATTGGTCTTTTGGATACAACATCGCTTTTAATGATAATAAAATTGTCAACTTACCTACTGATAATTTAACAGGTGGTATCGATGGAGGAACTGGTAACAATATTCAAATTCAACGTGAAGGAGATGAACCATTTAGTTTCTACGTATACAAACAAATTTATGATGCAAACGGAAAGCCTATCGAAGGAGCTTACGAAGATTTGAACAACGACGGAATCATCAACGAAAAAGACCGTTATATTCACAAAAGTCCTTTCGCAAAAGTAACAATGGGATTCAATACATTCTTCCGTTACAAAAATTGGGATTTAAGTGCAACTGCTCGTGCTAATATCGGAAACTATGCTTACAATAACATGGCTTCGTCTAAAGGTTACAGCAAAAAAGCGACAGGAAATGGTCAAAACTATTTATCTAATGTGCTTTCAAGCTACTACAACACAGGTTTCACAAGTATCACAGAAACTAATTTGTTAAGTGACCACTTTATAGAAGATGCATCTTTCTTCCGTATTGATAACATTACATTAGGTTACAACCTAAAACAAGCAATCAAAGGATTAGATATTCGTCTTTATGGAGCGGTTCAAAACGTAGCTGTATTCACAAATTACAGTGGTTTAGATCCTGAAATTTACCGCGGAATTGATAATAGTTTTTATCCAAGACCGAGAACGTATGTATTTGGTTTAAATGTTAATTTCTAAGAAAACTACAATGAAAAAGATTAAAATTTCAACATATATTTTAGCTGCGGCATTGGCTTTCTCTGTTTCTTCATGTCATGATGATTTAGATTTAATGCCAAATGATCCAGATACTTATACACAATTTGATGTATTCAAAGATGTTGCTACTGCAAAATCTGCTTTAGCAAAAGTATATTCTTCTTTAGCACTTACTGGACAAAAAGGTCCAGCGGGAAGTGGAGATATTCAAGGTATTGACGAAGGTGCTTCTCAATATACTCGTTTAATGTTCAACTTAAATGTATTAACAACAGACGAATCTATTGTTGGCTGGGGAGATCCAGGTTTACCAAACTTGCATGAGATTTCTTGGGGAGCAAGTAACAGTTTTGTTGAAGCGATGTATTATCGTTTAGCACAAACCGTTTCTTTCTCTAATTCATTTATTGCAAACGCTGAAGCTTTATCAAGCACAACTCCAGAAGTGAAAGAATATGTAGCTGAAGCGCGTTTCATTAGAGCATATGCTTATTATAGCTTAATGGATTTATATGCGAATGTTCCGTTAGTAACAGAAGTTTCTTCTGAATTACCGAAACAAAGCAATCGTAAAGAGATTTTCACTTTCGTTGAAAGCGAACTAAAAGCTATCGAAGCTGAATTAAAAGCTGGTCGTACAAACGAATACGGACGTGTAGACAAAGCAGCTGCCGAAGCATTATTATCTCGTTTATATCTAAATGCAGAAACTTGGATTGGTGAAGCAAAATATACAGAAGCCATCACTTATTCTAAATTGGCTATGCAAGCTGGATATACGCTTAACATAACTGATGGAAATAAAAATGGTTCTGCTTATGACGAATTATTTTTAGCTGATAACAATACGAATGGCGCGCAGAACGAAGCTATTTTCGTTTTAAATTTTGACGGAAATAATTCTCGTACATATGGAGGTTCTACTTTCTTAGTAAAAGCTGCAATTGGTGGAAAAATGACAGCTGCTGATTATGGTGTAAATGGTGGATGGGGAGGTCCTCGTTCTACAAAAGCATTGGTGAATCAATTTACAGATGCTGTAACAACGAAAGACAGTAACGGAAATCCAACTGCATGGAAAGATAAACGTGCGATGTTCTTTACAGATGGACAAACATTTGAAATTAACAACATAGGTACATTTGGAGAAGGTTATGCTGTTTACAAATGGTCAAATAAACGTTCAGACGGAAAAAGTGCAAACGACGCAACAGGAGAATATGTTGACACAGATGTTCCTATAATTCGTTTAGCAGAAGTTTATTTAAACTATGCCGAAGCTGTTTTACGTGGAGGAACTGGTGGTGATCGTGCAACTGCATTGAGCTTAATCAACGAATTAAGAACTCGTGCATACGGAAATACATCAGGTAATATTACTGACGGACAATTAAACTTAGATTTCATTTTAGCAGAAAGATCAAGAGAGTTGTACTGGGAAGGAACGCGTAGAACGGATTTAATTCGTTTCAGTAGATATACAAATAATTACAATTGGCCTTGGAAAGGAGGCGTTCAAAACGGAACTTCTGTAGATGCTACAAAAGCTATCTTCCCAATTCCAAACAATATTATTGTCATTAATCCAAACTTAACTCAAAACCCAGGTTATTAAGATGAAAAATTTTATAAAATATATTTCGTTAGCTTGTGCGAGTATTTTTGCCTTAAGCGCATGTAACGATGATGAAGATATCATCAAATTAGATCCCTCAAATTTTGTTGCACCGAAAGTAGAAACACCTGCTTCATCAACAATTGAATTATTAGAAGAAAATGCTGCAAATACAGCAATGACATTTAATTGGAGTGCCGCAAATTATGGAACAAATACTCCTCCTAAATATGAATTACAAATTGATGTAAAAGGAGATAATTTTGAAAATCATCAAGTTCTTACTTCAACTTCAACATTAACAGCTGATGTTACCGTAAAAGAATTGAATTTAGCAGTTATTGCTTTAGGATTAGAACCTTTTAAAGAAGGAGAAATAGAATATCGTATTGTCTCTACAGTTGGTACTCCTGGTTCTCAACAGTTAATTTCTAATGTCAATATATTAAAAATAACGCCATATCCAACAGATTTATCTACAAATTGGGGTGTTGTTGGTTCTGCTACTCCTAACGGTTGGGACGGGCCAGATGTTCAATTTTGGAAAACTGATGTTACAAATGTATTTGTAGCGTATACAGATTTAAAAGCTGGTGAAATCAAATTCCGTCAAGACAACAAATGGGAGTTAGATTATGGTGGATCTAATGGAAAACTTGAAAAAGGAGGTAAAAACATCGCAGTAGATGCCGGTACTTACAAGATAACTATGGACTTAACAAATCTAACTTATAAATTAGATAATTATTCTTGGGGATTAGTAGGTGACGCTACAGCATACGGATGGGATGGTCCAGACCAAAAATTGTCTTATGATGGTACTTTAGATGCTTGGACTATTACTACAACATTAAAAGATGGAGAATTTAAATTCCGTTTAAATAATGATTGGGGAACAAATTTTGGTGGTACAAGTAATGCAGGAGAATTAACAGACAAAGACGGTACTAACATCAAAATAAAAGCTGGGAAATATAAAATCACAGCTAATTTCAACAAGAAAACTTATACAGTAGAAGCTCAATAAAATTTTTTCTCATCAACAAATAATTTTTTAAAAGCCATTAAAATTCAATTACGTTTTTTAATGGCTTTTTTCTAAAACTACACAAAACATGAAAAACATTCTATCTATTTTAATGCTTTTAATGGTAATATCTTTTACCAAAGCACAAATTACAACAACTCCTTCACCACCCGAAGCAAACCAAGCAGTTGTAATAAACTTCGATAAAACAGGAACAGGTCTTGCCAATTATTCAGGAGATATTTATGCGCATACAGGCGTAACTATTGATGGAAAACAATGGGAAAATATAATTGAAAGTTGGGGAAATAATACCACTCAACCCAAATTAACTTTCGTTTCTGGATCAACCTACAAATTAGAAATCCCTACATCTATTTATCAATTCTATGGAGTTGATACTTCTAAAAATATTACAGCAATAGATGTTGTTTTTAGAAGTGCAGATGGAAAACAACAAACTACGGATCTTTCTATTTCGGTAGGTTCTTTCAAAGTTACTTTAACTAATCCGCTCGAAAATTCAATTACAAATGTTTCTTCAGGATCAAGTTTTAACATCAAAGCGATAGCTACAAAATCTGCTAATTGGACATTATCTGCTAACGGAACTCAAATTGATGCATTAAATAATTCAACTTCTTTTGATAAAAATTATACCATTTTACAAAATCAGAATTATACATTAAATGCAACTTTTAATGGTCAAACAATAAGCAAATCTTTTACAATTAATATCAAACCAACGGTTAAAGATGTAGCCATTCCATCTAATTTACATGAAGGAATTAATTATTTGAATAATGATTTTACAAAAGCATATTTGGTTTTATACGCTCCACAAAAAGAGTTCATTCATGTAATCGGAAGTTTCAATAATTGGCAACTTTCTGATCAATATGTGATGAATCGAGATACAACTAACAAGGATTTATATTGGATTGAATTATCTAATCTTAAAGCAAGTGAAATCTATACGTTTCAATATCGAACAAGTGATGGAATCAAAACTGCAGATCCTTATTCGACTTTAGTTTTATCGCCTTATGATGATCCGTATATTACCGCAGCAACTTACCCAAATATGCCTGTATATCCTACTGGACAACAATTTGAAGTTTCGGTTTTACAAACAAATCAAGCAAAATACAATTGGAAAGTTTCAAATTTCAATCGCCCAAATAAAGAGAATTTGATGATTTACGAATTATTAATTCGTGATTTCAATTCGACAAAAACATGGCAATCTTTAATTGATGATTTTGATTATTTCAAAAAATTAAACATCAACGCAATCGAAGTTATGCCCGTAATGGAGTTTGAAGGAAATATTTCTTGGGGTTATAATACAGCTTATCATCTTGCTTTGGATAAAGCTTATGGACCAGCAGATAAAATGAAAGAGTTCATCGATTTGTGTCATCAAAATGGAATTTCAATCATTTTAGATGTTGCTTTAAATCATGTTTATGGTCGATCTCCGTTGGTTAGAATGTGGATGAATGATCCCGACAATGATGGTTTTGGAGAACCAACTACTACAAATCCTTATGTTAATCAAACCTCAAAACATAGTTACAATGTTGGATACGATTTAAATCATCAATTAACACCAACTCAAAATTATGTACAACGTACATTAAAACATTGGATTGAAGAGTTCAAAATTGATGGATTTAGATGGGATTTAACAAAAGGATTTACACAAAATTGTACACCTTCTGATGAAACTTGTACAAACGGATATCAGGCTGATCGTGTAGCAATTTTAAAAAAATATGCAGATATGCAATGGACAATTGATCCGAATTCCTACATCATTTTTGAACATTTAGGAAATAATGGTTCAGCACAAGAGGAAACAGAATGGGCGAATTATCGCATTAACGAAGGTAAAGGAATTATGCTTTGGGGTAAAGCGACTAATAATTTTAATCAAAATACAATGGGATATGCTTCGGATAGTAACTTTGATTGGTTGAAGCATACTGTAAAAGGTTTTACGAAAAAACATTTGGTTGCCTACGCAGAAAGTCATGATGAAGAAAGAATGATGTACAAGAATTTACAATATGGTGCATCATCAGGAACTTATAATGTAAAAGATTTAAAAACTTCTTTAGAAAGACAAAAAGCTTTAGGTGCCGTTCTATTTACGATTCCTGGTCCTAAAATGTTGTGGCAATTTGGAGAATTAGGATATGATTATTCGATCAATCATTGCGAAGATGGAACAAATAATGACGGATGTCGCACCAATCCAAAACCTATTCCAAGCGAAATTGGTTACTTAACAAATGCCGATAGAAAATCTGTTTATGAAGTTTGGTCAAAAATTATTGGTCTTAAATTAAACAACAAAGTTTTCGAAACTGATAATTATACAATTACATCTGGAGATTTAAAACCGCGTATTCAGATTACAAATAATTTATTATCGTCGTCTGATTTATATGAGGTAATTGTTATTGCAAACTTCACAACAAGCACTCAAGCAATTGCGCCACTTTTTCCATTTACAGGAAATTGGTACAATTTGATGGACGAAACAACGCTGAATGTCACCAATACAAATTCATCATTTACAGTTAATCTAAATCCAGGTGAATTTAGAATTTTCGGGAATGCAAAAGCAAATTTATCAACAGATAATATTGAGGTTAATTCAGAAAAAATCTCTGTAACTCCAAATCCAGTTTCTTCCTCTTTTTCATTAAATATTAATTCAGAAAAAGTAAAAATTTATGATTTATCAGGAAAGTTGGTCAAAGAATTTTCAGGAAAATTTTCAGCAATACATCAATTTAACATCAAAGAATTACCAAAAGGTATTTACATTCTTGACATTGAAGCTAAAAATCGAAAATCGTCGGCGAAACTGATTAAAAATTAATTTTAAAAAAAGCCATTAAAATTCGTTTTGATGGCTTTTCATTTTCACAAATCGTTGAAAAATCAATAACTTGTCGGTTAATTTACACCATGACAAAAAAGAAAAATTCTACTTGCCATTTTTTCCTTCGCTTATACGCTGGGATTTGCCCAAACCAACAAACAAGTTTTATTTACAATCAAAAATCAATCGGATGTCAAATGTTATCGCATTCAGAGTATCATTACATCAGCAAAAGGAATATTGATTGCGGCAATCGACGAGCGTGTTCCAAATTGTGGCGATTTACTTTACAATCCTAATATCAATATTGTGATTAGGAAAAGTGATGACAAGGGAAAAACATGGTCAGCAATCAAGCGAGTTATCGATTTTCCAGATCAAGAATCTGCTTCTGATGTATCGATGGTTTTGAATGAAAAGACAAAAGAAATTTATCTTTTTTACAATTACATGAATCAAAAAAATTGCGAAAAATGAATTTCGATTACATTTTGTAAAAAGTGCTGACAATGGAGAAACGTGGTCAAAACCTGTTGATATTACAGACCAAATTACGCCAACGGAATGGAAAAAAGATTTTAAATTCATTACTTCTGGTCGTGGCGCATACACAAAAGAAGGTTGGATTTTGAATACATTGGTTCGATTGAAAGACGGTGTTTACGTATTCGGAAGTAAAGATCATGGAAAAACGTGGGAACGAATTTCGAGTGTTGCAGATAAAGCAGACGAAACAAATATTGTACAACTTCCGAACAAAGATTGGATGTTAAATGCGCGCGTTCAAAATGCTGGTTTCCGTAAAATATTTATCTCAAAAGATCAAGGAAAAACGTGGGTTTCTAAAATGGAAGAACAATTAATTGATCCAATTTGTAATGCATCGACATTAGTTTTAGGAAAAAATATTGTGTTTAGTAATTTGCATGATTCAAAAGATCGTCAAAATCTGGGATTGAAAGTAAGTAAAGATCAAGCGAAAACATGGAATTTTATCAAAACTATTGAACCAAATTCTTCGGCTTATTCCGTTTTAACGAATATATCAAAAAATAAAGTTGGTATTTTTTATGAAGCTGATGATTACCAAGATATGTTTTTTGAAGTAGTTGATTTAAAATAAATTCAATCATAAAAATATAAAAAAACCTCATCAAATGATGAGGTTTTTTGTTGCTTAAAAATTAAGCTTAATATTATATTTTTCGTAGAAATTCTCGATGTGAGCAACTGCTTCTTCTGCTGTATCAACCAAACGGAAAAGATCCAAATCTTTCTCAGAAATATAACCTTCTCTCAAAACTGTTTCTTTGATCCAATCAATTAAACCTGACCAATATTCAGTTCCAACTAACACAATTGGGAAACGTCCTGTTTTCTTCGTTTGTACCAATGTCATCGACTCAAATAATTCGTCTAACGTCCCAAAACCTCCTGGCATTCCGATAAATCCTTGTGAATATTTCACAAACATTACTTTTCGTGCAAAGAAATAATCGAAATTAATTTCATATTCACGGTCGATATATTTGTTCAAGTCTGTTTCGAAAGGCAATGTAATTCCCAATCCAACAGAAGTTCCTCCACCCTTTTGCGCTCCTTTGTTTGCAGCTTCCATAATTGCCGGACCTCCACCAGTAATTACACCAAAACCTATTTGCGTTAATCGATACGCAATGTCCTCTGCTAATGCATAATATGGATGATCTGGAGAAGTACGTGCCGAACCAAAAATAGACACGCAAGGTCCTATTTTAGACATTACTTCGTAACCATTTACAAACTCTGCCATAATCTTGAACAACGCCCAAGAATCATTTATTCTAATCTCATTCCAATCTTTTGGTCGAAACGGAGATTGTATTCTATCGTCTTCTTTTTCTTTATCTGTCATAGTATCTTAAATAAAAAAACCGCAACAAAAATGCTACGGTTCAATATACAAATTTATTGTTTCTTCATGATTAATCTCTACTCATAAAAATTCTCAAAATATACCAAAACAATAACATTAATGAAGCAAATAACGACAATGCCGCTGCAACATACTGTTGTGTTCCGAACTCATATTTTAATTGGTGAGTGTTGTACAAAATTGCTCCACCAGCTAAGGCGCACATTCCAACTGAGAACCATAATCCTAGATCGAACCCGAATAACATCCCTGCAATAATCAATCCAATTGCTAAGAAAAATCCTATAGTTAATGCTCCTCGTAAAATAGAGAAATCTGCTTTTGTTAAAAATACAATAGCTGACAATCCTACAAATAATCCGCCTGTTACTACAGCTGCTTGTTTTATCACATAAGTTCCGCCATAATACAATGCGATGTAAAGCATTGGTACAAAAATTAAAGCTTCTGCAACTATATATAAAAAGTAGCCTAAATATTGTTTAGATTTTGAAATCGATCCGTACGCCATTTTTTGAGCAACCCATGTAATTCCCATGAAACCTGCTAATAAAATAAGCCAAAGATATCCAGAAGTTAAACTCAACATGAAGCTTACTAATGCTTCTGATTTTAACATCAAAGATTCGATTAAAACAAATACCAAAACTCCTCCAGCAACGTGTCCGTAAGTATGTTTATAGAAATTTGCCCTTTCTACGCTCGTTGCCTCTGCAACCAATTGGTTTTGTTGATATACGTGTTGATTTTCCATATTCGTAATTTTTATAGGTTTTTCAAATTCAATTTATAAGGCTAAAATACTAATTTTAAATTATTTCTTAGCTCACTATTTTTTGGGAGTTTTTTACTGATTTTATCCAATCGATTAATCCGATAAATGATAAAATCAATAAGACAATATATTGCACAGAAGTGATAACTGCTCCTTTGTAAATCATTAATGGAATCATGATTAAATCGCCGATAATCCAGAAATACCAGTTATCAATTTTTCGTCTCGCCATCATCCACATTCCAATCAAAAAGATAGCGGTCGTCGAAGCGTCTACAAAATCAATTTTGGAATAATGTAATTTACATTGGTTTATAAAACTGAAATCAAAACCATTTTGAATAACTGGACGAAAATAATAAATCGTCAAAATAAAGATAAAACTCAACGCGAAAAGTAAAGTTGCGTACAGATATTCTTTCTTCGTTGCCCACGAAACATCGACATGTTTATGATCTGCTTCGAGATTTTTTTGCCACAAAATCCAACCATAAATCGCCATTGAAGTATAGTAAACATTAATAATTGTTTCACCATATAATCCCCAATTAAAAAATAAATAAATGAAAATAAATGTTGAAATAATTGTAGTTGGATAAACCCAAATATTGCGTTTGTAGGTATAATAAACTGAAATAATTCCGAAAAAAGTTGCTATCGTTTCGAGCAAGATATTCAACGTAGAATAGGTTTTGTAAGGCGCAAGGATATAATCAATAAAATCGTTCATTCTTAAGTTGTGAGTTGTGAGTTGTGAGTTGTGAGTTAAAAATAATTCATTCTAAATCAAAAATCTAAATTCGTAATTCTAATTTTAAACTTCGACTTATTCATAATCCAACACCCAAACCAAATAATATTCACCAATCATTTTATAGAATGCATGATATTTTCGAGATTTTACATCATCCGAAATCCAACAAATAAATTGTTTATTTTCTATTAATTCAAATTCTTCTGCACGATAATGATTCAGAAAATTCCAAAGATTTCCACCATTCAATTTGTACAAACCTTCTTTCATTCCCCAAATTACATGCAAATATTCAGTTTCATGTTCTTGAGGTATCCAAGCTATTTCATCTGGACGGGCAAATTTATGTTTGATGTTCAAAATTTTTCTTGGTCGAGACAATTCAATATCTATCCCAATATTATATTCGCTCACGCCAACAGAAACCAATCCATAGGAATGTGTGATGGAAATTTCTTTATTTGTAGGTAAAAAAGGTTTTCCTCTTTCGTCATAATTTACATCATAATCCAAGTCCAATTTCTTTAGACAAGCGCGCAAACCAAGATATTCTCTGGCCTGTTTAGGTCGAAGATTATTATATTTTTCTATTCTATAGTCCTCTAAATGAAGATATTCTAATAATTCTTCATTCGATTCTGTTACATTCCACGTAATAATGCGGGTATGTTTAAAATCGTTAATATAATCGATAACGGGCATTTTATTAATCGAAATTTGTTTGTAAATTTGTTCCTTATAAACTTAAAAAAAAAGTTAGTTAAATATATCAATTGATGGATACAAAAACGCAATACATTCCATACAAAGTTAAAGATATTTCTTTAGCTGAGTGGGGAAGAAAGGAAATTACGTTGGCTGAGGCAGAAATGCCTGGGTTGATGGCTATCCGTGAAGAGTACAAAGCTGCTCAACCTTTGAAAGGTGCTCGCATTGCAGGTTGTCTACACATGACAATCCAAACTGCAGTATTAATCGAAACGTTGGTTGCTTTAGGAGCTGATGTTACATGGTCGTCATGTAATATTTTCTCTACACAAGATCACGCTGCTGCTGCAATAGCTGCTGCTGGGATTCCTGTGTATGCTTGGAAAGGGATGAACGAAGAGGAATTCGATTGGTGTATCGAGCAAACATTATTCTTCGGAGAAGATCGTAAACCATTAAACATGATTTTGGATGATGGTGGAGACTTAACGAATATGGTGATTGATCGTTACCCAGAATTGGTTGCTGAGATCAAAGGATTATCAGAAGAAACAACTACGGGTGTACACCGTCTTTACGAAAGAATGGAGAAAGGTACATTGCCTATGCCTGCAATTAACGTAAATGACTCTGTAACAAAATCTAAATTCGACAACAAATACGGATGTCGTGAATCTGCAGTAGATGCTATCAAACGTGCTACTGACTTGATGATCGCTGGTAAACGTGTTGTAGTTTGTGGATTTGGTGATGTTGGGAAAGGTACAGCGGCTTCTTTCCGCGGTGCTGGAGCAATTGTTACAGTAACAGAAATCGACCCTATTTGTGCTTTACAAGCATCTATGGAAGGTTACGAAGTAAAAAAATTAGATACAGTGGTTGCAAACGCTGATATCGTAATTACGACTACTGGTAACTTTGGAATTGTACGTGCAGAGCATTTCGAGAAAATGAAAGACAAAGTAGTTGTGTGTAACATTGGTCACTTCGATAACGAAATCGATATGGCTTGGTTAAACGGAAACTACGGAAACACGAAAGAAGAAATTAAACCACAAGTTGACAAATACAACATCAACGGAAATGACATCATCATTTTGGCTGAAGGACGTTTAGTTAACTTAGGTTGTGCAACAGGACACCCTTCTTTTGTGATGTCAAACTCTTTCTCTAACCAAACTTTAGCTCAAATCGAATTGTGGACAAATTCATCAGCTTACAAAAATGAAGTATATACTTTACCTAAGCATTTAGATGAAAAAGTTGCAGAATTGCATTTAGCTAAATTAGGAGTAGAATTAGAAGTTTTATCTCAAGAACAAGCAGAATACATTGGTGTAACGGTTGAAGGACCATTTAAACCAGAATATTATAGATATTAATTAATTTTAATTCAAAATTTTTATTTGAAAAAAGAAAAAAGCACTTAACTATATGCCCTCGCCCTGAACAAGCGAGGGCTTTTTTGTTAGTCATTTTCTACGCCAGAAATTGATTCAAGTTCATTATTCAATTTATTTAGCTCTTCCTTTGTTGTATATTTTTTAGGAATATTTTTCTTAAATTAAATGTCGCTTCTTTTTTATTTTTTATGATTGATTTTGAACATTTAAAATTTGTTAATCTTATTCTTCAAACTAATAAACTAATGCTTAATCATTTTTAAAATATTATCTTTAAATCACTATTGAATAATTTTATTACTGATTATGATTAAAAAATGTTTACAACTTGGATTCGTTTTAATTGGTTTTTCTTCACTTTTTGCACAAACTGAAAAACCTTCAGAAATATTCTGGAAAAATCTCGAAAAACATTGCGGTAAAGCTTACGAAGGCAAATTGCCCGAACATATTACGCGCGATGATTTTGCAGGTAAAAAATTAACCATGCATGTAAAAAGTTGTTCTACAAACGAAATTAAAATTCCGTTCAATGTTGGTGATAATTATTCGAGAACGTGGATTTTGACTAAAAAAGATGGAATCATCACGCTAAAACACGATCATCGTTACAAAAATGGAACTTCGGAAACAATTACATTTTATGGAGGAACAAATACAAATTATGGTTTCAAAGATTTTCAGATGTTTCCTGCCGATCAAGAAACTGCAACGTTAATAGATTATGCTTCGACAAATATTTGGTGGATTACCTTAGATGATAAAACGTTTAGTTACAATTTGCAAAAAGCTGGTTCTAAAACACCATTCCATGTCTATTTTGACTTGACAAAAGAAATTGAAACTCCGCCAGCACCTTGGGGGTGGGGAACACCACGATAATAAAAGAGCTGAAAAGCTCTTTTATCTTTTTATCAATAAATCAGCGTTTACAGATGGTTTTGCTCCCAAAGGATTTTTCTCAAAACCTCCATTTGTCGTTAAGTTTCTTGTAAATCCATTCGACAAAATAACACCACTTAAACAAACAAATTCATCAACCAATCTTTTTGTTATCAAAACACTTATATAAAATTCATCATTATAACTAATATTATCATCGGTTAAATCAAGTTTGTACGATTGATTTACAATATCACTTGGAGAAATCTCAATATTATTCTTTTCAAAAAATACATTATCAACAGGAGTATTTTTAGACGATTTATATAGTTTTAAATTTAATTTAAAACTTTCTTCTTTTGGAGGATATGAAAAATTAAAATTAATCGCTTTTACAATAAAATCTTTCTTAGGAGCATTCACCTGAATAAAACTTTCTATGATCGGTTTATTCCATTTTACACTATCTTTTATTGTAGAAAATTGAAGGCAAATACTTTTAGATTTTGTTTCTGGACCAACACGTTTCAAGCGAAATTTGCTTTTATCATACAAAATCGTTTCGTGTAATTCTATCGTATCTTTTTTATAATCTTGCGCATTTGCAAACGTTATAAAACATAAAAAAAAGAAGTAAATTTTTGTCATCTATTGGTTTTAAAATCATTTATCAATTTTATAAAATATAGATGTTCAAAATTCATAAAGGTTACACAATAACATGTTAAAGTTTCAATTTGGATATTAAGAATAATTTTATTATCACATCATTTTTTTGCATAATTTTAATAAAAACTGAAATTTGAATGAAAATTAGATTATTACTTTCAATAATTTTTGTGTTTACTTTTTTACAAATTCATGCACAAAAAAAGGAACTTTCTTTGTCTGAAAATGTAAATAAAGAAACTATCTCATTTCAATTTATCAAGAATTTAGTTGTTGTTCCAATTACATTTAATGGTCATCAAATGAATTTCATTGTAGATTCTGGACTTAAAGAAACTATTTTATTCAGCCAATATGACAAAACAATCAACAAAAACAATCTTCGCCAAATTAATTTAAAAGGTCTAGGAAAAGATAATGCTGATACAAAAGGATTTTTTTCATCAAAAAATCAAATCGTTTTAGGTCAAAATTATTCTTCAAACAATATGGATATTATCGTGATACAAGACGAGAATTTCAACCTCTTTTCTCGGTTAGGAATTGATGTTCATGGAATAATTGGTTCTGAATTTTTTAAAAACTATCCAATTCAAGTAGATTATGCAAAAAGAAAAATCACCATTTATAAATCTATTCTTGAAGTTAAAAAATTAAAGAAATTTCAATCAAATCCATTAGAAATAAGTCCAGAAATAAAACCTTTTACAACTGTTGATTTTACGCATCAAACAACTTACACAAATCAAAAAATGTTGATAGACATTGGAAATAGTGATGGTTTGTGGCTTTTCGAAAATCAGATTGAGAATTTAGCACCTTTACAACATGTATTTTCGGATGAATTGGGCAAAGGTTTTAATGGTTCTATTAATGGCAAACGTGGAGTTATAGATGCCGTAAACTTAGATAAATATAAACTTAATCAACCTTTAATTGCTATTCCAGACATCGAATCGATCCAATATCTTAACTTAAAAAATAATCGAAAAGGTTCTATCGGCAATGAAATTTTGAGAAGATTTACAATTATTTTAGATTATAAAAATCAGTTGTTTTATTATAAACCGAATCGAAATTTCAAAGATGCTTTCCACTACAATAGAAGCGGATTAACGATAATTCACGATCAATTTGAGTGGAAAAAAACATCGGTTAGAATGACATTCAACACAAACGATGTTGATAAAGACAATGGTACTACAACACAAAAGATCAATTACCAATTTGAAATGAAACCTGTTTATAAAATAGAAGCGGTTCGTAAAAAATCGAATGCAGATTTAGTAGGTTTGAAAGCAAATGATATACTTACAAAATTGGATGGAAAACAAGTGAATAAAATGAGTTTAAATGATATCGAAAAATTCATGATTAAAAATGAATTTCAGCAAATTTCTGTAGAAATTCTCCGAAATAATGTTCCAATGAAATTTAAGTTTGTACTTGATATTCCATATTAAAAAAAGAGTAACTTTTGGTTACTCTTCTAATTGATGTAATATATTTTCTAATTCTACCAGATTCTTTTTATAATAAGTAGAAATCCACCATTTTAATAATAAAACGCAAATTAAAACATAGAAAAATAGTGTAAGAAAAATATAAAGATAAAACTGAAATTTGTATTCAAATTGCAACGAGTTTGGATGCTGGATATACGAAATACCAATAACCATCAACACTAAAATAGAAATCAAGTACGAATAAATACTGTAAATATCAATCGCAGATTTGTAATTATAATAAAACCAATTGATGTTCTTTAGCGAATTATATTCCAAATGATAAGATCGTTTATAAAACTTGAAAATATAAATAAACGGTACCAAAAAAGACAACGAAATACACAACAATGTCCACCAAATTGTTGGCGTATTTGCATCAAATAAGAAAGGAAAAGCATATAAAAACAATAATCCTAATGATTGAAAATAAAATTCTTGTTTCAATGTTTTTCTTACTTTATCAATAATGGTATTTGCTTCTTGATTAAGTTCAAGATTTGGATCAATTTTCACTTCATCTGAAGATTGATTGTCCCATTGTTTTTGTAATTCATCAAAATTCATAACCGTATTTTTTTATGATGATTTGTATTTTTTCTTTCGTTCTGTTCAATTTCACACGTGCATTTACTTCCGAAATTCCCAAGTTGATACTAATTTCCTTGTGATTTTGCCCTTCCAAAAACAGAAAAATCAATGCTTTCTCTACTTTATTTAATTCATGAACTGCTTTGTAAAACAATTCGAGTTGCGTTTCTTTTTCACCAGAATCCACCTCATCTACTTGATCAATATTTTCTAAAAAAGTATGACGATCTGCTTTTCTCTTTTCTTTTCTAAAATAAGTTAACGCCGTATTCAACGAAACGCGGTACATCCATGTCGAAAATTGAGACTTACCTTCGAAACGATCAAAAGATTTCCATAACTGCAAAACAATCTCTTGTATCAAATCATTTTGATCTTCAGAATTATCCATATACATCATAGCGATTTTGTGTAAAATCCCTTTGTGCTGATCGATTAATTCTAAAAAAAGAGTTTGTTTAGCTTCCAAAATCGTTACTTTATTTTTTTCAACGCAACTTGTTCATCATCGATAAATAAAATACAATTGACTCCGAAAAATTCTTGCAAAATATTTACTTTGATATTTAACTTTTCATCTTTAGAATTTTTCAAATGCCCCGTTAAAATTGGCGCAGAAAAATAGTTAATTTGATAATCTTGTAATTTGTCATTTACAAAAAGTTTTTCGCCAGAAAACCAATTATTCTCGATTCTGATAACATTATTTTCAACTGTTGCTTCCCAAATAGATTTCATCGTTTAATTATTTTAGTGTTTACTAGTAAGTAGAAAAAAAATAAAAACGTTACAAACTTTTTTGAAAAATATTTAGAATAGAGAAAGAATTAATGCAGAAATGTATAAGCCAAAACCGAAAATAAAATGTGTGAGTAAACTGCGAAAACGCATTACATTTGGCGATGGAAGTTTGGAAGATGCAAGTCCGAGCCCAAATGCTGGTTGCATAATAAAAAAAGGTGCTACAATTGTAAACAATCCTACAAATAAAGCGGGAAAAACGGTCGGATGATTTAACCATTCTACCCCAAAAATCACGACTAATAAAATAGAAAATGTAATTCCGATTAAGTAATGCGCCAACCAACCGATAAAAATTTCATTTTGAATTGGTTTTGAATCAAATATTTTATCATGTGTAAACTTTCCATTTGCAAAATGTCCAATCCAACGTCCTACAAATCTATAATCCAAAGATTTAATATTGAATAATTTCAAAATAAAAGCCCAAATATCCATCACAATTGTTGCACCAACGCCAACCAATATTGTTTTTATAATTATCTCCATCGTTTATTTTTTTAATAAAGATAGATTATTTCTTAATTAATGCAACTTAATCGCATTAATATATTTCAAAATATTTCCTTAAAATTTCATTTCTAACCAAATCGGTAAACTGAATTCTTCTAATAAATGAGCCAATTGAAATTCTTTGTAGTTTTCTTTCGTTATCCACGCCATTTCTTCTATCTCAGAAGCGATTTTAAGCGTTTCTAATGATTTTAATTTAACATGAAATACATTTGCATAAACTTCGGTATTAACTTCATTAACGGCAATAGAAGTGTGTTGCCCTAAAAATGAAACATCGTGCTGTAGAATATCAACATTAATCTCTTCTAAAAATTCGCGTCGAAGTGTGGTTAATAATTCTTCATCTTGTTCTCGTTTTCCACCAACCATCTGAAAAAATTTCGATTTCTTTTTTCGGACAGCTAACATTCTACCCGTTTCATCTGTAACCAAGGCGTTCACCAAATAAATATGATTCATTGTTATGCGTTATGCGTTATGCGTTATGCGTTATGCGTTATGCGTTATGCGTTATGCGTTATGCGTTATGCGTTATGCGTTATGCGTTATGCGTTATGCAAAAATAAAAAGTTTGGAGCAAAAAAAAGCCTCACAATAAGTGAAGCTTATAAAAGTTGGCGATCCGGACGGGACTCGAACCCGCGACCACTTGCGTGACAGGCAAGTATTCTAACCAACTGAACTACCGGATCAGTCTGTTTTTTTATTTATAATTTTCGATCGCACTAAAATAGAAAAAGAAATAGATGCGATCCGGACGGGACTCGAACCCGCGACCACTTGCGTGACAGGCAAGTATTCTAACCAACTGAACTACCGGATCAGAAAATTATAAATTGATATATTTTTTATGAATTTTTATAAAAAATTGCGATCCGGACGGGACTCGAACCCGCGACCACTTGCGTGACAGGCAAGTATTCTAACCAACTGAACTACCGGATCAGAAATTATAAAAAATATATTGTGTAAAAGAACGAACTTTTTGCGATCCGGACGGGACTCGA
This sequence comes from Empedobacter sp. ULE_I140, assembly GCF_053482575.1. NCBI lineage: Bacteria > Pseudomonadati > Bacteroidota > Flavobacteriia > Flavobacteriales > Weeksellaceae > Empedobacter > Empedobacter sp. ULE_I140. The sequence continues at coordinate 664,939 of NZ_JBQMTX010000001.1, read as the reverse complement.
ACCCGCGACCACTTGCGTGACAGGCAAGTATTCTAACCAACTGAACTACCGGATCAAAATCTGTATCGATTTCGGATTGCAAATATAGGCGGTTTTCTGATAAAACCTAAACTTTTTTCAAAAAAAATCTCGGAAATTTTGCATCCGAGATTCTTTTATTTCAAAATCAGCGATTTAATTTATTATAAAATCGCGTTTAATTTTTCTACTAATTGCTCTTTTGGAACAACTCCAACAACTTTGTCTACTACTTCTCCGTCTTTGAAGAATAAAATTGTAGGAATGTTGCGAATTCCATATTTTGCTGCAACTTCTTGGTTTGTGTCTACATCAACTTTACCAATAACTGCTTTTCCTTGATATTCTGTAGCAAGCTCTTCCACAACTGGACCAACCATTCTACAAGGACCACACCAAACAGCCCAAAAATCAACCATTGCTGGTTTTCCTGACTCTATAATATCTGATGCAAATGATGCGTCTGTTACTTCTAATGCCATAATCTTATATTTTTTTTATCTAATCTTAAGTTTACAAATCTACATAAAATTTTATTCTTGAAAAATTTCGTTCATATTATCTATCAATTATTCAATAGATGAAACGAATAATTAATTCAGTTTGAATGTAATTTCCTGCAATTCATCTAATTCTTTCAACAAATCTCGACAAATGTTAATTTTGATTTTACTTGCTGGTAAATCTAAATTATTCAAATAATCTTTTGGATCAATTAATTGAATTTTTAATAATTTATCTCCTTGATATTTGAACATAATATCTGATAATTTGCTAAATGTTTCTTCCGAAAATTCTGGAACTTCAATCTTCACCGTCATTTTTTCGGCTTGTTTTTCAACAATTTCATTCAACAACAAAATATTTGTGATGTTTTTATACACACGACCTTGCGTTACATTTCCTTCTTTGTCTTTGAATTCTTTTTTCGAGATATTCAATTTCAAATTCAAGAACATATTTTCCTGCATAAAGTGTCTATATTTCATATAATCGCTACCAAAAACCATGATATCCATCGAATCGGTGTAATCACTAAACGTAAAAATACCAAATTCGTTTCCATTTTTGGCAATTCTATGTTGAATATTTGACATCATTCCACAAATTGAAACTTCTTTGTTGACAAAATTATCTTCATTCGCATTGATATCAGAAATACTACAATTTGAAGCCATTTTCAACTCATGTTTGAAATCATCCAAAGGATGCGAAGAAATATAAATTCCAACAACTTCTTTCTCTTTCGACAAACGTTGTAACATATTCCATTTCTCACAATCTGGCAACATCGGAACCACATCTTCTACAACAGAATCACCACCAAAATCGCCAAATAAAGAGGTTTGAGCAGAGTTTTTTTGCTCTTGAAAATTTGCTCCGTATTTGATTAGTTTTTCCAAATTAGTTGTCGTATTTTCGATATAAAAATAACGTCCACGATGAAATTCAAACGAATCAAAACCTCCAGCTAAAACTAAGTTTTCGATTGTTTTTTTGTTCACTGTTCGCAATTCGACACGTTTAACAAAGTCGTATATATCTTTGAACGGACCATTTGCTTCACGTTCAGAAATTATCGAGTTTACTGCGGCTTGCCCAACACCTTTTACAGCTCCCATTCCAAAACGAATCTCGTAATTTTCGTTTACATTAAATTTTGTAATGGATTCGTTGATATCTGGTCCAAGAACCGCCAATCCCATTCGCTTACACTCTTCCATAAAGAAGGTCACTTGCTTGATATCATTCATATTATTTGAAAGAACAGCCGCCATATATTCTGCTGGATAATGTGCTTTCAGATAAGCTGTTTGATACGCTACCCATGCATAACACGTCGAGTGCGATTTATTGAAGGCATAGGATGCAAAGGCTTCCCAGTCTGTCCAAACTTTTTCTAAAATCTTAGGATCATGCCCTTTTTCTGAAGCTTGCGCAACAAATTTTGGTTTCATTTTATCCAAGACAGCTTTTTGCTTTTTCCCCATTGCTTTACGCAAAACGTCGGCATCACCTTTCGAGAAACCTGCTAATTTTTGCGAAAGCAACATTACTTGCTCCTGATAAACCGTAATTCCGTAGGTTTCTGATAAATATTCTTCCATCGCATCCAAATCGTACTGAATTGGTTCTTCACCATTTTTACGGCGAACAAACGACGGAATATATTCGATAGGCCCAGGACGATAAAGGGCATTCATGGCAATTAAATCCGCGAAAACTGTCGGACGTAAATCCTTCATGTATTTTTGCATTCCGGGTGACTCGTATTGGAAAACCCCAACCGTTTCGCCACGCTGGAAAAGCTCATATGTTTTTTCGTCGTCAATCGGAATTTCATCCGGATTGATTTCGATTCCTGTTCTCGCTTTTACTAATTTGATGGTATCTTTAATCAAGGTTAAGGTTTTCAACCCCAAAAAGTCCATCTTCAATAATCCGGCACTTTCTGCAACCGAGTTATCAAACTGCGTTACATATAAATCTGAATCTTTAGCTGTTGTTACAGGTACGAAATTCGTAATATCATCTGGCGTAATAATTACCCCACACGCGTGAATTCCCGTGTTACGAACAGAACCTTCTAAGATTTTTGCTTGCTGAATAGTTTCCGCAGCTAAATCGTCTCCATTCGATAAACGTTTTAATTCGCTTACAGCATCAAACTCTTCTGGTTTTAAGGCTCCTTTTAATGCAGCTTCATCTAAATTGAAGATTTTAGATAACTTCATATTCGGAATCAAACCTGCAACACGGTTCGCATCAAACAATGGTAAATCCAATACACGCGCCGTATCTTTAATCGAAGATTTCGCCGCCATTGTACCATAAGTGATGATTTGCGCTACTTGATTTGCTCCATATTTATCAATCACATAATCCATTACCAACGATCGACCTTCGTCATCAAAGTCGATATCGATATCGGGCATAGATACACGATCAGGATTTAGGAATCGCTCAAAAAGTAAATCGTACTGAATTGGATCTAAATTGGTAATCCATAAACAATAAGCAACTGCTGATCCTGCCGCCGAACCACGACCTGGACCAACCGATACGCCCATTTTACGCGCCGCAGCAATAAAATCTTGTACAATCAAGAAATAACCAGGATAACCTGTTTTTTCAATTGTGGCTAATTCGAAATCCAAACGTTCTTTAATTTCGTCTGTCAATTCTGGATAACGAATTTTTGCACCTTCGTAGGTTAAATGTTTTAAATAAGCATTCTCACCTCTTTTCCCTCCATCTTCATCATCTTCTGCGTGATGAAATTCTTCGGGAATATCAAATTTTGGAAGTAATACATCTCGATAAAGCGTGTATTCTTCTATTTTATCAACAATTTCTTGAATATTAATAATTGCTTCGGGAATGTCTTGAAACAATTGTTTCATTTCTGCTTCCGACTTAAAATAATATTCTTGATTTGGCAAACCAAAACGGAATCCACGACCACGACCAATTGGCGTTGATTGTTTTTCTGCATCGCGCACACACAACAAAATATCGTGTGCATTCGAATCGTCTTGATTGATATAATACGTATTATTTGTCGCAACAACTTTTACATTGTGTTTACGCGCAAACGCAAGCAAAGTCTGATTAACACGATCTTCATCTTCTTGTCCGTGGCGCATCAATTCGATGTAAAAATCATCACCAAACTGCTCTTTCCACCAAAGTAAAGCTTCTTCGGCTTGCTTTTCACCAAGATTCAAAATTTTGTTTGGAACTTCACCTTGTAAGTTTCCAGACAAAACAATTAAATCTTCTTTATATTCTTCAATAATCGCTTTATCAATTCGAGGCACGTAGTAAAACCCATCAGTATAAGCCTTCGATGCCATTTTTGCTAAATGATGATAACCATTTTTGTTCTTTGCAAAAATTACAATTTGATAGCCATTATCCTTTTTTGTTTTGTCTAAATGATTTTCACAAACAAAGAATTCGGAACCAATAATAGGTTTTAAGATAACTTCCGTTGGTTCTGCTCCGTCAGCAATTAACTCTTCATTCTTTACTTTTGCAGCTTTATTATGATTTTGTACTTCTGCATTAAAATGAAAAGCTCCCATCATATTTCCATGATCGGTAATTGCAACTGCAGTCATTTTATTTTTTGCCGCAGCACTCACCAAATCGTTTACAGAAATAGTCGATTGAAGAATTGAAAATTGTGTGTGATTATGTAAATGTGCAAATTTTGCTTTCTCGAATTGTGCTAAAACTTCTTCCGAAATATCAATAACCTCATCTCCTCCATCTTCTTTGGCTTTAATTTTCGCAATTTCTTGTGAAGCTTTTTTAAGATTTACGTGATTTAGTCCAACTGGCTGAATATTTGTTTCATTAATTGCATTAAATCGAACAAAATATTCATCTTCAACTTCTAACTCGTTTTTTGTAAAAATACCTTTACGAATCAACTCGAAAAAACAACGCGTAGTTGCCTCCACATCGGCAGTTGCGTTATGCGCTTCGCCAAACGGAACACCAAAAAGATATTGATGCAATTCCGTTAACGTTGGTAATTTGTAACGACCTCCACGACCTCCAGGAAGTTTCAATAACTCAGCAGTCACCTCGGTACAGGTATCCAAAACAGGTTTTTCGGCTAAATTATTTTCATAATTCAGACGATAAAATTCGGCTCCCATAATGTTAATATCGAAACCTAAATTTTGTCCAACAATAAATTTAGCTTTACCTAAAGCTTCGTTGAATTTATCTAAAACTTCTTTTAATGGAACACCTTTTTCGGTTGCTAAATCAGTTGAAATTCCGTGAATACGTTCAGAATCATACGGAATATCAAAACCATCTGGACGCACCAAATAATCTTGATGTTCAATAATTTGCCCCATTTCATCGTGCAATTGCCAAGCGATTTGTATACAACGCGGCCAGTTGTCGGAGTCAGAAATCGGCGCATTCCAATCTTTCGGAAGACCAGTTGTCTCTGTATCGTATATTAAGTACATTGAGTTTTCGTTTGAATCTGTAAATTTACGAAATCTTAGCAGAAGATTTTCTTAAGATAAGTTAAGAATAATTATCTATTTTAGATGTTCAAATCAACGAAAATGAAAAATATTTTCATCATTAATGGAAGCACAAGCGAAAATTCATCTAATCAAAAAATCATAGAAAATTTTATTTCTTCTACATCTCAATATTTCAAATGTACTGTTTTTGATGAATTAAAAACTCTTCCTCATTTTGATCCAGAACGTTCTATCGAAAATACGCCGCAAGAAATACTTGGTTTTAGAACTGAAATAGAAAAAGCTGATGGAATAATTATTTGTACGCCCGAATATATTTTTAGTATTCCGAGTGGATTAAAAAATGTATTAGAATGGTGCGTTTCTACAACTATTTTTGATGGAAAACCTTTAGGAATTATCACTGCGTCTGCAAATGGAGAAAAAGGACATGAAGAATTGCAATTGATAATGAAAACGTTGATGACAAACTTCAATAATGAAACAACTTTACTCATTCAAGGTGTTAAAGGAAAAGTAAATTCGGAAGGAAAAATTATTGATAAAGTAACTTTACAACAATTGGAAGAGTTCATCGTAGCTTATAACCAACTATTAACCTAAAATATGTTTTACGTTTATACTATTGCAATACCACTTTTGATTATTTTGACTTTTTATTTCGTTGAACGAAAAATATTCAAAATAAATAACCTTCTCATTTTAGTTTTTTTATTCTGGCTTTACTTGATTAGCTTATTTTTTTTACAATATTTTAAAATTTTAAATGATTTTTGGAGTTTATACTCCATTTTACTCTTCTTACTTCCAATCACTATTATTGTATTAATTATAAAAATTGTAATGATTATTCTAAATAATTTTAAAAAATAAATGAAACAAAAACTAATCTATATACTTTATTGGTCAGCAATATTTACTGTTTCAATATCAATGTTTGTGTATGGAATTGTAAAACCTACTCAATTCACAAATATGGATAACAGCATTAATAATCATCTTTCTGAAGGTCATCGATTGATGTGGAATTTTTATAGTTTTACCAAAGGGTATCCAATAATCATCGGAATTTTTGAAGTGATTGGTGCAATCACATTACTTTTTAGAAGGACAAGAATTTTTGCATGCTTGTTATTAACTACAATTTTAATCAATATTATTCTACAAGATTATTTCTATGAAATTGTTGCGCTAAATTCTTCTATTTTTTATCAAGTTTTAGTCTTTGTTATCTTAATTATTGACAAAGAAAGAGTGATTGAAATTTTTTCGAAACTATTTGAATTAAAAACTAAACTAAAACCAAACTGGATTCTAATCATTATAAGTTTTATACTTGCAATTGGCTTTAAATTTATTGAAACAAAAGTTTTATAACCAAAAAAGATGAACTTAATTCAGTTCATCTTTTTCTAAAATTTCTTCCGACTCAAAACTCATTTTAAGTTTGATGAGTTCATCTTTTATATTTTCTAATCGCTTCACAACATCTATTTCATCTGTTGTTGTCGCAATTCCTTTTTTACCAATCGCTTGTTTTGCACCTTCTAACGTATAGCCTTTTATTTTTACCAAATAATAGATATTCTTGAAACAATCAATATCATTTTTGGTAAATAATCGATTTCCTTTTTTGTTCTTTTTGGGTTGAATAATTTCAAATTCTTTCTCCCAAAATCGAATCAACGATGCATTTACATCAAAGGCTTTGGCGACTTCGCCAATCGAGTAATATAGTTTATCAGGCAGGTCTACGTTCATTATCAGCGTTTAATCCAAAGATAATGACAATTTTTTAGAGTTTTGATAAATTTTAATGAAATCGTCTGGATCTACATCATTGTAGAAATACATAATTGGATCTACAGGTTCTCCATTCTTGTGAATTTCGTAATGCAAATGCGCTCCTGTCGACAATCCAGTCGTCCCAACATAACCAATTACATCGCCTCTTTTCACTTTTTGTCCACTACGAACTTTCGCACGAGACATGTGAGCATACAAACTTTCGTAACCATTTCCGTGTTTCAAGACCACCATATTTCCGTAACCCGAATTAAATTCAGAAACTTTTACAGAACCATCTCCAGTTGCATAAATTGGTGTTCCTGTAGAAGCTGCAAAATCTAAACCTTTGTGCATTTTATTCACTTTCAAAATTGGGTGAAAACGAGATCCATAACCAGAAGCTAATCTACTTACATATTTATCTGCAACAGGTTTTAGAACTGGCATTGATGATAAATTGGCATCTTTTACACCAGCAGAACGAAATACTTCGTCCAACGATTTTGATTCAATTTCGATTTTATCAATCAATTTTTCGATATCTTCTGCTGTATAATTATCAATTTCTTTGTTTACAGAATCGATATTTTCATTGACACGCATATCATAAATTGTACGATAAATATTGCGATCTTTTTCTTCGATTTCTGTCAAAGCCTCTTCAACTTCTTTGAATTTTTTATGTAATTGCTGATTTTCATTTTCCATTCTTTCCAACTCAGCCAATAATTTGCTTTTGTCGTCTTTGAATTTCCCTGCTCTCGATGCGTATTCAGAATCATTAAAATGATAACCAATCATTCCAGCAGATATTGTCGATAGACATAAAAATAGTAATACGTATAATGCTGTTTTAGGAGTTTTTTGGACTCTTTTCTTCGCCCAACTCATTAAAAATTTCACAGAATTATACTTATAGTTTTTATTTTCCATTACTTAACCAACCTTTTATTATCTTTGTAAAACGTTTGCAAAGTAACGAATATTGTACGAGTAAACTTGTTAATCAAATGATAAAAATAATTTAATTAAATGAAATCCAAAGATATAAGAAAAGAATTTCTGCATTTTTTTGAGACAAAAGGCCACTTAATAGTAGACTCTGCGCCGATTGTTTTGAAAGACGATCCGACATTAATGTTCAATAATTCGGGGATGGCACAATTCAAAGAATATTTTTTAGGAAACGGAACTCCAAAAAGTAATCGTATCGCGGATACACAAAAATGTCTTCGTGTTTCTGGTAAACATAATGATTTGGATGATGTAGGAAAAGATACTTACCACCACACGATGTTCGAAATGTTAGGAAACTGGTCTTTTGGTGATTATTTCAAAAAAGAAGCAATCGCTTGGGCGTGGGAATTACTAACAGAAAAATACGGAATCTCTAAAGATCAAATTTATGTAACAGTTTTTGAAGGTGATAAAGGTGACGGAACATCATTAGATGAAGAAGCATTAGAACTTTGGAAACAACATATTGCTGAAGACAGAATTCTTTACGGAAATAAAAAAGATAATTTCTGGGAAATGGGTGATATCGGACCATGTGGACCATGTTCTGAAATTCATGTTGATATTCGTCCAGAAGCTGATCGTTTAGCTGTTGATGGTAAAACATTGGTTAATATGGATCATCCACAAGTTATCGAAATTTGGAACTTGGTATTTATGCAATACCAACGTAAAGCTGATGGTTCTTTAGAATCTTTACCAGCGCGACACATCGATACAGGAATGGGATTTGAGCGTTTAGCAATGGTTTTACAAGGAAAATCATCAAATTATGATACAGATGTTTTTCAACCAACAATTCAAAAATTAGAAGAAATTTCTGGTGTAAAATATGGCGCAGCAGAAAAAACAGATATCGCGATTCGTGTTGTAGTTGACCATTTACGTGCAGTTTCTTTTGCAATTGCAGACGGACAATTACCATCAAACACAGGAGCTGGATATGTAATTCGTCGTATTTTACGTCGTGCTATTTCTTACGGATATCGTTTCTTAGGTCTTAAAGAGCCTTTTATCTATAAATTATATCCAATCTTGAAAGCTGAAATGGGCGATTTCTTCCCAGAATTAGTAAAACAAGAAACAATTGTAACTGGCGTTATTCGTGAAGAAGAAGCATCTTTCTTACGTACAATTGAACAAGGATTAAATCGATTAAATCAAATCATTGAGCAATTAGGAGATTCTAAAATTGTTCCTGGTGATGTGATTTTCGAATTATATGACACGTTTGGTTTCCCTGCAGATTTATCTCGTATTGTAGCAGAAGATCACGGTTTCACAATTGACGAAGCTGGTTTTGAAGCTGAAATGGCGAAACAAAAAGAACGTTCGAAAAAAGCAACTGCTTTATTAACGGATGACTGGGTTATTTTAGATGATAAAGGAAACGAAACCTCTATCGCTTATGATAACACAGAAGCTGAAGTAAAAATTACACGTTACAGAAAAGTAAAAAATAAAAAAGGAGAATTTTTCCAATTAGTATTCAATCAAACGCCATTCTATGCAGAATCTGGAGGACAAATTGGTGATACAGGATCAATTTCTACTTTGAATGAAACAATTGAAGTTGTTGACACGAAAAAAGAAAATAACTTAGTAATTCATTTCGTTGAAACTTTACCAGAAAATGTAAACGCTACATTCAATGCGAAAGTTGACACAGAAAAACGTAATGAGACAACTAAAAATCACTCTGCAACACACTTAATGCACGAAGCTTTACGCGAAGTTTTAGGAACGCACGTAGAACAAAAAGGTTCGTATGTTGGAGACGATTATTTACGTTTTGACTTTTCTCATTTCTCTAAAATGACAGATGAAGAATTGGCTATTGTTGAGCAAAAAGTAAACGATAAAATTGCAGAAGCTTTACCATTAATCGAAAAAAGAGATTGTGATATCAACGAAGCTATTGCTGATGGAGCTATGGCTCTATTTGGTGAAAAATATGGTGATAAAGTTCGTGTCATTCGTTTCGGATCTTCAATCGAATTATGTGGTGGTACGCACGTAAAAAACACAGCAGATATTCGTTTGTTCAGAATTTTATCTGAATCTTCTACTGCTGCTGGTATTCGTCGTATCGAAGCAATTACATCAAACAAAGCAATCGAAGCATACAAAGATGCTGAGAAAAATTACAATGATGTTTTAGCTGCACTTAAAACGAAAAATGATGCGGTAAAAGCGGTTCAACATTTATTAGATGAAAATGCAGAATTGAAAAAGCAATTAGAGTCTTTTGTTGCGCAACAAGCTGCTGCTGAGAAAGCGACTTGGAAAGCTGCGATTAAAGAGATTAATGGTGTTAATTTCTTAGCGGTTAAAACGAATTTAGATACAAATGCCGCAAAACAAAATGCAATTGATTTAACAAAAGAAATCGAAAATGCATTTATCGTTGTTGGTACGAATGATGCCGTAAAACCATCGATTACAATTTCTATCGCAAAAAACCTTGTAGATGAAAAAGGTTATAACGCAGGACAAATTGTAAAAGAAATCGCGAAGCACATCAATGGCGGCGGAGGTGGACAAGCTTTCTTAGCTACAGCAGGTGGTAAAGAGGTTTCTGGATTAGATGCTGCACTAAAACAAGCAGAGGATTTTGTTAAATAATAAATCTCTATTATAATACTTTAAAAGCGACTTGGTTTATCAAGTCGCTTTTTTTTTATTTTTATAATTCTATTTTAGAATTAACACTTTTAACTTTTTTATCTTGAAAGAGATCAAATTATTGATTGCCGTTAGTATAGTTGCAATTGTTTGGGGAACAACTTTCCTCGGAATTCGTATAGCTGTAGAAACTATTCCTGGTTGGTTTGTTGTTGAAATTCGTCAATTTTTGGCAGGACTAATTATGCTAATTATTTTACTATCTAAAAAGGAATTAAAATAGATTGGCTGGAAAAATTTGTCTTATCAACTTATATTTTCAAGTTTGATGTTAATCGCTGCAAATGGATTAACTACTGTTGCCGAAGAAAATTTATCGAGTAGTTTAGCTGCATTAATCAGCGCAACCTCTCCTATTTTAGTCTTTTCAGGAAGTATTTTTATTGGTTTACAAAAATTTAGTTACCGCGGATTATTAGGTGTTTTACTTTGTTTTTGCGGCGTAATATTTATTTTTTGGGATGGAATTAAAGAATTAGCAAATCCAGAATATAGAACCGGAATTATTTTACTTTTTTGTGCGATTACAGGTTGGGCAACAGGAACTATTTTCACCAAGAAAATGAATATTCAATCTAAAAATATTTCTCTCAATCTTTTTTACCAATTTATATTTGCTGGAATTGTTCAAATTATTTTTGCATTCGCTTTTACTAAAAATTATAATTTCGAAAATTGGAGTACAAAAAGTATTTCTGCCATGCTTTATTTAGCTGTTTTTGGTTCTGTGATTACGTTTTTTTCATTTCATTATGCGTTGACCAAAATTTCTCCAATACAAGTTTCTATTCTTTCTTATTTCAATACTATTATTGCAATAATTTTGGGTTGGTTAATATTAGACGAACAAATTTCATCAAAGTTTATCGTCGCTACTATTCTAATTATTCTTGGTGTTTTTATTATTAATTATAAGCCAGAAATGTTCAAAACTAAACGTTTAAAAGCAGATTAAGAGTTACGTAATAAAATTTATCTTAATATTTTTAAAAGAAATCAATCTTACTTATGCTATACTGGTTCAAAAAAGTAGTGGTAGAAAATTATGCAAACTTCACGGGAAGAGCTCGTAGAAGTGAATTTTGGTATTTTTCGCTTTTCAAATTAATTATCCCAATTATTATATTAATTCCTTGTATTATTCTGACAATTGTTTTTAGTAATAATGTATACGCACCCGCATTTATGGGTAGTTTTCTTGTATTTTTTTTAATTTTTGAAATTCTTTTAATTATTCCCACTCTCGCCGTAAGTGCAAGACGTTTACATGATATTGGTTACAGTGGATGGCTGCAGTTAATTTCATTAATTCCTGGTGGTGAAATTGTTTTATTAATCTTCTTTTTAATGGTCACTCAACCAATGACTAATCAATAGGGACCAAACCCAAAAGAAACTGATGATTCTATCAACGAAATAGGAAACGATTTAATCGAAAGATATTAAAACTAAAAAGCGAGATTAATTCTCGCTTTTTAATTGGATTAATTTTATCCATTGTTTTAGATTATATCTTCTAAAAATTCCGAAATAACGTTGATTAAAAGAGTTCACCCAAATCGAATTGTCTTCACAATAAATCACAACTGTTTCGATATAATCTCTTCTTCGGTAATTGTATTTATAAAAAATATTTCGTTCCGAATATTCAAAAAGAAACAAATCTTCTTCGTCGAATGATTGCGTAAAATTATGTTGACGCTGCGCTAATTTTTTGATTAAATTAATATTCTCACTCAACGATTTTGATGTTTTAATTTCTACAAAAAATCTGTCTTTAATTGTCGTTATTATTCGAATTCCAAAAATTACAATCATTGAAATAAAAATAATATTGATTTCACTTGATGCATAAATAAAGAATAAAACAAGTGCAAACATCAGCCCAAAATCTAAATAATTCCAAATTTCGAAAGGTAGAAAATATTTATCATCAACCTTTTTGAGTTTTGTTTTATGATGAAATGTGGAAAGATTATTTGTATTCATAAGTTTTAGATTTCTCTTAAAAATAAGAAATATTATCGAATTGAAACAATCTTAAATGAATAATAATTAACTCTTTTTATTAAAACAAGAAATTTTAATTATAAAACAAAAACATTCGAATCATTTTTGTAATTTTGCACCTCAAAAATTAAGTAATAAATACAATTCAATAAAATGGCAAACATTACATTCACAATGATTAAGCCTGATGCAGTTGCAAAAGGACACATCGGAGATATTTTAAAAGACATTACTGACGCTGGTTTCAAAATCAAAGCAGCTAAAATGACTCAATTAGCAAAACAAGATGCTGAAGCATTTTACGCTATCCACGCAGAGCGTCCTTTCTTCAAGGATTTAGTTGAGTTTATGACTTCTGGACCAATCGTTGCTGCAGTTTTAGAAAAAGATAACGCAGTTGCTGATTTCCGTACTTTAATCGGTGCTACTAACCCAGCTGAGGCTGCAGAAGGTACAATCCGTGCTAAATATGCTGAATCTATCGATGCTAACGCTGTTCACGGTTCTGATTCTGACGAAAATGCTGCTATTGAAGCTGCTTTCCACTTTGCTGCGAAAGAAATTTTCTAATCGAATAAGATTACAAAACATTATACAAATCCTTCTGAAAATATTCGGAAGGATTTTTTTTGGCTCAAAATTTACTTACCTTTAAATCAAATTCTAAAAAATGAAAAAAATAATTTTAGCCACATTTACAATCGCAGCTTTTGTTGTGTCAAGTTGTAAAACTAAAGTAGAAAAAGTAAAAGACGAAGAAAATTCTAAAGAATATAAAGTTGAAATTGAAATCGGAAATGTTTCAGCAGAAAATTCTATTCAATTTGAAGGAACATACAAAGGAATTTTGCCTTGTTACGAGAAAGATTGCAAAGAGATTGAAATGGAAATAAAATTATTACCAAACAAAGGATATGTCTATTCTACAAAACGTTTGGGGTTAGATAAAATGGCTATTATGACAACTGGAACTTTTCAGTTTAAAGAAGATGGAAATACAATTGTTTTTCCTGAAATTGCCAATGTTCCGAATGCTTTTTTGGTTGAAGAAGGAAAAATTACTCAGTTAAATAAAAATCAGAAGAAAATAGAGTCGGCCGATTCTGCTAAATTTGTTTTGACAAAAGAAAAATAGATAAAAAAGGTTTCGATATGAAACCTTTTTTTATTGTAATAATTTTAGATTTTTCATTGCGCTAATGCTACATTCAGAATGACATTTCTTCAAATAACTCTACCTCAACTCCAATCGACAAACGAAGTTTACTTTTTCTTGATTAACAATTTTAAACTGAATTAAATGTTCAGTTTCTAATTTCTGAATTTCTATTTCGTCATGTAAACTTAATTCTTTCAAGAAATTCATATCAATCGCTTTGATACGATGTTTTAATATAATTTCAGGATCAATAGTATTCAAACACCAATCCAAATATTTGGTATTATTTGCGTGTTTTACGATATCTAAATCAGAAAACTGAACTTTATATTGAACAACTTCCGTTGGTTCAAAATCAATGTTCAAAATCGAATTCTCAATTTCAGTTGGTTTCAGATTTGGAAAACGTTCAATGTGAGATGAATCAATTTGAAGAATATCAGGACGACGTTTTTCTGTATTGAAAACCGCCCACAAACTTGAAGCTCCAATTAATTTTTTTCCATTTTTCTCGATTGTAAAATCACGAATAGATTTTGCACCTTTCAAAACTTCAATCCATGTTTTCACGTCAACAAAATCTGTCCAAGAAGGTAATTCATCAATCTCAATTCGAAGTCGATTCATTACCCAAGATTGATTAAATTCTTGTAAATCAAAGAAACCTAAACCTCCTTTTATCGCGTGTTCTGAAGCAGTTAATTGAAAAAGATTTGCCATTTCAGACAATTTCATCTTACCTGTCGGATCACATTGAGAAAAGTAAATCTCCCAATTTTTCGTATAAATTGATTTAAAATCTTCTGCTATTGGCATCGATAAAGTTTTGAATCTATCATTCTAAAATTATTTTCCTAATTTCTTTTTCATATCCGCCATCATAACCGCAGCTACACCAGCTTCAACTCCTTTATTTCCATGTTTTCCACCAGAACGATCAATTGATTGCTGTTCATTTTCGTCTGTTAAAACACAAAAAATAATTGGCATATTGTGTTTGATATTCAAATCTTTTACACCTTGCGTCACACCTTGACAAACATAATCAAAATGCGCTGTTGCTCCACGAATCACACATCCAACAACGATAATTCCGTCCAAATCTGGATGAGTTTGCGCAACTTTATCAGCTCCATAAATCAACTCAAAACTACCAGGAACTTCATATAAAGTAACATCATCAGGATTTGCGCCCAAATCAATCAATGTATCTTTTGCTCCATCTCGCAAATTAAATGTGATATGATTATTCCATTCAGATGTAATGATTGCAAACTTAGAGCCCGCTACATTTGGTAATTCTGCTTTATTATATTGAGATAAATTTTTATTTTCTGTTGCCATTTTGTTTAAAATTTGAATGGTAAAATTACAAAAATGATTTAGGATAAACTTTGATTTGAATCAATAAAAAAAGCCGAACAATTTGTTCGGCTTGTAATTATCTTTTGAAGTGAATTATTTCGCAGTTTCAGAAGCGTATTTTAAACGCTCAATAAACTTCGCAGTTTCACCATTATTTGCATTTGGATATTTATCCTCTAAAGCTTGAAAATATTTTAAAGCATCAGCATTTTTACCTAATTCCATTGCAATTTCACCTGCTTTTGTGTAATAAGTTGATTGTAAAGTTTCAACTTCTGTCGCTTCAGCAGCTTTTACATAGTAAGGTAAACCTTCTTCTAATTTGTTAGAAGCAACTAATGCGTTTCCTAACATACCATATTTTTGCGCTAACATCACATTGTCATCTGTATCAAAATCTTCTAATAATTTTACAGCAGATGCGTAATCTCCTAATTTATAATAAGAACTTGCCGCTTTGAAACGTGCTAAATTACCAGCATCAGTATTTCCATATTCATCAACAATTTGTTGTAAACCTTGGAAACTTCCTGCGCTACCATTAAGAGCAACGTTAATAGAATCTTGATCAAAAAGACGTTCTGCTTGAACCATTTCTTTGAAAGCGTCTTCTGATTTAGGTTCTACGACTAATTTTAAGTAAGCAAAATAACCTAAAACAGCTACAATAATTACTCCTAAACCAATACCAATTGCTTTAGCATATTTTTCAACAAAAAACTCTACGTTGAAAGCTGTTCTATCTAATTTTTCTACGAATTGCTCTGTAGCGAATTCTTCTTTTTTATTATTTTTTGCCATTTTAATAATTTACGAGGTTGCAAAAATACAATTTGGAACAAATATATCCAATAAATTTATTTACAAACAACCTTTTAGAATAAATATGCTACTGATAAGTTCAACATTTGCGGACGATTTTCTGTTCTATATTGTCCATTTGATCCGTTCAAAATGTCAGATCCAACTTTTCCTAAACCAAATTCGTAACGTAAATCGAATAATAATTTAGAAACTTCTACACCTGCACCAATTTGCATTCCGACATTAAATTCATCTTGTTTTGCAGTTGTAAAATCTTTTACAGATAATTTATCATCAAAATAGTATGAGAAAACTGGTCCTGCTTGAACGTGTCCGATTCCTAGAAATCTTTTTCCAACATTTACAGGAATATCTAAACGTTTCTTTGTAATACCAATATCTTGAGGTTTATCATTTTTATCTAATACATTATATTCATTTTTGAACTGAGTATATAATAATTCTGGCTGAATGTAAATTCCTGCTAAAGAAACACGCGCTAAAGCACCCGCTTGAAATCCAGCAGAAGCTTTTCCATCTCTCTTGAAAATATTTCCAGCATCTTGCCAAACTTTTCCTTTATCTGTATTGAAAACAGCTCCACCTTTGATACCAAAATTGATATTTTGTGCTGTTGCAAAATTTGCAGCTAAACCTACAATTGCAGTTAAAATTAATTTTTTCATAGAATTTTTATTTTTATTGATTTATTATTGTTCTTTTAATAAAGCTTCTCTTAATTTCTTGAAAAGATTCGACGAATATACAAAATCAATTACATTTGGATTATCAGCCACCAAAATCTCCTCTTTTGTCCCTTCCCATTCCAAGAAACCATTTTTTAGGAAAACAATATGATCTCCAATTTCCATTACCGAGTTCATATCGTGTGTATTTACAACGGTTGTTGTGTTGTATTCTTTTGTGATATCATAAATTAATTGGTCGATAACTAACGCCGTTTTCGGGTCAAGACCAGAGTTTGGTTCATCAGCAAACAAATATTTTGGATTATTTACAATCGCGCGTGCAATCGCCACACGTTTTTGCATTCCTCCTGATATTTCTGACGGATATTTTTTAAGCGCTGTACGAGATATTTCGACACGATCTAACACTTCACGAGCACGTTTTTCAGCACCAGCATTTGACATGTCCGAAAACATTTGCAATGGAAATTTTACATTTTCGACAATATTCATCGTATCATACAAAGCCGAACCTTGGAAAACTACTCCAATTTCTGAACGTAAACG
Source organism: Empedobacter sp. ULE_I140 (assembly GCF_053482575.1). NCBI lineage: Bacteria > Pseudomonadati > Bacteroidota > Flavobacteriia > Flavobacteriales > Weeksellaceae > Empedobacter > Empedobacter sp. ULE_I140. The sequence continues at coordinate 647,819 of NZ_JBQMTX010000001.1, read as the reverse complement.
TTGTTTTTCTTTGTAATCAAACTCGATCATATTATCTCCTTCGTACAAAATTTGACCTGAAGTTGGCGTTAATAATCCAATCAAATTTTTCAAGAAAACTGTTTTTCCAGAACCACTTTGACCAATAATTAAACTAACTTTTCCTTTCTCGAAAGTGACAGAAAAACCTTTCAGTACTTCTACTGCATCAAATGATTTTCTGATATCTTTTACTTCAATCATTAGCTCAAAATTGTTTGTGTTAATATTAAATTGATCACAATAATTGCTACTGATGTCCATACAACAGCTGTTGTTGCAGAACGACCAACTTCTAATGAACCACCTTTAACTTTATAACCATAATATGCCGGAATTGTTGCGATAACAAACGCGAATACCATTGTTTTAAGAAATGTATAGACAAACAATTTTGTTGCCATATTCATTTGTAAACCTGTAATAAAATCGGCCGCTGACCATAGTTTTGTAAAAACACCAATGTAGTAACCTCCTAATAATCCAAATCCGATAGAAATCATAACCAATAAAGGATTGAAAAAAACACAGGCTATAATTTTTGGTAAAATCAAGAAGTTTGCAGAATTAATCCCCATTACATCTAACGCATCAATTTGTTCGGTAACACGCATGGTTCCGATACTCGAAGCGATGTACGAACCTACTTTACCAACTAAAATTAGCGACATAATGGTTGGAGCAAACTCTAATACCAAAACCACTTTGGTCGCATAACCAATGTAAGCATCTGGAACAGGAATAGAAGCTCCCTGAAAGTTTTGTGCCATTTGTATTGCTACAACTGCACCCATAAATGTTGAGATAAAGGTTACAATTCCCAAAGAGTTGACACCTAAATCATATATTTCTCTAACGGTCAATTTCCAGAAAACGCTCAGTTTTTGAGGCTTGCTAAATACTTTACCCATAAGCATAAAGTATGACCCTAAATTTTCGATTAGTTTCATTACGACAAAATTAATATTTTTATTGGAAAGGCTTTTTATTTATCTTGCACAATGTGAATTTAGAACATTTAACTTCTTATCTCCCTCATAATGCAGACTTGTATGTAAAAAAGTGGTTAGAAAATCATTTTATAACGTTAAAAATTACAAGAAGACGTGAAACTAAGTTGGGAGATTATCGCAAATTGGTCGAAAATAATCGTCATCAAATTACAGTGAATGGCGACTTAAATCAGTATGCTTTCTTTTTTGTTTTTACACATGAAGTGGCGCATCTCAAAACTTTTGTTCAGTTTGATTCGCGTAAAATAAATCCGCATGGAAAAGAATGGAAAACCATTTTTGGGCATTTATTATTAGAATCTATTCACGTTTATCCCGAAGAATTGCAACCGTATATTCTTCATCATGCCAAACATCCAAAGGCAAGCTTAGGAGCGGATGTTAATATCTCAAAATATATTATAGATGATAAAAATCCTGCTCAAATTTATCTTGAAGATTTGGAGGATGGCTCAATATTTTCGATTGGAAAAAGAATCTTTAAAAAAGAATCTAAACGAAAATTAAGGTATCTTTGTTTAGAGTTGAAAACCAAGAAAAAATATTTGATAAACGCAACTGCAACTGTAAATAAACTTTAAAAGACAATCATGAATAATAAAGATAACTACGCTGTTATTCTTGCCAGTGGTACAGGAGTGAGATTATGGCCTTTGAGTACGATTAAGAAACCAAAACAATTTCATGATTTATTAGGAATCGGAAAAACTTTTATTCAATTAACATATAATCGCCTAAAAAAAGTCGTTCCACAAGAAAATATTTTCATTGTAACTATTCAAGATTATAAAGAGATTGTAAAAGAACAATTACCAGATTTTGAGGATAAAAATTTTATCATCGAACCAAGAGTCATGAATACCGCAGCTTGTAATTTATTGGCCGCAATGACAATCCAACAAATTAATCCAAATGCAAAATTGATAATTTCTCCTTCAGATCATTTTATTTTTGATGAAGATGAATTTGTAGAAAAAGTAAATCTTGCTTTCGAGGATGCTGACAACGATCGATTGATTACTTTGGGAGTAGCTCCAACACGACCAGATGTTAATTACAGTTACATTCAGTTCATCGAAAATACAACCCCTATTAAAAAAGTAAAATCTTATATCGATAAACCTGATTTAGAATTCGCCGAATCTTTTATAATGAGTGGTGAATTTATTTGGAATACAGGAATCTTAATTTGGTCTGTAGATAGCATTATAAAAGCGTTTCAGCAACATTTACCTTCGATGCAAGAAACTTTGAAAAAGTATTTTGATCTTGATCGTTCTTTACAAAATACAGAAACTTTAAAGCCTATTTACACAACGTTAGATGTAACTTCTATCAACAAAGGAATTTTAGAGCAAGCAGATAATGTTTATGTCATTCCGACAACTTTTGGCTGGAGTGATATTGGAACTTGGTCGGCTATCAACGAAAAATATAAATATACAGGTGAAGATCAGGACGAAAATAACAATACATTATTATGTAAACACTTTTCTGGTTACAACGCCAAAAATAATTTTATTTATTCTACGCAAGATAAAGCTATTATTATTGATGGATTAGACAGTTATGTGGTTATTAATTCGGAGAAAGGATTACTCATTTGTCCTCGAAGCAATGTACAGTTTATAAAAACTTATGTGAGCGATTTAAAATTACAGAAAAACGGAGAAAAATATTGTTAATAAAAAAAACTCTTCAAGAATCTTGAAGAGTTTTTTTTATGTATTTATAATTTTAATCTTTATCGAAGTGTAATCACATTTTGACCAACTTTGTATCCATTTTGGTAAATATCAATTTTATATTCACCTTTTGGAAAATCATAATCAACCCAGTCAAAATTAACTCTTGAACCAGACATATTATTGTAATTAACTTTTACACGATCAGAATATTCTACAGAAGATCCAGAACGTAAAGTTGTTTCACCAGCATCAGCCCCTTTAAATTTTCCTATCTCGCCGCTTGGTTTATAAATAGATACATACAATTCTTTGGTTTCTGAAGTCGCATTCAAGTTTTTATCCAAATCAAAGGATACTCTAACCTTATCAATTCTTCTTGCTCGCGTTGTTTCCACTTCTTTTCCGCTTGATTTTACTCGCAAACCTTTAATCGTATAATTTGAAATCGATAAAGTAGAATTTGTTTCTTTGATTAAATTCTGATGATTTTCTTTTTCAGTACTCAAATTTGATTCAACAGTTTTTTTCTGCTCATTCAAATGAGAATTTTCCGAAGTTAACTCTGTATTCTTGTTTGTCAGCTTTTTATTTTCGTCTTTCAAGCGAACAATTTCTTCTTTATAAACTTTAATATCTGCTTGTAAAGAGGTTATCAAACGTTTAGCACGTTGCAATTCTCCACTTGTAATTCCTTCTTTATTTAAGATTGATTGAATCTCTTTTTGTTTCTCCAAAATCAATCGATCTTGATAACTTAAAGAAGAATCTTTTTTTACAACACGAGTTTTAGCATCATCAAAATCTGATCTAATTATACGTAATTCTTGTTTCAGAATTTCTCTAGATCGTTCCAAATCATTGATATCACTTTGCATTTCTATCGAAGATTTTGCATTTGCTTCTTTAGAATATACAATATACCCAATAGCTAATAACAAGGATACTGCTAAAACAGCAATAATAATATTCTTTACGAATTCATTTTTATGTTTAGGGTTTGTAGAGGGCTCGAGATCTTTGTATTCAGTCATTTTAATTATTTCGAGGAAAAATTATTGAATCAAAAATTAAACCAATTTTATAATAATCAATAACTAATGTTAAATTTAACATTTATAAATTGTAATAAAACTTGATAAATAAAGACTTTTTAATCGTTTGTCTCTTTTTTAATATCTTCAGAAGCTTCGTCTAATTTATTTTCGGCTTTTGTTTTTAACTCATCAGCTTTTTCTTCCAATTCTGTTTTTTCTTCTTTAAAAGTTTCTTTCAAATCCGAAACTTTCTCTTTCACAAAAGCACTTGTTTCTTTCATTTGCTTTTCCGCAATATCTTTTACTTCGTTATAATCTTGCTTCGATCTTTCTTTAAAATCTCTAGCGGCTTCTTTCGATTGTTCTTTCAAATCACCCGAAGCATCTTTTATATTATTGATTGTTTTACGCGCAAAATCCGATGCGTCATCTGCAATCAATGTTCCTGCTTTTTTTACAGTTGCCGAAACATCGTCAAATTTATCTCCCGCAACATCAATCGCAGTTTCTGTTTTTCCTAAAATTCTTTTCAAAAAAGTTCTAAGTCCCATAATAATTTATTTTGTTGAATATTTTCAGTTTAAATTTACAGCTTCATTCGCAATTTTAGGATGAATTAATTTAATTTTTTATTTAAAAATATGAATTTCAATTATTTTAAACGATATTATCTCGGAATTTTAATGTTCAGTTTACTGACTATTTTTAGTTGTAATCCGAAGAAAAATCAATCCGAAACACATCAAAATACTTCATTCGAAGAAATATCCTTCAAATATTCGACCAAAAATAAAAACTTTGTCAGCGCGCATCGTGGAGGAAGTGGAATACATGGTTTTCCCGAAAATTGTATCGAAACTTTTGAACATCTTTATCAAAAAGGAATTCAAATTTTTGAGATTGATGTTGCCGAAACAAAGGATAATCAACTTATTTTAATGCACGATAATTCGTTGCAACGAACAAGCACAGGGCGACAAGATGTCAATCAAGTTGACTTAAAAACCATTAAGGAATACTTTTTGGTAGATGATTTTGGACAACAAACGTCATACAAAATTCCGACTTTTGCAGAAGCGTTAAATTGGGGAAAAAGTAAACCAATTTATTTTATGGTTGACATCAAAAAAGGTGTTGATTATCGTGATATTGTAAAGACAATAGAACAAGAAAACATGCAAAAACAGGTTGTTTTGGTGACGTATACAGTTGGTCAAGCGAAAAAGTTGCATCAACTTGCGCCAGATATGTTATTGTCTGTTTCGATGCGAAACGAACGAGAATTTAATGAAATGATGAACAGCGGAATTCCGACTGACAAAATGGTTGCATTTACGGGAACTCGACGCAATGACAAATCATTTTTAAATAAAATTCATGACAAAGATATTTTGGTCATTTTTGGAACGTTAGGAAACTTAGACAAAAGTGCTTCGGCGAAAAATGGACAACTTTACCGCGATTTAGAAAAAGATGGTGTCGACATTTTTGCAACGGACAGAGCAATGGATGTACATCAAACGATTAATAAAAATTAAATGGAAACAATATCACTTAAGGATTCAAATTATTTCTCAAAATTGATGTTAAATTATATCAATCAAGACAAGAATTTGAAAGACTTCTACAACCTATTTCCAACCAAAGAAAACTATATAAAACAAGCTCAAAATAAGCTTGAAAATTATAAAAATAGAGAAATTCTTGTTGACCAAATTTCGAAACAATTAAATCATTTAGATTTATCGGAAAAGCAACAAAATAATCTACAAAAATTAAGAGAAAAGAATACAGTAACAATTACGACTGGGCATCAATTAAATTTATTTACAGGTCCAATTTTCTTTTTTTATAAGATTTTGCAAGTCATCAAAGCGTGCGAAGAATTGAACAAAGAACAAAGTGAAATCAATTTTGTTCCGATGTTTTGGATGGCAACTGAAGATCACGATTTTGAAGAAATTAATCATTTCAAATTTGGAGATCGAATTATTCATTGGGAAAAAGAGTTTGGCGGACCAGTTGGACGTTTATCAACAGATGGTTTACAAAAAGTTTTTGATTCATTTTTGTCATTAATTCCAAATGGAAAAAAGAAAACTGAATTACAAAATCTAATTGAAGCCTCTTATTTATCGAATGATAATTTGACGGATGCAACACGAAAATTGGTTCATCTATTGTTCAAAGATCATGGATTGTTGATGATTGATGGAGATGATAAAGAATTGAAAAAAGTGATGATTCCGACTTTTGAGGAAGAATTAATTGAGTCAACATCATTCAAAAAAGTAATTCCTCAAAATGAGAAATTAGAACAATTGGGTTATTCTATTCAGGTAAATCCTCGTGAGATAAACTTGTTTTATATCAATCAAAATAATTCTCGTGAACGTATTGTTGAACAAAATGGAACGTATTTTGTCAATAACACTTCAATCAAATTTTCGAAAGAAGAAATTGTTGCCGATTTACATCAAAATCCAGATAAATTTAGTCCAAATGTGATTTTGAGACCTTTGTACCAAGAAACAATTTTACCAAATGTTGCCTATGTTGGTGGCGGTGGCGAAATGGCTTATTGGTTACAATTGAAAGAAATGTTCAATCAATTTGAAGTTGATTTTCCACTTTTAGTTTTGAGAAATTCATTATTAATCCGAACTGAAAAACAACACGAAAAACAACAAAAATTAGATTTATCAAACGAAGATTTATTTTCGAATAGTTTAGCAATCACAAAAAAACGTTCGATAAATTCGTCAGAAATTGCTCCAAAACTTCCTGAATTGGAAGAAGAATTAAAAAGCATTTTTGATCGTTTGGAACATTTGAGTTCGTTAACAGAATCTTCTTTTGCGGATATGATACAAGCGCAGCGTACAAAACAGTTGAAAGGTTTTGAGAAAATAAAACAACGTTTGGTGCATGCTGAAGTGAAAAAAAATGAGGATTTATTGAAGAGAATCGAGCAATTACTGAATGATCTTTCTCAACAAAATGGTTTGCAAGAACGTGTGAAAAATTTTGCTGATTTTGATTACATTAATGTTCAGTATTTCATTGATTTTATTGAAGATAGTCTTCGACCTTTTGATTTCGAGTTCATCATAAATACATTGAAAGAAGAACTTTAAACAAAACATAATTTGTATATTTGACCACGAAAATTCATCTAAATGAAAAAAATATTAGCTTTATTGTTATTTGTTGGTGCATCAGCACTTTATGCTCAACAAAAAACGCATACAGTTCAAGCAAAAGAAACCGTTTACGGAATTTCGAAACAATATGGTGTTTCGCAAGAAGAATTGTATAAAGCCAATCCTAAAATTGAAAAAAATGGGATTCATCCAGGTGATTTGATTGTGATTCCAGGTAAAGGAGCTACGACAACCAAACCAACTGAAACCAATACACAAACGACTACGTCAAACATAAATACTTCGGACGATAATTATCAATATATTACAATTGAGCCGAAAGAAACGGTTTACAATTTGACAAAAAAATATAAAATTTCGGAAGAAACATTGAACTCATTAAATCCTCAAATCAAAGAAAGAGGTTTAGAAATTGGTGATGTGATCAAGCTTCCGAAAGATGTGTCAAACAAAGTTTTTTCTGTTCCAAAAGGAACACATTTAATCAAAAAAGGAGAAACTTTATACACATTAGCAAAACAATATAATGTAAGTGTTGACGATTTATATGCAGAAAATCCAGCTTTACAAACAGGTGTAAAAGAAGGAATGGTGATTACGATTCCTAAAAAATCTGGCTCTGTTGTGATTGAAGAAAATACAATCAATTATGTTGTTCAGAATGGAGATTCGGCTTACGGAATTTTAGAAAAATATAATACGAATTTAGATGAATTGTTGCGCTTAAATCCTGATTTAATCAATGGTTTAAAAGCTGGAATGACTCTTAAAATTCCATTGCAAAAAAATGCTAAAATCATCAAATACGGAACTGCTGGAAAGTTGAAACGTGCTAACGATAACGAAATTAATGTTGCGATTATGCTACCTTTTGATGTTGCAAATAATCCGCAATTGAAAAATTCGCAAGCGATGCAATTTTTTACTGGAGCTAAATTAGCGTTGACTCGTTTGGCGAAAAAAGGTAAAAATGTAAATGTAAAAGTGATCGATACGAAAAGCGGAAACTTACAAGATATTTTATCAACAACAGATTTCAGTAAAACAGATGCAGTTATTGGTCCGTTGAATACGTCTGATGTTACGGAAGTTGCGAATTTCTTTAGCAATTCTGGTATCGCCGTGATTTCGCCTTATGCAAATGATGATTCGTTAAATTCTTTCAATGATTTATTGATTTCTAATCCAAAAGATGAAGTAATTGCAGATCAAATCATCGAAGAAATTGGGAAAAACTTTGCTGGAGAACAAGTTTATTTATTAACAAATCGTGACGATCAAGAGTTAGCAAGTTATACGAAAAAACAATTAGAAAAACAGTTGAAAGCAAATGTTGTCATTGTAGATAGTGTTGCAAAAATTGTTCAACCACACGATAAAGTTAACGGTGAAGATTATTATACGCCAATTATTACGGTTTTAGTTGGTGATGATGATAATTTGGGAAAACAATATTTAGAAAAATTAAAAACATTTAACAAAGACAATATCAAAGCTTACGGAATAAAATCGGTTTCGGTTTATGATGTTTATAACGCAGATAATGCAAAAAATATCGATGCATTCCGCGAATTTGGTTTTGTGTTTAGTACTGCGCGTTTAATCAATACAAGAGATACGGAAGTGCAAAGTGTGATCAAAGATTTCAAAGAAGTTTATTGTGAATTTCCGACGCGTTACGAGCAATTAGGTTACGATGTAACGTATGATATTGTGGACAGAATGAATAATAAAGGTGATGTTACCAACAATATTACGACAGAAAACACACGTTTGGCGTCAAAATTTGCTTACAAAAAAATAAGCGGAAGTAAAGCTTATACGAACGATGCGAGCCGAATTGTACGTTTACCTAAAAAATAATTTTATCAAAAATTATATACCAAAAAGCGATGCTAAATTTTAGTATCGCTTTTTTCTTTTTATCAACATTTAGAATTAAAACCTTGAATTGAACGGATTTTTTCTAAATTTGACTATGCACAAACTTAAAGACAATTTACTCGTAAAAGTTATTCTAGCCATTGTACTCGGAATTGTACTCGGTGGAATTATCCCAGAAGCTGTTGGTCGTATTTTTATGACTTTCAATGATTTTTTTAGCGAATTACTTAACTTTTTAATTCCATTGATTATTGTCGGATTAATCATTCCATCGATTGGAAGATTAGGACAAACAGCCGGAAAATTATTATTAGCAACTGTTTTAATCGCTTACGGATCAACTATTTTTTCAGGATTATTAGGCTATTCTGTAAGTATGTCTGTATTTCCAAGTTTATTAGAACATCAAACTGGTCAAATTAATTTAGCCGAAAAAGCAAAAGAATTTGCACCGTACTTTTCGATAGAATTTCCTCCATTATTTGGTGTAATGCCAGGTTTAGTTTTTTCATTTCTTTTCGGAATCGGATTATCACGATTAAAAGATTCAACTTTTGGGAAATTTGCAGATGATTTCGAATCAATTATTACGTATTTAATTCAAAATTTAATCATTCCATTATTACCAATATTCATTTTCGGAATCTTCTTGAACATGTCATATTCAGGGCAAGTGGTAACAATTATGAATGTATTTTTGAAAATAATTGGTGTAATTTTCGTGCTACATGTTTTCTTGTTAGTGCTTCAATTTACAATTGCCGGAATTATCGCAAAAAAGAATCCTTTCACTATGTTGAAATTGATGTTACCAGCGTATTTCACAGCCTTAGGAACACAATCTTCTGCGGCTACAATTCCTGTAACAATTGCGCAAGTAAAGAAAATTGGAGTTCGCGACGAAATTGCCAATTTCGCAGTGCCGTTGTGTGCGACAATTCATTTATCTGGTTCGATGTTAAAAATCGTTTGTTGTTGTATAGCATTAATGCTAATTCAAGGAATGGAAATCGATTTTATTCAATTTTTTGGATTTATGATGATGCTTGGTGTCGCAATGGTCGCAGCGCCTGGAGTACCTGGTGGAGCAATTATGGCAGCAATAGGAATTATCGCTTCGATGTTAGGATTTGATGCAGAAAATCAAGCATTAATGATTGCACTTTATATTGCAATGGACAGCTTTGGTACTGCAGGTAATGTAACGGGAGACGGTGCAATTGCCGTAACCTTAAATAAGTTATTTAAGAAAGAAGTTCAATAAATAAACTATTAATGATATAAAAGAAGCGTTCTAAAATTAATTTAGAACGCTTTTTTAGTTATAAAAATATATAAATGAGGAATGTACTTGTTGATTAGAACCCTACTCCACCACCTTGATTTTCTGTTTTATTTCTCTGAGCTTCTGCACGAGAACGCACTTTTCCACCGAAATTATACGTAAAACCAATATTTAATGTTTGAGCTTCCCAACGGAAATTGCCGTAACCTCTTGCAGGATCGTACATTTCTAAACGTCCGTAAAATGTTCTGAAAATATCACTTACACGAGCACTTAAAGCAGCTTTACCACCCATAAATGTGTAACGTGCACCTAAATCCATACGCCACATATCTTGCATTTCTCCTTGTACAAAACGGTATTTACCTGAGTACATAAAGAAATGTTGTAAACTAATTGATTTCGTTACTTTGAATGTGTTGTTCATACGAGCTGTCAAACGATTAGCGTCTATTTCTGCTGTGTATGGATTTTTAAATTCATCCATTCTGGCAACAACCATTGTATTGTGTGTAAAATCTCCACTAATATTTGATGACCACCATTTTCTTGGAACAAGATTAAACGCTAATTCGAAACCATATGCATTTACTTTATCGTAGTTTTCATATAATTGGATGAATTTTTCTGAATTTGTATCATCAACCAATACACTACGGAAAATATTATCTTGTACATGTCTGTAAAATACATTAGCCGAAATAGAATTTTTACCAATTCGTTGTAAATACCCAACTTCAAAATTATCTGTGTATTCAGGTTTTAATTCTGGATTTCCAATGCTTGACATTAATGGAGTTGACCATTCTGCTACTGGAGATAATTGTCTGATTCCTGGACGATCTATTCGACGGCTATAATTCAACGAAACTTGTCCTTTTTCTGATACATCGTATGTTAAGAATGCAGATGGAAAGAAATCTAATTTATCTTTATCAATATTCTTCGTTTCTTGATTGTAAAAATAATTTCCTTTGTCTTTATATTGTTCTGCTCGTAATCCTAATTGCATACCAAATTTCCCGAATTTTTGACCATAATTTACATATGCAGAAAGGAAATCTCTCGTGAAATCAAAATCTGTACTAGGGTCAATTAAGCTGTTTTCGATATCAATTCGTCTATCAGTTAGCAACGTATTGTTATTTTTTTCGCGACGAAATTGCAATCCTGCTTCTATTTTTCCGCCATCTTTTATTTGATTTGTATAATCTAAATTAACACGAACATTATCCGTTTTAGAATCACGATCTTCGTAATAATTTTCTGTTTCAGGATAAGTATTGTGCATATTTCGCCAATCCGTATTTGTCGCTTGAGAGAAAAATGCATCTAAAACAATGTTGTGGTCTTTTTTATCGAAATCACGTTTAAAGTTTAAACTATAGTCTTGACTTTTCCAATCTCCATGAAAATCAGAATTATTTGGGTGAAGAGTATTGACATCTGTTTTTATAATGTCCGAACCAATTTCACCATGTCCTTTTCCAAACCATTGATTGGTATAAACTGTTAAAGCTGTTTTATCATCAATAAACCAGTCAAATCCGAATTTAGCTGCTTGACTTTCATCTTTATTCAAAATATCGATCGCTTGCCAACGTTTAGAATCATAATTATCTAAGTATCCATGAAATTCGCTTGGACGTTTGTTGTAGCTATAATTTCCAAAAAAGTTAAATGAACCTATATTTACATTTGCAGTTAATGAATTATTGAAACGACTTTTTTTACCTTGTTCATAACCTGTATTTAACGTAACATTATATCCTTTTTTCTGACCTTTTATCATGACAATATTAATGATTCCAGATTTCCCGTCTGCTTCATATTTTGCAGAAGGATTGGTTATAATTTCTACACTTTTTATTTGATTAGAAGGAATTTGTTTTAATACTTCCGAAGCTGATAAAGAAGAAGGTTTACCGTCGATATAAATTTTTACATTTTCGTTTCCTCTTAGAGATAACTCACCTGTTTGTTGATCCACATTAACAGACGGAATGTTATTAAGAACAGCAGCTGCGTTCGCTCCAGCAGACACTAAATCATTTCCTACTTCTACAACACGTTTGTCAATTTCGTTGCGATATTGCGAAACTTCTGCACGTACAAAAGCACCTTTTAATTCTACTGTCTCAGTAGATGAAGCTTGTAAAACAATATTTCCTAAATTTAATTCACCTCCTTTTACTTCTGCTATTGTCACAGATTGTTGGTAGCCAAATTCTGTAATTACCAAACGATAATTTCCGTCTTCTAAATCTGGAATTTCAAATGTTCCATCTTCATTAGCATAAACTTCATCAAATAATTCTTTTGAATCAGCTTTAAAAATCTGAATTGCAGCCATAGCTACAGCTTCATTTTTTGCATTTTCAATCTTTCCCTTCACAGGATGATGCTCCTGCGCAAATCCGTAAATAGAACAAACGGAGAAAAGAATAGCTAAAGTAATTTTATTTAATTTCATAGTTGATATTTTGCATAGTAATATGTTTTACATAATACAAAGTTATAATGATCCGAACTTTTACCTAATTAGACGTTTTTAAATTTATTCTGTTACAGAAAATGGAAAATATTTATAACGTGAGCGATAAATACGTAAACACATTGAACGATAACATTTTCCTAATAAGACGCAAGAATTAAAAAATTGTTACAACAATTATAATTTTTTTTAAAATTTTATTTCCTCAACTGAAAAACTTACTTTTATCATTCAATTAATATTAATTCAAAAATTGCTAAAACATTGAGTTCAATTGTCATATTAGGCGCAGGTAATGTTGCATTTCATTTAACTCGTGCATTAATCGAAAACACTTGCAATGTTCGACAAATATTCAATAGAACATTAGAGCATGCCAGAGAAATAGGCGAAGCAAATAGAATTTCGTACACTGATAAAATATCTGAAATTGAGAAAGCAGATGTTTACATTATCGCAAGTGCGGATTCTGGTATTGAAGAATTTTCGCATTATATCCCATACGATGATGTATTAGTCGTGCATACATCAGGTTCGTCGCCAATGTCTGTGTTGAAAGGAGATTATCGTAAAGGTGTTTTTTATCCGTTGCAAACTTTCTCGAAAGAAAGAACGATGCGTTATGATAATATTCCATTTTTTATCGAAGCCGAAAATCCTGAAGATTTAAAAACATTGAACGATTTAGGAAATCGTATTTCCAATGAAGTTCATGAATTAAATTTTGCGAGCAGAATGCAAGTACATATGACAGGTGTTTGGGCAAATAATTTTGTGAATCATTTATATTACATCGCTGGAAATATATGCGAACAGAATAATGTACCGTTCGATGTTTTGTTGCCGCTAATCCAAGAAACTGCCAACAAAGTAATTGAAATGAATCCAAAAGATGCACAAACTGGACCAGCAAAACGCGGAGATCAAGTCATTATTGATCGTCATTTAGAGGCCTTACAAGATGATTCGAGATTATTACAGATTTACCAAATATTGACAGATTCAATCAAACGAGTTTACGAAAAATGATAAGTTATAAAGAAAAACTAAATAACATTAAAACCGTTATTTTAGATGTAGATGGAGTTTTGACAGATGGAAATTTAATTTTATTACCAACTGGCGAAATGGTGAGAACAATGAATACGCGTGATGGTTATGCGATGCAATTAGCCATCAAACAAGGAATTCGTATTGCGGTGATTACAGGCGGAAGAGATGAAGCTGTTGTAAATCGTTTAAAATATTTAGGCTTAACTGATATTTATGTAAACAAACGTGATAAAGTAGAAGCTTTCGAAGATTTACTTTTTTCTTATGGATTAGATCCTGATGAAATTGCTTATATGGGCGATGATTATCCAGATTTAGCTGTGATGAATTTAGTTGGATTATCAGCTTGTCCTAACGATGCTTGTATGGATGTACGCAAAGCTTCAGAATATATTTCGCCAGAAAATGGAGGGAAAGGTTGCGTTCGCGATTTATTAGAACAAATTTTGAAAGTTCAAAACAAGTGGTATAATGCAGAAGAAATTGCTTCTGTATAAAAGAATTTGAAATGTTATTAACAGAAAAACTAAAAGATACCAATATCATTTTGGCATCACAATCGCCAAGAAGAAAAGAACTTTTAGCTGGATTAGGATTGCAATTTTCGACAATTTCATTGGATATTGACGAAACATTTGATCGCAACGAATTCAAGAAAGAACAAATCACCGAATATCTTTCCGCTAAAAAAGCAAAAGCTTATACAGATATTCAACCAAATGATTTGATTATTACGTCGGATACAACTGTTTGGGTGGATGATGATTCGTTAGAAAAAGCTTCGAATAGAGAAGAAGCGTACGAAATGATTAAAAAATTAAGCGGAAAAACACATTCTGTTTATACATCAGTTACAATTCGTTCTTTAGAAAAAGAAGTTACTTTTTCAGACGAAACGCAAGTTACTTTCGCAGATTTAACAGATGAAGAAATTTATTTCTACATTGATAATTACAAACCTTTCGATAAAGCGGGCGCTTATGGAGTTCAGGAATGGATTGGTTACATTGGTGTGGAGAATATGAATGGAAGTTATTTCAATGTAATGGGACTTCCAACGCACAAACTATATAAAGAATTAGTAAAATTCTAAACATATAATCCAGCTCCGGCTGGATTTTTTTATTCTACAATTATCGTATTTTTGTTTTTCTAAAAAATCAATTTTATGAAGGTCGGTTTATATTTTGGATCATTCAATCCTATTCATGTCGGACATTTAATTATTGCCAATCATTTTCAACAATTCACCGATTTAGATCAGGTTTGGTTTGTGGTTTCGCCTCAAAATCCATTGAAGAAAAAAAGTTCTTTAGCAAATGAATATGATCGATTAGAAATGGTAGAATTAGCGATTAAAGATTATCCTAATCTTCGTGCTTCTAACATCGAATTTACGTTACCGAAACCTTCTTACACGATTGATACCTTAATTCATCTGAACGAAAAATTTCCTGAGCATGACTTTGCGTTGATTATGGGTTCTGATAATTTGGATGGAATTTCGAAATGGAAAAACGCTGAGATTTTAATGCGCGATTATCAATTGTATGTTTATCCGCGTCCTGGTTATTCGCAAAAAGAAAATTTGGATAATGTAGAAATGGTTGAAGCGCCTTTGATGGAAATTTCTTCTACATTTATTCGAAATGCAATAAAAGATGAAAAAAATATAAAACCTATGTTACCTCCAAAAGTTTGGGAATATTTGGATGGAAGTAATTTGTATGGATGATTTTAATTTGGAAATTTGAAGATTATGATTTGGATTAATTTTAGTAATTTGGTATAAAACTATATGTCTAAATTCATTTCGATTTTATTACTCATATTTTTATCATCTTGTCAAACTCAAGATAAATTATATTATAATTTTTATAAACTCAATACAAATTCATTTGAAAAAAACGCATCAAGTAAATATCAAAATATAATTTATATTCGTTCATTTTATAATAATGTAGTTAAAAAAAAGGTAAATGGATTTAAAAGTCTTACCTATAATTATTCAACAAAAGAAAAAACATACATTAAAACAGAAAAATATAATCGAAAAAAATTTGAAACTTCTAATATTGAATTAACAAATTTCAAAGAATTTGACTTCATATTAGAAAATTATTTAAATGGGAATATTGAATATTTGCAATCTTTACAAGATTCTTTTATTAGTGCTGAGATGGGATCTTACTTCTATATTTTTGATTTTGGAAATAAAAAAGTCTTCAAAATAAATGCAATAATTTTTGACTCCAACAATAATTTAATTCAACACCATGACAAAACAAGCTACTATAAATAATTTAGAAGAATTAGTTCATTTATTTGATGCGTATCGTCAATTTTATGATAAGGAATCTGATGTAAAAGCAGCGGAAAAATTTCTAGAAGCAAGAATTGTAAATGACGAATCGGTTATCTTTTTAGCTTATAACAAAGACGAAAAAGCAGTTGGTTTCGTACAATTATTTCCTTCATTTTCATCTACTCGAATGAAACGTTTCTGGATTTTGAATGATTTATTTGTTTCACCAGAATTTCGCGGACAAGGTTTTTCAAGAGAATTGATAGAAGAAGCAAAAAATCTGTGTCGCAAAACAGATGCTTGTGCAATGTTGTTAGAAACAAGTGTTACGAATGATATTGGAAATTCATTATATCCAAGTGCTGGATTTCAATTGCGTGATGATGCAAATTTTTATGAATGGGAAGTTTAACCAAATTGACGTTTCAATTCGTAGATAATATCTTCTAAACCATTTAATTTTATTTCATAAACAGTGGATAAAAGAATTCCTAATTTCCCTTTCGGAAAACCACCTTTACCAACAAACCATTCCAAATAAGAAACAGGTAAATCGCACAACAATCGCCCTTCGTATTTACCGAAAGGCATTTTAGTTGTGACAATTTCTTTTAATATTTCGGGACGAAATCCTTCCATTATTTTGTTACAGTTCCTTTGTACGTTGACATTCCATCTTTGAAATTCTTGGCATTTTTGAAACCTTTTTCTTGCATTTTTTCTGTTGCTAATTTTGCTCTAACACCAGATTTGCAATAAATGAAATAATTCTTTTTTGTATCTAATTTCTGAATTTCTTCTTCGAAATTTGGATTTTTCACGTCTATATTTACCGCTCCAGGAACATGACCTTCAGCAAACTCTTTAGGTGTACGAACGTCTAACAAAACATTCTTTTTACTCTTGAAATTAATTTCATTTACATTATCTAATGTCGAAGTTATTTCTTCTATTTTCGCTTCTTTTCCTTCTAAACTTGACGAATTGCTTGCACAAGAACCTAAAAAAAGTGTTCCTGCAATCATTGCAACTCCTAAAATTTTATTTACCATTATATTGATTCATTGTATTACCTAATCCTTGAAAAATAAACGACAAAACTGCATCAGCAGCCAAATTCAATCGTTCATTCATTTTTTCATTTTCTTCTGCCGACCAATCGCCTAACACATAATCCACTTGTTTACCTTCCGAAAACTCATTTCCTACACCAAAGCGTAATCGCGCATAATTTTGTCCGCCAACTTTATTTTGAATATCCTTCAAACCATTGTGTCCACCATCGCTACCTTTTCCACGCATACGAATTGTTCCGAAAGGCAAGTTCAAATCATCTGTAATGACAAAAATATTTTCTAACGAAATATTTTCTTTTTTCATCCAAAAACGAACCGCATCTCCACTCAAATTCATGTATGTATTTGGTTTTAACAACGTAACTGGACGCGCTTTATATTTAAACTGTGCTACTTCACCAAAATTTGATGGTGAAAATTTAGCATCAACTTTTTTAGCAACTTCTTCAACAACCTTGAAACCAATATTATGACGAGTATTTTCGTATTGAGCACCAATATTACCAAGCCCAATAATCAGATATTTTTGCATGAAACAAAATTACATCTTTTTGCAATGATTAGAAATAAATATTTACCTTTGCTTTAAAGTCTACTGAATTGGTATAGATTTTGTAAATACATGAAATCGATAAAAATTTATCATGAGAAAAATAATTAGCGTTTTAATATTATTTGTCGGAATTAATGCATTTTCGCAAAAAATTCCGTCAGTGATGAAAACTGAATTTCCCGCAACAGCTTTGCAAGATAGCGTAGTTGATTTAGAAGGAAATTCGGCAACCATCGAAAAAGTTTTTTCGAACTATAAAGGAAAAATTGTCTTGTTGGATTTATGGGCAACTTGGTGTGGAGATTGTATCAAAAACATGCCAGCTTTGAAATCTTTGCACGAAAAAAATCCTGACGTAACCTTTGTTTACCTTTCAATGGACAAGAATGAGGAAGCTTGGAAAAATGGTATTAAAAAATATCAGATTGAAGGTCAACACTTTTACTTAGGAAACAACTGGAAAGGCAATTTTGGCACAGGGATTGATTTAAATTGGATACCAAGATATTTGGTTCTTGATCAAAATGGAAAAATTGCAGATTATTACAGCGTAAAAGCTGATGATCCTAAAGTTCAAGAAACAATTGATCGTTTAAGAAATAAATAGTTTATAGTTTACCAACCAAATGGTGATTGAAATTAAAAAATCAATCACCATTTTCTTTTATTAATCATTAGAAATCAATATCTTTCATAGAATAAAAATAAATATTCTATAATTTTTTATAGATCATTTTTTGTATCAAACTTTTAGTTATTATTGCATTGATTTTAATACCCTTTTTATTTATATGAAAATATGCTTCGTAATGTATCCTTGGGACAAGGTTGAACCAGGAAAAGACACCACTATGCGAATTATTAAAGAATGCGTAGATCGTGGATTTGAAGTATCCTATTTAACAAAAAAAGATATCTCTATTGCCAAAGGCAAAGTTGTAGGAAACTGCAAAAAGATGATAACTACAGAAACAAATGATTGTGTTGAATTTTATCACACCATGAAATTTGAAAGTAGTATAAAAGATTTGACCGAATTTGACATAATTTTTATGAGAGCCGATCCACCAATTGATCCGCTTTTGTTGAATATGTTAGAATTAATCGAAGATAAAGTTTTCTTCGTGAATAAAATTTCGGGATTACGTAAAGCAAATAATAAAATATACGCCGCTTCTTTTGATGATGGTCTAGAAACAATTGTTCCTCAAACACTTATTACAAAAGATATTGATTTGATAAAATCGTTTGTAGAAGAAAATAATTTCGAGAAATTTATCATCAAACCTTTAGACGGAATGGGTGGTAAAGGTGTTATACTTTTCGAACGAAAAAATATTGGTAACTTAAGCTCGATTTGCGATTTTTATATCAATCATACCGGATATTCTCAGCCTATTATTTGTCAAAATTATATAGAAGGTGCAGAAAAAGGTGATGTTCGCGCCATTGTGATTAATGGTGAACCGATTGGTGCAATTATGCGTGTTCCTGCAGAAGGCGATCATCGTTCTAATATTTCGGCTGGTGGTTCTGCGATTAGACACGAAATGAGTGAACATGAGTTAGAATTGTGCCGTAAAATAGGAAAACAATTAAATGAAGATGGAATTTATTTTTGTGGTATCGATTTGATTAACGGAAAAATGGTTGAGCTAAATGTAGTAAGTCCTGGAGGAATTGTTCCTCACAATAATGTAAACAATAACAACGAAATTCAGAAACAAATCGTGTCGATGTTATTGGAGAAATATAAAGAATTTAAAGCATGAAATCCATAAGTATACAGCAAATTTTAGAGAATATTGAGAACGAAATTGTATTTGAAGCTTATGCAGAAGACGAATCATTCAAAATAAAAATCGACGAATACATTCCTTACGTTTGTGCTGCCATTCATGATGGTGGACAAATGCGCGAAGATATTCGCGAAAAATGTTTATTAAGCAATTATGAACGTTGGTACGAGGAAGATCCGCATACTGCTGAGTTTGTAGAAACTTTTCCAATCTTAATTCAAGGTTGTGATTCTCGATTTGAATACGATCTAAATCGTGGTCCAGAAACTGCTGTGTACGAAGAAGCTTGGGGAAAACAGGTTTGGAAAGAGCCTTTGTCGGTTTCTCAAAAACAAAAAAGTATTGCAAAACATCACGCTTTTTATGAAGTTTTAGAAGCTTTAATCAACAAGCTTGAAACTAAATTTAAGTCATGTTTGGTTTATGATATTCATTCGTACAATTGGAAACGTTGGGATCGTCCGGTTCCTGTCTTCAACATTGGTGCGGAGCGAATTGACAACGAACGTTACGGAAACTATGTAGAAAGTTGGCGCGATGAATTGGCGAATATTGAGTTAGAAAATATTCACAATTATTCAGCGATTAACGATGTATTTTATGGACGCGGTTATTTGTTAGAATTTGTTACAAATCGATTCAAAAATACGTTGGTTTTAGCGACAGAAGTTTCAAAAATTTATTGTGATGAATTAACAGGAGAATCTTTTCCAGAAATTATTAACCAAATTAAAGAAGGTTTTAAATCAGCGATTCTTAACCACGCTTATGAGTTTGTAAAAACGGAAACAACGTACAAAGTAGGTTCTAAGCAAGTAAATATTTTGCACAATGAATTAGAATCTGACTTGGTTAAAATTGATAAACAATTGTGCCAATTGGTTCAGAATTTTGAATTGTTAAGTGTTATCAATCCGATCAATTTAGAATTTGAAAAGAAGAAATTTTTAGCTTCAAAATATACATACGAACCACAATTTAAATACAATCCGCTTAACATTGATCCATTCGAATTTAAACGAAAATTATCGAATATTAAAGTCGAAAAAATCAATGATATTAGTATTCAAAATATGTATGTTAACACGATTAACGCTTATTTTGATAAGGTCGATTTATTAGCCAATCTTGGTACGGATAAATTTTTATACAATTCGTTGCGTTACTTTGGCGAACCATCCAAAAAAGATATCGAAAACGCGAACTTTATCCTTTATTGTCCTGAATTTAGAATGGATAAACAAGGAAATTATACAGAGGAAGAAGTGGTTAATCTTTTTAGAAATGCTACGAATGATTATGGTTTCAAATTTGACATCGAAGTTTCGGATGATATCGCATCAAAAGCACTTGTAATCAATAGCAAGAGAAAAGTTGTGATTAAACGTGGCGTTAAGTTTGACAAACGTTTTACAAATGGTTTAATTGAGCACGAAATTGGAGTTCACATGGTGACAACCATGAATGCGTTGGATCAACCATTAAAAATCTTTAGTATTGGTTTACCTGTAAATACATTAACGCAAGAAGGTTTAGCGATTTTAAGTGAATATTATTCTGATTCTATTAATCATAGCCGACTAAGAGAACTTGGTTTACGCGTTATGGCAGTTCATATGTTGACAAATGGAAAATCATTCAACGAAACATTTATGACCTTGATGGAAGAATACAAAATGCAACCAGAAGATGCATTTTATCTGACAACTCGCGTTTATCGTGGTGGTGGTTTTACAAAAGATGCACTTTACTTGAAAGGTTTGAAAACAATTTTGAATTATGTCGATCAAGGACGTTCTTTGGATAATTTATTGATTGGAAAAACTTCAGTTGAATACATTGATACAATTGACGAATTAGTTGAACGTAAAATGATTAATAAACCAAAATATCATACCAAAATTTTCAAAAAACATCTTGAAAATCCAGAAATCAACCCTATTTTACAATATATTTTTAACGGAATAAAAGATTAAAAAATAAAAACCCACTCAAATTTGAGTGGGTTTTGTGATTAATTCTCTTTCTCAATTCTTTTATCAAAATAGAATAATACAATTCCTAATGCAATAATACCTAAACCAAATAAACTTTCTTTTGGTTTTTGCATCAAAACGAAATAACAGATATATAAACTAAATGCTAAAAATATAGCAGGCAAGATATAAAAGAATTTACTTTTGATAATAGTTAATTGATCTTGTTTGATAAAGAAAGCTGTACAAACTGCTAATGTTGCTAATATTTGTAAAACAAACGATGTATAGGTAAAAATCACTTCAAAATCTCCTGAAAAAATTAGCAAAATACTAATTGCTGTATGCACCCAAATTGCACGAACTGGAATTCTATTTTTGTTCTCTTTCGCCATAAAATTCCACAATTTATTTTCGCGCGCTGTGGCTTGCGTCAAACGAGAACCAATCCACAAATAACCGCTAATCGTCGCAATTAATTGTAAAGCAATAAAGCAACTCACCCATTTTACATTATTTCCAAGCAGATTACCGAACGAAATATTTGCAACATTTTCTTGTCCAGCCAAAGTTCCTGCTGATGCATGTTTCAAGAAAACATAATTTAGCAAAACATAAGAAATCGTGACAAAAATAACGCCTATAAATAGTGCTTTTGGTAAGTTTTGTTTTGGTTGCTCAATTTCTTCTACGATGTATGAAGCCGAATTCCAACCTGTATAAGCAAAAGTAACATAAACCAAAGACGTCGCAAATGCAGGAAGTAACAATTCATTTTTCCAAGTCGAATCAAAAACTACCGCATTTGGCTCAACTGCTGGAGCAAAATAAAAACCTAAAACAATTAAAACAACAATAAATACAACTTTTAGAATAGTAAAAATATTCTGAAATTTACTACTCAAATTTAGACTGAATGATTGAAAAACGGCAACAATCAAAATCATGGCTATTGCAAATTCTTTTCCTAAATCAAACCCGAAAACATTCAAGTATTTTCCCATTGCCAAAGCCGCTAAAGAAATCGGCGCTGAGAAACCAACGAATAAAGAAATCCAACTTGATAAATAACCAAAAACGGGATGAAATGTCCGAGATAAATAAATATAATCTCCTCCTGATTGTTTAAATTTTGAAGCTAATTCCGAATAAATAAATGCGCCAATCAACGCTAACAATCCTCCTATTGACCACAATAATAAGATAGAAGTTGTATTTTTTAAATCAGAAATTTGATAACCCAAACTGGTAAAAACACCTGTTCCGATCATATTCGAAATCACTAAAGCTGCTGCGGTTTTCCAACCAATTTTTGAATGTGCCATACACAAAAAAGTGCCAATTGAATGTTTGAATTTACATTAAAATTGACACTTTGAATATTTTATTATTGATTAAAATTTAAAACTTGCACGTGCAAAATAATACGCTCCTGTCATCCCCATTTGAACTGGCGCATACGGAAAAATTCCATAATAAGAATTCTCATAAACTTGCTTGTCTGGGAAAACATCAAACAAATTATTTGCACCAATTGTAAAGTTGAAATTCTTTGTAATATCATAACCAATCGAAGCATCCGTCACCGCTTTTCCCGTATGTTCTTGGATACTTCCCCAAGGATATCCATCTTTTGTCACTTTTCCGAAATACGTGTTACGCACCATAAAATTGAATCCAGAAATTGCATAATTCAATCCTAAAGTTGCTTTTGTTTTTGGACTTAATGATTCGATAATATTGACTTGATCAGGACCAAAAAATTCTTCCGTTGGAATTGTTAAAGCTGTTGGAAAATGATAACCGACAATTTTTGTTTCGTTGATATTTCCTGATAAACTTGCATTCAATTTTCCTCGACCTAAACGAGTATCATAGGAAATTACTAAATCCAAACCTTTGGTTTCTGTATCAATTGCATTCGTAAAAATACGCGCTGTCGCTACATTATATTTTTCTAAAGCAGGATCTGTGATATCAGAAGTTAAGACAATTCGGTCATCAACTTTTATAAAATATCCATCCAATGTGATAAATAATTTTGAAGTCGGACGAAATGTTAAACCTAAACTTGCATTGATTGATTTTTCTTCTTTTAATTTATCCAAACCAATTTCTTTCGACAATTCAGACTCATTTCGAATAATTCCTTTTGTTACCAAAACTTGATCACCATTATCATTCAAGAATAAATCGGTATACGAATTACTGAAATATTTTTGTTGTAAAGAAGGTGCTCTAAATCCTGTCGAAATCGCTCCACGAACCGAATATCCTTTTGCGTATTCATATCGCATCGCTAATTTTCCGTTGATTGTACTTCCAAAATCTGAGTAATTTTCAAATCGTCCAGCTAAATCAGCCGTAAAATCTCCAAATTTCAATTCTCCATCTACATAAGCCGCAACTGAGTGACGATCACCTTTTACAACATTCAATGGAGAAAACCCTACAAAAGATTCAGATCCAGAACCTGAATAAGACGCTTCATCTCCAGCTTCAATTTTATATTGTTCAAAACGATATTCTCCTCCAAACGCTAAACTAACATTTTGATTGATTCGTTTCGAAAAATCTAAATTGACTGTATTTTGTAAAAATTGATGTTTCCCAGCGTAAAAATCGGTTGGAGAATTTAAGCCTAATGATTGATTAATTGAATTTTCTAAATCATACTTGAATGAATTTAATCCAAAAGTATTGCTCAAGTCAACTTTCCATCCATCATATGAATAACGTAATCCTGTAGAATTTGAATAATCATTTACATTAGATTTTAACGTTGCTTGAAAACCATTTGGATAAATTTTTAACGCATCTTCAGACAATTCACTTGGCAATCTTCTAAAACCAAATCCATTACCTTGGCGCAACGAAACTCCTCCAAATGAATAAAAATCTAATCGATCATTAATCGCCGTTTCAGCATTTACAAAAAATTGTTGATTCTTGATTGCCACATCTCCAATTTGAAATCTAAAATCTTTTCTCGAAAGCCCTAAAGCAGCAATTTTAGCGTCATCCACAGCTCTTGCTACATCTGGATCATCTGCAAAATCGTACGCGAAATTATCTCCAAAAATATCTAAATTATGATCTTTCGAGCGATTTGTTTTTTTACGTTCACTTACAACAGCCGAAAAAACAATCGAACCCGATTGTCCTAGTTTCGTTCCATAACTTCCGTTAAAATTGTACGTTTCTCCATCATTTCGAGAAGTCTGACCATACGTCAAAGACGCGTCACCACCTGGTTTAGATTTCAAAACAATATTTACAACTCCCGCAATTGCATCAGAACCATATTGCGCAGCCGCACCATCACGTAAAACTTCAATTTTATCAATTGCTGAAATCGGAATTGCGCCTAAATCTGTTCCTACAGAACCATTTCCAACTGTATTTTGGTAATTCACCAACGAAGTTGTGTGACGTCGTTTTCCATTAATCAAAACCAAAACCTGATCTGGTCCCATTCCACGCAATGTCACAGGATCGATATGCTCCGTTCCATCGGCAGATGATTGACGAACAGAATTAAAAGAAGGAATAACCACATTCAAAATATCATTCACACTCAATTGAGGAGAAGACGTTTTCAATTTCTCAACATCGATAATATCGACAGGAACTGACGAATTAACCACCGTTCTTTCTGATGTACGACCACCGATTAAAATAACTTCGTTAAGATTTGTTTCCTCCTTTTCAACTTCTTGAGCAAAAAGTGTAGATGCGCAAATAAATGCGAATGAAGCAAGTAAAAATTTGTTTCTTTTCATTTTTAATTATCATAAAACTTTCAAGAAACCAACAGATAAAAGTGAAATACTTTTACTCATCTTTCCCTCTAATAGGTTGGATTTAGCACCTTAGATTATAAGTCATCTGGTTGCTAAGGTTTCACAGGGCCAATCCCTCCACCTTTCTTGATAAGTTATGCAAAGGTAATGTTAAAAAATGAAAACGCAAACAATACTCTATCAATTTCATAGAGTTATTGAATTAACAACGAAATATCCAATTCTTGGCTTTCGTCTAAATTCATCATCGCATTGATTCGTTTGAATGATTTAAAATTAACTAAATCTGAAACTTTTATATTTTTCTGAATGATTTCGCCTGATTGTAACAAAGCTTCTCGCATTGTCCCTTTCAACAGAAAAGTTCGTGGCGTGATCCATTGAGAACCGTCAAAAAAAACAATATTCGAATAAATACAATCTGTAATATAATTTGATTTTACCAAGACCAAATCATCTGTTTTTGACTCTTTTAAATATTCATCAAAAAACCAACGATCTAAATATTTGTAGGAATAATCAATTTTATTTTCGATCTCAAAAAGTTGAATACTTTCAATGGGTTTGATTTGATACGATTGAAATTCTACCGATTGAATTTCACGATCATAAACAATTCTAACTTTATATTTTTCGTCCGTTAAATCTGTCGGAAACTTAATAATTTCGTCCAATAAAATCGGATTGATTTCAGTAAAATTATCATTTCTTGTTCGATCAAATCTCGCTTGATGAAATTCTAAATTTCGAAGTTGTTTGTTTACACAACAAATCGATTCAATAAATTGGAACATACACTTTTTGTATTAATTCTTCGTACTCTGCTTTTGCCTTACTTTTTGCTGTTATTCCTCCTCCACTCTTGAAAAATAATTCACCTTGATTATTTTCGATGAAACGAATCATCACAGCACTATCAAGATTTTCGCCATCAAAAACACCAAAAACTCCTGTATAAAAATTTCGATGATACTTCTCGGCTTCTAAAATAATTTCAACGGTTTTCTTTTTGGGCGCACCGCAAATAGAACCAGCAGGTAAAAGTTGATCGAAAATCGTTCCTAAATTTTGATAATAATCATCATTCAAATCGCCTTTTATCTCAGAACTCACTTGCAAAAGTGTTGCATCATTTGTCTTCACCTCATCCATGTAGCGATAATTTATCACCTCAACATTTTCGGAAACAAGACTCAAATCATTTCTGATTAAATCGACAATTGTTGCATGTTCGGCAGCTTCTTTTTCATCATTCAAAATAAGTTGCTTCGCATTTAGAATCGAGGCATCAATGGTTCCTTTCATTGGATTTGAAAAGATTTTTTGATCTTCAATTTTCACAAAACGTTCGGGAGAAAAACAAACAAATTCGTTTTTATATTTCAGTTTATATTTTGCTTCAGAAAACTGAAAAATTTCGTGTAAAGTCAAATCAGTTTCAATTTTTGTTGGAAGCGTTAAATTCGTTAAATATGAATTTCCAAACAAAAGATTATCGTGAACATAATTGAATTTTGGCAAATATTCGTCGAAAGAAATCGGGAATTTATTGAATTTAAAATCTTTCTGAAAAGATTCTTTTTTTGTTGAATCTACTTCAAATTTTATCTCATCAGGTAATTCATTTAACGGAACTACTTCTCCATTTTCTTTCAAAAAATCGATCATAAAAAAAAAGGGAACTTTTGCAGCTCCCAATTCATTCATTTTCGTAAAAATCGAATGCTTTGCTAACATTCGATAAAATTAATATTATTCTTGGTTTGTACCAAGTAGATCAATTTCTGTTTTTTCATCATCTGTCAAAATCATATCTTTTAACATAAAATAAACCATCATATAGCCAATTGGATAAGTTGCTAACGCACCTACATAACAAGCAATAGCTCCTATTGAAGCAACCAGACTAACAACAATAGCTATTAGAACCATCCACCAAAAATTCTTTTTTACGATTGCATAAGAAGTTTTCATTGCGTCAATAGCGCTCATATTTCCATAATGAATAAGATACGGAGCCAGATAAATACACGCTTGTAAGAACAATAAAAATACTGTCGCCACTAAGATGTATAACATACCAAAAAGCGATGAACCAATCATTAATGCTGGGTTTACATTTTCGGGATCATTAAACATAAGTGGTAAAAAAGAAAAAATAATGTATGGTAACATTACAACTATTGCGACTCCCATTACGATAAGTGTTAAAAGGAAATAGCTTCCTATATTTTTGAAACCTCCAAAAAAGTCACCTAGCTCTAACGACATTTTGTTTTCGGCACGTTCTGCACCAATCATAAATCCCATTATAAGTGGATACATCACAAAAAGCAATCCGATTATAGTGAAGGAAGTAAACATATAAATAATAGCTGCAACAAGAGCATAAATAACAAATGGCTGCCAATTATTTTGAAAAAGTTCTAATGATTGATTGAAATATTTCCCGATATCAAATTGGAATTTATTGTTTTTGTAATATTCAATTTTGTTGTAGTCTAATGTTTTCATCTTAACGTTGGTTTAATTGAAATTAATGTAAATTTGCTTGATTAGTAGAATAAAATTAATAATTGGTACAACATGAATGCAAACGATTTATTATCAATCATAAAAAATAGACGCTCTATATTTCCTCCGCAATACAATCAAGAAGAAATTACGCGCGAAGAATTGAATCAAATTTTTGATGCAGCAAATTGGGCGCCATCTCATAAAAAAACAGAACCTTGGCGTTTTGTCGTTTTAGAAGGGCCTGCAAAAGACCGTTTCCGCGAATACGTAAAGCGTGTTTATGTGCAAGGAACGCCAACAGATCAATTGAGCGACAGAAAAATAAATGCATTAATTGAGAAATGTGATAAGTCGAATAAAATTGTATTAATCAATTTTATCAACACAGAAAAAAATCCTGAATGGGAAGAATTAGCTGCTACTTCTATGGCAGTTCAGAATATGTGGTTAATGGCAAGTGCGCTAAAGATTGGTGCATATTGGTCTTCTCCAGCAAATATTATCGCCAATGTTGATGAGTTTACAACTATGGAAGAAGGTGAAAAATGTGTTGGTGTTTTCTATATGGGAAAATTTGATGGAGAAATCCCAGAAGCTATTCGTCAACCAATCGAAGATAAAGTGAGATTTTTAGAATATTAAAAATCTTCTGAAAATAATTTGAGAAAGACTACTATTTTTTAGTGGTCTTTTTTATTAAATAGAAAATCAACTCTTTATGATTTTTGTATATTTGAATAAATACTTTAATATGAAATACATGAAATCGATTTTTAACTACTTATTAGTTGTAATCTCTATTAGTTTTTTTACATCTTGCAAAAACTCTAATCTGCCTGTTTACAACGATCCAATCCCGAAACACGAAACATTTACAATTGATTCTAAAATTCTAAATGAAAAACGAGTTATTAATGTTTGGGTTCCAATAGAATATTCGACTTCTCAGGATTCGTTATCCGTTTTGTATATGCCAGATGGCGGAACAAAAGAGGATTTTCCACATATTGCAAACACATTGGATAGCTTAATTACTTCGAAAAAAATAAAACCAGTTATTTTGGTTGGAATAGAAAATATACAACGTCGCAAAGATTTGAGTCCACCAACTGAAAATGAAGAAGATAAAAAAATAGCCGATGTTGTGGGAGGTTCTAATGAATTTAGAAGCTTTGTCAAGGATGAGTTATTTCCTGAAATCACGAAAAAGTATCGCACTAAAAATAATAAAGGAATTATTGGCGAATCGTTGGCTGGATTATTTATCATGGAAACTTTTCTGAAACAACCCGAAATGTTTGATTATTATATTGCAATTGATCCTTCACTTTGGTGGAACGATCAAAAAATGTTATTGAATTCAAAAAATGATTTAGCTAAATTTCCTTCAACTCCAAAAAAGTTATGGTTTGCAGGATCTGGAGCAAGTGATATTTTACCTTATACAGATGATTTGAAGAATATTTTAACGCAAGAAAAACTTCCAAATCTACAATGGAATTATTCTCCAGAACCTAAAGAAGAACATGCTACAATTTACAGAGCAACTAAAGAAAAAGCATTGATTTGGAGTATTGGTAAATAAAATTTATCTGATAAATAAAAAACCCTCACTTCAAATGAAGTGAGGGTTTTTTATGCGATTCGTTTTCCTAAAATAGTTAAACTTCTTTCTATTCCGTCTAAAATTGCAATATTGGGATAATTTCCCCAATCTTCGAAACCAAAATGCTTGAATAATTTCAAGCTCGGTTCATTATGCGAAAAAATAAAACCTAAAATCGTTTTGATTCCAAATTCTGGTGCTTTCGTAATGCTATATTCCAACACTTGTTTTCCTAAACCTTTTCCACGTTGCATAGCATCTAAATAAATGCTAATTTCTACAGTTGCATCATAAGCTGGTCTTCCATAAAAAGATTGAAAACTTACCCAACCTACAATGTCTTTCGATTCATTTTCTACAACCCAAAGTGGTCTTTTTTCAGGTGAATGTTCTTCGAACCATTTTACTTTACTTTCAACTGAAACTGGTTCTGTATCGGCAGTTACTAATCGCGAAGCTATTGTAGAATTATAAATTTCTGTTATTTTTTCTAAATCGCTTCGTTTAGCATCTCTGTATGTTAACATCTAAATTTTTAAATTTTATTCTCTTTTTGATTTTAAAAAGGAATATTCTTTTTCATCGCCATCATATAGCCCAAATGCATTGCTTCGTGAATATTGTTGTACAAAATTGCATCTTCAATCGATTCTAACGTCATACCAAAACTTGTTTTATATGATCGATAATACGATAGTTTTTCCGAACGATAATCCTTGAACATCTGCATTGGTGTACTTTCCAACATTTCCTTCAATTCTGTCACATCTTCTTCCGTTACTTCCGTATTTCCGATTGTTCCTTTTTTATACTTCTGAATAAACTGAATATCGACCAACATCCTATTATCGGTTAAATAATAATGGATCAATTGCTGAGTTGCCAAAACATGAGCCGCATTCCAAAACAAATTGTTTTTATAGCCAACAGGTATATAAAGTAGTTGCTTTAGAGAGTGTTGTTCAAGCTCATCAATAATCTGTTTTCTTATATTCGTCAGATAAATAATATGCTCTTCCATAGTCAGATTTAAAGTTTAAATATACATCAAATTAAGTCTATTTATCAAATTATAAAGCAAAACAATTAAAATCACGTTTTTAGATTATTTAAAGTCTTTGATTCTTCGTAATTTTGTCTCATTAAAATTAAAAGATGGCTTACACAAGAGATCAAATATATCAAGTATTAGAAGAATTAGGTATTCGCAATTGGATGCGTAACGCTCAAGTGATGGGAAATGATATTATATTGGATATTGTTTCTCCTTCGCCTGCAATGCACGAACGCAAGCGTTTGGAAATTGCGTTGAAAAATGCATTTAAAGAAAATTTACCTGAGTCAAATCTTAAACTTAACATTTCTGTTGAAGTTGAAGAAAAAAATCCGAACGAAATCAAAGGTTCTGAATTGCCAGGTGTTAAAAATATTATCGCTGTAGCATCAGGTAAAGGTGGTGTTGGTAAATCTACTGTTTCATCAAACTTAGCAATAAGTTTAGCAAACATGGGATTCAAGGTAGGTTTATTAGATGCTGATATCTACGGACCTTCTATGCCAATTATGTTCGATTGTCAAGATGCTCGTCCATATTCTGTAGAAGTTAATGGAAAAACGAAAATAAAACCAGTAGAAGCTTACGGAATTAAATTATTATCAATTGGATTCTTTGCTGATACAGATCAAGCAATTGTTTGGAGAGGACCGATGGCTGCAAAAGCATTGAATCAAATGATTCGTGATGCACATTGGGGAGAATTAGATTTCTTATTAATCGACTTACCTCCAGGAACAGGTGACATTCATTTATCTATCGTTCAACAAGTTCCAATTACAGGAGCTGTTGTAGTTTCTACGCCTCAAAATATTGCATTAGCAGATGCAAAAAAAGGAGTTGGAATGTTCCAAATGGAAGCGATTAATGTTCCAGTTTTAGGAATTGTAGAAAATATGGCGTATTTTACACCAGAAGAATTACCTAACAACAAATATTATATCTTTGGACAAAATGGTGCAAAGAACTTAGCAGAACAAATTGGTGTTCCTTTCTTAGGCGAAATTCCAATTGTACAATCTATTCGCGAAGCTGCTGACGTTGGTCGTCCAGCTGCAATGCAAGAAGATACTGTTGTAGCTAATGTTTACAAAGAAATTGCACGTAACGCAGTACAAAGTTTAGTAGAACGTAACAATACTTTGCCTCCAACAGAAGCCGTTCGTATTACAACGATGGCAGGTTGTTCGGCAAAAAATTAAAAAAAGTAAAAGATCATGACTCCAGAAGAAAAATATTCAGAAGTTGAAAAGGCCTTAACTGAAATTAGACCATTCTTAAATTCAGATGGAGGCGATATCGAATTAGTATCTGTAGAAGATAATATTGTAAAAGTTCGCCTTACAGGTGCATGTATAGCATGTTCTGTCAACCAAATGACCTTAAAGTCTGGTGTTGAAATGACCATCAAAAAATATGTTCCAGAAATAGTTTCGGTTATCAATGTTTCAGATTTTGAAACTTCAACTGAAGCAGATCAAATATCTTCCTTAAAAGAAGAAAATTAGAATATCATTAGATTCTCATAAATTAAAACGCCTTTATATCAATTTATAAAGGCGTTTTATTATTTTTGGCAAACAATTTGAATCTTAACCTCAAAACCAAAAATTCAAAATGAAAAAATATATTTTATTTTTTACTTTTATTGTCCTTTCATTTGCATTGCCTTTAAATGCTCAAAACAACTACAAAGTTGGCGAAAATCTAAAATTTAGAGTTCATTATTCTGGATTGAATGCAGGTTTTGCTTCAATTGATGTAAGAGAAGCTACATTGAACGGAAAAAGCCATTATCACATCGTAGGAAAAGGAACTTCTACTGGTGCGGTACGTGCTTTTTTTAAGGTAGATGATAATTACGAATCGTATATTGATAAAACAGATTTGAAACCGACAAAATTTGTTCGAAATATTGTAGAAGGAAGTTACAAACGTCATCAAATCTATTATTTTGATCACGCCAATAGAAAAGCAAAAGTTGAAAATAAACGAGATGGAAAAGTAACAACAGAAACAATTCCGTACGATGCACAAGATTTACTTTCTGCTTTTTACAGCTTACGTAATGCCAATCATTCCACTCTTAAAACAGGAAATTATTTGAACGAAAATATTTTTCTTGGTGACGAAACATTAAAGTTTCGATTAAAAGTTTTGGGACGTGAAACCTTAAAAACAAAATTCGGAAAAATTGCAGCAATAAAAATTCGTCCTTACGTACAATCTGGTCGCGTTTTCAAAGAATCAGAATCGGTTACGATGTGGATTTCTGACGATGATAACTTAGTTCCGCTAAAAATAAAAGCGGGATTATTAGTTGGATCGTTAAATGCAGATCTAAATGAATATAAAAATTTAAAATATCCAATCAATTTTACAAAGTAAAGTGATTAGTAAATCATTAAAAAATCCGACAAAATTAATATTGTCGGATTTTTTTATTTCTCTAAATATTCCAAAAAAACATCACTCGGAATTTCCATTGCACCCAGACTCGCTAAATGTTCGGTATAAACTTGACAATCGATCAACTTATATTTTTTATGATATTTTGCTACAAATTGTATAAAACCAGCTTTGGAAGCATTGCTCACTTTCGCAAACATACTTTCTCCACAAAAAACATCGCCCATATCAACTCCATAAAAACCACCAACCAATTCGTCGTTTTGCCAAACTTCAATACTTTTAGCAATTCTCATTTCATGTAACGTACAATATGCTTCAATCATATCATTTGTAATCCATGTTCCGTCCTGATCTTTTCTATAAACCTGCGAACAATTTGTAATCACTTCCCGAAACGCTTTATTTTCTGAATACGTAAATGTTTGATCTCGAAAAACTTTCTTCATCGATTTCGAAACATGTAAATTTTCTGGAAATAAAACAAATCGATCTTGAGGAAACCACCAAATAATTGGATCTTCTTCATTAAACCAAGGAAAAATTCCTTTCTGATAAGCCAAAATTAGGCGTTCTGGCGAAAGATCTCCTCCAACAGCTATAATTCCCTCGCTATTCACTTCATCGTAATCAGGAAAGATTAAATCAGAACTTAACCAATACATATCGTTTTGTGTATAATTTATATAAAATTAAAAAAACGTGTCCAATAAAGAACACGTTTAGTATTAATTGATGTTTTTTTCCTTAGAATGGTAAATCATCATCATCTCCATTAGAAAAAGTATCTACTGGAGGCGCTGGTTCAAAATTATCGTAACCTTGAGGTGCTTGTGCAGCTGCATTCGCCATATTCTCAATTCTCCACGCTTGGATTGTATTAAAATATCTTGCTACTCCTTCTGGATTAATCCACTCACGACCACGAATATTGATAGAAACTTTCACTTCATCACCAGGTTTGTAAGCATTCAACACATCAGTCTTATCTTGTGTAAGCTCAATTAAAATATCTTGTGGATATTGTTCTTGCGTTGTAACAACAAATTCTCTTTTCTTGAAACTTGCAGTAATATTTTGAGTTTCAAATACTTTCTTAATTCTTCCTGTAATTTCCATTTTTGTAAAAGCTTTGTACAAATTTAGAATGTAAAAAAAGATTAAAAAAATTTTATTTCGAAATTTTGTTAGAAAGAAAACTTGTGTATATTTGCAATCCAAATCGGTGAGATTTTAGCGGGCGTGGTGGAATTGGTAGACACGCTAGACTTAGGATCTAGTGCCGCAAGGTGTGGGAGTTCGAGTCTCCCCGCCCGTACAACAGCAAAGACTTTGAAAAATATTTCAAAGTCTTTTTTTATGATTTATTGTTTTCTAATGATTTATAATATTTTTCATAAATTTAGATCATTATTTGGTTATAAGTTGGTTTGGTATGTATTCGAAAAGAAATTTGAAATCTGGTGGAAGAACTATTCCCATTTTTGAATTTATAGTGGTTGTGATTATCATCATTATTTTGATTTACTTCGCAGTTTTCTAAGGAAATTATTCTTCATTTTTTTAAACATTAATTTATAATTATTTAGAAGAAAAATAGAATCAAATCAAAGAATCTGTTAAGCAAAAATTTGGAGATTAGTTTGATGATGATGCTGAAGATAATGCGAAAAATTATCAGCCACAACCTTAATTGATATAGAAAATGGTTAGAATTTAGATTCTAACCATTTTTTTATGCTTCTATATCTTTATAAAATGTTTTTCTACGTTTATGGATAACCGGATCAAAGTTTTTCCATAATTGTTGCACTTTTGTATTCTCCTCTAGCAAAGGATTGGTCTCTAAAGTTTTAATTCCTCTCGCTATAAATCGATCATAAAGCTCTTTAAAAATCAAGGCGTTAACACCTTTATTTTGATAATGAGGATGAATTCCAATCAAATAAAATTCGACATGATCGTTCTTTTTTTGCGCTTGCATCAAATGCCACCAACCAAATGGGAACAATTTTCCTTTCGTTTTCTGAAAAGCTTTTGAAAATGAAGGCATCGTAATCGCAAAAGCAATCATTTTGTTGTTTTTATCTTTTACACATGAAATAAAATCGGGATGAAGAAATTTTAGATATTTCTTTTTGTAATGCTCAACCTGAAATTTTTCTATCGGAACAAAACTTTGCAATTCTGCATACGTCACATTCAACAAATCAAACATTTCGTCTACATAAGGTAACATTTCGTTAATTGTATCAAATTTATACGTATCTATTTCGTAACGTTTTTTGAGCATTTCACACAATTTATCCATTTGCTTTACCTTGCCCAAATTCGCAATATCAATAGAATATTCTAACCACTCGGCTTTTGGTTGATAACCTAATTCTTGCAAATATATTGGATAATATTCGTAATTATATAAACCGATCAAAGTGGCAACTTTATCAAATCCTTCTGTTAATAATCCAGCTTTATCCATATTCGAAAATCCCATCGGACCTTCTATATAACTCAGTTTATTATTTTTAGCAATGTTTTCAACAGTTGTTAATAAAGCTTTTAAAATGTTGATATCATCTTTAAAAACTAACCAACCAAAACGAATTTTAGTCTTTCCAATTTCTTTTACTTCGGTCCAATTAATAATCGAAACAATTCGTCCAACTACTTCTTTTCCTTTGTAAGCTAAAAAATAGTTAGCTTCAACCGTCTCAAAAATTGCATTATTTTTATCAAAACTTGCGAGTTCATCTTTCTTTAAAGAAGGCACCCAATACGGATTATCTTTATACACTTCAAAAGGTAAATCGACAAATTTCTTCATTTCACTTGGCGTATTCACCTCTCTTACTTCGATCATATGCTATTAAATTGCGTCTTACAGATTCTAATTTAGGGAGATTTTTTTAGAGAACAATTTTCTCTTCTACAGATTTTCCGTTTTTATCTTTTCCGTAAAATAAAATATAATCAAGCTTTACGGAGATTCCAGCCGTTCCTTTCTTCTGTTTTAAGAAAACACGATTCAGTGTTATCAACTTGTTATTAACAGTTGTTTGAACAATTGGATTTTTTTGAGAATCAAGCTTAAGCGTTAATTTTTGAGTTGGATAAGAAACCAATGTCAACTGAAAAACATTCTTTTCAATTTTCTTAATATCTAAACCATATGCCAATTTCTTTTGTATAGAAGTCAAGGGCTTTTTTGAACCATCTTCGGCATAAAGAATACGATAAATATCAACTGGATTATCATCATCTAAAATTCCTTTGCTCGAAAAAATAGCATCGTAAACAAACGTATTTTTATTGTCGTTGTGTTGAATGTAAAATAATCTATTTTCTGATTTTGGAGGAACAGGATAACCTTGTTGTGCATTTACAACAAAAGAAAAAAGGATAGAACAAATAATTAATAGGTTTTTCATTGATTGATATTTTTAAAAATAGAAGATAGGAATTATTTGAATGATTATCTAAATCCAAATAAAAAGTTTCGAAACTTTTACTTGTTCAATATTATTTTGATCAAGAAAATCTTGCGGAAATTTGATTAAATCTGAAACTTCAATTGTTTCGTTATCCTTACTAAATGCGTATTTGCTATGAAATGAATTTGATCTTCTCCAATTCGTGAAAGTAATATGTTCAATTTGAAGAGCTGAATCATTTAAATCAATCTTTTTGACAATCTCTTTTTCTTTAATTAATAAATAATTTTCTTTTCTATTGTAATAAATCGCTCTTTTAAACTCTTTCCAATAATGATTATACGAGTTAAGAAGTGGGAAAATAAAAATAGTTCCAAAAAATAAAGCGACAATTCCAACTAAAAAATTAGTCAAAGAAAAGCTTCCAAATAACATTGTAAAAGAGATAAATAAAAAAACTAAACTTAACCCGAAAAACATCAACGAATTGATGATAAAGAAGTAATCTAAAAATCCAATTTTTAATCTTAAAACTTCATCATCAATGTGTTTATTCTCTCTTTGTGAAGATATTATTAATAGTAAAATAGGGAGAAATATAATGCAAAAAAGTAGGGAGAGTACAATTATATTTTCTGTACTCATTATACTTTTCTCTTACTTTTTTCTTTGACAAATTCTACAATAATCGGAACTAAAGAAAACACAATAATTGCCATGACAACGATTTCGAAATTGTTTTTGATAATTGGAATTGTACCAAGAAAATAGCCAGCCAATGTAATTCCGATAACCCAAATTGTTCCACCAATAAAATTGTATTTGATAAATGTGCCATAATGCATTTTAGAAATTCCTGCAACAAAAGGCGCTAATGTTCTTACAATAGGTACAAAACGAGCAATTACAATCGTTTTAGAGCCATATTTTGTGAAAAAATCTTCGGTTTTTTGAATGGCAGAATCTTGAATGATTCGTCTTCCAAAAATTTTGGCTGTTACCAATCTTGTTCCCAAGGTTTTCCCTATCGTATAATTAACTGTATCACCTGCAATTGCAGCAACCCAAAGCAACGCTAAAACGATGTAAATATTAAGTTGATCTGGAAATGCTGCAGCCAACATACCTGCTGCAAATAAAAGCGAATCGCCAGGTAAAAAAGGCATCACAACCAAACCTGTTTCGATAAAAATTAAGAGAAATAAAATTAAATAAAACCAATTTTGATAGTCGTTCAAAATGGTTTCTAAATATTTATCGATATGTAATATATAATCTAAAATTTCCATGATTTAAAGGTATAAAAAAACTCGACCGAAGTCGAGTTAAATTTTTATTCTTGTTCTTGTTCGGCTATCTTTTTTTTGCCGAACTTTTCTTTTATTACTTCAATTACAATTGGAAGAACTGAGGCAATTGTGATTCCTAAAATTACTTTAGAAAAATTGTTTTGCACCCATTCTATATTTCCTAAAAAGTATCCAATAAGTGTTAAACCTACAACCCATAAAATAGCTCCGATCACGTTATAAGTGATAAAAATAGAATATCCCATGCGTCCAATTCCTGCTACGAAAGGTGCTAAAGTTCTTACAATTGGTACAAAACGTGCAATAACGATGGTTTTTGAACCATATTTCTCGTAAAATGCGTGTGTTTTGTTGATATGTTCTTCGTGAATGAAATTTTTTCCAAAAATCTTTACTTTAGTCGCTTTGTAACCAACTTTCTTTCCGATGGTATAATTTAGCGTATCACCAAGTATAGCGGCCACCAAAAGAATTGCAATCATAATCCAAACATTCATATCATTTGTTTCTTGCGCAGCTAACATACCTGCGGCAAACAATAACGAATCGCCAGGTAAAAAAGGCATAACAACCACACCTGTTTCCACAAAAATGATTAAAAATAGAATGGCATAAAGCCACAAACCATATTCGTTCGCAAACTCTGCTAAATGCTGATCGATATGCATAATAAAGTCAAAAAGACTCACAAATACTTCCATAAAAGTTGATTAAATTTCTGAAGCATTAAACGCATTTTTGATATGATTTACGCTCCAAGATTGTTGTTTTTTTAAAAGTGCTAAAATATCAAATCTTACCTCAGAAATAAAATTATTTTTCTGAATAAAATCATCTGCGGCAAGAATTAACAATTTCTTCTTCTTTGTGTTAACAGAACTTTCTGGTTCGGCAACATAATTAGAAGAACGACTCTTGACCTCTATAATTACAATCTCATTTTGAATTTGAGCAATAATGTCGATTTCGGCTTTTCTGAAAAAATAATTTCGAGCCAATATTTTGTATCCATTTTGGATTAAATAATTGACTGCAAAATCTTCTGCTTCTCTTCCGAAATCATAACTAATACTCATTCAAAAAAATTATTTTGTTCCGTACAAACGATCTCCAGCATCACCTAAACCAGGAACGATATATCCGTTTTCGTCTAATCTTTCGTCCAAAGCAGCTAAGAAAATTGGAACTTCAGGATAAATATTCTGTACAGCTTCTACACCTTCTGGGCAACCAACTAAGCAAGCTAAACGTACAGATTTTGCTCCTCTGTCTTTTAAAATTTCGATTGCTTTGATTGCAGAACCTCCTGTTGCTAACATTGGATCTACCAAAATTACATCGCGCGAATCTAAATCGGTTGGTAATTTACACAAATACTCAACAGGTTGTAACGTATCATGATCACGATAAAGCCCAATATGACCAACTTTAGCGGTAGGAATTAATTGATGAATTCCTTTTACCATTCCCAATCCGGCACGTAAAATAGGAACGATAGCCATATCATTTCCTTTGATTTTAAAACCGATTGTTTTTGTAATTGGCGTTTCAACTTCAATTTCTTCTAACTCAAGATTACGCGTAATTTCGTAACACATTAAGCCAGAAATTTCGTCAACTAATTCTCCAAATTCTTTGGTTGTCGTATTTTTATCACGCATTTGAGTGATTTTAGCTTTCACTAACGGGTGATTGATGACGTTTAAATTATCTGTTTTCATATTTGTTTGTATAATGTTGCAAAGTTACATTTTTTGAGGTTACATTAAGCTGAACTTTCGCACCCATTTTTAAAGAAATATTATGTCCTGTATGTCCTGCCGGAAAACCAAAAGCTACCGGAACATTTAAGTTTTTAGTAAAACTATGAATGACTTCGTAAGTTTTTGGATCGAATGGAAGATTGTAATTTTCTGCATTTTCTTCTTCGGTATCCATGTGTGTAAAACTTCCGAGAATGATTCCTTTTACTTGAGTAAGAATATTGTTACGTTTCAGGTTCATTAACATTCGGTCGACTGCATACCAATTCTCAAACCAATCTTCCAAAAACAAAATCTTATCCGAAGGATTTGTAATCGCAGATTCGCTCCCCAAAAGTGAATACACGATTGAAAGATTTCCTCCAACTAATTCTCCTTCCGCTTCGCCTAAATTATTGTAGGCATGTGATTGAATTTCGTAATCAAGTTCGTTTCCAAACAACGCTTCGTAAACACTTTGGTAAGATGATGGGTGATATTCGGTATTTGCTAATTTCTTCGCTGTAACAGCGTGCAAAGTCTGAAATCCTAATCGATTGAAATGATTGTGAAAAACAGTGATATCAGAATAACCAATAATCCATTTTGGTGATTTTTTGAAATGAGTTAAATCTAACTCATCAATAATTTTGACGGAACCGTATCCACCACGCGCGCACCAAACGGCTTTGATTTCAGGATCATCTAAAGCCCACTGAAAATCTTCGGTTCTGATTTCGTCTGTTCCAGCATATTTGTAGCCAAAATCATATTCAGCATAAATATTTTTTCCTAAAACAGGAATCAATTTCCATGATTTTATTAAATCTATTGCTTCATCCAATTCGCCTTGTAACATTCGTTTTGCTGGCGCAACAATTGCTATTTTATCACCTTCTTTTAGAAAATCGGGTTGAATCATTTTTCTATAAAATTTTAGTAAAGGTAAACACAAAAAAAAAGACGAACTACAAGCGTTCGTCTTTTTGTTATGATAATGAAATATTTCTTAGAAATTGTAAGTTACACCTGCATTCCAAGTTCTTCCATTCCCCCAGAAGTAACCGTAGTTATCTTTACGAGAAATGTATTGATCATTGAATAAGTTTTTGATGTTACCTCTAAATTTAATAGATTGACTATTTGTAATTTTAAAGTTGTAAGACATTCCTAAATCTACTGTAGCAAATGGGCTAATACTTGCATTTTTGTAGACTTGTCCATTAATATTTGCTTTTGCAACATCAGCAACGTTTACGTTTTCGTATAAACGAGCATAGTAGTTAAAATCTGTATCAAAAGATAAAGCTTTTGTTACTTTAACTTTAGTACCCATACCAAATGTAAATTGAGCTGCATTACCTACTCTTACACCGTCTAAGTTACCTTTACCATTCTCTGTTCCAGCCACAATCTCTTGTGTATCTGTATCTTGAACTTGGTAAGTAAAATCTCCTTGGTATCTCCAATCTCCTGCAGAAGCATAACCTCTAACTGTCCAATCACGTGTTACTTTAGCATCAAAATCTACCTCTAAACCTTTGTGTACTTGAGATAAATTATTTAATAAGTAACGCACATTTTTGTGAATTTGATTATTAGAGTCTGTATAATCTTTATCGTTGTAAGTATCTGCTCTATTATCCCATTCTGTATAATAAGCATTAACATTAACTCTTAATGTACGAGTTTTGTAACGGTAACCAGCTTCAACACTTTGAATCTCTTCGTTTTTAACAGTTGGCTCAACAAAAGTAACTGTATTACGTACAAACATATTATTTAAATATGGTTGACGAGAATATTTACCTCCATTAACAAAAACACTATTTTCTTTATTTAAATTGATAGAGAAACCAGCTTTTAAATTATAACCAATTTCTGTGCGCTCACCTGAATAAGCTTTACCGTTTTTGAATTTGATACCTTGTTTTTCTGCAGATTCTGCAGTATAGTTCCAGTTATCATATTTTTCATACTCTTGCCAAGATAAAGCACCTTGAAAGAATGCTGAGAATAATTCGTTTGAGTATTCAGCTTGTCCAAAGAAACCTTGGTAATTAATTCTCTCTGAATTATCAAATCCA
Source organism: Empedobacter sp. ULE_I140 (assembly GCF_053482575.1). NCBI lineage: Bacteria > Pseudomonadati > Bacteroidota > Flavobacteriia > Flavobacteriales > Weeksellaceae > Empedobacter > Empedobacter sp. ULE_I140. The sequence continues at coordinate 606,518 of NZ_JBQMTX010000001.1, read as the reverse complement.
ATTCTCTCACTATGTTTAGCTCTATTGAATAAAGAATTCCAAGGGCTTGAGCTGAAAGTTTTATCAACTACATAGTCTTTTGAACGTTGCACATTAGATGCAGCACGACCAGAAGCTCCTAATAAATTATTTAATTGTTGATAGTGTTCACCTTGGTAGAAACGTAAATCTGTACCTACATTAAATACAAAACCTTTTTTTGTATCAAAAGTTAAGTTAGAAACTCCTCCGTACCAAAAGTGGTTATTTACTGAAGAAGCTAAAACAGTTCCGTTATTTCCATTAGAAATTCCATCTTTTAATTCTTGATTCTTCGCTGCTATTACATCCCAATCAATTTCTCCATTAGATTTATAACCTCCATCAGTATATCCAGGACCATTACCTAAAGTACTTGTCCCTCCTCCTGTACCAGTAGATGCATAAATCACTGTAGACAAAGACAAGTTTTCGTTAATTGTAAAATCCCAGTTTAAGTTAGCTACTGGTTTGTGATAATAGTTTGTTTTAGCAGATAAAGATTCTCCATTATAGAAACCATAATTAGAGTTTCCTAAGCGACCCGTAATATCATAACCTGGAGTTGCAATAATACTTTTATTTACACCATTAACTTTAATATTACGATATTGAGTATCCATTGGTTTAGAATAGTTCTGACCATGTTCTTGCGGAGCACCAAAAATCATAAAGTTGAATGTATGACGTGCATTTGGTTTGAAACCTACAGAAACAAAGTAAGATTGACCTTTACCTTCTGTTCCACGTGCAAAACTTCTGTGAGCAGACCAGTTATCAAACATAAATGAAGCACCCCATTTACCTTTCATACCTGTATTATAACCAATAGTTTGTTTTTGGTATGAATCGTTACCTGTTAAGTAACGTACAAAACCACCTTCTTTTTTCTCAGTAGCTTTTGTTACGATATTTACAGTTCCTCCAACAGAAGAAATAGCTAATTTTGAAGATCCTAAACCACGTTGAGAATCAATAACATTTGCAATATCAGAAACAGACTGCCAGTTTGACCAATATAAACTACCATTATCCATTCCGTTGATTGGTTGCCCATTCAATAAGAAAGCAGTATTTGATTGATCAAAACCACGCATATACATTTTTGCATCTCCAAAACCTGAAGCTTGGTCTGCAACATAAATAGATGGCGAATTTTTTAATAATTCTGGAAATTCTACATTTCCAACTCCTTTATCAAGGATTTCCTCTCTTGTAATAACTGTAGAAGCAACAGGAGTCTTACGATTCTCTGTAACGTCGATTACACCTTTACCAATGATTAAAGTTTCACTTAAAGATACATTTTCGTCTTGTTCAACCTTTGTAGAATCTGTTGGTTCAACAACTTGAGCGAAAGATAATGATGCCGTTAAGGCAAAAGCTCCTACTAATAAAAGCTTTATTGAGTTTAACCTCATCTTATGAAATAGTTTAAATGTTTACCGCTGCAAAGTTGAGGTGTATATATGTTAAAACAACTACAAACGTTATGTTAATTAAGAATAATTATTACTTAAAAAATCAATTTTAAATAATTATAATATTATTCTTAATATTTTATGAATATGAAAATATAATTAAAATAAAATTACCAAATAATAAAATTTTTAAATCCTTATCAAAAACAGACTAAACAAACAACAATACTTAAAAAAAACAATGTGTATAATAATTCATTAATAAATGAATATTTATTCTTAAAATAAAATTATTTAGATTTATTATAAATTAAATATTAAGGTTTTATTAATTTAAGACAAATAATTCAGTCACAATACTTCAAAAAAAAAAGTGGACTTATTACTAAGCCCACTTTAATATGTTAAGAAATTTTAATTCTTATTAGAAGCTATAAGTAACACCTGCATTCCAAGTTCTACCTACTGCATATCCGTATCCATTTCTATCAATTCTACTTACGTATTGATTGTTGAATAAGTTACGAACATTCCCTCTAAATTTGATTTTTTGTTTACCAAATTTGAATTCATATGCAACACCTGTATTAACTTTTGCAAAAGGTGCAATTTTTTCAGCTTGATAAACCTCTCCTTTTAATGCACTTTTAACTACATCTACTGGATTAACTTGTCCATAAGTACGAGCATTGTACATAAAGTCTACATCCCAATATAAGTTTCTTGTAAAGTTAACTTTAGTTCCCAAACCGAAAGTAAATTGAGCAGCTTCTCCGATATAAGTTCCTGTCAAATCAACATTTCCTTTTTCGAAAATTGTATCGTCATCAGTATACATCGATTCAAATGGAGTTTTTCCATCATACTTCCAATCACCGTAAGATGCGAATCCATATAAGCTAAACATTTGAGAAACTTTAGCGTCAAAATCAACTTCAACACCTTTGTGTAATTGTGTGATATCTGTATAAGATGTATAAATAGGACGAGTTGTGTTATCTGGTTGAGTTACAGAACCTGAAATTCCTAAGAAACGATTACCCCATTTTGTAGAGTAAGCATTAATATTAACTCTTAAACCTCTTGTTTCGTATTTGTAACCAACTTCGAAACCTGTAATTTCTTCGTTATCTACATTTGGCTCACGTAAATCAACTTTGTTGTATTCGAATACATTATCTAAGAACGGTTGACGAGAATAACGTCCTGCGTTAGCAAAAACTGTATTCTCCTCGTTAATATTAACAGATAAACCTCCTTTTACATTCCATCCTGTTTTGTTTACTTTTTTAGAAGCTGTTTCTACACCTCCGTAGTTCCAAGTATCAAATTTTTGGTAGAATTGATTAGAGATTGCTCCTTGTCCAAATACTGTGAAAATATCATTAGAGTATTCAACTTGCCCAAACGCTCCTTGATAGTTAATATCTTCAGAATAATCTCTTGCTGTTCTTTGATCTTTTTTAGCCGATTTGAATAATGCAGACCAAGGATTTGTTCCAAAAGTTTCTGTTACAACAACTGTTTGATTGTTTGATTTATTTACTTCAGACCAACCTTTTAATCCAAACAAATTATTCATTTGTTGGAAGTGATTACCATGATAGAAACGGATATCAGCACCTATGTTAAAGTTCCATCCTGTTTTAGTATCAAAGTTTAAGTTTGTTACACCTCCATACCAGAAGTGATTATTAACAGATGTACGGATAGCACCATTCGATACTGTTTTTCCGTTTGCATCTTTACCTCCATTATTTCCAATACCGTCTGGATCTAATAAGTTATTGCTTTGAATTAAATCAAAATCAACTAATCCATTTTTCAATGTACTTGTTGCTTTACCAACTCCAGAAGTACCTCCTCCAGTACCTGTAGAAGCATAAAGCACTGTAGACAAATTCATGTTTTCATTAATTGTCCAGTCCCAGTTTAAGTTTGCTACTGGCTTGTGGTAAAAGTTAGTTCTTAAATTTTCTCCTTTACCGTTGAAGTATCCGTAAGTTGTATTGTATTTATTTCCGTATCCATACTTTTCTGCATCAGCCCATTGCTTAGTGTTTTTTGTAGAATAGTTTTGTCCGTGCTCTTGCGGCGCACCAAAAATCATAAAGTTAATGTTATGACGATCGTTTGGTTTATACCCTACAGAAACAAAGTATGCTTGTGAATTTGCATTTGTTCCTTGAGCCCAAGATCTGTGCATAGTTGTTTGGTTAAACAAGAAAGAAGCTCCCCATTTACCTTTCATACCTGTATTGTAAGAAATAGTAGCACTCATGTAACTATCGTTACCTGTGTTTAATCTTACAAAACCTCCTTGCTTTTTATCTGTAGCTTTTGTTACCATATTTACAGTACCACCAACAGAAGAAATAGCTAATTTAGAAGATCCTAAACCACGTTGAATCTGAACTGCATTTGCAACTTCAGTCATTGCAGACCAGTTAGACCAATACAAGTTACCATCTTCCATACCATTAATTGGTTGTCCGTTCAATAAGTAAGCTGTATTTTGACTACTAAATCCACGTAAAAACATTTGAGAATCTCCAAAACCTCCCGCTTGTCCAGAAACATATACAGATGGAGTTGTAGCGAAGATTTCTGGGAAATCTACATTTCCTACCGCTTTATCTTCGATAGCTGCCTTACTAATTGTAGATACAGCAACTGGTGTTTTACGATCCTCTACGATATCGATAACCCCTTTACCAATGATTAATGTTTCTCCTAAAGATACGTTTTCGTCCTGTTCAACCTTTGTAGAATCTGTTGGTTCAACAACTTGGGCGAAAGATAATGATGCCATTAAGGCAAAAGCTCCTACTAGTAAAAGCTTAGTTGAGTTTAACCTCATCTTTTGAAATAGTTTAAAAGTTTACTTCCGCAAATTTCTATACTTTAAATGAGATTATTGTTAAATTATGGTAAAATTTTACAAAATCAATTAACATCTTAAATATTAATTATTATATTTTATTCAAAATAGTCAATATATTATCAATATTGTAAATTAGATCTAGTATTCATGTAAAGTTTTAAAGATTATTTAACATTTTATCAAAAATTAACATAATGAAAATGTTAATTTTTAACATTAATTATCAACGTACACTGATTTTTTTTTAAAAAAAAAGTAAAAATTCAAGCAAAAAACAATTATTTAGAATCAGTATTAATAAAATATTATCCAATAACTTTTTTATTTATAAGCTGATACTAATAAATTTTCAAAATAAATTATTCAAATACAATATAGCTAACGTTAAAATCTATTATTTAGTATTCTTACTACAACAAAAAAATTAAAATGTTAAAGAAATCAAGCCTTAACAGCTTTTAAACTCAAGTCAAAGTTGGGAGCGGAATGAATAATCGCACCAGAAGAAATAAAATCAACACCCGTTTCGGCAATTGCTCGAACAGATTCTTTTGTAATTCCGCCCGAAGCTTCCGTTTTTATTCGCCCATTTATATATTGAACCGCTTCTTTCATCGTTTCAAGATCAAAATTATCCAACATAATAAAATCTACATTTGCATCCAAAGCTTCTTTTACCTCATCCATATTACGCGTTTCCACTTCTATTTTTAAATGTAAATGATGTTTTGACAAATAATCTTTGGTTTGCGCAACCGCTTTTGTAATATTTCCACAAAAATCGACATGATTATCTTTTAACATCACCATATCGTATAAACCAAAACGATGATTCTCTGCTCCTCCAATTTTAACTGCCCATTTTTCGATCATTCGGAAATTAGGTGTTGTTTTTCGTGTATCCAAAATTTTGGCATTTGTACCGCTTACCAATTCCATCATTTCGTGCGCATAAGTTGCAATTCCAGACATTCTCTGCATACAATTCAACGCTAATCGTTCGCAAGTTAAAATTGATTGTGAAGATCCTTTTACTTTGAAAGCAACATCTCCAAATTGTACTTTATCGCCATCATTTATATATTGTTCTATTTTTAAAGATGGATCAAACGTATCAAAAATAATTTTCGCTAATTCAATTCCAGCAATTATTCCGTTATCTTTCACTTTCAGTTCCGCTTCTTGAATTGCATCATACGGAACCGACGCTAACGTTGAATGGTCGCCATCGCCAACGTCTTCTAAAAAAGCTTGACGAATAAAAAGTTGTAATTTTTCTTGTGTGATATATGGAGGAAAATTCATTATCTATATGTTAAGGATGCAAATTTTGATTGATTAAATTCTTTCTTGGTTTTGTATTCGTAATACTCGGCCCAAGTACCATTTTCTTCGCGCACAACAGTAATCAACACTTGTACTGAAGGATCATTTTCGAAGAAATTTTTGATCTGAAGTTTATATTCTTTGTCATCAATTTTACCTTTTGTAATATCTATTGCTCCAGATTTGAAAGCCGCATCAAAAGCGGTTGCATAAGGATCGATAGAAGCCATTTCGAAAAGATTAGAAAACTTTCCTAAATAATATTCCCGACTTCCGTTATTACCAAAAGTTGTTAAATTAAATTCTTTATCAATTCTTACTTCAATCGTTTCTTCATCAGTTTTTAAAGTAAACAATACACGATTTTCCGAAGGGAACTTCTCAAAATCATTATTTTTTTCTGCCGATTCGTAACGTAAAGGCATTGTATATTTCATTGCAACTGCTTTTCCATCAACTCCTTTTGCAGGAGTTATTTTTAGATTAGCTCGCTCCATTTTATTATTCAACAAAACTAAACTAGACAATGCTACACTATTAAAAATTGGATTCGAACCATCAGTCGAGACATCTTCAAAATTACCATCTTCATTAATTTTAAAACCTAATTTAGATTGAGCAGTTTCGATATGAAGATAATCAGCAATATTAGAAAAGAATGAAATTTGAGTTTGAATATCTTGATTCAAATTTTTGTTCATACATGCTTGTAGCTCGCTATTTTCTTTTAGATTTTCACAACCAAAATACACAACCGCTTTCTTGGCTTCTTTACCAGAAGTCAAACTTACGTTTTGTTTTTCTTTCGAATTTTGAGCAAAAGAAAAACTCATTGCAAAACATGTAACGAACAGAAATAATTTCTTCATTAATTAAAATCTTTGTTATAAAAAGTTCCTCGATTTTCTTTTTGATTGATACTTTGCTCAATGATTAAATGTGCGACATCAACCAAATTTCGAAGTTCTAAAATTTTAGGTGAAACAATCGTAAAATAATAAATTTCTTTGACCATTTTCTCGATTTCATTGATACGATTTTGTGCAATTTGCAAACGATTATCGCTTCGTACAATTCCGACCAATTCGCTCATCATCGCTTGTAATTGTTTGCGTAAATAAGAAATCAATACTAATTCTTCTTGCACTTTCATGCCTTCTTCGTTCCATTCTGGAAACTCAAAATTATAAATCGAAAATTGATTATCATTTAATAAATCGACCGTTTTTAACGCTGCACGATGACCAAAAACCATCGCTTCTAACAACGAATTCGAAGCCAAGCGATTTGCACCATGTAAACCCGTATTAGAACATTCGCCAACCGCAAACAAATTCTCGATAGATGTTTTTCCTTCTAAATCGACGTCAATTCCACCACACAAATAATGCGAAGCAGGAACAACCGGAACCAATTCGGTAAACATATCGTAGCCTTCGGATTTACATTTTTCGTAAATATTAGGGAAATGTTCCAAGAATTTTTCTTTCTCTAAGTGTCGACAATCAATATAAACATAATCATCTCCGCGCAATTTCATTTCATTATCAATCGCACGCGCCACAATATCACGAGAAGCCAATTCTTCACGTTCATCATATTTGTGCATAAACAACTGGCCATCTTTCGTACGCAATTTCGCACCAAAACCACGAACAGCTTCCGAAATCAGAAATAACTGTCCATCAAATTCGCTGTAAAAAGCCGTTGGATGAAACTGAATAAATTGCATTCCCGAAACGGTTGCTTTCGCACGTCGAGCCAACCCAATTCCATCGCCAGTTGCAATGATTGGATTCGTCGTATTTTTATAAACATGACCAACTCCGCCTGTTGCTAACAAAGTTACTTTGGCTAAATGTTGTTCAACTTTATCTGTATTCAAATCTAAAATATATGCACCAAAACATGTTGTTTTCTCTGCTATATCACGATTCAAATGATGTTCTGTAATCAAATCTACTACAAAATGATGCGTAAAAACTTGAATATTTGGATATTCTTTGATTGCTTCTAACATCGCGCGCTCAATCTCCCAACCTGTCACATCTTTATGATGAACAATTCTGTTTTCGGTATGTCCACCTTCACGACCAAGGTCATAAATTCCTTCGTTATTTTTATCAAAACGAACGCCCCAATCTATAATTTCATTGATACGTTCTGGTGCTTCTTTTACGACAACCTCAGCCGCTTCCAACTTACACAAACCATCTCCTGCACGAAGCGTATCTTCGATATGTTTCTCGAAACTATCTTTCTCGAAATCGCTCACAACAGCTACTCCGCCTTGCGCATATTTCGTATTGGTTTCGTCTTTATTTGCTTTGGTTACAATGGTAATTTTCGCATCAGGATTTCGAATCGCGATTTTCAACGCATACGAAAGTCCAGCAATTCCAGAACCAATGACTAATACATCTTGAATAGCCATTATTTGATTTTTTCTGATAAATCTAACATTCTATTAATTGCAGCTAACGCTTTAACTCGTAATTCTTCTTCTATTTGAATTTCTGGCAATTCATATTTCATGCACAGATATAATTTTTCTAATGTTGATAATTTCATATAAAAACATTCAGAACAATTACACGATTCATCTTGAACCAAAGCTGGAATTAATGTTTTATTCGGAGCAAGTTTTTGCATTTCGTGTAAAATTCCTTCTTCCGTTGCCACAATAAATTCTTGCGCATCATTTTCTACCACATAATCTAACAAACGAGATGTTGAGCCAATGAAATGTGCGAATTTCAATAAATCTTCTTGCGCTTCTGGATGCGCAATTAATTTTGCATTTGGATGATCAGCCATTTGTTGTGCAATTCTTTCCAAAGAAAACGCCTCATGTACGATACAAGCACCGTCCCACAAAATCATTTTGCGATTACAAACTTGATTTAAGTATCGACCTAAATTACGATCTGGAGCAAAAATAATTTCTTGCTCTTCTGGCAACGAATTAATAATCGCTTCCGCATTAGAAGAAGTAACAATAATATCTGATTCCGCTTTAACACCCGCATCACAATTGATATAACTCACTACAATCGCATTTGGATGTTGCTCACGCAAACCACGTAAACCTTCTGCCGAACATGAATCTGCCAAAGAACAACCTGCTTTTGTATCTGGTAAAACCACTTTTTTAGACGGATTCAGAATCTTTGCGGCTTCCGCCATAAAATGAACACCACAAAAAACAATCATATCAGCTTCAGTTTTTGCAGCTGCACGAGCCAATTGCAATGAATCACCTAAATAATCTGCTAAATCCTGAATTTCTCCTGACTGATAATAATGTGCCAAAATCACCGCATTTTTCTCTTTACGTAATTTATTGATTTCCGCAATCAAATCAGTGCCTTTTGGAATTTCTACATCCAAATAACCTTTATAATCTAGTTTCTCTATCGCTTGTTCTAATGTATTCATTTGTGAGTGATTTTATTTTATACCTAATTGCTTTTTCACTTCTTTTGACAACGCATCTTTGTGCACTGTAAAAGCAATTGATTTCATTCTGAAAAATGGTTTCGACATATAAATATGTCCATTATTTCCTAAATCTGTTATTCCCCAAGAATTTTTTACATCATAATATTGATTTCCCAATTGATCTTTCAAAATTCCCGTAATATGCATTAAATGGTCATCTTCTGTCGAATAATCTTCAAAACCTTTTTGACGCTCATCAGCCGTCACCCATTTTTCAGGTAAAATCTGAACAAAATAATCTGATTCTAAACCTTCTGAAGGCCAAATTGCCATTCCATACTTTTTAGAAAATGTTTTTTCAGAAACATCTGTATCAAAAGCCGCTGTATATCCTTTATATAACGCTTCGTCCAAGACTTTCATGTATTCATCTAATGGTAAATTATAATATGAACCATTTGAAAAATTATCTGGCACTTGCAAAATAAATTGTGAATAATAAGGCGCTTGCTGAAAAGATGTCAAGGTTACATAATCATCAGGATTTATTTTCAAGGCTTTTGCAAATTCTTGTGGTGTATATTCTTTTCCTTCGAACTTGAATTTTGTTGGAGGAACACCTAATTTATCATTCAATTTTTGATCAAATTTTGATTTCCAATCTGCTGTTAAATATTTTTTAGGATTTTTTACAATCGAATCTAATCCAACTTTCAAATCTTTTACCAATATTTCGTGGTTATGCTTCACATCTGTTCCATTCGCAAAACCTGCATAAACTTCGTTTGGAACTAATCCATTTTTACGAACCGAATTTAAAACATCATGCGACAAACCTCCTTGACTAAACTGTGCTTTTCCTTGACGGTAAACATAATTGTATGCTTTTTCTGGATAAGTATATCGTACATTGTACATTTCCGACAAATCGACATCTTTTCCTGTCAATCGTTTTACTTCTGATTCTAAAAAAGAAGTTGTAGAAAATGACCAACAAGTTCCCGTTTTTCCTTGCGAAATAATTGGAAGCGCAGTGTTGTTAACTAATTCTGTAAATTTGAAAGGCGTTTCTTGTGCCGAAACCAACATACTTACAAAAGCAATGCTGGCAACTATATATTTTTTCATTTGTGTTTTGTATAGATTTCAAAAGTAAAGTTATTTTATGAAGTTTTATTATAAAATGTAGAACGAAAACTTCTTTTCTGAATTACATAAAAATTATATTTTTACGTAAATATTTAATTCTTATAAATGAAAGAATATATTAGTAGAAAATATAATAGTTTTTATAATGTGCTTATTATAATTGTTTTAAACATATTAATTCTATTTACTTCAGTAATTATTTTCACTTATTTAGACGAAATAATTGCAAAAAATAAATATGATGTCTTGATTTTTTGTATTTCATTTATACTAATTTTATGTGTTTTTATTCGGATTAATTATCAGATTAATGAAATAGTGTTAGATAATAACATTAACCAACTTACAATTAAAAAGGTATTTTCAAAAAAAACATTTAATCTTAATGAAGTTCAAGAAATTAATCAATTTGTACTTCCATATTTAAATTATATCAAAATAAATAACAAAAAGTTCTTTTTTATATCAAGAGCTATTGATCCTTTTGGTGATAATTTTACATTTAATAGCGAAGAAGATTTAGAAAACATAAGATGCACTATTGATTCAATAAAAAATAACATTAATTAAAAATTTTCATTTATTTTAAATACATAATATTTCACTTTTAGAACAAATTATAAATCAAATTAGTATAAATATTCAATTTTTATACATCTAAAAATTAATTTCCCTTAAAATGCCATAAATGACTCAAAAACCTATTAACTTTGCTCAAACATTACACAGATGCAACCAAGAGAAGATTTTTTATTGAAAGCTTACGAGCTGGGAATTATAAAATTTGGAAATTTTACTTTAAAAAGTGGTATAGAATCTCCTTTCTATGTCGATTTAAGACCTTTAGCTTCGAGTCCACAATTACTAAAAACTTTAGCAAATAACTTATTAGATTTAGTTGAAGATGTAGAATACGACTTGATTTGTGGTGTGCCTTATGCAGCTTTGCCAATGGCGACTACAATGAGTTTAACATCGAATATTCCTTTGATTATCAAACGTAAAGAAAACAAAGGTTACGGTACTAAACGTATGGTAGAAGGTGTTTTTACGGAAGGACAATCTTGTCTTTTGGTCGAAGATGTAATTACTTCTGGACAATCTTTATTAGAAACAATTGATCAAGTTGAGCGCGAAGGTTTACGTGTAAAAGATTTGGTGGTTGTTTTAGATCGTGCGCAAGGTGGATCTGAAAAATTGAAAGAAGAAGGTTACAATGTGAAAACGTTATTTACAATTCACGAGGTAATCGATATTTTACATAAATATCACCGTTTAAGTGATGATGAAGCGAAAAAAATCAAAGACTTTTTAGCTCTACCTCCAGAAGCGGTTCCTGCAAAACAACGTATTGCATTGGAAAACAAAAAAATTGTACATCCAGTTGGAAAACGTTTGGTTGAATTAGCATTGAAAAAACAATCTAACTTAATTGCTTCTGCAGATTTAATTACTTCTGAAGAAATTACAGATTTCGCTAAAAAGGTTGGTGATCATATTGTTGCGTTAAAATTACATTCAGATATTATTCAAGATTTTTCGGATAACTTAATTGTTGAGTTGAAAAAAATCGCACGTGAAAAAGAATTCTTATTATTCGAAGATCGCAAGTTTGGAGATATTGGAAATACGCAAGAATTACAATTTAAGAAATCGATTTACAAAATTTCTGATTGGGCAGATTTAGTAACTGTTCATCCAATTGGAGGTTTAGAATCATTAAAAGTTTTCGAAAATACCGGAGTTATCACAATTGTTGAAATGTCTTCGAAAGGAACATTGACTGATGATTATTACTTTACAAAAGCAATTAATGTTTCGGAACAATCTGGAAATGTTTTAGGAGCTGTTGCACAACGCCAAATTCCTGATAACTTGTTATTGTTTACGCCTGGTGTTAATATTTCTTCGACTGGAGATAGCAAAGGACAACAGTATAATACGCCAGAATTAGTTTTCAAAAATTACCACACAGACTTTATGATTGTTGGTCGTGGAATTTACAAAGCTGCTGATGTAAAAACTGCGGCAAAAGAATACCAAACGTTAGGTTGGGTTTCTTACCTACAAAGTTTGAATGACTAAGATTTAGATAAATTTCAAAAATATAAAAGCAAGCTATTTCAGCTTGCTTTTTGTTTTTTATTTGGTAAGAAATCTACTTCAATATAAATTTATGCGAAACACTATTTCCATTATCATCTTGAATTGTTGCGACATAAAATCCTGCTGATAAGTTAGAAAGATTTACACTTCCATTAGAATTTTCAGTATTTATCGTTTTAATCATTCGTCCTGTTGCATCAATAATTTTAATCGAAATTTGAGACTCAAAATTTAATTGATAATTCAATGTTTTGTTTGAAATATAAATTTTAGATGAATTTCTATCAACATCATTTGTCCCTAAAGTTGATGTTTTAGCAGCTTCAACCACATATTCGATTCCTAATTTTGTAAACTTCGTAGCATGCGTAGAGGTTTTCCCAAGAGTTGCATATGTATCATTTACAGAATGAATGTATGGATTGCTATCTTGCATTTTAGCCTCGAAAGGTAAAGTTGCCGCAAAACCATTATCCGACCAACTAAAATGATCTGAACATCCGTATCCACATTGTGAAGTATCATACGTGAATTGATGTAAACCAGTTTTGTTGTATTCGTCCATCAATTGCATCAAAAACGAATTGAGATTTGCATCACAATAAGCATCCGTCATCAAAATAACATCTTTCGTAGAACCTTTGTAATTCGTCATATCAAATTGTACATAACCTATTACATTTTTATTCTCCGAAGCGTATTTCTGCGCAATTTCTTTCGATCCTACTAAACCTATTTCTTCTGCTGCGTAAGCCATAATTTCGGTAGTTCGTTGCGGTTTGAAATTATTTTTTAACAACACACGCAAAACTTCGGTGATTGTTGCAATTCCAGATGCATTATCATCTGCTCCTGGTGCAAAAGTTTGATTTGCATTCCAACCAACAGTCGAATCGGCATGACCTCCAATAATCACAAATTCATCTTTCTTTTCAATTCCATTAAAAGTCAAAATCAACGACTTCATTGGCGTATTCACATGATCAACGATTCTTACAAATACGTCAGTTCGTCCTGCATCAGCAATCATTTTCACCCAAACTTCTTTCAATTTAAGAACCGCATTATTTGCTTCTTGTCGTGTATGATAACGCGTTTTGAAATCTTCTAACATCAAAATTGTTTTCTCAATTTCTTTGACATCAACATCATTCAATGCCGTAGTTATAAAAGCTTGTTCTGATATTGTATAATTGAAAGGTGCTTTTTTCTGAGATGGCTTTTCTTGAAGTGATTCTAGTGCATCTTCTTTCGAATTTCTAAAAATATAACCATGTCCATGCGCAAATTTTCCATGTAAACTTTCAGCAATTTCTGGATGAAAATAAATAGCAGAAAAATTATTTTTTGAAGAAATTATTTCAATAGAATCCGCATGATTTTTTTGTAAAAAAGCGGCATTCTCAGTCTCCATTGTCGCAAAAATGAAGTTTTCTCTGGTTTGCGCAAAAGAATAAAGCCCATTCAATAAAAATGTGGTAAGTAGTAAAAGTTTAGTTTTCATAAAAAATCATATTAGTGTAAAACAAATATATGATTAATAATGATTTATCGTATTTATCAAAACAAAAAAATCCATCTTTCGATGGATTTTTTTATTAATATTTTAATTGAAATTTTATATAGGTAATCTTTTTACCTTCTTCCAAAAATTTCGATTCATAATATGTTTGTACAGCTGTTACAATTTCTGGAATATCTGAATGATCTGGGTGATAAACATCGTGTGTAGAACGAATAACTTCGTGTCCTTCGATGTGAATAACACCATGTGTATATCCGTGTAAAAATTCAGAGTCCGTTTTTAAATTAACTGTTCCTTCAGGTTTTAAGATGGTATTGTAACGTCTCAAAAATTCAGGATCTGTTAAACGATGTTTTGTTCTTCTGTATTTGATTTGTGGATCTGGGAAAGTAATCCAAATTTCGCTCACTTCATTTTCTGCAAAAAGATGATCGATAATTTCGATTTGAGTTCGAAGAAATCCAGCATTTTCAATTCCTTCATCCAAACAAGTCTTAGCACCACGCCAAAATCTTGATCCTTTAATATCTACTCCGATAAAATTACGATCCTTGTCACGACGCGCCATTGCAACTGTATATTCTCCTTTTCCGCACCCAAGTTCTAACACAATTGGTTTGTCGTTCTTGAAAAATTCTTTGTTCCAATTTCCTTTTAATGCAAACTCGTTAATTGCCTCTTCTCGTGTTGGTTGAACAACATTCTGAAAAGTTTTATTTTCGTTAAATCTTCTGATTTTATCTTTTCCCATTTCGGATATATTTTGCGCGAAATTACGAGATTTTGATTAATCTAAAAAACTGTTCTGAAAACACATAAATATCATCAAATAGTATTTATGTAAAAAGGTTTGTTATTTTTGTATTGAAAAACTAAAATTAGAAAAATGGATTTTATCAAACAATTTCATAGTGGCTGGGCTTATCTTGTGATTTTGATGGGCGTTATCTTTGTGATTTCAACATTAATTTATGCGATTTCTAAAAAAGATACAAACGCAACAATAAAAAAAATCGGGTTATTTACAACCATTACTTTTCACGTTCAATTATTACTTGGATTAGTAAATTTAATAAAATTGGCTGTTGATGTTTCTGGGGCAGAAAACATTATGAAAAACGATATTTTAAGATTTAAGTTGATGGAACATCCATTAATTATGATTTCTGCTGTTATTTTTATGACGATTGCAAATGCAAAACTAAAACGCTCTATAACTGTACCAATGAGCGTCCCTATTTTTGCAATAGTTTCATTTCTATTAGTAGCTTTAGGAGTTTTCTTTTTATACCAAAATCAACTTTGGTTAGTTTAAAAATTAGAATAATTTCACTAAAAAGAGTATTAATAACTTAATACTCTTTTTATATTTTTATGTGATTTATAATTTTTTTATTCTAATTTCGTTATTAACAAGTCGCTAAAGCTTTCTTTTAAATTTTAAGAATCTTTGGCACTCGATTTGAAATAGACTTGTACAAACTAAGAAATAAAATGAAATACATAAAATATCTATTCTCTTTGCTTTTGGTTTTAGTAACTTTTAACCTAAACGCTCAAGATTTTCATACAGCAAATATCAAGGTTGATTACGAACAAGAAACTGGAACTTTAAATATCACTGCGCGTACATTTACCAATCAGTTGGAAAAAGCAGTTGGTGCTGATGTTTCAAACAAATCTAACTTCGAAAACAAGTTGAAAGCGTATGTAAATAGTAAAGTTGATGTAAAAGTAAATGGTAAAGCTTTGGGAACTTCTTATTATGGTTATCAGGTAAATGATAAATCGACACGAGTTTTTTTTAAGTTTGATAAAATTTCTAATATCAGCTCGATAGAACTAAAAGTAGCTTTGTTGACAGATATTTTTAATGATCAACAAAACATTGTAACTTTTGATGTCAAAAATAAAAAAGACACAAAAGTATTAACAGGAAATAACGACACCGTAAAGATGTCTTTCTAATAAAGCAAAAGCCTTCCGAAATCGGAAGGCTTTTTTATTTCAAATATGCTTAATAATTATCTCTAATAATTCGTAATAACTTTTCGTTCTCATTTCGAATCCAAGATAAATCTTTGATCGAATTATTATTCATCAAACTAAAAATTAACGTTCTTCCAGATTTCGTTTTCAAATAACCACTCAACGTTACATTATTGTTCAACGTTCCTGTTTTGGCATAAATATAAGGTTGCGCCGAATCTTTGTATCTATTTTTGATTGTTCCAGTTTTACCACCTATTGGGAAAATAGAAAACAAACGTTGCTCGGGAAATTCGTTGTACATTTTCCCCAAAACTTGAGCAAAACTTTGCGGTGTAAACAAATTATAACGCGATAATCCCGAACCGTCAAACCATTCTGGTTGTTGTTTCAAATCATTCAACAAATATCTTTTAGAAAAGGTAATCGTTTCAGAAGCGCTCAATTTTCCTGGTAAAGTACTCGAAGCTAAAATCAATAAATGTTCCGCCAAAAAATTATCGCTATTTTCCATCATTTCGCGGTAAACATCATCTGATTTCTGACTATAAAACACTTTCGGATTATTGATCATTGGCGTTTTGACCATATCAACAGGTTTACCCAAAATTTGCGACAACGATTTTTCTATCACCGTTTCATTCACTATAAAAGGAACTTTTTCTGTTCGTTTTTTATTACTGATATAAAATTTATTATCATAAAAATTCCTCGGCTCTGGCATTTCTCTAATTTCTGTTAATTCTTCAAAATATGTCGGAAATGTTTTGATTGAACTTCCATTTTTCGAAATTGAAACTAAATTTTCATGAATTGGAAATTGACTTCTTTCTGGTGCATAATCTTTTCTAAAATCGTCCCAAGTCCAACCTGGTAGAAAAGATTCTTCGTCGAAATTATTCCAATGAAAAACAATTTTAGAACCATTATTTTTCAAAAAATCTACCGCTCGTGTATTTTTATATTTTGGATGCAAAAAAGTTGGATCTCCAGTTCCTTCGATATGCAATTCGTCACCAATCAACTGATATTTGAATGCAGGGATAGAATCGTTCAACATTTTCATTGCTGTATACAACGTAAAAATTTTGGTATTTGATGCTGGAATAAAAAATTTATTCCCGTTATAATTATAGATTTCTTCTTTCGTGATTGGATCATACAAATAAAATCCTGTGAATTGAGTGGAATAGAAATCAGAATTGAGATGTTTCTCAATTAATTCGATCTGCGCAAATAGATGCACAGACGAAAAAATTGATAATATAGTAAGTAAATACTTCATTAATCTTTATTATCGAAAGGAACTGTTGGCGAATTACTATCATTCTTAATAATCATCTCTGTATGCGGATAAGGCATCGAGATATTATTATCGTCTAATGCATATTTCACCGCGCGATACAATTGCCAATAAGCCGTCCAATAATCACTATTCTTCACATAACAACGCACAGCCAAATTCACAGAACTTGCTGCAAATTCTAAAATCTCAACCGTTTTAGATTGTGTATCATCAACCAATTCATTTTTCTCTAAAACATTCAACAAAACTTCGCGCGCTTTGTCAAAATCATCATCATAAGAAATACCAACATTCACATCTAATCGACGATATTCTTTGACGGAATAATTGGTAATTGGATTATTAAACAAATTTGCATTTGGTAGCGTCACAACCTGCCCTTTTCCAGTAGCAATCACTGTATTTAATAAACTGATTGATTCGACAGTTCCTTCATTTCCTTGTGAAACAATATAATCTCCTACTTTAAACGGTTTGAAAATAATAATTAGAATTCCCGCTGCAAAATTTGACAAAGACCCTTGCAAAGCTAAACCAATTGCTAAACCAGCTCCTCCCAGTGCTGCGATTAAACCGGAAGCATCTAAACCTAATCGTGAAACAACAAACATTATCACGATCATTTTTAGAACAATATTTATAATCGGAATAAGAAAAGTACGAATAGATAGATCCACATTACGAGTAATCATACGTTTTTCAATCAATTTTTTCAATTTGCCCGCCAACCATAAACCAATTACTAACGTAAATATCGCAGAGACTAAACTCCACCCCACTTCAGACCCTTTCGTAATTAACCAGTTCGTAATATATTCTACATCTTTGATAGGTGTTGAAATCACATCTTGCAAACTATCTACCTTGTCTTGCTCTTGCATAATTATTCTTTTTTATTAGTAATTCAGTTGATAAAATTAGTTCCAATCTAACATCTTTTCAAAAAAATAGAAAAATTATCATTTTTTTTAACTAATTTTAATAAATATGAATATTGGTACAATATTCGTTAAGAACAAATTACAACTTAAAAAAGGCTATAATTAAAAATTAAAATCTATGAACATTATTGAATTAGTAAAAGGGTATATTACCCCAGATTTGATCTCGAAAACTTCATCAGAATTAGGTGAAAATGAATCGGGAATTTCTAAAGCAATCAATGCATTCATTCCTATTCTTTTAGGAGGTGTTTTAGAAAAAAAGAATTCTACTACAGGCTTATTTCATACCATCAAATCTTTTGGTGCTTCTCGTGGATTAGCAAATATTTCGACAGAACAAGAAACACCCGACACGATTAAAGAATTAATCAATGTTATTTTTGGTTCGAATGCTCAACCAATCGTTTCTAAAATTGCTGAATATGCAGGGATTTCGACAGGTTCATCTTCAAAATTATTAGACTTAACAGCTTTAACAACTTTTGGATCTATTGGAAAAGAAGCCGAATTTAACAATGTAACAGAAGCTGATTTCTTTTCATCTTTAGGAGGAATTAAAGATAAAATTTTAGGATTAATTCCAACTGGTTTAGGACTTGGAGCTTTAGGTTTAGGAACAATGTTTAATGATGCGCCTAAAATCACTGAAACAATAGATGTTGCAAAAGATCATGTAACTGAAACTATTACAGAAACAAGAAAAGTAGTTGATGTAGAACCGGAAGAAAAACCTTATGTAGCGCCAGTTGATGCTTACGCAGAAACTCATAACAACAATGGTGGCGGAGGTTTTTGGAAATGGTTAATTCCATTAATTTTAGTTGCTTTAGCGGCCTTTTTCTTATTAAAAAAATGCAATAAGAACGAAGAAAAAACTGTTGTTACAGAAGAAACTGAAATTGTGGTTGATTCATTGAATGAGGATTCTCTAAACGCTGCACCGAAAGAATTATCTGATATCGATTTAGATGGTGTTGCATTGAAAGGATATGCAAATGGATTAGAAGATCAAATTATCAAATTTATCAAAGCGCCAGATTTTGCAACAATGACAGAAGATCAATTGAAAGAAAAATGGTTCAACTTTGATAATGTTAACTTCGTTTTTGGTAAAACAGATCAATTAGAGCCAGGTTCTGACGTTCAATTAGATAATGTTGCTGCAATTTTGAAAAAATATCCAACAGCAAAAATTAAACTTGGAGCATACACAGATAAAGTTGGTGATGATGCGAAAAACAAAGAAATTTCTCAAAAAAGAGCAGATTACTTAAAAGCTGAATTAACAAAACGTGGTGTTGGTGCACAAGTTATTGCTGCCGAAGGTTACGGAGAAGAATTTGCAAAAGTAGCTGAAACAGCTTCTGACACAGAAAGAGCTTCTGACCGCAAAATGTCATTACGTTTCACAAAATAATCATTTCATAAAATTTCTAAATAAGGGTAAAGACAACTTTATCCTTATTTTTTTGTTATTTTTTTCGAAACCAACTCGCAACAAGCTAAACAATTAATATCTTTGCACACTATGAAATTTTCAATCGATAAAAAAGACGAATTTTCTAAGGCAAGAGCTGGTGTTGTAGAAACCGATCATGGTAAAATCGAAACACCTATTTTTATGCCAGTTGGTACAGTTGGTACAGTAAAATCTGTTCACCAACGTGAATTAGAAGAAGATATTAAAGCCCAAATCATTCTTGGAAATACTTATCATTTGTATTTGCGTCCAGGAACTGATATTTTGCACAGAGCGGGCGGATTACATAAATTTATGAATTGGCAAAAACCAATCTTAACAGATTCTGGAGGATTCCAAGTGTATTCTTTAGCGACAAGTCGTAAAAAATCTGAAGAAGGTGTGCGTTTCAAATCGCATATCGATGGTTCTTACCACATGTTTACGCCAGAAAAATCAATGGAAATTCAACGTTATATCGGAGCTGATATTTTTATGGCTTTTGATGAATTAACAGGAATTCCAGCAAAATATCACGATGCAAAACGTGCTATGCACATGACACATCGTTGGTTGGAGCGTTGTAGAACTTGGTTAAACAATAATCCTGAATATTACGATCACAAACAAACGCTTTTCCCAATTGTACAAGGAAATGATTTCAAAGATTTGCGTCAAGAATCAGCAAAATATATTGCGGATTTCGGTGCAGAAGGAAATGCTATTGGTGGATTATCTGTTGGTGAACCAGAACCTGTGATGTACGAAATGACGGATATCGTAACAGAAATTCTTCCGCAAGATAAACCTCGTTATTTAATGGGAGTTGGAACACCTTGGAATATCATCGAATGTATTGCTTTAGGAGTTGATATGTTCGACTGTGTTATGCCAACGCGTAATGCACGTAACGCCATGTTGTTCACGTGGAATGGTGTTATGAATATGAAAAATGCAAAATGGAAAGATTGTTTTGAACCATTAGACGAAAACGGGACTAGCTATGTGGATAGTTATTACACAAAAGCCTATGTTCGTCATTTGTTCAATGCCAACGAAGCTTTAGGAAAACAAATTGCATCTGTTCATAACCTTGCGTTTTATTTAGATTTGGTAAGAGTTGCAAGACAGCATATTTTAGCAGGAGATTTCGCTCAATGGAAAGAACAAATTGTTCCACAATTAAAACAACGTCTGTAGTTTGAAAATAATTGATAAATACATCATCCGAAACTTTATCGGAACCTTTATCTTCATGGTTTTGATTTTGTCTACTATCGCTGTTATTGTCGATCTTAGTCAAAAATTAGGACGTATTAATGATAGTGGTTCTACAGCTTTTTCGGCTTTAACCCAATTTTACCCTTATTGGTCTATTTGGATTATTAACACCTTTTTACCAATTGCCGTTTTTATCACTGTGATCTATTTTACATCACGACTGACGATGCAAACCGAAATTGTAGGTGTGCTTTCGGGTGGTATTAGTTTTTATCGATTTACACTTCCATATATTTGGGTTGCTATATTTTTAGCAATTTCCGCTTTATTAGTAGGAAATGTAGTTTTACCTTGGGCAAATATTAAAAAAAATAAATACCAATATACCCATTTATTGAGTAATAACGACAAGGAAGAATATTACAAACGACAACGTATCGGTTCGCAAATTTCTCCTGATGAGTTTGTTTTTGTGGATAGTTATGACAGAACTGAAAAATTAGGAAGTTCTTTTATGTATCAAAAATTTGATTCGACTGAGTTGAAAAAACAAATCATCGCTTCAAGTTTTAATTGGAATGATAAAGATTCTACTTATGCATTAATGAGTGTTTACACACGCGAAATTAACAAGGATAAAACTGAAAAGTTAAATTACGAAGCCAATACAAATTTGAAGTTACCAGCTTCTCCTGACGAAATTTTACCAGAAGAATATGTTGCCGAAACAATGAATACCTTCGAATTAAATGAATTTATTCAGAAACAAAAAGCAAAAGGTTCTGCCAATGTAAATACATACGAAAATGAATTAAATAACCGTTTGAGCGGTCCATTTTCAACTATTATTTTGACACTTTTGGCTCTATCGCTTTCATCTAAAAAACGTCGTGGAGGAATCGGAATCAATCTTGCAGTTGGTATTTCGTTAGCGTTTGTCTACATTTTCTTCTCGCAAACAACGTCTACGTTTTCCGAAAAAGGATATGTTTCGCCACTTGTCGCCTCGTGGATACCAAACATCGTCTTCGGATTACTAACTTTGTTTTTATATTTCAGACGAGCTCGTTCATAAAATATTTCAAAAATCCAGTTTCGAAAAGAACTGGATTTTTTATTTGATATTAAACCAATTATATTTTTAATTAAAAGAATATTTTTTTTATTCAATTGATAATAAGTAACTTTAAAATATTCTAAATTAATTTCTTAGATTTAAAAAAAGTTGAAGTGTAAAACTAAAATCAATTGATATGAAAAAAAATTTACTCCTTTTATTTTTAATCCTTTCGGTTTCTATTTTTTCACAAGAAACATTAAATACAATGTTTTATAATGTGTTCAAATTTCCGAATTCACTTCCTCAAAATCGTCAATTGATCTTAAGAGATATTTTAGACGAATACAAACCAGATATATTTATGATTTGTGAATTAGTAACAGAAAATGGCGCTGATTTAATCTTAAATACATCTTTGCAAAATCAACCTGATAAATTTGCTCGCGCACTTTTTGTGGCTGATACAACGAAATTAGATGATCCGTTACAAACAATGGTTTTTTATAATACACGTAAATTGACGTTGGTTAATCAACAAAAAATCCCAACAGTTTATCGCGACATCAATCAATATTCTTTTCAATTAAATATTACTTCAAACGATCCCATTCATTTAGAAGTTTTTGTTGCGCATCTAAAATCAAGTACAGGACCTGCAAATCGTCAAATGCGTTTGGAAATGGTGCAAGAAGTCACAAAATCCTTGAAAAAATTAACGCAACCTAATACATATGTTCTTTTTGCTGGAGATTTTAATTTTTATAATTCATCAGAACCAGCTTATCAAGAAATTATCAATCCGGCAAATGCTATTTTGATGATTGATCCATTAAATGCACTTGGAAATTGGCAAGACAATCCAGCTTTTAGTTATTTACATACACAAAGTACACGCGTTTCTAACATAGGTTTTGGAAGCGGAACTAATGCAGGGGCAAGTGGCGGTTTGGACGATCGCTTTGATTTTATTGTGATGAGTGAAAATTTCAAAAACAGCTCACGTTTTTCTTTTATAAACGATAGTTATAAAGCGTATGGAAATAATGGAGATTGTTTGAATAAAGACGTTAAAGATCCTGATTGTACGGGCATTTACTCTCAAACTCTACGAACTAATTTGTACAATATGAGTGATCATTTACCTGTTGTCATGCAATTTAAAATTCATGAGAATTTGAGCACAAAATCAATTGAATCAAAACCTTTTATCTGGTTAAAATCAGCAAATATTACGAATGATAAAATTATAATTGGTATTGATAAAACACAATTAAATACTCAAAATAATATACTTTTCATTTACAATTCAGTTGGACAAAGTGTACAATCGGTTCGTATTAATAATCAATCAAATATAACGATTGATTGTCAAAGCTTAGCTTCTGGAATTTATTATATAAAAACAAAAGAATCGAACGAAATTTTAAAGTTTATAAAAAAATAATATTTTTATAAACAATAAATCCAATATGAAATATTTTATTCTGATACTTTTTACATTTCTCTTATTTAATTCTTGTGAAAATGAACAGATAATTCACTCTAATTTAATTAAAGAAAGTGAAAAATTTTTCGAAAAAAGAAATATAAATTCTAAAGATTTTAAAACCCTATTTTATATCAAAAAAGGTGATGATTATGCTCATTATGTTTTAAAATATTATAAAGTACCCGTTGTGCATTTTAAATAATTTGAGTTTTTAGATTATTAATATTTCGATTAAAGTATGTTTTATTAATGTACTGAACCACAGTAAGTGCAGTAATTTTAGCTAAAATTCTGGTTTTAAACCCTTCGAAAGTCTTTGCATAATTTCGTCTAATCATAAACTGATCACATAGTTGAGAAAATAACGTTTCAATTCTTTTTCGATACTTTTTGAATGGATAAAACTGAGGTTTATACTCTTTTTGATTGGATCTTTTCGGTGTTTCTAATCGAATATTAGCTTCATTAAATAAGTCAATTTGAATTGTTTGTAACAAATAATCTCTGTCATCAAGTAGTATTCAATATGATAGTTGAGATTTTATATATTTCAAAAAATGAAAATCATGAACAGATGCAGGACTAATATCAATACTCTGGAAAACACCTATTAAAGAACAAACAGCATAAATTTTATAGTCTTAAAAAGACATTTGCTGAGAAGCACAAAAACCTCTATTTAGTACACTATACTGATATTCCTTTCAAATTTTTAAGCGATTAATTCTTGCTATTTTACACACTTCAAATGGTATACTATCAACGATAAAACAATTTTCAAATTCATTAAATTCTTTCGCTAATTTGAGTTGAATACTATTAATTTTCGCTGATAATCTCCCTTAAGTACTACGATTGTAAATACTTCGCTCAATTTTACACTTAGCACTATAGGAAGATTTCGAAATAAATGATTTTCACTATCAATACCCATAAATTGAGCTGTTAAGACAAGACTGATGAGTTCTAAATCAAAAAGTTTAGGTCTTCTACGTTGATAAATTAAAAGTGTATCTGTTGATATTTTTCGTAGAACTTCCAATATTCTTTCGTAATTTGCAAGTAAGTTGTTCATTGTGAATGTTTTGTGGTTAAAACAATTTGCTGATTTTCAATCAAATGAACAACTAATCAAAATGCACAACGGGTTATAAAGTGATTAACAATGACTCTTTAATCATCTATTTTACAAGAGATGATACAGCTGATTATTTTACGGAACCAAATAATCATTTTGCAAATTATTATTTACATCACTAACAAAATCATTCAAATTCAATAAAAATTAAGTCATACTGATTTCTATGACAAAACCAAGTTATTTTTATAAATATTTTGATTTTTAATTAGTGCATAAATTCTGTGAATTATTTTATTTCTGACTGCGTTTAAGACCGACATTTTATTTTTCCCTTCTTCTACCTTTCGATGATAATAAATAGCCAAGTCATTATCTAAACGAATAGCACTCATTGCAGCTAAATGCAATAGTTTCTTCAAATCTTTATCAGCCATTGATGAAACTTTCGGTTTTCGCCTTATGGAAGTTCCAGATTGAAAATCAAATGGAGCTATTCCAGCATAGCAAGCCATTTGTCTAGGTGTATTTATGGTTGTAAAACCATCTGTTTTAATCAACATATTAAATGCTAAAACTTTTCCTACACCAGGAATTGATTGTATTCTTTTATAATGATTATGAAGCTGTTCATCTTCGTTAATTAATTGATAGATTCTTTCTTCTATTTCATTAATTTGTTTCGTTAAGACATCAATAAGCTTAGTGTTTAAGCGTAATACAGCTTTATCCATAGTTGATTTTAAGAATTGTTCATCTTTTGCTTGAGCTAGTAATCCTGCTCTTATTTTAACGCGATGTTTTCTTTCAGCATTCAATAATTTTATCTTTTCAATGACTTTCGAATTAGGCTTCCACTGTTGAAGATCCATATAATTTTTAAGTAAAAATACAGCAATACGTTCGCTGTCAATTTTATCATTTTTACCTCTAACTAATCCCATACTTTTTTTCAAATGCAAAGGATTGATGACATAAACAGCAAAAGAATGTTGAATTAATACGTTGTAAAGAAGGATGTTAAATCTCCCTGTATTCTCCATTCCAATTAGAATATTTTGTCTCTTAACAAATTGTTTCAAAAAAGATTTGATAGCTTTTTCAGTATTAGCAATAGTATCAAAACGATTCACTCCATTTTCTTGAATGCAGATGTCTAAAGTTAATTTACTCACATCAATACCAATAACAATTTTTTCCATAAATTTGAATTTAATGAGAAGAGAAACTTATCAATAACTCGATTCCTTACTAATGGGTTTTTAACCCGAATTTCTATTTGAGAATTTGATAAGAAAGAGTTGAGTCTTAATCAGAATATGAGATTATATAGCTCTGAACTCGTTATAGTGTACTCAAACTCTTTTCTCTTCTTTTTATACTACAATTTAAGATTTTCAAATCTAAAGGAACTCGAAGTTTATTTTGTGGTGAATGATAATCAAAAATCATATTTTGTTGATTATAAAGAGAAATTTAAAAAGTCAGTTGGAAAGAAATTTGGAACTAAAACTCCAATCAATGAACGATTTTTAATTGCGTTGATGGATGATTACGATATAGAATCTCCTAAAGTAGAAGTATATCAAAAATTTGTTGATGAAAATCCTCAAAGTAAAACGATGCAATTTGTGAATATTTTTGCTTATAATTTTAATCTTATTTGGGATGATGATAAAAAAGATTATTCTTCTATGAATGATTTTATAGAAAAATATCAAGATAATTGTTTGCAAAATTTTGAGAGTTTTAACAACGATACTTCTGCCGATATTTTTTCTGAATTTGAAGAGATTATTGCGTTAGGATACAATTGCGATTATGCTTTGAATGTCTTGCTCCTGCAAATAATCGATTGAATATTCTGAATCAAAAAACAGGATTTACTTTAAATAAAATTGCAAATGCAGAACCAATTCCAAGAATGGTTGTGACGTCAAATGCTTCTCAAATTGGATTGTCGGCTTATGAATGGTTAGGTGAGGAAATGATGTTAATTTCAAGCTTGAAAATTTCGGATGAAGAGAAAACTCTTCTGAATTATTTTGCCGTAAATGAAACATACAATTATATCAATCATGTCAACAATCTATATGTTTTATTTGAAGCGATTCAGAAAATGCCCTCACAATTAGCGAAATCTGCGAATAATAAATCTGTTGAAAAAATTGCTGCAAAAGATAATTGGAAGAAAATAAATCAATTGTATGATGTATTGAAAAAGAATTTTCAAAAAGAGAATGAAATAGCTGTAGATTCTAGCTCAAAACTTGATGATTTGCGTAATTTGATTTATTATTTGTATCTCAATCCAAAAGAATTGTCAAAAGTTTATCAAAACTAATTATAACCGAAATATTAAATTTTTTCAAAGACTTTAATTCGTAAATGTTGTAGATTTTATTTTAAATTTATCTTCTAAATAACAAAAAAATGAAATCAATTTATTTTCTTGGATTGGGAGCTTTAGGAGCAAAATATGCAGCGAGTTTTTATGAATATAATCCAGAAATTGTAAGTGTAATTGTAGATGAGGAGCGAAAAAATCGATACGAAAAATCGCAAATTTTTGTGAATGATAAAGCGTATGATTTTAATTATGTCACAAAAATCGAGGAGAATAATTATCCAGATTATATATTTTTAGTCGTTAAAAGTTCACATTTACAGCAAGCGATAGAAGATATGAAGCCTTTTGTTGGTGAAAACACAATGATTGTAAGTTTGATGAACGGAATTTCTTCTGAACGTGTTTTGGCAGATCATTTTGGATGGGATCGTGTGGTGAATGCAGTTGCATATATGGATGCTGTAAAAGTTGATAATCGCGTGACGTTTTCGAGTATAGGAAAAATTATTTTTGGGAAAATGGATTCAATTAATCATGATAAATTAGTCGATTTACATGAATTGATGAATGTTGCTGAAATTCCAAATCAATTATCGGATGATATTCAGAAAGCGCAGTGGGCGAAATATTTGGTAAATGTTGTCGGAAATCAATTGACGTTTTTGTTGGAGTTTCCATATGGACAATTTCGTACCAATCAACATCTCGAGGTTTTAATGGATATGATTTCTAATGAAGTTCTTGCAGTTGGGAATGCACATGGAGTTGCAATTGGTCAAGAAGAAGTGGATCGAATGAAATCTACGATGAAAATTGTGGATGAATTTGGTAAAACTTCGATGTTACAAGATCGCGAAGCAAAACGATATTCGGAAGTGGATGAATTTGCAGGCGAAATTATCAGTTTAGGAAAACAATATAATATTCCGACACCTTACAACGAGTTCATTTATAATATGGTAAAATCAATCGAAGAAACATATTAAAATAGTCATAAAGTCATTCAATTTTGGATGACTTTTTTATTTGAAATCAATCGCTTTTGGATAAGCAACTTTCTGAATAATATAAATCGATAGCATAAAAAATATACTCATGATTAATGTTGCAACAGGTAAATATTTTATCGAGTCAGAAGGTAAAATCATTGGTAAAATAACCATTGCAAAAGCAGGAGGTAAGCGTAAATCTGTTAATTTCAAAATAAACATTACGATAATCAAATCGATCAAGCCAATGATTAACCAATTATCAAGATAATGCATTGTTAAACAACCAGCCATTGTAGCCATGAACATTACAAGAATACGTTTTAGACGTACGGTTAATTTTAATGTTGGATTATTTAAAGATTCAAAAGAAATTACGATAATAGGTGGAATAGCAGAGAAATGTGCAAAACCGCTAAAATAACAAGCTGTAAACCAAACTACACATAATCCGATTAACCATCTGTTATGGCTTGTATAAATCATTGGAACCGCATTTTCAGTTGGTTTTAGTTTGAATATTTTTATTGATAGAAAAAGTAAAAAGACAAATAGAAATATCGCATATAGAAATACAAAAGATTCTGTATTTGTAACAATTGGTAATAATCCCGTAGCTAATGCTGGCGCAAGTTGACTTTTAAAAATTTTCAGGACAATTAACATTGCAACCAATACCAATGCTAATTTGAATGATAATATAATCGGTAAAAAATTAATCCCAAATCCTAAAATAGCAGTTATGGATGGAAGTAAAAAAATATGAAATGGTCGTTGTAGCCATTTATTTTCTCGAAACGTTAAAATTCCGACAGATAATGCAGCAACTTCTGGTAAAATAATTTCTTTATCATCATAAATCATTGCTGTTCCAATCATGATTAAAATAAATAGAAAAGCGACAGAGTATGAGACAAAAGATTCTTTATTACCTAAGATAGATTTCATGAAATAAATGTATAAAAAAAACCTTTGCAAATATACAAAGGTTTTTGTCGGGGTGGCAGGATTCGAACCTGCGACCTCCTGCTCCCAAAGCAGGCGCGATGACCGGGCTACGCTACACCCCGATTCGGTCATTCAAAAAAAATGCGGAGAGACAGGGACTCGAACCCTGGCATCGGTTTCCCGATGACAGATTAGCAATCTGCTCCATTACCGCTCTGGCACCTCTCCTGGTTTTTAATAAAACGTGTGATCCAGTCAGGATTCGAACCTGAGACCTACTGCTTAGAAGGCAGTTGCTCTATCCAGCTGAGCTACTGGACCGATCCAAAAATTCATTGAATTTTGTCGGGGTGGCAGGATTCGAACCTGCGACCTCCTGCTCCCAAAGCAGGCGCGATGACCGGGCTACGCTACACCCCGATTCGGTCATTCTTTTACGATAAATCTTTCTATTTTCGGATGAAAATTTTGTCGGGGTGGCAGGATTCGAACCTGCGACCTCCTGCTCCCAAAGCAGGCGCGATGACCGGGCTACGCTACACCCCGATAGATTTCATTATCGTGGGTGCAAATGTAAGGTGATTTTTGAAAATTAACCAAATATTTTTAAGAATATTTTTCGGAAACTTTCATATATGTTTCTAAATCTTTATCTCCTCTTCCTGAAAGATTCAGAATCACAATGTCTTGCGGTTTAAAATTAATTTTTTCTAAAGCAGCTAAAGCGTGAGAAGATTCTAATGCAGGAATGATTCCTTCCTCTTTTGTCAACATAAAAGCAGCTTCCAAGGCTTCATCATCTGTTGCATTTAAGAATTCAGCACGTCCAGTTTTGAACAAATGCGCATGTAAAGGACCAACGCCAGGATAATCTAATCCAGCCGAAATTGAATAAGGTTCAACAATTTGTCCATCTTTATCTTGCATCAATAATGTTCGACTTCCGTGAATAATTCCTTCTGTTCCTTTGATAGTTGTAGCAGCAGTTTCTCCAGATTCTACGCCCAAACCTGCCGCTTCAACCGCGATTAATTTGACAGAATCATCATTTAAAAAATGATAAAAAGCTCCCGCAGCATTACTTCCGCCACCAACACAAGCAATCACGTAATCAGGATTTTCTTTCCCATATTTCTCTTTCATTTGTGCTTTAATTTCTTCTGAAATAATCGCTTGGAATTTCGTTACCATTGCTGGATAAGGATGAGGACCAACTACAGAACCAATGATGTAAAAAGTTTCAGGATTATTGATCCAATAACGAATCGCTTCATTTGTTGCATCTTTCAAGGTTTTACTTCCTGAGGTTGCTGGAATAACTTCTGCACCTAACATTTTCATTCGTGCAACATTTGGTGCTTGACGAGCAATGTCAATTTCTCCCATAAAAACGATACATTCTAATCCCATCAACGCACAAACAGTAGCAGTTGCAACACCATGTTGTCCAGCACCAGTTTCGGCAATAATTTTGGTTTTACCCATTCGTTTTGCTAAAAGAGCTTGACCAATCGCATTATTGATTTTATGTGCACCTGTATGATTCAAATCTTCACGCTTTAATAAAATATTGGTGTTATATCTTTTTGAAAGATTTGGTGCAAAATACAATGGACTTGGTCGACCAACGTAATCTTTTAATAACAAATTAAATTCATTTTTGAATTCGTCTGTATCGATATATTGTGCTAAAGCTTCAGATAATTCTTCACAATTATGATGTAATAACTCTGGGATAAATGCTCCTCCAAATTCACCATAAAAACCTCTTTCGTCAACTTCGTATTTCATTTTGTTTCTTTTTTAATTTTGTTCAATTCGTCCATCAATTGTATCGATAAACTGTTTTACTTCGTCAGTTTTTTTTATTCCTGGTGCTGACTCAAAACCACTATTGATATCAAATCCAATACATTTCGGATGCTGAAAATTTTTCAAGATAAATGCATCTTCAAGTGTTATTCCGCCACTTAATAAAAAGGGTATTGATAACTGATAATTTGTTAACAATTGCCAATCAAATTTCTTTCCAGTTCCTCCGTAATTATTTGATTTTGTATCGAAAACAAAACTATCAATAACTTGTTGATAAGTGGTTAATTGTTGAAAATCTTCAATCGATTTTATGCCAACGGCTTTCCAAATTTTAAAGTCTAAAAAGTTTTCATCAGTTAATAATCGTTGATGTTTTTGATTGATTAATTCTTCACAAAAGTCAGCTGTTTCATCACCATGTAATTGGACAACATCTAATTTATATTCTTCAACTTTTTCGAGAATTTTCTCGACTGATTCATTCACGAAAACGCCAACTTTTTCTGCATTCGGAAAAACTTCAAAAATAGATTCGTCTTCTACAAATCTTTTTGATTTTGGATAGAAAATAAAGCCTACATAATCGGGTTCGATTGCTGCAATTTCTTTAAAATTTTCGATGTTATTATTTCCGCAAACCTTTACTTGAAAACGTTTCATTTTGATTCTTTTACAAATTGCTCAAATGCTTGAGATGGATTATCTGCTTTCATAAAATTTTCACCAATTAAAAATGCCTGAAATCCAGCTTGTCTTAATTCTTTTACTGTTTTAGGATCAGAAATTCCACTTTCCGCAACTTTAATTAAATCGGTTGGTAATTGTTTCAAGATTTGTTTTGATTTTTCAATATCAACTTCGAAATTTTTCAAATTACGATTGTTAATTCCAATCAAATCAATGAATTCATTTACCTTTTCTAATTGATCTTCTGAATGTAATTCCAATAAAACTTCTAATCCAATTCCCTTAGCAGTTTTAGCTAAATTATAGACTTCGTCTTTTGTTAAACATTCTGCAATTAATAACATCAAATCTGCACCAATCGCTTTTGTTTCGTACACTTGAAATTCATCAACAATAAAATCTTTACGCAAAACAGGAATATTCAACACTTCTTTTGCTTGTTTTAAATCATCAAAACTTCCGCCAAAAAATTGCTCATCTGTTAAAACAGAAACGACAGAAGCACCAAACTTTTCGTAACCGGAAACAACTTCTTTTACATTTGCGTCTTTGTTAATAAAACCTTTCGATGGTGATTTTCGCTTAAATTCTGCAATAATTCCAGATTTTAATTTATCTAAAATTGAAGCTTTTGTAGATTTAACAGGAAGCAAAAAATTTTCTGAATTTCTAAAACTTTCTATTGATTGAGTTTTCTGTTTTTCTAAAATTTCAATACGTTTTTGCGCGACAATTTCGTCTAATATCGTTTTCATGGTTTCATTAATTTTTGGAATACATTCAATGCTTTTTTACTGTCTAAACTTTCGTTCGCAATTGCTACACATTCGATTAAATCTTTGGTTGGATAAATTGTTTTAAGCGCTAAAGCAGCATTTGCTAAAACAACTTCTTTTTGTGCTTTAGTTGAATTTCCTTCTAAAACGCTCAAAAATATTTTTGAATTTTCTTCGATTGATTTTCCTCCTTTTATCTCATCAGGTTGAAGAATATTTAAACCAAAATCTTTACTTTCTAAAACAAATTCCCCCGAATTATTGAACACTTTTGTAGGCGATGTCAACGAAACTTCATCATAACCAGCCAACGCAGTCGAAATCGAATATTTCACGCCCGAATTTTGCATCACATAATGATATAATCGAGCAGTTTTGACATCATATGTTCCTAAATTTTGAAATTCTGGTTGAACAGGATTCACCAAAGGCCCCATTAAATTGAAAAATGTTTTTATCGCCAAACCTTTTCTAATCGGAGCAACTTTCGCTAAAGCCGGATGAAAGAGTGGCGCATGTAAAAATGTAATTCCAACTTCTTCGAACTCACGTTTTAATTTATCTTGATTAACAGAAAATTCGTAACCAAAATTATCCAACATATTCGAAGAACCGCTTACAGACGACGTTCCGTAATTTCCTTGTTTAATAATTTTCTCTCCAGCTCCAGCCAAGACAAAACAACTCAATGTCGAAATATTAAAAGTGTCTTTTCCGTCACCGCCCGTTCCTACAACATCAATCGCTTGCTTTGGTAAATTAACTTTGATGCATAAATCTAACAACGCTCGACGATATCCTTTTAATTCTTCCAACGTAATGTTACGCATATTAAAAATGGTCATAAATGAAGCTAATTCGACAGCCGAATATTTTTCTTCCGAAATTTCCACCATAATTTGATAGGCTTCATTTTCGCTCAAAGTATAATTTTCGAATAATAAATTTAATAATTTTTTCATCGTTTTAAGCTTCTAACCAATTCTTAATCATCTCATCTCCAAGTGGTGTTAAAATAGATTCTGGATGAAACTGAACACCGCGAACATCATACGTTTTGTGACGTAAAGCCATCACTTCTCCTTTTGGACCAACTGCTGTAATTTCTAATTCTTCAGGAAAATCTTCATTTGAAACTACCCAAGAATGGTAACGCCCAACTTCTAATTTTTTTGGTAAATTTTGGAATAACACTTCGTCTTTTATTACTTCAATTTTAGATTCAACTCCGTGAAAAACTTCTTGTGTATTTAATAATTTCCCTCCAAAAACTTCTCCAATTGCTTGTTGTCCTAAACAAACGCCAAAAATAGATTTTGTTGAAGCATATTTCTCGATGATTGGTTTCAATAAATTGGCTTCATCAGGAACTCCTGGACCTGGAGAAAGTAATATTTTATCATAATTATTCACATCTTCCAAAGTAATTCCATCATTGCGAACAACGGTAATATCATCGGCGAATTTCTTTAATGAATGCACTAAATTATAGGTGAACGAATCGTAATTATCGATAACTAAAATTTTCATAGTTTATAGGTTTTGAGCGATTTCTATTGAGCGACGAAGCGCTCCTAATTTATGATTGACTTCTTGTAATTCATTTTCTTCGACCGATTTGGAAACAACTCCAGCACCAGCCTGAAAATATAAGGTATTTTGTTTGCTGACGAACGTACGAATCGCAATCGCCATGTTGATGTCACCGTTGAATCCTAAATATCCAATTCCGCCACCATAAACGCCACGATTTTGATTTTCGTAACCGTCTAATAATTCCATTGCTTTGAATTTTGGTGCGCCAGAAAGTGTTCCAGCCGGAAAAGAGTCTGCAAAAACTTTCATCGTATTTACGCTTGGATCCAATTGAGCAGTTACTTTTGAAACCATGTGAATCACATGCGAGAAATACTGAATTTCTTTGTATTGTGCGACTTTTACATCAGCAGAATTTCGACTTAAATCATTGCGAGCCAAATCGACCAACATCACATGCTCTTCATTTTCTTTTGGGTCAGCAATTAATTTTTCGGTCAATTCTTTGTCCAAAGTTGGACTTCCAGTTCTGCGAACTGTTCCTGCAATAGGATGAATTTCTGCATGATTATTATTAATGATAATTTGCGCTTCTGGTGAAGATCCGAAGATTTTATAATTTCCGTAATCGAAATAAAACAAATAGGGCGAAGGATTTACAGAGCGTAAAATGCGGTAAACATTAAATTCGTCACCCGAAAATTTTTGTTTGAATTGACGAGAAGGAACAATTTGGAAAACATCTCCACGGAAACAAGATTGTTTACATTTTGTCACCATTTCTTTGAATTCATCATCTGTTAAATTCGATTGAATTTCACTTTCTACATTAAATGGATATTCAACAATTGATTTGTTATGAACAACACTTTTAATTTCAGAAAATTTAGAATCTATTTCATCATTTTGAAATTCGATGAATTGAATTTCATTGTGAAAATGATTGAACACCACAATATTTTGATAGAACGAATACGAAAATTCTGGAATCGTTGCTTCGTTTCCTTTTGCTGAAAATTTTACTGTTTCAAAATGTGGAATCGCATCCCACGCAATGTATCCAAATAAACCATTTACAGGTAAATCTTCTCCATTTTGAATCATAAACTGACTTGTAAATTTTTTGAATTTCTCTGTCAATTCTTGACCATTCAACGCATATTCTTTTGTTTCTCCATTCGCATACGTTTCATTCACAATTCCGTTTGTAACCTTAAAAGTTGCGATCGGATTTAGACAAATAAAAGAGTTAGCATCTGTCTTAGAATGATAGTCAGAACTCTCTAATAATAAGGCATTCGGATAAATATCTCGCAATTTCAAATAAAGCTGAACAGGAGTTGTTAAATCGGCTAAAACAGTTTCTTTCTGTATGTTAAAAGTTAAATTCATTTGTTAAATATTTAGGTTTAGAGCACAAAAAAAGGCTTGTCGGTTACGACAAGCCTTTTCTACATATAACTGCATAGAGGTCTTACGAACCAACGTTTTGTTGTTCGATATTCCACCACCAGTTATTTGTAAATAATGTTTTCATTGGGACAAATTTAGGAAGGATTTTGAATTGTACAAATTATTTTTTGATAAATTTTTTAGTTGAGTGAACAATTGATATTTTTGAGTGAATAATAAAAACACAAACAAAATGGAATATAATTATAACAATCTGATTGTTGAAGTAGAAAATAAAATTGCATTAGTTACCTTAAATCGTCCGCAAGCATTAAATGCATTGAACAAAGATTTATTAGATGATATTTCAAACTTTTTTACAGACGCAGATTCTGATCCCGCTATTCGAGTAATTATTTTAACAGGTTCTGGTGAAAAATCTTTCGTTGCTGGTGCTGATATCAAAGAATTTGCAAGTTTTGATGGTCGTCAAGGTGAAAAATTAGCTGCAAAAGGACAAGAAAATGTTTTTGATAAAATTGAAAATTCTAAAAAACCTGTAATCGCCGCAGTGAATGGTTTTGCTTTAGGAGGTGGTTTAGAATTAGCGATGGCGTCTCATTTTCGTATAGCATCAACCAATGCAAAATTAGGATTACCAGAGGTTACATTAGGTTTGATTCCAGGTTATGGAGGAACGCAACGTTTGCCAAAATTAATTGGAAAAGGTCGTGCAATGCAGGCAATTATGACAGCAGATATGTTTACAGCTGAACGCGCGTATGAAATTGGTTTAGTGAATGAAGTTGTTGAGCAAGCTGAATTAATTGATCGAGCAAAAGAAATTGCGACTAAAATTTCAAAAAATTCTTCTGTAGCGATTCGTCACGCGATTCGAGCGATTAATGCGTCAGATAAAGACAATGGTTTTGAAGTTGAAATTGAAAGTTTCGGAAATTTATTTGACGAAGAAGATTTCAAAGAAGGAACAACTGCTTTTGTTGAGAAAAGAAAACCTAATTTTAAGTAAATTTACATAAGCAAAAAAATCCGCTCAATGAGCGGATTTTTTAATAGACTTTGGCTGCAAAGCAAACCTATTTTTAAATATATTTTTTGATTTCTGCCACCAATTGTTCTTTTGGCCTTGCTCCACTTTGTTTCCATAATAATTCACC
Source organism: Empedobacter sp. ULE_I140 (assembly GCF_053482575.1). Lineage (NCBI taxonomy): Bacteria > Pseudomonadati > Bacteroidota > Flavobacteriia > Flavobacteriales > Weeksellaceae > Empedobacter > Empedobacter sp. ULE_I140. The sequence goes on along the minus strand of NZ_JBQMTX010000001.1, from coordinate 570,431 downwards.
ATTTTTGAAAATAGCAAAAGTCGGAACTCCTTGCACTTGATATCGTGCAGCTAAATCTTGATATTTATCAACATCCACTTTTAGGATTTTGACATCACCTCCCAATTCTTCTTTCACTTGTTGCAAAATTGGCCCCATCATTTGACAAGGACCACACCAAGTTGCAAAAAAATCTAACAAAACTGGTTTATCTGAATTAATAATTTCTTCAAAAGTCATCGTTTTTGATTCTTCTTGGTTATTTGATTGATTTTTATTTCGGTTGAATAAATTTTTAAACATCTTTATTTTTTCTTCTTAAATATACTAAAAAAGCACTTCCGAAGAAGTGCTTCATAATTAGTTTTACTAATTATTAACCTAACCTATGAAAAATTTATTCTACTGTTAGTGCTACTAACATTTAGGTATAATCAAAACAAATACCAAGCTTAAAACACTGACAATCTGTTTTTTACATTTAACATAATTTAAGAAATAGGTTAACGTAAATATGTTTTATTTTAGAAATTCTACTATAATTCACACACAAATTTTGGATTAACTGACTTTATTTCAGCTATCACTGACATTATTTCTTCTTTGGTTGAATTATCTTCCAATCTTTTCAATTGTTCCGAATTCAAACCAATCATTTGTATAAATGTAACTTTTCCATGCGGCGTATCAATTTCATCTAAATCATCATCCTTGATAAAAGCCAAACCAACAATGTCCGTTTCCGAATCTGTACGAATTGGACCTCCTAATGGTAAAAATTGATACTCTTCAAACCAAACATTTGTTTCGTTTACAAAACGTCCCAAATTATTCATCAATTGAACTACCCAAAAAGGATCTTCACCATTATCATCTTTAACAGGTTTCACACGGAAAGAAAACTCAAATCCCCACTTACTAAAATCTGCACCTACACTCTCCTCAGAATAGTATAAATGTGACATTCCGTAACTCACCAAATGATAATAACCATTCACATCAAAAACCGCAACGCCATCAATCGGATCATCACCTCCTTGAAAAGACATCACCTGCGGCGAATAAAAACGAGGCTCTAAAGTCCCATAAACCTCTTTTAAGCGATTTTCGATCGCAATTGCACCAACCGCTTGATCTGATTTATATTGTTTTTTGTATTCTTCTAAATTCATGATGCAAAAATAGTTTATCCAATCTTAATTCTCAGTTAAAGACATAAAAAAAGAGAGCTTCTTGTTAGAAACTCTCTTTTGTAGTAGCGAGGACCGGACTATATAATATTCTCTGTATCTCTCACTATCACTAAGATTTCTTCATCTATATTTTTTATGTATGCCTAATTGTATGCCTTTAATATGGTTTACCAATAGAAACACCTAATTATTTACCAGGAGTTATAAAAATACTACATTGACACAATTGAACTAACTACCAAGTTCTGAATCTTAACATCTGATTTTATGTAATAGTTTTTAATTACCAAATAGTCATCTGTATTATATCTTTCAATTTCCTTTGTTGATTTAATCAATATACATACTAATATATCCCAATAAAAGATTAACTCTATTTCAATATCTTTAAAATTGTTGCCTACATAAAGATAACTATCATAACCAATAATTCTATCATTTAATACCTCAACTTCAAACTCAACTTCTTCATAATACATTCCTATTGTAAATGGTATGTATATTTTGTTCATTTGTATTTTATTTTAAAGAAAAAACCACTCTTTAATTGAGTGGCTTTATATTAAAGAGTTATTATACACTGAGATTTACTCTTTATAATAAGTTCCTTCATATGCTTGTTCATTAGAATTACCTGTTGAAGTAAATTCTATCTTTTTATCGTTAATATATGTTACTTTTTGTACATATGTTAAACTTACTCCTTTAGGAAAAGTCATTGTTAATACATCACCTTTCAATTCATAAGTACCTTTTTCTGAATCAAAATCATTTGCTTTACCTCCAGACCAATATGAATATACAACTGTTTTATCCTTTGAGAAAGTAAATGAATTATTTGTTGTATAACCTACTACTTTTGGGTCTTCAAAATACCATTTACCTATTAATTTTTGAGTTGATGTATTTTCTATTGATGAGTCATCATCTTTAGAACAGTTAAATAATAATGCTGAACTTATTAGCATTATACTCAATAGTAAAATTCTTTTCATAGTTTTTATTTTTAATTCATAAACATTTCATTTGATAACTTTTCACCTTCATCATTTCTTATATTATCTAAGAAAACTGTATATCTACTTGAAGTATGTCGTGGTAAGTTTGAGAAATCAGTAATCTTTTTTGAAGTTACAATTATATACATTGTATTCTTATCACTTTTATCTTTACTTGTTCCTAATACAGAACAAAAACCTTCTGGAAATGATATAATTTCTTCTTTATGAGAGTTTAACTCATACACTAAACTATAGCCTATTTCTTCTAATAACATTTCTTCAGAGATTCCATTATGAAGTTTTTCACCTACCAGAGCAGATAAATCAAAAAAATCTTCTGTTAATTGATATTGAAATTTTTGAGGTTCAAATTCTTCTTTTAATACAAAACCCTTATTTCCTGATTCAAACAAAGTATAGTAGTATTCATCTTTATTAGGATTGTTATTTTCCATCAGTTTCTCTAATATGATTTATTTGAATCTTACTTCAATCTAATTTTTAACTTACTTTTTTATCATACTTAATAATAATCCAATAGCAACTACAACATCTATAATATTCCATATTGTACGTCCTAAGTAAATTTTAAATATTGGTTGAAATAAAACTGCTAAAATCAAATAGATAACAAATTCTGTTTGTTTTTCCTTTTGATAAGATTGATAAGCAAGTACTCCAAAACCTATTAATGCTATAAAGCGTATTAATTGATAAAAACCATATGGCATATCTATCAAACATAGTAGAAACAAAACTGAAAGTATGGATATCCTAACGAAATTTCCAGAGTAAGAAAAGGTATATAATACTTATCTTACAATTATGAAAGGAATAAAAAATCATTACGATGCTTCATTTAAATTACGAGCGGTAGAATTGAGTTATGAAAGAAGTAACATTTCAGAATTAGCAAGGGAACTTGGAATAAAAGCCTCCTTATTATACAAATGGCGCAAAGATTATCAAGAATACGGATCCAATAGTTTTCCAGGAAAAGGTAATTTAAAACTAACGCCTGAACAGGAGCGAATAGTTGAATTAGAAAGAAAGCTTAAAGATGCAGAATTAGAACGTGATATTTTAAAAAAAGCAATCAGCATTTTCTCCAAGAACGATCGATGAAATATAGATTTATAAAGAATCATGAGTGCCAATTTCCGATTGAGAAAATGTGTATTATCTTAAAAATCCACTCCAGCAGCTATTATAAATGGAAAAAGAAAGGTTGCTCCAATCGACTTTTGAGAAAAAATTTGATGCTAGATAAAATAAAGTATCTATATTTTAAATTCAAGCAGAGATATGGAAGTCCTCGAATTCATTCAGAATTAAATGCTTTAGGTTACAGAATATCAGTTAAAACAGTTGCTAAATATATGCAAGAGCTTGGTTTAAGAAGTAAATTAAGTAAAAAGTTTAGAGTTACAACAAATTCTAAACATAATTATTTAACTGTAAATAATCTTCTTAATCGAGATTTTTACGCTTCAAAACCTTCTATGAAATGGGTATCAGATATTACTTATATTCAAACTCAAGAAGGATTTTTATATTTAACAACAATTATCGATTTATACGATAGAAAGGTCATTGGCTGGAGTTTGAGCAATACGATGAGTACTGAAGATACAACTTTATCAGCATGGCGTATGGCTATAAAGAATAGATCGATTAAAAAAGGAATGCTATTTCATTCTGATCGAGGAATACAATATGCGTCAAAGAAGTTTGCAAATATGCTTGATTCTTATGGTGTTATCCGTAGCATGTCAAGGAAAGGGAATTGCTGGGACAATGCTGTGGCTGAGAGTTTCTTTAAATCGTTAAAAACTGAAATGATTTATGGAAATAAATTAATTACAAGAGAGAAAATGAAAAACCAAATTTTTCAGTATATTGAAATTTGGTATAACAGAAATAGAAGACATAAAGCTTTGAATTATAAAACTATTTTTGAGTTTAATAATAATTTACAATTTTTAAAATATGTAGCTTAACTTATACTGGAAAATTTAGGGGGATATCCAGTACTATTTTGATTAAATTCTCTGAAATTTGAATATTCATTGCTTATGATAATTTATTTTTTTTATTAATGGTCTTTAAATACAAGAAAGTTATACCAGCACTCAAAATAAATCCTATTACCCCAAAAGTATAGTTCATTTTAATATGCTTTATTGCATCAGTACTTTTATAAATCCTTTTACCTACTTCATTAAAATATTGTTCTTCACCAAATAAGTACCCAAACAAACTAAATATTATTGTCCCTGTTAAAAGTGAAATAACTATAATTTCAGCATAACCTAAATAACTTAACTTTGATTTTAAGTTAATTGACTTATATCTTTTCAATATTGATTCCTTTAAGTTTTTTAATTTGTTAATTGTACTTTGATATGATTGTCTTCTTTTTGAAGAAGTATCTTCAGGAACATATTCTTTTTGATCAAACTTAAATTCTTTTTGGTGTTGATTCTTTTTATCAAAAATAAAATACAGAATAATTACTACAATAGGGATTGCAAGTCCTGAAAAATAGCTAATCCCCTCTAAATAATTGTTTTGAATTTCTTTTAAAGTATTATTTTCACCTTTTTCTACTACAACATTATTAATTGAATCCCATATTGCTATAGAATCTCTTATCGCTACATCATCAACTACAATTATTGAATCAACTCTATTTATTGAATCAAGCTCTTCTTGTATTTTATTTCTTGACTCAGCATCACCAGGAGTTGATGAAAGAACAGCTTGTTGTTTATCAGAGTATTCTTCTGGAATACCTAAATTTCCCCTTGCCTTTTGTAAATAAGCTTCTGGATTATTAATTTGTAAATTTGCTGCAGATTGTTCACCTGTTATAAATGGTGTTTTTCGTTGTGGCATATCTATTTGTATTCTTCAGGTAATAGTGTAACAAAAAATATAAGCTTATCATTTGTGTCAACAAAATAGTATTTGATTGCAGTATTTGCATTAACAAAATATTTGTTATTAGGATTACCTTTAGAAATCTCTAAAAATATTTTTTTATATTCTACCTCCAAGTATTCTATTTCTTCCACAGAGTATTCATCAAAAGATTTAGTATTGTCTTTCACTACATACACAACATAATTTTCATCCTTTTTAAAAAATACTTTTTCTAACACTAAATTATCATCCATCTTTATAGGTAGACTTTCCTTGAATAAATCAACAGTTTGCTCTACTATATTTATAGGATTTTCACTTTGCTCATCTATTTTTGACTCTTCATTAGATTTATGTTTATCTAATAATTCTCTTATTTCAGCTTCTTGGATATTTTTTTGATCTTCAATATATAATCCTAAAACTAATGTCATTAAGAATAAACCTATTAATAGAAGTGGATGTTTATATTTCATTTTACCTTCCATTTTTCTTTTTAAAGAGAAATATAAAATTGGAATAGATATAAGAAATGCAAATATGTTTGCTGACATTTTAGTTCCTATAATGTATGATAGAGAATTGTAGCTTGTTGTACTTTCCTCTAAAGCAGAACCCAATATTAACAAAAAGGTAATCATTAAAGCGGCAATTAAATACCTAAATACAATAAACCAAATTTGCTTGTTTTTTTGCGGTTTCTTTTTGTAGATAGCAATTATTATTATTAATAAGAAGAAGGATAAATTTAGCATGTTTATAAAGTTTTATGTTATTCAATTATTAAAAGTTTGTTTGCAATGTATGCTCCTAATAATAAAAGAGCACCATAAAGCAATAACATATAGTCATTATTGTTGTTAATAAAAATTGATATTGTTTGAACAACACACAAACTCAATAAAATCAAGAGAATGATAATTTTTACAATCTTATTTGGAGCAATATAACCAGCTACATACATTAGTGTAAATCCACAAAAGAAACCCTCAATTATATATCGAAATAATTTTACATCATCATAAATACCAAAATATGAAAAAGCAATGTTTATTATTAATTGAACCAAAAAACCTACGATAAATGCTGACAGAACTGATGCAGGAAGAAATAACAGCCATCTTGAAATATTATTCTTCATAATGAACTGCTCAATTTTTTTAAAAGTTTTTTCCATAATTAATAAAAGCTAAAGGTATTCTCATTTACTATATAATTTTTACGTGAATCCGTAAACTTAGTTATTTTTTAAACTTGTCATATATGACATTAAACTACAAACGTAATAATCTTTCCTTGAGTTGCCAAATATGTCAACAATGGAAAAAGAAGAACTATTAAAATTTGTAGGTAAGAAGATTCAAGAAATTAGATTATCAAAAGGATTAACTCAAGTGGATTTAGTTGGTAAAATAGAAGGAGAAATAGATACTACTAATATATCAAGAATAGAAGCAGGAAGAACAAACCCAACAATTTTTACACTTTATAGAATAGCAAGTGCTTTAGAAGTTTCTTTATCTGAAATAGTAGAGATTAAATAAACCGCTATTAATATTATATCTGAACTTTTATTCAGGTACTTTATTAATAGTTTAATTTACGTCTAATACCTTATCATTTACTCCTGGTTAAAGAAATAAAATTCAGACTTTGCACTTAACAAAGCCTGAATTGAATATATATTATTTTTAATCTACTGAGATTTATTAACATTCAGGTATAAATTCATATCTATGACCTAACGTTATTAATTCTCCTGTTTCTGGGATAGTGAAATCATACAATTCTGTATTTACTTTCTCTATACTACCAGGAAGTTTTTCACCAATCAAAGTTTGGCAAGTTGCTTTGTTAAATGTTGATGGAACAAATGCTTTTTTTGCAGTTGCATAAAACTTATCTGATACTTGGCTTTTAACCATTTCAATACCAGATTGAACTTCTAAAACATAGAATTTCTCTCCATCTTTTTTTAGTCTTTCTTTAAAATCGATAACTGTTACCATTGGAATATATTTTGTTTGAGTTAAAATATGTTTACCAGGATATTATAAATAACCTCATTTACTCAGCTATCACCTTGAATAATAATATGAGCTTTAAATAAATTTACCTGATATAACAAGAGGGGGGAGTTTTCCCTCTAAAAAGAAGTGAGGGTCTTTGTGCAAGGAGGTTTACACACTCAATTGAAAATTTAAAAAATTATATTAATTAAATGAGAATATTATAAATATTAAAAATACAATTATAATTTTTTTTCCTTCATTATGATAGTAGGATTACACTTAAAGTGTTGTTTTTGTATGTTTTAATTGTTTTCAATTTTACTACTTGGTTTAATAAATAAAGCCACCCTACTAAAGCAAGGTGGCTCAGCTTAACTCAAAAACCAATGATAATTAGAATTACCATTTAGTGCCTGTTGGATGCCTTTATTAAATTCAAAAGCATTCAAATTTCTTTCAAGGAATGTATCTATATAGCTGCTTTTACTCGCTTGTGTAAATAGATTGTAGACATTCCATAGATTTATATTTCCTAACTCGTCTTTACTAAAACTCTCATCATTGTAGTAATCTTTAGCTATTGTATTAAATTGTCCATCATTGAAATTCAGCTCTGGAATAAAAGATTTAACTTTTTTAGGCAGATGATTATAAAGTCTGGATTTGCCTATTAACTGAGCAAATTGATGTTCTGTCAAAGAATATTCAGAAAATTCTTTGAGTTGCTCTAAATGCCTCTGAGCATTGTAATTTCGTATTAAATCTGTGATTTTATTTTTTAGTTCAGCATAAGAAGTGACTTTCATTTCAGAACTAAAACCATCTGTTGAAACACAAAGATTACAGCAAACTTTATTTTGGAATCCAATAAAGAATTTGAATTTTTCAAAACTTTTTTTACTATACAAATTCTCTTGATTATAGGCTCTCACACCTCCAATAGTTAAAGAGAGTTGATTTCCATTAATAGTATCTGTAATAGTTGGAATTCTTATAATAAAAGCCATTCTCTCATAGTAAATGGTTTTCTCGTGATCTAAAAGCTCTGCTACATTTTTGTGAATTGCTTCTGGTGTTCTACCTTTTATTTGATGACTTACCCTAATTTCAGGCATTTCAAAATTTTCATTTCCAAATACATCAAATAATCCTTCTTGAGCAATTTCTATAAACTCTTGATGTGCAATTGTTTTTTCATTATCCTTGCTAAACACAGGTATGATGCATTCTGTTTGTAGGTGATTATAATCTACATCAATTGTATTAGCTTCTATAAAAGGTTTTGGTTGATAGTTATTATTATTTCCTGGTATATTCCTTTCTTCGTATTTACCAGGAGATTTAAAAATACTTCTATCTTCAAAATTTGGATTCCTTGAATTGATTGGAATAATAGGATTTGGATTAGTAATGTTTAAAAGTTCCATTCTGTTGTATATTTTGTTGGTTAATTAAAAGTGATAACTCATTCTTTCTTGTTGTAAAAGATGAATTTAGATTCTGTTGAAACTGGGGATATTGTTGATACAGCTTAGATAGCTCATTAATAGTCTGACATGTAGAGATTTTACCTAACACATCATTTTCTAAAATTACTTCATCATTTACTCCACTATTACACCATTCTAAAATCCTTCTACCTGTACCAGAATTAATAATAAACTCAGGTCTACCCATAAATAAACCTGTTCTATCTTTGCTTGATACTGCAAAATGTTTGATGTCTATGTCAAATACTAAAGTAAATTCATAATCAAGTCCATCTCTTTGTACTGCTTTCAATCCTACTTTCTCAGGAACATATTTTCCATCTTTCTGATTTAATACATAATCTTGTTTGGTTCTCATTGTTGCTATTACATGAGCTTTGCATTGAAGTATTTTATCTGTAAAAGCCTTCTGTCTTGGAGTTACTTTTGCCCAATTTGTAAAGCTATTACCTGCTAACTTTGAATGAAAGTCTAATAATTCATCCCAAGCATGAGAAATACTATCAATTATAATTACCTCCATACCTTCTTTTTCGCATAATTCAATAGCTTCTATATATTTTTCAGGTGTATAAGGAGGTTGAAGAGCAAGAACATTGTAATCTCCTAAGTGTGCATACAAATCTGCACTTCCATTTTCAGTATCTATAATAGCTATTTTACTGAAATCTTTATTCGTGATACCTTGTGCAAGTAGTAAGCTTGAATAAGTCTTTCCACTTCCACTTGAACCTTGTAAAGCCATTTTTATCTTGGCTTTTTTTCTTTCTGATTTTCTTAATTGCATAATTGTAAATATTAATTGGTTAATTTTGAAATGAATTTTTTTTAAGTTTTAGTCTTAACTATGGAAATATTAAAATCTCCTTTATTGTTTTTTGAAGTTCTTCTTGAGTCAAATAAATATGACCAAATGAAGAATGATTATATGGACAAGTACCTTGAGGAAAGAGGTAACTTAAAATTTGAGAATAGTAAATTTGACTACGACAAGGGAATTATCATAGAAGATGAACAAACAGATCTAAGCTATTTCTATATGTTTAAAAACTTAATAGTTGATAATATTAGAATTACTAAAAATAAGTTTGATAAAATCCTTTTGAAGATGGCTATAGAAAATATAGATTCAACTAAATTTCTACAAATGCATATATCTTCTCTGACTTCTCTAATTATAAAGGCTGATAATTTTTATGCTAATCAACCTTTTTTATCTAATACTCTAATGGTCTTGAAAGAAGATTTAGAAATCAAACTGAATCCACAACAGCTATATAATAATAACAAAGACGGTAAAATATCTTCATTTGAATGGGATTACTTTAAAGAAAATGAAGAAGCAACACAATTAATTATTGAAAAATTATATGATGGACTCTTAAATCTTAAACTCATTGAAGGAACTAAAGAGGATTTCATTAATGGATTTATGAAGAAGGAAGTAAAATATGGTATTAAATGGCTGGATAAAACAAATACCAAAAAGGACACTAACAAAGGTTCTCTCATAGGATTTATTAATCTACTAATAAAAGGAAATTTTATTAACGATATTAAAGAGAAAGAATATAATGATGCTCTTGTTTATGTTTTTAGAGATTTCAATGGTAATAAACTTAAGAACATTAGACAAGCAAAAAGCTCTTATACAGGTAAGTTATCAGAAGAAATCCAAGATTTAATTTACAATTTAAATTAGCCTTACACTTTTAGTGTAAGCCTTACGTAAAATATAGTAAGGTATTCCCGATAATTTCTTTGCCTCATAATTAAAAACAATAATTATGGCAAAGAGAATTATTAAAAGCATTGTTGCTTTTATTCCAGAATCTTTAGATTTAGACAAGTTACTAAAAGAAAATCCTCCTGAGTTTAACTATCATGTAGATAACTTCAAATATCTCCTGACTTTAATGTATGAAAATTACGATACTCAAAAAAATGATGAATATGGTAACCCTTATACAAATCTAAATGCAAAGCTTTTACAATGCAGAATCAGAAATTACAGAGAGCATTTAGACTACCTTAAAAAACACAATATAATACATGAAGACAAACAATATATTCCTGGTGTCAAAAGTAGAGGATTCAGTTTTCATAATATTTTTGGAGTTACTCAAATTAAAGAAGTATTAATTACCAATCAAAAGTTAATTAGTAAGATAAATAAGTTTTATTATTTGGATGATAAAAATGAGATTAAACTACTAAATGATGAACTTAATATAGATTATATTACAAAATGGCTTAATCCTAAATACTTAAAAATTGACTATGCTAAAGCTGAACAGTATTTATATGATTTAGCAGATAAAGAAAGGTTATCTGAAAAGATTAGAGATTGTGTTATTCAAAAATTTGGAAAAAACAAAAAATTATATAATCAAAAAGATATTGAAGATGGAGTTGAATTAATTGTAATGAATAAATTTAATTGTAGGCTTAGAGTAATAACGTTATTTAATAAAGGAATATTCAACCAAATAGTAGATAATACCGCTGGAAGGTTACATACTACATTAACCCAATTAAAAGGTGATTTAAGACAATTTATTACCTTCAAAAATGAAAACCTTGTTGCAATTGATATAGTTAATTCACAACCTTATTTGAGTTATTCTTTGTTAAATGAGGAATCATTTCTCAGAAATAATATCAGTGAAAAAGTTTCCCTATTTAACCCAAGGTTTAATACATCTAAAAATTTAGATGAATTAAATAAACTAATATCTAATAACACAAGTAAAGATGATGTTCGTAATTTTATTGAGTTTATTAAATCAGGTAAACTCTACGAGGAATTTGGAAAAATTCTTATTAATAAAAGTATTATGAAAGAACATGAAGATTATAGAAAAGAAGCCAAAACAATTATTTTCAGTTCCTTTTTCAGTAAAAATCAAGCAAAAAGATTTATTAAAGAAATCCAGATTTTTGAAAAGGAATTTCCAAATGTCTATCAAATTTTTAAAACTATCAAGACAAAAAAACACAATGCTTTAGCTTGCTTATTACAAAACTTAGAAGCTGAGTTAGTTTTACATAAAGCATGTAAAATAATTGCTAAAAATAGACCTGATATTCCTATTTTCACTCTACATGATGCTATTATCACTACAGAACCAAACAAAGAATATGTTTATAGTGTACTTCATAAAATTCTGACAGAAAATATTGGTATTGAGCCTACTATAAAATATGAACCTTGGGTTTAAATAACAAAAATGAGTAGTATATGCTACTCATTTTTCATTCAGTTTTATTTCTAATGTATTAATATGTTCACTTACTTTTGATTGAACTACTTTAGCATAACTTTCTTGTGTAGTACTAATTTTACTATGACCCAATAATTCAGATACTATTTCCATAGGTATGTCATTGTATAATAGTATTGTAGTTGCAAAAGTTTTCCTTGCTACATGATGAGTAAGATTCTTTTCAAATCCTACTACATCAGAGATTTCTTTTAGATAAGAATTAAACTTTTGATTACTGATAATTGGCAATAGATTGAGATTTTCATTCTCCTGGTACTTCGCTAAAATTTCTTTTGGCTTAGCTAATAATGGAATTGATATTTCTCTTTTTGTTTTCTTTCTTATCATCTTAATCCAATCATTACCATCAAAACCTTTGTGTATATGAGAACTCTCAAGACTTGCCATTTCATTATATGCTAAACCTGTATAACAGCAGAAGATGAACATATCAGCTACTTGTTGTATTCTTTTTTGGATAAACTTATAATTTTCTAATTCTGTCAATTCTTCCTTTGTTAAATAAACAATCTTCTTTTCAACTCTTTTTGGATGATAAAGTATAAAAGGATCTCTTGACAAGTAACCTTCACCAAGAGCAAGTTTGATGATTTTCTTTAATCTCTGAATAGTTTTATTGATTGTAATTTGCTTGTGATTCTTTTCTGTTTTTAGATAGAAATCAAAATCATCTATAAAATTTAGCTTTATAGATTCAAGTAAAATATCATTCTTATTGAACTTAAACTTGATAAACTCATATGTATGTTTCCTTGCTTCTTTTAACTTGATGTATGTAGACATTGAATATTCTTTGCCTACCAATTTGAGAAATCTCTGATTGTGAATATCAAACACTTCTAATAAATATTTTATTCTCCTGGTATGGTCACCTGAGTACTGAATGTATATATCTTCTACATCAAATTGCTTCTCATTCATTTGCAGGTACAAAAAAGCCTGATTAATTTTAGATTTAATCAGGCTGAGTTGATTGTTTACATAATTACAATCTTTATCTGTGGATTTCATTTTTTGAAGCTTAGAGTTCCATTTTTTTGGATTAATAAAGATTCCATTTGAAAACTCTTTTCTTTGAGAAGAATAGGTTATCCTAACTCTTAAAGGACATAATCCTTTGCTGTTTGTTCTATTTTTTTGTATGTAGAATAGCACTACTAATTTATTGTTATTCATATCACTACATAGTTTTAATATGTACACCAGAATATATTAAATGTACACCTAATTGTACACCAGATTTTTTGAGTAAAAATCTATACATTAAATATATTTTGTGCCCAAAATTTGGGACTGTACACCTAATTATTATTTATGTACACCTATTTGTACACTATTTTTTGATGCTTATTTATAAAGAAGTAATTAATTTCTTGAAGTTGAATAGAATAATCTATATTTTACTATCATAATGAAGAAAGGGTAGTATTTATCAATAGTTTATCTAATCTTAATTCTCAGTTAAAGACATAAAAAAAGAGAGCTTCTTGTTAGAAACTCTCTTTTGTAGTAGCGAGGACCGGACTCGAACCGATGACCTTCGGGTTATGAGCCCGACGAGCTACCTACTGCTCCACCTCGCGATTTAGTAGCGAGAACAGGACTCGAACCTGTGACCTTCGGGTTATGAGCCCGACGAGCTACCTACTGCTCCATCTCGCGTTATTGGACTGCAAATATACGTTCATTATTTAAAATACCAAACATTATTCGAAATTATTTTATTTTATTCTGACAAAAAACAAACAAAAACAACATAAACAACTATAATAAAGTGATTTACGTGATTTTAAATATTTAAAATTATTTTTTAATTAACTTTAATTGGTGGATGATTTTCGATAAAATCGATTGCTAAATCAGCACTATCTGTTAAAAATAGTAACTCCTTATATGGTTTTCCTGTAGCTAATTGATGCAAAACTGAATAAATCGCCGTATCTTCTACATATCTTTTCTTACTCAAAAAAATCATTGGACTATAATATCCTGAAGTTCCATAATGATTTTGCGCTGCTTCCTGAAAAATTTCTTGTGTTGTTCCAGCACTTCCAGGCGCATAAACCAGCCCGAACAAACTAATTGTTAGCAACATATCTTCTCGAATACTATTAGAAAAATATTTTGCAATATTCGTTGCAAATAAATTACTCGGTTCGTGACCATAAAACCATGTTGGAATTGCTAAACTTTCAGCACCATTTGGGTAGATTTCTAAAACTTTTTTAGCATTCGTCATAAAATTCTTCGCCAAATATTCAGTTTTATCTTCATCAATAAAGTCTAAATCAGCCAAAATACTAATCGCATTCATCAAATCTTCATCCGAATAATTTGCCATATAAGCTCCTAAATTAGCGGCTTCCATAATTCCAGGACCTCCACCAGAAACAACAAAATAACCTTTCTCAGTAGCCAATTTCGCCGCTTTTGCGGTTTCATTATAAAACTCCGAATTTCGCGCAGTAGAATGTCCGCCCATAAAGCCAACCACTTTTTTCTTCGTCATTCCATTATCATCATATTCCAAAATTCGACGCAAACCATCATCAATAGACAAATCGTGTAAACGTTGCGCTAAAGCTTCTGAAACAGACGGATTATATTTATGTTTTTTGAAGTGTTTATAAATTTTAAGATCTATACTTTGGTCATTATCCGGATCATAACCTTCCATCAACTCTTGCCAAGTATACAATTTTCCACGATATGGATTATAGGGAACTGATTCAAATTTTGGATAAACGAATGCTCCTTTTTCGATTAAATAGATTGCTTCATGTTGTTTAAACTTACAACCCAAAAAAGATGTATTACATAAATTATACTCTTCCCAATTGATTTCTTGACGCAAAAAATTAACATCTTGAACTACTTTATCGGTTAAATCTTTGGTTTGAGAAACTAATTCATTCCATTCTGATAGATTATGAACTAAATCTTTGATTGGTTTTATTTTCATTCTTATTTCTTACTTCATTAAAAATTCGGAAAAATGAATTTACACGAATTATTCCAAACCAACGAATTCGGTACAATAAATCTGCAAATTTTCATTTTTCTAATTTATATTTGCATCAAATTCGTGCTCAACTTAATGGGGAATCGTGTGCAAATCACGAACTGTCGCGCAACTGTAAATCAATATTTTTGACAAGTCAGAATGCCACTAAATTGAGTTAATAATTAACCAAAAACTTTCGCGAAAAAAGTAAAAATTATGTTCTATGAAATCATCAAACCACCACAAAAAAACATTATCAACTCAAAAATTAATTAAGAAAAGTAACGTGTAAATATATGATAATGGAAGTGGAAAAAACACCAAGAGAAGAGTTGATTGAACAACGTATCATCAATTCTGAAACTCGCATTTTCAAAGCTGTTTTTCCTGGAGATACAAACCACCACAACACAATGTTTGGAGGATCAGTAATGTATTTGATGGATGAAATTGCTTTTATGACAGCAACTCGTTTTTGTCGCAAACCTATTGTTACAGTAAGTAGTGACAAAATTGATTTTAAACACTCAATTCCTGCAGGAACTATCGTAGAAATGGTAGGAAAAGTAGTACGTGTAGGACGCTCAAGTTTGGATGTACAAATTGATGTTTTTATCGAAAGTATGTATCGTGACGGACGTGATAAAGCGATTTCTGGAACGTTTACATTAGTTGCAATTAACGAAAACAAACGACCAGTTCCTGTTATTGACTAACACGAGCTATAGAAAATTTTTAATCCTTTATCTTTTTGATAGAGGATTTTTTTATGATTTTCAATTAATAATTGATAATATTCTAAAGGTTTCTTAGTTTTACATTAAACACAAGAAAAATGGAATTACCTTTTGCCGAACCATTTCGCATAAAAATGGTCGAAGAAATTTATCAATCTACTCGAGAAGAACGCGAAAAGTGGATCGAAGAAAAAGATTACAACCTATTCAACCTAGAAAGCCACAAAGTATTTATTGATTTATTAACTGATTCTGGAACTGGAGCAATGTCCGACAAACAGTGGTCTGCAATGATGACTGGAGACGAAAGCTATGCTGGTTCTCAATCTTTCTTAAAACTGAAAGAAACCATTAATACCATTACTGGATTTGAGTTTCTTTTACCTACGCATCAAGGTCGTGCAGCGGAAAATGTATTATTTTCAGCTCTTGTAAAAGAAGGTCATGTTGTTCCTGGGAACTCGCATTTCGATACAACAAAAGGTCACATCGAATTTAGAAAAGCGCACGCGATTGATTGTACTATTGATGAGGCTTTTGACAGCGAATTGATTCATCCTTTCAAAGGAAATATCGATTTACAAAAGTTAGAAAATGTCTACAAAGAATACGGAAAAGAACAAATTCCATTTACATTAATCACTGTTACGTGCAATTCTTCTGGTGGTCAACCTGTATCAATCGAAAATATTCGTCAAGTTCGTGAATTGTCTAATCAATATGGAATTCCAGTCTTTTTTGATGGCGCTCGTTTTGCGGAAAATGCTTATTTCATCAAAGAAAGAGAAGAAGAATTCAAAACGAAAACGATTAAAGAAATTGTTTTAGAAATGTTTTCTTACGGTGATGGAATGACAATGTCTGCGAAAAAAGATGGTTTGGTAAATATTGGTGGATTTATTGCACTGAATAACGAAGAGCTATATAAAATTTGTGGAAATTTCGGAATTATTTACGAAGGATATTTAAGTTATGGCGGTTTAGCTGGACGTGATTTAGCAGCTTTAGCACAAGGTTTACAAGAATCGACAGAATATTCTTATTTACAATCGCGCATCAAACAAATTGAATATTTAGGGAATAAATTAATTGAATTTGGAATTCCAATTCAGCAACCAATTGGTGGACATGCCATCTTTGTTGATGCTGTAAAGTTTTTACCAAATGTAACACGTGAAGAATTTCCTGCGCAAACATTGGGAATCGAATTGTACAAAGAAGCTGGAATTCGTGGTGTAGAAATCGGAACTATTTTGGCAGATCGTGATCCTGAAACGAGAGAAAATCGTTATCCAAAATTAGAATTATTGCGTTTAGCAATTCCTAGAAGAACTTATTTTCAAAGTCATATGGATTATATTGCAGTAGCTTTGAAAAATATTTTTGATCGACGAAACGAGATTAATTCAGGTTATGAAATTTCGTGGGAATCTGAAATTTTAAGACATTTCACTGTAAAATTGAAAAAGAAATAAATAAAAAATCCTTCAGATAATCTGAAGGATTTTTTTGATATTACCATCTCCAATCGCCCGAAATACGAAGTGGAGTTTCTAAATTTCCTTTGATTAAGGCTTCTTTTACTTCTTGCTCGTTCCAACGTTTTGAAGGAATTTCTTTCAAATTACTCAAACGATACAACAAATAGGTTTCCAAAATCACATTATTTTTCAAACCAATTTCTTCTACATAATCAAATGTATCGCAATTCGCGTGGTAACAATTTAACGCTCCTTTTGTAAATTGACTATCCGAAAGCCCAATAATAGGCACGCCTTGCAACATAAACGGTTGATGATCTGAATGTAAATCTACACTCGCAAATGTTTTCAATTTAAAATCTGGAATCACTTTTTGAACATCATTCGCATAATCAGTTAAAATAGGCAAATTACTTTCCATTGTCGAATAATACGACTTTGGATTTGTTGTCATATCCATATTCGACATTGTTTTGATTTGATTGATAGAACCATCTTTCAACGCTTGATTGACATAATATTTAGAACCTATCAAACCAACTTCTTCGCCCATAAATAAAACAAATTCTATTGTTCGATCATTTTGAAGATTCAACTTTTTATACGTTCGTGCAATATCCATCACAGAAAAACTTCCAACGCCATTATCAATCGCACCTGTAGCTAAATCCCAACTATCTAAATGCCCTCCAAGAACTATTTTCTCATTTGGAAATTTAGAACCGATTATCTTTGCTATAATGTTGCGACCTTTCATTTGTCCAACATCATTTTTCATTTCGATTTTAGCAATTTCTTTTCCTTTTGATAGATTTTCTTTGATTTTCAATCCATCTTCTAAACTGATATTAATCGCAGGAATTTTAATAATTTCTCCCGTCACAGAGGCCGTTCCTGTTAATAGAATTCCTCCAGCAGGACGATTAAACAAGATAATTCCTTTCGCTCCGTACTTCTCTGCTAAAGCTGTTTTTTCTGAACGATGTAGATTTTCGATTTCTTTTGGTGTTCCATCCAACAAACCAAGCGCAGCAAAAACAATCTTTCCTTTTACTTTATCACCAATCTTTTTATAATCTTCTTCAAGTCCATTTCCCAAATCAATCAATTCTCCCGAAAGACTAACATTTGCTGGCGAATGCGCCAAAGCAACGGATTTTATAGGTTGATTATTGATTTTTAAATCTAAACTTTTACGATTCCATCCGCTAAATGTAAACTCTTGAAAAGACACATCATAACCATACGAACGCAACAAATTGGCTGCATATTCTTCTGCTATTCGTCCATTTTCTGTTCCTGTAGCGCGATGTCCAATTGTTTCGGTTACTTTTTTTAATTGTTGATAAGCTTCAGAATTTTGTTGTACTTCTTTGTTAATCAAGTCTAAAACTTGTTGATTAGTTTGAGCAGATAAACTCATGGTTGTAGAGATTAAAACTAGTGTTAATAAAAATTTCGATTTCATGTGTGAGTATTTCTATAAACTTAAAAATGTTTTTGGAAATAGTTGATAGAATGGGAGGAAAATTTAATCAAAAAAAATAGTCCTCAAAAAATGAGGACTATTTATATGAAATTATAAATTATTTCTTAATGAGCTGGTACGAAACGCTCTCTTGCATCTTGCAATAATTTTTCTGCTTCTGCTTTATCACCGTACCCTTCAATTGTTGTTGTTTTATTTTCTAAGTCTTTATAAACTCTGAAAAAGTGCTCAACTTCTTTCAATGTATGAGGATTCATATCAGTGATGTTTTCTAATTGGTTCCATGTTGGATCAGCAACTGGTACACAAATTAATTTTTCATCTTGTCCTTTGTCATCAGACATTTTAAGAACACCGATTGTTTTTACTTCGATTACACATCCAGGAACAGTAGGTTCTGTTAAGAAAACTAATACGTCAATTGGATCTCCGTCTAATCCTAATGTATTTTCTACGAAACCGTAATCAGCTGGGTAGAACATTGGAGAGTATAAAACACGATCAAAACGGATTCTTCCTGTTTCGTGATCCATTTCATATTTATTGCGAGATCCTCTTGGGATTTCAATGATTGCATCAAAAGTCATTGTAATATTCTTTTTTTTATTATGTATTTTCTAAAAATTCCAATCTAAACCGATTGTGATGCCAAATTTACGAACATCTGGCAAATTATTATAATTTCCGCGCCAATTAAAATCAACACGTATTGGTCTAATGTTTCCAAAACCAATGTTTTCGATCCCAAACCCGTATTCGTAGTAGATTTGTTGATTTGGTGCAAAATATTCTATTGTCGAACGATTAATAGCTTTACTTTTCTCAGAAATGTCTCCGTAAGCCGCTCTCAAGAATCCAACTTCTCTTAATTTTAATTTTTTGATTAACGGAACTTTGTTCAAAATCCAACCGTTAAAATGATGTTCCCAGTTCATCGTTACATATTCGTCTGTTACAAATTCATAATAATCTAATTGTGAAAATGTACCATAAACTTGTCCGTAACTCTCATTTCCAGGTAACGCACTCATTAATGATAAAGGAACACCTTGAAATGTTTTTCCTGCTTCTACAGTTACCAATGATTTACCAAAAGATCCAATCAAAATTGGTTGTGTATATAAAAATTGTAATTTATCATATTCAAAATCTGAATTAATTACACCTTTCAATCCTTTTGTATAACGCAACATCAACGTTGGAGCAAGTGTTGTCATTTCGTAACGATCAATTCCATATTGAGAATATTTTGCACCTGGACGAGCAATTACCGAAACACTTACACTTGAATTTGTTAAAGTTTCTTTAATCTGACCGTTTTTTTCATATCCAATCGAAAAATGCTCTGCATCAGCTGGTTTAATTAATTGATAATTTCCATCAACACGAAACGTTACATTTTTCCAAGGTTCGATCGACGCATACACGTTTGTCAAATTATTATTACTCAAAAATGTATTATCTCCTTGATTGATGATTGATGACGAAGCAAAACTACGCGTCATAATTCCATCAGAAGCTGTTAATGTTGCAGCCAATTGTTCTACATCACGTTTTGTTCCGATACCGACTTGAAAACGATTATATTTATTGAACATGTAACGAAAATCTGCTCCATATTTGAATTTATCATCTCGAAAACCATATGCCAAGAAACCTTGCGCACGCCACATATCATTTTGCGAAAAATATGTACGAGCTCCAGCTCTCAAACGGAATCCTTCGATTTGGTTGTATCCAAAAGATGAGTATAAATTCCCGATATCAATTGCATTTCCGACATTGTAATATCCAGAACCAAAAATCTCGATTGCTTTCACAATATTATTGAATTTTGGTACTTTATTTAATTGCTCTAATGTTTCGTAAATACCTTCTTGATCTTTCGTTAAAGCTTCAGGACGATTTTCTGCCCAAAACTGATTATCTTTTTCGTTAAGCGCAGCTTTTGCTGGATCTAATTTCTCGTAATAAAAAGCTTCGGGATGTGTTGTCTCGAAATCGTAATTGTAATAATTCACCGTTTTATGCGCAAAAATTCCTTTCGCACTTTCTTTTTTACTCAACAACGACATATCCAACATCGCATATTCTTTCTTTGGATAAAAAATAGAATCGTTTGGAATATCATATTCTAGATTCATGAAAATATTACGCACAAAATTCACGTTCATTTCTTTCGTTGTTTCCATCACAACCTCTTTCACTGCATAAGCATCTTTCGAAATATATAATTCTCCTTTGAATGTCAATTCGCCTTCGCGACGCGGATAATATTTGATTCGATAAGATTCTATTCCATCTACATCAACTGTATCTTTCAATTCGTAATCATAAACTGCGAAACCATCTGTTGCAATTGGACTCACAAATTTGATGTCCAAAATATTGACACGATTATCATAAATATCAATATCACGGAAAAGATTTTTTACCGTAGAAGCTACCACTTCATTTTTCTCGAAACCTGATGTTTTATTCGCAATTAATTCTCGACGCTCCTTTGTTGAAGGTTTATTAATTCCCGCAACATTGTAAATCGACTCATTCAAGAAGGCAGGTAAATATGTTTTTCCGTTGATAGAAGAAGTATCTACTTTCTCGAAAACAAACTCCATTCCTTTAAAAATCTTACGTTTCATAAAAGTTGAATCGATATTACTAATATCAAATTGCAACTTTTCGTATTCATCATATTGGTAATGTGGCGCTAATTTTAGTCCATTTTTCTTTTTACGCTTCCATACTTCACGTAAAATAGCATACGCTGGATTTTCTTTCTTTTTAAGACGTTTTTTCTTTGCCGAAACAACCGCAGTTTGTAAATCTACCGTTCCGTCATCTTCTTCTGAAGTATTGTCTTCTGCTAAAAATAATTGAGCAATAAAATTATAATCGATTTTATTTTCGATTACATAATCAGAAGTTTCGTATCCATTTTTTGATACGACAATTTTATTTGTATTCGAACTAGATTCGATATAAAAAGTACCATCAGAGTTTGATGTTGCACTTACTTTAAGTTCTGGTAAACGAATATCTGCGTAAGGAATAGGCTTCTGAGTTTCAGAATCGATGACCTTTCCTTGGATTTTTACTTGCGCGTGAACAGACGCTAGAACAACTATAAAAAAAGCTGTTATATAACTTTTCATCAATAAGATTTGGTTAAAAAAATAAAGTCTAGCAAAATGTATGCTAGACTTTACAAATATAGTTTATAAATCTTAATTATTTATACATCACAGCTTTTACAGCTTCAACTACATCTTTTGCATTAGGAATCCAAGTCTCATACAAGTTTGGAGCATAAGGTGCTGATGTATCTTTTGTTGTGATACGTTTGATTGGTGCATCTAAATAATCAAATGCTTTTTGTTGAACCATATATGTAATTTCTGAAGCAACTGAAGCGAAAGGCCAAGCTTCTTCTAAAACTACCAAACGATTTGTTTTCTTAACAGATTTGAAAATTGTATCATAATCTAATGGACGAACTGTACGTAAGTCAATTACTTCTACAGAAATTCCTTCTTTTGCTAATTCATCAGCAGCAATGTAAGCTTGCTTAATAATTTTCCCGAAAGAAACTAACGTTACATCTGTACCTTCACGTTTGATTTCTGCTTTACCAATTTCGATTGTGTATTCTTCATCTGGCATTTCCATTTTATCTCCATACATCTGTTCAGATTCCATGAAAATTACTGGATCGTTATCACGAATTGCAGATTTTAATAAACCTTTTGCATCATAAGGGTTTGAAGGAACAATTACTTTAAGACCTGGTACATTTGCATACCAATTCTCAAAAGCTTGTGAGTGTGTTGCACCTAATTGTCCTGCAGAAGCAGTAGGTCCTCTAAATACAATTGGACAGTTGAATTGTCCTCCTGACATTTGATAAATTTTTGCAGCGTTATTGATAATTTGGTCAATAGACACTAATGAGAAGTTGAATGTCATATATTCTACGATTGGACGACATCCCGTCATTGTAGATCCAATTGCGATTCCAGAAAAACCAGCCTCTGCGATTGGCGCATCAATTACACGTTCTGCTCCAAATTCGTCTAACATTCCTTTCGAAGCTTTGTACGCTCCGTTGTATTCTGCTACTTCTTCTCCAATTAAAAATATAGATTCATCGCGACGCATTTCTTCACTCATTGCCTCTGCGATTACTTCTCTAAATGTTTTTATAGCCATTTTATGCGATTTCGTTCTTTATTATATTTTTTCCTAAAGCAAATGTAATAAAAAACTTGCGAATTATTTAAAACGAATTCATTCAATAAAAAAATCCCAAAATAATCTAAAGTTATTTTGGGATCGAAAAATATTTAAAAAAGAATGTAATCTCTATTTTAGAACCAGCCTTTGTGACCTTCTACATATGTTTTATCAAACTCTTCGTCAGATTTAGTCAAATAAATAATCCCTTCAATAAATCCAATAAGTCCAGCAAATCCAAATGTTACAAAAGTGGCAATAATTTGAATAACTCCTTCTTTTGTATATCCTAAATAGAATTTATGAATTCCTAAATATCCTACTAAAATTCCTAAAATTCCAGCAATGATTTTTTTCTCTGATTTGTACGGCTGATTGTTTTCCATCGTTTTTAAAGTTTAAATAATAATTGTTTTTGTTGGTTACAAATTTAATTTGTCCATCATTCTTAAAAATCACTAGATATAATGATTTTGAATACTGTACAAATAAAATAAATCTGATCTTAATTTAAGGTTAACGATTTAACAATCTACTTTTTATAAAATCAATTGCTTTTCTTTACATTTGCATAAAATGGTGCTCAACGAGTGAGTTAAAAGGGAATTTGGTTCAATTCCAAAACTGTCCCCGCAACTGTAAATTCTAACATACTTTTTGTAAAAGAATAAGTCAGGAAACCTGCCATTGCTAACAAATTAATAGAAAATGTTTTCGGAGGAAAAACAGATTTTAATATGAAAAAACTTTTTCTTTGTTTTAATCTTATCGCTGGAATTGCTTTTGCACAGACGGATACCATCAATTTGAAACCTTTGATTTTGAACGATGCTTTTCTTAAAAATCATTACAAATCTCAAAGTATTATCAAACTTAATGATAGTATTTTAGAGCAAAATCCTAATCAACTGACGCAAGTTTTACAAGCGCAAACGCCAATTTATTTTAAAGAAAATGGACGAGGAATGGTTTCTTCGCCTTCGTTTCGTGGAACTTTAGCTTCGCATACAGCGGTAATTTGGAACGGAATAAATTTCAATTCGCAAACAACAGGACAAACGGATTTTAATTTATTTGCAAGTAATTCGTTTGACGGAATTTTAGTGAAACCAGGAGGCGGAAGTATTGCGTATGGAACAGGTTCTATCGGCGGTACAATTCATTTGTTGAATAAATTTGAGTATGACAAAGGTTTACAGCAAAAAATAAATTTAGGATACGGAAGTTACGATACGTGGTCGGGAAAATATCAGTTGAAATATAGTACAGAAAAATTTAGTTCTTCAATCGATTACGAACGAAATCAATCTGATAATGATTACAAAATTCCGAATCACATGAAGAAGAATTTGAATGGAAAATATTATTTCAATACAATTAATGGAAATTTTGGTTATAAAATCGATCCTAAAAATGAATTGAAACTTTATTCGATGTTCAATTTTGGAAAGCGCGAATTTCCTTTGGTTGACATTGGTTCAACGCCTTCTGGATACGAAAATCAGGATTACCGTTTGATGACAGAATGGAATTTCAATCCAAATGAAAAGTGGCAATCGCAGTTAAAATTAGCTTATATACGAGAAGAAAGCAGTTATTTCAACAATATTCACAAATCTTATTCGGACGATTTACAGGTTGATAACTATATTTTAAAATATTATCTGAATCATCAATTGACCAATAATTTCGAGCTTTCGCTTTTATCTGAAGCTAATTATAATCAAGGAAGTGGAAATAATTTGACTAAAAGCGATCAAAACTCAATCAATTTTGCCTTAATCGCGAAGCATAAATTATCAGATGTTTTGGAATACGAAGCGAGTATTCGTCAAGATTTTTCTGATACGTACCAAAATCCATTTATTTATTCATTGGGTTTTAATTATCGTCCGATTCATTCGTATCAATTAAGAGGAAATGTTTCGAAAAATTTCAGAAATCCAACGTACAATGATTTATTTTGGAAAACTGGTGGAAATCCGGACTTGAAATCAGAATCAGCTTATCAATTTGAACTTGGAAATGATTTTATCAACAAAAATTTAAACATTCAAACCAATATTTTTTATAATAAGTTGAGTGATATGATTCAATGGATTCCGAGTTCGCAAAACAGTTCTTATTGGGTTCCTGTGAACATCAACAAAGCTGAAACCTATGGTTTTGAAATGATTGGAAACTACAAATGGAATGCATTTAGTTTCAATACAACTTATGCATACACCAAAACAAAAGATAAATTTAAAAATAAGGAACTGATGTATTCCCCAAATCATAAATGGACGGCGAGCGCACAATACACTTACAAACGTTTATCTGCTTTTGTACAAAACATTTATACAAGTAAAGTTTTTACCGATTCGCAAGAAGAAAGAACACTTGATGGATTTTGGCTAATGAATTTTGGTTTAAATTATACAATTTCACCACTTTATAGCATTTCTATGAGAGTGAATAATGTGTTTAACCAAGAATATCAAACGCAAGAAAATCGTTGGCAACCTGGCACAAATTATAATATACAATTACAAATAAAATTTTAAAACTATGACTAAATTTAAATCTATTGCGCTTATAGCTTTAGCAGGAATTTTTTTACAATCATGTTCTAATGATGATGATAGTGTAAAAAATGATCCAGAAAATGGAAACTATTCAAAAGGAATTTTTATTTTGAATGAAGGAAAATTTCAAGCAGGAAATGCTGATATTACGTATTATGATCCAAGTACTGTAGTGGGAGATAAAAATCCTGTTCAAGAAATTTTCAAGACTGCGAACGCTGGTGCACAATTGGGTTCTGTAGGACAAAGCATGTATTTCAAAGGAAACAAAGCTTATATTGTTCTTAATGTTTCTAATAAAGTAGAAGTTGTAGACAACACAACTTTCAAAAAAATTAGTACAATTCCATCATCAGATAATATGAGCAACCCTCGTTATATCGTTTCTGATGATCAATTTTTGTATATCTCAAACTGGGGAGATCCTAATGTAACGACAGATGATTTTATTGCAAAATACAAAATCAGTGATTTAACATTTGTAGAAAAATATAAAGTAGATGAAGGTCCAGAAAAAATGATTCTTGACAATAACAAACTTTATGTTGCACAAAAAGGTGGCTGGGGAACAGGTAAAACAGTTACAATTATTGACCTTAAAACAAATGATAAAAAAAGTATAAATGTTGGTGATGTTCCGACAGATTTAACAATTCAAAACGGAAATTTATTTGTGCTTTCTCAAGGTGTTAATTGGGGAACTACTACAAAAGGAAAATTGGTTCGTTATAATTTAACTTCAGAAGATAAATTAGAAATGAATTTTCCTGATGGACAACATCCTAATTTCTTAGTTGCGGAGAATAGTAAATTGTATTACATCGTTAATAATTCTGTTTATTCTATGGCTACAAATGCAACAGCTTTGCCTACAAAAGCAGATTACATAACAGGTGCTGATAGTGTATATGGTTTCTATGTAAAAGGTGATACTTTTTATGTTTTAGACGCAAAAGATTACAATTCTAATGGACGATTATTAATTCAGAATGCACAAGGAGGTCTTAAAAATCCAGCAATTACAACTGGAGTTTCACCAAATTCTGTTTACATCAAATAATATTTCCTGAAAAATCAACATAAAAATATCTGAAGTTTAAACTTCAGATTTTTTTATGTTTTTCATTTTGAAAATTGTTTGTGAATTAAACCCTACAATCGCGAGTAAAATCAAACTATAACCGATCATTTGCATTAGAGAAACGGCTTCTTTGTAATAGAAAATTGCTAAAACAAAATTCATAATTGGATTCAAATAAATTAAAATTCCAACAGTTGAAGAGTCAATTCCTTTTAAAGCAAAATTGTTTAAGAACATTGGAATGATAGTGAACAAAATCACAATCATCATGATACATTGATAGAAAATTGTTTCGGTCGGAATTGGTCCTGAAAAGATGAAAACCAATGGTAACATCAGAATGGCTACAATTAATAATTGTGTCATCAACAAATTGAAACTATCAAAAACATTCAAACTTCTCTGAATAATGATATAGAGTGCAAATGTACAAGCTACAATCAAACTATAAACCAAGTCTATAAGATGACCTATAGAAATAACCAAACATGCTAAAAGACTAATACCAACTGCAATCCATTTTATTTTGGTCAAATGTTCTTTCAGAATAATGAAAGCCAAAACGGTAGTAATAATCGGGCAAACCAAGTACGAAAGCGATGCTGCTTGTACGCTAATATGATTCATCACGATAATAAACATCAACCAATTCGTCATCAAAATCAATGATCCGCCAACAATTAAACTTACTAATTTTTTCTGTTTCTTTTTATCAAATGATTTGAATAAATCATAATCAGCTTTCATCTTATTACGTCGAAATCCAACATTAATGACCACTAAAAAGAAAACGGAAACATACAATCTGAAAAATAGAATATCCAAAGGTGGATAACCGGCGATCGGTTTCAATCCGAAACTAAAAAATCCCCACATAAAGTAGGTTATAATGGCTGCAATGATATATTTTGATTGATTCATAAAAGAGGCATCAATTTGTACAAATGTATCGAATATCCAATTTGGAAATGATTATTTTTGCCTTAAATTTTATAGAAATGGAAAATCTTTTTACAGACGAATATTTTATGCGAATCGCCTTTAACGAAGCGGTTACAGCTTTCGAGCGAGACGAAATTCCAGTTGGAGCTGTGATTGTTTGCAACAACAAAATTATCGCGAAAGCACATAATCTAACGGAAACATTGACTGATGTTACAGCGCACGCAGAAATGCAAGCCATTACGTCTGCAGCAAATTATTTAGGTGGAAAGTACTTACAAGATTGCACATTGTATGTAACCTTAGAACCTTGTGTGATGTGCGGCGGAGCATTGTATTGGAGCCAAATCTCGAAAGTGGTTTATGGTGCTTCGGATGAAAAACGCGGTTTTAAAGCAAAAATTGGCGAATTACATCCAAAAACTGAAATTGTTTCGGGAATTATGGAAGAGAAATGCGGTCAATTGATGAAAGAATTTTTCCAACGTAAGCGCTAAATTGATTTCAAAATCGATAAAACCTCATCATAATTTTCTATAAAAGCCATGTGTCCGCCATCAAATTTGTACAAATGAATATTAGGTAAATTTGGAATTAAGATTAAAAATAATTCAGGATTAACTGTTTCATCATTCATTCCAACAATAATATAAATTCCACCTTTGAAATCATACAAAATCGACGAACGATCTGGACGCTGTCGCATTCCTTTCAAAGCTGCACAAACACCTTCAATTGGAGTTTTTAAAGCAATTTCTTTTACAAATTTCAACTCATCTTTGAATTGATCTCGATGATGCGCTGCAAATAAAGTAGGCATACTAAAACTCACCAACGCATTGAAATTTTTACGAGCAGTTTCACACGCTTTCAAACGTTGATTTTTCTTCGCTTCATCATCTGGTAAAGTCGAGGAGTTAATCAAAACAATATTTTCTACTCGTTCAGGAAAAAGATCAGCCAACGCACACGTCACATATCCTCCCATCGAATGTCCTACAAAAGCTACTTTTTCAAGATTTAATTCATCCAGAACTTCAATCACTTTTTCTGCCATTTCTTCCATCGTATTCACCTCTTGAAAATTTTCAGAATTTCCATGTCCAGGTAAATCAATTGTAATAATTTGATTGTGATGAAATAAATCATTCTGTAAACGATTCCATATTTTATGATTTTCCAAAAAACCATGTAAGAAAACTATAGGTTTCCCAACTCCAATACTTTCGTAGAACAACATATTTTGGTTCAGAATTTGTAATTAATTAAATACAAATTTACAACAATGAAAAAATATAATCCTATTATAATACTCACAATAGCTATTGGTGCTATTCTTATTTATTGTATTACAAGAAATAAATCACTTATAATTGGAGGTTCTGTACAAAAAGAAATTAAAAAAGATTCTTCTATTCAGGAAATTGCTTTTGCTTCTCCAAAGATTATGAATAATTCTGAATTGAAATTAATACAAGGAAAAGGTAAATTTGAAATTGAAAAAGTAGCAAAAGAAGAACAAACATTTAGTTTTAGAAATGATTCTTCTTCATCTGTTTTTATTCAAATAATTCCTCAAGATAAACTAGGAAACATTAGAATTAATCAACTTATCTCTCCAAATAATGAAAAAGATGGTCCTTTTGGACAAGAAATCAATTACGATTTAAACGAAAAAGGTTTGTATCAAATTCGAATTGGCGAAAGTTTGATGCAAGGCGATCCATTTGAAGGAAAATATACCTTGAAATTGCAGTTAAAATAGTTACTTTTACAACAGAATTTTTCTGTTATGAAATGGACTTTTATCGCTTTTATTACATTGATTACGCTTTATAGTTGTGAAGACAAATCTACACCAACCATTTATCCAAGCAAGATTGGAGTTGATTCTGCGTACAAGGATTTGGTAAAAAAAGATAAACCAACAACAGAAGATGTAATGAAAGAAGAAGTGGTAAAAACAGCTTCTCCTCAGAAAAAAGTTGTGATAAAACCTCAGCAAAAAGTTATATCTAATACAGATAAAATTGTTCCTTTAAGCGCTAATAACACTACAGAGAATCTTGAAGTAAGTTATGCAAAAGCAAAAGCGGAACCGACTAAAATAGCGGGACAAACCAATACGTTTACGTTTAATGCAGATTCTGCAAAGAAAGTTTGGATCAAAATTTCTGCACAAGATTCTACAGCGAATATTAGAATTAATCACATCAAAGGACCTGCGGATTCTATAAAAGGTGGTCCTTTTGGCAAAGAAACCATTTTCGAATTACCTGCGCGTGGCGTGTATCAATTCTCGATTTCGGAGAAACCAACAACCCCAAAACCATACGCTGGGAAATATAAAGTTGAATTGAAATTATTGTGGAAATAAATCTATTTGTAATAGATTTTGTAGTTAAGTGAATGATTTTTCAAAATATCTTGTTTAATCATTTCACCATTAATTTCATTGTAATATTCGACTGATTTTTTTGTTACAATCAAATCAAAATAGCCATTTCCTTCGGGACAAAAAGGATTTTCGTAAGAAGTTTCTAAACCAATAAAATAGTTTTTGGCTTCGGAAGGTTTAAGTTTTAAATGAATCGGAAAAATATATTTTCCTTGATAATCTTTATCCACTTCAAACCATTTTTCTTCAATCAAACTTTGTTTATCCTCAATCGATTTTAGAATCATTGGTTTGAAATAATAATATTCGTTGCAATAATTTTTCTTTTTCACTTTTGATTCAAACAAAATTTCAATTGCGACAATTTCAATTTCTTTCTCATTTGGAAGTAATAAATTCGAAAATATTTTAAGTCCGAAACTTGTGTTATCCGTTAATCGAACCACTTGTTTAAACTTTGGACGAAATTGTTTGTAATTGGAATAATTCACTACCTCAACTTGATTGAGATTAATCGTATCCAACTTTTGAGCAAAACTCATCACAGAAAGTAAGAAAAGAATTAGAAACTTCATTTTATAAAAATAGAAAAAATTTTCAGTAAATGATTTTCTCAATTCATCCTAAAAAATCAACAATTCGTAAACATATATTTATACAAGTCTTTTGCTAACTATAGTTTTGATAAAAATTAACAACATGAAAACACTTATCAAAATCCTAAAAATCTTCTTTATTGCTCTAATTTCAATAATTACACTTATTTTTTTGTATTTATTTATTAGTAATAAAATTTTCTTAGCTTCTAAAAATGAAACAAATATTGGCTATCTAAAAAATAATAAAACAACAATTGACAGCAACTTTGATTCTCAGATTTTTGATAATAACTTCAACACTTCAAATGTTATTCTATTAGGTGAAATTCATGGTTTTGCTGACAATCAAAAATTAGATGAATTTATGTTTAAATATTTGAATAAGAATCTTGGATTCAACTATTACATTGCCGAAATGGACAGTTTAAATTCTAAAAAATTAAACACATTTCTAAGCTCCGATGTTAAAAATGAAAAATTATTAAAAGAAGTTGTTTTAGCTATTAAAAAAAGAATTCCTCAACAATCAAGTCAAGAGTTACTAAAAAAATGGAACAACTTGTATGATTACAATAAAACATTAAATGATTCATCTAAAATCGTTGTTTTGGGTATTGATACAAACTTTGATGATTCTAACAACAAAATTTCAAGAGATTCTGCAATGATTGAAAATTTTAATCATATCATTTCAAAGAATCATCTACAAAATGAAAAATTCTATGGATTATTTGGTCTTTTTCATACACTTCAAAAAAGTATGAATGATAAAGAAAAACCTTTTGCTGAAAGACTTTTAGACAATAAATATAACGTAACAAGCATCGTAAGTTATACATTGGACAGTGAAATGTATTTACCTAAAAATGATCAATTTCCTACTCCAGAAAATGAAAAAATAAACTGGGTAAATGCTGATGGACCGATGATGTTAATAAAAGGTATTCTTGATTTTAAAGAACTTGCAAAGTCTAATTCCATTTCAATTTTTAATCTTAATGCGAAAAATTCACCATACAAATCTTCTCAAAATTTAATTCAAATAAAGTCAAGATTATTTGGAGAAAACTTTACACCAAAAGAAAATTTAAAAACAACTGATTATTTTCAATATGTTGCAATACTCCGAAATTCTGAAGCATTAACTCCAATTCAATAAAAAAAACGGAATCTTATAGATTCCGTTTTTTTATTTTCCATTTATCGATTAAATCAAGTTCAAAACTTGTTCTAAATCTTCTAATAAGTCATCTATATCTTCGATACCAACAGACAAACGAATTAGATCATCTGTAATACCAATTTCAGCACGTTTTTCAGCTGGAATAGATGCGTGTGTCATCGTAGCTGGGTGATTTGCTAATGATTCAACTCCACCTAAAGATTCAGCTAAAGTGAAAACTTTTAAGTTTTCTAAAATTTTGAAAGCATCTTCTTTTTTCCCAGAAGTTAACGTAAACGTCACCATTCCTCCGAAATCTTTCATTTGCTTTTTCGCAATTTCGTGTTGCGGATGATTTTCCAAACCTGGATAATACGTGTGCTCAACTTTTGGATGAGCCTCTAAAAATTGTGCGATCTTCATTCCGTTTGAACAGTGACGATCCATACGAACAGCCAAAGTTTTGATTCCACGTAAAACTAAGTAAGAATCTTGTGGTCCTAAAATTCCTCCTGTTGCAAATAAATTGAAGTGAACATCAGTTGCCAATTGCTCTGAATTAACCACAATTGCTCCAGCAACTAAATCTGAGTGACCTCCTAAATATTTTGTTGCAGAATGCATCACTATATCTGCTCCCAACTCAATTGGTCGTTGTAAATAAGGCGAAGCAAATGTATTATCAACAGCGACTAAAATATCAGATTTTTTTGCTTTTACAGCATCATTTACCGCTTTGATATCAACCACTTTCATCAATGGATTTGTAGGTGTTTCAACCCAAACCATTTTTGTATTATCATTGATTAAAACAACAACAGCCTCAACATTTGTCATATCTACGAAATGGAATTTCAATCCAAATTTTTCATAAACACGTGTAAACAAACGGTAAGAACCTCCATATAAATCGTCCATCGCGATGATTTCATCACCTGGTTTAAATAATTTTAATACACCATCGATTGCTGCCAAACCAGAACCAAATGCAAAACCTGCAACTCCACCTTCGATAGATGCTAATGCATTTTCTAAAGCAGTTCTTGTTGGATTTGCACCACGAGAATATTCGTATCCTTTGTAATCTCCTGGTGATCTTTGCGCGAATGTTGATGTTTGGTAAATTGGAGTCATTACGGCTCCTGTAGAAGGGTCATGTTGTTGACCTCCATGTATAGCTTTTGTATTGAATTTCATTGTAAATGCTTTTAACTATAGCAAATATATGGAGTTTTATTTATTCTTTGTTTTAAAGATTTGTTAGAATTTATTTCGGGAGATTAACTAAACAATTCGTATAAAACTTGTAATGATTTT
The DNA here is from genome assembly GCF_053482575.1 of Empedobacter sp. ULE_I140. Classification (NCBI taxonomy): domain Bacteria; kingdom Pseudomonadati; phylum Bacteroidota; class Flavobacteriia; order Flavobacteriales; family Weeksellaceae; genus Empedobacter; species Empedobacter sp. ULE_I140. The sequence continues at coordinate 537,534 of NZ_JBQMTX010000001.1, read as the reverse complement.
GGCTTCTTAAAATTATTGGTGTGAATTTGATAGTACTTCACTAGAATTTCGAGTAAAAGAGAACGTTGCGATTGGTTGAATGTATTTTTTGAATCTTCGGAAAAGTGTAATTCTAACAATTTTTTGAACAAAACAGTTTCATCTGCTTTCAACATATTGATAGATGAATTCGAATTTGTGAAAAATCCATTTTCTAAATCGAATAGATTTCCATCAATTTCTAAGTTGGGATAAAAACCAAGAAAATGTGATAATTGAATTAAAAAAATCAAATGAAAATCTGCAAAATCATCTTTTTTTTGATCAAATTCTTTTAACGAATGTTCAATGTAAAAATATAATTCTGGATTATCTGATTCTTCTTTTAGAACTAAGTTTAGGATTTCAGCTAAGAAAAAAACAATCGCCGATTTGATGGGATGAAAATGCAACGATTCATAATAATGCGACGTCTGAGCTGATTTTAAGAAAACCAATTGTTGTTCATTTGATTTCGGTTGAAAGCTCAAATCTATTTCTGCTAGCGGAAAATACAACGAAGTATTTCGCTTTTTTTTGGAGAAAACTCCTTTTGCTATAAATGATTTAAGGCCAAAATCTTGTGTATAACAACGAATAATTAAACTCGTGTCACCATATTTTAAGCTTGAAAGTACAATGGCTTTGGTTTCTAAAATTTTCATTAACGGACAACTGCAATTTTTAATGTTTTGGTTTCTGTACCATCAGCATTTGTCATCAAAACTAAGTAAATTCCAGAAGCTACTGGCTTTCCTTTTGCATTATTTGTGTTCCATTCTACAATTCCTCCTTCTGCTTTTTTCTCAAAAAGTAAATTTCCAACAATATCTGTAATCTTAACCAACGCACGATTTGGAAGATTTTTTATCGTGACATTCCCCTTATATTCTGGACGATAAGGATTAGGATAAGCAATTGCATTGTTAAAATTATTCGCTTCTGTCGATACATCTCCGTTATACGAAACCACACCTTTTTCCGTTGCAAAATATACTTTTCCTGTCGATTCATCAATCGAAACATCGTACACAACATCCGAAGGTAAAGGTGAATTTTTAGACGTAAAATGCAATTTCGTCGATTCTCCACTATCCGAAACATAATAAACTCCTGCTCCATTTGTTGCAATCCATTTATTATTTGCGTTATCTACTTTTATAGCATAAATTCCAACATCGGTTAACAACGCTTCCGGAATTCCATCTTGAATAATGACAACAGGCTCGGCAATTATATTATTAGAACTTACAGCATTATCAGCTCCGTACAAAACCACTAAACCTTGTTGAGTTCCTATCCACAAGTTGTTTGATCTATCATTTGCAACTGTCAAAACGTTATTAATAGGCAACTTGTTTGAAGTTGTTAAAGTTGTTACTATTTGATAATTTTTATCTAATACAGCAACCCCTCCTCCTTCTCTACCACTTGGATAATAGGTATAAATATCAGAAAAATCAGGAGTTAGAGCCACTATTGCAGAGGCTTTATCAACAGAAATATTATTCCACGTCCCATTAGCATTACGTTCTAAGTAATAAACCGAATTATAATCAGGAGATTTTCCATCTGGAAATGAAGCACCAATATGTAAGTTTCCTAATTTATCATAGGCTAATCCAGAAATTCTAGAACTAGGGAACTGATTACTAATAATTCGATCAGGTTTATAATTATTTACAAACTCGAATTTAGTTGGATCAAATTCTAATAAATCTGTTCGCCCATTTACATCGCGTCCATACTTATTGAATGATGAAACTATAAATGTATTATTATTTTTATCTGGATGAGGAGCGATTCTTAAAACATCTCGAATATCAAAAATATCTTTTGAACGAAAATTGTTCCATTGTTTTACATTATAATAATAGAAACCATCACTATTATCTAAAACATTTCCATAACCTAGAGTTCCTCCTGGAGCAATCCAGACTTTTCCATTTTTTGTTGTTACAGACCAAGCTTTATTATTGAAAGGTCCATCGGGATAAAATTCTTTATGATTAGATAAATTAATAATTCCATGATTTACTGAACCTCCAAAATAAATATTGTTAATAAAAATTCCTGAATTGAAATTTATTTCATTTCCATCTTCATCAATTAAAGGGTAATTATCTCCTTTGAAAACAGAAATTTGATTATTCTGAGTAATAATTAATTTACCATTCGACGATTTTAACTCTTTAATCAAATTAAAAGGAGTAGAAGTTCCTCTTAATAATTTTAATTCATTGTTTACCGAATAATAAATCTCATTTTCAAATAATTCTATATTTGTAACATTTTGACCAACAATTTCTTCTTTCCAAATTTTTCTATTTGTAAAATCTGGATTATTCAAATTCTTATCCGATAATTCGCTCGAATAGATTCCTTTATCTGTTGCAATATAAAGAGTTGTTCCGTTAATTGTTGCATCATTTACAACAGCTGTATTTGTACGTGTTGTTTCTTTAAATTCTTCCTCTTTTAAGTCGAAAGAAACAATTCCAAAAGCTCCAGAAATAAACGCAATTCCATCATTTATAAAAATATGATTGACTTTTTTATCACCCGAAAAACCATTCCATTTGATATCCAAAACCATTGTCGATTCTCCAGATTTCAATAAATCTAAACCTCCATTTTCATACCCAACTAAAAACGAATCCGAATCTATATCATAAGCCATTACAGAAACCCCAACATTGTTCAAAAAATTGGTTTTATTTAGTTTAATCCAATCACTTGTTGGATTTTGAGGATTGAACAAGAAAATTCCGTTTTCAGTTCCACAATAAATCACACCATTTACTTCTTCCAACAATTTCACATTATTGTAAGAAAAAAGATCAGTCCAACGCACTTTATCATTTTGAGCGTTTAAACTTGTGAAAATCATGGTGATGAAAATGAACAATTTTGTCTTCATAATGCACAAAAATACTGTAATTTATAACAAAATAACTTGCTAAAAATTGTATTGCTTGTTACAATAAATCATAAAATTTACCTGGAAGAGTAGAAATTATTTGCTTCAATTCTAAATCTAATAAAGTTGGCATCAATTCGTAGGATTTCAAATTTAAGTCAAAAGACATTTTATCAATATGTTGTTTTCCATTGGTTTTGAGATAATTTACAATTAAATTTTCATCATCAGAAAACTCAATAAACAAATCTATTTGTTTTGGTTTCTTCTTCGAATTGAAGTTAAAATAATCAATAATATCTTTCGAATTTTCGACCAAATAAGCTTGATGAGATTTTATCAAATAATTACACCCAATACTCAACACATCGGTTGATTTCCCTGGTAAAGCAAATACTTCGCGATTATATTCATTTGCAAATTTTGCAGTCACCAAACTTCCTCCTTTAAAAGCAGACTCTACCACAATTGTAATATCCGACAAACCTGCAATAATCCGATTTCGTTGTAAAAAAGCTTCAGGTGAAGCAATTTTAAAACTTGGTTGCTCCGTAATCCAACCTCCTTTTTGTAAAATTTCAATCGCAATTTTTTTGTGAGCAACAGGATAAATTCGTTCAAAATTTGTTCCCATTACCGACCATGTTACAACATTATTTTTAAGCGCATTTGAATGTGCTTCAATATCGCAACCATACGCCAATCCACTCACAATTGTAACATCAAAATCAGCTAAACCTTCAATTAATTCAGTAATAAAATTTCGTCCATAATTGGTCATTTTTCGTGTTCCAACAATCGAAATCTTTTTATTACTGAGATGATTAAATTCTAAACTTCCTTTACAAAAAATCACCAAAGGTGCATCAATACATTCTTTTAAGAATTGTGGATAAGCTTCATCATAAAAAGTTAAAATATTGATTTGATTATTTTTACAATATTCTATTTCGTTAAAAGCTAAATCTAACCATTTTTTATTCCCAAAATCTTTGCTTATTTGCTGTCCAATTCCCGAAATTTGCAGCAAATCTTTTGGTTTACAATTCCAAGCAGCCTGTGCTGAACCAAAAAATTGAATAATTTTTCGAGCTGTGATATCGCCAATTCCTTTCTGAAAAGAAAGTGCTAAAATATATGGTAAATCGGTTTGCATTTTGTTAAATTACTAATATTAAACCAACTAAGCAGAATTTTAAGTATTTATTTTTTGCTAAATCTAAAAAAAATGTTAATTTCGTAGTATGAGGTTAGAAGAGCATATTAGTCAATTATTATTTCAGCACGATTGTGTAATCGTTCCAAACTTTGGAGCGTTTATCTCAAACAATGCTAATGTGGCGTTTGACGAGCAAACAAACACATTTATTCCACCAAGAAAAGAGCTTTCTTTCAATACAACTTTAACAAAAAGTGATGGTGTTTTGGTGAATAAAATTGTAGAAGATGAGCCAATGTCTTTTGAAAATGCGCAAACATTTTTGAATGAACAAGTTTATTTTTGGCAAGAACATTTGAAAAATGGAAAAGTTTTAACCTTACAAAATATCGGATCATTACAATTTAATGACGCTGGAAAAATTGACTTCAAACCAGAAAATGCTCAAAATTATTTCATCGCCGCTTATGGTCTTTCAAATTTACAAGCCAATTACATTTTAGATTCGTCTAAAACTAAAACCTCTAACAAACACATGTCAAAATTTTTAGCCGCAGCCTCATTAATTCCCATTATTGTTGGTGGCTTCCTATATTTTAATACGCCGCAACCCGTACAAGAATTCGTAACAGAACAATGGAGCGGTTTGGTTTTACCAATGATTGGTAAAGATGACGCAACCAAAACTGAAAAACCTACAGTGCAATACGATGTGTATAATATGCCGCAAACGATTGCTGAGCCTTCTTTAGTTGAATATCAGATTGCCGAAACGGTAACGAAAACAGATACAATTGAAACGCCTAAAAAAGTTGAAATTACAGTTGTAAAGGAAACGAAACTGAATGAAACTGAAAAGGAGATTACGGCAATTGTAAAGGAAAAGCCTTCGACAAAAGAAATTGTAAAAACAGAAACAAAAAAATTAACGAAAGTTGAAGCTCCTAAAACAGCTGAAAAGAAAGTTGAGGACAAAAAAGAAGTTGCAACTAAAACAACTTCAAAATCTAACAATAAAAAATATCAAGTAATTGCGGCTTCGCTTAAACGTCAAGAAGATGCTGATCGTTTGGTTGGAGAATTGAAAAAACAAGGTTACAAAGATGCAGGAGTTTCTTATGTAAAAGGTCGCTATTATTATGTTACATATAGCAGCTTCAATAACATAGAAGACGCGCAAAAATATATGAATGATGTGAATAAAAAGTCTCCTGGAACTTGGGTTAGAACTGAAAATTAAATCATTTTTTAATACAATATAAATCGAAATAAGCTGCCCAAAAGGCAGCTTATTTCTTTGTTAGAATGAATATGAAAACTACTTCCAGCCACCACCTAAACTTTTGTATATAGCGACAACTGTACTTAATTGTTTTTCTTTTGTTTCGATTAATTCCATTTTTGCATCCAATAAATCACGTTGAGTTGTTAACACTTCTAGATAATCTGCACGATTATTTTTGAACAACTGATTCGCAATATCAATAGATTCTACAAGTGCTTTCGCCTGTTTATCTTTGTACGAATAACTTTGTTCTAAGTTATTAATCTTCGACATTTGATTTGACACTTCTAAATAAGCATTTAAAATCGTTTTATCATATTCGTACAACGCTTGTATTTGATGAGCATTTGCTGTATTAAACTCCGCTTTTATCGCACTTTTATTGATTAAAGGCGCAGCTAATTCTCCAGCCAACGAATATAAAATAGACTCTGGCATTTTTACCAAATAAGATGGTTTGAACGCATTTAGTCCTAAAGCCGCAGAAATATTAAGTGACGGATAAAACTCTGCACGAGCCACTTTCACATCTAAAGCAGAAGCTTTTAACTCTAATTCTGCTTGTTTGATATCAGGACGATTTGATAATAATTCAGAAGGAATTCCTGCATGTACTGTTTGTGGAATCAAATCCATAAATGACGAACCATCACGTTTTATCTTTTGCGGATATCTTCCCAATAAAGCATTAATCCTATTCTCGGTTTCCGTAATATCTTGTTTAATATTAAACTCTTCGCTTTCTGATTTTAATAATTCTGCTTCAAATTTCTTCACCGCTAATTCAGTTTCACGCGCTGCTTCCTTTTGAATTTTAACTACACGAAGTGATTCTTTCTGTAACTCAATATTTCGATGAATTAACTCCAATTGACTATCTAAAGACAATAATTCATAATAAGACGATGCGATCTCTGAAATTAAATTTGTCAAAACAAAATTCTTTCCTTCTACCGTTGATAAATATCGCGCAATCGAAGCATCTTTCGAATTACGTAATTTTTTCCAAATATCAACTTCCCAATCAGCGCTCAATCCAATCGCATAATCCATCAAAGGATCAGGCATTTCTTTCCCGGGTTTTATCTCAGTCGAAGCATCACCAGCACCTTGACTTGTATAACGACCAACTTTCTCAACTCCAATTCCTGCATTTGCTGAAACATTTGGCGATAATTTTCCGTTTTTGTACAACACTTCATTTTTAGAAATCTCAATTTCTTGAAGTGTAATCATCAATTCTTGGTTATTTTTTAACGCTTCTTCAATCAAAACGACCAAATTTGGATCAGTAAAAAATTGTTTCCAAGGCGTCAACCCAGAACTTGGTGCATCATCATTTTGCACATTTTGATAAGCTTCTGGAATTTTTGGTGCTTGATGATTTTCAATCTCTTTGCTTACCGCAGGAGCTTTACAGCTCCAAATCATCGGTCCAAAAAGACTTATTGCAATTATATTTTTTAAACTATTTTTATTCATCTTCCGTGATTTCTTCTGTTAAAGGATTTTCATCTTCATATTTCACCAATTGCATTTTATCCGCCAAAGCGCCAAACGCAACATATAAACCGGGTACAATAAACAACCCGAAAATAGTTCCGAACAACATTCCGCCTGCAGCAGCAGTACCAATTGTTCTATTTCCTACTGCTCCCGGACCAGAAGCAATAACCAACGGAATAAGACCTGCAATAAACGCAAATGATGTCATCAAAATTGGACGGAAACGAACACCCGCACCTTCAATCGCTGATTTTACAATTGATAAACCTTCGTTATGTTTTTGTACTGCAAACTCAATAATCAACACCGCATTTTTACCGAGAAGTCCAATCAACATCACCATTGCAACTTGTGCATAAATATTATTTTCTAATCCTAATAATTTCAAGAAGAAAAATGCTCCGAAAATCCCTGTTGGTAGTGAAATGATAACTGGTAAAGGCAAAATAAAACTTTCGTATTGTGCTGCTAAAATCATGTAAACGAAAATTAAACAAATGGCGAAAATAATCACCGCTTCATTTCCACGAGAAACCTCATCTTTCGAGATTCCTGCCCAATCAATTCCAAAGCCGCGAGGCAATGTATTTTTAGCTACTTCATTAATCGCTGCAATCGCTTGTCCACTACTATAACCTGGTGCTGGCGTACCACTAATTTCTGCTGCATTATACATATTGTGACGCGTAATTTCTGATAATCCATATACTTTTTCAATTTTCATGAAAGCTGAATATGGAACCATTTCACCTTGATCATTTTTCACATACAATTTCAATAAATCTTCTGGTAACGCACGATATTCTGGCGAAGCTTGTACCATCACTTTATAAGGTCGGTCAAATTTGATGAAACTTGTTTCGTAATTAGAACCAACTAATGTTGATAAATTATCCATCGCATTTTCGATCGAAACTCCTTTTTGTTCGGCAATATCATTGTCAATTTTCAAGACATATTGAGGGAAAGAAGCACTATAAAATGTAAATACAGAACTCAATTCTGGACGACGAGTTAATTCTTTTACAAAATCACGGCTCACTTCTTCCATTTTATGATAATCTCCACTACCCGCTTTATCTAACAATCTCAACTCGAAACCTCCTGCAGCACCATATCCAGGAACAGATGGTGGTTGAAAATATTCGATATTTGCACCATTAATATTCCCAGTTTTTTCTTCTAATTCTTTGATGATTTCTTCAGCAGATTTAGAACGTTCGTCCCAACTTTTCAAGTTAATCAAACAAGTTCCAGAGTTTGCTCCTGTTCCTTCTGTCAAAATCTCATAACCAGCCAAAGATGAAACTGATGAAACGCCATCAATTCCTTCCGCTATTTTTTGTAATTTTTGAGAAACTTCATTTGTTCTTTCTAACGTAGAACCTGGAGGTGTTTGAATAATCGCATAAAACATTCCTTGATCTTCGTTTGGAATAAATCCAGAAGGCAAACTATTATTCAAAAAGAAAACTCCAGCGCAAAATGCAAGTAAAATTCCGAATGTAACAGTTCGTTTGTTAACTGTTTTGGTTAAAACTTTTTCGTATTTAAAAGAACCTTTGTTGAACAAATTATTAAACTTCAACAAAAATTTATTTAGCATCGTTTTCTTTCTTGGTTGATTATGATTATTTTTCAAAATCATTGCACACAAAGCTGGTGTAAGCGTTAAGGCAACAATTCCTGATAAAATAATTGATGTTGCCATCGTAATCGAAAATTGACGATAAAAAATTCCAACTGGACCAGACATAAACGCAACTGGAATAAAAACAGCTGCCATTACAAATGTGATTGCTATAATTGCTCCACTAATTTCGCGCATCGCTTCTTCCGTCGCTCGTAAAGGCGAGAGATTTTTCTCTTCCATCTTGGCGTGGACAGCCTCTATCACCACAATCGCATCATCGACGACAACTCCAATCGCCATAACTAAGGCAAATAATGAAATCAAGTTTAATGTAATTCCAAAGAAACTCATTAACGCAAAAGTTCCGACCAAAGAAACAGGAACCGCCAACGCAGGAATCAATGTAGAACGCCAGTCACCTAAGAATAAAAACACAACAATCCCAACTAAAACGAAAGCTTCAAAAAGTGTATGTACCACTTTTTCCATTGAAGCATCTAAGAATTTCGAAACGTCATATGAAATCTCGTAATCCATTCCTTTTGGTAAATTATTCTCTTTAAGATCAGCCATTAATGCTTTGATATTTTTAATCACTTCACTCGCATTACTTCCGTACGATTGTTTTATCACAATTGCGGCAGAAGGTTTTCCGTTCAATGTTGAGTAAATATCATACATCGAACTTCCGAATTCTATATCAGCAACATCTTTTAAACGTAAGATTTCTCCATCAGGATTTGCTCTTAAAATGATGTTTCCATATTGTTCTTTTGTGTTATATCGACCTGAATATTTTAATACATATTCAAAAGCTTCTGAACGTTTTCCAGAACTTTCCCCTGTTTTCCCTGGCGAAGCTTCAATACTTTGTTCATCCAACGCTTTCATCACATCATCCGCAGAAATATTATAGGCTTGCATTCTATCTGGTTTTAACCAAACACGCATTGCATATTCTCGGTTTCCTAAAATATCTGCATCTCCAACTCCATTAATACGTTTCAACTCAGATAAAATATTGATATCTGCATAATTATATAAAAATTGTTGGTCAGCTTTTGGATCGTTACTGTACAAGTTAATGTACATCAACATGTTTGATTCTTCGCGTGTAATTTTCACTCCTTCGCGAACTACTAAAGGCGGAAGTTTATTGACAACCGAAGAAACACGGTTTTGCACATTTACAGCTGCAATATTGGGATCAGTTCCTAAATCAAATATCACTTGAATAGACGCTTCACCGTCATTCCCAGCATCAGATGTAATATATTTCATTCCTGGAACACCATTTAGCGCACGTTCTAATGGAATTACCACCGATTTGATTAATAATTCATTATTTGCACCCGGATATTCCGCTGTAATATTCACCTTTGGTGGCGAAATTGAAGGGAACTGCGTTACGGGTAATTTGACTAATGATAGAATTCCTAAGAAAACTATAATCAACGAAATGACAATCGATAGAACGGGTCTTCGAATAAATTTATCAAACATAACTTTGAATTTTTTAGATTAGTTTGATTTTAATTTCAACGATGAAAGAACTTTTCTTGGTGCAATAAATTTCGTTTTGATTTTATCATCATCTTTCACTTTCTGAACACCCTCTAACAAAATATTATCTTTCTCCGAAAGTCCGCTTTCTACCACATAAACATCAGGCATTTCTAGACCAATCGTGATATTTCTCGATTTGACAACACCATTTTTATCTACTACAAAAACATAGGTTTTATCTTGAATTTCGTAGGTTGCTTTTTGTGGAATTAATAAAGCATCATGTAACGGAACTGTCATTTTTACTTTCCCTGTTTCACCATTTCTTAACAGATGATTTGGATTTGCAAAACGTGCACGAAACGCAATATTTCCTGTTTCGTTGTTAAATTCTCCTTCTATCGTTTCTACCAAACCTTTTTCTGGTAAAGGTTTATTATTCGCCATAATCAACGAAACTTGTTTATTCGCTCTATCTTGAATATTTGTTTGATAATCTAAATATTCAGGTTCAGAAACGTTGAAATAAGCAAACATTGATGAGTTATCAGATAAATTTGTTAATAACATTCCTTCGTCAATCAAGCTTCCCAATTTCATAGGAATTCTATCAATAACACCAGAAAATGGTGCACGAATATCTGTAAATGATAAATGTAATTGAGCCAATTGCATTTCTGCTTTCGATTTTTCTAATCGTGCTTGCGCAATGGCTTTTTCGTTCTTAGAAACGACATTATTATCAGCCAAAGTTGCTGAATTTTGTAATTCAATTTGTGCCTCTTTTACCTCAGCTTTCGATTTTAAATATTCGGCTTGATACATCGAAGGCATAATGCGAAACAACAATTGACCAGCTTGTACATGTTGACCTTCATCCACAAAAACTTTTTGCAAATAACCTTTTTCTTGCGCACGAATTTCGATGTTTCGTACCGATTGAATTTGGGCTACATAATCCTTATCTACAATCGTATCCATTTTGATTGGCGTTGTGATTGGATAATCTTTCACTTCTTCTTTTTCCTGTTTTTTTGATGAACAACTTGTTGTCAACAATACAGTACTTAGAGCTACAAATAATGCGACTCTTTTCATAATTCTTCTAACTATTAAATGTAAAATTTGATGAAATGGATTTCTTGGCAGAAGTAGTTTTACCAAAAAATATTACATACAAAAATTGGTTAACATTCAGCTATTCATGAACTGAACACTAATTTTTGGTGTAATTTTAAAAATTTAAGAAATCAATCAAATTCTGATTGTACGTAACAAAATGTACTTACAACTCGAAAATTTGATGGTTTTATTGTAGAAGATGTGCTTCTTTCTTAAACCTTGAATCATAAAGTTTAAAACCAGAACAACACTTAATAGTTTGATACAAGTTTCTAAATCGATTTTGTTTGATGTCTGAAAATCATCATCAATCGTTTCGATACTTGGATTAAATTCTTGAAATTGATTTGAATTTGAAGTTTTAGAAAATTTAGTTTCAACAATTTTACTTGCGTGATAAATATGTGTATTATCGTTAACAACTGTCTGCGAAGTTAAATTTCCTTGAAAATGTTGAGTACCCGCAAACACTTTAGTTTCCGCAAAAAATAGCAGAAATAAAGCAGACAGCAAGTATGTGATAAACATTTTCATAATTCTGTTCAAATGTAAGACTTGAAATAATACAATAATCTATATTAACATTTTTTAACTATAAAATTTTATTGATTTAATAAAAAACTCAATTACAAATACTTAACACAACGATAATAACTGTTTCAAAACTCGAATATTTTGTTGAAATTTGCACCCAACAAACAAAAGTTTATGGCGAAAGCAAAAACAGCAAAAGAGTCGTTAGCAGTAATGACAAACTTGGTTTTACCGAATGAAACCAACAACTTAGGAAACATGTTCGGAGGCGAATTATTGGCTTCTATGGACAGAATTTCTTCTATTTCTGCGAAAATGCATGGTGGAAGTTTTTTGGTTGTAACAGCAAGTGTCAATCACGTTGCGTTTAACATTCCGATTCCGATGGGAAGTACAGTGAAGTTAGAATCTAAAGTAACTCGCGCATTCAAATCATCGATGGAAGTGTATGTTGATGTCTATGTTTACGATTACGAAAATTGTGTTTATAACCAAACAAATAGCGGTATTTATACATTTGTAGCCGTTGATAATGATAATAAACCTGTTCAAGTCCCTGAATTAATTCCAGAATCTGAACAAGAAATCGAGCGTTATGAAGCTGCTTTGCGTCGTAAACAATTAAGTTTGATTTTGGCTGGCAGAATGAATCCTGCTGATGCACACGAATTAAAATCGTTGTTTATTACAGAATAAAATAAAAAAGTCGAAACAATGTTTCGACTTTTTTATTGATATAATTTTTTAACCTTTTCCAGCTAAACGATCCACCACATATTCTATTTGTGTTTTCCCGTGTGGTTTTGGTTTTCCTTCTGCATCTAAATTTACCATCGTAATTCGATCGACTGTAATAATGGTTTCATGCGTCATTTTGTTACGTACTTCGCATTGTAAAACCAATGAAGTTGTTCCAAATTTCACCACTTCAATTCCAATTTCTACAATATCACCTTCACGAGCCGAAGCCATAAAGTTGATTTCCGACATATATTTGGTCACAACATGCGAATTTTCTAATTGCACAATGCTATACAACGCCGCTTCTTCATCAATCCAAGCCAAAAGCTTTCCTCCAAAAAGTGTTTTGTTTGGGTTAAGATCTTCTGGTTTTACCCATTTACGAGTGTGAAATTTCATAGTTTTCTATTTTAAGTTCTTGCTTATTTTCTGTTGCCAAATGATTCGCATCCGAAATAAACTTGACTAAATTTACAGCATATTTTCCATCTAACAAAGATTCATTATGACGGATTAACGCGTCAGAAATTTCGGCAATGGCGTTAGGATGAAAATTCTTTTGTTCAGTAGAAATTTTGTTTGAACAACACACATTTTTTAAATCAGAATAAATCATTTGATTAAGATATTGATCTCCAATCTTTATTGTTCCTTTTTCAGCAATAAGCGTGATATTACTTTCGAAATTTTTATTGAAAACTGACGTTGTATAAATCATATGTCCGATTGCTCCATCGGCAGTAAAATCAACACAACCCGAATCATCAAATTCTGTCACTTCTTGATGCGTAAAATTGAAACTTTTTGAATTTGTACAAATTACCTCATCAAACCAAAAATTCATGATATCAACAAAATGCGAAAATTGAGTAAATAAAACACCTCCATCCATTTCTTGGTTTCCGTGCCATTCACGCAACTTGTAATAATTCTTGTTACGATTCCAATAGCAATTAATATTCACCATGAAAATTTTCCCTAATGAATTATTATCTATCAAATTCTTTACATATTGCACAACTGGAGAAAAACGAAGCTGCATCGACGTAAAAACTCTAAGTTTCTTTTCGTCAGCAACTTTCAGTATTTCAGTAATATCTTCTACAGTTAATGCAATTGGTTTTTCAATCAAAACATTTTTTCCCGCTTTTAAACAACGAATCGCATGTTCGCGGTGCAAACCATTTGGCGTAGCAATCACAACAACATCAGTTTCTTGATCTTCGTTCAGAAAACTTTCAAGTGTTGAATAACCTTTGAAAGGTAAATCTTCTGGTAAATTGAAATCAATCACCGAAATTAATTGCGCATTTTCCGTTTCTTCTATCGCTTGTTGATGTACACGTCCAATATGACCGTAGCCTAAAATGGAAAAATTCTTCATTGAATTTATTTAATAATTTTTTCTAATATCTTTTGTGTGATTAGATAAGTTGGTTTTACACCTGTTAATCCTAAACCTCCAGAAGCCAATGTACTTCCTGTTTCTAACGGATTATCAGAAGCGTAATAAGCATACATTACTTTAACATCTTTATCAATGTGATGTCTAATTTTTGACGCAACCTGAATCGCTTTTTGATAATGCGCACCTTCCATTTCTAATCCAATCGCTTGGAAAGACGAATTTTTGAAATACTCTAAAACGTCTTTATTTTGTAATGATGTTCCTAAAACCGAAATCATTGGTCCTTCGTAAACACCTAAACCTTGTCCTTCGAAATCTGCAGCGGTTAATTCGTTATCAAAAACATAATTATCTGTTGTTCCTTCGAAAACGTGTGCTGTCGCAATCATTATATCACCTTTTATTCCTTCAAGAATACCAGCTTTACCCATAATCGCAACAGATTTTACATTCATTTTGAATTTTACATCTCCTACTTTGTATGGTTTCAACAACTCATCCATCGCCTCAAATGCTTGCTCACCAAAGGCATAATCCATTACAATAATCACCTCATTGTTCTTATCTTTTGCATAAGAAAACGCAGAATTGGCAATGTTTACTTTAGATAAATCAATAATCTGAACATCGATATTTGTTCCTGATTGATCTTTGATGTAAACTAAACCATTTTGTTGAGTGTATTCATTTAACGAATCACGCAACATTTTGTTGTTTGCCGCACTCAAATCTTCGTAAATTTCTACACCATCATTTTTGTATTTTCTTTTTAATCCATCATAGGCATACAACATGTTAGACACACTATGCATATTAGCAGAAATAATGTGAATGTTTTTATCTTGAAGATTATTTTCGAATAATACACGTTTGATTTCATTCGCCCATTTTTCTCCAATCATATGATGACCAATCGATTCACGTAAAGTTGACGTAAATGTAATTTCACGTTTCTTTGTTCCGATACGATCTTGTTGGCTAGTATAGCCCATCCAATAAACTACACGGAAAAAATAATCTTTGTCGTCTTCTTTACTGAAATAATGATGAATTTCTTGTGTTTCTTCAAATGTTCTTCCTAAAATCGTCGATAAATGCATCAAAGCAACTTCGCGTTCTTTTCGAGAAATTTCAACTTCATTAAATGCAACATTTTCGATAAATTCCCACGCTCTACTTTTAGAAAGTGTTTCGTTACTAAATGCTCTATTTCTGATTTTATCCGCTTCGTTATATAAAAACGTTAAGTGCGTTAACACATCATAAATGTCAGAACGACCGCGAGAAATTTCGATATTCATCTGGTCATCATCAATTCTATAACAAAAACGACGACGTTTTGCAGGAATAATTGGTGTAAAAATAGAACGATCATAGCCTTCGTCAGATGTAAAAGACACATATGGCGTTTCTACAATTCCTTCTGGTAAACGATCTAAAACATACATTAATCCACTTAATTCTACTTTGTTTGGATCTGTCATTGATCCGTAGATTTCAGGATTAATTTCGAATAATAAATTTCTTAATATTTTTCCAGGTGCACCAGATGGACGGTACACTCCTCTATGAAATAAATGACGCATAGAGATATATAATCTTTCAATAGCGTCAGTAGATCTTCTTGCTCTTGTTATTGACATAATAATTTTTTTTTTACTTTTTTTGGTTGTTTAATTCTTGTTGAATGTCCATTAATTCATCGTACCATTCTTGTCCAAATTTTCGGACCAACGAATCTTTTGCAAATGTTGCAACATTCACTTTCAATTCTTTTCCTAAGGTACAAGCATCTGAGCAGATATCCCATACATCATAGTTCACAGAAGTGAAATTTGAATATTCCTTAACACGAACTGGATACAAATGACAAGAAATTGGTTTTTTATAATCGACCTTTCCGTCTTCGTATGCTTTTTCAATACCGCATTTTGAAAAACCATTTTCTTCGAAAACTAAATAGGCGCATTCGCGATTATTGACTAATGGAGTTACCCAATCACCGTCAGTATCCATTGTGTATTTACCTTCTTGCTCAATCACCGCAATTCCTTCGGGACGCAAATAAGGTTTTACATCTTCATAAATATCGTCTAATACAGTTAGTTCGTCATCATTCAAAGGCGCTCCTGCGTCACCTTCTACACAACAAATCCCTTTACATTTGTTAAGATTACAAACAAAATCTTCATTTAGTAGTTCTTCAGATACAAGGGTTTTTCCTATTTGGAACATGTTACATTAAATTTTGTAACATGCAAAGGTACGGAAAATTCCTCAGAAAAATGTAATTTTGTAAAAGAATAATGGATAATCTACTTTCAAAAATCAATCATCCTAAGGAACTTAGGACTTTTGAAGCGTCTCAATTAACTGCTTTAGCTCACGAGATGCGCGAGTTTATTTTGGATACTTTGAGTGTAAAACCAGGACATTTAGGTGCTAGTTTGGGTGTGATTGAATTAACGATTGCATTACATTATCACTACAATACACCTAAAGATTTGTTGATTTGGGATGTAGGTCATCAATGTTATCCACATAAAATTTTGACTGGTCGTCAACAAATTTTCGATTCTCTTCGTCAGAAAGATGGTATTTCTGGTTTTCCAACGCGTACAGAAAGTGAGTTTGATACATTTGGAACGGGACATTCTTCTACATCTATTTCAGCAATTGTTGGGATGGCAACAGCAGATAAAATCAATCAAATCAATAGAAAACATATTGCAATTATTGGTGACGCATCAATTACTTCTGGAATGAGTTTAGAAGCATTGAATCACCTTGGATCGACAGATTTGGATGTTTTAGTGATTTTGAATGATAATGATATCGGAATTGATCCTTCGGTTGGTGGTTTGAAAAAACATTTTAAATCATTAGAAAATCAATCCGAAAATATCTTTACCAATTTTGGTTTAAATTTCATCGGAACAATTGATGGGCACAACTTTGATGAATTACTGAATGCTTTCAATAAAGCTGATTCAATCAGAGGTCCAAAAGTTTTACACATCAAAACAACAAAAGGAAAAGGTTACGAACAAGCCGAAATCGATCAAGTAAAATGGCATGCTCCTGGTTTGTTCGATAAAGAAACGGGTGAAATAAAATCGAAGAAAAAAGAAAAATCGTATCAAGATGTTTTTGGAAAAACCATGCATCAATTACTTGAAAATAATTCACAAATTGTAGCCATAACGCCTGCTATGTTAACAGGAAGCAATTTAGTAAAATGTCATCAAGATTTCCCAAAACGAGTTTTTGATGTCGGAATTACAGAACAACATGCGGTAACGTTTGCAGCTGGTCTGGCGACGCAAAACACCATTCCGTATTGTATGATTTATTCGACATTTTTACAACGTGCCTACGACCAAGTGATACACGATGTAGCGTTACAGAATCTACCAGTTGTGTTTTGTATTGATCGTGCAGGATTCGTTGGTACAGATGGCGCAACGCATCATGGTTATTTTGATATAGCATATTTACGCGAAATTCCAAATATGATTGTGTCTTCGCCTCGAAACGAAAAAGATTTCAAAAATCTATTGTATACAGCACAGTTTACAACTCGTCCTTTTGCAATTCGTTATCCAAAAAATAATATCCAAACAAGTAATTCTAAAGTCGAAAAAATAGAAATCGGTAAATCTGAAATTATTTTTGAAGGAAATCAATTAGCAATTCTTTCGACTGGATTGATTAGTTCTCGAATCGAAGAAATTATCATCCAAAATCATCTTCAAGATAAAGTTGCTTTGATTGATTTTCCTTTTATCAAACCTTTAGATGAATCTCGTTTAAAAGCTATTTCGTTGAAATATTCTACCATACTAACTTTTGAAGATGGGATTAAAAAAGGAGGTTTTGGAAGTGGAATTTTAGAGTTTCTGAATTCAATACATTACAAAGGAAATATTACAATCAACGGTTATCCAGACGAATTTATCGAACACGCTTCGATTACCGAATTAGAAGAAATCGTTGGTTTGGATGATGAATCAATTTTGGAAATGATAAAAAGTTATTTGTAATGGAAAATGAGTATTTAGAAAAAGCTTTAGTTGGTTTTTTATTAGGTCTAGGAATGTTAATATTTATATCTCCTTTCTATTATCCATATTATAAAAATAAAAAATCGAAACCTAAATTTGGAATTGATTATGCAGTAAAAAGAGAAAATAAATTAGACCATTTAAAAGACGGTTTTAAAGTTTTAGCTTATAATCGATTAATAGGTGGAATTATAATAGGATTTTTCCTGATAATTTCTTCAATTGTCTATTTGGTTTTAGGAATTATTGAATATTTTTAAACTTAATAATTTTCGGTACGAGAGTTGTAATAGCTTTTTCTAATTTATAAACACAACAACAATGAAAAAAATAATCGGTTTATCTTTTATAGCAGTATTGTTAACATTGCAATCTTGCGGTACAACAAGCAACATGCAAGAATTCTACAAAAAATATGATAATCAATCTACTGTAATTCCTTTACCTTCTTTTGCGTTGAAATTAGCTGGAAAAGCTGGTGGAACAGATTTATTTAATTATTTAAAATCGGCTAAAGTTTTTGTTGTTTCAGATGCTGGACAAGGAAAGCAAAAAAGAATCATGAATGATTTGCAGTCATCTATGCGTGGTGAAAAATATGAGAACTTAGTAAAATTCAAAGCGAAAGACAGCCGTTTGAACATTTCATTACAAGAAGATGGCGGACGAGTTAAGAAAATGATTTTTGGAATTAACGGTTTACGAAATGTATTGGTTATCGATTCGAAATTAGATATTCCTAGAACAGATTTAGACAAAATTTTGGACAAAGTTTCGGCTGAAGATATTGCAGATTTAGCAGATATTTTGAAATAATATAGGAAGCCAGCTAATTTGCTGGCTTTTTCTTTTGAAATTACTTTGTAACTTTGTCGCATGAGTGGAAAATTATATTTGGTTCCGACGCCAATCGGAAATTTGGGAGATATGACATTTAGAGCGGTTGATGTGCTAAAAGAATCGGATGTGATTTTGGCAGAAGACACGCGAAATAGTGGTATTTTACTGAAACATTTCGAAATTTCTACTCCAATGCGTAGCTACCATATGCACAATGAGCATCAAGCAACTGAAGATATTATTCGTCAGCTAAAAGATGGTCAAATCATTTCGATTATTACTGATGCCGGAACTCCAGGTATTTCTGATCCAGGTTATTTATTAGCAAAAGAATGTGTAGCAAATAATATCGTAATCGAATGTTTACCAGGTGCAACCGCTTTTGTTCCTGCATTAGTTGTTTCTGGATTACCAAATAATGAATTTACTTTTGTTGGATTTTTACCTGTGAAAAAAGGTCGAAAATCGAAATTAGATTCATTAGTAGAAGAAAAGAAAACGATGATTTTCTACGAATCTCCACATAAAATTGGACGCACATTAAAAGATTTAGCCGAAGCTTTTGGAGCTGAACGCAAAGCAAGTTTATCACGCGAAATCTCGAAAAAATTTGAAGAAACTTTACGCGGAACATTAACTGAATTAGCCGAAATAGCTGAAAAAAGAAATTTAAAAGGTGAAATGGTTTTGGTTATAGAAGGACATCATTAATCGTTGAAGCGAATATCTTTGATATTCAATTGCCAAGTTCCTTTTCCTTGCCAATAATTCATTCCGATTGTGTAAACCATATCAAACGATTGTCCTTTCTCTAATTTTGGTCCAAATTTCCCTAATTTGAAACCAATTGCAGGAAACGTAATACGTGTATCTCGCTGATGTACGTACAAACGCGCGTGTTCTTTACCAACTAATCGGAAATCCGTTGCTAATAAATCCTTCGAAATAAAAACAGGATTCATATTATCTGGTCCAAAAGGCGCCATTCGCATCACCGATTCCAAGAAAGAACGTGTCATATCCTTAAAAGAAATCTCTTTATCGATCAAAATTGATGGCGTAAAATGTTTTCCATTCGACATTTCTTTCACTGTTTGATCAAATCTAATCTTGAATTCTTCAAAGTTTTCTTCTTTCATTGCCAAACCAGCAGCAGCCATATGTCCACCAAACTGTGTTAACAAATCTTTGTTTTTTTCGATTGCCGAATGTATGTCAAACTCTTGAATAGAGCGAGCCGAACATACAATTTCGCCTTCATTATTCTTCGTGCAAACAATGGTTGGTTTATAATACAAATCGACCAAACGAGAAGCAACAATTCCGATTACTCCTTTATTCCAAGAAGCATCGTAAACAATGGTCGAATATTTTTCTTTGGTATTAATTTGATCCAGTTGAAAAAGTGCATCATGTGTCATATCAAGATCCAAGGTTTTGCGTTCATTATTTAATGAATTTATATCATTCAAATATTTACGGCAATCCTCTTCATCTGTACTCAACATAAAACGAACCGCTTCCGAACCGTGTTTTATACGACCTGCAGCATTAATTTTTGGCGCAATAGAAAAAACAACATTCGAAATATTGACATTATTTTTAATATTAGTCGGAATTAATTGCTGAAAAGCTAAACGAGGTTCTGAATTTAATCGTTTCAAACCAGCAAAAGCCAATACACGATTTTCTCCTGTAATCGGAACAATATCAGCCGCAATACTTACTGCAACTAAATCTAAAAGAGATAAAAGATTTTCTTTCGGAAGATTAAATTTCTCGGTATAAGCTTGTACCAATTTAAACCCAACGCCACAACCGCTCAAATCTTTGTAAGGATAGCGACAACCTTTTTGTTTCGGATCTAAAACAGCGTACGCTTTTGGCACAGAACGATCTGGTAAATGGTGATCACAAATAATATAATCTATGCCTTTTGATTGTGCATATTTTATTTCTTCGTGTGCTTTAATCCCACAGTCTAAAGCAATAACAAGTGAAATATTATTTTGTACAGCGAATTCTATACTTTGTTGAGAGATTCCATAACCTTCATTATTTCGGTCTGGAATATAAAAAAAGACTTTCGAGTAGATAGAAGTCAGAAATTCGTAAAACAAAGTTACAGCTGTCGTTCCATCTACATCGTAGTCTCCAAATATTAAGATATTTTCTTCATCATCAATTGCATTTTTGATACGTGAAACCGCATCAGACATTCCTTTCATCAAAAAAGGATCATGCAATTCGTCTAAGGATGGATTAAAATACGATTTGGCTTGAGCAAAATTCGTAATTCCACGTTGGACTAATAAAATAGCAAGCACCTCAGATATGTTAAGCGATTCTCTTAAATCCTTAACAACTTCAGTATTGGGCTGTTCTTTTATTTCCCATCTTTTTTCCATCTCTTTAATTTACATATTTTTTAATTAGAGAGAAGGGTAAAGCGAATATTATTTTGATTTATTTGCTTCTTTCACGTATTTATCTAACGCCATTGTCATTGAAGGCGTTTGTGGTGTTGGCACCTCAATGTCTACACGTAATCCCATCTCTTTTGCTTGATCTACTGTCGATTTTCCGAAAACGGCAATTCTTGTATTTTCTTGCACGAAATCTGGGAAATTTTCAAATAATGATTTGATTCCTGAAGGTGTAAAGAATACTAAAATATCGTATTTTACATCAGACAAATCAGATAAATCACTCGATACAGTTCTAAACAAAGTTGCTTTTTGCCAAGTTAATCCTAAACTATCTAATAAAGTAGGAACATTTGGTTTTAAAACATCAGATGCTGGTAATAAGAAGTTTTCGTCTTTGTGCTTTTTAAATAAAGGCACCATATCCGCAAAAACTTTTTCTCCAATATAAATTTTACGTTTTCTGTAAACAATGTATTTCTGTAAATAGAATGCAATTGCTTCTGATTCGCAAAAATATTTCATAGAGTCAGGAACAGTAAAGCGCATTTCTTCTGCTAAACGAAAAAAATGATCAATAGCGTTTCTACTTGTAAAAATTACAGCAGTCACTTTGCTAAAGTCAATTTTTTGTTGTCTTACTTCTTTAGCGTCTATTCCGACAACTTGGATAAATGGTCTAAAATCAATTTTGATTTTATTTCTTTTTTCAATCTCGTAGTATGGCGAGTTTTCTGCCTGAGGCTTAGGTTGAGATACTAATATTGATTTAACTTTCATAGTAATTTTAGATTACTTTACCTACAATTAATAGTTTTGCTAATACCATTATAGGTAAAATTTCTAGGGTGCAAAGGTACAAAATATTATAATACCAAACTGATTTATTGTCACTTATTTGTTTTGCATATATATGATAAATTTCGAATATTCTATTCAAAAACAACAAAATAAAGCCAATCACCATCAAGTAATCTTTGTTAATTTGTGTGTAAAAAAACAAAAAACAAATAATAAGTAAGAGTAAAACATTTTTTGCATTAACAAAACTCGAACTTTTCATAAAATATGAAACAGAACTAGATTCGTAGAAAACACGATAAAAAATTACCTCAATCATCAACCTAAAGAGCATAATCAAACTGATTAAACCAAAGGTAATTCCGACACGTGAAAGATAATAAAACTTAAAATTTGGAATATGATTATAATTGATATCAAAATAAGAAACCAACAACAAACTTATCAGCAAAACCGTCACACCATTAACAATAAAACTAAATAACGTCGTATTATCATCCGTAAAACTCATGTATTCGGTTTTATTATCTAGCGTTTTGAAATTTTTCGCAAACAAGTATTTTGCTGCACAAACCAATAACAAACACACCGTCAAAGCAATAAGAACAGTATCATTGCCAAGTGTATTTTTTCCTATCGAGATTAAATCGTTTGTTTTCATAATTTTTTCAAAAATACAAAAGACTAACAATCTTATAACTATCTTTATGCCCACAAAATAATATTTATGTCGGACAAATTAGTTATTATCCCGACCTACAACGAAAAAGAAAACATAGAAGCCATTATTCGTGCAGCTTTGGCTGTTGACGGAGCATTTGATGTGCTTATTGTTGACGACAGTTCTCCTGACGGAACGAATGATATTGTAAAACGTTTGATTCCTGAATTTAATGGACGTTTGCATTTAGAAATTCGTACCACAAAAGATGGTTTAGGACGCGCTTATGTACATGGATTTAAGTGGGCTTTGGCAAATAATTACGAATATATTTTCGAAATGGATGCAGATTTTTCACATAATCCAAATGATTTACCTCGCTTATACCAAGCATTAGCAGATGGTGCCGACTTAGCAATTGGTTCTCGCTATTCTAATGGTGTAAATGTTGTGAATTGGCCAATGAATAGAGTTTTATTGTCTTATTTTGCATCGAAATATGTGAGCATCATCACTCGACTACCTGTTCATGATGCCACAGCAGGGTTTGTTGGTTATAGAGCAAACGTGTTGAAATCTTTGGATTTGGATAAAATACAATTCAAAGGTTATGGTTTTCAGATTGAAATGAAGTATAAAACGTGGATTAAGAAGTTTAAGCTAAAAGAAGTTCCGATTATTTTTACGGACAGAACTTTAGGCGAATCAAAAATTAGTTCTGATATTATTGGAGAAGCCGTTTTTGGTGTAATTTCGTTACGATTAAGAAAAATATTTGGTAAATTATGAAAAACTTGATCTTTCTATCACTGATTTTTTTGAGTATTTTTAGTTGTGCACCAAAAAATTACGACAAACCAAAAGATCTCATCAATCAATCTGAAATGATTGATATTCTTACAGATTTATACATTAGTCAACAAGGTTTACAAATGTTCCCTACTCAAAACCAAGATCAAAGTATAGATTTAGCAAAAGATGCCGTAGATATTATGAAAAGTTATGATATCACGTTTCATCAGTTTTCGGAGAGCTACAAATATTATATGATGCAGCCCGAAAAATTCAAAGAAATGCTGAATGATGTGAAAAAAAATCTTGAAGATAAATTATCTGACGAAGAAAAAGAGCGTCAAAAAAATCAAAAGAATAGCTTAAATAATACTATAGAAGCAGAAAAATAACAAGAAAACCTTAAGTGAATCACTTGAGTTTTTTTTTGTTTACTATATTTTAGTATACATAATTTTTTTTTAAATAAAATCGAGGCTTTCCAAATGGAAAACCTCTAAAAATGTTATATTTCTCTATGAGGAGAAGATATATATAAAAAATGTTATCACGATGGATTCTGTTCACACAACGGATTCGAATTGATTTCAGCGACAGGAATTATCCATTGCCATTTTAAATCTGTTGGCTCTATTGTATAAACGTTGTTAATAACAGTTGCATTGTGATTTGCTCCTGTACGATCTAATTTTTGACCTAATCGTTTTAAATCGAAGAATCTAAATCCTTCTCCCCATAATTCGATTCGTCTATTCAGTAAAATCTGTTGATAATATGCATCCCCAGAAGTTGTAAATCCTGTGAAAGATGTATCCCTTGCTTTTTCTAAAGTTGTTAATACTGCTTTAGATTCTGTTTCTTTTCCTAATTTATATAACGCTTCTGCTTCTATCAAATACATTTCTGCCACACGCATAAACGGTACATCTCCTAAAGAACTTGATGTACTTTGTGCTAAAAATTTTTGAGATGTATATGCAAATAGTGAATAGTTAGACGGTAAATCTAAACTTGTATGCTTTCCTGTCGGATCCACAACTTGCGTACGAACATCTGTTGTTGGAAAAGCATTGTACAAATTGGTATTCATCACTTTTGGAGCAGTACGAATTTGAGATGAATTGTAATTTCGAGACATATAAGCATGGAAATTTCCGAAATAGTCGGATTGATCTTCTTGAATTGTTACGCCCCACATCCATTCTGGATTTGAATAATCATTAAACCCAGCTTTGTATTGCGTTTGTGACATTAACGAAAATTGTGATTTTACCTCGTTAGCATATTCAGCAGCTTTTGCATAATCTTGCTGAACCAAAGCAACTCTTGCCATAATACCTTTTACATTTTCGATCGAAAAATGTGAAGCATTAGACGCTTTTTTTCCTGTTAAATAAGTTTCTGCTTTGGCTAAATCATTCCAAATTTCAGTATAAACTTCTTGTACAGTTGCACGCGTTTTTGGATCAACATCTTTTGGATCATCTCTTAAAACAACTCCTAAATCAGAATTTGCGGCACCTGCTACATATCTTTTACCATACAACTGAACTAATTGAAAATATCCAAATGCACGGTAAGCATAGGCTTCTCCAATAGCTTGATCTTTTATATCCTGATCTCCCGATGCATCATCTCCGTATGTAATAATGTTATTAGCATTTTTGATCATTTCGTACCAAAATGTCCAAGGATAAGATGAAGTTGTAGAAGAATTGTTGCTTTGAGAAATCCATCTTAATTCACTTACAAACCAGCCATTTCCAGTAGAAGGAAATACAACATCTTCTCCCATTACATCTGTAATAATCAGTTGTGCTGTATAACCATTATTACCTTGAGATTCATTTTGTCTAACATACATATTTCTATGCATTCCATTTATTGCAGCCATTAAGTTATCTGCTGTAGAATAAATTGTTTGATCACTTACTGAGGATGTCGGAACAACATCTAAATAATCATCATTACATGATGATAACGAAAATGATGATAATCCAATAACTACTAGTAATAATTTTATCTTTTTCATTGTAAATTCATTTTTTTAGAAAGAAACATTTAGTCCTAAACTTACTGTTCGAGACGGAGTGTAACGATAAGTTGTTGTACCGTTGAATGACTGCGCTGGTTCTAAACCTTGTCTTGCGGTCCAAGAATATAAATTCTCACCAGAAACATAAACTCTCAAATTGCTTAAACCAATTCCTTCAATTGCTCGTTTATCGAAATTGTAACCTAATTGTACTGTTTTGATTGTTAAATAATCTGAACTAACCAACCATCTTGACGAAGCAGCAGAAGCATTTGTTGTATTCGCAGTACTCATAATTGGCACATTTGTAACATCTCCTGGACTTTTCCAAGCTGATAACATATCTGTACTAATTGCTTGTCCTTGTGGATAAGAACTCATTAATAACGCATAATTACTATCATATGTTTTTCCTCCTAATTGATAATTCAACATAATTGAAGCATCAAAATTTCCAACTCTGAAATTATTTGTAATACTACCATAAACATCTGGTAATGATGATCCTGAATAATCATACAATGCATTCGCATAATTAGTAGTTACTTTAGTTCCGTTAACTGTACGTGTATTAGAATCGTCTGCTTTTGTTGGATCTTGAACATACAAAGCTGCTCCATCCGAAGAGTCTACACCATACCATTGACGCAACCAGAAATCATACAAAGAATGACCTTCTGCAATACGTTTTGTTCCATTGATAATTGCATCATCTTTTCCATTAGCCATTTTCAACATTTCGTTTTCGTTATGAGCAGCAATCAGACCTAAATCCCATGAGAATTTATCATTTCTAACAATCCCAAAGTTTAATGAAAGCTCGATTCCTTGATTTCTCATTTTACCAATATTTTGATAAATAGAATTTCCTGGAACTCCAGCAGAATTTGGCACAGGAACAGCGAAAATCATATCTTTTACATCTTGTAAATAATATTCTAATGATCCTGAAATTCTATTTCTGAACAATGCAAAATCTAATCCTACATCAAACGAATTTTTAGATTCCCATGTTAAGTTAGAATTACCAACTTGACCAAGTAAGACTCCCGATTCTGTCCCATTGTTATATCCCAAAGAATATAAATCTAAATCGACCTCATAACCTGGTTCTTCGCCAATTCCGCCATCATTCCCAACTTGTCCATAAGAAGCACGTAATTTTAATTCATTAATAACTGATGAATCTTTTAAGAAATCTTCTTTGTGGATATTCCATCCACCACCTACAGACCAGAAAATACCTTGATTATTTTCATCCGAAAAACGAGATGACTTATCTAAACGAGCAGAAGCAGACAACAAATATTTGCTTGCATAATCATAGTTAACGCGTGCAAAATATCCTTCTTTTCTAATGATGTAATTGTACCCCGTTGCACTTGTTGTATTCAAGAAATTGACTAGTTCATAAATACCAGAAACAGTTTCTCCAGTTTTACGAATATTAGAATAATCAGTTTTTCTCTCAAAACTTTCGTGACCTAAGATTGCATCGAAGTTGTGTAAACCGAATGATTTTCTATAATTTAAGATTTGATTGAATGTTGTACCTGTATACTTATATTCCGTAATTTCTAAAGCAGCAGTACCAGACGCATCTCCAATTTCTTTATTACCATATTCTTTGTATTTGTAATTTCTTACATCATATGATAAGTTTGAAGTAAATGTTAAACCTTTTGCAAGTTTAATCTCTGCATTAAATCTTGAATTAATAGAATTAGAATCTTGATATTGATTATTCAACAAAGTTTCTTGCAACACATTTCGTCCAGAACTTGCACTAGAACCTCTACCACGAGATTCGTTTCCATCATAAACAGGATTTCCTTCTGTATCATAAACACGTTGTCCATTTGCATCATACAAATAAGGCGAATAAATTGGCCCCATTGCTCGTGTAAAATAAAATGGATTGATATAAGAAGAACCTCCACTAGAATCAGCTTGATTCGATTTAATTAAACTTCCTGATAAATTAGTTCCTAATTTTAACCAATCTGTAACTTGAGAATCTACATTTACACGTGCATTATAACGTTCGAAATCAGATTTTATCACATAACCAGATTCTTTATTATAACCAAAACCTGCAAAATATGTTGTCTTCTCATCACCACCCGAATAATCTATATCATACTTTTGAAAAGACCCTACACGAGAGATATAATCTTGCCAATCAAAATCATTGTATAAAGCATCAGATGAAGTTAAAACTCCATCTACAACAACTTGATTATCGGCAACTCCGTAAATATTATTTTTAAGATTATTTGTAATTAAATTCGTTGAAGCATAAGCATTCGCTTGTGCTAATGTTGCAGAAGAATTTGAAGCTAAATAGCCATTTCGCATAGATTCCCAAGTAGCAACATAATAATCTCCTGCTCCAACTCTCGAATATTCTGGTATAGCTCTCGTTACAACTCCTGTATTTGAAGATAATCTAAAAGATCCTTTACCTTTTTTACCTTTTTTTGTTGTCACCATAACAACTCCATTTGCAGCTGATGCTCCATATAAAGAAGTTGAAGCAGCATCTTTTAAAACGGTCAATGATTCGATATCATTTGGATTCAAATCTTGTAAACTTCCTGTGTAGATAACCCCGTCTACAACATACAATGGCGAACTAGATAAGTTATAAGAACCTACTCCTCGAACTTGCACTTCCAATCCAGAACCAGGCTGACCAGAACCAGTTGAAACTTGTACGCCAGCTACAGCACCATCTAAAGCTTTTGCCACATTAGATAAAGGTCTGTTTTCTATATCTTCAGCTTTTATAGTTCCCACAGAACCAACTACAGTTTCCTTTTTCTGTACACCAAAAGCGGTTACAACCGTTTCTGCAAGATCTACAGTAGTATTAGACTGTAATTTAATAACACCTAAATGATTGCTCGAAACAACATAATCTTTTCCATTAATGATTAAAATATCACCAATTTTAGCATCAATATCAAATTCTCCATTTTCATCTGTGTAAGCTACTTTGTCTGAACCTTTGATTCTAATTTGCACATCTGCTTCTGGAAAACCATTGCCATCATTTATAATTCCTTTCGTTTGCCCATACGAAAATGCAGCAAAACCAAGAAAAGCGAATAAGCTTAATGAAGTTAATTTTTTTCTCATGTTTAATATAAATTGATGCTACAATGATATTTGACATCTTTAACTTCGAGATTATTTTAACTTTCATTCAATTTTAATTAGAATTTACTTAACATAAATAATGAATGATTTTGTTTATTATTTAATGGAATAATTAAGTAAAATTTTAAACATGACGTTTTAACTATTTTTAACATAATAATTGTACTAAAACGCACAACCTGATTTTCAGAAGATGAAAAAAATTGTAAAAAATAAATTTTTATGCTTCTTACAAAATGACTTAATATAAAAATCAAACAGACTTCAAAACAACTAAAATCATCCTTATATATAATATTGTTGTTTTCACAATATTGCATAAGATAATAACTATCAAAAGCAGTTAATAGTTGATAGATTTAAAAGCTTTTCGATACCTATTGTGAGGTTTTTTTGTGGAAAAATAAATGGACGAAAATAAAAAAAGCACTAATCAAATTGATTAGTGCTTTTTGAGGTTCCTAGCGGATTATAAGTATGCAATATGATAATTTGTTATATTGTATTGAATTCATTAAATCTTAATTAAATGCAATGAATATCAAAGTTTAATGACTTTTTCAACATTGCACATAATTGTTTCTAATTTCATTTGATTTCAATTTAGTCGGACTAATGTCGGACTCGATCTCTTACTTATAAATTAGTAATCAAAAAATAACAATTATGGCTAAAGTAAGATTTGTAGTAAAAGGATCTCAAGAAATCGTACAATTAATCATTCGAGTATCAATCTCAAGACAAAATGATTTTCAGAAAGGATCTAAAATATTCATTCCAAAAAAATATTGGAATTTTGAAGAAAAGAGACTTTACGATAAAAAAGATAAATCTTCATTTAAGAATGATGCGGATTTTATCACAACAATCAATAACTCCAATAGGCTTTTATCTTCGATTGAAAATTTCGTTTTTAATAATTTGTCAAATCCGGAATTCATTACCTCATCATTAATAGAAGATGAAATACTTAAATTTCATGGACTCCCTACATCTCATGAAACATTAATTAAAGAAAAAGAGATCGAAAGGAAAAAAGAAATTGAAAATAACAATAAACTATTATTATATATTCATAATTACAATAATATTAGAGCTAATGATTATTCTATTGAAAACTCAACAAAACAAAAATATAAATATCTTGAAAGTGTAATATCCAATTATCAAGAATACATAAATAGAGAAATTAACATCCTCGACTGTAGTAAAGAATTCTTTTTAAACTTAGAAACTTTCTTATTTGATTACAAAATGTTAATGAAATCAACAATTAGACGAATATTAAAGAATCTTAAAACCATTATATATGATGCACGAAATAACGGACTTGATGTTAATCCTAGTATAAATTTTCCTATTCAAAGAATAAAAGAAGGTGATGTAGTATATCTCAACTTTAAAGAACTGGATCAAATAAGAGATTTTACAACTGATGATAAAATATTAACCTTAACAAGAGATTGGTTGCTCATTGGATGTTATACCGGACAAAGAATTAGTGACTTTATGAGGTTTACTACTGATTGTATTAGAAAATATTTAGACAATAATGGTAATGAATATAGTATAATAGAAATAACTCAAGTCAAGACTAAAAAAAGGGTTGCTATACCTATTCATCCAATTGTAAATGAAATAATTATTAAATATAATGGATTCCCTCCATTATTCAGTTCAAAATACTCTTCTAATGCAACAATATTCAATCAACACCTTAAAATTCTATTAGAACAAATAGGTATAAATAGATTAGTATTTGCAAAAGAATTTGATGAAAATGATAAACGAAATTACATGAAAGTGATTCCGTTATATAAAGCTGCTTCATCCCATATATGTAGACGATCATTTGCTAGTAATTACTATGCACACCCAAACTTTCCAACACCATTATTAATGAGTATTACCGGACATCAATATGAAAACACTTTTTTACAATATATAGGAAAGAATGATATTAGTAATGCATTGCAAGTAGCAAAAATATTCAACGATTAATATAAATGCGTCATTAACGATATAATGACGCATTATTTTTATTTGAATTTAGTGATGCATAATCAAATCTAAATTTCTTACTCTATATTTAGTTATTCCAATCACATTAAGTTTTTTGCCTGAAATTCTTCAATACTATAAATTATTCCCTGGTACATTTG
Organism: Empedobacter sp. ULE_I140; assembly: GCF_053482575.1. NCBI lineage: Bacteria > Pseudomonadati > Bacteroidota > Flavobacteriia > Flavobacteriales > Weeksellaceae > Empedobacter > Empedobacter sp. ULE_I140. Next base: position 506,759 of record NZ_JBQMTX010000001.1, on the reverse strand, counting down.
ATTTTTTTGATATTATATATTGTTTTATTGCATTAATGTTTAATCACTTGATATATAAAAAACTTAAATCAGAGGATCAAAATTTACATAAAACAAAATCAATAAAGCTTAAAGAAAACAAAATTTAAAATACAACTATTTGTATCTTTACAATCTTAGATATAAATACATGATTTCAACTAACTTCCATGCAAAGTATTTTGCACATGATTTAACGCGACGATTACCATCAGATAGTGTAGGGAAATTCGTAGCTTCATTACAAGATGCTCAAGTTGATTTAAATCCTCATCAAGTTGATGCGGCTTTATTTGCTTTCCAATCTCCTTTATCAAAAGGTGCAATATTAGCTGATGAAGTTGGTCTAGGAAAAACAATTGAAGCCGGAATCATATTATCACAAAAGTGGGCTGAACGAAAAAGAAAATTATTAATTATTTCTCCATCGAATTTACGCAAACAATGGAATCAAGAACTTCTAGACAAATTTTTCTTACCATCTACAATTCTTGAATCTAAATCTTTTAACGATGAAATAAAAAAAGGTAATTTGAATCCTTTCAACCAAGAGGATCAAATCATCATTTGTTCCTATCAGTTTGCTAAAACTAAAGATGCATACATCAAACAAACAAAATGGGACTTAGTTATTATTGATGAAGCACACCGACTTCGTAACGTATACAAACCAGCAAATAAAACAGCAAACGCTATTAAGGAGGCTTTACACCCGTATAAAAAAGTATTATTAACAGCAACACCACTTCAGAATTCTATATTAGAATTGTTTGGTTTAGTTTCAATTATTGATGATTATGTTTTTGGAGATTTAAAAAGCTTTAAAGAGCAGTACTCACGTAATCTGGATGAAGATTATCTTGAGGATTTAAGAAATCGTATTCAACCTGTTTGTCATCGTACATTACGCAAACAAGTATTGGAGTACATAAACTACACGAATAGAATACCAATTTGTGAAGAGTTCTTTCCTACACCAGAAGAAGAAGATTTATATGATCTAGTTTCTGAATATTTACAGAGACCAAAACTTTATGCACTACCGAATAGTCAACGTCAATTAATGACATTAATACTTCGTAAACTACTTGCATCCTCATCATATGCTATTTTCGGAACATTAAACACATTAGTTAATCGACTTGAAAGTATTTTAATTAAAGAATTGAATTCTGATTTGTTTGATGAAATTGATGAAGATTACGAATCGACTGATGAATTACAGGACGAATGGGATGACGACAATGATGATGATATTTCGGATGTGGTTTATTCACCTGAAGATTTAGTTAACATCCAGAAGGAATTAGATGAATTAAAGCAATATAGAAACCTAGCTGAAAAAATTCAAAAAAATTCAAAGGCGGAACACCTTTTTACAGCACTTGATAAAGGATTCAAAGAACTAGAAAATCTTGGTGCAAATAAAAAAGCATTAATATTCACAGAAAGTAGAAGAACTCAAGATTTCTTATATAAAACATTAGAAAAAAGAGGATACAAAGACAAAGTAATATTGTTTAACGGAATGAACAATGATGCTAAGTCAAAAGAAATTTATAAAAATTGGATTCAAAAGAATAAAGGTTCAGATAAAGTCACTGGATCTAAAACAGCTGATATGCGTGCTGCATTAGTAGACTATTTTAAAAACGAAGCTACTATAATGATTGCTACAGAAGCTGCATCTGAAGGAATCAATTTACAATTCTGTTCCTTAATTGTTAATTACGATATGCCTTGGAATCCTCAGCGTATTGAACAACGTATTGGTCGTTGTCATCGTTACGGACAAAAACATGACGTTGTAGTGGTTAACTTTTTAAACAAAAAGAACGAAGCTGACATCCGTGTATATGAATTATTAGAACAAAAATTTCAATTATTTGATGGCGTTTTTGGAGCTTCTGATGAGGTTTTAGGAGCAATTGGTAGTGGCGTTGATTTTGAAAAACGTATTGCAATGATTTACCAAAACTGCCGTAAACCTGAAGAAATAAAAGCGGCATTTGATGAATTACAAGAAGATTTAAAACCGCAAATTTCTGAAAAAATATTAGAAGCTAAAACTACTTTACTAGAGAATTTTGACGGAGAAGTTAGTGCAAAACTAAAAGCTAATTTATTAGAAACTACTGATTCATTATCAAAATTTGAGGAAAAATTATGGAAACTAACCAATTTTGTTTTAGTTGATAATGCTACATTCAATGATAATTTTTCATTCGAACTAAAGAAAAATCCTTTTAATGACATTAATATCAATAAAGGGAAATATATTTTACTGAGAACAGATGATAAAGGAAAAAAGAATGAAGTTCCGGAACATACTAATATTTACAGAATTGGTCATCCATTAGCGCAACAAATTATTCAAGAAGCTTCTATATTAGAAACGCCAACTCAAAAAATATCATTTAATCTTTCTAGTTCAAAATCTAAAATTAGTTACTTAGAACAGTTTATAGATGAAGAAGGTTGGATGAAAATTGTTAAACTTGAAATTGATTCTTTTGAAAAAGAAGATTACATCATTGCTTCAGCTATTTTAGATGATGGAACAGTATTAGAATCTGATATGGCTCTAAAATTATTCTCATTGGACGGAACTGAAGAAGGAGGAGTTTCACTTGATCCTGAATTTGCACAAAAACTTGAAGAAATTCACTTTGCCAATTGTCAAGAAATCATCAGTACTAACGCAATGAAAAATAATGATTTTTTTGATGAAGAAATGGATAAACTTGATCAATGGGCAGATGATATGAAACTTAGTTTAGATAAAGAGGTAAAAGACTTAGATGCCGAAATAAAACTACGTAAAGCTGAGGCTAAAAAAATCTTGAATTTAGATGAAAAAGTGAAAGCTCAAAGAACGATTAAAGAGCTTGAAAATAAGAGATCTGAAAAGCGTAGACGTTTATATTTAGCACAAGATGAGGTAGATGAAAAGAAAGAAAACCTACTTTCTGAAACAGAAAAACGTTTAGAACAAAATATAACTGAAACGGAATTGTTTGCAATTCGTTTTAAAATTCTTTAATATGACAAACGAAGAATTAATAACATTAGTTAATGAATTGCTCCAACAAGGCAAAGAATTAGAATGGCTTGAATTTAAACAAGGCGATGCGACAGATGCACAACGCTTGGGTAAATACATTTCTGGGTTAGCCAACGCTGCTAATTATAATAATGTGCCTTTTGGTTATTTAGTCTTTGGAATTAAAGATGAAACACTGGATATTGTAGGTACAAACTATAATTACCTCAATAAAAAAGAGAAAGGGAGTGAATTAGATTTTTACATTCGTAGAAACCTAAGTCCTTCGGTACATTTTCAGCATTTTGTTTGTGATTATGATGGTAATAAAATAGAAATATTTAAAATATCTGCTGCTCAAAATATCCCTGTTTCTTTTGAAAATGAAGCCTATATAAGAGTAGCTTCTAGTCTTACTGAATTAAAAAAATATCCAGATCGTATGAGAGCAATTTTAAATTCTCATATTGATTGGTCAGCAGAAATCGTACCTAATGCCACTTTAGAAGATTTAGATACTTACTCTATTCAAAAAGCAAGAGATATTTATAAAGAAAAAAACAAAAACAAGTCTTTTTATAAGGAAATAGACAATTGGACTAATGAAGTATTTCTCGATAAACTTAAAGTAACCATTAACGGTAAGGTCACTAATACAGCCTTAATATTATTGGGTAAATCAGAAGCATCACATTTATTGTCTCCTAAAGTAGCTCAAATCACTTGGAAATTAGATACCGAAGAAAAAGCATACGAGCATTTTTCTATGCCACTGTTTCTAGCAGTAAATGAGGTATTAGCTAAGATCAGAAATGTCAACTATAAGTTTTTTCCAACCAATCAATTAATTTCTATTGAAGTACCTAAATACGATAACGAAAGTATTTTAGAAGCTTTAAACAATTGTATTGCACATCAAGATTATAGTTTAAATTCTAGAATTATAGTTACTGAAAAAATAAACAAATTGATATTTGAAAATGCAGGTGGTTTTTTTGAAGGAAATGCTGAGGATTATTTTTTAGGTGAGAAAACACCTAAGAATTACCGTAATAAATGGTTGGTAGAAGCTATGGTCAATCTGAATATGATAGATTCAATGGGCTATGGTATTTTCAAAATGCTGAAAAGCCAAAAAGAGCGATATTTTCCATTACCTGATTATAGCAAGTCTAAGGGAAACGAAGTCATTTTAGAAATATATGGTCATTCTATTGACGAAAATTATTCAAAATTGCTGATAGAAAATAAAGATGGATTAGACCTTACACAAGTGATTTTACTGGATCGAATACAGAAAAAAACACCTATTACAGATGCTGCAGCCAAAATGCTGCGCACCAAGGGCTTGATTGACGGCAGAAAACCTAATTATTTTATATCGGCAAAAATTGCAGAATTGACCAACCGAAAAGCCGAATATACCCGAAATAAAGGATTAGATAAAGAAGTGCTTGAGTCATTTGTTTTAAAGCATATTGAGCATCATGGATTTGCTTCAAGATCAGAAATTAATCAATTGTTGATGGATAAACTCCCTGATTATTTGGATGAAAAGCAAAGAAAAAAGAAAATAGACAACCTATTACAGGGCATGAAGGATAGCATTCACAATGTGGGCTCTCGTACGGAATCAAAATGGGTGAAAATTAGGAAAGACTAGGAAAGGTTTAGGAAAGAAAAAAGAGATTTATCAGATAATAATAAAATGCAAATAAATGATTTTCAGCATTTTGCAATAAAATATTTTAGGAAAGCTCAGGAAAGAACTTAGGGTACGATTAGGAAAGGGAAAAGGGGTTTGTTTAACAATTACAAAATACAAATAAGTGATTTTCAGTATTTTAAAAGAGAATATTTCAGGAAAACTCAGGAAAGATAGGAATAGACTTTGGGATACTTAGGTGATGTAAAGCAATGAAAAAGACAATGCATAATAAGGATTATTCTATTGTTAATCAGGGTTCTACAAGAAAGCCTATTTGGGTATTAAGTTTATCTAATGAGTAACCAAAGAATATTTTTAGACAAACTTTTCCAATTTTAGACAAACTTTAGATAAACTTAGGGAACAATACAGATAAACGCACAGAAGGAAATCAACTTCCCTCTGTAGATATAAAACAATAAAAATCAATACATTAAAGTATTGAAAACAACAAAATAAAGAATATAGTAGTACAAATGGCTCAAAATAAAAACTTACAAAAATTAGAATTAACGTGGATAGGCAAAGGTGATGAACCGAAGCTAGAACCTCGTATTTTAATAGAAAACCCAGAATACTCATACGGTGACCCAAACACCGAAAACATGCTGATACATGGCGACAACCTATTGGCATTAAAAGCCCTAGAACAAGACTATGCGGGTAAAGTAAAGTGCATCTATATAGATCCTCCTTATAACACTGGTAATGCTTTCGATCATTATGATGATGGTATTGAACATTCATTATGGTTAAGTTTGATGAAACCTCGTTTAGAGATTTTAAGAACTTTATTAGCAGATGATGGCTCTGTTTGGATATCTATTGATTCTGATGAAAGTCATTATTTAAAAGTATTATGTGATATGGTTTTCGGCAGGAAAAATTTTATCGATGAGGTTATTTGGCAAAGAGCTTTTTCACCAATTAATCTTAAAAAAACATTGTCTAGAAGTCATGATATAATATTAGTTTATGCTAAAAATTCATTAGGCTTCGAATTAAATAAACTCCCACGCTCGGCAGATGCAACTAAATCATATAAGAACCTAGATAATGATAGTAGAGGTCCTTGGACTTCAGGCGATTTATCAGTAGGTCCTAAAGTAGAATCCAAAGTTTATGAAATTACAACGCCATCTGGTAGAAAAGTTTTGCCTCCAAATGGTTATTGTTGGAGATTGTCAAAAGAAAGGTTTGATGAATATGTTGCTGATAATAGAATTTGGTTTGGAGCAAAAGGAGATGGTGTTCCTCGTATAAAAAGATTTTTGTCGGAAGTAAAAGACGGTGTTACTCCAATGACATTATGGACGTACCAAGAGGTTGGTCACAATCAAGATGCTAAAAAAGAAGCTAAAGTATTTAATTCTGATAGTGTTTTTGCTACTCCAAAACCAGAAAAACTGATAGAAAGAGTAATTCATCTTGCCACAAATCGAGGTGATTTAGTCTTAGATTCTTTTTTAGGTTCAGGCACAACGGCTGCTGTGGCTCATAAAATGGGGCGTAAATACATTGGTATTGAGTTAGGAGAACACGCTATTACACATTGCTATCCACGTCTTAAACAAGTGGTTGATGGCGAGCAAGGCGGTATCTCTAAAGCAATCAATTGGCAAGGTGGCGGAGGTTTTAAGTTTTATACGTTAGCACCAAGTTTATTAAAGAAAGACCAATTTGGGCAATGGATTATGTCTGATGAGTACAATGCCGATATGTTAGCCGCTGCAATGGCAAAACAAGAAGGTTTTAAATACAACCCAAGCGAAACTCAATTCTGGAAACAAGGCAACTCGTCAGAGCAAGATTTTATTTTCACTACCACACAGTTTTTGACTGTTCAGCAGTTAGAAGCTATTGCAGAAGATATGCAAGCAGGAGAAAGTTTATTAGTTTGTTGTAAAGCATTCCAAGCGGAATGTAAAAACAAGTTTCCAAACATTACCATCAAAAAAATACCTCAACTATTATTAGATCGTTGTGAGTTTGGTAGAGATGATTATAGCTTAAATATTGTCAATCTACCACAAGAAGATAACCAAGAAGACTACGATGTAGAAGAAGAAATTGAAAATGATGAGGAAGTAGTAGAACCAAAAGAAAATAACCAAAAAACATTATTTGATTAAACATGAATCAAAACACTATAAATCAGATCAAGCAACGCTTATCGTTACGTTTACCGCTAGCAGAAGCGTTAGAAGTTACAGCAACCGTTGCAGATCATATTACTCTACAAAAATCAAAAAGAAGCACAACTGTACAAGAAGATTTGCAAGTCATTAAAGACTTATATCCATCGTGTACGGACTTTCAGAGAGCATTTCCTTCAATCACGCATAACATTGCTACAGGAGTTGGAAAAACCCGTCTTATGGGAGCTATTATATCGTATTTGTATTTAGCCAAAGGAATTAAGAATTTCTTTATTTTAGCACCTAACTTAACGATCTATGAAAAACTAATCAAAGATTTTGGAGATCCTGCTTATTCTAAATACGTTTTTAATGGAATTTCTGAATTTGTACACAATCGTCCAGTAATAATCACAGGTGATAATTATGCACAACAAGGGGCTTTGTTTAGCGAATCAGAAGTACGCATCAATATTTTCAATATCTCTAAATTTAATTCAGATAACAAAGGCTCTAAAACGAAAGGTATTGCTTTAGCTCCTAAAATGAAACGTTTATCAGAATATTTAGGCGAATCGTATTGGAAGCACTTATCATCTTTAGATGATCTTGTTGTCTTGATGGATGAAGCCCATCGTTACCATGCAGATGCTTCTAAAAAAGCCTTAGATGAACTAAATCCTGTATTAGGTATAGAATTAACTGCTACACCAATTGATGAAAAGGGAAAACCTTTCAAAAACATTGTTTACGAGTATACCTTAGCCAAAGCTTTAGCAGATGGTTTGTATGTTAAAAATCCTACGATTGCTAAACGTAAAAACTTCGATCCAAAAGGTGAAAGTTCAGAAAAAATAGAGCAAGTGAAGTTAGAAGATGCCATTTCTATTCACCAACAAACCAAAACGGATCTAGAATTATACGCACTAAATAACGATCAAAAAGTCGTAAAACCTTTTGTTTTAGTGGTTTGTAAAGATATTACCCATGCTAAAGCGGTTTATGATTATATCAACTCATCTACTTTTTACGATGGGCAATACATCGGTAAAGTTTTACAAATCGATTCTTCTACTAAAAAAGATGAAGAAATAGAGCAATTATTTGTTTCGTTAGAAAATCCAGAGAACGAGATAGAAATTGTTATTCACGTGAATATGCTCAAAGAAGGTTGGGACGTTTCTAACCTGTACACAATTGTGCCTTTACGTGCTGCAAATGCATCAGTTTTAATTGAGCAAACGATTGGTCGTGGATTGCGTTTGCCTTTTGGTGGTAAGCGTACAGGGGAAGCTAATATAGATAAATTAACGGTAATCGCTCATGATAATTTTGATGCAGTTATTGCTGAAGCTCAAAATCCAGAATCTATTCTTAATAAGATTTCATTTATTGAATTTGATGAAGATGAAGTAAAAGAGAAAACTATTGCTACAACATCTGTATCGAAAGCTGAAAAAGAAATTGAAGAAGAGCAAGCAAAAGTTGATGCTATTGTTGATGTACAAGAAAAACAGACAGCCCAAAATCAAGTTGATGCTAAAAAGGCTATTATTTCTGTTTTACCTACATTAAATAAAATTCCAGAGATAAAGAAAGTTGAAGATTTTGCTAAACCTGAAGCTAAAGCTAAAGTTATTGAGCAGTTAAAAGAGACATTCAATCAAGGACAAGGAAATTTATTTGTAGATGATATTGTAAAGGAAGCAGAAACAATATATGAAACAGTAGTTTCTAATTACAAAAAACAAATCATCGAAATTCCTCGTATGGACTTAGTTCAAGGGGATGCTCATGCTTATTTTGAAGATTTTGATTTAGATATTTCTGGATTTCAGCTTAAAGCATTCGATGATGAAATTTTAAGACAAAGTCTATCTGATAAAAAAGATATAGAAACTCTTAGAGCTGTTTCTAGTGGTAATTATGGTAATCCTATCAATAATATCATTGTAGAATTATTAAATTATTCGGATGTAGATTATGATGATAATGCTGAATTATTACATAAACTAGCAAAGCAAGCCTTTAGCGCAATTGAAGCAAGTAATTCAGATGAAAAAGATATGAAGAAAGCAGTATTTCAGTTTAAGAAAACCATTGCAGATCGTATCTACCTTCAAATGAAAAACCATTTCAAAATCGAATACAGCAATTACGAAAAACCAAACGTATTACCATTTACCAAAATAGAATCACATAATTTTTCGGCGTTAGCATCTAATGGTTTTAAAGATTATAGAGATACTATCTCACCTGTTAGTTTAGTACCAAAGTATGTATTTACAGGTTTTGAAAAAGCATGTCATTTTGAATATAAGTTTGATTCAAACACAGAAAAAGAATTAGCATTTGTACTTGAAAATGATAGAAGTGTAATAAAGTGGTTAAGACCTGCAAGCAATCAATTCCGTATTTATTGGGATAACAACTCTAAACGTTACGAACCCGATTTTGTAGTAGAAACCGAAGATGCTATTTATATGATAGAACCAAAATCTAAAGATAAAATGCAAGATTCAGATGTACTGCAAAAAGCAGATGCAGCAAAAACATACTGTAAATACGCAACCGAATACAATTTAGAAAACGGTAGTAAACCTTGGTATTATTTATTAGTTCCACACGATGAAATTAATAAAACAATAAATTTTGCATACTTACTAAATAAGTTCCTAACAAAATAATCTATGATTAATAAAAAAGAACTATATAATTTTGAAGACGTTAGTGATTTAGAGCTTAATTACACTTCTAAATTAAATCAATGGCTTATTCAAAATGAAGATTATAACGAACGTAAATTTTTAAAAGAAGCTATTTTATTTAACGAAAAAAGTATTTCACACCTAACAATATTATCTGAACTAGAAGAAGAATACTCCATAAATAATGCTGAAGCAATTCTAAAAAGTTATCAACTATCCGTTAGAAATATTAGTAAACCGCTCGATTTTAAAATTAACAGAAAAGATACTGATTCAACCAAATCTTTAATTTCATATTTATATGAACTATACGGATTAGTAGCCAGATATCTAAAAAAAATAAAGTCGGAAGATGCTACCGTTACTAAAGTTAATATTAAAAATATTTTAAAAGAGTATACTAATGAAATATTTGTCGATTATATTTTAGTAGATGATTATATCAATGACTTTTTAAATGAAAACTTCTATTTCACCAGCTTTTTAAAAAAATATAATTCAAATAACTGGGAAAATGATATCGAAAAATATAGCTTTTTTGACTTTAATAAATTTCACGAACATTTATATCACAAAAATGAAGTTGTAAAAATTTTAAAGAAAAAATTTAAAACCAAAAAATCATTTAATAATCTAAAATTCGATTCAAAAGTCGACAGTGATTTTGCTCTAAAGATTTACATGTTAGAAAAAATGGGAATAATTGATCAACTAAAAGTCAATTATCAAATTGAAGACAGTAAAATTGAAGATTTTATAGCTGACTTACTAGGTTGCACTAATAGAACAGTAAGAAAATCATACCTAGTTAAGTCCGTATCTCCTTCATATAAAAGAATAGCTGAATCTTATATCGAAAATCTTAATAGCCTAATGAGAAAAGAGATGGAAGGAACTCCCCGAAAAAAATTAGGTTTATTTCTTAAGAATAAAAAATAAACACCTGTTTAACAATTATTTAAAAAGTGTGGAAAGCGTTTTTAGCTTTCCACATTTTTTTTTGATAAATCTTTGCATCAACAAATTAAGAAAACAGTTATGAACACATTAACACTCTACAATGTAGACGCAGATGATCTTATTATAAAGATCAAAACAATAGTAGAAAAAACTATTAACCAACAAAAAGAGATCTTGACAATGGAAGTTGAATTTCTTACTCGAGAAGAAACTGCAAGAATCTTAAAAATAGATTTAAGCACACTTTATCGTTGGACAACTAAAGGAATAATTTCTCAGTACGGACTGGGTAACAAACGCTATTACTTACGCTCTGAAATCGAACAGAAACTTCTAAGTAATAAATTAAACTAACCTCACTTATATTGGTTTAAACGACCTTTTATTAAACTGAATTTTAATAATTAAAAAAGTATCCAATATCAATAATGATAATCTGGACAGGGCTTCTCATGCCCAAAATGTAACTTTCAAATTTATATATTTATGAGTATTTTAAATGAAAAGTCTTACGTAGTATGTAAGCAAATAGAAAACTTAGAATTTACAGTTGCTAACGTTTTAAAAGAATTTCTTCATCAATTTTCAATAGTTGATCAAGACGATATTCTAATCTCGGCTCGAGATAAAAAACTTATATCAAATTTCATTTGTATATCCGGATATGTTGAACGTTTTGAGAACGAAAACGACATATTTGAATATGAGAATCTTTCTGAAGATCAATTTAATGAACTATTAAACAGCAATTTAATTGCTAGTAATGCATATTCAGAAATAATAGAAACTCTGAATATTGATTTTAATTTATTTAAAGAACTATTGAACTCCGCTTTAGATTTATTTGTAATAGATAAACATGAAGATGTTTTTATTGGCAGTAGTCATTATTTAGCTCAATTTATGGTGAACAATTATCATAACATGAACTTTAATGATAAAATTTCTTTAAAAAATGATAAATCATTGTATGGTTTTAAAATTCTTAAACGTAATCTACCACTTGTCACAAAAGTAAATAGCTTAATTATTAATAGTCATTTAAATGGAATTTTTGAATTAATTGACTATGCTTTAAAAAACTTAAAGAAAACATCGAATTTTGATCAGTTTTATCAAGAGTATTGTGAAGACAATAATCTGAAGTTTATTATAAAATATATTTTTAAGGATATCGAATTAAAAGGATTAGATAATCGAAAAATAAGATTCTTTATCAATAAATTTAAAAAGGCAGCAAAAAATTATCTGGTGAATAAAACTTATGAAATTGACTATTTAATAAATTATTATGATTACGTATTAATAACTGAACTTGAAAAATACAAAATATTAAAAACAACGATAACTGATATAAATAGGATTGAAATAAGTCATCCGGAATATGTTCATTATTCATTTTTAAAAAGATTTATACAGGTTTATGGATTTTCAAAGACCATTATTACTGAAGACAATCCAATTTATCAAGTTATTCAAAAAACATATCAATATTACTTGATAAATAAAAGTGAACTATCATTTCAGGATTATAACGAAATCATTTCAGAAATTGGAATAAAACTAAATCAAGAAAGAAATGATTTAAATAAAATTGATTTTAATTATGATAAAAAAACATTTGAAATAATTGATTTATTAGTGAGTGAAAATCCGGAATTCACTATAACAAACAGTAATGGAAAAAAAGAATATTATTGTTCTACACATAATTTATTTTGGGCAGAGGTAATACCATTTATTATTGATGATCTAAAGAATGATGAATACTTATGGTTTGTTTTCAATAATCTTAATAAAGCGAATCTTGAATACGTAGTAAGTCATGACGTCAATTATAAAATACTTTTTAGAGATTATTTGAATCATGAAACTCAATTTATCAAAGATGAAAACATTGAAAAGGTATTAACAATAATTGATCAGATAAAAAAACTAAACTAGATTATTTAAAGGCTCCATTTGGAGCCTTTTTTAAAAAAATTAAATATGAAAAAGATTTTTATACCCAATAAAATCGATATCGAAAAAATAATAATTGCATCTAACAATCAATTTCTAAATAGCATAACTGGAAAATTAGAAAAGTACGATTTCGATATAAAAAAGCTAAGAATTGAATCTATTTATTATATTTTATATCTAATATTCTATTCAACAATTCATCGATTAAATGTTAAAAATCAAGAAGAAAAAAATAAATATGTAAATACCAATCAATTTATATTTAACGATGTGTATATTGATTTACCATCAACTTTATTACAATCTATTGATCGTGATTATCATAAGATCATGAAATTTCTTACTAATCAACATTTGAATTATGATAATTTATTATTTAGAAATGAATATAAAAATGGAAAATCATTTAGTTATTCTATGAACTATACTTATATTAATTCCGGATATAAAATTATTGATCTTTCAAGATTATCAATCATTAATAATATAAAAAAAAACTGCACAATATCGATCAAAGGGAAAATAATTGACAAGAAACTAAAAAAACTAAAAAATGATTTTCTAACTAAGTTCGATATCAATTTTGATAAACTTTCAAATAAATTAATGAGTCAAAATATTATTTCAGAATACTCATCACTAATATCTCTATTTGATTATCACAACGGAAAAAGATGGATGAGCTTAAATGATAAAACTGACGGTAGACTTCATACAAATTTCACTAATTTATCTTCACAATACAGAAAATTAATTACGAATAAATCTGAGGAAAATCTGGTTGAATTAGATATTGGCAGTTGTATTCCCTATTTATTTATTATCAGCTTAATGTATAATACTAAATTAAAAAATCTAATTATTGAAAATGATAATTTAGTATTATATCAAGAGATTTTTGAAGATAATATTAATTATTATACCAAAAATGAAATTATCGAACCATTAATTACAGAATTAAAACATGTTTATGTGGATATTCTTGATAATAATTTTTATAAACGCTTTACTACTGGCAGTGATTTAAAAAAAAGCGATATACTCAGTCTTTTCTTTTGTGAAATAGGAACTAAACCGAAAGTAGAACAAAAATTAAAAGAATTATATCCACATATTCATTATATACTAAATCAATTAAAAAATAATCAAACATGGATAAAAAAATATGGTTATCCACCATATGAAAATTGTAACAAGGTTTTAGCACATTATCTATTCCATATAGAAGCTTCAATTATGTTATTTAAGTTAATTGACAATATAAAAAAATACAATAAAAATATAGAAATAATAACTATACACGATTGTGTTATGATTTCAGAGAAATATTTAGATGAAGTAAAATTAATCATGGAAAATACATTTAAAGAACATATAGGTTTCCCTCCTAAATTAAAAATAAAAATATTAGATTAACTATTACCATATTATGTTAGTAAAAACAGCTTAAACACTTATAAACAGTGATTTTAAAAAGTATAAAACCCTTTAGTAATTTATTTTTTTACTAAAGGGTTTGCTATTAAAACATATAAGCTACCGAAACTTTAAAATTGCTATTTTTTAATGTTCCTGTTACATCATAATCTTCTTCATTCTTAGATTTATTATAAGTATCAATTAATCCAAAATCATAGCCGATAGATAATTGATAATTATTTTTATATTCAACACCTGCTTTAAAACCTAAACCTAAGTCAAATCTTTTTAAACCAGAATCATCAGAAAAAGTGTCATACTTTGTATTTACATAGCTATCATAATACCAATCCGATTCTGCTACTTCCATCTTACCTCCAATTCCATAAGCGAAATAAGTACCCACACTACCTCTTAAATCCAAATCAGGATTAATATTATAAACATATCCAATATGAATTGGAACTTCAATATAATTAGCATTAATTTTATTTGAACCTAAATCACCAAAATCCATTTTAGCTCCTTTTGCAGAATATAGTACTGAACCTTCAATAAAGACATTTTCCGTAATAGATTTTTCCGCTTTTAATCCTAAATGAAATGAAGCTTTAGAATCAAAATTTGTCATGTTACTCAAATTTAAACCTCCAGTAACACCAAACCTTAAATCCTCTAAACTTTGTGCATTTACATTACTTAAAGCGAATGGTAATAAAAGACTTAAAATAAATATTTTTCTCATAATGTATATAGATAAATTTTATACAAATGTAGTTATTTTTTTTACTTTTAAGTATTATTGTTATTATGCTTTTTTTAATAATTATCAATACGTTACATTCAGAATATTATTAATGATTATATATTATTAATAAACGATATTAATTAAGCCAAAATAACATCCATTATTTTCTACTCATTAATTATACATACAATAATTCATTATTTATCAATGTTTTAAAATGATCAATTTAGAAAAAGAATAATTTTTTATAAAATCTGATTAATCCACTTGATTTTGATACATCTAAGATTTCAGAATCCGGAAAATTTTAAAAAATTTTTGAAGCAACATGCAGTGCCTTTATACGTTTAGAGGGAGGGAGGGCTATATAAGCGGATACGGAGGGAGGGGGTAAATATTTAAATTTTTCTAACCAATTAAAATTTCATATAGTTATGCTAAAATTATGAAAAATTGAAAAATAACATTTACCTTTATAATATATTGTTAAATAAAAAAATTATGTTTAATAAGTTTATAGTTGTTTTTATAATACTCTTAATTCTAATTCCAGTAATGATTATTGGTTTAACAAAACCTAAATCTAATTTTAATACCACAAAAAATTCTACTATTGAAAATGTTTATGATAGTGCAGAAATTAATAAACAAGTTTCAAAAAAAATAACAGTTTGTAGCATCTGTCACAAAACATTTACACATAATGGTTATAAAGAAATATCCGATGGAGTTTGGAGACCTCAATCAGATCCATATACTTCACAGATATGTAGCATAAATTGTGGCAAAAAATATACAAAGAAAGTACATGATTTAATTGATAAAGTTGAAGACAAATATAATAATGGAATAGATACACATTCTAATCAAGAATATCAAAGAGGAAATGATGGGAGAATTTACGAAACCAAAAAATGCAGTATGTGTTTCGGTAAAGGGTATACTGATTACGTAAATCCGGCTAATGGATATCCTAACGAAAGTTCCAGAGTAAGAAAAGGTATATAATACTTATCTTACAATTATGAAAGGAATAAAAAATCATTACGATGCTTCATTTAAATTACGAGCGGTAGAATTGAGTTATGAAAGAAGTAATATATCGGAATTAGCAAGGGAACTTGGAATAAAAGCCTCCTTATTATACAAATGGCGCAAAGATTATCAAGAATACGGATCCAATAGTTTTCCAGGAAAAGGTAATTTAAAACTAACGCCAGAACAGGAGCGAATAGTTGAATTAGAAAGAAAGCTTAAAGATGCAGAATTAGAACGTGATATCTTAAAAAAAGCAATCAGCATTTTCTCCAAGAACGGTCGATGAAATATAGATTTATAAAGAATCACGATTGCCAATTTCCGATTGAGAAAATGTGTATTATCTTAAAAATCCACTCCAGCAGCTATTATAAATGGAAAAATAAAGGTTGCTCCAATCGACTTTTGAGAAAAAATTTGATGCTAGATAAAATAAAGTATCTATATTTTAAATTCAAGCAGAGATATGGAAGTCCTCGAATTCATTCAGAATTAAATGCTTTAGGTTACAGAATATCAGTTAAAACAGTTGCTAAATATATGCAAGAGCTTGGTTTAAGAAGTAAATTAAGTAAAAAGTTTAGAGTTACAACAAATTCTAAACATAATTATTTAACTGTAAATAATCTTCTTAATCGAGATTTTTACGCTTCAAAACCTTCTATGAAATGGGTATCAGATATTACTTATATTCAAACTCAAGAAGGATTTTTATATTTAACAACAATTATCGATTTATATGATAGAAAGGTCATTGGTTGGAGTTTGAGCAATACGATGAGTACTGAAGATACAACTTTATCAGCATGGCGTATGGCTATAAAGAATAGATCGATTAAAAAAGGAATGCTATTTCATTCTGATCGAGGAATACAATATGCGTCAAAGAAGTTTGCAAATACGCTTGATTCTTATGGTGTTATCCGTAGCATGTCAAGGAAAGGGAATTGCTGGGACAATGCTGTGGCTGAGAGTTTCTTTAAATCGTTAAAAACTGAAATGATTTATGGAAATAAATTAATTACAAGAGAGAAAATGAAAAAACAAATTTTTCAGTATATTGAAATTTGGTATAACAGAAATAGAAGACATAAAGCTTTGAATTATAAAACTATTTTTGAGTTTAATAATAATTTACAATTTTTAAAAAATGTAGCTTAACTTACACTGGAAAATTCAGGGGGATATCCAGTATATTATTTAATATATTTGTTCCTAGTTAAATAATTATAATTAAATCATTTGAAAAAAATATTTTACACACTTATATGTTTTCCGTTTATTTTTTCATGTAACAAATCTGAAAAAAAAGATCAAGAAAAAACACAAACAAACTTATACAATAATTCTGTCGACAGTTCTGAAATTATTTTGGATGAAGAATTAGCTGATACAATTAAAAAAGCTGAAACAAAATTAACTACAAATCAAGAAGAGTTAATAGGTAAAGGAAATCCTACTTTAGTAAGGAAAGATAATTATGCTTTATTGCCGGAAGCTGCAAAAGCTTTTGACAAAATGAAAGCTGAGGCTAAAAAAGCAGGTTTTAATATACATGTTATTTCTAGTTATAGGAATTTTGATTATCAGAATGGAATTTGGAACAGAAAATACAATTCAAATAGCAAGGATTTAACTCCTGAAAAAAATATTCAGAAAATTATAGAATATTCTACAATTCCCGGAACTTCTAGACATCACTGGGGAACAGATTTAGATATAATACACTCTACAACTGGTATTCCTACGGATCCACTAAATGAAAAACACTTTAACAAAGGTGGAAGTATGGAAAAATTCAAAGAATGGTTGGATAAAAATTCTGAGAAATATGGTTTTTATTTAGTTTACACGAATAATCCAAGTCGAAAAGGATTTAAGTACGAACCTTGGCATTTTACATACAAACCACTTTCTCAAAAAATGCTTCAAGATTACATTAAATTAGATTTAAATACCATTTTAAAAACAGAAAAACTAGCAGGAAGTCAATCTTTTACTCCAGAATTTATTAATCAATATAAAAAAGAGCAAATTCTTGATATTAATCCCGCTATAAAATAATCATGAAAAAAATATTTACACTACTTCCTATTCTAGGAGTAAGCCTTTTATTTGGACAAGTTCATATTAATGAATTTGATATGAAAACAAAAAATAATAATGCTGAAATTTTTATAGAATTAAAAAGCGCTCAACCCAATTATTCTTTAGACGGTTATCAACTTGTTTTTGTGAAACAAGACGACAAAGATGATACTAAGAACTATTTGTATTACAAGATTAATCTAGTTGATGTAACAACAGACAAAGATGGTTTTTTAGTGATCGGTAGCAAAACTGTTAATCCACAGCCAACGGTCACATTTAATACTAAAATCGCTGAAAACACTCCGATGATTGTAGGGTTATATTATGGTGCTGATACTATAAAAATGTATGAACATAATGATAATTTGAAGCTTATAGAAGGTTTTGCGTATAATTATGATTCCAAACCTTTTCCTGCATTTTATACTAATATTGCTGATAATACTTTTTCTGACATTGATGATAACTTATCTTTTCAACGAGATGAATATTTTGATTTTGTTACAAAAAAACCAACACCTGGATATGATTTTTATAACCCAAAAGTAACTTTTTCTGATGATGAATATATAACGGATAGTGTTCCTGAAAAAGTGAAACCTGAAATTGCTCAAAAATCATCAACTAATTTCAAAACAAGTAAGTTTTATTTTCCTGACGGAAGAGTGTTAGAGGGATATTTTCCGAATGAAATACATACAGGAAAAGGTGTTTATACCTTTACAAATGGAGATTCTTACGAAGGTGATATTGTAGATGACGAAATGACTGGTTTTGGCGTTTTTAAATGGAAAAACGGCGATCGTTATGAAGGAATGTTCTTAAAAGGCGTGTTGAACGGAAGAGGAACTATGTATTTTACTGACGGTGATCGATACGAAGGTTTCTTTAAAAACAATCTTTTTCATGGAAAAGGAAAATTACTAAAAACAAATGGTAAAACTGAAGAAGGAGAATTCTTCGAAGGAAATATAAAAGAATAAGAGGCTAATAAGCCTCTTATTTTTTATTTGATAATTAAATTTAGTGTGTTAGAATCTAATTCTCCGTTAAAATATTTATCTAAAACCAACGTAAATAAATTGTCTTCATTCTTTTCAATAAATGCAAAAAGTGTCATACAAGATTTTAATTTGAGATTATCAGGAAAGTAAAAAATATTTTCAATTTTTGTTTCATTACTTTCTATCAACACTTTTGTAATTTGCTTTAATCTAACTCCAAGAGTCGAATCATTTAAATATTCATTTGCTTCGTCCAAACTTTGTATAGAATAATAATTAGCCGTTTCACTAGAGCCAAGTCCTTTGTATTGTGGAAAAATAAACCACATCCAATGAGAAATTTTTCGTCCATTCTTCACCTCTTGTAAAGCTCTTTCAAAATCTATTTCTTGGGCTTCTAAAAATCTATTCAAATTAAATTGCATTTATTGTAAATAAGCCGTTTCTACCCAACCTTTGGATGTTTTGTTCTCCGAATTTGTAAACTCTACATAAGCAAAATCTTTTACAACTTCTTGTACATAAACAATTTCATTTGTTGTAAATCTTGCTTTTCGTTTATCATTAAAATTTGGCGAATTATAAAAATGTGCAGGATAACGATCACTTGCAATTACTCTATACTGATTATAAGGCTGAATATGAGAAGCTGAACTTTCTTGCTCTTGCATCGCTTGTTGTTGAATCTGCTTTTCTTCGTCTAATTTCTTTTTCTCATTAGCAACATATTGCGCATTAGAGTTAACCTTTCTATTTTTTTCTGCTAATTCGCTTTGTTGTTTTAGCAGCTCAAGTTCTTTTACTTTTAACTCCAACTCCTTTACCTTTTGGTCTTCTTTATTAGAACAAGAAACCGTTGCTCCAAAAAGAACTGTAAGTAGAATTATATTTTTCATAGAATTATATTTTATTTAATTATTGGTTACAGTAACTTTTCCGACTCCATTAATTTGAACTCTTTTAGGTTCTTGCGAGACCAAAAGTCCATAGGCATTTTTATCTTTTTTCCTGTATTCTTCTGTTGCTATTTCACACTCTTGTTGTGTAGAAAATGGTCCAATATAAACACTGTAAAATTTAGCACCACTTAACGAAGCATAATCTGGTATCCATAAATAATTTGCTTGATAACCTTTATTTTCTAGCTTTATTACTTCGTTTTTTGCATCCGATTCAGTTTTTACTGCAGCAACACTTACCATATAAAAAGACGATTCAATATTCGGACTTACAGCTTCTACTAATTTTATCCAACCGTAGTCATATTTGTATTTATCAATAATAACGTGTTCATCATTTATCAATAATTTATTTTTTCGATCAAATCTTTTGCCGAAATAATGAAATTTGTCTGAAAGAAAATTATCCCGTTCAAAATCACCTTGATCTGTTTGTAAATAGTATTCGTAAAAAAATATTTCTCGATCAGTTTCTTTGCTGTGATATATTGCGATATCATCTTTTCCATCAAAATTATAATCGCCAACTACAATGTTTCCGTCATATAATTTATCACTCCATTGTTTTGAAATATTATAATTTTTGGACAACGATTTTACTTGGTCACATTGTTTGTAAAAATTAATTTCTGAAGCTATTATCTTAGGTTGTGTTGTAATTTTTTTTAGGATATTGTTCTTCTTGTCCGTAATTTGAACAACAAATTCTATCGCTCCATTTGCAATGTTGTTATCTTGATTAATTTTGAAATTTACATTAAACTGATCGGATAAATTGTTATAATCACAGTTTAATTGGGTGTTTTCTGAAACTACTTCACTTACATTTTTCTCATTATTACAGCTTGTAATCAAAAGAAAAATAGTTACATATATTAGAAATTTCGTATTCATTAAATAATAATTAATTACTGAAATTAAAATTAGGATAACCATTATCCCCTATAATTTTTATCCAACCTGTAGTATAGTTTAGAATATAATAATCAGATTCTGGAAAAATAATTTCAGACACTTCAGCCCATTGCCCTTTTTTATTTCCAGTAAAAACAACGTAATAATTACCTATATCTGGGTGAATTTGTCCGATTAATTCTGATTTTGAACTTGGTGATTTTCTCACATTCATAACTATTCCATTTGGAGAAATATACATTTCATGATTTACAAAGTAATCTATAAAACTCTCTGGTTTGAAATTATATTTTTTTAATTCTAATGCATTAACATAATATGTTCCAGAAACATCTAATTGTAGAAACAAGCCATTTTTAGATTTATAAACCAATGAAGAAATTTTAGTATCACTATTATAAAGTTCTTTAACCTCTAAAACATTATTACTGTTTTTTGAAGCAAAATTTTCCCATTGATTAAATTCTACATTCCCAACTTTTTTAAAATTAGAATCATAAAGTGAAATAATTTTCGAGTTTTCTCCTCTATTAAAATTAGTAATTAAACCTCTTTCTGGAGCATTCGGAAAAGGGTCATTTACTTCTTCTGTCATTGTCCAGGAATTGTTGTTGTATGCATATTTTTTTATAGCAGATTTATCTTGTATAACAATTGTTTTACCATTCACATCATATTTTTTACTAAAATAATCGGTATCATCAGACAAAAAATTATCTATCTTAAACTCGCCACTCGCATCTTGTAAATAATAATTGTAATATGCTTTGTTGTCTTGTTTACGGTTATAAACCGCAAAATCATCTTTTCCATCAAAATTAAAATCTCCTACAACTACATTACCATCAAAAGATTCTATGTCAAAACTCTTCGCTAAATTATATTTTGTTGCTAAGGATTTCACTTGATCACAGATCTTGTATTTATCCAATTCATCCGTTGAAATACTAGGTTGAGAAACAATTGTTTTCAAAACTTTGTTGTTTTTATCTAAAATCTGAACCGCATAATCTACACCAGCTGTTGCTTTTTTGGGATCTTTATTGATCACAAATTTCACGTTAAATTGATTGGATAAATTGTTGTAATCACAATTTAATTGGGTATTTTCTGAGATTATATTTTCAGAAGATCCTCCTCCAATTTTTTCTTTAATTTCATTACAACCCGAAACCAATGTCCCAATTGCTAGGTATAAAAATAGTTGTTTTGTCTTCATAAGTTTATTGTGTTATTTTGTTAATCAATGTATAATTCTGTGATTTTACCATTTTTATCAAATTTATAAATACCGTAATAAATCACATTTTTTTCGCTTCCACCATCAACCTGATAGTTGTGATTAATCTTTACTTTATAGGTATTATCAGCAATTTTATTAATCGAAGAAATTTCTTTTTCTTCATACGTTATACTCGACCACCAATCGTTGTAAATCGATTTTAATTGACTTTTTGAAAGGTTATTTTTCGTTTTATATCTTGAAATTTTTGAAGAAAATAAATCACTCAAACCATTTCCATTTTTATTATTCTCAAAAGAAATAGATTTTTGAAGAATTGCTTTTGCTTGATCTTCGGAAAACGAAACTTCTTTTTTGACAGGAGCTTCATTAACCACAATTGGTTTTTCTATTTCAACTTTCTTTGCAAATTCTGGAGTTTTTACCTCTTCTTTTTTTGCTTCCGTTTTCGTTTCATTCTGATCAGGAAATTCTACCGAATTTTCCATTGGTTGAGTTGATATAGAATCTTGTATTTGTTCTTGAGAAACAGAAATTGGTTGTTCTTTTTTATCAGATTTTAAAAACCAATAACCTGCACCTAATAAAAATAATAAGGCTACAACTCCACCGATCATATACAATTTGTTGTTAGATGATGGGGTATTTGGATTTAACGAATCAATTGTTGAACTATCATTGGTATAAACTTCTTCTTCATTTTGAATACTTGTTTTTCTAAAAGATTCTTCAATAAAGTTGGTGTTTTCATTAATGACAAATTCTTTGATTATTCCGTCATAATTAATGAAAATCTTTTGTCCTAAGTAATCCTCTTTATCAATTTCAAAAGGCGTTTTTCCTATTTTATCAAAATTTTGATTCCTTACAATTGCTCCTTCTGGAACAGAATTTATACTAATTTTCATGTTTAGTTTATAATTTATTGTCTATGTAATTAATTAGCCCATTTTCATTGAATCGAATATAAATAAATGGAAATCGTTCTACACGGACATTGTCTTTATTTGTATAGGTATATTTTAAATCTACTTTATAAAATTCACCTTCTTTACTAATTGAAAGAATTTCATTTTTTGGATCTTGGATCTTGGCAGAACCATTATAAAATGCTGTATTTAACATCGTTTCTGTAATTCCGTCAACTTCCCAATAATGTAAATTAGTTAAATCAAAAAGTGATTTTAAGTATTGATAATTTTTCTGATCTTCAAAATATAAATAATGTTCAATTTTTTGTTCATTTGATATCTTACTAAATTGTTCACTTGTTAATTGTTGATGGATATCCATTGTAGGAATTTCGCTTTTAGAATTCGACAAGAAATAAACACCTCCACCAATCGCTAAGAGAAACAAAACAAGTGCTACCCAAATTAAACTATTTTTTGAAAATTTACTCTTTTCTTCTGTTTGAATTGTAACAGATTCTTCTGTAACTGAATGATTAACAATTTGAGTTTCTACTTCTGGTTGAACTGTAATTATTGGTTCTTCTATTTTCTCAAATTCTACAAAAACAGACTGTGTTTCTTCTGTAATGATCATTTTCTTTGAATCATCACCGTAATTTATACTTATAGATTGATTTAGAAAATCTTCTTTATCAATAAAATTTGGGGTTTTACCAATAATATCAAAATTCTCATTTCGTATAATTGCTCCTTCTGGAAAAGAATTAACTTGAATTTTCATCTTGTTCTATAATTTAGTAACCATCATAATAATAAACCGAAGAATCTACTAGAATAACTGAAGGATCAACTTCAGCTACTGCAGAATCAACAACAGAATCATCATAATAATATTGATTAGGTGTAGAATCATCTACGACTACAGAATCAACAACCGCTGCAGCAGAGTCAACATATGCCGCCAGAGAATCAATAACCATAGATTCTTCTTCAGAATTATCTCGAACATAAAAATCTGAAAACACTGCATTATTGTACAAAATAACTATAATCATTGCTACAAATAACAATCCAACATACCACCAAAAAACAGAACGTTGAGTTGTATCTACATATTCAGATGAGTCTTCGACTTCTTTAGGTTTTGGTACTTCATTAGTCACTGCTGAGTTATTAAAATCAACAAAAACATCATTCATTCCATAATAAATATCAATTTTTTTGATATTACTTTTCTCTGTAACAATAATTTGAAAAGGATGATCTCTTTCTTTAATTTCTAACGTATAAGGTGTTCTGCCAAAAACTTCGTACTCACTATCTCGTACTGTTGATCCTGTTGGCGAAGATGTAATGACAATTTTCTGTACTTTTTCATCTGAGCGGGTATCTTCTGGTAAATTTTGTACTGAGTTTTGTACCGGATAATCTTCAGCATTATGATCATTTGAAACTTGATTTTCTGTTTTTTCTGGCTCTACTAAAGCTTCAAAATCAAGGTAATTATTTGCTGCTTGATTCTCATAACTCTTGATTAATGAATAAGCAATAGAATTTTCAATTTGATTTAAATCTTGCGAATTAAATGTAAAAATTAAATTATTAGACTGAATTGAATTATCAGTTTTAGCAATTTCTAATGCACTTAGAATCATTGCAAAAAACGCCAAGTCTTTGTTATGTAAATTGACAAAAGAATCTTTATTAATATTAGTTGTCTCAAACTCTGGAATGTATAAATCGTCTAAAAACGTCAATACTAATTCATTATTAGCGTTTACTCTAATTGTTTTGAATGTTAAATTTCCATGTGCAAATTGCTTTACTTTTAATTGAGAAGATAAATCTTTTAGATCATTTTGAAGTTTTGATACCAATTCTGGCAAAAAAGAAATATTATCAAAATAAGTATCTAATGAAATAGATTGTTGATCATCTAATAAAACAACAGAAGAGGTTTTACCATTGATATTAATTTCATTTTCTTTAAACTCTAATTTTGGGATAAAACTAAGGTTATAATTTCCGATTATTTTTGCTAAACTTTTGTATCTATTTTCAGCATTTTTATTCAGATCTGTGAAGCAAACTAAGATACATTCTTTTCCATCTATTTTACATTTTACATGTAAGGTTTCTTCTCCTGAAAACAATAAATAATTGTTCTCTGAATGTAAAATTTCAACATTGGTTAATGATGAAAAAAAATCAAGTTTATTACTCTGAAATACTTGATTATACGTCAATATATCTGGTTGCATATTTTTGTCTATTTAGTGTTGTATTTTCTCTAAAATTAAATAATTTATTTTATATTTATCAGTATAAAATTTAACTATGTTTTTAAACCCATTTTCTTTAAAAGGACGTATCAGGAGAACTGAATATTGGTTAACCAATTTAATCTACTCAATACTTTATATTACCTATTCAGTTATGATTACTGAATCCCCATATGATTCTCCAATAATTATATTTTTTGGATTATTATTTCTTCCTTTTTTTTGGATTTTGATTGCACAATCTGTAAAACGTAGTCACGATATTGGTAACAGTGGTTGGTTTAACTTAATCCCTTTTTATGGGTTATTTTTACTTTTTGGAAATAGTGATGATGGCGATAATAAATATGGAAGTAACCCCAAAAGATAATTAAAAGTCTCTCTAAAATAAGAGAGACTTTTTTGTATTATTTATTTCGGTAATTCTTCTTTCTTAGCTTCTTCAACCAAAGGTTTCGTTTTATCTTGACAATATTTCTCCTCAATAAAAGTGGATTGATTAAACGATGTAGGATTTTTCTTGACATCATTAATCTTATCTACTAAAAATGGATTGAACATCTTATCTTCATTCATTAATTCATTAAATTTAATAATTGGTTCTTCCGTTTTCTTTTTAGCGATAATATTATCAAAATCCTTCGATTTGAACGTAGCAATAGAAATACCTGATTTTATAACCCCTTGTTGTACTTTCGTTATAACTTCTGTCGCATTACACGCATTATCTTTATAATTAACCAAAGCTTCAGTTATAGAGTTTTTATCTACTTCTACTTTTGATGTTTTATCAAATGTTGGTAAATTATGTAGTCTTGCAATCGCAGACGAAACTTTTACCGAATCGTATTTCTGTTTTAGAATATCTGTATAAACTTCATCCATTGCCTTTAGATAATCTGTAAAAACAATTGATTTTTCAGCTCTTTTATAAATTTCTGAATTCTTATCTTCTGCTGCTAAAATACTTTCTACCATTAATTGTGCTTGGCTAATCGTATTTTTATCTTCTTCCTTTAAAATTTTAAATCCTTGCGTTTTGAAATAATCATCAGAATAAAAATTGTTAAACGTTGAAATAAAATATTTTGAATTTACTTTTGTCAAAATATCTTTTAACTGTTTATTTTCGACTTTCAGTTTTTCTAATTCTTCTTTATCTTTAGAATTTACAACTACAGTTTTTTGTTCATTTTTTGTTTCGACAATCTCAGTATTTTTCACTTTATTCTTATCTCTTTTATCCCCTTTATTTTGAGCAAAAATGATACAAGGTAATAAGATTAAGATGTATTTTATTTTCATAATTATTCAAATTCTACTTCAACACTATTTAACTTTCTTTCTCTGTCGTATTCTTCAAATCTACTTTTGTACGAATTCAATTTAGAAACTGCATTTGATTTGATACTCGTAAATTTTCCTTTTGACTTATATTGATTATCTAATCCAGGCATATTTTCAGCTTCGTTTTTCAATGAAGTGTATTTTCCTGTAGAAAAACTTGCCAGATTTCCATTGGTAAAAGATGTTACTTTCCCAGGAAACGAATTGGCATAATAATCGTATTTCGGGATTTGAGTTTTATAAAAATCTATTCTAGCATCCTTTCCTATCGCTTTTTCTAAACTTGACAAATAAGACAAAACCGTATTTTTATCTCCATTTCCTTGGTTAAGGAAATAATCAGCCTTGTTAAATACATGTTTTTTGTAAACACTATTTAATTCTTCTGTTAAATAAATTACTGATGAAGATTCTATCAAACCTTGTTCTTTTGATGAATTAATTTCCATTAACAAGGTTGAATATTGCTCTGGTTGAAAATTATCTTTTCTGAAATTTTCAATCTTTTTTTCTAAATCATTTTTATTAGAACCTGCTTTATTATTCACCATTTCTGGTCCCGAAATACTAGAACCTTCAAAAACTGTAATTCCACCTATCAATAACAAACCGATGACAATTACACTTCCTAATATGATTAATTTTCTTTTTTCCATTACTGTAAAATTGTATTAACCTCTAAACCTCTTTTATTTTCTGTCTCTATTTTTTTAGGAATAGAATTTTCGATTTTCACCTTTTCTATTACTTTTGGTTTAGGGACTTCTATTTTAGACTCTATAATTTTGTTTTTTTTCTCAGAAACAGTAGGACTTGAATTCTTAAATTGAATCTTTTTTTCTTCTTGATAAATTGAATCTTTTTTCAAGGCAGACTTTATAGAATCGTTTATTTTAATTTTTTTTAACTCGACTTCTTCTTTTTTTTCGAATTCTTTTACCCGATTTTCTAATAATTCAATTTTCTTTTCAAACTTTTCTGCTGTCCCTTTTTCTCTTTTTGAAATTGAATCATCATCAATCATCATTATCCCACACATAAAAATAAAGCTTGAGAACAATGCACTTCCTAATATGATTAAATTTCGTTTATTCATTATTGTAAACCTATATTTGGTTCAAGGCTTTTTACGGTTTTCACTTCTTTTACTGTTTTAGTCTTTTCTTCAGCCTTTGGTTTAGAAACTTCTGTTTTAGGTTCAGTCGCATTATTATTTTTAGGTTTAGGAGAAGTTACTTTATCTGTATTATTTGTAGAATTAACATTGTTATCAACGGATGTATTTTCTTTTGGGGAAGTTGTAGTTGTTTCGCTATCATTAGGTAATTTTAAACCTTGATATTTTGCTTCTTCTACAATTTTATTCCATTGAATTTCTGTAATATTATTGCTTTTTAAAAAGATTGAAAGATTGTCCTTATTTAACCTTTCTAATTCTCCTTTGTTATATAATTCATCAAATGACTTATAATATTCTACAGATTTTTCATCTTTATTTTTGAAATAATAATTTCTCAAACTTGGGCTAACAGTATCTATTTGATAATAATCATTATTAATTGGCACTTTTTTCCCTCCAAAAGAAATCGTATCTTTTGAGTTATGTTTTACTATAATAAATGTTGGCTCGTATAAAACATTACTATCTTTCACTACTTCTTCATTATTTATTTTTTCAACTTCAGTATCTTCTTTTTCTTTAAAGAATTTATCATATGAGAAATATCCTCCTATTCCCAATGCAAAAACGCCTAAAATTGCTACAATAATAATTGGTGTGTTATCTTTTTTGGGTTGAGTTGATCTTGGTTGGATAGGTTTAGAAATTACAATAGGTTTTCTTAATTCATTAAAATCTGCAACTGGAATATTTTTCTTTTCTGTTGTAGAATATTTTAACGTTCCTGCTAAACTTGATGGATAAATTATTTTAAAATTTTCTTGACTAACTGTTCTAAAATCAATTGGTAGATTATTTTGTGTAATTTCTCTTAAGATATGGTCAGAATTATCAAAGTTTGCCTTCTTTGTTTTGTAATCATTAAAGGAATCTAATCCATACGCTTTCACTTGATCTTCTGCTAATGATTTTGTAACATCAAAAACATAGAGTTTTTCTATTGTAAAAACCTTTTCATCGTTCAACTTTTCTGTTAAAGCTGTAAAATTATTTGGATCAAAATAAGCGACAAATTGTTTTTTCTCTGTCAAATAAAGAAATGATTTAACTTCTGTTCCGTCCAATAAATTTTGAATTATTGTATAATCTTGTCCAGCTAAAGTATTATTGTTTTTATGTTCTAAATATTTAGCTTCAATTTTATCAAAAAGACTAATCAGATTAATTGGTTTGATAAACTTATTGTTGAAATATAATTTGATTGCATAATAACCAGAACGTCCAAACTCATCGGTAACATTAGGGTTAACGTAAGTATATACTTTGTATGATTTTGTAACCTCAACACTATAAAATTTTGATTGATTGACTAATTGCGTCGCCAAAATTCTTTCGTCTTGCGTTGTTTGGATTACTTCACTATTATTACTATCTAAATCAGAAGAAATGTATTGTGTGTTTAACCCTGACGTTGTTTCTTGTATAATTATTCCGAATTGATTCATAGTTTTTTAGATTAATTAAATAAACTCCATTTTCCTCCTTTTACAACAAAAGAATCTTCTATCAAATTGTTTAGCACAATTGAAGAATAGTTACGATTAAAATCTTCTACAATAAATTCATAACTTACTTTACCAATAGAATATGGTAAAACTTTAATTTTAAATTTATTCTTTGACTCATCTCTGATACTCGTACAGTTATTTAATAAGTTTTTGAATTCTTCATTCAAAAATTCATATGCTAAATCAACATCCGGACGATTATCTCCATCATATCGACTTTCTTTTATAGCATCAAATTTATTAGCAACTAAATAAACTGCATCAGTTTGATTTAAGATTCCGCTACTTTTGAACATATTAAGAATATTCACATAAACTAAACTTTGATCTAAAGCACTTTTAGCGTCAGCATAATTTGTATCATGTGCCAAAGAATCAATCACAAAAATTAAAATCTTTTTGTTAGAATTTTTGATGTATTTCAATAAATCGTCCACATTCGCATTGTTGAACATATTAACATACAACTCTCCTGGAACCTCAACGACATTAAATGGATGTTTCTTTTTATTATCATCATTTAAAGACATTGCTACATAGTTATATGAACCCGAAGCGGTAGCATTAGGTAAAACACCCCTTGATAAATCTGAAACGATTTGCGTTTGATAAACTGCTCCATCATTACTGTAAGTATCTGGCAAAAGAATACCTTCTTTATTCGCAACATTCAATAAACCTGAGAGCATAGTCGATTTTCCTGAACCTGGTAATCCTACAAAATAAACATCTGTACGACCTTCTTCCATCGGCGGTAAATCATCAATTTTCTTAAAAATAGTTACGCGATTAGAGTTTGAATAATATTTGATTGAATTAATTATCCTTTGAGAAATTCCTTCATCTTCTAAATCATCAAATGAGATATATCCATTGTTTATTTTATTTCTTATCTCATCAACCGTAACTCTTTTACGAACAACTTTTTTAAGAAATTCATTTTTTTCTTCTTGAATTTTAAATTTAGCTAATCGTTCTTCTTCTTCTTTTCTAGCAATCTCTGCTGCTGCGCGTTCTTTAGCCGCTTCAAGATTTATTTGACCTTCAATTTGGCGAATTTTTTCTACTGTTAACCCAGCTTGTTTAAATTCTTCTATAGAAATTTCTCCTTTTTCTATTAATGAAATAAGATTAGAAACTTCTAAAGTATTTGCATTTTGTAATATGATTCTTTTCTGTACGTCGTTCATGGTGTTTTCTTTTATAATTCTATAGATCCTCCGTTATTACTTGATCCCTCTTGCATTTTATTTGTCGTATTATTATACGATCTTACTTTTTCTGTAAAAAATGGAATTAAAATAAAACCATTGATCAATAACACAACGATAATTGGAAGTATGTAATTTGGGGTAAATTTTTTATTAAATTCATTTGGAGTGCCTAATGGAAGGCTTTCTTTGTTGTAATTAATTACAATAGGAGAATTATCAATCGGAAATTGTGCTATTTTTTCATTAATTAAATTGATGGATTGATCTATATAATCATTCAAAGTAGAATATGTACCTACTAAACTTAATCTTTTCCAGTTAGTAAAAGTACTTTTATATTTCTCCGTATTTTTCTTCGTTATTGAATCAAAGTTAGCGGCGTTTGTTTCTATATTTTTGATGATTGGTGTCAATTTAGCGTTCGCAACTTGATCAACATTAAGATACGTTCTGTCACTTAAAACCTTTGCATCAATACTATAAGGTTTTGAAGTTAATTCATTAAGAGTACTATTAGAACCTGTGTTTTTATAACTTTTAAGTTTAGTTTTAAGATCATTTTCAAAATCTTCTATTACTTTTTTAGAACGGTCTTTGTAAATAGTTGTCGCACTATCTACAATTGTTAATTTTGATAATGCATCGTCTTGAATTTGTTTTTTAGCATTGAATTCAACATTCACAAAATGTGACATCAAAACAAAACTAACGAAGAATAATCCAATGTAAAAAAACCACAAAACAGATGAAGAATGAATAAATTTATTTTTAAACATTAACTCCTTGTTCTTAGCTAATAATTGAACTAAGAAATAGTAACATATTATAATTAATGTACTTACTAATGCACTGAATATAATATTCCCTTGTAAGATATATAATAACCCTAAAAAATTCGCGATAAATAATATTAATAAAAATATCGACGATACGATATCTACAAATAAAAAATTCTGTTGTTTCATTTTTTCTAAATTGATTTTATTCTAAGTTGTTTTATACTGTTGACTTCTTCTGTATTCTTCATCAATAATGACATCACATCATTAAATTTGTAATTAGGATATTTAGATTTTATTAAACCTATAAACCCACTAATAATTGGTGCTGACATACTTGTACCGTCTAAATATTCGTATTGATTATTTGGTTTAGCTCCATAAATTTCTTCGCCAGGAGCATAAATTGTATTATAATTTCCGAAATTACTAAAACTCGCAATGGTATTTTTACGGGAAACCGTACCGACCTTAATTGTTTGATTAGATCGTTGAAAAGCATCAAGACCTGTTAAGACACTACTATTCCCTGCAGCAATTACACAAATAGAATTTCGTTCGTTTGCATAAAGAAATAAATCATTCCAAAACTCTTGTAAATCACCTGCATCAGAATTGATTACTTCCTTTTGTTGTTGTAAAGAAAGATTTCCCAATTCTAACGGAATTTCTGATCCTAATGATAAATTAATAACAGCTGCTTTATTTTTTACCGCATATAGAATAGCATCAATCACATAAGACATCGACATTATTCCATTTTCGTCCTCAACTTTTATCGGCATATAATCACAATTTGGACATATACCTTGATACCTATTGCTGTTACCTACTGCAATTGATGCAACGTGTGTACCATGATTCTGACTAGATGGATTAACCTGATTTGTTTTTGAAATAACATTATAAGACTTTACATCTTTTCCTCGCAACGATTCGTGCTGGGTATCAAAACCATTGTCAATAACCGCAATAATTGTTTTTTTTGTTCCTAAAGTTGTTCTCCAAGCATTCCGAATGTCTATTTGATTCATAAACGGAGCTTCTTCTTCGTTTATAGCAACATTGTTATTTGTGCTTTCAAAAATCATCTCATCCCAAACAAGCAAACTGTCATTCTTCATATTTTTCTTAACCTCATCTTTAAAAATTTCTCGATCTAAATCGGGTAATTTTACTTGAAGACGATTGATGACAGAATCTATATAAACAATTTGATAAGTAGAATCTTTGTAGACTTTTTTCAATTCATCTGCAAATTGATAAATGTCTTTCGACTTATTTTTTAATGCAATATTAACCAGGTTGGAAACGATTCGTCTATTTGCAATAGAATCTATAATTAAATCGTCTTGATTAATAGGTTGTAATACATGTACAGCTTTATCTTGTCTATAATCAATCTCTTGTTGTGAAAAATATTTTCCATTTGAAAAATTATTGAAGACAACCCACCAAAAAAAAACACTTACAATCACAAAAAAAATGATTGAGAAATAATAATAAAAAGGGTATTTAATTTTTTCTTTCATTATTGTGGACAGTTAACAACATATTCCCACATTGTACCAGCTTCTGGTGCAGACATTTTTACTATACATGTATTTGGTTGACCAGGTAACGCTTGATAATTGAAACTTAAATTCCCTTGTCCAGAAACCAAATTTGTTGAAGTCGCTACTATTTTTCCGTTGTAGATAACCTCAATCTTATCTGGAACATCCATCATATCAAAATTTATAACTACTCTACCAGGTGAATTTCCTAGATTATGAGTTGTCTCTGTCATACCTTGTCCTCCAGATTCTACTTTTGCGTTACATTGTACTGTATTTTGCTTTTCACGTAAGTTACATTGCGCTAATTGTTCCTCCAGATTCTTGATATAACGATCTTTTCCTTTCAAACTTTCGCGTGCATCAACTAATTCAGTGTTTTTCTGATTAATTATATCTTGATAAGGTTTAAAATTAACCTTCCATAACAAAGCATATATCAATAAGCCTAATAATGAAAATAATAGGATGTAATATAACCACCAATATTTATAAAAAAACTTGCTCATAATTAAGAATATAACAATGATTTGTAAACAAAAACTAAAACAATAAGTACGAGTAAAACGATCAGAAACCACCAATAAGTTCCAGCAAACCATTTCAGAAACTCTAGAAAACCTGGTTTTCTTTCTAAAGACTCATCTTTTGGAAATTCATCCTCCTTTTCTATTATTTCTTCTGGTAATTCTTCTTCAACTTTTGGTTCATCGATTGGTAAATCTTCTACAATTTCATCCTCAAGAACCGGTTCATTATTTTCACCAATTGGCTCTGTTATGTTTTCTACTATTGGCGTATTTTCTTCAATAATTTCTTCTTCTATCGGAGGATTAGCTAATTGTAAGGCAGGTTTATAAATTTGGCTATTTTCAAATTTCCATCCCCAAACTATAGAAATATCTTTTCCGTTCGTATAAATAAAATTATCTTGCTCATTGAACACTTTTTCTAAAATCTCTGCCCAATTAATCGCATCTTGATCGCGTTGAGATTTAAAATTTTCAATACGTTGTTTTATAACTTCTAAAAACTCATAATATTTACGATAAGCAAACTCTTCGTGTTCAGAACCTTGTGCATTTACAAGATTTGGATAAATTGAAAACCATTCTATATTATATCCACTTTTAATTGGTTTTGCTAATAAATTGCGGTATTGTTGATCTATATTAAATGTCAAAAAATTCGTAATTCTATCATAATGGTTAAACAGATAATTATTATCATGCGACAAAGGCAAATAATGATCTGTTGCTATTTCGTAAAATTTATTCATACTCTAGTTGAAGATTAAAATTAGTAAGGTTTTGGATGTATGATTTCAGTTGTAAATTTGCTTGCTCATCGTAGTTGACAAAACCACAGTTCACTAGCAAAGAAATTCTCAAAAACTCAATCCATTTATTATATTTTTCTAACATAATTGCTTCCGAATTCAAAATTGCAGACTCCTCAAATAAATCAGATAAATCATTATTTGGTTCTAAATTAAATTTTTGATAATTAATAAATTGACGATAATTCGGCATTTTATTAATTTCTGAAATTTCATCTTTTGAAAAGAAATCTAAGTCAAAATTGATGGTAATATCATTGATTATAGTAGAAAATGTTTCGGCTAAAAACTCTTCAATACCTCTATTACTTTCCGTTTCTGAAACAATATCATTTAGCACTTTTGTCAATTTACTTTCGATATTTCTATTCTTAACAATTGAAAATAAATGATCGGCTAAAAAGACAATACTACTTTGAGATAATCCATTATTTGTAAAATATTGATAATTAGAAAAATTCATAATCTTCGATTTCCAATTTTCAAAAATCAACTCAGTATAAATTTCTGGTTTAGATTTTGAAACTTTTTGTTCAAACAACTTCGTTTTATCAATATTTTGATGGTGTAAAAAATCTTCAACTTCTTCACTTGTTCCTAGCCATAGACTAGATTTTAAGATTTCTATTGC
Organism: Empedobacter sp. ULE_I140; assembly: GCF_053482575.1. Classification (NCBI taxonomy): domain Bacteria; kingdom Pseudomonadati; phylum Bacteroidota; class Flavobacteriia; order Flavobacteriales; family Weeksellaceae; genus Empedobacter; species Empedobacter sp. ULE_I140. The sequence continues at coordinate 472,052 of NZ_JBQMTX010000001.1, read as the reverse complement.
TTCTTGATAAGATTTTGCATTTTTTAATTCTGGATATTGAAGGAACAAGATATTGCTTTGATCAAATGAATTATTACTTACTTGAGAAGAATCAACAACAATATTTTCGTTCAATAAATTGAAATTTTCTACCGTATCTGTTCCAATAATTTTAAGAAAAGAATTGAATGCATTTGTGTCTTTCGTCAAAATATTATTGAAGGAAAACTGAAATGTATTGGTATCCTTCATTCGATTTGCTCTTATCACTGAAACATCATCTGAATGTACAAGTGACTCTAAAAACGATTTTATATCAGTAATTAATTCGTTTAATTTATTCAAATAATAATTTGTCTTCGTATGATTATTTGAAACTAGATTAAGATTGTTGATAATACGTAAAGATCCGTCAGAATTGAGAGATGTAGAATCTTCCCAAACATCAGTTGGATTTTTAAAATGTTTATTTACGAATTCAAAATTCTCAAAAGATGATTTTAATGCATTCAAGTAATCAACTCTTTCAGGTTTTAAATTGGTTTCTCTACCTTCAATCTCAAAACCGTCAAATGTATCTGAGGAATATTTATAATCGCGTAATAAGTAAAAGTTTTGGAAATGATGATTCATCAACGTCCATTCTGTATCCCAATCTTTGGTTTGAGTAACAATCTCGTTTTTAAAAAAACGATTAAATCGAGTATCCCATTTGTAGTTTAAAGAATCTGAATCCTCTTTGTAATGTAAATCGTTTGTTATATCAAATTTTAACTGATTATTGAAAAATGTAAAAATTACAAATAACGGTGGAACTTCTGTATTTTGAAGCGCATTAGATCGTTCAATTTTATTTTCACCGATGTTATTTTTTATCCAATTAAAAAGTAATGCAGGAATCTCATTAACATCTAATTGTTTGTCATTTGTACAAAATAGTAAATTATTAATACTATAATTATCGGAATATTTATTGAATAGATAAGAAACCTTACCTCTCAACAACATATCAGGAATTATTTGGTTATCAATATCTTCTAATTCTATTGCCAAACGACTTCTTGCACCAGGAAAATCTAATAAATCTGATTGTTTTAAGAATGGTTTTTCATCCACCAATTCTTTTGGTACAGTAAAAATCAATTCTGACGTTAAAGCTGTAATCAACGATTGTAAAATCTGTACAACTTGTCCATCTTCCGTTTTAACTTGTGTAATGACAGATGATGTATAAATTTCTTTTAGACGTTGTACATCTAAGATTTCTCCTCCGCCACGTAAAACCTCATTAAATTTGATAAAGGCATTCTTAGAAAAATTAAATTTGACCAAAGAATCAATCAACAAACTATACAATTGATTTAGATTATCATTCTTTAACCATAAAATACTAAAGATAGATAACCATTGATTCTGCGAATAGTTTTTAATAATCATACCAACACGTTCAAAGAATTTAGATTCTCGTAAGCTCTCAAATAAAATGGTATGTTTTGATAAATGATTTTCGAAATATTCTTTGATTTCTAAAACATCAAAATCTGTTAAATAATCTTGTTGATTATCAGAGATATTTTGTTCTAACTTCTCTAGATGTTCATTCAAATCGGATAAAGCAACATATTTCTTGATTTTTTTGAGATCAAGAAAAAAGCTATCTAAAACGATTATTAAAATATCTTTTGCGGATAATAATTTTATCTGAATAGGAAAATCTGGAAATTTCAAGTTTTGATCTATTGTAAATCGTGTTACAACTCCCGTACTTTCTGCACCTACACCTGGAGGATTAATATCTTTTAAGAAATCATAATCTATTTCATTATTTTTTATAAGAAATGGTTCTCCTTCAGAACTTAATAAATTTTTTATTAGATATGATTTCCCAACTTGACTTCCTCCGAAAACTGCCATAACAGGCTTAGATTCTATATTCTCGTAAATTCTGTGAAATACATTTTTAGAATTTTTTATTTTTAAAAGAAACTGATCTTTTTCTTCATAACGTAGGTTTTCATTTCCCCAATTAATAAGCTGATCTAAAATAGAAACATTATTTTCTATTCCAAGTTTTATTGTATTTATAAATTGATCTGAATAGTTTTTCATTTTAATTGCTTCTAATTCCTAATGTAAATTCGCATGTATCTAACCAATATCCATCTTCAGTTCCTAATGTTTGAGGAGTTAGTTTAAATAATTTTATTGGTAAATCATCTCCTTCATTATTCTCTATACTTTCTAAAAATATGTTTTCTTTCGATTCGTCATACTCTCTAGAAATCGTAATTTTTAAAGGTAATTTTTCGAATATTTTGGCTTTTATTTTATTTATTTCTTCTTCTTTTCCTTCGGCACGTTGACTTATATAAGCCTCATTAATGCTTATACTATACAAATTTGAGATAGGATAATTTTTACTTTCATACTTAGAATAACCAAATTGAAAAGGCAAATTTTCAATCAAAATAGTATTTTCATTTTTCTTCGGAGTCAAAATGATTTCTGTTGAATCGAAGTCTTTTCTCAAAATATAATCAGCTGTAGAAATCACTTCTTTTCTTAAGGTTTCTATATTCAATTTCAAATCTTCTAAATTTTTCAGACGATTAGATGTTAAAGAGATCATAGCACCAACAGTTACCATTGTTTTAGCATCTTCTACATAACCTTTGTGATCAGAAAACGGGAACCATTTACCTATCCAATAAGTGTTGAGATTGATTAAATTATTCGGTGAAATTGATAAATATTTTAAGAATAAATTCTCTAAACTGTTTAACGACGCGGGTTTTCCTGATAAAACAATATAATCACAATTATAATGATTAAGAACTAAAGCTAATTGTTTTACCAATCCATCAAAAACTGATGCAATTATTTGATCTAATTTTTTAGGTTGGATTGTAAATTTGATATCAAGAAAACTGAAGCCAAAATGTCTTTCGAAATAACTAATTAAATCTTTATTTGTGAAAGATTTTCCTATTATTTCTTCAAAAGTTTTTACTTCAACTTCATTCTTATTCGAGTTATTTAGATAATACATCGCAATCGGAATAGCAACTTGATGAATAAATCCTTTTCTCATCATTTTCCCTAAATACCCTACTTTATTACTATCTACACCAAAAAAACCGTTTAGTTTATCTGATACATTATTAATGCCATTATTAATCGCGTAATTTTCTATAACTCCCGTACAACCTTCATCAATAGGACTATTAATTTTTCCTTCAATAATTACTTGTTGAATAATTTCTTTTAATAAATCATCTCCAGCAATTTTGAAACTGTCCCAATATTTTGGTTTAGGTTCTAATTCTATTGTTTTATTCTCTTGATTAAGCAAATAATCTGCAATCATAATATCTGTTGTTCCTGCACCAATATCAATAGAACCAATCGTTAAATTAGGTTTATTTTTATAAATGAAATTAGAAATTACATATTGATTACTATTTAATTTTTTAGAAATCAAACTATATAGAAATACTAGTTGACAACTCGTTGCCTCATCGTACATCCAATCTTTACGATCTTCTAATTCTGTGTTTTTCTTTTTTATATCTTCTATTGACGGAATAATCTCTGGCATTTCAAACCAAAATTTATTTTCATCTGAATCGAAATAAAATTTTACATAATTATTCAATAATTTACAAGCATCAACAGCCGCTTGTCTCAAAGCAACTTGTTCATATTGTATCATTGCTGTTGGGCAGGAAATTGTGATTCGTCGTAAAGTTCTTGGAATTGTTAAATTACCATGTTCTTGACGAAAATGAAAAGAATTAATTTGAATATAAGCGTGTATTAACATTTCTAAGAACACAAATTTCATCAAACTATTTCTTGAAAAAAGAGATTTAGATCCAAAAATTTCACCTTGTTTAGTTAATGATCCATCTGCATTTAGTTGCTCTGAAATTCCATTTAAGTAAACTTTTTTGATTCGATTCGTATAATCTGGTGAAAATTCCCATTCTATATTAGATGGATTATTATCCCATAAATATCTTTTTGGACTAGAGTTATATGTTTTTAATTCATATCCTAAATCCAAATTAATTCCTTTTTTGTTGATTAAATCATCTGCCTCGAAACCAATTCGAACAAAACTTGGTATAACAAATTTATTATTGTGGTATTTTTCTTTATTGATCTCTCCAAAATTAGATTCCTTGAAAATCAAATTCATCGGAAAAGGTTTATCATACTCAATGTGAGGTTGAGTATAATCTTGTATAATTAATTTTTTAACCTTATCAAACTGAATATTTTCATTATTATTATTCTCAAACAACAATGCACAAGTAGATGAATTTCCTACATCAATAACCAAGTCTACAGGTATTTTTTTTGTATCATCGGTAAAAAGCTGTATTTCTGGCAAATCCATTAATCTTGATAACCATTTCAGTAACAATAAATAATGAGAAATATATTGTTTAACAGGTTGTTCAAATCTTAAGTCTTCATTATTTCCGTAAAAAACATCTGCTATATACCCTTCTAACCATTTTGTTTGGCTATCATCATTATAAAGAAAATTACTAATCAAACTTTCTTCAAATTTTAATTTATATATATTTTCTTCTGGATTAAAACTTAGTTGCGGACTAGTTTTATCATACTCATTTTTTGCTAAACTTGTATCTATCGCAAGTACAAATTCTGCTTTCGAATAATCTTCATTGCATGTAATAAAAAGGCGAACCCAATCTGTCGGATAAGTTAAATCTTTGTTGATTGAATTATCTTTAAAAAATGGTAACGGAATCCATTTATTGTTAAAGTGTTTTAGAACTTTTTTTAGATTTGATAGTTCATAATATTCAGTAAAAGTTTTACAATCCTCTAAATTTGAATCACTTTTTAATTTATTATTGATAATATAATCCTTTTCAATTAGTTCGTTTTTACGATAAAACAAATCTTCATTATCTGTTTTAACTTTAAAAAGAGGATCATAGATAAAATCAAGTAAGTTATTGTCAAATGGTTGGTGAAAAAATAATTTATTATCTTTTCCAAAATCTAAATCAATATTTCCCGAAAATTTATGGTACTGTATACTCGAATTTGCTATTAAGGAAATTCTTAACATGTAAAAGTTGTTTTTATAATTTGGTTGTTTTAATTATTGTAAATATATAAAATGCATTTAAACAACTATATATTAATCATTACAATATTTAAAAATTATTGGAGATCAAAAAAACAAAATATTATTCAATATTAATTATGGTTTTCCGTAATTGTGGTAAAGTTTTTAGACAATTCTATTTTTTTTGATTAAGTTATAAATGATATTTTAAATTCTTGCACCTATTTATAATGTACATTTTATGAAAATAAACTAGCAAAATAGAGATTTAAGATTATTAACAAGCTCCGTAATAAATGTAAATGCACTAAAATTCCAATAAAAAAAATGCAACCAACTTGTTTCTGATTGATTATTCTTGTTTAATTATAAAATATAAAAAAATATAAAAATTTTTTGAAGCTACTTACTATATAGAAATTATGAATGGAAAGAGGGAGGAGATTTAAGAGGATACGGAGGAAGGGGGTGTATGAAATTAAATAAATATGGTTTATATTAGTAGGAGAATTTAAGTATTAGAGTAGAAATCGGACTAATGTCGGACTATTGAAAAACAAAAAAAGTTAACTATCTAAATACAAGACAATTAACTTTTTAATTGAGGTTCCTAGCGGATTCGAACCGCTGTGGACGGTTTTGCAGACCGCTACCTAGCCTCTCGGTCAAGGAACCATTCCCGTTGTTTTGGATTGCAAATATAGCAATAATTTCAGAAAAAAAAAGTTTAATACGATTTTTCTAAAATAACACTCACTTTTTCTACATGCCCACCAATAGGAGGATTCAGCTTAGATAATTTTACTTTTGCATATGTGACATTCGTAAGTTCCTGACCTATACGATCTAACACTCTTTTACAAACATGTTCCAAAAGTTTTGAACGAATACCTACTTCTTCCTTCACAATTTTATTTAACGAAACATAATCCAAAGCATCTACCAATTCATCCGATTCTGTTGCTTTCGTAAAGTCTGCATGCGCTTCCAAATCAACCAAATAATCAGAACCAATGCGCGCTTCTTCATCTAAACATCCATGATTCGAATATATTTTTATATTTTCTAAAATAATTACTCCCATAGTCCAAAGATAAAAAAAGACTTGCGTATTTCTACACAAGTCTTGTATTGTTTAATTTTTTTAAACCTTATTATTTTGCAGATGCAAATCTTTCCGCAACTTTATCCCAGTTAATTACAGAGAAGAAAGCCTCGATATAATCAGGACGACGGTTTTGGTAATTTAAGTAATAAGCATGTTCCCAAACATCTAATCCTAAAACTGGAAATCCTTGTACATCAGCAACAGGCATCAAAGTAGAATCTTGATTTGGAGTTGATGTAACAACTAATTTTCCATCTTTTACGATTAACCAAGCCCATCCAGATCCAAAGCGTGTTGCAGCAGCTTTAGAAAACTCATCTTTGAAAGCTTCAAAAGATCCAAAAGCAGCGTTAATTGCATCAGCAACTTCTGCAGTTGGTTGATTAGCACCACCTGGAGTTAAAATTTCCCAGAATAAATTGTGATTGTAAAAACCACCACCATTGTTACGAACAGCTGGTTTGTCAGTTCCTTTTGCTAAAATTTCTTCGATTGTAGCATTTGCTAAATCAGTTCCTTCAATAGCAGCATTCAAGTTATTTGTATACGCAGCATGGTGTTTGTCATGGTGAATTTCCATTGTTTTTGCGTCAATATGAGGTTCTAATGCATCAAATGCATAAGGTAATTTTGCTAATTCAAAAGCCATAATATTTATTTTTTAGATTTAATTTTCTTGTATAAAGATACACAATAACTCAACAAATATGATTCCGAAATGATAGAATTTTAACATTATTTAATAGTAAAAGCTTATTTTAGTAAAAGATTCTAAATTTTTGAAATGAAAATACTTTGGAAAATAATAAAATGGTTCATCGTAATCATTTGTGTATTAATCCTAATTCTTTATGCAACAGGGAATGACTACATTTTTCGTGGCGTAAAATTAACCTATATGAAAGGTGAAAGCACTGCAAATATCAACGATTACAAAGATTTTGATAACAATGTAATTTTGGCAGATGCACCGCGAGTTTGGCATCAACATTTAGATTATAATCAATTTCCGTTGTCAGCTAATTTCGAAAAGGAGATGAACGATTTCGGAACTGCTGGGTTAGTTATTATAAAAGATAATCAAATTTTGAGCGAATATTATTTCAATGGATATGCGCAAAATGATATTACCAATTCTTTTTCGATGGCGAAAACATTCACGACAATGATGTTAGGAAAAGCGATTGAACAAGGTTATATCAAAGGTTTAGATCAAAAAATAACAGATTTTATTCCCGAATTTAAAAACGATAAATTTGGAGCTGAATGCACCGTTGGTGATTTATCTGCGATGACTTCTGGTTATGATTGGGACGAAGATTATTATTTTCCTCTAAATCCTACTGCAAAAGCATATTATGGCGATGATATAGTTAAACAAATGTTAGCTCGAAAATTTGTTTCTCAACCTGGTGGACATTTCAAATATCAATCGAGTGACACGCAATTATTAGGAATTGTGATTGAACGCGCGTTAAAAAATAAATCGTTATCACAATATTTTCAAGAAGAATTTTGGCAACCAATGGGTATGGAATTAGATGCACAATGGTCGAAAGATAATCCGAAAGGAATGGAGAAAACCTATTGTTGCTTCAATGCAACAGCGCGAGATTTTGCCAAACTTGGACAATTATTATTGAATGATGGAAATTGGTACGGAAAACAAATTTTAGATTCAGTATTTGTTCAGAAAATGGTTTTACCAAACAAAAAAGCATTCGGACCAAATGAGTCACAAATTTATGGTTATTCAGTTTGGATGGATTACAATTACAAAACGCCTTTTTATGCAATGTTAGGACATTTGGGACAACGTATCATTGTAATTCCTTCAGAAAAATTAGTTATTGTTCGAACTGGAAAAACGCATAATGATCAACCAAACAATCATCCAATTGCAGATGGCGATGTTTACCGATTGGTAGACGAAGCAATGAGAATTAATCAAAAAGTGAAAGAAAATGATCCAACGAATTCCTTACAGTAAAATATTATTTTTAGATATCGAAACGGTTCCACAAACCGATGATTGGAATCTTTTGTCTGAAAGAACACAAGCTCTTTGGGAAAAGAAAACAGCTTATCAACGCAATAATAATGAAATTTCTCCTGAAGAATTTTACCACGAACGTGCTGGAATTATGGCTGAATTTGGAAAAATTGTATGCATTTCAGTCGGAATTGTAGTTAAAGATTCTTTTATTCATATCAAAAGTTTTTATGGTCACGACGAAAAGAAATTGTTAGAAGATTTTAATTCAATGTTGATTGAAAATTTTTTCAAGCCTGATCATATTTTATGTGCACACAACGGAAAAGAGTTTGATTTTCCGTATATAGCTCGCCGAATGATGATTAATCAAATTGAAATTCCAGCTATTTTGCAATTATTTGGTAAAAAGCCATGGGAAGTTCAGCATTTGGATACAATGGAATTATGGAAATTTGGCGATTACAAGAACTTTACATCGTTAGATTTATTGGCAAATGTTTTCGAAATTCCAACACCAAAAGATGATATCGATGGTTCACAAGTTGCACGAGTTTATTACGATGAAAACAATGTAGAACGCATCAAAGATTATTGTGAAAAAGATGTTGTAACCTTGATTAATGTTTTCCGAAAAATGCGCTACGATCAACCTTTACAACGAAAAGAAGATTTATAAAAACGAAAAAATCCGCTAATGAGCGGATTTTTTATTCTATATTTTTTAATGATTAATTTTCATCATCTTCTGCTGAATCTGGTTCATCGCGAAAGTTTTCAATCAATTCATCTTTCACTTTCAATTGAACTTGCTCAACAGAATTTCGGTACATTTTGATAATTGTTCCTGTATATTCTTCCAAATCAATCAAATCTCCTTCTGTTAATTCTTTATCAGGATAACATTCAGAAATCAATCCAGCCAACGTATCATAATGTTCACTTTCTTCGAATCTAAACGGTACTAAACGATTAATATCGCTTATCGCGTTGTGTGCATTTATATTATAAACACCTTCAGAAACACGAGAAACTATCGGATCTTCGTTATCATATTCGTCTTGAATTTCTCCAACCAACTCCTCCAAAATATCTTCCATCGAAACAATTCCTGCAACTTCACCAACTTCATTTGTTACAATTGCAATTTGCATATGTTTTTTCTGAAATTGTTTCATTACATTCTTAATCAATGCATTTTCTGAGATAAAAATTGGCTCTCGCAACAATCCTTCAATTTCAGTTTGATTTGGATTTTCCAATAATTGCTTGATTAAATCCTTAGCGTAAATGATACCTTTTATATTATCAAATTCTTCTTCGTAAACAGGATAACGCGAATAACCTTCATTAATCGCATAATCTAACGCATCTTTTACAGAAGTATTAATATTAATTGCAGAAACATTTTTACGTAATGTTTGAATATTCATCACTCGACGATCATCAAACTCAAACACATTTTGAATTAAATTACGCTCAGATTCTTCAATTGCTCCACCTTCAGAACTTTCTGTAATAATCATTTTCAACTCTTCTTCTGTGTGAATTTCACCTCCATGAATAGGATGAATTCCAATCGCACGAAGAATTACATTTGCCAAACCATTCATTAAAACAATAAGAGGTTTGAAAACAAAATAAAATGCACGAAGAGGCCAAGCTACTGTAAAAGTAGTTTTTGTTGGATACTGAATCGCAATAGATTTCGGCGCTAACTCACCAAAAACAATGTGCAAAATAGTAATGATAACGAAAGCTGCTGGGAATGCAACATTATGCGCAATCGCTGTCCAAGAAGGAGAAGTTAAACCAACTACTTCAAAAAGTTTTACGATTACAGGTGTTAAAGAGCTTTCTCCAACCCAACCAAGACCAAGCGAAGCTAATGTAATACCTAATTGTGTTGCGGCAAGATAAGAATCTAAATGATTAACGATTCGTTTTGCAGCATTTGAAGTTCTTTCGTTAATATCTTGATTAACTTCAATTTGTGACGAACGTACTTTTACAATTGCAAACTCGGCTGCAACGAAAAAACCATTTAATAAAACAAGGAAAATTGTAAGCAAAAGTTTTGCTACAGAAATTTCATCGGCGACATTGTGATTAGCGACTAAAAACAATGTCGAAATCTGGGAGTATGTATCCATTCTTCGAATTTAAAAAACTGACTTGTTATAAGTTTTTATAAGCCAGTAAATCAATACATCTAAATTAATAAAAAAAAATAAAAATCACAACGTTTTGATTCGTAGCAAAATTACAAAATTTATAAATACAAAATCTTAGAAATTATTGATTCGAGAAAATGATTAAAAAATCACTAAATTTCCACTTCATTTATCAAGCAACAATTTGCCATGCAAAAGCAAGATTTACATTATATTATCGAGATCAAAAAATTATCGATTTCTTTTGGAGATAAACAAGTTTTGAATAACATCAATTTCAAAGTAGAACAAGGTGATACATTAGGAATTGTTGGAGAATCCGGCTCTGGAAAGTCATTAACTTCATTGGCAATTATGGGTTTATTGTCTCCTAATGTGACAATTCATCCCGAAAGTGAAATTCTTTTTCGTCAAGATGATAAAATGATCGATTTGCTTAAACTTTCGCCTAAAGAACTGGAGGAAATAAGAGGAAATGAAATCGGAATGATTTTTCAAGAACCAATGACTTCTCTAAATCCAAGTTTACGTTGCGGGGAACAAGTGGAAGAAGAGATTCGTTTGCATCAAAATTTATCGAAAGAAGAAGCTAAAAAGAAAGTTCTTCATCTTTTTGAACAAGTAAAATTACCAAATCCCGAACGTATTTATAAAGCCTATCCGCACGAATTATCTGGTGGACAAAAGCAACGTGTAATGATTGCAATGGCGATTTCTTGCGAGCCGAAATTATTGATTGCTGACGAACCAACAACAGCTTTGGACGTTACGGTACAAAAAGCAACGTTAGATTTATTGAAAGAATTACAAGAAAAAAATAACATGAGCATGTTGTTTATTTCTCACGATTTGGGCGTAATTGCAAATGTTTGCGAAGAAGTTTTGGTGATGTTTCGTGGTGATGTTGTAGAACAAGGAAATGTGGAAACTATTTTTAATCATCCGAAAGAAAATTATACAAAAGGTTTAATTGCTTGTCGACCTCGATTGGATGAACGCGCAAAACGTTTACCTACGGTGAAAGATTTCTTAGAAAATCCAAATTTCAAAACTGAAATCTATACAGAAGAAGAACGAGAAGCTTTTCACGAAAAAATTTATGTAAATCCTCCAATTTTAGAGGTTAAGAACTTGAAGAAATATTTCTATCCTTCGACTCTATTTGGAAACGCTACAATCCCGAATGTAAAAGCTGTCGATGATATTTCATTCAAAGTATATCCAGGTGAAACAATGGGCTTGGTTGGCGAATCGGGTTCTGGAAAAACAACCTTGAGTAGAACGGTTTTGTTATTAGAAAAACCAACTGCCGGCGAAATTTATTATAATGGTATAGATATTACGAAACTAAAAAAAGAGCAAATTCGTAAATTAAGAAGAGAAATTCAGATTATTTTCCAAGATCCATATTCAAGTTTAAATCCTCGCCAAACCATTGCGCAAATTATTACAGAACCAATGCAAGTGCATAAAATTGGTCTGAATAAAGCTGAGCGATTAAAAACGGCTTCATCTCTTTTACAAAAAGTGGGTTTATCAGATCAAGATTTGAACAAATATCCGCACGAATTCTCTGGTGGGCAACGTCAACGTATCGGGATTGCTCGTGCTTTGGCTTTAAATCCTAAATTTATCATTTGTGATGAATCTGTTTCTGCGTTGGATGTTTCTGTTCAGGCACAAGTTTTGAATTTATTAAATGATTTGAAAACAGAATTTGGATTTACCTATATATTTATCTCGCACGATTTGGCGGTTGTAAAATATATGAGCGATCAATTATTGGTGATGCAACACGGAGAAATGAAAGAATTGAACGATGCAGACAAGGTTTATGCGCATCCGACAACAAACTATACCAAAGAATTGATAGAAGCTATTCCAAAGCTATAAAAGGATCTTTTATAAAAGCAAAAAGCGTTTGAAGTTTATTTCCTCAAACGCTTTTTTATTGATCGCAATAAATCAATATAAACTAAACTATTTCAAAATAAAAAAAGCATCCAAATCTGAATGCTTTTTAGTAGTCCCTAGGGGAATCGAACCCCTCTTTCTAGAATGAAAATCTAGTGTCCTAACCGATAGACGAAGGGACCTCCTTTCGTATTATTGTGGTGCAAAAATAAACGTTTATTTTTTATTACCAAACAATTTTCGAAAAATTTATACTATTTTTTTTAATCAAGTCAAATTGTAGTCCCTAGGGGAATCGAACCCCTCTTTCTAGAATGAAAATCTAGTGTCCTAACCGATAGACGAAGGGACCACTTAATATGAATTAATTAATTCGAATATTATTTATTTTGAATGAACGTCATTTTGTGTTGGGAGTTGTAGAAAAGTCGATGTATAATTCTAATAATTTGAACCAAGTTGAATTATACAGCGACATTTTCATTCCCGATTAATCATCTAAACATTATGATTAACCTTTACAAACAAAACACAAAAAACAATTTCCTTTACACAGTATTCTACTGGTTGTTTAAAAAATCAACAACTATGAACAAGGAAAAAAAAGATTGCAATAATGCAATCCATCTATTAATTTGTAGTCCCTAGGGGAATCGAACCCCTCTTTCTAGAATGAAAATCTAGTGTCCTAACCGATAGACGAAGGGACCACTTTTATTTTATTAAGCTAATCCCGCAATATGTTTCGCTAACTTTGATTTTAAGTTTGAAGCTTTATTCTTGTGAATAATGTTTCTTTTTGCTAACTTATCAATCATTGAAGAAACTTTCGGAAAAACTGTTTCTGCTTCATTTTTATCAGACTCAGATCTTAAAGCTTTAATAGCTGTACGAGCTGATTTGTGATAATATTTATTACGATCGCGTCTTACCGCTGACTGTCTAATTCTTTTTAATGCTGACTTATGATTTGCCATAACTTAAATCTCTTTCTATTTTAGTTCGGCAAAGATATAAACAAATATTTTATCTCGCCAAATTAATTTAATAATTTTCTAAAACACTTTTATGTAGCCCATAGGAGAATCGAACTCCTGTTTCCAGGATGAAAACCTGATGTCCTAACCACTAGACGAATGGGCCGCATGACGGCTTAACCACTTGTTGTGAAAAGCGAGTGCAAATGTAGAACAATTTTTTGGACTTCCAAATATATTTAAAAGTTTTTTTGAATATGTTTTTGTTAAAAAATGTTAAGGAAGTTAATATTTTGTCAAAACAACTCTTATATATAATGAGTTATAATTTTAACAATTACTTTAGCGGTGCTATTAAAATTTATACAAACGAATACTCAATATATGAAAGCATCGATATTAGGTGTAGCTGCAGTGGTTTGCACGATGTTTATTACATCATGTTCATCTTTAACCCCAGTTAGTGAAGCTACAGAATATTCTTCGAGAAGTTTCGTACCGAAACCAAGAGCTATTGAAGCTCAAGCTAAAATAATCAATAAACATGCCAATTTAGATGTTACACCAATAGAAATTAACGATGAAGCGAAATCTATGGTTGTGTTAAACAGCGTTTTAGAAGAAACGAATGAATTGTTTGCAGGGTTTTTATTAAAAGAAGCAGAAACGTATATTGGTACACCTTACCGATACGGAGGCACAACAAGAAGTGGTATTGATTGTTCTGCCTTTGTTAGAAACGTTTTCGAAACTTTCAATAAAAATTTACCTCGTGTATCTGCAGATCAGGCAAGAGAAGGTTTTACAGTTAGTACAGACGAAGCAAAGGAAGGAGATTTAGTTTTCTTTGCAACAAGAGGTCGTGGTAGAGTTTCGCATGTAGGAATTGTTCATGGAAGAAATAAAGATGGAGTTTTAGAATTTATTCATTCATCTACTTCTCAAGGTGTTATGGTATCTTCTTTAAATGATAGATATTGGGGACCAAAATTCTTATACGTAAAAAGAATATTATAACATTATCATAAAAAAAGCATCAAGTAATTTTGATGCTTTTTTTTTGTCTTATTTTTTTATTTTCGATGTTCTCTCAAAATCATCACAAGCAATACAATTAATGGAACAATCATTCCTAAAATATAATATGTATTGATTTGTAAAATTGTTGGATAAAATAATATTGCAGATAATAATCCCACAATTGCTCCACCTAAATGCGCTGAATGCCCGATGTTCCCTAAATTAGTTTTCATTCCATAAACTGAATATCCTAAATATAAAATTCCGAAAATCCAGGCTGGAATTGGTAAAGCAAAAAATAATCTTAATTCCATTTCAGGAAAAGCTGCAATTGCAGCGAATAAAATCCCTGTGACTCCTCCAGAAGCTCCTACTGCCGAATAAAAAGTTTCTTTCTTGTGAATCAACAAAGACAAAAGATTTCCGCCAATAACCGCTGCAAAAAAAACTAAAAGAAACATTCCGTAACCTACATTTAGTTTAGCATTCGAAAAGTCTCCTAATAAAAATCCTTCTGGACTTGCAAAAAAACCGATAACAGGATTCGCAAAAAAGTAAAGAGTTAACATATTGAATAACAAATGAGTAAAATCAACATGTAAAAATCCTGAACTTAAAATTCTATAGTATTCCTTATTATATAATATCGACCCTACTTGGAATTTATATTTTTCAAAAAAAGCTAAATCGTTAAAACCTTTCCAACTTACCAAAACATTCAATCCAATAACGACTAATGCCACAATAGAGATGTCTCCCATTATTCTTCTATATTTTCTTCTTCATTATTATCCTCCTCAATCGCATCAAATAGCGTCGGCTGCGGCTCTTCTTCTGACTCCTCCTCTTCTTCTGGTTCTTCGAATGGAAGCGGTTCTAACACATTAATCTGTTTTAATTTATATGTCGTCAATTGATTTCCTTGCGCTTTAATTCCTTTAACTGTAATAAATTCTTCTAAATTTATCACTTCTGGTTCTTTTTCTAAACCTTTTACTTTCGGGAAAATCAACTCAATAACTGGTAAATAATCTGTCGAAACAACTTTTATTGATGATTTACCATCTTCTAACGTATAAAAAGTTTGTGGAGAAAATGTATCTTCTAAAAGGAAACGTTTCACAAAATAACGATCTTTTTCTGCATCATAATACACGCAAGAAATCGGTTTTGAAGGTTTCCATTTCTCGATAATTTCTAAATCTTCGTCAAAACGATTACTCAAATCAAACGAAACCAATTTTGCTTCACCTTTTTTATTAATCGTTAAAATTTTATCATCACCCTTAAAAGAACCTAATAAAATCCCCAATCCATCTGCATTTAGGCGTTTTGTATCCGTATCAAACCAAATTTGACGAGGTGCTAAAGTCGAAACTCCTTCCTCTTTCAATTCTACTTTTTTGATTGGATATTTTGTTACTAAATTTCCTTTTGATGCACGACCTTTAATCGCTAAATCAGCAAAATTAATATCAAATTTTAATTTTTTGATTCGTTGATGAGTTTTTAAAATAATTGATACAACTTCGGCTTCTCCATTTGGATTTGCTGAAAAATACAACACTTCCGAACCTTTATTACCAGCCGTTAAATCATATTCTTTATCGCGAGTAATTCCCGTTACAGCAAAACGTTTTTGATAAGCCGGACCATTTTTACCATCGCGATAAATCAAGTTATAAATGGTACGTTTATCATTTTTATGCCAAATTCCAACATGAATAATTCCTTTTCCAACAAAAGTTTTTGCATCAACTTTTGTCACAATCATCGAACCATCATGTTTGAAAACCACAATATCATCAATATCAGAACACTCGAATAAATACTCGTCTTTTTTCAATGAAGTTCCGATAAAACCTTCGTTTCTATCCACATAAAAACGTGTATTTGCAACGGCAACTTTTGTCGCATCAATCGTATCAAATGTTCTAATTTCTGTTTTACGTTCTTTTCCTTTTCCGTATTTTGTCTTTAGGTTTTTGAAATAATCGATCGCATAATCAATCAAATTTGCTAAATGATGTTTTACATTCTCGATTTTATCTTCTAATGATTCAATAAATTGTTGTGCTTTATCTAAATCAAATTTTGAAATACGTTTGATTCGAATTTCTGTTAAACGCGTAATATCTTCTTCCGTAACTGGACGAATTAAATGCGCAATATGTGGCTTCAGCCCTTTATCAATCGCAGAAATTACACCTTCCCATGTTTCTTCTTCTTCGATATCGTGATAAATTCTATTCTCGATAAAAATTCGTTCCAACGAAGAAAAATGCCATTGTTCTTGCAGTTCATCTAACTCAATTTCTAACTCTTTTTTCAACAATTCAACTGTATTGTTTGTATTGTGAATTAAAATTTCAGAAACTGTTAAAAATTCTGGTGTTTGTTCATTAATCACACACGCATTTGGCGAAATAGAAATCTCGCAATCCGTGAATGCATACAATGCATCAATTGTTTTGTCTGGACTACTTCCTGGAACAAGATGAATTAAAATCTCAACTTCAGCCGCTGTATTATCTTCAATCTTTTTGATCTTGATTTTACCTTTATCATTGGCTTTTAAAACTGAATCAATCAAAGATCCTGTCGTTGTGCCGTAAGGAATTTCCGTAATTTTTAACGTTGTTTTATCTTCTTGCAAAATCTTTGCACGAATACGCACTTTACCACCACGCAATCCATCATTATAATCGGAAACATCAACCAATCCAGAAGTTAAAAAATCTGGGAAAATTTGAAATTTCTTTCCTTTCAGATGTAAAATTGACGCATCAATTAACTCATTGAAATTGTGTGGCAAAATCTTTGTTGACAAACCAACTGCAATTCCTTCTACTCCTTGTGCCAAAAGCAAAGGAAATTTGATTGGAAGATCAATTGGTTCTTTATTTCGACCATCATAAGATGGTTGCCATTTTGTAGTTTTTGGATTATAGACAACTTCTAACGCAAATTTAGTTAATCGAGCTTCGATATAACGCGACGCAGCTGCTCGGTCACCAGTGTAAATATTTCCCCAGTTTCCTTGCATATCGATCAACAATTCTTTTTGACCAATTTGAACCATTGCATCAGAAATCGCCATATCACCATGCGGGTGATATTTCATCGTATTTCCTACAATGTTCGCAACTTTGTTATATCGTCCGTCTTCCAACTCGCGCATTGAATGTAAAATTCTACGCTGAACTGGTTTCAACCCATCATAAATAGATGGAATTGCTCGTTCTAAAATTACATAAGAGGCATAGTCAAGAAACCATTCTTGGTACATACCAGAAACCTTCTTGATGCTCTCTTGATTGTCTTGCATCATGTTAAATAGCTACTTCTACATTGTTTTTGACCATACAATTAGACTCCACAATTTTGTCTAATTCAGTCAAAATAATATTAATATTTCGGTTAGAAATGAATGCTAAACGAAATTTGACTTTTGTTAAATTGGTAGGATTCTTTTTACTGTTAATATAAAAGACAACGTTTTTTGAAAGAATTCCTTTCTGAAAATCGTATTTGATCAATTTATACTTCGGTAAATCGATTTTGTTCGTTTTTGAATCTAAGAAGGATAAAAATCCAACATTCTTCGTTTCAAAAGTTATGGTTTCACCTTTTGTGTCTATCGCAAAAAATTGATTTCCACTTTTATAGCTTACATAAATAAACAACGCTATAAAAATTGCAACAACATAAGGTGGTATTATGTGATACTTGTAAGGTAAAATACCAGCATACATAATAAGGTTTAGAATGATTAAAATAACGATGGTGAAATTTAGCATTTTAAAGAGCTGTATCACATTTTTATTATTCTTCTTCATATTTATAAAATAGGTGTTTAGGTTAGATAGAAAGTAAGTTTTTTATAAAATATTCTAATTTTTAATAGCTTCTACAGCCAAATTGTTAATAATAAATTCTTGTCTTGTTGGTGTATTTTTTCCCATGTAAAATTCTAAAAGACTTTCGATGGTTTGATCTTTTCCAATCATTACTGGTTCTAAACGAATATCTTTTCCGATAAAATGTTTGAACTCATCTGGCGAAATTTCACCTAATCCTTTGAATCGTGTAATCTCTGGATTTTTAACTTCTTCCAACGCTTTTATACGTTCTGGTTCAGAATAACAATAACGTGTTTCCTTCTTGTTTCTCACACGAAAAAGTGGTGTTTGCAAAATATACAAATGTCCCTCTTTGATCAATTCTGGGAAAAATTGTAAGAAAAATGTAATAATCAACAAACGAATGTGCATTCCATCGACGTCAGCATCAGTTGCAATTACAACATTATTGTAACGTAAATCTTCTAATCCTTCTTCGATGTTTAATGCCGCTTGTAAAAGATTAAATTCTTCGTTTTCATAAACAATTTTCTTTGTCAAACCGTATGAATTCAACGGTTTTCCTCTCAAACTAAAAACCGCTTGCGTTTCTACACTTCTACTTTTGGTAATCGATCCACTTGCCGAATCTCCCTCGGTAATAAAAATAGTTGTATCTAAACGTAATTCAGCTTTCGGATCATTATAATGTTGACGACAATCGCGCAATTTCTTGTTATGTAAACTAACTTTTTTGGCGCGATCACGCGCTAATTTTCGAATTCCAGAAAGCTCTTTTCGTTCCGTTTCTGATTGTTTAATCTTGCGTTCTAATGCTTGCGCAACTTCTGTATTTTTATGTAAAAAGTTGTCAAGATTCGTTTTGATAAAATCATTTACAAACGTGCGAACCGTTGTCATTCCTGGTCCAATTTCATTCGAACCAAGTTTAGTTTTTGTTTGCGATTCAAAAACTGGCTCAATTACTTTGATCGAAATTGCTCCAATAATTGATTTTCTAATATCCGCAGGATCATAATTTTTATTATAAAATTCGCGAACAGTTTTCACAACAGCCTCTTTAAAAGCTGTTAAATGTGTTCCTCCTTGCGTTGTATTTTGACCATTCACAAAAGAATAATACGTTTCCGAATATGATTTCGAGCTGTGCGTCATCGCAATTTCGATATCTTCTCCTTTCAAATGGATGATATCATAAATTGTTTCTTCCTCGATATTATCATTCAATAAATCTTTCAATCCGTCTTTCGAAAAGAATTCTTCTCCATTGAAAATAATTTTCAATCCTGGATTTAAGTAAACATAGTTTTTCAACATTTTGTCTACATATTCTTTTCTGAATTTAAAATTCAAGAAAATCGATTTATCTGGGATAAATGTAATTTTAGTTCCTTTTCGTAAAGATGTTTCTTTTTCATCTTCTTGATTTGCTAAAATCCCTTGCTCAAACTCTGCAATACGTGTTTTTCCATCTCGAATAGATTGCACTCGAAACGATGTTGACAACGCATTTACAGCTTTTGTACCAACACCATTTAAACCAACCGATTTTTTGAAAGCTTGTGAATCATATTTACCACCTGTATTCATCTTAGAAACGGCGTCAACCATTTTTCCAAGCGGAATTCCACGTCCATAATCACGAACCGTTACCTCATCTTCGCGCAGATTAATTTCGATTGTTTTTCCTGCACCCATCACAAATTCATCGATACAGTTATCTACAATCTCCTTCAACAAAATATAAATTCCATCATCTTGAGACGAACCATCTCCCAGCTTCCCAATATACATCCCAGGTCGCATGCGAATATGTTCGCGCCAATCAAGGGTTTTGATATTGTCTTCCGTATAATTTACTTGTTGATCTAATTCTGACATTTGAGTTGTTGAGTGTTAAACGAGTTTTACAAAAATAAGAAAAAATTTCCTAAAAATATTAAGGTTCATTGTTTTGATTTTGAGCAAAAACGACCTAATTTACCAATATGATAAAATCTAAACTACCCAATGTTTCGACAACCATTTTTTCGGTAATGAGTCAATTGGCAAATGAACATCAAGCGATTAATTTAGCGCAAGGTTTTCCTGACTTTAATGCAGATTCTGAATTAATTAGTCGTTTAAATTATTATTCAACACAAAATTACAATCAGTACGCGCCAATGACTGGCGTCGAAAAATTGCGTGTATTACTTTCAGAAAAATATTCTAATCTTTATCAATCTGATTACGATTTTCAGAATGGAATTAACATTACGAGTGGTGCAAGTCAAGCGATTTTTAATGTTGTTTCTACATTAATTCATCCAAATGATGAAGTAATTATTTTTGAACCTGCTTACGATTTATATCAACCAACGGTTGAATTATTTGGAGGAAAAATTGTTCCAATTCAGCTAAAATATCCTGAATATTCTATCGATTTTGAAGAATTGAAGAAAAAAATTAATGATAAAACGAAATTGATTATCGTTAATAATCCGAATAATCCAACTGGAAAAATTTTATCCGAAAATGATTTAAAACAATTTGAACAAATCCTAAAAGATTCAAATTGTTATTTGCTTGCAGATGAAGTTTATGAGCACATTACATTTGATGGAAAATCGCATCAAAGTTTTGCAAAATTAAAATCAGTAAAAGACAAGATTTTCATCGTAGGTTCTTTCGGAAAATTATTTCACATAACTGGTTGGAAAATCGGTTATATTTTAGCCGAAAAAGAATTGATGAAAGAGTTTAGAAAATGTCACCAATTCAATACTTTTTCTACGCATACACCATCACAATATGCAATTGCAGATTATTTAGAAAAACCTGATCATTACTTGCATTTGAATGATTTTTTTCAACAAAAAAGAGATTTATTTGTTAAAGGTTTAGCTTCAACAAATTTTGAAGTTTTGCCTTGCGAAGGAACTTATTTTGTAAGTGCAAATTATGCTAAAATAAGTGATTTATCTGATGATGAGTTTGCAAAACAGTTAACCATCAAAAATAAAGTTGCGACAATACCAATTTCAGCATTTTACCATGATAAAACAGATAACAAAGTAATCCGATTTTGTTTTGCTAAAAAGGATGAAACACTTTTAATGGCTTTAGAAAATTTGAAAAGTTTGTAGAAAAATAAAAGCTCAATCTTTCGATTGAGCTTTTTATATAGATATAATTTAAATCTTAAACATTAAACAAGAAATGCATAATATCACCATCTTGTACGATGTACGCTTTTCCTTCTACGTTTAATTTTCCTGCTTCACGACATTTAGATTCTGATCCGTATGTAATAAAATCCTCAAATTTGATTACCTCTGCACGAATAAATCCTTTCTCGAAATCAGTGTGAATAACTCCTGCCGCTTGTGGTCCTGTAGAACCTTTTTTGATTGTCCAAGCACGAACTTCTTTTACACCTGCTGTGAAATATGTTTCTAAATCTAACAATGTATAAGCAGAACGAATCAAACGATTAACTCCTGGCTCTTCTAATCCTAATTCTTCCAAGAAAATTTGACGCTCATCAAACGTTTCTAACTCGTTGATATCTGCTTCTATTTGTGCCGCTAAAATTAACACTTCTGCGTGTTCATCTTTTACAGCTTCTTTCACTTTTTCTACCCATTCGTTTCCGTCTTTTGCAGCAGACTCGTCTACATTACATAAGTACAAAACTGGTTTAGAAGTAATCAATTGTAACGAATCCACAATTTCTTGCTCTTTTTCGTCCAAATCCATTTCACGAACATTTTTCAACTCTTCTAAATGAGCGATTACAGCTGTTAAAACTTCTACAACTTTTTGTTCGTCTTTATTTCCTGCTTTTGCTGCTTTTTTAGATTTATCGATACGTTTTGTAACTGTATCCAAATCTTTCAATTGCAACTCAATATCAATTGTTTCTTTATCACGCAATGGATTAATAGAACCATCAACATGTGTAATATTTTCGTTTTCGAAACAACGTAAAACGTGAATAATTGCATTACACTCTCGGATATTTCCTAAAAATTGATTTCCTAAACCTTCTCCCTTACTTGCTCCTTTTACTAAACCAGCAATATCTACAATTTCTACAACAGCAGGCACAACGCGCTCTGGATTTACAATTGCTTCTAACTGATTTAGACGAGTATCTGGTACAGAAACTGTTCCTACATTTGGTTCAATTGTACAGAAAGGATAATTCGCCGATTGCGCCTTTGCATTCGACAAACAGTTAAATAAAGTAGATTTACCAACATTAGGCAATCCAACAATTCCACATTTCATATATGTTGTCTCTTTTTTTAATGATTGAATATTAGAACGATGTTCTAATAATTTTGTGCAAAGATAATGATTTCCATTAAATTTATTTAACCGAAGAAACTCTGTTCAATTTTATATTTAATACATTTCCAGAATATGATTTCATTTCACCATAAAAACAATCGCAAGTCGCATTATAAGTTAAATCATAATAATTAGAAGTTTTATCAAGATTTATTTTTCTGAATTTGAGTTGAGGAAAATTAAACACAACAGAATCTGTCACATCTTTTTCATAACCATCTTGAAAATCAAATTCTATTTTTAATTTTGATTTATTTCTTGAAACATCCATAACCGCATCACTCTTTGTCAAAGGAACTTCTACCACTTTCGATTTATAATCCAAAAAATCTTGTTTCCATTTTCCTTCAATTGTTTTTATATTATTGGATGCGCAACTCACAAGAAATAGCAAAAAGATAAATCCTAAAAAATGTTTCATAAGTGTTAATTTTTTATTGAAAATACAATTATTTATTTACATTTACTTAAATACTTATTACAATGAAATTAAAAGCCTTAATCGTAAGTTTTATAATTGCTTTCGCAGGAATCGTAAACGCGCAAACAGCAACAGAAATATTAACAAAAGCTCAAAATCAAGCGAAGGTTGAAAATAAAAATGTCTTTTTAATTTTTCATGCTTCTTGGTGCGGATGGTGTAAAAAGATGGAAAAAAATATGGACGATCCAGCTGTGAAACCATATTTTGATGCGAATTATGTCAAAACATTTATTACTGTACAAGAACGTGCAGAGAAGAAAAATTTAGAAACTCCTGGTGGAGATGCTATCAATGAGAAATTAGGAGGAAAAAATCAAGGTTTGCCTTTTTGGGTAATTTTAGATTCGACTGGAAAAGTTTTAGAAGATTCTCGCGTAAATGGAGAAAATCTTGGTGGTCCAGCTTCTGAAGAAGAAGTAAATCACTTGATTGCAAAACTTGAAAAAACAACGAAAAACGATAAAGTTGATCCAGAAAAAATCAAAGAAGTTTTTATCTTGAAAAAGAAATAATTCACAAAAAAATCCGCTCAATGGACGGATTTTTTTTTATTGTGTTAAAACATGAAAAGCTTCTTCCAAGTTTTTATATTGTCCTTTAAATTCTTCTATCGGTTGATCGGCTACAATTTTTCCTTTATTCAAGAGGATTACACGCGAACAAAGCGCTTCAACTTCTTGCATAATATGTGTCGAAAGTATCACCGTTTTTTCTTTTCCAATTTCTTTAATTACCTCTCTAATTTCAATAATTTGATTTGGATCCAAACCATTTGTAGGCTCATCTAAAATTAAAATTTCTGGGCTAGAAATAATCGCTTGCGCCAATCCAACACGCTGTTTATATCCTTTAGATAATTGATGAATTTTCTTATGTTTTTCTGGTGATAAACCTACTTTTTCAATGACTTCATCAATTTTTGATTTAGGCACATTTCGAATATTTGTTACAAATTCCAAATACTCTTTTACATACATATCCATGTACAATGGATTATTTTCTTGCAAAAATCCAATAAACTTTTTCGACTCAATTGGTTGCGTCAAAACATTAAAATCATTCACAGAAATTTCACCAGAATCTGCATTTATTGCATTGGTAATACTTTTCATCAAAGTAGATTTTCCTGCTCCATTTGGTCCAAGTAAGCCAACAACTTCGCCATTATCTATTGAAAACGAAACTTTGTCTAAAGCCACCTGTTCACCGTATTTTTTTACTAAATCAGTAATGATTATTCCCATTTGATGAAAAATTTTCGATAAAATTAGCAAAAAAGATTTGGATAACTGAAAAATTATTTTTTAGATTTGTACTATAATTAGGAAAACGAAATGGCAACATTCAATTATTTTAACGCATTCTTTTTTTACTTTTTTGGGTATTATCCAGGAGAGCAGGGACTGCGTTGTCAAAATTGATTGTAAACATTCATAATAAGATAATATAAGGTCCCGCAATTTGTGGGACTTTTTTTGTGAAAAAAAATGAAAGAAAGAGTTGCAATACAAGGTTACATTGGTTCATATCATCACGAAGCTGCCAATAATTATTTAGGAAACAACATCGAAATTGTAGAATGCGACACATTCAAAACTTTAGCAAAGTCTCTTGCAAAGGAAAAAGTTGACAAAGCAATCATGGCAATTGAAAACACAATTGCTGGGGCAATTTTACCAAACTATGCATTGCTAACGAAATATAATTTGAAAGTTGTTGGAGAAATTTATTTATCAATCCAACATCAATTGATGGTAAAAAAAGGGCAAACTTTAGAAAATGTAAAAGAAGTTCGTTCGCACCAAATGGCATTGTTACAATGTGATAAGTTCTTTGAAAAACATCCAACATGGCGAGTTGTA
Source organism: Empedobacter sp. ULE_I140 (assembly GCF_053482575.1). Classification (NCBI taxonomy): domain Bacteria; kingdom Pseudomonadati; phylum Bacteroidota; class Flavobacteriia; order Flavobacteriales; family Weeksellaceae; genus Empedobacter; species Empedobacter sp. ULE_I140. The sequence continues at coordinate 447,230 of NZ_JBQMTX010000001.1, read as the reverse complement.
AATGATATCGATACCGCATTAACAGCCAAAGATATTGTAGAACAAGATTTGAATGATGTTGCAGCAATAGCGTCGAGAAAAGCTGCAGAAGTTTATGGATTAGACATTTTAGCTTCGAGTATTCAGACGTTTCAAGATAATTTTACTCGCTTTTTTGTATTGCAACGCGAACACAACGATTACGAAGATTTCAATAAAGTTTCGATGCGTTTTTCTGTTCCACACCAATCTGGTGCTTTGGTTGACGTGTTAAATCAAATTGCAGAATGTGGAATAAATATGGACAAAATACAATCTGTTCCGATTATTGAAAAACCTTGGGAATACTCTTTCCACATTGATATTACGTTCGAGCAAAAAGAACAATATTATGAATTGCTTGGAAAAATTGCACGAAAATTAACGGATTTAGAAATATTAGGCGAATATAAACTGGGAGAAAAATGATAGCAGAAGCCCAACGATTACAAAGTGTTCAGGAATATTATTTCTCGAAAAAATTACAAGAAATAACGAACATGAAAACCGACATTCCTATTATTTCATTAGGAATTGGAAGTCCAGATTTACAACCTCATCCAGATGTGATCGAGGAATTAATCAAAAGTTCACGAAACGGAATCAATGGCTATCAAAGTTATCGCGGAATTCCAGAAATGCGCGAAGCAATGGCAAGTTTTTACAAAAACAAATTTGATGTAGACGCCAATCCTTCAACAGAAATTTTGCCACTTATGGGCTCTAAAGAAGGAATTATGCACATTTCGATGGCATTTTTGAATGAAGGTGATAAAGTTTTAATTCCAAATCCTGGATATCCAACTTATTCATCTGTTACAGAATTAGTGCAAGCAGAACCTTTATTCTACGATTTGAAAAATGAAAATGATTGGCTTCCAGATTTTGATCAGTTAGAAAAATTAGCCGAGCAAAAACCAAAAATTATGTGGCTCAATTATCCACATATGCCAACCGGAGCCAAAGCCCCAAAAGACGTTCTTAGAAAATTAGTAGAGTTTGCAACTCGTCACAATATCTTAATCGTAAATGATAATCCGTATAGTTTTATTTTGAACGATGAACCGACAAGCATCTTAGGAATTGAAGGTGCAAAAGATGTTTGTATCGAACTGAATTCATTAAGCAAAACCTTTAACATTGCAGGTTGGCGAGTAGGAATGGTGATTGGAAAAGAAAGTTTTATTAATTCTATTCTAAAAGTAAAGTCAAATATGGATTCGGGAATGAATTTTGCGATACAAAAAGCCGCGACAAAAGCTCTTTTAGTTGATGATTCTTGGTACGATGAATTAACAAAAATTTACGCAGAAAGACGAAGAATCATTTGGGAAATCGCTGATATTTTAAATGTAAAATATAATCCCAATGCAGCAGGAATGTTTATTTGGGCGAAGCTTCCAGAAGGAAAAGATGATAAAAAATTTATTGATGAAATTTTATACAATAAAAAAGTATTTATTACACCAGGAAGTATTTTCGGAAGCAATGGTGAAGGATTTATAAGATTTTCACTTTGCGCACCTGTCGAGAAGTTGATTGAAGTAAAGAGAAGATTAGAAGCATGAAAATAATTTCAGTAATCGGTTTAGGATTAATCGGAGGTTCTTTTGCTTTAGCATTAAAAAAAGTTGGTGTTGCCGAAAAAATAATCGGTGTTGATCAAAATATTGAACATCAAATTCAAGCTTTAGAATTAGGAATTGTGGATGAAATCGCTCCTTTGAATGAAGCACTTTCTCAATCAGATTTAGTAGTGATTGCGGTTCCAATTAATTCAATTCAAAAAGTTTTACCAGAGATTTTAGATCAAATTAATGATAAAACGATTGTAATGGACATGGGATCAACAAAAGCTGGAATTTGTAAAAAAGTTTTAAGTCATCCCAAAAGAAAACAATTTGTTGCCACACACCCAATCGCAGGAACGGAAAATTCTGGACCAAAAGCTGCTTTTCCTGAGTTGTTTTTAAACAAAGTTGCGATTTTGTGTGATATTGAAGAAAGCGAAAAAGAAGCAGTAAAAAAAGTAAGAAAAATTTATCAATCGCTCTGGATGAATGTTAAAACAATGACTTCGGAAGCGCATGATGCGCACATTGCGTACGTTTCTCATCTTTCGCACATTACATCTTTCGCTTTAGGACAAACAGTTTTGGAAGAAGAAAAGAATGAAGATGCAATTTTTGACATGGCTGGATCTGGTTTCGAATCTACGGTTCGTTTAGCAAAAAGTTCACCAGATATGTGGACACCAATTTTGATTCAGAATCGAGAAAATTTACTCAATGCTATTGATGCTTATCAAACTCAAATTTCTAAAATCAGAAAAATGATCGAAGAAAAAGACGCCGAAGATATTCATCAATATTTAAAAAACACAAACGACATACGTCGAATATTAAATAAATAATTACTCTCAAATAAAATAAATATTAAATCTTAAATTTGTAAATGTTATGGAAAACAATAACTGGATAAAAGAATACGATAAACCAATGATCATCGCTGGACCTTGTAGTGCAGAAAGTGAAAAACAAATGATGACAATCGCTGAAGATTTGGACAAAGATTATGTGCAAGTTTTCCGTGCGGGAATTTGGAAGCCTCGTACTAAACCAAATTGTTTCGAAGGAGTTGGTGCAATCGGATTAAACTGGTTGAAAAAAGTAAAAGACGAATTCGGAATGAAAATCGCAACTGAAATCGCCAATGCAAATCACGCAAAATTAGCGTTAGAATATGATGTTGACGTTTTATGGATTGGTGCTCGTTCTACGGTAAACCCTTTTACAGTACAAGAAATTGCTGAAGCTTTACGTGATACAGACAAAACAGTTTTGGTTAAAAATCCTGTAAATCCAGATTTAGATTTATGGATTGGTGCTTTGGAGCGTTTAGAAGGTCAAGGAATCAAAAACTTAGGTGCTATTCACCGTGGTTTTTCAACGTACAAAAAGACAAAATACCGTAACAATCCACAATGGCAAATTGCATTAGATTTCAAAAACAAATTACCAAACGTGCCAATTATTTGTGACCCATCACACATTTGCGGAAACAGAACAGGATTATTTGATGTTGCACAGCAAGCTTTCAACTTTGAATACAATGGATTGATGATCGAAACACACAATAATCCTGATGAAGCTTGGTCTGATGCAGCTCAACAAGTAACACCAGCTCGTTTATTAGAAATCTTAAAAGATTTAGAAATTCGTGTTTCTGATGATCCAGATGCAATTTACAAAACTGGAATTCAGAATTTACGTCATCAAATTGATGAATTAGATAACTCTATTTTAGATGCAATTGCTCAACGTATGAAAGTTGCAAACTCTATCGGAGAATTGAAAAAAGAACATAATGTGGCAGTTTTTCAGCCAGATCGTTGGAAACAAATCAAAGATAATTCTGTAAAAGCAGGAGTTTCTTTAGGTTTATCTGAAGATTTTGTTGACAAATTATTGCAAGCAATTCACCAAGAATCTGTTGCGCAACAAAACCAAATTATGGTAAAAAAAGAAGAAAAAATTTAAACAATATTGAAAGGAATTGTCATAAAATCTACTGGTAGTTGGTATCATCTTTTAACCGAAGATGGTGCAACCTATCAGGCAAGAATTAGGGGAAAATTTAGAATAGCCAATATCAAACATACCAATCCAATTGCTGTTGGAGATGAGGTTGAGTTTGAGATTGACAAAGATGATATTGCAGTCATTACAAAAATTCATGATCGCAAAAATTACATCATACGAAAATCTGTTAATCTATCCAAAAAAACGCATATTATTGCCTCTAACATTGATGTTGCTTTTTTGGTTGTAACGCTTTCTAATCCCAAAACTTCGTTTGGTTTTATTGACCGTTTTTTGATTACTGCCGAAGCTTATCATATTCCTGTTGTAATTTTATTCAACAAAATGGATTCATACACGGAAGATGAAATGGCTGAGTTAGAAATTTATAAATCAATTTACAATTCTATCGGTTACGAAAGTCTTGATATTTCTGCTGAAACTGGTCTAAATTTAGATCTTGTAAAAAATCGAATGAAAGATAAAGTGAGTTTGGTTTCGGGACATTCTGGCGTTGGAAAATCAACGTTGTTGAATACTTTAAATCCTGATTTAAACTTAAAAACGCATGAAGTTTCTGATTTTAATAGCAAAGGACAACATACCACTACTTTTGCACAGATGTACGAATGGCCTTTTGGAGGTTTTATTATCGATACGCCTGGAATTAAAGAATTTGGTTTGGTTCATATCGACAAAACCGAATTACAAGGTTATTTTCCTGAAATTTTAGATTTAAAACATAATTGTAAATTTGATAATTGTATACATGTTAACGAGCCAAAATGTGCCGTTCGAGATGCAGTAGAAAATGGTGAAATAGCAGTTTCTCGCTACGAAAATTATCTCACTTTTTTAGAAGAAGATATTTATACCGAAAAATAATTAAAAGCCATTTCTTTCGAAATGGCTTTTTTATTTTTTCAAATTACGGTTTCACGTAAAAATAATTCAACTTCTCATTTTATTTTTGTTAAAATTAATTGAATGAGCAATTTATCCGTACAAATCGCTTTAGATTTTGTGGAATGTACAAAGGAACAAAAAGAAAGATTTTTATTGCATTTAGAAGATTTAAATTGGAAACCATTAAATCCAAATAAATTGTGGACTGCTGAATTCGATAATTCTAAAAACAAAGAAAATAAACTAAAAAATATAGAACAAGAACTAATTAATGCAAAACAAATATCGAAGCTCTATGAGCTAGATTATGTGATAATTGCAGATGAGGAAATCTATTTTAACCAACTAACTTAAACCTATAGCGATTGCTTTCTAAACTTAAATTACAACAAGCGTTATAACACATCTAAAAGATGAGTTGTAACGCTTTTTTATTTGTTAATAATTTCTTAAATTTCAATCAATTTAATACCGATTAAAACAATATTTATGCGAGTGATTTTACAGCGTGTGCAACATGCTTCTGTAATGGTGGATGGAGAAATAACTGGAAAAATAGAAAGTGGAATTTTGACCTTGGTTGGCTTTGAACCTGATGATACGAAGGAAGATTTTGAATGGATTTCGAAAAAAATAATTCAACTTCGAGTTTTCAATGATGAAAATGATGTGATGAATTTAGATGTGCAACAAACAAATGGAGATATTTTGGTTGTTTCTCAATTTACGTTACATGCCTCTACGAAAAAAGGAAATCGTCCGTCATATATCAAAGCGTCAAAACCAGCTGTTGCAAACGAACAATATGAAACATTTTTGAACGTTTTAGAATCAAATTTCAAACCTGTACAAAGAGGAATTTTTGGTGCAGATATGAAAGTAGAATTATTGAATGATGGTCCTGTAACCATTTTTATCGATTCAAAAAATAAAGAATAACTTGATTAATAGATATTGAATGAAACAAACTCTACTTTTTTCAACTTTTTTGATTAGTTCATTTTCTTTTGCTCAAAACTATGCGGTCGATCAAATTCCATCCGATTTGATAAAAGATGCTTACGCTATTGTACGAAAAAATGAAGAAAAAATAGAACTTCTCAAAGTTGATGAATTAAAATATACGGAAGACGTTGTCGTAACGGTTTTGAGTAAAGCGGGCGATAATTATGTTGGTGCGCAAGCGAATTATGATGCAAATACAAAAATTGACTTATTCGAGGCAACTTTGTATGATGCAAATGGAAAAGAAATTAAAAAATTCAAGACCAAAGATTTTGGTGACCAAAGTTATGTAACAGGTGGACAAATGTACACGGATGATCGCATAAAATATTTGAATTATACTCCAACAAATTATCCTTACACGATACATTATAAAATTGTTACAACGAACAAAAATACACTTTGGATTCCGCGTTGGTCACCTATACGAGCAGCGAATTTATCAATCGAAAAATCGTCTTATCAATTTGTAAATAAAACATCTTCAACTATTCGATTGAAAGAAGATAATTTTAAAGGTTTTGACATTGCAAAAACAGGAGATAACAATAATTTGAGCTATTCATTAAACAATGTTTTGGCATTTAATGAAGAAGATCAAATGGTTGGAAGTCAAAAAATATTTCCTCGCGCTATTTTAGCTTCAAATCAAATTAATATCGATGGTGTTAAAGGAAATTTTGACAATTGGAATGATTACGGAAAATGGACTTTTGATAATTTAATTCGTTCAAAATTAGATTTTACTCCATCTCAAAAATTAACTTTTCAAAATATGGTCAAAGATGCAAAATCGGACGAAGAAAAAGTTCAGATTTTGTACAAACATTTGCAAAATAAAGTTCGATATATTGGCGTACAACTGGGAATTGGAGGACTTTCGCCTTTTCCAAATTCTTATGTTGAGAGCAAAAGTTATGGCGATTGCAAAGCCTTATCTAATTATATGATTGGAATGTTAGATGCAGTGAATATCAAATCGTATCACACCATATTATTTGCTGGAAATCCAATTGATATTGATGAACAAATGATGTATCAACAAGGAAATCACATGATTGTTTATATACCTCTAAATGGAAAAGATATTTGGTTAGAAGCAACAAGTCAAACAGCTCCTTATAATTATTTAGGTGATTTTGCAGGAAATAGAAAAGTATTAATTGTTGATGAAAAAGGCGGAAAAATTATTCCTTCGCAACAATTCAAAACAGAAGATAATCAATTATTCGTCAATGGAAATGCAACACTTTTAGCAGATGGAACATTAAATTTTGATTTTTCTGAAACTTCCAAAGGTTTGATTTATGAGAATTTTGCAAGATTTAATCAATTAAGCGAAAAAGATCTTGATGTTCGTTTAAAAAATCGATTTTCTTACTTACAAGGAATATCATTCAAAAAGAAAGAATTTAATAATGATTGGAAAAATGCTGTTTTTACTTCAAATTTCGAGTTTTCAGCACCAAATTATGCTAAAATTCAAGGAAATAACATCATTCTGAATATTATTCCAGTGAATAAAGAAGAGACTTCTGTCAAAAAAATGAAAGATAGAAAGTTTGATTTCAACATCGAGACAGGATATGTTGACGAAGTTTCGTATACATTGACACTTCCTTCTGGTTATAAATTACCACAAAAATTTGATGCTATAACCGTGAAATCTGCTTTTGGAGAATATCAATTAGAAATCAATCCGAAAGAAAATAATGCATTCGAAATAAAACGTATTTACAAACAATTTTCTGGAACTTTTTCGAAAGAAAAATACAACGAATATGTAGAATTTAGAAGACAAATTTCGGGTTACGACAACACAAAACTACTTTTAGAAAAATTATAACACTAATATGAAAACAATATTTACGATTGTTGCGACAGTTGCAACTGTTTCGAGTTTTGCACAAGATGTAAAATTTGGAAAACTATCTAAACAAGATTTCGAGAAAACAAAAAGTACAATTCAAGCTGATGCTCCAGCAGAAGTTTTATATGCTGACGGAAATTATAAAGTTAGTTTTAATACCAATCAAGGCGGTGTTGAGCAAACAAAAAAAGTTTTTTATAGAGTAATTGTTTTTGATAAGGATAAAACACCTGATGATGTTTTAAAAATAGAAATTCCTCTTTACAAAAGCTCAGGATCAGATCAAGATAAATTGATTACTTTAAAAGCGGTTACCTATAACCTTGAAAATGGAAAAATTGTTGAACAAAAAGTTGAGAAAAAAGATATTTTCTTAGATAAAGTCCATCGTTTTATGGATAAACAAACGTTTACATTTCCTAATGTAAAAAATGGATCGATCCTAGAATATACGTACGAAATTATTTCCCCTTTCTATGGAAATACTGATACGTGGTATTTTCAACAATCGATTCCTGTGGTTGCAAGTAATTTCACGATGCAAAATCAAGAACATTTTAATTATCAACAAGATTTGAGAGGTGCATTTGCTCCAAAATTAACAAAAAATTCTAAAGATGATACTTTTTCAACTACTTCTTTTGGAAACAGAGGTGTTTCATCTTTTGGGGGAAATATGGGAAATCAAGGCGCGACATCAAGTAACCACAAATTAAAAATTGACACGCAAACCTATTCATTAACTAATTTACCTTCTTATTCTCGCGAAGCTTATGTACTTAATCCGAGAAATATGTTAGCAAGTATTCAGTTTGAGTTAGCTTCATTTGTGGTTCCAGGAAGAACCTCAGAAAATTTTTCTACAACTTGGGAACGTATTGGTAAAGATTTGATGGATCATGAAGATTTTGGAAGACAATTAAATGGAAATAACTTTTTAGATGAAACAGTAAATACTACAATTGTTGGAAAATCTACAAATATTAAAAAAGCTCAAGCAATTTTCGATTATGTAAAAAACAACATCGCTTGGAATAATTATGTTGGTCAATATACAGATAAAGGAATTCGAAAAGCATTTAACGAAAAATCTGGAAATTCAGCGGATATCAATCTTATGTTAACAGCTATGTTGCGTAAAGCCGGATTAGACGCAAATCCAATTGTTTTGAGTACGTTGCAAAATGGTTTAATCAATTATTCGTTTCCTTCACGTAGCAAATTGAATTATGTAATTGTTGGAGCAACAATAGATAATGAATTTTATTTAATGGATGCAACTGATAAAAATGCTCAAATTAATTTATTACCAATTCGAGCAATTAACGATCGTGGATTTATGGTAAATGACAAAGGAATAAAAGAAGTTCCTCTTCGTAATTCGGTTATGACCAATGATAAAATATCAATTACGGCAGATTTAAAAGCTGATGGAAATTTGAAAGGTTTATTTTCTAATGTTCGTGATAATTATTTTTATATGTTTGATAAAAGTGAAATCGCAGATGATCCAAAAGCGTTTGAAAAAGAATTTGTAGAAGATTACAATTTTGAAATTTCAGAATTTAAAACACAAGATAACAAACAAAATGTAATCCGTCATCAATTCAAATTTGATGATGTAAAAGTAGATGTGGCTGGAAATAAAATATTATTCAATCCATTTTTATTTGTTGCGAATACAAAACATAATTTAAATCTAGATCAACGTAATTACAATATTGAGTTTGGTGCACCAACTACGAATACAAATACAGTTAAAATTAAAATTCCAGAAGGTTACAAAGTCGAATCTTTACCAACTGAAAAGCAATTTACAATGCCCGATCAAGCTGGTGGATATGCATATAAAGTAATTGAAAAAGATGGTTTTATTATCGCTCAAGCCCAAAAAGTTATTCCATACAGTATTTTACCTGCACAATACTATAAACCATTGAAAGAATTTTTAACAAATATTATTAATGCAGAAAGTCAGCAAGTGATTTTGGTAAAACAATAAAAAATATTCTAAACATCGAATAAAGCCAACTCCAAATACGAGTTGGCTTTTTATTTTTGTACCTTTAACTTTTAAAATTTAAAATAAGATGAGCCTTAAACAAGCACAAACAGACGTTGATAATTGGATAAAAGAACATGGTGTTCGTTATTTTAACGAATTAACAAATATGGCACAATTAACTGAAGAGGTAGGAGAAGTTGCACGTATTATTGCGCGTCGTTACGGTGAACAATCGGAGAAAGAATCTGATAAAAACAAAGATCTTGGCGAAGAATTGGCAGATGTTATTTTTGTAGCGCTTTGTTTGGCAAATCAAACAGGTGTTGATTTAGAATCAGCTTTTTACAAAAAATTAGATTATAAAACAAAACGTGACCACGATCGTCATCAAAATAATGATAAATTAAAATAAATATGATTGAAATTTCTGCTCTAAAATCTCCGATAAACAATCAATTAGCCATCACAGGTTCTAAAAGCGAAAGCAATCGTTTGTTGTTATTAAGTCAATTATTTGAGAATGTTTTGACATTAGAAAATGTTTCAAATTCAGAAGATTCTCAATTAATGCAAAAAGCGTTAGCGAACAAAAGTGATTTAGTTGATATTCACCACGCGGGAACTGCCATGCGATTTTTAACGGCTTATTTTTCTATTCAAGATGGACGAAAAATAACGTTGACAGGTTCTGAAAGAATGAAACAACGTCCAATAAAAGTTTTGGTTGATGCCTTGAATGAGCTGGGTGCAGAAATTTCGTATCAAGAAAACGAAGGTTATCCACCTTTATCGATTGTTGGAAAAAAAATAACGAAAGATTCTATTACAATCCCTTCTAACATTAGTTCTCAATATATCTCTGCTTTATGTTTGATTGGAACGAAATTAGAAAATGGATTAACGATTAATTTGGATGGAAAAATTATTTCTATTCCTTATATTCAAATGACAATTCAATTATTGAATAAAGTTGGAATTAATGCAATTTTCGAAGGAAATACAATCAAAATTCCTTTTACTGAAAACATCAAAGCTAAAACTTTACAAGTAGAATCTGATTGGAGTTCAGCTTCATATTATTATAGTTTGATTGCTTTATCGCAGAATTCTGAAATTAAAATCTCAACTTATTTCGAAGATTCTTTACAAGGAGATTCAGCTTTGCAACATATTTATGCAGAAAATTTTGGTGTAATTTCAACTTTTGAAAATGGAGTTTTAACATTGAAAAATGAAGATAATTTCATACCAAAATCAATCATCGAATTAAATTTAATCAATACTCCAGATATTGCACAGACGATTGCTGCAACTTGTGTGGGATTGAAAGCAAAATGTCATTTAACTGGTTTGGAAACACTAAAAATTAAAGAAACCGATCGTTTGGTTGCACTTAAAAATGAGTTGGAAAAATTTGGAGCAATTATTACAATTACAAACGATTCTTTAACGATAGAAGGTTATCATAATTTTGAAGAAACGCCGACTTTAGCGACTTACAATGACCATAGAATGGCAATGTGTATGGCGCCTTTGGCTCAAATTTACTCAATTCGAATTGAGAATGAAATGGTCGTAGAAAAATCATATCCAACATTTTGGGAAGATTGGAAACAACTTGGTTTTGAAATTAAATAGATTTAAAATATAAACTAAAAAATCCGCTTAATAAGCGGATTTTTTTAGTTTATAAAGTTAAGTTTTATTCAAAATTTTGCATGTTTACCAAATTAGCATAAACTCCTTTTTTCTCGATAAGCGAATGATGATTTCCTTCTTCAATAATTCTTCCTGCTTCCATTACCACAATTTTATCTGCATTCTGAATGGTTGATAAACGGTGCGCAATAACTAAAGAAGTACGATTTTGCATCATATTATTTAACGCAATTTGCACCAATTTTTCAGATTTAGTATCCAAAGCAGAAGTTGCTTCATCCAAAACCATAATCGGTGGATTTTTATAAACCGCACGTGCAATACTTAAACGTTGTTTTTGTCCACCAGAAAGTTTACTTCCTCCCTCACCTACTGACTCTTGATACTTTTCTGGCATTTTTACAATAAACTCTTCCGCATTTGCAATTTGTGCTGCATGTTCTACTTTTTCTAAATTTGGAGATTTATCACCTAATGAAATATTATTAAAAATTGTATCATTAAACAGAATCGAATCTTGCGTAACCAAACCAAATAACAAGCGATAATCATGTAATTTTATATGTTTGATATCAATTCCATCAATCAAAATTTGACCAGATTTTACATCCCAAAAACGAGTAATTAAATTAGCCAAAGTTGATTTTCCAGAACCAGACTGCCCAACTAAAGCAACCGTTTCTCCTTTGTTAATTGTTAAATTAAAATTCTCAATTACATTATGTTTTCCATAAGCAAATGTCACATTTCTAAACTCAATTTTATCTTCAAACGCATCAATTCCTTTAGCATCTGGAACATCTTTTATCGAAACGTCAGCATCCAAAACTTCAAAAATTCTCTTTGCAGAAACTTCTCCTTTTTGTACATCTGATAATGCTTTCGAAAAGCGTTTAATCGGATCTAATAATGTATAAAATGTTGCGATATAAAAGATGAATTGTGAACCTGTTAAACCATTTCCTTCTAACGATAACTTACCTCCAAAAAAAACAATTAATCCAATTGTAACAGCACCTAAAAATTCACTTGTTGGTGAAGCTAAAGCACGTTTTTTCATTACTTTTTGAAGATATTTTCGATAACGATTAATCGATTCATCAAAACGACCTTTTACTTGATCTTCAGCATTAAAAATTTTGATAATCTTAAGAGAAGAAAGTGTTTCGTCTACATAAGTAATAATATTAGATAATTCGTCTTGCGCATGAGTAGCAGCTTTTTTGAGACTTTTTCCAATCAACGAAATAATTGTTCCCATAATCGGGAAAACCAAAATAGCAAAAATCGTTAATTGATAACTTACAGTAAATAAGAATATCACAAAAACAATAATCATAATTGGTGAACGCACAAGTTCTACAAAAGAATTTAAGATATTCGATTCAACTTCATTTACATCACTTGACATACGATTTATCATATCGCCTTTTCGTTTTTCTGTAAAATAAGCAACTGGTAAATCGATAATTTTATTATGAATATCCACTCGCAAATCGCGTGTAACCCCAGAACGTAAATCGACCAAACAAGTTTCTGAAAGAAAACTGAAAATATTACGAAACAAAAATGCAATAATAAATACAACACACGAAATTGCTAATACATAAACTGGACCTTCGGTTTGCGACAATTGATTCATATAATAGCCCGAATAATCAGAAAAAAATTGTTTCAAATCAACTAAATGACCTGAATAAATCGGTTTGACTGTAATGTGTTTTTTATCTTCTCCGAAAAGCACACTCAATATAGGCATCATGAATGCTAATGCAACAATATTAAATAATGCATACATTAAATTAAAAAAAATTGCTGCAACAAATGAAGATTTGTAAGGTTTTATATAAGCAAACGCTCTGTTTTTATATGAACTCATTAATTTATTTTAGAAATAATCAAAAACTAAAGTTTTGAAGTTACAAATTTAAGCAAAAAAAATAATGACTATTCTTTTAGAAATAGTCATTATAGAGTAAAATTTTGTGGGTTTGATTACTCAGAGTAACCTTTTCGTTTTTGTTTTGATTTTTATTTAACTCGTTGCCAAGTTTGCGTTCTTCCTACAAGAGAAATCCCGATAAAACCTCTTACGTCTAATTTATCATTTCCGTTAAGAGACATTTTTGCTTTGTATTCCTTTCCACTATTAGGATCAATAATTTTTCCACCATTCCATTCTTTTCCATCTTTTTTAAGACCAGAAAGAATTTGCATTCCTAAAATTGGTTTATTTTTTAATGCGCCTGAACAATCTGTACATTTTGCATCTTCTTTTCCTTTTGTTAAAATCTTAGTGACTTTACCATAAAGTTTTCCATCTTTCTCGAAAATCTCTACGTAAGACTTCGCCTGTTTTGTCTCATCATCAATTGTTTTCCAAGTTCCAATTGGTGATTGCGCATACATTAAAGATGTCAACATAAAGAATAATCCGAATAAAATTGATTTTTTCATATTTTTATCCTTTAAAATTTATTTCACTAAAATAACTATTTTTTAGTGTAAATAAAACACTATGCTTTATTTTTTATAAAAATAATCTTTTTTAAACACATAAACCCTTTTATAATATTGATTACCAGTTATTTAATTTGATAAATAATTTTAAATAAATAAAAATAGATTTTATTCATAAAAGTCAAAACAGTGTATTATTATGCTTACATAGCAATAATAAAAGAGAAAGCATTTTTATGGGTTTTGTCATTTTTTCGACAATTTCTTCTTCAAGAATAAAAAAATGAATACATTCGCCTACTATTTTTATAGAGTTTATAGATTTAAGAATGTATCAGCTTACGAAATACAGTTTACCATTTAGAAAACAAGAAGTAGAACCGTTGATAGAATCCATTATTTATGATGAGATTTTTCAACAACCAAATCCTTTGTATAAGAAAGAAGATTTACTCAATCAATTCAATTCTATCTTGTTAAAAATTGTTCCTGAGGAGAAGTCGAATCAAATTAGTTTATACTTTTTTGAACAATTCAAACAACTTAGACAAGAATTAGAAGAACTGATTTTTGTTTTTTATGCAAATGATCCTGCATCTAAATCAGAAATTGAAATCATTTTAGCTTATCCAGGTTTTTTTGCGATTGCAATTCACCGTTTAGCACATATTCTCTATAAATTAAATACGCCAATTCTTCCCCGTTTTTTTTCTGAATATGCACATTCTAAAACTGGAATTGATATTCATCCTGGTGCTACAATTGGAAAAAATTTTTATATCGATCATGGTACAGGAATTGTGATTGGAGAAACAACATTGATTGGTGATCATGTAAAAATTTACCAAGGCGTAACATTAGGAGCGTTTTATGTTTCGAAAAATTTGGCTGATAAAAAACGTCATCCAACAATAGAAAACAATGTCACGATTTATGCTGGAGCCACTATTTTGGGAGGAACAACTGTAATTGGAGAAAATTCTATAATCGGTGGAAATGTTTGGATTACAGAAAGTATAGAAGAAGATTCTGTTGTCTATCAAGAGAATCAACCGCAAATAAAAAAACAAAAAAAAGAACAACATATCAATTATATCATCTAAAACCTTACAACAATGATTTACAATAACGTATTAGAAACTATAGGAAATACACCAATTATTAAACTAAATAAATTATTTCCCAACCATAATGTTTATATTAAAGTAGAAAAACAAAATCCAGGTGGATCAATTAAAGATCGTATTGCTTTAGCAATGATTGAAGATGCGGAAAAAGCTGGAATTTTAAAACCTGGAGGAACAATTATAGAACCTACTTCGGGTAATACAGGAATTGGCTTATCATTTGTTGCAGCTGTAAAAGGTTACAAAATGATTATCACAATGCCAGAATCAATGTCAATTGAGCGTCGAAAAATTATGGAAGCTTATGGTGCTGAATTTGTTTTAACGCCAAAAGAATTAGGAATGAAAGGCGCTATTGCAAAAGCACAAGAATTAGCCGAAACAATAGAAGGCGCTTGGGTTCCGCAACAATTTGAGAATAATTCGAATCCGACAGTTCATTATAATACAACTGCAAAAGAAATTCTTTCTGATTTTCCACAAGGAGTAGATTATTTAATCACAGGAGTTGGAACAGGTGGACATCTTTCTGGAATTGGAAAAGCATTGAAAGAAATTAATTCTTCAACAAAAGTTATCGCTGTAGAACCAACCGATTCTCCTGTCATTTCAGGAGGAAATCCTGGTCCACACGCGATTCAAGGAATTGGAGCAGGCTTTATTCCAACTAATTTAGATACTTTAATTGTTGATTCTTCTATTCAAATTACAAAAGAAGAAGCATATGAATTTGCAAAAAAAGTGGCTAAAGTAGAAGGTTTATTTGTTGGAATTTCGACAGGAGCTTCGCTGGCTGCAGTTGCAAAAACATTGAATGAAGTAGACAAAGAAGCAAAAATATTAACTGTCAACTACGATACTGGCGAACGCTATTTATCAGTAGAAGGTTTATTTTAAATACTATAAAAATTTTTAAACGAGAGGAGATGTTGTCAAAATGTCTCCTTTTTTTATTCAATATAGTCAAAAAGTCAGTTTTTAGGTTTTATTTCTACTTTGGAATTTTTTTTGATGAAGTACAACAAACAAAACCAATATAAAAAACTAAAAACCAATGGATTTTAATCAATTTACAATAAAGGGTCGTGAGGCGATTCAAGCAGCGCAGCAAATTGCAGTTGCTAAAAAAAATCAAGCAATAGAACCAGCTCATATTTTAGGCGGAATGATAGATGTTGATGAAAACGTATTATCATTAATCTTAGAAAAACAAGGTGTAAAAATGGATATGTTGAAACCAGAGCTGGATTTAGAAATCAATAAATATCCAAAAATTGAAGGTCAACAAGGAAATCATCTTTCCAATTCATCTAACCAAATTTTGCAATCTGCACAAGAAATTGCAAAAGAGATGAACGATGATTTTATCACATTAGAGCATTTATTATTAGGTATAATCAAGAATGTATCACCTGTAAGTCAGTTATTAAAAAATAGAGGTGTTACATTCGACAACACAAAAAAATTAGTAACAGAATTGAGAAACGGAGAAAGAGTAACTTCTGAAAACGCAGAAGGAACATATAATTCATTAAATAAATACGCTAAAAATTTAACAGATTTAGCAAAAGAAGGAAAATTAGATCCTGTAATTGGACGTGACGAAGAAATTCGTCGTGTTTTACAAATTCTATCTCGTCGTACAAAAAATAACCCAATCCTTATTGGTGAACCAGGTGTTGGTAAAACTGCTATAGCAGAAGGTTTAGCTCATCGTATCATCAATGGAGATGTTCCTGAAAATCTTTTGAATAAACAAATTTTTTCATTGGATATGGGAGCTTTGGTTGCGGGTGCAAAATACAAAGGTGAGTTCGAAGAGCGTTTGAAAGCCGTTGTAAAAGAGGTAACTGCTTCGAATGGAGAAATTATTTTATTCATCGATGAGATTCACACGCTTGTTGGTGCTGGCGGTGGCGGAGAAGGCGCAATGGATGCAGCAAACATCCTAAAACCTGCTTTGGCTCGTGGCGAATTACGTTCGATTGGTGCTACAACTTTGAATGAATATCAAAAATATTTTGAAAAAGATAAAGCTTTAGAGCGTCGTTTCCAGAAAGTAATGGTTGAAGAGCCAGATGAAGAATCTGCAATTTCTATTCTGCGTGGAATCAAAGATAAATATGAGCAACACCATAAAATTGGAATCAAAGACGAAGCAATTATTGCGGCTGTAAAATTATCAACACGTTATATTACAGATCGTTTTTTACCAGATAAGGCCATCGATTTGATGGACGAAGCGGCTTCTAAGTTGAGAATGGAAATGAATTCTAAACCAGAAGATTTAGATAAATTAGATCGTAGAATTATTCAGTTGGAAATAGAAATTGAAGCGATAAAACGTGAAAATGATGAGAAAAAATTGAATCTTTTGAAAGAAGAATTATCTAATCTTCAAGACGAAAGAAATCAATTGAATTCAAAATGGGAAGCGGAAAGAAATCGTGCCGATGAAGTTCAAGATTTAAGAAAATCTATCGAAAATATCAAATTCGAAATTGAGCGTGCAAAACGTGATTATGATTATGCAAAAGCCTCAAAATTAGAGTTTGAAGATTTAGTAAATGCAAAAAATAATTTAGAAGAAGCTGAACATAATCTTGAACAGAATAAACAAAACAAACTAGTAAAAGAGTTTGTTGATGCAGATGATATTGCAGAAGTTGTATCAAAATGGACTGGAGTTCCAGCTCAGAAAATGATGCAATCTGACCGCGAAAAATTATTGAATTTAGAAAGCGAATTACACAAACGTGTACTTGGACAAGAAGAAGCAATTACGGCTGTTTCTGATGCAATTCGTCGTTCTCGCGCAGGTCTTAGTGACGAAGGAAAACCAATTGGTTCGTTCTTATTCTTAGGTTCGACTGGTGTTGGGAAAACTGAGTTAGCAAAAGCTTTGGCTGAATTTTTATTCGATGATGAAAATGCAATGACTCGTATCGACATGTCCGAATATCAGGAGCGACATGCAGTTTCTCGCTTGGTTGGGGCACCTCCGGGTTACGTTGGTTACGACGAAGGTGGTCAGTTAACAGAAGCAGTTCGTCGTCGTCCTTATTCAGTTATTTTGTTGGACGAAATTGAGAAAGCGCATCCAGATGTTTTCAATATTTTGTTACAAGTTTTGGATGACGGACGTTTGACAGACAACAAAGGTCGTGTGGTTAACTTTAAAAATACGATTATCATTATGACATCGAATTTTGGTTCTCATACGATTTTGGATAAATTCTCGAATATTGACGAAAATAATGTGGCGCAAGTTTATGATGAAACAAAAGATGTCGTTTTTGAGGAATTGAAACAAAACTTTAGACCAGAATTTTTGAATCGTATTGATGAAATTATTTTGTTCCGTCCATTGAGTGAAAATCAAATTTCTGGAATCGTGAATATCTATTTAAGCGGAGTTGCTAAGAAATTAGCACAACGTGATATTACATTAGATATTACGCCAGAAGCTGTCGATTATTTAGCAAGAAAAGGCTACGATCCACAATTCGGAGCACGACCATTGAAACGAGTTATTCAACAAGATGTATTAAATGAACTTTCAAAAGAAATTTTAAAAGGAACAATAAATGATAATGATGCGGTTTTAATCGATTATTTCGAAGAAAAACCTGGAGATAATAAATTAGTTTTCAGAACTAATCAATAAGTATATTACGATTTTATTCATGTGTAAAAAAATCCGCTCGTTGAGCGGATTTTTTTATTTCTTCTTTTTATAAAGCGGAACAGTGCTACACGCTTCACCAAACATTAACGAACTTACAATTGGTTGTAAACGTTCAATCAACTGAATATAAGCTGATTCTGGTACAGGTTTGTGAGAGCAACCTTTCACAATTATTTTTCCATCAACATAATCTTCATAAGGCAAATGATCTACAATTTCTGTGTACAAAATCGTATCCAAATCTTGTAAACTTCCATGTACAATTCGTTTCGCAATTGGCGACAAATAGGTTGCGACCAACAAATAAGCCCAAGACGGAACAATCGCATCCGCAGTACACGTTAACGCTACATATTTATCTTGATATTGTGTCCAATCATGATTTTTCAGATTTTCTCTAAAATCCTTTTCTCTAAGAATCAATTCTTCATATAACCAATCTTTCAAGTCAAAAACAACACGATCTCCATCAGGGTAATAATCCTGTAAATCAATTGTTACTAAACTACTATTGGCAACTTTATTTATAATTTCGTCTGACATTTTTCTTTGTTTGAAAGAGTAAATTTACGCAATAAAAAACATTGAAATCTACTCCACTTATAGATTTCTCCTATCTTTGTAAGAAGAAAAATGATTTCCATTGAAATACTATATCATTGCAGGTGAAGCTTCGGGCGATTTGCACGCATCGAACTTAATGAAAAAATTAAAATTAAAAGATCCACAAGCTGAATTCAGATTTTGGGGAGGAGATTTGATGCAAATGCAAGGCGGAACTTTAGTCAAACATTACAGAGATTTGGCGTTTATGGGTTTTGCTGAAGTTGTAATGAATTTAAGAACGATTTTAGGAAATATTTCGGTTGCTAAAAAAGACATCGAAACTTATCAGCCAGATGCAGTTATTTTAGTTGATTATCCTGGTTTTAATCTCAGAATTGCTGAATTTGTAAAAAGTCTTGGAATTAAAGTTTATTATTATATTTCGCCACAAATTTGGGCTTGGAAAACTGGTCGAGTTCATAAAATCAAAAAAGTTGTCGACAAAATGTTTGTGATTCTTCCGTTCGAAGAAGAATTTTATCAACGTTACAATTACAAAGTAGATTTTGTTGGAAATCCATTATTAGACTCGTTGAATAATCTTCCGCCAATTGATGAACAACAATTTAGAAAAGACAATAATTTAGACGAAAGACCAATTATTGCTTTACTTCCTGGAAGTCGAACACAAGAAATTAAAGTCAAATTACCTTTGATGCTTTCAGTGGAAAAAGATTTTCCCGATTATCAATTTGTTGTAGCGGGTGCTCCATCTCAACCAATCGAAAATTATAAAAAAATTGCAGGAAACGATTTGAAAATTGTAGAGAATAAAACCTACGATTTATTGCGCGTTTCTCATGCAGCTTTGGTTACATCAGGAACAGCAACTTTAGAAACTGCTTTACTGAAAGTTCCAGAAGTTGTTTGCTACAAAGGAAATGCAATTTCGTACGAAATCGGAAAACGTGTTGTAAAAAACATTCGTTTTATTTCGTTGGTGAACTTGATTATGGATGAAGAAGTGGTGAAAGAGTTGATTCAATATGATTTAACTTACGAAAATATCAAACGAGAATTAGATTTAATTTTAAATTCTCCTAAACGAGAAAAAATCATGAAAAGCTATGAAAAATTGTATCATAAACTTGGTGGAATTGGTGCTTCAGAAAGAACCGCTTCACTAATTATTGAGGACTTAAAAAAATAATTTAAAAAAAAGTAAAAGTTTGACGCAACCTTTTATTGTTTTTTTTATCTTGTAAGCTATAGATGTCATTCAGATCTAATTATTAAAATGTTTCAGGATTGACTTAATTAAAGTTTACACCTATTCTAACAAAGGTAATCCTCTTGATTTTCAAGGGGATTTCTTATTCTATATGTTAATTTCTTATTCTTTCACGCAACCTTTTCTAAAATCTATATCTTATTTTTATAACGATTAAAACTCATACAATGAAATTAATGAAAAGATTAAGCATGTTTGCTTTGGTAGGTATTTTAGGTTTATCAACATTTAGTTGTTTAAATAATGATGATGCAGATTTTGTAAACTATGGTTACTTTACAACGGAAGGAGTTACTGTTAATCCAGACTCTATTATGCCTATGAACCAAACAACAAATGTTAGAGTTAATTATTCTAAAACAAATTCTTGTCAAGAATTTATTCAATTTAGTTTATTAGGTGGAAAACAAGATGACTCAATTCAATATATTGGAGTTTTAGGTTCTCAAGGAAGTGGACAATCTTGTTTACCTTCGACAAGTATCGAATCTAAAATTTTAAAATTTACACCTAAAAAAGCTGGTAAATACACATTAAAATTTTGGACAGGTAAAAACTCAGAAAATAAAGATACTTATAACGATTCTATCGTTTTAGACATTAAAGAAAAATAAAGTCCAATAAGTTTTGAATAGTGACTCTCTTGAAATTTTAATCAAGCAATGTCAAGAACAAAATAGAAAAGCTCAAGAAGAAATTTATATTGAGTTTTCGTCTGTTTTGTTCTCGATCTGTCTTCGTTATGCCGAAAATCACGAAGATGCGCAAGATATTTTTCAAGAGGGTTTTATTCATATCTTCAATAAAATAAATCAATTCAAGTTCGAAGGATCTTTTGAAGGTTGGATGAAACGGATAATGGTAAATCTTAATTTAGAAAAACTAAAAAAGAAGAATAATTTACCTTTTGAAGATTTCGAAAATCTCATTATAACACAGGAAGATGACGACGAAGTTGAAGAAGATTTTGATTATCAACAGTTGTTAGAAGCCGTTCATAATCTTCCACCACAATATAGGCAAGTTTTTAACCTCTACGTTTTTGAAGAATATTCGCACCAAGAAATTGCAGAAATGCTGACCATTTCGGTTGGAACTTCAAAATCAAACTTATCAAGAGCACGAAATTTATTAAAACAAAAACTCAATCAATTAAAAACTGTCACAGAAGATGAACAAATTTGATCAACATATTAAAGATAAACTCTCGCAACCACAACTTCCTCCTTTGGATGCTTGGAAAAATATTCAAGAGAAATTAGACGAGAAAGAAAAGAAAAAACGCATCATTCCTTTATTTTATTGGATTGGTTCTACAGCAGCGTGTTTAGTTGCGGGAATTTCTATTTATTATTTTAATCAAAATGATGCGGTTAACGTTAATCATACTCCGACTAATGAAGTTGTAAAAACGAAATCGACATCTAAAGAATCCACCAAAAAAGATTGGAATAATATTGAACATACAAATGAAAAGTCTTTTGATAATAAGATTGTTTCTTCTGTAAAAAAATCGACTGAATCAAATCAAAAGATAATTCAAAGTTCAAGTTCATATTTTGAAAATATAATTGGAGAATCATCTTTATTTTCGAATATAATTCCAAATCAAAAAGAAGATAAAACACAAGAATTAGGTAAAACAAGTTCAACTCAAAAAGATAATTTTGTTCAAAATAATTCTATAAATACTCCAAAAAATGAAGTTTCTGAGAAAGAAGTTAAACTTAACATTTTAGAGGAAAAACCATTAGAATTAGTTCTTCAAGAAGAAAAAAAGAAGAAAAAAGAGAAAGTAGAAATCAAACAGAAATCTCCACTTCTGACGATCTCTTCGTACATCAATCCTACAAAAATGTTAGATTCTAAATCTATTTTAGCGGATGAATTTAACGATCATACTATCAAAAACAATTTGACTGTCACTTACGGTGCAAAGATTTCTGTCCGTATAAATGATAAGATAAATGTCCGTTCGGGAATTTCAAAAGTTGAGTTGGAACAAAATACAACCAATATAAATTCGGGAATCAATACAGGTGTTTATGCACTTTCTGCAAACATGCCAAAATCACCGAACAATATCACATATCATTCGAATATTAGAGTTGTAGATGATAATACATCACATACGACAATGACCATGTTGTCTTCTGAAACCAATACTATGGAACAAAAAGTTCATTATATCGAAGTTCCATTAGAAGTTGAATATAAATTGGCAAGTTTTGATAAATTCAATATTCTAGCAATAGCGGGAGGAAGTTATTATGCTGTAACGAAAAATTCTATTTCATTGGCTGATGCTAATACAAGATCAAATTATAAATTAGGCGAAGCAAATAACTTAAATAATTCGAGTTATAGCGCTAACGCAGGGGTTAAGTTAGAATATAATTTATCAAATAAATCAAGTATAAATTTGGAACCAAATTATAGATATATGCTAAATCCATTGAAAAATGTAGATGCTAAAAATCCTTCTTTATTAGGATTGAATTTAGGTTTTTCAATTAAATTTTAACAAAAAAAAGACGAAGATTATTCTTCGCCTTTGTTATTGTTTAATTTGATTACAATTGTATTATTTTCTTCAGTCATTTCCACTTTGGCTTCCTCAAAAGTTGGCTCACGCAAAATAGGATCTAAATTCTTAGAAAAACCATACGGTTCTTTACGCACACCCAAAAAACTTTTATCAAGCTGTTTATTATTGTTCGTATCCAAATACACTTTTACCGCATAAAATGTTGGCTCAATATCTTTAAAAACCGTTTCATACCTGTCTATATCAGCAACTGGAACGTACAATTTTTTGAATGCATTTTGACCTTTTGTATAATTTTCTACATTTCTATAAAACTCTATAGCCAAATTTCCTTTCATTTTCTTAAGGTTTGTGATTGATAGTTTTACATCAATTTGAGCCATTGCCATTTGAGTAAAAAATAACACAATTAATATAAGAATCTTCTTCATTTTTTTTTATTTTTTTAATCAATTCATTTACAAATAATTAAAACCTACTATTTGTAAAAAAATTTATAAATTATTAGGATGAAAAAGTATCTCTTTTTTACCCTAACAATTTGTTTCTCAATCGGAATAATTTTATCCGAATTATTAATTCCTGCTACAAATTTACGAATTATATTTTTTTCATTAATTACTTTACTTTTTATCTCTTTGTTAAAAAATAATAATCGTCAAAATATAATCACTTTTTTAGGTATTTCGATTATTTTGGGCTATTATATTCATCAAAATTATAATAGACATTCAAAAATTGATTTCGAATCTGTTTCGAAAATTCATTTACTAAAAGTCGTTTATAGTTCTAATTCTACCGAAAAATATACCAATTACGTTGTAAAAGATATTGAAACGACTGAGCAAATTTTACTTCATATCAAACCTCAACAACAAATTTTATATCCCAATGATGAAATCATAATTTTAGGAGAAAAAAGAAAAATCCAAGAACCGTTAAATCCATATCAATTTGATTATAAACGTTTCTTAAACAGAAAACGAATTTATTCTCAAATCTTTACAAATGAAATTATTTCTATTCACAAAGAAGGAAATGGATTTCGAAATTGGGTTGCCAAATCGAAAGTCATGATTCGAAAAGAACTAACAGAACAAGGTTATTCCCTTGAAAGTAGAGCGATTATTTCGTCTATGCTTTTGGGTGATAGAACGGAGCTCTCGCAAGAACTCAATCAAAGTTATGTAGCAACAGGAGTTGTGCATATTTTATCCATTTCTGGTTTACATGTGATGATGATTTACATGATTTTACAATTCGTTTTACAACCATTATTAAAGCTAAAACAAGGTCGGAAAATTAGAATAATTATTAGCTTAATATTTATCTGGATCTTTGCTTTTTATGTCGAATTACAACCGCCAGTTTTTCGTTCTGCGTTGATGATTACCATTTATTATATTAGCGAATTACTCAACCGACCAAAAAATATTTTCCACACACTTTCACTTTCTGCTTTTATCATTCTAGTTTTTCAACCTAATTATTTGTTTGATGTTGGCTTTCAATTGAGTTTTTCAGCGGTCTTTTTCATTGTTTGGCTCAATCCAATTTTTGAGTATTATTGGAAAGTTAAAAATAGTTTCCTGAAGAAAATCAAGATTATGATTGAAACAAGTTTATCTGCTCAATTAGGAACTTTACCAATTTCGGTCTTGTATTTTAATCAATTTTCAGGATTGTTTTTATTTGGAAATTTAGTCTTGATTCCTGCTTCCTTTTTTATGATTTGTGGCGGTATAATTAGCATTCTTCTCATCATTTTTGATCTTAATATTCCAATCTATACGTGGATTTTCAATCATTTTATTTATTATTCAAATCAATATATTTATTGGTTAGCAAACTTCAAGTTTATTGCGAAAGATGTTTACATCAGTTTATTTACCGCGATTTTGATTGGCGTTATTTTATATGCATCGAAACCTTTATTCCTAAAAAAATCTAAACTAGCATTATTTGTTTGTTTAATTTCTTTATTTCTAATGGAATCTGAACGATATTATCAAGTTTATCAACTCAATCATTCGAATGAATTAATTGTTTTTAATCAATACAAGAATAGTATTATCGGCATAAGAAATCAACGAAGTTTAGCAATTCTAAGCGAAAATCCTTTGGATGAAAAAACATATAATTTTACGATTAAACCATATAAAATCCACGAAAGAATAAAAGATGTTAGTTTCTACTCTTATGATTCAGACTTTAAACATCAACATTTTATCAAACATCCAAATTTTATTGAAACGAAGTCATTTAACCTTTTATTAAATGAAGAACATTCTGATACTCCTTTTTATGTGTTAATTCATCAATCGAAGCTTTATTCTTTCGAAAATAATGAAAATTTAAAAAGGGTAATTGCTGATGCCAGCAACTACCCTTCTATTGTTAGAGAACTTGAAGAAACTTCTGATTCTGTTTTATTGAAAACCTCTCAACAAGGTTATTTCTCGATTAAATTTTGATATCGTTTATGAAATCTGTTGAATTACGATAGCCCAAAACAATTTTGTTAACATCTCCTTTTCCGTTCATCAAAACAGTTGCAGGATAACTCAATTGTCCGTTTGTAAAGGCATACGCCATGTAATTCGCTTTAGCAGGTGCAATATAGGTGTACTGAATTCCCATAAATTTTACCATATCCTTTGTTTCCGCATCAAATTTTACCGCAATGTAATTTTTGTTTACATAATCTGCGACTTTATTATCTGTAAAAGTTTCTTTGTCCAAACGCTTACAGAATCCACACCAAGTTGTATAAAAATTAATCAATACAGGTTTTTCTGGATGTGCTTTTATTTCCTTTGTTGCTTCGTCTAATGATAACCATTTAATTTCTTGTCCGAAAAGAAATGATGATAAAATTAGGGCAGCGATTGCTAAGCTTGATTTCATAAATTTCAATCTTTATTATTTAACTCCGTGCATCAATTTTTTCATGACTGGATTTAATGCGATAACGATTAAACCTGCTACAATTGGTACAATTGTAAAGATTAAGAAGAAAGTTGATAACGAATATTCTTTGGTAATATTTTCGATTTGACCTCCTAAAATGGCTGCCAATTTGTTACCAATTGCAATTGCAAGGTACCACATTCCGAACATAAATGCAATCATACGTGCTGGAACTAATTTCGATACGTACGAAAGTCCAACTGGAGATAAGCAGAGTTCGCCCAATGTATGGAATAAATAAGCTAATACTAACCAGATGATAGAAACTCTAACACCTTCTGAAATTCCGTAAGAACCGAAAGCTAAGAATCCGAATCCGAATGCCATAATGATTAATCCTAAACCATATTTTACAGAAGCTGATGGGTTGTATTTAGAATCCCAAACACGAGAAACTAACGAAGCTAATGCAATGATGAAGAAAGAGTTTAATGTAGAGAACCAAGAAACGGTAATTTCTACTTGAGAATCTTTAATCTCTGCTACTTTCGCAGGAACAACTTCAGATGGTTTATTTTGATTTTTATATTCAGTATCTAATTTCACTAAACTTTCTGGAGAAACTAATACAAATTTATCTCCTTCTTTGTGAATATTAATATCAGATCCTTTTGTTAAAGCGTCTTGAGAAGCTAAATTAATTGTTTCAGTTACAATTTTATCTGTAGAGTTTGCCACATAAGAAGCCGTAACTGGTGTTTTATCAAAAACAGGTTGTCCTTCTTCGTTCATCACTTGTTTACCAGCGTCGTCTAATTTAGCCGTTTCAATTGCTTGGTAAGAAACATCGTAAGAGTGAGAAGTCCAGTTATAGTTTAACATCCAAATTGCAGCAGCCCAAATTCCTAAGAAAGTAAACGCTAAAACAACATTAGATAAAGCCGCTTTTTTAAATGTTTGTTTTGCTAATAAAATCAATACATACGAGATGAACAATAATGGAACAACTGTTAATAATGTATTGAAAACGTTGAATGCCATTGCAGCACCTCCAATTAAGTTACGTTCTGTATTATCACGCGCAAAGATTACTAATGATGTAGCTCCTTGTTCGAAAGACATCCAGAAGAAGATAACGAAGAAAGCAAAAATAATTACCGCAATCATACGATCACGAACCACTTTTGTATAATTTGCCAAACGACGAATTACCACAAAGAAGAACAAGAATAATGCTACTAAAATAACGACATTTTGTCCTGATAATCCTCCGATAGAGAATGGGAATAAGTTAATTCCACCAATTGCATTTAACGGATCATTGAACGCATATCCTAATCCTAAAAGCGTCATAATAACGATCAATACTTGATCTAATACTGTAAAAGGATTTGGTTTTTCTCCTGGTTCGTATTTTGGTGTATCATCATCAGCAGTAATTTGATTTCCTGTTTTTGAAGGAACCTCACCGATATACCCAAATAATGGTTTTGCTAACCAGAACTGTAATGTTCCTAATAACATGAAGATTCCAGCTAAACCAAATCCCCAGTGCCATCCTACTTTTTCTGCTAAGAATCCACACAACATCATTCCGAAGAATGCACCAGCGTTAACTCCCATGTAGAAAATTGTATAAGCACCATCCTTTTTCTCAGGAAAGTCTTTGTACATTTCTGATAAGATAGATGTCATATTTGGTTTAAAGAATCCTGTTCCAATAACCAAACACGCCAATCCTAAATATAAAAAGATAGGTGTATCAAAAGCCATGAATGCATGACCAAGAGTCATAATAATCGCACCAATTACAACTGCCCATCTATAACCTATGTATTTATCGGCAATAATACCTCCAAAGATGGGCGTAATGTATAATAACATTGCGTATGTTCCATATAAAGCAGTTGCTTTTTCTATAGACCATTCCCAACCTGGATTTAACCCAATAACTGCAGCTGTTAAAAACTGAATTAATAAAACGCGCATTCCGTAGAATGAAAAACGCTCCCACATCTCTGTAAAGAAAAGCACGAACAACCCTGACGGATGCCCAAGTACTTTTGAATCAAAGAAATTTTCTGATTTTGAACTCATGTTTGTTTGTTAAAAGTATTTCTTAAAAGTTATTTTACGTCTTGCATTAATTTGCGAATTAATGGGGATAAAGCGATTAATAATACACCTGCAATTAAAGCGTATATTCCCAAATCTTTGTAGCCATCAGTATAGGCAATCAATTTTGACATTAAAGTTCCTCCTGTATTTGCTTCAGACATTTCTGCTCCAATTTTCCCTGCAAAAAACTGACCAAAAGCACTTGCTAAAAACCACATCCCCATCATCATTCCAAATAGTTTTTGAGGAGATAGCTTCGTAATAATTGACATACCGATTGGACCTAAACATAACTCTCCTAGAGTAATTACTAGCCAAGTAAAAGTGAATAAATTAAGAGATGATTGTCCTGTATCGTTTACAAAGAATCGTAAAGAATAAAATAAAAAGAATCCTAATGATAAGAATAAAAACCCTATTCCGAATTTAATAATTGTATTAGGTTCTATTTTCTTTTTAGCTAACCATATCCATAACAATCCTGCTAATGGACTTACTATGATTATAAAAAATGAATTAGCACTATTATTAATAATATTTGGATCAATTTCGAAGAATAGTAAATTATGTACTAAGTTATCTTTTGCGAAAAGAGATAAAGAACCTCCACTTTGTTCATAAATAACATTAAAAATCAAATACATAACAATAAAAATAAAAGCTGCTAAAACTTTTTTCTTATAACTATTATTTAATTTTAATATCTCGAATCCTAAATACAAAAGCGCAGCAATACCAATTCCGTACATAAAATAATCGGTTAAATCACTTCTATGAATTAAGAAATATATTAAAGGTAATATAACTATTGCACCAACGTAAACAGCTGTTTCTTTAAAAGTCCTTTTTTGTATACTATCTTTTTCTAATGGAGTGTTTCCTATAGGTTCTAAACTTTTTTTAGTAGCAAAATAAGTTATCAAACCAATCACCATTACAATTGCTGCTGCTAAGAAACATAAACTCCAAGAGTAATATTTTCCCAAATAAACACACAAAGCACCTCCTAAAAGACCTCCTATATTTATTCCGGCATAAAACATTCCATAACCTGCATCACGTCTTACATCTCCTTCTTTATACAATTCACCTACCATTGATGATATATTGGGTTTAAAAAAACCTGTTCCTATAATGGTGCAGGTAATTCCTACATAAAACATTGTATGAGGATCATAGGCAATGATTAAATTTCCGATGACCATAAAAAGACCTCCAAAAACTAAAGACTTTTTGAAACCTAATATTTTATCAGCGAAAATACCTCCAATAAATGTAAATGCATAAATAAATGCTTGTATTGCGCCATATTTCAAATTAGCATCTTTTTCTAAAAGACCTAGTTGGTCTGTCATAAAAATTGCTAAAACACCTCTCATACCGTAGAAACAAAAACGTTCCCACATTTCTATCGTAAACAAATACCAAAGCTGTTTGGGATATTTTCCTTCAAAGTTTTGAATTTGCTCTAAAGTTAATTTTTGACTCATAATTTCTTTAACTAAGCGCTAATATATCATTTAGATTTTATTAGCAATCAACGAAAATAAAAAAAACCTCCGACAATGCAGAGGTTTTTTTTATTTAATGTATGATTTTTGTCAATTTGAATAATGTTTCATCTTATTCATTGGCGTATTCTAATAAATACAGCTTTTTTCTTACAAATTCTTCTTGATAAAGTTTGTCATTTTACGGTAAAGCTGAATACGCGTGTTTCCACCATAAATCCCGTGATCTTTATCTGTATAAATTGCCATATCAAAATCTTTGTTCGCTTGTACCAAAGCTTCTGATAATTCGAATGTGTTTTGTGGATGCACATTATCATCAGCAGAACCAGAAATTAATAAGAAATTACCTTTCAACTCGTTTGCATAATTAATTGGTGAATTGTCATCATAACCAGATGCATTTTCTTCTGGTGTACGCATAAAACGCTCTGTATAAACAGAATCATAATAACGCCAGTTTGTTACAGGAGCAACAGCAATCGCCGCTTTGAACACATCATTTCCTTTGAATAATACATTCGAAGCCATGAATCCTCCATAAGACCAACCCCAAATTCCGATACGAGATTTGTCCACATAAGGTAATTTACCAATTTCTTTTGCCGCAGCAATTTGATCTTCTACCTCATATTTTCCTAATTGTAAATACGTTTGCTTCTTGAAATCTTCTCCTTTGTATCCCGTTCCACGACCGTCAACACAGAAAACGATATAACCTTCTTGTGCCAACATCATGTGCCAATAATCATTTGAGTTGAAATACGCATTATTTACATTCTGAGAACCTGGTCCAGAATATTGATACATCAAAACTGGATATTTTTTGGTTGGATCAAAGTTTTTTGGTTTGATTACGTAAGCATTTAATTCGTTTCCTGCTGTCGTTTTCAACACAAATAATTCTTTTGTTCCAATATTATCTGTAGTCAATTTATCTTTTAAAGAAGTATTGTCAACGATAACACCCAAATCTTTTCCAGATTTAGATTCAACCAAACTAATTGTTTTTGGAGTTGTTGTATTCGAAAAAGTATTAATGAAATACGTAAAATTCTTACTGAAAGCAGCCGAATTTGTTCCATTATTTTTCGTCAACATTGTTGTTTTCTTACCATCTAAACTAACCGAAGAAATTTGTCTTTCTGTCGAAATACGTTTTCCATTATTCGAGTTAGATTGATAATAAAGTGTTTTATTACCAGGATTATATCCGTAGTAATTCGTTACTTCCCAATCTCCTTTCGTCACTTGGTTAATTAGCTTTCCGCTATCTGCATAATGGTAAATATGGTTATTTCCATCGCGCTCAGAAGTCCATAAGAACGAATTATCTGCTAAAAACTCTAACGTTAAATTATCCGTTTCTATCCACGCTTTATTTGTTTCAGTAAATAATTTATTTACTTTTTTCGTGTTGATATCATAAAACGAAACATCTACATTATTTTGATGACGGTTAGACGTTACAACCGTTAATAAATTCGCTTTTGTAGAGAACTTAATTTTAGGAATATAATAATTCTGAACTCCGCCTAAATTAACATTTGCAGTTGAGTTATTCTTCGTATCAAAAACATGTAACGAAACTTCCGAATTGTCTTGTCCTGCTTTTGGATATTTGTAACGTAATTCTTGTGGATAAAGATTATTGTGGTAAATCGGAATATTAATTTCTTTGACTTTCGATTCGTCAAAACGAACATAAGCCAAAGACGTTCCATCAGCATTCCAATCAAAATTTCTTACGAAACCAAACTCTTCTTCATAAACCCAATCGTTGATCCCGTTGATAATATTATTCTTTTTACCATCCGTTGTAACTTGAATTACCTTGTTCGATTTTAAGTCTTGAATGTATAAATTATTCTCAAAAGCAAAAGCTACCTTAGAAGCATCTGGCGAAAACAAAGGCTCTTGAATTCCTTTTCCATCAAATAACAATACTTTCGATTTTGTTTGTGTATCATACACTTCAAACTTTGCTGTAAACGAATGGCGATAAATTTGGTGCGAATTAGTTTGCAATAAAACGTAACGCTCATCAGAACTAAATTCATAACCTTCAAACTTTCCAGGAACGACAACTACATCAGAAGTCTGACCTTTTTTCAATGTCGATTCATACGAACGTTTTACCAATCCGTCTTTTGTAAGAATTGTATAATTTTCTCCATCATTCAATGAATTTACACCATATAATGAGTTTTCTCGGTATTTACCGCCATATATCCCTTCAATGGTTATTTGTTGTGCATAAGAATAAGCACCCATCGCAAGGATAGCCAAACTTAAAATAAATTTTTTCATATTAATTTTCTAATCATGTGAGTTCAAACAATCAAATATAAACAATTCTATTTTCTCAAATAACACATTTCCTCGAATAATCCATTATAATCGTTCATATAAACGAAAAACTCTTCACTATTTTATATTTTAAACAATTTACAGATAATCGTATTTCATCATTTTTATCAAGAATATTATTAATTCAATCAAAACAATTTAAAATAATCAAATATTTGTAATATAATCATTTAAACAATACAAATTACATTTTTCACAAAAAGTGACCACAAATGTCCGGTTTTGTCCACATTTGTCCACTTCTGTCCTCCAGCATTTTTATCAACAATATGTTTTAGTTAATTGAAACTCCTATACAAACCTCTGTATATCTATGTTTCACATCATATCGAAAAATAGCTCATTTTACTCTTGTTCGACCATCGTTCGACCTTTGTTCGACCGTCCTTCGACGAACTTGCGGAAAAATGCACCTTTGCGAGGACAATGGTCGAAGAACGGTCGAAGAAAACACGAATAAACTCTATAGAGAGTTATAAAAAAAATAATAACGTTGCAGTAAAAAATTAGTACGAAAGAAAAATAATTTTGTCTGATATGAATACCTTCACTCAACGATTAAATGCTTCTTTCAGAGCATTTTAAATTACAAACTTGTTTGTTCAAAACTGCACTCTCACAATATCAAAGTTTTAAGCCATTTAAAAGAGGTGTATAATAATGATTATGTTTAATAGACCTTAATAATGTAAATATTGTTTATTTTCTATTTGAAAAATGATTTCTTATTCCTTTCATCATGTTAAGATAAATAAGTCTTATACCTTTTCTTATACTGTATTTTTTTTAGGATTTCCAAATCAAGATGAAACAAATGATGGAAGAAGAATGAATTGACAAACGAACACAGTTGCCAATACTTTTATTCAACACGTAATAGGGTCGATTAATAAACTAATTTTATCAATTTGATAGATATAAAAAAAGGATTTTTAAAACAAAATCCTTTTTATAGGCAATATCCAAAAAACTGTGTAAACATAAATTAAGGTGGGTTTAGTAACTCACCTTATTTATTTTATTAAATTTATAAAACACAGTTTATTATGAAAAAATCTGTAGCCCAATTCATCCAAGATCAAGGTCATTTAGAAGGGATCAAAACCCAAGAAGATCTAAGTAAATTATTAAAAGAATTGCATTCTGATTTATTAGAAGCCATGCTACAAGGCGAACTTGAAGCCCATTTAGGTTACTCAAAAAATGAGAAAAGTGACAATTCCAATGCACGTAATGGCACAACTTCAAAACGTTTAAAAAGCGAATATGGGGAATCTACAATAGAGGTTCCTCGAGATCGAGAAGGAAGTTTTGATCCAATTATTGTCCCAAAACATCAATCCAAATCAGTTTCTGTTGAAAATATGGTTATTTCGTTATACGCTAAAGGTCTAAGTGTTTCGGATATTGAGCAGGAACTTTACGAATTATACGGCTATAAACTCTCTACATCAGCAATATCCATCATTACTGATAAAGTAAATAGTCAAGTTTTGGATTGGCAAAATCGTCCTCTAGAATCTATTTATTGCATTGTTTGGATGGATGGCATTGTGTTTAAAGTTCGTCAAGGCGGAAAAGTAATCAATAAAACGATTTATCTAGCTGTTGGTTTAAACCGTGAAGGTCACAAAGAAATCCTTGGAATGTGGCTTGGAGAGAACGAATCTGCTGCTTTTTGGCAAGGTGTGATGACGGATTTAAAAGCGCGTGGCGTAGAAGATATTTTGGTTACAGTAACTGATAATTTAAACGGATTTACACAATCTATAACCAATATTTTCCCTCAAGCGAACACACAAATTTGCGTGGTTCACCAGATTAGAAACTCTGCTCGATACGTAGTCTGGAAGGATAAAAAAGAATTTACCTCAGACATGAAACTCATTTACAATGCGCCAAACAGAGAGATGGCTGCTTTAGAATTAGATCGTTTTGCAGAAAAATGGATTCAAAAATATCCCTACGCAATGCAATCTTGGAGAAATAATTGGGACGAATTAACTGTATTTTTTGACTTTCCTATTGAAATCAGAAAAATTATTTACACCACCAACCTTATCGAAAATTTGAATGGAAAAGTCCGAAAATATACCAAAAATAAACTAGTATTCCCAACAGATGACGCGCTCAAAAAGTCAGTTTATCTATCGTTAATGCAAATCTCAAAAAAATGGACACAACCAATTCATAATTGGGGAATAATTTTAAATCAATTTTTAACTATATTTGAAAAAAGGGTTCAACTATAAAAAAGTCAAACCCACCTGAAATATATTTACACAAAATTTTGGACAGTGTCTTTTTATATGTTTTTTAATTATTGTTTAAATAATTCATTAAATTTTCTCTCCTCCTCTTTCATTATTTTATCAAATTCTACTTGAGTTATCGATTTACCTTTTGTTGGTTTATTTATTTTTAATTTATCACTCACTTCAACTTTTGTTGCTAAATAAATTTGTTTGTTTACCGAGTTTTCTTCTTTATTCGTCAAAATTAATTTTAGAATAATCCCTGGTAATCCTCCATAATTAGAAGGTCCATTTTTTATTTTAATTGTTGACGCATACCAAGCTTCAACAAATGAATTTTCAGAAATTTGTAAAGTTGCTTTTTTAACATCGAACCCTAAAATTTTATCTTTATCTTTTCCTAATATCCAATTTTTGGTTGTTATAGAATCTGTTATTAATATTTTTTTTCCTTTATAGTTAACTTCAGAAATAGTTGATTTATCAACTAAATTTTTATAATAAATTCCTCCTGGTCCACTTATAAAGGAAATTGACACTCCTGATCTACCCTGAGAATTATCAATTCTATCTATTCTTTGGAAAAGCGATTCTTTATCAGAACTTAAAAACTCAAAATACAATCTATTTTCGTTACTGTTTTTTAATCGTTCTTTGACAACAGCATCTTTTGCATTTTCAATATCAAATTCATTTCGAAATTCGTATTCTATTTGTATTTTTTCTTGACAAAATGTATTTACAAAACACAATAACATTACAAATGAAAGTATATTTTTCATATAGATTCTTATTTTTTTCTAATTTCTGTGGCTTTGGATAGTTAATTGAATCATAAATTATTTTCCCATTCTGTAATCTTCCCCTTGTTAGGAACATTTAAAAGTATAGTTTTTATTTAATATTATTGTATTATTATTTTGATTAATTTGAAATGTAGGAAAATCATTAGGATTTTTGACCTTACCATATTTCAATAAAAAATTTCTAGGAGAAAGATATTGTAAAGAACTGTGTGGTCTTTCATTGTTATACATCCACATCCAAATTTCTGTATAATTTTTCATTTCTTTGATATTTTCAAATAAATAAGCATTTAAAAAATCTGTTCTAAAAGTTCTATTAAATCTTTCAATCAACGAATTTTGCGTAGGTTTCCCAGGTTGAATATAATATAATTCAATGGCTTTTTTTTGACAAAATAGTTTTAGTTTTTCAGCAATAAATTCTGGACCATTATCTACTCTAATTTTCTCAGGTTTCCCTCGCCATTCGATTAGTTTTTCAAGTTCAGAAATTACTTTAGCTGAAGGTAAGCTTGTGTCGATACAAATACTCAAAATTTCTCGATTAAAATCGTCTATAATATTCAAACTTCTCACGCTTTTTCCGTTTTCTAAACTATCATGCATGAAATCCATACTCCACGTTACATTTGGATAAATCGGACGTAAAAGCGGCTCTTTAATCCTTGCAGGAAGTCTTTTTTTACGTTTATTACGTAGGTTAAGTTTCATCGAAGTATAAATTCGATAAACTCGTTTATGGTTCCAAGTAAATCCTAAATTTCGTAAACGATGATGCATCATCCAAAAGCCCCAAGTTTGATGCTCGTTGGATAGCGCTATCAATTGAAAACGTATTTTATCATCCTCATCTTTACGTACTTTTTGATAATAAAAAACGGATGTTCTTAAGCTAAATAGACGACAAGCCCTGCGAGAACTTAGCTGATGTTTTTCTTTTGAATACAACACCAACTCTCGTTTTTCACAAGGCGTTATAGCTTTTTTTCGATAACATCTTTTAAAACTACGTTTTCCAAAGTAAGCTCTGCTACAATTTTTTTATATTGGGACAATTGCTTCTCTAGTTCTTTTAATTGAGCTAATTGATGGGCTTCCATTCCGCCATATTTACTCTTCCATTTATAAAAAGTGGGTTGACTTATTCCATGTTCACGACAAATTTCATTGACTGTTTTGCCTTGATTTTGTTCTGATAAGATCTTGACGATCTGAACTTCTGTAAAATTGCTCTGTTTCATAATTATCCCTAAGTTAATAAACTATATTTTTAAACGGTCCGGTTTTTAGGGAAGATTACAATTCAAATAATAATTCTATATCTATTCTTTCTCCTTTTGGGAATATAAAATTACTGTCTATTTTTCTTAATTTTTCTTTAACTCTTTCTGGCGTTTCAAATTTTAATTGTGGATATTCTTTGATGCTTTTTACAGCATACGTTTTATTTTCTAAAGGATTTTTTATTGTACTTACTTCTATCTTTTTCACGTCCTTTAATTGCCAAGAATATCTCCCGCTGTCTTCATTAACACTTACTATTGCGCCAGGAAGTCCATGCAATTTCCATGGTCCAACATTTACAGGAATATCTAATGTGTACCAAGCTGTATAGTTTCGCCCTCTGAAAGTAGCAGTCGCTTTTTTAAGATTATAATCATTTTCTACTTTTGTTTCATTTGATAATTCCCATTTGATAGTTGGTATTTTTTCTGTAAAATTCATCATTTCAATATCAATCTGTTCTTGAATGACCATTTCTAATTTTTTGAAATTACTATAAATTAATTCATTATCAATCACCTTTTCATCTATAACTAATGAAGTGCTGTTTTTTTCACTCTTTGCTTTTTCTTTTAGTTTTATTACCGTATATAAACTTACCTTATTAGGAACGTCATATACTAATGTTGTGTTATATGTATTTGTTCTATTCAATATTGAAACATGATTATTGAACTGATAATCAAGCTTATAGATTTGCGCATAAATAGAATTAGCAATACAAAATAAAACTATTAATAATAGTGGCTTTAATTTCATTTATTATTTATTTTATAATAGCCTGATTAATTATAATCAGGCTATATTAATGTAGTTGATATTAGTTAATTCAATTATGAATGATCTGCAATATATTGCTCTAAATACTTATCAGCTTGATAATTACAATTTAACTCTGAAGTAGCATAAACTATTGTATAAGCAAGTAATTTACCATTACCATCACGAATTGTTATTTCACAATTATTAACATCTTCAGAAGTATTATAATTTATAACTGATGATAATTCTTTAACTTCATTTGTAATTTTTGTTTCTGTTTCGTTTGCCATAGCAAAAGTTCCGATAAGTGCAAAAGCACTTGCTAATAAGATTTTTCCATTTTTTTTAGTTTAAATATTGTTGTTAATATTTCTAAATTAATATTTTTTTTAAAAAACAAAAAATTTTAAATACTTAATTTAAGAAATATTTAAAAATGAAGTTTTTTACATTAGAGTTGAAATATCTTATAACACCTTTTATGTTAAGTAAAAGGTGTTTTTTATATTTTAGAATATCAATTTTCAAGTGGATATTTTCTTCAAAAAGTTATAGTACAATAACTAATTCTACATTTATTGTGTTTAACCAAATCCACTACTCTACTAAATCGTTAAAAATTAATCAAAAAACAGAAGAAGTATCTTATAACATTCAAAACGTTTGTACTTTTGTCTTATAAAAAAATATCCAATATGAAGCATCAAGCAGTAGAAGGTTTTTCGAAATTATCGAAAGAAGGAAAAATTGAATGGGTTGTCAATGAATATTTGAATGGCGATGAAAAAGCAATTCAAATCATGAAACAATATTGGAATGATGATGCAGATTTACAAAAACTGCACGACGAATTTTCAGAAAATACAGTTTCTAATTTCTATATGCCGTTTGGTTTAGCACCAAACTTTTTAATCAACGACGAATTATATGCCATTCCAATGGCTGTTGAAGAGTCGTCTGTTGTTGCTGCGGCTTCTAAAGCTGCGAAGTTTTGGCAAACACGTGGTGGTTTCAAAACAACTATTTTATCCACAACAAAATTGGGTCACGTTCATTTTATGTACGAAGGCGACAAAGAAAAGTTACAAAATGCATTTGAAACAACGATTAAAAATCAATTAATCGAAACGACAAATGATATCACCAAAAACATGCGTGCGCGTGGTGGTGGTATTTTAGCTTTGGAATTAATTGATAAAACTGCTGATTTAGAAAACTATTATCAAATAAAAGCGTCTTTCGAAACAATGGATTCGATGGGTGCAAACTTTATCAATTCTTGTTTAGAACAATTTGCCAAAACATTACGCAACGAGATAGAAGCTGATTCTACTTTTACAGATGATG
Organism: Empedobacter sp. ULE_I140; assembly: GCF_053482575.1. Lineage (NCBI taxonomy): Bacteria > Pseudomonadati > Bacteroidota > Flavobacteriia > Flavobacteriales > Weeksellaceae > Empedobacter > Empedobacter sp. ULE_I140. Next base: position 409,163 of record NZ_JBQMTX010000001.1, on the reverse strand, counting down.
AAAAAGATTCAGTTCAAATCGTGATGTGTATTTTATCGAATTATACGCCAGATTGTATTGTTCGTGCAGAGGTTTCTTGTCCTGTTGAGCAATTGGCAGAAGGAAATGTAACCTCAGAAGAGTTTGTAGAAAAGTTTTTGCGCGCTGTTCGCATTGCAGAAATAGAACCATATCGTGCAACAACACATAACAAAGGAATTATGAACGGAATTGATGCGGTTGTGATTGCAACAGGTAACGATTTCCGTGCTGTAGAAGCTTGTGCGCATACATATGCGGCGAAAGATGGGCAGTATTCTTCGTTAACACACTGTGAAGTGAAAGATGGAGTTTTTCGTTTTTGGATTGATTTACCAACTGCTCTTGGTACAATTGGTGGATTGACAGCTTTGCATCCGTTAGTAAAATTAGCAATGGGAATTCTTGGGAAACCGAATGCTAAAGAATTGATGGGATTTGTTGCTGTTGCAGGTTTAGCGCAAAACTTTGGTGCATTACGTTCTTTGGTTACAACTGGAATTCAGAAAGGTCACATGAAAATGCACTTAATGAATATCTTGAATCAGTTAGAAGCAACTGAAGAAGAAAAGAAATATTTTGTCAATTATTTTAAAGATAAAACGGTTTCTCATCACAATGTTATCGAAGAGTTTTGCAGATTACGTGGTGTAAAAAATGTAGAAGAGATCAAAAAAGAGAAGTAATCTAACAAATGCGAATTTGGTCTGTTCATCCGAAATATCTCGATGCAAAAGGAATTGTAGCACTTTGGCGCGAAACGCTTTTGGCAAAAAATGTTTTGGAAGGCAATACAAAAGGTTATAAAAATCATCCGCAATTAACTCGTTTCAAAGCAATTGAAAAACCGCTTGAAGCGATTAATCAATATTTAGCAAAAGTTTGGGACGAAGCCACAAGACGAGGATATAATTTTGACCGAAATAAAATTGATTCTGATTTTACAAAGATTAAAATTGAGGTTACAACAGGTCAAATGCAATATGAATTCAACCATTTATTAAAGAAGTTAGAACAAAGAGATCCTGAGCGATTCAAACAATTTGAAAACCTTAAAATGGTTGATTGCGCGGAGATTTTTGAAGTAAAAGAAGGAGAGATAGAAAAATGGGAGATCATTTCTTAGAAGAATATTTTGCGAAAGCAAAAGAAAAACAACGCGAACACAAAAAGTTTTTGGAGAAGTTGAAGAAGAAACCGCCTAAAAACTTGGATCAGAAAATGGAAGAAATCCACGAAGATGTTTTCAATCGTATTGATTGTCTTTCTTGCGCGAATTGTTGCAAAACAACTGGTCCCCTTTTTACACAAAAAGATATTGAGCGTTTAGCGCATGTTTTTCGCATTAAACCAAGTCAATTTATTGATAAATATTTGCGAATTGATGAAGACAACGACTATGTTTTGCAGCAAGTTCCTTGTCCTTTTTTGGATAGTGAAAATTATTGTTTGGTTTATGAAGATCGCCCGAAAGCTTGTCGTGAATATCCGCATACAGATCGTAAGAAATTTTACCAGATTAATCATCTTACCATAAAAAACACGCTAATTTGTCCTGCAACTTACGAAGTTGTGGAACAAATGCAGAAAGAAATAAAAGTATAAATGGAAACACCTCTAAAAATAATCGCATTTATTATGTTGATATTTCCGACAATTTATCAAGGAATTGCTGGATTTAGAACAAAAGATGCAGCTGTTGTAAAAAAAGTGGCTTGGCGCGCCGTTTTGATGCAAATCATGGGAACACTTTTGGCTTATTTTATCTTCATAAAAATTGGTCAAGACAAGCAAGTTGCCATTTATGTTGGCTTTATGTTTTTTACGTCGGTTGCAATTTTAGTGCTGATTCAAAACATTTTGATTTACTTAAAAAATAATAGTAATAATTAAAACGTCGTCTATGAGCGACGTTTTTTTAATATCATTAAGCTAATAAATTAACGTATTGTTCTGCTTTTTCGGTTAGTTTAGTTTTTACTTGATCATAATTTGAATCAAAAAAACTTCGTAATCTGAACTTTGATTTTTTGGTTTGAATAGTTAGAATTTGATTGCGATTCAAGCGAAAAATGTCTTCTTCTTCGTACAAATAATAAATTGCTCGATATGGAATTTCATCTTTTTTGAAAATTGTTCTGATTTCGAACGTTTCTTCTTTTAACGTAAATAAGGTCAAATTAAACGTTAAATCGTATAAAATAGACATCGATGCAAGTAAAGAAATCATGAAAACGCCAATGCGTAAAAAAGGTTCGTCTATCCAAAAATTTCCTCCAAACCAAAAAGCTTTGACAAACGTGAAGTTAACCATCATTAATAATAGAAAAATGATGACGAGAAGAAGTGTTTGCCAACTAAGTTTAGATTTTACCATCTCTCATTGGATTTGTACTAATTTACAATTTTTTTGAACAGGTTTAGAAAATTTTTCTACAAATAAAAAACCTCAGATAAATCTGAGGTTCATTATATTAAAAAAAATGTTATGTTATAAAATTTCAATACTAAAACTATGATTGAGATAATTGTTATAATCCAAGATTTATGCCAAACTGAATCATTTTACGATTATCGAATGTATTATCTTTAAAATAATTATTAAAATCCTTTCTCACAAAGACATCAATCAATCCTAAACCAATTGTTACTTCGGCTCCGTAGATAAAATTATTCACATTATAATTTCCACGATTTTTGCTGCGAACACCATCTCCTTTGTAAATATTATTCGATGATAACAACGTTCCTCCATACATATATGCTGCGATATAGTGTTTTCCTTGCGGACGATATGCAAAATCTTCGGTAATATTTTTGACTTTCGAAAAATTGTATTTAAATCCAACTGGAACCATAAAATAAGCCGAGCGCAACTTCGATTTGTCTAACGATTTGTCATGTTTTATTAAACCAACATCTCCATTTTCATCACGATTAAAACGCATATCATCGTCAATTCTGTAAGTTCTCCAAGAGAATAATGCTCCTGCTAAAAAGTTAACTGGACTCGTTAAGGATAATTGTCTTTCATACATTAAACCTACTGTTAAATTGCTCGAAAACTTCTCGTGTTTGTTCAATTCTTCGTCTTTTTTTCCTGTAAACGCCATGTATCCAAAAGAAGCATAACCGTTAATTTGATTCGCAATTCGGTAACGTTTCGTCACATCTTGTTTCGTTTTTGGCGTAATTGGATCTTCGCCATTCATAATCGAAAATGCAACTTGTTGTTTGATGATATCATCTAAGTTAAAATTCACTTCCTGAATACGATCATTTATCGTTCCCGAATACACATTTGCAATCGCTTCTTTCTTCGCTGTAGCCTCAGAAGCATTCAGTTTTCCTTCTGCTAATTCTTTGTCAACTGCCGCAATTTTCTTTTCCATTGCAGATTTTTCTTCCTGCACAATTTGACGAATCACTAACGTAAATTCGCTAATGCGATCTTTTACAATTGGACTGATTTTTTCGTCATTTTTATCATTCAAATCAAATGTAAATTTTTGAGCATATAGTGATGTAGCTGATAAGCATAATAATCCTGCTACGATAAGTTTTTTTATCATAATCTTGCTAATTTAGGGATATTAATGTTTTATTTGAAGCCGATAGAAACCACGCGCGATTGGTTTGACTCCTTTAGATTTTCTTTATTTTCGATCGAATACAACAACATATTTGGATCTACAAAATTCTTCTTCTTTTTGTTCACTTTTACAGAATCTAATGTTGTGTTAGCTGCAATATTTTTCTTTGGTTGAGCTTCTGATTTTAACTCTTCTTTCTTCTCTGCAATAGCTTCTTTCTTCGTTGGAAAAGCCATTTCAACTTGTTGAGATTCTTCGTTTATCGCCACTTGAACTTTACCATGTTGAATTGGTTTCTTCTCTTCTTGAGGCTGAATTTCAACTTCTTTTTTAGAAGAATCAATCTTTTCATTATTCGCTAAAATCGATTCTGAAGAATGAACTGTATTAGAATCTGATTGAATTTGTTGCGGATTATTTTGTTCCTGATGATTTACCAATTCTTTTGGTTCATCATTTTTAGATTGATTCGTAAATAAATAAACAGACGTAGTAACTGTAAATAACGCCACAACCGCAGCAGATAACCACCATTTGTAGTTTGATTTTTGTGGTGATGGAGCGACATCCATACGAGCCTGAATTCTGTCCCACGCATCGTGCGAAGGTTTTAGCTCACGATTTTCTAAATCGTTTTTTATATAGTTTGATATTTTATCGTTGTTTTTCATTTGTCATTTTCTTTTTACTTAGAACAATTTCTTTCAGTTTTGCCTTTGCTCGAAACAATTGCGTTTTGCTGGTCGATACCGAAATATTGAGCATTTCTGCAATTTCTTGATGCGAATAATCTTCGAGAATATGAAGATTAAACACCAGTCTATAAGGTTCTGAAAGTTGATCTAACACGTCTTGCACATTAAAATTTAACCATGTTTCTTCTACTTCTTCATCTGCTTCATCATAATTAGAAACTCTTACATCATCAACATAAATCAATGTTTTATTTGCACGTAAAAAAGTTAAACATTCGTTGACCATAATTCGACGCATCCAACCTTCGAAACTTCCTTTATTTTGAAATTTCTCGATATGATTAAAGACTTTACAAAAACCGTTAATCATACAATCTTCTGCATAATGCATGTCTTCGATGTAACTTCTACAAACGCTCAGCATCTTTTTGGAGTTTTGTTCGTAGAGTTCTTTTTGCGCCAAAGCATCGTTCTTTTTTAGTCGATCGACTAAAATTTCTTCTTTACTTTTTCGATTTAGTACAAATAATTTCACGTGTGTTAATTGCTTTCTTACTTAATAGACTCAAGGTTTGTAAAAAGGTTACAGAAAATTAGACATTTTTTTGAAATGATTTGATATAAAATGAAAAAAGCTCGCAATGAGCGAGCTTTTTAATTGTTTTTATCTAAAAATAGATTTATTTCTGAAATGAATCTTTATTCAATTCGTATAATATTTTAAGACCTTTTATTGTGTGTAGACGATCATCGATATCAATTTTATCTGTCAATGATTTGTAAACACCGCCAACTCCTCCTGTTGAAATTACATAAGATTGTTCTCCTTCTTCGGCATTGATACGATCGATCATTCCTTCGACCATACTTAAAAACCCATAAACCATTCCTGATTGCATGCAAGATTCTGTATCTGATCCTAAAACAGTTTTTGGTGCTTTTAGTTCGACTGTTGGTAATTGAGCTGTTTCTCCTACTAAAGAATTTAAGGCAGTAATAATTCCGGGAGCAATTACTACTCCACCGACATTTGCTGATTCGTCTATGCCTAAGAAAGTTAGTGCAGTTCCAAAATCAATGACAATTTTTTTGCCTTGATAATTTTGATAATGTGCAGCTACGGCATTCGCATATAAATCTGTTCCCATTTGGTTTGACTTATGCTTGATTGCTGATGGCGTATTACGATCTACAACCATTGGTTTGAACTTGTGAATCTTTTGTAATGCAATCTTAACGCTTGCTGTAAGTGGTGGTACAACCGAACCTATCACAATATCTGTAATATCATTTTTCGAAATTCCGAAAGGCTCGTACATGTTCGAGAATTTTGCAAAAAACTCGTATTCGGTACGGTAAGGTTTTGAATTGATTGTCCATGTAATAATCTCCGTTTCACTTTTGAAAACTGCGAAACGAAGATTAGTATTTCCAATATTTACTGCTAATAACATTATTTTGTAAATACGTTATTTTTATCGTTTACATCTGCCAAACGTTTTGTTGGATCGATGGTAACTTGTTTAACTTCTTTCGAAACTTTAACATCATAGGTAGGTTTTGTCCAGAACCAATCTTCTAAAATAATTCTTTTTGCACCTTGGTATTCTACTAAGTTTTCTGCTGGTTTTTCTCCACGCATTTCACGTAAAGGAATGTAGAATAATTCTTTTGAGCCATCTGTATATTCTACCAACAAATCGATAGGCATTGCAAAATCTGATTTGTTTGCAATTGTGATTGTGTTTCCGTTTACAGCTTCTACAGCGTAATCAATTTTGCGTGTTGTGTTCAAGAATAAATTGAAGTACCATTTAAGATTAATTCCAGAAACTTCTTCTGCTACACGTTTGAAATCATTCCCTGATGGATGTTTGAATTTCCATTGTTTATAGAATTCTAGGAATGTTTTGTTTAAATTATCATTTCCAATAATATATCCTAATTGAATTGCTAAAACTTGACCTTTGTAATATGCTTCTAAAGAGTATGCATAGTTTGTATTATAATAGTCTGCTAATAAACTTGCAGGTTCTTCTTTACCAGAAAGTGCTAAATTAATATATCCTTTGTAGGCATCTGGATTTGGATTAGAAGGCATTACTTTTAATTTATCTACAACATTAAGGTGCGCCATTTGCTCTACATATGATGTAAAACCTTCGTCGAACCATTCGTTGTATGTTTCATTGATACCAAATAATTGTTGGTACCAAGAGTGAGCTGCTTCGTGGAAAATAGTTCCGATTAAGCTATTTAAATTACTTCCTCCAGCAATTAAAGTTGCAGTACCATATTCCATACCACCGTCACCACCTTGAATGATTGAATATGTTTTCCAAGGATATTCGCCAAAGTGTTCAGAATTATAATCGAAGAAACCTAATGCGTAAGGCATTGCTTGTTTCCATGCAGAAGATTTATCATTGTCTTGGTAAACTAAATATACCTCAACACCATGCTTTGATTTTGCATGTTCTACAATAAATTCTTTGTCTGCAGCCCAAACAAAATCGTGAATATTTTCAGCTTTGAAATTCCAAGCTACTTTTCCATTCTTTGTTTTGATTGTTGGATTTTTTACATAACCTTTTACACTATTAGGGTCTTGTAATTCTCCTGAAGCTCCGATTACATAATCTTTATCGATGTTAATTGTGACATCAAAATTACCAAAAGGCGCAAAAAATTCGCGACCAATGTATTCATCTAAATGCCATCCTTCTGGATCGAATTCTGCCATTTTAGGATACCATTGTGCCATAGAAAATTCTACACCATCTTTCGAATTACGTCCAGAACGACGAATTTGTTCGGGAACTTGTGCATTCCAAACCATATCGAAAGTAGAAGTTTGTCCTTCTGCAATTGGTTTTGCTAATGTAACTTCTAAGATTGTTCCGTCTACTTTATATGAAACGGCTTTACCATCTTGTTTAAGAGATGTTACTTTTTGATAACCAATTTGATCTGGTTTTAATTCAGAAATACGGCTAACATATTTAGGATTTTCTTTTGTTCCGATATTTGTTGCCATTCTTTTATCAGGATCTGAAATGTTTTGTAAACGATTATCCATCATACTTCCTGGTTGAAAAGCATTAAAATATAAATGAAAATAAACTTTATTCAGGCTTTGACCTGAATTGTTGGTGTATTTCAATTGCATTTTTCCATCGTATTGATATGATTTTTCTTTCATATCAACATCTATTTTATAATCTACCTTTTGTTGCCAATATCCTTTACGTTGTGCAAAAGCTAATTGAACCAAACATAAGCAGATTAGTAAAGTGAATTTTCTCATTTCTAACTAATCATTAAACTTTAACTTCAAAAATACAAAAAAGATTGAGATTAAGGTGAAGGTTGGGGGTTGGTTGTTTTTATTTAGTTAACAACCTTCTGTTACTTTTTTTATTCATTGAATATCTATTTTAATTAATTGGTATTCATATGCCCTTCGGGGAACAGTCAAAAAAAGTAACCAAAAAAGACTTGGCTGTAAATCGATTGGACTAAAAATGGTTTTCGCTTCGCTAAAGATTTTAAAAACTCTACGAGCTAAAATCTTTTTAACGCTGCTCTTCAATCATTTTCTTAACGTCATCGATTTAATGCCAATTTTTTGATTTGGAATTTGATTAGAAAATAATGTGAAGCTGAAATGAATTTAGCTTGATAAGTTAGGGTTTACACTCTTCTATGCCCTCTCGAGAGGGATTTTTTTTTGTGTCTTTGGTGAAGTTTTTTCTTTTGATAAAAAAAGAAAAACCGTTTGTATCTTGGACATCAACTTATGTGATTTGTTATGATATAAACGGTTTTTTCTCTCTTTTCTGAATCATAGTCAATGTTAGTTTACTATGATTTTTCCTACGTAAACAGAATTAGATGCAAATAGGTTTTCTGGATTGACAAAGGCAATCCATATATGTAATTCTTTACCTTGATATCTTGGTAATAAACTTAGTTGATATGTTAAGTCTACACGGATTGCATTGGTTTGAAAAAAATGGGTTCCTACATTAAGGTCGTTGTCTTCTGCAAGTTATGCCACCATGTAATCTGTTTCGCCATTAGAGCCCATGGAGTTGTTTTCCCAATCGATCTGAATTGTTAACGGAGTTGGAGAACTGATGGCTAAGGGTTGTAGATCTATTCCTTTTCCTTTTGAAAATTGAATTTGATGATAATTAGGTAGTATTTGTAAATTATCCATATCACAGACTAATGCATTCATGACATTGCTCATTGCAGAATTGTATGTGGAACGTAATCCTACTTTTGTTCCGAAAAATGCTTTTGCATATTCTTTGTAACTCGCAAGAAATAAGACTGATTTGTTGAAACGTTCTTTGATTAATGCTTGTTTTGGAGTTGGTGCTTTTGATAATTTTTTAGGACGAATGCGTGATATTTCGTAACCGTTGACATTTGCGACTACTATTCGACCTGTACGACCGGATGTACCTGAAATGATACTGTCAATAACTTTACCCATACTTTTTGGTTTTAAATGTTTTACTTGATTTTTAATTTCTATGGTGAAGTTCGTAATGGATATCCGTATTAATTCAATTATTGCATACAAATGGAAACATTTGGAATGATTTGCAATGCTTTGGAATGAAATGTACTTATTTGTATTCGTCTGTATATTTCTGTGGTTGTGCTGTGGTTGTTCTGTTGATAAGTACCGCAGCGCTTCGGTGTTTGTTCGGTGTTTGTGTGGTTGTAGTGGTTTTGTTTTACATTTGATTTACACTCTCCTGACCTCTTTCAAACGGGGAAGTTTTTCTTTTTGGTTAAATCTTCTGTCTCTTTTTTTGTCTAAAAAAGGATTCAAAAAAAGAATTGGTTGTTAATTGTTATCTTTAATGATGATCTTATTGAGTATTATTAAATTTATTATAAATAAAAAGAGGCTTAAAAGCCTCTTGATTTATTTGAGTAATTGATTGATTATTGCTTGGTAAACTTCGTGTCTTAAGTAGACGTTTCGACCAAAATAATTGTAGGCTTTTAAAAGGTTTTTCTTTCTGTAATTGTATAATGTACTTTTGCAAATTTTTAGGTATTGCAATACATCCTCCTCTTCCATTAGGTACAAATCTAAAGAACTAATGTTTCCTTCTGCAAATGCTTGTTGCATTTTATTGATTTCTTCTGCTAATTGTTGAAACTAATTGACTGAGTTAAACGCTTGACTTTTCATCTGAAGAATCGTAAGATTTACTCTAAAGATAAATTGATTATCGAAATGATTTTATGGGTTTTAACTTTATTTATCAATAATATGTTGTTGATAAGTTAGGGTTTACACTCTTTGCAAAATAATCCCATATAAAAAAAAGCTCGTGTCAAGTACTTGACACGAGCTTTTAAATAATAAATAATAAAAAACTATATAATAATCATTCTCCAATTACCACATTGGCGTTTGTAAAAATGACGATAATATTCCTGGAAAAATTCCCATCACAATTAAGATTACCATTCCGATAATTAAAAGGAAATTTGTTAACCCGTCTTGTGTTTTTAATTTGTTTTTCCCTTTTTTGAAATACATGTAGTTGATGATTTTGAAGTAATAATACATACTCAAAACTGCCATAACCAATGCAATTACAATCAAAAATAGGTTTTTATCGTTTGTTCCTCCAATACTCAACGCCATAAATTTCGCAAAGAAACCTCCTGTTAATGGAATACCTGCTAATGAAATTAATGAAATTGTCATCGCTGCTGCTAAAACTGGATTTGCTTTTCCTAAACCAATGAAACTCTCAAATTTTGAATTTTTGAATTGATCAATCGCATAGAAAATAATGAAGTTCGCAACTGAATAAGCAATCGTATAGAACATCAAAGCCTCTTTAGAAGCTGAATTGATATTGAACAAAACAAATAACATGAAACCTGCTTGCGCGATTGATGAATAAGCCATCAAACGTTTGACAGATTTTTGAGAAACTGCTCCGAAGTTTCCGATAAATAACGTCAAAATGATAATTGACGCGAATAATAAACGGTAATATTCGGCATATTCTACATTTGTTGGGAATGATTTTAGGACTAAAATAAATCCTAAAAATGATCCTCCTTTGATGATTGTCGACATAAACGATGTAAACACAGTTGGTGTTCCGTCGTAAACGTCTGGTGTCCATGCGTGGAACGGTGCTGCAGAAACTTTGAAACAAAATGCGAAGATGATTAAACACCATCCTGCGTAATAAATTGTTTCGAAATCTTTGTTATAGTTTACCAATTGATCAACCATAAAAGTTCCTGTTGCGCCGTACAAAAATGTTACACCTAACATCAAAATTCCTGTTGAGAAAGCTCCCATCAAGAAATATTTTACAGAAGCTTCTGTACTTCTAAGACTTTCTTTGTTTGTTCCTGCAATAATGTACATTGGAATTGACATTAATTCGATTCCTAAGAACATAATTACTAAGTTGTGGAATTGTGCTAAAACTGCGATTCCTGTAAAAGAGAAGAAAATTAAGGCATAATATTCTGCCACATGTTTTCCTACTTTTCCAAACGAATCTTTGTTCAACAATAAGTAAAAAATTGCCAATCCTGCCAATGCGATAAAGAACGAAACGCCGTAAAGCGATTGTCCAATCATATTATCGAATTTTCCTGCGAACATTGAGCAACCTTTCAAGTCGAAAATTCCTCCTACAATCATTCCGAAAAACAGAACAACAGAAAGTATATTTAAGGCACGATTATTTTTGATGTAGAATCCACTAAACATCAAAATAATACCTGAAAGTGCTGATAAAATAATCGTATTCATATCTATTTATTCAAAAATGATTAATGTGCTAATAAATTAAAAATTGGTGTTGGATAAACTCCTAAAATAATCACGATGATTGCGATTACAGAAATAACTGCAATTGGTCCAAAACCTCCTTTTTGAGCATCTTTTTGTTTGATGTTTTTCACTTCTCCAAACAATAATGCGCTTGATAATCTCAACGTATAAACGGCAGATAAAATAACACCTAAACAAGCTACTACACATAAAACTGGATTGTGTGTAAATAATGCAGAAAGCATCATAAACTCTCCGATGAATGAGCTTGTCAATGGTAATGCTACGTTTGCTAAACCGAATATCATGAATAAGATAGATAATGTTGGATCAACTTTTGCTAAACCACCAATCGATTTGATGTCTGTCAAATCATATTTTCTTTCCATAATATCTACACATAACCATAATCCTAAAACAACTAAACCATGTGAAAACATTTGGAAATAAGCTCCTGCTACACCATTTGCTAATTCAGAAAATAATGACACAAAAATTAAAGCTAAGTGAGCAATCGAGCTATATGCAATAATTTTCTTCACATTTTTTGCACTCAAAGCTATTAACGAGGCATAAACTAATCCGAAAATTGCTAAATAAGTAATGTATTTGAACAATTCTGAAATCGTTGGAAACATTCCCAAATACCAAGTAACCACTGCAAATAATCCCATTTTCGCCATCAAAGCTGAAAGTACAACTGTTAATGGAGTTGGTGATGTTTTATAGATTGTTGGTTGCCATGTATGAAATGGAAAGATTGGAATTTTAATCACAAAAGCGATTAAGAATAACAATGCCAACGCTGTGTTTGTTGAATAATGCGGTCCTGTAACTTGTACAACATCTGTTAATAAAAATGATGCTGGTTGTAAGAAAAATCCGATGTAAATAATTCCTCCTAACATAAACATCGATCCTAAAATCGTGTATAAGAAGAATGTCATATTTGCGCGAATTTTGTCTTTTCCAATTCCAAATAATCCGATTAAGAAATAAACCGGAATTAAGACAACTTCCCAGAAGAAATAGAATAAAATTAAATCTTCTGCTAAGAAAACTCCGTTTAATCCTGCTAAAGTGATTAACAATAATCCATAGAATGTATTGCTATATTTTTGTTTTGTTGTTGATAAATAAACAAAAAGAGCTAAGTAAGTAAGGTTAGTTAATAGAATCATTAATCCTCCCAAACCTTGAGCATTTAACGCGAAATAAGTTTTAACGCTGTTGAAATTGAACCATTGTGTTTGAAACGTTAACTCGTTGTTTCCACCTTTGCAAGTGATAAACAAGTACAACGCCAACAACGCTCCACCAACGAATGCTCCTAACCATCTTTGTGGTTTTTGACCTTGCATTAATAGCATAAAAACTCCTACTATTAATGGTAAAATGATAAATAAAGATAAAAGCATTACTAACCTATTTTGAAATTAAATACCCCATAAAAAAGATTGCGATACCTGCCACGATTCCTACAACCATTAGCATAATATAGAATCCTACATTTCCGTTTTGTAGCTGACGTACATTTTTTGATGCGCGACCAGAAACAGTTCCAACTCCTAAAACAAAAGCTGCAATTCCTGCTTTTTCTACATATTTTTTCAAGACATCACCCAACTCGAACAATGGTTTTACAATTGCATTGTCATATAACTCGTCGATGTACCATTTGTCTTCAAAGAATTTTGCAATTCCTGTTGCTTCACCATCTACATGGTTTGTGTATTTCTTGATTGCATAATAAATTGCACCAAGTACACAAAGTAATAAAGCTCCCATCATCATCCATTCTGTTGCATGAGAAACATGATGAGCTTCTCCGATTGATACAACTCCACTTAAGAAAGTTTGAAGTTTATGTCCGTCTTGCATAAACAACGCTGGAATTCCGATATAACCTGCAAAAACAGAAAGAACTGCTAAGATGATTAATGGAATTGTCATTGCAGCTGGACTTTCATGCGGATGAGCTTCTTTATCTCTTAAATCTCCTAAGAAAGTCATTGCATATAAACGGAACATATAGAATGCTGTCATCACAGAAACGATAAATCCGATTCCGTAAACAACTGGATTAGAAACAAACATTCCTAATAACATTTCGTCTTTCGAGAAGAAACCTGATAAACCTGGAATACCAGCGATTGCCAAACATCCAATCAAGAAAGTGATATGTGTAATTTTCATGTATTTGCTCAAACCTCCCATTTTGCGCATATCTTGCTCGTGGTGCATTCCGTGAATTACAGAACCTGCCCCTAAGAATAATAATGCTTTGAAAAATGCATGCGTCATTACGTGGAAAACTGCTGCGATATACGCTCCAGATCCAATTGCTGCGAACATTAATCCTAATTGAGAAACTGTAGAATAAGCCAATACTTTTTTGATATCGTTTTGACGCATTGCAATCGTTGCAGTAACAAAAGCTGTTGCAATTCCTACGTACTGAATAACTTGTAATGTGATTGGTGCTGCCGAAAATAATTCGTTGCAACGTGTAATCATAAAGATACCTGCCGTTACCATTGTTGCAGCGTGAATAAGTGCTGAAACTGGCGTTGGTCCTGCCATCGCGTCTGGTAACCATGTGAATAATGGTAATTGAGCCGATTTACCTGTTGCTGCTAAAAATAACAATAATGTAATTCCTGTCAATACAAAACTTGTAAATGCAGATGGATCAATTGCTAATTGGCTGAATACTTTTACATATTCTAACGTTCCAAATTCTTTGAAAATCCAAAACATCGCCAATAAGAATCCAACATCTCCGATACGGTTCATGATGAAAGCTTTCTTTGCTGCTTTGATATATTCTGGATTTGTAAACCAAAAACCAATTAATAAGAATGAACATAATCCTACTCCTTCCCATCCAATAAACATCATCACAAAGTTGTTTCCCATAACAAGAATCAACATAAAGAAGATGAATAAATTTAGGTAAGAAAAGAATTTTGCAAATCCTTTGTCTTCGCTCATGTAAGCCGAGCTGTACACGTGAATTAAAAATCCAACTCCTGTAATAATTAACAAGAACAAACTCGTTAATGCATCAATTTGAAATGCAAACGGAACTTGTAAAGTTGGAATATTGATAATATCAAATGCCTTAAAAATTAATGGTTGTGCATCTGCTCCTGATGGAACTGACATAAAAACCATGATTGATAAAATGAAACTTGCTAAAACTGCTCCACTTCCGATGAAAGTAACTAAGCTTTTTGAAAGTACATTTCGTCCTAAACCGTTAATCAAAAATCCTATGAATGGAATCAAAGGAATTAACCATATATACTGCTCCATTCTTAACCTTTTAAACGATTTAACACATTAATATCTACCGAGTATACTTTTCGGAACAATAAAATTATTACTGATAATCCTACAGCAACCTCAGCCGCGGCTACAACCATAATAAAGAATACTAAAAGTTGTGCATCTGTTCCTTTTTCTAATGCTGGATTTGCATGATAGTGCATTTTTGAGAACGCTACTAACAACAAATTCACAGAATTTAACATCAATTCTATACACATAAAAATGACAATTGCGTTACGACGTAGCATAACACCTGCCATTCCTATTCCGAATAGGATTAATGATAAAGTAATATAATAACTGATTGGTAACATCTTTTACTTTTTATATTTAATCCAATAATTCTTCGTCCTTTTTCGATAACATCACCGCTCCAATCATTGCAGAAATAAACAAAATACTGCTCAACTCGAATGGTAAAACATATTCTGAATATAACAATGATCCTAAGTTGTGAATCAATCCTAAATCACCTGTTCCCATTTCTACAGCTGTGTTTGCAGAAGCTTGATTTTGTGAGAAAATACCAATTGTCAAGGCAACAAATAACAAAGAGATTAAACTCGCTGCTAATATTTTTGCTGGTCGACCAAATGATTTCTTTTCACTATTCAAGTTCATCAACATCACCACGAATAAGAACAATACCATAATTGCTCCGGCATAGACAATGACATTTACAATTGCCAAAAACTGTGCGTTTAGCAATACATAATGTCCGCTGATGCAGAAGAATGTTACGATTAAATATAAAATGGAATGTACAGGATTTTTACTGAACACCATTAGTAGCGCACTTAACACCGTTAAGCTCGACAAAACATAGAATAAAATGATAGGTAATTCCATTAATTTGTAGCTTTTTTCGGGATTAATAAATCTTCTTTCGAATAGATAAAGTTTTGACGTTTGAAACTTGCTGGTGGAACTGTTTGCGATAAATAAACAGCATCTTTTGGACAAGCTTCTTCACAGAATCCACAGAAAATACAACGTAACATGTTAATTTCATATTTCGCTGCATATTTTTCTTCGCGGTAAAGATTTTCTTCACCAGGAAGTCTTTCTGCTGCTTCCATTGTAATCGCTTCTGCTGGACAAGCCAAAGCACAAAGTCCACAAGCCGTACAATTTTCGCGATCTTCTTCATCTCTATTCAAAACGTGTAATCCTCTAAATACAGGACTAAACGGTCTTTGTTTTTCTGGATAACTAATTGTTGCTTTCTTCGAAAAGAAGTGCTTCAATGTAATCATCAACCCTTTTGCGATAGAAATCAAATAGATACTTTCCCAAAAAGTAAGGGGTTTACGTTCTACTTGTTTTACTCTATTTGTAATTGGTTTCATACTTTTAATGATTTTGATGATTCTACTTGTTTAATAATAAAATCACTAAGCCTGTAATTAACATATTGATTAATGCTAAAGGCAATAATTTTTTCCAACCTAAATCCATTAATTGGTCATATCTGAAACGAGGAATCGTCCAACGCACCCACATATAGAAGAAGATGAAGAAACAAGCTTTACCGAATAATGAAAGGAAATTAAGAATTGCCGTTCCATTCACTCCGATAGAGTTTACTAATGTTGCATCGTCTACAAATGGGATATCGTATCCACCAAAATATAAGGTAGAAATTACTACAGAACTGATAAACATGTTGATGTATTCTGCGAATAAGAAGAATCCCATCTTCATCGAAGAATATTCTGAGTGATAACCTCCAATTAACTCATTTTCTGCTTCTGGTAAATCGAACGGAGTACGGTTAGTTTCTGCGAACGAACAAACCAAGAAAATAATAAATCCTAATGGTTGTAATAAGATAAACCACGCATGCTCTTGTTGATAATGTACAATATCACTCAATTTTAAAGAACCTGTCATCATCAAAATTGTGATTAACACTATTCCCATCGGTAATTCGTACGAAATAATCTGCGAAGCTGCACGCAAACCTCCCATTAAAGAGTATTTGTTGTTCGATGCCCAAGCACCAATCATAATTCCATAAACACCTAAACTTAACACACCTAAAATGTATAAAAACCCGATGTTAACATCTGCAATTTGAGGAACAACTACACGATCTCCAATCTCGAAAGCTGTCGACCATGGAATAACTGCACCTGTCATACAAGCTACAATCATTGCCAAAGATGGACCTAAGATGAATAAAAATTTATTTGAATCTTTTGGTGTAATTTCCTCTTTTGAGAATAATTTTAAACCATCGGCAAGTGGTTGTAATAAACCAAAAATACCTGCACGGTTTGGTCCGATACGATCTTGTAAGAATGCTGCAACTTTACGCTCAGCCCAAGTAGAGTACATGGCAACAACTAATGCAAAACCAATCATTACGCCTACTAAAGCTAACTTTTCTAATGCATCAGCAATAAATTCTTCTGTCATTTTTGTTAATTTTATTTACGAATGATTAATCTTTAAAATCTTTACTTGTTGCTGGTCCATCAATTTTAGATAAATCACGATTTGGTTCATTTACTTCTGAAACCGAGTGAATATCTAATAAAATCTTTGGATCGCGTTTGATTACTTTCGGAAGTGTTTCTTTTGGCTCCACTTTATTCTCAAAGTAATGACCTTGACGAACAACAGAATCTTTAGAAATTTCTGATGGTTTTTCTAACGTCCAATCGTTGATATCTTTTTTATCGAAACGACATGTGTTACAAATCCAATCTTTTACTTCGTTAAATTCATCTTTGCGAGCTGTTACACGGAAAACTTCGTTTCCACGGAACCACACTTGTGCTTTACCAGAACAAGTCGGACAATCGCGATGTGCATCAACTGGTTTCAAGAACCAAACACGATTTTTGAAACGGAACGTTTTATCTGTTAGAGCTCCAACTGGACAAACATCAATAATATTTCCGATGAATTCGTTATCTAAACTTTTGTTGATATGAGTTGAAATTTCTGCGTGATCTCCACGATTCATTACACCATGCTCACGACAACCTGTGATTTGATCCGCAGTTTTTACACAACGATAACATAAAATGCATCGGTTCATGTTCAACTGAATATTTGGACCTAAATCTTCTTTTGGGAATGTACGACGATCAAATTCGTAACGTGTTGCTTCTGCTCCGTGCTCGTAACTTAAATCTTGTAATTTACATTCTCCTGCTTGATCACATACTGGACAATCTAAAGGATGGTTGATTAATAATAATTCAACAATACCTTTACGTGCCTCAACTGTACGCTCAGACGTTTTATTGCCTACAACCATTCCGTCCATAACTGTTGTACGACAAGACGGAACCAATTTTGGCATTGGACGAGGATCTGCTTCACTTCCTTTTGATACTTCTACCAAACATGTTCTACAGTTTCCTCCTGTATTTTCTAATTTACCGTAGTAACACATCGCTGGAGGTGCTACTTCTTTACCAACCATACGAGCGGCTTGAAGGATCGTTGTTCCCGCAGGTACTTCAATCGTTTCGTTATCGATGGTAACTTTAAATAATGGTGTTTCTTCTGCCATCTTCGTATTAATTTGCGGTTTCTTTAATTTCGATTGGATCAGCATAATGTGCTAAACCAAAATTACGCATCAAACATTCTTCCGGATTATTAATATGCCATTCAAACTCATCACGGAAGTGACGAATTGCCGCTGCTACTGGCCAAGCCGCTGCATCTCCTAATGGACAAATTGTATTTCCTTCGATTTTACGTTGAACATCCCATAACAATTCGATGTCAGACATTTTTCCTTTTCCTTCATCGATTCGTTTCAAGATTTTTTCCATCCAACCTGTTCCTTCACGACAAGGTGAACATTGTCCACACGATTCGTGACGATAGAAACGAGCTAATGTATACGTGTGGTAAACAACATCTTGATCTTCATCTAAAACAATAAATCCTCCGGAACCCATCATTGTTCCTGTTTGGAAACCTCCTTCTGATAAACTTTCGTAATTCATGTAACGAGGTTTACCTTCGGCAGTTTTTAACAATAAGTTTGCTGGAACAATTGGCACAGAACTTCCTCCAGGAATACATGCTTTAAGGCGTTTTCCATTTGGAATACCTCCACAATATTCGTCTGAATAAATAAATTCTTCAACCGTAATTGTCATATCAATTTCATAAACGCCTGGTTTATTAATATTACCACAAGCTGAAATTAATTTTGTTCCTGTAGAACGTCCAACTCCAATTTTAGAATACGCTTCTCCTCCAATTTCAATAATTGGAACAATTGCAGCAATTGTTTCTACATTATTTACAACCGTTGGTCTTCCCCATAAACCTTTAACAGCTGGGAAAGGTGGTTTAAGACGTGGATTTCCACGTTTACCCTCTAACGATTCTAACAATGCCGTTTCCTCACCACAGATATAAGCTCCACCTCCACGTTGAACATAAATTTCGCAATCGAAACCTGTTCCTTGAATGTTTTTACCTAACCAACCAGCAGCTTTTGCTTCGTCGATTGCTTCTTCTAAAATTTCTGCAACCCACGCATATTCTCCACGGATATAAATAAATGATGTATTAGAACCTAAACAGAATGATGAAATCAGAACTCCTTCAATTAATAAATGAGGAATATATTCCATCAAGAAACGGTCTTTGAACGTTCCTGGTTCAGATTCGTCTGCATTTACCACTAAGTGTCTTGGAACACCTTCTGGCTTTGCCAAAAAGCTCCATTTCATTCCAGTTGGGAAACCTGCACCACCACGACCTCTTAAACCAGAAGTTTTTACTTCTTCTAAGATTTCATCAGTTGTCATTTTAAATGCTTTTTCAGCATTTGCATAACCACCGTTTTCGCGGTAAGCTTGATACTGACGAATTCCTGGAACATCAATATTTTTTAACAGTAATTTTTGTCCCATTATGCTAATTTTTTCAATTCCTCGATTAATTCGTCTACTTTCTCGATCGTTAAATTCTCACGATACGTTTTTCCTAACTGTAGCATTGGCGCGTAACCACATGCTCCTAAACATTCGGCTGGTTTTAATGTAAATAAACCATCTGCCGAAGTTCCACCAGCTTCAATATTTAATTTTGTTTTGATGTGTTCAATAATTTTGTCTGAACCTCTTAACATACAAGGTCCTGTTTGACAAACTTCTAACACAAATTTCCCTACAGGATTTAAGTTAAACATCGAATAAAATGAAGCTACTTCGTAAACTTCTACTGGTAAAATTTCTAATACTTCTGCAACATAATCTAAATGAGGAGTGTCTAACCAACCACCAAACTCAGCTTGTGCGACATGAAGTAAAGGAATCAATGCACTTTGTTTTTTATCCGATGGATAACGTGCAATGATTTTATCTACTTTTTGTTGTGTTTCTTCTGAAAATTGAATTGCCATTTTTAATAATTTTTATTAAGCATCTAATTCTCCAGCAATCAAATTCAAACTACTCATTGTGATAATGGCATCTGAAATCATTGATCCTTCAATCAATTCTGGATAAGCTTGATAATAAATGAAACAAGGTCTACGGAAATGTAAACGGTATGGCGAACGTCCACCATCAGAAACGAAATAATAACCCAACTCACCATTTGCAGCTTCGATTGAATTATAAATTTCTCCTTTTGGCATATCTACCTCTCCCATAATAATTTTGAAGTGATAGATTAACGCTTCCATTTTTGTGTAAACATCTTTCTTTAGTGGTAAATAAAAGTCTGGAGCATCAGCATGATATTGCGTTGCTTCTTCTCCTTCTAATGCATCAATTTTTGCAATTGCTTGTTTAATGATACTTAAACTTTGCCACATTTCTTGACCACGAACTAAGAATCTATCGTAACAATCTCCCGTTGTACCAACTGGAATATCGAATTCGAATTCTTCGTAACGAGAATATGGTTTCGCTACACGAACATCATAATCTACACCAGCCGCACGTAAATTTGGTCCTGTGAAACCATAATTTAATGCACGTTCAGCCGAAATTCCTCCTACTCCTTGCGTACGATCCATAAAAATACGGTTACGTAAAAATAAGTTTTCAAACTCTGTTAAGACATCTGGAAACTCTCTCACGAAACGATGGATTTTTGTCCAAGCAACTTCAGAAAAATCACGTTCGAAACCACCGATACGACCAATATTTGTTGTTAAACGAGAACCACAAATTTCTTCGTAAATCTCATAAATCAACTCGCGGTATTTCATCATATAAAGGAATCCTGTAAATGCTCCTGTATCAACACCCATAATCGAGTTACATACAATATGATCTGCCATACGAGCCAATTCCATAATGATAACACGCAAATAAGAAACACGTTTTGGAACTTCAATTCCAACGAATTTCTCAACTGTCATGTGCCAACCTAAGTTATTTAACGGCGCCGAACAATAGTTCAATCGGTCTGTTAAAGGTGTAATTTGGTACAAAGGTTTGCGTTCAGCAATTTTCTCAAAAGCACGGTGAATATACCCAACTGTAGGAACCGCAGATTTGATGATTTCACCATCAATCTCTAAAATATTTTGAAATACCCCATGTGTTGCAGGATGCGTAGGTCCTAAGTTTAAGGTAATTGTGCTTTTTTCTAACGAACCATCTGGAAGATCAAGATGCTTTAATTTTTTAGTTTTCTCTTTTCCCATGGTTAATTTGCTTTTACATTAAAACCTCCGTAATTAAAATCTCCACCACGACCAAACATATCGTCGTCTTTGTCTTTACGTGTTTGATCCTCTAATGGGAACTCTTTGCGTAACGGATGATAATCCATTTCTGGAACATTCATGACACGAATTAAATTTGGATGTCCTACAAAATCAACTCCATAGAAATCATACGCCTCGCGCTCTAACCAGTTAGCTGTTTCGAATAATTTAGTTGCGGTAAAAATCGAAGGTTTTTCGATTGGTAAAGCAAATTTTAATCGAACCTCAACTCCTTCATATAGATTATAAACTAAATAGGTTACAACCAATTCTTCTCCAACATTATTAGGATAATGAATAGCAGTTAAATCCTTCAAAAATTTGAAAGATAATTGCTCATCATCATATAAATATTGTAAAATCTTTAGATTGAAATCTTTGTTAGCGTATAAAGTCAATACACCGAAATGCTCTTCGTATCCGTATATATTTTCTTGAAACTTCTGAACCAAACGGTCTTTTATAAATGAATTGTCCATTATTTCAACTTATTTAATTCCATAACTTGCTAAAAGTTGTTGATATTCTTCGCTACTTCTGCGACGAACACTTTCGCTCTCTACCAACTCCTGAATACGCATTACACCATCGATAATTGCTTCTGGACGAGGCGGACAACCTGGCACATATACGTCTACTGGAATTACTTCATCAATTCCTTGTAAGACCGAATATGTATCAAAAATTCCTCCCGAACTTGCACAAGCGCCAACAGCAATCACCCAACGAGGTTCTGCCATTTGGATGTAAACTTGCTTCAGAACTGGTGCCATTTTTTTAGAAATTGTACCCATTACCATCAACAAATCGCACTGACGAGGCGTAAAAGCCAAACGCTCAGATCCAAAACGTGCCAAATCGTATGTCGAACCCATAGTCGCCATAAACTCGATTCCGCAACAACTTGTCGCAAATGGTAAAGGCCAAATAGAGTTTTTACGCGCTAATCCAACTACTTTTGATAGTTGCATCGCCATAAAACCTTCACCTTCAAAACCTCCTGGAGACTCTACAATCTTCACATTGGTATTGTGTGTTACTGGTCTTTTATTATGAATCATTATACTATTATTTTAGAATTTTAATCGCTCTATTTTTCCCAATTAAGAGCTCCTTTTTTGCGTACATACAAGTACATCACAAAGAATAATCCAACGAATGTTACAACTGCTGCAAAACCTTCCCAACCTAACTCTTTAAAATTCGCTGCATATGGGTAAAAGAAGATTACCTCTACGTCGAATAACACGAATAAAATGGCTACTAAGAAGTATTTAATTGCAAATGGCTGTCTTGCATTTCCAACTTTCTCAATCCCAGACTCGAAATTCTCTAATTTTTCGTCTGTCTTTCTCGATGGCCCAAGAAAATGCGTCGCAACGATAGTACCCGCTACAAACGCAAAAGCAATCACAAAAAGAATGAGAATAGGAATATAACTTGATGCTGTTTCCATAACTACTTTACTATTTTTCCAACTAATATTTTATCGATAAAAATAATAATAAAATATCATATTATTTATGTGAATTAGTTTTCAGTAAGTTGTAGTTCTTTATATGATAAATTATATATTATTTATTTATATCGGAAGTTTGATAATTGAATAAAAAAAGGAGAACTAACAACTTGGTCAATTCTCCCTATGTATTTTATTAGATTACTAATTAAAACTTAAAAAAGTTAATGAATTAATAAATTTTGTAGACCTTGTAGTGCTTCATTCACAGTTTTAATATGTTCAAATCGTACTAACAATGTTGGGTACTCTTCTCCTTTTTGGGGTGATTTTTCCTTAAAACTGATGTTTTTAGGGTTATTTTGAACGTAATTTAAAATTAATCTAAATTCATCTGACTGATAAAATTCGCTTTGTGGTTTATTAATAAAATAAGCCAATAAAACACCATTTTTCATCACCAAACGTTCGAAACCTAATTTTTTACTGATCCATTTCAGTTGAATTGATTCCAATAAATTTTCGGCTTCAATTGGTAATTTTCCAAAGCGGTCAATCAAATTATTTTTAAACGTTTGTAAATCTGTTTCAGTTTCGACATCAGCTAATTCTTTGTACAGCAATAAACGCTCTTCCGAACTTTCAATGTATTCGTCTGGGAACATAATTTGTAAATCCGAATCAATTTGCACATCCGACACATACGATTTTACTTCTTCCGATTTTTGATCTTCGAACAAATCTTTGAAATCCGTTTCTTTCAATTCTTCTATCGCTTCATTCAAGATTTTTTGATACGTTTCGAATCCAATATCCATCATAAATCCTGTTTGTTCAGCACCTAAAAGATTTCCAGCTCCACGAATTTCTAAATCTTTCATCGCAATATTGAATCCTGATCCTAAATCAGAAAACTGCTCAATTGCTTGCAAACGTTTACGCGCTTCGTCCGTTAAAACCGAAAGTGGTGGCGCAACCAAATAACAAAACGCTTTGCGGTTACTACGACCAACACGTCCACGCATTTGATGCAAATCTGCCAAACCGAAATTCTGCGCATCATTAATTAAAATCGTATTCGCATTCGGAACATCTAAACCAGATTCGATAATAGTTGTTGACACAAAAACATCATATCGACCATCAATAAAATCGAGTAAAACGGCTTCTAATTCTTTCCCATCCATTTGTCCATGACCAATCGCCACACTCGCATCAGGAACTAATCGTTGTACCATTCCAGCAATATCTTTTAACGATTGCACACGATTGTGAATGATATAAACTTGTCCACCACGTTGCATTTCATACATAATCGCATCACGGAAAATCTCTTCATTAAAACCAACCAATTGCGTATCGACAGGTTGTCTATTTGGTGGAGGAGTTTTGATAACCGATAAATCACGCGCAGCCATCAACGAGAATTGAAGTGTACGCGGAATTGGCGTCGCAGTCAAGGTTAATGTATCAATATTTTCGCGAAGTGTTTTCAATTTATCTTTTACACCAACACCAAATTTGTGTTCCTCATCCACAATTAATAATCCCAAATCTTTGTATTCAATTTTTGGATTAACCAATTGATGCGTTCCTATCACAATATCAACTTGACCAGATTTTAAACCATCTAAAACAGCTTTTTTCTTTGCTCCTGTTACAAATCGATTGAGATAAGCAACTTTCACAGGCAAATCTCGTAAACGCTCTGAAAATGTCTTGAAATGTTGAAAAGCTAAAATCGTTGTTGGCACTAAAACAGCAACTTGTTTTCCATCAACAGCTGCTTTCATCGCCGCACGAATCGCAACCTCTGTTTTCCCGAAACCAACATCTCCACAAACCAAACGATCCATTGGGCGTTCAGATTCCATATCCGTTTTTACATCTTGCGTCGCTTTGTACTGATCGGGCGTATCTTCATAAATAAAAGATGCTTCCAACTCATTTTGCAAATACGTATCAGGCGAATACGCAAAACCTTTTCTGGCACGGCGTTTCGCATATAATTTAATCAAATCGAAAGCAATTTCTTTTACTTTAGCTTTGGTTTTATTCTTTAAATTTTTCCAAGCTGGAGATCCAAGTTTTGAAATTTTTGGCTCAGCGCCATCTTTTCCTCTAAACTTTGCAATTTTATGCAACGAATGAATATTAACATACAGAATATCATTATTTTGATAAATCAATTTGATTGATTCTTGCGTTACGCCATTATTATTCAATCGTACCAAACCTGCAAATTTTCCGATCCCATAATCTATATGCGTCACAAAATCTCCAACTTGCAACGAATTGATTTCCTTTAGCGTAATCGCTTCTTTTTTGGAAAATGAATTTCGAAGATTGAATTTATGATATCGACCAAAAATCTGGTGATCCGTATAACACGTTAATTTGATTTCTTCGTCAATAAAACCTTGATAAATAGATCCCAAAACGGGAATATATGAAACTTCTTTTCCGATATCATCAAAAATTTCTTCGAAACGTTTGATTTGATTTTCATTGGAACAAATCAGTGCATTTTTGAAACCTTCGGCTTTATGCTCATTCAAATCATCAATTAATAACTCGAATTGCTTATTAAAACTTGGTTGAGGTTTGAATGGTGATTCTATTTCTTCAACTGTTTCAAAATAAGATTTCATGGAACATTCAATAACTCCATAAGATGAAATTTGTTGAAGAAATGCATTCTCATTCAAAAATAAATGATTCGGTTCTGCTTGTTTAATTTCTCCTTTCAATTCTGAAAAAGCAACTTCCGCTTGTTCAAAATTCTTGGTGATTTGTTTCGCTAAAACAGAAATATTTTTCGCGATAACTAAACTATCTTTCGAAATATATTCTAAGAAACTTTCTCGTTTTTCGTTAATCGATTTACTCTCAAGATTTGGAATAATCGTAATTTCTTTTGTCGTTGCAATGGACAATTGATTCTCGATATCAAACGTTCTGATGGTTTCCACCTCATCACCAAACAACGAAATTCGATAAGGATGCTCATTCGAAAACGAAAAAACATCTATAATTCCACCACGAATCGAGAATTCTCCCGGTTCAGAAACAAAATCAACACGATGAAAATTATAAGAAGATAAAACCTCCGTTAAGAAATCAATTCCTAAATCATTTCCAACCTTCACTTTAAGTGTATTCGTAGAAAGCGCTTTTTTTGTCACTACTTTTTCAGACAAGGCTTCCGCATATGTCACCACAATTTTTGGGCGTTTCGAATGCGATAATACATTTAAAACCTCTGTTCTAATAACAACATTTGCATTATTTACTTCCTCAATTTCGTAAGGACGCTTATAAGAAGACGGAAAAAATAGAATTTGTTCTTTATCAAACAAAGTTTCCAAATCATTTAACACATAAGCCGCTTCTTCTTTATCATCAAAAATTAGAATCGTAGGACGCGCAACACGATCATATAAATGACCAGTTATAATGCTCAATCCTGAACCTAAAAAACCTTTGATATTGACTTTATGCTGTGGATTATTTTTAAAATTGACAATAAGCTTCTGTACGAAATCTGAAGAATCGTATAAGCTAAAAACGTTGTGAATAGTTTTCTGTTCCAAAGTTTTGCAAATATAAAATTTTATAAACTTATTTTTAAACAATCTTTAAAAAAAGCAATGTTAAAATGCGAATTTTCAATTAATGAAAATTTTTCGGAAAATTTATAAAAAAAGTTGAGCTAAGTTAAAAAAATTAATCCTAGCTTTGGCTTATCAAAAAAAGAAAATGAAATTAGTTCACAACATTATCAACTTGATTATTTTAGTCATTCTTATCCCAGGGAGTGGTAATTAGTTGTGTACGTACAAAATAACAATTAAAGCCACTTCTTAACGAGGTGGCTTTTTTTATGGAGAAAAATTAATTAAACAATATTATGCAAAACAATTTCGTCATTATTATCATTATTATTTTAGTCTTGGTCTTACGATTAGGAAAGGTGGTTTTATGACAAATTTTTTGAACGATTTTTTATGAGCCACCTTTATTCAGGGTGGCTTTTTTTTATGTTTTTAATACAAACAATGTCAAATAAATAGTGATGAAAAACAACAACAAAGCACTAAACAAACATAGTCGAACCGTTACGCAAGATGACACTTTACCCGCGTCACAAGCGATGTTACATGGGATTGGCTTAACAAACGAAGACCTTAAAAAACCATTAATCGGAATTGCAAGCATGGGGTACGATGGAAATACTTGCAATATGCACCTAAATCAATTTGCACAGTTGGTACAAGATGGAATGAAAGCCGAAAACCTAATCGGATTGAAGTTCAACACTATCGGAATTAGCGATGGAATTACCAACGGAACTTCAGGAATGCGCTACTCTTTAGTAAGTAGAGAAATCATTGCAGATTCTATCGAAACTGTTTGTGCAGGACACTTTTACGATGGCGTAATTACTATTCCTGGTTGTGATAAAAACATGCCAGGATCGATTATGGCAATGGGACGTTTAAACCGTCCTTCGATCATGATTTATGGTGGAACAATTCCTCCGGGACATTACAAAGAAGAGGAATTAAACATTGTTTCTGCTTTCGAAGCATTAGGAAAAAAATTAAACGGAAATCTTGATGACAAAGATTTTTGTGGAATCATTCAGAATGCTTGTCCTGGTCCAGGTGCTTGTGGCGGAATGTATACAGCAAACACAATGGCAGCGGCGATTGAAGCAATGGGAATGAGTTTACCTTATTCTTCGTCTTACCCTGCTCTTAGTCAAGAAAAGAAAAACGAATGTACAACTGCGGCACATTATCTAAGAATTTTATTAGAAAAAGATATTAAACCAAGTGATATCATCACGAAGAATTCTTTAGAAAATGCAATCAAAACAATTGTTGTTTTAGGCGGAAGCACAAATGCTGTTTTGCACTTATTAGCAATTGCAGCGACTATGAATATCAAATTATCATTAGACGATATACAAGCAATTAACGATAAAACATCAGTAATAGCAGACTTAAAACCTAGTGGAAAATACTTGATGGAACATTTGAGTAAAGTTGGTGGAGTTCCTGCTGTTTTAAAGTATATGTTACAAGAAGATTTAATCGATGGAAGTTGTTTAACGGTTACTGGAAAAACATTAGCCGAAAATTTAGCATCGGTTCCTGATTTAGATTTCTCTAAACAAAATATTATTCGTCCATTATCTAATCCCATAAAAGAAACTGGACACTTACAAATGCTTTACGGAAACCTTGCTCCTGGCGGATCGGTATCTAAAATATCTGGAAAAGAAGGTTTTTATTTTAAAGGAAAAGCACAAGTTTTTAATAGCGAAGTTGAAGTTTTAAAAGCAATCGAAGATTTACAAATCAAAGCTGGAAGCGTTATCGTCATCCGAAACGAAGGTCCGAAAGGTGGTCCTGGAATGCCAGAAATGTTGAAACCAACATCGGCAATTATCGGAGCTGGATTAGGAGATAAAGTCGCTTTGATTACAGACGGACGTTTTAGCGGAGGAACACACGGATTTGTCGTCGGTCACATAACACCAGAAGCTTTTGAAGGAGGTCCAATCGCATTAGTCGAGAATAATGATCTCATCGAAATTGACATCAACAAAAATGAATTAAACCTTTTTATTGATGAAAAAACATTAGAAAATCGAAAAAATAACTGGAAACAACCCGCATTAAAAGTAAAAAATGGAGTCTTATACAAATACGCAAAGCAAGTCGGAAACGCTTCAGAAGGATGTCTTACTGACCAATAAACCAACTCAAATTTCAGGTTCACAAGCGATTATTAACGCTTTATTGTCCGAAGGAGTTACAACAGTTTTTGGATATCCGGGTGGCGCAATTATGCCTATATATGATGCTTTGTATGATTACAAAGATAAATTAGAACACATTTTAGTTCGTCATGAACAAGGAGGCATTCACGCTGCGCAAGGTTATGCAAGAACTTCAGGAAAAGTAGGTGTAGCTTTTGCCACGAGTGGTCCAGGCGCAACGAATTTAGTCACTGGAATTGCAGATGCCATGATTGATAGCAATCCTATTGTATGTATCACAGGGCAAGTTTTCGCTTCTCTTTTAGGAACGGATGCTTTTCAAGAAACTGACGTTATCAATATTACTAATCCTATCACGAAATGGAATTATCAAATTACTGATGCAGAAGAAATAAATCATGTATTAGCAAAAGCATTTCATATTGCTCACTCGGGAAGACCGGGACCTGTGTTGATTGACATTACAAAAAATGCTCAAATACAACTTATCGAAAAGAAAAAATATGAAAAATGCACACATGTTCGTAGTTATAGACCAGATCCAGAAATAAGAACTGAATATATAAAGGCTGCTGCAGAACTTATAAATCAAGCAAAAAAACCATTTGCAATTATTGGTCAAGGAATTCTACTTGGAAAAGCAGAACAAGAGTTAAAAGATTTCTTAGAAAAATCGGGAATTCCAGTGGCTACAACTTTAATGGGATTAAGTTCTTTGGATACCGATCACCCACAATATGTTGGTTTATTAGGAATGCATGGAAATTATGCGCCGAATGTAAAAACAAATGATTGCGATGTATTAATTGCCATAGGAATGAGGTTTGATGACCGCGTAACTGGACGCTTAGACAAATATGCAAAACAAGCGAAAGTTATCCATCTTGATATTGACCCAGCAGAGATTGGTAAAAATGTAAAAGTTGCTGTTCCTGTTTGGGGAGATTGCAAGAAAACACTTCCGTTATTAACTAATTTGATTAATCAAAATGAACATACCGATTGGTTAAAAGAATTTAGAGATCTCGAAAAAGAAGAACGTACAGAAGTTATTAATAAAGAATTCCATCCAACAACTGATGTGATATCTATGGCTGAGGTTATCAATACCTTAAATGAATTAACTAAAGGAGAAGCCGTTATTGTGACAGACGTAGGACAACATCAGATGTCGGCTTGTCGTTACGCGAAATTCAAAGATTCTAAGCTTTTGGTTACATCAGGAGGATTAGGAACAATGGGATTTGGTTTACCTGCAGCAATTGGAGCATGGTATGGAGCACCAGAAAAAGACATTGTCATGGTTTGTGGAGATGGTGGTTTCCAAATGACGTTACAAGAAATGGGAACGATTATGCAATTTGGAGCTAAAGTAAAAATATTAATCCTAAACAATAGCTTCCTTGGAATGGTGCGTCAATGGCAAGAATTATTCAACGACAAACGCTATTCTTTCGTAGATATTACAAGTCCAGATTTTGTAGCACTTGCAAAAGCCTACCAAATAGAAGGTCAAAAAATAGAAGCAAGAAACGACTTGAAAAATGCTTTAAAAGAGATGTTAGAGCATGATGGTTCTTATCTTTTAGAAGTTATGGTAGGAAAAGAAAACAATGTATTTCCTATGGTAGAACAAGGTACAAGTGTTTCTGAAATTAGATTAAAATAAATTATTATGGACTCAAAACAAGAATATACAATTACGCTATATACAGAAAATTCCATAGGAATTTTGGGAAGAGTTGCAGGAATTTTTACTCGACGAAAAATTAATATTGAAAGTTTAAGCACTTCTCCATCAGAAATAGAAAATGTACACCGATTTACAATTGTAATTGAAGAATCTGAAGAAGTCGTTCGAAAACTTTGCATGCAAATTGAAAAACAAATCGATGTTCTTAAAGCTTATTTCAATAATAATGATGAATTAATCTGGCAAGAACAAGCTTTATACAAAGTACCCACTAACATTATTGCTGAAAAGGCATACGTTGAACGTTTATTACGTCAATATGGCGCGAATACAGTTGTGATTCGCAATGATTATACAGTTTTTGAAACAGCTGGTCATCGTGAGGAAATTGATAATCTAACACAAGAGCTGACTAAATATGGCTTAATAGAATTTGTTCGTGGAGCTAGAATAGCCATTATAAAAGCAAGTGCTGGTTTCCATGAAAAATTATTACAATTCGAAAAAGACGAGCCATCAAAAGAAGTAATCGAAAATGAATTCCTAAACGAAGGAACCTCAGTTTTCACAATGTAAAGACGAATAATTCAACAAATAATTTTATTAAAAAATCAAAAATGACTAATTACTTTAATTCACTATCATTAAGAGATCAATTATATCAACTAGGACAAGCAGAATTTCTAAATAACTCAGAATTCGCAAAAGGTACAGACGCATTAAAAGACAAAAAAATTGTGATTGTAGGCTGCGGTGCGCAAGGGTTAAACCAAGGATTAAATCTACGAGACAGCGGTTTAGATGTTTCATACGCGTTACGCAAAGAAGCGATTGAACAACAAAGAGATTCTTGGAAAAATGCAACAAGTCATAATTTTACAGTAGGAACTTTCGAGGAATTAATCCCAAATGCTGATGTTGTTGCGAATTTAACGCCGGATAAACAACATACGCAAGTTATCAATACTGTTCAACCACTTATTAAACAAGGTGCTACACTTTTATATTCTCATGGATTCAATATCGTAGAAGAAGGTGTGCAAATTCGTAAAGATATTACAGTAATAATGGTTGCACCAAAATGTCCAGGTTCGGAAGTTCGTGCAGAATATTTAAGAGGATTCGGAGTTCCTACATTAATTGCCGTTCACCCAGAAAATGATCCCGAAGGAAAAGGTTTTGATCAAGCAAAAGCATATTGTGCAGGAACTGGTGGTCACAGAGCGGGAGTTTTAAGATCATCATTTGTTGCGGAAGTAAAATCAGATTTGATGGGAGAGCAAACCATTTTATGTGGTCTTTTACAAACAGGTTCTATTCTTTCTTTCGAAAAAATGATTGAAAACGGAATTGATGCTGGTTATGCTTCAAAATTAGTTCAATATGGTGTGGAAGTAATTACAGAAGCCTTAAAACATGGTGGAGTTAGCGGTATGATGGATAGATTAAGTAATCCTGCTAAAATTAAAGCTTTTGAACTATCAGAGGAATTAAAAGATATTATGCGTCCATTATTCCAAAAACATCAAGACGACATTATTTCTGGTGAGTTTAGTAAAACAATGATGGAAGATTGGGCGAATGATGATAAAAACTTATTAAAATGGAGAGCTGAAACTGAAGAAACTGCTTTTGAAAAAACACCCGCTGGAGATGCAAATATTACTGAACAAGAATATTTTGACAACTATACATTAATGGTTGCTTTTGTTCGTGCTGGAGTTGAATTAGCTTTCGAAACAATGGTAGAAGCCGGTATTAAACCTGAATCTGCTTATTACGAATCCTTACATGAAACACCATTGATTGCGAATACAATTGCGCGTAAAAAATTATTCGAAATGAATCGAGTGATTTCTGATACAGCAGAATACGGTTGTTATCTTTTCGATCAAGCTTGTAAACCTTTGTTAAAAGATTTCATGGCAAAAGTAAACGTAGACGTTGTCGGTAAAAATTACAACGAAGGAAAAGACAATGCTGTTGACAATGCGACATTGGTACATATAAATGATGTTTTACGTAATCATCCTGTCGAAACTGTAGGAAAAAAACTTCGTAAAGCAATGACTGCTATGAAAACGATAAAAACGGTGTAGTCAAACATCAAGATTACAAAAAAAAGTTAACAGAACTAACAAACAGTGAATTATGGCAAATGGACTTAGAAATGAAAAAACTGAGACCTTAGGCGTTTCGCTTGACGAAGTAAACTTAGCACAAATGAATTTGAAAGGAGTTGCCAAAAACACTCCTTTCGATTTCAATGAAAATTTAAGTCGTCAATTTGATGCGAATGTCTATCTAAAACGAGAAGATTTACAAGTCGTCCGTTCGTACAAATTACGTGGTGCTTATAATAAAATCGTTCAGTTATCAGAACAAGAAAAAAATAATGGTGTGATCTGCGCAAGTGCAGGAAATCACGCACAAGGTGTGGCGTATTCGTGTCAACAATTAAACATCAAAGGTAAAATTGTGATGCCTACAACGACACCTCAACAAAAAATAAAACAAGTAAAATGGTTTGGTAAAGATCAAATCGAAATTATTTTACATGGCGATACATTTGATGATGCATCGGCTTTTGCACATCAATTATCGCAAGAAGGAAATATTACATTTATTCATCCTTTTGATGATGAAAAAGTAATTGCAGGACAAGGAACAGTTGCATTAGAAATTTTGAATCAATGCGATCAACCAATCGATTATATTTTCGTGCCAATTGGTGGTGGAGGTTTAGCATCTGGCGTTATTTCTGTGATGAAAACACTTAGTCCAAACACCAAAATTATTGGTATAGAACCGAGTGGAGCAGCAAGTATGGCAGAAGCTATCAAACAAAAAAAATCTGTTGCATTAGCGAAGATTGATCCTTTTGTGGACGGTGCAGCTGTAAAAAAAGCAGGAGAAAAAACCTATAAAATCTGTGCAGAAGGTTTAGAAACAACTTGCGCAGTTCCGGAAGGAAAAGTTTGTTCGAGCATTTTGCGTTTGTACAATGAAGATGCAATTGTTGTAGAACCAGCAGGCGCTTTGAGTGTTTCGGCTTTAGATTTTTTCAAGGAAGAAATCAAAGGAAAAAATGTGGTTTGCGTACTTAGCGGAAGCAACAACGACATTACGCGAATGGAGGAAATAAAAGAAAGAAGTTTGCAATATGAAGGTTTGAAACATTATTTCATTATCAATTTTCCTCAACGTGCCGGCGCTTTAAAAGAATTAGTGAACGAAGTTTTGGGTGAAAATGATGACATCACCTATTTCCAATACACGCAAAAAAACAACAAAGAAACAGGTCCAGCAGTAGTTGGCATTGAATTAGACAAAAAAGAAGATTTAGATGGTTTAATTTTTAGATTAGAAAATCATCATTTCGACTATCAATATCTTAACACAGACAACACACTTTTTTCATTAATGATTGGATAAGTTTTCCATCATTAATATATTATTCAAAAAAAAGCAAAGCTTCTATTTAGTTAGAAACTTTGCTTTTTAATTTATTAATTATTCAACAACCAATTTTTTAACTCATCAAAATTATTGTTCATTTCAACTTTATTCGATTGTTTCAATTTCAATTCTTCGACTTCTTTTGGATAGACAATTTTATCTTGTATTTCTTTCGGAAAAACTTCAGGAAATTTACACGGATGCGCTGTCGATAAAAATACCACTAACTCTTTTTCATCTTGCTTTTTCGCTTGGTATTCCTTCGCCGCCAACCAGGCAATCGACGTATGCGGACAAGCAATGTAATCATATTCTTGATTAATTTTAACAATTGCATTTGTCGTTTCAATATCTGAAAAAGCTTTCGAAACCATTTTTGATTTTAATTGCCCCACATCTTGCTCAAAAAATTCCATCACGCGAACCCAATTACTCGGATTTCCAACATCCATTGCATTCGATAACGTTTGTACAGAAGGTTTTGGTTGATAATTTTCGGTTTTTAAAAATGAAGGAACTGTATCATTCGCATTTGTAGCCGCAACAAATTGTTCTACTTCCAATCCTAATTTTGAAGCCAAAATACCTGCTGTAATATTCCCGAAATTTCCACTCGGAACAACAAAAGAAACTTTCTCAAAACCTTTTCTTTTTGCTTGGGCAAATGCCTCGAAATAATAGAAAGATTGCGGAATTAAGCGAGCAATATTAATTGAATTTGCTGAGGTTAAGTTTAGATTTTTCATTAAATCTTTGTCTAAAAAAGCTCGCTTGACCAATGCTTGACAATCATCAAAAGTTCCGTCGATTTCTATGGCACGAATATTTTTTCCATTCGCCGTTAATTGCAATTCTTGTATCAGCGACACTTTTCCTTTTGGATACAAAATCGTTACTCTCGTTCCTTCTACTCCCAGAAAGCCAAGTGCTACAGCGCCTCCTGTATCGCCAGAAGTTGCGACCAAAACATCTAACAATTGATTATCTTTTTTTGAATAATGTGCCATCACGCGACTCATAAATCTTGCTCCAAAATCTTTAAAAGCAAAAGAAGGTCCGTGAAATAATTCCAAAATAGCTAAATCATCTTCTAAAAACACCAAAGGCGCAGGAAAATTAATTACATCATCAATTAAATTATTAATCGTTTCTTCAGAAAAATCATCTTTTAATAAGTGATTTGTCACCTTTTTCGCAATCTCTTGAAATGAATAATTTTCAATAGAATTCAACCAATTTTCATCTAATTTTTCCAACGACAAAGGCATATACAATCCTTTATCTTCTGGCAAAGATTGGAAAACCGCTTGTTTAAAATCGACTCTGTTATTATGATTATTTGTACTATATAATTTCATTTTTAGTGTTTTATGTAAGGTCCTTGTTGATTAATTTTAGAGACAAATGATAAATGTTCAATTTCTTTTATCGTCAAAAAATTATTTAATTTTTGTTCGATATTTTCTGCATCCAATTTACTTTTAGATAACGCCATAACTGTTGGTCCAGAACCAGAAATACCGAATGTTAATGCATTATTTTCGAGCGAAATACTTTTCATTTCATTAAAATACGGAATCAATAAAGAACGATTTGGTTCGACAATATCATCCTGCATCGAACGACCAATTTCTTCGTAATCATTCTCATAAAGCGCCGCAACCAAACTTGCAATATTCCCCCATTGTTTTATTGCTTTACTCAATTGCACTTTATCTTTAATTAATTTGCGCGCATCCTTTGTTGGCACTTCTACTTTTGAGTAAATCAGTGTGACATATAAATTTTCAGGAACAGGTAAAGAACGCACCAAAATCGGCTCATAAGAAGGAATCAACGTAATTCCTCCAAACAACGATGGCGCAACATTATCCGCATGAGCAGCGCCACAAGCCAATCGTTCGCCTTCCATACAATAAGGCAAAAGCTTATTTTTAGAAAGTGGTTTTCCTAATAATTCATTCAATGCAAAAAGTCCAGAAACTGTGCTCGCCGCGCTTGAACCTAAACCACTTCCAATTGGCATTTTTTTGTGTAATTCTATCGATAATCCAAAAGAATCTTGTAGACCTAAATCACAAAATAATTTCCATGCCGAATGAGAAACTGTATTTTTCATCGCATCCAAAGGCAATTTACCCTCGTCACCTGTAATTGTCAGAATTTCGATTCCTAACTTTTCTGTCTTTTTCATGATTACCTCATCACCTGGATAATCCACCGCAAAGCCCAAAATATCATATCCACAGATCATATTGGCAACTGTTGCAGGAGCAAAAACATGTACTTTATCTAAAAACTTCGCTTGATCAAGCTTATATTTATTTTCGATTATTTGATTCATCTTTTATCGTATTGAACTTATATTAACTAAATCTGCAAAAACGCCAGCTGCTGTAACTTCTGCACCAGCTCCAGGTCCTTTCACAACCAAAGGACGTTCCTTGTAACGCGCTGTTGTAAAAGAAATAATATTATCGCTTCCAGACAAGGCATAAAACGGATGTTGATTATCCACCAATTCTAACGAAATTGATATTTTTCCATCTTCTAAAATCCCGATGTAACGAATCACTTTCTGCTCCTCATCTGCTTGATGTTTTATCTTTTCGAAATAATCATTTTCGTTGACTAATTCTTGATAAAAATCTTCTACAGTTGCAGCTTCTAAACAAGATTTAGGCAAAATAGAATCGATTTTTACATCCGCTGCCTCCACTTCGTAACCGTTATCACGAGCAAGAATCAACATCTTTCGCATAAAATCTATTCCGCTCAAATCGTCTCGAGGATCTGGCTCTGTATAACCTAATTCTTGCGCTTTTTTTACAACTTCGGCAAATGTATTTTCACCTTTAAAATGATTAAAGATATACGAAATTGTCCCTGATAAAATCGCTTCAATTTTTAAGATTTGATCTCCACTCATTCGCAAATCTTTCAACACACTAATAATTGGCAAACCTGCTCCAACATTTGTTTCGTAAAGGAAATCAATCCCATATTTTCGAGCCGTTTCTTTCAAGTTCTTATATTCTTGATAAGAAGACGAATTCGCAATTTTATTACATGTTACAACCGAAATACTGCTTTCGAAAATTTGTTTGTAATAATTTGGCAAATCAGAACTCGCAGTATTATCAACAAAAACACAATTTGGTAAATTATACTGTTTCATTTTTTGGATAAATTCATTCAAATCAGCTGGTGAAGAAGAATTTTCTAATTCATTTTTCCAATTCGATAAATTGATTCAGTTTTCATCAAACAGCATTTTTTTAGAATTTGATAATCCGACTAATTTTATCTCGATATCATTATTTTTTGCTAAAAAATCTTTCTGTTTTTCTAATTGATTTAAAAATGTCGACCCAATATTTCCTACTCCAACATTGAAAACATGAATTGTTTTTTTCAAATGATTAAAAAACGCATCATGTACCGCATTTAAAGCTTTTGACAAATCATTTTCGTTAATCACAACCGAAATATTATACTCCGAAGAACCTTGCGCAATCGCTCTGACATTGATTCCATTTCGTCCTAATGCATAAAATAACTTGCCCGAAACACCAACCATTTTCTTCATGTTTTCTCCAACAATTGCAATAATTCCGAGATTTTCTTCAATTTCAATTGGTTCCAACCATTTTACTGCAATTTCCAAACAAAACTCTTCTTCAATTAATTGCTTTGCTTTTTCGACTTCATTATGATGAATGGCAAGCGTGATACTATGCTCTGACGAAGATTGCGTAATCAACACAATGTTGATATGATGTTGCGCTAAAAGTGAAAAAAGTTTTCCACTAAAGCCCAATTTGCCAACCAAGCCGCTTCCTTTTATATTGACTAATGCAATATCTTTGATCGACGAAATTCCTTTAATTGGATAATCTGTTGGTTGCGAATCGAACTGAATTTTTGTTCCCTCAAAATCCGGTTGAAATGTGTTTTTAATTAAAATCGGAATTCGAAGTTTAAAAGCTGGAGCCATTGTTGGCGGATAAATCACTTTCGCACCGAAATACGACAATTCCATCGCTTCTGTATACGATAAATTTTCTAACGAAAAAGCTTTGTTCACAAAACGAGGATCCGCCGTCATCATTCCATTTACATCTGTCCAAATTTCAATTTGTTCTGCATGTAAAGCCGCACCAATCAAAGCCGCAGTGTAATCAGAACCTCCTCTTCCCAAAGTTGTCACTCGTCCTTCTTCATTAGCAGCAATAAACCCTGTTACAACTAATAATTTATCCGAATAATCTTTTGCTAATTGTTGAATATTCTGAAACGATTTTTCCTCGATAACATTCGCTTGACCAAAATTATGATCAGTCAAAATATAATCTGATGCATTAATCGCCAATGAATTTCCAACATGCTCTTGCATTACTTTTGCTATTAATAAAGCACTACATCTTTCGCCGAAACTCAAAATCAAATCTTTTGTTTGAGGGCTTAATTCTTTCAGAATTTCCACCCCTTCTAATAATGCTTCCAACTCATTCATCAACAATTTTAATTTTGTTAAAATCGGATTTTGATTCGGCACATCGATTAAAGCTTTTACAATTTCGAAATGTTTGTCTTGAAAAAGTTTTAAATCATTTTCATCAAAATTTCCTGATGAAGCTTCTTCAGACATTTTGGTTAATAAATTGGTCAAACCAGAAATAGCAGACACAACCAAAATAATCGAGTTATTTTGTTGCTTTTCCTGTTTAACAATTTCTACGACCGCGCGGATACCTTCTACCGATCCGACTGATGTTCCTCCGAATTTTAAAACTTTCATAATTTAAATTTTGATCATAAAAAAAGCATCTTCCTTTTGAGAAGATGCTTTTGCATTATTTTTTTAGAATTAAATACATAACAAAACTCCTCTAAGTGTGAACACTAGAAGTCGTCGTAATTGAAATGATTGTATTTAATCCGTTTTGTTTCATTATTGATAACGAATATACAAACTTTTTCAATAAATCATTACGTATTTATTATTTTTTTATATTTATTTCACCGAATCCTTTTTTACAGCCAATGAATCATTTGGTTCAGCAACAGGTTTTACATCACTTGCATAGCCAACAACAATTCCGTCTAGTTTATCAATTTTTCGTACTTTAAAAGTTTCTGTACCTTCTGCTCCTTTAAAAGATACTTTATAAACTGCTTCGTAAACTGTTTTGTCACCATCTTCAAGAGGCGTCATTTTCTCAAAGTTGTAGACATCAACTGGCCCATATTGTTTAACCACCGCATTCAAATCATCCACATTTACGCCTTCTACTTTCGAAAAAAGTGAATCTGGCTTATCTGCTCTGTATTTGTAAACATCTAAAACTGCTTCTTTCACCTTATAATCTGGCAAATCTGATTTTTTATTACATGCTGTTAAAGCCAAAATACCGCCAACCATAAGTAATGCACTTGCTTTCATAATTCCTATTTTTTGTGTTAATTGATTATAACTAATGTAAAAATAAATAAGATAAAAAACAAGTATTTTTATTGAAATCAAATAGATAGAAACAAAAAAAGTCGATTCTGTTGCAGAACCGACTTTTGAATATATCTTATTGTAAAATAAATTTTATACTTCAAAATTGACGTAAAAACCTTCGTGACCTCGAACATTGAAAACGGTATTGTCTTCAAAAATCAAGTATTGACCTTTTATTCCTTTCAAAACACCTTTTATTTCTGGCGTTTTTTTCAAGTTTAATGATTTTACTTTTTCTGGATAAGATAAAACTGGATAGTCTAACTTCCAAACTTCTGGCTCATCAACCAAAAATTTTTGAAAATCTGGATTCACTTCATTTCTGATTTCGTGATACTTTTCGAACAAATTAATTTCTGGCACATCGTTTTTCAACATTCTTTGCCAATTTGTTTTATCAGCAATAACATTTTTCAACGAAACCTCTATCATTCCAGCTTCGTAACGATTATCCGTTCGCGCAATAATAATAGCTTCTGAAGCTCCTTGATCGATCCAACGTGTCGGCACTTGCGTTAAACGCGTTACACCAACTTTTATTCCTGATGAATTTGCCAAATACACAATATGCGGTTGCAATTCGAATTTCGTTTCAAACTCTAAATCACGTTGCGCAATTCCCAAATGTGCTGTAGAAAGTTCTGGATTGATAATACTTGGATTAGCTTCTGGAACTGTAAAAAAACAATTTTTACAATATCCCATCTGATAAATCTCTTTGTCCTCGTGACAGTTTAAACATTCGTAATGATCAAAGTTAATCTTGATTTTTTTTCCTAACAATTGATTCATAACAATAAAATCATTCTTGAAATTCCAATAATAATTGATTGGCGTTCCATTTTCAGTTGTCATTTTACGAATTTGTCCTTCAAACTGCATCTTGCTAAAAAAGTTTAATTAATTTTGTGTAAATCTACAAAACTTTTAGCGGATGGGAATAGTCAATAAGATTATGGAAATTATGATGCGTAGCCGAATGAATATCATCGAGGAAAGTATCAAAAATCCAGTTGGTACGCAAGAACGTGTGTTATTTGAGAATATCAAAAAAGCCAAATCGACTATTTACGGAAAAGAATTTCATTTTGACGAAATCAAAACGACACATAAATTTCAAGAGCAAGTCCCTGCAGTGCATTACGAGGATTTTCAACCTTATATTGAATTAGCAAGAAAAGGTGAAAAAGATGTTACTTGGCATGGAAAAATAAAATGGTTTGCGAAATCTTCTGGAACAACAAATGCCAAAAGTAAATTTATTCCGATTAGTAATGAATCCTTAGAAGATTGCCATTACGCAGCAGGAAAAACAATGTTTGCATTGTACTTAAATGCTTATCCCGAAACGGATATTTTTATGCACAAAAACTTAAGAATTGGCGGAAGTAGTGAACTTTATCAAAAATATGATACGCGTTTTGGTGATTTATCAGCTATTCTGATTGATAATTTACCTTTTTATGCAGAAATGAAAAACATTCCAAATCGTGAGATTTCTTTAATGTCTGATTGGAATGTAAAGATGAATGCTATTATTAATGCAACAAAAAATGAAGATGTTGGTTCTTTAACTGGTGTTCCTTCGTGGATGTTAGTCGTTTTGAATAAATTATTAGCCGAAACTGGAAAGAATTATTTGGACGAATTATGGCCAAATCTCGAAGTGTTTTTTCATGGTGGAATCAGCTTCAAACCTTATGCAGAAAATTATAATTTAATTACTCAGAAAAAATTAAATTATTTCGAATTATATAATGCTTCCGAAGGTTTTTTTGGAATTCAGGATCAATTAAATAGTAAAGAGTTGTTGTTATTATTAGACAACGGAATTTTTTACGAATTTATTCCAATGGAAGAATTTGGTTCAGAAGCTCAACGATTTTTAACGATTAAAGAAGTTGAAGTTGGTAAAAATTACGCCATGGTAATTACAACAAATGGTGGTTTATGGCGTTATATTATTGGTGATACGGTTCGATTTACCTCAACTAATCCACACAGAATTGTTGTTTCTGGACGAACAAAACATTATATCAATGCATTTGGCGAAGAATTGATGATAGAAAATGCAGAAGAAGCTTTGAAACGTGCTTGTATGCAAACAAATTCAATTGTTTCTGAATATAGTGCTGGTCCAATTTTTATGCAAGGAAAAGAAAAAGGCGCTCACGAATGGATGATAGAGTTTGATAAAGAGCCTGAAAATTTTGAGCAATTTATTGATTGTTTAGATAAAGGTTTGCAAGAAGTTAATTCCGATTACGAAGCAAAACGTTACAATAATATGACACTTAATCGACCGATTGTACACAAAGCACGCACAAAATTATTCATCGAATGGATGGCTTCAAGAGGTAAATTAGGTGGACAAAATAAAGTTCCTCGTTTATCAAATACAAGAGACTTTATTGAACCATTAATTGAATTAAATAATCGATCATAATAAAAAAGAGAATCAATATGATTCTCTTTTTTTGGTTTAAAATAAATAGGATAATTACCTCGAAACAAGTAAATTTACTATTAAGAGAAAAAATACCTATTAATGCGAAGTACGAATTTATCTGAACTTAAATTCCACCAAATTGTGGAAAATAAGTTTCAAATTTACAACAGTCTCTTTATGAGTCTTCCCTACGAAAAAATGCAAAACATCGGATCATTGATTCCGTTTTTGTATGATGAAAGTCAAAAAGGTTTACCCGAAGGTAAATCACCAAATGAAATCATCAACAATTTTTTTGAGAAATACACTGATTTAAAAACCGAACAAGAGCAAATCGATTTGATGTTTCGAATGATACAATACATCGAGCGACAAGTTGTTTTGTTTGATAGTATCGAAGATGCTGCATTTCCGTCATTACATTCCGAAAATGAAAAAGGAAGTTTGGAAAGCATTTATCATATTGCACAAGCGCAAGGTAAAATGGAGCAAGTAAAAACCAGAATCGAAGATTTTGTAACAAGAGTTGTTTTTACAGCCCATCCAACGCAGTTTTATCCAACAAATGTTCAACAAATTATTCAAGATTTACGCGA
Source organism: Empedobacter sp. ULE_I140 (assembly GCF_053482575.1). Lineage (NCBI taxonomy): Bacteria > Pseudomonadati > Bacteroidota > Flavobacteriia > Flavobacteriales > Weeksellaceae > Empedobacter > Empedobacter sp. ULE_I140. Next base: position 367,024 of record NZ_JBQMTX010000001.1, on the reverse strand, counting down.
CGCAATTCAACAAGATTCGGTAAGTAAAATTGATTTATTGTTGCAACAATTAGGAAAAACACCTTTTATCAACGAAGAAAAACCAACTCCTTACGATGAAGCTGTTTCTATTATTTATTATTTGAGAAATGTATATTATCAAACAATTGGACGATTATACAACGAAATCAACCAATTGTTTTTTACAGAAAGTGAACCTCTAAAATCTCCTGTTATTCAATTAGGTTTTTGGCCTGGAGGCGATCGCGATGGAAATCCGTTTGTAACAGCAGAAATTACATGGAAAGTTGCAAGTTTATTGCGTACAAGTATCTTAAAAAATTATTACAATCATCTTAAAATTGTTCAACGTAGATTAACATTCAAGCATGTTACAGAACCTTTAAAAGCGTTGAGTAATTTGATTTACGAAAATATGTTCAATGAAAATGGAACAATTACAATTGATGAAATCAAAACGCGCTTACAAACGATTCGTACAATTTTAATTGAACAACACAATGGTGTTTTCTTAGATATTTTAGATGATTTTATCACACGTGTTGATATTTTCGGATTGCATTTTGCATCATTGGATATTCGTCAAGATTCACGTGTTCATCAAAAAGTAATTAACCAAATTGTTGAAAAATATACTGGAATTAATCTGAAAGATTTAAGCGAAGCTGAACAAATCGAATTGTTAACAAATCCGTCTTTTACAGCTAAGCCAGAAGATTTTGAAGATGATATTGTGGTTGATACGATCAAAAATGTTTATCAATTAAAAACAATTCAGCAACGAAATGGTGAATTAGGTGTTAACCGATACATTATTTCAAATTCTGAAACCATTTTCGATGTCTTAAATGTTTATGCTTTATTCAAATTTTGCGGCTATAAAGACGATGAAATTAAGTTTGATATTATGCCACTTTTCGAGACGATTAGAGGCTTAGATGGTGCTGAAAATACAATGAATAAATTGTATAATTTACCTATTTATGCGCAACATTTAGAACGTAGAAAACAACGTCAATCGATTATGTTAGGCTTTTCGGACGGAACAAAAGATGGCGGTTACATCAAAGCGAATTGGGAAATTTATCGTACCAAAGAAATCCTTTCGAATGTTTCGGATAAAAATCAAATCGAAGTTATTTTCTTTGATGGTCGTGGTGGACCTCCTGCGCGTGGCGGTGGAAAAACGCACGAATTTTACGCTTCTCAAGGGAAAACAATTGCGAATCACGAAATTCAAATTACGATTCAAGGGCAAACAATTACGTCGAATTATGGAACAATGCCGCAGGCAAAATATAATTTTGAACAATTGTACACAGCTGGTATTATTTCGGATGTTTTCTCGACAAGCACAAGTCAGATTTCACCTGATGAACGTGTATTGATTGATAAATTAGCCACAATTAGTTATCAGAAATACGAAGATTTGAAAGCGCATCCTTCATTTTTACCTTATTTAGAAAATATGAGTACGCTTAACTATTATGGAAAAACGAATATCGGAAGCCGTCCGAGTAAACGAGGTGGTGATAAAAAATTAGAGTTCGATGATTTGCGTGCTATTCCATTTGTGGGTTCTTGGAGTCAATTAAAACAAAATGTTCCGGGGTATTTTGGTGTTGGAACGGCTATAAATGAATTGAAAAAACAAGGTCATTTAGAAGATGTAAAAGATTTATTCAAAAATTCGAGCTTCTTCAAAACATTGATTCAAAATAGTATGATGTCGATGGAAAAAACTTATTTTCCGTTAACTTCTTACATGAAAGATGATCCTGAATATGGTGAATTTTGGAATATTTTGCATGATGAATTTGAATTATCAAAAGCATTATGTTTAGAAATTTCGGGTTACACAGAATTGATGCAAGACGAACCATTGAACAAATCTTCGGTACAAATGCGCGAAAAAATTGTGTTACCATTATTAACGATTCAACAATTCGCGTTGAACAAAATTCATCATGAAAGTGAGTTCAAGTCAATCTATGAGCAAATTGTGATGCGTTCGTTATTCGGAAATATTAATGCGAGTCGAAATTCGGCTTAATTTTCAGAATATCTTAATACCTTCGCAACGATGGAAAAAATTATTTTAGGGATTGATCCTGGAACAATGGTGATGGGTTTTGGTTTGATTGAAGTCAAAAACAACAAAATAAAGTTGATTACTTTAGACGAATTGTTGTTGCATAAACTTCCGAATCAACAAACGAAATTGAAAAAGATTTTCGAAAAAACTTTAGCCATTATCGATCAATATCATCCTGATGAATTAGCCATTGAAGCGCAGTTTTTTGGCGTTAATGTTCAGTCTATGTTAAAACTTGGACGTGCACAAGGTGTTTGTATTGCGGCTTGCCTGCATCGCGATATGCCTGTTGTAGAATATGCGCCAAAAAAAATTAAGATGGCGATTACTGGAAACGGAAATGCATCAAAAGAACAAGTTGCGGGAATGTTACAGCATTTACTTGGATTGAAAGAAATTCCGAAACGTTTGGATGCCACAGATGGTCTTGCCGTTGCGGTTTGTCATTATCTAAATTCGGGTAAAACAACTGGAACCTCAAATTCTTATTCGAGTTGGGATGCCTTTGTAAAAAATAATCCGAATCGAACAAAATAAAATATATTTGTAGTAGAATTAGCAACGTAATTCATAAAACATAAAACACATCAAATGAAAAAATATTTAATCGCTGCCTCAGTTTGTGCAACAGTTTTCTCTTCAGTGTTATTTTCTTGTAAAGATTCTACAGGAAAAAACAATACTGCAATCACTGAAATTGTTTCGAAAATTGAACAAAATAAATACAAAATTGGCGACAAAATCGATATTCCTTTAACTAATTTAGATGGAATTACGAAAGTTGTTGTTTCGGTGGATGGACAAGAAGTTCCTGCTGATTTTACGATTGACGGAAAAACAATTGGATTAGGAAATCATACGGTTAATTTGAAATTCTTCAAAGGAGAAGAAGAAACAAATTCGCGCGATTTTACGTTTGTGGTTTATGCAAATGAGCCGGCTGCGCAATGGAATTATGAAATTGTAGGAACTTATCCACATAATCCAGATTATTTTACGCAAGGTTTTTATTTCAAAAACGGAAATATTTTCGAAGGAACTGGACTTCGCGGAGGAAAAACACGTTTGATTGAATATAAATTGGGGGCAACTGAACCTACAAAATTATATCAAATCAAAGACGATGTTTTTGGAGAAGGAATTACAGAACTGAATGGTTTTATTTATCAATTAACATGGCAAGATCGTGTGATTTATAAATATGATTTAAACTTTAATCAAGTTGAAAAATTTGATATGCCAGCTCAAATTATCGAAGGTTGGGGAATTACAACAATTGGAAAAGAATTGGCCATAACAGAAGGTTCTCAACGTATTCATTTCTTTGATGAAAACTTTAATTATCTAAGAACTGTTCAAGCTTTTGACAGTCAACAACCATATAGTTATTTGAATGAAATTGAATACCACGATGGTTTAATTTATGCAAATGTTTACCTAAAATCTGGACATGCAGATAACAGTAATATTGTGGTAATTGATCCGCAAACTGGCGCTGTAAAAGTAGAGTTTAACTTCGCTGAATTGAAAGGAAAACAAGGAAATCCGCAAGCACAAGAATTGAACGGAATCGCTTTCAAAGACAACGGAAATATGTTATTAACAGGTAAAAACTGGGATAAAATATTTGAAATTAAGATTAAGAAATAATTTCCTTAACACATAAAAAAGCAAAAAGCTCGACCTGCAAAATCGAGCTTTTCTTTTTCAAAAATCATCTAAAAAATTATAAGTAAAAATTTATGGTTATGAAAGATCCTATAACCAAAATTGATCTTTCCAATCTGTGTTAGTTAAAAGTGAATTAAATTGTTCTTTAATTACTTTTAACTTTTTTTGTGTTGCATTTTTCTCAAATTCAGGAAACATTTGTTTCTCCTCAAATCTGATGTGCAAATCCAATTCTTCTTCGATATAAATCAAACTTTTCATCGGATTTTTTGCATCTATTTTGAATAAGCGTCTCAAACGTCTATGTTCTTTCAATGCTCTTTTTACCAAGTAATGATCTTCATCTAAAAGCGAAAACAAGTAATTTTCTTCTATCTCAAATTTTTTGAATAATACTTTTTCCCCATACCAATTTACATAATCAACAATTCGTTGAATATCGACTCCTTTATCTATTCCAGCACGAATATTCCAACAAAAAAATAATGTTTTATGATGCCTTTCGCACGCTTCATTTAGATTTACTGTTACAGTATAACTCATCTGAGAAGCAGTTGTTTGAGGAAGTTCTATTAATAGGTTCATTGTTATAATTTTTCAATTCGGATAATCGGATATTTTTATCTTATTTTTAATCAAATTTTTTTAATGCTTAAGAAAAGCAATTCCTTTCTCTAGATCATCAATCAAATTAAACATCGATGTCTTTTCTAGCATACCTCGCAAATCATTACGAATTGCAAAAACACGGCTATGTAAAGCACAAGGTTTGTTAGTATCGCATTCTACTAAACCTAAAATGCAACTATGATAAAGACCATCTCCGTCAATCGCTTTGATGATATTCACTAATTTGATATCTTCTAAATGCGCTGCATCCATTTGGAAACCTCCCATTTTTCCTTTGACAGATGAAATCACATTTGCTTTAACTAATTGTTGAAGAATTTTGGCTGTGTAAGCTTCTGGAGAATTAATAGAATTTGCAATTTGTTTTAAATTGACTCTCTTTCCTTCTACAGATTCTTGTGCAATAAACACACAAGCCTTAATTCCATATTCGCACGCTTTAGAAAACATTAATTTCTTTTATTCATTATAAATTATGAAGCAAATATACAACTAATTTTAAATCGGACAAATTTATCTTATTAAATTTTTAAAAATAAAAAAACCACTCAAAAATGAGTGGTTTAATATTATCTGAAAAGAAAATTTCTTAATCTTCGTCTTCGTCTTGATCAGCATCCTTAACTGCGTTACGAGAAGTACGAATAGCTACTACTACTGCGTTATCTGGATGAGCGAATGTGTAGTTATCATTTTTCAATGTTTCTACATACATTTTGTGACCAATTCTCATTGGAGTGATATCGATTTCGATTTCGTCTGGTAAGTTTGCTGGAATAGCACGAACTTTTAATTTACGCATATTGAAACGTAAAACCCCACCAGCTACTAAACCACGAGCACGTCCTACTAAACGAACTGGAACTTCCATAGTTACTGGTTTGTCCTCGTTTAATTGGTAAAAATCTACGTGTAAGATTTTATCCGTTACTGGGTGAAATTGGATGTCTTGTAAAATTGCTTGAATTTTAGCTCCATCAGCTAACTCGATAGTTGCTGTATGAGCATCTGGAGTGTAAACTAATGATTTGAATGCTTTTTCATCAGCTGAAAAGTGGATAGGCTCTCCAGAACCGTAAACCACACAAGGTACTTGTTCAGCATTACGTAGGTTACGTGTAGCCACTTTACCTAAGTCTTCTCTTTTTACACCTTGAATTGTAATTGACTTCATAATAATATGTATATAATAAAAATAATTTAATATTTAGTTAAACCACTAGATAACAAAACGTTGACTAATAGATTTGTTGCTATGTACTAAATGCATAACATCAGCAAAAAGCGGAGCGCAAGATAATACTTTTATTTTAGATACGGAAGTATTTTTTAATGGAATACTATCAGTTATAGCAATTTCCGTTAATAGAGAGTTATCAAGACGCTCATAAGCTGGTCCAGATAAAACTCCGTGCGTTGCAATTGCACGAACAGATTTTGCTCCTTTTTCCATAATCAATTCAGCCGCTTTAGCAAGTGTACCCGCTGTATCAATCATGTCATCCACTAAAATAACATTTTTACCTTCTACCTCACCGATTAACATCATGCTATCAACTTGATTAGCAACTTTACGTTCTTTATGACAAATTACGATATCTGCATTAAGATATTTAGCATAAGTATTTGCACGTTTAGCACCTCCCATATCTGGAGAAGCAATACAAATATTATCTAAACCTAAACCTTTAATGTATTCAACAAAAATTGTTGAAGCAAATAAATGATCAACAGGAACTTCAAAAAATCCTTGAATTTGATCAGCGTGTAAATCCATAGTCATTACACGAGTTGCTCCAGCTGTCATTAACATTTTTGCAACTAATTTTGCTCCAATTGGTACACGTGGTGCATCCTTACGATCTTGACGAGCAAAACCAAAATAAGGAATAACAACTGTAATACTTTTAGCAGATGCGCGTTTTGCTGCATCACACATTAAAAGTAATTCCATTAAATTGTCTGTTGGTTGCATTGTAGAACCGATTAAGAAAACGCGAGCTCCGCGAATTGGCTGTTCAAAAGCGGGTACAAATTCTCCGTCGCTAAATTCTACAATTTTAGATTTACCAAGTTCTTGACCATATTGATCGGCAATTTTTTGTGCTAATTCTAATGATCCTCTGGTCGAAAAAAGAAATGCTGATTGTTCCATTGTTTGTTTTGGGAAATATTTATGCAAAAATAATTTAAATGATTCAAACATGGTACAAGAAAAATGAAAATTAATTTCGGCACAGTTATTGTGTTAATTTTTTAACATGTTTAATAATTTCAGAAAATATGACTTTAATTACTTATTGTTTTTTTTCTGTAAATTATTCATTCGTTATTAAGTATTTATATAATTTTGTAATTAAATATATCCTCATGAAAAAGATTTCATACCTATTAAGTGTAATTGGATTAGGGATTTTTGCTCAAGCGCAAGAAGTAACTGAAACAGTTAACAACGATTACAACAAGTGGTCTATAGAAGCTCAAGCTGGAGCTAATAAAGCGATTAGTCCATTTACAGATGGATACTATAATGAAACACCAAGTTTTTACAACGCAAATTTTGGAGTTCGTTATATGTTTAACAACAAATTCGGTTTAAAATTATCTGGTGGATACGATCGTTTGAAAGAAGGAGAAGGTTCTGAACACTTTAGATCAAATTTCTACCGTGTTGATTTATCAGGAGTTGCTAATTTAGGACGAATGATGAATTTTGAAACTTGGACAAACACGTTTGGGTTATTAGCTCATGGTGGTGTTGGTTATGGTTTTATGAACAATGATGCTACTAAGGGAGATTCATCTGGCTTATTAGATGATAACGACGAAATGGGATTAGTTTCATTAGGTTTAACTCCACAAGTTAAATTGACAAATAGACTTGTTTTAACAGGAGATTTATCTTATACTAAAACTATTCGTCAAAACACTACATGGGACGGACAGTCTTCTGATGCTTCTGCAAGAAGAGGGTTTGATGGTTCTTTATGGAACGCAACATTAGGTTTAACATTTTATTTAGGTAAAAATGAAAAACACGCTGACTGGGTTTACGAACCAACTCGTTCTGACTTAGAAAATCGTATATCTAATATCGAACAAATGTTAAAAGATACTGACGGTGATGGTGTTGCTGATTACTTAGACCAAGAAGCAGATTCAGCTCCAGGTGCAGTTGTTGATACTAAAGGTGTTACAATTGATCACAATGGAAATGGTATTCCAGATAATATTGAAGAGTACATCAAACAAAATGCTGGTGGAAATACTACAATCGTTAACGATGCTGATTTCTTAGAGCAAATGATCAACTCAGGTATTATTAACGTTTATTTCGATTATAATTCTGATAAACCATATCAACAATCAGTTGGAGGTATTAAATTTGTATCTGAATATTTAAAAGCTAAACCAAATGCTCAAATTGAAATTTTAGGTTTTGCTGATCCAGTAGGAAGTGATGCTTTCAATAAAGATTTATCTCGTAGAAGAGCAGAAAATGTTAAAGCAATTTTAGTTAACCAAGGAGCTAATGCTTCTCAATTAACTACTATTGGTGAAGGTGAAGATAAAGAGTTCAAAAACTCTCAAGTTTCTTCTCATCAATTAGCAAGAAGAGTTGTTTTCAGAGTAAAATAATTTTTCTTAAATTAAATATAATCAGGGGTAGATTTTTCCTATTGCAGGCTGTCTATTCCTGATTTTTTTTTTATCTTTACCATCACTTAAATTACTATAACATTGAGTCCTTTTAATCAACACTTTATTACTCCTAGGTGGGTAGTATTAGTGATAGACATACTTATTGTTTTCTTTAGCTATGTAATAACCAATTTTATACTTAATAGTTTTCTAAATTCTTTTAGTTTAGAAAAATTATTATTTAAATTACCATTTGTTGTAGCAGCATATACTCTATGTTTCCTATACTTCAAAACATATAAGGGAATTGTAAAAAAAACGGGGTTAAAAGATGCTGAAAATGTATTTGTATCTAATACTACGGCTTTTCTGATTCTTTTCTTCATCTCTTTTATCTATAGACAATTCATTGAATCTAATCTTTCGGAGAACACTCCTGTTTCATATGTTTTCAGAATGTCTTACTCTGTTATCTTTGTCCATTTATTTATTTCAACAGTAATAATGGTTATTGCCAGATTATATTATAAATGGATTTATAATTATTTTTTCTCAAAAAATAAGGAACAACAAAAAATATTAATTTACGGTGCAGGAGATTCAGGATTAATTACTCGAGATATTTTACAAAATGATACTCAGTTTAATTATAAAGTTGTAGGTTTTATTGATGATAAACCTTCTAAAATTGGAACATTTATAGATGGTGTTAAAATTTATTCTATAAATGATATTGATAATAAATTCATTGAACGAAATGATATTTCAGAAATTATTATTTCTATTCAAAATATTAAAACGAATCAATTATTAAATCTATCCAAATCATTAGAAGATTTGAATGTAAACATAAAAATAATTCCACCTATTTCTAATTGGATTGATGGTACATACAAGCCTGCTCAAATCAAACAATTAAAAATTGAAGATTTATTAGGTCGTGAATCAATTAAGTTGAAAAACCCTATTATTAATGAAAATGTACAAGGTAAGGTAATACTTGTTACTGGTGCTGCAGGTTCTATAGGAAGTGAAATTTCAAGGCAACTTGCTATGATGGATTTTGCTCAACTAATTTTGATTGATCAGGCAGAATCGGCTCTATATGATGTTCAACAGTCTTTAAAAAATGAAATTTCTGAAGAAAAACAAAATAGAATAGATTATATCGTTTCGAGTGTAAGAGATCGAAAACGAATGTTAAGCCTTTTTGATAAATATCATCCGCAAATTATTTTTCATGCAGCTGCATATAAACATGTTCCTTTAATGGAAAGATTTCCATATGAAGCAATTAATACAAATATTTATGGAACAAAAATTATTGCTGATTTAGCGAATGAATTTGGTGCCGAAAAATTTGTTATGGTTTCAACAGATAAAGCGGTTAATCCGACTAACGTGATGGGAGCAACCAAACGTGTGGCAGAAATTTATGTAAATTGTACAAATGAAAAATCTAAAACAAATTATATTGTTACTCGATTTGGCAATGTCTTAGGATCTAATGGTTCTGTAATACCTTTATTCAAACGTCAATTAGAAAACGGAGGTCCTTTGACAGTAACACATCCCGATATTACACGTTTTTTCATGACTATTCCAGAGGCCTGCCAATTAGTATTAGAAGCGGCTATTATGGGAAAAGGTGGTGAGATTTTTGTATTCGACATGGGCGAATCAATGAAAATTATTGATCTTGCTAAAAGGATGATTAGATTAAGTGGCTTTAAATATCCTGAAGAAATTGATATAAAAATTGTAGGTTTGCGTCCAGGTGAAAAAATCTATGAAGAGTTATTGGCTAATGATGAAAATACAGTAAAGACCCATCATGAAAAAATAATGATAGCAAAAGTTAATACAAACAAATGTCAAGACAATAAAAAACTAATTGAAGAACTATGCTTAATGTCTTCAACCATAGAAAAACATGAGCAAGTCATGCATTTAGTGGCTAAAATAAAAGAGATTGTACCAGAATTTAAATCTCAAAACTCAGAATTTGAAAAACTTGATAACTTAATTTATGAAAAATAAAATTTTTAATCTTTTAATTGTAATAGTTATACTCACTATTTCTTCTTGTGCATCAAAAAAAGAATTAGTCTACTTTCAAGGAGATCAACAATCTACTACGAAATACGAAGAATATATTCCTAAAATTCAATCTTCTGATATGCTAGCAATCAGTGTAAGTGCTGCTGATATAAAAGCTACAGAACCTTTTAATCAACAAAGTGTTTATCAAGTAAATTCTGGGGTGCAAAATAATCCTTATGCGAAGGTTTATACTGTTGATGAAAATGGTTATATCAACTATCCGTTAATTGGTAATGTGAAAGTAGGTGGATTAACTAGAACAGAAGCTGAAAATGAATTAAAAGCAAAAATCTCAAAATATATCGTTAATCCTGGGGTAAATATTAATTTTACAAATTTTAGAATTAGCGTTTTAGGAGAAGTTGCTAAACCTGGTAATTTTACAATTCCAAGCGAAAGAGTAAGTATACTTGATGCTTTAGGTATGGCTGGTGATTTAACTATTAATGGTGTTAGAAATAATATTATGGTTATTCGTGAACAAAATGGACAAAAACAAACATATAACGTCGATTTAACATCCAAAGAAATACTAAACTCTCCTGTTTATTATTTAGCCCAAAATGATGTTATTTATGTAGAACCAAATAATGCTAAAATTTCATCATCTAAATTTACACCAAACTATTCATTATGGATATCTGTTGCTGGTGTTATAATATCTGTAATTGCTGTTATTTCTAAATAAAAATGAGTACAAATAAAAATAACCTAGAAGACCAATACTTCGATGAGTCTGAAGAAACGATTAATATCAGGCAAATTTTAGAACAATATCTTTATTACTGGAAATGGTTTGTATTTGGAGTTATTATTTCTTTAACCTTAGCCTTTTTATATGTTAAATATACTCAGAAACAATATCAAGTTTCAGCTAAAATATTATTAAATGAGAAAGAATCTGCAACAGGTGAATTAGCTGGTTTAATGGATCAAGCTATGCTTGGAGGGGGATTTTCAACAAATGCTGAAGTTGGTGATCAAATTGATGTTTTAAAATCAAAACGACTAATTACTAAGGTTGTAGAAGAAAATAATTTAAATATTCAATATTTTAGTAAAGGTCGTGTAGCTGAAGTTGAATTAACTCAAGAGAAATCTCCTATTAAAATTATTTTTCTAAACGAAGCTGATAAAACCAATGAAGATTTAGAAGCTAAATTTATTGTTCAAATAAAATCTACAACAAAATTTATTTTAACAAACAAAACAACTTCTACAGAAAAGGAATATTCTTTTGGACAAAAAATAAATGATAAGATTGGAAGTTTTGTTATCAGTCCTAATAAAAACTTAGCTAAATCAATTGATAATGAATATCTGATTGTTTTAAATTCTATTGATAAGACTGTAGATAATTACCAAAAGAAACTTGCTATAGATCCTAACAGTGAAAAAAGTTCTAAAATTATTAACTTCTCATTAGTAGGTCCTGTTCCTGAGATTTCTAAAAAAGTAATTAATGATTTAATTATTAATTACAACAAAGATATTGTAGGCGATAACCATAAATTAACTGAAGCTACATCTAAGTTTATTGATTCAAGGTTAGCTATTGTTAGTGGCGATTTAGATGGTGTTGACAAACAATTAGAACAATATAAACAAAGTAATAATATTACAGATGTTACCTCTGAAGCAAATATTTTTTTAGAGAGTGCTGCTGATAATGAAAAGAAATTATTAGATGCTTCTACACAACTACAATTAGTTGAATATATGAATGGAGCTCTTAATACGTCTCGTACAGATTTACTTCCTTCAAATATTGGTTTAGAAGATAAATCTATTTCATCAGAAATATCTTCATACAACGAACTAGTCCTAGCTAAAGAAGATATGTTAAAATCTGTAACAAATGAACATCCAAATGTTATTAAATTACAAGAGCAAATAAATGATGTAAAAAGAAACCTGAAGAATAGTTTAAAATTATATAGAAATAACACACAAACTATTTTAAATACAATACAAGGAAAGCAAAATCAAATTGCTGGAAAAATTAAAAAAGTACCTAGTCAAGAGCGTGGTTTTAGAGATATATCTCGCCAACAACAAATTGTAGAGGCTTTATATTTATTCTTACTTCAGAAAAGAGAAGAAAATGAAATAAAAGCTGCTGCAACACCAGAAAATATTAAAGTAATTGATTATGCTTATGGTATAAAAGAACCTGTTTCCCCTAAAAAAAGTATTATATTTTTAGGAGCGCTTATTGTAGGTCTTATAATACCTTTTATAATAATTTATATATACAAATTATTAAATAATACAGTTAATTCAAAAGAAGATGTAGAAAATGCCGTAGGAGCACCTATCGCAGGACAAGTACCGAAAAGTAATATTTCTATATTAGAAAATAATGATAACTCAAGTGCTGCTGAAGCTTTCCGAATCTTAAGAACAAATGTAAATTTCTTATTAAAGAACTCAACAGATCCTCAATGTATTTATATTACATCTACAACTAGTGGAGAAGGAAAATCATTTATATCAACTAACTTAACTCAGATTTTAACAATGTCTGGAAAATCAGTATTGTTAATCGGAGCTGATATTCGAAGTCCAAAAGTATTAGATTATTTAGGTATTTCTGATCAATATATACATAAATATGGTGTAACTGAATATTTAATTTCTAATGATGTTAATATTGATGATATTATCATAAAAAAACCTGCACATTATAAATTCGATGTTATTTATTCAGGTCAAATAGCACCTAATCCATCCGAATTATTAATGAATGGACGATTTGATGATATTATTAAATATGGAAAGGAACATTATGATTATGTAATAGTTGATACAGCTCCTGTAAGTTTAGTAACTGATACACTATTAATTTCAGACGATGCAGATATTACAATGTACGTAGTTCGTGCCAACTACTTAGATAAACGTATGCTAGCAATTCCAAGAGATTTATATAGAGAAAATAGACTTAAGAATATGGCTATGGTTATTAATGATGTTGACTTTACAAAAGGTTATGGCTATGGTTATGGCTATGGTTATGGAGAAAACCATAATAAAGGTGGATTTTTTAAAAACCTTTTTAAACGTAAATAAAATAAAAACCTGAAGTTAATCTTCAGGTTTTTTGTTCTATAAAATATATACACTATTGACCTTCCTTCTCCAATCTCTCTAATGCTTTTTCGTGAGCTGATTTTACATCATTTTTGATCTTTTTATCTTGTGTAGATTTTCTAATCTTTTCTGCATGATAAGCCAAATCATCTAATGTCATTTTATAACTCACATAAAATCCGCGATTATATCTTGAATATGAAGCTAATCCCCAACCAGCAATTAATTGATTCTTAATCTTTTTGGTTTGATATTCGTTCAAATAACGTTGAAGTTTTGGAGAAATTTCTTCTTTCGCAATTGATTTTACAGAACCATTCATTCGGCTAAACCAATATTTATTATCCAATTTTATATATGATTTTGCACCTAAAATGCTTTTAAAAGCAAGATCCCCAAGCAGTAAAACCTTTTCAAATTCAGATTTTTCATTGGTCATATAATCCCAATACATTTCAGAAGTCATTCCAACCATCGGACTTTTATCTATTGTTGCTTCATACAAATCTTTACCATTTTGATAAGCTGCTGCAACATTTTTAAATTCGATTCCAAAATCATCACAAGCCTTCTGATAACCTGTAAAAGAACCCGAATATTTTTCGAAATTATCTATAAAAACTCTATAAATACAATAATGTGAAATATCAATCAAAACTTTTTTAGAATCATCTAAAAAACCGTTTATCAACTGTATCGGAAAGTTATAATATTCGTAGGAACTCATAATTGTTTGATTGTCTTAAATGTGGTGTTAATTCATCGACTAAGATAAGATAGTTTTTATTATTCTTAAAATGATAAGTATCAAAAAACTTCAAAATTTAATAGGTTAGATTTTTAAAGGGGTAAAACTTCAATTCCTAATTTCTTCCTAAATCTTCTTTGTCCTTTGTCTCAAAATAATAAACAAATGAAATTTTTCTTAACAATAATTACAAGCACTTTCTTAACAATTACTACGATAGCTCAGACGAAAAATGATTCAATTATCACCATTCAACCTCAACAAAAAACATTAAAACCTAAAGTTGAACATGCAGAACCTCTCTATACAGATTTGATGCGTGATTTGGGCGCACGAAAAGGAGAAGCTGAGATAAATGTAGGATTTGGAGTGACCTCAAAAAAAGGATATAATGAATATAATGGTTTTATTGAGTATGAATGGGCTGTTGCAGATCGTTTGGGATTGGAGGTTGAAGTACCTTTTTCTTTTAATCACAAAAGCGATAATAACGATGGCTCTATTTATGTTCCGAACAATAAAATTGAAGGTTTAAAATTAGCAACTCAATATACTTTTTTAGTAAATGAAAAACAAAAAATGTCTTTGGCTGTAGCTTATGTTCATGAATTTGAGTTTAATAATTTTAAAGAATTAGGACATCAAGGTTCTGTATTTACGGGTATGAAAATGAATCCTGTTTTTATTGGAGCAAAGAATTTTAAAAATTTCAACACGTTAATCTATACAGGTCCTATTTTTGAACATCATTATAAAGAGCAAAAAGTAGATGTTGGAGCAACTATAAATGCAAGTATGATGTATGTTTTACCAAATTCGAAAAACTTTATTGGACTTGAAAATAATATGGATATTGACCGCGATGGATTTCATTATACTTTAAGACCTCAAATTAGATTGGCTATTCAACACAATTTAATGATTGGTTTGGTTACTGGAGTTTCTATCACCAAACATACAGGAACCAACCTTGATGTGATGACACGTATTATTTGGGAACCTTAGTTTTCTTAATAAAAAAACCTCCTTTAAAACTTTTTAAAGGAGATTTGTGGAGCTGGCGGGATTAAGGACATGTGTTAAATATCAATCTCTTAGCTCTAAAAACCTTCTAAAGGGGATGAAATCGGGGATGATTTCCACTAACCATCTTCAACCCTACTCGTATATTTATTTAAATCAAAGAATTCCTTCGTCTGCAAAACTAAGGTAAGAATTTTTAGCCATAATAATATGGTCTAACAATCGAATATCAAATAACTCGCAACACTCTTTGATTTTAGAAGTTATTCGCTTATCTGATTCACTCGCATTTAAGTTCCCACTTGGATGGTTGTGAGTTATTACAAGAGCAGATGCGTTAGCTTTTAATGCCATTCCCATAATTAACCTTACATCTATGCTACAAGTGTTAATTCCTCCCTTAAACATGCTTTTAATTCCTAAAACTTGATTACCCTGATTTAGTAATAATATTTTGAACTCTTCTTGAAGTTCAATTGTATCCAAATCCCAATTCGCTTTAAGAACTTGATAAACTTCACTACTTCCCATTACTTTGATTTTCTCATCAACTTCATTCATATATGAGATTTTAATTTCTGACACCTTCATTTTTGGCTATAAGATTTTAGAGTAGAGATAAATTTTGTTGATGATTTAGTATCAAAAACAAGCAAGTTTGTTTACCTCTACGTTTGTTAAACATTAATTTAGAATCACAGGAGGATGAATGAATCCACCAGAAAAAACCATTCTATTAAAAAGTGGTGCGGGGGATTCCAAATCTTCCAAAAATAGGCGGGGGTTATTCGAGGGTAGTTTACGTGTTCGAAAATTTTATAAAAAAAATTTTTGTAGAAATTGTAAAGTTTGTAATTGTAGAAAGAGATATTTTAATCAATACCTTCTCAAATATTTAGAATCACAGGAAAGGTAGAAAATCAAATATCTAATACTAAAATTTTGATTTATGATATTGTAATCTTCCCCTTGTTAGGAACATTTAAAAGTATAGTTTTTATTTAATATTATTGTATTATTATTTTGATTAATTTGAAATGTAGGAAAATCATTAGGATTTTTGACCTTACCATATTTCAATAAAAAATTTCTAGGAGAAAGATATTGTAAAGAACTGTGTGGTCTTTCATTGTTATACATCCACATCCAAATTTCTGTATAATTTTTCATTTCTTTGATATTTTCAAATAAATAAGCATTTAAAAAATCTGTTCTAAAAGTTCTATTAAATCTTTCAATCAACGAATTTTGCGTAGGTTTCCCAGGTTGAATATAATATAATTCAATGGCTTTTTTTTGACAAAATAGTTTTAGTTTTTCAGCAATAAATTCTGGACCATTATCTACTCTAATTTTCTCAGGTTTCCCTCGCCATTCGATTAGTTTTTCAAGTTCAGAAATTACTTTAGCTGAAGGTAAGCTTGTGTCGATACAAATACTCAAAATTTCTCGATTAAAATCGTCTATAATATTCAAACTTCTCACGCTTTTTCCGTTTTCTAAACTATCATGCATGAAATCCATACTCCACGTTACATTTGGATAAATCGGACGTAAAAGCGGCTCTTTAATCCTTGCAGGAAGTCTTTTTTTACGTTTATTACGTAGGTTAAGTTTCATCGAAGTATAAATTCGATAAACTCGTTTATGGTTCCAAGTAAATCCTAAATTTCGTAAACGATGATGCATCATCCAAAAGCCCCAAGTTTGATGCTCGTTGGATAGCGCTATCAATTGAAAACGTATTTTATCATCCTCATCTTTACGTACTTTTTGATAATAAAAAACGGATGTTCTTAAGCTAAATAGACGACAAGCCCTGCGAGAACTTAGCTGATGTTTTTCTTTTGAATACAACACCAACTCTCGTTTTTCACAAGGCGTTATAGCTTTTTTTCGATAACATCTTTTAAAACTACGTTTTCCAAAGTAAGCTCTGCTACAATTTTTTTATATTGGGACAATTGCTTCTCTAGTTCTTTTAATTGAGCTAATTGATGGGCTTCCATTCCGCCATATTTACTCTTCCATTTATAAAAAGTGGGTTGACTTATTCCATGTTCACGACAAATTTCATTGACTGTTTTGCCTTGATTTTGTTCTGATAAGATCTTGACGATCTGAACTTCTGTAAAATTGCTCTGTTTCATAATTATCCCTAAGTTAATAAACTATATTTTTAAACGGTCCGGTTTTTAGGGAAGATTACAATATGTAAATAAATATTTACATAATTACTATATTGCAAAAAAATATTTAATATGGGACTTGGAGGAAAAGAATGGATTATACTAATAATTTTAATGGGTGTTATTACAATACCTTATATATTATTTCTAAAGACTTTACAAAATACTATTAAAGAGATTTCTCTTGAAAATAGAAAAATTAATCCAAATGACGTTTGGTTAATTTTAATACCACTTTTTGGAATAATCTGGCAAATGATTGTAATTAATAAAATTTCTATTTCCTTAGGAGATGAATTAAATAAAAAAAATATAGGTAACAATGAAGTAAAACCTACATTCGCTTTAGGGATAGCATATTGTATTCTTCAAATACTTACTGTTATTCCAATTGCAGGTATTTTATTTGGTTTAATTGCGTTTATTTTATGGATAATATATTGGGTTAAAATTGAAAGTTATAAAACGTTATTAAAGAGAGATTAATAACATTTTATTTAAAATGTTTGAC
Source organism: Empedobacter sp. ULE_I140 (assembly GCF_053482575.1). Classification (NCBI taxonomy): domain Bacteria; kingdom Pseudomonadati; phylum Bacteroidota; class Flavobacteriia; order Flavobacteriales; family Weeksellaceae; genus Empedobacter; species Empedobacter sp. ULE_I140. The sequence goes on along the minus strand of NZ_JBQMTX010000001.1, from coordinate 349,319 downwards.
TCTTATTAATTATATCCTAATATATTCTATATTAAGATATAAACCATTAATATTTCTATATATGAAAAATTATATCTCATTATTTATTAAAATATCAATAATATTTTTAATATTAACAATAACATATCCATTTATATTATCAGTATTTTTTGAAGAAAGTACGGATAAGGGTACTTTTGGAGATAGCTTTGGCGCTTTAAACTCAATTTTTTCTGGTATAGCTCTTTGTGGTATTATTGTGTCTTTAATAATGCAACAATCTGAAATGAAATTACAAAGAGATGAAATGATAGCTTCAAGATATGAGTATTCACACAATAGAATTACAAATTTAGTGTATTCTCAACTTTCTAAATTCGAAAAATCAATTGAAAACATACATTTATCTAATATGCATCAGGCTCCTTCAGGAAGTAGCGCAATTTTTTTTCTTGAAAAAAAATTAATTAATATTTATAACTACAAAGAAAATAGGGAAGATCAATTAAAAGAGGCTGTAAAACAAAAAAAAGATATTAATCATAATTATCAAATACTATTACAATGTTCATCAGATTTAGCTCCCTTTATCATAACAACTTATAACTGTTTGAACGCACTTTCTTCAATTTTAAAAAAAGGTAATATTGAAGAAAATGATAAAGAAGAATTGTTTGAAGTATTCATAAATAATATAGGCGACTCATTAATCATAGTTATAAATAACATTGAAACTACTCTTCATTTTGTACTTGAATATACTGATGAATTAGGAATCAATAAAGAGTATCTACAGAAAGAACAAAACATTAAAGCTATAAATTTCTATATAAGTGAATTAAGAAATTTTCTTAATAAATAATCGTTAGATTCATATAAAAATCAACTAAACAAACAGTTAAATAACTGATTAAAAATAAATTAGTTTCAATTTATGTAAATTCATTTATATTTAATTATTTCTAATAATATAAACTAATAAATAACTTATTTTTACAATTAATAACTAATACATTTAGTGTAATATGAAAGTAAAGCTAGGTCAAGCAGTAAAAATGTTTTTTAGCAACTCATCTCTTGAAATGGTTTATTTTGAAGCCGTTAGCAATTCATTAGACGCTGATGCTACAGAAGTAAATATTGAATTATCTTTAGAAGCACCTAATAGACCGGAAACTTTAGAATTAAAAATTTCTGACAATGGTTTGGGATTTGACGATGATAGATACAGTAAATTTTCTAAACTATTTGATGTTGAGGAAAGTTCTCATAAAGGATTAGGTAGATTAGTTTATTTATGCTACTTCGATGAAATTTTTGTTGAAAGTACATTTTCAAATACAAATAAAAGAACGTTTACTTTCTCTCAACAATTTGAAAGTGATAAATTCATTTTAAAAAAAATTAATCATTCTAACAATGGTACAACATTGTTTTTGAAAAATTATACACTTCAAAAAATTGCAAAGTCAGATTATTTTACTCCCATAGGCATAAAAAAAAGATTACTTGAAGAGTTTTATTCAAGGCTTTTTCAATATAAGATACAAGGAAGAATTATAAATATAAACATTTCTACAACTATTAATAATAACGTTTACAAAGAGACTTTATCAAATGAAGAAATACCTTCAATGTCATTTGTAGAACTTGATAGTACACTAAGTTTAATCGATAAATTTCAATTATATTATTCTATAGAAGAAGTCGAACCAAAAGAAACGTCCCTTATTTCTGCTATTTCAATTGACAATCGAACTTTTAAAATTGAATTAATTGCTAATGAAAATATCCCAACTGGTTATAAAATGATTTTCTTATTATTTTCAGATTATTTTATTGGAAAAGTTGATGCAGCAAGGCAAAATCTTACATTAAATAATGGAGAGTTAAAAGAAATTCAAAGAATATTTAGAAAAAAAGTAACAAGCTTAATTGAAGAACAAATTCCTAGAATCAAAAAAAGTAACAAGTTAATCAAAGAAAATTTAATTAATAGATACCCACATCTAAATGGATATTTTGATATTGAAAACATCGGTTATATTAAAAGAAATGAAATTTTAAAAAATGCTCAAGAAGAATTTTTTAAAGCTCAAAAAGAAATACTTGATGCTAATCATCTTACAAACGAGCAATTTGAAAAATCTCTTGAAATCTCTGCTAGAGCATTAACTGAATATATATTATTTAGACAATTAACCATTGACAAGCTTAAAAACTCAACTTCCAAAGAAAGTGAAGCTGAATTACATAATTTAATTGCCTCAAAAGGAAAAGAAGGTAGGTTTGAAAAAGATAATCTAATTAATGACATTTATAAAAACAACTCTTGGTTACTTGATGATAAGTTTATGACTTACGAAATTACACTGAGTGATAGAGAAATGTCTGAACTTGTTGAACATTTAGTTGAAGGTGAAGAAATAGCTAGAGATATAGATCGACCTGATTTTGCATTTATTTTTTCAAATAATCCAAATGAAGAAAAGCCTTTCGACGTTGTAATAGTGGAATTAAAAAAACGAGGTGTAAATCTTTATGAAAACTTAAAAACTGTAAATCAACTAGAAACAAGAGCAAGAAATTTAATGAAATATTATAATAACAAAGTGCAAAGAATTTGGTATTATGGCATTATTGAATTTAATGATGAAGTTGAATTGGCTTTATCAAGTGATTTTACAGAATTATATTCTTCAGGTAAACTATATTATAATGAAAAGGATGTAGCTATTTCTTTAAATCCTAAAAGGTCTGTTCCTGTTGGGATCTTTATGTGGGATATTGATGCCATTGTTTCTGATGCTAGTGCAAGAAACAGTACATTTTTAAATTTTATTAAAAGTAAATTTTCTACACAATAAAAAAAGAACTCAGCATATACATTTACTTTGTAAAATGGGATATAAAGAAAGAGGTTTAATCTCCAAAATATATTTAACATAATTTGGTTATAGTGGGCTTGTCCCCGATAGCCCGTAGGCGACTATAACAACAAGTTATGTTAATATAGATTTTGTCCGCTGTTTCCTATTTAAGTTTCAAGATAGCTTTCAAGCTCAGGAGATGTAAAAGAGATATCGGTTGGATTTGCAGTTTTTGTACTTTTTGTAACATTGTAAATCTTGTAAGCTTATTATTTTATATATGTATTTTGATTTTTAGTTAATTATATTTTACCTTTTTTAATCCTCCTGTGCTTACATATAAATAGAAGATATATTGATTTTATTATTACATAGATTACAGAATTACAAAGTGTACAATTTTTACAAATACAAAAAACCTCAGCTAATTTTTAGCTGAGGTTTATATTTATAATATAATACTTTTTTGTTTAGATAATGATATAAATTGTGTTATTCACAGTATTTTCATTTAAAACCCCTTATCCAATTCTTGATTCTTTTAAACAATAAAAATGAGGTATTAAAAATGGAATTGTAAAAATTAACAAACTTACTACTATTGCAGAATTTCTACTTTTCAGCCAATATTTATTAAATTCAAAGTCTGAAATTTCATTGTTATTATATCTAATTAAATATTTTTTAAACCTATAAATCGGTCTTATTACAATTCTTGATAAATAAAATAATCCAAAGGTTAATAAAAATGTCATAGCAGGGTTTTTATCGAAAAAATTAGGTGCATATTTTTCTCCTGAAGTTAAAATAGAGAAGAAAAATAATAAAGGAATTAAGTATAGTATAACTAAACCTAAAAAACTTGAAACATTTAAAATAAATTTATTTTTCATATTAATTACTATTGTTGATTGAAAATTTATATTTCTTTATAATTTAAGCCACCATAGACAATAAGCCCTCTCTAATCTCTTCATATATTTCTTTTTGGTTTTTATTAGTGTCAAATTTCCATTCTTTAGAAATAAATCCATTCTCTAAACTATCTGTATGACAAGTAACAATTAATTTATTATTCTTCTCTTCAAGAATAATTTTCATAAAAGGTTGCCCAAATAATAAAAATCCAATTTCTGTTTTAGAAGGAGCGTCAGAAAATATTTCCATTCGAGGTTCTGATAATAAACTAGAAATTAAATATTCATACTTTTCAAGCATATTAACTTTCGATGAACTTTTATTATAAACAAAAACTGCTGAAATAAAGCCAATAATCACAATTATTGCTAATAATATTTTATCTACACTAAGTTCCTCTATAAATTCACCATCAATCATATAAAAGGTAGGAACTATATAACAAATAACTCCAAAAACAACCGAAGCATAATAATGTTTATAAACTCCATCTAAACTCAATATTTGACCTATTGGATATAACATAAACATAATTGGTGTAAAAGAAATTGGCAATATAATTCGACTTAAAATAAAGCTAACAGGCACAATAAAATACCAATTCCATCCAATAAGACTAACAAGAGGAAAGCACATAAGTATTTCACTAAAAATCGTCAAATAAGTCATTAAAGTATTATTGTTCAAATCGCCATTTTTATATTCATATCTCAAATGACCATTATCGCTTTTTAATCGATTAAATCTTCGAATTGTATCTGTAATAAAGAATACGGATATATACAAAAAGTAGATGGATAAAATTAGAAAAAGTGTGCTCATATAAAAGTAATATCTAATGAGCCTAAATAGATGATTTTGATTAGAAAAGAAGGCGTAGGCTCGGACTCTTATCTATCTATAGGGGCTCTGGTAAGCCTTGAGGCATAGATAAGCGAAACCCACGCCCTTTATTTATAAAGGACATGAGAATCAACTTAACCTTACTCCTCATTTTTGAATGTACCAGATTCCTATAGGTAAGATTTTCGTTAACGCTTCACGTTAGTTTTACGATATGTTATTGAGACAAATATAAAACAAAATTTGCTTTGTTAACCAATGTTGTTGTTTTTTGATTTGTAAAAAATAAGGAGGTAAAAAACCTCCTTATTTTCTAATTAACTATGGAATAAGTTGTACCGATTTTAGTCAATGCCTTTTTATTTAATAACCTTTTTAATGCATTATCTACAGTCTTAACACTAACCAAAAGCTTCTCAACAACAATTTTCACCGCCTCTCCTCTTTTAAAATTTTGAGGTAGCAATTGTAAAATTTCAGACTCAGAAGCCTTCAAATCAATTGATTTGTCATATAAACTAGCCGTATCTAAAGAATTTCTTAGTAAGTAAGGCAGAATAACTTTTATAAAATCAATAGCTCTATCAGAGCATTCAAATCTATCCATTACATCAGAAAATTCATCGGTATTCTCCAAAACAGTATAAATCATCAACAAACGATACATCATTATTGCTTGTCGCAACACAATATCTACTAGATTTTCATCAATTTCTTGTACTGCTTTAAAATAACCTTCAAAGAAATTGTTAAAATCTTTGAGTTGTTCCTCTTTTAAATAAAATTCACGCTCTAAAGAATTAACAACCTCGTACACCTTGAATAAGTAATCGTTCAGATTATGAATTTCTTGTCTACGATTTCCTACGTAAGATCCATCATTCCATTCAGGTTTCTCAAGATAGGTGTAGAACATGATTCTGCTGAATAAACCGTTTTCCCTTGATTGTATCAAGGGCTTTAACTGCCCTTCTGTTCCTGAAATAGCCACCGTTAACCTTGGGGTATCACATATAATTTCTGGATAAGATTTACGAGAAATACTAATGCGTTCGTGTTGGAATGCTTTACGTAATATCTCTGAATAGTCCCCCCACTCCTTCTTTAATACAAAAGATAAAGTATCAGCTTCGTTATCATGGATATAACTCCCATCCGAAAACGAATTTGACAATTTCTCTTGTAGTTTTGCACTACTGCTATTCGCTGGAATAAAGAAGTTAGAATTTTTTGTTAGAATTTCTTCTTTTACTTTTTGAATAATTTTCTCTCCAATCGATAACTTCGATTTACCTGTAGCTGCTTGCCCAATAACAAATAAGTAGAGATTTGGAAAGAACAACTCATCTCTATAATAGCCAAATATTTTTGGGAAAATCGCACTAAGATGCGTTAAACTTGAGAGGAGAACGATATCCTTCTCTCGCCCTGTAAAGGTTTCTAATAAAGGTTTTAACACATCTGGAGCTAAATCAAATACCTCCTGTGGAAATTTTCCATCATCAGGTATTTCAAATGTAATGTCTTCCGTGGTAGTTTCTACCTCCGCCTGTGAACCCTCTACCTCTCCTTGTGAAATTTCTACTTCTTCTTTAGAAGTTGTTTTCAAATCAACGTTAGAGTCTATCTCTAACTTACTAAAATTTCCATTTAATAATGGCTTACTTTCGAACATTAAGTTCGTTGATGACATTTTTGTCATATTTATAATTTTATTTTTTTCGAAAAGACTATCTTTTCTTCTATTGCAAGTTTAGAGCGAAAGCTGAAGAATTGAACGGAGACTAATTTTTTAATTATTTTTACTTTGACTCTCCACTCATAGCCTTTGTTACAGCATCATAATATCTTTTATTATAAAATGAAGAGATAGTAGTTTCGTTTAAATTACAATTTGAAAAAACGCCTTTAACACATGGAATTTGGAAGATGTGACAAAAAATTACAATAAATTTTATTTTTTCATCTACTTCAGAGAGCAATTTTTCAACTTCTGAATAGAGTCTATGTTTTAGAATTATATGAGTTACTTTATCAATTTCTACTTTTGTCATATAGGATTCGATATATTCATCGGTTAATAATTCTTTTAAATTCTGGGTTATTGAAAATAATGCGAAAAAATTACTAATTCTAACAACTTCTTCAGATGTTGATTTTGGAGTAAAAGCAATTTTTACAAGATCTTCTGTAGAATTAAAATCATCACTAAGAATATTTTTGAGCCGTTTCAATTCTGATTGAGCATCAATAAATTCTTGAAGCATCTTTTTCTCTTCTTCAGTACTAATTGTATTATACTTTTTTATAAAATTATATTGGTATTGAATCCCTAATTGTAAAAACTTTCCTTTTAGCTCAACTAAACCATATGATTTAAACAATTCATCAAGCAAAGATTCTGCTTTTTTAGAAATTCTAAATTCATTAAAAGGGAATTCTAAATCATGTAAGAAACCTTTACTATAGCTTTTATTAAAACGAACTTTCCTAGATAAACTCTCTCTTTCTATATCTTTATAACCTTCTTCAGTAACAATTTGAAAATTATAAACAGTAGGTTCTTCCATATTATGTATTTTTTGTAACTTTTGTATTATTGTAAAAATAGTAGTTTAAATATTATTATAGTAAGGCTCAGGACTGTTTTAATATATAGAACCTCTTCTTTATCTCCTGAGCCTGTAATCTACCATAGTAGCTTCTTACAAAAATTACAAGTTTACAGCTTTCTTAATATCAATAACTTTTGCTATTGTAGGATACTCTTTTGGTTCAAGTTTCGACCTCAACAAATCTGCTTTCTGCTTATCGTTCATCTTAATATATGTTTGTAGGGTTTTAGTTTGTTTGTGTCCTGTACCGAGTTTCAACGTATCTAAATCAACTCCTTTTCCATAATTAAGCGTTACAAACGTTCTTCTTGCTGTATGGCTACTTATCATCTGCCATCTAACTTTTTTATTATCTCCGTTGTATTGCTTATTGAGTGTTTCGCATAGTTTAGCAACTTCTTTGATGTACTCATTGAACTTGACATTAGAAATCTTCGGGAGTTTATAACTATACTTTACAAGAATTGTTTTTACCACCTTCAACAATGGAAGAGTTAATTGCTCATTTGTTTTCTGCTGTCGTATTGCTATGTACTCATCATCAATAATGTTTGATTGATTTATCTTGTTGAGGTCTGAAAATCGTTGACCTGTATAGCATGCAACTAAAAATAAATCTCTTACCTGTTCCAATCTTTTGTTATCAGATAAGTTTAATTTCTCCATTTCATCTATCTCACTTTCACTCAAAGCAATGTTATCTACTTCGATATCCTTTGTCAAAAATCTACTATTATGCAAAAATGGATTAACCTTGATGCCCAAATTCTCAATAAAATATAAAACTGTTCTCAAAAATTTCATTTTACGATAAACAGTAGTCGGAGCATACCTCTTAGTCTCGATTAAATACTCTACATATTCATTTCTAAACTTCAAATCAATCATCTCAGTATTATAAATACGCTTCTTATCCTTCTGAAAATCTTTGAAGTTTTCTTTGGCTTGTTTATACTTTTGAACTGTGGTATGAGCTGTTGTAGATTTTATAGTTTCAATGTAGTCATCAAAATAATCTAAAATTGTTTTCTTATCGACTTTCTTAAACATTGGATTATTCTGAAAATATTCCTGTTCAATCAAATTCTTTAACTCTTCCGAATTTGGTTTTCTTTTGAAGGTATCAGTAAAGCTATTAAACATTTCATAAGCTACTTTTTCAATTTCGACCAATTCTTTGTTTATATTTTGATGATTCTTTTCTGAAATGGTTTCCTTGACCTTCAACCTGTCTTTATTCCAAAACTTCGGATTAACCTTCTGTTTGGTTGAGATTTTCATCTGTAGACCATCCCAACGCATGACCAAATAAATAATCGTTTCTGAACTACTCTTTGGCTCTTTCAATACAAATGTTGTCTTTATCATATATCATTTTTTAAAAATTCCTTTCTATGAGAGGGATTCAAGCTGATATACGAGGGGATGAATTAGGGGATGAAATAGCGATTTTTCACCGATTTTTATATAATTCCAAAAAGTATGGACACAAAAAAACCCTCTATTTTAGAGGGTTTAATAACTTTTAGTGTTTATAAAAGTTGTTTGTGTGGAGCTGGCGGGATTCGAACCCGCGTCCAAACAAGCAACAAATAAGCTTTCTCCATGCTTAGTTTATTATTAATTTTCGACGATATCCTGAGAATAAACACTCTGTCAACCGCTTATCATCTAAAATCTCGAAACCTATCCGATGCACTAAGGTTTCTATTCTTACTTTCCCGTGTCCCTGTATCAAACGCCGTAAGTCAAGGCTTTTGAGGGACATTCAGCTTCTATACCTAGTATAGACGTGGCGTATTCTTACTAAAATTCAGAATTATGCAGCTAAAGCGTACTCTTCGTTGCCAGTTAAAAAGTTGAAGTGCCTGATTAAAGTGAGTACACAACCTATCACTGCATGCTTACTTACCCATTGGCCCTGCTGTCAAAACCAGTCAGCCCCATAAAGTAAATTGTCAATAAATAATTGACGGATGCCAAATGTACAAATTTTATACCAAATAGAATTAACTTTTTCTAAACATAATTATTGAACAAATTTGAATAAATTAGAGAAAATTCAATTCACAAAAATTTTAATAAAATGGGAAACTTAGTTAATGTACCTACATTCAAAGATCATTATGACAATTACATCAATGGTCAATTTACGCCACCTACAAACGGAAAATACTTTGATGTTGTAACGCCACTTACTGGAAAAGTTTTTACAAAAGCTGCTCATTCTTCGGAAGAAGATTTAGCAAAAGCGGTAGATGCGGCTCACGAAGCTTTCAAAAGTTGGAGTCAAACTTCGCCAACGCAACGAAGCATTATTTTGAATAAAATTGCAGATCGAATCGAAGAAAATTTACAAAATGTTGCGGCTGTAGAAACCTACGATAACGGAAAACCAGTTCGCGAAACGTTGAATGCTGATATTCCTTTAGCTATCGATCATTTCAGATATTTTGCTTCAGTTATTCGTGCTGAGGAAGGTTCTATCAACGAATTAGATAAAGATACTGTTTCAATTATTATCCATGAGCCAATTGGTGTTGTTGCGCAAATTATTCCTTGGAACTTCCCAATTTTGATGGCGGTTTGGAAATTAGCTCCTGCTTTGGCTGCTGGAAACTGTGTGGTTTTAAAACCTGCTGAATCTACTCCTATCTCGATTTTATATTTATTCGAATTAATTGGAGATTTATTACCTCCAGGAGTTGTTAACATTGTAAATGGTTTCGGTGGAGAATTAGGTCGCGCATTGGTGACAAATCCTAAAGTATCGAAAGCTGCATTTACAGGATCTACAGCTACAGGGCGTTTCGTGATGCAATATGCAACAGAAAATATTATTCCAGTTACGTTAGAATTAGGTGGAAAATCGCCAAATGTATTCTTCGAATCTGTAATGGATCATGATGATGATTTCTTAGACAAAGCAATTGAAGGTGCAGTATTATTTGCACTTAATCAAGGTGAAATTTGTACATGTCCTTCTCGATTATTGATTCAAGAATCTATTTATGATAAGTTTATTGCACGAGTTGTAGAGCGTGTAAATATGATTAAAGCAGGAAATCCTCTTGATCCTGAAACAATGATTGGTGCGCAAGCTTCTCAAATTCAATATGACAAAATTTTAAGTTATATTAAATTAGGAAAAGAAGAAGGTGCAGAAGTTTTAACTGGTGGAGATGCTAATCATTTACAAGGAGATATCGAAAATGGTTATTACATCAAACCAACATTATTTAAAGGAAATAACAAGATGCGTATTTTCCAAGAAGAGATTTTTGGACCTGTATTAGCTGTAACAACTTTCAAAGATGAAGCAGAAGCGATTGAACTTGCTAATGATACAATTTATGGTTTAGGAGCTGGAGTTTGGACGCGTGATGCACATCAATTGTATCAAGTTCCACGCGCTATTCAGGCTGGTCGTGTTTGGGTTAATCAATATCATAGTTATCCTGCTGGAGCGCCTTTCGGAGGTTATAAACAATCTGGAATCGGACGTGAGAACCACAAAATGATGTTAGACCATTATCGTCAAACTAAAAATATGTTAGTTTCTTATAGCAAAAAGAAATTAGGTTTCTTCTAAATCAATAATTAATTAAAAATCTCAAAAAATGAAACGTGTTGATGCAACAGAAAAAGCAATTAATTTATTGAATGAATTAAAAGCAAAACATGGCGATTTAATGCTTTATCAAGCGGGAGGTTGCTGTGAAGGAACGCAACCACAATGTTTCAGAAAAGGAGAATTTTACCTTCGATACAAAGATGTTTGCATTGGAGAAATTGATGGAGTTGAATTTTGGATTGACAAAGATCTGTTCGAATATTGGAAACATGCACATTTCGAATTAGATGTAATTGATGCGATTGGCGCAGGAGGTTTTTCGTTAGAAGTTCCGCTTGGCAAAACATTTAAAGTCAATTATCGAATATTCTCTCAAGAAGAACTTAATCAATTAGACGAAGTTAAAATCAATTTATAACAGAAAAGCCATTTGCAATGCAAATGGCTTTTTTATTTATGATAGAAATAATTTTATCCTAAAACTTCAATCGCTTTGTTGATACGTGCAATCGTTTCCTCTTTTCCTAAAATTGCCATAATCACAGGAACATCTGGTCCTTGTAACGCACCAACTAAACTAAGACGTAAAGGCATTCCGATTTTTCCAAATCCAATTTCTTGAGCTGTAACAAATTCTGCCATTGCATCGTGTAAAATTTCTGAAGTAAATTCTGATGAATTTAAAACTTCAACAAATTTTCCTAAAATCTCTTTCGAATCATCTTTCCATGCTTTTTTAGCTGCTTTTTCGTCGTAAGTAGAAGGAGCTATATAAAAGAATTGACCTTGCTCGAAAATATCTTTTACAAAGTTTGCTCTTTCTTTTAACAATTCAACCACTTTTGCATCTAAAACTGGATTCGGTTCGATTCCGTTTTCTTTTAAAACTTCTTCGAAAGATGGCAATAATTCTTCAACAGATTTTTGTTGTAAATATTGGTGATTAAACCAAGTTGCTTTTTCTGGAGAAAAACGTGCACCTGATTTCGAAACTTTTTCTAATGAAAATAATTGAATCAATTCTTCCATTGTAAAAATCTCTTGATCAGTTCCAGAATTCCACCCCAATAAAGCTAACATATTCAACACTGCATCTGGAAAATAACCTTCTTGTTTGTATCCTTTTGCAATTCCTTCTTCTGTTTTCCATTCCATTGGGAAAACTGGAAATCCGTGTTTGTCTCCATCACGTTTGCTTAATTTTCCTTTTCCTTCTGGTTTCAAGATTAATGGTAAATGTGCGAAACGAGGCGCTTCCCAACCAAATGCATCATACAATAATTCGTGTAAAGCCATTGATGGTAACCATTCTTCTCCACGAATTACGTGAGAAATTCCCATCAAATGATCGTCCACAATATTAGCTAAGTGATACGTTGGCATTCCATCAGATTTAAACAAAACTTTATCATCTAAAGTTGCTGCATCAATCGTGATTTTTCCACGAATCATATCATCCAATAAAACTGTACGCGAATCATCAATTTTGAAACGAATCACATAAGGTGTTCCATTCTCAATTAAAGCTTTTGTTTCATCTTCCGTCAACGATAAAGAGTTTTTCAAATTTCCTCTTGTCGACCAGTTATAAATAAATGTTTCTTTATTTTCTTCTGCTTTTGCACGTGCAGCGTCTAATTCTTCTGCCGTATCAAACGCATAATATGCATTTCCTGAAGCTAATAATTCGTCTACATATTGTTTGTAGATTTCTTTACGCTCTGATTGACGGTAAGAACCTAAGTCTCCACCAAAACCAACACCTTCATCAGGAGTTAAGCCTAACCATTTCAACGAATCGATAATATATTGTTCAGCACCTTCCACATAACGTGTTTGGTCTGTATCCTCTATTCTTAATAAGAATTTTCCGTTATTATGTTTTGCGAAAAGATAATTGTATAACGCAGTACGGACTCCTCCGATGTGTAACGCACCTGTTGGACTTGGCGCAAATCTTACACGAACTTCTTTTGCCATTGTATCAAAATTTTTGCAAATTTAAGTCGTTCAATTCTATAATAGATATTTATTTTAAATAATATTCTATTTTTTATCTTCGTGAAAGCAAAATTCAACAAAATAAAACCACATAAAAATGAAATTATATTCAATAGAAACAGGAAATTTTAAATTAGATGGCGGCGCAATGTTCGGTATTGTACCAAAATCGATTTGGAATAAAACCAATCCTGCTGATGATAGAAATTTAATCGATCTTGCAATGAGATGTCTATTAATCGAAGATGGCGAACGATTAATATTAATTGATACCGGAATCGGAACTAAACAAGATGCAAAATTCTTTGGGTTTTATTATTTGTGGGGCGATGCTACTTTGGATAATTCTCTAGCCAAACATGGATTTCATCGCGATGATATTACAGATGTTTTCTTGACGCATTTACATTTTGATCATTGTGGTGGCGCAATTCAATATAACAAAGAGAAAGATTATTTAGAAGCTTCATTCAAAAACGCAAAATTTTGGTCAAATGCGAATCATTGGGATTGGGCTGTAAATCCAAATCCTCGCGAAAAAGCATCTTTCCTGAAAGAAAATATTTTACCTCTACAAGAAAGTGGACAACTTAATTTGATTGATTTACCTCAAAATGGAGCAATTATAGAAAATTCTCCACTTGGTTTTGATATTTTATTTGTAGATGGACATACCGAAAAACAAATGTTGCCAATTATTACCTATAAAGGCAAAAAAATAGTTTATATCGCAGATTTAATCCCAACTGTAGGACATATTCCGCTAATTTATGTGATTGGGTTTGATACACGACCTTTAATAACAGTTGAAGAAAAAGGAACGTTTTTACAAAAAGCAGTCGAAAATGAATATATTTTGTTTTTTGAACACGATCATGTCAACGAATTAGCTACGTTAAAATTAACAGAAAAAGGTATTAGATTAGACCAAACCTATTCATTCTCAGAAGTTTTTGATTCAATTTAAAATCAATTTCATAACCGAAATGATTTCACAAATTCAGAAAAATATTTTCATACCTTTGTGTTGTCATTTAAAAAAATTATAGAAGCATGGGATGTGGATCTTGTGGAACTTCTAATGGCCTTCCGAAAGGATGTAACAATAATGGTGCTTGTGGCACTGATGGTTGTGGAAAATTATCAGTTTTTGATTGGTTATCGAATATGCAACTTCCAAATGGACAAGAAAAGTTCAATTTTGTGGAAGTTCGTTTCAAAAACGATCGAAAGTTTTATTATAAAAACGAAAACAACATATCTCTAAATATTGGCGATGTAATCGCTGTTGAAGGAACACCTGGTCATGATATTGGGGTTGTTACACTTACGGGTGAGCTTGTTAGAATCCAGATGAAAAAAAAGAATCTTTCGTGGACTGCGGAAGATGTCAAGAAGGTTTATCGTAAAGCGAACCAAAAAGATATAGAAACTTGGGTAGAGTTTCGAGATAGAGAAAAACAAACAATGGTTGATTCTCGAATTATGGCGAAAAACCTTAATTTGGAAATGAAAATCTGTGATGTTGAGTACCAAGGGGATGGAGCGAAAGTTACATTTTATTATACAGCAGAAGGACGTGTCGATTTCCGTCAATTAATCAAAGAATACGCAGGTAAATTTGGCGTAAGAATTGAGATGAAACAAATCGGATATCGTCAAGAAGCAGCAAAAGTTGGTGGAATTGGATCTTGTGGACGCGAATTATGTTGTTCGACTTGGTTAACAGATTTCCGCTCTGTGAGCACTGCTGCGGCACGTTATCAACAATTGTCAATTAACTCGCAAAAGTTAGCTGGACAATGTGGTAAATTAAAATGTTGTTTAAATTTTGAATTAGATTCATATTTAGATGCATTAAATAGTTTTCCGTCGATAGAAAGCCGTTTCGAGACTGAAAAAGGTTGGGCACATTGTGTTAAAATAGACGTTTTCAAGAAAGAAATGTGGTTTGCTTATGACAAAGGAGGAATTGTTTGGTACAAATTTTCGGTAGACGATATTCAAGAATTTTTAGCAATTACTGCAAAAGGTCAAAAAACTGAACCTTTAGAAGATTTAGCTAAAAATGTAGAAGAATCGAAACCAGATTTTACAGATGTAATTGGAGAAGATTCTTTAGAACGTTTTGAACGTAAAGAAAAGCAAAACAAAAAACGTAAAAGAATTAAGAATAATCAAAATTCTGGAAACGAAAAAGTTGCGACGAATGCTAATAATCTAAAACCTCAGAAGGCAAAACAAAAACAGCCTAACGAAGCGAAAGATAAGGCGAATCGTCTTGAAAATAAACAAGGAAAGAATCCAAATCAGTCTAAAAAGAATAATCAAAGTAGACCGAACAAAAATTCGAATCCTAATCAGAATCAGCAACAACAAAATCAGCCAAAAGAGAAGCAACAGCCAACTCAGGCGAAAGAGCAACAAGCTCAACCAAATACTGATCAGCAAAAGCCGCAAGGAAATAATCGCAATCGCAATCAACAAAAGCGAAAACCGAATAATCCGAGCAATAATAGCCAACAAAATAATCAAACAAATCAGGCTAATCAGTCAACTCAACAACCAAAAAAACAACCTCAGCAAAATAATCAAAATGCTGAGCAAAAACCGAAAACTAAGGACGAGAATCAAGCAAATAATTCTCAACCGAAACCAAATAAATCGAAGAATCGAAATAAAAAAAGATTTAATCGTGGGCCAAAACCAGATGATACGCAACAGTAGTTTGCTTTTTATTTTAGTCTTTTTATTGTTTAGTTGCGAGGCTAAACATTATTATCAAGACACAAAAGATGTGAAAGACGAATGGAAGAGTAATCAGCCTCAAACCTTTACGTTTGATGTAAAAGATCCTAAACCTTCGGCTGTTAACATTGGATTTGTGTTAAGAAATAATACGTCGTATGAATATAGTAACTTATATTTGTTCACGAAATTCATCGATCCTAAAGGAAATGAAATGATTGATACCTTACAGTATTACATTGCAAATCCTGATGGAAGCTGGATTGGTAAAGGAATGACAACAAAAGAAATGATGTTGGTTTATCGCGAAAATTTACCAATAAAAGACTCTGGTCGCTATCAACTAAAAGTTTGGCAAGGTATGCGAACAAAGAATTTGAAAGGAATCGAAGACATTAGTTTGATTGTTGATAAAGCTGAATAATACAGAATGGAAAACAATAAAAATCCTAAAACAAGCACAACTTCTAAAGCAAAAAAGAAGTTCAATAGCTTTTCATTAGCCAAAAAAATAATCGTTACCATTTGGGTACTGTTTTTTTGTGCCGTATTAGGAATTTTCGGAATCTTTTGGGCGACATCTAACGGATGGTTAGGTGAAATTCCCAATGTACGTGATTTAGAAAATCCTGATATTTATGTTTCATCAGAAATTATTTCTTCTGATGGTGTTTTGTTAGATCGTTTCGAAGCAGAACGCAGAACACCAGTCGATTACAAAGATTTACCACCACATTTAGTTGATGCATTGTTAGCAAAAGAGGACGTTCGTTTCTTTGATCATTCAGGTGTAGATATTAAAGCTGCTTTCCGTGCTATATCTTCAGGAGGTGATTCAGGAGGTGGATCTACAATTACACAGCAGTTAGCAAAACAGTTGTACACAAAAGATCCTTCTTCTAATAAAGTGAAACGTGGTTTACAAAAACTAAAAGAATGGGTAACATCTGTTCAATTAGAAAAATTGTATACAAAAGAAGAAATCATTGCGATGTACTTCAATAAGTTTGACTTTATCTATGGTGCAAAAGGTATTGAATCTGCTTCTAAAGTTTATTTCAACAAAACAACAAAAGAATTAAACTTAGATGAAGCTGCAACATTGGTTTCAATGTTTCAAAATCCTGTAAAATTCAACCCTGTAAAAAATCCTGCATTATCTACAGAAAAAAGAAATCTTGTATTAGATCAAATGATGAAATACAACAAAATTTCTCAAGCTGAAGGGGAAGCTGCAAAAGCTACACCATTGGTTACAGATAAACAAGATATTATGCAGCATGATGAATCACATTCAGCATATTTCAAATCTGCTTTGAGAAAGGAAATTCAGCAATGGATGGTTGATTATGAGAAAGAAACAGGAAAATCTTATAACCTTGAAAAAGATGGTTTAAAAATTTATGTAACGTTAGACTCAAGAATGCAGAATTTAGCTGAAGAAGCGGTTAAAAAACAATTAAAAGTTTTACAAGATCAATTCTTTGGAGAGCAACGTGGACGTAGTTTAGCACCATTTTATAATATTTCTGCTGCAAAAAGAACACAAATCTTTAAGCAAGCAATGGCTCGTACAGATTTGTATAAAAAGATGAAAGCCGAAGGAAAATCTGAAGCTGAAATCGAAACTGTTTTCAATACACCTCGCGACTCTGTTCAGTTCTTTACATGGAACGGAATTCAGTACAAAAAAGGAAAAACATTGATGGATTCAATCGAATATCACAAACATATTTTACAAGCTGGTTTAATGTCAATGGATCCAAAAGATGGAACAATCAAAGCTTGGGTTGGAGGAATCGATTGGAATTATTTCAAATTTGACCACGTAAAACAAGCACGTCGTCAGGTAGGTTCTACGTTCAAACCGTTTGTTTATGCAACAGCGATTAATCAATTAGGATTAACACCTTGTCATACTGTTTCTAATGAGAGAATTCCAGGAAATTGGTCTCCTCGAAATGCTAATGGTAAATATGGTGGATCTCAAGATTTAAGAACTGCATTAGCTTATTCAACAAATATTGTCGCTGCTCGTTTGATTATGCAAACAGGTACAGAACCTGTAATTCAAATGGCTCGTGACCTTGGAGTTGAATCTCCTATCGTAAAAGACCCTACAATTGCATTAGGTTCTGCCGATTTATCATTGTATGAAATGGTTGGTGCGATGAGTGCTTTTGCAAATGGTGGTATTTACATTAAACCGCAATTAATCTTAAGAATAGAAGATAAACAAGGAAAAGTTATCAAAGATTATACACCTCAAACACGAGAAGTTGTTAATGAAAACGTAGCGTACACTATGATTGATTTGATGAAAGGTGTTGTAGAAAGAGGTTCTGGTTCGCGTCTTAGAAATAGATATAACATCACAGCGGAAGTTGCTGGTAAAACAGGTACAACAAACGAAAACTCTGACGGTTGGTTTATGGGATTAACGCCAAATTTAGTTACTGGAGTTTGGGTTGGTGCAGAAGACCGATTTGCTCACTTTGCAAGTACAGCCACAGGACAAGGAGCCAATACAGCTTTACCTATTTGGGCTTACTATATGCAAGGCGTTTACAAAGAAGGAGGAAAATTTGGCGTAACAGCTGGAGATAAATTTGACAAACCTAAGGACATTGAAAAACACTGGGATTGTTCGAATACATACGGATTCCATCAATATGATGAAATGTATGATCCAGGTCCAATTATCGAAGGAAGTGGTAGTGAAAGCGTAGGCGAAAACTATGAAATTCCTGAAGAAGAAGGTCAATAATTAAATTGATATAAACAAAATAGCCACTCAAAATTGGGTGGCTATTTTTATGATTTATAAGTCTTCTTTTTCCTCTTCGTTATCAAACTGATTGTTGTACGATTCACGTTCTTGTGACAATTTCTTTTCGCGTTGTTTTTTCTTAAAATCACGAATCGTCATATACGTTAACAACACAACAAGCGCTGCAACCAAAAAATAATTAGCATACGTAAATAAATTCGTAATTGTATCCGTTACCACCTCATCTGGTGTTACAACAGCTTTTTCTTCCATAGGAAATATTTTAATTATTGATAGAATTCTTTCGGATATTCTACCATTCCATTTACATTTTTCAGCGCATCTTCCTCCAACTCAATTGCCATACAATTTTAATCTGGAACATCAAAAGGTAACTGAATATCAAAGTCAGATGCTTTTCGGTAACCAAATTTAGGATAATAAGTTGGATGACCTAACAAAATAATCGATTCAAAACCTAATTCTCTCGCTTTCTTATGCGCAAATTCTATTAAATGACCACCAATTCCATTTCCTTGATAATTAGGTAAAACCGCTACAGGAGCAAGTGCTAAAGAATCGTAAGAAAAATCTGAATGATTAATTTTAATCTTTGTCAATGAGATATAACCAACAGTAAGTCCATTCATTTCAAAAACAATAGACAAATCAGGAACAAAACTATCAGAATTTCGTAATCGTTCTACTAAAAATTGTTCACGATGATCACTATATTCTTCATTTTCAAATGCCTTTTCAATCAATTTAAAAATTTGTTCATAATCGCTTTTCTCCTCTTTCCTAATATTCATGCTCCATCAATTGATTAACCTTATAAAATTAGAAAAAGGTTTTAACAAAACAAACAACAAATCGTATCTTTGTCGCTTATAGATTTTAAGCAAATGAGTCAACCAAAAAGATATACAATAACAGCGGCTTTACCTTATGCTAACGGACCATTGCACATTGGTCACATGGCAGGTGTTTACGTTCCTTCTGATATTTATGCGCGTTTTTTACGAAGAAAAGGAAAAGATGTGGCATTCATTGGAGGTTCTGACGAACATGGTATTCCAATTACAATTCGTGCCAAAAAAGAAGGCGTAACGCCACAAGATATTGTTGATCGTTACCACGAAAATATCAAAAATACATTGGCTAATTTTGGTGTGACGTTCGATATTTATTCTCGTACAACATCAGATAAACACAGAGAAGTTGCGCAAGACTTCTTCAAAACGTTATATGATAATAACAAATTTACAGAAGATGTTACAGAACAATTTTACGACGAAGATGCGCACGAATTTTTAGCGGATCGATACATTCGTGGTGAATGTCCCAAATGTGGAAATCCTGATGCTTACGGCGATCAATGTGAAAAATGTGGCTCAACATTAAGTCCAGAAGAATTGATTAATCCGCGTTCTGCTTTATCTGGAAATACGCCAATCAGAAAAGAAACTAAAAACTGGTATTTGCCATTGGATCAATACCAAGATTTCTTATCAAAATGGATTTTAGAAGGTCACAAAAATGATTGGAAATCGAGTGTTTATGGTCAAGTAAAATCTTGGTTAGATGATGGTTTGAAACCTCGTGCAATGACACGCGATTTGAACTGGGGAATTTCTGTTCCTGTTGATGGAGCTGAAGGAAAAGTAATGTATGTTTGGTTTGATGCGCCGATCGGTTACATTTCTTTCACGCAAGAATGGGCAGAGAAAAACGGTAAAAATTGGAAAGATTATTGGCAAAATGAAGAAACAAAATTGGTTCATTTCATCGGAAAAGACAATATCGTTTTCCACTGTATCATTTTCCCAACAATGATGAAAGCGCATGGCGATTATATTATGCCAGATAATGTTCCTGCAAACGAATTCTTGAATTTAGAAGATGATAAAATCTCAACTTCTCGTAATTGGGCAGTTTGGGCGCACGAATATTTAGAAGATTTCCCAAATCAACAAGATACATTGCGTTATGTGTTGACGGCAAATATGCCTGAAAATAAAGACAATAACTTTACGTGGAAAGATTTCCAAACGAAGAATAATTCTGAATTAGTTGGAATTTTAGGAAACTTTATCAACCGTGTAATGGTGCTTTCTCACAAATATTACGAAGGAATTGTTCCTGCAAAAACAATTGAATTTGAAGAATTAACTGAAATCAAATATTTTGCAAAGCGCATTGGTGATCATTTAGATAAATATGAATTCCGTGCTGCGTTGACAGAATATATGAATTTGGCTCGTCTTGGAAATCAATTTTTACAAGCGCAAGAACCTTGGAAAAAAGGTGATGATCCAGAAGCTGTAAAAGGAATAATGTACGCTGCGACGCAAATTGCTGCTGCATTAGGACAATTAGGAGAACCATTTATTCCATTCGCTTCTGAAAAAATGTTGGCTATGATGAATGTAGAAAAAATGAGTTGGGATGATTTAGAATCAACAGACGAATTTGTAAAAGCTGGACATCAATTAGGTCAATCTGAACTAATCTTTGCGAAAATTGAAGACGAAGCAATCGAAGCACAAATCAATAAATTAAACGAAAGTAAAGTCAAAAATAATATGACAAATCCAAACGCAGAACCTCAAAAAGAATTGATTTCTTTTGACGATTTCCAAAAAATGGATATCCGTATCGGAACTATTTTAGAAGCGAAGAAAGTTGAAAAAGCAGACAAATTATTCGAACTAAAAGTGGATACAGGAATGGACGTTCGCACAATTGTTTCTGGTATTGCAGAACATTTTACGTTAGAAGAAATCGTTGGAAAACAAGCAATGGTTTTAGCAAATTTAGCGCCTCGTAAAATTCGTGGAATCGAATCGAACGGAATGTTATTATTCGCTGATAAAGCAGACGGAAAATTAACGTTTGTAAATCCAGAAGAAGAAACGCCAAACGGTGTTCAAGTTGGATAGACTTAGATTTTAGATATAAGTATTGAGATAGTAGAAAGCCACTTCGATGAAGTGGCTTTTATTATGTTGTTTATTAATTTTATTAGAAATTATTAATTGATAATAATATAATATTTACGTCCTTTTTTATTATTAATATTTTCTAAAAGATTAGTACTTGTAATTTTTAAAGTATCATATTTTTTTATTTTAACAGAATTAAAGGGTAAATAATTCCCTAGATAACCTCTGTTTCC
The DNA here is from genome assembly GCF_053482575.1 of Empedobacter sp. ULE_I140. Lineage (NCBI taxonomy): Bacteria > Pseudomonadati > Bacteroidota > Flavobacteriia > Flavobacteriales > Weeksellaceae > Empedobacter > Empedobacter sp. ULE_I140. The sequence goes on along the minus strand of NZ_JBQMTX010000001.1, from coordinate 327,823 downwards.
AAATAAAAAAATACTATCATTTGGGTTTAAGTTGTAGATTCCTTCCTCAAAATTATCTATTCCATTTATTTTTTTAGAATTAATTTTATTGTAGGAATTGCCTTGTTTTATTCCTATTCTTTTTTCTATCGATGGATAGGTTTGTAATTCAATTTTAGAATTAGTGTTATTTACAATATAAACATTATATCCAGGATAACAGCTTATAATAGATAATAAAAAACTAAGTAAAACAATATATTTTTTCATCTTCTAAGGATGTTCCGGAAAAGTAAACGAATCGCCTTGATTTGGTTTATTTTTTTGTTGCGTTGGCTACTCTTTTGTTATTTGATGTTCATTCAATTCATGAGCTGCAGTAAACGATGTCACCATCGTGTTCAACATTTCCGATGCTGCTGTTGGTGAATTTGGTAACAAAACTAATTTGCTTCCAGATTTTTCTCCAATCGCTTGCAATGTATCATAATGTTGCGTCACCACAATTAGCGCAGAAGCTTCTTGCGACGTAATTCCTGCTCCATTCAAAACATCTACAGATTCCAATAAACCTTTTGCAATTTCGCGACGTTGATCTGCAATACCTTGTCCTTGCAAACGCTTCGATTCTGCTTCGGCTCTTGCTTTTTCTACAATCAAAATACGTGCAGCATCACCTTCATATTGCGCTGCTAATTTCTCACGTTCTGCAGCATTAATACGATTCATCGCATGTTTTACTTGTTCATCTGGATCGATATCGGTTACCAAAGTTTTAACAATTTCATATCCATATGAATTCATTGCTTCCTGCAATTCACTTTTTACAGCAACCGCAATGTCATCTTTCTTCTCGAAAACATCATCCAAACGAAGTTTTGGAACCTCCGCTCGAACAACGTCAAAAACAAAAGAAGTTATTTGCGTATACGGATTATCTAATTTGTAAAATGCATCATAAACTTGTGTTTTGATGACTTGATATTGAACAGAAACTTTCAATCGAACAAATACATCATCTTTTGTTTTAGTTTCGACAACAACGTCTAATTGCTGAATTTTTAATGACATTTTTCCTGCAACTCTATCCACAATCGGAATTTTGAATTGTAATCCTGGATTACGAATGCTATTAAATTTTCCGAAACGCTCGATTACAACCGCCGTTTGTTGTTTTACTGTAAAGACGAATAAAAAAAGGAAAATAATTCCAAGAAAAACGATCACGCCTAAATATCCCATAAGTTTTAGTGTTTTGAATTTGTTGGATTAAGATACAAAAAAATTAGGAATGTTAAGTTATAACATTCCTAATTCGAATTTTGCTTCTTCGCTCATCATATCTCTATCCCAAGGTGGATCGAACGTAATTTCTACGTAACATTTCGTTACATATTCTATCTCTTCTACGCGCTGTTCTACCTCTACAGGTAAACTTTCTGCAACTGGACAGTTTGGAGATGTAAGAGTCATGGTAACTTTTACTTCACCATCTGCATTTACTTGCGCATCATAAACTAATCCTAACTCGTATATATCTACTGGAATCTCCGGATCAAAAACGGTCTTGAATTTTTCAACCAATTTTTCTCCAATCGAATCTAATTGTTCTTCTGTTAATGCCATTATTTCAATTCTTAATGGTACAAATGTACAAATACTTTATCTTACGTGGAATTTTTCTAAATAACTATTTTTAATGACTTAAAATAAAATAGTTATAATAGAAGAAAATCGCTTCTTTGGAGAACCCAAAAAAGCGATTTACAAACACGAAGAACTTTTTTATAAGAAAAGTTTAATCATTCATTATATAGATTTTTATTTTAATCCTGTCCAAGCTGCCCATGTTGGGATATCTGCTCCGTTACCAGCTCCTGTAGCATTCGGATTAGTTGTATATGCTTTAGAAACATCTACAGCTTCTTTTTTACTATTTGTTCCTTTACTTTCTTTATCTACATTGATAAAACGAACATTTGTCAATTTTCCTCCTTGATTAAACCAGTTAACAGAACGATCTGTTTCAATATCTAAACCTGTAACAAAATTTGCAATAACTAAGTTGTCAATATTCCCATTAGTACCTGCTCTTAATTTTGCACCTTGAGATTCTGGCCCTTCTTTAGTTCCTACAACCGTTACATTTTTAAGTGTTGGGTTAGAAATTGGTGTTGCATCAGGATTTGTATCTTGATTATCCGCTTCTATACCTCTATTCCCCATTTCTCCACCGATTGCTGCAGGTCTTCTTTTTGCGTACCAATTTGTACCCGTACCCGACCAACCTTCTGTCCAGTCAAAAGAATCGTCTCCAACACCGTTTACAATTATGTTACTTGCATTTACAGTTCCTCCGAAGAATTCAATTCCATCATCACCTCCATTTTCAATGTAGATGTTATCGATTTTTGTTCCGTTACCAACACCAAATAATGAAAGTCCATTAAATTCTTTTTGATCATTATATCTTGCTCCTGAATCTTTAATAATTACATAAGTTAACGATCCTGAGTTATCTGCACTCTCTTTACCTCCATAAATTTTATCTCCTAATTCTGAAGTTGATTCACCTGAAGCACTACGATTAGATGGAGCTTTTCCTAAGATAACAATTCCTCCCCATTCTCCTGGTGTATGATTAACTCCTTGAAAAACAATAGGACTTGCAGATGTTCCATTTGCATATATTTTACCTCCTCTATCTACAATAATGTAAGAAGCAGTACCTCCTTTTGTAATAAACTTAGTTCCAGCAGGAATCGTTAATGTTGCTCCATTTTCAACCGTTACTTTACCTGTTAGGTTATATGTTTTCGAAGGATCTAATGTTAAAGACTTTCCTGTTTTTATTGTACCTTCAAATTTTTCAGGTGTTAAAGGGTTTTTATCATCAATTACTTCACCACTATCATCATTGTTGCTACATGAAATTACCATTGCAGTAGAAGATAAAATTGTTGCACAAAAAAGTGCTTTAAAGATTAATTTTTTCATTTGTATTGTTTTTGTTTGTAATTTTTATATTCTATTGTTGATTTTTAAAGTGTGTGAGAAAATCCTAATCCAACTTGGATTCCTCTGTTATAATTTTCGAGAATGTAGTTTGTTCCTCTATTATTTTGTTCGATCGTGAAATTTGGATTTAATAAATTCTTTCCAAATACTGATAAAGTCGTTTTTTCTGATAAATTGAAACGTATATTAGCATCTAGCAAATTGATTGCTTTCAGCATTTGAGAACCTCTTTCTTGAGAACCAATTGCATATACGTTTTTACCTACATAACCATAAACAAGCATTGCGTCTAATTTCTTTTTACCTCCTAAAGAAGTAGAATAACCAAGACTTGCATTTCCTGAAAAGCGAGCTGCTCCAACCATTTCTTGGTCTGTCTTAGTGAAATTGGTTGCAATTCCTGTTTCATTTTTAACTTTCTCAAAATCTAATTTTTGGTTAGAATTTAATATAGCTGCGTTTAGGATTGTGTATAATTTTGACGTTGTAGAAAACTCAACAATATTTTTTCTCGCCTCTATTTCTGCACCATAAACATATCCGTTATCTCCAGTGTTAATGTATGTTAAATCATTTGCAGATGCTGAAGAAACGTTAACCCTTGAAATTGGATTTTTGATATATTTTCCAAAAGCAGTAATCGATAAGACTTCGTCTCTTTTTGGAAAAAATTCCCATTTTAGTTCTGCATTATAATTATCTGATGGATAAATCTTTGGTTGTCCGTATGTTGTATTCGTTACATCATCATAAGCAAAAGGTGCCATTTCTTTGATTTGTGGCAATGTATAAGTTTTAGATGCTGAAAAACGTAGATTTTGATTATCCGTTAAACTATATTTTAAATTCAATGCTGGTAAAATTTTGTTGTAATTCTTGTCAACTTTACCAGTCATCTCTCCAATATTTGTATTCCAGTCAACCATCAAATTGACATTATCATTTCTCAATCCAATTTGAACTAAGAATTTATCACTCAATTCATATTCTATGTTAGCAAAACCAGAGTAAATTTTTTGTTCTGCAGTATAACTTAATGGATCTAATAAATTTGGCAAATCTGAAGTTCCTGTTCCTCTAAGAGTGGATAAGGTAAACATCCCATTGTTAAAATTATTTTGATTAAAAAATGCATCTAAGTTATTTGGGTCTACAATTTGACCATTTTTTGTACCAATACTAATTTGGACTGCACCAAAATCACGCTTTTTATAAAGACCATACCCTCCAACGGTTAATTTTAGTCGATCCCATTTTTTCGTAATATCGGCTCTACCTTGAAAATCGTTTCCAGAAAATTCATCGTAATAACGGTGATTATCTCCTGGTGAATTACTAATTAGTATGTATTGATTAATCTTTTCATCTAACATCATCGTGTTTTGCATACGATTTGGACGTTCACTGTTGATATGATTAAAGGCTCCACCCCAATTCAATGTTAAGTTATTTCCAAATTGATGCTCACCAAAAAGTTGATTTGCAAAAACTGTTGTGACTTTATTATCTGCACGATGTACAAGACCTTGTCCATTTTCAGCAGTATCTCTCAAAAACCCTCTTAAGATTCGAAAATCTTGTTCTGATGCATGAATAGTATTTGAAGTTAACGTAATTTTATTGTTCGAATTGATTCTATAAATAAAATTTAATAAACCGTTTGTATTAGTTGTATAAGAAGAACGATCAACATTCAATTGCTTTAAATAATCTCCTGCAGCTGAAACGTTATTTTCCTGTCCTTCTCTGTATGCATAATGATTATCAAATCCTATATATCCATAGATAGAAAGTTTACCTTCTCTTCCAATATTTACATTTCCACCAGCCTCTAAATCAATTCCTGTGTTGAATGGATTTTTGGCATTTTTATAATCCCAATTTGTTTTAAAAGCATATTGCTTTACAGGATTGGTACTTGTTGGTAACTCTATTTTTTTGAATCCAAAAAAATTTGGACCATCTTGTTGTTTAAATTTATTATTATCTATTGTCTGTAAATTGACAGAAGAACCTACACCTATTTTTACATAAGCTTTTCCTGTATATTCTTTGGAAACGATGTCGATATTTGCTCCTGTAAAATCACCAATCATACGAGGATAAAATGATTTTTCAAGTGAAATATAATCGACCATATTTGTTTTGAAAATACCTAAATTAATATTCTTATTTTCAGGATCATCTGATGGAATGATAAAACCATTTAACGTAGTCGAATTGAAACGATCTCCTAATCCTCGGACGAAAATAATTCCCGTTCCTTCTTGTTTTATCGTTCCAGAAGCTTTAGTAATAGCAGTTGCAACATCCCCAATACCTTGTTTTTCTAATTGAGCTGCTCCAACTCGCTCTACAATTTCTGTAGATTTCTTCTGCATATTCAACAAGTTAGACTCAGCTGATTTACTTCTTACTCCAGTCACTACAGCTGTCGACAAATCAATTTTTCCATCTTTAAAATCTTCCGGTTGCAAATACATGTTAAGATTCGTCTCCTCTGTTAAAGTTTTCGTAATGGTTTGATAACCGTCAACTTTTACATCGATTTGATAAACATCATCCGGAATAGAAATTTCATAGTACCCTTTCTCGTTTGTTTTTGCTTGAATATTTAATCCTTCAACCACAAAAGTTTTTTCAGAAAGTGGTTGGTTTGTTTTTTGATCAAATAAAGTTCCTTCTAATTTAATATTAGTTTGCGCAAATAATGCTGCAGAACCTAATAATAAAAGTAAAGTTAAATTGCGTTTCATTGCGATTGTATAATTCGTGTTTGTTTGATGGCAAAGTTGCGGCAATCCAATGAAAAACATTTTTAAAAATTGTAAAGGTTTTGTTAGGTAAATGTTATGAAATTATCGTAACTTTAAATGAATGTTAAGAAATGTTTTTACCTAATTTCTCCTAAAATTTAAGCTTAATTTTACATCGACTAATTTTATTTAGTTATTACAAACAATTATGAAGAACATTAAAATTTTATTAGTTGACGACGAACCAGATATTTTAGAATTTATTGGTTACAACTTAAAAAAAGAAGGTTTTGAAGTAGAAACAGCTCAAAACGGACTAGAAGGTTTGAAACAAGCCAAAATTTTTCGCCCAGATTTGATTCTATTAGATGTAATGATGCCACAAATGGACGGAATGGAAATGTGTGCGGAATTGAGAAAATTAGATTCTTTTCAAGATACTTTGGTCGTTTTTCTTTCTGCTCGCGCCGAAGATTTTTCTCAATTAGCAGGTTATGATGCCGGTGCAAATGATTATATCTTAAAGCCTATCAAACCAAAAGTTTTAATCAGTAAACTAAATGCTTTATTAAAATTAAAACAACCTAACGAATCGCCAAAAGACGAATTTATCAAATTGAATAATTTCGAGATTAACCGCGAAACCTATAAAGTAAATTACCAAGGACAAGACTTTTTGTTACCTCGAAAAGAATTTGAATTGATTGCTTTATTGGCCTCAAATCCAGAACGTGTTTTCAAACGTGAAGAAATTTTGGAGAAAGTTTGGGGAAATGAAGTTGTAGTTGGCGGACGTACAATTGACGTACATATGCGCAAATTACGCGAAAAATTTGGGAACGATCGTTTCTCAACAATCAAAGGAATTGGATACAAAATAAATGACTAAAAGCTCGTAATGGCTTCAACTTTCAAAGTTCAAAACATCTTTCTATTTGCCTTTCTCAGTACATTATTCTTGGCTTTAGGATTTGTTTTGTTCTCTTTTTTATGGTTTGGAAATATTGATTTTATTCTCCAAGAAAAACTATTTTTCATCAGTTTAATGCTTCTTTTATTGATTGGATTATCAATATTTTATTGGTTTTCTTTAAAAAATCAACGAAGAAAAGATTTTACTGAAATCTCGAAAAATATTCCACAATTTCAATCCAGTACAATGGATTTTGAAGAACTTTCTCAAAAAATTTCTACCATTACAGAAGATCAATCCAAAGAAATTGATGTTTTGAATGAGCGTGAAAATTACAGAAGAGATTTCTTAGGAAATATTTCACATGAGTTGAAAACGCCTCTTTTTTCGGTTCAAGGTTATTTGTTAACACTGATAGAAGGCGGAGTTGAAGATGAATCTATTCGAGATAAATACTTAAACCGAATCAATAAATCGGTTGATCGATTGATTTATTTGGTCAAAGATTTGGACATGATTGCAGAACTTGAACGTGGACGAATCAATATCGAATTTTCGGTTTTCAATTTGACGGCACTTGTACAAGATGTGATTGATTTATTAGAAATTAAAGCTGAAAAAAATAACATAAAAATTTCACTAAATTATCCTATTCATCAACCGATAAAAGTTGTAGGTGATATTCAGAAAATTCAACAAGTTTTGATTAATTTGATTGTAAACGCCATCAATTATTCAAATCCAAATACAGAAATTGACATCGATTTTGAAGAATATGATGATAAAATTCAAATCTCGATAAAAGATCAAGGTGTTGGAATAAAACAAGAAGATATTGACCGAATTTTTGAGCGTTTTTACAGAATTGATAAATCTCGAAATCGTAACAATGGCGGATCTGGATTAGGTTTGGCAATTGTAAAACATATTTTAGAAGCCCATAAACAGAAAATTTATGTGACAAGTAAAATAGGAAAAGGTTCTACTTTTTCGTTTTATTTACAGAAGGCTTAATATTGTTCTTGCTTCTTAGTAAATTTCAAGGTAATGTTGTGTTTAAAAACTTTCAACGTGTCGTTTTTAGCCTCTTTCCACAAGAAATAAGGAGGTTTCAAATTCAGTACATTTCCTTTTACAGCTAACGAATCCTCAAAAAGTTCAGCATAAAGAATTGTATCTTTTTTTAAGAATGCTTTGTCTTTATAATCAATCAAATAATAATCATTTCTGACATAAATAGGATCTTTGACACGAAGTGTTGAATCTTTTTCATCAAAATTCCATTTGATATTAACAGGATTAAAACCATCTTCGTACCCCACAAAAACACGTGTTGTATTTACGATATGTCTAACAGAAAAAATAAGGATAGTAAAAAAAATAAGGATACCGATATAATATAATATCAATTCTTTTTTCATGGATTTGGTTTAGGTGTTGATTGTTAATGTACAAATATCGCTATTCTAACCCAAAAGATACATAAAAAATGTAAATTTGCATAAATTTAATTTTAATATAACTTCCAATAATGCAATATAATCCGAATGAAATCGAACCAAAATGGCAAAAATTTTGGATTGAAGACAAAACGTTCAAAGCTGAAAATCAATCAGAAAAACCTAAATTTTACGTATTAGATATGTTTCCTTACCCTTCTGGAGCAGGATTACACGTAGGTCATCCACTTGGATACATTGCGTCTGATATTTATTCTCGTTACAAAAAATTAAAGGGTTTCAACGTTTTACACCCAATGGGTTACGATTCTTTTGGTTTGCCTGCGGAGCAATATGCGATTCAAACAGGTCAACATCCTGCGATTACAACAACAACGAATATCGAAGGTGGAGTTGATAAACAAGGAAATGTGATTGCTGGATACGAAAACCAAATGAAAAAAATTGGTTTAGGATATGATTGGGATCGCGAAATCAGAACTTCGGAACCTGAATATTATAAATGGACACAATGGATTTTCAATCAATTATTTGATTCATATTATGATAATTCAACCGATAAAGCTGAATCCATTTCAAAATTAGTTGAAACATTCAAAACTGAAGGTAATGCAAATGTAAATGCTGTGGCAGATGATGATATTGAAATCTTTACGGCAGAGCAATGGAATGCCTATTCTGAAAAAGAACAACAAGCAATTTTATTAAAATATCGTTTAACTTTCTTAGCAGAAGCAGAAGTAAACTGGTGTCCAGATTTAGGAACTGTTTTAGCGAATGACGAAGTAATTAACGGATTATCTGAACGTGGAGGATTCCCTGTTGTGCGCAAAAAAATGACACAATGGATGATGCGTATCACGGCTTACGCTGATCGTTTATTAACTGGTTTAGATAAATTAGATTGGCCAGATCCGATCAAAGAATCTCAAAAAAATTGGATTGGTAAATCGCAAGGTGCATCAATCTTTTTTGATGTTGTAGGAAACGATGACAAAATTGAAGTTTTTACTACTCGTCCTGATACTGTTTTTGGTGTTTCTTATGTAACATTAGCGCCAGAGCATCCTTTAGTTTCTCAAATTACAACAGCAGAAAACAAAGCAAAAGTTGATGCTTATGTCGATTATACTTCAAAACGTTCTGAACGTGATCGTTTAGCGGATGCTAAAAATATTACAGGAGAATTTACCGGGGCTTACGCCATTCATCCATTTACAGGAAAACAAATTCCGATTTGGATTGGTGATTACGTATTGGCTTCTTATGGAACTGGAGCTGTAATGGCTGTTCCTGCTGGTGATGAACGTGATTTTGCTTTTGCAAATCATTTCAATTTACCAATTATTAATATTTTCAAAAATCAAGATATTTCTGAAGCTGCTTTTACAGAAAAAGGTGGATTCGAATTACAAGATTCTGATTTCTTAAACGGATTAGATTATAAACAAGCGGTTGCAAAAGCGATTGAAGCTTTAGAAGAAAAAAGTTTTGGACAAGGAAAAACAAACTTCCGTTTACGCGAAGCTGTTTTCTCTCGTCAAAGATATTGGGGAGAACCGGTTCCTGTTTACTTCAAGGACGGGATGCCTTACACAATTCCTACAGAAGCTTTACCAATTATTTTACCTGAAGTGGACGAATATTTACCAACATCTGAAGGTGAGCCACCATTAGGGCGTGCAACAAAATGGGCTTTTGATACAACAACTAATCAAGTTGTAGATAATACTTTAATCAATAACGAAACTATTTTCCCAATAGAACTAAATACAATGCCAGGTTGGGCAGGTTCTTCTTGGTATTGGTTACGTTATATGGATGCAAAAAACGACAACGATTTTGTATCTAAAGAGGCTGTTGATTATTGGCAAAATGTAGATTTATACATGGGTGGATCTGAGCATGCTACTGGTCACTTATTATATTCTCGTTTTTGGCAAAAATTCTTATTCGATAAAGGTTTAGTTCCAACGGATGAGTATGCAAAAAAACTTATCAACCAAGGAATGATTTTGGGAATGACCGCTTATGCATATAGAATTAATGGAACAAATACTTTTGTTTCTAAATCTTTGAAAGATCAACATGAAACAACACCAATCCGTATTGATGTTAAGTTGTTAAAAGATGGAGGCGACGAATTAGATACAGAAAAATTCAAAACTTGGAGAGAAGATTTTGCTAATGCAGAATTTATCTTAGAAGATGGGAAATACATCACAGGACGTGAGGTTGAAAAGATGTCAAAATCTTACTACAATGTCTTAAATCCTGATGATATTTGTAATCAATATGGAGCAGATTCTTTACGTTTATACGAAATGTTTTTAGGTCCTGTTGAACAGTCTAAACCATGGAATACACAAGGTTTATCTGGAGTTTATTCATTCTTGAAAAAATTCTGGAGATTATATCATTCAGGAACAGAAGAAACATTTTTTGTTTCGGAAGATGAACCAACAAAAGAAGAAATGAAAGTGTTGCATCAAACCATCAAAAAAGTGGACGAAGATGTAAACAATTTCTCTTTTAATACATCGGTTTCTACTTTTATGATTGCTGCAAACGAATTAGGAAAATTAAAAACAACTAAACGTGCAATTTTAGAGCCTTTGGCTATTATTATTTCTCCTTATGCACCGCATATTGCAGAAGAATTGTGGTCAAAATTAGGACATGAAACGTCAATTGCACATGCAGATTTCCCTGTTTTCGAAGAAAAATGGTTGATTGCAGATGCTAAAGAATATCCAGTTTCATTCAATGGTAAAATGAAATTTTTGTTAGAATTACCTTTGTCGTTATCGAAAGAAGAAATTCAAGAAATTGTAATGAACGACGAACGTACAATCAAACAATTGGGTGATCGTACTCCGAAAAACATTATTATTGTTCCTGGAAAAATCATTAATATCGTTGGATAAAAAAAGATTTTAGATACTAGATTTTAGTATTGAGAATATAGATAAAATCCTCGCAATTGCGAGGATTTTATATTTTATACTATCTTTAATCAAAACTATAACTCAATGAAATATTTACCAACACTCGAAACAGAACGGTTAATCATCAGACCTATTACGATTGATGATTTACAAGATTTTTTTGAAATGGATTCACAACCAGAAGTTCATGAATTTCTAAAAGCAGAACCTATTCAAACCATTGAAGAAACAAAAGAAATTATTGAAGATATCCAAAAACAATATGAAGAACTTGGACATGGTCGTCTTGCTGTTGTTGAAAAAGAAACAGGTAAAATGATTGGTTGGACTGGTTTTAAATATATTATAGAAAGCGAATCGATGAATAATAAATTCGATTTTATTGATATCGGATATCGTTACAGAAAAGAAACTTGGGGAAAAGGTTATGCAACTGAAGCTGCCGAAGCTTGCATGGACTTTTACAGAAAAAATATGTCACATATTAAACTAAACGCAATAACGCATGTTGATAATAAAGCTTCTCGAAATGTGTTAGAAAAAATGGGATTTGAAGTCACTGAAACTTTTCATCTTGACATGTGGGATTTGGATTGCTTTTGGTATGAATTGAAGAAATAATTAACTTCAAAATAATCTTGGTTCACGCAACCTTTTAAGCAATTGATTCTCTTTCTTTTAAATACTATTTATATGAAAAAGAATTTTTTACTTTTTTTGTTCGTTATTGGTTTTGGACAATTCATTTCAGCACAAGAAAAATCAAGCGATGAGCGCAAAAATGTCATCACTTTTAGCGTTCTTTCAGCAGCATTATCACCTCCAAGATGGACGTTTGGATACATTTATAAACTCAACGAACGTTATTGGATTGGCTCTGAAATCGGCTACGGAAGTTATCATAGCATTCCTCTTAGTCACAAACCAAAATATAAAATCAACGAAGATTATCAACTTTTTGAGATTCGACCAGAATTTTTTATCAATCTAAGCGAAAACAAACGAGTAAAACATCTTATTTCTTCTGAATTTTTCTATATTCATCACACTGATCATCTTGAAAATGGAGAATTTTATCGAAAAGATGATCAAAATTTTTCTTATTTATATTCTTATGATACTGCCGATTACAAGCGAGAAAAATATGGAATAAATCTTAATTATAATGTTTTTATACAGTTGCACAAAGGTCTTATACTAATGCCAAAAGTTGGTTTAGGTGTAAAAAATAGAAATGTAAAATATTCGAATATTACAAATTTAGAAAGTGTTGATACTCGAATTTTTGATTATTTTATGAGCGGTTTAGAAAATCATTATAAAAAAGAAGGTTCTTCTACAGATTTCAATTTAAATCTTAACTTTAAAATCGGTTATCAATTTTAAACAAAACATGAAAAAAATAATTTTAACGACAATTTGTTTGGCTGTCTCACAAGTTAATTTTGCACAAAAAATTTCAACGAATGATTATGAAGTTAAAACAACTTTAGCTGACTTTAATCTAAAAGGAAAGGTTGAAAAAGTGACTTCAAACGCAACAAATGCAAAAGGAAACACCACAACTTTACCTTTTTTAGAAAATGAATTTTACAATCAAATTTCGTTAGAATTTAATTCAAAAGGTTTGTTAACAAAACGAACAAATTATTTGGATTATCAAGGAAAATTAGCTGTTTATAACTATGTTAATTACGACTACAATAACTCAAATTTAATTGATAAACAAACGAATACAGTTATTAACAATGGTGAAGATCCAAAACGAGTTGCTTCGGACAAAAACTTCGTTTATGACAATAAAAATCAGTTGATAAACTTGACAGAAAAAATCGAAGGGAAATCGTCAAAATCTAATTATGAAACGATTTTTAATTATTCGAATAAGTTGGATAAAATCACAACAAAAGTGGAAGGTTCTACGATTAGTGAAAATAATTTGACGTATAACAAAAATGGTTTATTGGTTTTGGATGAAATAACTTCTTTTGATGGAAAAAAAGGACGAAAATCGTATTATATTTATGATAAAGAAACGCCTATTTTTCAGGAAGAAATTGCTGGAAATTCGAGCAAAATAATGTTTTTTGAGAATGGAAATATTTCTAAATTACAATCATTTCACGCCAATAAAACGTTAGCCTATCAAGCTGATTTCGATTCGAAAAATGAAATTGTCAACTTTAAAAAACAATCCTTCCGAAATGGACAAGTAGTTTTAACTTCTTATCAAGTTTCGTATGAATATGATTCGAAAAATAATTGGATAAAAGCCTCTATTTCAACTAATGGAGAATTGAAATATGTTGTAAAACGAACGATAAATTATTATTAAAACACAAAAGGTTGAGCGTTGCTCAACCTTTCTTCACAAATAAATAACACTACACTACTTAAGTCATAAAAGTAGGATGTTAAGCTTAAATCGCTTTTGGCGTATATATTTTTCTTAATTCTTTTGTCGCCGCAACCATTTCAATCAAAGCTTTTTCGGTTTCTTCCCAATGACGCGTTTTTAGTCCACAATCAGGATTCACCCATAATTGATCTGCCGGAATAACTTTTGCCGCTTTCTCTATCAAATCAACCATTTCTTCTTTCGACGGAACTCGAGGCGAATGAATATCATAAACTCCAGGTCCGATATCATTTGGATAATTGAAATCTGAAAAAGCATTTAATAATTCCATTTGACTTCTCGAACATTCAATTGTAATAACATCCGCATCTAAATCAGCAATATTTTGAATAATATCGTTGAATTCTGAATAACACATATGCGTATGAATTTGAGTAGAATCATCAACATTACTTGAAGCTAATTTGAACGAATCAACCGTCCATTTCAAATAATTTTGCCATTCATCTTTTCTCAATGGTAAACCTTCTCGAATTGCAGGTTCATCAATCTGAATAATTTTAATTCCAGCTTTTTCTAAATCTGAAACTTCATCACGAATCGCCAATGCAATTTGTTTACACGTCGTAGATCTTGGTTGATCATCGCGAACAAAAGACCATTGCAAAATCGTAACTGGACCAGTCAACATTCCTTTTACTTTTTGTTCTGTGATAGATTGCGCATATTTCGACCAATAAACCGTCATTGGAACTGGGCGATAAACATCACCAAAAATAATAGGCGGTTTTACACAACGCGTTCCATAACTCTGAACCCAACCATTTTTAGAGAAGACAAATCCGGCTAATTTTTCACCAAAATATTCCACCATATCGTTGCGCTCATATTCACCATGCACCAAAACATCAATGCCAATTTCCTCTTGCCACTCTATCGTACGCTTGGTTTCTTGTTTCAATAAAGTATCATATTCTTCGGCAGATAATTCTCCTTTTTTATATTTCGCACGCCAACTTCTCACCTCTTGTGTTTGTGGAAAAGATCCGATTGTTGTCGTTGGGAAAGGCGGAAGATTCAATACATTTTGTTGCACAATTTTTCGTTGTCCAAAACTATTTGTACGATTATAATCTTCATCTTTTATTGCATTTACTCGTTCTTTAACTTGAGTTTGATGAATTAATTGAGAATTTTTTCTATTATTAATAGAGAATTGATTCGCTTCATATTGTTGAATCAATTTTTCGTCATTCGGGTTTGAAAAATAATTTTTTAAGAAAGCAACTTCTTCTAATTTTTGCTTCGCAAATGCAAACCAATCTTTGATTGTTGTCGGAAGATTTTTTTCGTTTGTTTCTAAATCTAAATCACAAGGCGAATGTAATAATGAACAAGATGTTGAAATAATAACACGTTTTTCTCCAATTTTGTTCACAACTTTTTCTATGGTTGAAAGCGATTTTTGAAAATCATTTTTCCAAATATTTCGACCATCAACTAAACCTAAAGAAAGTTTTAATTGAGAAGGAATTAGATTCAATATTTCATCGATTTGATTTTCGTCACGAACCAAATCAAGATGCAAAATATCAATTGGTAAATTGATTGCTAAAGCTGTATTATCTTTCAATCCATCAAAATAAGTTGCGACCTGAATTGTAAGTTGAGGAAATTCTTTTCTTATTTTTTTGTAAACTTCTTGATAAGCTGTTTTCGATTTTTCGTCTAAATCTAAAGCTAAAAAAGGTTCGTCGAACTGAATTGTATTTGCTCCATGATTGATTAAATCATGAATAATTTCAAAGTAAACTGGCAATAAATTCTGAATTAAATCAATTCGATCAAATCCCTCTTCTTTTTCTTTTCCTAATAATAAATACGTAATCGGTCCAATTAAAACAGTTTTTGGATTAAAACCTTCTTTTTTTGCAGCGATAAATTCGTTTACAATTGAGTTTGAGAAATATTTAAATTCTTGATTTTTTACAAATTCCGGAACGATATAATGATAGTTGGTATCAAACCATTTTGTCATTTCCATCGCTGTAATATCTAAATTATCTTTTTGATAACCTCTTGCCATCGCAAAATACAAGTCTAATTCTGTGTTCTTTTTATTTAACGCAACCGTATTGAAACGCGCTGGAATTGCACCAACTGATAACGTAGAATCTAAAACTTGATCATAAAAAGAAAAGTCATTACACGGAATTAAATCAATTCCGGCAGCTTGTTGCAATGCCCAATTTTGTTTGGTAATTGTACGGCTTGTTTGCAATAAAGCTTGTAGTTCAATTTTACCTGCCCAATAGTTTTCGCAGGCTTTTTTTAGTTCACGGTTAGCGCCAATTCTTGGATAACCTAAAATTTGTGTTTGCATTTTGATTGTTTTTTAATGTTCAAAAACACAAACGCGAGTTGATAAATAGTAAACCTATTGTGACAGACTGACTTCAAATCGCGAAAGTATCATCTTTTGTTTCTATTGGTAATCTGACTTGTAATTTGCATTACTTACAGTTGCGCGACAGCTCGTGATTCTCACACGATTCCCCAATAATTTGTTGTTTATTTCTTTACAAATGTAACAAGACAAAATAAACGATTGTAAAACTTGAAAAAATAAGATTATACAACTTATTATTAATATTTTTACAAAACAAAACACTTAAACAACGATAAAATATCGTGTTGAAAAGAATATTATTTGGATGGAAACATTAGATCAAACCGATTTAGAATTATTAAGAATTCTACAAAAAGATTCGAAATTGACAGTAAAAGCAATTGCTGCTTTAGTTAATTTATCTCCTTCACCCGTTTTTGAACGTATAAAAAGGTTGGAACAACAAGGTTATATCAAAAATTATAGAGCGGTTTTGGATGCAGAAAAGCTGAACAAAGGCTTTATGGTTTTTTGCAGCATTAAGCTAAAACAACATGATCGCACGATTGGGAATAAACTTGTGGAAGATATTTTGTTGATTGATGAAGTGGTGGAATGTTATAATATTTCGGGCGAATATGATTTTATCTTAAAAGTACAAGTTTTGGATATGAAGCAATATCAAGATTTTGTTTTCAATAAATTGGGCGCTTTAGAAAGCATCGGGAGTACGCACAGCTCTTTTGTGATGGCTGAAATAAAAAATACGTACGGAATCAATATTTAAAAAAAAAAACAAAAGGTTGAGCAATGCTCAACCTTTTTTCCACAAATAAATAACACACTACTTTTTGATTACCTTGAAAGTAGAATTGTTAACTTTTATGATGTAAACACCTTTTGGTAAAGAGGAAACATCTAATTGATTTTTCCCTTTTTGAAGTGTTTTCTCTGTCATTTTAGTTCCTGTAATAGCGAAAATTTCGGCTTTTGAAGCTTCATTTGTTTCAATAAACAATACATTATTAACAGGATTTGGATAAACATTTACAACAGATTTAGCTAAATCATTTGTACCTAAAACGGCTGATGAAATTGTGATGTTTTGTGAAACAACTTTTCCATTCGAATTGAAAGAAAGTTTAATTTTAGCTGTTCCATTTTTTAGTGGATTAATCACTAATTCTTCCTTATCATTAATCGAAATTTCAGCTACATCATCATTTTCAATGATTTCTAAATCTTTTACAATCGCTGCTGATAAATTATCAACATCCGAAACTTTATCTTTCAAATCAATTGTTGTTGCTGTGTTAATTTGATAAGTTGTCTCTAAATCATTGATAATTGGTGCCGCATTATCTGGAAAAACAGGCATTGAAGGAAACCAATAATACTCACTTAATTTCACCGACTCTTTAAGAGTTCCATTATCAAAAAATCTATGCACAAAATTAATTTGAGAATTAGTTCCCCAACCTGAACCAATAGTAGTTAATACTAGTTCGTTTGTCAACGGATCAATTCTTAAACCTGCTCCATAATATGTTTCCTTTGGTGTCGTATCTTGACCAGGAATTTCTATAAAAGTTTCTTCAAATTTATTATTTGTTACATCGTATTTCACAACATTGATTCCTGATAGAAAATAAATACTATTATCTTGTGTTGAAGAACAAAAAGTACCAGCATTCCAAGCAGAAGGAGTTGGAACTGTTTTCGTAGGAATAGCAATTTCTGTAGTTTCTAAAGTCGTAGGATTTATTTTGACTAATTTTTTAGATAAAGCTCCCCATACATTTCCATCTTTAGATTGCACAACTGAAATAAAACTTCCAGCAATCGTTTGTTTTATTTGATGTGTTTTTGGGTCGATAACTAAAATTCCTCCAGTACTTGAAACAGCAAAAACAAATTTAGATGTACGAATCATATTTCCTACTTGACCAACTTTAGAAGTTCCATCAATCAGAGAACCAATTTTTAAATTCTCAATATCAAAAAGATAAATTCCTTTTGCAGATCCTATATAACCTTTTTTACTATTAATCCCAAGAAAACTTCTACCATCAGCACCAATTGTTTCGAAACTTGCTTTTTTCTGTAATGTTTTCGAATCTGCAACAACTAAACGATTTCCTTGTTTCGAAACAATGTAAAAATTATCGCCATATATTGTTCCATATTGAGAAGTTACACCAAATTCTTCACCAGGATTAACTGTTTTATAAACATTATAATCAACCGAATCATTTGCATTAATAAAATTAATTGATCCATTTGCTTTACCAAATCAATCTTCATTCACAATAAAAACGCCGTTTGTGTATTCTTTTGTTTGTGCAAAACTTGTTTGAATTGCAGCTATTGTAAAAATCGAAAGTAAAAATTTCTTCATGTATTGTTTTTTTAGAAATCCGAAACCATCATCCAAAAATGACAGCCTCGGATAAAAATATTTAGAATGTTAGATTATTGAATTTTTTCTACTTTTAGTTTATCCATTGTAAAGTATAATGCTGTGTTTGCTCCCCAATCTCCTACATCTGTAGTTTCTAAAAAGAACATTAAATATTTAACTTCTCCTAAAGCAGAAAGATCCACATCTTGCCAATTTGTTGAAATATTATTTATTCCATTTCTAAAATCAACAAAATAATGAGTTACAGGTTTTTCTGTAGTCAATTGTTTATTTGCTGAAACACCATAAATATGAATCGCGAAATAATCTCCTTTTACAAACTTTCTTGCATATGCATCACCATTCAGAATCCCATAATAAGACCAAGGGCTTATTGCTAATTTTACATTTTTTGCTTTGTATTTATTAGCTGTATCAGTAATTTCTACTACACTCGAAAATCTGTCAATCTTAACTTCTTCTCCATATTTCAAAACTTTCTCAGATGGTTTGTGATCAGCGAAAGAGACTAAAAATGGTGTTCCTTGTCCATCTGCACCACCTTTTGCCATTGTACCCCATTGATTATCTAACCAACCGCCTTCTTTATCTATTTGATCAGAATTGTCATTACTATTAGAAACCGTGAATCCCATCCATGTTAAATACTCTGGCCAAGCTGTATGTTTAAACTTGAAAATACCTGAAGTTAATTCAGCGTCTTCTGTATAAGTACCTTCCCAAATTTTTCCTCCGGCTGTAGTAGTTCCTTTTGTTAAATCAAACTTTGATAAATCTAAGGTTTCATATTTTTGTTGATCTACTAATTCAGTATTGTCGTCATCATTATTACAAGAAGTCAATAAAAAGATTGATGATGTAGCAAATAAGAAATTAAAGAATAGTTTCTTTGTAAAATTAAAATTCATTTTATTTAGTTTTGTTATATTATAAATGCAAATCATAAGCTCCTGCAACTTCTGTTGAGATTTCGCCTAACCAACCTGCTTCTTGATTTGTTGCTGTGTAAACTTTGATAAAATCGATTCCCATTAACTTAACTGGATTACCATTTTTATCAACAGCCCAATCGATATCAATGTTTGAATCTTCGCTATTATTTGGTGCATTATCTACATAACCATAAGCCAATTGTTTACCAGTCCAAATACCATTTTTCTCTGTATAATTGCTTTCCAAAAGTGTACCTGAGAATTTTAACTGATTCTGCCCAAACCAAATTGGATAATATGGTTGTTTATGAAACGTATTTTTCGCTTTAAAACCAGATTTTCCTTGGTTATCTTCCCATTTTATATATTCAGGAGTCGCATTAGAATCTTCAACTGTTGGTTTGTGATATGTAATTGTATAATTTTTTATTGTAGTTGGATTTGTGTATTCGCTTCCTGCAATTTCGTACCATTCGTCTTCGTCTGGTTTACCATTTTTGTTTTTATCGTAAGCAACCATAATAATTCCTGGCTCAGAAGATCCTGCAAATCCATTTCCTAAAACTTTAAAATCACGTTTATCTTTCTGATTCAAAATTGTATGGTCAAAACCAAATACCACATATCCTCCGTAACCTCCAAGTGTAATCATTGTAGATTTTTCTCCTACTAAAGCCTTAGCAGCTTTGGCTGTCATATCAGCTTGAGTTTCTCCTGTTACATAAGATGGTAAAGCATTTGTGAATTGTCCAACTGCTGGCAAATAATCAAAGACTTGAGAAATATATTTACTGTAAGTAGATAATTCTTGTGTAACATTAACCTTTGTTTTTATCGTTTTAGAAGTTACTCCTGAAGTAATTTCTAATGTTAAATCGTAAGCACCAACTTTATCAGAAACAAAACCTAAGGTTTTCTCATTACCAATAATTTCATTGCCAAGTTTCCATGTATATGTTGCATTTTCGAAACCAGAAACAGTTGGTTCAATTGAAACAATTTTTAAACGTGCTGCATCATAAGATACTTGTAAAGTAGCATTATCAGGATTAGTCTCGATAATGTTTTCATCATCACTACAGCTTTGTATTAAAGCAAAACTTAGTGCGGTTAGTAAGATTTTAGAATATTTCATATGTAAATTTTATTTATAGACAAAAGCAAAGTGAGCAGGAATATTTCCAGCAGCAGTTTTCCATTTAAAAGCACCATTTTTATCAAAACAATAGATGTAACCCATCGAAACATAATTTCCGACATCGGTTAGAAAAAGATCTTTGGTTTGAGGATTTACAGCAATTCCGTAAGGCGTTTCGATTTCATTAATAACAGGATCATTGACCAATGTTTTGTTGATAACTTGTTCTGTTTTGGTATCAATTACACCATAAGTTTTTGTGTATTCGAAAGTTGTGTAACTAAATTCGTTTGAATAATAATAGAGTTTGTTATCAACAATTGTAAAGTTAGAAACAGGAATATCAAATTTCTTTTTGATTTGATGCGTTTTACTATCCAACACATATAAATTTGATGGAACGTTGTAATAATCACCACGAGAAGTCACATATAAATCGCCATCTGCATCTTTTTTTAAACGATTAAGATTTACTTCAACATCAATTTTTTTGGTTTCTTTAAATGTTGATAAATCAATCACAGAAACTGTTTTATCATACTCAGGAACTCGATAACCACCTGAATTTGCTACATACAGATTATTCCCAACAACTTCTAATTCTTCTGGCTGATAACCTACCGTCACTTGTCGCGTAACCGATAAATTAATCGTATCAATTTCGACTACTTTTCCTAAAGGTGCTTTCGGATCGATTGTAACAGGACCAGCATACGAAGATGCATACGCTTTACCATTTGCAAACGTGATGTAACGACCATTTTCCAAAGGAATTGTTCCCAAATGTTTGGCTGTTCTTGCATCCATTACTTCGATAAAGTTTGATACATTGATAACCGCATATAATTTATTTCCATAAATTTTTATATCATTCCCAACATCACCCAATTCCTTTACCATAGTAGGATTTACGGTTGCATATATGTTTCGATTATAAGTTCCTGTTGTAAAGTCCATATAATCTACCGTAGCCATATTGCTTCCCATATTTCCTTCGTTTAGCAAATAAAAACCAACGACATCTGTTTTTTCGGGATCAGTTACACCTTCTTCTTCTTTCTCAATCAAATAAGTATCTTGTTGACAAGCATAAAAAGTGATTGCTGTTAAAAAACAGACGAATAATTGTTTGAAATTTCTCATAAGTTTGCGCTTAGTATTAGTTTGAATTGTCTTCCTGGCATTGGATAATTTAAAACCACATCATATTGCTGATTCAAAATATTATTTAATTCAAAAGAAACTTTGAACAAATTTTGATTCAACCTAAATTCTTTATGTATTCCTAAATCATTTGTAAACCAAGGATTAAGACGATTTATTTTAATATTATCTTGATGAACATTGTAACGTTCGCCCACATAAATAAAACTGTAATTAAAATTCCACGTTTTATAAGAAGCAGCTAACACAAAAGAGCCACTATGTTTTGGTGTATATGGAATTTGATTTTTGTAGTAACTTTTCTTCGAATTCGAATAATCCAACGCTTGCAAAAAACCATAGTTAAGCATTGGTGAAACTTCTATTTCTCCTAGTTGGAATGTTGATCGAATTTTAACATCCAACCCTTTTATTCTAACTTCATCCAAATTCAACATCGTAAAACGAAACAGGCTTCCCGAAGGCGCAGCAACAATTTTATCAGTTACTTCATTGTAAAAAGCATCGGCTTGAATTGTAATATTTTTGAAAAAATTTGGAGTTGATTTAGAATATGTAAAACCAACATTATATTGAGTTGAATATTCTGGTCGAAGATTAGAATAACCAATACTAGTATAATACAAATCGTTGAACGTTGGCATTCTAAAAATACGTTTGTAAAATGCTCTGACATTAAAATCATGAGATTTGAATGGTTGATAATTGGCAATAATTGTTGGCGTCCATACATTTTTATCTGGAGCACTTGTGTTCATTTCTACTGATTCTTTTACAAAAGTTCCCAATAAACTTCCTTGCAAACTCAAACCTCCAAGACGATAAGTAGACGCGAACGCAACAAGATTTGTATGACGAGAAGGAAAAGAAAAATTCTTTAAATCTGCTCCCATATTATTAAACTGATAATCTGTTGCAACATTCACATCCCAATTATCTGTAATCGAATAAAGATTTGCCCAAGACACATAAAACTCGCGTTGTGTGTACTTATTTTCTGTTTTTACGGTCGAAACTGTATCTGTATAATGAGTGAAATCGTAAGCAAATTTTGCGTTTATCTTCGATTGAAAGTTTCTGAATCGTTTTTCATATTTTCCTTGAACAAAATAATTTCGATCAACCAAAGTTTGTCCACGTCCATCAAATCGACCACGAACAATTGCGGCAGGAATTCCACGATCAGAATCATATAAATATCCTTTTACATTCCAATTCGATTGATTTCCTTTTCCGATCAATCCTAATTCCAAACGTTTCGCATCAACTTGTCCATCTCTACGTTTCAAAACTGTATCGTATGCAGTTGTTCCATCCAAATTTTTGCGTTGATAACGAAATTTATATACACCATTGGTTTTAACATATTCAGCACTCAAAACAGCACATAATCTGTCCGTAATTTTTTGTTCAATACGAATAGAAGGATTGATTAATTGAATCGAACCTATCTTATAACGAAGTGTAGCATTCGTTTTTTTATCACCAATGAAAACAGGTTTTTTGGTTTGAAGATAAATAGCAGAAGCAGAAGCATAATCTTTCGCTGATTGAAAAATATTACTTTTTTGACCATTATATAAAGAAATCATTTCCATATCGTCTAAAGAAAATTTTCCTAAATCGACAATTCCATTCTGCGCATTTCCAAGTTGAATTCCATCATAAAAAACTGCAACATGTTGAGATCCCATCCCACGAACATCAATAGTTTTTAAACCTCCAACTCCACCGTAATCTTTAATTTGCACTCCTGCAAAAAAACGAACAGCATCTGCCACAGAATGGCTATTTAAAGCCTCTAGTTCCGCTCCTTTCAATTCCTGAACAGGAACAACGGCTTTTACATTATTTTTTAAAATATTAACTTGCTGAAGCTCTAAAATACTATCATGAATAATTTGCGCAGAGGCTATGCGACATGAAAGCAAAATCAAGCTGCAACAAATAATTATAGTTTTTAGATTTCTCATTTAGCAATAATCAATTGTTGCTAACGAGAGTATATGAAGAAGTATTGAAAGGACGAACCTATCCAAAATTTGAACTTCACGCTTTAGTCCCCGAAAGCATTCAACATTTATCATTTTGGTAGGTCTTCTGACTTACTCCTTTTTTAGAAATCCTTCCCATTAAAAACAGTGGATATAATGTATCTAAAAAATATGGAGCTTACAGCAGCGGGTCTGTTCAGGATTTTCACCTGATTCCCTGTTACCGAACGGTTAAGTTCGCACCAAATGTTAATCAAAAGTAAAATTATTATTTTGAATAAACAATTAAATCTTTATCAATAATTGCTAAATAAAAAAAGCTAACTCATTCGTTAGCTTCTTCTTTTACTTTATTTATTTCGATCACTTCTCCAGTTTCATCAACCTGAACCGCAATCTTTTCATAATTCCATTTATCAAATTCTTTCTCTCCTACAATAATTGCAGTTCCAGAACCTTTTGTTCCTTTTATAGGTACAGAAATGTTAGCTTCACCAATATCATTTGTAATAGAAATATTTCCAGTAAAAACTCCGTTCGTTTTAACATCCGTACCCAATTTCTGCTGAACTTCAACATTTTGATTAATAATATTAATTGCATGTTTCGTTACATCACTATCCGAAGTTATCTTACTAAAACCCCAAAAAGCACCACCAATTAACAATCCAAAAAATAAAATCACAAACGACAAACAGCCAACAGGCACAACCCATTTCCAATTACGTTTAAACCAACTTTCCTTTGGTAACAATTGATTATCATACTGATTTTCTTCCATAATATATAGGTTTTGAGTAAAGATAATAAATTTGGGCGTTCCCTCGCTCTTTGCCTTCCATTTATATTATTCATAGAATAAGCAAAATAATACAAACACAGCTAATGCAAATCGCTCGGTCGGGCTATCCGTTGCAATCTTTTGTAAAAGAAGATTAGAAGTGATTACAGGAAATACAATTTCTACAAAAGGATTTCCACTGCTATCCCTAACGCGGGTTTTAAGTTCTGAGTTTTGAGTAATAAGTTATAAGACATAAGATTTAAGACTGACAATAAAAATCTACAAAGGAGTGTTATCGAGTTATGAGTTGTAAGTTCTGAGTTAGTTGTAAAAAGGAAGCTTTCTTTTTATCAAGAAGAAGCTTCTTGTTGACTAATTAGAAGCCTCTTGTTGGATGAAAGCAAGCTTCTTGTTTTATAAAACATAGTCTGGAGATGCGTAAAGCTTACAGCGTTCAGCTAAAGCGCGACGTATAACCACAAAAAAAGCCTCAAGTTGTTCACTTGAGGCTTTTGATAAAAACTGGCGACGACCTACTCTCCCGTAAGTAACAGTACCATCGGCGCAGGCAGGCTTAACTTCTCTGTTCGGAATGGGAAGAGGTGAGCCCTGCAGCTATAGTCACCCTAATATTTTTGTATAGGTTTAGTTCCTATTATATCTTGACATTATTAGAAGCTCTATGCATTAAGCTTAAAGCCTTCACACAATCTTTGGTATTACATTATTAATCCAAATAAGATTAACTAACCTTCTCTATGACGATTAAATCAATCTTAGTATTTAATCTTTTTAATTTTTGATATTGCTATCATTATCTTTGATTCGTTCTACTTTTTTAGAAAAAGTCTATGGGTAATTAGTACTACTCGACTATGACATCACTGCCTTTACATCTATAGCCTATCAACGTTGTAGTCTACAACGACCCTTTAAAGAAGTCTTATCTTGCGGCGAGTTTCGCACTTATATGCTTTCAGTGCTTATCTCTTCCAAACGTAGCTACTCAGCGGTGCACCTGGCGGCACAACTGATACACCAGAGGTTTGTTCAACACGGTCCTCTCGTACTAGAGTCAACTCCGCTCAAACTTCTAACGATCACAACAGATAGAGACCGAACTGTCTCACGACGTTCTGAACCCAGCTCGCGTGCCACTTTAATGGGCGAACAGCCCAACCCTTGGGACCTTCTCCAGCCCCAGGATGTGACGAGCCGACATCGAGGTGCCGAACCTCCCCGTCGATGTGAGCTCTTGGGGGAGACTAGCCTGTTATCCCCGGAGTACCTTTTATCCTTTGAGCGATGGCCCTTCCATACGGAACCACCGGATCACTATGTCCTGCTTTCGCACCTGATCGACTTGTTGGTCTCACAGTCAAGCACCCTTATGCCATTACACTCTACGCACGGTTACCAAGCGTGCTGAGGGTACCTTTGAAAGCCTCCGTTACTCTTTTGGAGGCGACCACCCCAGTCAAACTACCCACCATGCACTGTCCTTCCATAAAGAAGTTAGGCTCCAAGTAAATAAAGGGTGGTATTTCAACAATGACTCCACAATACCTAGCGATACTGCTTCATAGTCTCCCACCTATCCTACACATTATTTACCCGAAGTCAATACAAAGCTATAGTAAAGGTTCACAGGGTCTTTTCGTCCCGTTGCGATTAACCGGCATCTTCACCGATACTACAATTTCACCGAGATCATGGTTGAGACAGTGCCCAGATCGTTACACCATTCGTGCAGGTCGGAACTTACCCGACAAGGAATTTCGCTACCTTAGGACCGTTATAGTTACGGCCGCCGTTTACTGGGGCTTCAGTCAAAACCTTCGAGTTACCTCTAAGCTCCTTCCTTAACCTTCCAGCACCGGGCAGGTGTCAGACCCTATACGTCATATTTCTATTTTGCAGAGTCCTGTGTTTTTGATAAACAGTCGCCTGGGCCTTTTTACTGAGGCTGACATTGCTGTCAGCGACCTTTCTCCCGAAGTTACAGGTCTATTTTGCCTAATTCCTTAACCATGAATCGCTCGAGCGCCTTAGGATACTCTCCTCGACCACCTGTGTCGGTTTACGGTACGGGCTGCACATCTCGCTATTTCTTGGAACAATTTTCAGAGGATTATCACTCTAACCGAAGTCTTCGTGTACTATCCCTACTTTACGTAGGTTCAACGTACTATTCCGTCAGTACGCACCTCCTACAATCATTCGTCACTTTTATTGAGTGCAGGTACGGGAATATTAACCCGTTTGCCATCCACTACCCCGTTAGGGTTCGTGTTAGGTCCCGACTAACCCTCAGCTGATTAGCATAGCTGAGGAATCCTTAGTCTTACGGCGAATAAGTTTCTCACTTATTTTATCGTTACTCATGCCTACATTTTCTTTTCTAAAAGCTCCACCACCCATTACCAGGTGACTTCTGCGCCGTTAGAATGCTCCCCTACCAGTAGTACTAATGTACTAATCCATAGCTTCGGTAATATGCTTATGCCCGATTATTATCCATGCCGGATCGCTCGACTAGTGAGCTGTTACGCACTCGTTAAATGAATAGCTGCTTCCAAGCTAACATCCTAGCTGTCTATGCAATCCAACCGCGTTTTTTCAACTTAGCATATATTTGGGGACCTTAGCTGATGGTCTGGGTTCTTTCCCTCTCGGACATGGACCTTAGCACCCATGCCCTCACTGCCTAGAAACATATATTAGCATTCGGAGTTTGTCAGGAATTGGTAGGCGGTGAAGCCCCCGCATCCAATCAGTAGCTCTACCTCTAATATACTTTACTAAACGCTGCACCTAAATGCATTTCGGGGAGTACGAGCTATTTCCCAGTTTGATTGGCCTTTCACCCCTACCCACAGGTCATCCGAAGACTTTTCAACGTCAACCGGTTCGGTCCTCCACTTTGTGTTACCAAAGCTTCAACCTGCCCATGGGTAGATCACAAGGTTTCGCGTCTAATACTACTGACTATAGCGCCCTATTCAGACTCGCTTTCGCTACGGCTCCGCACCTGAAGTGCTTAACCTTGCCAGCAACATTAACTCGTAGGCTCATTATGCAAAAGGCACGCCGTCACACTTACGTGCTCCGACCGCTTGTAGGCGTACGGTTTCAGGTTCTATTTCAACTTTCTATTCGAAATGCTTTTCACCTTTCCTTCACAGTACTAGTTCACTATCGGTCTTTGAGGAGTATTTAGCCTTGGAAGATGGTCCTCCCATATTCGGACAGAATTTCTCGTGTTCCGCCTTACTCGTTATCAACTTAATAAAAATTTCATTTACGGGACTATCACCCTCTACGGTTAACCTTTCCAGGTTATTCTATTATCCTTATTAAGTCTTTAGGGCTAATCCGCGTTCGCTCGCCACTACTTACGGAATCTCAATTGATTTCTTTTCCTATTGGTACTTAGATGTTTCAGTTCCCAACGTTCGCTCCCATTGCTGGGTGACATGCCTTCAACATGCCGGGTTGTCCCATTCGGAAATCTACGGATTAATGCGTATGTGCCGCTCCCCGTAGCTTATCGCAGCTTATCACGTCCTTCATCGCCTCTCAAAGCCTAGGCATCCGCCGTACGCCCTTTGTAACTTTTTTCTCGATTTAACCGTCATATTATGAGCGGTTATGTTAATCTTACTCGTTTTCTTGATTAATTGTATACCTTTATAAAACTTTGATTTATTTCTAAATCTGTTTGTTTTTGATTGTATGCGATTATAAATAAATTATAATCTGTTTCTAATAATGTCAATGAACTCTTCTGCTTTAGACGAATTTCGAGATTCGTTTATCGCTTCGTGGAGAATATCGGAGTCGAACCGATGACCTCTTGCGTGCAAGGCAAGCGCTCTAGCCAGCTGAGCTAATCCCCCTCTTTGTCGTATTTCGAAATTCATTAATCGAACTTCGTTTTTAGTAGTCTCAGGCAGACTCGAACTGCCGACCTCTACATTATCAGTGTAGCGCTCTAACCAGCTGAGCTATGAGACTCTTTAATACTCTTAAAGAGTGGTCTTTTGTTAGTTGTAAGTCTTAAGTTATAAGTAATAAGTTTTTATTCCTTAATCTTTTACTTTATCTTAACCTCTATCTCTAACTATATATTAAATACTACAGAATAAAAAGCCGAATCAAAATCAATCTTCTTACAATAGAAGAAAATTCGTCGTTCTCTAAATATGAGATGTTCCAGCCGCACCTTCCGGTACGGCTACCTTGTTACGACTTAGCCCTAGTTACCAGTTTTACCCTAGGCAGCTCCTATTACGGTCACCGACTTCAGGTACCCCCAGCTTCCATGGCTTGACGGGCGGTGTGTACAAGGCCCGGGAACGTATTCACCGCATCATGGCTGATATGCGATTACTAGCGATTCCAGCTTCATAGAGTCGAGTTGCAGACTCCAATCCGAACTGAGATAAGTTTTTGAGATTCGCATCTTGTTGCCAAGTAGCTGCCCTCTGTACTTACCATTGTAGCACGTGTGTAGCCCAAGACGTAAGGGCCGTGATGACTTGACGTCGTCCCCACCTTCCTCGCGGTTTGCACCGGCAGTCTCATTAGAGTCCCCGTCTTTAAACGCTGGCAACTAATGATAGGGGTTGCGCTCGTTGCAGGACTTAACCTAACACCTCACGGCACGAGCTGACGACAGCCATGCAGCACCTTGCATTCTGTCCGAAGAAAAAACTATTTCTAGTTCTGTCAAATTGCATTTAAGCCTTGGTAAGGTTCCTCGCGTATCATCGAATTAAACCACATGCTCCACCGCTTGTGCGGGCCCCCGTCAATTCCTTTGAGTTTCATTCTTGCGAACGTACTCCCCAGGTGGGATACTTATAACTTTCGCTTAGCCACTGAACCCGAAAGCCCAACAGCAAGTATCCATCGTTTACGGCGTGGACTACCAGGGTATCTAATCCTGTTCGCTCCCCACGCTTTCGTCCATCAGCGTCAGTTAATGTTTAGTCACCTGCCTTCGCAATTGGTGTTCTGCGTAATATCTAAGCATTTCACCGCTACACTACACATTCCAGCAACTTCAACATCACTCAAGACTAACAGTATCAATGGCAGTTTCATAGTTAAGCTATGAGATTTCACCACTGACTGATTAATCCGCCTACGGACCCTTTAAACCCAATAAATCCGGATAACGCTTGCACCCTCCGTATTACCGCGGCTGCTGGCACGGAGTTAGCCGGTGCTTATTCTTCTGGTACCTTCAGCTACTTACACGTAAGTAGGTTTATCCCCAGATAAAAGTAGTTTACAACCCATAAGGCCGTCATCCTACACGCGGGATGGCTGGATCAGGCTTCCACCCATTGTCCAATATTCCTCACTGCTGCCTCCCGTAGGAGTCTGGTCCGTGTCTCAGTACCAGTGTGGGGGTTCACCCTCTCAGGCCCCCTAAAGATCATCGTCTTGGTGAGCCGTTACCTCACCAACTAACTAATCTTACGCATGCCTATCCTACTGCGATAAATCTTTCAAAATCTAATGATGCCATTAAATCTGTTATAAAGTATTAATCCTCCTTTCGAAGGGCTATCCTTTTCAGTAGGGCAAGTTGCATACGCGTTACGCACCCGTGCGCCGGTCTCTATCTCCCGAAAGAAATATACCCCTCGGCTTGCATGTGTTAAGCCTCCCGCTAGCGTTCATCCTGAGCCAGGATCAAACTCTCCATTGTAAATTATTTTGTTTAGTCTAAAAAGACTTCTGTTTTTACAACTTCGAATTTCCTATAGCTCCATTATTAAAGGATTGACTTCGTTTTATTCGGCTATTTTTTTCTTCTGTATATTTTATAATTTCAAATGAACTTCTCATCTTAGCAAAACCTCTCGGTACTTGCGGTTGCAAAGGTAATACTTATTTCTTAACTAACAAATTTTATTTAGAAAATTTTTAAAGTTTTTATTTCAATAAGTCAAATTTACTTTCACTCCAAAACTCCTTTCGGAATCGGTTTGCAAAAACAATACTTATTTCTAAACTCGCAAATTTATTTTTAAATAAATTTTGTCGATATATAAGTCCTTATGTCAATTTCAATACTACTCGTCTTTCGTATTGAGGTTGCAAATATACGCCTGCATTATTCGTTTTTCCAAACATAATTTACATTTATTTTACATTATTCTCGTAAGTGATTGGTATGATGCAAAATATTTTTTGATTTTTTTTGATGTGAGATGTGAAATAGGAGGTTTTAAAAGAGAAAAGCCCATTTTTAACGCACAAAATGATTAGACGTTTTGCTTTTCTTGAACAAAAGAAAAGTAAAATGGATACTTTTGAAGGAACTACTCGAGAGAAATTCTACGAAGTAGAATCTATTTATAAATAAAAAAAGCTCGAATAAATCGAGCTTCATATAATTATTCATTTCATAATATTATACGAGATGTTCCAAAATTGTATTTAATTCTTGTAATTCGACCAAGAAACCATCGTGTCCAAAAATAGAATCTATTTCGATGAATTTTGCATTTGGAATATGATTCGCTATAAATTTTTGCTCACTTGGCGGAAATAAAATATCCGAAGAAATTCCAATCACTAAGGTGTTCGAAGAAATCTGAGACAAAGATTTCTCTAAAGATTCTCTATTTCGAGCCAGATTTTGTGAATCCATGGCTTTCGAAAGTGTCCAATAAGAATGAGCATTGAATCTGTTTGCTAATTTTTCACCTTGATATTTTTGATAAGAAGAAGCTTTGAAATCATTGTAAACAGAATCCTCGTCTTTTTGCTTCTGTTCATATATAATATAGGTACGGTAAGACAACATCGCAATTGTACGTGCTGCAATCAATCCATTTCTTCCTCCATTCTCAGTTTTATCATTAAAAGTTGAATCGGCTTCGATAGCTAAACGCTGCGATTCGTTGAACGCAATTCCCCAAGGAGAATGTATTGCATTCGTCGCCAACAAAACTAAATTGTCCACTTTAACTTGATTCAGCAACGTAAATTCTAACGCTTGTTGACCACCGAGTGAACCACCAATTAATAAATGAATAGTTGAAATTCCTAAATGATTTGCTAACAATTGATGCGCATTTGCCATATCTTTTATCGTAATTGTAGGAAAATCTCGATAATAAGGCGAATTTGTTTCAGGATTTGTAGACAACGGATTTGTTGTTCCGTAATTAGAACCAATCACATTGGCACAAATAATAAAATGATCTTTTGGATTGAACAATTCATTTTCTCCAAAAAGACCAGCCCACCAATCGAAAACATCCGAGTTTGCCGTTAAAGCATGACAAACCCAGATGATATTGTTTTTTTCGGGATTCAATGTTCCCGCTGTATGATAAGCAATGGTTAAATTTTCGAGAATTTGACCATTTTCTAATTGAAATGGCTTTGTATAATTATATTGATAAAAATTCACTGAATTAATTTATAGCTAATAATACTTTGTTTACTTAATTTTATCAAAAGCTCGCTGAAGATCATTTTTGATATCATCAATATATTCAATTCCGACAGAAAGACGCAATAAACCAGGAAAAACTCCAGCAGATTTTTGTTCATCATCGCTCAGTTGTTGATGAGTTGTTGCAGAAGGATGAATAATTAACGATTTTGCATCGCCAACATTTGCCAAATGACTAATCAATTCTAAACTATCAATAAATTGATTCGCTTTGTCTGCATCACCTTTAATTTGGAATGATAAAACAGCTCCGAAACCATTTTTCAAATATTTTTTTGCCAAATGATGACTTGGAGAAGTAATTAATCCAGGATAATTCACTTTTTCAACTTGCGGATGAAGTTCTAACCAACGCGCAATTTCTAACGTATTGTCCAAATGTTTCTGAACTCTTAACGACAACGTCTCTAAACCTTGTAACAATAAAAAAGAATTGAACGGTGAAATTGCTGGACCAAAATCGCGCAAACCTTCGACGCGGGCACGAATAATAAACTGAATATTACCAAAAGGACCATTCACTCCAAAAACATCGGAAAAAACTAAACCATGATAACCTTCTGATGGTTCAGAAAATTGTGGAAATCTACCATTACCCCAATTATAATTTCCACCATCCACGATAACTCCACCGATAGAAGTTCCGTGTCCACCGATCCATTTTGTTGCAGATTCTACGACAACGTTTGCTCCATGCTCTAAAGGTTTGAAAATATAACCGCCCACACCAAACGTATTATCCACAATAAATGGAATGTTATATTTTTGTGCAATTGCAGCGATTGCTTCAAAATCTGGAACATTAAAACTCGGATTTCCTATCGTTTCTGCATAAATCGCTTTTGTATTTTCATCAATTAATGATTCAATTTTTGCTGGATCTGCATCTTCAGCAAAGCGAACATCAACACCTAAACGCTTAAATCAACTTTGAATTGATTATATGTTCCGCCATAAAGATTAGAAGCTGAAACAAAATTATCTCCTGATTCTAAAATATTATTTAAAGCAATAAATTGTGCCGCTTGTCCCGATGAAACAGCTAATGCCGCAACACCACCTTCCAGCGCAGCAATACGTTTTTCGAAAACGTCAGTTGTTGGATTCTGAATTCTTGTGTAAATATTACCAAATTCTTTCAAAGCAAATAAATTTGCTCCGTGTTCGGCATCATTAAATACATAAGAAGATGTTTGATAAATTGGAACAGCGCGAGAGCCTGTTGATGGGTCTACTTCTTGACCTGCGTGTACTTGTAAAGTATCGAAATGTAATTGTTTTTCTGTTGACATAATAAAATTGTTTTGAATGTGACTACGATTAATAAATAGTAGGGTAGGTTAGTTAGCTAAAATTAGCAGCTGCACATTCGAATTTTACTATTGATACAATTATAGATGCTCTGAAGCAGGACGCCGTGTCCAAAAGAATGTTTTTTAGAATTGTACTTCATCTTTAAAAAAATTATTCATTTCTAACTACACTTTGTAGTTTTATATTTTATGTGAAATTAGAATAATTTTCTAAATAATAAAATTTATAATTAGTTTTTAGAAAATAAATCTATTAAATTGATTTAAAAAGAATATTCATGCCAAAAAGTTAAAAATATTTCTTTCGAAATCTATAAAAAGGATTTAAACAGAATAAAATTTGAAGTAAAAAAGAGAATATTAAGTAGAAAACATAAAAAAAGGAGATCAAAATTGATCTCCTTTTAAGTTTTATGATAAAAAAGTAATTAGTTTGCTAAAACGATTACTTTATTATTGCTCATTTCAATTGTTCCTCCTTTGATATCTAACAATAATGTAGATTCGTTTGATGGAGAAGTGTAAACTTTGCCAGATTGATTATCGAAATCTTCGAAAGTTTTTGTGTGAACTTTAATTTTAATTGTTCCTTCACCTAAAGTTGCAACGATAGGAGCGTGGTTATTTAATAACTGAAATTCACCATCTTTACCTGGTAAAGTAACAGCATCTACTTCTGCATCGAAAACTACGAATTCTGGCGTAATAATTTGTAAGTGCATAATCCTATTGTTTTTAAAAAAAAGAGTACTTAGCAACTTTCAAAAAGAAAAGAAACGTAAGCACTCTTTATATGGTTAAATTATATTATTTAGCTTCTGCTAACATTTTTTCTCCAGCTTCAATCGCTTCTTCGATTGTACCACGTAAGTTGAATGCAGCCTCAGGATATTGGTCAACTTCACCATCTAAGATCATGTTGAATCCTTTGATTGTATCTTTGATATCTACTAAAACACCTGGGATACCTGTAAACTGTTCTGCAACGTGGAATGGTTGAGATAAGAAACGTTGGATACGACGTGCACGGTGTACAACTAACTTATCCTCTTCTGATAACTCTTCCATACCTAAAATCGCGATGATATCTTGTAAAGCATTGTAACGTTGTAAGATTTCTTTTACACGTTGTGCTGTTTCGTAATGTTCTTTACCAATAATTGCTGGTGATAAGATACGAGATGTAGAGTTCAATGGATCTACCGCTGGGTAAATACCTAATGAAGCAATTTTACGATCTAATACCGTTGTAGCATCTAAGTGCGCGAAAGTCGTAGCTGGCGCAGGGTCAGTTAAATCATCGGCAGGTACATATACCGCTTGTACAGAAGTAATAGATCCGTTTTTAGTAGATGTAATACGCTCTTGCATAGCACCCATTTCAGTTGCTAATGTTGGCTGATAACCTACGGCTGATGGCATACGTCCTAATAAGGCAGAAACCTCAGAACCTGCTTGTGTAAAACGGAAGATATTATCTACGAAGAATAATACGTCACGTCCTTGACCTTGTCCATCTCCATCACGGAAATATTCAGCTAATGTTAAACCTGTTAAAGCAACACGAGCACGTGCACCTGGAGGTTCATTCATTTGTCCGAAAACGAAAGCTGCTTTAGACTCTTTCATGTTTTCACTGTTTACTTTAGATAAATCCCAAGATCCACCTTCCATAGAGTGCATGAAATCTTCACCGTAATTAATTAATCCAGCTTCAATCATCTCACGCATTAAGTCATTACCTTCACGAGTACGCTCACCAACACCAGCGAATACAGATAAACCTCCGTGTCCTTTTGCGATGTTGTTCATCAACTCCTGAATTAATACTGTTTTACCTACTCCGGCACCACCAAATAAACCAATTTTACCACCTTTTACGTATGGCTCTACTAAGTCAATTACTTTAATACCTGTAAATAAAACTTCTGCAGATGTTGATAATTCTTCGAATTTTGGAGCTGGACGGTGAATAGGTAAACCATTTTCTTTGTCTAAATTCCCTAAACCATCAATAGCATCTCCAACTACATTAAATACACGTCCTTTGATGTTTTCTCCGATAGGAACCATAATTGGTTTTCCTAAAGCGATAACTTCTTGACCTCTTTGTAAACCATCAGAACTATCCATTGCGATACAACGTACAGTATCTTCACCGATGTGTTGCTCAACTTCAAGAATTAATGTTTCTTTTCCTTGACGAGGAACCTCTAATGCATCATAAATATTTGGAAGGCCTTCTGCGTTATCAAAAATAACGTCAATTACAGGTCCAATAACCTGTGCAATCTTACCTTTCTTTTGATTTGCCATTATATGAAATGATTTAGTTTATTTTATTTGGGTGCAAAGGTAAGTTAAAAACATTGTATAATTTATATACTTTTTAAGATTTTTGTCATAATATTTTGATTAGTAATCAGAATATTACAATCAAAGGAAATTAAAAATAGATTTGAAGTTCGATTTGAAAGCCTTAATTTTGTGCAAAATCATTTTTAGTGAACGTTTATCAATCCTTAGAAGAAATCAAACCAATCAAACGTCCTGTCCTTACTTTGGGCATGTTTGATGGTGTGCACATTGGACACCAATCTATTCTAAAACAACTCAATACAATTGCAAAAGAAATTGATGGAAAAAGTGTTTTGATTACTTTTAATCCACATCCTCGAATGGTTTTACAACCAAATTGTGATCTTAAATTTTTGAACACTTTAGAGGAAAAAGAAAATGTTTTGCGTCAATTTGGGTTAGAACATTTGATTATTCAAGCGTTTACAACAGATTTTTCGCAAGTAACTTCTGTCGAATTTGTCAAGAATTTATTGGTTGATAAAATTAATATTGATACGCTAGTGATTGGCTACGATCATCATTTCGGGAAAAATAGAGAAGGAAATTTTGAACAATTACAAGTTCTTTCGAAAAAATATGGTTTCAATTTGATTCAATTGCAAGCTGTCGAAGAAAATGATGTGGCGGTGAGTTCTACAAAAATTAGAAATGCACTTATCGAAGGAAATATCGCGTATGCGAATAAAGCGTTGAACTATCAATATCCGCTTTCTGGAGAAGTTGTTCATGGTGACAAAATTGGTCGTACACTTGGTTTTCCTACCGCTAATTTACAAGTTGATCCCAATAAATTAATTCCAAAAGATGGCGTTTATGCGGTTGATGTTTTTGTGGATGATCAGAAATATTTAGGTTTATTAAGCATCGGATTTAGAGAAACGGTTACCAATTCTCGTGAACATCGAGTAGAAGTGAATATTTTGGATTTTGATCGAGATATTTATGGAGAAACAATTCGCCTTGAATTTTTAGGACATTTGCGAGATGAAAAGAAATTTGATTCGTTAGATGATTTAATCATCGCGATGAATCAAGACAAAGAAAATGCAATAAATTTATATGGAAATAATTAAAAAAAGGTTCGCTAAAAGCGAACCTTTTTTTAATCTCTATTTATTATAATATTTAAATATTTCTTTTTTATTTTTTTCCAAAACTCCCAAAAGCGTCGCATCAACCTTTGGTTCGTTTGTTATTAAAACAATCTTATCATTTACTTTCTCAAATGTAATGACAAGATTATTCGTTGTACTTTCAAACGAAATTTTATCTTTTAATTTCTTTTGTAATTTAAAATTAGTACGTAAAATATCCGATTTTACTGTAAACTTTAAAGGTTTATAAACAATTGCAGATTTGTCAATTACAGATTTTTTTGGCGAAACTTCCATCACCGAAGCTGTTTCTAACGAAGCATTTGCAGCACGTGTTTCTGCAACAACCGTCATTTTCATCACATCAGAAGTATCTTTTAGCTTAGCATTTTGTCTGCTTACACCATTTGCAACTACAATACCAGAAGCTTTTCCAGCTAACTTATCCGAAATAACTGAATCTTTTATAGAACCCAAATTCTGATTACTTGTTTTAGCATATTGTCTTTCTTTTTCTATTGAATCTAAAACCTTAGAACGAGCTTCCATCGCTTGCGGTGCTGATAAAGTAACTGGAGCATTCGATGCAGAAGCATTAGATAATTGAGGAAAATATCCTTCGTCAGCAATTACACTAGCAGAATGTCCTTCAATTACTTTATAAACAGGCTGTTTTGTAACTTTATCATTCTTTACTATTTCTAGAGGTTTTTCCAAATCTTTATCTTTCGATTCCAAAACCACTATTTCTTCTTGTTCAGCAGGCGATTGCTCGATAACTGGGACATTTGTTTTGACAATTTCAAGTGAATTTTCTCTATTTTCAGTATTAATATTCTCGATAAAAAGCACAAAGTAAGGAATCGCAATCAACGCGAAAACGGCAGCAGAAAACCATACACTCGAAACAAATTCGCGAATAGGTTTCTTCTTCTTTTCCTCCTTCTGCAAACCAGATTCAATACGTTTCCACACCAAATCACTCGGCTTTTCGCCGACTGTTTCGCTACTTCTTGATCGAAATAAATCTTCTATTGGATCGTTTGTGTTCACGATAAATTTGATTTTATATTTTCATTCTTACTTAACATATCCTTCAATTTCGTCTTCGCTAAATTAAGTTGCGATTTAGATGTTCCTTCTGTAATGCCCAAACTTTCGGCAATTTCTTTGTGCTTATATCCCTCAATAACGTAAAGGGTAAACACGAGACGACAGCCTTCGGGTAGATAATCGAGGAGTTTCATCACATCATCTTCTTCGATTTGTTGCGAAGCTTCTTGATTAGATGAAATAGAAGAGGAGTAATCGTCTACATTAAGGTGAAAAATTTTATTTTTCCGCAACTCCATCAAACATTCATTAATCATAATTCTTCGCATCCATCCTTCAAAACTTCCTTCGAACGAATAATTTTCAAGATTCTGAAAAATCTTCAAAAAACCTTTTACCAACGCATCTTCCGCTTGTTGTATATCGGTAAAATAACGTTTACAAACCGCAAAAAATCGCGCATCATATTTTTCGTAAAGCAGCCGCTGTGCTTTCGAATCATTGTTGATACAAGCTTTTATGAGTTGTTTTTCGTCCAAAATACTTTTTCTTTCTCAGTGTTTAGATGCGAAAATTACGCTTATGGTTGCTTTGATAGCGTAAAATATTTGTTAAAGTTCTGAAAACTTATTCATTAAACATAAAAAAGTCGCTACAAGAGCGACTTTATATAAGTTTTTAATTGAAAATATTATCCAACTAAATTGTGTTTTACTAGATATTCTGCAATTTGAACCGCATTTGTAGCTGCTCCTTTGCGTAAATTATCCGCAACAATCCAACAATTTAATGCATTTGGTTGAGATAAATCACGACGAATACGACCTACAAAAACATCGTCTTTCCCTTCTGAATAGAAAGCCATTGGATAAGTATTTGTGTCTGGATTATCTTGTACTGTTACACCTTCCTGTTCTGCTAATAATTTGCGAACTTCGGCTAAATCAAAATCATTCTCAAATTCAATATTCACCGACTCCGAATGTCCTCCTTGCACAGGAACACGAACCGCAGTAGCTGTAATATTCATTTCATCCACACGCATAATTTTACGAGGCTCACGAGTCAATTTCAATTCTTCTTTTGTATAACCTGTTTCTTCATCAAACACATCACAATGAGGCAATGCATTTTTGAAAATTTGGTATGGATAAACTTTCGCTACATCACGTCCTTCAATTTCTCCATTCAATTGCTCCACAGCATCTTTACCTGTTCCCGTAACTGATTGATAAGTAGAAACAACTACACGTTTAATTCCGTATTTTTTGTGTAAAGGATTAAGAACCATTACCAATTGAATCGTTGAACAGTTAGGATTTGCGATAATTTTATCATTTGTTGTTAAAATATCTGCATTGATTTCTGGTACAATCAACGGACGATCTGGATCCATTCTCCAAGCCGATGAATTGTCAATTACAGTTGTTCCGACTTCTGCAAACTTAGGCGCCCACTGTTTGGAAGTTTCTCCACCTGCTGAAAAGATTGCGATATCAGCTCGCATTTCTACAGCATCCTGCATTGATACAATTTTGTATTCTTTTCCTTTGTATTCAATAGTTTTTCCTATTGATCTTTCTGATGCTACTGGTATAATTTCAGTGATTGGAAAATTTCTTTCTTCCAAAACTTGGAGCATAACTCTGCCGACCATTCCGGTAGCGCCTACGACTGCTATTCTCATTTGTTTATTAAATAATATATTAAAAAATTTCGAATTGCTAATTTACAGATTATTTTGATACATTTTTCTCTATTTCATAGGTTTAGCAATCAATTTGATATGATATATTTTATGTTATGATGTTAATTCAGGTTTTTAAACTTTTCCTCGAATTAAAATTTATAAAACTCTTTTTTATAAGAATTTTGAACACAAAAAAAGTGGAACAAATTGCTCCACTTTTTAAAATATTTTTGAAATAACCTTCAAATTTAGTCTTAAGCAAACTCGTTGTAAGCTGCTTTTAAATTTTCTGCGATAGCTGCTGCAGAGTGTCCTTCGATGTGGTGACGCTCTAACATATGTACTAATTCACCATCTTTGAATAAAGCAACAGCTGGAGAACTTGGAGGAAATGGAGCAAAAAACTCACGTGCTTTTGCTACAGCATCTTTATCAAATCCTGCGAAAACTGTTGTTAAATGTGTAGGAACTTTATCATTATCTAATGACATTACAACTCCTGGTCTTGCAGCACCTGCAGCACAACCACAAACACTATTTACCATTACCAAAGTTGTTCCTTCTTGTTTGATTGCTGCTTCTACTTGTTCTGGAGTAGTTAAATCTTCAAAACCATTAGAAGTCAACTGAGCCTTCATCGGCATTACTATTTCTGCTGGATACATATTGTTCTTTTTTTGTTTTAAATAAAAATAAATTATTTTCAAAGTTACATAATTCTAAAACTTTTTAGAATACTTACTTTTGCAGTTACAAATTTACGTAGAATTTAGCAATATGAAATTGACTTTTGGTAAGAATGAGAAACTTAAAAGCAGAAAAGCATTCGATGAATTGTTTTCTGATGGAAAAACATTTGTTTCTCATCCGATTAGATTTGTCTACAAAATCAAACCGAAAGCGGATTACAATATAAGAGTAGGAGTAAGTGTTGGAAAGAAAAAATTCAAACACGCGGTTGATCGAAATTTATTGAAACGTCGTGCTAAAGAAGCTTACAGATTGAATAAATTGTTACTTGAACCTAATGAAAATTATTCGGTTGATTTGGTGATGATTTATACTTCTACAAAACATCAACCTTTTGAGGTGATAGAACAATCTGTCAAAACTTTATTAGAAAAATTAAACGAAGCGATACAAACAAAAAAAGATTAATCCTAGGATTAATCTTTTTCATTTATTATAAGTTGTAAAACTGTTTATTTCTTAAGATTTGCTTGCAATCTGAAAAAACTAAAGTATACAGATACTAAAATTAATCCACAAACTGATGCTCCAATTCCTAAAACGCTACGAAAGTTTTCTTCAGCCATAAAACCAGCTTTATAATCCATCTCATATAGGTTGTAACCTAAACCTATCAACAAAACGATTGTCGCGATATAAATATATGTTTTCATTAGATAATGAATTTTTAAATTTTAATTTCATTCATAAACAATGCACCGATATTTGACGTAAATAATTTGATTGCGATTGACAATAAAATTACTCCAAATACTTTTTTCAGTACCGATAAAACGCCAGGTCCCATCCATTTTTCGAGTTTTCCTGCGAATTTCAGCACCAAATATACGATTAACATATTTAATATAATCGCTATCACAATGTTAATATCTGCAAACTGCGAACGAAGCGAAAGTACAGTTGTCAACGATCCCGCACCCGCAACTAACGGAAACGCAATAGGAACGATGGATGCAGAGTTAGATTCGACTCCTTTCTGGATCTCAATTCCTAAAATCATTTCAATAGCGATGATAAAAATCACAAATGCACCAGCCACAGCAAATGACTGAACATCAACACCAACTAATTTCAAAATTTTTGTTCCGAAAAACAAAAACGAAATCATCATAATTCCTGCTGCAATCGAGGCTTTTTCGGACTGAATATGTCCAACTTTGCTCCGAATTCCTACAATAATTGGAATACTTCCTAAAATATCGATAACTGCAAAAAGTACGGCGAAAGTTGTTCCGATTTGATTGAAAGAGAATTTCTGAAAAAATGATATTATATTTTCCATTCGTATTTAGTTATAATTAATTGGTTGATGCAAAAATAGAAGTTTTTATGAACAATTTTTCATAAAAAAGCAATAAATCAATTCTTAATCCAACCAATTCTTAAAATCTGCCACTTTTTCGCGACTCACAATCATATCTTGTTCATTGTAAGTATTCAAAATTATTTTTAATCTTGAATTAGAATACATTGTAATTTCTTTAATCGAATCGATTTGGATGATTTGACTACGATTAATTCTAAAAAACTTTTTCGGGTCGATTTGTTCTTCCACTTTATCCAACGAAAAATCTACCAAATAATTTCGGTTTTCTTTTGTATGAATATACGTTGCTTTGTTTTCGCTAAAAAAACATTCGATATTATCGATTTCTATAATTTTGATTGATGTTCCTATTTTAATCGAAAAACGTTCTTTAAATTTTTCTGTTTGATTATTCGAAAAAAGACTTTTCAATTCATTTAGATTGAAACTTGAAGATGCTTGCTGAAATTGTCTTTCAAATTTTTCAATAGCAAACTTCAATTCCTCTTCATCAACAGGTTTCAACAAATAATCAACCGAGTTTAGTTTAAACGCTTTCAATACATATTCGTCATAAGCAGTCGTAAAAATAATCGCAGACGAAACATCTACTTGATTAAAAATCTCAAATGATAACCCATCTGATAACTGAATATCCAGAAAAATTAAATCAGGATTTGGATTCGTTTTCAACCACGCTACACTTTCTTCTACAGAGTGCAACATTTCGTGTATTTGATAACCCAATTTTTCTACACGTCGCTTTAATAAACGCGCTGCAGGCTTTTCATCTTCTATAATTAGTATTTTCATAGTTTTTTTTAAGTTAATTCACGAATCGGTTTTCTTTCAAAAATTTTGTTCCAAACAAATAATAAAGCAAGTATAATGACAAAAATGATCAATGTTGCAAGATTTGTCTTAGCCATTAAAGCGTGAATTGTAGCTGGAACGATAATCGATTTTGTTCGAATTGTTGAAAAAGTTAATACAAAAGAAAAAACAATGCACAATAACATAAAAATTCCAAAACCTCCAAACTGATCGAAATCTTTAAAAATAAATAAGTGCCAAACTGCCCAAAATATTCCCGTTATAATGCTTTTTATTATCCAAAATATATTGCCTAAAGCATCATTCAAATAACCTCGCCACGTATATTCTTCCATAATATCATAAAGCAACGTAACAGAAATAAAAATCGCTGCCCACAAATGTTTATTAATTCCGTAATCGTTATTTATCCCATAAATTGAATAACCAACGAGTAATATAAATGGAAAAATCAATGTTTTGAAACCTTCTTTTCCTAGAAGAGAGACTTCTTTTTTAACTTTAGAGAATTTATAGAAAAGTAAACTAATTAGAAAAATAATCAACCCATGATTCATATTCCAAGGCAGTTGAAAATCGACTAAACCTCCAAAAATCAATTGTAAAAAATTAGGACATTTACGAATCAGAAAAGTTCCGATTAATATCAATCCATAAAAAATAATT
This sequence comes from Empedobacter sp. ULE_I140, assembly GCF_053482575.1. Lineage (NCBI taxonomy): Bacteria > Pseudomonadati > Bacteroidota > Flavobacteriia > Flavobacteriales > Weeksellaceae > Empedobacter > Empedobacter sp. ULE_I140. Next base: position 285,017 of record NZ_JBQMTX010000001.1, on the reverse strand, counting down.
ATTCTAACCCAATTTGTTTGCTTTATTTGATTTATAAAATTCATTTATTGCCACTTTTTATTTTGCTCTTTTTCCAAGATTTCTTTGGCTTTATTCTCTTCCCAACCAGAACCATACGCAAAAACTTTTACAGCATTTAGTGCAACGCCCAATCCCCAACCTAAAACTGGCCAATAAAACCACCAATGTCCATTATTTGTAACTAAATTCAGAATAAAAAAGAATAAACTCATTACAACATAAGTTCCTAAATGCGCATAAAACTTTTTCAATTCTTTTGCACGCTCTATTGCACGTAAATAAGCTTGTTGTTCGTCAAAATTTTGTGTATTCATAGTTGTATTTTTTTGTGTTAATATGGGAAGTTCTACACGAAATAGTTGTTCATTTTTTTCGATGTTCACTTCTCGGCTAGAAATTAATTGATAACGATTAATAATATTTTTCAGCCCAATTCCTGTCGAATCTTTAATGGTTTCTTTTGGTTGGAAAGAATTTTCAATTATCAAATAATTATCTTTTTTATAAATTTTAATTTTCAAAGGTTTTTGATCAGATACAATATTGTGTTTGATTGTATTTTCTAATAAAATCTGCAAAGAAAGTGGCACAATAAATTCGGTTTCAGAGAAAGTTATTTGTTCAATTTCGAAATCGATGCTATTTTCAAATCTTAATTTTAGAAGGTTGACATAGGTTTTTGCAAAATTTATTTCTTCTTGAATCGACACAACTTCTTTGTCTTTTTGTTCTAAAACATATCGATAAATCTTAGAAAGCGATGTTGTAAAATCTATCGCATTATCTGGATTTTCTTCAATCAAACCAGTTAAAACATTCAAACTATTGAATAAAAAATGTGGGTCTAATTGACTTTTTAAGGTTTCGAATTGTGCAGTTGCTGTTTCTGCTTTTGTTGATTCGATAACAATTTTACGTTCTAATTTATTTTTCTTTCGATCGATAATAAAGAATAAAAACAAAAAGAAAACCGTGATAACTGCAACTAAAAGATAATTGATCGATTGATCGTAAAAAATATATTTCTGCAAAAGGAGATTCGCAAACTCCACGAATACATAATACAATACCAACGTATAAATAATAGAACGTAAAAAATACTTTCTTAAAACTTTTTCTGGTTTAGGCGAATCTGGTACATCTATTCTATATTCATTAAAAATGCTTGTATTCACAAAAGATGCTGCAACACTGAACGAAAAATATCCGATAAAATATTTGATAGCTTCTGGATGAAAAAATTGATTGAATGATACATTTGGAGATGTAAAAAATATCACGCTATAAATCAAAACATTGATTACAAATAGAATCAAAATATTACGAACAATTAACTTTTTGTCAGAAACAATAATTCCTTCTAAGAATTTTAAAAAGACCAACCCTAAAGCAACAAATTTTAGAAAGTTTCCTGTTAACAAGCCTACTTCTACACCTAAATCAAAATTTGAATTATTTTGAAAATTAATTGTACTAAAATCAAATACATATACTAAAATTGCAAATGAAAATACAAATGAAAATAATCTCAAATATCCTTTATAATACTTATCCATATCAAGCAATCAAATTAATTAACCAAAAAATAATTTCGTGAATAAATTGTGCAACTAAAGCTATCATTATAGTACGTTTTTACATTCGTTATTCAACAAGGCTTCGGCACGATTTTTTCCCCATATCGGTTCATTATTTTTTGGCTTTTCAGCATTAAATAAAGCTAAAGATTTTTTTACATTTTTACAATCTTGTGTAATATCCATTCCTCTATATTTTGCAGCATTGATATTAAACTCAGCCAAACCTAAAACAGAACGCGGATTAGTTGGATTTAACATCAACGATTTTTGATAGATTTGTACTACTTCTGGATAATAAATTGCTCCATTTTGCATTGGATTCTGCACAATTTCTGCTGTTAAATACAAGGCTTTCAAATTGAGAATTTCTACATTTAATGGATTATTTCTGACTAAATCATCGATTTGAGTTTTTACATTCAAAAGAATTTTTTCATTTTTAGTAATATCTTTTGATTCGAACGTTTTCAAAACTTCAGAAAAAGTCAAGTAATATTTTGGTAACCATTCATTTGGATAATCATTTATTAATTGCTTAAAATTAGCTTCAGAAGAATGATTTCCTTTGTTCCATTCCGTTAAAGTTTTATTCATATCTGATTCAAAATTCTTTTGTGCAAAAGTTGATACAGTGAATAAAATTGCGATTGTTAAGAAAATTGTTTTCATCATTTGTGTTTTTTTATTTGTTGAGTCAAAGTTCTTACAAACACTTTTCGTTTGAAATTATATGTTACCGAATTGTCAATTTTTGAGGATGAGTTGTAAGAGCAAAAATAAAAGGGACAACTCAAAACTGAGATTGTCCCTTTTACTATTTAAAAAACTTGAAATTTATTTTCGTAATAATTCTTCGGAAATATTTTGCGTAGCTTCGAAAACTTCTTCTAAATTTTGATGCAAACCACCAAAGGCATATTTAGCTTGTCGTGCGTTGTTCAGCAACAATTTCCATTGTTCTACGGCTAATTCACTCACACCATTTTCAATCAATTTATTTGCAATCACCTCGTCAGAAAAATGAGCTAAATCTGTATTCGTTTTTAATAGCGCGGCATTACACAAAATATTTTCTTGTAATTGATAAAAATCTTTTTGGTCTTCAACGTTTATTTTTTGCTTCAATTCATCTAATTCAGCAGAAATTTGACTCGAATTTATCGTTGGTTTTTCAACCAAAGTAAACTTTTGGGTTTCTGTTTTTGGTTGGTATGATTCAAAATTATTTTGCTCGTTAAGAGGTTTTATTTTTGGTTCAATTTTTTGTTTTTGTGTCGGGTTATTTTTCTTTCTCATCAAAAATAAACTTCCAGCACTCAATGCAATTACACCACCAGTTAACCACAACCAACCGCTTTTTCCTTCTTTCACATCGTTCGTCATTTCTTCTATTTTATCAGAAATTGTCGAATCTGGTGAATTAGAAGCCACAGCCGTTGCAGAAGAAGTTTTAGAACCTGAAACAGACAAATTAATCGAATCTGATTTCAAGGTTACATATTTCTCTTTAACAGGATCGAAATAACAAAATTCTACAGGCGAAATCGTATATTCTCCTCCAAAATTTGGGACAAGAACTGTTTGCTCAGCAACTTTTCCTTTCATTCCTGTATCATAGGTTTTATATGCATCGCGTTTTTTCGGTGCGAATTTTTCTAAATTTTTTGGCGTCGTAATTTCAGGTAAATTAATCGTATTAAAGTTTCCTGTTCCAATAATTTCAACATCAAAATTTACACTTTCATTGGTTGCAACTTCTTTTTTATCAACCGAAGCGTTCATTTTAAATTGACCAACTGCACCGCTAAAATTCTTTGGCTTTCCTTCTTCTGGAAGTGCTTTTGCATTAATCACAACTGGATTACTACGCACTTCTACAGGCTCCGCTCCATACGTTGTTGGCAACACCACATCTACCGAAAACGGATCGATTTCTATCTTTCCTGGTTTTTGAGGAAAAACATAATAACGTGCAATTTCTTCGGAGAAATATTGTTTTCCTCCAACAATTTCTTGCTTGATATTTTCGGGAGAGCTTTTTACAATTTTTGGGCTTAATCCGTCTAAATTTCCTTGACGAAAGTTTTGTTTACGATTAAGATAAGATAAATCTTTTACGTATAATTTTACTGATAAACCAACTTGTTCGTTCACATAAGGATTCGTTTTCGAAACTTTACTTTGTAGAAAAACAGGCTGCGAAGTATTACTTCTAAAATTGTTGTGCGTCAACCCCGTTCCTTTCACTACAACATCGACAGGTTTCGATGTATAGGTTTTTCCATTAATCACAATTTTAGCAGCTCCAATTCGATATTTACCTTCTTTTTCAGCAACAAAAGCAAGGATAATTCCTTCTTCTATCACTCCTTTTCCATTCACATAAGAAACATTTTGCGAGCGTTGTTCACCTACAATTTGTAATCCATTATGTGGAGGATATTTCATTGGTTGATCAATCGAATAACTATCTGTATTAGATTCGATAAAAAAGCCCACGCTAAATGCTTCTCCTAAACTGACCTGTGTTTTATCTGCATCAGATTTAAAAGAAATTTGTTGTGCTAACGCTGTGATAGACGTTAAGGCAAACACTAAAAAGCTATTTAAAACGCTTGTCGTTGTCATTACCAATCCTTAGATGTTGTTGTTCGTTGTTTTTCTGCTTTTTGTTGAATAATTTTTCGTTGGGTTTTGGCTTCCTGATTTTGCAATGCTTTTAGCAAACCGTCTCCCAAATTATTCTTTGCATTATCTTGTTCTTTTCCGTCTCCATTATTTCCTTGTTTGATTTCTGGAGATTGATTATTTCCTTGTCCTTTATTGTTTCCATTTTCACCACCAGCTTTCGGGTTTCCTCCTTGATTTTGCTGTTTCTGCTGATCAGATTGTTGTTGTTGAGATTGATTCTGATTCTGATTTTGCTTTTGGTTATTTTGGTTTTGTTGATTCTGTTTATTTTGCTGCTGTTGTTGTTTTTGCTGATTATTTTGATCTTGTTTGTTTTGATCTTTATTATCCTTATTATTTTGATCTTTTTGTTTCTCACGTTCTTTTTCTAACATTTTTTTTGCTAATGCATAGTTGTAACGTGTTGCATCATCTTTTGGATCATTTCGTAAGGCTTGTTTGTAATTATCAACAGCATTTTGATAATCTTTTTCCTGCATAAAAGCATTTCCTAAATTGTGATAAGCCAAATGTTTATCATTATTCGTTTTAGATACTTCAGCAGAACGTTTGTAATGCGCTATACTTTCTTTGTAACGTTTTTGTTGAAATAAAGCATTTCCTAAATTGTAATTTGCTTTGACAGAAGTTGGATCTTCCATGGTAGCTTTCTTGTAGGCAACTTCTGCATTATCAAATTTTCCTTTTTGATAATACTCGTTTCCTTCAATAATGTAGCTTTTCGCTTTCGATTGACTATAACCAAAAACGGATAAAAGCATTATTCCTAAAAATCCTATTTGTTTTAAAAAGTACATCATTTTACCATACAAACTTACTATTTCTTTTTGTTAAAAATCTTATATTCAGATGTTAATAATTCCACAAAAAGTAAACAAACCGCAACCGCTAAAAACCACTGATAAATATGATTCATATCTCTTGTTGTAGAGTTAGCAATTTCGTTTTTATCTAATCGGGCTTTATACATTGATAATGCGGATAATGCATCTTGCGTATTATCCAAATGAATGTAAGTTCCGTTTGTATCTTGTGCCAATTTGCGAAGATTTTTATCTTCTAATTTTGTAATAACTATAGAACCTGTTTCGTCCTTTTTATAGTCTTCGGCGTAGCCATTGTAATACATCGGAATTGGAGCTCCTTTATCTGTTCCAACACCAACTGATACAATATGAATTCCGTTATCTTTTGCTATTTTAGAAGCTTGATTAACTGTATTTTCGTTGTCTTCTCCATCCGAAATTAGTACAATTAATTTACTTGTATTCGCCGATCCTTTGAATGTTTTTGCAGCTTCCTGAATCGCATTTAAGTAATTTGTCCCTTGGCTCGAAATTAACTCAGTATTAACATTTTGCAAATAACTTTCGATTGCAGCATAATCATTTGTCAATGGAGAAATCGTGTAAGCATTCGCTGCAAACGCAACCAAAGAAGCTCTATCTCCTCCTAATTGATGTAATGTTTCTGTAATTAATTTTGTTGCTTTTTCTAATCGCGAAGGAGCAACATCTTGTGCATTCATCGAACTTGATAAATCTAACAAGAAAACCATATCAATTCCTTCGCGCTTTACTTGCACATCTCGTTCACCATAAAGTGGATCCATCAATGCAATTACCATTAAAAATAAAGCCACACAAAATGCAATGATTTTGAAACCATAACGCTTTGAAGAAGTGATTGGAAAAACAAATGGAAACAGTTCTTTATCTGCAAATGTTTTCTTTACACGTTCGCGCCATTGAAATACTGTTATCGATAGAAAAATAACGACAAACAATAAAATCATCAACCAAATATTATGTAATTCTCCCCACTGCATTAGATTAATTCTTTAAAAACGGTTCTTCGTAAAATGGCTTCTAATACCAAAATAATGAATGCAGGCAATAAGAATCGTGCAAACAATTCGGTATAATTATAATATTTGACTTCGTTAATCTCTGTTTTTTCAAGTTTATCAATTTCGTTATAAATGTTTTTCAAACTTTCATTGTTTGTTGCACGGAAATATAAACCTCCAGTTTTATCTGCAACTTCTTCTAACAGTTTTTCGTCAATTTGTACAGGACGCATCTCAAAAACGTAATCACCTAACATATCGTAACCAACAGGCATAGGCGCCATTCCGTTTGTTCCAATACCAATTGTATATACTTTTATCCCTTTCTCTGCTGCAATATCAGCGGCTTGTCTCGGTGAAACATACATCAAATCTCCAGAAGGATTTACACTTTCAACACCATCTGTAATCAAAATAACTACTTTAGATTTTGCTTTACTATTTTTAAGATGATTAACAGCTGTTGCCAAACCAACTCCAATTGCTGTTCCATCAGCTAAACTACCAGAATGTAACATTTCGATTTCTTGTATCAAAACATCACGATCTGTTGTTAATGGAACACGTGTCAAAGCTTCTCCAGAATATTCGACCAAACCAACTCTGTCCGTTTTTCTTCCAAGTGAAAAGTCTTTTGCAACTTCTTTTAACGCTGTTAAACGATCTGGTTTCAAATCGCGCGCTAACATACTCAATGACGTATCTACAGTCAATAAAATATCAACTCCTTCGTCCGATTTTACTTTTGTCGTAACATCTACATAACGTGGACGAGCTAAAGCAACAATGCACAAAACCATTGCGATAATTCGCATCAAAAATAAAAGTGGTTTGTACGTCGCTAACGAACTTTTTGCACCTCCAAATGCTTTGAGCGAAGGTAATTTTAAGGATGCTTTTTTCTGGCTCGTTTTGCGAATTTCTCTGAAAATAAAGAAAGGCAAAGCAAGCAATAAGAGTAAGATCCAAGGATTTTGAAACTCAAAATTTAGCATTCCTAATTGTTATTAAACTGTTTATATTTTTCTCCCGTCACTTGATCTTTTTTCAAATCTTCGTTCTCCGGAATTTCTAATGGTTTTACACGATCTACAAATTCATCTACCCAATTTCGGTGCGAAGTATTTGTCGGTTCATCAAACTCTTGTTTTGCGAATTTTACCAAATCAGCATCGAACAAAAATTGTTTAAATTTCTGTACATCTTCTGATAAAACATCTGGTTTTGTCGCAACATATTTTACCAAATCATCCGACAAAATTTCTAATGCCGAAAAGTTGTAAATACGTCCTAAATATCGTCTTACAATAAATGATAATTGCGTATAATATTCTTTTTGTTCACCACGTTTCAAATATTTCTTAGCATCCAAGGCTTTCAAACTTGCTTTCGCTTCGTCATATGGTGTTTTGTATGAATCTTTACCAGATAATTTCGATTTTGCGCGAACATATAATACAACCAAAACAATTCCAATGATAAATAAAATCAAGGCAATAATGCCGTACAACCAATATTTATTCCAATAATCTCCAATAGAATATTCTTCTTCCATTACAGGTTTTATCGGGAAAATTGCATTTTTCGTTGTATCAACTGCAATATCTTGAATATCAATTTCGAGTTGTTTTGTTGTTAAATCTTTTCCATTTTTCTGAATAATAAATGACGGAATATTAAATTTACCTGCATCATATCCAGTCAATTCTAAATGTTGAACAATTTCAGATTTTCCATCCGTTTTTACAGTGTCAATTTTTTGACCTAAAACTTCGATGTGATGATTAATTGAATCTGAAATCGTAGGAAAAACAATTTTATCTCCTTCTTTGTAATCAACTTTTACTTCATATTGGATTGGCTCGCCAATTTTGATTGTCGTGCGATCTAATTTTGGCGTAATGTCTTGCGCAAACGAAAATTGAAGGATAAAAAAACTTACTAAAAGCAATAAATTCTTCATTAGGCTTTATGACTTTTAAAGTAGTTTAACAATGGGCGAACATAATCTTCGTCGGTACGAATACTGATTGCGCCTGAATGATTTTTCTTGAAAATAGATTGATAACGTTGATCTAAATCGCGGTAATATTGTGCATATTGTTGACGCAATTTCTTCGATGAAGTATCTATCAAGCGGATTTCGCCTGTTTCGTTATCTTGCACATGAACCAAACCTACATCTGGAAAAGATTGTTCTTTTTCATCATAAACTCTAATTCCAGTCACATCATGTTTTTTTGCCACAATTCGCAATGCTTTTTCGTAATCAGAAGAATCAATAAAATCTGAAAGAATAAAAACATTTGATTTTCGGCGAACCAAATTCATAAATGTTTCTAACGTTGCTGCTAAATCAGTTTTCTTACTTTTTGGCTCATACGAAACAATTTCTCTCACCAAACGCAACACATGTTGTTTTCCTTTTTTGGGTGGAATAAATTTCTCCACTTGATCCGAATATAATATCAAACCAACTTTATCATTATAGGTAATTGCCGAAAAAGCCAATGTAGCGCTCAATTCAGCAATCGTTTCCATTTTAATTTGTTTTCGTGTTCCAAAGTTTTCAGAATTCGAAACATCAACCAATAAAAACATGGTTAATTCTCGTTCTTCTTCAAAAACTTTTACATAAGGTTCGCTATATCGAGCCGTTTTATTCCAATCGATATTACGAACGTCATCACCGTATTGATAAGGACGAATTTCACTAAAAATCATACCTCTTCCTTTGAATGAACTGTGATATTCACCCATAAAAAGGTTGCTCGCTTTACGCTTGCTTTTTAGCTCAATACGTTTTACACGTTTGATGATTTCTTTTGCATCCAAAGTTTAAATGATTTTGAATAGTGGTTTAAGGAACTGGAACAACATTAAGAATATTGTCTATAATTTCTTCTGGCGTAACATTTTCTGCTTCTGCTTCGTAGCTAATTCCGATACGGTGACGCAACACATCTTTTGCCATTGCACGTACATCGTCTGGAATAACATAAGCGCGTTTGCGTAAAAATGCATACACTTTTGAAGCTTGTGCCAAATTGATCGATCCACGAGGCGAAGAACCAAACGAAATCATTGGAACCAATTTTTCTAATCCAACTTTTTCTGGAAAACGAGTCGCGAAAATAATATCCAAAATATATTTTTCAATTTTTTCGTCCATATAAACTTGTTTCACCATTTCGCGCGCATCCAACAATTCTTGAATAGAGATTACTTTCTCAATTTTTGGAAAAGATTGATTAATCGAATTTCTTAAAATCAAACGTTCTGCTTCAAATTCTGGATAAGTAATGACCGTTTTCAACATAAAACGGTCAACTTGTGCTTCTGGCAAAGGATAAGTTCCTTCTTGTTCCACCGGATTTTGAGTCGCCAAAACCAAGAAAGGTTTTTGTAACAGATACGTTTCGTCACCAATTGTTACTTGACGCTCTTGCATTGCTTCTAACAAGGCAGATTGTACTTTTGCAGGCGAACGGTTAATCTCATCAGCTAAAACAAAATTGGCGAATATTGGTCCTTTTTTGATTCTAAAATCGTTTTCTTTTACATTATAAATAAGTGTCCCCACAACATCGGCAGGTAACAAATCTGGTGTAAATTGTATACGAGAAAAAGATCCATCAACAGCATCAGATAATGTTTTAATAGCTAATGTTTTTGCTAATCCAGGAACACCTTCTAATAAAACGTGTCCATTTCCAAGTAATCCGATTAATAGACTTTCAATCATTTTTTCTTGTCCAATAATCGCTTTATTTATTTCCGATGTCAACCTTGCAATGCTTTCGCTTTTTGCTTCTATTTGTTGGTTTAGTTGTTGTATATCCAAAATTTCGTTGAAATTAATGTTTATATTATTGATTCAAATTTCCTCTAAAATTAACAAATACAATTGATTTAGAAATTAAAACTTTCATACAATATTGTTAAACTTTGTTAAGACAAAAGTAGTGTACCAAACGTTTTGATTATTATTTTCAGTAAAATTTTTCCAAGACTTACAAACTATTTATAAACAATAAACGTTTCTAAATAATATTTCTTTAAATGATTATACAATAACTATTTAAAGAATATTTATATTTTGCTGAAATTTATTAAAACTATTATGAAAAACTATTTATTATTAATCATTATTGTACTCGGTTCAAACATTTATGCTCAAAAAGAGAAAGTAAAATCTGGTACTGTCGATTTCTTAAAAGGACAATCTAAAATGAAAGTTATTTTTGACTATTCAAATCTAAAAATTAATGCAGATAGCATTACAGAAGCAGAATATGTTCAAAAAAAGATTGTTGATCTAAATGGCAAAAATGCTGGAAATGGAGATATTTGGAATGATAAATGGACTGGTGCAAAAGAGTCTATCTGGGAACCAAAATTTATGGAGTTATTAACTAAATATGGTGCAAAATCTACTGGAATTTCATTCTCTGAAAACGCTACAGATGCTCCTTACACAATGATTGTTAAAGTTGATTGGATTTATCCAGGTTGGGATGCATTTGTAATGAAACAAGCTGCAAAAGTATCTACAACTATTACTATTGTTGATTCTAATAATTTTGAAGATAAAAAATTTGTTGTCAATTATAAAGAAGCTCCAGGAACTCAATTCGGTAATAATTATAGTGATGAATCGAGAATTGGAGAAGGGTTTGCAAAAACTGCTAAAACTTTTTCTAAAATGTTAGAGAAAAAAATAAAATAATCTTTCAAAAAAAATACATCAAAATCCATTCTTTATCGAATGGATTTTTTTATTCAATAAATTTGACAACTTTGTTAAAAAATTTAATAAATCCTTGATTTCACCGATACTTAACACTCGTTTACCTCAATATTTTTGACGTCTTTTTTTTGTGTTGCAACTTTGTTTCAAGAAAAATGAAAAGAATATAATTCTAACATTTAGTTGTAAACAAAAACATAGATTATGAAAAAAGCATTTTTATTAGCAAGTATAATGATGGTTATGGCAGTTTCTGCTCAACAAAGACCACAACAAGGTGAACGATCTGGAAATAGAAAAGAGCAAAGAGAACGCCCAACTGTAGATCAACAATTAAAAAAATTTGATCAATATAATTTGAGTTCTACTCAAAAGAAAAAAGTAAAATCGTTGTTAGAAAGTAGAGATTCTGACATGAAAAAAGAATTTGCGAACAGAGACAAAAATTCTACTCAAAAAGGAGAAAGAGGTTCTCGACCAGAAAAAGGTACAAACGATTTTGATATTAAATTAGAGAAAATTTTAGACAAAAATCAGTTCAATCAATACAAACAAGATCGTGAAAAACGTATGAAATCTGATAAATTTAGTATGCACAAAAAACGTGATGCAAAAGGAAATAGACATTCGTCTAAATGTGCATAAAATCATAAAAAATAGGGTTAACCTATAAATTTTGATGGTTAACCTCTATTAATTTAAATTTTGAAAGAATATTTTAAAATTTGTATGAGTTTTAAAATTATTATTGAATAGCACAATGTGTTATTTTATTTCATAAGTAAGTTTTTTTAAAGTAGTTTTTAAAATTCATTTTCATTCAATTATCAAGTGAAAAGCGAGCTAAATCGGCTCGCTTTTCTTTTTTTATTCTTCTGGCATTGCTTGCCATTTTTTATAAAGATTAATGATGAAATAAAAACTTATTAAATATAAAATTGGATTGATGTAAAGAAAAATTTTTGCAAATTCTTGTAACATCAATAATTCTTTATTTGTTTGTCTAAACTCATAAATATTCATATGTTTATTTGCTTCATATAACATTTCTTCACGCAAATCTGTGTAAAAACTAAGCATCACAATTCCAATAAAAATATTGGTCGCAACAAACCAATTAAGATTAACACCTGTCAAAACTTTATATTTTTTGGAACGTAAGCCAATTAGTGTAATCACTATAAATGCAATGTAAAAAACAAATAAAATAATATAAGGTGTGAATTGTGTATAACCAATACTCGCATCGATAGAAATTCCGAAAACGCTTCCTAAAATTGCCAAAATTCCTGCGCCAATTAATGAAATTAACCAAACTTTGAACGAACTAAATCTGAATGTAATGATAAGAACGGTAATAACTAAAGCGATTAGTAAATAATACTGAATATGTTCTAACCAAGTGGAACTATATTTCGAAAACTCAATATTTTCATACACTTTGTTTAAACTTGATTGGTTGATATAATCATTCAGTTTTTTATCTACAGTTTGATAAGGATCAATATAATTCAATTTATGATCAATGAAATAATATGGATATTGAGGCAAATAATCAATCCAATTTTTATGTTTGAACTGATAACCAATTTCTTGCTTTTTTAATAAATCGGTATAATTATTCAATAAATTTTCAATTACTTTTCGATCATTTTTTTGCAACAAAGCAATCCATTGTTCATCATAAAATTGATGATTTAAAGTAGAATCTTTCGGATTGTTAAAAACCAAAAAACTATAATTATACAAACTTGCTAAGTTGTAATAAACATCTGGTTTTCCAGCAGAATTTAATGATACTGCAGCAGAATCGACAACAGCATAAGTTGAATCTACAGCTGCTGTAGTAGGATAGTCCATTTCTTCTTGAAATGAATCTGTAGATGAATTATTCTTTTTTAGAGGTTGATACGTTTGATTAAAATTAATTTTAGAATAACTAAATCGCTCCGGAAAATAATCTCTTAATAAGGTTTCAAATTCAGGATTTCTGAAATACGGATCCAAAAAAGCATCATATGAGTATGTTGGATTTTTTCTTAAATATTCTCTCTTATTTTTTTCATATAATTCTCTTGTTTCTTTTTCCAAAACCAACGAATCAAAAGCTGGAACAGACAAATTTTTCGAATAATTATCGTATCCAAAATTTGGTTGCAACGTAAAACCTTGCGTTCTATTTATAATATCGATATCTTTCAAATATTGTTCTTCGCTCATATAATTTGAAACACGAAATTTAAGACCAGTTTTGAACGAATTTGGTACATAAAACATCAAAAATATAATGAAGAAAACGGCCAAAAATTCTTTGAATAAATAATTTCTTGAGGTTGGATAATTTGATTTGAAACGATTATTTTTTATATAGAAATACAACCAAATAACGCCGATAATGACACCAATTAATAGGTAATAAATTGCAATTCCTGAGTTGAAAAACACTTCATAAAGTCCAGTTTCTTGCAGTTGAGATTTTTTAGTAAAAAACAAAAAACCATTGATAAATGCAATCAAGTTGAAAACTAAAACCGTCAACAAAATCCAAATAAATTTCAGATTCCAAATCAATGGATATTTGGTAATTAAAGTTTGATTTATTTTTTTGAACATAGTTGGTTGGTTTTAATTGACAAAAAAGCGACGACTTGATTTCGAAATATCTCGAATATATTTTACTTTCAATAATGATTTTCCGATTTCAGACAAAATCATATTCATTGAAATTTCATCATCAAAATATGCGATATATGATCCTCCATTGAATTTTATCTGTTTAATTTCGATGTTAGATAAAGCTGTTAATAACTCTTCTTTGGTATTTTCAACATCAATTTCAACAATCGTAAAATCACCTTCCAAATCATTTGTATCTCCTTGTATTTTAAGCTTTCCTTGCTCTAAAAAGAGAACTTCTGTCGATACTTTTTCAACTTCGTACAATTGTTGAGAACTCAAAATAACACCAAAAGGATTTCGGATTGATTGTGATAAAAATTTCAAATCTTCAAGAATAATTTGTTGTGCCAAAATATCTAAATTAGCCAAAGGCTCATCTAACAACAATACTTTTGGACGACGCAATAACGTTCGCGCGAGCTCGAATCGCATTTTATAACCAGACGACAATTGTCGCCATTGCAAATCCTTGTAAGGCCAAAGCCCCAAACGCGCCAACATAACATTCGCTAATAACCTATTTTCTTCGTTGTAAATATCATAACATGTCAAGGTAAATTGCAGATTTTCCATCAACGAACCATATAAAACTTCGATTCGTTGCGGCACATAAACTAATTTTGTTTTCAGCTCAAAACTAAACGGTTTTGCTTTAGAAAAATGATAAATTATTTCGCCAGAAGTTGGTTTCAATTCACCACAAATTAAACGTAATAAAGTCGTTTTTCCATTTCCATTCTCTCCAACTAATCCAACAACTTCTCGTGATTTCAAATCAAAAGTAATGGGATGGAGTTTAAAATTTCGACGATGATAAGCTTTTTCAACATTGTTGGTTGATATCAATGTTTCTTCTTTCTGAAAGGGAGGAGGAGAAGCTTGTTTTAACTTTTCCACCAATTGTAAAGCCTGCGTTATTTTATTTTCGTTCGTAGAATTTTCGGTGTAATAAAGATCCGAATAGGAGATAATCTCTTTGTAAAAAGATTTCTCACCCAAATCCAACACGCAATCAATTAATCGGCGATAGCCCAAATCAAGATCATTGTGCTGCAAATGATTTTCTACTTCGTTTAGTCGTTGGTTAAATTCATTCATAGATTGATTATTAAATCATTACGAATATAACAATCCTTTTCTATAAATAAAATGGCTAATTGTAGGGAGATTTCAGTTTCAACAATTTTTGATAAACTTTCTTAATTACTTTTTAATTCATTATTTATCAAGTTTTTATAATTAACAATTTTAACTTTATTAAATCAATTTAGTTCTAAAATCATCATTATTCACAAGTTTTAATAAAGTCTATTCATAACTTTTTAATTCATTTATATTGAATAGTTTACTATTAACAATTTGAGTAATTAATCAAGCTATAAACATTCTTTTTATAACTCAGTTGAAAAGTAGTTAATTTATTAAATAACAAGTGATTACTATTAACAATTTTAGAATCATTGAGATTCCTCCTAACGTTGGAATGGCAGAAAATTTGATGCTAAAAAAAAATGTCATTCTGAACGAAACGACAGCAAAGTGAAGAACCTAATCATTAAGATGAGAAGTTGAAATAAATTCAGCTTAACAATTAAGACAAAAAAAGTCGAGCAAATGCTCGACTTAATTTTTTACTATTTTAAGTATTTTTTTCCTTTTCTTATTTTAAAATCGCAGCAACTCCTGGTAATTCTTTACCTTCCAACGATTCTAACATTGCGCCACCTCCTGTAGAAACGTAGCTTACTTTGTCGTCGTAACCAAATTGTTTTACGAAAGCAACAGAATCTCCACCACCAACAAGCGAGAAAGCGCCGTTTGCCGTAGCTTCAGCAATTGCATTACCTAAAGCAATAGTTCCTTTTGCAAAATTTGACATTTCAAAAACACCTAAAGGACCATTCCAAAGAATTGTTTTCGAATTGTTAATTACATCTGCAAAAACTTTTGACGATTCTTCACCAACATCCATTCCCATCCATCCATCAGGAATTTGATCCGAAGGAACTGTTTGTGTATTTGCATCATTACTGAAATTATCAGCAATTACATTGTCAACCGGTAAATAAACTTTTACATTATGTTTTTCACATTCAGCCAAAATTTCTTTCGCTAAATCTAATTTATCATCTTCTACCAACGAATTTCCAATTTTTCCTCCATTTGCTTTCACAAATGTATACGTCATTCCACCACCAATAATCAAGTTATCAATAACTGGTAAAATATTGTTGATAATCGTAATTTTAGAAGATACTTTAGCTCCTCCAAGTACCGCTGTTACAGGTTTTTCTCCGTCTGATAACACTTTGTTAATAGCTGTTAATTCTTGTTCCATTAACAAACCAAAACATTTATTTCCCGGGAAAAATTCAGCAATAATTGCAGTCGAAGCATGTGCGCGGTGTGCTGTTCCGAAAGCGTCATTCACATAAATATCTCCAAATTGAGCCAATTCTTTTGCAAAGTCTTTATCTCCAGCTTCTTCCTCATTGTGGAAACGAACATTCTCTAATAATAAAACTTGGCCTGGTTTTAGATTACTTACTTTTTGTTTCGCATCATCGCCAATAACATCATTCGCAACGATCACATCAACGCCAAGAATTTCTGAAACTTTTGATGCAATATGTTTTAATGAATATTTATCATTGAATTCGCCTTTAGGACGTCCCAAATGACTCATTAATACAACAGCGCCACCATCTTTCAATATTTTGTCGATCGTTGGTTTTACAGCTCTAATACGTGTATCATCTGTCACATTTAAGTTTTCGTCTTGCGGAACATTGAAGTCAACACGAATCAATGCTTTCTTGTTTTCGAAATTGTAGTCGTTGATTGTTTTCATATTTTGATTTGAAATTTTGAACTACACAAAAGTAATCAAACTTTCATTTTGAGACTTAAAATCATTCAATACAATTTTCAACTATTAACAATTCATAATAATATATATAGTTTAATTAATTTTTAAATTTTAAAAAAAGAAAAATATGTTACTATTATTAGCACTGTTAATATGTGGATAACTATAGTGAGATAAGTTTTATTTAATAGCAATTAACAAGCTATTATTTGTAATTTTGTTTTGTAATGAAAGAGTTAGATATTCTATCAACAATTTATCATTTTGGTTGATAAACAACTTTTGTTAAAAAGAAGTTTTGTGAAAACTATTCATAACGGTGTGTAAATCTTTTATGCCAAAATGAAAACTTTTACTTGACTTGTATTGATTTATTTCTAATTGATTTTTTGAATCAGATTTCCAAATTTTTCTCTCGAAAAGTTATTAGTTTTATTCAATCATCTTTTAACAAGTTGTTACTTTTACTTAACATTTGATTTACAATTATTTAAACAAAAACAACAAAAACACCTGTTAATTAAATGAAAATTGCAATCGGAGCGGACCATGCTGGGTTCGATTATAAGGAGAAATTAGTACCCTTTTTAACAAGTCAAGGATTTGAGGTTGAGGATTTTGGTACGTTCTCAACAGCGAGTGTTGATTACCCTGATTTTGCACACCCAACGGCACAAGCTGTAGAAGATGGAAAAGCAGATTTCGGAATTTTGATTTGTGGTAGTGCGCAAGGCGTTACAATGACTGCAAATAAACACCAAGGAATTCGTGCTGCATTATGTTGGATGACGGATATTGCCAAGTTAGCTCGTCAACACAATAATGCAAATGTGTTAACTTTACCTGCACGCTTTATTGCGTATGACTATGCAGAAGAAATTGTGAATACATTTTTAGCAACAGAATTTGAAGGTGGTCGTCACCAAGGACGCGTAGATAAAATTGCTTGTTCATACAACGGATAATTTTATACATCTATTATAAGATATAAAATCGGTCAATTCGTTAGAGTTGACCGATTTTTATTTTAAAAATTAAATTTAAAACTATTATAAAGTTTAAATAGTTAAGTATAAATAATATTTTATATTTAAAATTAAATATTTTTAAACCAATTTAAGTCAATAGTATATTTATTGATTTTAGCTGTTCTACTTTTACATCAGTTAAAAAAACAAATCATTTAAAGATTAAAAAGATGAGCAGAGCATTATTACGTAGAGAACAAGCAATCTCTTTTGTAAAAGAAGAATTTTCGAAAGGATTACAAAAAGAATTAAACATTATTCCAGTTTCTGGACCATTGGTAGTTTTGGATGGAACAGGTATTAATGATGATTTGAATAGTATCGAAAGACCTGTAAAATTCCCTATAAAATCTTTGAATGATAAAAATGCGGTAGTTGTACATTCTTTGGCAAAATGGAAACGTATTCGTTTGAAAGAATTAGAAATTGAGCCAGGCGAAGGAATTATAACAGATATGCGCGCTTTGCGTCCAGACGAAGATTATTCGCCAATTCACTCTATTTATGTGGATCAATGGGATTGGGAAAAAGTAATTGTGCCGCAAGATCGCCAATTGGATTATCTTTTTTCGACAGTAAAATCGATTTATGAAGTTATTAAAAAAACGGAGCAAAATGTAGAAGCAAAATATCCACAATTGAAAGCTGTTTTACCAGAACAAATTACATTTATTTCGTCTGAAGATTTATTACAGAAATATCCAACTCTTACGCCGAAAGAAAGAGAAAATGCAATTTGTAAAGAATTTGGAGCTGTTTTTATTTACGGAATTGGAGGAGAATTGAGTAATGGAGAATTACACGATGCACGTGCTGCTGATTATGACGATTGGAGTACAGAAAACAGTGCTGGTTTTAGAGGTCTTAATGGTGATATTTTAGTTTGGAACCCTGTTTTAGAATCTGCTTTCGAGTTATCCTCGATGGGAATTCGTGTAGATAAAGAAGCTTTGACCAAACAATTAGAAATTAGAGATTTTTCGGATCGTAAAAATTTATTATTTCACTCGATGTTGTTAGATGATCAGTTAACAGAATCAATTGGAGGTGGAATTGGACAATCTCGTATGTGTATGTTTATGTTGAAATCTCGACATATTGGCGAAGTACAAGCGAGTATTTGGGACGGAAAAGTAAAAGAAAAATTAAAAGAAGAAAGCATCGAATTATTATAAATGAAAAAGCAGTTTCAAAGTCTTGAAACTGCTTTTTTTGTATTTTATATCGAAATTAACAATGTTTATAACTGTTGATAAAGGTTGTTAATTTATTTTAATTCAGTAACTTAATAAGTGTAATAATTGTTGATTAAGAAATTCTTTCATTTTTCTTCACAATAAAACTATCATAGAATTTTTTGAAACCATGATGATTAATCAAATAGAAATATTTAGGAAATAATCGATTCAATTCGTATTGAATTTGTTTTGGAAATTTAGACTTTCTTAAACTGCGATTAATCTGAATTTGCGTTTCTACTGGAGCTGGTTTAACAAGCGATGGAAGAAGGTTGTAAATTCTTAAATCAAATTCCCAAGCATGCTGCAAATCACAATCAATTGGACGTTGAATCATAGGTAGTGGCGTTTTAATTTTATTCAAAAATTTTTCTGCGGCCTTTCTTGTCCAAATGGCTGCAATTGTTGTGATTGGAATACTCGTTCCACAAGCACCAATAATGTATTTATTATTCACATCAGCAATTTTTATATGTTTTCTTTTTCCGTTAAATAGCTTCAAAACATCCCATTTATGCTTGTTAGAAAGTTCTTCATAATTAGAAAGAGCATGTTCTACAGCAGATTTAAAATCATCAACCAAAATTGCATCATCTTCTATAATCAAAGCAAAATCATTTTCAGAAGCCAAAAAAGTTTCTAGCGTTTTCACATGACTCAAATAACAACCAATTTCTCCAGGAACTAAATCGCGGTCATATTTATTTTTTATTTTATAGGTTGACGAATCCAAAGTTTTGGCATCTACAGCAGAAATTCTTTCGTAAGTAATCTCACATTTTTCGAATTCTTTTTGCATCAATTCAAGCCGATCCGTAGCTCTATCAAGGTTAATCAAGTAAGTTTGATATAATGGTTTAGTTTTCATTCAATTAATTATCAATGTAAAAATAGCTTTTTTGGCTCAATTTTCGCAATAAATCAAAACGTTACAAGTAATCTTATCCTTTCCGTAACATAGAATTGGCTGTAAAATGTTATTTTAGAAAAAGGATATATTACCTTTGCAGTGGTTATGTTGTTTATTAACATCTTATCAATAGTTATTAAAAATAATTTAATAATCAAATAATTAAGATGTTTATTTATTAACTATTTTAAAATAAATCTCGAAAAAAAAAGAAGAGATTTGACAGAAAACAAATTATGCCAAGAAGAAATTTTAAAAATACAAAGGCGAAAAAAGACAAAAACATAACAAAGTTTACGAAGTCTATCATCGAAGTTTTATTTCAAAATCCGAATAAACCTTTAAATTATAAACAAATTGCAGCAGCTTTAAACCTAACAAATCGAATTGATACAGAATTATTGATTAAGAATTTGAATGTTTTATTAGCTGACAAAAAGATTTCTGAAGTAGAAAGAGGAAAATACAAAATCAATGCAACCAATGATTATATGGTTGGGATTGCGGATTTGACTTCTTCGGGAAGCGCTTATATTATGATTGATGGTCTTGAACAAGATGTCTTTGTACAAAAAGGAAAAACGCGAAATGCCTTAATGGGCGATACGGTTCGCGTATATGTTTATCCAAAAAAACATGCCAATCAATCGAGAGCAGAAGGAGAAATTGTAGAAATTATCGAGCGTAATAAAACTGAATTTACAGGTATTTTCGAGTTAGGAAAGAACGGAAATTTTGGTTTTGTAACGATGCAAAATGGTAACCACGATTTCTTTATTCCGAAAGAGAAAATTAAAAATGCTCAACCAGGAGAAAAAGTTGTGGTTCGATTAACAAATTGGCCAGAAGGTTCTAATTCACCATTTGGTGAAATCACACAAGTTTTGGGTAGTCCAGACGATACGGATGTAGAAATTCATGCAATTTTGTTAGAATATGATTTGCCAGCTCAATTTCCAGAGGAAGTTGAAGAAGAAGCAAATCAGTTGGATACTTCGATAGATGAAGCCGAGGCAGCTCGTCGTAGAGATATGCGAAATATAACGACATTTACAATCGATCCGAAAGATGCAAAAGATTTTGATGATGCTTTATCAATACGAAAATTAGAGAACGGTAACTGGGAAATTGGTGTTCACATTGCTGATGTTACGCATTATGTTCGTCCAGGTTCGTTGATCGAGCAAGAAGCATACAAGCGTGCAACTTCTGTTTATTTGGTGGATAGAGTAGTGCCAATGTTGCCAGAAGTGTTGTCGAATGTTGCGTGTTCTTTGCGTCCAAACGAAGATAAATATACGTTTTCGGGAGTTTTTGAAATGGATGATAATGCGAAGATTGTAAAAACATGGTTTGGTCGGACAGTAACGCATTCGGACAGACGTTTTACTTATGAAGAAGCGCAAGAAATTATCGAAGGAAAAGATGGAGATTTTAAAGATGAAATTTTGACTTTAGATCGTTTAGCAAAAACAATGCGTCAAAAGCGTATGAAATATGGAGCGGTTAATTTTGATAAAGTTGAAGTAAAATTCGATTTAGATCAAACGCATAATCCGCAAGGAATTTTCTTCAAAATTTCGAAAGATTCGAATAAATTGATTGAAGAATTCATGTTATTATGTAACAAAAAAGTTTCTGAATTCATTAGTTTAGATAAACATGGAAAAGAGAATGCGAACACTTATATTTATCGTGTTCACGATGATCCAAATCCAGATAAATTATTAGACTTAAAGAATTTTATTCGCCAATTTGGGTATGAATTAGAGATTGGAGATCGTAAAACAACTATCAATTCTATGAATAAGTTGTTAGCAGAAGTGAAAGGAAAACCAGAAGAAAATATGGTTGAAACTTTGGCAATGCGAACAATGGCGAAAGCAAAATATACAACAGAGAATATAGGACATTACGGTTTAGCGTTCGATTATTACACGCATTTTACATCGCCGATTCGTCGTTATCCAGATATGATTGCGCACCGTTTGTTGCAAGATTATTTAGATGGTAAAAAATCTCCTGCAGCGGCTGTTTACGAAGATAAAGCAAAACATTGTTCATCTCGCGAAAAAATTGCCGCAGAAGCAGAACGTGAGTCAATCAAATACATGCAAGTAAAATACATGGAGCAATTTGTTGGCGAAACGTTTGATGCGTTTATTACAGGCGTACAAGATTATGGAATCTTTGTTGAAATTCCAGAAACGCGTTGCGAAGGTTTGATTCGTTCTCGTGCTATGAAAGGTGATCATTTTGTTTTTGACGAAAAAAATCATGCATTAGTTGGAAAAAGAACTGGCGTGAAGTATCAGCTAGGAAGTCCGGTTAGAATCAAAGTTTTAAATGCAGATTTAATCAAGAAGCAATTAGATTTTGAATTAGTTGATGCTTAATTTTCATATTTTAGACTTATCTTGCAGACCTTAATTATGTTATGGAAATAATATTTTCGGCCATACTAATAGGTTTTTTGTTAAGTACAATTCTTATTGGACCTGTATTTTTCTTACTTATTGAAACCAGTTTGCGTAGAAGTTGGAAAACCGCTGTAGTCCTAGATTTGGGAGTTATTGCAGCTGATATTTTGTGTATTGCAGCAGCCTATTACGGAAGTAAAGATTTTACAGATTATGTGACCAATCATCCAAAGTTTTACCGCATTTATATCATTGCAGGTTTCTTTGTATTGATTTACGGAATTTTTATGTATTTCTCTAAACCAAAGCTACATATAGAAGGCGAAGCGGGATTTGTAAGCAACAATTATTTGAGAACATTTATCAATGGATTCATCATGAATTTGTTGAATATCGGAGTCATTGTTTTTTGGTTTGTAATTGTCTCTTCAATTATGATCCAATATCCAAATCCAAGCAATTTTATGCTTTACATGGGCGTTGTTTTGACGACCTATTTTGTAATAGATTTGGGTAAAATATTTTTGGCAGGAAAACTTCAAAAACGTTTTACCGATCAAAAAGTATTTATGGTGCGAAAAGGAGTTGGTATTTGTCTTTTAGTCTTTGGATTAATCATTATCTTAAAAGGTTTCGGATTCTTTAAAGAAATTGATCAAAAGATAGAGAATCAGCTCATTAATCAAGAACAAACAAGTTAGAAATATAAACTCCCATCAAATTTTTTGATGGGAGTTTTTTTATTTCTACTTTATAAAAATAATCTAATTGATTATTGATATCATGAAAAATAAAATAAATAATTAAGTACAAAATAAGGTTGATAATGATGTAATAAAATATGTATTTTAGCATTAATTACAATTCATAAAACCTGTTTTTTTTATTTCTTCTATCAATTTATCAGGATTAGAAACTCTGAAAATTATTTTTGAATCATATTTAGGATTTTTATGAAGAATTTTAATTCCTTTTTCAAAAAAATCGTTAGATGGAATTATATCTATAATATCTTTTTTTAAAAGGATTATTTTAAAGAAAAACAAATAATTTATTATTAACTTATCTTCATAAATATTTATTTGAGCAAGTAAACTTGACATTCTAATAGAGCCTATTATAAGACCTCCCGATTTTGTATAAAGATTGTTCATATTTTTTTAGGTTAAATTATTGATATTGTGAGAGTGAAGTTTTGAATAAATAATTTTACAGTTAGGAATGCTCTGAAAGGCATATTTTATCGTTTTAAACTGCATATCCAAAGCAGACAAATCTTACTTCAATAACGACTTCCCAGAATCCTTATAATTCCATGTTTTTACTTTCATCAAATCAGCAATTGTAGAGGCAATTTGATTGAGATAAGTTTGTTTCTGTTTGAATTTTTTAGGATTAATCCCATTTCCAATCATCAAAATAAAACCTTCGTCTGATCCAGGAATTTCATCATAATGTTCTGGCCATTGTCTTCCATTTCCACGTCCGTGATCAGTTGTTACAATAATAGTTGTTTGATCTTTATAGAATGGATCGCTTTGTACATAATTCCATAATTCCTCAATCATTCTATCATTGCGATTTATTGAAGTAATATATTGATCGTAATCTTCATCATGTCCGTAATCATCAGCTTCTCCATAACCAATAAAAAGTAATTTTGGCTTTTGATTTTTCATCGCTTCTAACGCAAATTCGTGCGTAAAAATATCAAATCTAGTTGCCCACCATTGTTTTGGTGTTTCTAATTGAAAACGTTCGATAAGCAATTCTCGTTCAGATTTGTTTTGATTAAAACTATCTTGATATCCAGCATTTACAAACAATTTAGAACGTTCTTGATTGAAAATATTTGTATACATTCTCCAGCTTCCAAAAGCCATTACCTTATTGTTTAAATTCTTTTGTTGATTTGCAATTTCAAAAACTGAAACATTAGGATTCGGAATATCTTTGTTATTTTTAATTCGCTCATCATCAGCTTTTCCTGTAATAATTTCGTTGTATCCAGGATAAGACCATAATCTTTTGTTGGTCAAATTAACAAAGTTTTGTTCATCACGATTTCCTAAAATAACTCCTTTGTCTTTAATCGTTTTCCACGTAAATGGCATCAATAATTCGCGACGTTTTATAGAATCTTCTGTCCAATATTTTTCATTAGTTTGAACAATAAGTGAGTTGTATTTTTTATCATTTAAAATTGATTTTTCAACTCCTCGGAAAACTTCTTTCCAACGAACACCATCCAGCGTAACCAAAATAACTTTCGGTTCTTGAGCAAATAAAAAATTTGAGAATAAGGCAAGAATAAGAAATGTATACTTCATGTGATTATAATTTCTTATAAAAATAGGAAAAGCATCGATATGATGCTTTTAAAAGTATTATTTTTCTAATTTATCGACGATTTGTTCATAAATATCTTCGGCACTCAAATTTTGAAAATAATCATAATTTTGAAACTTTTTTGGATCTTTTCCAAAGATAGAAGTTGGACGAATTTTCATCGTTTCGTCTTGTATCACATCATTCATAGATTGACCATAACCTAAAAATCCAGCAAATGGATGCGTTCCACCCCAAATAGAAATTGTGCGTGTTCCCATCAACGAAGCTAAATGCATGTTTGCGCTATCCATAGAAATCATTACTTCTAATTTAGCAATTGCTTGTAATTCTTCTTCAAAAGAGATTGTTCCAGCTAAAGATTTGATGTTAGGATTAAAACTTTCCCACGTTTTTAATTCATCAATTTCAATTTTTCCACCGCCAAATAAATAAATTTTGTACCCATTTTCAGCTAATTTCTTCGCAACGATTTTCATCTTTTCGATGGGATACATTTTACTTGTAAAGGCTGCAAAAGGCGCAATTCCAATTGATTTAGATTCTTTAATCGATTTTGGTTCGATTTTATGCTTTAAATTGACGTTAAAACTAAATTGACGCAAAACATCAGCATAGCGCTCAGTTGTTAATTTTAATTGCTTAAAAACGCGATTTTTTTGATTGACTAAAGCTTTTTTCTCCTCACGACCTTTATCTAAAGTAGCCGTTTCTGTTCCGTTAAGTTTGAATAGAGTTGTAATGACTTTTGATCGGATTACGTTGTGAAAATCAGCTACATAATCAAAATTATATTGTTTTAATTCTTTGTATAATTTGAACAAGCTAAAAAAGCTTTTGTAGTCTTTGTTCAAATCAACCGAAATAAATTTGATTTGAGGAAATTGCTTGAAAATATTTCCCATAAAAGGGCGCGAAGCAACATAAACTTCGATGTTAGGATTTTGTTCAATAAACTCTTGTAAAACAGGAGCAATCATTGTAACATCCCCCAAAGCAGAAAAACGTAAAACTAATAGTTTTTTATGATTCGTTTTCTCCATTATTCCTATTGTTAATTTCTTTTGCAACCATTTTCATTTGCTTTTCAAATTCTTGCTTAGATGCTTCAAAATATTGATCAGAATTTTCGGCATGTTTTGCAATTTTACGCAACGATTTTCGGTCACTTTTTATGAAAATTTCTCCAATTTTAGACGCTTCTTCAGGTGAAAAACCATATTTTATAAGGATTTGTCTACCAACGTAAACAGATGAGAAAAAGTTTTCTCGATAAACTTCGTCTATACCATCTTTCAAATAATTATACGCATAACTACGATTTTTTGCACGAACAATAATTTCTAAATTCGGAAAGTTTTTACGAACAATATAAACTAATTTTTGATTAATTTCTGGCGGATCCAAAGCAGCTACAAAATATTTTGCATGTTCAGCACCAGCCGATTTTAGTAAGTTAACATTTGTTGCATCGCCATAAAAAACATTAAAACCCTGCTTGCGCATTTTCTCTACACGCTCACTATCATTATCCAAAACAATCGATTTTATTCCAGTGCTTTTCAAGACACGACTAATTGTGTTTCCAAAATCACCAAAACCAGCAATAATTATTTCACCTTCTGCTGAATGTGGATTTATTTTATCGTTTTCAATGATTGTTTTTACTTTTGTTTTTACACCAAAATATTTTAGAATTAATTTTTCATTTAAGACTAAAAGTAATGGTGTTATTACCATTGTTATCGCAGTTGTAGCTAACATCAAATCGTACCATTCTTTATTTAGAATATCTAAATTTCGAGTCAATGATAAGATAACGAAAGCAAATTCTCCGACTTGTGATAAAAGCAAAATGAACAACCATTTTTGATCAAAATCAAATTTATGTTTGATTCCAATAAACCATAAAACCAATGATTTTATTAACATTATTCCAAATGTTAATCCAAGAATCATAAAAGGTTTATCTGCAATTAATTTGAAGTTAATCGTTGATCCAACAGCAATAAAAAAGATTCCTAATAATAATGATTTGAATGGCTCAATGTCACTTTCTAATTGATGTTTATATTCGTTATTCGCCAAAACAACACCAGCAATAAATGCTCCCAAGGCAGGAGAAATTCCAACTTTTTGCATCAAAATTGAAACTCCAATGACTAAAAGTAGGGCAGAAGCGGTGTAAATTTCTCGAACTTGTAATTGTCCAACATACTTGAAATAAGGTGTAATAATGTATTTTGCAATCACATAAATAAATGTAATTGCACCAAGAATAACCAAGGTTTTCATGAACGCTGGTCCACCAACTAACAAACTTTTAGAATCATCTCCAATGGACTGAATCAAGGAATCTCCAACTAAAAGTGGAATAATTGCTAAGATTGGAATTACCATAATATCTTGAAACAACAAAACTGAAAAAGTTGATTTACCTATGTTTGTTTTGGTCAATCCTTTTTCGCTAAGTGTTTGCATAATAATGGCTGTTGAAGACATGGTTATTGCAAAAGCTATAGAAAGAGCCAAAGAAAAATCCATTTTCAAGGCAAATATTCCGACTAAAGTTGCAATAATTATTGTTCCCAAAACTTGCATTCCACCAAGGTTGATGATTTTATTTTTCATCTTCCAGAATTCCTTTGGATCAAGTTCTAATCCGACCAAAAAAAGCATCATAACTACACCAAATTCTGTGGCGTGCATAATGTCTGTACCGTCATTGCCAACAAATTTCAGCAGATAAGGTCCAATTAAAACTCCGGCAATTAAATATCCCAAAACCGAACCCATTCCTAATTTTTTGGAAATAGGAACGCAGATTACAGCGGAAAATAGAAAAATAAATGCTTGGCCTAAAAAGTCGTTCATTATTTTATAAGGTTGATTAGATGATGTGTCTAACTATTATTTTGTTTTGATTGAAATGCAATCGCATAAAATTTGAATTGTTTTATCATCGCTAATAATCCATTTGCACGAGTTGGTGATAAAAATTCTGATAAACCAATTTCGTTGATAAAATCTGTATCCGATTCTAAAATATCTTTTGGCGTTTGATGATTATACATTCTCACCAATAGTGCGGCAATTCCTTTTGGTAAAATAGCATTAGAATCAGCTTTAAATTCGATTGTATTACCATCCAATTCTGCATCTAACCAAACAGAAGATTGACAACCTTTTATGATTTTATCATCTGTTTTTGCTTCTTCTGGTAAATTATTTAAGCTTTTTCCTAACTCGATCAAATATTCGTAGCGTTGTTCCCAATCATCAAAAAATGAGAATTCGTCTACTATTTCGTTTTGAATTTCTTTAATTTTCATATGACAAAGTTAGAAAGTTTTTGATAGTTTTTCCTCAAAAAAAGACGTTAAATAGCTTGATTCTTTTAGATTTCTTATTTTTGTGTTTTGATAAATTTCAATTCCCAAAAAATGAAGTACACTTTCATTGTTAATCCTAATTCAGGAAACGCAAAACACGATATTTCGCTCGATTTTTTACAATCAAAATTTGATTCTTCAGACGAAATCGTTTTGAAAGAAACAGCTTATCAATTTCATGCAAAAGAATTGGTGAAGGAGGCGATTGCAGAAAATTCGGATGTTATTGTTGCATGCGGTGGTGATGGGACAATCAATGAAGTGGCGAGTGCTTTGGTGAAAAAAAATATTCCGTTAGGAATAATTTCTGCTGGATCTGGAAATGGTTTGGCAACAAATCTTAATATTCCGAAAGATGCTAACAAAGCGATTGAAATTATCAAATCAAATGCAGTTCATACGATTGATGTTGGCAGAGTAGAGGACAAGTATTTTTTTAGCAATTTAGGTTTTGGGATTGATGCAGAAGTTATAAAAACATATGAAGAAAATCAAAAGCGTACGATTACTGGATATTTTGATGCATCTGTGAAAACGTTGTTGAATTATAAATCGAAATTGTTTCGTCTTTATATAGATGATGTAATTATTGAGAAAAATTTTTATTATCTATTCTGCTCTAATTCTAACATTGCTGGTTATGGAATCTCTTTTACACCGAAAGCTGATTTGTCTGATGGTGAATTGGATTTATTGATGATAGAAGATTTGGATGTTTTCGAGCAATTTTATTTTTCTGTACTGGTTTTAGCCAAAAAGATTGATTTGTTGGACAAAGCAAAGTATCGAAAAGTGAAAAAGTTCAAGATTGAAAGTTTAGATAACAATCCTATTACGTATCAGCTTGATGGAGAGATTCATAATACCGATTCACTTCAAGTAAAAGTTAAGGTCATACCAAATGCTTTAAAAATCATTTTTTAAACTTCAATTATTATTTAATTAGCAATATAAATTATACATTTTCAATAAATTAAAATATTATTAACGTAGTTATAAACGATTTGTTTGTAACCAATTTTATCTTCAATTTTATAATAATACTTGCATTCGTTGTAACTTTGATTAAAATTTTTGCAATGAATACGCCTTATAAAATTTTAGCAATTGATTCTAATCACGAATGTCTAAATAATGGACTTCGTGAAGCAGGGTTTATTGTTGATGAAGATTACACTTCACCCAAAGAAATCATCGAACAAAAGATCAATGAATATGATGGAATGATTGTAAGGAGTAGATTTCCAATTGATAAAGATTTTTTAGCAAAAGCAACGAATTTAAAGTTTATTGGTAGAGTAGGGGCAGGCTTGGAGAATATTGACGAAGAGTTTGCAGCTGATCATAACATTGTTTTATTCAATTCTCCCGAAGGAAACCGAGATTCTGTTGGTGAACATGCGATTGGTATGTTGTTGATGTTGATGCATCATTTGCGCAGAGCTGATAACGAAGTTCGTAATGGAATTTGGAAACGTGAAGAAAATCGTGGTGATGAATTGAAGGGAAAAACGGTTGGAATTATTGGTTATGGAAATATGGGAAATGCTTTTGCGAGACGTTTGCAGGGTTTTGAAGTTAATGTGATTTGTTATGATATTTTGCCAAATAAAGGAAATGAATTTGCGAAGCAAGTTTCGTTAGAAGAAATTTTTGAACAAGCTGATGTTGTAAGTTTACATACGCCGCAAACACCAGAAACGATGCAAATGATTAATGCAGAATTTATTTCTAACTTTAAAAAAACATTTTATTTTGTGAATACAGCGCGTGGTAAATCTGTTGTGACAAAAGATTTGGTTGAAGCAATGAAAACAGGAAAAATTTTAGGAGTAGCTTTAGATGTTTTAGAATTTGAAAAATCGAGTTTTGAGAAATTAGTTGCATCTGATTTACCAGAAGAATTTCAGTATTTAATCCAAGCGGATAATGTTGTTTTGGCGCCACATATTGCAGGTTGGACGCATCAAAGTAAAGTGAAATTAGCAGAGTTTATTCGTGATAAAATAATTGATTGGAAGAATAATCAGTAATGATTAATTGATATAAACTAAAAAGGTTCCGAAACTTCGGAACCTTTTTTCATTTTGTAAGTTTTTTGTAAACTTTATACAAAATAACTGCTACTATAATAACAAGAACGATTTGGAGTAGAATCCAAAGTATAACATTAAATGTTGATTCGCCTGAAATTGATAGCATATATATGTCTCATGTGTTAACTGAATGCTAAAATATAAATTATTTTTAACATTTTGTTAATAATTTAAAAAAAGTTTTATTCATCTTCTAGGTGTGTTAATTGATAACTTATCACATGTCAATAGATAAGTTTTTTTTGCACCCTAAATTTGTATAAAAATAAATTACTATGAATTACCAAATATTTAAATCAGAATCAAGAGGTGGAGGAAATCATGGGTGGTTAGACTCTAAACATTCTTACAGTTTTGCAAATTATTACGATCCAGCTCGTATTCATTTTGGAGCTTTGCGTGTCGTAAATGATGATATAATTACCGGAGGAATGGGATTTGGAAAACATCCTCATGATAATATGGAGATTATTACAATTCCTACAAAAGGAGGAATTTCTCACGAAGATTCAATGGGAACTGGTTCTGTAATTGAGTCTGGGGATGTACAAGTAATGAGCGCTGGTACGGGAGTTTTTCATAGTGAAATGAATGCTTATGAAAACCAAGAAGGACATTTTTTTCAGATTTGGATTATTCCAAATAAAATGAATGTTGAGCCTCGTTATCAACAAATTTCTGTTCGTGAAGTAGCAAAAGAAAATGAATTATATCAAGTTCTTTCTCCAAATGCAGATGATCAAGGAGTTTGGATTCATCAAGATGCATGGATTTTTTTAGGAAATTATACAGAAGATAAACAAGAAACATACAAAGTACAAAAAGAAGGAAATGGTGTTTTCTTTATGGTTGTGGAAGGAGAAGTTGAATTTGATGGAAACAAATTAGGACGAAGAGATGTCATCGAGATTAAAGATACAAACGAGTTTTCGTTTAATGTAGCAAAAGATTCTCGCTTGATGTTAATCGAAGTTCCTATGGATATTTAGAATTTTTTTCAAGTTTTAGTTGTTTTATATATAGAGCAGATTTCAGAAATGGAATTTGCTTTTTTTTTGTTAAAAAAATACCATTATCAACACAAGTATTTAGTATATTTACTGCTTATAAAACTTTAACTCAAAACGTATTAATCTATACTATATGAAACGTTTATTCATCATTGCTTCTTTCGCTTTAATGATTATCAGTTGTAAAAATGATAACATTGAAATTGATTCTACATCTGCGCAAACTTTTAGTGAAACGGTAGACAAAATTTCGAAGGCTTTGCCTGTTATGCAACAAGATAAATTTAAGGAAGCTTTACAGATTATTTTCGAGTATAACACAAGTCAATCAATGGATAATGAATCGCGTTGGGGAATTGTGCGTACGTTGTTAGATGGAAAAACAGTAGATGAGGTTTTTGATATTGCTGAAAAAGTCGCGTTACAAAATAAATTTACATGGAATAGAAATCAAGTTCCTTTGGTGAATGGAATTCCAAAATCAGGTGCAATTGAAACTGTAGAAACGCCTGCTGAACCGACTTCTAATGTACAACGTTTCGATTTTAGTTTAAAACAAGATGATAGTGGAATCTCAATTTCTCCTTTTTTCTACAATGCGCAAGGAGAGGAAATTCAGTTGGATAAAGCTGTAACGGCAACGATAGAAGTGTTTAATTCAGGTAGTATTGTGTACACATTTCGTTCTACAATTGATCCAAATTCTATGGATGATTTGTACAGAAAAAATACAATTAATATTAAATATTCGTCATTAGATGCTTCTAAAATTAAGAGTGATCGATTAGATATTTTGGTTCGAATTCCGAATTCTGAACGATATTTAACGAATCGTAAAGCGGTAAAAGTTCCGTTGAATTTAGTTGGTGCTGCTGAGGTTGTAGATTCTCTTTTGGTTGAAAGTACGCCTGCACATGTAAGTAAAGAAGCTGGAATGGTAAAATCTCTTTCGAATCGTTTTATGACAAATTTATCAAAGAAAAATTATTCTGGTGCTTTTGCGTTGACAAGAAGTGGTGAATGGAATACTTTCCAAAAATTTTCTTCTGATGAATCAATTAAGAATTTAGAGCAAGCAACAATTAATGATGCAAAAGTGTTAGATGCAGACGAAAAAGTTGCATTAGTTGAAGTGAATGCAAATTTAAAAGACCAATCTTCTAAGACATATCAAGTGACTTTAGAAAAGATTAATAATAAATGGTTTGTGGTTAATTTTAAATAATCGTAAACGTATTAAACATAAAAAAAGCGTTCAAAATCTGAACGCTTTTCTTGTTTTATATTGAAATGAATTATTGTCCGTTTGCTTCTTTAGCAGCGTCCGCTTTCATTTTTGCGTTTGCAGTAATTGCAATCTCTACACGACGGTTTTGAGCACGTCCTTCTGCAGTTGTATTATCAGCAATTGGTTCCTCTAAACCTTTTCCTTTCGATGTTAAACGAGAAGAAGCAATACCTTTAGAAACTAAATAATCTTTTACAGACTGTGCGCGTTTTTGAGATAATGGTAAGTTATAATTTTGAGAACCTACGTTATCAGTATGGCCAACAATTAATAAATCTGTATCAGGATATTCGTTGAAAACTTCTACTAATTTATCTAAGTTAGATTTAGCAACAGCAGTTAAAGAAGCTTTGTTATAATCAAAAGTAACTTTAGAGTTTTCATCTAAAATTAAGTTAATCCCTTCTTCAGTTCTTACGACTTCTGCACCTGGTAAAACTTGCTCAATTTTTTGCGCTTGTTTATCCATATTGTTACCAATAACACCACCAGCAGCTCCACCTACAGCAGCTCCAATTACAGCACCTAAAGCAGTGTTACCACCTTTACCGATATTATTACCTAAGATTCCTCCAATAACACCACCAGCAACAGCACCAATACCAGCACCTTTTTGTGTATTGTTTGCATTTTGTACAGCTGTACAAGAAGACATAATAAATGATCCTCCTAATACAATTGCAGCTATTTTAGTATTTATTTTTTTCATAATTTCTAAGTTTTTTAAATTGTTGATTAACGTACGAAGTTATAAATCACTTGTGCAATTTTTCCATTTGCATTGATATCTTGTACCAATTTCATCGAATTTGCATCAACATAATCTACACGCATTTTATATCCTGCTGTATTTTGTTTCGCTTTGATTCCTGTAACATCTTTGAAGATAAAGTAAGTTGTAGAACCATCTTGTTGTAAATCCCAAATAATATTTGTTGTTCCTGAAGGGCAATCTCCGCCAGCGTTATTAAATGTATATGTTCCTTTTTTGTTGTTTTGAACTAAGTTCCATGTAGAACCTTCATAACATTCTGGGTTTGCTGTGTCAAAAACTTTCGCAACTGCATCAGTAACTTTTACATTACCTTGTACCTCGTTTGTTGTTAAACCTTGGTAGTCTACATTTGTCAAAGTCCATGCACCTCTCACTTCTTTACCTGTTTGTATTTCTTGTTTTGCAACGGTTGTAGATGCACAAGAAGTTAAAAATGCTGAAGCGCATATCCCAAATAATAAAATACTTTTTTTCATAGCTATTTATTTTATCTATTATTAATCTTAAAAAACGGCTTCTATAAATTAGATTTAATAAAGTTTTAGAAAAAAAACGACTTCTAATACATCTGATTAGATAATCATTCTTTAAAAACGCTTATTTTAATTTTCAGCTTTAATAATATAGATTAAAGAAGAATATTGACCTGTTTTTTTAGCTTGAGTATTAGACTTCAAACCAATTCTAAGTGCATTGATAAAACCTAACTTATTACCTTTATATTTTTCAGATAGTAGACTCACATAAAATGAATCTAATTTCATCGGGTGGATAGATTCAATTTTCATACCAAAGTTGCTAAATAACTTTCGCATGCTGGTTTCTGTGAAATGCCATAAATGACGAGGTACATCATAAGCTGCCCAATGTTCACCATAATATTTAGCATCATACGATTGGTGGTTTGGAACAGCTATTACTAAGATACCACTTTTTGTTAAATGTTTCTTTAGTTCTGTAATTATTTCTTTAAGATTAGGAATGTGTTCTAAAACATGCCACAAGGTAATCACATCATACTTTTCTGTATTCTGTTCTAATTCTGTAGAAGTAACTTTTTCTATTCCAACTTTTGATTGCGCAATTCGTCTTGCCGAATCATTTGGCTCCATTCCCAAAACATCGTAACCATTTTTTTGTAGATGCTCTAAAAAATCTCCAACGCCGCAACCATAATCTAGAATCTTTTTACCATTGCCAATTTTATTAATCAATTCTAATTTATTATTTAGATTGATTGATTTTGCCATTTGATAAAAACGTTCGAAAATAGATTTCTTTCCATCGGTATGGGAAATGTAATTTTTACTTTCGTAATACTTTCCCAAATTTTCGATAGGTTGGGGGAGAGTATACAAAACTTCAGTTTCTGAATCTTCGTAAATTTCGAACTTTTCTTTTGTTAAAAAATAATCTTTTAAATCTAATTTCTTAATACCAGAAAATCCTTCTTTTGAAGGATTTTCTTGAGATGTTTCACGTGGAACATTTTCCATATTATCTTCCCATGTAAATTAATAATACACTAATATCTGCTGGTGATACACCACTAATTCTTGATGCTTGTGCTACCGTTGCAGGTTTTATTTTTGTTAATTTTTGACGAGCTTCTATCGACATCGAACCAAAGACATGATAATCGATGTCAGCCGGAATTTTTAGATTTTCCAAACGATGCAATTTATCTGCATTCTGTTGTTCTTTCTTAATATAACCTTTGTATTTGATCTGAATTTCTGTTTGTTCTAATTCTTCTTGATCGTATTCATTTGTTTCAATAAATTCTTTTACACGATCTAATTTCGTAAAATCAGAAAGTTTTAACTCAGGACGAGAAATAACCGAAATCATTTTGTTTGGTTGTTTCAAAGGTGTTCCTTCGCGCTCTTCAATTACATCATTTATTTCTTGTGGCTTGATGGAATTTTCTTCGAAATAATTAACAAGTTTTTCAGCTTTGTCAAATTTTTCTTCCATTCTTCTCAAACGATCTTCTGAAGCTAAACCAAGTTCAAAACTTTTTCTTGTCAAACGTTCATCCGCATTATCTTGTCTCAATAAGATACGATATTCTGCACGAGACGTAAACATACGATAAGGTTCTTCTGTACCTTTTGTAATCAAATCGTCGATTAAAACTCCTATATAAGCTTCGTTACGATTT
This sequence comes from Empedobacter sp. ULE_I140, assembly GCF_053482575.1. Classification (NCBI taxonomy): domain Bacteria; kingdom Pseudomonadati; phylum Bacteroidota; class Flavobacteriia; order Flavobacteriales; family Weeksellaceae; genus Empedobacter; species Empedobacter sp. ULE_I140. Next base: position 249,908 of record NZ_JBQMTX010000001.1, on the reverse strand, counting down.
AAGATAAATGGATCTTTTCCTTGAATTTTTAACACAGCATTTATACCCGCCATCAAACCTTGAGAAGCAGCTTCTTCATAACCTGTTGTTCCGTTAATTTGACCAGCGCAATATAAGTTATCAATTAACTTAGTTTCTAGCGTATGTTTTAACTGTGTTGGTGGAAAATAATCGTATTCGATGGCGTAACCTGGACGTAAAATTTTTGCATTTTCAAAACCAGGAACAGAACGTAAAGCTCTTGCTTGAATATCATCTGGCAAAGATGTTGAGAATCCATTTATGTAGAATTCCATCGTGTGCCAACCTTCCGGTTCAGCAAAAATCTGATGACGATCTTTGTCTGCAAAACGATTAATTTTATCTTCGATAGATGGACAATATCTTGGTCCTGTCGATTTAATTGTTCCGTTAAACATTGGAGAACGATCAAAGCCTTCACGCAATAAATCATGAACTTCTTGATTGGTATAAGTAATCCAACAAGAACGTTGTTTCGTTAATTTTTGTGTATTTGTATATGAGAATTTTGAAGGATTTTCATCACCTGGTTGCTCAACCATTTTCGTATAATCGATAGAACGACCATCTACACGTGGAGGAGTTCCTGTTTTCATTCGTCCAGCTTCGAAACCTAAATCAACTAATTGTTCCGTAATTCCGAAAGCAGCAGATTCTCCCATGCGTCCACCTCCAAATTGTTTTTCTCCAATATGAATTAAACCATTCAAAAAAGTACCATTTGTAAGTACAACAGACTTAGAACGAATTTTCATTCCCATGGCTGTAATTACTCCGCAAACTTTACCATTTTCGATGATTAAATTTTTTACCATATCTTGAAAGAAGTCAACATTCTCTGTTCTCTCTAAAGATAAACGCCATTCTTCTGCAAAACGCATACGGTCTGATTGCGCACGTGGCGACCACATCGCTGGACCTTTTGATTGATTCAACATTTTGAATTGAATCGCAGTTTTGTCGGTAATAATACCTGAGTATCCGCCTAAAGCGTCAATCTCGCGAACAATTTGCCCTTTCGCAATTCCACCCATAGCAGGATTACAAGACATTTGTCCGATTGTTTGTAAGTTCATTGTAACAAGAAGCGTTTTTGCTCCTAAATTGGCTGCTGCCGCTGTTGCTTCTGCACCTGCGTGACCACCACCAACTACAATTACATCATATTCTGATTGAAATATCATTTGATTTGTAAACTTATTTTTCTTGTTAAAATAATAAATGTTCCACGTGGAACATTATTGATTTAGATAGCTACTAAACGTTTCTAAATATTGATTTTCTTTAGCAGTCATTAATTCTTTGTCATCTGGTTCTTTGTCCATATAACCAGCAAAATGTAATATCCCATGGATAACAACGCGAGCTAATTCGTTTTCAAAAGAAACATTATTTTGCTCAGCATTATCTTTGATTCGTTCGACGCTAATAAAAATATCACCCATCAATTTATCTTCAATAGAATTATCGAAACCAATAACATCTGTGTAATAATCGTGTTCTAAATATTGTCGATTAATTTGAAGTAAGTATTCATCATCACAGAAAATATAGTTTAAATCTTCTATTGTTTTCCTTTCATTCTTCATACTCTCTACGATCCAATCTATCCAAGTTTGAGCATCTTTTAGCTCAAAATCTGTTTCGTAAAATAATTCTATCATTGTTCTAAAACCAGTAACCTAAACTTAAATTAAATAATCCTTTTTTTGTGTAAGGCGAATAACTCCAAATAAAATTTAAAGGACCTAATGGACTATCGTAGCCATAGGTAATGCCGTACCCAAGATATTTGTAATCTGTTAAACTCAATTGTTCAAATCTATCTGTGATATTTGCTATATTCATAAATAGACTTGTGTAATGATTTTTCAAAATTCGAGCTTGAATATGAGAGCCAAAAAGCAATTGATTGTCGCCAATTGCAGAGCCAAAGGGAAGCCCATAAAACTTAGTGTAATTGAAAAAATCTTGTTCAACATAACCTCCGATATAAAACTTCTGAGGCATTGTTACATTATCGTTGAAAAAGGTTCCAAAGTTAGCAGTAAATCTGTAACTTAGGAAATTATTTAACGGAAAATTTGCCTCTAAACTTGATTCTAACAAATAGTTATTTTCAAACCCAGTTACATTAGAATCAAATAAATACTTGAAACTTCCATCAAATTTTAAACCACTACGCGCAAAATTTGCATTATTTCGATTATCTGCTTTGATATATCCATACGCTTTCCAATAATAACCTTCGGATTTTGCTGGAAATTCCTCATTAGAAGCAATAAAATTATTCGTGAAAACTTTTGTGTATTGATGCTCTAATCCAACGCCAATAGCAAATTTTTCTTTGATAGTCGATTGAATGTAGATTTGATTGATGTATTCTCTAAAGTTATAATTTACTTTTTTGTAGATATTATCCTGGCCAAAGAAGTTTCTTAGATCAATTTCTTTATCAAAATAATGTGAAAAAGAGTTGAAGCCGATACTTGGAAGATATCCATTATCAATGAAAAAATTGATGTTATATCGCGCATAATCACCAACCACAACATCAGCAGAAAGCACCGAGTTTTTGACAAATAAATTCTTTGAAGTGAAGTTTAAAAGTAATCCTGTTTTAAATAAATCATCGTAATGTAATCCAAATCGGATAGATTGTTTGGTCTTATTTTCTTGAACTTTTAACGTTAATAAATTTTCTTCATCGTTAATTTCTGAGATTTTATACGTGATATTATTGAAGTTTCCAGAAGCATATAGTTTTGAAATTCCAGCTTTTAAATCATCATATTTTATAATTTCAGGAGTACGAATTCTTAGCTTACCTTCGATATAATTTGTGTTGAAATTTTTCAATCCTTCAACCTCGATTTCTTTGACCAAAACATAATCATCAAGTTTGATTTCGTTTCGAGTTCTGTTCGAAGCATGCTGTTTTTTTGCAATTTCTTTGAGTTGATCATACACTTTTTCTGAAGCAATAAGTCCGCGATTATAAATAGAATCTACTTCATCAAAACTTGTAACTGCATATTCTTTTAGCTCCGGTTTAATCAATAAATCGACTAATTTTTTCTGTTCATCTGTTTTTTTAACGATACTCATCGTCATAATTTGACTCAAAATATCAATAGCAGAATTTAGATCATCACGTTTTTGTAAACCATCACCCAATTCTACACCGATAATAATATCAGCACCCATATCTTTCACTTCTTTCACAGGGAAATTGTTGACAACACCACCATCAACATATATTTTACCATCAATTGTGACAGGATCTAACATGGTTGGATAAGCGCCCGAAGCCAAAATAACGCGAGGTAAAAATCCTGAACGAAAGACTTTTTCTTCTCCAGTTTCGAGATCAGTTCCAATACAAACAAAAGGCGTTGGAAGTTTATTGAAATCATCAATATCATGAACTGGACGCAATAAATAGGTCAATAAATCAAGCGGACCTTGACCTTTTGAAATGGCATTTGGAATCGTTAATTTGAACTTATCAAAAGGTAATTCTAAGATGTATTTTTCTTTGTATGCTTTCTCGAAAAAAGGAATCTCTGCACGATCTTTATTTTGCGTAATCAATGAAGAAATATCCAATTGATGCATGATTTTCTCGAGTTCGTCAGGTGTATATCCAGCTGCATATAATCCACCGATAATCGCGCCCATACTTGTACCTCCGATGTAATCAATTTTGATTCCCGCTTCTTCAATCTTCTTCAAAGCGCCAACATGTGCATAGCCTTTTGCGCCACCACCACTCAATACAACACCCACTTTTAGACGCGTTGAATCGTTCTTCGCTTCTTGTGCAAAAGAAATGGTCGAAATAATGAAAATGAAAGTAAAAAGACTGCGCATAAATTGATCTAAATTGAAGAATAAAGATAGCAATTTTGAATCTAAGTTGTAGAATTGTTTAACTATTCTACATTATTTTCATAACAACTTAAATAATATGAAAATTTCGAAAAGTTGGAAGAAAAAGCTTTATTTAGTTTTAGAAAAGGTTTTAGTTTTTCTATTTGTGAAACAGAAAGTGGATATGAATCATAAATTTCTGTCGGATAATCATCCTTATTTAAGGTAAAATCATTTAAATAAAAAAGAATCTGTTCAGATGTTATTTCTAATTCGAATTCATTGTTAAGAGAATCGTCAGAATTATTATACTCTTCAATTAATCTAATTATTTTATCCATTTATTTTTTTTAAAATTACAAAAAAAGAGCTACTATTCAGTAACTCTTTTCAATAAATTATTCTTTGTAATAAACGCGTTTTATACGTTGGGAAACCGAAGTTAAGACTTCATAAGGAATTGTTCCTAACCATTCGGTAACGTTAGCTAAAGTTGGTGAGTTTCCAAAAATAGTCACTTCGTCACCTTCTTTACATGGAATATCGGTAACATCAACCATCATCATATCCATACAAATGGTTCCGGTAATTGTAGCCAAATGCCCGTTGATACCTACTTTTCCTTTTCCGTAACCAAGTGAACGACGAATTCCGTCTGCATAACCAACAGGCAAGGTTGCAATTTTGGTATGACGCTCCGCTGTAAAACGACGACCATAGCTTACAGTTTCGCCTTTTTCAATCTCTGAAATCTGAGAAATTACCGTTTTGAAACGCACAACAGGTTTCAAATATTTCTCCATAAAATCGGTATATTCAGAGTAGCCATACATTCCGATTCCTAAACGAACCATGTCATATTGATGTTCTCCATACGCTACAATTCCAGGAGAATTTAACGCATGTTTGATTGGTTTTATGTTTAAAGCAGTTGTAATTGCCGCATAACTATTATCAAAACGTTCTAATTGATATTTTGCATATTCTTCTTCCTCTGGCATATCGGCAGTTGCTAAGTGAGTGAAAATTGAGCGAACATAAACATGTGAATTATCTTTTAGAATTGCAATTAATTCTTCGAAATCATCTTCATGAAAACCAAGACGATTCATACCTGTTTCCATTTTCAGGTGAATTGGATAGGGTGAAGAAATCTGTTTTTCTTGTAGTTTCTGAATGAATAATTTCAAGACGCGTAAACTATAGATTTCTGGTTCCAATTGATAATCGATAACCGTAGAATAACTACTTTGTTCCGGGTTCATGACGATAATTGGAATGGTAATTCCAGCTTCGCGCAATTCTTTTCCTTCATCTGCAATCGCAACGCCTAAGAAATCGACACCGTTATTTTGTAAGGTATTTGCTACCTCAAAACTTCCTGTTCCATAACTATTCGCTTTTACCATGCACATCAATTTTGTGGTAGGTTTTAGCAATGAGCGGTACACATTTATATTCTCTATAAGGTTTTGCAAATTAATTTCAAGAACAGAATCGTTGGAACGTGTTTCTAATTCACTCGAAATTTTTTCTAATTTGAATGGACGAGCGCCTTTTAATAAAATAGCTTCGTTGTCGACATTTTGATGACGGAACTGCTCTAAGAATTCTTCAGTCGAATTGAATGAACGAACATAAGATTCAAATAAATGTTTGAACTGAGAAATTTTTTCTCCAATCAAAACTATCTCATCAAAATGATAAGGGTTGACTAAATTGGCTGCTTGTTGATATAAATCGTGGTCAGATAAGTTACTTTGTAAAATATCCGTCAATACCAACGATTTTTTGTCACGTGGTTGTTGATTTAGCACATTTAGACCAATTTTTAATGAATTTAGATCAGAATTGAAGGTATCATTAATTAAAATTGAATGATTAATCGCTTCTTTAATTTCCAAACGCATTTCGATTGGTAGAAGTTGATTAAATTCGTTTTTAAGTTGTTTATAATCAATGTTTAAACTAATCAAAGTTGTTAAGCAAATTAAACTATTTTTAATCGAAGCATCATCGATAAAAGGAATCGAATAGGTGAATTCTTCTTGATTATGTAAAATAGAAATTTGTGTATTAGTCTGATTACTTTGTATTTGCTTGATTTGTACAGTGGCAGAATTGGAGTAACCATAAGTGTATTTATCTATTTGTGCTAAATGAGCGTTTTCAAGAATAGCTTGATGTACTTTTTCATTCTCGATATTGAAAACTAATTTATCAACATGAGAAAATAGTTTCAGTTTTTCCTGAATTAATTCATCTTGATTTTTGAAATTCTCTAAATGCGCTTCTCCGATTTTTGTCAACACACCAATTGTAGGTTGAATAATTTCTTCGAGATTTTGCATTTCATTTGGCATCGAAATTCCAGCTTCGAAAATACCCAAATCGTTTTTCTCCTCCATTTGCAAAACAGAAAGTGCTGCTCCGAATTGAGAATTGTAACTTTTTGGACTACGAACAATCGAGAATTTTTTCCATAACAATTGATTCAACCATTCTTTGACAATCGTTTTTCCATTGGAACCAGTAATTCCGATGACAGTAAAATGAAATTTTTTGCGATGAATTTTTGCCCAATTTTGTAAAGCAAGTAGTGGATTTTCGACCTCGATAAAATTTGCATGAGGAAAATTTGTCAACGCTTTTTCCACGACAAAATTTCGAATTCCTCTTTGATAAGCATCTTGCAAATACAAATGCCCGTCTTTTTGGTTTCCGTGAAATGCAAAGAAAATTCCTTGAGTTGGATTGACAATCATTCGCGAATCAAAGAAAATTTGATCGATGATTTCGTCTCCATTTCCAATCAAAGTACCGTTGATGATACTTGCTATTTGATTTAGATTATAAGTTTTCAACTTTGTGTTTGTTATGTTCTTCCCAGAAAGCAACTCGGCTTAATGGTTCGTATTCTAGTACTTCGCCAAGCTCAACAAGGCGATCACTGTCAATTTTTCGGTGCGAATAATTGGCTAAATTTCCTGTACGAACGCAGATTGCATGCACTTTTGTTACATACTCGGCAGTCGCCATTAAATTGGGCATTGGACCAAAAGGACGACCTTTAAAATCCATATCCAAACCAGCAACAATAACGCGTTTACCTTCATTGGCCAATTGATTGGCCACGTCTACAATTCCGTCATCAAAAAATTGTGCTTCATCAATTCCTACCACATCGCAATCATCAGCCAATAATAAAATTGCTGAAGAATATTCAACAGGTGTTGATGTAATAGAATTTTGATTGTGCGAAACGACTTCACGGTCAGCATAACGCGTATCTACCGTAGGTTTGAAGATTTCGACACGTTGCTTGGCAAATTCGGCACGTTTTAGACGGCGTATAAGTTCTTCGGTTTTACCAGAAAACATTGAGCCACAGATGACTTCTATCCATCCACTTTTTTTGTTATGATTAAAGGTATTTTCGAGGAACATAGTTCAAATAATTTAGATTAAAATGTGAGAACAAATTTACGGAATAAATTAGATGAGAAAATTAAAAAATATAAATAAAGCATTTTGTATAAGAAATGTAGGAAATTTGCGTTTCAACTATAGTGTATATTAAAATATTAATGATTTTTAATTTATGAGTAATTCTCAAGAAAATAATTCCCAAGAAATTGATTTGGTTTATTTGGGAAGAAAACTAAATCAATTGTTTCAAAACATAGGGCTATTTTTCTTTAGACTATTAAAATTTTCTATCAAGAATATTGTAGTCATTTTATCTTTGTTAATCATAGGTTTGGTTTTAGGTTACGTAGTTGATAAATACTACAGAACAACCTATAAAACTGAGATTTTTGTTATTCCTAACTTCAATAGTATAGAGTATTTATACAACGAAATTGAAAATTTTAAATCTAATATTCCTAAGAATAAGGAACAAGAGAATTATCTAAAAAATATTGTAGACATCGAAATTAAACCTATTGTTGATGTAAAATCTTTTATTGATAATAATCAAAATAGAGAATTTTTGAAAGTCTTGTCAGATAATGGAGAAAAGTTTGAAACCATATTAAAAGATAAAGATATTCTTAAAATTAATAAAGTACATTATATCATTGTCACTACTAAATCAAAGGAAAACACGACTAAAATTGTTCAGTATTTATTTGATAATTTAAATAACTCAAAATATTTTCTTGAAAGGCAAAAGTCTGAAGTTTCAAACTTGCAAAATAGTAAAATTCAGCTTACAAAATCTATTGATCAAATCAATAATATTTTAGATAAATTAGGAAATAATGGGACTGAGACCTCTACTAAAGATTTTAATATTAATACTTATGATCAACTAAATAATGTAATCGATTTGAAGAAGTCTTATGTAGACGAAATTTCTAAAATTGATGTTAAACTTGTTGAAGCTCAAAAAATAATATATCCAATTAATGTTTCATATGATAATATGAGTAGTCCAAAAATATATTTAAAAGCTGCTATTTTATTACCTCTTTTTTTATTAGGACTATACTTTATGGGGTATTATCTAAAGAGTTTTTATAAGAAATATGATCGAATCTCTAAAGAAGAAAATGCTAAAAAAGTTAAATGAAATATTCAAAAGTAGAGATCTAAATCAAGTAATAATAACACTTATACTAAGAGTTATAGGTATATTGTTGTTATTTGGCTTCACATTGTTTTTAACGAATAATTATAAGCCTGAAGTTGTTGGAGATTATGAATTAATAAGAACTTTTTTATTAATAATAGGTAGTTTAACTGTTTTAGGAACTGAACAATCTATCTTATACTTCATAGGAAAACTTACTTCTAGCAATTCTTTGGAAATGAGTTTAAGTAAATTATATTTCAATATTCTTAAATTGATATTTATATCATCTTTATGTTTGGTTTTTATATTTATCATTTTACCAAAAGACTTAATATTAGATTTTTATAACCGAGATCATTTAATTTACAATTATATAAAAAAGTCTGTTTTTTTGTGTTTTTTTTATAGTGTTACAATCTTCAATACAGAAATGCTTAGAGCATTAAACTATATAAATTTGTCAGAAATATTTAGAAATATTCTTAAATATTCAATTGTAATTATAGGGAGTATGATTCTATTATATACAGGTGATTCTATTTGGCTTATTGATTTTTATATATATGGATTTATTATTTTGTCAATTATATCTACAATAGTTGTTTTAATTGATATTAATAAGAAAGATAGATTTAAAAATTATCACAAAATAGAATTTGATGATTCTTTAGTTTCGATAAAATCAATTATTATTAAATCGTATCCAATGGCTATAAGTGGATTATGTTTTTTTGTGATGCTATCAGTTGATATTATGCTATTAAAGAAATACTTTGGGAGTGAATCAGTTGCTTATTATTCTATTGCGATAAAATTATTAACTATTCTTTCAATGGTTATTATAGCCGTTAATATCAATATTGCTCCTAAAATATCTGAGTTTTATCATTCTAATAAAACTTATGAGCTAAAAGAAATATTAAATAAAAGTCGTAAAATTATTTGTTTTATGAATATTCCAATAGGTATTTTTCTTATTTTATTTGGAAAGAAAGTTCTATTATTCTTTGGACAAAATTATTTAGAAGTATATTATCCAATGATTATTTTATTAATAGGACAAATAATTGCTTCTTTCTTTGGATCTACAGCAATTACACTCAATATGATTGGTCAACAAAATAGGTTTCAATTTATATTATTGTTTGCTACGTTATTGAATATTATTTTTAATATAATTTTAACTCCAAAATATGGGATGATAGGAAGTGCCATATCTTTTGTGGTTAGTTTATTATTCTGGAATATTGTGTCTTTTATAACTTTTATTAAATCAAGTAAATTAAATACATTATGATTCCTAAAATTATTCATTATTGTTGGTTTGGAGGAAATATGATTCCAGAAGATGTAATCAATTATATTGAGACATGGAAAAAAATAATGCCAGATTATGAAATAATAAAATGGTCTGAAGATAATTTCGACGTCATGAAACATCATTATACAAGAGAAGCTTATAAAGCAAAGAAGTATGCATTTGTATCAGATTATTGTAGATTATTTGTATTAAGAGAGTTTGGAGGGATTTATTTGGATACTGATGTGGAAATTCTTAAGAGTCTTGATCTTTTTTTAAATCATAAGGTATTTATGGGGTTTGAAGGAAATCGATTGGTCGGTACTGCAGTTATAGGTTCTTGTAAAAATGCTGTATTTATTAATGAGATTATTGACTTATACGATACAATAAGGTTTAAATTATCTGATAATAAATATGATTTAACACCTAATGTTATTATAATTACTGATTATTTAAATAGTAAAAATATTATCACAAAAGAAGGGATTAATAATTATGATGATAAATTAACGATTTATCCTAGAGATTACTTTTCTCCTAAACACTTTGATACAAGAAAAATGACTGTAACAGATAATACTCATACTATTCATCACTATTCTCAATCTTGGACATCATTAAGTCATAAAATTATTCAAAAAATTAAATTTATTTTAATTTTTATTATGGGTTTTAAAAGAACAAGAAAAATGATTGATACGATTAATAAAATAACTAATAATGAATAAAATACAATTTATATTAATAGTAATAATTTGTGTTTTATTTGGTTTAATATTCCCTTTTGTTTTACCAGAAAGATTTTATGCGGATGCAAGACCTATTGTATTAGATCTATATAACGAAAAAGGACTTATAGGAAGTTATCCTTTTACAATGCTTTTTTATTGGATTACTGGTTTGGGAAAACTTCCATTTAGTATAGTTGCATTAATTCAGCTTCCAATATTATTTTTTTTGCTATGGCTGATAGGTATACCAAATCGTTTTGCACAAATTAATATTAAAAATTGTCTTATTTATTTATCATTTCTTATGGTTAGTGTTTTTATAGGACAGCCTTCTAAAGAATTTATTACCTTCATTTTTGCAGCAATTATTGTTTATCTTTTTCAATACAAGTATTTTTCATTTGGTGTTGCTATATTATTTTCATCTATATTATTTATCATCTTTGGAGGTTTCTTTCGCCCCTATTTTGCATTTATGCCTTTTATAGCACTTTCAGTCTACGCTATAACAAAGATAAAATTTACAAATAGGTGGATTATGTCCTTTTTTTTAGGTCTAAGTGTTTTAATTTTTTTCTCATTAATTTTTAAACTTGGAAAGGGAGAATATTTATCTGAGATGTCAAGAGAAAAATTAAATTTCTTACGACTTGAAAATGGTGATGAAAATGCTAATACAATGATTCTTTCTCCAATTCCTGTGACAAATATATTTACAGAAGCTTTTGCTACATTTTATGGATTTGTAACAGTTAATTTTCCTATAAATGCTCTTCGTTTCTTTTATAAGCCGCAAGTAATGGCTTTTGTTATTTGGCAGCTCCTATTTACATGGATAATCATTATACGTTTTGGGTTCTTATTAAAAAGTTTTCCTGAACGAAAAAAAGAATTATGGGTAATGTGTTTGCTACTGAGTTATTTATTTATTCAAGGAATTTTTGAACCAGATTTAGGTTCAGCTATACGCCATAAAATAGGAATTTTACCAATAATTTATTATCTATTTTATTATGATGATTTCAAAAGAAAAATTTAATCTAATAAACAATTATCTTTTAGTTGTTATTTTATGCACACTATTTTTTAGATCAGTGTCAACGCTACTTATTTTTGTTTTTGCAGGATTTAATTTATTTAACTATAAATATTTGAAATTTAATACTAAATACTTATTTATATTAGTCGTTTTAACACTTCCTTTTTTATTAGAAATATTGTTTCTATGGAATAATATAGGATCAGGTAAGTTGTTAAAACCGATAGAAAAAGTTATTTCTTTTTTTATCTTTCCTTTTTTTATTTTGATGAATCCAAAAGGTTACTCAATCTATAAAATATCAGATTTATATCGAAAGTTTATGACTCTTCTTATTATTATTCTGTTGATTCGATTTTTGATTATTGCGCCAGAATATGTTTCTAAATATGTGAGAGGAGTTCATCTTTGGGAAATGGGATATGTTATTAGTAATAGTTTTGGGAATCATGCACCTGTAGTGAATATGCATATTGCTTTTGTTGTTGTATTAAACTTATATTTTTTATTGAAAAATTATCCGCAAAAAGTATTGATGAATATATCATTTTTAATAATGAGTGTAATCGCTTTATTTATTATAAATACGCGCCTTGCCTTAGGTAGCTGTATTATATGCTGTTTTATTGTAGTATTTAGTTATGCTTATAAGAAGTACAATAAAAAAAGTATATATGCTATAATATCCTTTGTTGTGTTAACTGTAATAATATTGTTAACTGCTTTTGCTACAAATCCATACATGAAAGAAAAATACTCTGAAGTTACATTTGCTAATATGGATAAAGTAGGAAGATTGGACGAGGTTGAAAATCCTGATAATGTATTACATAATGCTTTAGTGACAAGAGTGAGTATTTGGAAATCAGCTACTGAATTAGGTTATAAAAGAGTTTTTACAGGTTATGGTTCTGCTAATTCAAAAGAAAAACTTGTTGAGTATTTTAAAGATACAAATCAACAATTTCTCACTAAATATAAATTTCCCGTACATAATCAATTCTTTGATTACTTTTTAAGGTTTGGGATTATTGGATTTGTAGGTTTACTATTTTATTTTTTTACAATGTTTAGAATAAGTTTTTTCTCAAAAAATTTAATAGGCTCGTGTTTTGTCTTAAACTTTTTATTTTCCAATTTGTTTGATGATTTTCTAATTCGATTTCAAGGTATTGTTTATAGTGCAATTTGGTTTAGTTTAATAGTTAGTACAGCAACACCTATATTATTTTTTAAAAGTATTAAAATACAAAAGAGTAAATAATAATTAATTAACAATGAATATCTAAAAATGAAAAAAAAAATCAGTGAAATTATACAAAAAGAAAAGTTTCATCCTGGATTTATAGGATTTTTTATTAATCATAATTTTTTAATAAGAAAATCTCTACGTAATGCAATCAAATCTAATGCTCATTTACTTGAAGGTTCTTTGTTAGATTTTGGATGTGGATCAAAACCTTATAAAAAGTTTTTCGTAGCCTGTAAAGAATATATAGGTGTGGATTATAAAATTGAAGGTAGGGAAGATAAACAGAAAGAAGTTGATGTTTTTTATGATGGTAAAAATATACCGTTTGAAAATAGTCATTTCGACTCTTTGTTGTGTACAGAAGTTTTAGAACATGTTTTTAATATTGATGAACTATTGCATGAATTTAATCGTGTACTAAAATTGAATGGTAAATTAATCATTACGACTCCGTTTATGTGGGAAGAACATGAAATGCCTTATGATTTTGCTCGATATACAACTCCCGCGCTCGAACATTTGTATAAGAAGAATGGTTTTATAATTATTGATAATTACAAAACAGGAAATTCAATTGAAGTGATTACTCAGTTTAAAATCAATTATATAAAAAATATTCTTCCAGAAAATAAAGCTGTTAAACATATTGTTTTATTACCTTTTATAGGATATTATAATTTGAAAGGTGGAATTATAAGCTTGATTTTTCCAAAGGATAGAAAAACATATTTTAATAATGTATTTTTATTAGAAAAAAAGAAGGATTTGATGTAATTGTTTATTCTTAGTTTTTAAGATGAATATAGTTTATATAATTCAAGCATATTAGTGCGGTTATCAAACTTTGATAAACATATTTTATAAGAATTTTCACCCATTTGTTTTCTTAATGTAGAATTTTCAAGTTGGTTGATGAATTTATTTAATTCATTTATATTTTGAAATAGATAACCATTTTTGCCATGTTCTACGATATCTTTATTTCCTATAATGTTCGTCGAAATAATAGGTTTACTAAAAGCTAAAGCTTCTAGTAAAGCAATTGGTAAACCTTCCCACAAAGAAGTTTGCAAAAATATATCAATTTTATTAAGATAGTTGTAAACTTCTTTAGAGGTATGAAACCAACCTGTAATTTTAATATTAGGAGAGGTGAGTAAATGTTGGAGTTCTCCATCTCCAATCCATAAAAACTGATATTGTGGAAACTTTAAAGCAATTTCATTAAATAATTGAGGATTTTTTTGAAAAGAAATTCGACCTACAATTCCTAAAGTCAATTTTTCTTGGAGATTATTTTTATAATGTTTAGATACTTCTTCAATATTTATCCCATTCCTAACTAATTTAGCTTTACCAAGTTTCTTAGCTATTTCAAATTCTGTATCTCCACAAGCAATAGTTGTTCCTCCGAAAATTGATTGGGTGTATTTTTCAATACATTTTAGTGCAAACTTCTTTTTATTTGAAATATCCTCTCTTAAAAATGAATAACCATGAGGAGTATAATATAATTTATGTTTTTTGAAAGAAAAAAAACTTGCCCAACGTCCTACTATACTTGCTTTAGAAGAATGTAAGTGAATGATATCTGGATTAATCTTTCGAATTGTTTTTATTAATTTTAAAGTGGATTTTAAATCTTTTATAGGATTGATATTTTTTTCCATATCTACCTTTATAAGATGAACTTTATTACCGAAATCTTCTTTTATTTTTTCTGGTAATATCTCATTGCGTTTATCATTGTAAATAATATAAGTATCGCAATTTGTGACTATATAATCTTGACTAAAAAAATCACTAAGTCCTTTAAAATAAGTATATACACCGCCGCCTAAGGCTTCTACAATATGTAATATTTTCAAAATTTAATGATATTTTAGTGAGTATGATTAAAACGATGATAAACGTAAATAATTATATTTTATTCAATTATTATGATTGAAATATACTAAAATAGTTTAAAAGTAGTTTATGATATAGAACAAAAATTGTAGATATTTTTTATCAATTTCTGATATGATAAGATCAAAATTTAAATATGTTAAAAATTTACTTATTGCATTAGATTTACTTGTATTAATTAGTTTATTTTATGGATTTTTAAAAGTTCAGTATAAATATTTTTACACTGTAAAACTTACAATATTACCTAGTTTAGAGGCATTACTCGACGCTCATTACAAAGCAATTTTACTATTATTACTCGCTTGGTTTGTTATTTCAGATTATGTAAAACTTTATTCTATAAAAAGAGTCAATTTTCTTAGAGAAATTCTTCGAAAAATAGTGTTGCAAACATTTTTCTTTTCTTTGATTATTTTTACAATTTCTGGAATAAAAAAAGAGGAACTATTAGCGAATCAGTTAATTGTTTCTTTTGTTGTCATTTTATTTGTTTATCTAATCTTTACACGATTACTTGTATTTTTTGTTAGTCGCTATAATTTTCAAAAGGGGAATGATGTAAAGAATGTTATTGTTTTGGGAGATAATAGTAATACACCACGTTTTAAATCGATTATAGAGAATAGAAAACATTATGGCTATAGAATTATCAAAACAAATAATATTATTGATAATGATTCACTAGAAGCAGTTTTATTATCAAATAAAGTTAAAGAAATATTTATATCTCAATTAGGATTACCTATATCATTACAGGAGCAAAGTATTGTTAACTTTTGCGAAGATCATCATGTAAAAGTGAGTTATATACCTTACTCGTTGAACACAGAATTAGTAAGTTTAGATGTTGTATACATTGATACTTTACCAATTTTTAGATTTAAAAAATTTCCTTTAGAAAAAACGGAAAATAAATTGATCAAATCATTATTTGATGTTATCATTTCTTTTTTTGTTTTAATTTTTATTATGAGTTGGTTGTTTCCGATAATTGCATTTTTAATTAGGTTAGATTCGAAAGGTCCTATTTTGTTTAAACAAAAAAGAAGAGGAATCAATGGAGTAGAGTTTGACTGTTATAAATTTAGAACAATGCATAATGATGGAACAAATTCCATTAAAGCTACTGTAGTTAACGATAATAGAATTACAAAAATAGGAAAGTATCTTCGTAAAGCAAGTTTAGATGAATTGCCACAATTTTTTAATGTGCTGAATGGGGATATGTCTCTTGTAGGTCCACGACCGCATATGATTTCTCAAGATATCTATTATAGAGAAATTATTAAGAAATATAATCTTCGTAATTATGTAAAACCAGGTATTACTGGTTTAGCACAAGTAAAAGGTTATCGTGGAGCTATAGATTGTGATAAAGATATGGAAGACCGTATACGAACAGATATTTTTTACGTACGTAATTGGTCACTTCTTTTAGATTTACAGATTATTTATCAAACAGTTGTTTTGATTTTCAAAGGAGACAAAAACGCAATATAACTCACAAAAAAACCTCTTATAAAATTTATAAGAGGTTTCTCGAATTAATTCGAAAATATATTTTATACAATATAAGATAAATTATCTTTCGTATCTTTTTTCATTTTCGGTTCCAAAGCTAGCGATTTTATATAACCACCATCCCATCAATGCGCATCCGATGAATGTAAATAACCATCCAAAGATAACACCAATTGGAGATAATAAGTTTTCAAAAGTCCATTTGAAAATATCACCAATCGCAAAAAATAAATCAGTTATAACTCCCATATTCTAGTTTATTGCTTAATTTGCATCAAAGTTAATAAAATGTTGGTTAATCTACTTGACAAAAGGAATTTTTTTATACAGATTTTTATCATTGTGTTGTTTACATTGCTTGGAGTTACTAATTTTAACAGTATTGATCTGAGTAATTTAGAAAAATTAGGCGTAGTCCTGACAATTTTGACGATTGCTTTTGTAGGGTATATCGACAATACGAATGATTTAATTTCGACTTCTTCGTATCCAACGTTTACTTATATTTTGTGGATAATGCCTTTTATTGCAGGTTTATCAGATTATAGAATTGCTGGAAGTTTGTTGCTTGTGACTTATGTAACAGTGCAATTACTCTATTTTGAGTCCGAAAAAAACGATACGTACAACGCTTTTGACATAGGCGTTTTCATGAGCTTTGCAATTTTATTAAGTCCGCCACTTATTTTCTTAGGAATTGTAGTTTTTACTTATTTCTTGACTTTAAGAGTTGTAGAACCAAAAATTCCTATTCTTGGTTTTCTAGGATTTATTCTTCCAATATTAATCGTTGCTCAAGTTAGTTTTCTGCTCGATTATTACTTTATGTTCGATTTTTATAAAGAACAATTGATGTTTACAATGGTACATTTCGAATGGAAACAATTGTTTTTAGTTCCAATTGCAATTATTCTAATTTATTCAATTATCAATCATTTCAAGAATGTGAATAAATTGACAGCACAAAAGAAACGTATCTTTTTGTTGATGCATTTTATGTTTGGAACAATGCTGATTACGTATATTCTTTACGGAGGAAATAACGATGCTTATCTTGCTTTTTTAGGTTTTAGCATTATGTTGATGTTGACAAGATACTTTAGCGAAAGCAAACCCAAAATAGAATGGCTAAAAGAGGCATTTCTTTGGGTTTTTATGATTTGCTTGCTAATTTATAATTTTTATGATAGAATCCCGAGATTCTTCTCCTTGATTACGGAGGTAAGTTTTTAATTCGAATTCTTTTCCATCAAAAACACCATAAGTAAAGTAGTTAATCCAATCGCCAAGATTGATGTGACGTGCTTTGCCTATAGCAATTTCCATTGGTAAATGTCGATGTCCGTAAACTAGATAATCGTAGTATTTTCGATGCAATTGCTTGCGGCTATACATGATTAACCATTCGTTGTCAACGCCTAAGAAATTAACATCTTCGTCACCCGAAATCATTTTATTTTTTCGCGAAGCTGTAATTCCTAACCACATTGCCAAATCGGGATGAAGTAGATAAAAAAGAAATTGACAAATTTTGTTCGTAAAGACCTTTTTCATGCGTTTGTAGCCTTTATCACCAGGTCCTTTTCCGTCGCCATGAACGATAAAAAATTCTTTTCCATTGATGATAAAATCTTGTTTGTCTCGAAAAACAATTGCATTGATTTGTTCTTCCAAATAATCTTTCATCCATAAATCATGATTGCCAACAAAGAAATAAATTGGAATTCCACGATCAGAAATTTCGGCTAATTTTCCTAAAACACGCACAAATCCTTTTGGAACAACGTGTTTATATTCAAACCAAAAATCGAACAAATCGCCAATCAAAAATAAAACACCACAATCATCTTTTATTTCGTCAAGCCATTTTACAAACAATTTTTCGCGCACCAAACTATCTTTTTCATTCGGAGCACCAAAATGATGATCCGAAGAAAAATAGGCTTTTTTACCAGCTTCTAACTGAATGTTTATTGGTTGTCCTCCGCTAACCATTCTGCATAAGAATTTTCAGTTTCGTGTAATTTCAAAGCAACCAAATCGATATTCGTTGGTAAAAGAGGTTTGATTTTATCCACAATCCATAAAATCATGTTTTCTGCAGATGGTTGATAATCAGTGAAAACAACATTATGTCCTTCTGTTAATAATTTCTCTCCCAATGTTTTGTGAGGCGAATTTTCGTTCAATAAAATTGCGTGATCAAAAAGATTAACAATTTCTTTGTTCACAATTTTTTTCAAATCCCCAAAATCCATCACCATTCCAAGTTTCACATCGTTTGTGTCCTCAGAAGGTGTTCCTTTCACAGTTACAAATAATTTGTATGAATGTCCATGTATATTTTTACACTTTCCGTCATAACCATGCAAAGCATGTGCAGTTTCGAACGTAAAAGCTTTTGTAAGTCGAATGATTTTCATTAAATTTAGTACTAAACTTTAATTTGCAAAGGTAATGGAAATCAAAACAATCGTAAATTCTTTGGTTGATTTATTTTTTCCGATGCGTTGTTTGGATTGTCAAGACGTCATTCAACCTTCGCAATTTCTGTGTGTTTCGTGCTCAACCAAACTTGTTTTTACGCATTTTAATTTTGATCAAAATAATCGAGCTTATGATAAATTGAGAAATTTTTGCGAGGTCGAAAACGCTTTTTCTTTGTTAGAATTTAAACATCATAATACAACGCAAGCCATTTTACACGAAATGAAATATAGGAATCGTCCAGAAATTGGAATTGATTTAGCGCAATTGATTAAGTTTGATTTGAGTGATTATGACGGAATTATTCCGATTCCATTGCATTCAAAACGATTGAAAACAAGAGGCTACAATCAAGTAGAAAATTTTGCACTAACGTTGGCTGAAATCAACCAGATAAATTATTTTTCGGATGGATTAATCCGAACTAAATACAATTCATCTCAAGTAAATGAAGACAAAAAACACCGATTGGAAAATTTGAAAGATGCGTTTGAAATCAATCCAAATCTTAAACCTGGACATTATATTTTGATTGATGATGTCTTAACAACTGGTGCAACAATTGCATCGGCAATAAAAAAGTTTAATCTTTCTGAAAATTTTAAGATAAGTGTAATTACCATTGCTTGTGCTTAATAACAAGCTTTTTCTTAACTTGCGCCCATGAATAAGACGACACGTTTTTCGCTTTTGATGTTAACCATTTTGACGGTTATTTCTTGTGCAAGACAAGGTTCACCAACAGGAGGACCTAAAGATGAAACTCCGCCAGTTTTCCTAAAAGCTGATCCAGATACATTGGCTACGAATGTAGATGTCAATTTGCAAGAGGCTACAATCAACTTTGATGAGTATATTCTTCTGAAAGAATACAGTAAAAATGTGGTTGTTTCGCCATCGTTTCAGATTCCTCCAATTGTGACGCCGCAAGCTTTAGCGAAGAAGAATATTTCGATTAAATTTCAAGAACCATTGTTACCAAATACAACATATAGTTTCAATTTTGGTGATGCGATTCAAGATTTTAACGAAAATAATAAGTTATCAAACTTTCAATATGTTTTTTCGACAGGTAGTTTTATCGATTCGTTGAAGGTAACAGGTCGTGTAAATTCGTCTTATGATTTCAAATTACCAGAAAAGATATTGGTCGGGCTATATAAAGTAGATAGTACATACAAAGACAGTATCATTCTGCAAAAGAAACCATATTACATTGCGAGAGCCAATGATAAAGGAGAATATCAATTAAATTATTTGGCTTCGGGTAAGTATAAATTAATTGCTTTTGAGGATAAGGTAGAAAATGTGATGTACGATTATGGAAAAGAGCGTTTGGCTTTTCATAACGAACCAATTGAGCTGAATGCGAATCAACAAATCAACTTGAATTTATTCAATCAAAAACCAGCTTATCGTAAACCTGAAGCGAGTTTTAAACAAGAAGGTTTAATTGTTTTTAAAACGACAGGAGCAACGGATGATGTTACGATAACGCCGGTTGGGAAAGAATTCAAAACGGCTTATATTCAGAAGTTTCCAAGACAAGATTCGATTAATTTTTGGTTCAATCCAAAAGTGGATACAATTGTAGGAAGAAGTGCAAAATTGAACTTCAGGGTTCAACATAAAGATCAAATTGATGAAGTAAGTGCATTATACTCAAAATCGAATACTGAACGAAAATTAGAATTTAAAGCAATAAATGATCAAAAATTAGCACCAAATAAACCGTTTAAAATTCAGGCAAATGCACCAATAAAATCATTGGATTTATCTAAAATTTATGTGTTTAAGGATACGCTTTCCATTCCATTCAAAGTTTCGATCGATACAGTGAATGCTCAGAATTTGAATTTTGCTTTTGAGAAAAATTTAGATGAAAAATTTGAAGTAAATCTCTATCCAAATGCGTTGACAGACGTGTTAGGAGAGAAGAATGATACACTTGCTTATCCTATAAAAATGGGAACGCGTGGAGATTTTGGACATTTAAAATTAACGCTTCAAAATACACCATCAAAACCATTTATTTTACAGTTTTTAAAGACTGATAAAGATTTTACAGTAATTGAAGAAATTTATAATCCAGCAAATAAAAACTATTTTGAGTTCAATTTTATTGAGCCAGGAGAATATTTGTTCCGTTTATTGGTTGATGAAAACGAAAATGGAAAATGGGATACTGGCGATTATTTATCAGGTAAACAGCCCGAACCAATTTATTTGTATCCAGAGCCAATTAAAATTAGAGCGATGTGGGATGCGACCGAAACTTGGGTTTTAGGAGAGGCAAATCAACCAGTTTCTTTACCAAATGATGACAAAGATTCGGACAAAAATAGAATACGTCGAGGAGAATTGAAAGAAGGCGAGGAGCGTCAAAATCCACGAACAGCAAATAAGAAATCAGAGGAATAGTTCTCTGATTTTTTTAATTTAGTCAATTCGCAAATTTCTCGTAATACTTGCGTATGGTTGTATGTCATAAACTGGACAACCTATTCTGTCCAAAATAATACTTCCTACAATTAAATAAACTTGATATTGAGTTTTAGGTGAATTGTTATCAAAAAGATGTTTACAATTTGTAATTAAAATTGCATTGATAAACTCTTCAACAGTAAGTTCTTCCCATTTAATAAAATGATAATCTAAGAAAATATATTTTAAAATATTAGAATAATTTTTAATTTTTAGATTTAAAAAATTGCTTAAATCTTGAAAGTTATTTATTTGTAAGTAATTTGATATTTTATCTGCTAGTTGAATATGATTTCCAAAATAATCCTGAAATAAAGCATAAAGTGAATTAAATTCTTCTTTGTTTTCGGAAGTAATATCAATCATTTGACAAATTAGGTTTGAAATTTCCCCAACTCGACTTATTTGCTGAATATCTTCATCTTTAAAACGAATATTGAAATGATTTTCAAATTCCATGATTAATTCAACTGTATCTAATCCCATATTTTCTAACTTTCTGGTGCCAAATATATAAAAGGTGAAAGAGGAATGTTTCTCAAAATAGAATAAACCAAAAGGAAGATTAAGAAATTTCTAGCAAAACTTTCGGGAAGATGTAATTTGCCTGACATTGGTTTGCCTAAAAAAATATTTTCAATAATAGCATAATACAATTGTACACAAATGTAAAGTGCAAAAGGCAAAATAAGATTGTAGCGTAACGATTGTAAAAAATGCCCGTTAACAAGCAAGGAAAAAGCACGTTGACCACCACAGCCAGGACACCATAAACCTGTTATTTCATGAAACATACATTTGATAGAAAACGGACTTTGGTTGCTGTAATAACTATAAAAATAGACGATTACCAAAATGGGTAAAAGCGTAGCTAATCCATAAACCAAAATCCGTTTTATCATATGATTAATTTCCGTTAGAGCTTTCTAAAATACTTTTATATTGCTCCATATAAGCATCCATACCTCCTGTAATTAACATCACAACATTGATAATAACACCAATTACGCCTAAACCAATTGCAACATAAGCTAATAATTTAGAATTCTTAGCTGCTTGTTCAGCACCTGTATAATCGCCAATATTGTGTTTTGTATTCACTTGATTTGCAAAAACAATTGCAATAATACCTACAATAGTACCGATGCAACAAGGAGAACAAAGCCCTAAAATAGTTCCGATGATGGCCAAGACAAGGTTATTTTCTGGTTTCGGTTTAATTTCTTCAAAAGAAGATTGTTGTGGTTGATTAAAATCTTGATTAGATTGGCTAGAATAATCCATAATAATGTTTTTTTAGTTTCGAATAAAAATAGAAAAAATGTTTAAATAAATTTAATAAAATATTTAATATTCTATTGAAATAACATTCGATATAAATCTTCTACTTTTGATATTCTGACGATTCTAATTCCAAAATCAGTATCTTTTATTTTATTGTATTTTGAAACAAAAATTGCATCAAAACCTAATTTTTCAGCTTCGGTAATGCGTTGTTCAACACGATTTACAGCTCTTATTTCTCCACTTAAACCAACTTCTCCTGCAAAACAACAATTGTCTGGAACAGCAGAATCTTCGCTTGATGAAAGAATTGCTGCAATAACAGCCAAATCAATCGCAGGATCATCCACACGAATTCCGCCTGTAATATTCAAGAAAACATCTTTCATATTCAATCGGAAACCAGCGCGTTTTTCTAAAACAGCCAGCAACATATTCAATCGCTTGGCATCAAAACCAGTCGCAGTACGTTGTGGAGTTCCATAAACAGCAGTAGAAACTAAAGCTTGAATTTCAATCAACATCGGGCGAACACCTTCCAAAGTTGCTGCAATTGCATTTCCGCTTAGTAATTCATCTTTTTTGGTAATTAATACTTCTGACGGATTTGTGACTTCACGCAAACCAGCTCCTTGCATTTCATAAATTCCGATTTCTGCAGTCGAGCCAAAACGGTTTTTGTTTGCACGTAAAATTCGATAAATATGGTTGCGATCGCCTTCAAATTGCAACACAACATCTACCATATGTTCCAAAATTTTTGGTCCAGCAATTACACCTTCTTTCGTAATATGACCAATTAAAATAATCGGTGTGTTGGTTTCTTTTGCGTATTGAATCAGCTCAAAAGTTGTTTCTCGAATTTGCGAAATACTTCCTGGAGATGATTCTACATAAGTGGTTTGAAGCGTTTGTACAGAATCGACAACAATCAGTTGAGGTTGAATTTCTTTGGCATGCGCAAATATTTTTTGCGTATTAGTTTCGGGTAAAATAAAACATTGATCCGATTCAATTCCGATTCGTTCGGCACGAAGTTTTACTTGCGAAACAGATTCTTCTCCAGATACATATAAGATTTTAATCGTATCTAACTTTAAGGCAACTTGCAACATCAATGTCGATTTTCCAACACCAGGTTCTCCACCAACCAAAATCACTGATCCAGGAACAATTCCACCACCTAAAACCCTGTCTAATTCTTGGTTTTTCGTTGAAATTCTTATTTCTCCTAATGGATTTATTTCGCGAATATTCAGGGCAAAAGTTTTTTCTTTTTTATCCGATTTATCTTTCCACGATTTTTTTTCGTCGCCTTTGTCTACAATTTCTTCAACAATGGTATTCCATTCGCCACAACTTTTGCATTGTCCCATCCATTGCGCGGTTTGCGTGCCACAGTTTTGGCAGAAATATGTAGTTTTTGTTTTAGCCATAGTTTCAAATTTAGACAAAAATAATGTTTTATCGCGACAAGATATGGAGTTATAAGTGTGAAAAATTTTAATACAACAACTAAAAAACGTTAATAATAATTTACTTTTTTAACAAATTATCAACTTTAGATAAAGTTGAGTTAAATATTGATTTTCAATCATTTTCTCGATTATTTTTAATCATATTTTAAAATGCCAATGAAAAGAACTTTACTTCTTAGCTTTTTTTATATTTTTTGTATTTCTGTCAATGCACAATCGACTTTAATTTCGGGGAAAATTATGGTAGATAATGCGGATGAAATCGTTAATCTTGATGATTTTGTAATCGAAAATTTAACGTCAAATGCACGAACAAAATCAAATGAAAAAGGTCTTTTTTCGATTCGAGTTCAGCCAAACGATGTTTTACTTTTCAAACAAATTGGAATTGAAGAACGTCAGCTTAAGATTTCTGAATCAATGATTAGAAAGGGTTTTATAGACGTTCATCTAAATGTTGAAGTGATAGAATTATCCGAAACGAAAATAAAACCGCTTAAAAAGAATTGGAAAGAAAATATTAGCAAAGAAGAAACGCAAA
Source organism: Empedobacter sp. ULE_I140 (assembly GCF_053482575.1). NCBI lineage: Bacteria > Pseudomonadati > Bacteroidota > Flavobacteriia > Flavobacteriales > Weeksellaceae > Empedobacter > Empedobacter sp. ULE_I140. The sequence goes on along the minus strand of NZ_JBQMTX010000001.1, from coordinate 225,404 downwards.
GCGAAAAAATCAATAAAAGTTTAGGTATTAATGAAGAGTTTAAAAATGATATGGTGAAAGCCTATTTTGCTTCGGAATATCTTCGAAAATTAAGAGTTCCCATTCGTTATGAAAATGTGATGGGTTTGATAGAGCAATATTCGGACAAAGAAGTGCAGACGTATAAACATTTTCTGAAAAAGAAAAACCTTGATAAATATGATAAAATCATTCAACTCAAAGATTATTTTACCGAATATTATTTTGCACATGATTTGAAAATTCCGAAAGGAAATATTCTTGATTTTATTCATTATTGCTTTGTTCAGTTTAAGTTAGAACCACTTTTAAAAGCAAATAATTATGATAAAATCACTTTAATTTTCGAAGAACAAGCACCAAATTATCTTTCTACTATCAACCAAAAAACAATCGAACATGAGTAAATTTTTATTCTTTTTATTAATCATTTCATCAAGTTATCTTCAAGCACAAAGCACTTTAATCACAGGAAAAATTATTGTGGATGATGCAGAAGAAGTTATTAATTTGGAAGGAACTTCGATTGAAAATTTAACGACTAAAGTTAGAACCAAAGCAAATAATGTTGGTTTATTTTCGATAAATGTGAATTTGAATGATGAATTGTTAATCAAACATACGGGAATCGAAGAAAGAAAATTGAAAGTTTCGGAAACTATGATTACGAAAGGTTTTGTGGAGATTCATGTTAATATTGAACTGATTGAATTGAAAGAAGCGAATATCTCGAAATTGAATATAGATAAACTTAACAAATTGGGAAAAAATAAATCTGCTTCCAAAGAAATTGTTGATGCGACTGGTGTTAATGATAAGGAATTTCAAAAAACTGTTGTTGAGAGACATAATTGGGCGGCATTTCATCGAAAAGATAATCCATATGCAGGTAATTTATTGGAAATCGTGAAATTATTTAAAACACCAAATGGAAAAGGAATTTTAGATAAAAGAAGGATTTCTACTTATGAGAAAATTATTGATTTGAAAAGTGTTATAGGTGAAACTTTTTTCATCAAAGAGTTGAAACTTTCGAGAAGTCAAATTATGGATTTTATTGGAACATGTTATTATTCAAATAATTTTGACAAGTTAATTCGTAAGAAAAATTTCAATAGAATAAAGCAAATTTTAAAAGAACAAGCACCAAATTATCTTTCTACTATCAACCAAAAAACAATCGAACATGAGTAAATTTTTATTCTTTTTATTAATCATTTCATCAAGTTGCCTTCAAGCACAAAGCACTTTAATCACAGGAAAAATTATTGTGGATGATGCAGAAGAAGTTATTGATTTGGAAGGAACTTCGATTGAAAATTTAACGACTAAAGTTAGAACCAAAGCAAATAATGTTGGCTTATTTTCGATAAATGTGAATTTGAATGATGAATTGTTAATAAAACATACGGGAATCGAAGAAAGAAAATTGAAAGTTTCGGAAACTATGATTACGAAAGGTTTTGTGACGATTCATGTTAATATTGAAGTGATAGAATTGAAAGAAGCGAATATCTCGAAATTAGATAAAAATTCGCTCAAAAATTTGGGAAAAGAAAAATCATTTCAAGAAAAATTGAATGATGAAGCGGGTTTTACTTCTCTAGAATTTAAAGCGGAACTGAATCTTAAACATGATGAAGAAAGAGTCAATAGAACGATTAAACAGGTTGGAGGAGTTAATCTAAAAGGGGTATTTGATTTGTTCAAAAACCCAAAAAAACGAATGAAAAATCCAGGTCCAATAAAAGTTGTGAAAGAAGATCAATTATCGGCGTTGCATAAATTTTTTACGACATATTATTTTGTGAATGATTTGAAAATTCCAGAAGGAAAAATAAACGAGTTTTTAGATTATTGTTATTCAAATTTTGATTTTCCGAAATTGTTGCGAGATAATAATTTTGATGAAATTCTTTTTATAATTGAAGAACAAGCGCCGATTTATTTAGCAAAAATGAAGAAAAATGAGTAGAATAAATTACATTATATTATTGAATTTGTTGAGCGTTTTTACATTTGCGCAAACAACCTTGATTACTGGAAAAGTAGTGATTGATGATGGTGTTGCTGGGCAAGATGCGGTAGACAATATTTTGGTGACAAACGAATCGACGAATGCGAAAACGTTTACAAATGCGAGCGGAATGTTTTCAATTAAAGCTTCTGTGGGAGATGAATTGGTGATTACACATGATTTTTATATCGAACGAAAAATCAAAATTACATCGGATATTTTAGTAAAAGGAATGCTGACGATTCATTTGAATATTGAAACGATTGAACTTGCTGAAGCGCGAATTAATACGTTGGACAGAAATTTTAAGAATAACATCAAGTTAGAACACGGAAAAGTAGATGAATTGTATGATAATTTGAACTTGGGTTTTAATCCAAATTTGCGTTTCCGAAAGATAAATCCTAACATGACTTCTACAATTAATAATAATGGATTGTTGGATCCGTCGAATTGGATAGCAACTATTTCTGGACAAAAGAAAAAAGATAAAAAACAAAACGAATATTTCAAAAAGGTAGATAAAATCAAGGATTTAGAGAATTATTTCACCTCAAATTATTTCATCGAAACATTGAATATTCCCGAAAATAAAGTCACTGATTATGTGCGTTATTGCTATGCGAATTTTGAATTAGAGAAACTCGTAAAAGAAAATAAATACGATAAGATTACAGAAATTTTAGAAGAACAAGCGCCTAAATATTTGGAAATGATAAAGAAATAAAATGTATATTTAATGAAACTTATTAGCTATGGAATTACTTTTTGTATTGTTTGTCAATCTTATTTTCTTTTTTGTTATGAAAATAAGTTATAAAATAAATCCTTGGGAAATCAATAAAATGGTAAAGCTTTGGAATCGTAGTTTTGGAGGTATGAGATTATTGTGTAGAATCTCGTCGAATTCGTGCGATTTTGTAAATAGCAATCAATCCAAAACTAATCATCGATACAACTTGAGCTATATAAAGAATTAACCCAAAATAATCGCCAATTGCTCGTCCTTCGTGCTGATCTCCGCCTTTTGCTAAATAAACGGCCGAAAATGCAATCGACATAATATACGGATAAGCCAAACCTCCCGAAACAGGCAAAATCATTCCCAAAGATCCTGCAATCAATAGAAATAAACCTTCTGGTATACTAAAATTTTTGGTGTCTGGAAAAGCAAAGAAAACAAGGAAAGTCATTAGGAAATAACAAATCCAAAGTGCGAAAGAATAAAAAATGAATAAGCCTCTTTTTTCTAATTTCGAGATTGATTTTATACCTTCCCAAAGTCCAAATAGAAAGGTTTTGATTTTTTCAAAAAACTTTAATTGACTAATTTTTTTCCAGAAAATAGCGATTAATCCAATTCCTAAAACAAGAACTCCAATTGTGATGTAGTATTTTAAGAAAGAAGGTTCAGCTGTTGGTTGATGTACTTTTTCTTTGTTTCCTAATTCTACAAATTTGATGAATGTTTCATAATTGAAAATAAGTGTTAAACCGAAAAATAATCCCAAAAATAAAACGTCAATTACACGCTCTAAAACTACTGTTCCGAAAGATTTCTCAAACGGCACTTTTTCCATTTTATAGAAACTTGTTGCACGAGCCACTTCACCACTTCGAGGAATGGTCAAATTCATAAAATATGCAAATGCAATAGCCCAAAAACCAGATGAGGTTTGTGTGTTGTAGCCCATTGGCTTTAGAAGAAGATTCCAACGAGCGGCGCGTATCCAATATGTGAGAATACTGATTGCCATAGATGCAAAAATCCAAAAATAATTGGTTTGTTTTAAAACTTTTGCAACTCGTTCGAAATCAATTTGCTTCACTGTTACCACGACAAAAAAAACGGCTAACAATGAAGCAATGATTAAGAAGAGCGATTGTTTGATCATACTCTTCATATAAATTATTGAAAATTAATTTCTTAATCTAAACGATTGTTCTCGTTAGGGAAAACAATTGTTGGTTCGTATGTTTTGGCTTCCTCAAACTCCATCATCGCATACGTAATGATGATAACTGTGTCACCAACTTGTACTTTACGCGCTGCAGGTCCATTCAGACAGATTTCGCCACTTCCACGTTTACCTTTTATAATATAAGTTTCAAATCGTTCGCCATTCTCTTGTACCACGATTTGTACTTTCTGACCCACAACCATATTGGCAGCATCTATCAAATCTTCGTCGATTGTAATACTTCCGATGTAGTTTAATTTTGCGTCTGTTACCTTAACTCTATGTATCTTAGAGTGAAAAACTTCTACCATCATAATCTTGCAAAGTTACACTGAACTTATAAATTTCAAAACCTGTTTCAATATTTTTCTATTGATTTGAGAAATTTATTATATTTAATTAAAACTGAATATTATCGATTAAACGTACATCGCCTGCATAAGCAACGACAAATCCACGAATATATTTGGCATCAGAAAAATGTTCGATAGACAACAACGTTTCTTCATTTGTGATTTCAAAATATTCTAATTCGAAAGGTGAATTTTTGAATTCATTTTCGACGAAAGCTTTTACTTCAGGAACATCTTTTCCTTCTTTTTTAAGCGTTATAGCTTGTGATAAAATTGAATAAATTTGTGGTGCATCCGAAGTTTGTTGCGTTGATAAACGTGCATTTCTTGAACTAAATGCTAAACCAGAATCTGCTCTGTGAATTGGCATTGGAACAATTTCGACATCTAAATTCTCTTGTTTTACCATTTCTTGAATGATACGAATTTGTTGAAAATCTTTCTCTCCAAAATATGCTCTTGTTGGCTGAACTGCTTTGAATAATTTGCAAACAATTGTGGCAACTCCATCAAAATGTCCAGGACGAGAAGCGCCTTCCATCACTTGGTCTATTGTGCCAAAATCGTAATGTTTTGCACCTTCATTTGCATCATATAAATCCTCAACAGTAGGCATATAGACAAAATCACATCCATTTTTCATTAACAATTCTTTATCATTTTCCTCAGTTCGAGGATATTTTGCTAAATCTTCTGCATTATTAAATTGTGTCGGATTGACAAAAATGCTGACGATTGTGTAGTCGTTTTGAGCTTTAGAAGCTTTGACCAAAGACATGTGACCTTCGTGTAAAGCGCCCATTGTAGGGATAAAGCCAATGGTTTTGTTTTGGTTTTTTAACTCGACGATTGCGGGAGTTAATTTTTCCTTTTCGTTAAATATAACCATAACACTGATTTGTTAAAAAAAAACTAATATCTCGCAAAGCTACTATAAGCAAATAATATATCAACATTTTTTTGTAAATTTGTGCCTTATTATTCATTAGGAAAAGAGAGTAGAAATTATGGAAGGAAAGCGCATATTGTATGTAACAACAGAAATGGTACCTTACTTTCCTGAAAATCCGATGTCTTCACAAGCATTAGATTTGCCAAAAATCATGCAAAGTAGTGGTGCAGATGTAAGAATCTTTATGCCAAGATTTGGAGCAATTAACGAAAGAAGACACCAATTACACGAAGTAATACGACTTTCAGGTATGAACATGATTATTAATGATTTGGATCAACCATTAATCATTAAAGTCGCTTCTGTTCCAGGAGAAAGACTACAAGTGTATTTTATTGATAACGAAGAATATTTCAAACGTAAAGAAGTTTATGGAGAACATAATGGACTATTTTCTGATAACGACGAACGTTCTATTTTCTTCGCAAAAGGAGTTTTAGAGACAGTAAAAAAATTAAACTGGAAACCAGATGTTGTTCACGTAATGGGTTGGATGTCTAGTTTAGTACCATTGTATCTAAAAAAATATTATTCTGACGATCCTTTCTTTCAAGATGCGAAAGCTGTTGTTTCTTTATTTGACAACGGATTTGAAGGAGAATTAGATAACGAATTAGTTAAAAAATTAGCTTTTGATAAAGTAGAAGCTGATGTACAAACATATTTAGAAAAACCTACACATTTGGGTATGATTCAAGCTTCTTTAGAATATGCTGATGCAGTTGCGAAAGGAGAAGAGATGATTCCAGAAGATGTGAAAAACTATATCAACCAACAAAATATTCCTCTATTAGACTATTGTTCTAAAGAACAAGCAAAAGAAGTTTACAATAACTTTTATCTTGAGGAAGTAATGAACTCTAATTAAAATCTGTTTAGATTAATGAAAAAATTTTTGAATGTCCTTTCTGTGTCTGTTGCAATGATGATTGGAATGGGAGCAATTGTTTCGTGTGAGAATGAAACATTAGGATTAGATAACAACGTGATTGGAGGTGAGGCAGAAGGAAATGTAAAATCCTTGGATGTTATTGCTTTTAATGCCAATTTTGACACGCTTCGTACAGATAAGTTTGTACTTCAAAATGGAGCTTTTGGTGTGTACAATGAGCCAATTTTTGGTTCTACATCTTCTAAGTTTTATACACAAATTAGACCTTCGTCTATTGGAGATCAAGATTTTGGAACTGAACCTAAAGTAGATTCTGTGAATTTGATAATTCCAGTTTATTACAGCACGACTAAAGATCCAATTTCTAAAGATACAATCAATCTTTCTAAACCAGGAGAGAAACCAAAAGATACAGATACAATCCAAATTACAACAAAGTATGCAGTTGACTCTTTGTATGGGAATAAGGATTTAACAATGACGTTGAAAATTAAAGACATTCATACAGTTTTATATAAAGACACGAAATATTTTTCAACATTAAGTGGCCTTGAATCTCCAATTTCTGTTAATTCAAGAGTAATCGGAAAAGCTACTATCGGAAAAACAGTAACAGGAAAAGTTGTTAAACAAAAAACGGGAACTTCTAATATTTCTGAGGTTGTTCCTGGTTACAAAGTTTCTTTAGATCCAGATTATTTTGACGAAAAAATTATTAAAAATGCAAAAACAGGATTACTTTCTGATTACGCAACATTTATTCGTGAAAATATCAAAGGTTTAGAGTTTTCTGTTGAAGAATCAAATGGATTTATTGTCAATTTTAATCCAAATAAAATTGACTTGAAGATGTATTATTCATATAAAAATCCGACAGCAAAAACAGATTCAGACACAAATTATAAAGAACGTTTGAGTGCTACTTATGCTTTTGATATGACAAATCAGTGGAATTCTGGTACTGCAAATAATGCCAATATTATTGCTTCTCAAATTGTGAATAATGCAGTAGGTTCTACTTATTCTACAATCAAACCCGATGAAGTGAATGGTGACGCGAGATTGTATTTAAGCGGAATGAGTGGAAATTATGCAAAATTAAAATTCAATCAAACGCAATTAGATGAATTAAAATCTGAGATGACAAAAAGTAATATTGTGATTCTTGGAGCAAAATTAAAATTCTATATTGATGGTTCAACTAGTTTTCCAAAACCGCCTTATTTAGTAGCTTGGAATAACTACAAAAAAGATGATAAAGTTATAAATGAATTGTATGCAGACGTTTTAGAATTCTATAATTCATACCCTACATCAGTTCACTTTAATCCTATTGTAAAAGGAGATACGGATTATTATACAATTGATATCACGAAACATCTAAAAAGCATGTTAGAGAAAGGAAATGAGTATAAAGATCAAACGATGTTTATTACAATGGGTAATTTTATAACATCTGTTAGCGATGCAACTACGATTAATAGTACAAATCCTTATCAAAATAATAGAGCTTATAATCCATACAGAATTGTTTTACATGGAAATAATTCGGAAGTAGCGGATAAAAAATTGAAATTATTGGTATATTACTCTCAAAAATAGAAAGTATTATATTTAACGAATTTAACTTAAAATACTATAAAATATTATGTGTGGAATTGTAGGATATATTGGACATCGCGAAGCGTACCCAATTATAATTAATGGACTAAAAAGACTAGAATATCGTGGATATGATAGTGCAGGTTTAGTTCTTTCTACTGGTACCGATTTTGAATTGGTAAAAACAAAAGGAAAAGTTTCAGATTTAGAAGATAAATCAGCAAATTTAGATAAAACACCTCATTTAGGAATTGGGCATACACGTTGGGCAACACATGGTGTTCCAAATGATGTAAACTCTCATCCTCATATGTCTAATAATGGACGTTTGGTATTGGTTCATAACGGAATTATCGAAAATTATGAATCAATCAAACAATTACTAAAAGACAAAGGGTACGTTTTTCATAGTGATACAGATACAGAAGTTTTAGTAAACTTTATTCAATTATTTCAAGAAGAACAAAATTTAAACTTAACTGACGCAGTTCGTTTAGCTTTGAATGAAGTGATTGGAGCATATGCGATTGCAGTTTTAGACAAAGAAGAAGCAAATACAATTGTTGTAGGACGTTTAGGTTCTCCATTGGCAATTGGTATTGGAGAAAACGAATTTTTTGTAGCTTCTGATGCTTCTCCGTTTATTGAGTTTACAAAAGATGCGGTTTATTTGGAAGATGGTGACATGGCCACAATTACTTTAGATAAAGAAGTTGATGTACGTACAATCCATAACAATGAAGCAGTTTCTTTAGATGTTCAAGAGTTACAATTAAATATTGAAGCGATTGAAAAAGGTGGTTATGAGCATTTCATGTTAAAAGAAATCAACGAACAACCTCGTTCTATTCGTGATACAATGCGTGGACGTTTATTAGTAGACGAAGGTATTATTAAAATGGCTGGTATTTGGGATTATCAAGAAAAATTCTTGAATGCAAAACGTATCATCATTGTTGCTTGTGGAACTTCTTATCACGCAGGTTTGGTTGCAGAATACATGATTGAAGATTTCGCTCGTATTCCTGTAGAAGTTGAATATGCATCAGAATTCCGTTACCGTAATCCAATCATCAATAAACACGATGTGGTTATTGCAATTTCTCAATCAGGAGAAACGGCTGATACATTGGCGGCGCTTAAATTAGCAAAAGAAAAAGGAGCATTCATTTTTGGAATCAACAATGTTGTGGGTTCTTCTATTGCTCGTATTACAGATGCTGGTGCTTATACGCATGCAGGACCAGAAATTGGTGTTGCATCAACAAAAGCATTTACAGCTCAGTTAACAATTTTAGCATTGATTGCCTTAAAATTAGGAAAACAAAACGGTGAATTATCAACAGAGAAATTTACATTGTTAACACGTGAATTAGAGCGTATTCCAGATTTAGTTCAACAAATTTTAGACAACTGTGAAGGTGTTGTTGATCAAATCGCAGAAAAATACAAAGACAACAGAAATGCAATTTATTTAGGACGTGGATACAACTATCCATCGGCTTTAGAAGGAGCATTAAAATTGAAAGAAATTTCATATATCCATGCAGAAGGTTATCCAGCAGCAGAAATGAAGCACGGACCAATTGCCTTATTGGACGAAAATATGCCAGTTATTGTTATTGCAACGAAAAAAGGTTATTACGAAAAAGTAGTTTCTAATATTCAAGAAATTAAATCACGTAGTGCTAAAGTAATTGCAATTGTTAATGATGGTGATGAGCAAGTAACTGCTATGGCAGATGATTACGTAGTAATCCCAGAAACAGCAGAAGAATTCTCTCCAATCTTAACAGCTATTCCATTACAATTATTATCGTACTGGATTGCCGTTAAATTAGGTAAGAATGTAGATCAGCCTCGTAACTTGGCAAAATCTGTTACTGTAGAGTAAAAATTATTACAGAGATAATATATTTAAGGGATGATGTTTTAAAATCATCCCTTTTTCATTTTATAAGTTTAAATTAATTATTAATTTCACAAAAAATAACATCATGTTTACAGGAATCGTAGAAGGAGTAGGAAAGCTTATAAAAGCAGAGAAAGAGCAATCTAATTTACATTTATGGATTGAAGCTGATTTTTGTGATGAATTAAAAATTGATCAAAGTGTTGCACATAATGGAGTCTGTTTAACGGTTGTTGATTTCAAAGATGGACTTTATAAAGTTACTGCTATAGAGGAAACCTTACAAAAAACAAATTTTAACACTTTAAAAGAAGGTGATTTGATCAATTTAGAACGATGTTTGCAATTCAATGGTCGTATCGATGGTCACATTGTGCAGGGTCATGTAGATCAAACCGGAAAAATTGTTTCGATAGAAAACCAAAATGGTAGCTTTTTTGTTACAGTAGAATATGATGAAGCATCGTCTGGAAATGTTACAGTAGAAAAAGGTTCGATTTGTCTTAACGGAATTAGTTTAACAGTTGTTGACAGTAAAGTAGGGCAGTTTTCGGTTGCAATTATTCCATATACTTGGGAGTTTACAAACCTTAATCAAGTGAAAGTTGGCGATACAATGAATTTAGAATTTGATATCTTAGGAAAATACGTCAAAAGATTATTCCAACAATAAAAATGATTAGAAAAAATAATAACCTATCGCTACCCGTTCGTATTATCATTTATATGGTAACGATTTTGTTATTTACAGCAGGTGCTATCTTGCTGATTACTGCCAATCATTTCAATGAACAAACTAAACAATATCACGAAGATATTCTCAAACGAAAAGTTAGAGCGGTAGAGTCTGCGATAGATTATGAAATGGATAATTATCCTGGAATTGCAACCAAAGATAATATTCACGAGATTTTAGAAGATGGTTTTCTTCGCATCGGTGATATCAATAAAACCGATATTGTAATTTATGATTTACGTGGTAATAAAGTTTTAACTACGCAGCCGGTTTCAACGACTTATAATGTTTTGCCTCAAAAAATATTAGACAAACTACAAAAGTCAAATGATTTTATTGTAACGAATAAAGATACCGCTGATGATAACAATCTTTATTCGTCTTATAGTCATATCAAAAATTATTACAATGAAAACATTGCTATTCTCTGTCTACCTTATCAATCTAACCAAGATTTTTTACAACAAGACATGTTTACCTTAATTGGTAGTTATGGATTAGCTTTTGGAGTTATTCTTTTGTTTGGAACGTTAGCGGTTTATTTTGTTACAAAACGGACCCTGAATAAACTTTGGTCGTTTGCAGATCGTATTCGTGAAACAGAAGTTATTGCGAACAATATGCCTATTCGCTATGATGGGAACGATGAAATAAAAGTTTTGGTAGACTCCTATAATGATATGTTGTACCGATTGCGGGAACAATCAGATTTATTAGCTAAGCAAGAACGTGAAGAAGCATGGCGAGATTTTGCGAAACAAGTTGCGCATGAAGTCAAGAATCCATTAACACCAATGCGATTAATGCTACAGAATTATATGCGAAAATTTGATGTAAATGATCCAAATCTTGAAGAAAAGACGATGCGAACAACTACTATTTTATTGCAACAAATTGATACCATCTCTGCGATAGCCGAAGCTTTTTCAGATTTTGCTAAAATGCCTTCTCGTAAAGATGAAAAAATTGATGTGGTAGACGTCATAAAAAATGCGCTATATGTTTTTCCATTGGAGTTTATCGAATTTAATTATTCTCCCAACATCATCATGATGACTTTTGATAAACAATATTTGAATCGAATTATCACCAATATTACAAAGAATGCGTTTCAATCTATTCCGAAATCTCGTATAGCGAAAGTTAAAGTAGATGTGTTTTTAGTGGATGGTTTTTTGCATATAACCATTCAAGATAACGGGAATGGAATTCCTGTCGAATCACAAGATTCTATTTTTGTTCCAAAGTTTACAACAAAGAATAGTGGAATGGGAATTGGTTTGCCAATGGTGAAAAAAATTATTGACGATTATGATGGAACAATTCGTTTCGAAACTGAAATTTCTGTTGGTACAACATTCTACATTTTGATTCCTTGCAATGAATAGAAAACCTTTTCGATTCAAACAATTCGAAATTTTTCAAGACAAAACCGCAATGAAAGTAGGCACAGATGGTGTTTTACTTGGTGCATGGGCTACTTTAAAAAGTGGAAATACTATTTTAGATATTGGTACAGGAACTGGATTACTTTCGTTGATGTTAGCGCAACGTTTTCCTCATTCTATGATTGATGCAATAGAAATTGATAACGATGCTTTTTTACAAGCAAAAGAAAATTACGAGAATGCCCCTTTTTCAGATCGATTAACCATTTTTAATTCATCGCTTCAAGATTATTTAACCCATAAAAAATATGATTTGATTGTCAGTAATCCACCTTTTTTTGTGGTGAATGATACGGTTGATTTTGACGCGCGTAAACAAGCACGGCAGCAAGAAACATTGACTTTTGAAGAATTAATCAAAAAAACTGCTGAATTACTACACAAAGACGGATTAGCGAGTTTTATAATTCCATACGATCAAATGGGTAGTTTTAGTGAAATAGCTATTCAAAACGCTTTAAAACTATCTAGAGTCGTTTATATCAAAGGGAATTCGACAACAGTTACAAAACGTGTGTTGTTAGAATTTAGTTTTCATGAAAAAGAAGTAGAAGAACAAGAACTAATCATTGAAGTCGATCGACATCAGTACACAGAAGATTATATTCAGTTGACAAAGGATTTTTACTTGAAAATGTAATTTTCATCAATGATGAAAAACGATGAGTAAACTACTGATTTTGATGTCAAATAGAAAATTGTATTTCTATGCATCTATGTAAAGATTTATTCAACATTTAAAAACATAAAAAAACCGAGCAATTTGCTCGGTTTTATATTTATTTCTGATTTTCAAAATGAGTTAAAAACTCATTCTCCACCTCAATCTTAACCTTAAATCGTTGGTCCACCCGCTAATAAATCAGCCGTTGCAAACTCTTCAAATTTCTTGAAGTTCGCTTTGAATTTATCTGCTAATTCTTTCGCATTTGCTTCGTATGCTGCTGTAGAATCAAAAGAAGTCGCTGGATTTAATTTTTCTGATGAAACACCATCTATTGCAACTGGAACTTCAAATCCGAAGTATGGATCCTTTTTAAACGCTGCGTTATCCAAATCTCCATTTAAAGCTGCATTGATAACGGCGCGAGTGTCTTTTAAAGACATACGCTCTTTTTTACCATTCCAACCTGTGTTGATTAACCAAACATTTACACCAGTTTTCTCAACTTTATCGCTCAACATTTCAGCATATTTTGTTGGATGTAATGGCATAAATGGTGCACCAAAACATGTAGAAAATGTAGTTTGAGGCTCTGTAACACCAGCTTCTGTACCAGCAACTTTAGATGTATATCCTGAGATAAATAAGTAAGCCGCTTGATCTGGGTTTAATTTTGCAATTGGAGGGAAAACTCCGTAAGCATCAAACGATAAGAAGAAAATATTTTTAGGATTTTTTCCTACAGATGGAACTGCAATATTTTCGATATAATCAATTGGATAAGAAACACGTGTATTTTCTGTGATAGATGTATCTGTAAAATCAACCTCGTTAGTACCTGGAATTAATTTACAGTTTTCTAATAAAGCTCCGTCTTTGATTGCTGCAAAAATTTCTGGCTCACCTTCTGGAGATAAGTTGATAACTTTTGCGTAACAACCACCTTCAAAATTGAAAACTGTATTGTCTTCTGTCCATCCGTGTTCATCATCACCAATCAAACGTCTGTTTTTGTCTGCCGATAAAGTTGTTTTTCCTGTACCAGATAATCCAAAGAACATTGCTGTATCTCCGTTTTTACCTGAGTTAGCAGAACAGTGCATTGGTAAAGTATTTCTAAATACTGGCATGATGAAGTTCAAGGCAGAAAAAATACCTTTTTTCATTTCTCCTGTATAACCAGTTCCTCCGTTTAAAACGATTTTACGTTTAAAATTTAAGATAGAGAAATTGTGTTGTCTTGTACCATCTTCGTCTGCATCTGCAACAAAAGTTGGTGCATTGATAATTGTCCATTCAGCATCACCAAAGTTTTTTAATTCTTCTTCTGTTGGACGAATAAACATGTTATAAATAAATAAATTAGCAGCAGGAGTTTCTGTAATTGCTCTAATTTTTGTTTTGTATGCATCGTCAGCACAAGCAAAAGCATCACGTACATAAATTTCGCGGTTGCTTAAATGCTCAACAACTTTATCGTATAAAGCGTCAAATTTATCAGAATCGAAAGGAATATTGATGTTTCCATCCCACCAAACGTTTTCTGCAGTGATTTCGTCTTTAACAATAAAACGATCTTTAGGAGAACGTCCTGTAAATTCTCCGGTTAACATATTTACTGCTCCAGAAGATGTAATTTCTCCCTGTCCTAATTCTATCATTTTCTCTGTAAGCTCTTCAGGAGATAATTGATAGTTAATTTTGGAATTTTTTATTCCGTAAGATGCCAATTCTATGCTCATTTTTGTGATTTTTAAAGTATTTTTAAAATTTTAAAGGTAAAAACTTTGCACAAAGTTACAATAAAAAGAAGCGTAAAAAATTTGACTTATGTCATTCACTTAAACGTTTTCGTGCATGTTTTTTCACCATATATTTCCAAGTTCTTATGCGTGCATATAAAAAAAAGCTTGTATTTAATATAAGTTTTATATTTTTGCACTAGTTTACAACAATTAAAATTAGAAAATTATGTCTGACATTACATCAAGAGTGAAAGCGATTATCGTAGATAAATTAGGAGTTGACGAAAGCGAAGTTACGCTAGAAGCAAGTTTCACTAACGATTTAGGAGCTGATTCATTAGACACAGTAGAATTAATCATGGAATTCGAAAAAGAATTTGATATCCAAATTCCAGACGATCAAGCAGAAAAAATTTCAACTGTAGGTCAAGCTGTAACATACATCGAAGACTTAAACAAGTAATAGTTCCTATTTTATGGAATTAAAAAGAGTAGTAGTAACAGGTTTAGGCGCGCTAACACCAATCGGAAATACATACCAAGAATACTGGAATGGATTAGTGAATGGTGTAAGTGGCGCTGCGCCTATTACGCTTTTTGACGCAACTCTTTTTAAGACACAATTTGCTTGTGAGATCAAGAACTTCAATATCGAAGATCATTTTGATCGTAAAGAGGCAAGAAAAATTGACCGTTGTGCCCAATTGGGAATTATTGCAGCTAGAGAGGCAATAAAACACAGTGGAATCTTAGAAGATGCAAATGTAAACAAAGAGCGTATCGGCGTTATATGGGGATCTGGTATCGGTGGAATTAAAACTTTTGAAGAAGAAGTTTCAAATTACTCTACAGGAAATGGAACACCTCGTTTCAATCCTTTCTTTATCCCTAAGATGATTGCAGATATCACGCCTGGTCATATTTCAATGGAATTTGGTCTTATGGGACCTAATTATACAACTGTTTCGGCATGTGCCTCTTCAACAAATGCAATTATTGACGCTTATATGTTATTAAGACTTGGAAAAGCAGAAGCAATTGTAACAGGAGGTTCAGAAGCTGCGATTACAGCATCAAGTATTGGAGGTTTCAATGCATTACATGCGTTATCTACACGAAATGATGATCCACAAACTGCTTCAAGACCATTCGACAAAGACCGTGACGGTTTTGTAATGGGAGAAGGAGCTGGATGTATTGTGTTAGAAGAGTACGAACATGCTATTGCGCGTGGAGCTACCATTTATGCAGAATTAGTAGGAACAGGAATGACAGCAGATGCTCACCATATTACAGCTCCACATCCCGAAGGATTAGGCGCATTAAATGTGATGAGAGAGGCTTTATTAGATGCCAATATCAGCGTAGAAGACGTGGATCATATCAATATGCACGGAACATCTACACCATTAGGTGATATTGCAGAATCTAAAGCAATTCAAAAATTATTTGGAGAACATGCTTATAATATTCAAATCAATTCAACAAAATCTATGACTGGTCACTTATTAGGTGGTGCAGGGATTGTTGAAGCGATTTCGGCTATTGGAGCAATCAATAACAGTATCGTTCCACCAACAATTAATCATTTTACGGATGATGAAAATCTTGATCCGAAAATCGATTATACATTTAACAAAGCAAAAGAGAAAAATGTAGATTATGCATTGAGTAATACTTTTGGTTTCGGTGGTCACAATGCTTGTGTGATATTTAAGAAGTATAAGTAATGTCTTTCTTAAAAAAATTATTTTCTTTTAAAAATCATCGTGATGATTCAAATTCATCTGATCCTTTTTTGAAATTTTTGAAGTCGATTTTGGGTTATACTCCTCGCAATGTTGAGGTTTTTAAAGAAGCATTTACCCACAGATCTGCACAGAAAAAAGATGAAAATGGAAACAGTATAAACTTTGAAAGATTAGAGTTTTTAGGAGATGCATTACTTGGTGCTTCTGCAGCAATGCACTTATACTACAAAGCGCCAGATCAACAAGAAGGTTATTTGACAAAAATGCGCTCTAAAATTGTTTCGCGTAAACAATTGAATGCCGTTTCCAAACAACTTGGCTTGTTAGATTATTTGGATCCAATGAACAATCACAACAATTTAGGTGAAGATGTAAATGGTGATATGTTGGAGGCGTTGGTTGGTGCAATTTATGTTGATGGAGGCATAGATGCTGTACAAAAATTTATTCAAGTCAAAATTATTGACCCTTATGCGGATTTAGATCGTTTGGAACACACGATTACAAGTCACAAATCGTTGATTTTGGAATGGAGTCAAAAAACGAGAAATACGATAAGATTCAATACATTTGAGGAGCAAAACGCAGAAGATTTGCAGGTTTTTGTATCAGTTATCCGTCTCAATGATAAAGTCATCTCGAAAGGGAGAGGAACTTCTAAAAAGAAAGCGGAAGAAAGTGCAGCAAAACGCGCCTACTATTCGCTACAAAAGAAAATAGAAAAAGTTTAGAAACATGGCAGAATTACTCTTATATGATGATTGGATAGATTTTCATCTCATAGGCGTAAATTCTAGTTTTAACACTTCTACACAATTTATTTTCCATCTCAACTCTACTTTTGATACGCGTTTTGAGCGTATTCACGATTTGGATATTCGGTTAGATGAGCATACTTATTTTTTCGAAACCTATCAATGGTTAGATGAAGCAAATAAAATAGATTATCATATCATTAAAAATACTCCAAATCAATCCGATTTTAAAAAAAATGAAGTAGATTTATCAAATCTTTTCAAAGAGAGCGTTATTCTTGTGCCAAATTACAAGGATTGCAACTATGTAGTAAAAATCTCTGGTTGGGAAGATGAACTACAATATCTTCAACTACCATTTGTAGAAAAAGATTTTATAAAAACGATCAAAAAAATAGATATCGATTTGATTAGCAATGCAGATCAATTGGTTTTCTAACATAATATTGTGCATAAAAAAAGGGAAAAATTATGATTTACGATAGACAATATCTTAAAAAGACAAAAATTGTCGCGACTTTAGGTCCGGCAACCGATAGTCCAGAGATTTTATTAGAAATGATGAGAAAAGGAACAGATGTGTTCCGTATCAACTTTTCGCACGCAGACTATGCGGATGTGAAACGTAAGATTGAAACAATTCATCAATTAAATAACGATCATGGCTACAATACAGCAATTTTAGCAGATTTACAAGGTCCAAAATTGCGTATTGGAAAAATGGAACACGAAGATTTTATCATCAATCCAGGAGATATTTTAACTTTCACAAACGAAGATGTTGTAGGAACGAACGAAAAAGTTTTTATGACGTACAAAAAGTTTGCGCAAGACGTGCAAGTGGGAGAAAATATTTTGATTGATGACGGAAAATTAATCTTCAAAGTAATCGAGACAAACGGAACGGATACTGTAAAAGCAGAAACGATTCAAGGAGGTCCGCTACGTTCTAAAAAAGGAGTTAACTTACCAAACACCAATATTTCTTTACCTGCTTTAACAGAAAAAGATAAAGAAGATGCAAAATTCGCAATCGAAAATCGTGTCGATTGGTTTGCATTATCTTTTGTACGTTCTGGACAAGATGTAAAAGATTTATCAGAATTTATCAAAGAAAATGGAACAGTAAAAATTCCAATTATCTCTAAAATTGAAAAACCAGAAGCATTAGAAAATATTGATGATATTTTAGAATTTTCTGATGGATTAATGGTTGCTCGTGGAGATTTAGGAGTTGAGGTTCCGTTTGAAATCGTTCCAAAAGCGCAAAAACAATTAATTGACAAAGCGAAATTATCGCGTAAGCCAGTTATTGTTGCAACACAAATGATGGAAACAATGATTTCTAGTTTGACACCAACTCGTGCTGAGGTTTCTGATGTTGCAAATGCAGTTTTTGATGGAGCAGATGCCGTGATGTTATCTGGAGAAACTTCTGTAGGACAATATCCTGTACAAGTTATCGAGAAAATGACGAAGATTCTTCAAACTGTTGAAGATGATGAGCACGTACATGTACCTGAGCACAAACCAAAGATCAAAAACGAACGTTTTGTAACCGATATGGTTTGTTACAATGCAGCTAAAATGGCAGAAGATACTGGAGCGAAAGCAATTGCAACGTTGACGTATTCTGGTTATACCGCTTTCCAAATTTCTTCTCATCGTCCAAATTCATTTATTTTGGTTTTCAATCCAAGTAAACGAATCAACCGTATGTTGAATTTGTTATGGGGTGTAAAATCAATCAATTACGATCCTCGCGATACATCTACGGATCAAACGGTTACAGAGGTAAATATCTTAGCGAAAAATGAGGGTTATGTAGAATATGGTGATTATATCATCAATCTGAATGCAATGCCAGCATTTGAGAAAGGAATTACCAATACACTACGTATTTCGATGATTTAATAAAATCAATACTAATACTTTAAAGCGTTCAATTTTGAACGCTTTTTTTGTATTTAAAAGAAAAATCATAATAGAATGCTATGATATAGTAGTTTTTAATAACTTTACAAGTTCGAATTAGAAGAATTTATGTGTATTTATAACGTGATATTATCTGGAGGAGTAGGAAGTCGTTTATGGCCACTTTCTCGTAAAAGTCATCCAAAACAATATTTACCTTTGTTTAATGAGCAATCATTATTTGAGTTAACAATTCAACGTAACCGTCCAATTGCCGATAAATTAATTGTGATTGGGAATAAAGATAATGACCACTTAAGTCAAGAGGCTTTAGATAAGCACGATGTTGAATACACAAAAATTGTAGAAGCTGTTCCACGTAATACAGCTGCTGCGATTGCATTTGCAGCTTTAGCAGTTGAGGATGATGATATTCTAATTGTTACACCATCTGATCATTTGATCGAAGATATGGAAGCTTATCAAGTTGCAATGAAAAAAGCGATTGCGTTAGCCGAAAAAGATTATATCGTAACATTTGGTGTTCATCCGACTCGTCCAGAAACGGGTTATGGTTATATTGAGCACAAAGGAGATAATGTACTTTCTTTTCGCGAAAAACCAAATCATATTACTGCGCAAGATTTTATCGAGCAAGGAAACTTTTTGTGGAATAGTGGAATGTTTTGTTTCAAAGCGAGAGTTTTACTGAAAGAATTAAAGAAATTTGAGAAAGATATTTACGAAAATTCAAAAATTGCTTGGTCTGAAAATATTAACGGAGAATTGAACGAAGAACTTTCTATGAATATTCCATCAAATAGTATCGATTACGCCGTAATGGAACGAAGCAAGAAGATAAAAGTAGTTCCAGCAAAATTTGTTTGGAATGATTTAGGTTCTTTCGAATCCTTGTATGATTATTTTGTGATGAACGGACATTATGTCGATCGTAATGGAAACATGGTGATTGGAACAGATGTTTATACTTCTTTTGTTGGTTTACAAAATACCATTTTTGTGAATACCCCGACAGCGAATTTAATTCTACAAAAAGAATATTCACAGGAAGTAAAGAATGTTTATACGCATTTAGAAAAAAGAAATTCTGAATTAATTTAAATACTTAGCACTCGATTTGAGTGCTTTTTTTATGTCATAAAAGCTTAAAATTAATTCAATATAAATCCTTAAATTTGTCGTTCCAACAATATTATTATAAAATGACAACGGGAATTACATTCGGTATATTTGACCTTCTTCATGCAGGTCATGTGATGATGCTCGAAGAAGCCAAAAGACAATGCGACTACTTAATTGTAGGGCTTAATACAGATCCTGCAAGTGTAGATCCTTCAAAAAATAGTCCCACGCAATCCATCGTAGAGCGTTATATTCAATTAGAAGGTTGTCGATATGTCGACGAAATTATTCCCTACGAAACCGAACAAGATTTGTTTGATATGTTAAGTGCTTTACCAATAAATGTTAGAGTTATTGGCGAAGAATATCGAAATATCGACTTTACGGGAAAACAATATTGTTTAGATAATAATATTCAAATTTACTACAACAAGCGTACACACCGCTTCTCTAGTTCTGGATTAAGAAAAGTAGTTGCGACTTCTGAAAAGGAGAAATAATGAAAACAGTATTAATAACTGGTGTAGCTGGTTTTATAGGTTACCATTTAGCTGAAAAATTAATCGAAAAAAATATCAAAGTTGTTGGAATTGATAACATTAACGATTATTACACTATTCAGTTAAAATATGATCGATTAAAAGAATTAGGAATCAATCAAGAATTTGCTTCAAATTTTGGGCAGAAAGTTCTTTCTTCTAAATACGAAGAAAAGATGATTTTCTATCGAATGAATTTAGAAGACAAAGAGTCATTGGCTCAACTTTTTAAAGAATATTCGTTTGATGCGGTTGTTAATTTAGCTGCTCAAGCAGGTGTTCGTTATAGTATCGAAAATCCTGATGCCTACGGACAAAGTAATTTGGTTGGTTTTCTAAATATTTTAGAATGTTGCCGAAATTATAACGTCAAAAAATTACTGTACGCAAGTAGTTCAAGTATTTACGGAAACTCTTCAGATGTTCCTTTCTCAACAAATCAAAACGTTGATCATCCTATTAGTTTATACGCAGCTACTAAAAAAGCAAACGAGCTAATGGCGCATGCGTATAGTCATTTATACAATTTCCAAACGATAGGTTTGCGCTTTTTCACGGTTTATGGACCTTGGGGACGACCAGATATGGCCATGTTTTTGTTTACAGATGCTATATTGAATCATCAACCTTTAAAAGTTTTTAATCACGGTGATTTGTCACGCGATTTCACTTACATTGATGATATTATTCAAGGAATAGACAAAATACTTGAAGATAAAAATATTAAAGAAAAATACCAATTATACAATATAGGAAATAGTAAACCTGTTCAATTAATGGATTTTATCAAAGAAGTTGAGCTTTCGACAGGTGAAAAAGCTATTTTAGAAATGTATCCGATGCAAGCAGGAGATGTCAATCAAACATGGGCTGATGTCCAAGAGTTGAAAGATAAATTTGGTTATAATCCTAATTATCCGGTTGACAAAGGAGTGTATAACTTTGTACAATGGTACAGAAAATATTATAATAAATGAATCAACAACATAAAATAGCAGTTATCGGTCTAGGTTACGTAGGTTTACCGTTGGCTCGATTATTTGCAACAAAATACCCTGTTGTTGGGTTTGATATCAATCAGAAACGTATTGCTGAATTAAACAATGGAGTAGATTCAACTTTAGAAGTTGAGAATAATGTTTTACTGAATGTTTTATCAACACAAAATCCTTTTATTCAAGTAGAAAATGGATTGTTTTGTTCATCAGATATAACGGATATTGAAGATGCGACAATTTATGTGGTAACCGTTCCTACGCCAGTGGACAAAAATAATCGACCAGACTTGACTCCTTTGAAAAAAGCTTCGGAAACGGTAGGTAAAGTGTTGAAACCAAATGATATTGTTATTTATGAATCAACGGTTTATCCAGGTGTTACAGAAGAAGAATGTATTCCAGTATTGGAACATTCTTCGGGATTGAAGTTTAACCAAGATTTTTATGCGGGATATTCACCAGAGCGAATTAATCCAGGCGATAAAAAACACACGGTTGAGAAAATTTTAAAAGTAACATCAGGTTCAACGCCAGAAATTGGAAAAATTGTTGACGATTTATATCAATCAGTAATTGTCGCAGGAACGCATTTAGCACCGACAATCAAGGTGGCAGAAGCATCGAAAGTGATCGAAAATTCGCAACGTGATATCAATATTGCGTTTATTAACGAATTATCGAAGATTTTTTCGCTAATGGATATTGATACCAATGACGTATTAGAAGCAGCTGGAACAAAATGGAATTTTTTACCATTTAAACCAGGTCTTGTGGGAGGACATTGTATCGGTGTTGATCCATTTTATTTGGCTCAAAAAGCACAAGAAATTGGATATTATTCTGAATTAATTTTAGCAGCAAGACGATTGAATGACTCGATGGGAGCTTTTGTAGCTTCTCAGGTTGTTAAATTGTTAATAAACAACGATATCAAAGTAAAAGGCGCAAAAATTCTCAATTTAGGAATTACCTTTAAAGAGAATTGCCCCGATATACGAAATTCAAAAGCAATTGATGTGATTCATGCTTTAGAAGAATATGGAATAGAGGTGACAACGTTAGACCCTTGGGCTAACCCAGATGAGGTAAACCATGAATACGGAATAACTTTTTGTAATACATTGGATCAGGTTTTCCAGTTCACCAGTTCACCAGTTCACCAATTCGACGCCATCATTCTAACAGTTTCACACGACGAATTTTTAAATCTTCAGTTAAATGATTATTTAAATGAAAATGGTGTGATTTATGATGTAAAAGGGGCTTTGCCTAAAGAAGAAGTTGATAAACGACTATAATGAAAGCGACAGAAACGAAATTAAAAGGTTGTTTTATTTTAGAACCGACAGTTTTTGAAGATTCGAGAGGATATTTTTTCGAATCATATAACGAGAATAAATTGGAAGAAATTTTGGGTTACAAACCAACTTTTGTTCAAGATAATCAGTCTAATTCATCTTATGGAGTTGTGCGTGGATTGCATATGCAAGCGGGAGAACATGCGCAAGCAAAATTAGTTCGTGTGGTAGAAGGGGCAGTGATAGATGTTGCAGTTGATGTTCGACCAGGTTCTGAAACCTATGGTCAATCAGTAGAAGTTGAATTATCTGCAGATAACAAAAAGCAATTGTTTATTCCGAGAGGATTTTTACATGGATTTTCTGTTATTTCTGATTCAGCTACCTTTTTCTATAAATGTGACAATGGCTATAATAAAGCTTCTGAAGATGGAGTAAATCCATTAGATGGTGAAATTGGAATTGATTGGGGAATCCCTTCAGATAAAATGATTATCTCTGAAAAAGATCAAGAAGCGCAATCGTTTCATTCATTTAAAACAAAATAACTAAACTAAAATACTATAAATTGAAAGGAATTATTTTAGCCGGAGGTTCAGGCACACGTTTGCATCCATTAACATTAGCGGTTAGTAAACAGTTAATGCCAGTATATGATAAACCAATGATCTATTACCCATTATCAACTTTAATGTTGGCCGGGATAAATGAAATATTGATTATTTCTACTCCTCATGATTTGCCACATTTTGAAAAATTATTAGGTGATGGTTCTCAAATAGGATGTAAATTTTCTTATAAAGAACAACCAAGTCCAGATGGATTAGCACAGGCTTTCATATTAGGGGCTGATTTTATTGGCGATGATAAGGTAGCCTTGATTCTAGGTGATAATATTTTCTACGCTTCTGGAATGTCAAAATTATTACAAGACTCAGCAGATCCAGATGGAGGCGTAGTATTTGCTTACCAAGTATCAGATCCTGAACGTTATGGCGTAGTTGAGTTTAATAAGGATAATGAGGTTGTCTCTATTGAAGAAAAACCAAAAGAGCCTAAATCAAATTACGCCGTTCCAGGATTGTATTTTTATGACAATGATGTGGTAGAAATTGCCAAGAATATAAAACCTTCACCAAGAGGGGAGTTAGAAATTACAGATATTAATGCAGAATATTTACGTAGAGGCAAATTAAAAGTTGGAGTGTTTAACCGTGGTACAGCTTGGTTAGATACTGGTACTGTTAATTCGTTGATGCAAGCCGGACAATTTGTACAAGTGATTGAAGAGCGTCAAGGAATGAAGATTGGTGCCATAGAAGAAGTGGCTTACCGTATGGGTTACATCAACAAAGCGCAGTTAAATGAAATTGCTGAACCATTACGCAAAAGCGGTTATGGAGAGTATTTAATGAAGGTTTGTAAATAATATTATGAATAAAACAAAACACTTAATAATTTTTGGAACTAGACCAGAGGCTATTAAAATGGCTCCTTTAGTAAAGGAATTTATAAAACACGAAGAATTTGAAACAAAAGTTTGTGTAACAGCTCAACATAGAGAAATGTTAGATCAAGTTTTGGACTTTTTTGAGATAAAACCTGATTATGATTTGAATTTAATGAAGCCAAATCAAAATTTATTTACATTAACAG
Organism: Empedobacter sp. ULE_I140; assembly: GCF_053482575.1. Lineage (NCBI taxonomy): Bacteria > Pseudomonadati > Bacteroidota > Flavobacteriia > Flavobacteriales > Weeksellaceae > Empedobacter > Empedobacter sp. ULE_I140. Next base: position 201,050 of record NZ_JBQMTX010000001.1, on the reverse strand, counting down.
CTGATATTATCACAGAATTAAAGCCAGTTTTAGAAGAGTTTAAACCTGATTATGTTTATGTTCATGGAGATACTTCAACTTCTACAATTGCGGGATTAGCTGCATTTTATGCAGGTGCAAAAGTTTGTCATGTCGAAGCAGGGTTAAGAACACATAACAAATGGTCTCCTTTTCCAGAAGAAATGAATAGACAATTAACAGGTAGATTAGCGGATTATCATTTTGCTCCAACTCAGCAATCTTACGATAACTTGATTAAGGAAAATATTAAAACTGAGAATATTGTCATTACAGGTAATACGGTGATTGATGCATTATTAAATAGTTCAGAAAAAGTTAAAACGATTAATAATGATGAAATTGAATATTTGAAAACAATAGTTGATTCGTCTAAGAAATTAATTTTAGTAACAGGACATCGTAGAGAAAATCATGGACAAGGTTTTATTAACATTTGCGAAGCTCTTAAAGAAATAGCATTAACACATTCTGATGTTCAAATAATTTATCCTGTTCATTTAAATCCAAATGTACAAAAACCAGTACATGATATTTTAACAGGAATAGAGAATATCAAATTAATTGAACCTTTAGCTTATCCAGCCTTTGTTTGGTTAATGTCACAATCTTTTATGATTATTACTGATTCTGGAGGTGTACAAGAGGAAGCTCCAAGTTTAGGGAAACCTGTATTAGTCATGCGTGATACGACAGAAAGACCAGAAGCTGTAGATGCAGGGACAGTAATTTTGGTTGGTACAGATAAAACAAAGATTGTTACAGAAGCTAACGATTTATTAAATAATCAAAACCGATACAATTCGATGAGTGAATTACATAATCCTTATGGAGATGGAAAAGCTTGCGAAAGAATTGCAGAATTTATTCAATCATTATTTTAATGAACTATAAAGAAAAAATATCAAGTATTTTATCATCAGATATTAATAAAAAAATATTTAACCATGGTATATGGATTTTATTAGGTAATGTCATTTCTAAATTTGTTCTATTAATAGCTACTATTATTATGGCTAGATATTTAGGTAAAGATGAATATGGGCAGTTTGGAATTATTAAATCTACAATTTTAATGTTTACAATGTTTGCTGGATTGGAACTAGGTATGACGGCTACAAAATATATTTCTCAATATAGGGTTTCTAATAAAGAAAAAGTAGAACGAATAGTGGGGCTATCTAATGTTTTTGCTATTACTTTAAGTATTTTAGTAACATTGCTTGTTTATTTTTTTTCGAAGGAAATATCGATAAAAATTAATGCACCATCTTTATCTCCCGAAATAAGAATTAGTTCATTTATTCTATTTTTCTCTTCTTTAAATGGTATACAAGGAGGGATTTTGGCAGGGATTGAAAAATTTAAAGAACTCTCTATAAATAATGCTATTGCAGGTATAATATCATCAATAGGGTTAATTTTTGCATCAAAATTTTTTAATTTAAATGCAGTTGTGATTGCTTTTGGTTTAAATTATGTATTGCTATTTTTTCTTAATTTTAATACTTTGAGAAAAAAATTCTACTCGGAGTTTAATATTTCTGTCTTTAGAATAAGAAACTTTGAAGAAATAAATGTTTTATGGAAGTTTAGTCTACCTGCAATTTTAGCTGGGCTTATGGTTGGTCCAACAGTTTGGTACTGTAATTATTTATTAGTGAATCAATCGAATGGATATTTTCAAATGGCAAATTTTGATATTGCAAGCCAGTGGAGAAATACTATCTTATTTATTCCATCTGCATTAGCTCAGGTAGCTCTTCCGTTATTAGCATCTAATATTAATAATAAATCTGAATATAGAGATGTTTTTAATAAGAATTTAAAAGCTAATCTTTATACTGGAGGAGGGTTAACAATCTTTTTTACATTAATATCACCATTAATAATAATGTTTTATGGAAAGGAATATCATGATGCATTATTACCATTAATTATTATGTTTATAACAGCAGGTTTTATAACAGTTAATAATGTAATAGGACAAGCGATTGCAAGTCAAGGAAAAATGTGGTTAGGTTTTTTTGTTAATTTATTATGGGGGATTGTTCTAATATTCTTTAGTTATTTATTTGTAGTACAATGTAAATTAGGAGCAATAGGATTATGTCTAGCTTATTTAATTAGTTATATTGTTCATACAGTTATTCAGTTTTTTTATATTAGAAAATTTCTTTAAAATCGTGCCAATAGCTTTATGCATGAGAAATTAGATAGTACAATTTATTTAAATAACATTTTATATTAGAATTTATGAAGCCAATAGTATATTTTTATTTACCAAAAGGAACTTTAAATGATGCTACAGAGTATTATTGTAATATAATAAAGAGAGCTTTCAAACAAAAGGGGTATATTATTGAAACTCGTGATTTATTATTCAAAGTTAAGCATGACGTTTATATTGTAGCCATTACGCCAGCGAATGCTTATCAAATAAAAAAGAAAAACCCAAAAAGTAGGTTAGTTACTTGGTTTCAAGGAGTAGGACCAGAAGAATATATTATGCTTCATGGTAAGACCGTGAAGTCCTTTTTGGTAAAGAAGTTAAGTGAATTTTGGGAAAGGAAAGCATTAACGCAGTCTGATATTCGTATTTTTGTTTCTGAAGCTATGTTGGATCATTATAAATCAAAGTATCAAATACCAATAGATAATTATTTAATTATCCCATGTTACAATAAAGCTTTAAATAAGGATTTAATTATAGATAATTCTTCAAAATACGAAAATTTAAGTTTTGTCTATGCTGGTTCATTATATAAATGGCAGTGTATTGAAAAAACATTAGAAGTATTTCGTGAAGTAGAAAAAATTGATAGTTCTGCACATTTAACATTGCTTACTAAAGATGAGACTGAAGCGAAGCAAATGGTAGAATCATCTGGCATTAAGAACTTTGATGTTAAATATGTTCCTTTAGAATATTTAGATAAAGAGTTGACAAAATATAAATATGGGTTTTTATTGAGAGAAGATAACATTGTGAATAGAGTGGCAACACCTACTAAAATGAATTCATATTTGTCTGTAGGCACTGTACCTATCTATAGTAATGTAGTTGATTCTTTTAAAAAGAATTTAGATTTAACAGCTTTTCAAGTATCTATTGGAATTGAAGAGTCATCTAAGGAGATTGCCCAAAAAATTATTAATCAACATCGTTGTGAAATAGATAGTGGTCAGTTTATTTCTAAATTAGAAGAAAATTTCAATAGATATTACAATGATAATTTGTATGTCAACGAAATAATAACAAGACTTGATTAGATTATGAATGATAAGCTCATATTTGATTCTTTATATAATATATTATACTTTTCATTTGCTTTATCCGTTTTATTATTTTCATTTCAAATAGATTTTAAAGGATATACTAAAATTACACATAAAATAGGTAAATGTTTAACACTATTCTTTTTAGTAGCTTACATATTGTTGATAGGAACTAGAGCTTATGATGTGGGGACAGATACAGTTAATTATTATAAGTTTAATTGGCAAATGGATACTAAATCTGATGGTGGAGAATTCTTATTAGTATGGATTGTTCAGTTTGTCAAAATAATTGGAGGATCCTTCACGTGGTTTCTTTTATTAATTAGTTTTATTTTTTTTTATTTAAATTATAAAACATATTATCAAATAGGAAAAATATTTAATACAAATGTGATTTTTATATTATTTTCTTTAATCTCATTGTTTTTCACTAAATCTTTATCAATAAATATTATTAGACAAGGTTTGGCTTTGGCTATATTAACATATGCTTATTCAAAATGGTTTAATCAAAATAAAATAACAATAGAATTAATTCTACTTCTTTTGGTTTCAATGATAAGCCATACAACGTCAATTGTTCCAATTTTTATTTTTACATTTCTACAATGGAAAACAAAAAAAATTTCAATTAATTTTTTTCTATTTATATATATTACAGGTATAGTACTATCTGTAATAAATATAGGTCTTTTAAATATAGCTCCATTTTTAAATAATATAATTACAGATAGAAGATCTATATATATTGCAAAAGATAGTGATTTAGAATATTCTGTAGGGTTTAAACCTAACTTTATATTATTTAACACAATATTTCTTTTAATTTTCTATTATAGACTAAAAAAAATAAGAGAAGTATCACAATATGAAAAATATGAAAATCTACTTAAATATTTTATTGTAACATCTTTTTTATTTTTTATGACATTTCAAATACCTTATTCTGATAGATGGGGATTATTTAGTTGGATTGCAATACCCATTTTAGCCACTCCAATTTTTTCTTATAGGAATTATAAGAAATTTTATATATTCCCTTGGGTAATTTTTTTTATATTAGTCTTCTCATTTTTCATTTTTTATGGATAATACCAATGATAAAATCTACTTAACAATAGCAATACCATTCTATAATGCAGAAAAGTATTTAGCACAAGCGATAGACTCTGTTATAAATCAATCATTCCAAGAATGGAATTTATTGTTAATAGACGACGGTTCTAATGATCAATCTTTAAATATTGCGAAAGAGTACGAAAAGAAAGATGATCGTATTAAAGTTTATTCAGATGGACTGAATAAGAATTTAGGATATCGATTAAACCAAATTCCTTCTTTAGTTTCAACGAAATATTTAGCTCGTATGGATGCTGATGATATTATGCATCCATTAAGATTACAAAAGCAGATTGAAGCATTAGAAAAACATCCAGAGATTGACGTGTTAGGTACAAATGCGTATTCTATCGATGAAAATAATAATGTTGTGGGTATCAGACTGGATACTAATTGTGGTTACTTGGTTGATGTTCATCATTTTATTCATCCAACTATTATGGCAAAGACAGAGTGGTTCAAAAATAATCCGTATGATGTGAAAGCAATTAGGTTGGAGGATGCTGAGCTATGGTTTAGGACAAAGAATATGAATACATTTAAAATGTTGTCAGAACCTTTATTTTTTTATAGAGAATTCAGTGGTAGCTATTTTAAAAAGTATTGGAAGGGGTATAAGACTGTATTTTACCTAAACAAGAAATATAAATTTTCGAAGCCGTTTGTGGGCTGGATATTTACAACACCTATTACCATTTTAATTTACTTTTTGTTTGAGCAAGTTTTAAAAAGTGATAAGCTAAACCTTAGAAGAAATGAAATTGTATTTAAAAGTAGAAAAATAGTAAAGATTTAATTAAAATTGATTTAGATGAAAAAAGTATTAGTTATTGTACCTTACTTTGGCAAACTTCCCGATTATTTCGATTTATGGTTAGATTCTGCTAGATATAACAACGATATTAATTGGTTACTTTTTACTGATGATTCAAGTTATTTCGATTACCCTCCAAATGTAAAGGTGAATTATTGCACATTTGCAAATATAAAAGATGAAATACAGAATAACTTCAACTTTAAAATAAATTTGGAAAATCCTTATAAATTGTGTGATTTTAGACCTGCATATGGCGAAGTTTTTTCTGAGTATCTAGAGGGTGTACACTATTGGGGATATTGCGATTTGGATTTGATCTTTGGTGATATTAATATGTTTATTAGACATCTTGTAGCGGATGAAAAATATGATAGGTTATATACTTATGGTCATTTTTCTTTAATAAGAAATACTCATAAGACAAATTCTGCTTATAAACATAAAGTATTAGGATATCCTTATTATACAGAAGTCTTCAGCTCCCCTGAATTTTATCATTTTGATGAAATGAATGGAATGACGCCAATATTTAATGATTTAAATCTAAAACAATTTTATGAAGAGGATATGTGTGACATAAATTCATTTTATTTTCCGTTGAGATTAGTTATAAATAAGCATTCAAAATTGAAGAATTACAAGTGTCAACAATTCCGATATGAATCTGGAAAAGTATATAGATTATATAAGTCTGGACAAAAACTTTTGAAAGATGAATTTTTATATTTTCATTTTCAAAAAAGAAAAATAAGATATATTCCTACCAAAGATCAATATAAAGATTATAGGTTGGGTCCTGATTGTTTCGCTGATCAAAGTATTTATATTAGTCCAAGTATAAAAAGTATATTATTTTTCTATAAAAAAGTTATTATTCGGATTTTAAAAGCTGTAAAAAAGAGAGTAAGTAAATTATGAGAATTTTACAAATTATAGATAGTCTTCCGGCCACGAGCGGTGGGGCACGGTTTGTAGTTAATCTTTCAAAATCGTTAACCAACCTAGGACACGAAGTTGAGGTACTAGTTGTACAAGGTACAGAATCGCATTTTTTTACAGAGCTTAAAAGTAATAACATTAGGATTATAGATTTGGGTGGTAAAAACTTAGTATATAGATTTAATCCTATATATATATTGAAGATTGCAAAATATTTAGATAAATATGATGTGGCTCATGTGCACATTTTTCCCACCTCTTATTTAGTTGCCTTTTCCTCATTTTTAATAAATAAAAAGTCGCCAATAATTTTTACTGAGCATAATTCTTACAATAGAAGAGCGGGGCATAAAATATTTAATAAATTGGAAAAATTAGTTTACAGTAGATTTAGTCATATTGTAGCACTTTCAGATCAAGTTAAAGAATTTATACTTAATAATTTTCTAACATGTACAAAAAAACTTTCTATTATACAAAATGCGATTAATACTGATGAAATTTTTGATGCTATTCCTTTAGATAGATCTGTTTTTGGTTTTAAAAGCTATGATTTTTTATTATTAATGAGTGCTCGCTTTACGAATCAAAAAAATCATAAACTGTTACTTAAAGGAATGTTAGAACTTCCAGACAATGTTAAATTGATTTTGGCTGGTGATGGGGGACTCAAAACGGAAATGGAATATTTTGTTGAAGTTAATAATTTAAAAGAGCGGGTTTTATTTTTGGGAAATAGAAGTGATATTTTTTCACTTATGAAAATGGTAGATGTTAATATACTATGTTCTAATTTTGAAGGTTTGTCTTTAGCTGCATTAGAAGCAATGGCTTCTGGTAAACCTTTTATAGCTTCCAATGTTGAAGGATTGGATTTTGTTGTTAAAAATAAAAATTTATTGTTTAATAATATTGTTGATGAACTTGTTGAAACAGTAACTCGTTTATTAACAGATAAGATTTGGTATGAAAAAGCTTCTGAAATTTCCGTACAAAGATCAAAAGACTTTGATTTTATAAAAATGACTGAAAAATATTTGGATGTATATCAAAAAGTAATTAATGAAAAAAATCAAGTCTAAATTTTTTTTAATGACAACTGTTTCTATGTCATTAAACTTTTTTAAAGAACAGATAAATCATCTTAATCAATTTTATGACGTAACTCTTATTAGCTCTCCTTCTGCTGAATTAAAAGAAATTGCAAAGAGAGAAAATGTAAATTATAAAGGAATAAAAATGAATAGGGAAATAGCTCTATTTAATGATATTAAAAGTTTAATATGTCTTATAATAGTCTTTGTAAAAGAGAGGCCGACAGTCGTACATTGTAATACACCAAAGGCATCTTTATTAGGATTGATTGCAGCTTATATAACCAGAGTACCGAATAGAATTTATTATATACATGGATTAAGATATGAAGGTGTAACAGGAATAAAACGCAAAATATTGATTACAATGGAAAAAATTTCATGTTTTTGTGCAAATAAAATTGTTGCCGTTAGCTTTGGGGTTCAAGAAATTGTTCAAAATGATTTAACGTCCAAAAAAGTAGATGTTATTCATAATGGAAGTGCAAATGGAATGGTTATAGATGATTTTATTAATTCCCAATATAACAAATCAGAAATTAGGGAAGAATTAAATATTTTGAAATCAGATTTTGTATATGGTTTTGTGGGTAGAATAGTTGGTGATAAAGGAATAAATGAGTTGATTGAAGCATTTCAGGTACTAAATGAAGAATATAAAAACACAAAACTTCTTTTAATAGGATTTTATGAAAAAGAATTAGATCCTTTAAAAAAGGAGACAATAGAAAAAATAAAAAATAATCAAAACATCATCGAATTAGGTTTTCAAAAAGATGTAAAAAAATATTTATCAATTATTAATGTCTTTGTATCTCCTTCTTATAGAGAAGGATTTGGGTTGTCTTTATTAGAAGCAAATTTGATGGGAAAACCTGTTATAGCAACAAAAATAACAGGCTATACAGAAATTGTCACCCAAGGAGAAAACGGTTTTTTAATACCTATTAAAAATAGTGAAGAGCTAAAAAATAAAATGGAATGGAGTTTACTTAATTCTGAAATAATATTAAAAATGAAAGACCAATGTATTAATATTGTAAAGGAAAAATACAACCATGTGGACGTTTTGAAATACGCTCTTAATTATTATTTACAAATGAAGAAGAATTAAAAGTTTAATTATTAGTAAAATGTATAGTAATTTTTTCAAACGCCTTTTCGATTTCATCATCGCTTTTGTTGGGTTGATTATTTTATCACCCATATTTATCATCATTACAATTGGTTTGTATTTTGCCAATCAAGGAAAACCGTTTTTCTTTCAGGCTAGACCTGGTAAGAACGAGAGAATCTTTAGGATTATGAAGTTCAAAACAATGAACGATAAAAAAGATGCTCATGGTAATTTACTACCCGATGCTGAACGTTTAACTCCAATTGGCGCTTTTGTACGTAAAACATCGTTAGACGAAATACCACAGTTAATCAATGTGTTAAAAGGCGATATGTCACTAATAGGACCTCGTCCTTTATTGCCACATTATTTACCATTATACAATGCTCATCAAAAACGCCGTCATGAAGTTCGTCCAGGAATTACAGGTTGGGCACAGGTCAATGGTAGAAATGCCATTACATGGAAAAGAAAATTTGAATTAGATGTGGACTATGTGGATAATTTATCTTTCTTGATGGATGTAAAGGTATTCTTTTCAACGTTCAAAAAAGTGTTCAAATCAGAAGGAATTTCAGCCGATGGGCATGTAACAATAGAACCTTTTAACGGAAATAATTAAGACATGTATTTATACGGAGCAAGCGGACATGGAAAAGTAATTGCTGAAATTGCTGAAGATTTAGCTATTAATATAACGGGGTTTATTGATGCAAACACTAGTATCACTTCAGTATTAGATTATACTGTAATTGCTATTTCAGCTACTAATCTAAACGGTAATGCAGTGATAAGTATTGGGAGTAATAAAATAAGAAAACAAATTGCAATTAAAGAAAATCATCTTCAGTTTATTTCTTTACTATCGCCTAAAGCGAATATTAGCCAAAGAGTGGTTATTGAGGAGGGTACAGTTGTGATGATGGGAGCAACAATTAATAGTGAAGTTGTAATTGGTAAACACTGTATCGTAAATACAAATGCTTCTATAGATCACGATTGTAAGTTAGGTGATTTTGTACATATTTCACCCAATGTTGCTTTAGCAGGCAATGTAACAGTTGGAGAAGGGACACATATTGGAATTGGTGCTTCGGTTATTCAAGGAATAAATATTGGTAAGTGGTGTACAATAGGCGCAGGAGCAGTGATTATAAAAGATGTTCCAGATGGAGCCACAGTTGTAGGAAATCCAGGAAAAATTATTAAAATAAAAGATATAAACGAATACAAATAGATAATGCTCCATTAGGAGCCTTTTATATATTAACTAATTTGAAAAATTCATATAGTTTAATTTCTCGTGCCTCACAAATTCTTAAAATTGTTTTTAAACTGATATTATAATTTCCATCTTCTTTAATTAATCTTACAGTCTTTTCATCAATTCCATGAGAAGTTGCAAAAGAAAGGTTGCTTTGACTATCTGCTAACCAATTGTCTCTTATAAACTCTACAATTTTTCTGTTTTTATCCTTCATTTAGACAAATGAAAGAGTTATTTAAAAAAATAATTCGGATTTATATCCGAATATCGAATATTATTATTATATTTGTTATCAGATAGTTAAAAAATAAAGTAAAAATACTTTTATCTCGCATTGGAAAACTGGTAATTTTTGTAGCAACGAGAAAATAAGTAAATTTGCTCACGACCTAGGCGTGGGCTCTCTTATTGTTGCTCGGTATACCAGTACCTCTAATGCTTTAAGAAGAGTTCCATGCCTTTCTTGTTTTTGGTCGTTTTCTTCCATCACAATCGCATCGAACTTCATATAATATGCTTGGTTTTATTCCTCTACAAATCAAGTAAAGTACTCTCTCTAAATATGTATTTCTTATAATAGAAATGCACAGACGGTTATTCGATTCAGTTAGAATTGTAAGATGTAGGAGTTGTGATGTATTATGTATTATGTATTATGTATTATGTATTAAGTAGTATGTTTTCAGATTAAGGATGAGGTTTTGAGATGTGAGATATTCGATATTCGATATACGATTTTCGATTTACGATATACGATGTGAGATTTTAGATTTGTGAAATGTATGATGTATTTAAATATTGAAAAAGGATGAAGAAACCGGCATTAAAACTCTCACGTTAAGAAAATGGTTGAGTGCAACGTTAAAAAGGTTTTAGCCCGTAGGGTTTTTAAAATCTTTAGTGGAATGAGGGCATTTTTAGTAGAGAGGTTTACGGCCAAGAGTTTTTTGTTTCGTTTTTTGCGCTCAAAAAATGAAAATAAAGAACAAATTTGAAATAAAAAAACAAAACCTCCTTTCCCCAAAACAAAGTTGACGCGATGTACAGGAAAAGGAGTGGCTTTTAAAACTAATGTTGAATTAAATAACTATGTAAAATTATGAGAAAATTTTACTTCAAATTCAGTAGGCAATCTTATGTTAATCTACTGGGACTATTTTGTGCTATACCTTTATATGCACAAATAAAAACCATGACTGACATGGTAAAAGAAATTCGAACCTCATTGGTGGATATACTACTAGTAGGAAGGAGAAATAGTGAACAAAATTATTAAGCGATAAAGACTCACATTTAATTCCCCGAAGACAACTTATAAGAGAGTGAATGATCTTCATAAAAGTAGTGTTAATTTTTATTTCATTTATTAATGTAATTTTTAAAACTGTCTAAGGGGAATTTGTGGGTTTATGCCTGGTTTCATAATGACCAAATTCGTTGTCAAAATCGAATTAGAATTTTGATTAGAAAAACCACGTAAAACGTTAAGTGTACAAGGTAAAATTTGATAAAAACCATTGAGGTTAGATAAATTAAGTGTTAAAAAGAGTTAAAATCCTGTATCGTTGTATATCGAAAAAGACACTTTTCTGTATCGGTTGTGTATCCGCGCTGTATCCATTCTATATCCATTGTATATGCGTTCCGTATGGTTTGTTCGGTGTTCGTGTATCGGAAGGATTGTTAGGATGTACTATGTATTAAGTAAAAAGTACAGATTAGATGTTAGATATGAGAATTGAGATTTTATAATTGTAAGATGTCTTATGTATTTGAGGTTGAGATTAAGGATAAGGTTCTGTGACGAACTAAGAATAACAACGATTTAAAGGATGAAGAAAATGGCATTAAAACTCTCACGTTAAGAAAATGGTTAAATGGAGCGTTAAAAAGGTTTTAGCCCGTAGGGTTTTTAAAATATTTAGTGAAATGAGAACATTTTTAGTAGAGAGGTTTATAGCCAAGAGTTTTTTGATTACTTTTTTACTCTTAAAAAAGTGATAGTAAGATTTTTATACAAACCCAGAATGATAAATACGTAAAACGTTAAGCGTATCACGTAGAATTTAATAAAAACCTATGTTTCTATTGTGGTTAAAAAATAACACAGAACGTAAAACTTAATAAAAACCCCTTTCCCCAAACAAAGTTGGCGCGATGTACTGGAAAGGATGGCTTTTAAAACTAATGTTGAATTTAAAAACTATGTAAAATTATGAGAAAATTTTACTTCAAATTCAGTAGGCAATTGTATGCTGAACTACTGAGATTATTTTGTGCTATACCTTTATATGCACAAATAAAAACCATGACTGACATGGTAAATGAAATTCTGACCTTAGTGGTGGATATACTACTAGTAGGAAGGAGAAATAGTGAACAAAATTATTAAGCGATAAAGACTCACATTTAATTCCCCGAAGACAACTTGTAAGAGAGTGAATGATCTTCATAAAAGTAGTGTTAATTTTTATTTCATTTATTAATGTAATTTTTAAAACTGTCCAAGGGGAATTTGTGGGTTTATGCCTGGTTTCATAATGACAAAATTTGTTGTCAAAATCGAATTAGAATTTTAATTAGAAAACCACTTAAAACGTTAAGTGTACAAGGTAAAACTTGATAAAAAACATTGTGGTTAGATAAATTAAGTGTTAAAAAGAGTTAAAACCCTGTATCGTTGTATATCGAAAATGACACTTTTCTGTATCGGTTGTGTATCCGCGCTGTATCCATTCTATATCCATTCTATATCCATTGTATATGCGTTCCGTATGGTTTGTTCGGTGTTCGTATATCGGTGTTTAATTTGTAAAAAGTACTATGTATTAAGTAAAAAGTACAGATTAGATGTCAGATATGAGAATTGAGATTTTATAATTGTAAGATGTCTTATGTATTTGAGGTTGAGATTAAGGATAAGGTTCTGTGACGAACTAAGACAACGATTTAAAGGATGAAGAAAATGGCATTAAAACTCTCACGTTAAGAAAATGGATGAATGGAGCGTTAAAAAGGTTTTAGCCCGTAGGGTTTGTAAAATCTTTAGTGAAATGAGAACATTTTTAGTAGAGAGGTTTACGGCCTTGACTTTTTTGTTTCGTTTTTGTGTCAAGACAAAAATGAAAAGAAGAGATTCTGATACAAGCCCAGAATGACAAAATCTGTTTTTAAAAATGAATTTGAATATTAATAAGAAAAAAGACGTTGAGCGTATAACGTAATACGTATCACGTAAAACATAAATAAACCACCTATATTATGCTAGAAAAAGAATATGAATTACTGAAAAAAGGCGATCCCAAAGCCTTAGAACATATTTATGTAAGATATAAAAGACTACTTTTTTGGATTGGTAAACAAATAATTACGGATGAATTTGTAGTAGAATGTTTGGTACAAGATGCGTTTCTGAAATTATGGGAATATCGTGAGAAGATAGAAAGACCTAAACATATCCTTTTCTTTTTGAAACTTGTACTGAAATACAGTTGTTATTCGCATTACTATAAACCGAAGAATAAATTTTTTAGGTCAGTGTATTCATTAGAGAGTTACGAGAATTATGATAGTTATTTGACTGGATATGACCCCGCAGATAACATTCAAAACCTAATCGATCATGATAGACAACAGCAATATTATGAAGAAATTATAAAGGTATTGCCTTTATTAAGCACTGAAAGAAAATATTTGATTGAGCTCTGCTTGAATTATGGATTCAGATACAAAGCAATTGCCAATGCAATGGGAAGAGGAATAACTGAAACAACGAATGAAATTAAACGAGCTATAGCGGATCTCCAGAACATTCTAAGTCACCAAGAAAAGTTAGCAAATAAAAACAAAACAGTATCTGAGACAAAGAAAAAAAATCAAATGACAGAAAAACAATCGTTGATTTTAAAGCTTCGATTCGAGAAGAAACAATCGTTTACAACCATTGCCAAGACATTAGAACTTTCTCAGAAAGAAGTGCACAATGAGTTTGTAGTCGCTTATCAATTGTATCAACAAAAAAGCTTAAACCCCTAAATAACTAAATATGGAAAATTCTACAATTTTTTTAATACGTAAAATACAGTTAATCGTTGATTTACCAACCCAAGAAGAACGAAAGGAAGTTTGGAGTACCCTATACAAATGGCAAAATAGATGTTTTATAGCAGCTAATTTGATTGTTTCTCATTTGTATGTGCAAGAAATGGTGAAAGATTTTTTTTATTTCTCTGAAGGAATCAAATATAAATTAATAGACGAAAACAAAGATGAAGATGGAATACTAGAATGTTCACGGTCGACTACCATTTATCGTGTGCTCTCAAAACGTTTTAAGGACGAAGTTCCGATGTACATATTGTCTAGTTTGATGAATACGTTATACTTATCCTTTAAGAAGGATTGTGTCAAATATTGGAGAGGAGAAATTTCCTTAAAAACATTTAAACGGGATATAGCAATTCCTTTTAACTTAACAAGGATAAGTAAATTTTCGTATGATTCAGATCAAAAAGAGTTTTATTTTAAATTTTATAAAATTCCTTTTAAAACATATCTTGGTAAAGATTATATTGATAATCATAAGGTATTGGAGCAATTTGTAAGTAACCAAATTAAAATTTGTAGATCGCAAATTAAATTAGAAAAAAATAAAATATTTTGGGAATTCGCTGCAGAAATTGAAAAAGAAAAAAATCAATTACAACCCGAAATTATTGCAGAAGTTTCTTTGTCGTTGGAATATCCGTTGGTTGTAAAAATAGATAAATATCGACTTACGATTGGTACCAAAGAAGAATTTTTGTATAGAAGATTGGCGATACAAGCTTCTCGTAAAAGAATATTAGAAGGAGTACCTTATTGCAAAGGAGGGAAAGGAAAAGAAAGAAAATTAAAAATAGCAAAAAAATTAAAAAATACAGAGAGTAAATATGTTCATCATCGGCTACATGTTTACAGTAGAATGTTAATTGATTTTTGCGTTGAAAAAAAAGCAGGAACGATAGTTATTGTAGATCAAGAAGAAAAAATAGAAATAGCCAAAAAAGAACGATTTGTCCTAAGAAACTGGAGCTATTATGAACTCATGAATAAAATAAAATACAAAGCTGATAAAGCAGGTATTGAGCTTATAACAGCTTAAACCATAATTTAGGAGGGTGATTTGTACACCCATAGGGTGAGGTTATTGCGAACACTCACTAAATGTGAAAAACATATACAAACGGGGGGATTTTTTAAATTTTATTGAAACTTGCTAGATACTCCCAATATAAAGGCAAGATAAAGGCAACATAGTGGCAGTAGAATGTATGTAAGGGTTATTCGGTTCAGTTAGAATAGTAAAATGTAAAAAGTATTATGTTCAAATTAGAATTTAAAATTGATGCTCGAGTTTTTTTATTCTACAATTATGAAGTTTTATGATTAACTAATGAAGCGAAAACAATAGTTTTATTCTAAATTTGTACAACAAAAACAACTATAGAAAATGGCTGAAAAGATATGGTTATCATCTCCTCATATGGGAGGAAATGAATTAAAATACATTCACGAAGCATTCGATGCAAACTGGGTGGCTCCTTTAGGACCAAATGTTAATGGTTTTGAAGCAGATTTAGAAAAATTCTTAAATGCAAATGTAAAAGTTGCAGCATTATCTGCTGGTACAGCTGCAATTCATTTAGCTTTAATTGAATGTGGCGTTGGCTACGGAGATGAGGTTCTTTGCCAATCAATGACATTCTCAGCAACTGCAAATCCAATCGCTTACCAAGGCGCAACACCTGTATTTGTAGATTCTGAAAAAGATACATGGAATCTTTGTCCAATAGCATTAGAAGAGGCGATTAAAGATCGTATAGCAAAAGGAAAAACACCAAAAGCGATTTTAGCCGTTCATTTGTACGGAATGCCTTATAAAGTTGACGAAGTACATGCTGTTGCAGATAAATACAACATTCCTGTGATCGAAGATGCTGCAGAAGCATTGGGTTCTACTTTCAAAAATAAATCTGCAGGAACTTTTGGACGTTTCGGTGTTTTATCATTCAACGGAAATAAAATTATTACAACTTCTGGTGGTGGAGCGTTGGTTTCCCATACACAAGAAGATAAAGATAAAGCGGTATTTTTAGCAACTCAGGCTCGTGATAATGCACCACATTATCAACATTCGCATATTGGGTACAATTACCGTATGAGTAATATTACAGCAGGTATCGGTCGTGGACAAATGGAAGTTTTAGCGGATAGAGTAGCAGCTCGTCGTGCAATGAATAAATTCTACCAAGAGTTGTTTGCGGATATTGATGGCGTAACTGTTTTTGTAGAACCAAGTTCTGATTATTTCTCTAACCATTGGTTATCAGCGATTTTAATTGATCCAAAAGTAGCAGGGAAAACGCGCGAAGATTTACGTTTAGCTTTCTTGGAAGATGATATCGAATCTCGTCCGTTATGGAAACCTATGCACATGCAACCTGTCTTTGCAGATGCACCTTATTATGGAGGAACGGTAGCAGAAGAATTATTCGAAAATGGATTATGTCTTCCTTCTGGTTCTAATTTAACAGATGCAGAACGCGAACGAATTACAGCTAAAGTAAAAGAAGTATTTGGAAAATAATTTTCAAAATATAATATCAATCAAATCCTCTTAAGTTTTCTTAGGAGGATTTTTTGTTTATTAAAGCATTTATCTTCATCTTATCGTCAGTCAGAGTGGCGTTTGCAAAACGTTGTATCGAAGACTTAGACGATAAACAAAGTTAAATCTCTCTCGTTAAAAAATAATGTAATTATCTACAAATAAAACCCAGAATCCCCAGTAATCCTTTCCTTCGTGAATTTCCGGAAAGCAATGAGATGTAGAATAAAACTTATCGGAAAAATACTGAGATAAAGCAACCAATCTACTTTTTCATTTAAAATAATCGTTAGAAAAAAACAGACAATAAGCATCGAAAGTAAACCAATTGGAAATTGATGATTGATAAAAATATATTTGATTGGAAAAGTAATAATAATTGCTCCTAAACAACTTATTCCGTAACCAAAATAGGTTGGATTTAGAAATAAAGCCATTATCAAACAAGGTAAAATAAAGAGCAAACTATTTAGGCTAAAATCAATTTCATTCTTTAGTATATATTGTTTGTTGGATAATTTTGAACTTATAAAGTAAGCTAATTTCTCTGTTTTTTGAATATTTCCGAGAAGAAGAAAAAGAATTCCTACAATAGAAACGAGAAACAAATTCAGGTTATTTTCAATCAATCCTTGATACGAAATGTAATAGGCGCCAATAAAAATGAGATAATTAATTTTGAATCGTCTAAGTTGAACAATCGTCAAAACATCTAAAATTCGAAGTCTATTTTTCACCATTGGTTTACCAATTTTTCCATTATAAAAAGTGAAAAATAGAATGAAAGCAAAAATAACCGCTAAACTAATCATCCAACCAAAATGAATAGCCACAATAATGTTGAAAACATTAACAAGGATGAGGTCTATAAGATAAATGAGATAGGTTTTTCGGGGGGTGAATAAACCTTTTAAAAGTCCGAAATCTTTTCTGATATTCACTTGCTGACTTGCCATAAAACTAAAAAATAGAACAAGATATTCTTTATAATCGAAAGCAGGGAAACTCGGAAAACTACCATTCAATATTTTGAAAATAATGACAAAATAAAGGATAAAAGGTATCCAAAATTTAGACGAATCGTTGTAGGTTAATTGGCGAAAACGGTTGATATAAATGATTTTTAGCGTATATAGAATTTTATCCATGATCGATTGATTGCATAAACAAGTTCATAATATTTTCATTCTCAACTTCCGTGATTTGTTGCTCATTTACATAAAAAGTTTTAGTCAAATAAGGCGAAACAATTTCGATAATATGCGAAGAAACAAACACAATATTTTCCTTTGCTAATTCTCTAATTTTATGGAGTAAAACATAATTACTTTCGATATCTAAACCATTAAAAGGTTCATCGAAAATATAAATTTTATAATCATCAAATTGTAAAATAGTATTGACATATGCCTTTTTCAGTGTTCCTGTCGACATTGTTTTAAGTAAAACTTTTTCGTCAATATCAAAGATTCGAGTTGAATTTGAATTCTTTCTACCTGATACTTTTTGATAAAATTTATAAAATTCTTCTGCTGTCAAATATTCATAAATCATCGGTTCTGTTGCTAAAAATGCAACATCAGAAGGTTGTAGAATTTCATTGTTTAATCTAATTGTTCCTTCATAGGATTTCAAACCGCACAAGGTTTTTAGAAAAGTACTTTTTCCTTGTCCATTTCTCCCAAAAACGCCATACAAACCATTTGAATCTATTTTGAGATCGATCGCTTTCAAAATAACTTTATCTAAATCATAACTGATTTTTTCAAGATTAATTTCTAAAATTGGTTGAACCATTTTTACAGAGTTTTAGTGGAATAAAGATAAAAGTACTCGAATAATTTGTTATAAGTTGATTATCGGTTAAATTTGTAATCAAATTGATCAGAAATTATGATTGACCAAATCAAACAATATATTGAAGAAGTAAAAAACTTCCATTCAACAAATGCTGCTGAAATTGAAGAATTCAGAATTAAATTTTTAGGAAAAAAAGGAATTTTAACGGACTTGTTTACACAGTTCAAATCTGTTCCGAATGAACAAAAAAAGGAATTTGGTCAAGTTGTGAATGAATTAAAAACATTGGCAACAGAAAAATCAACTGTTCTTAAAAATGAAATCTCAAACGAAGGAAAAACTGATTCTTCTTTAGATTTAACGCGTCCTGGAGAGCCTTTTACATTGGGATCTCGTCATCCAATTAATATTACAAAAAATCGTATTATCGAAATTTTTAATCGCATTGGATTTAGCGTTTCTGAAGGTCCAGAAATCGAAGATGATTGGCACAATTTTACCGCGTTAAATTTGCCAGCGCATCACCCTGCGAGAGACATGCAAGATACATTTTTCATCGAAACTGATCCAGATATTGTGTTGCGTACGCATACATCTTCTACGCAGATTCGTCATATGGAGAAAAATCAACCACCAATGCGTTTCTTAGCGCCAGGTCGTGTTTACCGTAACGAAGCGATTTCGTCTCGTTCGCATATGATGTTCCACCAAATTGAAGGTTTGTATATCGACGAAGGTGTTTCGTTTGCAGATTTGAAACAAACTTTAAGTTATTTTACAACTGAGTTATTTGGTAAATCTGAAATTCGTTTACGTCCTTCATATTTCCCATTTACAGAGCCTTCTGCTGAGGTTGACGTATATTGGGGATTAGAAACTGAAACCGATTATCGTATGACAAAGGGTACAGGTTGGTTAGAAATTATGGGATGTGGAATGGTAGATCCTAACGTTTTGCGCAATGTAGATATCGATCCTGAAAAATATTCGGGTTATGCATTCGGTATGGGAATTGAGCGTATTGCGTTGTTGTTATATCAAATTGGGGATATCCGTTTGTACACAGAAAATGATAAACGTTTCTTAGAGCAATTCCAATCAGAATTATTTTAAGATTAATAAAATATAAAGACTAGAAGGAACTCAATTTGAGTTCCTTTTTTTATTTACTACCTTTATGTAAACAAATATTATTCATGAAAATACTCAATTCAAAACAGATAAAAGAATGGGATCAATTAACGATCAAACATCAAAATATATCCTCTTGGGATTTGATGGAGCGAGCTGTATTGAAATTGACTGAAAATGTAGTGAATGATATTCCATCTAAAGAATTACCAATTATTATTTTTTGCGGAAAAGGAAATAATGGAGGAGATGGATTAGGAGTTGCAAGAGAATTGAAAAAATTAGGCTATAAAACGTTGATTTATATATTGAAATCAGAGAATTATAGCGAAGATAATTTAAAGAATCAACAACTTTTTTGTTCTGATGATTTACATTTTTTTAATTTGAATGAAGAATTACAACTTCCTGAAAATTCAGTTATTATCGATGCTATTTTCGGGATTGGAATTAATCAACCTTTGCATGATGATTGGAATTCAGTCTTCAATCAAATAGAAGAGTCAAATCCGACGCAAATTATCTCGATAGATTTGCCTTCTGGTTTTATTGCTGATTCTCCTATGCAAAAATATTTTCCGTGTTGTAAATCAAATAAAACATATACTTTTCAGGTTCCTAAATTAGGTTTATTATTTCCTGAAAATCAGATTTACACTGATGAATTTATTTTATTAGATATTGGATTAGAACAGAATGTGAGTAATGAATTTGAGACAAATTATTATTTTATACAGAAAAATGATGTTCAGAAATTTCTAAAGAAACCAAGTAAGTTTTCGCACAAAGGTACATTTGGTCATATGTTGATAATTGGTGGAAGTTTAGGAAAAATAGGTTCAATTATTTTAAGTGCAAAAGCAGCCTTGAAGACGGGTAGTGGTTTGGTAACGACTTATACTCCTCAATGTGGATTAAATATTTTGCAAACAAATTTGATAGAATCAATGAGTTTGGTTGATGATTCAGAAAAACAAATTGAACATTTTCCTGAGATAAAAATTTATCAAGGAGTTGCCGTTGGAATGGGAATGGGAAAACACCCAACTACAGAAGCAAATTTTATCAATTGGATTAAGAATCAACAACAACCTTTGTTGATTGATGCTGATGCATTAAATTGTTTAGCTAATCAGAAAGATTGTTTTACGTTGATTCCACAAGATTCAGTTTTAACACCGCATCCAAAAGAGTTACAACGTTTAATTGGAGAATGGGAAAATGATTTTGAGAAATTAGAAAAAGTTAAAAAACTTGCTGTTTTTCATCAATTGACATTTATTATAAAAGGTTTTTATACTGCAGTTATTACATCCGAAGGTAAAATTTATTTCAATTCCACGGGAAATTGGGGAATGGCAACTGCTGGATCTGGAGATACGTTGAGTGGAATTATTGCGTCGCTAATTGGACAAGGTTATAATTCATCAGAAGCTTCAATTTTAGGTGTTTATTTACATGGATTGGCTGGAGATTTGGCTGTAAATAAAATTCATCCACATAGTTTAATTGCGTCAAATATTAGTGATTTTATCAGTGAAGCTTATTTTTATTTGGATTCGAATTTTTGAAAAAATAACAAAAAAACGGAACTTAATTTGAATTCCGTTTTTTGTTGAATATCTTTTCTAACTTGGTTTTATCAATTTGTTGATTGTTGACTTCTACAAAATAATCTTGTTGCCAATTTTGAGTTTTCTCCGCTTGTTTATTTTCAGGTTTTACCCAATTCGGATAAACTCTAAAACCTCTTTTTCCTTCTTTTTTAATTGAGGTCAAAATATGTTTTTCAATTAAAATTGATTTCGGAAAAATATAAAAACCTAGTTTAGAATTATCTTCTGCCGCAATAATGTAATAATCAAAACCATCATTTTCGTCGAAAGGTTCGGTTTGTTTAGCTGTATTTCGTTTCCATAATGTTACAAATTGACCAACTTTTTTAGGCGTAATTTTCGATTTTCTAAATTTTATAGAAAACTCATTAACATTGAAATTATAACCTATATATTCGTCACATTCTGCATCTTTTTCAAGAGTTGAAATGGATAAATTCGAAGATTTTAGAACAAAATCTTCGAATTTTTGAATAATTTCAGTCATTTATTTCAATTGTTGATAAAAGTACAACTCATACGTTGGAAATAAATTTGGATAGAAAATTTTTCCTAAATCATTCAAAATAATATCTGGACGAAGAATTCCTTGTTCAAAATAATCATTCGAACCTTTTGCATTCATTCGTTTGTTGTAAGCGTAGACATTTCCTTTCTTAAATGCATCAAACCACGCATAATTTGGATAAGAAGCTTTCATTTCTGCCAACGAATTCACATTTGTTACATTGATCCAATAATTTGCAGATTTTCCAGCTGTATAAACTTCTTCAAACGTTAAACTCAAACTATTTTCACCTGTTTTATTCTTGAAAATATAATTTCCTTTTGCGTCATCAATCAACTTCGCTTGTAACAAATCTTTTGTTGGTACATACCAAATATCGCCATACATTGTATTCACAATTGTTGAAACATTACCTTGTGCTTTGGTTTGAATGATATTTTTGATTGAATCGTAATTATTTTTAACCGTTTCTACGCGTTTTTCAGCTTCTGTATCTTTTCCGAATAATTTTCCGAAAACCTTCAAATACTCAACTTGTCCTATTGGATTTTGCTCTTTGTATTCATCTAAATACAATACTTTTATCCCATTTTGTTCCAATTGTTGATGAAATTTTGCCAAAACAGGATTTGAATTTGCAATAATTAATTGTGGCTTATTTTTTAAGATAATTTCTGTGAATAATTCGTTCGAATTTCCAACTTTCAAGATTGATTTATTAGCAATTCCTTCGGCAATTTTAGGATTGTAAATAAAATCTGCATCGCAAACTCCTTTGATTAAATCAAGACTTCCTAATTGATCTAAAAACGTCACAGCAGACGAAGTTTCTACCATCACAGTTTTGATTGGCAAGTCTTTTTTATCAAATGAAATCGTATTTCCAGAAGATTTTATCGTGATTGTTTCGTTGTTTTCTTCGATAGAAATATTTTTCGCAAACTGAAAAGTTGTATTTTCTTGTTCGGTTTTAACAGCTTCTTTCGACTGTTTACAACTACTAATGGCAAGAAGAATGAATGAACTTAGAATTAATTTTTTAATCATTTTGGATTGAATTTAGAGGAAGCAAGTTAAGAATTCTGTCAAAATCATAAAAAAATATTTTTGTAAGCAATTGATATGTTGTAAATTAAATTATTGTTAAAAATTTTTCTGAAAAAGCTTAGGTTTTTACGATAAAAGTGCTGTATATTTGCATTCGAAAATAAGGGAAAATACTTTCAATTATTTCAAACGGCCGAGTGGCGCAACTGAATAGCGCACTTGATTACGGCTCAAGAGGTTACAGGTTTGAATCCTGTCTCGGTCACAAAAATGCTCAGCGTCAATCGTTGAGCTTTTTTTATGAATGTTAAATTCTATTGTTATCAATAAAAAAGTCCATCTACAAATTGTAAATGGACTTTTTGGATTTTTATTATTTCTTTCTGAAGTAAACTTCAACTGGAACTCCTTCAAAATTAAATTCCTTTCTCAATTGATTTTCAATAAATCGTTTGTAAGGATCTCTAATATATTGCGGCAAGTTACAGAAAAACGCAAATTGAGGCGTTTTTGTAGGTAACTGCGTTACATATTTGATTTTGATGTATTTTCCTTTTACTGCAGGTGGAGGTGTAATCTCGATAATCGGTAACAAGGTTTCGTTTAATTTACTTGTTTTGATACGACGACTACGATTCTCGTAAACTTCGATAAATGTATCAACAGCTTTCAAGACACGTTGTTTTGTAAGAGCCGAGATAAACAACACAGGAACGTCTGTAAAAGGCGCAATACGTTTTAGAATAGCATCTTTGTATTCTTTCATTGTATTGGTTTCTTTTTCCAATAAATCCCATTTGTTGATTAAGATGACAACACCTTTTCGGTTGCGTTCTGCTAAATAAAGAATGTTCAAATCCTGTGCTTCAATTCCACGTTCTGCATCAATTACCAAGACACAAACGTCACATTCTTCGATTGCACGAACCGAACGCATCACAGAATAAAATTCTAAATCTTCGCTAACTTTTCCTTTTTTACGCATTCCAGCAGTGTCTACCAAAACAAATTCGTGTCCAAATTTATTGTACAACGTTTCGATAGAATCACGTGTTGTTCCTGCGATATCGGTTACAATATTACGTTCTTCACCTAATAATGCATTGATTAATGTAGATTTTCCAGCATTTGGACGACCTACGATCGTAATTTTAGGTAAACCTTCGAATGGATCAATGTGTTCTTCTTCTGTAAAACAATCTACTACATCATCCAATAATTCACCTGTTCCACTTCCGCTCATTGCAGCGATTGTGTACATTTTTTCGAATCCTAAGTTATAAAACTCATAAGAATCGTCTAAATTTTTGTTGGTATCGACCTTATTCACAACTAAGAATGTAGGCTTCTTAGTGCGTCTTAAAAGGTTGCCAACTTCCTTATCCATATCCGTTAAACCAACTTGATTGTCTACCATGAACAAAATTACATTTGCTTCATCGATAGCCAATTCAACTTGCTTGCGGATCTCTTCTTCAAAGGTATCATCTGAACCAACGACATACCCTCCGGTATCGATTACGGTAAACTCTTTTCCATTCCAATCAGATTTTCCATAGTGACGGTCACGTGTAACACCAGAAGTGTCATCAACGATAGCTTGTCTTTTTTGGATCATTCTGTTGAAGAACGTAGATTTACCAACGTTTGGTCTTCCTACAATTGCAACTATATTTGACATTTTGCAAAGGTATAATTTTTAGAATTATTTTTTACATTAATTTTTTGATTGAGAAAGTATTGTAAATAAAAAAGGTTAGATAAACTCTAACCTTACTCAATTTTTATTTTACAACTTTAAGAAGTTCTTTTTCTGCAACCACTTTTCTAAGTCCAGAACTTGAGAAACGGTGGTCTCTTGAATTGTAGTACAATTCGATTCCTTTTTCTTCACAATATTTACGTCCTGTGAAGTTTTTGTCTTGGTATTCAATACCTAAAATACGCACATCAATTTTGAAAGATCTCAAAACATCTTCCAAATCTTCTTCAGTTGCATAAGGCACAATTTCGTCAACAAATTTGCAACCTTTTAACTGAATGTAGCGTTCTACAACAGTTTGTGTTGGTTTGTTTTTTTCTGGTCGATCTAATGTTGGATCTGTTTGTAAACCTACAATCAAATAATCGCAATGTTGTTTTGCGTCTTCTAGCATTTTGATATGTCCAGCATGGAGCAAATCAAAAGCACTAAATGTAATTCCGATTTTCATAGTCAATTAGTTTAGTCTTTTATAGTTAGTTTTTCTTAATCTTCAGATGATCGGTTGTAATCATCTTCGATGCGAATGATGTCTTCTTCGCCAAAATACGTACCATGCTGAACTTCGATAAAAATTAATGTCTCATTACCTATGTTCTGAATACGATGTTTTGCTTTTAATGGAATAATAACGACTTCTCCCGCTCTGTATTCATATTCTTTATCATCAAGTGTCACCATTGCAGTTCCTTGAACAATTGTCCAAACTTCTGCACGATGATTGTGATATTGGTAAGATAAACGCCCGCCAACATTCACTTCTATTCTTTTTAATTTATATATATCGGTGTCCTCTAATACATAGTAAGAACCCCAAGGTCTGTTTCCTATTTCCATGTTTTATGCAATTTACGGAATATTTAGATACAACTCTAAAATACTCGATGAATAAATTGTTATGTTCATTCAAAAAAAAAACCTCAAACACATGCTTGAGGTTTTATAAATGTGGTGGTGCCTCCAGGAATCGAACCAGGGACACAAGGATTTTCAGTCCTTTGCTCTACCAACTGAGCTAAGGCACCGTCATTTTGGATTGCAAATATAAGAAGGTTTATTTATCATTTCCAAAATTATTTTTAAATATTTTCTGTTAATTTTTTAAGCAGTTGATTTTTATTCATTTATTTTTATAAAAAAATTACGAATCTGTAACAAATGGAATGGTCAATCACACTTTTGCACATCTGGAATTTTATCAAAGAATGGTATTGGGTTCCGCTTACAATCCTTTATATAATGGTGATTGTTACTATTTTGATCGAAAATCGAAACCCAACCAAAACAATTGCATGGATATTAGTGATTGTTTTTCTACCGTTTATTGGAATAATCCTATATTTTTTCTTTGGACAGAAATTTAAAAAAGATGAATTTTTTAAACGAATAGATAAGAATCATCAAAAAATCATCAATGAAAAATGGGCTGAAATGGATCAATTTGTTCAAGATGATTTAGATAAAGTAAAAGAAAGAATAGGTTCGTTTTCACAGGTTTATCGTTATTTAAACAATGCAAGAGTTGCTTATCCTGCTACAAATAATAAAGTAAAGTTGTTGACAAATGGAGAAGAAAAATTCCCTCTTTTTTTGGAAGCTTTACGTGAAGCGAAAGATCATATTCATCTCGAATATTATATTTTTGATGAAGATCATATCGGAAATGAAATCATTGATATTCTGATTGAAAAAGCTAAAAATGGTATAGAAGTTCGTGTAACCGCGGATGATTTTGGTTCACCAAAACTGAATAAACATCAATCAAGATTCGATGGAACAGGTGTGGAATTTCAAACATTTTTACCTGTTCGATTTTCGTCTTTGGCGAATTCTAATTACCGTAATCACCGCAAAATTTTGATTGTTGATGGCCAAAAAGCATTTGTAGGCGGAATTAACATTAGTGATAAATATATCAATCAAAATGGTGTAATAAGCCCAAATAATAAGGTTTATTGGCGTGATACTTCTGTGATGATTGAAGGAGATTCTATCAATAGTTTGCAATTGCATTTTTACTTAAATTGGATGATGACAGAAGGCAAAAAGTATAATATTTCTGATCCAAAATATTTTTATTCAAGTAAAGAAAAGAACGATTTTTCAACGGTTAGTTTTGGACTTTCTTCACCAGGAAGTGATTTACATTCGGCAATGGAAGCGATGGTTTTGGCAATTACTTTGGCGAAAAAGAAAGTGCAATTGTGCACGCCATATTTTATACCAAGTGACGAATTTAAAACAGCGATGATGATTGCGGTTTCGAGTGGAGTAGAAGTGGAGCTGATTATTCCTAAAGAAGGTGATTCGATAGTGGTACAACAAGCGTCATTATCGTTTCTAAAACCTTTGATGAAGCGGGGTGTAAAAGTTTATTTATACGAAAAAGGATTTATTCACGCCAAAACAATAACGGTTGATGATAAATTGGCTTTTATTGGAACAGTGAATTTAGATTATCGTAGTTTTATGATTAATTTCGAGATTACTTCGGTGATTGAAAACACGACGTTATTGCAACAAATGAGTGCTCAATTTGATATAGATAAAGAGGATTCAGAATTATTAAATATTGAAAAATGGGAAAATAGACCTTGGTATAACCGTGCGTTTGCATCGATTTGTAGATTATTAGCACCGATATTGTAAATATTTATTATATTTAATTTTAAATCAAGGTAATATGAAAAAGCTATCTTTGTTATCAATTGGAAAAATTGCTATAGGTGCAGTTCTAGCTTATGGTTTTCTAAATTTTATAGATCAACCAGATGTTATGATTGAATCTTTTAAAACTGGATTTTTAGAAGGAATCTTAGGAAAATAAAACAAAAACCTCCACTTCAATTAAAGTGGAGGTTTTTGTTTTTTATTGATTTTTAAAATCTTCGATTTCTTTTCTAATTTCTTCATATCGACTTCTCAAATCGTCTGAAATATTATTCGGGATATCTTTAATTTTCTTCAATTGTAATGAAATAAAAATCGCAAATAATCCGGTAGAAATAACTGCTAATCCTAGCCATGCAACAGCTGTTAAACCTGCTAATTGTGGAGATGATAATAAAATTAGGGAAATGATTAATCCAATAATAGCTAAGAACAGAGAAATTCCCCAATCTTTTACGCCATAATTTTTTAGGTCGAAAGCATAACTAATTCCAGAAATTGAGCGGAATAAAATTAAAAATCCAACATAATAAGCAAAAACTTCTAAACTTAGAATTGGATTTACAACTAACATAAATCCAACAATAGTTGTAATAATTCCATATGTCAATGTCCAGCCCCAACTATCAATTTCATCTTTGTTTGAGATCGAAAAAACAATTTCCGAAATTCCAGAGAATAAAAAAGATACAGCAAAAAATACTGAAAGTGCAACATACGATGCTGTTGGAAATGCGAATGTATAAATTCCAAGTCCAACGAATAATAATCCAATGATTAATAAAATCCACCAATATTTGACAGAATTTTTGATTGATTTGTAAAAAGTACGAGCCATTTTGAAAAAAAATATTTAAAATTATAGACTTAAAATTAAGAAATATTCTAATTAAACCTCTATTTTTTTGTTTTTTTATAATGATTATTGATTTCTTAAAATTCAGGATTTATTTCATGCTTACTAAAAATTAAATACTCTTAACTTTGAAGTTCGCTTAAAAATCAACGAAAATGAAGTATGGAATAGAGGCGGCTTCTATCTACGTTCCGCATATATATTTACCAATAAAAGATTTAGCAATTCAGCGTAATATTGATCCTGATAAACTTGAAATTGGTTTGGGTTTAAAGAAAATGTCAGTTTTAGACGCTCACGAAGATACAGCAACGATTGCTGCGAATGCTTTGTTGAAATTGATTACAGATTTTAATGTTAATCCAAATGAAATCGGACGAATTTATTTAGGAACAGAAAGTGCTTTGGATGGGGCAAAACCAACGGCAACTTACGCGGTTCAGTTAGTGGAATCTGTTTTGGCAAGTCAATTTGGAGAACGTCCTTTCAAACACACAGATGTTGTGGATATGACGTTTGCGTGCGTGGGTGGAGTAGATGCGATGCACAATTCTATCGATTATGTTCGTGTAAATCCAGCTAAAAAGGCGATTGTAATTGCAGCCGATTATGCAAAATATGGTTTAGAATCTACGGGAGAATATACGCAAGGTGCTGGTGCAGTAGCGATGTTAATTTCTAACCAACCAGATTTGATTGCGTTTGATAACAATTGGGGAATTGGCATGGAATCTGTTTTTGATTTCTTCAAGCCTCATCAAGCAACTTCTGATGCAACAATTTTGAATGCTTTAGGAACTACAAAATCTGAAATCGAAATCTTTTCTGATGAACCAGTTTTCGAAGGTCAATATTCTAACGAATGTTATAAAAACAGAGTTAGAGAAGCTTATTTTGATTTTAAAGAAAAAGCTGCTGTTGGAGATAAATTGTACGAAAATTGGCGATATATTGCTTTTCACTTGCCTTATGCATTTCAAGGAAAAAGAATGTTTTCGGATGTTTTTGCGTTAGAAAATGGTCAAGATAATTCGAATGAGAACTTGAAAATTGTTTCAAAATCGGATGAATATAAAGCCTTAATCAAAGAAAAAGTAGAACCAACTCAACGTGCTTCTTCAGAGATCGGAAATATGTACACAGCTTCTGTTTTCACGGCATTTTTATCAGCTTTACAAGTGAGTGCTGATAATGATGAAGAGTTGAATGGAAAAACTGTTGGATTTATTGCATATGGTTCTGGATCTAAATCTAAAGTTTTTCAAGGACAAATTGGTGAAGGTTGGAAGAATGTGATGAATAAAATGGATTTGTTCAATTATTTGAATCAAAGAGAAGCGATTTCTTTTGAACAATACCAAGATCTCCACAATAAAAATCTGAAAAGATCTATTAATGATTCGAAAGGATTTGCTTTAGATCGCATTGAAACTGAAATTCCAGATTTGAAAGGAGCGAGATATTATACTTACAAAGGATAGAAACATAAAAAAATCGCTCATTTGAGCGATTTTTTTATACTATTTTCTGCTTCCATTTCCCTCGTTTAAAGAGAATAAATGCTAAAATTGCAATAAACGTTTCCGAAACAGGAATTGCTATAAAAACGCCTTCTTCTTTTAGGTTGAAATGATACGTTAACACATACGCTAATGGAATTTGGAATAACCAAAATCCAACAAAATTGATAATCGTTGGCGTCATTGTATCGCCCGCGCCGTTAAAAGCATTCATCATTACCATTCCAATTCCGTATAATAAAAAACCAGTTGCCAAAATGTACATTCCTTCTTTTGCAACAAGTTTGATATGCGCTTCCGTTGTAAAAATTGAAACTAAATAATTACTTAATCCATAGAATATAACACTTACAATCAACATGTAGATGATATTAAATTTCATGGTCATAAGGACTGATTTTTCTGCTTTTTCGGGATCTTTATTTCCTAAGTTTTGACCAACTAAAGTTGCCGCAGCATTACTCAATCCCCAAGCAGGTAACATAAAAAACATCATCAGTCGTAAAGCTGTTTGATAACCAGAAGACGCAATTTCTCCACCAGATTGAGCAACAATTCGCGCAAGAATAATCCAACTACAACTTGCAATAATATATTGTACAATAGCAGGAACTGCAATTTTTACAATATTGATAATTAGTTTAGATTTTGGAACGAAATAACTCCATTTGATTTGAATTAATGAATCTTTTTTCGTTAAACCATACAATTGATAAACCACACCACCACTTCTACCAATTGCAGTAGCTAAGGCTGCTCCTTCTAATCCCATTTCAGGAAAAAAGAACCATCCGCGAACAAGAATTGGACACAGAATAATATTTATTCCGTTAGCTAACCACAAACTTTTCATCGCAATTGCTGCATTTCCAGCTCCGCGAAAAATTCCGTTAATCAAGAATAATAACACAATTGATAAACAACTTGCCATCATTATTTTAGTAAAATTCTTCCCGTATTCTGCGGCTTGTTCAGATGATCCCATCCAAATCAATAAATCTTTGGCGAATATAAATCCGAAAATACTCAACAGAATTGTAATGATTATCGATAATAAAATTGCTTGCGAAGCACTTTCCGAAGCTTTTTCGGGTTTCTTTTCTCCAATTCTTCGTGCAATAATGGCAGTTGCAGCCATACTTATTCCTATTGAAATCGAATAAACAATTGTTAATAAAGATTCTGTAAGACCAACGGTTTGTATGGCGAAAGCGCTTTCTTTTAAATGTCCTACAAAATATAAATCGACCAATGCAAAGACAGATTCCATCACCATTTCGAACATCATCGGAATTGCTAATAGAAATACTGATTTTTTGATTGGTAATGCGGTTAAATCTAAGTTTTCGCTTGAAAAAGATTGTTTAATCAACGAAAAAATAGACCCAATTTTGGCTGTTAAAGACTTTTCTACAGTCATTTTTTTTTGGTTTTTCTAATTAAAAATACTTGATAAATTTTTAAATCAAAATGAATTTAACGTTAAGTTGCCGCGAAGTTTTAAGTATTCATTTTAATTAAAATCTGAGAGGATTTTGCGCAAATTTAAATCATTTTTTTCAATACCAATTTATCTTTTTGATTTTATTATCTTTACCAAAACAGCTATTAGAAAAGAAATGAAAAAAACTGCTTTTATTTTATTTAATGTTGCGCTTATGGTAGGAGTGAATGCACAGAGTTATAAGAAAAAGTATCCAGATACAAAAAAAATTGATCATGTTGATACGTATTTTGGAGAAAATGTACAAGATCCATATCGTTGGTTGGAAGACGATTTGTCTGAGGATACTAAGAAATGGGTGATCGAACAAAATAAAGCAACTTATGCTTATTTGAATGAAATTCCATTACGTACACAATTGAAAAAATCTTTGACGGATATCTGGAATTACGAGAAAATTTCGACGCCTTTTAAAGAAGGAGATTATACGTATTACTACAAAAATGATGGTTTACAACAACACTCAGTTTTGTACCGTAAATTAGGTGAAAACGGAACAGAAGAAGTTTTTTTAGATCCGAATAAATTCTCAAAAGATGGTTCTGTTTCTTTAGCAGATGTTAGTTTTTCTAAAGATGGAAGCTTAGTCGCATATTCTATTTCAGAAGGTGGATCGGATTGGAGAAAAGTAATTGTTCTTAACGCAAAAGATAAAACTCAAGTTGGAGAAACATTGATTGATGTTAAATTCTCTGGAACAGCTTGGAAAGGAAACGACGGTTTTTATTATTCTTCTTATGATAAACCAAAAGGATCTGAATTATCAGAAAAAACAGATCAACACAAATTATATTACCACAAATTAGGAACGGCTCAGAAAAAAGATCAATTGATTTTTGGAGGAGCAGAAACACCTCGTCGCTATGTTGGTGCTTATTTGACGGATGATGAGCGTTTCTTAATTATTACAGCTGCGAATACAACAACAGGAAATGAGTTGTATTATCAAGATTTGTCTCAAGCAAATAGCCCAATCAAAACGATTGTGAACAACTTTGATACAAATACTTCTGTGATTGATAATGATGGGGAAACTTTCTACATTTTTACAAATAACAAAGCTCCAAACAATAAAGTAGTTAAAGCCGCTATTTCTGATTTGAGCGAAGCTGCTTGGAAAACAGTTATTCCAGAAACTGAAAATGTATTATCTGTTTCTACAGGAGGAGGTTATTTATTTGCTAAATACTTAAAAGATGCAATTTCGGTTGTAGAGCAATACAAATATGATGGATCAAAAGTTCGTCAAATTACATTGCCTGGAGTTGGTTCTGCATCAGGATTTGGAGGGAAAAAATCAGAGAAAGAAATCTATTTCGGATTTTCAAATTATATCACACCATCTACAAGCTACAAATACAATGTAGAAACAGGTTCTTCGGATGTTTACATTAAACCAAATGTGAAATTTAATTCAGATGATTACATTTCTGAACAAGTTTTTTATACGTCAAAAGATGGAACAAAAGTTCCGATGATTATTACGTATAAAAAAGGATTGAAGAAAAATGGTAAAAATCCTACAATCGTTTACGGATACGGCGGATTCAATATTAGTTTAACGCCAGGATTTAGTCCGGCAACTGCTGCTTGGATTGAAAATGGTGGAGTTTATGCTGTTCCAAACCTACGTGGAGGTGGAGAATATGGTAAAAAATGGCACGATGGAGGGCGTCAATTCAATAAATTAAATGTTTTTAATGATTTCATTGCTGCTGCAGAATACTTACAGAAAAACAATTACACTTCACCAGATTTTACTGCATTATCAGGAGGATCTAACGGAGGTTTATTAGTTGGAGCAACAGAAACAATTAATCCAAAAATAGCAAAAGTAGCATTGCCTGCAGTTGGTGTTTTAGATATGTTACGTTATCATACATTTACTGCTGGTGCAGGTTGGGGCTATGATTATGGAACAGCTGATGATAGTAAAGAAATGTTCGAGTATTTGAAAGGATATTCACCAGTTCACAACGTAAAAGAAGGAACATGTTATCCTGCAACATTAGTCACAACAGGAGATCATGATGATCGTGTAGTTCCTGCGCATTCGTATAAGTTTGCGGCTAATTTACAAGCGAAACAAGCGTGTGATAATCCAGTTTTAATCAGAATTGAAACAAAAGCTGGTCACGGAGCAGGTCGTTCGACAGAAGTTGTGATCAATGAAACAGCTGATAAATATGCATTCACTTTGTGGAACATGGGAATCAAAAAATTGAAATAAAAGATTTTTTAATTCAGTCAATAAAACCAAAATCCATCTGATTATTCAGGTGGATTTTTTAATTTTATCCAAAATATTATTGAATGAAAAAATTATTAACACTATTTATTTTATGCTCTACTCTTTCTTTTGGACAGTATATTAAAAAAGCAACTTTAGTTTTATCAGACGGAAAAAAAATGGAAGTTGAAGATGTTTTTTATGGAGATAAAGTTTATGAATATAAACTTAAAATGAATAAGTCTTCTAATCAAGCAATAATAAAAGAAGATGTTTCTGAAATTATTTTTGATTCTATTGATTTTATTAATAAAGTGGATCAAAATACTTATACCGAAATAAAGGATAAATATTATGAAAATGATTTGCCTGAAGGTATTTATGAAACAATTGAAGATTTTTATAAAAAAATTCCTTCCTCAACAAAAAAGGTTGTTGGAAGAGAAGAAGGTCAAAAATATTATGATAATCCAAAAGACTTAATGGCTTTTAAATATGTTGGAAGTGATGATATTTTAAGAAATACTTTTGCAGTTGTTTACAAAGGAAATCTTTACTTAAGCATAAAAGCATCTAATAAAAACGAAGCGAAGGAAATGAAAGGTGGTTTTATGATAGATTATTCAAAAAACTATTTCTTAAAAGTAAAGTTTGCAAATTCAGATTATTTTTACAGCGAAATATCTGCTATTCCTTCAGGTGAAGCAATTACAAAAATGGCTGTAGGAAGTTATTATGGAGCACCTTATAGGTTAAAATATATTTTGTATCCTTTTATTTTATTAAATAATGAACAAAAATTTTATGCTGTAAAAAACTGTAAGAGATTTAATGAATATTTTGAAAATAAATTGAATAAAAGGATTCCTTGTGAAAAGGATAATGATTTTTTAGATGATGTAAGAAAACTGATGATTTCGCAAGAATAAACAATTATAATAACCCTAAAATCCATCTGATTATTCAGGTGGATTTTTTAATTTTATCCAAAATATAATCGAATGAAAAAATTATTTACTCTACTTGCCTTATGTTCTACTTTTGCTTTTGGACAATATATATCAAAAGCGAAAATAACTTCTAAAAGCACAAATAATTCTTTTGAAATAAGAGATGTAAAATACATTAATGATGGAAAAGGATTACAATTCAAAACAGATTTATCAAAAAATACTTTCGCGGTAGTTAGAGTAAAAGATTTCGATTTGGTTTATGATTCTGAAAATTTGTCTAAAAATATTCCTGAAATAAAAGGTGTGTTTAGCAAAGAATTTTTTAGTTATCCTGATGGAGTTTATATGACTAAAGACGATTTTGTTTCCAAGAATGTAGAAAGTAAAGCATTTGAAATGAAACCAAATCTTTATGCAGACTTGTTTGAACAATCGGCAGATTTGGTTAATTTTTATGATACAAAAGGAAAATTTCCTGAATTTCAACAACGAGATTATTTTGCAATTGTACGAAATGGAGATGTTTATTTTAATGTAAAAGAGATAAAAAAGATTGCAAAAGATAAAAAAATCTTGTTAGCGAAAGAGATTCCAAACTTTGCTTATGTTAGAGTAAAAGCAGGATCAGATCATCATTTGTACATGGAACTGCCAAAATCACAACAAAATAATGGCTATTTAATGATGTTTGGAATTGCTGGAGCAATTGCTTCGACTGTTTTAGATACGAAGGACGTTCCAGAAGGTTATTCAGAAAATTATATCAATCTTGTGAAAGAAGGAATTATAACTTTTAATACAAATGATTATAAAGGAATTATTTTTGATACAAAAAATAAAGAATTTGAAATACTATCGAAATGTTCTGATTTAAATAGTTATGTGACGAAATATAATTCAGAGTTTAATTTAGATTGTAAGGCAGATTATTCTATAGATAAACAAAGAGAAATATTAAATAACCTTTAATAAATATAAAATGAGTACAAAAACATATGCAGCGTTTAACGAAACTGATCCATTAGCGCCACACACAATAGAACGTAGACATTTACATGCGAAAGATATTTTTATCGATATCGAGTATTGTGGGGTTTGTCACAGCGATATTCACACAGCGAAAGGAGATTGGGGAAAACCAAATTATCCGGTTGTTCCTGGACACGAAATCATTGGTCGAGTAAAAGAAGTAGGTTCTGAAGTGACGAAATTCAAAGTTGGAGATTTGGTTGGAGTAGGTTGTATGGTAGAGTCTTGTCAACATTGTCATTCTTGCGACGAAGGTTTGGAGCAGTATTGTGAAAATGGTTTTACAGGAACGTATAATTCTAAAAACTCGAAACATGGCGGAATCACTTACGGTGGTTATTCAGAAAATATTGTGGTAGAAGAAGATTTTGTGCTTCACGTACCCGAAAATATCGATGTAAAAGCTGCTGCGCCATTGTTGTGTGCGGGAATTACAACTTGGTCACCTTTGCGTCATTGGAATGTAAAAGCGGGCGATAAAGTTGGTGTAATCGGTCTTGGAGGTTTGGGACATATGGGTGTTAAATTTGCAAAAGCAATGGGTGCACATGTGGTAATGATTACAACTTCTGAGTCGAAAGGTGAAGATGCAAAGAAACTTGGGGCTGATGAGGTTTTGATTTCGAAAGATGCAACGCAAATGAAAGCTCACGCAAATTCATTCGATTTTTTATTGAATACAATTCCTGTGAAACACGATGTTAATCCATATTTACAATTATTAAAATTAGATAAAACAATGTGTATGGTGGGAGCTATTGAACCTTTAGATGCTGTTCACGGAGGTTTATTGATTATGAAACGTCGTAATTTGGCAGGATCTTTAATTGGAGGAATCAAGGAAACACAAGAGATGTTAGATTTTTGTGGAGAACACAATATTGTGTCTGATGTAGAAATGATCGATATTCAAAACATTAATACAGCATACGAACGAATGATGAAATCGGATGTGAAATATCGTTTTGTGATTGATATTAAATCATTGAAAGAATCTTAATTTAGATATAAAAACAAAAAAATCCGCTCATTAAGCGGATTTTTTTATTGAGTTTTCAAGTTCTATTTCGCAACAGAATCTTTTGTTGTTTCTGCTGGATTTACAGTTTTCGAAGAATCTACCGTAACTCCTTCTACAGAATCTGCCGCAGGAATTTCAGCTTTTTCAACACTTACAGAATCCTCAGCAACTGTTGTTGGTTCTCCAATACTTTTTGCCTCTTGTTTACAAGAAATTGCTGTGAAAGAAATCGCTGCAAAAGCGAATAACGCTAATTTTTTCATTTGATTTTTTTGTTTAATCTATTCTACAAATTATTTTTTCTCTGTTGTTGTAGTCGTAGTTGTTTCAACTTTTACAGGAGTTTCTTTTACAACTGCCGAATCTTTGATAACAACAGAATCTTTTCCTACAGAGTCAATTTTTACAGAATCTTCGATTGTTGTAATCGTGTCATTTTTTACTTCTGTTTCAGTTTTTGTTTCTTTCGATCCAAATAAATTACAAGATGTTAGACCAAATGAAGTTCCGATTACTCCTAATACGATTACGTTTAATGCTAATTTTTTCATAACTTTAATTTTTGATATGTTTAATTGATTTTTTTTTCTTGATTTTTTCAATCATTTTGTTGAACCAAAGTTAAGCAGACATCAAAGTTTTTTGAAGTAAAATAGTTGTAAGATGATTGTAATCCAATCATCTAATATTCAACAAATGTTTTACAACAAAAGAAATCATTTAACAAAGCATTAATAAAGAAATACAACTCAACATATCAAAAAAATTATTTTATTTGTAGTTGTATTAAAAGAAAATTTGTAAAATCGAAATTATTTTACAAAATATTGAAAACCAACTTTATAAATTTTATTTTTTTGAGCAAATTTACAGATATAGAAATTTTCGAAATTCTGAAAAAAACGATTTCAAATCGATTTTTGGAAGAAAATTCTGCTCAATCCGAAAATATCTCCGATTGGAAGGGGCAAGAAATTACATCTTTTCAAGACGATTTATTCAATAAAACCAGATCTACTGTTAGTGAAAAATGGTTTTATACGTATTTTAAGTCAGATTTTAAGAAACTTCCGCGTATTGATATGCTCAATCTTTTGGCACAATATTGTGGATATAAAAATTGGGCACACTTTCTTAATGTTCAGAAAATCGAACATTTTGGTCCAAATAAGACTGAAGAATCGACGATTGAAGCAACAGAAAACGAAAATTTTTCATCAGAACATATAATTCCAGAAGAATCTGAAGTAGAGATTCCAGCAGAAGTTAAACCATCAACAGAAAAAGAAATAATTCCGGTAAAAGAGAAAGTTGCTAAAACAAAACCTAAGCTAAAATTGATTTCGATAATAGCAGCAGCAGTTGTTTTGTTGAGCGGAATTGGAGCAACTATTTATTATTCAATTTTTGGTCAGCGAGAATATGAATTTTGTTTTGTAGATTCGGATAGACAAGCTGCAATTACCAATTCTGTTGAGGTTACAATTATTAGAGATGGTTTTACGCCACTTTATTTATCAACGAAAACAGGTTGTATCAAATTCGAATCGCAAAAAGATACAATCAAGATGTTTGTGAGTTCACCTTATTATAAACAAGATACGTTTAAGGTTAATTTGCATCAATATAATCAGCCAGAAAAGCTTTTGTTAGAGCCAGATGATTATAAAATTATGCTGTATTATTATTCGAATTCAGCAAAAGATCTGAAACAACGAATTTCTAAGCTAAATCAAATGATTGCGGATGATGCGTTGATTTATCAAGTGTATGACAATGATTTTTTTGGTGTAGAGATTCTTTCGAAACAACAATATATCAATTTAGTTACAATGCCTACGACATCGTTAAAGAATTTTTCTTTGATCGAATCGGAAAGGAAAAATGGAAAAATTGTGAAATTAAAATTTAAAATCCAGCAAGATGAGAACGATAAGTAAAATAGTTCAGTTTAGCATGATATTGCTGATGAGTGTTTGGATGATATTTTCGTGCAAAGACGATAAATATAAAGGAGATTATAACCCAGAAGCGATAAAAGGTTACAAAAACGAAGCATCGACAGTAAGTAATAAAATGGATTCGGTAGAAGCTGTAAATTTTATTGCAAAACAAAAATTGCGCGAGTTTTTCGAGCTTTCGGCGCTGGCATCTAATACCAATGATACGGTTGTTGATAGTTTGTTGAGAGATCAATTGTTATCTTATTTTCCTAAAAAAGATACGACCGAAATATTTTCGTTATTGAGAGAACTTCGTTCGAAAAAAGTAACATTTACTTCCGTTTCTAAATTTGCAATTTTACCAAAAGATTCAATTACACCAGACTCTATTAAGCGAATTGCGTATACAATTAATTATTTCAATTCGGATAAAAAGTTAATCGAAACCAATAATCATGTTGGGGTATTTGTGTTAAAACAAGAGCCGATCAAATTTCAACGAGAGTTTAAATTCTATTTTAGAACGTTAAATGATAAAAAAGACTCGATTCAGAAAGATTCAATTCCGTCTGGAGTAATACAGAAATCAAGAGGAAAATCGCCGAAATAAGCGTCTTCAATATATTCGATAGGTCTAAAATAAGTTAGACCTATTTTTTTTGAATCAGCTCTACATCTTGCCAAAAACTTATCATAATATCCTCCTCCGTAACCTACACGATTTCCTTTTTTATCGGCAACAAACATTGGAATAAAAATAACATCAATAGCTTTAGAATCAATTTCTGAATACTGAATAGGTTCTGGAATTTGAAGTGAATTTAATACCGTTTCGAAACCTTTTTCTACTTTACAATTAATCATATCATCGCCAATAACCAAAGGCAAAACCACCTCTTTTTGTTGTTGAAATAGCCAATTTATGATTGGATAAGTATTGATTTCGTTATTTTTTTCGATAGGTAAGAAAATATGAAAAGTCTGATCTGTAGAAAAATCTAATTGTTTAATGTGTTCGAAAATTTGATCACTCAAGTTATTCACTTCTTCTTTAGTGAATGATTTTCTCAACGTTCGATAATATTTTCTAGCTTCAGATTTTGTCATTTCTTCGTAGTTTGATACGAAGTTAAGAAATTATCAAAGTAAAAAAGTAGAGAGTAATAAATTCCAATTAATTTAGAAAAACTAAAACAAAAATAAAACAAGCGATTGCCATAAATAGTAATAAGTTTACCGGTTTTACTTTCATTTTACTGAATAAAGACTTTTTGTAAGTTTTGTGAATTCTTTTCGGTTTAGACATTTTATAGTTTATTTGTTTTCTATATAGATGCAAATATGTATAAAAGGTTGCTTATAAAAAAAAAGGGAAACCGTAAATATCTTTTATGAATTTGTATATTAATTAAATAAAATTAAAAAAATAAAAAGTCCATCAAAATTTTGATGGACTTTTATATAGCTAATGTTTTAACCTAAATTTCTTTTACTGTAATTATATTTACAGGGCAAGCTTTGGCAGCACGTTCGCAATTATCTGCGATAGAATGATCAGGGTCTTTCAACGTGTGGAAACCTTTTTTATCAATTGCTTTTAATAAAACAGATTTACCATCTTTTTTTGACATTC
This sequence comes from Empedobacter sp. ULE_I140, assembly GCF_053482575.1. Lineage (NCBI taxonomy): Bacteria > Pseudomonadati > Bacteroidota > Flavobacteriia > Flavobacteriales > Weeksellaceae > Empedobacter > Empedobacter sp. ULE_I140. Next base: position 161,525 of record NZ_JBQMTX010000001.1, on the reverse strand, counting down.
TGAATCGTTCTGGTGCTAACTCATAACAATAGTTGCATCCGATGCATTTATCGCGTTGTAACGTAATAATGACCATTGATAACTATTTTTTTAATGAGAATAAGCGCCTTCTTCAACACTATTTTGTTGCGTTCCTGGCTCTTCTACTTTTACTAATTTGTATAATTTATCAGATGGACGAATTCTAAATTCCATCGGAATTGTAATCGAATCACCTTTTTTAGCTGTATCAGATTTTACATCTTCCACCATCATTTCTGTTACCACCATTTCTTTGGCTCCAGTTGTTGGTCCTGTAACTAAAATTAAATCTCCAATTTTCAAATCATAGGCATCAATTACAAATTGACCAATACTTGGTTTTGGGAAGAAATGAACTCCTTTTCCGATATAAACTTTTTTCTGAGTTGCCATAGAACCTGGAACAGCAGACCATTCTCCTAATTTTTGACCTAAATAATATCCAGACCAAAAACCACGATTATAAACAGTTTGCAATAATCCCATCCAGTAATCCACTTTTTCTTTTGAATATGTTTTATCCGCAATAGAATCAATCGCTTCTCTATACGCACGAATTACAGTTGCAACGTATTCTGGAGCACGTCCACGACCTTCAATTTTCAATACTTTTACACCAGCATCAACCACTTCATCCAAAAATTCCATTGTACAAAGGTCTTTTGGCGACATCATGTATTCGTTATCTAATTCGATTTCGAAACCAGATTCTTGGTCGATTACCGTATATTTTTTACGACAGTTTTGTTTACAAGCTCCACGATTTGCAGAAGAATTGTGCGAATGTAAGCTCAAGTAACATTTACCTGAAACAGCCATACACAATGCTCCGTGACCGAAAATTTCGATTTCAACTAAATTTCCACTCGGTCCACGAACATCATCTTTGATAATCTGTTCACAAATCTTTTTCACTTGTTTCAAACTCAATTCACGCGACAATACCATTGTATCAGCAAACATTGCATAGAATTTTACTGTTTCGATATTCGTAACGTTAATTTGTGTCGAAATATGAATCTCAATCCCAATTTGTCTTGCATAAGCAATAACAGATTGATCCATCGCAATAACAGCCGTAATATTTGCTTCTTTTGCTCTGTCCAATAAGTTTTTGATTAAAGATAAATCGTGATCGTATATAATTGTATTTAAAGTAAGGTAAGAACGCACACCTTTTTCTTCACAACGTCTTACGATTTCTGGTAAATCGTCCATTGTAAAGTTTATTGATGCTCTCGCACGCATATTCAACTGCTCAACTCCGAAATATACAGAATCAGCTCCATTATCTAAAGCCGCTTGTAACGATTCGAAATTCCCAGCAGGAGCCATCAACTCCATTTTTCCATCTTTGGTCATACGAAAATTCTGATTTTAAGGTGCAAAGGTACAACAAAAAATACAAGTGATTAAGTTATTTATAATCAAGTTAAATTTTTGAGAATGAATTTACTTTGAAGTTTAAGTTAGTTTTTAGCATAATATTTGTTGTCAAACAATAAATGATATTCCATGAAAAAAATTATTTTATCAAGTATTTTAAGTATCGGTTTATTTGCCTCTTGTGCTTCAACTAAAGAATTGAAACAAGGAGAAGAATTGTTAACAGTTGCTCCAGAAACAAGAGAATGTACCGCAGGAGTTGCAAAAATGCAATGTATGATGGTAAAAGAAGCAAATGCAGCTGAATGGCAATATTTTTATAATCAGATTGAAGGATTTAAGCATGAACCAGGTTATGAATATCAAATTATTGTTTCAAAATCTGAAATTGAAAATCCACCAGCAGATGCATCTTCATTAAAATATAAGTTAGTAAAAGTTGTAAGTAAAAAATTAGCAACAATGAAATAATTTGAATCTACTTCAAAGAATTTCGAGTAATTTTGTAAAATGTTAATAGAAAGTCTTCAAAATCCAAGGATTAAAAACTTGCTGAAATTGCAAGAAAAATCGAGAGAACGTAAAAATCAAGGTTTATTTATTGTGGAAGGAACACAAGAAAATGAATTAGCTGTAAAAGGTGGTTACGAAGCGGTTGAAATTTATATTTGCGAAGATATTTATAACAAATCAATTGATTTTGGACAGGCAAAAGTATTTACAATTACCAAACAAGTTTTTGAAAAGCTTGCGTATAGAAAATCGACAGGCGGAATTATCGGTGCCTATAAAACGAAATCTTCGACATTAACGGATTTACAATTACCAGAAAATGCGTTGGTTGTTGTTTTGGAAGCTGTAGAAAAACCAGGGAATCTTGGTGCAGTTTTACGAACTGGAGATGGAGCAAAAGTAGATGCTGTAATTGTTTGTGATGAAACAGTTGATTTTTTCAATCCGAATGTGATTCGTTCTTCGGTTGGAACATTGTTTACCAATCAAATTACATCAGCAAGTAAAGAGGATGTTTTGGATTTCTTAAAGTCGAAAAATATTCAAGTTGTTTCAACATTTTTGAAAGATGAAACAAAGAATTTATACGAGGCTAATTTTACAAAATCATCTGCGATTATTTTAGGAACTGAAGCAACAGGACTTTCGGACTTTTGGGCTGATCATTCAGATTTGTTGATTAAAATTCCGATGTTAGGTTTTGTAGATTCGCTAAATGTGAGTAACGCAGCAGCGATTTGTGTTTACGAAGCTGTGAGACAAAGACAATAAGAGATAACTTAAAAAAATAAAAGCCACTTCTTTCGAAGTGGCTTTTATTTTTTTAAGTTATCAACCAAATTTTTTCATGCGCTTTGCAGCCTCATTCAACCAAGGTTGATAATTACAGTGTTTTTGTATCGCTTGATAAATTCCGTTGCTATTCGGATCTTTTGGATCAAGTTCATAGATTAATGAATTAATAAATCCGTTTTTTATCGATTGACTTTTGATGTTTTCCAATAAAGTATCTGGGGAAAGACCTTGATATAATTTTTCTTGTAAGTTTGTTAAGACAATATTACGGTAACTCTGATACGTTCTATAATACTCGTCATTATCTAAATCAATTTCGTCTAATTCTGTCAAAAAATTAACGGGTAATTGTTGTGAAGCAGGATTGTAGTAAGTGTACGAATCCTTGTATATGTACAACAAATTGATAAAATCGTAATTTAAATTCGTTTTTTCTGTTTTGATGAACGAAGAATTAACTTCTAATTTTTCTAAATTTTCGAAAACTTTTTGATGAAACTTTTTGATTTGATTTTTGAAATCTGGCGGAGCAAGTTTAAATAATTCGGTATGTTCAGTTAAGAATTTATCCGTTTTAAAACTTTTGTCAACCAAATAATTGTTTCGATTTTTTCCTATTCCAGAGAATTTGAAATTATTCTCCAAATGTTTTAAATCTGTATTTAGAATCAAACTATCACCTGGAATCAAATAAATTGTAAACTCTTCGCGCTCGATAGAAAGTGTTTTGTAGCCTTCGTCAACTAACTGAAGAGTATCCGAAAAGTTTCCATCAAAATCTAAAGCAAAAGCTTTTTCACGATTATTCAATAATAGATAAATGCTATCTGTTTGCGCATTTGCGATTCGTCCACTAAAGTAGACAAGTTCACCTTTTTCTTTTTTAGGCGAACAACTGTAAATTGTAATTAAAAGTAGTAGGAGAAATCTCCACAACGTCTTCATTTTCATTTTTCTCTCTGCCTCACAAAAGTAGAAAATTATTCTTCGTTTTGATGAATTTCGAAGTAAGAATCTATCTTAAAATTTTCTGGTTTATTTGCTGCCGCAACCGCCAATTTATCAGCTTCTTCGTTCCAATGATGTCCAGCATGACCTTTTATCCATTGAAATTTTACGCGATGAATTTTATAAACCTCTAAAAATCTTTTCCACAAATCAGCATTCTTCTTTCCTTTGAAATTCTTTTGCACCCAACCAAAAACCCAACGTTTTTCCACAGCATCTACCACATATTTAGAATCCGTCACAATAGTAATCTCCGTGTTGGTGAACTTTAGCGTTTCCAAAGCCGTAATAACTGCCAACAATTCCATTCGATTATTGGTTGTTAGTCGAAAACCTTGAGAAATTTCTTTTTTGACTTTTTTCTCGGTTTCCAACAAAATACAACCAAATCCTCCTGGACCAGGATTTCCCAACGACGAACCGTCTGTATATGCTACAATCGCCATGTTTTATGGTTTGTAATTTAACATTGTATCAATTGTTTGACGCGCAACAAAATGATAATTTGGACGCGCATCTTTATAAATATTCTTCGCTAAATCCAATTGATTAGATTCTTTTAAAGCTAAATATAAAGGCTCTAAAAATTTACGACGACCAACATTTACCAAGAATTCTTTTGCATTTGTATTAACTTTATCGTAGTGCATTAAAAATGCTTTTTCGTACCAAGCACATTCAATTTCTGGATTTTTTGAATTTGTAAAATCATAAATAGCATCCAAATAAGCTAAATCTTCTTTCGTGTTTTTAGTCGTATCAATTTGACGAATAAAATGAACCCATTCGTTTGTAGATCTCGTAGATATCGCCACTTTTTTCGGAGCAACTTTATTTCGCCCGTTTTTAATATCTTGCTGTAACTGTGCTTCTGCTAAATCGAATAATTTTGAAGTAGGTTTTTTCAAATCTTTTGGCCAACCTGTGTTATAAATCCATTCTTGAACAAAAGAATCGTCTCCATTTGTCAAATTAGTTTTCAAATACTCCACAAATTTTTCTGTCGTCATCGTTTGGAAAGCGTGCGAAGAAAAATATTGATTCAAGAATTTATCAAATTTTTTACGACCATATTTATCTTCTAACATTTTCAAAAATAAATAACCTTTATCGTACGGAACATCAGAAAAAGCATCATCAGGATTTGCACCTTTCATGTTCACTTTTAATGAAGTATATTTTTCTGGAATATTTTTCATCGACGTTTCCAAATCTTGAAAACCGATTACCGAAATCATATCTGCATAATCTTTTCCTTCTAATTCTTCCATAATTCTACGTTCGAAATAAACTGTAAATCCTTCATTTACCCAGAAATCATCCCAAGTAGAATTCGTTACTAAATTTCCAGACCAAGAATGCGCCAATTCGTGGGCAATCAAATTCGTCATCGAACGATCACCTACAATTGCAGTTGGTGTTGCGAATGTTAAACGCGGATTTTCCATTCCACCAAAAGGAAACGAAGGTGGTAAAACCAATACATCAAATTGTTCCCAAGGATATTTTCCGTACAATTTCTCGGCAGCCGTTACCATTTTTCCCATGTCGGCAAATTCCCACGCAGCAGCTTTCAATAAGCCAGGTTCTGCATAAACTCCCGTTCTGTTATCGATTGGTTGATATTGTACATCACCAACAGCCAAAGCAATCAAATAAGGTGCAATTGGTTGAGGCATTTTGAACGTGTAAACACCTTCTGCATTTTTCTCTTTCGGATTGATTGCACTCATCAAAGGCAACAAATCTTTTGGCGTTTTTACTTTTGCATCATACGTTAAGCGAACACTTGGTGTATCCTGAATTGGAATCCAAGAACGCGTTAAAATCGCTTGTCCTTGCGACAATAAAAACGGATGCTTTTTATCGTGAGTTTGTTGTGCATTTAACCATTGTAAGGCATTTGCGTCTGGAGAAGTTTTGTAGAAAACTTTTACAATTGTATCATTTGGCGTAACATCAATGATTAAGGCTTGACCTTTAATAGAATCTTTTTCACCTAATTTGTATGTTGTTTTTTTTCCATTCGCTAATAAAACTGAATCAATTATTAGTTTTTCGGTATCTAAAATCAATTGTTTTGCTTGATTATTTTCGAATGTATAAGCCGCCGAACCTTTGATTTGATGCGTATCGAAATCAGTTTCGATATCTAAACTCAAATGTTTGATGCGTGCTTGATCTAAATCAGCAAAAGTTTGATTATCCTTTGCTTCAGTTTCTGTGGTAGAAGTGATTTGTTTATTGCAACTAACCGCCGTTAAAGCCGTTCCTAATGCGATATAAACTAAATTTTTCATTGTTCTAAATCTTTTAAAATCATGTTGTAAGCAGCTTCTTTCAAAGCAACTTTATCGTTTTTTACATTCAAATCTTTCGTTTCGAAAGTCGCCACTAATCGAACTTTTATTTTCCCTGGATATCCTCGAAACCAATTGAATGGAAACATTTTATTAACACCATGAATCGCCAAAACAGCCAAAGGTGTTTGTGTTTCAATAGCAATGTTAAACGCTCCATCTTTGAAAGGATCCAAATAAATTTTGAATTCTTTGTCGTTTGTAACGCCGCCTTCAGGAAAAATAAAAATACTCAGATTTTTGTCTAACTTTTTCTTTGCTTCGGGATAAACAAGTGCTTTACTACGTGCACTTTTTCGGTCGACAGGGATACAAATTCGTTCGAATATTCGTCCAAAGATAGGGATTTTGAGTAACTCTGCCTTGCCTACAAATACGATTGGATGATGTTTTAGAATAGTCAACATCAACATAATATCCATCACCGAAGTATGATTAGCTATAAAAACATAATTTTCTTTCGGATCGAGTGGAACAAGTTTTTTGTAATCTATTCTAAATCCTGTTCCATACAAAACAAATTTTCCCCAATATCTTATAAATGGGTAGATGTAAGGAAATGTTTTATCGAAGTTTGCTAAAGGTAATACGATAAAAACACCAATTGTTAGGACATAAATTGCGGCTAATAAAATCATCCAAATGCGCCAAATAAGGACGAAGAAACCTGTGATGTATTTCATTGAGTTGGTTTAGTTGGGTAAAGATATGGAGAAAATGAAAACTAAACCTATGTTCCTATTTTTTCAAAAACTTCAAAATGGCTTCATTTAATACTTTTGGTTGCTCGAAAGGAACATAATGTGTCGAATTTGGAATAATCAATAACTCTGCTTTTGAAATATTTTGTTGAATTTCTTTTGTATGATTTTCGATTACTTCATCTTTTTCTCCAGCAATGACCAATACAGGATTTTGAATTTTATTTAAATCATTTTTTGGGATATTTGGTTCATTTAACATCAATTTGATTAAGCGTAAATTCGCGTTTTCGGAAGGTTTATTTGCTAAACTTTTCAAATTCTCAATCAGTTCTTTGCTTACTCCATTTGGGTTAAGAACAGCACCAATTATTATAATTTTATTAACTAATTCAGAATGTTGAACGTTAAAAATTAAAGCTGTATTTCCACCATCACTCCAACCAACAAGATTGACTTTCTTTAGATTAAGTTTTTGAATGACTTGAAATAAATCGTTTGCAAATTCTTCGTAAGTGTATGGAGTATTTGTCAAATCGGTACTTCTTCCTTGCCCACGCGTATCAACAACAATTACTCGATAATGCTTGGCAAAAAATGGAATTTGTTGATAAAAATCTTCTATACTTCCATTATTTCCATGTAGAAATATCAAAGGCTCACCTTGTCCATATTCTTCATAATAAATTTTCGCATCATTTATATCAATATATTTTCCTGACTTATTTTTTCCATAAATCGACTTTTTAGCACTCTCTTTATGTTGATAATATGAAATTAATTCTTTCGTTTTTGCATCAATTTCTTCAGGCTTTTCCTCATTTATAGTCAATTTATCTTTTGAATATAAAATATCTAAGTTAGCTATAAAAACCCCTGCAGAAGCTTCCCAATTACCTTGACTTTGATATCTAAACAACAAGTCTTTTGCTAAAGATTTTTTAGCAGAAACACCAAAAACAAAATCTTCTTGAGCAAGCTTTTTATAATCAACTAATTGTAGTGTCACAGCTATTTTATCCACATTTTTGAATCGAAATTTATATGGTGTTAAATCAATTTTTTGCCATCCAGTTGTAGATGTTTTATAAATAATATTTTCATCTAAAAGCGATTCTGTTGGCAAACCATTTTTAACAACGTAAATATTAACTTTTAACGTGATTTCTTCATATTTGGAACTTGGAATAATATGAAAATTAAATGCATTTAGTTTTGTATTTGGGTAAATTTCAAAAATATTTCCTTGTTCAATTGTTGGTACATTTTGATTAAACATTTTAGAAAAAGTAAGCATTGGACGAGTTTTTTGACCAATAATTTTCTCTTTCATTTTTTCTGTTTTAAGCGTAACTTCTGACAATGAAATTGATTTTTCATTCAAGATTATAATTGAATTCTGTTGAACTTCTTCTATAGATTTTGAAATTTCATCATAACCTAATGCATCAAAAATTAATTGACTTTTAGATAGATTTTCTGGAATTTCGATAGAAAAGTTACCATTTTCATCTGTAATTGCTCCAACTTCTGAATTTTTTATTCCAATCGAACAATATGAAATTGGCAAATTATTACTGTCTTTTACACTTCCTTTTAATTTAATTTGAGCTTGAAGAATTGTACAAATTGTTACGATTAATATAAAAAAATAGTTGCGCATATTTTATTGTTTTGGTTATAAGACGAATTGTTTTTAAAAAGGTTACATGAGAAGATTGATAATTATTTCTTAAATTTTTGTTTCCTACAACGTTATCGTGACAACATTGATTTTGAGATGAAGTTGAAATGATTAAATTTGTTAAGGAAAGAATACTAAAAATATTATGGCTTTAAATACAATCAATCCAACAACTACAAAGGCTTGGAATGCTTTAGAACAACATTTTCAAACGATTCAGCATACATCAATCAAAGAATTATTTGCTCAAAATGCAAATCGTTTTGAAAAATTTTCAATTCAATATCCTTCATTATTAGTAGATTATTCAAAAAATAGAATTAATGCAGAAACGATTCAACTTTTGGTTGATTTGGCGAAAGAAATGGATGTTGATACGGCAATTCAGCAAATGTTTGAAGGAGATGTCATCAACGTGACAGAAAAACGAGCTGTTTTGCATACAGCTTTACGTAATCGCTCTAATGAAGAAGTTTTGGTTGACGGAAAAGATGTGATGCCTCAAATTAATGAGGTGTTAGATCAGATGAAATCTTTTTCGGAAAAAGTAATTTCGGGTGAATGGAAAGGTTTTTCAGGAAAAGAAATTACAGACGTTGTCAACATTGGAATTGGAGGTTCTGACCTTGGACCTGTGATGGTGACGGAAGCGTTGAAACATTATAAAACTCGTTTGAATATTCATTTTGTTTCGAATATTGATGGAACGCATTTAGCAGAAACTTTTAAAGAAATAAATCCAGAAACAACCTTATTTATTGTTGCTTCAAAAACATTTACAACGCAAGAAACGATGACAAATGCTTTTTCAGCAAAAGAATGGTTTTTGAATTCTGATGCTCAAGAAGCTGATGTAGCGAAACATTTTGTGGCGTTATCGACAAATGCAGAAGGTGTTGCTAATTTCGGAATTGATACGGCAAATATGTTCCAATTTTGGGATTGGGTTGGTGGTCGTTATTCATTGTGGAGTGCGATTGGTTTGAGCATTGCTTTGGCAGTAGGTTTCGATAATTTCGAAGAATTGTTAGAGGGAGCGCATGAAATGGATGTGCATTTCAAAACAGAAACTTTAGATCAAAATATACCAGTAGTTTTGGCGCTTTTAGGAATTTGGTACAACAACTTCTTTGGTGCAGATTCGGTTGCTTTGTTACCTTATGAACAATATTTATCGCGCTTTGCAGCATATTTTCAGCAAGGAGATATGGAAAGTAATGGTAAATATGTTGGTCGTGATGGAAAAAAAGTAGATTATGAAACGGGACCAATTATTTGGGGAGAACCAGGAACAAATGGACAACATGCTTTTTATCAATTAATCCATCAAGGAACAAAATTAATTCCAGCCGATTTTATTGCAGGAGCTAATTCGTTGAATGTTTTAGGCGACCATCATGCAAAATTATTATCAAACTTTTTTGCTCAAACAGAAGCTTTAGCTTTTGGAAAAGATGAAGAAACGGTTGTTGCTGAATTAGAAAAAGCAGGGAAATCGAAAGAAGAAATTGATTTCTTAACTGCTTTCAAAATTTTTGAAGGAAATCGTCCTACAAACTCAATTTTATATCAAGTATTGACTCCAAAAGTTTTAGGAAATTTAATTGCGATGTACGAACACAAAATTTTTGTGCAAGGTGTTATTTGGAATATTTTCTCTTTTGATCAATGGGGAGTAGAGTTAGGAAAACAATTAGCAAATGTGATTTTACCAGAGTTAGAAAATGATGAACAAGTTACTTCTCATGATGCTTCTACAAATGGATTAATCAATGCTTATAAATATTGGAGAAAATAATTTATCAATATAATTACTAAAAAATCCGCTCAATGAGCGGATTTTTTTATGAATTTTTGTGACCAGTTTCTTTTAAAAATAAGGTTAGAATAATGGCAATAAATATTCCAATGATCCAAAACCAAATTGCTTGATGATAATGTACAGTTTTATCTGTAACATTTACAATTTCGTTTCCATATAATTTAGCAAAAACAGGATTAACTAGAGAAGTTACACCAAATGTCAAAAAGTTTTGAACTCCAGTTGCAGAGCCTTTTACATAATCTGGATTAGCTTCTTTGATAACCGAATATGGGATCATTGCGACTCCAGAGAAAAGCCCAAAAATGAAAAATGTAACTTTTATTGGAATTAAATCTGAAAGATAAATGAGTTGTAAAAACATCAGGATCATTCCGATACAACCAAAAAGAATAACAGGTTTTCTTTTTCCTATTTTATCCGTTATATAACCCATTAATGGACATCCAACTACCCAGCCTAGTGACGCCATAGCAGCAGTCATAGCAGCATTGTGAGCATCAAAACCTAAGTCTAATTTGAAAAAAGGAACAGCCCAAGTCATGGCAAAAATTGTTGTCGGTATAAATAATAATCCAGAAATAATACCAGTTAACCAAGAATTTGGATTGCTGAAAATAATTTTGAAAGGTTCAATAAAAGAGGTTTGTTTACTTTTTTCGATCTCTTCTTCAGACGATTTTGGAGTTATGAACAGCATTGCTACAGCTGGAATTATACATAAAACTCCAGCAATTATCCAAAATGTTTTATATCCAAAACCATTTTCTAATAATGGCGCAACCACAAATTGTCCTGCCGCTCCACCAAGCATTCCTATACATTGAGAGAAGCCTATTGCTGTTGCTAAAGATTTTGATGAGAATCCTTTGGTTGCTAAATAGACACAACCAGGAAAAGCAAATGCGCTACCTGCTCCTTGTAATAATCTGCCTATTGTTCCAGCGAATTGGGAGGAAGCGATAAATAAAATACATCCTATTCCGAGTATAAAACATCCTGCAAACATCGAATATCTTGCACCAAATTTGTCTAAAAATATTCCAGCAATTAAAGCGAATATCGAATAGGTGTAATAATATGTTCCAATGAGAGAAACTAAATTTTCTTTAGAAATGTTGTAATTCTGAGCCAAATCTGTGATCATTAATGAAGGCGCAGAACGAGTTGCGTAATCAATGAAATAAAAGATTAAGCCTAAAACCCATGCAATGATGAAAAGTTTTTTACTTGATTGTGTGATAGATGATGGTTGATTCATTATAAATCTTTTAAATGTTTATAATTGGATTTAATCGTTTCCATTACCTCATTCATTTTTCCACCTAACATTAGTTTCGCCATAGATTTTGTCATTCCAATCATTTGATCAAGATCTACTTTTGGAGGCATTGCTAAAGCGTTTGGATTTGTAAATACATTTAATAAATACGGTCCATTATACGCAAAAGCTCTTCCGATTGCATCAGGTAAATCATCAGGATTTTTAACCGATTCGCTTTCTATTCCCATTGCTTTTCCAATCAAAGTAAAGTCAGGATTTTCCATATCTGTTTCATTGTCAGTTAAACCAGCAACTTCCATTTCCAATTTAACCATTCCTAATGTTCTATTATTAAAAATAATTAGTTTAACAGGTAGATTATATTGTTTGATGGTTGCTAAATCTCCTAATAACATTGAAATTCCACCATCACCACACATCGCAATAATTTGTCTGTCAGGATATGCCATTTGTGCACCAATCGCTTGAGGCATTGCATTTGCCATAGAACCATGATTAAAAGATCCTAACATTTTCCTTTCCCCCGTACCCGTTATATAACGTGCTCCCCAAACACAACACATTCCTGTATCAACTGTAAAAATAGCATCTTTTGTAGCTAACTCATCTAATAAATAAGCTGCATATTCGGGTTGAATGGCATTTTCTTTTCCTTTTTCATGAACAAATGTCATTTTGCTTTCAAGAACTTTCTTGTACATTTCTAATTGACTATCCAAAAAATCTTTGTCTTGCTTAGGTTCTAATAACTCAATTAATTCGTTAATTGTTTCTTTTGCATTTCCGACTAATCCTAAATCAATTTTAGCTCTTCGTCCAAGTTTAGAGCCATCTGAATCAATTTGAATGATTTTTTTATCTGTTGGAATAAAATCTTTATAAGGAAAATCGGTACCAATCAAAATAATTAAATCAGCTTTGTGCATAGCATGATAAGCAGATGGTTGACCAAGTAATCCTGTCATTCCTATTTCATTTGGATTATTGGGTTGAATACTCATTTTTCCTTTGAACGAATATCCAACTGGAGCATGCAAATGACGAGAAAGTTTTATAACTTCTTCATTTGCTTGAGATGCGCCAATTCCACAGAATAAGGTAATATTATTAGCATCATTTATAATAGAAGCAGCTTCTCTTAATTCAGTTTTATTTGGAGTAATAATAGGTTGATTGAAATAGAAATTCGAGGTATAATTACTTTCAACGGCTTCCATTTCTGCAATATCTCCTGGAAGTCCAATAATTGCAACATCTTTTTTTGAAATAGCATGTTGTATTGCTGTTTGTACCATTCTAGGAACTTGTTCTGCTCGAGTAATAATTTGATTATAACAACTACAATCATCAAAAAGTTTAATAGTATTCGTTTCCTGAAAATAATCTGTACCAAATTCTATTGTAGGCAGAGTAGAGGCAATTACAACTAAAGGAGTTCTTGATTTATGCGCTTCATAAACTCCGTTAATCAAATGTACATGACCAGGACCAGAACTTCCAGCGCAACATCCAATCCCATTCAATTCTGATTCGGCAGTAGCAGCTATTGCTCCAGCTTCTTCATGTCTTACATGAACCCAATCAATTTTGTCACTTTGTTTAACTGCAATATTAAAAAAATTGAGACTATCACCAGTTACTGCATAAACACGTTTTATATTCGCTTTTTCTAGTAATTCTACAATTTGATGTGCTACATTCTTTCCCATAATAAAGTATTTTTTTGATTGTGACTAACAAGTTATGAAATTATAGAATGAAAATATTTGGAATAAGTGTTAAATATTTGAACAATAAATTTTTGTAAAATAAAAAAGCCTGTTAAGAAACAGGCTTAAAATTAACACATGAGGACAAAATTTACTCTACTAAATCTTATACGTACATGAATATTTCAATATTTGTGCCAAAACTATATTCGACATAAAAAATAATTGCACAATCTATTTAACCGCTTTTATTTTTCCATTCATTGTGGCAAAATGACCAGGGAAAGAACATAAGAAATCGTATGTACCTTCTTCTAAAGTAAATTTGATTTGATCATTTTCTTTACCACCTAACAATTTTGTGTGCGCAATAATTTCTGATTGTAATTCTGTCGGAATATAATCTGTCGCCTTAGCAGAAGCCGCTGTATTTGCAAAAGCAGAAGCATCAGAACCTGGTTTTAACAAAATAAAATTATGTCCCATTGCTTCTTTTGACATTTCACCAGCATTCATTAAGATTAAAGTTACTTCTTCACCAGCTTTTACTGTAAATTCAGTTTTATCGTAGCGCATATCATCACTCGCTTTCAAAACAATATGATTGTTTGTAGCAGGCGTAGCTGTAGAAGTTTCAGCATCTTCTGATGGAGCTGTACTATAATCTATTTCTGGTTGAGTTGATTCATCTTTCTTAGAACCTCCGCAGCTCATCATCAAAATTGCCGCGAAACTCATCAAAGCTATTTTTTTCATTATTTCAATTTTTTGTTTGATATAAAAATAATGAAATTCAGTAACTTAAAAAAGTTTACTCAGTCTAAATAGAACTGATTTTAAACAGATAAATATCTAAGGAATATCCAAATATTTGTGTGTTTGTAAAGAATAACGCCATTTCGGATTTTCTTTTACATATTCCACAATCAATGGAAGATTTTTGTCGCGTTTGCTCCATTCTGTTTGTAAGAAAAGTGTACAATCTTTTCCAACACGAGCAGCTTGTTCTTCAGCAAATTGAAAATCGTGATTATTGAACACAATACATTTCAATTCATTTGCAGCTTCGCAAACTTCGTCTAACGGCAACATTAATTTTTTTGGAGAAAGACAAACCCAATCAATTTCTCCACTCAACGGATAAGCACCCGAAGTTTCGATGTGAATTCTTGCACCTTTTTCGTGTAGTTTTTTTGTCAAATAAGTCAAATCCCACATCAAAGGTTCTCCTCCTGTAATGATGATTGTTTTGGCTTGAGAAGTTGCCAAGTCTACCAATTCATCAACGTTAGTTAAGGGATGCTTTTCAGCATCCCAACTATCTTTTACATCGCACCAATGGCAACCAACATCACAACCTCCTAATCGAATAAAATAAGAAGCCACACCTGTGTACATTCCCTCACCTTGAATTGTGTAAAAATGCTCCATTACAGGCAATAATTTCCCTTCTTGTATCAATTGTTGTTCTTCTGCAGTTGTTGATGCAATGTGTATCATAATTTTATTTTTTGTTGTTGTATGCCAACAATGTGTTTTTTAATAACATAGCGCGTGTCATAGGTCCAACTCCTCCTGGAACAGGCGTTATCCACGATGCTTTTTCTTTTACATTATCAAAATCTACATCACCAGCTAATCTAAATCCTCGAGGATTAGTTTCGTCATTAACGCGTGTAATTCCTACGTCAACGATAACCGCTCCATCTTTTACCATATCAGCTTTTAAGAAACCAGGAACACCTAATGCAGTGATCACAATATCAGCTTCTTTTGTAAATTGTTCTAAATTTTGCGTTTTTGAATGAGTTAATGTAACTGTACTGTTTCCAGGATTTCCGTTTTTACTCATCAAAATACTCATTGGGCGACCAACGATGCGAGAACGACCAATCACAACTGTATGTTTACCAGTTGTATCAATGTTGTAACGCTCTAACATTTCCATAATTCCGTAAGGTGTAGCAGGTAAAAATGTTTCCATTTCTAATGCCATTTTACCAAAATTCATTGGATGAAAACCATCTACATCTTTCTTAGGATCAATTGCATTGATAACTGCTTCTTGATCGATGTGTTTTGGTAATGGCAATTGCACGATAAATCCGTCTAATGTATCATCATTGTTCCATTTTTCAATTTCTGCAATCAAATCTTCTTGAGAAATTGTATCAGGCAAACGTAATTCTGAAGACTCGAAACCTACAAAATGACAATCCTTGATTTTATTGTCAACATAGGTTTGAGAAGCACCATTACTTCCTACTAAAATTGCACCCAAATGTGGTACACGAACTCCTTGGTCCTTGTAATTCTGCACCAGCTCCTTGATCTCTTGTTTGATCTCTTTTGCCAGTTTAATACCGTCTAAAATTTGCATTGTTTTGTTGTGTTTGCGCAAAGATACGGACAAATTGGAAAATAAATCATTAAGTTTTGAGTTGATGATTTTTTGATTAAATAGAAAAACCACTTCGTTGTGAAGTGGTTTTAGCATTACTGATATTTTTTCTGCGCTTCTTTTAAGTAATTAAAAACTTGTGTTGTTTTCATTTTTTTGGAATTTGTATTAAAAATAAACATTCCAGTTTCGACATTGAAATAATAATCTTTTTCTCCATTTTTCAATTGAAACCATTCCAATAAACCATTTGTAAGATTAACACCAATCCAATTGATTTGTGAAGTTTTGAGGTCGAAAATAAAATTATCGTTCGGATTATTTGTGGTGATATAATGTATTTTGTCGTCCAAAACATATAAAACACCACTTCCTTGAAACGCTTTCATTTTTAAGAATTTTGATTGTAGATTTCCAAAGTTATAACGCAAAACTGCTTTAAATTCTACATTTGGAGGAACTTGTGTTAACAAAGCATTTTGTTTCTTTTCGCGTGATTTACTTGCCCAAAAAGTTATTCCAAGAAGTAGTGCAAATGGAGAAAAAAACAAAATAATGATGATAGTAATGAAAGAATGTTATCCATAGTAGGTTGATTTAGGTTGTGTTAAGATACAAAAAAAAAGCTGTTAGTTTTCTAACAGCTTTTTTGAAATTTTATAAAGTTTGATTTTATTACAAATTACTCATTTTTTCTTCTACAACTTTTCGTTCTTGTACAATCAAATGATCTTCTTCTGTCGGAAATTGAAAAATTCCAGAATTGATGCTTTCAATGCGTTTCAAGACTTCGTAAGATGCTTTTGCTTTTGTAAAATCTTCTCGATTGAGATAAATACGAATCGCTTTCATAAACGTCAAAATATTTTTCTTTTTCAATTCATCTGCCAACAAAAATTGATCGCGTTCTTCGTTTGCTTCCAATAAAGTCGACAAATTATTATCATCAATTTTGTAATACGATTGTAACATTTGATTGAAAATAATCAAAAAACCTTCATCTGCATTTCCAACTTCTAACGAAATGATTCGAGCCAATGTTTTGTTTAATTCTTGAATATATTTTGAAATAAAATCTTGTTTAATCATCTTAATCTAATTTTTTAGACAACTTTTCGAAAGTTTTTTTTGCGTTTTTATCTTCGTATAAAATCTTATGAACAGCGTTGATAATTGGCGCTTTTATTTGGTATTGCTCATTCATAATTGCCACACCTTTTGTCGCATAGTAACCTTCGGCAACCATATTCATCTCCAAAATAGCAGATTTTACGGTGTAACCTTTTCCAATCATATTTCCGAACATTCGATTTCGTGAAAAGAACGAATATCCTGTTACTAACAAATCGCCTAAATAAGCCGAATCGTTAATTTTACGCTTCATTGGACTTGCAGTTTTTAAAATATGATTCATTTCTCGAATCGCATTACTCATCAAAACTGCTTGGAAATTATCTCCATAACCCAAACCATGCGCTATACCTGCTGCAATCGCGTAAATATTTTTCAATACCGCGCCAAATTCAGTTCCGTAAATATCGTTTGAAAGTTTCGTTTTGATAAAATCACATGCTAAACAATCCGCAACAACTTGTGCTTTGTTTTCGTCTTGCGCCGCAATTGTTAAATAAGAAAGACGCTCCAAAGCAACTTCCTCAGCGTGACAAGGACCACTTACAATTCCTAATTGTTCTTCTTTTACATCGAATTTATCAAACAAATATTGTCCAACCAATTGATAATGATCTGGAATAATTCCTTTGATTGATGTTACTACAAATTTATCTGTCAACGGAACAGTTAATTTACTTAAACAATCGGCAACGTAAATAGATGGCACAACCAAAAAGATTATATCCGAATTCATGACAACTTCGTTGATATCCGTTGAAATTTTAAGCTTTTCTGACTTAAATTCGACATCAGTTAAATAATTTGGATTGTGTCTATTTCGCTCCAAATATCCTTTTACGTATTCATCTTTTACCCACCAGTTGAAAGTTTCAAGGTTTTTATTCAGCATTTTTGCAATCGCAGTTGCCCAGCTTCCATTCCCTATTAATCCAACTTTACGATTAGATAACTCTATCATAATATATGTATTGAATAGACAAAGTTAATTAATTTGTAGCTTAGGTATTTTGAATTTTACGAAAAGAAACTCAATTTTGTAAAAATTTTAACGACTTTGTATAAAAAGCTTTTTAGTGAGACCATTATCTACGGTATTGGCTCTATATTGCCGAGGGTAATTATTTTAGCATTGAATTTTTTTATTATCAAGCAAGTTGATAATTCAGATTTTGCAATGTTTTCTCAATTATATTCTGCGGTTTCTTTCCTGAATGTCATTTTAACATTTGGTTTCGAGACTGCATTTTTCCGTTATGCAACCGAAGAAGGAATGTATCAAAAAGTGTTGAATACAGCTTTTTGGTTTATGGTGATGAGTTCTACTGCAATGCTCGTTTTAGTTTTTCTTTTTTTACAACCTCTGGCAGATTCTGCAAATTATAGCGATCACCCAGAATATATTTTGTGGTTTGCGTGGATTGCTTTTTTTGATGCAATTTGTGTGATCCCTTTTGCAGTTCTACGTTTTAAAAATCGACCAATATTATATACAACAATTCGCGTAATTCAGAATGTTTTTCAAGCAGTTTTGACAATTGGTTTGTTGTATTATGTTTCGAAAGATTTTATGCTAGGTTTAGGTTTTGATAATGCGATTTCCTATCCTTTTATAGCGAATTTATTAGCGAGTATTTTAGGATTTGTATTATTAATAGGCGTTGTACGTCATGTTCAATTCAAATTTGATCAATCACTTTTCAAACAAATGTTTTTGTACGGTTATCCGATTATGATTGCTGGTTTGGGGTATATTTTAAATGAAAATTTCGATAAATTAGTTCAACGACAATTAATAGATCCAGCAGCAGCGGGTTCTTATGGCGCTTGTTACAAATTAGCAACATTAATGACGCTTTTCGTAACAGCTTATCGAATGGGAATAGAACCATTTTTCTTTAAAGTTGCCAAAAAAGGAGATGCAAAACAGACATACGCGAATATTTTGTTCTTTTTCAGTATCATTTGTAATATTGTAATTCTTGGAATTTTAGCAAATATTGACTGGATTAAGAAAATATTTGTTCCAAATTCAACGTATTGGAATGCTTTAGATATTGTCCCAATTATTTTAATTGCGAATTTATTTTTCGGAATTTATTATAACCTTTCAACATGGTACAAAGTAACGGATAGAACAAGTATCGGAACTATAATTTCATTGGTTGGTGGTGCGATTACTATTATTTTGAATGTTTTTTTATTGCCAAAATATGGTTTTATGGTTTCTGCCTGGACAACTTTATTGGCGTATGGTGTAATGATGGTGATTTCGTACATTTGGGGTCAGAAAGTTTATCCGATTCCGTATAAAGTCAATAAAATTGTACTTTACATGGGAATTGCAATTGCTTTAGCATGTACAAATTATTACATTCTCGATTCTAATTTGATTATTGGTAATCTGATTCTTATCGTGTACATTGCGTTTATTGCGTTTGCGGAAAAAAATACACTTAAAAAACTAAGAAAATAAAGATGAAAGTAAAAGTTATCAACATCTCGAAACACGCTTTACCAGAATATAAAACAGCTTTATCGGCTGGAATGGATTTAACAGCTAACATTGATGCACCAATCGAATTAAAACCTTTGGAAAGAAGATTAATTCCAACAGGATTGAGCATCGAATTACCAGCAGGTTACGAAGCACAAGTTCGTCCTCGTAGTGGAATGGCGTTAAAATATGGTTTAACTTGTTTGAATTCTCCTGGAACAATTGATGCAGATTATCGTGGAGAAATCGGTGTTATTTTAGCTAATGTTTCAAACGAAGCCGTTACAATCAACGATGGGGAGCGTATTGCACAATTAGTGATCGCGAAACACGAAACGGTTGAGTGGGAAGAATCTAACGCTTTAAATGAAACTGAACGCGGAGCTGGAGGTTTCGGAAGTACAGGAAAACAATAATTTTTTTGTCATTCTGAGCTTGTCGAAGAATCTAAAAAAGAAGTAATTCAATTATAAAATATCAATCTAACAAAAAATATTTTTAGAAATAAAATGAAAATTATTATCCCAATGGCAGGACGTGGTTCACGTTTACGCCCTCATACATTAACAACACCAAAACCATTAATTCCAATTGCAGGAAAACCAATCGTGCATCGTTTGGTAGAAGATATTGCGAAGGTTTGTTCAGAAAAAATTGACGAAATTGCTTTTGTAATTGGTGATTTTGGAGCTGAGGTTGAAGCTGATTTAATTGCAATTGCAGAAAAATTAGGAGCAAAAGGAACAATTTGTCATCAATTGGAGCCGCTTGGAACAGCGCATTCTATTTGGATGGCAAAAGAAGCTTTGGATGGACCAACGGTTGTGGCGTATGCAGACACATTATTTCGTGCAGATTTCAAATTAGATATGGAATCGGATGGCGTTGTTTGGGTAAAACAGGTCGATAATCCTTCGGCTTTTGGCGTTGTGATATTAGATGATAACAGTGTTATTACAGATTTCGTTGAAAAACCAAAAGAATTTGTTTCGGATTTGGCGATTATTGGGATTTACTTTTTCCGTGATGGACAAAAGTTATATAAAGAAATTGAATATTTATTAGAAAATGATATTCAAAAAGGTGGAGAATATCAATTGACAGATGCATTAGAAAATATGCGTGCTGCAGGTGATAAATTTACGCTTGGAAAAGTGGACGAATGGATGGATTGTGGTAATAAAGCGGTTACAGTTGACACCAATACACGTGTGTTGAATCTGGATAAAGAAGATTTCAAAACGATTCATTCTTCTGCAAAAATTGACAATTCATTAATCATTGAACCATGTTTTATTGGAGAAAATGTCGTGATTAAAAATTCGAAAATCGGACCTTTTGTTTCATTAGGAAATGGAACGGTTGTTGAAAACTCGAATATTGATAACAGTTTGATTCAAGAAAATTCAATCATCAGTAATGCAAATCTTACAGATACAATGATCGGAAACAATGCCAAATATTATGGTGTTTCGCGTAGTATTAGTTTAGGAGATTACTCCGAATTGGACTTCAAATCATACGAAGCTTAAAAAATTATGATCAAAAAATTAACGTATATCTTTTGTTTAGGAGTTCTTGCAACAGCTTGTAACACTCAGAAAGTGGCAAAAGTAGATAAAGATAATACAGAAGTTGTTTCGGCTTCTTCAAAAATTATTCAGCAAACCTTATCAAAAAAATCATCATTCAAAGATTTGACGATTAAGGCAAAAGTTTCAGCAGATTTGGGAGATGTAAATGCTACAATTGCTGTGGAAAATGGACAAAAGATATGGGTTAATGCAACAAAATTTGGATTTACAGGTGCTCGCGCATTGATTACGCCTGATGGTTTTTCAGCTTTCGAAAAGTTAGGTGGAACATATTATGAAGGAGATTTTTCTATCGCAAATAAATTATTAAAAGTTGACTTTATCGATTATCAAAAATTACAAAATTTGATGTTAGGAAAAGTTTTCGTTGATCTAAATCCTACAGATTATACAGCTACTTTTACAGATAATCAATATACGATTACATATAATAAAAATCAAGCGATTGCGACTTCTCCAAAAGAAGGCGAATATATACAAACATATGTTTTTGATAATGGTTTCCGATTGAAAGAAGCACATCTGAAAGATCCAAAACGAAAAATGGAAGTTGATTTGGCTTACGACAATTGGGTAAAAGCTGGAGCAGAGGAATTTCCGAAAAATGTTAAAATTATTATAAAAGAGAAAAAAACGCGTCAAATAGACTTGGAATATAATAGTTTTACGTTTCAGGAAACGAACACACCGTTCTCAATTCCAGATGGGTATAAGAAAAAAGAAATAAAATAATGAAGTTTGTTTTATCAACTGTACTTTTAACGTTGTCATTATCAGTGTTTGCGCAGGTTCCGTACAATAAAGCGAACTTACAAAAACAGAATGCTCAGCTTAAAAAAGAGATTATAAACTTAAACAAACAACTCGAGGTTAATAAGCAAAATTCGAAGTTAAATGTTGATTTTGTGCAGAATTTGACGAAAAAAATTCAGGTACAAACAAAATTAGTTAACAACTTATCGAAAGAAAAACGCTTTATCGAGGACGAAATTTATTTAACTCAATTAGAGATTAATAAACTTTCGCGCGAGTTGGTTGAGCTAAAAAAAGACTACAAACAGGTTTTGGTTCGAGCATATAAGAACAAATCTGTTGAAAATAAATTACTTTTTGTGCTTTCTTCTAAAAGTTTGGGAGAAGCATATCGTCGTATCAAATATTTAGAAAAATATTCGGCTTTTCAATTAGGACAAGCAAATGAAATTATCGGTAAACAAACTGATATTCAGACGAAAAAAGCAAAAAAAGAAAAAGCGAAAGACGAAAAAGAAAAAGTACTTTCTCAGCAAACTTTGTTTAGTCAAAATCTTGAAAAAGAACGATTAACAAAAGAGAAAGCGGTCGAAGAATTCCGTAAAAACGAAGGTGTTATTGCTGCTGAAATTAATGCAAAAGAAGCACAACAACGCCAAATTGATGCACAGATTAAAGCAATTATTGAAGAAGAGATTCGACAAGCAAAGATTCGTGCAGAAAAAGATTTAAAAGATTGGAACGAAGCTAAACGAGGAAATACAATTGCATCTTATAATGAGTATTTAAGAGATAACCCAAAAGGAGATTATGCGAAATCAGCTCGTACAGCTATTTTAAGAATTGAGAATGATGCCAAAGCATGGAATATTGCACGTTCAGCGCATACAAAACAAGCGTATCAATCTTATTTAAATCATCATCCAACAGGAAGTTTCGTATCTACAGCAAAAACAGAAGTTGCTAAATTTGAACAATTAGAACGCGAAGCTGAAGCAGAACGTCAACGTATCATTGCACAACGTAAAGCAGAAGAGGAAGCTCGTTTGAAAGCTCAAAAAGAAGAAGATGCTCGTAAAATTGCAGCAGCTAAAGCTGAAGCTGAGCGTAAAGCGAAGATAGAAGCTGAGCAGAAAGTTGTTGTAAAAGTGCCAGAAAAAGAACGTGTTGTAAAAGTAGATGCAGTAAAACCAGCTGAGACTTTTGCAGAACGTCCAGATTCTGAAGGTATTTCGGGAGAATTCTCATCAAACAAAGGTCGTCTACCTTGGCCTGTTGATAAAGGAACGGTTGTAAGTAGATTTGGAGCTAATTCTCACCCAGTTTTATCTAATATTACAACGCAAAATAGTGGTGTTGATATTTCAACTTATCGTGGAGCACATGCACGTGCTGTTTACGAAGGAACTGTTCAAGCTGTAATGAGTGTATCTGGAAATGGTAAGGCTGTATTGGTAAGACATGGTTCGTATTATTCAGTTTATACAAACTTATCAAGTGTAAGTGTTTCGAAAGGTGATGATGTAAAACGTGGTCAGTCTTTAGGAATTATCTATACAAGTGGAGATGGAGAAACAATCATGAATTTCCAAGTTTGGAGCGGAACAACAAAACAAAATCCTGCTTCTTGGGTAGCGGGAATGTAATAAATTAATTATATATTTGTATTAAAATCAATTCAGTATGGGATTAGGAGGTAAAGAATGGATCGTAATCGTACTTGTTGTGTTATTATTATTCGGAGGAAAGAAAATTCCTGAATTAATGAAAGGATTAGGTTCTGGATTAAACGAATTCAAGAAAGCAACAAAAGATGATAACAAATCAGAAGCTACTGAAAGTACTTCTGACAAAAAAGAAAATTAAAATATATTTTTAATTAGATAATAGAGCATTGTAGTTGCGTATACAATTACAATGCTTTTATTTTATAAACTAAAACAAAACATGAAATTCACAGATAAAGCTTGGTCTATTTTTAATCAAAGTATCAATGATTATCACAAATATGATGATGTAAATCGTCAAATCGAAAATCCATATAGCGAAGAAGATTTAATCGCTCATTTATTGTACAAAAAAAATTGGATTGATACAGTTCAATGGCATTTAGAAGATATTATTCGTGATCCACAAATTGATCCAGTAGAAGCATTAAGCTTAAAACGTTGGATTGATAAATCAAACCAAGAACGTACAGATATGGTAGAATATGTGGATAGCTGGTTTTTACAACAATATGCGAATGTAGAAGTAAAAGCAGATGCAACTTACAATACAGAATCTCCTGCGTGGGCTGTAGACCGTTTTTCTATTTTATCGCTTAAGGTTTATCACATGAAACAAGAGGTAGAACGTGAGGATGCAACACCGGAGCATAAAGCAGCTTGTCAAGTGAAATTAGATGTTTTGAATCAACAACATCAAGATTTATCAACAGCGATTGAAGAATTGTTGGCTGATTTTGAAGCAGGTAAAAAATACATGAAAGTGTATAAACAAATGAAAATGTATAATGACGAGGATTTGAATCCAGTTCTTTATGCAAACAAGAAATAATTTTCAGAAAAATTAATAAAATATAGAAAACTCATCTTTTTTGGATGAGTTTTTTTATTGCGTACAAATATGTTAATTTCATCTAATCAAAATATTAGAATGAAAAAACTGAAATTTATTACTTGCTTTACCTTATAATCAACCTAAAAATTAACACCAGAAGAATTTAAAAAGCTTCAAACTAAAATTTTAGAATAATTATAAAGTTGAAATTACCTCGTATTGAAAAATATGAGGTAATTTTATAATTACTGTAAAATTTCACACATGAAGAAAAATTATTTCAAACCCTTACTTTTAGGAATAAGTTTATTCTCGATTTCGGTTTTTGGTCAACAAGAAAAACCAAAATACGATTATCAAGAAGCTTTCAAACCATTTTTTTATCAGAATAATGCAACAGAAACTCGTTCGGCGAGTGGAAAACCAGGTCATAATTATTGGCAAAATCGTGCAGATTATAATCTGAATGTTAGTTTGAATGAAGAAAAAAATGAAATTTCGGGAACATCTGAAATTACATATACCAACAATAGTTTTGATGATTTAGACTTTTTGTGGTTACAATTGGATCAAAATTTATTCAAAAAAGAATCTCGAGGAAGTGCTTTATTACCGATTTCTGGAAGCCGTTATGGTGATTCAACTTCTGAATTTGAAGGAGGTTATAAAATTAAATCTGTTCAAATAGACGGAAAAGAAGCGAAATACACTGTTTCGGATACACGCATGCAAATTGATTTGATTAATCATTTGAAAGCTCGTGGAGGAAAAACAAAAATAAAAATCGAATATTCATTTGTTTCACCAGATTATGGAGCCGATAGAATGGGTGTAGAACCAACTAAAAATGGAAAGATTTTTACGATGGCGCAATGGTTTCCTCGCATGGCGGTTTACGATGACATCATGGGATGGAATACATTACCATACTTAGGACCAGGAGAATTTTATCTGGAATATGGAGATGTAACAGCAAATATTACAGTTCCGTCTACGCATTATGTGGTTGGTTCAGGAGAATTATTGAATGAAAACGAAGTCTACTCGAAAGAAGAAGTGAATCGTTGGAACAAAGCAAAAGCGAGTGATAAAACCGTTATTATTCGTTCTGCTGATGAGGTAAACAAAGCGACAAAAGTTGCAAAAGGAACAAAAACGTGGAAATTTAAAATTCAGAATACACGTGATTTTGCTTGGGCTTCATCATCTTCGTTCATCTTAGATGCAGCAAAAATTAATCTTCCAAGTGGTCAAAAATCGTTGGCAATTTCGGCTTATCCAGTAGAAAGTGACGGAAATGATGCTTGGTGAAGATCGACAGAATATACAAAAGCTTCTATTGAGCATTACTCGAAACAATGGTTAGAGTATCCTTATCCAGCGGCGACAAATGTGGCAGGAAATGAGGGTGGAATGGAATATCCTGGGATTGTTTTTTGTCATATGACTTCGAAAGGTGAAGGACTTTGGGGTGTTACAGATCACGAATTTGGACATATTTGGTTCCCGATGATTGTTGGTTCTAATGAGCGTGTTCATGGTTGGATGGACGAAGGTTTTAATACGTTTATCAATGATATTTCGACGAAGAATTTCAACAATGGCGAATATTACAAAAAGCAATCTGCACAACGAATGGCGGGTTATTTATTCAGCGATAATCTTGAGCCTGTAACGACTCAACCAGATAATATGCGCGAAAGAAATATCGGTGCATTGTTGTATTATAAGCCAGGTGCAGGAATGAAAGTTTTGCGTGAAACAATTTTGGGTGAAGAAAAATTCGATAAAGCATTGCGCCAATACATCAAATATTGGGCATATAAACATCCAACGCCAGAAGATTTTTTCCGCACGATGGAAAATGTTTCAGGAGAAGAATTATCTTGGTTTTGGAGAGGTTGGTTTTTGAATAAATGGACAATTGATCAAGGAATTAATAGTGCAAAATATGTAGATGGAGATTACAAAAAAGGCTTGATTTTGAAAGTTGAAAATTTTGGACAATTACCAATGCCAACTACTGTTCAAGTGAACTTTAAAGATGGGACTTCTCAAGAAGTTAAATTACCGATTGAAGTTTGGAAACGTAATACAGAATGGACATTCAAAGTGCCTTCAACAAAAGAAGTTTCGATGATTAAATTGGATCCAAATGGAGCTTTACCAGATATTGATTTGAAGAATAATACATTCAATATGGCGGATGCAAAACCTGTTGAAAAGGTTAATCCAAAAGAATACGAAGGTACATTTACGAATAAACAAATTAATTCAGAATTTGTGTTGAAAGCTGAAAACGATAAATTGAAATTAGTTTTTGGTGGACAAACTATTCCATTAGATTATCAAGGTGATAGTAAATTTGTGAATGAACAAGGCGGTTTGGAGTTGACTTTTGCAAAAGATAAAAAGACATTTTCTGTAGAAGAAGCTGGACAAAAGTTTGAGTTTACAAAGAAGTAAATTTGTTCTAAATTTTCATACTGAACCCGTTTTAGCATCACATCATAAAATATAAAAAACCACTTCATAAGAAGTGGTTTTTTGTTGACTATTATTTTTGAGATGTACCTTCTGGTTTAAGATATAAATCGAAGTAATCTGTAATTTTTTGCATCAAATGAACGCGATCTTTTCCACGAACATTATGCTCATGTCCAGGATAAACAAAATAATCCATTTGCATACCATTTTTCACTGCTTCGCGAATAAAATCAATCGAATGTTGCCAAACAACCACATTATCTTGCGCTCCGTGAATCATCAATAATTTACCTTTTAAGTCTTTTACACGGTTAATTAAATTCGTGTTTTTGAAACCTTCAGGATTATCTTGTGGCGATTCCATGTAACGTTCTGTGTACATAATTTCGTATTGTGTCCAATCTAAAACTGGTCCACCAGCAACACCAACTTTGAAAACATCAGGCTTACGTAACATAAAAGAAGTAGTCATAAATCCACCATAAGACCAACCATGAATTCCCATGCGTTCCGCATCTACGAAAGGCAAAGTTTTCAAGAAATCAACACCTTTCATTTGGTCATTCATTTCTGTAGTTGCTACATTTCCGTGAATCGCTTGTTCAAATTTAAGACCTCTATTCGCCGATCCGCGTCCGTCCATTGTAAATACAACATAACCTTTTTCCGCTAAATGATCGTACCAAAGATTTCCTGTTGCAGGAAAACGATTTGTGATTAATTGCGCGTGAGGACCATTGTATAAATAAACGATAACGGGATATTTTTTCGAAGAATCAAAGTTTGTTGGATAGATTAATTTTCCATACAAATCTGTTCCATCATCTGCTTTTAACGTTACATTTTCAACTTTCGCTGTATTGTAATTTGCCAAAGGATTTTGAGCAGTTAAGATATTTTGTTTGAATTTTCCGTTTGCATCCAATACATCAATTTTACGAGGCGTGTTATCATTACTCCAATTATCAATTGCATATTCTCCGTTCGTTGAAACCGAAACATTGTGCGTTCCAGCATCAGTTGTTATTTTACGCAATTTTCCATTCTCCCAATTCACCGCATATAAATGACGATCTTTCGGAGAATCTTTTGTTGTCATGATTAAGAATTCTTTTTTCTTCGCATTTTCTCCAACAAGATCCGTTACAATCCAATCTCCTTTTGTGATTTGGTTCAATAATTTTCCTTCCGTATTGAATCGGTACAAATGCATAAAACCATCGCGTTGCGACCACCAAACAAACTCGTTATTTTTTCCTGGAATAAAATGTAATTCATTTTGAGGTTCTACATATTTTGTATCATCTTCTTTGAATAATGTTTTAATCAATTTCCCTGAAACTGCATCATATTGATTCAATTCCATGTGCTTTTGATTACGAGAAAGTAAAGCAATATAAATATGTTTTTCGTCTGGCGACCACGTAACCGAAGTTAAATAATGATCTACTTCTGGGTGAGTTTCTAAGAAAGTCGTTTTTTGAGTGGTTGGATTATAAACACCTAACGTAACCGTATGATTTTTTGTTCCAGCAAACGGATATTTGATATTTTTGTTTACAGCAGGTTGTACAGACCAATCGATAATTGGATAATCTGTAACCGCTGTTTGATCCATTCTATAAAATGCAACTAAATTCCCTTTTGGAGAGATGAAAATTCCTTTGTGAATCCCAAACTCATTTTGATGAACCGATTTTCCATTCACGATTTCATATTTTCCGTCTTTGGTAATTTGATGTGTTTTTCCAGATTTATCAACAAAAAATAAATTGTTGTCAATTACATATCCAACTTGATTATTCGTCGCGTCAAATTCTATATTTTCTGCATTTTCAGGTAATTTCAACCAATCGTTTTGTTGACCAGCAGTTGTAATTGTTTTGTAACCTGTTTTTGTAGAAAAATAAGCTTGCTTATCATTGATCCAATTCAAAGAAGGAATTCTTTTATTCTCAAATTGAGAACTTCTAAAAATTGTATCAGTTTTAAGAGATGGAACTTCTTTCTTGATTAAAGCTTCTCCGTATGATGTTTTTACATTTTGCGTGTACGCATTTTGATTCGGAATCCATTGAACTTGATTTAGATTTTCGATACGTAAATTCGTCGATAATCCAAGTACAGCATCTTCCATTGTGACATTCTTTTTCTGAGCAATTAAACTAGCGCTCATTAAAAGTGTAGTCAATAAAATTGTTTTTTTCATGTGTGATTTCTATTTCAAATATTGCCCAAGTGCTTCTAA
Organism: Empedobacter sp. ULE_I140; assembly: GCF_053482575.1. Taxonomy (NCBI): domain Bacteria; kingdom Pseudomonadati; phylum Bacteroidota; class Flavobacteriia; order Flavobacteriales; family Weeksellaceae; genus Empedobacter; species Empedobacter sp. ULE_I140. The sequence continues at coordinate 132,567 of NZ_JBQMTX010000001.1, read as the reverse complement.
GTTTTTCTTTTCATTCCCAATAAAAATTTTGTCTCCATCTACCACGACAGGACGTTTTAGGAAAGTATAATCTGATAAAATATAATTTTTGATATCATCTTCAGAAAGCTGTTGATCTTTCAATCCTAATTTTTTGTAATTCTGTGCACGACGTGAAAATAGAGCTTCGTAGTTGCCAGCTAAATTCTTCATTTCTTCTAATTCTTCTGCTGTTATCGCAGTCGATTTTATTTCATGCAAATCAAAACCTGTAAAATCAAACTCTTTCATAATACGTTTGCACGTATCGCAAGTTTTCAAAAAAAATATTTTTTTCATTTCTCAAAATCTTTGGTTTTGTAAAGATAAATAAGTTTCATCGTTTTGCAGAATGATAAAGAATTTTGTCAAAATATATTTCAAATCGATAAAAAACTATCTTTGCAAGTATGGAAGAAACTAATTTTTTGCGTTTAAACAAATATATTAGCGATAGTGGTTTTTGTTCGCGTCGTGAAGCAGATCAATACATCGAAAATCGTTTGGTACAAATTAATGGACGAGTTGCTAAAATTGGGCAATTTGTAGGACCAAATGATGTGGTGACTGTAAAAGGTGTCGAAATAGAACCGCGCGAAAAGGAGCATGCGGTTTATATTATGCTGAATAAACCTGTGGGCGTTACGTGTACAACAGATCCTACAGATCCAGATAATATTATCGATTTTCTTTCGTTTGGAGAACGAATTTTTCCGATTGGTCGTTTAGATAAAGATTCGCAAGGATTGATTTTATTGACAAGCGATGGTGATATTGTGAATAAGATTTTACGTGCTGGAAATAATCACGAAAAAGAATACATTGTAACCGTTGATAAACCAATTACGGATGAATTTTGCGAACGAATGTCGAAAGGTGTTCCGATTCTTAATCAGGTTACGAAGAAATGTAAGATCGAAAAAATAAGTACAAATGTTTTCAAAATTACATTAATCCAAGGTTTGAATAGACAGATTCGCCGTATGTGCGAATATTTTGGATATGGTGTAAAAAAATTAGAACGTGTTCGAATTATGAATCTAACGTTGAATGTTGGAATTGGTCAACACCGAGATTTAACAGTAGAAGAATTAGCAGAAATCAATCGCTTGACGAAAGATTCGGAAAAACACGAAGAAAAGAAACCAGCTTCAAAATCAAAAAAATCATCAGCGAAAAAAACAAAAGAAATTTCTCCAGATTTTAAAGATTCGAAAGGAAAATCAATTAAAAAGTCAGTAAAAAAATCAACAACTCAAGCCAGAGTAGGAAAAAGTAAACCACCTACAAATACGAAAGGAGGTAAATTTGTTAAAAGAAGATAAAATCAAAAGACGAATATTTTTCGTCTTTTTTTATACATTTTAGTCAAAACTAACTTCTATCATGTCATTTTACCAAAGATTCAATATCTTTATAAAGTAAAATCTTAAAAACACATGAAGAAAATTGTTTACTCGTTGCTTTTTATAGCGATGACTTTTGGTGCGTCGGTAAAAGCGCAAGAAAATGTTACTTATCAATTGCCTCCGCAAGAAATTTTACAATTGGCAGACGCGGATATGCCACCCTCAATTAGTACAGATCGCAAGGCAGAAAATGCATTTTTGTCTTATAGAAGTCGTTATAAAACGATTAATGAATTGTCAGAAAAAGAATTACGTTTAGCAGGATTACGAATTAATCCAGTTACAAATATTAATTCACGTGAAACATTCAGTGAGAAAATTACTTATTTTGATCTGAAAACTTCAAAAGAAAAAACGATAGCTGGTTTACCTGCAAAAGGTCGTTTTTCTAATCAATCTTGGAACACTTCTCAATCGAAATTTGCCGTTACAAATACAACAAATAAAGGTGTAGAATTGTGGATTGTTGACGTAAAAACGCAAGCTGCAACAAAAGTTTATGAAGATAAATTAAACGCAAACTTAGGTCGTCCTTTCAATTGGATTTCAGATACAGAATTAATTGTGAATGTAATTCCAGCTTCCAAAAAAGCTTTGATTGATACAAAAGACGCAATTGCGACTGGACCTACAGTTTCTGTTGCTGACGGAAAAGAAGCGCAAAACAGAACCTATCAAGATTTATTACAAAATAAAAATGATGAGTTTAACTTCGAACAATTAGCAATTTCTGAATTAGTAAAAGTAAATATCGAAACAGGTGCAAAATCGAAATGGAAAGACGCTGCGATGTACACAGATATTTCGACTTCTCCAGATGGACAATATGTTTTGGTGAACGAAATCAAAAAACCTTTTTCATATTTAGTAACGTACAATAGTTTTCCTTCAACCAATATTGTGTATGATATCAACGGAAAATTAATAAAAGAAGTTGATCATAAAGAGTTACAAGAAGTTGTTCCGAAAGGATTTTCTTCTACGATTATGGGAAAAAGAGGTTTGAATTGGAGAGCAGATAAACCAAATACTTTATATTGGGTTGAGGCTTTAGATGGTGGTGATGCAAACAAGCCTGCGGAATATCGCGATGCGCTTTATCAAGTAACGGCGCCATTTACAGCGAATAAAGAGTTGTTGGTAAAAGTAAAAGATCGCTATAGAGGAGTGACTTGGGGGAATGATGAGGTTGCGATTGTGAGAGATGCTTGGTATAATACACGTAACGAAAGTAGTTATTTGTTCAATCCGTCAAATCCAAATCAAGAACCGATACGCTTTTTTAGTAGAAACTCGCAAGATGCTTACAATAATCCTGGAAGTTTTGTAACTGAAATGAATGATTATGGTTACAATGTTTTAGCAATTAACAAAGGAAAATTGATGTTAGTTGGAGAAGGAGTTTCTGCGGAAGGAATCTTACCTTTTGTAGATGATTTTGATATCAAAACGCAAAAAACTTCTCGTTTATGGAGAGCACAGAAATCAGATAAACTAGAAGCGATTGCTCGAGTTATCGATCCGAAGAAAGGGATCATTTTAGAACAGATTCAATCGAAAACAGATTATCCAAATTTATATGTTCGTAATATTTTTCAGAAAGGAGGAAAGCCAAAACAAGTAACGTTTACAAAAAATCCTTTTGAGGCAATGAACAAAATTTCGAAAGAATTAATTACGTACAAACGTGCTGATGGTGTAGAATTATCAGGAACTTTATATTTGCCGCCAAATTACGATAAAACGAAAAAGGAAAAGTTGCCAATGTTAATGTGGGCTTACCCTCGTGAGTTCAAAGATGCATCTACGGCTGGTCAGGTTACAACTTCTGAAAATAAATTTACTTCTCCTTCTTACGGAGGTCCTATTTATTGGGCATTGAGAGGATATGCGGTCTTAGATGATGCGGCTTTCCCAATTATTGGAGAAGGAAAAGAGGAGCCAAATGATACGTTCGTTCCTCAATTGGTTGCCAATGCAAAAGCTGCGATTGATGCGGTGGATAAATTAGGTTTTATCGATCGTGAAAGAGTTGCGGTTGGTGGACATTCTTATGGCGCATTTATGACAGCAAATTTATTAACGCATTCTAATTTATTTGCGGCAGGTATCGCACGTTCAGGTGCTTATAACCGTACATTGACGCCTTTTGGATTTCAATCTGAACAACGTAATTATTGGGAAGCTCCAGATGTTTACAACACAATGGCGCCTTTCCAAAATGCAGATAAAATGAAAACACCATTGTTGTTAATTCATGGTGAAGCAGATAATAATACAGGAACTTTCCCGATGCAATCTGAGCGCTATTTCAATGCATTGAAAGGTTTGGGAGCGACAACTCGTTTGGTTTTATTACCAAAAGAATCTCACGGATATGCAGCCAGAGAAAATATTCTTCACATGTTGTGGGAACAAGATCAATGGTTAGAGAAATATGTGAAAAACAAAGGAAAAAATTCTGAAAAGAAATAATTCTCAATATAAGAAAAGCGATTCAATTTTGAATCGCTTTTTTATTGTAAATAATTATTATATTTAGTTCATAATTAATCAACTATGAAATTAAAAGCTTTACTCTTCTTTCTAATGATTTTTTCTCCATTTCTATTTGCTCAAAATTTGTGGAAAGTAGAATATGAAACCTATGATAAAATGTTTTTTGACGAAAAAGATCCTGTTTTTAAGGCAGAATTAGATAAAAACAATTCTACACCAAAATACTATCAATTACTTTTTAATGAAAATCAGTCGTTTTTTTCTGAAATTGTAAGAATTGATAATAGTCAAAATCAATCATCTATGTCGATGAGTACAATTGATGATAATATTTACATCGATTATAAAACTTCACAATATAAGATTGAAGGAAATTATGTGAACAAGAATATTTTAATAATAGATAATTTGCCTAAATACACTTGGACAATTAGTAGAGAATCAAAAGAAATTTTGGGAATTAAAGTAAAAAAAGCAATAACCGAATACAAAGATTCTAAGATAGAAGTTTGGTTTGCGCCAACTTTACAACCAAAAGGAGGACCAATATTTTTCAATGGGTTACCAGGTTTAATTTTAGAATTGAAAGCTGTAACAACAATGAAAGACGAAAGTTATGAAACGATTTTCAGAGCAATTAATATAAAAGAAGCATCTAAAAACGAAGTGATTAAAATTCCATCAAAAGGTCAGAAAATGACACAAATTGAGAAAGATGATTTTGTGAAAGAAGCAAATAAAAAGATGATGGAAGCTTATAATAACAAGGTTTCGAAAGATTAAAACATAAAAAAACCACTTCTTTAGAAGTGGTTTTTAAATTTTATAGCTGAGGTATTATAACATTTTCAAGAAGTTAACTTCTAATTCCGTTAATCTTCTAAAATCACCTCTTTGTAAAGTTTTCTTTGTAAGTCCTGCAAAAGAAACGCGGTCTAACGCTTCTACTTCGTATCCTTTTGTTTCGAAAATACGACGTACAACGCGGTTCCAACCAATATGTAATTCTACACCAACTTCATTTTTCGGTCTACCTTCAATAAAAGAAATTTCGTCAACAACTGCAATTCCTTCAGGAATTAAACGAACACCTTTTTTGATGTCAGCCAAATCATTTGCTGTTAACTTTTTGTCCAATGTAACGTGATATATTTTTTTGATATCATGACTTGGATGTGTTAATTTCTTAGTTAAATAACCATCATTTGTAAACAATAAAACTCCTGTTGTTTGTCTATCCAAGCGTCCTACTGGGAAAATTCTCGCTGTAGTTGCTGTAGACATTAAGTCCATCACAGTTTTACGTCCTTTTTCATCATTTGATGTTGAAATAAAACCTTTTGGTTTATTCAACACAAAATATACATTTTTCTCTGAAGAGATTTTACGACCATCGAAACGAACTTCATCATCGGGTTGTACTTTATAACCCATTTCAGTAATCACTTGACCATTCACTGTAACGATTCCAGTTTTGATCAACTCGTCGGCCTCTCTTCTGGATGCAATCCCTGCATTCGCTACATATTTATTTAAACGAATAGTCCCGTCATCAACTGGTGCTTTTTTCAGTCTTTTAACAAATGGTTTTTCACCTGGTTTGTTAAACGGTTTCTTTGGTCCAAAACTTTTCTTTCCTTCTTCTGATGGTTTTCCACCAAAAGTTGGTTTTCCTTTCCCTGAAGATGGTTTAGAAGAAGAATTTCCTCTTGCTCCACCTTTTCCACGATTGTTCCCGCCTTGGGAATTTCTGTCGTTGGATTGATTTCGTCTGTTATTCATCTGAATTTGATTAATTTATGCGCTGATTAAAATTTTGCGCAATAGTTTGCAAAGTTAAGGGATTTATTTCGATTAATACGATACTAAATACACCCGCAACAATCATTCCCTTAAAAAAATAATGTAAAATCTTATATGCTTGTGTCGATTTTATTCTCCAAATGATAAATAAAATCACTGTGAAAGCGATATTCGCAGCAATAAAAAAGTACTTCATCGCGCCAACATCATTTTTCATAATGATAATAATTCCAATGATTAATTCTGTAATAATTAAACATGAAATCAAAACTTTTGTAAAATCTATTCCATATTTGATTGGAATTGAATCATAATTATAAATCAAATCTGCTTTTTGAGAACTCAAATCTTTTACAATATCAGTAATCAATAATAAAATACTCAAAAAAGTAGCATGTAAAGCCAAATTGAACGTGAAATGATCAAAATAAACCAATAAGGCGAAAAATGGCATGACACGAATAATAACCAAATAAAAGTTTTTGATCAATGCAAATCGATTGATTTTGTGGCTATAAAACCAAACTAGAAATTGATAAATCAAAAAGAAAATGAAAACCTTCCACGAAATTAAGGCTGCAATAATCAATGCTAAAGCATTCAGAACAATGTAAACAGTTAGTTTGAAACCTTGCGAAACTTGTTTCTGAAGATAAACTTGTAAAGGACGTTTGAGTTCGTCTTTTTCTAAATCGTAAAAATTATTGATGATATATCCCGCGGCCACACAAAGTATCGAACAAAGAATAAGCCCGTCCAACTTTGGATTTGTCAACAATTGACGATGACCAACTTCTGGCGCAAAAATAAAAAGTGCAGCAAGGTATTGTGCCAATATTAACACAATTAAATTATAGCCACGAACAACAGAAAATAATGCAAAAACTTTTAAGATTATTTTCTGAACGTTCATTGATTATATTTTTATAAATTATTTTTTAGAATTTGTAAATAACTTCGGTCTGGAAGTCTTTTAAGTAGCTTTTCGCTTTGTCATAATCTTGTGTAAAACCAAGAACATAACCGCCTCCGCCAGAACCACAAAGTTTTAGGTAATACGTATCTGTATCAATTCCAGTTTTCCATGCATTCACCAGTTTTTGAGGAATCATTGGTCTGAAATGCTCATAACCCCAAGCTGACAATTTTTGAAGATTTGAAAAAAGTGGATTGTATTCACCTTTCACAAAGTTTTCGATACATGCGTTGTTGTATTTAATAAATTCTTCTTTCAATGTTTTACGAAAACCCTCTTTTTTCATTTTTTCGAAGAAAATATGAATCATTGGCGCCGTTTCTCCTGGTGTACCCGAATTGATTAAGAAAACAGCTCCTTTTCCGTCTACGTTTGCAGAAGGTAAACCAATTGTCGAGATATCATCTTTTGATTGAATTAATAAAGGAATATTCATGTAACAAATCAAAGGATCAATTCCAGAACTTTTTCCATGAAAATGAGATTCTAAATTTCCGAAAAGAGCTTTTAATTTGCTAATTTTTTCTTTGTTTAGATTTTGATTGATATCAATTTTATTCAAGGCATATTTGTCATAAATAGCTGCAACCAAAGCGCCAGAACTACCTACACCATATCCTTGAGGAATGTTAGAATCGAAGTACATTCCGTTTGCAACATCTTCCGAAAAAGATTTTGTATCAAAAGTATCTGCAAAATTCTCTTCTAAAAATTTCGCATAATTTTTCAAGTGAGCATTTGACTCTTCTGCAATTTCAGAAGGCTCAAATTTTAATGCACCTTGGTAAAAATTATAAGGAATTGTTAATCCTTTCGAGTTTTCAATAATTCCATATTCGCCAAAAAGTAAGATTTTGGCATAAAATAATGGGTTCTTCATTCAATGCTAAAATTGGTACTGCAAAGTTACAAAATTTAAGCCATTCTTTTTTTAATTTGAGGAAGAGTTTTGTTTTAAAAAATTGTAAATCACATTATTTTTTGATTAATAGTAGTTTTTGGAATATATTTTGACTAAATAATTTAGAATAAATTGGTTAAATTTCAATTAATAATCAATGATTTTAACCGAATTAGCATTAAAAATAGAGAATTAATGTATTAAAATATATAAATTTGTGCCATGTATATCACCGAATATCTATCGAATGAGATAAAACCAGGGAAAGTTAATTCTTCTCCAAGTCAGCTTTTAGAAGTTGTGCAAGAGAATAAATTGACGCATTTACCTTTGTTTAAAGGGTTGGATTTTGTTGGAAATATCTCGGAAGAAGATTTGATTGAATTATCAATTGATGATGAAAAAGTAGATTATACTTCGTATTTGGAGAGTTTTTATCTTTCTGAATCGAGTACGCTTTTAGATGCAATTCAGATGATGTATACGAATCAGGCGAATATCTTACCGATTATTAATGAACAATTGCGTTATGTTGGTTTTATTACGGAAACGGATATTATCAACACGTTTGCAAATTTCCCTTTTGTCGCTGCACAAGGCGTTTCGATGTTAGTTTCGATTGCGGAAAAAGACTTGTCGATGACGGCGATTTCTAATATTATAGAAGTGAATAACGGAAAAATATTGGGAATGATGATTGTTGGAAATAAAGAAGATAGCGTTTATGTTTTGCTGAAATTTAGTTCATCAAACTTGTTAACAATTGGTGAAACATTTGAGCGATATGGATATCAAGTGATTCAAAAATTTTATAACGACGAAAAACAAGAACTTCTGCAAAGTCGTTATGCACAATTGTTAAAATACATGAATACCTAATGATAAAAGTTGCACTTTTTGGACAAAAAACAAGTACGTCTTTAACGGATATTATTCCACCATTTATTAATTATTTAATTCAGAACGAAATTGCTTTTTGTGTTGAGCAAAATTTTCTTCAAATCTTAAAAGAAACAACTGATTTTGATACTGATAATGTAGAAACCTATACTTCTCATGATGATTTAGACAAATCGGTTAAATTCTTATTCAGTTTTGGTGGAGACGGAACAATTTTATCAGCAACTACAATTGTTAGGGATTCTAATATTCCAATTATTGGTGTAAATACGGGACGTTTAGGCTTTTTAGCAACAATTAATAAAAGTGTGTTATTGGAGCAAATGGATAGTTTTTTCAATGATGATTATAACATTATTCCACGAACTTTATTAACCGTTAAAAGAAGTGATGGTGTAGAAATTGAAAATAATTTTGCGATTAACGAAGTGACTGTAGTTCGCCGTGAAACAACGAGTATGATTACGGTTGATGCTTATTTAAACAATGAATTTTTAAATTCTTTTTGGTCTGATGGTTTGATTATTTCTACGCCAACAGGTTCTACAGGATATTCGTTAAGTTGTGGTGGACCAATTGTTCATCCGTCTAATCAAAATTTTGTCATTACACCTGTTGCGCCACATAATCTAAATGTGCGTCCATTAGTTGTGTCAGAAAACGAAAAAATTGACTTAAAAATACGCAGTAGAGCTAATGAATATTTCCTTTCGTTAGATTCTCGTAACTTTCCTTTAACAACTGACGTCGAATTGACAATACAAAAAGCTGACTTCAAAATCTTAATCGTTGAAGCTATTGACGCGACTTATTTCACAACTTTGAGAGAAAAAATGCTTTGGGGTTCAGATAAAAGGAATTAAAATTTACAATAAAACTTCTTAATTTTTGTTAAATCAGTTACGTTGAATTGACTTTTGTTTATATTTGTTCGAATTTAAAAGAAGATAAAAAGCAAAAGCCGAAAAAATAACACAACTTATGAGGAGATTATTTTTGTTTGTTTTTATATTATGTTTTTCGCAATTAACTTTTGCGCAAAGACATGAACTCGGAATTTTTGCTGGTGGAGCAAATGTGATTGGAGATGTTGGTAAAGCCAGTTATATCAATCCATTTCCTACTAAAACTGAAGCAGGAGGTAAAATATATTTACCAATTTCAATAGGAGGATTATATCGTTTTAATATAAATCCACAAATGGGTTTTAGAGCAAATATATCTTATTCAAAAGTTGGAGCAAGTGATCATCGTTCGAAAGAATATTATAAATTAAAAAGAAATAAAAATTTTCGAAATAATATTGTAGAAGGATCTTTGATGTTTGAGTATAATTTCTTTAACATCAATGATGATCAAGAAAAAGCGCAATCACCTTATATTTTTGTAGGAGTTGGAGCTTTTTCTGCAAAAGGAAAAGAATATGATTACGATGGAACAAACAACGTGATTATCGAAAAAACAAAATATAATACCGATTTAACAATTCCTTTTGGAGTTGGATATAAAGTAAGATTCAATTACAATTGGATTTTATCATTTGAGACAGGTGTTCGATATACAAATGTTGATTATTTAGATTATAACACTGGAAAATTTACAGATAGATTTATAGAGGCTAAAAAGATAGAGTATGATAAATACAAAAATGATCCAACTCTTTCACAACCTTTAAAAGATTTTTATGACAAAAAAAATTACGGAAATCTATCTTGGTATGTTATAACAGGAATTTCCTTAACCTATAGTTTTGGAAGACCTGCATGTTATTGCGATTAAAAAAAGAATGGAAACTAGTTTAGTAGAACAAATAGATAAAAACAATATACCTAATCACGTTGCAATCATAATGGATGGCAATGGTAGATGGGCAAAGAAGAATGGTAAAGAAAGAACTTTTGGACATAAAAGTGCTTTGGGAGCTGTACGATCTTCAATTGAAACTTGTCGAAAATTAGGTATAAAATATCTTACACTTTACGCATTTTCTACTGAAAATTGGAACCGTCCAAAATTAGAAGTCAATGTTTTAATGACTTTATTAAGTTCTGCAATTAAGGACGAAATAAATGAATTACACAAAAATGGAGTTCGCTTGAATATGATTGGAGATTTATCAAAATTACCCAAAAAAGCATTCAAAGATTTGACTCAAGCAATGGATAAAACAAAAGACAACACAGCTTGTGTTTTGACATTAGCATTAAGTTATGGTTCGAAAGAAGAACTATTACATGCGATGAAATCTATTGCGCAAAAATATAAACACGGAGAAATATCCGACAATGATTTTAATGAAGAATTAGTTCATCAAAACTTATATACACACGATTTACCTATGGTAGATCTTATGATTAGAACAAGTGGCGAAACCAGAATTAGTAATTTCTTGTTGTGGCAAATTGCTTACGCAGAATTATATTTTACAGAGGTTTTGTGGCCTGATTTTAACGAGAAAGAATTTTATAAAGCAATTTTAAATTACCAGAATCGAGAACGTAGATTTGGTAAAATAAGCGAGCAACTAACGAACTAATCGAACTGAAATAGAGGATTATGAAGAAAATTTTTTGGACAATGTGTATGCTTGGAGCTTACATGGCACAAGCGCAAGTCGTAGATTCTACGAAAACCATTGATTCAACACAACAAGATAATTTTGTCTTAGATTATACCAATGCACGAACTTTCAAATTGAAAGATATCGTTGTAACAGGTGACTCTAAATATTCTAAGAATCAAATTATCCGTTATGCAGGTTTTGCTATCGGTGAGGAGATAGAATTACCAGGTACGAAGGTAAATAATGCTGTAAAAAAATTATGGAGATCTAATATTTTCTCTGACATCGACTTGTATGTAGATAAAATAGAAGGTAACGAAGTAACATTAGAGCTTGCCTTGGTTTCAGTTCCTAGTTTAGGAGAAATAAAGATTAACGGTGTGAAGAAATCGCAACGCGAAGATTTAATCAAACAAAATAAATTAAATCCAGGCGTTAAGATTACACAAAGTTTGATCAATACGACAAATAATAAAATCAAAGATTATTATACTGGAAAAGGTTATCCTAATACAACAATTAATGTAGAACGTCAACCAATTGCTGGTAAAGAAGACGAAGAAAACATTACATTGAATGTTAATCGTGGAGAGCGTGTAAAGATCAAGAAAATCATTTTCGAAGGAAATGAAAACTTAACTGCTGCTCGTTTACGTAAAAAAGGGATGAAAAATACCAAACAGAAATCGATTAATATCTTCAAATCATCTAAAATGATTCCTGAAAAATTCCAGGAAGATTTAAAAACTTTGGTTGATGAGTACAAATCTGTTGGTTTTAGAGATGCTAAAGTTGAGTCATACAACATCGAAAAAGTTGATGATAAAAACTTATTAGTTAAAATTAAAGTTAACGAAGGGAAACCATATTTCTTAGGAGATGTAACGTTTTCTGGAAACTCAATTTATACTTCTGAACAGTTACAGCGAATTTTTGGTTACAAAACAGGAGATCATTATGACGCAGTAGGTATCAACAAAAAGATTTCTGGATCAGAAAAAGACGATGATATTTCTACGTTATATATGGATAGAGGGTATTTGTTTGCTCGTGCTATTCCTGTAGAAAAAAGTGTAAAAAATGATACAATCGATCTTGAAATTAAAGTTTTCGAAGGTACACAAGCTACACTTAATAAAGTAACGATTAACGGTAATACAGAAGCACACGATCATATTTTATACCGTGAGTTAAGAACTAAACCAGGAGATTTATTCTCTAAATCGGACATTAAGCGTACGATGATGGAGTTAGCTTCTTTGGGATACTTAGAACCAACGCAAATAGTTCCAGATATTCAACCAAATCAAGATAATAATACAGTTGATGTGGAGTGGAAAGTTGCGCCAAAATCATCTTCTCAAGTAGAATTACAAGGAGGATATGGTGCAGGGACTTTCATTGGTACATTAGGATTAACTTTCGGGAATTTCTCATTAAAGAATTTTTTCAATAAAAAAGCTTGGAAACCAATTCCAATGGGAGATGGACAACAATTATCATTAAGAGCACAAGCTGGTAACGGATATAAAAATTATAGTTTATCATTTGTTGAACCTTGGATTGGAGGAAAACGCCCTACAGCTTTATCAACGTCTTTTTATTATTCGCAATATGATTACCGTGATAATTATGGAGAAAAAGCGAAATTGGATATCTTAGGAGCTTCAGTTGGGTTAACTAAGTTATTAACTTGGCCAGATGATTATTTCCGTTTATCAAACTCAATTTCTTATCAGTTATATAACTTCGATAATTATGCGATGTCTGTTGGTAATATGCAATATGAAAATGGTTCGTCAAACAACTTAAACTACACATTAGGTTTAACACGTAATTCTGCTGGACCAGACCCTATTTTCCCACAATCAGGATCAGAAATTAGTTTATCGTTTACGACAACATTTCCTTATTCAGCTTTTAATAACAAAGACTATACAAACATGTCTGATGTAGAAAAATTCAAATGGTTAGAATATTATAAATTCAAAGCTAAAGCATATTTCTACAAAGAATTAACTGGTAAATTAGTTTTAAAAGCCGGTGGAGAGTTTGGAGTTTTAGGAACATATAACCGTAAAATTGGAACAATTCCTTTCGAACGTTTTTACTTAGGAGGAACAGGTCTTACACAAAATCGTTTCGATGGACGTGAGATTATTTCATTAAGAGGTTACGAAGATGCAACAAATTCTGGTGGACAAACAGGAGATATTACGCCAGAAGGAGGTGGTACGATTTATAATAAATATTCATTAGAATTGCGTTATCCAATCACAATGAGCCAAACAGCTAAAATTTATGCATTAACTTTTGCGGAAGGAGGTAACGTTTGGAACAATACAAGTGAATTTAAACCGTTTGAATTAAAACGTTCTGCAGGGGCAGGTGTTCGTATTTACATGCCAGCATTTGGTTTATTAGGATTCGATTTCGGATATGGATTTGATAAAGGATTTGGACAAACAGAACGCTCAGGATGGCAAACTCACTTTATTATTGGACAACAATTCTAATAAATTGAATAAATTTGCTTAGAACATTTTGGCATAATTTTAGAATTAACACACCACAAATATGAAAAAATGGATTAGTTTTATAGCGTTGTTCTTTGGATTAGCAAGTTTCTCTTTTGCGCAAAGATTTTGTTATGTAGACAGTCAGTATATTTTAGAAAATTTACCAGAATATACATCGTCTCAAAACAAATTAAAATCTCAAACAGAGTCTTGGCAAAAAGAAATTGAGCAAAAACAAGAAAATTTAGCTAAATTACAAGCCGAATTCGAAGCCGAAAAGATTTTATTAACGGCAGAACAGGTGAAAGAGCAAGAGAAAAAGCTAGCTGATGAAGTAGCGGCTGTAAGAATTTTGCAAGATAAACGTTATGGACCAAATGGTGATTTAGTTAATCTGAGAAGATCAATGGTAAAGCCTTTACAAGATCAAATTTATAATGCGACAAAAGAAGTTGCAGATAAAAGAGGATATGGTTTTGTATTTGATAAAGGAAGTGATTTAATCATGATTTATACAGATCCAAAGTTTGACATAAGTAGAGAAGTATTAATGACTTTAAGACCAGAGTTGAAACCAAATAATTCAAAAACATCAACTTCTGGAAATAATAAAACTAGTAATAGTAGCAATAAAACAAGAAAATAAATTTTAAAAAACAAATTAGACTAGAAATGAAACAAATTAGATTGATAGCAGTATTTACAATGATGGTTTTCGGAAGCGTTTTATCTTTCGCTCAAGAAATTGCACATATTGATACGCAAGCAGTAATTGAATCAATGCCAGCTTACAAAAAAGCAGAGGCTGATTTACAAGCATTAGGTAAAAAACACGAAGATGCTATCGCAAAATTACAAGCAGACTATAAAACTTTTATGGAAACTGCTCAAAAAGATTTAGCTGGTAAATCTCAAGAAGAGGCTCAAAAATTAATTGCAGCGAACAAATACCAAGAGAAAGAGCAAGAAATGCAAAAGAAATACGAAACGTATGCAAAAGCTGCTCAAGATGAAATGCAAGCAAAAGAGAAAGCTTTAATGGATCCAATCGAGAAAAGAGTAATGGATGCAATTAATGCTGCTGCTGCAAAAAAAGGAGTTAAATATGTTTTACCTGCAGGTGTTTTAGTTTACAAAGCTGGAGGATACGACTTATTAAATGACGTTAAAAAAGAATTAGGATTATAATTTTAAGATATTAATAATACCTTCAAGCCACTATTTTAGTGGCTTTTTTTATATATGAAAAGAATTTTAGTTACCGGAGCGAATGGTCAGTTAGGTCAATCGATTTTAGAGCAATCAAAAAACTACAAGGAAATTGAATGTTTTTTTGTCACTCGAAATGAATTAGATATTACGAATGAAGAATTAATTAATCATTATTTCGAAGATAAATCATTCGATTTTGTTGTCAATTGTGCAGCTTATACAGCGGTTGATAAAGCTGAAGATGATCAAGAGAATGCTTATTTAGTAAACGCAAAAGCAACAGAATTTTTAGCAAAAATCACGAATCAAAAAGGAATTCCTTTTATTCACGTTTCGACAGATTATGTATTTGATGGAACTGAAGCTCAACCTCGTCTAGAAACAGATCAAACAAATCCTATAGGGGTGTATGGTCAAACAAAATTAGATGGCGAAAATTTAGCATTAGAAAACAATTCTAAAACGATTATTTTACGCACAGCTTGGGTTTATTCTCGATTTGGAAATAATTTCGTTAAAACGATGCTTAGGTTGTTTAATGACAAAGATTCGATCTCTGTTGTAGCAGATCAAATTGGTTCGCCAACAAATGCAATTGATTTGGCTGATGTAATCTTAACGATTATTTTGAAAGATGATTTAACCTATGGAATTTTTAATTATTCGAATGAAGGAAAATGTTCTTGGTTTGAATTTGCGCAAAAAATTAAAGAATTGTCTAATTCAACAATCGAAATTAATCCTGTTCCAACTTCAGCTTATCCGACAAAAGCGAAACGTCCTGCGTATAGTTTATTGGATAAATCGAAAATAAAAGAAGTTTATCAATTTGATATTCCGACTTGGGAAGATAGTTTGAAAAAAGAATTGAAACACCTGATTTAGTTTCAATTTTAATAACATAAAAAAGCTCGAGAAATTCTCGAGCTTTTATTTATCTGACAGATTATTGATTAATCTAAAATCTCAAAACGAGTATAAGGTTGCAACGCTTTCGGAATTTTTACTGTTCCATCAGCTTGTTGGTGATTCTCTAAAATTGAGGCTAAAATACGTGGTAAAGCCAAAGCAGAACCATTTAAACTATGTGCTAATTGAGTTCCGTTTTCATCTTTGTAACGTAATTTCAAACGATTCGCTTGGAAAGTCTCAAAATTAGATACAGATGAAACTTCTAACCATTTTTCTTGCGCTTCAGAGAAAACTTCAAAATCGTATGTAATTGCAGATGTAAATCCTGTATCACCACCACAAAGTCTTAAAATACGGTATGGTAATTCTAAATCTTCTAAAATTCCTTTTACGTGCTCAATCATTCCGTCTAAAGCAGCGTAAGAATTTTCTGGTTTTTCGATACGTACAATCTCAACTTTCTCAAATTGGTGTAAACGATTTAATCCTCTAACATCTTTTCCATAAGAACCCGCTTCACGACGGAAACATGGTGAATATGCAGTCAACGTAATTGGTAAATCTTCTGCTTTTACAATTGTATCACGGTAAATATTCGTCACAGGAACTTCCGCAGTAGGAATCAAGTACAAATCATCTTCTCCAATATAATACATTTGTCCTTCTTTGTCTGGTAACTGTCCAGTTCCATAACCAGAAGCCTCATTCACAACGAAGGGAGGAACAATTTCTGTATAGCCAGCATCAGAATTTTTATCTAAGAAAAATTGTGTTAAAGCACGTTGCAAACGAGCACCTTTTCCTTTGTAAACAGGGAAACCAGCTCCGGTAATTTTAACACCTAATTCAAAATCAATGATGTTAAATTTCTTAGCAACTTCCCAGTGTGGCAAATTGTTTGGTTTTGCAGTTGCATCTCCGTGTTCAAAAACGATTTCATTATCATCAGCATCTTTTCCTGCTTTTACGATTTCGTTCGGAATATTCGGGATTTGATACAAAATATCTTTAACGGATGTTTCGTAAGACGATAATAAATCTTGTAACTCTTTTGATTGAGTTTTTAAATCAACCGTTTTGTTTTTTAATTCATTAGCCTCTTCCGATCTTCCATCTTTAAACAAATTACCAATTTCTTTTGCTAATTTGTTGGATTCAGCTAATACATTATCTAATTCAAATTGTGTTTTACGACGAAGTTCATCCACATTTAAAACTTCATCAACAAGATCTAATTGTTTGAAGTTACGTTTTTTAAGTCCTTCAATTACACGATCTTTGTTTTCTTGAATGTAAGAAACTACTAGCATACTTTTATTAAATTTATACAAATGTATAAATAATTAATTTTTTAGAATAAAGATTAAATGATTTAGGATCAAAAATTAATCAAAATCAATTAATTTTTAAATTTAACTGTCTTCATTAGATAAATAATTGACACAATGTTTTTTACAAAAAATATTCAAAAATTGTAAAACTATTTATAATTGATTAAAAATCAATAGTTTAAATTTTATTTATTGAGAATTGATTAATACAATTATATTACATTGATTTTACATGCTGTTGTTTACGTTTCGAAATACATTTGTCAAAGAAAATTAATCGAAAATTATTAATAATTAAAACAATAAAACAATGAAAAAATTTTTCGCAGTAGTTGCAGTAGCAGCTTTATCTTTAGGAGCAGTATCTTGTGGTGAGAAAAAAGCAGAAGAAGCAGTAGAAAATACAACTGACTCTTTAGCAACTCAAACTGACTCTTTAGCAGCTCAAACTGATTCTTTAGCAGCTAAAACTGATTCTTTAGTAGAAAAAACTGATTCTTTAGCAACTAAAGTTGAAGGTGCAGCTAAGGAAGTAGCTCCAGCTACTGAAGCTCCAGCAAAATAATTTGAAATAACATTCAGATCATATAAAGAAACCACTTATTAGATAAGTGGTTTTTTTATGCTGTTTTTCGATGTAAATAGCGAGTTAACTTGATAGATAAATCTAAAAGTATAATTTTAGAATTACCATTTCGCTCGATATGATACGACGCTTCATTAATTTCATTTAAAATATCTTCGATATTAGCTCCATGTATAAAAGGCGCAAAACCTTGCCATTTAAAACCTTCTGCATTAATTTGTAAAAAAACTAAATCATCAGATTGATACGTTTTTAACAAAGCTTGACGAAAAATCTCTGAACAATAATTCAAAAAATCTTTTTGTTCACTTCTCGACCAACTTGCAATTTGATTCGACCAATCAATCAAATCTTTTAAAACGGTTGGCGTTTTGGCTGCCATAAAGGCTTTTCGAACCCAAGTCACAAAATACTTATCGATTAAATGTTCGTCATCATTCAATTGATGCAACGCTTCTCGTACATTTCCTTGCGATAAAAAAGCGATATGTTGCGCTTTTTCTGGATTAATATTTTTCTTCTCAATTAGATAATTCTTTATATCCGATTGCGATAAACGAGGAATTTTAACCAATTGACAACGAGAAGTAATAGTTTGTAGAATCAAATCTTCACGTTCTGTTACCAATAAAAAAAGTGTTTTTTGAGGCGGTTCTTCAATTATTTTCAACAATTTATTTGCAGCTGCAGTAGTCATTTCCTCAGCTTGCCAAATAATCATGATTTTATAGCCTCCTTCGTAACTATTTAGCGCTAATGTTTTGACGATTTCATCCGCTTCATCAACAGGAATAACGCCTTGTTTTTTCTCAATACCAAGATGAGACATCCAATCCGTTAAATTTCCATAGACATTTTCGTCTACAAAAGTTCGCCAATCGTTTAATAAATACTTAGCAAGTGGCTTTTTTACACTTTCTGTTGCTGAATAAGGAAAAGAAAAATGTAAATCGGGATGTTGTAATTTATCAACTTTCAGATTGCATTGTTCGTTATTCAAACCACACAAAACTTCACGTGCATAAGCAATTGCCAAAGCCAAAGTTCCCGAACCTTCTGGACCAGAAAAAAGCTGAGCATGACTTATACGACCATCTTTTATAGATTGTTGAAGCTTGTTTTTAATCTCCTGTTGTCCAATTATATTTTCCCAAAGCATAGTCCAAAGTTACTATTTTTATTTTTCAGAATTTATCATACTTTTTAATCGATTGATTTCTTCTAAATTAGCAATTCCAGAATCATCAATCATCGCTGATGAATGAAAGTAAGTAGCGTTTGTATATGAATCAATTTCTTCAATATTTGTTGAGCGCAAACCACCTCCAGGCATAATTGTGATTTGATTTTCTGCTTTTTTAACAAGGTTTTTTAATTCACGTTTTCCATCATAAACATTACTATCTAAACCAGAAGTTAAAATAGTTTTGAATCCTAAATCAATCACGATTTGAAGTGAATTTTCGGCATCAGAAGTTCTGTCAAAAGCGCGATGAAAAGTACAAGGAAAAGGTTTTGCAAGTTCAATTAATTCATGATTTCGTTCAAAATCGATTTCGTTATCTTCATTCAAAATTCCAAAAACAAAACCATCAATTCTAAAATTTTTAATCATGATGATTTCAGATTTCATTTGTTCAAATTCTTCATCAGAATAACAAAAGTCTCCATCACGAGGGCGAATCATCACCATAATTTCTTTATCTGTTTCTTTTCTTAATGTTTTGATATCTTCAAAACTAGGTGTAATTCCGCCTGTTGAAACATCAGCACATAACTCGATTCTATCTGCATTTGATTTTGCTGCAACTAAAGCTGATTCTAAATTAAAGCAAGCAATTTCTATTTTTTTCATTTTGTAATAGATTTTCCGTCAATTAAACGATTTCCAGTTTCATCATAAACCGCAAAGTTAAAGCCAGGATGAATACAATATGAACCATATTCGCCTTGTTTGTTAATTGCAATAAAACCAACTTGAATCGCCGATAAATCTTTTTTACGCGATTTTGTTAATTTAATGATTCGATGAACAGCCTCCTTACATGCATTTTCTGGCGAATAACCTTGACGCATCAACTCCACAACCAAATGACTTCCCGCAATACGAATCACTTCTTCACCATGACCAGTAGCGGTTGCTGCACCAATTTCGTTATCAACATATAAACCTGCGCCGATAATTGGTGAATCACCAACACGTCCGTGCATTTTGTACGCCATTCCGCTCGTAGTACAAGCTCCAGAAAGATTTCCATAGGAATCTAAGGCAATCATTCCAATTGTATCATGATTTTCGATATTGATAGGCATCTGATAATTAGTATCTTTCAACCATTCTTTCCACTCTTTTTCGGAAACATCAGTTAATAAATTCTCTTTTTTGAAGCCTTTTTCCAACGCAAATTGAAGTGCACCATTTCCAACTAACATCACGTGTGGTGTATCTTCCATTACCTTTCGCGCAACAGAAATTGGATGTTTGATATACTCTAAACTAGCAACAGAACCAATATTTGCTTGATCGTCCATAATACATGTATCTAAAGTTACTTTTCCATCGCGATCAGGACGTCCACCATAACCAACACTTCGTTCATTTGGATCAGCTTCGACCAATTTTACGCCTTGCTCTACAGCATCTAAAGCTGTTCCATTATTACCTAAAACTTTCCAAGCTTCGGCATTAGCTTCAATTCCAAAACGCCAAGTAGAAAGAACAATTGGTTTATTGATTTTTGTTGAAGTAGTTGATCTTTTAGATGTAGTTTGCGCATTAAGATCAAGTTTTGTTGTACCTAAAAGTAAGCCTAAAGCTCCAAGATTTTTTATGAAATTTCTTCTATTACTCATGTGTTAATCGATTTCTAAATTGTGTTAAAACAAATATAATCCATATTATTGTATAACAGAATTTCTGTCAATCAAAACACTAAAAACTAATGAGATCAACTTTACTATCATTTATTCTGATGATGTTTTCATCATTAATTTTTGCTCAGAAAAATAATTATGCACAATATGTTAATCCGTTTATTGGAACAGGTGGACATGGACATACATTTCCTGGAGCGACTTTACCATTCGGAATGGTTCAACTTTCTCCAGATACTCGAATTGATGGAAGTTGGGATGGTTGTGGTGGTTATCATTATTCAGATGATTTTATTTATGGTTTTTCACATACACATCTAAATGGAACTGGAGTTTCTGATTATGGTGACATTATGTTGATGCCAACGCTTAATCAGAAAGGATTTATTCAAGCTGATTATGGTTCTAAATTTTCGCATAAAAATGAAAAAGCTACAGCAGGATATTATCAAGTTTTGTTAGATAAATATAATGTCAATGTCCGATTAACAACGACAACTCGCGTTGGTTTGCATGAGTATACTTTTAATAAAGCAGGTGATGCAAAGATCATTTTAGATCTTAATCATCGTGATAAATTAGTTGATGGAGAAGTGAAAATTGTAGACGCTAAAACACTTTATGTTTACAGAAATTCGGAAGAGTGGGCGAAGAATCAAAAGATTTTTGCCAAAATAGAATTTAATGTTCCGATGAAATTAACTGCTTCAAAAGACGGAAATATTACATCTAAAACATTCAAAGGAAATGAAATTGCCTTGGCTTTTGGTAAAAAGGTAAAGAAAGGTGAGAAGATTATGGTAAAAGTGACCTTATCTACAACTGGATATAATGGAACGGATGTTAATAGCAAAGAATTAACAACTTTTGATTTTTCTAAAACGAAAGCCGCTGCTGAAAAAGCTTGGGACAAAGAATTATCGAAGATTGAAGTGAAATCTTCAGATAAGAATAAACTAACTATTTTTTATACAGCGATGTATCACACGATGATGCAACCAAATATTTCGCAAGATTTGAATGGAAATTATCGTGGAATGGACGATCAAATTCATTTGGCAAATAACTTCGATTATTATTCGGTTTTCTCGCTTTGGGATACTTTTCGTGCGGCGCATCCTTTGTATACGTTGATTGAGAAGAGAAGAACGATTGATTTTATTAACACATTTATCAAGCATTACGAACAAGGTGGACGTTTACCTGTTTGGGAATTAGCAAGTAACGAAACCTATTGTATGATTGGTTATCACTCGGTTTCTGTGATTGCTGATGCAATGGTAAAAGGTTTCAAAGGCTTTGATTATGAGAAAGCTTATGAAGCAGCAAAACATTCGGCAATGTTAGATCATTTGGGATTGAAAGCTTACAAACAAAACGGATTTATTTCGATTGACGATGAACATGAATCAGTTTCTAAAACATTAGAATATGCGTACGATGATTGGTGTATTGCGCAAATGGCATTGATTTTAAATAAACACGACGATTATAATTACTTTATCGAACGTTCTCAATATTGGAAGAATTTATTCAATCATGAGACAAAATTTATTCAGCCAAAGAAAAATGGAGGTTGGCTAAAGCCTTTTGATCCGCGTGAAGTAAACAATAATTACACAGAGGCGAATGGTTGGCAATACACGTTTTTTGCACCGCAAGATATTAATGGAATGATTGATTTTTATGGTGGAAAAGATGGTTTTGATGCAAAATTAGATGAATTATTTAATGCACCATCAGAAACAACAGGTCGAGAGCAAGTGGATGTTACGGGACTTATTGGGCAATATGCGCAAGGAAATGAGCCAAGTCATCACGTGGCTTTTTTGTACAATTACATTGATAAGCCAGAAAAAACAAAAGAATTGGTTCATAAAATTTTGAATGAACATTACAAAAACTCGCCAGATGGATTGATTGGAAATGAAGATTGTGGGCAGATGAGCGCGTGGTACGTTTTGGCTTCGATGGGAATTTATAGCGTTACGCCAGGTTCGGGAATGTGGACGACTGTTGAGCCGTATTTTGATGAAATCACGATTAATCTAGAAGATGGAACGAAGCGTATAATCACGAAAAATAATTACAAAGAAAATCAATTTTTAGGATTTGAATTCTTGAAAGATAGAGAGGTTAAACCTATTTCTGAAAGTGAAAAAATTGTAACGGTTCCAGTTTTGATTGCTGAAGACAGATCATTTCAAAATAAAATGAATGTTGAAGTAAAATCTTCTGAACCAAATGCGAAAATTTATGTTTCTGTGAATGGTAAAAAAGCTGAAATCTATAAAAAACCAATTTCAATCAAAGAAACAACTACAATTTCTTCTTTTGTGGAAGTGAATGGAAAGAAAAGTAAAACAATTTCTGGAACATTTACTAAGAAACCAAATGATTATACAATTCAGTTGAATTCTACCTACACACCGCAATATCATGCAGGTGGATATGATCAAAATTTTGATGCAATTGTTGACATGAAAAAAACGAAATCCGTTTCTTCGGTTGTCATGAATTTCTTGCAAGATTCTCGTTCTTGGATTGTCTTACCTACAAAATTAGAAGTCTATACATCGAAAGATAATCAGAATTTTAAATTGGTTGGAATGTTAGAAAAACAAGTTGATGCATTTGATAATAACGTGTTTTCTGATTCATGGAAAATTCAGTTTAAAGAAGAAAAAGCACGTTACATCAAAGTAAAAGCAACAAATTATGGTGCTTTCCCAAAAGGTCATTTAGCAGAACCTTTTCAAGGAAAGTCGTATATTTTTGTAGATGAAATAACAGTGAAATAGTGAATAAAAAGTTAATTGTTTTTAATTTAATCGTTATTGGATTAATACTTTTATTTCCAATAATAAATTTTTGTTGGATACATAGTTCTTCAAATTATACTTTTTGGGATATTTATTATCAAACCGAATATCATGAAATTATTTACATTCTTATTGGAATAATTATTTTCTCAAGTTTAATTAGTTTGTTTAAATACAGTAAGTTGATTAATGTTAATTTAGTTTTAACTTCAGTTTTTTTTATGATTATAATTGGAGTATTTATAAATGACATAATTAAATTAAAAAAGGAAGAAAAAGAATACATAGAAAGAGCAAAAGAAGATATTAAAAATGATAAAATTATTTTTCTTCATTCAGGAGGATTTCCTTTACCAGAATTTAGTTCTGAAACCTATGCTAAAATTGACAGTATTCACAATAAATATGGAGTAGATTATATAAATATTGGAGTTTTAGATTTTAAACATGATAAATTAGAACTAAAATATGAAGAAACTGTAAAGCCTTATCTTGAAAAACGTAATGGTAAAGATTGGAAGAAACGAATGCAAAAAGAATTAGATGCAATAAAAAAGGAAAAACTTTATTAACTAAACTTTAGTTAACTTTTTCGTAACTTTATATTCGAAATCGAAGAAAATGCAAACAGAAATTTTAAACAAAGCATTACAGAATCGTTCTATCAATCCAACAGCGATGCGTTTGTTGGTTTTAGATAAATTGATGAAAACTGACGTTGCATTAAGTTTAGCTGATTTAGAAATTGAGATGGATCAAGCAGATCGCGTTACGATTTATAGAACATTAAAAACGTTTGAAGAAAATAAATTAATTCATTCCATAGAGGACGGAACGGGTTCTATAAAATATGCGCTTTGTGAGTCGAGTTGCAAATGTACGCCTGAGTTTACGCATGCTCATTTTCATTGTAACAATTGTAATCAGACGTTTTGTTTGAGAAATATTCATTTGCCAGAAATCAATCTACCCAAAAATTTCGAAGTCGAACAATCTTCTTTTATCTTAAAAGGAATATGCGATCAATGTAAATCCTAAACTTTGCAACCAGATTGCAGCAACAACTTTATAATTTTGAAATATAAATTTTTAATTATGTCTAAAGCTTGTTGTAGTACGTCAAATGACGAACATAAAGATACTCATAATCACAATCACGAAGGTCATGACCACGAACACAATAATAGTAAAATTTTATTAGGTGCCAGTTTAGCTATTTTCTTTGCCGGAATTTTTGTTCAATATGTTTTAAAACCAACTTGGTTTGTTGATAATCAAATTATTCGTTTGATATGGTTTGGCATTTCTTATATTATAGTAGCATTTCCTGTTTGGGGAGAAGCCTTTAAATTAGCTAAAAAGCTAGATTTCTTCAATGAATTTTCGTTGATGGGAATTGCGACTTTAGGTGCTTTCATTATTGGCGAATATCCAGAAGGTGTAGCGGTAATGTTGTTTTATACAATTGGCGAAATGTTCCAAGAAGCGGCGGTTAATAAGGCAAAAGGAAATATTAAAGCCTTATTAGATGTTCGTCCAGACACAGCGCATGTTTTACGAAATGGTAATTTCGAAACAATAAAACCACAAGATGTGGTAATTGGAGAAACAATTCAGGTAAAAGTTGGGGAAAAAGTTCCGTTAGATGGAATTATGATTTCAGATAAAGGAAGTTTTAATACTGCGGCTTTGACGGGAGAAAGTAAACCTTCAACGTATAAAATAGGAGAAACTGTTTTGGCAGGAATGTTAAATCTTGAAAATGTAATTGAAATTCAAACGACGAAAAAATTTGAAGATAGTTCGATTGCAAAAATTTTACAAATGGTTCAAGATGCAGCTTCTCGCAAAGCTCCAACTGAATTATTTATCCGAAAATTTGCAAAAATATATACGCCAATTGTTTTCTTTTTAGCGGCTGCTTTGGTGATTACTCCTTATTTCTTTGTTGATAATTACGATTTTAATGATTGGTTATACAGAGGTTTAGTTTTCTTGGTTGTTTCTTGTCCTTGTGCATTAGTTATTTCGGTTCCATTGGGTTATTTTGGTGGAATTGGAGCAGCTTCACGCAACGGAATTTTAGTAAAAGGTTCTAACTTTTTAGATTTAATGGCGAAAGTAAACACAGTTGTGATGGATAAAACAGGAACAATGACGGAAGGCGTTTTCGAAGTTCAAAAAATTGAAACTAATCTTCCTGAAAACGATTTTTTAAATCTTGTTTCGGCTTTAGAAAAGCAATCTACGCATCCAATTGCGAAAGCGATTGTGGCAAGTCATCCTTCAGAATTGAAAGCGATAGAAGTGGAAGAAATTTCTGGAAAAGGTTTGAAAGGAAAAGTTGATGGAAAAATAGTTTTAGCTGGAAATACTAAATTATTAGATCATTTCTCGATTCAATATCCACAAGAAATTCATGATATTGTAGAAAGTATTGTGGTGGTTGCAGTTGATGAAAAATATGCAGGATATATTACAATTGCTGATAAAATCAAGGAAGATGCGCAACAAGCAATTCAGAAAATGAAAGCTTTAGGTGTTTCGAAAACGATTATGTTGAGTGGAGATAAAAATACCATTACGCAAAAAGTTGCAAAAGAAGTTGGTGTTGATGAAGCTTTTGGTGGATTGTTACCAGAAGGAAAAGTAGAGAAAGTTGAAGCATTGAAAAAAGATCAAAATCAAGTGGTGGCTTTCGTAGGTGATGGAATCAATGATGCGCCTGTTCTAGCGCTTTCTGATGTCGGAATTGCGATGGGTGGACTTGGAAGCGATGCTGCGATAGAAACTGCAGATGTTGTAATCCAAACCGATCAACCTTCTAAAATTGCAACGGCGATAAAAATTGGTCGTGAAACAAAAAAGATTGTGATTCAGAATATCATTTTAGCAATGGGCGTTAAAATTATCGTGCTTTTCCTTGGAGCAGAAGGAATTGCCAATATGTGGGAAGCTGTTTTTGCAGATGTAGGTGTTGCTTTATTAGCAATTTTGAATGCTGTTCGAATTCAACGAATGAAATTTTAGATAAAAAATAAAGCGATCAATTGATCGCTTATTTTTTTATGTATAAATCTTTCATCAAATCTAAATCAACCTTTAAAATATCAGTTAAATAATTTTCGACTGAACCAAAATTCTTATTAATCGCTTCATAAGAGCTTTCCAAATATTCAGGTAAAACATCAATTAGATATTTATAATTCGGATCGATCTTTAAGATGTGTGCATATTTTTGTTCCAAAAAGATATTAGAAGCCAAGTAATCATCCATAATTGTATCTAAATCGACTTTCAAAGCAGATAAAATCATTGCTGTTGCAAATCCAGTTCGATCTTTTCCTGCAGTACAATGAAATAAAATTGGCGTTCTATTTTTATGTTGAATAATATCAAAAAAGCTTTTGTATTGCGTTTGACATGTTTTATCTAAAACAAAATCCTCGTAGATTTTACACATAAATTCTTTCGGATTTGAAATTCCAGCTTTGAATTGTTTCACTAAATTTTCGAAATGTCCAGAAGAAATATCCAAATGAACTTCGTGATTACAACTATTTGGAATGCGATCTTGATTTTTTAAACGTTCGTAAGTCGTGCGTAAATCAATAATTGTTCGAATTGGAAAATCGTTTAAAATCTCCAAATCATCATCTGTCAAATTTGCTAAATCATCAGATCGAATTAACAATCCTTTTCTAATGACTTCATTTTTTGTGTTAATTATTCCACCTAAATCTCTGCAATTAAATCCGCCTTCAAGTGGAAGAGTTCTTTGTTCGAGCGAGATTTCGCATAAAGTATTTTCCATTTTCTGTTCGTTTTTTAGGTTATTTTTAATATGTAAAAGTTAAGGTTAATTATTTAGTTATCATATTAAAATCGTATTAAAAAAAGTATAACTTTTTACTTTAACATTTTATTATTCTTATTCAATCTAAATTTACTTTATATTCGCATAGAATTAGAATAAATCTAAATAATCTGATGGGAGATAAAGTGAAAATTGCGAAGGAGAAGTTCATCTTAAAAAAGAAAGAATTTGTGACACCACATCTTATTCGCGTTCATTTGGAAAATGATGATGTATCTTTTTTTAAGGATACAACGTTGGGCGGAACATGTAAATTACTTTTTCCACCGCTTGGGATCCGTGATATTCACTACGCTGAGTATGATGAAGAGAATCAAAAATGGATTTCGCCATCAGAAAAATTTAAACCAGTTTCTCGTACCTATACGTTGCGCGATATTGATGCAAAAAACAATGTGATTGTGATTGATATTGCAAATCATGGATTGAATGGTCCAGGATCGCGTTGGGCAAATGAGGCGAAAGTTGGAGATATGATTGGAGTTTCGATGAAGTCAAAAAAGAAAGATTTGGCTCCAAAAACAGATTTCATTTTCTTGGCTGCAGATTTAACAGGCTTGCCTGTAATTTCAGCAATTATAGAGTCGCTTCCTGCTAAAACAAACGGAATTGTTTGTGTGGAAGTCCCAACAGAAGATGATATTCACCAAATTGAAACGAAAGCAAATTTAGAATTTAAATGGATTGTTAATCAAAATGTAGGAAGCGGAACAGCTTTATATAGTTTGACAAAAAATCAGAAATTTCCGAAGCGCAAAGACGGAAAACGATTTGCTTATGTTGCGGGGGAATCTAAATCTGTAAAGGAAATAAAATCATTTTTTAAAGATGATTTAGAATGGAAAAAAGACGAATTTTATTGTACATCGCATTGGAAAGCAGGAAAAGCAGAGAAAAATGCATTAGAAAATTGTCACGATAAAATAGAACAAGAATTGTTGGTAAGAGTTTTCTAAAAACAAGAGGGATATTTAATCAAAAAGCTTTATCAGAAATGGTGAAGCTTTTTTTGTTATCTTTAAATTTCTAATTGCATTAAAATGAAGTATATCTTATTGTTGTTGTTTTCAGTTTCAGTTTTTGGTCAAGAAAAATTTAAAGTAGAATATGAAAGACGGAATTTTATTAATTTGAATGATCCGAATCCAGAATCGAAAAGATTAAGAGAGGAAATGTTTTCGAAACCAAAATATATTGCTCTTTCTGTCGATGCAAATCAATGTCTTTCACAAGAAATAGAACGAATTGATAATTCACAAGGACCAAAATATTCGATGAAAGTTTTAGGTGGTTTTAAAGATTTGGAAAGCTTTTATGATTTCGATACGAATTCAAAAATAATCATGAGAGAAATGGATTCCAAATTGTATAATATCTCTGATTCCATTGCAACTTATAAATGGAGTATTACGCGAGAATCCAAAAAAATAAAAGGTTATGATGTACGAAAAGCAGTAGCTGTTGACGCTAATTTCAACATAGAAGCGTGGTATGTTCCTTCGATAAAATCAAAATGTGGACCAGATGAATACAATGGTTTGCCAGGATTATTATTAGAATTGAAGAAAACTTCTTTGAAAGATGAAAATCAATATACAACTTATAAGTTAGAATCAATTTCGATTGACGATAAGCTGAAACTACAAAAACCAACGAAAGGAAAAGTAATTTCGACATCAGAATTTGATAAAATTGAGAAAGAATATTATCAAAAAATACAAGAAAATATCAACAAAAAAACAGGAGTTGATAAAGATGATTAACAAAAAAACGGCTCAATTTTGAGCCGTTTTTTTGTTATTTTGATTCAATAATCGTAAACTTACTTATTAAGAAATTCATCAATTTCAGTGTGGTTATTCAACCAATCTTTTGCCATTTCGAATGCAGATAAATTTTTGCTTAATTCTAGTGGGTGTTCCTTAAGTAATTTTAAAAATTGTTGATTAATCAAATCAATTGTGTAGCGTTCCGCTTGATTAAGCTGTTGTTTTTCTCGGTTTGATGCGTAATAATTATTTTCATTAATAAAATTGAAATAATCATTGACCAATTCCCAAAGTTCAGGAATTCCTTTTCCGATTAATCCAGAACCGATAATTGATTTTCTTTTCCATTGAGAAGATTTGGTTGGTAAAAATTGCAATGAACGAACAATATCCAATTTTGCATCTTTCACTAATTTTTCTTGAAACGAATCTGATTTATTGACAAAAATTAAATCAGCCATTTCCATAATTCCTCGTTTTATTCCTTGTAAATCATCTCCAGAACCCGGAAGTTGAAGAAATAAGAAGAGATCTGAAATTTCATTTACTAAGGTTTCAGATTGTCCAACACCGACAGTTTCAATCAAAATATTTTCAAACCCTGCTGCTTCGCATAATAAAATTGCTTCATATGTACGTGAGGTAACACCACCTAAAGAACCGTTAGAAGCGCTTGGACGTATATAAGCATTCTCTTCTCGCGATAAGTCCTCCATGCGTGTTTTGTCGCCTAAAATACTTCCTTTTGAAAGGGAACTACTTGGATCAATTGCTAAAATCGCTACTTTTTCACCTTTACTTAGAATATATTTCCCCAAAGATTCGATAAAAGTACTTTTACCAACACCGGGAATTCCTGTAATGGCAATTCTTTTTGAAGTTTTGGAAACAGGTAATAAACTAATGATATGTTGCGCTAATTTCAAATCGTCTAAACGATTGCTTTCGGCTAGTGTAATAGCTCTTGATAAGGCAAAACGATCGCCTTCTTTTATTTTTTGAGCAAGTATTTCGGGGTCAATTTTTCGCATAAGACACAATCTTAGATTAAAGATAAAGTCTTAATTAAGAATAAAAAAATACAATCGAAATTTGTGAATGTATTTTATATAGCTCTTGCATTGATTGGTATAAAAAATAAAACAAATATAATTGTTTATATATTTTAAATTCAATTATATAAACTTCATTAATTCGTAATTATGAATTTTTTTGTTCCTCTTTAATTCTTTTTATAAAAGCAGAAGGAGATTCATTCATGATTTGAGTAAAAGTTGTTGTAAAAGTACTATGAGAAGCAAATCCGCAATCACTTGCTAAATAGCTTACTTTCGTGTTAATGTATTTCGGCTCATTTTGAAGTCGATTGACGATATAATTTACTCTCAATTCATTCAAATAAGAATTAAATTGCTTTTGACGATGAGTTTTAATGATTTCAGAAAGATATTTTGTATTCGTTTCAAATTGTTTTGATAATGAAGCAAGGTTAATATCTTTCTTAGTAAAGCCTTTATTCTTCTCAAATAACTCTAATTTTCGAAGTAAGTCATTCTCGGTTTTAGATGAAATGCTAAGGTTATTCGTTGGTTTTTCTTCAATCATAACCTCTGTTGGTGGAGTTGGAGAAATGATTTTATTTGTAACCTCTTCTTTGATTGGTTCAGAAGGAATTTCTTTAATCTCTTTTACAGAACTTATTTCTTCGACAGAAATCTCAGTTGATTGTTTAGTTTTTTTGGAAACAAAGTAAATAATTAATCCTAAGATAATTATCGCTGAAATTAATAATAAAATGATTAACCAAGTTTCCATTTTTTGTAAAATTTATATTCCGAATTAATAAAATAAAACCAATTGATAATCATTAAAATAATTGATTTTCAATGATTATACTATTTGTAAAAATACTCCGAAATTTTGAAATAAAAAAGGCTAACTTTTAAGAGTTAGCCTTTTTTTTGAAATTCATCTTTGCTTGGAGAACAACCACAGCCTTTTGAGCATCCGCCTCCTTTTGAACTAAATGAGTTTCTAATTAATTTTACAACATACCAAACTGCAAATCCGAAAAGGAAAGCGATAAAAATATATTGTATCCAAATATTGTCCATACTATTATTTTAAAAAATGATATGCAATAAATGCAACTACATATGCCAAACCTGTCATAAACCCTGTCTGAATCAATGTCCATTTCCAAGAATTTGTTTCGCGTTTTACGATCGCAATTGTACTCATACATTGCATTGCGAATGCATAAAATAACAACAATGAAACTCCTGTAGCGAGGTTATATGCTGGTTCTCCTGTGTTTTGGTTGATCTCATTTTTCATACGATGAAGTAAACGATCTTTTTGACCATTGTCCTCTACATCAACTTCTCCTAAACTGTAAACCGTTGACATTGTTCCGACAAAAACTTCACGCGCAGCGAATGACGAAATCAAACCAATTCCCATCTTCCAATCGTATCCTAATGGCTCTACAACTGGCTCTATAACTGAACCTAATCTACCCAAATAAGAATGTTCTAATTTATAAGAAGCAATTTCATTTGCTAAATCTTCTTCATTCATTTTTGGATGATGAGCAGTTACAATTTCTTCTGCATTTTTGAATTGTTCTCCAGGTCCGAAAGCTCCTAAAACCCATAGAATAATCGAAATTGCAAATATGATTTTACCCGCATCAACTAAAAATCCTAACGTTTTTTCCCAAACATTAATTCCAACATTTTTCCAATCAGGAAGTTTGTACGTTGGCATTTCTAAAATTAGGTAACTTTTATGTTTTGCTTTAATGATTAAATTCAATAAAATAGCACTTCCTAATGCGCCTAAAACACCTAAAATGTACATCACAAATAACGCCAAAGCTTGGTAACTTAATCCAAAAATATGTTCGTCGGGAATTACTAAAGCAATTAAAACGATGTAAATTGGTAAACGAGCCGAACACGTCATAAAAGGCGTTACAAGTATCGTTAATAGACGTTCTTTATCATTTTCGATATTACGCGCAGACATGATTGCAGGAACGGCACAGGCAACACCAGAAATTAATGGAACGACACTTTTTCCGCTTAATCCAAATGGTTTTAACCATCTGTCCATTAAATAAACCACGCGGCTCATGTAGCCCGTTTCTTCCATTATTGAAATGAATAAAAACAAAATGGCAATTTGCGGAACGAAAACGGCAATCCCTTCTATACCTGGGATTATTGCACCTCCAATGATTTCGTTGATAGGACCTTCGGGAATTAAACTAATTGCTTTTTCGTCAATCCAACCAAATAAATCTTCGACCATTGTCATTAATGGTGCAGACCATGTGTAAACGGCTTGAAAGATTAATAATAAAATTCCTAAAAAGATGATGTATCCAAAAATTGGATGAATCAATGTTTTATCAATTTTATCGGTTAAGGTTTCATTTCCGTCAAAATTATACGAAATAATATCGTTTAATTTTTCCTCTAAAATTTTATTTCGATCTAAGGCTTCTTTGACTTGTAATCGTTTCGAAACAATAGAATTTTCTTTTTTAATTGTATCTAATTTACTTAAATTTTCTTTCGATTCGAACGGAACTTCTTTCTGTGAAAGATATTGCCAAGCTAAATAATCAGATTTAAGATTAAATTCATTCTTGATTTTTTCTACAATAGAAAGATACTCTTTTGGAATTACGTAATGACGATTATATGGAGTTGCGTCTTTTGTAAAAGCTTCTACTAATTCATCAATTCCTTCGCTTGTACGCGCGTTTGTTAAGTATATTTTTGTTTGAAGAAAATCTTCTAACTTTTTCAAATCAATATTAAGTCCCTTGCTTTTGATTTCATCTTTCATATTGATGACAAAAATTGCAGGAACGTCTAAATCTCGAACTTGTTGATACAACAAAATCGATCGTTTTAGATTAGATGGTTCACCAACAACAACCGCCAAATTTGGGTAATGGTTATTGGTTTTGTCTCCTAAAGTTTTGAGAACAATTTCTTCATCCAAAGAGCTTGGATAAATTGTATACGTTCCGGGAAAATCTGTAATTAGAAATTTATTTCCGTTACGTTCGATATTTCCTTCACGTTTTTCTACCGTCACACCTGGGTAATTCCCAACTTTTTGACGAAGATTTGTTAATTTATTAAATAACGAAGTTTTACCAACATTTGGGTTACCAATTAAGGCAATTTTATAATGATTCATTATTTTTTTGTTATCAAAATTTTATCGGCTTCGTTTCTTCTTAAAGCTAAAACAGACTTGTTAGAGATGATACTAATGCAAATAGGACCACCAAACGGAGCCTTATTTTTTACCAATAAACTTGTTCCTGGAATAAAGCCCATTTCGTAAAACTTAGCAGGTATGTCTTCTGTACTAAATCCAGTTACAACTGCTTGTTCACCAATTTTTAAATCTTTTAAAGAATAATTTTCAACCATTTCTACCAATCTATCTATGATTTTACTAGATGCAAAGATATTTATTTTTAATTAATCCAAATAGAAGATATGTCATAGTTTTTTTATCTTTCTAATTAAATTTCAATGAATTCAAGTATCTAAATTCAAAATTTTGATTATCTTTGCACTCAATTTTCATTTATAAACATTAATTTATGTACGCAATTGTAGAGATAGCAGGGCTTCAATACAAAGTTGAAAAAGACCAACAATTGTTTGTAAACCGTTTAGCTGGTGAAGCAGGTGACGAAGTAAAATTCGACCGTGTTTTATTAACAGATAACGGAGCAATCACTGTCGGCGCCCCAGTTATAGACGGAGTTACCGTAGTAGCTAAAATCGTTGAACACGTGAAAGGAGACAAAGTAATCGTTTTCAAAAAGAAAAGAAGAAAAGGTTACCAAAAGTCTAACGGTCATCGTCAACAATTCACTAAAATTGAAATTGCTTCAATCGGTTAAGATTGAGCAGAGATTAATTATTAACTCTTAAAAACAAAACGAAATGGCACATAAGAAAGGGGTCGGAAGTTCGAAAAATGGTCGTGAATCACATTCGAAACGTTTAGGTGTTAAAATTTTTGGTGGACAAGCAGCAATCGCTGGTAACATTATTGTTCGTCAAAGAGGTACTCAACATCATCCTGGTGATAATGTAGGAATCGGTAAAGATCACACATTATTCGCTTTAATTGACGGAAAAGTAGTTTTCACTAAAAAACGTAACGATAGATCTTACGTTTCAGTTGAACCATTATCTTAATTGATAATTTGACAGCGAAAATGCTAACAATATAAAAGCTCGAACTTATTGGTTCGAGCTTTTTTTGTTTTTTAATATTGAAGCAATTATAAAAATAATGATTCCAATAATTAAAATTGGAAACCAAAATACGAGACAGATTTCAGAAATTTTTATAGCAAATTTGTTGTAATTTCCTCTTGAAGAAAACATTGCAATCGCATAAATAAACATTAGAATTGATAAAGATATCAATCCAATTCCTGTTTTGAATAGCGTGTTATTTATTGATTTTTTAGACATAATTTTAATAATAATCTAAAATACAACTTATTTCAACTAAAAAAGCACTCAATTTCTTGTATGTTTTTGATATTATAAATCTGAAATAATAATTTCTGTTTGAGTAATAATTAAAAATTCAAAGCCGAGAGTTGGTTTAGAATAATAATAATGATGTTGATTATTTTTTAGAGTTTCTAAAAAATCAATTGGTAAATACTTTATATTCTTTTCAATATAATCTTTTTTATGTTCAAGAAAAATATTGAAATCATTTGTATATTCTATCGAACCTTGAATATTTTCTTTATGAAAACTAGAGAAATCTTGCCAAAAAACATCATTAAAAGTAATTTTCTTAATTGCATTTTTTTCAAAAGGTAAATAACCAAGATTCATTATAATTGATTTATTTTTGAAATCGATATTCAAATCAAAAATAGTTAAATCGCCTATTAACTCTGTTAGTTTTTCTGTGTTCATCGAAGTTTTATAAAATCTAAAATACAACTTATTTCAACTAAAAAAGCATCCAATTTCTTGAATGCTTTTTGATTTTATTATTTTGAAGAGAAGCTGAAATGAAATCAGCTTGACACGTTTTGTTTTGATAATTCGTTAAGTCATCTGAACTCGTTTAAGGATCACATTTTTTAATTAGCGAATTATCTCATTAACCTATTCTTCTTCCGTTTCAACTCCCCAACCTTGTGCAGTTAATGGAACCATTTGCTCACTTCCACGAGTAATCAAATAGTTTTCTTCGTTTTTACCAGTTACATGACCAATTACCGTTAAATGTGGATTTCCTTTGATTTTTTCAAAATCTTTTTGATCAATTGTAAACAATAATTCGTAATCTTCTCCACCGCTTAAAGCACATGTGATTGGATTGATTTTGAATTCTTCGGCTGTGCGAATAACAACAGAATCTAACGGGATTTTTTCTTCGTATATATTAATTCCAACACCACTTTCTTTTGAGATATGAATAATTTCAGAAGATAATCCGTCCGAAATATCAATCATAGAAGTTGGTTTAACTTTCAACTCTTTCAAAAGATTGATAATATCCAAACGCGCTTCAGGTTTTAATTGACGTTCAATTAAATATGAATAATTTTCGAAATCTGGTTGATTATTAGGATTCACTTTTGAAACTTGCGCTTCGCGTTCCAAAACTTGCAAACCAAGAAAAGAAGCACCTAAATCTCCAGAAAGAACAACCAAATCATTTTCCTTCGCACCATTTCTATAAGTCAAATCTTTTTCTGGAGCCGAGCCAATTGCAGTCATACTCAAAACAAGTCCGCT
Source organism: Empedobacter sp. ULE_I140 (assembly GCF_053482575.1). NCBI lineage: Bacteria > Pseudomonadati > Bacteroidota > Flavobacteriia > Flavobacteriales > Weeksellaceae > Empedobacter > Empedobacter sp. ULE_I140. Next base: position 96,781 of record NZ_JBQMTX010000001.1, on the reverse strand, counting down.
AACAGAAGAAGTTGTATCGCCTCCCACAATATCGATATTGTATTTATCGCAAGCGTATTTCATTCCGTTGTAAATTTCGTCCACAGCTTCTATCGTAAAACGATTCGAAATTGCCATCGAAATCAACAATTGTTTTGGAATAGCATTCATCGCCAAAATATCACTAATTGCCGTCACAACCGCTTTGTACCCCAAGTGACGTAAAGGCATATACGACCAGCTAAAATTTACGCCTTCTACTAACATATCAGTAGAAACCACAATTTTCTCTTTTTTATAATCAAGAACAGCCGCATCGTCACCAATTCCTTTGATAGAACTTTCTAATTTGATTGGAAAACCTTCTTTGATTTGGTTAATTAAACCAAATTCTCCAATTTCGGCTAAACTTGTTTTTGAAACGTTTTTATCTTCTAACATGATTTTATTTTTGAGTAAAGATTGAAGGATCTATATTTTCTGAACGAAAAGGTAAATTGATAATGTCCTGTTTCGACATTGTTTTGACGGTTTGTCCTTCAAATGATTTTTTAATATTTTCTAACATTTCTGTTGGTGGTGCTTGCATTTTTCTTTTCGACATCGAAAACCAAACACCTGTCAATTCAGAATGGCAAAGATGTACACCATCTTGGTTATATAAATTATGAATAAATTGATAAATCATTCCATCTTCCGACATTCCACCAATTTCTACCGAAATATAAATTTCTTCACCTTCCATAGCTTCCTTAAAAAAAGAAAATTGTTCGTGCAAAATAGCTGGTCCAATTCCATATTCCTCCAAATTTTTCATCGAAATGCCATAATCTCTCAAAAAAGCAATACGTGCAAAACTTGTAAAATTCATATACGAAGCGTTCGCTAAATGGCGATTAGCATCCAAATCTGACCATCGAATAATGGTTTTTTGAAAATATTTATTATTCATGAATTGAAAAATTATTTAAGGTACAAAGTTACGGATTACTATTTATACGAAAATGATAATATTTTTAATCATCGTAAATAATAAAAAACAATAAGATTTAACATCAAATTAAAATATAGATATTTAATAATTTGTATCTTTAAAAAGCTATTAAACAGACAGATTATGAAAAAAATATTATTTCCAACAGATTTTTCAGAAACAGCAAATAATGCGTTTTTGTATGCGTTAAATTTAGCCGAAAATCAAAATGCAGAATTATATGTTTTGCATGCTTTTCAGTATCCAATGGTAAGTGGAGGAATCGATGCTGGTATTTTGCAAGATGTTTATAATACAATTGAATTAAATAATTTCGAGAATTTAAAAGATCATATTCCGTTCTTGAGAAAAATGGCTGAGGATAATGGTTTTGCAAATGTTGATTTGAAATTTTTCGTAAAAGAAGGAATGCTTTCGTTTGTATTGCCAACATTTATCGAAGATGAAAAAGTGGATTTTGTAGTAATGGGAACGACTGGAAATACAGGATTTGATAAAGTCCTTTTTGGTTCGAATACGATGAATGCAATAAAACATCTTAAAATTCCGGTATTGAGCGTGCCAAATGGTTACGAATTCAAAGGAATAAATAATATTGGATTTACGACAATTTTCCAAGATAAAGACCGCAAAGCCTTAGATTATTTAACCGAAATTGCTTATCGCTATAAAGCAAAAGTGCATTGCTTACACGTTTCGAAAGATGGAAATTACGATATTCCGACGCTTAATCATTGGAAAGAATATTATAAAGATGAACCTGTAGATTTTTTTATTTATACTGCGGATGAATCTGTAGATGCAGTTTTGGAATTTATTAAAGAAGAAAAAATTGATTTGTTGACAGTAGTTAGCCGTAACAAAGGCTTCTTCGAGAAATTATTTTCACCAAGTTTTACAAAGAAAATTTTGACACAACACAACGTGCCTTTGTTTGTTTTCCACGAATAAGATAATTTATACTGAATATACAAAAAGCTTAATCTGTAGAAATAGATTGAGCTTTTTTCGTGTTGAAATAAAATTATTCGTAACTTTTGAGTACAAAACACGAAAAGATGAAAAAAATATTGTTCCCGACAGATTTCTCAGAAACAGCTAATAACGCTTTTTTATATGCACTAAATCTTGCAAAAAGTATCGATGCACAAGTTTATGTGTTGCATGTTTACGAATTGCCAATGATTACAGGAAGTTTGAGTGCTGGATTGATTCAGAATGTATATGAAACGGTAGAATTAGGAAGTTTTGACAACTTCAAAGATAATATTCCGCAATTAAGACAAATAGCTGTTGAAAATGATTTGAATGAAATTCCAATCAAATTTATCTTAGAAGAAGGAAATTTCTTATATATTTTACGTGAAATTATTGGAGAAGAAAGCGTTGATTTTGTAGTGATGGGAACGGACGGAAATTCAGGAATAGAAAAAATGCTTTTCGGTTCGAATACGATAAATGCGATTACGTCGATGAAAGTTCCAATTCTTAGTATTCCGCACGGAATGTCTTTCAAAGGGTTTAAAAATATTGGTTTTACTACTGTTTTTGATCAAAAAGATAAAGATGCGTTGAAATATTTGATTGAAATTGCTAATCGTCATCATGCAAAAATTCATTGTATGCACGTTTCGAAAGACGGAAAGTTTAATGAACAAGCGATGAAAGATTGGCAAGATCAGTTTGCTGGAGATCCAATTGTATTCGAAGTTTATCATGATGCAGATCCTGTAAATGCAGTGTTGGATTTCATTAAGGAAAAACAAATAGATTTGTTGACGGTTGTAAGCCGCAATAAAGGGTTTTTTGATAAGATTTTTTCACCAGGATTTACAAAGAAAATTGCAAATAAAAATATTACACCTTTGTTCGTTTTTCATGAACAAAAAGTTTAGAAGGAGATGTGAAAACATTTCCTTTTTTTATCAAAAATTCTGTTAAAAATAAAACTTTACCTTTGTCTCGTGAAAAGAATAGCCATAGTAGGAGGTGGTGCCGCAGGATATTTTGTTGCTGCAAACCTTGGAAAAACTGTAGGACAACAAACTATATTGTTTGAACAAGCAAATTTACCGCTTCAAAAAGTACGCATTTCGGGCGGAGGAAGATGTAATGTTACGCATGCATGTTTTGATCCGCTTGATTTGGTCGAGTTTTATCCGCGTGGAAGAAAGGAATTATTAAGTGTTTTTTACACGTTTCAACCGGGTGATACAATGGCTTGGTTTGATGAGCGCGGAGTAGAATTGAAAATAGAAGACGATAACCGTATTTTTCCAGTTAGCGATTCTTCACTTTCGATTATAGAGGCTTTGACAAAAGCGGTTGATAAAAATAAAGTTCAGCTTAATTTCTCAGACGGTGTGCAAGAAATTAATAAAGTTGATGGTGGTTATGAATTGATAACAAAATCAGGAAAACATTTTTTCGAAACGGTGATTGTGACAACAGGAAGTACGCCTAAATTTTGGAAAAGTTTGAAAAATATAGGTTTGAAAATCGTTCAACCAGTTCCTTCTTTATTCACGTTTAATTGCAAAGATCCTCGAATTGAAGGATTGATGGGAATTTCTTTCGATAATGCTGAAGTCAAAATCAATCAACAAAAATTAGAAGAAGAAGGTCCGTTACTAATTACGCATTGGGGATTTAGTGGACCAGCGATTTTGAGATTATCGGCTTGGGGTGCTTTAAAATTGAATGAAAGCAATTATAAATTCGAAACTGAAATCAATTTTGTAAATCAATCTAAAGACGAAATCATTTCATTTTTGAATGATAAAAAACAAGTTGATGCTAAGAAAAATGTGCATAAAAATAATCCATTCGATTTTCCGAAGCGTTTTTGGTTTAGTATTCTGAGCTATTGTAATGTAGATGAAAACAAGGTTTATGCAGATTTATCGAAAAAACACATCGAAGTAATTGCAAGAGAATTGACGCAAGGAAAATACCAAATTAATGGAAAAAGTACCTTCAAAGATGAGTTTGTAACGGCAGGCGGTGTCGATTTGAAAGAAATTGATTTTCATTCGATGCAAGCAAAAAAAATCCCACAATTGTTTATGGCTGGAGAGGTTTTAAATATTGATGCTATAACAGGTGGATTCAATTTTCAGGCGTGTTGGTCTGAAGGTTATATTATATCTGAAAAAATCAAAGAAATTTATCAATAGTGTATATTTTACACGAATGTTATTCTGGCTGAAAGCCTTAAGAATAAAGATTTTTTCAAAATTTATTATGTTAACATAACATTATTATAAAATTATGTTATTTTTGTTTAAAGGAATTATTAAAAACGAACAAAAAATATGAAGAAAATTTTCTTAACCTTAGCATTAATCGGCTTATCTTCTTCTGCATTTGCAGGTGGATACCGAGTTGCTTTACAAGGAGTTCGCCAAGCAGCATTGGGGGGAACTTCTGCAACACAAACTCACGATGCGAGTGTTGCGTTTTATAATCCTGCAGGTTTAGCTTTTGTTGATAGTAAATTGAGTATTGCTGTCGGAGGTTTTGGTGTAAAAACTGACGTAAAATGGCAAGATCCAATGACGTTACAAAAAGCAGAAACAGATAGTAAATTAGGAACACCAATGTATTTGGCAGTTAGTTACAAGCCTGTAGATGATTTAGCAATTGGATTGAGTGTTACGACACCTTTTGGTAGTTCGGTTACGTGGCCAGAAGATTGGCAAAACAAAGCAAATATTACACATATTGACTTGAAAGCATTCAATATTCAGCCAACGGTTGCATATCGTTTTTCTGATTGGTTTAGTTTGGGTGTAGGTTTCATTTATACACACGGAACAGCTAAATTAGAGAAAGTACAAACAGTTGCTGGAAATGATATTAAACTTAAATTAGAGGATAAAGATGCTCATGGTTTAGGATTTAATGTTGGAGCAATGTTCAAGCCAACAGATAAATTTGGAGTTGGAATTGCGTACCGTTCTAATGTAGATGTTTCTGCAAACAAAGGTGATGTTACATGGTCGAATGTTCCTTCTGGAATTGCATCTAATGTGCCTTTTAATACAGATAAATGGAATACAACTTTACCATTACCATCAGAGTTTACATTTGGAATGTCTTACAAAGTTTTACCACAATTAGAACTTTTTGGAGATGTAGTTTGGCAAAACTGGACACGTTATAAAAGTTTAGATATCAATTTATATAATGATGCTTCTAATACTTTCTACACATCATCTTCTACGAAAAACTGGAAAGACAATACATTATTCCGTTTTGGAGCTGAGTATACTTTCAGCGAGATGATTGTTGGACGTGTTGGTTATTATCACGATAAATCACCAGTGCCATCAGCTTATTGGTCATCAGAAACACCAAGTTCTAACTTAAATTCAGTTTCAGCTGGATTAGGATTTAGATTCGAGTCAGGATTTAATGTTGATTTATTTGGATCATATGTAAAAGGAGACGAAAGACATATTGATAATATTCAACAAAACTTCTCTGGAGATGTTAAAATGCGTGCTATAAACTTTGGTTTAGGCGTATCGTACAACTTAAAATAAGACAAAAATGAAACACTTAAATAAAATAGTATTAGTTGCATTAGCTGCTACGATGTTTAACTGTAGCGAAGATTTCGAACATCCAATTGAAGATATTCAAGTTTCTGCTGGTGAAGCAAACTTTTCTACATATATCGCATTAGGAAACTCGTTAACTTCTGGTTATAGAGATAATGCATTGTACAAATCTGGACAAGAAAATTCTTACCCAAACATGTTAGCTGGATTGATGAAAGCTGCAGGAGGAGGAGAATTTAAAATTCCATATATGTCAAATGATACAGGTGGATTTACTGATTTACCAGGTTTTCCAGGTAAATTGAATTTACAAATTGTAAATGGAGCTTTAACACCAGTTCCAAGTGCTGCGGGTGGAGCTTTAGATATCTTAGCAGATAAAGGAAAGTTTCAAAATATGGGAGTTCCAGGTGCTAAGTCTTATCATTTAGTTGCGCCAGGTTATGGAAATCCAGCAGGCTTAAAAACTGATCCAGCAACAGCGAATCCTTATTTTGTACGTTTTGCAAGTGGTGCGACAACTTCTGTAGTTGCAGATGCAGTTGCTCAAAAGCCAACATTTTTCTCTTATTGGATTGGGAACAATGATGTATTAGGTTATGCAACATCTGGAGGAGTTGGAGTAGATCATAATGAAACAAATAATGTTGATCCAAGAACTTATGGAAGTAATGATATTTCTAATGTAAATGTGGTAAAATCTACAATTAATGATGGATTAAAAGCATTAACATCGGTAGGAGCAAAAGGAGTTATTGCAAATATTCCTTCTGTAACATCTATTCCATATTTTACAACGGTTCCATACGCACCTTTATCACCAGCAAATCCAAGTTTTGCACCAATGATTGATGAATTGAATGCAACTTATGCAGGATTAAATCAAGTATTTGATGCAGTTGGTGCTTCAGAAAGAAAAATTTCTTTTTCTAAGACTGCTGCAAGTGCTGTAGTAATTAAAGATAAAGATTTAGCGGATTTATCAACAACGATTACTGCTGCATTAATTAAAGCAGGATATGATACTGGTACTGCAACTTTGTTTGGAATTACTTATGGACAAGCTCGTCAAGCAACAGCAAAAGATTTATTGGTTTTGACTTCTTCATCTGTAATTGGAAAAGTTGACACAAATAGAGTTGCAGAATTAATGAAGTTAGGGTTAACTCAAGAGAAAGCTGGTAAATTATCAGTAGTAGGTGTTAGTTATCCAATGACAGATAATTATGTATTAACAGCAAAAGAAACTGCGAAAGCAGAAGCAGCTGTAGTTAAATACAATGCAGCAATTGCGGAGTTAGCAACTGCTTATAATTTAGCTTTAGTTGATGCATATTCTGAAATGAAAAAATTAAGTTCTCAATCAGGGATTAAATATTACGGACAAACATATACAACAACTTTCGTTTCTGGTGGAGCGTTCTCATTAGATGGAGTTCACTTAACTGGAACTGGATATGCAATTGTCGCAAATATGTTTGCTGATGCAATCAACCAAAAATATCATTCAACTTTAAGACACGTTTACCCAGGAAATTATCCAGGTATTGCAATTCCTTAATTGAATGTTTAGATAACAAAAAAAATCCGCTCGATGAGCGGATTTTTTATTTGATTATATTTTTTAGAAATGATTATTTCAATTCTTTATTTTGCATAAATTCTTCTGCTTTTTCGACCATATTTTTCGATCCGCAAAAGAAAGGAATGCGTTGGTGTAATTCTGTAGGTTCAATATCCATAATGCGTTGGAAACCGTCAGAAGCTTTTCCTCCTGCTTGTTCTGCGATAAAAGCCATCGGGTTGCATTCGTACAGTAAACGTAATTTTCCGTTCGGATTATTTGTTCCAGAAGGATAAATATAAATTCCTCCTTTCAGCATGTTACGGTGAAAATCTGAGCATAAAGAACCAATGTAACGAGAAGTATAAGGACGATCTTCTTCATCTGCCTGACAGTATTTGATGTAATTTTTAACCCCTTGAGGGAATTTTACATAATTACCTTCGTTAACTGAATAAATGTGTCCATCTTCTGGAATACACATATTTGGATGAGATAAATAGAACGTTCCGATTCCTGGGTTTAATGTAAATCCATTTACACCATTTCCTGTTGTGTAAACCAACATTGTCGATGTTCCGTAAATCACATATCCCGCAGCAACTTGCTTGTTACCTGGTTGTAAAAAATCTTCTTTTGTAACAGGTGTTCCAGGTTCAGAAACACGGTGGTAGATAGAGAAAATTGTTCCAACAGAAACATTTACGTCGATGTTTGATGAGCCGTCAAGTGGATCAATCAACACAACATATTTACTGTTTTTTGAATTTTTTGAAGGTTGAATCGCGATAAAATCTTCGTTTTCTTCCGAAGCAATACCACAAACAACTTCGCGTTGCGACAACGTTTCGATAAACGTATCGTTTGCGAAAACATCTAATTTTTGTTGTTTTTCTCCTTGGACATTTTCATTTCCGAATTCGCCTAAGATATTTACAAGTCCTGCTTTGTTTACTTTATAATTAACAACTTTTGTAGCTAATTTAATAGAACTCAGTAATCTAGATAATTCTCCGGATGAGTAAATAAAATCTGCTTGATTTTCTATGATAAACTCTCCAAGAGTTTGATGAGAATTTGTATTCATAATTATGTTTTGCTGGTCAAATATCGGAATAATAACTCAATTTTATATCATTTCAAACGTTTGAAATTAATCTAAATACGTGAAAATCATTATTCAAATTTATTTTTTATTTTAATTAAAATCGGTCAACATATAAAGTGTAGTTTGGTTATATTTGCAAGTTAAATATTTACAAAAAAAAGTTTTTATAGAAATGAAAGTTTTCAAATTCGGTGGTGCTTCGGTGAAAGATGCAGCCGGCGTTAGAAATGTTGCGAGTTTATTGCAATCTGTTGGTTACGAAAATACATGTATCATTGTTTCTGCTATGGGCAAGACAACAAATGCATTGGAAGAGGTAGTCAAACGCTATTTTGAAAAACAAGATTTCGAAAAAACAATTAACGAAGTAAAAGAACAACACATTGCTTTAGCCACGGAATTATTTGATAATCCAGCTGAGGTTTCGAACGAAATTTCGCAATTTTTTGATGATATTGTTTCGTTTTTAAGACGTAACAAATCACCAAATTATAGCTATGTGTATGATCAAGTGGTTTGTTGTGGAGAATTAATTTCGACAAAAATCATCAGTATGTATCTTAATTCGATACAAATTAATAACGAATGGTTAGATGTTCGCGATTATATCAAAACAGATAATACATATCGTGAAGGAAAAGTAAATTGGGCATTAACAGAAGAAAGTATTAAACGTTTACCAAACACAGGTTTGTTTATTACCCAAGGTTTCTTAGGTTCTGATCCTAACTTTTTCACAACAACTTTAGGGCGTGAAGGTTCAGATTATTCTGCGGCGATTTTTGCTTATTGTTTAAATGCGGATAACATGACGATTTGGAAAGATGTTCCTGGAGTTTTGAATGCTGATCCACGTTATTTTGATAATGCTGAGCTGTTAAATCATATTTCATATGAAGAAGCAATAGAGTTGGCGTATTATGGTGCATCTGTTATTCACCCGAAAACGTTACAGCCGCTTCAACAAAAAGAAATTCCTTTCTTCGTAAAATCATTTATTAATCCTACAGAAGCAGGAACAGAGGTAGCGAAAGGTCAACCATTAGATCCGAAAGTACCTTGTTTTATCCTAAAAAGAGAGCAACATTTGATTCGTTTATCAAGTAAAGATTTCTCTTTTATTACAGAAGATAAATTGAGCGGAATTTTTAATAAACTATATGATTATCAAATCAAAGTAAATTTGATGCAAAATTCAGCAATTTCATTATCTTTATGTTTGGAGGATAAATATGACAACTTAGAAAAGTTTGTTGCAGATATGAACGAAGAGTATAAAGTGCAAGAAGAAAACAATGTTTTATTGTACACAATTCGCCATTTTGATGCAGATTCTGACAAAGTTGTTTCAAAAGAAAAAGAATTATTGCGACAAACAGTACGCGAAACATTACAAATAGTTGTTAAAGCTTAAATGAGTTTAATCACGACACAAGATATCTATTCAGCTTCGGGTCTTTCTAAAATTGGTGTTTTAGGAAGGCCTGTAGCTTGGGCATTGAAAAAAGTTTTCAGTATAGATCAGTTAAACGATTTGTACAATCGTGGAAAGCATTTGCAATGCGAACCTTTTTTGGATTATTTGATTGATGATTTGGGAATGGATTACGAAATCCATGAAGAAGATTTAAAACGTATTCCAAAAGAAGGACCTTTTATTATTATTTCTAATCATCCGCTTGGAGCGTTGGATGGAATTATTTTGATGCATTTTATGTCAAAAATTCGTCCTGATTTCAAGGTAATGGGTAATTTTTTATTGCAAAAAATTAAACCATTAGAACCTATGATTATTCCAGTTAATCCTTTCGAAACACGTAAAGATGCATACAGTAGCCTTTCAGGAATGCGCGATGCATTAAAATTGTTAAGAGCTGGAGGTTGTTTAGGGATTTTTCCTGCGGGAGAAGTTTCTTATCGAGATGACGAAAGTAGAATTATTGACAGAGAATGGCAAGAATCAGCGATGAAGTTGATCAAAAAAGCGAAAGTTCCTGTTGTTCCAATGTTTTTTAGAGCGCGAAATAGTAATATTTTTTACCGTGTAGCGAAGATTCATCCAGATTTTCAAACGGCAATGTTGCCAGCTGAAATGATGAAGAAAAGAACACGACCAATTCAGATTCGTATTGGAAAACCAATTTTACAAAAACAACAAGACGAGCATGTGTCTATAGAAGATTATTCTGAGTTTTTGAGAAAGAAAACATACATGCTTTCGTCTTATTACAAACAAAAAAGAAGTTTAACTCAAGTATTGAAAAACCCTTCGAATATTGAGTTGAAAATGCCGAATTTACCAAGCTTATCTTCTTCTAGTAAAAAGGTTAAGCCGATTATTTCGGAAACAGCTTTAGACTTATTAATTCAAGATATTGAAACTTTACGAAAAGATGAACAAGCATTATTGTTTACAAATAATAATTACGAATGTTTCTTTTCTACAGCTCAACAAATTCCAAATATATTAAGGGAAATTGGTCGTTTACGCGAGATAACATTCCGTGCGATAGGTGAAGGTACAAATGATGAAATTGACCTTGATCGATTTGATAATCATTATCACCATTTATTTTTGTGGGATAAGGATACGAATAAAATTGTTGGAGCATATCGTATGGCGATTGGTTCGGAAGTGTATGAAAAATATGGAATTAATGGATTTTATGTTCATGAATTATTCAATTTTGATCCAGAAATTCATCCATTTTTCAAGAAATGTATCGAAATGGGACGTGCTTTCGTTTCAGCTGAATATCAACAAAAGCCGATGCCATTGTTCTTATTATGGAGAGGAATTGTGCATGTAACGTTGAGAAATCCAAATCAGAAATTTATTATTGGAGGAGTGAGTATTAGTAATCAGTTTTCTGATTTCTCAAAATCTTTGATGATCGAATTTATGAAATCTCATTATTACGATTCTACTGTAGCGCAGTATGTGAGAGCAAAAAATGAGTTTAAGGTTAAGCTGAAAGAGGAAGATAAAGAATTTATTTTCGATGAATCTGAAGCTGATTTGAATAAATTTGATAAGTTAATTGATGAGCTTGAGCCAAATATGTTGAGATTACCTGTTTTGATTAAGAAATACATCAAACAAAACGCAAAAGTGATTGCTTTCAATGTTGATCCAAAATTTAATGATGCAATTGATGGCTTAATGTATATTAGAGTTTCTGATATTCCAGAATCTACTGTTCGCCCTGTTTTAGAGGATATTCAAGCAGAACTTGATAAAAAAATACAATCAGGAAAATTTGACGGAAATCTACTTTAAGATTCATGATGAATTTATAACATAAAAAATGCGCTCAACCTAGTTGAGCGCATTTATATTTTAGCTTCGCTATAAATTATTTAGCAACTGCTGTAGAATCAGCTACTGGAGCAACTGCTGTAGAATCAGTTGGAGCAACTGCTGTAGAATCAACTGCTGTAGAATCGTTAGCTGCTGTAGCTAAAGAATCAACTGCTGGTGCTTCTTCTACTGGTGCTTCTTCAGTTTTCTCTCCACAAGATACTGCTCCTAATGATAAAGCTGCTACTGCAACTACTGCGAAAAATTTTTTCATCTTTTTAAATTTTAATCGATTAATTTGATATGTCAAAGTTAGAATGATTTTGACCTGATATAATAAAAAATGATTGTAATTATTTTGTAAAACATTTTTTATTTTACAAAATATAGAATTACAATTATTTAAACGTTTATATTTTCCGAAATTATAAAATTTATAAGACAAAAAAATCCTCAAATTCTATAATTTTGAGGATGATTTTTGACTTATTACAAGTGTTTATTTTAAAACTTGTGCTTCTAATTTGAATTTTTCGATTTTATTTGAAATTAAATCCAATCTCAAATTATGAATACTTCCGATATGCGAAGTCTGAAATTCTTTGTGTGGTATATATGTTCCATTTTCTACAGATAAACCAACTTCTTTGTAAGCATCACGGAAAGGTGTTCCATTCTTAATCGCTTCATTAATATTTTCAACGGTATAAATCGGATCATATTTATCCTGATTCATATAGTTATCTTTAATCTGAAGTTGAGGAATCGCAAATGTTAAGATGTCAATAATATTATCAAATTGCATCATTGGTTCGAATAATATTTCTTTCAATATTTGATAATCACGGTGATATCCACTTGGAAGATTATTGATCGTCATCATAATATCATTCGGCAACGCCTGAATTCTATTGCAATGCGCACGAGTTAACTCAAACACATCTGGGTTTTTCTTGTGCGGCATAATCGATGAACCTGTTGTCATTTCGTTTGGCAACTTCACAAAAGCTAAATCTTGTGAATTGTATAAAACCAAATCGTACGACATTTTAGACAACGTTCCACAAATCATTGCCAAAGCTGTTGCGACAGATTTTTCTGTTTTTCCACGAAGCATTTGTGCACCAACAGAAGAAACTAAGATTTCTGAAAAACCTAATTCTTGTGTTGTTTGCAAACGATCAATTGGGAAACTTGTTCCGAAACCTGCACCAGAACCCAAAGGATTTTGATCAGAAATTTTATATGCAGCCTCAAAAAAGTATAAATCCGTCAACAAACTTTCTGCATATGCCGAAAACCACATTCCAAAACTACTTGGCATTGCCGCCTGAAAATGTGTGTATCCTGGTAATTGATGATTCTTGAATTCGTCTGCTTTTTGTAAGAAAATCTCAATTAAATTGACAATTTTTTCAGTTGTATGTTTTAAATACTCTTTCTTAAAAAGTTGAATTGCAACCAAAACTTGATCATTTCGAGAACGTGCAACGTGAATTTTTTTTCCAGCATCGCCAGTTTTTTCAATTAAATAAGCTTCAATTTTTGAATGTATATCTTCGAAATTTTCGTCGACTTCGAAATTATTTTCCGCAATCAGAACCAAAACTTCATCCAAAGCAATTTGCAACGCATCATTTTCTTCATTGGTAATCAAACCTGTTTTTGCCAGCATATTTGCCTGCGCTTTCGACGCTAATGCATCGTATTTCGCAAGATGAGCATCTAATTCTCTGTCTTTTCCAACAGTAAATTTTTCGATTTTATCATTAATGGTAAAACCTTTATCCCAAAGTTTCATATCTATAATAATGAATTAAGGGCGCAAAGTTAGTAAAAAGTTGCATAATATCTCATTAAACTTGTATAATTATTAATAATCATAAATATTTATTCATATTGAATATTTTTGATTGTTTTTTGAGAATGTTTAGACGATTGATAGCATTTTGAAAGATTGATTATTGAATGTTTATTAATATTTCGAAATAATTCAATTTCGTAAAAAAATGACCCAAAAATTATGGAGTTGATATTTTAAGAACCTTTTAATTTTTAACTTCTATTTATTTACGTTTAAAACATTGTTAAAGTGAAATTTAGACCTTTTTTATAATAATTCTAAATTATTGAAATATAACTAAAATATATCATTCTTTGATGAAAAATCTTTACTATAAACGTAATTTTGTGTACCAATTTATAGCTAAACGCGTATTTGTTTAGATGATTGTTAATGTAAGTTTTAGAATAATACTCTGACTCAAATGCTTATGAGTGTTGAGTTTGTGTGAGTTAAATTATTAAAAATTACCCTTCGAAAAAATTACATACTTAGTTTGTATTCTGATAACAGTGGTTACCTATGCCAAAAATGATTTTTGTTGAAAATAATTTTTGCATAAGATGTGACGATACAGCGAAGTGTTATTATATAATTCATTTTGATTGGATGAAATCAGGTGTAAGTAGCTTGGTTTTAAACAATCTTTAATATTAAAAAGAAAAGATAGATAATTATGAGTCTTTACCAAGAGTATCTTAACGAGATTGAAGAAAGAAAAGGTCAAGGTTTACATCCAAAACCAATTGATGGTGCAGAATTACTAAGTGAAATCATTAATCAAATTAAAGATGTTAACAACGAATACCGCGAGGATTCTGTTAAATTCTTTATCTATAACACGTTGCCAGGAACAACTTCTGCTGCAGGTGTAAAAGCAAAATTTTTAAAAGAGATTATTTTAGGAGAAGCTACAGTTGCTGAAATTACACCAACATTTGCATTCGAATTGTTATCTCACATGAAAGGAGGACCATCTATCGAGGTTCTTTTGGACTTAGCTTTAGGAAATGATGAAGCAATTGCAAAACAAGCTGCTGAAGTTCTTAAAACACAAGTTTTCTTATACGATGCAGATACAGCTCGTTTAGCTGATGCTTTTAATGCAGGAAATGTAATCGCAAAAGATATTTTAGAAAGTTATGCAAAAGCAGAGTTCTTTACAGAATTGCCAGCAGTTGCAGAAGAAATTAAAGTAGTAACGTACATCGCTGCTGAGGGTGATATTTCTACGGATTTATTATCTCCAGGTAACCAAGCGCACTCTCGTTCTGATAGAGAATTGCACGGTCAATGTATGATTACACCTGCTGCTCAAGCTGAAATTAAAGCGTTACAAGCGCAACATCCAGATGCTTCTGTGATGTTAATCGCTGAAAAAGGTACAATGGGAGTAGGTTCTTCTCGTATGTCAGGTGTTAACAACGTGGCTTTATGGACAGGAAAACAAGCATCGCCTTACGTTCCTTTCGTAAATATTGCGCCAATTGTTGCAGGTACAAACGGAATTTCTCCAATTTTCTTAACAACTGTTGATGTAACAGGAGGTATCGGAATCGATTTGAAAAACTGGAAAAAACAAGTTGATGCAAACGGAGATGTGGTTCGTAACGAAGCGGGGGATCCTGTTTTAGAAGAAGTTTATTCAGTTGCTACAGGTACTGTTTTAACAATCAATACAAAAACGCAAAAATTATACAACGGAGATCAAGAGTTAATTGATATTTCAAGATCATTGACTCCTCAAAAAATGGAATTTATCAAAGCGGGTGGTTCTTACGCAATCGTTTTTGGTAAAAAAATCCAAACATTTGCTGCTCAAACTTTAGGTATCGAAGCTCCTGTGGTTTTCGCTCCTTCAAAAGAGATTTCAAATGATGGTCAAGGTTTAACTGCGGTTGAAAAAATCTTCAATAACAATGCGGTTGGATCTACTCCAGGAAAAGTTTTACATGCTGGTTCTGACGTTCGTGTTAAAGTAAACATCGTAGGTTCTCAGGATACAACTGGTTTGATGACATCGCAAGAGTTAGAAGCAATGGCTGCTACAGTGATTGCTCCAACAGTAGATGGTGCTTATCAATCAGGATGTCACACAGCTTCAGTTTGGGATAAAAAAGCACAAGCAAATATTCCTAAATTGATGAAATTTATGAATGATTTCGGTGTAATTACAGCGCGTGACCCTAAAGGTGAATATCATGCAATGACTGACGTTATCCACAAAGTATTGAATGATATCACGATTGACGAATGGGCAATCATTATTGGTGGTGACTCACACACACGTATGTCTAAAGGTGTTGCTTTCGGTGCCGATTCAGGTACGGTAGCTTTAGCTTTAGCAACTGGTGAAGCGTCTATGCCAATTCCGGAATCTGTAAAAGTAACATTCAAAGGAGAGATGAAACAACATATGGATTTCCGTGATGTAGTTCATGCTACTCAAGCTCAAATGTTGAAACAATTTGATGGTGAGAATGTATTCCAAGGTCGTATCATCGAGGTACACATCGGTACATTATTAGCGGATCAAGCGTTTACATTTACAGACTGGACTGCAGAAATGAAAGCGAAAGCATCTATCTGTATTTCTCAAGATGATACATTAATCCAATCGTTAGAAATTGCAAAATCTCGTATCCAAATCATGATCGAGAAAGGAATGGATAACAAAAACCAAGTGTTACAAGGATTAATCGACAAAGCTAACAAACGTATCGAAGAAATTAAATCGGGGGCTAAACCTGCTTTAACTCCAGATGCAAATGCTAAATATTATGCGGAAGTTGTAATTGACTTAGATATTATCGAAGAGCCAATGATTGCCGATCCAGACGTAAACAATGCTGACGTTTCTAAACGTTATACACACGACACCATCCGCGATTTAACTTACTATGGAGGTGATAAACACGTAGATTTAGGTTTCGTAGGTTCTTGTATGGTTCACAAAGACGATTTAAAAATCGTTTCTCAAATGTTACGTAACGTAGAAAAAGCGAATGGTAAAGTTGAGTTTAAAGCTCCTTTAGTTGTTGCTGCACCTACTTACAACATTATCGACGAATTGAAAGCAGAAGGTGATTGGGAAATGTTACAAAAATACTCAGGATTTGAGTTTAGCGATTTATTACCAAAATCTACTGCACGTACAGAATACGAAAACATTATGTACTTAGAGCGTCCTGGTTGTAACTTATGTATGGGTAACCAAGAAAAAGCAGCAAAAGGAGATACAGTAATGGCGACATCTACACGTTTATTCCAAGGTCGTGTGGTTGAAGACCGTGATGGCAAAAAAGGAGAATCTTTATTAGCATCAACTCCAGTAGTTGTTTTATCAGCGATTTTAGGACGTATTCCTTCTATCGAAGAGTACAAAACTGCAGTTGAAGGTATTAACTTAACAAAGTTTAAACCAATTTCAATGAACTAATTGTTTGTAGAAAATGATATAATAAAGGCTAACATTTCGGTGTTAGCCTTTTTTTGTGATAAATATATAATATTGCAAATAAATAAGTTAGAATTGTTTTAAATAAGATTATTAGCACGGTAAAGAGTTAGTAGTTTACAAATAATTCAGTATATTGGGGTATGTTTTTTGATAAATTAAAACCAATTAAATAAATCAATTATTATGGCATTTGATATAAATATGATTAAAGGCGTTTATGCAAAAATGCAAGAACGTGTAGATGCTGCGAAAGCCATCGTAGGTCGCCCTTTGACTTATTCAGAGAAAATTTTATATGCTCACTTGTTTGACGGAAAACCTACACAAGCGTATACAAGAGGAGAATCTTATGTAGATTTTGCGCCAGATCGTGTAGCAATGCAAGATGCAACTGCTCAAATGGCTTTGTTGCAATTTATGCAAGCTGGAAAAACCAAAACGGCTGTTCCTTCTACGGTTCACTGTGATCACTTGATTCAAGCTAAAGTTGGTGCAAAAACCGATCTACAAGAGGCAATCAATAAATCTTCAGAAGTATTTAATTTCTTAGAATCAGTTTCTAATAAATATGGAATTGGATTCTGGAAACCAGGAGCAGGAATTATTCACCAAGTAGTTTTAGAAAACTATGCATTTCCAGGAGGAATGATGATTGGTACCGATTCTCACACGCCAAATGCAGGTGGATTAGGAATGGTAGCAATTGGTGTTGGTGGTGCTGATGCTGTTGATGTAATGTCTGGAATGGCTTGGGAATTAAAAATGCCAAAATTAATCGGAGTTAAATTAACGGGTAAATTATCTGGTTGGGCTGCTCCAAAAGACGTTATTTTAGAAGTTGCTGGACGTTTAACTGTAAAAGGTGGAACAGGAGCAATTGTAGAGTATTTTGGAGAAGGAGCAGAGTCTTTATCTGCAACAGGTAAAGGAACAATTTGTAATATGGGTGCAGAAATTGGAGCAACAACTTCAATCTTCGCTTATGATGATGCTTCAGAAAGATATTTAAGAGCGACTGATCGTAATGATGTTGCTGATGCTGCAAATGCTCACAAATCTTATTTACGTTCTGATGATGAAGTTTATGCAAATCCAGAAAACTTCTATGATCAATTAATTGAAATTAACTTATCTGAATTAGAGCCTCGTTTGAATGGTCCTTTTACGCCAGATTTAATGACACCAGTTTCTAAAATGAAAGAAACTGCTGCAGCTAATGGTTGGCCTTTAGATGTAGAATGGGGATTAATAGGGTCTTGTACAAACTCTTCTTACGAAGATTTAACACGTGCAGCTTCGATTGCGCAACAAGCTTTAGATAAAGGTTTAGAAGTGAAATCATCTTTTGGAATTAATCCTGGTTCTGAGGTAGTTCGTTATACTGCGGATCGTGATGGTTTATTAAAAACTTTCGAGGATTTAGATGCGGTTATCTTTACAAATGCTTGTGGACCTTGTATTGGTCAATGGGATCGTGAAGGTGCGGATAAAGAAGAAAAAAATACAATCGTTCATTCATTCAACCGTAATTTCAAAAAACGTGCGGACGGAAATCCAAATACATATGCTTTCGTAACATCGCCTGAAATGGTTGCGGCGATTGCAATTTCTGGACGTTTAGATTTTAATCCATTAACAGATAAATTAATCAATAAATTTGGTGAAGAAGTAATGTTAGATGCTCCAAAAGGAGAGGAATTACCAACAAAAGGTTATGCTTATGAAGATAATGGATATCAAGCACCTGTAGAAGATGGTTCTCGTGTAGAAGTGATCGTAAATCCAAATTCTGAGCGTTTACAATTATTAGAAGGTTTCAAACCTTGGAATGGTGAAAATATTACTGGAGCTAAATTATTAATCAAAGCATTTGGTAAATGTACAACTGACCATATTTCTATGGCTGGACCTTGGTTACGTTTCCGTGGACACTTAGATAATATTTCGAATAATACATTGATTGGTGCCGTAAATGCATTCAACCAAGAAACAAATTCAGTTAAAAATCAATTAACAGGAGAATACGGACCAGTTCCAGATACTGCACGTGCATATAAAGCGGCAGGTGTACCTTCTGTAATTGTTGGTGACGAAAACTATGGAGAAGGTTCTTCTCGTGAGCATGCGGCGATGCAACCACGTCATTTAGGAGCTGTTGCAGTTTTAGTACGTTCTTTTGCACGTATCCACGAAACAAATCTTAAAAAGCAAGGAATGTTAGCGTTGACATTTGCTGACAAAGCAGATTATGATAAAGTACAAGAAGATGATACAATCAACTTTATTGATTTAACGGAATTTGCGCCAGAAAAACCTTTAACAATCGAGTTTGTTCATGCAGATGGATCTAAAGATTTAGTTGTAGCAAATCATACATACAATACACAACAAATTGAATGGTTCAAAGCTGGTTCAGCATTAAATTTAATTAAAGCGCAACAAGCGTAATAATTATTTCAACATAAAAAGTAAAAGCCGATGTATTTCTACATCGGCTTTTTTTAATTGAAAATATTTTTTTTAAGATATTATTAACATTTGAAATACTAAAACAAAAAAAACCTCAATCATTTGATTGAGGTTTTAAGCAGTGGTGCCTCCAGGAATCGAACCAGGGACACAAGGATTTTCAGTCCTTTGCTCTACCAACTGAGCTAAGGCACCGCCTTAATTGTGATGCAAATATAGAGCGAAAATCCGTTCTACCAAACATTATTTAAAATATTTTTTAGACGAAAAAGCTATCTTGTTCATTTACCGAGAAATAAATTTTAAAATATTTTTATCTTTGCAAAAAATGAGTGGTTTTAATATTTTAATAGAGATTTAACAACTCATTTTTGCAATCTAATTTTTACAATTCGCAACAAATCATCATATTTGCGTCTTAGAATTCTATTATACATTCATAATGAAGTGGATTATTTGTAGTTTATCACTATTTAGCGTGGTAACAATAAAAGCTCAGTCAATATCAGTTTCACCTTATTCGGCATACGGAGTAGGGGAGCAATTGTTTGATAATAATACTGAACAAGCTGGTATGGGCGGTATCTCAACGGTTCCTACGAATCCTTTTGGACAAAGTGCGAATTTTTCGAATCCTGCAGCAAACCAAAACTTGCGTATGACAACTTTCAATGCAAGTGGAAGTGGAACTAATTATAATTTCAAATCTGGAACAGATAAAGAAAATGCAGGTCGTTTCAATGTTTCTAATATTTCATTGGCTTTTCCAGTTGGTGAAAAAGGAAGTTTCGGAGTTGGTTTTCAACCTTACACAGCGTTGGGATATGATATTATGAATACTTCTGAGAAAAATAATATCAAACAAACTGTACAGATGAAAGGTGATGGAGGGTTAAATAGTCTTCATGCTTTTTATTCAAGAAATCTTTCAAAAGGATTTTCTTTAGGTTTGCGTGTTAATTATCTTTTCGGAGAGTTGCAACGTAACGAGATTTTAGCTGTAGATGGAGCAAGTTTAGCTGTAGATTATAGCGATAAATCGAACTATCGTGGTGCTCAATTTACGTTAGGATCTATGTATACGAAGAAAATTGGAAAAAATAACAATTTAAACATTGGTGCTACTTATACATTAGGAACTAAGTTAAGAACAGATGTGACAGATCTTACAACTTCTTACACATATATCGGAACAACACAATCTTCTGTAGATACAATTTCTATTATTAGAATTGATAATGGAAAAACTAAGATTCCACAACAATTTACTTTAGGAGCATCATATTCTAAAGATAATACGTGGTCGTTAGCTGTAGAAGCGAAATATAATAATTGGAAAGATTTCTCTCAACCATTAGAAGGTCAAAATACTACAATGTCTTCTGCAGTAGATTACAAAAACAATGTACGTTTGGCAGTTGGAGGATATTGGATTCCAGATTATAACAGTTACAAAAGTTATTTTAATCGTGTAACGTATCGCGCTGGGATGTATTATCAATCAGCTCAGTATTCTATTCACGGAACAGATATTGATGCTTATGGAGCAACTTTAGGTTTTGGATTTCCAATTGGAAAACAAAATGATGGCTCTATGATGAATATTTCGTTAGAGTACGGACAAAAAGGAAAAACAACAAACAACTTAATCAAAGAAAATTATTTAGGAGTTAAAGTTGGATTTGATATTAACGATATTTGGTTTAGAAAAAGAGTTATTGACTAATTTTGGACAAACAAAAATTGTATAAAAAAGCAAACGAAAAAGTTTTAATTAAACCGAGTATTGTATTTGGTCTGATTAGCGTTTTCGTTTTGCTTTTTTCTTGTAAAAAAGAACTTCCTCCTATCAGTAAAAAGAAGGTAGAATTCCCAACACGCACACTTATCAATGCAAATATTATCAACAAAGATTCTGGAAGAATTTCGGGTAATTTGCGTTCACCATTAATCGAAGAATATACAACCGTAGATTCTCCTTACACGATTTTTAGAAAAGGTTTAAACCTTGACTTTTATCAAAAAGGAAGTGTGAAACCAGGTTATTTTCAGGCAGATTGGGGAAGATTAAGTGATGTAACAGGAATCTACGAAGGTAGAGGAAATGTAATTATCGTAAATGAGAAAGGTGATTCGTTGAAAAGCGAGCAATTATTTTGGAATAAGAAAAATAAAACAGTTTATACATCGAAAGAAGTTTACTTAATTAGCAAGGAAGGCGATTCGTTAACAGCGAAAAACGGTTTGCAAGCTACTGACGATTTAGAAACCTATACTTTATTCAATAATCAAGGATTTAAGTATGTTGATGATAATCAAAAATTCTAAAGAGCGTTAAAAAAATTAACAAAAAAGCGCATACTTGTCGCTTCTTCTATTTTATTATTCAATGTATTGTCGTATTTTCGCCACCTATTATAGAAATAACATTAAAATAAAACAATGGCAGTTTTAGGAGAAATTCGTAAAAAAACTTGGCTGATCTTCGTGGTAATCGGAGTTGCAATGTTAGCTTTCGTTGCAGGAGATTTATTCGGAGAGAATTCAAAAATAAAACAATTATTTACTGGAGATCCGTCTGTAGTTGGTACAGTGAACGGAGAACCTATTGGTATTGCAGAATATCAGAGTGCGTACGATCAAACACAAAAGATGTACGAAAATCAAGGTCAAACTGCAACTCCAAATCAAATTGCTCAACAAACTTGGAACAGCTTAGTTAGTCAGAAAGTGTTGAAACAACATGCTGAAAAATTAGGTTTAAAAGTTTCTGATGATGAATTTTGGAGCTATACAGCTCAAAACTTCGGAATGGCATCTGGTGCAGAAGCACAACAACAGATTGCTCAATTAGAAGCGAATGCGGCATCAAGCCCAGAAGCGCAACAACAATATAGAGGTTGGTTGCAAACTGCTGAACAAATAAAATTACAGATTTTATCTCAAAAATATTTTGGTTATGTAATGGCTGGTACAGCGGTTACAGGTAAAGAAGCGGATATTCAACAAGGATACAATATTTCGAATGCAAATATTCAGTATGCATTTGTTGATTATGCAACTTTGGCTAAAAAATTAAATGTAAAAGTAACAGACGAAGAAATTTCTGCTTACGAAGCGAAATATCCAAAATTGTTCAAAGCAGAAGGTTTAGTAAAATTAAGTTACACTTATTTCCCTGCTGGAGCTTCGACTGCTGATGACGCTGTTGCTTTAGCAAACATCAAAAAGTATCTGTCAACTCAAATTGTTCATGACGAAGTAAACAATGTTACAGATACAATTGCAGCATTTGGTTCTGCAAAAAGTGATTCGGTTTATGTGACTCAAAATTCTGAGAAACCATTTATTCCAAATTATTTTACAAAAGCAGAATTGGAACAAGCTCAATTAGGACCAGAAGCTACAAACTTCTTGAAAACTGCTACAGTTGGACAAATTGGTGGACCTTTCAAAATTGGAAATACATACCAATTATACAAACTTTCGAAATCGAAAGAAGTAAAAGATTCTGTAAAATCTAGTCACATCTTAGTTTCTTATACAGGAAGTGCTGCTGGAAACGGAGTAAAACGTACAAAAGACGAAGCAAAAAAATTAGCTGAGCAAATTTTAGCTGAAGTAAAAGCTAATCCAGCTTCTTTTGGTGAAGTAGCTTCAACAAAATCTGATGATAAATCATCTGCTGTACAAAAAGGAAGCATTGGTTGGGTTGGAAAAAACAATCAATTAGATCAAACTTACAATGGATTTATTTTTACAAAACCAGTTGGAACAGTTGATTTGGTAGAATCTCAATTTGGGTTCCATATCATCAAAGTTGATGATGCGAAAAACAAAACAGCTTATCAAGTTGCAAACATTGTAAAAACAATTGAGCCTTCTAAAGCGACAACAGAAAAAGCATTTACAAATGCAAGAACATATGTTCAGAATGTTGAAGGAAAATCATTGAATGATTTCAAAAATACTGCGAAAAAAGGTGGTTATTTAAATAATACAACAGAAGGAATTGAGCGTTATGCTGCAATTGGTCAAGATATTCCAAACGATCAGGACGGAGATATCTTAAAATGGGCTTTTGACAAGAAAACAGATAAAGGAGCAACAAACTTGTTTACATCTTCTACAGGAGATTACATCGTTGTTCATTTAGTTGAAAAATTTGACAAAGGTTTAGCACATCCAAGTGTTGTTCGTCAATATGTAGAGCCAGTTTTGATGCACGAAAAAATTGCTAAATTGGTTGATGAGCAAGTTGCAAACGGTGGATTGAATGCTTTTGCATCTAAATTCGGAGCGAAAAAAGGAAATGCTACGGTTAACTTCTCTAATTCTAATTTAACTGGAATTGGTTTAGAGCCTAAAGTTGTAGGAGCTGCGTTTGGTGTAAAACCAAATCAATCTTCTAAAGCGATTGCAGGAAATGCTGGAGTTTTCTACATTATTCCTTCAAACCAACAAATTCAAAAGAATCAAAAAGGTTCAATGATTTTGGATAATTTAAACCGTCAATTACAAGGACGTTTCCAACAAACATTGTTACAATCATTGATTCAAGCTGCTGATGTGGTTGATAACCGCGATAGAGCTTTACGTTAAGATTTAAAAAATTTCTTATAATAAAAAACTCCCAAACTTATTAAGCTTGGGCGTTTTTGGTTTATGGAAATTGATTATTTATTCTTTTTCAATTTCTGATAAAAAAGATTGAATAGAATCCATTTTATCTTTAGTTGTCATGATTTTGAAGAAAATAATATCACGATCATCATTGTCTTTAGAAATTTCAATTTTATGATAAGAATCGGATTCGGATAATTCAAACCATATATCTTTATCAAAATTAGTTTGAAAAAGATTATATTTTATTAAATCTAAATCCTTTTGAAAATTAAATTCTTGTTTAAGGAGTTTGATAAATTCATTAAAATAAGTTGAATATATCCAAAAATTATTTTCTTCCATATTTTTAATAAATTAACTTACTTATCAAAACCATTCGGATATTCGCCTTTTACAAGCTTTATTTTCGCTTCTACAGCTTTTTGTAAATCTTCTTGGTATTTGATTAATCTTTCTTGCAAAGTTGGATTAGTCGCACCTAAAATACGCGCAGCCAAAATTCCTGCATTCTTCGCAGCATTCACAGCAACCGTCGCAACCGGAATTCCATTTGGCATTTGCAAAATAGACAAAATCGAATCCCAACCATCAATAGAATTTGACGATTTAATTGGAACACCAACCACAGGAAGCGGCGTAATAGACGCAACCATTCCTGGTAAATGTGCGGCGCCACCAGCACCAGCTATAATGACATTTATTCCACGTTCGTGAGCCGTTTTTGCATAATCAAACATACGTTGTGGCGTACGATGCGCAGAAACAATTGTTAATTCGAAAGGTATATTTAATTCTGTTAATAGATCAGCAGCTTGTTTCATGATAGGCAAATCGCTATCACTTCCCATTATAATTCCTACCATAGTTGTTACTTTTTTGCTACGACTTTCACCGTTGCGTTAACTTGTTTTATGTTTTGTTTTAATTGTTTTAAATCATCGTTAACCAATGTAACGTGTCCCATTTTTCGACCTGGTTTTGTGATTGTTTTCGCGTACCAATGTAAAAATGTTCCTGGTATTGTTAATAACTCTTCAATGTTTTCTATTTCAGCTGATCCAGTTTCTCCTTCAGCACCAATTAAGTTAACCATAGCAGAAGTTGTAAACAATTTTGTAGAACCAAGTGGTAATTGCATTAAGGTTCTTAACATTTGGTCAAATTGTGATGAATATGCTGCTTCGATTGTCGAATGTCCCGAATTGTGAACACGAGAAGCTGTTTCGTTAACCCAAATAGATTGGTCTTTGTTAACAAACATTTCTACTGCGAAAACTCCTGAAGATTTCAATGCTTTTACAACATCGCGAGCAATTTGTTCCGCACGTTCAGTGATTTCTTTCGGAAGTGTAGAAGGCATTAATAAATAATCTAATAAATTATATTCTTCGTTGATAACAAATTCTACGGTTGGATAAGTCACGATATTTCCTGAATGATCGGCAACTGTAACCACTGCAATTTCGCGATCTAAATCGGCAGGTGTTTCGAAAATAGAAGGTGCTTGAAGCATTTTGTCTAAATCAGCTTCAGATTTTAAGAATTGTACACCTTTTCCATCATAACCATCTTTTCTTGATTTTTGGAAAATTGGATAATTGATGTCTTGTTTTGATTTCAACTCTTCCCAATTATCTAATCTAAAATAAGGCGCAGTCGGAATATTGTTGTTGACATAAAATTCTTTCTGAACTCCTTTGTCTTGAATAATCGCTAAAGCCTCAGGGTCTGGAACAACTCGCTTTCCAATAGATTTTAGATAACGCAAAGCATCAACATTAACATGCTCAATTTCAATCCCGATTGCATCTAGATCTTTTCCAAAAGCGACAACTGTTTCATAATCTTTGAAATCGCCTTGTATAAAATGATGTGCATGTGGTGCACAAGGTGCATCAGCAGCCGGATCTAAAATACTAATCTCGCAAGGGTATTGTAATGCATTTTGCAAAAACATATATCCCAATTGTCCTCCTCCTAAAATTCCGATTTTTATCATATTGCGAAGTTAATGAATAATATAATTTCTATTTTTACGAGATCAAAAAAAGTATTGACGAGATGTTAACAAAGTGGAGTAAAATTTTATTTTTAGTATTTCTGGGAATTTATTTATCGAGTAGAAGTTTTTACCAATACTTTGTATTTGATATGTTGGTGCAATATTCTGTTTATGCACTAATTATTGCTTTTTTCTTGTGTTTGATTTACAATTATTCGATTCGTAAACAAGAAAAGAAAAATATTTTGTGGTTGATTCCACTCGTTGCTATTCCGATTATTACGTACAAAAATTTAGGAAATTTCTATTTTGGAGAAAATGCGAGAGGTGAGCAATCTAATTTCAAGATTATTTCGATTAATATTTTTTCTCAGAATGATGAATTTCAGCATCTACAAAAATATTTAGGTACAGAAACTGCTGATGTTATCGTTTTGCAAGAACTAACTCCATCTTGGCAAAAAAATGTAGAATTTATAAGAAAAGAGTATCCATATTATAAAGAAGAAGTTAGAAGTAACAATTTCGGAATTGCCATTTATTCTAAAATACCATTTAAAAAAGTGTCTACAAAAAATTACATTGATGAGATGCATCCCTCTATTTTAGCGGAAATTTCTGTAGACGGTAAGTCTGTTAGTATTTTAGCGACACATCCAGTTCCGCCATTACCAAATCAGGCTCGTTTTGAAAGACGAAATAAACAATACGAATTAATGAAGCAGGAAATAGATGCTTTACCGAATGAAAATATCATTTTAGTTGGCGATTTGAATTCAACAGTTTATTCTCCGAACTTCAAATTGGTGCAATCGGATAAAATGAAAGATGCTCGTTCTGGTTTTGGATTGAATAATTCTTGGAATGCTTTTATTCCAATTTTCCGCACAAATATCGACCAATGTTGGGTTTCGAAAAAAATAAAAGTGACCAATTTTTATCGTGGAGATGATATAAAATCAGATCATTTTCCGATTGTTGCAGAACTGAAAATAGATTAAGAATTTGGGTTAATTTTTAAATTTCAAAAAAAAGATTACCTTTGAAGTTCAATCGAAAGGGGTGCTTCTTTACAAGAGGCTGAGATTATACCCAAAGAACCTGGGCAGGTAATGCTGCTAAGGGAACTGGTACTTCACCAAATTACATTCGCGCGTAAATTATAAAAGTGTAAGATGGCTCCTTTCATAATATTTTTTAAAATTAATTATGAAAAGGTCGATTTTTTTATTGTCATTATTTGGTGCATCTATTCTTTATGCACAAGAAAAAGATTCTATTCAAAAAGAAGAAATTCAATTAGGAGAAGTTTCAATTGTCGAAAAACTTCCGATTACAGTTGAAAAGGTAACTGATAAAATGTTACAAAAGAAGAATTTGGGACAAGATGTTCCAAATTTGTTAAATTCTGCTACGTCTGTTTCTATAACTTCTGATACAGGAACAGGAATTGGTTATTCGTCTATCAAAATTCGTGGACTTAATGAACAATCAATCAACGTTACATTAAATGGAATTCCGCTTAATAATCCTGAATCTCAAGGTGTTTTTTGGGTGAATATGCCAGATTTGGCTTCATCTACAAGCTCTATGATAATTCAGAGAGGAGTTGGAACTTCATCAAACGGAATGGCTTCTTTTGGAGCAAGTGTTAATATCGAATCTCAAAATCCGTCTACCGTTCCTTTTGCAGAAGCAAATGTTTCTTTCGGAAATTATAAAACACAAAAATATACAGTTCAGGCTGGTACGGGAAAAATACTAAATAATAAATTGAGTATTGATGGACGTTTTTCTAAGATAAATTCGGATGGATATGTAGACAGATCTTGGTCAGATTTAATCTCTTATGATTTTACAGCTCTATATGAATTGAATGAAAAAACAAAGTTTAGATTTCAGAATATGTTTGGAAAAGAACAAACGTATCAGGCATGGAGTGGTGTAGATGCTGAAACTTTAAAAAATGATAGAACATATAATTTTGAAGGAGAAATTTTAGACGAAAATGGAAAGGTTGAAGGTTTTTATAAAAATCACACTGATAATTACCGTCAAAATCATTATTTTCTTTCGTGGTTACAAGATTTTGGGAATAATTGGAAATCAAATTTAACAGTTCATTACACAAAAGGTAAAGGTTATTACGAGAGCTATAAAAATAATCGCAGTTTGAAACGTTATAAATTGGATTATTTAACTTCAGAAAAAAGAAATTTAATTAATCGTGAATATCTTGATAATGATTTTTATGGTTTTAATCTTGAAGTTGAAAATCAAAAATTAAACGATTTTAAAGTATTTTTCGGATTATCTGCAAACGAATATGATGGCGATCATTATGGAAATGTCTTATGGGTAAAAGGCACAGGTTTTAAGGATAAAGATTTCAAATATTACAACAATCGTTCTGTGAAAAAGCAATTGGCTGCTTATGCGAAAGTATTGTATCAATTGAATAAATTTGAATTGTTTGGTGATTTGCAATATCGTTATGTTGATTATGATGCGAAATATTTACCAAATGGAAAAAATGATGAGGAAGATTTCAGACCATTTTCGGATACATTCAATTTTGTGAATCCAAAAGCTGGAATAAATTTTAAAATCAATTCTTCAAATGTATTGTATGCTTCGTACGGAATTTCTCAACGTGAACCTTTGCGTATTGATTATGCAGGTTTGAATGATAAAGATAAAAAACCAAAAGCCGAATTTTTACAAGATTACGAATTGGGTTACAGAAAAAGTGGTCGTCTTGCTTTGAGTGCGAATTTGTATTATATGGATTACCGTGATCAATTGGTGCCAACTGGAGAATTGAATGATGTAGGAAGTCGAAAAAGAATTAATTCAGGAAAAAGTTTTAGACGAGGAGTCGAATTTGATGCAAACTATAAGATTATTCCAAATCGTTTGAATGTTTTTGGAAATATTACGTTTAGCGAAAACAAACATAATAATTACAAAGAGGAAGTTTGGGATGTTGATGGAAGTTCTTCTGTAAAAGAATACGGAAAGACAAAAATTGCGCTTTCACCAGATGTGATTTCTGCTTTCGGTTTTGAAGCTGTTCCTTTCAAAAATGTATTGATTAATTTGACGAATAAATATGTTGGTGAACAATATTTATCAAATACAGAACCAGCAGATGGAAAATTAGATAGTTATTTAGTTTCGGATCTTTTGATTCGATATTCGCCAAAAGTAAAAGGAATTAAAAACCTTGAATTTTCGTTCTTGATTAATAATTTATTTGATGTAGAATACGAATCAAACGGTTATTATTATGGAGGAGGATATTATTTTCCACAAGCCGGAATTAATGTTTTGGGTGGAGTTGGAATTCGTTTATAAAAAGCTAAAAGCTCGAGAAATTCTCGAGCTTTTTTTATTGTTCAATATAATCAAGAGGAATATGCCAAATTTCGGTTTTATTTTTTTCTCGAAAGAAATCCAAATGTCCAATTTCATCCAACCCATATTCTTTTGGAACGATATTCAAACGTTTTTTCTTCGCATTTTTCAAAACTAATTTCCCAAATAAATCTACAGATTTTGGTGTTGCCATAAAATCATCATCCAAACTAATGATTAAAACAGGTTTTGTAATTTCATCATACAAATTTTGCGTTTCATCAGCGTAACCTAGAATTGAAGTTTCATTCAGAATTAGTTTTCGCCAATCTTTTGCGATCCCGATTGGAATTGGTTCGCCCATTCCAACTTTTTGAGAAGGAAAAAAACCGTAAAAAGCAGATAAAACAGGAATCGCAATGCGAAAAAAGAAATTCACTTTAGTTTTATCTTTTTGATGAAAATTTTTGATATAGCCATATTGAGAACCAATCGTTACAATTTTATCATAAACTTTGTAAGCGCGTGTCAAACCAATCATAATTCCACCGATACTATGACCAATTAAGAATTTTTCGTGATTGGGATAAAATTCTTCGATATATTGTGTTAAACTTAAAAAATCTTTGTCGGCCCAATCTGTAAAATGCGCTTTAAAATCTTTTAATTTTTTGGGTTTAGAATCGCCGATTCCGCGATAATCATACGTAAAAACCAAATATCCCTTATTAGCTAAATACGTTGCATATTTGGCATAAAAAGTTTGTTTAACACCAATTGCAGACGAAATGACAATGATTTTTTTGGTTGCATTGTTTTCGCCAAAAGAGGTTATGGCAATTGGATATTTGTCGGAAGTTTCTAGTATGAATTTTTTCATTCTTTTTATTTGATAAGGTAAAAAATATACCTTTACAAGGTAAATCAATCTTATGAAAAAAATTATTTTAATTCTATTAATCTTATTCTCTTCAAAAATGTTTTCTCAACAATTAAAACCTGATAATGTGATTGGTTTTTGGAAGTTACAAGAATCAGGCTTTTATGAAAATGGCAAAAAAGTGTCTAAAGAATTTGATGATTGTCGGTTAATGAGAAATTATACAATTTGGGATAATGGATATGCTATTTATAACTATGTAGAAGGAAGTAATGGCAATTGTTTTCCTAGTGAGCCTCGATTAACATTGTGGCGAATTGTTGATAATAGAATTCAATTTTACATTGATGATTATATTTTTGAGGATAGAATTGTGAAAATTAATCAAGATAAAACGATAACTTTTGAAACATATATTGATAAAAAAATTGTAGATTCTGATAAGGAATTCGAGAAAATAGCAAATACAATCAGTTATGATATTTTACGTAAACAATAAATAAAGAAAATAAGTTTTCAGGTTTATTTTTTATATTCACTTTACGTCATTCAAAATCTTTATTTTTACCACATAATTATTGAACCGAATGAAAAATATATTCAGCCTATTTTTAGCATCAATTTTATTGCTTTCAGCTTTTTCGTGCAAAGAAGACGATTCGTTGGCAATATCGCAAGATCAATTGTTGCGATCTGGAAAATGGCAATTGAAAGAAATTAGAAAAACGAAAGGGAATATAACGGAAACAGACAAGTTGTTGGCTTGTGAACGACAATCTACATTAGATTTTTCGGATGTTACGAATTATAATTCTAACATGTATAAAACCGAAAAAGGAAATTGTGTACAAGAACAAACGATAGGAACGTATGTGTATAATACGTCTAAAACAAAACGTTTGTTGACAATGGAAACAAAAGATACAACGTACAATTATTATGTGAAGCAGTTAGATCCAAAATATTTGATTTTGCAAGATACGTTGAGTAAAATAGATACGATAAAGCTTCGTTTGCAAGTTTTTGAAATTGTAAAATAATAAAGAAAAATACCTTCCATCTTGGAAGGTATTTTTTATTCGAACATTTTTCGTGTAATAAAATCTTTGTCTAAACTCCAAGCGCGTGCAGGAGAATATTCACGTCCATAATAAATGATTTGAATATGTAATTTGTTCCACAACTCTTTTGGAAAGATTTTCTTCGCATCTTTTTCTGTTTCCTCAACATTTTTACCTTTTGTCAATTTCCATAATTTCATCAAACGATGAATATGTGTGTCGACAGGAAAAGCAGGATGACCAAACCATTGAGACATCACTACCGAAGCGGTTTTGTGTCCAACGCCAGGTAATTCTTCTAATTCTTCAAAACCTTCTGGAACTTCGCCATCGTATTTCTCGATTAAAATTTCGGACAACCGTTTGATATTTTTGGCTTTTGTGTTTGATAAACCAATTTCGCGGATATAATATTTTATTTCATCTACTTCTAATAACGACATTGCTTTTGCGTTAGCAGCTTTCGCAAATAATTCGGGTGTTACTTGATTCACTTTTTTATCTGTTGTTTGGGCAGATAATAAAACGGCGATCAATAATGTAAAAGCATCTTGATGGTCTAATGGAATTGGTGGAACTGGATATAATTTTTCCAATTCATCAATCACAAATTGGATACGCTCTTTCTTTAACATCATAAGTTCTGAAACTTTTTGTGTAAAAATAATGAAACATCTTTAATTATGTTTTAAATAATCAGCCACAAGCGTTCTTACAAAAAAATAAAAGTAAATATTTAGCGACTTATTTTGGCGTTATATAACATTACATTTGTAGTATAAATAAAAGATTAATTAGTTAAATCAGTTACGATTCAAGATTTAATCATTATTTTTACGAGAAGTTCTAAAGACAAATCAAGATGTTAAAAATAGGAGATAAAGTTCCAGATTTTAAAGGAATTGATCAAGATGGAAACGAAGTTTCATACCAAGATTTTGCAGGAAAAAAATTAGTCGTTTTCTTTTATCCAAAAGCAAGTACGCCAGGTTGTACAGCCGAAGTATGTGATTTACGCGATAACGAAAATGCGTTGAAGACACAAGGTTATCATTTGGTTGGAGTAAGTGCAGATTCTGTGAAAAGACAAAAGAATTTTGCTGAGAAAAACAATTTACGTTTTCCTTTGCTTGCAGATGAAAATCATGAAATTCTGAATGCTTTCGGTGTTTGGGGACCAAAGAAATTTATGGGACGCGAATTTGATGGAATTCATCGTGCAACTTTCATTATTGATGAAAAAGGAATGATTACGGATGTAATTGAAAAAGTGAAAACAAAAGAACACGCAAAACAAATTTTAGAAAAATAAAAAATAATATAATGAGCGATTTAGACAATAAAAAGAAAGCGTTACAGCTAATCTTAGATAAGATGGACAAAGCTTACGGGAAAGGGACTGTAATGCGTATGGGAGATTCGGCTGTTGATGATAAAATAGAAGTAATTCCTTCTGGATCTTTGGGATTAGATTTAGCGTTAGGAGTAGGAGGTTATCCTCGTGGACGTGTTATTGAAATCTATGGACCAGAATCTTCTGGTAAAACAACATTGACATTACACGCTATTGCTGAAGCTCAAAAAGCTGGTGGTATCGCTGCTTTTATTGATGCTGAGCATGCATTTGACCGTTATTATGCAGCGAAATTGGGTGTTGATGTAGAAAACTTAATTATTTCTCAACCAGATAATGGTGAGCAAGCATTAGAAATTGCAGATAACTTAATTCGTTCGGGAGCGATAGATATTATCGTAATTGACTCTGTTGCGGCACTTACTCCAAAAGCGGAGATTGAAGGTGAAATGGGAGATTCTCGTATGGGATTACAAGCGCGTTTGATGTCTCAAGCTTTACGTAAATTGACAGGAACAATTAATAAAACGAAATGTACAGCGATTTTCATTAATCAATTACGTGAAAAGATTGGGGTAATGTTCGGAAATCCAGAAACAACAACTGGTGGTAACGCCTTAAAATTCTATGCATCTGTACGTTTGGATATCCGTCGTTCTACTCAAATCAAAAATGGAGATGAGGTAATCGGAAATCACTCGAAAGTAAAAGTGGTTAAAAATAAAGTTGCTCCTCCATTCCGTCAAGCAGAATTTGATATTATGTACGGTGAAGGAATTTCTAAAGTTGGAGAAATTTTGGATATGGGTGTTGAGAAAGGAATTGTAAACAAATCTGGTTCTTGGTATTCATACAACGATAGCAAATTAGGACAAGGTCGCGATGCTGTAAAAGAAGTATTGAAAGATAATCCTGAATTGGCAGAAGAAATTGAAGCTAAAATTGTCGCATTAATCAAAGGTGAGCCAGTAGATGGAAAACCATCAGTTGATAATCCAGCTGACGAAGCAGAATTATTTGCTGAAGATTAATTCGAAAGAATTTTTATATAATGATAAAAACCTCTCAATTTTGAGAGGTTTTTTTGTTATTTTGTATAATTAATAAAAAAGGCGTCCTCATCTCCAAATGAAATTCTTAAACTATTTTTTGTTAATATTTCGATATTTTCTATTTCAGTATCATTAGTGTTATTTTCTGTTAAGGTAATTCGTTTGTTTTTTAAACTCCATTTTCCTTCAGACGGGCTATGATAACAAGGGTCATTTCCTCCTCCTTCATAAAAATCATTATAATAAGTAAAATTTTTATTAAAAGTTATACTTGTTTTAGAATCACATTCATTGTATTCTTCAATTATTTCTTTTCCATTCAAATAATATCCAGAGTTTTTAATCTGCCATTTACCAATTAATAATTCTTCATGCGATTCTACATTAGAATCATCATCGTTATTACAAGATGCGAAAAATGTAGTCGCTGAAAGTGTAGCAAATAATAATAGTTTTTTCATAAGTTATTTTTTTGATTGGTAATAAAGCTATGAAAAATGATATTAATTAAACGTTTTTAAGTATTTATAATAAAAAACCATTTCTGTAGAAGTGGTTTGTCATGTTGAATTTATTTCAACATCGCATATTGTTTATGATGAGAATGAAACGAATTCAGAATATTCATATTTATTAGTTAAATAGTAAAGCTTTTAAGTAGGGAGGTATTAATAAAAAAAAAGACAATCAGATTGATTGTCTTTTTTGCTCCTCCTCTTGGGCTCGAACCAAGGACCCTCTGATTAACAGTCAGATGCTCTAACCAACTGAGCTAAGGAGGAAAATCCGATATTTTAAAATTTTATTTTTAAGTCTTTGTTTGACATTTCACTAAAAAAGCTCCTCCTCTTGGGCTCGAACCAAGGACCCTCTGATTAACAGTCAGATGCTCTAACCAACTGAGCTAAGGAGGAATGTTGCTTAATTGTGGGTGCAAATATAGAAGTATTTTTTACACCCACAAAAAATATTTTAAATTTTATTTAAAAATCATATTCACAATATCGTTTCCGAAGATGAATACCATTAATCCTAAGATAATTACAACGCCAACCATTTGTGCTTTTTCTAAAACTTTTTCACTTGGTTTTTTACCTGTGATCATTTCATAGATGGCAAAAACAGCATGTCCACCGTCCAAACCTGGAATTGGTAATAAGTTAATAAATGCTAACCAAGCAGAAATCATTGCCGTAAATGACCAGAAAAATAACCAGTTCCATTCTTTTGGCATTTGTTTTACCATTCCAATTGGTCCAGCAACTTGCTTACGACCGTCTTTTACTTGGAACAATGTCCCAATTCCACGAACTTGCGTTGCAATCGCTTCAAATGGCTCTACAATTCCTTTTGCGATTCCTTCACCAATTGTATAATCTTCCTTAGAAATTAATGAATCTAAATATGCTGTTGATCTTAGGAATCCAATGCTTCCATCTTTATCTACAT
Organism: Empedobacter sp. ULE_I140; assembly: GCF_053482575.1. Classification (NCBI taxonomy): domain Bacteria; kingdom Pseudomonadati; phylum Bacteroidota; class Flavobacteriia; order Flavobacteriales; family Weeksellaceae; genus Empedobacter; species Empedobacter sp. ULE_I140. The sequence goes on along the minus strand of NZ_JBQMTX010000001.1, from coordinate 61,717 downwards.
TTACCATCAACTCTACAGGCTCGCCTTTTCTTTCAACACTTAAAGAAACTGTTTTTCCTTTGTATTCTTTTAATTTATTTGTTAAATCTGAAAATAGAGGTGTTGTGAAACCATCAATAGCAATTACTTTATCATCTTTTAATAAACCTGCTTTTTGTGCTGCACTATTCTCAACAACAGAATCCACAACGGTTGGCATTTGAGGAATAAAGAAAGCGCCTTTAGCGTTTAAAATTTCAGTTCTGAAATCTTCTGTAATTGGTAAAGAAACTTCTTTTCCTTGACGTTTTACATCTAAAGTTTCACCACCCAACAAGGCTTCTTTTCCTATTTCATTTAATGCTTGATATTTAACACCATTTACACCAACTGGAATATCACCTTTTTGCAAGCCGAATTTAGTTTGCGTTGCATTCGCTTCGATTCCATATTGCATTTTGTTTACATCAACAAAGCTTTTTCCTTGAGAAATGAATAAAATAGTATAAATAATCATCGCTAAAATGATATTTACAATAATACCTCCTAACATGATGATTAATCGTTGCCAAGCTGGTTTTACACGGAATTCCCACGGTTTTGGCTCTTGTTTCATTTGTTCCAAATCCATGCTTTCGTCAATCATTCCCGAAAGTTTTACGTATCCTCCAAGAGGCAACCAACCGATACCGTAAACAGTATCACCAATTTTCTTTTTCCAAATGGCAAATTTCACATCGAAAAAACAAAAGAAACGTTCAACACGAACGCCAAACCATCGCGCTGTTACATAATGTCCTAGTTCGTGCAACATTACTAAAAGCATCAAACTAAGCATTAAGGTAGCTATCTGTATTAACATATTGTTTTAAATTTATTTATGTTCTAATTTTATTAAACGATTACAAAATTAATCGAATTTATTTATCAAAGCGGTTTATTTTTTCCATTCTAAGGTTTCTAACAATTTTTTTACATCTTTTTTGATATAATCAACTGCTGGAGCTAAAGAATCGGGTTTTGGTTGAGTTTTGAAATAAACCGAACCTGCTAAAAAATTCTTTACACTATCCGTCGCATGAAACTGAATATTAATCGCTGATTCTCCTCCTAATTCATACATAGTACCAAAAACCTTTTTTTCTGGAAAAGAAAATTCTTGTGGCGAGATAAAACTGGCTTTAACCGTCTGTTCTTGCACAAAACTCTCACTTTCTTTTATTTGAACGATTAAATCTTGTGGAGACTGAACCGGAAAATATGTCAGGTAAATTGTCGCTTTCATTCTTGGATAAACAATATTGAAAGAGTTTGGTTTTTTACCCATAATGACCTTCCCAAAGTTTGAGTATTGAAAAGTATAGGGTACATTTTCTTTGAAAGACAGATAAGTTTGTTGCGGATATTCGAGGCGAACTTGTCCTAAAGGTTTGGCAACTTCCTCGCTTTTATTGCACGACACAAAAAAAATAGCACTACTACATAATGCTATTATAGTTTTAAAATTCATTGTATAACGTAAAACGTTAAGTTTTTTAAAATTCATTTAATTTTTTAATTTCTAAAAAGGCAAATCGTCTTCTCCTTCATCTATAAAAGGTGGCTCGACAACTGTTGTGTTTTGTTGACTTTGCTGAACTTTGTTCTGATCATTTTGCATGGCTTGACGTTGTTCATTGTCAATTTTTGGTGTCAAAAACTCGATTGAATTTGCTACGATCTCTGTTGTATAACGCGTTTGTCCATTATCGTCCCATTTGCGCGTTTTGATGCGTCCTTCAACAAAAACTTTATCTCCTTTTTTCAGATAACGATCACATAATTCTGCCAATTTATTGCGTGTCACAATATTGTGCCATTCTGTTTCTGTAATTCGTTCTCCTGTTCTCGAGATGTAAGACTCTGTCGTTGCAATAGGAAATCGTCCAATACAATTTTGTTCATCAAAGTGATGCAATTTTATATCATCACCCAAATTTCCGATCAAAAGTACTTTATTCGTTGTTCCATTCATAGTTGTAATAGATTTTTAGTGGCTTGTTACTTACAAAGTTAATCCAAATAATGTTTATTTATAAATTTTTCTATTGGTTTTGGAAGCGGATAATGTTCTAGATCATTTAAAGCAATCATTTCAAAATCATTTTCGGCTTGCAAATTTGTTATATCTATTAAAGATACATTTAATTTCCAATATTTTATAAATAAATTTTGATGCGACAAAATGTGTTTCTCTTCTTCTATAAAAGTTAAATTATTTTCAAGATTTTGATCTAAAATCCAACCTTTATCCAACAAGTCAGTTTCAGTTTCTATTTTTGGAAAAGTGAATAAATTTTTCCAAACATCATTTCCAATTCGTTTAGACAAGGCAATTTTATCTTCATTTTCGATGAGAATAAAATGTAAAAAACGATTCGAAACTTTTGTCTTTTTCAATTTTATAGGCAATTCGTTGACTTTATTTAATCGAAGCGCTTCACAAGACTCATTAAGTGGACAAATTTCACATTTTGGCTGTTTTGGTGTACAAATTGTTGCACCCAAATCCATTACCGCCTGATTAAAATCGCCTGGACGTTTTTTATCAATGATTTCTAAGCCCAAATCCCAGAAAATCTTCTTTGTTTTTGGCGAACTTATATCATCTGTAATATTAAAATATCGCGCAAAAACTCGAAACATATTTCCGTCTACAGCAGGTACATTTTCATCATATACAATAGATGCAATTGCAGCTGCAGTGTAATCTCCTACGCCTTTTAGCTTTTTTAAATCTTTGAAATTATTCGGAAATTGTCCATTTAATTCATCAGCAATCGTCTTTGCTGTGAAGTGTAAATTTCTGGCACGGGAATAATAACCCAGTCCTTGCCAGAGTTTTAGGACTTTTTGTTCGTCGGCATTTGCCAAATCGAAAATAGTCTCAAATTCTTGTATGAAATTATTGTAAAATTTCATACCTTGGTCAACCCTTGTTTGTTGGAGAATAATTTCCGACAACCAAATGTGAAATGGGTCTTTTGTATGACGCCAAGGTAAATCTCGTTTATTTTTGTCAAAATATGACAAAATCAGATAGTTGAAGTTCATAAAAACTGAAAAAATCTTTTTTTGTTGGGATACTATCGTTATATTTGCACCCGCTTTCAAATTTAAGAATAATAAGAGGAATTATGACAAAGGCAGAAATAGTAAATAACATTTCAGGTAAATTAGGACTTGAAAAGAGCGATACTCAAAGAGTGGTAGAATCGTTTATGGAGGAGGTGATTAAATCATTAGTAGAAGGAGAAAATGTATACTTAAGAGGATTTGGTTCTTTTACTATTAAAACTAGAGCTGAAAAAACAGGTAGAAACATTACAAAAGGTACTTCTATCATTATCCCAGCACACAACGTTCCTACATTTAAACCAGCTAAGACTTTCATCGAAGATGTAAAGACTAGCGAAGCAAACGTAATCAAATAACAATAAAATAATTGTATCATGCCAAGCGGAAAAAAACGTAAAAGACATAAGGTAGCGACGCACAAACGCAAAAAACGTCGTCGTCTTAACAGACACAAAAAGAAAAAATAATTAGTAGCTAAGCTATTAATAATTTAGTCTTTTTACAAGATAGCACTTTTCAATGGAAATTTTGGAAAGTGCTTTTATCATTTTTAAAAACATAATTTTTTGATGAGTAAAGAATTAGTGATTTCAGCCTTAGCTGATCAAGTACGCATCGCAGTTTTAGATGAAGGTCGCTTGATGGAATTTCATCAAGATACTGCAAATGATGGCTTTGCAGTTGGCGACATTTACTTGGGTAAAATCAAAAAATTAGCTCCTAGTTTAAATGCAACCTTTGTTGACATTGGTTATTCGAAAGATGCATTTTTACATTATCATGACTTAGGTCCACAAATACGTTCGTCAAATGCGTACAACAAAATTGTAGCAAATGGCACGTACAAAACCGAAAAATTGAAGAACTTCCGTATGGAAGAACCGATTGACAAAGATGGACAAATTACAGAAATCTTTGCTCCAGGTGATTCCGTTTTGGTTCAAATTACAAAAGAACCAATTCATACGAAAGGACCAAGAATTACTTCTGAAATTTCAATTGCTGGTCGATATTTAGTTTTAGTTCCATTTTCGGAACGTGTTTCGATTTCGCAAAAAATCAAACAAAAACCAGAACGCGATCGTTTAATCAAAATTTTAGAAGGTTTAACACCAGAAGGCTTCGGAGTTATTATCAGAACAGTTGCCGAAGAGAAGAATGCAGAAGAATTACAAGCAGATTTGGCTTATTTGTTAAACAAATGGTCTCAAATCTTCAAAAATCTTCAAAAAAAGAAAGCGCCAGCTAAAATTCTTAGCGAAATGGACAGAGCTTCTTCTATTTTGAGAGATAATTTTAATGATGATTTTATTAAAATTTCTGTTGATGATGATGAATTAGCTGACGAAATGCGCGAATATTTGGAAGTTATTGCACCAGATAAAATTAATTTGGTAAAAGAATACGACGATCCATTTGTTCCAATTTTTGAGAAGTTTAATGTCGAAAGACAAATTAAACAAGCTTTTGGTAAAACGGTAACTATTCCACAATCTAAAGGTGCATATCTTGTGATTGAACATACAGAAGCGTTACACGTAATTGATGTGAATTCGGGAAATATTTCTCGTAATTCTAAAAATCAGGAAGATTCAGCTTTTGCCGTAAACAAAATTGCTGCTTCTGAAATTGCACGTCAGTTGCGATTACGTGATATGGGAGGAATTGTTGTGGTCGATTTTATTGACATGACGGATGTAGAACATAAAAAAGAATTGTTCGAGCATCTGAGAGCTGAAATGGCGAAAGATAAAGCAAAACATAAGATTTTGCCACCAAGTAAATTTGGATTGATTCAGATTACAAGACAACGTGTTCGCCCAGAGGTGAATTTTGTTACAACTGAAGAAAATCCTAACCAAGAATCGAATGAAGTTGAAGCACCTATCGTTACAATTGATAAAATTGAACAAGTGCTCTTGAATATCCTTGATAGAAAAGATAAGGATTTACGAAAAATGTCGTTGCACGTGCATCCTTTCGTAGCTGCTTATTTAAAACATGGATTGCCAAGCATTCAGATGAAATGGTTTTTTAAGCATAAAAAGTGGATTAAGATTGTACCAAGAGATGCGTACAAATACTTACAATTTAATTTCTTGGACAAAGATCATAATACACTTTACAACGAATCAAATTAAGAAAAACCTCGCAATTGCGAGGTTTTTTGTTTTATATTCGTTACACAACAAAATACTATGAAAAAAATATTCCGAATTCTTCTCAAAACTTTAGAAGCTTTAGTTTTACTAATTGTGGTGTATTTACTTGCAGTAGTTTTGCTGCCATTAATTCCAGTAAACAAACAAAAAGAGAAGTCTAATGATCAAATCACAGCGTATATTTTGACAAATGGCGTACATACGGATATTGTGGTTCCAGTAAAATCTGAAGCGATTGATTGGTCGACTTTTGTACCTTTCTTGGATACAAAATCGAAAAAAGAATACAAATATATTGCCTTTGGTTGGGGTGATAAAGGTTTCTATTTGGATACACCGGAATGGAAAGATCTTAAATTCTCTACAGCTTTCAACGCTGCGTTTTGGTTAGGAGATTCGGCGATTCATACTACTTTTTATGATAATATGACGATAGATGACAATTGTAAAAAAGTTGATTTGAGTGTAGAAGAGTATCAAAAATTAATTGTTTACATCAAGCAATCATTTGATTTGGATCTAAATAACAAAGTCGAATTAATAAAAACAGATGCTGTTTATGGAGATAGTGATTCGTTTTACGAAGCAAAAGGAAGTTATAGTTTATTTTTTACGTGTAATACGTGGGCTGCAAGCGCGTTAAAAGCAGCAAATAAAGAAGCCCCCTTGTGGACGGCAACACAACAAGGAATTTTTCGTCATTATGAATAATTTTTTTAAATTATTTCTGATTCATTTTCAAAGAGTTGTCTATTAATGCGACTTGTAGAACGAAAAAAAATACTTTTAAGATTTGGAAGTAATAAAATTTGCTCTATATTTGCAACACAATATCGATAACGATACTCCTCCTTAGCTCAGTTGGTTAGAGCATCTGACTGTTAATCAGAGGGTCCTTGGTTCGAGCCCAAGAGGAGGAGCAAAAAAGACAATCAATTTGATTGTCTTTTTTTATTTCACAAATATTTAACATTTCCTCACACAACCATTCACCTAACTTTTGCATCTTACTAATAGAAAAACAAATAAAATCAGATTAGTATGAAATTTAGAAAAGTATTTAGCGTTTTAGCATTATTAATGGTTATGGTAACATTCGCACAAAAAAATATGAAAATAGATTATTCAATGTATCCAAAAGCAAAAGATGGATATGAACAGAAAATTATCACTTTAAAACCACAAGCCAATGAAGAAAACTATTTAGTTGAAATATTTGCTGGGAAAAAAACAAAGGTTGATTCTTGTAATCAATTTTTCTTAAGTGGAAATTTTGATCAAAAAACTGTTGATGGTTGGGGTTATGATTATTTTAATTTCGAAACTGATGGAAATATAGCAGGAACTTTAATGGGATGTTTTGACAATAAATCTGTCGAAAAAATTGTACATGCTCAATCTTTGCAGACGCGTTACAATAGCAAATTACCAATCGTAGTTTACGTACCAAAAAGTTATACATTAGAAAATAGAATTTGGAAAGCAGATGAAAAACTTAATTTAGTTAAGTAATATTTATAGTTGTTAATTGAAAAAGCTCGAGAGATTCTCGAGCTTTTAAATTTTAATGAAATACCAATTGCGTAATCGTGTAAATAACTAAACCAACAAGTCCTCCAACCAACGTTCCGTTAATCCGAATAAATTGCAAGTCTTTCCCAACTTCCAATTCTAGCTTTTCGCTCAACTCTTTTCCTTCCCATTTATCAACGGTATTACTAATCAAACTTTCTACTTCTTTGACATTTCGTAAAATCATACGGTAAATAAAATGACGCACCCAACCATTAATCTTATCAATCATTTCTTGGTTATCGTTCAAATTCTCGGTCAATTTTATTATATTTTTTTTAATGTAAACTTGCATTGCAGAATTATCATCATCAAAACTTTCAGTCAAATTTTGTTTAATCGCCAACCACAAATCCAAAGCATAATCATTCAATCGTTCTTTTGTGATAAAATCATCTCGAAGCGATTCTAACCTAAATTTCCAATCGGGAGATTCTTTTATATTCTGAATATTTTCTCGGATAATTCGTTCGATATTATGACGAATTGGATGTTCTTTATCTTCTTCAACCTCATCCAAAAAACTCACCACGCCTTCTACTACTCCTTTCGATATTTTTTTACCAGCAAAAAATGAAATCACAGGATGTTTTTCGTTTAATTTATCTTTAATAATCAAATCACTTTCTAAGATATATTCTTTCGCTTTTGGAATAATTGCTTCTAAAATTTCGTTGTGTTTTTCCTTTTCTAAAATATACTCTAAACTTGATGATACTAATTCAGGTAAATCAAACTGTTTTAAAATTTCATCACCTTTCAAGGTTATAAAATCAACGACATCTTTATCATTTAAATCTTTGACAATTTTCTTGGAGAAATTAATCAATTCTTCTTGCAACATTTCTTGATTAGCAGGTTTATTCAACCAATCTGCTGCATATTTTACAACTTCTAATTTCTCGATATATGGACGAATTGTAGATGGCGTCAAAAAATTCTCAGTTACAAACTGTCCTAAATTATCTCCGATTGCATTTTTACTATTTTCGATCAGATTTGTATGCGGAATTTTAAGTCCAAGCGGATATTTGAACAAAGCTGTAACCGCAAACCAATCGGCAAGCGCACCAACCATCGCTGCTTCGGCAAATGCTTCCACATATCCGATCCATTTCACAGGTGAATGTTGACTTAGATAAACCATCAAAAAGTAAATAAAAGCCATCAAAATGAATAATCCTGTCGCAATAGCTTTATGTTTTTTGAGGTTTTGTATTTTCTGAAGTTCCGTCATAAAAGTGTTTTGAAAATTTGTTGCAAAAATTTAGCCAATCAAAAAAGCGGAGAATTCTCCGCTCAAATTTTTGTGTTTTTGATTTATTTACTTTCCTGAAAAACCAATAATGCAACATTTGCACTCGATAATAATCGTTGGCTATGATTGATTGTAAATAATCTTTCGAAAGACGATAATTCACGGTGAACAACACCTAAAACATCGATGTTGTTTTTTGTACAATAATTGATTAAACCATCTTCTACATCTTTACTCGGTTCAATTGTAATCATCGCTTCAGGATATTCTTCTTCCCATTCTTTTTTCACGCTTAACATTTGTGGAGTAATCGATTTATCATCAACATGTACAATGTTCAACAATTTATCGTAACGTTTTGTCACTTCTTCCATTTGCGATAAAGCTTTTGCTTCTTTTTGATTGAACAATGTAGCGTAAGCAAAATTTCTTTCTTCTTTAAATTTTACATTATTTGGAACAACCAACACAGGTGCAGGCGAATTGTTAATGACATTTACCGTGTTAGAACCAAAAAACTTTTTGCCTAAACTATTTTGTCCATTCGTTCCCATCACCACGTATTGTATATCTTCTTTGTTGATAATATCCAAAATCATCAACAACAAATCGCCAACAACCAAAGAACTCTCTATTTTAACGTGTTCAAGATTATTTTCTTTTGCAATATTCTTAAGTTTATTGATATAATTTTCGAAATTTTCTTCTGTAACTTCAAGATAATTTTTAAGATTTGATTGTACCGAGACTAACTTAATATTAGTTTTGAGAACTTTTGCAAGGTTTAACGCATACAAAAAAGCATTGTTCGCTGTTTCCGAAAAATCGGTTGGAAATAATATTTTAGCCATAATAATTAAATTCTAGAATAGATTGTTCTATAAATTTACAACTAAAATTTAGGTAAAGCCACAAAAAAAGTCTTGATTTCTCAAGACTTATCTATTTTTTAACCGTTTTTAATAACCAAAACGACGCAAATCATTCTCTTTGCTTCTCCAGTCTTTTCGCACTTTCACGAAAAGTTTCAAGAATACTTTTTTATCAAAGAATTTCTCTAACTCTTCTCTTGCTTCTTTTCCTACTTTCGATAAAGACTCTCCTTTATGTCCAATAATAATTCCTTTCTGAGAGTCACGCTCAACAAAAATTTCAGCTTCGATAGAAATTAAATTCAAATCTTCTTTGAAACGTTCTGTAACTACCTCAACAGAATATGGAATCTCTTTTTGATAGTTTAATAAAATCTTTTCGCGAATTACTTCATTTACAATAAAACGCTCCGAACGGTCTGTTAATTGATCTTCTGGATAATATTGCGGACCTTCTGGAATAATTGCTTTGATCTTATTAATCAACAAATCTACATTCACGTTTTCTTTTGCCGAAATAGGTAAAATCTCTGCTTTTGGTAATAATTCGTGCCAATATTCTACTGCTTCATTTAATCGATCTGGCGTAGCTGTATCAATTTTATTCAATAATAAAATAATTGGTGTAGATGTTTTTTGCAGACGTTCGAAAACTTGTTCATTTTTCAATCGTTTTTCTCCAATTTCTACAACATAAAGAATCACATCAGCATCCACCAACGATTCATTTACTGCATCCATCATTTTTGTTTGCAGTTCATAAGCAGGATCCAAAACACCAGGCGTATCCGAAAATACAATCTGATAATCTTCTCCCGTTAAAATACCTTTGATACGATGACGTGTAGTTTGCGCTTTGTGTGTTGCGATAACCAAACGCTCTTTCATCAACATATTCATCAAAGTAGATTTTCCAACATTTGGATTTCCTATGATATTTACAAAACCGGATTTAAATTTCTTTTCGTCTGACATTCTACAAATTTAGTGATTTTTATAATATTATTTCAGATTAATATGTTGAAGAAAAGATTAATATTCTAATGAAATTTTAATTTCATAAAATTGATTTTGGTCTGTATTTTGAATAATTCTAATTAAGTTCAAAAAAATATGACGAAAGTTATGGTTTATTGAAAAATATGATTAATTTCATACATGTGTTATGGAAGATTAAATTAACCAAAATTTAAAAAAATGATGAAAGCAGAACTTATCGAAAAAGAAGAAGTAAGAAACTATAAATTTTTAGACGCGCCAAAAGACGAAGTAACGGTAGAGGCAAACAAATTGAATGGCGCAGTAAGATTAGGAAACGAATTCAAATCGAAAGCATATATTACATTTCAAACAGATCAAGGTCCTAAAAAAATTGAGACAACTGTTTGGTCTGTTACGGATAAATTTCTACAAATTAAGAATGGAGTTTTGATTCCGTTAAAATCTTTAATTGATATTCAATACTAAAAATTGTTTATTGCTTAAATTAAAAAAGGGATACGACGATGTCGTATCCCTTTTTTAATTAATTATTTTTATTGGATTCTTTCAGCAATCTAATTAACTCTGCACGTATAGCAGCTTTATCATTACTTTTCGGAAAATCTCCGATAAAAAATGTTTGTTGCGGAACTTCATAAGGTTCTAATTCACTTTTTGGAATATCAACATGTTCTGCAAATCGACTTTCTATTACCAAAGAAATTACATCTTCTGTAGATCCTTTTTTCGGAAAAGCAATCACAATAAAGTTATAATCGATATATGGTTTTAATTTTTCTTCAATCAATTCTAAATTCACCACATCTTTCCTATTCAACTTACATTCATTTCCAGAAATCCATCTAAACTTTTTCTGATCATCCGAAACAACAGCCTGTCTATATAAATTTAGTGATTCTTTTTCGTAAGGCGAATTCAAGACTAAATTACCTTTTTCATCTTCCGAAAGTTCTATTTTATCTAAAACTGTATAATCTGTTTCATCTATTTTTTTTACTGCAATTGGAAATCCATTCGCGGTAAAAACTTGATAAAAACTGGTTTTCGTTTGATCATTCAATTTACTTTTCAAATCATTTGACAAATCATCACTTTCGATTGCAATTTTTTCGATTCTAGCCAAATCTTCAAAAGAATTTTCAATCTGTTTCTTTGTCAAATAAGCATAATTTAATGCGTATCCTATTTCGTCTTGACTTTCGTCTGTTAATGGAATCTTCACTTTATCCGAATCTTCATGACAATACAAATCAAAACCTCCTTCTATGGCTTGAACCAATGAAATTTCTCCTTCATTTTCTAAAACCGATGAACTTAAAAGTGTAGAATCTCCTTTTTTCAATCCTAAAAAATTATTTAACGAATGAAACGTTTCATTTACAAATCGAGGATCAAAATTCGATACATAAACATTATCTTCTCTCGAATAATGAAAATTAACTTTTTCTTCTTTTGAATCGATCTTTTTCATCAAATCAAAAATATCATTTTGCCATTGAAAGGTATTTTTATCCTGAAATTCACTTAAAATCTCTGGAATGTTTTTATTGTTAAAATCTAACTTCATAATAATTACTTTTGTGTGTTTTTAATTTACTGATAATCAAATTAAATCAATAATTTTACCAAAAAACTCGATTAAAATGTTTTTTCAACTTTTGTTGACAAAAAGTTGAAAAAAGCAGTTTCAAAAATTGGTAATTTTATAAAATTTAATGGATAATTATTTATCTTAGCAAGATGAATCACAAAACAGATTTTTCGAATTTAAGATTTAAACGAAATCTAAATTCTAATCCATCACATATAGAGTCATTTGAATTAGATAGTTTACAAGTCAAAAGTGATTACAATTACGATGATGTAAAAAATCTGAAACAGATTAACTTTTTACCCGGAGTTGCCCCATATTTACGCGGTCCTTATACGACAATGTATGTTCGTCAACCTTGGACAATTCGCCAATATGCAGGTTTTTCTACTGCAGAAGAATCGAATGCTTTTTATAAAAGAAATTTAGCTGCTGGTCAGAAAGGGCTTTCTGTTGCCTTTGATTTGGCTACTCACCGCGGTTACGACTCAGATCATGAACGTGTTGTAGGAGATGTAGGTAAAGCTGGCGTTGCGATAGATTCTGTAGAAGATATGAAGATTTTGTTCAATGAAATTCCATTGGATAAAATTTCGGTTTCGATGACAATGAACGGAGCTGTTCTTCCTATTTTAGCTTTTTACATTGTAGCTGCAGAAGAGCAAGGTGTTTCGCAAGATCAACTTTCTGGTACAATTCAGAATGATATTTTGAAAGAGTTCATGGTGCGTAATACATACATTTATCCGCCAACTCCTTCAATGAAAATTATTGCAGATATTTTCGAATATACTTCTCAAAAAATTCCTCGCTTCAATTCGATTTCTATTTCGGGTTATCACATGCAAGAAGCTGGAGCTACGCCTGTTTTGGAAATGGCTTATACCCTTGCAGATGGTTACGAATATGTAAAAACTGGTTTGGAAGCAGGATTGAAAGTTGATGATTTTGCTCCTCGTTTATCATTTTTCTGGGCGATTGGAATGAATTTCCCTCAAGAAATTGCAAAAATGAGAGCTGCTCGTATGTTATGGGCAAAATTGATGCAAGAATTTGAGCCTCAAAATAAAAAATCATTAATGTTGAGAACGCACTGTCAGACTTCTGGTTGGAGTTTAACAGAGCAAGAACCTTATAACAATATTGGTCGTACAGCGATAGAAGCGTTAGCTGCTGCTTTAGGAGGAACGCAGTCTTTGCATACCAATGCGTTGGACGAAGCAATTGCTTTGCCAACAGATTTCTCGGCTCGTATTGCACGTAATACACAAATCATTTTACAAGAGGAAACTCAAATTTGTAGAACGGCTGATCCTTTTGGAGGAAGCTTTATGATTGAATCTTTGACAAATGAAATGGCAAATCAAGCGTGGGAATATATTCAAGAAGTTCGTGAATTAGGTGGAATGACGCAAGCCATAGAAGCTGGAATTCCAAAAATGCGTATTGAAGAAGCTGCTGCAAAAAAACAAGCCAAAATTGACTCTGGTGAAGTCGCAATTGTTGGTGTAAATGCTTACCGCTCGAAATTAGAACAACAAGAGTTCGAAATTTTAGAAGTTGACAACACTGCTGTTCGTCAAAAACAAATTGATCGATTAAATCAAATTAAAGCGGAGCGTAACAGCGAAGCTGTAAAAGATATTTTAGCACAATTAACAAAAGCTGCTGAAACAGGCGAAGGAAATTTATTAGAATTATCTATCGAAGCGGCTCGTCGTCGTGTTACTTTAGGTGAAATTTCTGATGCATTAGAAGCTGTTTTTGGTCGTCATAAAGCAATTACAAGAGGAATTCAAGGAGTTTATGCTATGGAAGCAGGTAAAATGAATAAATTTGAGGAAGCTCGTAATTTAGCTGACGAGTTTGCCGAAGAAGATGGACGCCGTCCTCGTATTATGGTAGCTAAAATGGGACAAGATGGTCACGATCGTGGTGCGAAAGTCGTTGCAACCTCTTTTGCGGATATGGGATTTGATGTGGATATTTCTCCATTGTTCCAGACGCCAGCAGAAGTTGCGAAACAAGCTGTAGAGAATGATGTTCATATTTTAGGAATTTCTTCTTTGGCTGCAGGACACAAAACGTTGGTTCCGGAAGTTGTAAAACAATTGAAAGAATTAGGTAGAGACGATGTTTATATCGTAGTCGGAGGTGTTATTCCGCGTCAAGATTATGATTATCTTTATCAAAATGGTGCAGATGCAATCTTTGGTCCAGGGACAAACTTGGCGGAATGTGCCTGCGAAATTTTAGAGAATTTATTGAAATCTTATAAATAAATCTATTTTAGTATGAGTATTCCTGTCTATTGACAGGAATATTTTTATATTTATACCACACAAACCTTAAAGCGAAATGAATAAAACTCTTCGAAATATTATCTTAATCATCTGTACAATTTTTATTATATGGTTTATTGGATACTTTCTGATTGGAGATTTTATCAGTTTAGAATTCGCGAATCATGATTTTGCGAAACTATTTCCAAAGCTTTTAACATTTGCTGCGGCAGTTAGTATTTATGTACTTTTTCTACTTTCTATCAAAAAGAAAGACGGATGGAGTTTTATGAATGTGATGAAATTTATCTTTGGAATTATCTTCGGATTTCTTCCACTTCTAACCTTCGAATATTATAGTATTGGAAGTTGTACAAATTGGAAAATTGATAAAAAAATTCAAAAAACGCTTTATAAATCCAATTCTTCTGATTCAGAAAAAATTGTTTTAATCGAAACATTTTGTCCTGAATCTAACCTAAAAACAACTCAGGTAAAGCGAATTGTAGAAATTACACCTCTTTTTATCACAACTTCTGAAATTGATCTAAATAAAATTTCGGATAAAAGTTGGAAAAAACTTTAATCAAAATTAAACTTTGCTCAAAATTTGATGTCTAACAGATGAAGAAACCAATTCATCTCATGACAAAATATATTCTATCATTTCTTTTTAGTTTGATTACAATTTTTTCTTTTGCACAAGAAAAAGTCACAATTACAGGAAAAGTAACGGATGTGCTTAATTTTCCTTTAACTGATTCTGAAGTTATTTTAGGCAACAAAGCCGATTCTGCACAAATTTCTACTACATCTACAAATGATGATGGTACGTTTAAAATTGAAGTTAATCTACAAGATAAACCTGTTTATTTAATCATTGATGATCCTTTAGAAGGCGTTTTCAAACAAAGTTTCGAATCCATCAAAAACAATATTGATCTTGGAACAATTATCATTAATCCGATGATTTATGATTTAGATGAGGTTGTGGTAACAAATGTGGAACCTATTGTTGTAAAACAAGATACAATCGAGTATAATGCTGATTCTTACAAAGTAAAACCGAATGCAAATTTGGAAGCTTTGTTGAGAGAATTACCAGGTTTTGAGATGGATGACAGCGGAAATATTACGGTAAATGGAAAAGATGTTAATGAGATTTTGATTGATGGTGAACCATTTTTTGGAACGGATGGAAAAGTTGCGTTAGAAAATTTACCTGCAGATATTATCAAAAAAATTCAGGTTTCGGATTATAAAACGAAAAATGAAAAATTCTCTGGGGAACGTTCTAAATCGGATAAATCTTCGCTAAATATTACCTTGAAAGAAGATAAAAAGAAAGGTTATATGCTGAAAGCAACAGCGGGTTATGGAACGGATAATCATTACGAAGGCAATTTGATGGCGAACTATTTTAAAGGTAAAAAGAAAATTAGTTTGATTGGGTCTTCGACGGATATTGCAGCTTCTGGAATGACAAGCGGTGAAGGTTCGCGTGGTCGTGGTGGAATGGGAAGAAGAGGTTCTGATGGTGTAACGACAAATACTTCGATTGGATTGAATTATAGCGATCAATTAAATGATAATTTGAAAATTGGAGCTGATTATCGTTTAAATCATTCGTTTTCAAAAAATGATCAATATAAACACATCGAAAATTTTGCTCCAAAAAATATTTATACTTCTGATGCGAATTCTAAAACTAAAAGTGAAACGTATGGTCATAACAAAAATTTATTTTTATCCATCGTTTAGTAATTCTTCATCTACAAATTCATCGGTTTCGAATAGTAAAACATATTCAGATTTAGGAGATTTGAGAAATCAAATGAATCAAACTTCAAATGGAAAATCGAACTCGAATACATTTAATACATTATTATCACTTAATCAAAAATTCAAAAATAAATCTTATTTAGACTTTAATTCAAGTATTTCGATTGGTAAAACAGATCGAAATTCGTTCATCAATTCGACAACTTTATATACAAATGATACTATTGCGGATATTTATAGAAACATCAATGAGAAAAATATTTCGAAAAATAATCAATACAATTTTGATGTAAAATATACGTATCCAATTACAGATTCTTTGAAAATCGCCGTTGGTTCTGCTTATAATTTAACCGATTCTGAAACCAATAATAGAACGTGGAATTATAATGATGTAACGGGAGAATATGACAATTTGAACAATGATTTGACGCGTTTTTATTCAACCAAATTGAATGAATTTAATCCGTATGCTCAATTATTATTGAACAAAAATAAAATTTCGGCAACAGTTCGTTTTGGTGCAAACATCTACAATCAACAAAATTTTGGAACGTTTAAAGCAGATGATTACAGCTCAACTCAAAACAAAACTTTACCAGATATTTCGGGAAATATTCGTTATCAAAACGGAAACAACTCACTTTCCTTAATGTATAATTATCAGACAAGTTTGGCTTCGACATCACAAGTTTTACCAATTTTAGACGAAACTGATCCGTTAGATGTTTTCAAAGGTAATCCAGATCTTGATCCCAATAAAGCACATCGAATCAATTTGATGTTTAGCAATTTTGATCGTAAAACTCGTCAAGGATTTAATGCTAACTTAGGTTATACGTACAACGAATCAAATATTGTTAATTACACCGAAATGGATTATTCGATTTATAAACGAACAACAACATACGAAAATGTAAAAGGAAATTATCGTCTAAATGGTAACTTTTTCTTTAATAAACAATATCAAAAAGGTATCAATAAATTTAGGGTAAATGTAGGAATGTCGGCGAGTTATGCTTTAACGCAAGGCTTTAGAGATGCGGTAAAATACGAGCAATATAATACAACTTTATCACCTACATTGAGATTAAATTGGGATTATGGTGATTATTTGACAATTTCACCTTCTTATCGTTTGAACTTTACAAATTCTAAATATGTCAATTACTCAATTGATAATCAAAATAATATTACGCACAATTTCGGAATTAAAACTATTTCTACTTTTCCTAAAAATTTGACTTGGACAAATGATTTCAGTTACAATTATAACTCGAGAATGGCAGCAGGTTTCAAGCGTGATTTCTTTTTGTGGAATACAAGTTTGATGTATCGTTTCTTCGATGATAAATTGGAGGCTGGTGTTAAAGTTTACGATTTATTGAATCAAAATAACAGTTATACGCGTACAATTACAGCGGAATCAACAATCGATCAACGCAATAATATTCTGACTCGTTTTGTGATGTTCTCGTTAACATTCAACTTAAATCAGTTTGGTGGAAAATCTACAAAAGGTGGAGACGGAGACCGACCAAGAGAAGGCGGAATGCGAAGAATGTAAATGCAGTAGTAAAATAACAAAAAAACGGCTCAATTTTGAACCGTTTTTTTTGTTAATTATCTTTATCAACTCCTGTTTTTTTCTTGTATTTTTTGATAATATTCTTCTTCTACTTTATCAAATTCTGATATCGAAATTACTTTTCCTTTCGTGGGTTTTGTTTTGTCATGTTGAATTTATTTCAAAATCGAATATTGTTTATGATGAGAATGTGAAACGAATTCAGATTGATATACGAATAATTTATTCTAAAATATATTTCAATTTATAGCCAAACATTCCACGATCTTTGATCATGTCAGCAACACCTTCTGGACATTCATTTTCCCAATCTTGCTCAGCATTTGCAATTTTTTCTAAAATTCGACGCGAATAAGAATCTAAATAACCTCTGTTGTAATTCAAAATATCTTGAATTCTTCCATTATACAAGAAATATTTGTACAATTCGTGTACGCTATCACTTACTTGTAGATTTTTCGACGTCAACAAAATATCTTTTTCTTTGTCTAAATATGGATACAAATAAACTTTTACATTTTTCTTGAATAATTTTCCGAAAGCTTCCATGATTCCGCCAGGTAAATCGGCATAATATTGCTCATTGAAAATTTCGACCAAATTATTAACACCCATCGCTAAACCAACTTTGGTTTGATTTCGAGTAAATTTCGAGAAATAATCAACTAATTTATAATATTCAGAAAAGTTAGAAATGATAACATTGTAACCTAAACTACCAATAATATCAGCGCGATCTAAAAAATCTCGTTCATTCAATTCGCCTTCAAAACCAGAAGCAATCAAGTTAGAAAGCGTAATCTCAAATAAAATTTCGGTATTATCTGTTCTAACATCATCTTCTTGTTTGAAAATTTCTAAACCACCTTTGAACATATCCATATTTACATTCATAAAAGGACGGAAAGAGCCACGAACAGCGAAGATATTTTTCTTGTATAATAAATCGGCAGGTAAAATATTTTTTCCTTGTGGATTGAAAACCGCAACATCAGTCATTCCATTTTTAACCAATTGAAGCGACATCAAACGATTATCAACATATTTGAATTGTGGTCCACGGAAATTAATCATGTCAATTTCTAATTGATCTTTATCCAACGTATCGTATAAAGATTTTATTAATTTTCGGGGATTATCGTAGTAATAATAAGCACCATAAATCAAATTAACACCCAAAACACCTAACGTTTCTTGTTGCAATTGAGCCGTATTCTCTTTGAATTTTACATGAAAAATAATCTCGTTTGCTTTTTCTTCTTCTGCATTTAATTTGAATCGTAGACCAATCCAACCTTGACCTTCATTTTTCTTTGAATAATCAATTGTTGTTACTGTATTTGCGTACGTAAAAAATGCTTTTTCTTTGTAGTGATCGTGAATTAGACGTTCTTTCATCAATTCCATCTCATGATCCAACATCTTTTTAAGGCGAGCTTGCGTTACATAACGACGATTTTCTTCTACACCATATATCGAATCGGACATTTCTTTGTCATAAGCACTCATCGCTTTTGCAACCGTACCCGAAGCGGCACCTGCGCGATAAAAAAAACGAACGGTCTCCTGACCTGCACCAATTTCTGCAAAAGAACCGTATATTTTCGGATTCAAATTGATCTCTAAAGCTTTTTGTTTAGGAGTAAGAACTTGTTCTAATGCCATATTTTAATTTCAAATAGTTTGTGGTAAATTTACCAAATCATTATGGCTAAATCAAATATAAAAATACATTTTTTAGGAACTGGGACTTCGCAAGGAATTCCGATTATTGGTAGCGATCATCCAGTGTGTTTGTCAACAAATCAAAAAGATAAACGTTTGCGTTCTTCTTTGTTGTTAGAAAAGGATGGAAAGATTATTACGATAGATAGTGGACCAGATTTTAGACAACAAATGTTACGTTATAATGCGCATAGATTGGACGGAATCCTGTATACACACGAGCATAATGACCATGTTTTAGGATTGGATGATATTCGCCCGTTGGTTTTCAAATCTGGAGAAGATATGAATGTCTATGGTTTGAAACGAGTGTTGGATGAATTACATAATCGATTTCCATATATGTTTGCTGAACATAAATATCCTGGAGTGCCAACGGTGATAGAGAATGTTGTGGAAGATGAAAAATTTTTGGTTGTTGGATTTACGATTGAACCAATAAAAGTTTTGCATGGACCTTTGCCTATTTTGGGTTATTTGATTGATGATAAAATTGCTTATTTGACAGATGTAAAAACAATTCCGACAGAATCGCTTGAGAAATTACGTGGAGTAGAAGTTTTAATCATTAGTGCGCTACGAGTAGAACAAGAACATTTTTCGCATATATTATTAGATGAAGCCATACGATACTCGGATTTGATAGGTGCAAAGCAGACATATTTTACACATATTTCGCATCATTTGGGATTTCATGATGAAGTAGAGGAAAAATTACCAGAAGGTAAACATTTGGCTTACGATACGTTAGAAATAATTCTGTAAAAAGTTTAAAAAATAGTTGGAAAAATAAATAAACTAACATTATATTTGCAGTCCATAAAGGCTCGGATGGCGGAATTGGTAGACGCGCACGACTCAAACTCGTGTTCCTTTGGAGTGTGGGTTCGATTCCCACTCCGAGTACTGAAAAATCCCTTAAGTAATTGTACTTAAGGGATTTGTTTTTTTATGGGTGGCGAAAAGGGTGGCAAAACGTTAATATGTAAGCTCATTCTTTTTCCAAGTATCAAGATTTTCATAATACCAACTTAAATGTTTCGATAATCCTTCAAGATCTGGATATATTGATAAATTATTAATACCATATTGATTTAAAAGAAGGAGTATATCTCTTTTTATTTCTTTTGGAATAATATATTTCTTTAATCGTGAGTTTGTACAAATATCTTCAAATGGAATACTTGGATCTTTATGAATTGAGAAATGTCCAAATTGATTATCTAATCTATTTATAGTTGAAATAGGTAGATGAAAATAAAAATCTTTATCTACATCCTTATCGAATGGATTAAAGTTGTCTAACTTATCAAAAGTTAAAACTTCAGTCTTACTTACATCATATAAAAAAAATGCACCATTTTGATTTTTGAAATTATCATCGCTTACTGCAAAAAATAATGCTATTAAAGGAGAGTGAGACCAATCTAATAATCTTGTAGGTAATCCTGTGTGTTGAGCAATACTTAGATATTGAAGTGGATTATCATAGGTCTTATCAATTAAACCAACAGCTCTTCTTTTCCAATGGTTGAAAATATCTTCATCATTTGCCGAATTATAACTTTCTCTTCCTGCTTTAGGAATTAATTTCCAATCATGTACACTTTGACCTCTATATTTAACACTTGAAATAGTCCTGTATTCTTCAAGTATTTTATGTAAATGATCTATATCTTTTATTTTCATAACCTGAAATTATTTCAATTTTATTGATTGAGAATCGTTATCATACTTATAATTAATAATAGTTCCGTTAATTAACAAATTGATTGCTTCTTGAATTATAGGCAATGGTGCTACAAACCATTCTCTTGGATTAATTCTTTCACCATTGTTATAAATATCTAAATCAAGGCAAACATTACCAAAGAAGCGATGGATTAGACTTTCAAATTTATGTATGTTGACATTCGCTATTTCACAAGAATAAACTTCTTCTACTTCATCAAATAAATAAGTGGATGATTTTGAAGCATTTTTAATTCTTTCTTTGACACTTGTTGTACTTAAACCAATTTTGTATAAATCATTTATTGAAGCTATTTCAGGATTCTTTGATTTGGATTTTAAAATATAAATCCATCCTGAAGAAATATCTTCTTGATAATCAACTCCAGCATTTTTAAACAATTCTTTTTCACCACCATCAATCACATCTGTAATTAATTTACCATTTTTTTGAATTGCTTTTCCTAATGAACGAAATAACATATTTGAAATAGTTCCATTCTCGAAAATTGTAACAGTTCTACCTTCTAAACGCACTCTGTCACCTGAAGTATTTTCTTTTAAAACTTTCTCAGCTTTAGAAACTTCCAAATAAGCTAAAAGACCATCAACTAAATAAAAGTTGCCTTCTTTAAGATTGGTTTCAGCATTTTTAAAATTTTTGAATTTACGTTTTCCTTCTTTTAATTCTTGATGAACTTGTTTGAACATCATATCATATTTGGTAAACTCTTTTTCGGGAATTGAAGAACGTTGTGCGATATAATCAGCTTTATCTCTTGTCGGTTCTTTAGGAACATAATTAAATTCAAAAATTGAAGAATCTCCATCTGTATTTAATAAACCTAACTCATCATCATCTAAAATATCATCCAATGATTCTATTTTAGGTTCATAATCACCCAATAAATTGTATCGATCAAAAGCTTTTAAAACACCTTTTTTATTATCATTTGTTCTTAATTCTTTTAACCTAGAAGATAACGTATATTCAGACATAGAGCTATTTGAAGGCTCTCTTTTATTCGTTTCATAAAACGAATTGATCTCTTCAAAAGCATCTATTAACCGATCTTCATCTGTTTTTATATAGTTATGAGGTTGTTTTGAATTTAGTAAACCTAAATCATCATCATCAAATATATCGTCTAAAGTTTTAGCCATTTTGTGCTTTTTTACGTTTAGCATCTTGAATAAACAACAAAGCCTGAGCTAATCTTTGCTCTTTTGGATCATAAGATTGTATACTTGGTTTATCTCCAGTATGTTTAACCCATTCTTTGATTTTAGGCCATAAAATTACAGCCTCTTCCTCGGTCATATCAATTTTAGTCACATTAATTGTATCTTGAATTGATTTTAAAATTGAAGTTGTTACGTTTTTCGATAATATCTCAAAAGCTTTCTGAAATGGGTTGATCGTATCAATTAAATCGATGTTGATATCATCAATATTCACAAAACTACCAGCCATTTTAATGAATTTTTTAGAACCTTGCTCCTCAACTTCTCCATTTTTGATTACGGAATCAACTACCACATATTGACGAACTGCTTCTACATCTTCTTCATTCAAATCAGGATAAACTTCACGAATAATTCGAGGTATTAAAACTGTATTAATTACTTCAGGTTCAATATTCCCTGGCATAGCTTTAATCATTGTATCATCTTGAAGAATACGAGCT
Organism: Empedobacter sp. ULE_I140; assembly: GCF_053482575.1. Lineage (NCBI taxonomy): Bacteria > Pseudomonadati > Bacteroidota > Flavobacteriia > Flavobacteriales > Weeksellaceae > Empedobacter > Empedobacter sp. ULE_I140. The sequence continues at coordinate 39,368 of NZ_JBQMTX010000001.1, read as the reverse complement.
TTTAAATCATTTAAATCACTTTCAATAATATCTTTAGCTCGTTGAGATTTTGGTTTCTTGAATCCTTTAATTTTGATTGTATTTTCATCTTCATTATCTAAATCATCCTCTTCATCATCCATTGGTTTGAATTTAAAGTTTGGCGCTAAAACTTGTTCCATTAGTAGAGAAGCTGTAATTGCTTTTAGCATATTATTTACAGAAAGCTTTACATCATCATCTACTGCATCAGGCTGAGCAATTAAATTTGTGAACTGAGCATGTGTTTTATTGTTACTATCTCGTGTTGCACGACCAATAATTTGAATAATCTCTGTTAATGAACCTCTATAACCAATTGTTAAAGCATGTTGACAAAACGGCCAATCAAAACCTTCTTTTGCCATTCCTAATGCAATAATCATATCGATATCTTCAGGTGTTTTTACACCACGTAAATAAGCTGTTATTTTATCTCTATCTTTAGGATTATCATTAACTAAATCAGCTATTTTTAAAATTTTTCTTGATCGCTTACTTTTTACATATAAAACACCCGTTTCTGTATCTTGATATTCTAATTCACCTAAACAATCAATAATATGATTTACTTCTTCTAATTTATCTTTTGATGATTCAGCAGAATTTACACTTGGTATATGGATAATTGTTTTAAGATTCTCATCTAAGATTTCCTCTAGTGCAGACATTCCTCTTTCATCATCGTGTTTATAATATCTTCCACGATAAAAATGATAACCAATACCTAAAGATTTTAAATATTCATATCCATTTAATTGATCATAATAATTATAGGTTACTTTGATAAACTTTTCTTCATCTTCAGGTAATAACACAGGTACACTATCTCCTCTAAAATAAGATCCAGTCATTGCAACAATATGTGCATTCGATTTTTCCATAATCTTACGCATCACATTTCCTAATATGTTATCTCCATCAGCAGAAACATGGTGAAACTCATCAATTGCAACTAAACAATTATTAAAATCAGTTTCTGTTAATCCTTCAAAAGCAAAACGTAAAGTAGCGTGTGTACAAATTAATATTTTATCTTCTGATTGCATAAAATCTTTGAATGCCTGAACTTTACTTGTATCACTTCCAGGAGAACATAAATTATATTTTAGGTTTAAATCCCAATCAGCAAAGAATCCATATTTTGAAAGTTCAGTTGGAGCAAAAGAATTTCCGATAGATCTTTCAGGAACAGCAACTATTACTTTTTTAATTCCTTGATTAATTAATTTATCTAAGGCTAAAAACATCAAAGCTCTTGATTTTCCTGAAGCTGGAGGAGCTTTTAATAACAAATATTGAGCAGAACGCGCTTCAAATGCCTTCTCTTGCATTTCACGCATTCCATATTCATTTGTCGATTTACTTTGTCCAGTTTGTTTATAATTAACATTAACTAGATTAATTGGTTGTTTATAGTTGTTTGTTGTATTGGTTTCCATGATTTTATGTTAGTTTAAGCTCCGTATATCTAATAAGTATATCTAATAAGTACATCTAATAAGTACATCTAATAAGTACATCTAATAAGTACATCTAATAAGTACATCTAATAAGTACATCTAATAAGTACATCTAATAAGTACGTCTAATAAGTACGTCTAATAAGTACGTCTAATAAGTACATCTAATAAGTACATCTAATAAGTACATCTAATAAGTACGTCTAATAAGTACGTCTAATAAGTACGTCTAATAAGTATATCTAATAAGTACCTATAATTTTCCTTTTTTATTTAATACCCAACTTGGATATCTAGTCGTACCTTCATTTCTAATAACTTCCTCTCTTTTAGATAAACTATAAATTATATTTCTAACTTTATTTTCTTTTTGTTTTTGACTTAATACACTAGGTAATATATCTAATAATAGTTCATCTATCTCTTTTTTTGTTGCCTTTTTATAAGTTTTTAAATAATCTAGAATCATTTTTCTGTAATGATCGTCTTTAAATGCACGTTGTTTAATATATGAAGCTTTCTCTCCTACTGTATCTGCTATATTAGATGAAATATGAAAGTTAGGACTACGTCCCTCTATTAAACACTTTGATCTTAGAAACTTCACCTCTTCCTTTGTTAAAGATTTATTTTTTGATAATTTATCTAATAGAATTATTTCATAAAAAGATAATGTTTGGTCTTCTGCTAACTTTCTAGCATAATTTACATCTATTACTTTACCTATTATTTTGACATTAACTTTTTTATCATTGAATTCATATTCAGGTAATGGAAAATATTTATCTTTCTGAATACGAAACATTCTTTTTATTCCACTCCCAATAGTATCAATCATATTAAAATTAACCATAGCATTCACTAAAAAGGCATTTCGATATTTAGGCTCAGGAGAATCATTTGTTACAACTTCTTCCACACTATTCGGTATAAAATCTCCTGAATTTGTAAATGAAATCCATCCATCCTCATTTTCAACGACAACAATTTTTCCTCCTAGTGTATAATCTTGATGAGCAATGCAATTATGTAATGCTTCACGAATAATATAAGAATCATATTGATCTACTTCTTCTGGAAACAACGAACCATCTTTAATATATCTATATTTTATATTTCTAATTTTAGCACTTACCTTTTGAACAGCAGTAATAAATGGATTATAAAAATGTTCATAATCTTTTTCAAAATTGTCTTTATCTTTCAAAATCCAAGTTATTCGAGCAACAGTAGGATTTATAAAGTGTTCTGATTCTGGTTTACCCAGCAAAAGAATAGCAGTATTTGTTATTTTTCCTTTAATTGTAACTTTTGCTTTATCCAAAAAGACTTGATCATCCCAACTGTCTATTTCCTCTTTAAGTTTTGAGTTTTTTTCTTTATATTGAATTCTTGCAAAAGCGATAGCATCTTTATCTAAATCATCTATTGTAGCGTCTTCTACTATTTTTGCACTCCAATCTTCCTGAATTATTTGTGCTTTTATTCTGTCACGATCATAATCACTTAAAGCTCCTAAACTTTCACCATCTCTACCGTAATAATGTCCTTTCCAAGAAATTGGAACTCCTTTAGATGCAGCTGGAATTTCGAAAATTAAGACATCACGACCACTTTTATTAACCTTATACACATTAGAGAAACCATTTCGCGGTGAAGTATGTTTAGAAACTTCAGCTTTATATTCATTCAATTGATTGTCATTGATAGAAGTACCCACTATAGTTTTCTTATCATTTACTCCCATAATTAAATATGCAAAATCTTGATTATTCAAATTTGCTTCATTAGATAATGCAGAATAATACTGACCTAACTTATCTTTATCATACTGTTTTTTAGCTTCTTTAAATTCAATTATTTCAGTTTCAGTAGAAACGCTTAATAATTCATCTAATAGATTTTCTGTATTCATAAAGCTATTTGTTAAATGATTTCAAATCTTTACTAATTTCTTTTAAATAATACGGTATTTGTCCCATATATGTTTCTGGAGGATCAGAAAAATTTTGTCCAAATATTTGATTAAAAGGTAGTTCAAAAACCTGACTAAAGCCATGGTTATTTAAACTTTTATAGGATATTTTTAATATAATACTTTCATTTTGAAAATTTTCATAAAGATCAATCATAGATCCCATATAAAATTTAAGTTTATACTTGGGAGTAAAAATATTCATTCCATTTTCAACAATTCCTATAGTAGATAAATACTGATCTTCTTGATTAAATCTTTTGAAATCTTTAATGACTTCTACTTTTACATCTTTCGCTACACCTTCTCCAAAATTCTCAAAGTAAAGTTCCATTGAAATATGATTTTCAGCTGATCTTAAATAAGGTACGATATTAGGCGCATCTTTCTGAAGGCGTACTTTTCTACTTTCTAAAAGTTGAAAAATAGTAATTATTGTATAAATTGAAGTTGCTGAAGTAACGACAATAGATAATATTATTTCTGTACTCATTTCTTCTTCCCTTTTTTCACTTTCGCAAACAAAGTTTCTTTCGTTGTCATTTCATCATAGAGTTTGAACAGATACTCTAATCGTTCTTCATCTGAATGGAAAGGGGCTAAACGATAAATTTGCTCTATTGCCAAATCCAATTCTTTGTGTGCTTGTTTTAGTCCACTTGGCATTGTTTCTGGGTTATATAACCACGCCATTGTTTTCTCAGGATATTTGGCACGTTCGTCTAATATTGCAAATACATATTGGTTAATGGTTTCTTTTTTCTTTTCGCTTAATGTAGGAAATGGAAAGGTATTGTAACATAGTTTCGCTGAATAACGGTAACGTGTTTCTAATTTTCCACCGACAGCATCTACCCATACCATATGCATTTTGGAGTGAAGTACACCGAAAAGCCAAGGTTCAGGAGAAGAAACAGTCAAAGTTGAGTCATTAGATTTATAATGCGAACTGAACAATCCAATAGGAATATATTTTCTAGATTCAGAACTAACTCTAGGTATTAAAATAAAATCACTATTGTCAGGTTGTGTAATTTGCGCAAAAAGATGAGGAATTTCTGCTAATTGTGGACGAGATGATACTAATCTTAAATTATAAATACTCTCGACCTTAGCTTTAACCAAAGGCATCTCTAATAATTCATCTTCTGATATATCTTCTAACCATAAACAATAACGTTTTTTGCCATTTAAAAACTCATGAGCCGAAATCAATTCTTTAATCCATTTCTTAGCTTTAGGTTCAAAAACAATAAACTCATCTTTTTCTTCTTCTGTAAATAATAAATTACCTCCATCAGCGGGCATATTACCAAAATTCATTGGAGGAAAACCTGAAATAGATTTATTCAAAGAATTAATATAAATATCTGATGAATCCAATAAATAAGCATTAACATTTTTTGCTTGTTTAGCAATAGATTCTGTAAAAATATACTTTGGTTTATTTGAGATATTTCTTAATCCAACAATAATTACCGTTACACCAGCATTTCCTTTGGCATTATTTATCCATTTAAACGATTGGTATGCAAAACTAATTTCTAATTTATCTGTCAAAATACGTGGCCAAGTCAATGCAACCAATAATCCTTGACAAATAGAATTTGTAGAAACAAATGCCAATTGTGCATTTACTCCTTCTATGTATTTAGCTCCTTTGTAAAACCAAATCGAAACATAATCTAAACTTTTGTAGTCTTTTTTAAAGACCAATTCCATATCTGATTTTTGTTCTGCATCTTGGTTTCTACTTCCTAAATACGGTGGATTTCCGATGATGTATATTTCGTCATTTGTTTCTTTCGGACAAGCTATTTCCCAATCAACACGAGCTGCATTCCCAGCGGTAATGTTTCCACTTTCTTTAAGTGGTAAAATAGGATTCGATTTTCCGTAATCTAACAATTCCAACTCAAAAACCTGGTTCATTTGGTGTTCAGCTAACCAAAGCGAAAGTATCGCCATTTCATGTGCAAAATCTTTGATCTCAATTCCATAAAACTGAGAAAGTTTTATTTCAGAAAAATAGATTTTACGTTGTTTTACATTCAGATCCAATAATTCTTTGATAATCTGAATTTCGAGATTTCGTAATTCTTTGTAGGTAATAATCAAAAAGTTTCCACTACCACAGGCAGGATCAAAAAATTTAATCTTTCCTAATCTATCCAATAAAGCTTCTAATCCTTTTATTTTTCCTTTATTTTTCTCGAACTCCTCGTATAAATCATCCAAGAATAAAGGTTTGATTAACTTCAGAATATTAACTACCGAAGTATAGTGCATTCCCAAATTATTACGTTCGGCTGGATCGGCAACTGCCTGAATCATCGAACCAAAAATATCAGGATTAATCTCGGACCAATCTAATTCGCCCGAATCCAAAAGAATTTGACGTGCTTTAGTCGAAAATTTAGGACATTGAATATCATCACGAAATAAACCACCATTTACGTACGGGAATTTATCAAAATGAGGTTCAAAATTCCCTTTCCCTTCAGGTGTGTTTAATTTTTTGAAAAGTGTCGTTAAAAATAAATCAACATCAGAACCATCTTTTTTGGTGTTATTTGCAAGTGTTTCTGTAAAAATACTTTTCACTTCAAAAATTCCCGTGTCCTCTGCAAAAAAACAGAATAACAAACGCGATAAAAAGATATTTAATTGATGACTTCCTTGTGCAATCCAATCAGGATTATCAACAACCAAAATATCATACAATTCGCCTAACTTATAAGCGGCATCACGATCTAATTTATTGTCATTACTTACACGGTAAATCTCAGCACCAGAAAGTGGCAAGAAAAAATCAGTTTGTTCATCTAATTCTTCAATCGAAAACTCTTTATTGTTCCCTAATTTAGTATCTACAGCTAAAACATCTTTAAAATCAGTTACAACAATAAAACGAGGTTTTTGTTTCTTAATTTTTTCGTCTTTTGCTAACTCATCAATCAGGTTTAAAAGATTAGCTTCTTGTTCTACTTTGAAAAATATTTTTCCTTTATAAAACAATTCACCATCAACTTTAGAAAGGTTATAATCTCCTTTTTTAAGACGTGTAATTGTTGTTTTAGACAACCCAAATGATGATAAGAAATCATAAATAAAGTTTTCTTGATCAATGTTTTGAGATAAAGTATGTATATTTTGTTGAATTTCTGATTTTTTCATTAATAGTTAGTTGTTAACTTATTGGTGTATTGATTTCAAATTTACGGAAAATCTTGCAGAGCAAATGATTTTGATAATTTATTAAATTTACAATTAAACGCTAACACAATGAATAAAAGACTAAAACTAATTGAAGAAATTACACAAAGAAGTGAATCTAAAGATTGGGCAAATGCAAAAAATGAATGGTCTTTCTTGTATATCTATTATTCGAAAGAAACTCAAAAATGTTTATGTACTCAGCAAATACACAATATATGTGTGATAAAAAATAAAATTAATGGAGTTATAACTGAAGTAGGAAATGAATGTGTTAATCAATTTTTAGGAATAACTACTGGTGACAATATAATACTATCAATACAGCATTTGAGAAAAGATAAACAAAATAGCTTAAACATGTATGCTTTAGATTATTTACTTAAAAATAATGTGATAACTACAAAAGATTATGATTTCTACAAAAATATTCGATTAAAAAGAAATCTAAGTCAAGGTAGATTAAAATGGAAGTTAGATATCAACCAAAAATTTACAAATTTTACTAGTTATGAATTCACAAAAAAACTTCAAAAAATAAATGATTTGATTGATAGGATGGAAAACCGAAATAGCAATACCGATTTTATTAAAAGTGTAAAAGAAAATTTTATATCATATGGAAATCTTACTGAAAAACAACGAGATGCATTAAACATTATTTACAAACAATATAATACGCAATAAGTAAAATTTTAATTAATTTTACACTATTAAAATAGTAATTACGTAGGTGTAATCTATCGTTAATTTGGTCAAAGAAAACCGCTAATTTTCAAAACAATCCAAAATTCGATAGACTTACACCCATGCCTTATATTGGCGTGGGCAGTAAGTTCATATCTGGATTGTGGGTTCTTAGCGGTACCTCTTTGACTGATTGGCTTTTGTTCCACGCTACTTTTTTACCGCAAAAGGCAAAACATGATTCCTAAATATTACTTTCCGAACGATAAATCACCTTTAAAAAAATTCAGTGATGATATTATTGATGAAATAACAGCAAAATATTCTTCAAAAGAAACTATTTCTAGTTTTATAAAAGATTATGAAGGTTTGAAAGCAACAACCATTTATAAAGATATTCCTTACAAATTGACTGATACTAAATGTGAATATTGTGACGAGTTAATGTTTCATAAAGTTGGAGGAAAAGGAGGTGCTACTCCTGAAAAGTGGCTTTGTTCTTCATGTAAACATAATAAAACATACAATTGTTATTGTGAAAATTGCTTTTCAAAGAAAAAAGCAATTAAAGATCAAAATATTTTTGAATTTCAGAAAATTTGGAAGGATTATTACCAAAAGAATTATTCATTTCAATATCATTTAGATGATTTGACCATTTATGATCAAATATATCTTAGGATGATAATTGAAGAATTTACTTCTTCAGATCAAACTTGTTTAACATCTGATAATTATAGTTACGAAAGAAATTTTGAATTCAGGTTTTCAAGATATGATGCGAAAAGTGAATTAGTGAAAAAAGCTGTTGAGTTTATTAAAAGAAAAATTCTTATACCGAAAAGAGAGCAATTTCATGAGATTCATCAATTTAATACTTTTAATCAAATTATTGAATCGTTTGATTTTCAGAATACAGATTGGATCGTTAATATTAAAAATCCATATGAGAATGAAAATACTGTCATTGAAAATTTAGCAATCTATTTTGCGCTTAAAAATTACTCGGAATTAGAAAAAACATCTCTATTTAGAGATGTTTATGATACTTTGGTCAAGAAATATGTTTCATATTTAGCTCCACAACACTTAAACTGTCTTCTAGATGAATTGGCTATTGATTTTGTATTGGATGATTTATCTGAAAATCTTAGTTTATCAAAAGCTTTTAGTGTAGTATATTACAGTATTTCCTCAACAGAGAAGAACATGAAAAAATATAATTATTCTGATCAAAAGAAAATAAATTCTCATTTTAGAAATAGGGTTTTACAATCAATTGAATCACATCAAAAGAATGAATTGATTATTAAAGATTTTAACTTACCATCATATTTAACTACTACAATTTTACATGATTATGTTGTAGATAAAATTTTCCGTCATAAAGATTCTTACTTTTACTTAAACAGAACCCAATTATTATTCTAAAAAAACTCTAATTCTGCTTCTTATAAATCTCTAAAACTTCTTTATTGTTATTTATAAAATCATAATAATGCTCTTTTAATTCCTTTTGACGATTTTTTTCAACTAACAATTTACCTGTTAGGAAACAAGAAAGAGTTGTAATTAAGAAAAGTATTACAAAGAAATAGATGATATAATTGATCTTGAAATTGGATAATTTTCCAACTGTTTGATTGAAAGAACCCATTTCATGTCTAAATACTGAAATTGTATCTTGTGATATTTCATTCAAAGATGAATTTATTTTTGAACTTTCATTTTTCAATTCTGTTAAATCAACTTTTAATTTCAAATTTTGAACAGAATTAATTTTTTGATCAAGTTCGTTATTGAAATGATTTAGTTTCTTAATAGAATCATTTATAGCTTCTACACGATCGATAAAAACATCTAATGTGTCAGTTAATTTAGGTTGTTGTTTTTTGTAGCTCATTTTTAACGCATTTTTTGTTTGTAAGTATTTGTTGATTCAGATTGTAATAATTTCAAACCTTCTTGATATGGCTTTTCAAGGGTTTTATGCAATATTTCATTTTGATTTGGTAAAATCCCTATTTTGAAAAGCTTATTCAAACTCAACGAACGGTGAATATCACTAGCTTTGTAAGCTACTCCAGAATGAACATCTATGATTTTGTGACCTTGCAATTGATCTTGTTTATTTAGATAAGGCTTGATTAGAAAACCATTCTCAAACATCTTTCTTTTATATTCTTCATAATTTATTTGATGTGTAATTATAGATTTATGTACTGATAAAATGTTTTTTTGAATAACATTTTTACTATTTTTTTCTTTTTCAACAGCAACCGATTTATCAATTCTAACTTGTTTTGCAGAAATAAGATTTCTATTTATAGCAACTCTATGAGCTGCCCATTGAGCCTTTTTACCGATATGATTATCTTTTATTAAGCTTCCATCTCCATTTACTCTAGAAGCAATGATGTGCACATGAAAGTGATTCTTTTCATTGTGTAAAAAAGCAATGTAGGGTTGATTTTTATAATCAAAATCAAGTTCTTTTAAAAACTCAATTGTGATTTCTCTAAAATCATTTCGACTAAATCTATGCCCGTCTTCGATTGAAGGACTTAAAACCATTGAAAATATTTTTTTTGAAGCTCGTTGATTTTGCTCAATATAAACTTTGAAGTCGTCAAATATTTCTTTTGGAGTAATTCCTGAAACTAAATTTCGATCAACTTCAAAACCTTTACTTGGTTTACAAACGTAATTGAATAATGCTCCACCACCTGAAACAGACTTTACCATTCCAATCATTTTTTTAATTTTTCTAAATGTTTACGAATCAACTCAGCGGTTTCTACTGAAACTTCTTTGACTTTTGTAATGTCTCCAAGTTTAAACAGGTTACTAATTCGTCTAAAATGATCAGAAAACGAATTGAGTTGTTTATAAACTATAATTTCTTCTTCAGTTAATTTATAGGTCAAATCGTAATCTAAAGCTCGTGATCTTACATATTCAGAAATTGTAATTCCAGCTTGTTTGGCTTTATTTTTTATGATATAATATTCCGAATTTGAAACTCGAAATCGTAAGGTTTTAGGTTTCATTTGAATGATTTTTTTTTAGCGTTAGCGTCTTTTGCGACTGTATAGGAGAAAAAGCGAGATAGTTTTTGGTAGCCAAAATCGCAGATTTGTAGCTACAAAAACACATCTCGATTATTAAGTCTAATTTTTATTTTTCTTAGAAATAAGAAACTCGTTTAAATCTTTGTGATTACTATATAACTCTGAGCAGTCTTTTGATTGACTAAAAATTGAATTAATTTTTTCTGTTAAAGTTTTTCCTGCTTCGTCATTATCTAAGTACAGATTTACAGTATCATAATTTTTATGACCTATAATATCTTTTACTTTAGTTTGCATGGATATAGAATTAAGGATTAAAAAGTCTTCTGTTTCTATACTAAAAATTTCTAACCACGATAAGAAATCCATAAAACCTTCAAATACATTTATTTTATTTGAATTATTTAATAAAGTAGTAACATCTTTTCCTGTAGATCCTTTATAAAAAGAATTTCTAAGTTCAAATGATCCAGAATCATTCTCAAAACCTATTGAATAGAGATTATTAATGTTATCTGTGCTAAAATGTATCTCTCTGATATATTTCCAATAATTTAAATCTTCAATTCCTCGAGATTTTAAGTACCGTTTTAAATTATAATTAAAAATTGATCTGTTCTGAAGTATTGATATTTTATTTGAAATTTGTGGATCAGAAAAGGATTCGTTTAAATGATCTTGCTTTGGAAAAGAAAAATCATTTGTAACTTTTCTAATAACTTGTTTTATAGTTAGATTTTCTAATTTAGAAATTAAATCGATTAAAGTTCCTCCAAAACCTTCGCCAAAATCATAAAAACGATTGGTTGAATTGTCAACTTTGAAAGATGCTGTGTTTTCATTTCTGAAAGGACTACAATACCAATATTCGTTATTTTTAATTTTGATAGGATTTATATTTTTTTGAGCTAAATAATCAATCATTTTTATTTGCTCATTTATCATTTTACAATTCATTTCCTGTACGGTTAAGATTTTACAAAATTTTTGATATTTGATGAGATGTACTTGTATTTATAAGATATACAATGTTTTATACTGTCATCAGCTTGTCATCAATCATCAAAATTTATCATTGATAGTAAAATTCTCTCATCAAACTAAAATTTGATGACGGTTTGATGAGAAGTTTGATGAGAGTATTATATTGATATTTAATTAATTACAAGAATCTCATCACTCTCATCAAAAAAATGACGTATTTCACTGAAATTAATTTTATAATACCTTCCTAATCGGTCAATTTTTACGAATTCACCATGTGGTAAAAGTTCATAACCTTCATACTTGTATGTATTATCTGTAGGTTTTAAACCGAAGCTTTTTAGAATATTCCTAACTTCTTTTGGATTTATAGCATTTCGTCCATGAATCTTTTTTGAAATTGATTGAAAATCCATTGGAGCGATTAATATTTCATCTGTATTGAAGTTTTCTTGAATTTCAAATAAAATATCGTAGACCTTACTTTTAGCTTCTTCATTTTCAAAATCCATTAACCTTGCTAATGCTTTTGTACGAATTTGTTCTGGTGTAAACCACATACGAGTTTGTTTTGGTGTAGAATGTGTTATTCTAATCAAATAGTTTAAAAAGAAAGGAATTTCCTTGTATAAATACTTGTCAAACTCTGGGTTTTTAATAATTGAAGGAATTTTTCTAACCCAAAATCGAGTTTCTTTTTTATCAATTTTAATAAAATTCTTTTCAAAGTTGGATGTCATCACGAATTTGTAAAACGATTCCACTTCTTCTTTATCTTTTCCTTTGCTTTCTATTTTGTTTCGGTCGGCAGTACTAAGAAACTTAATGCGTTCAGTTACTTGTTGATTATCAGTAATAATTTCATCAACCAAAACTAAAAGTTTACCATTTAAATCCGAATTAAAGTTGTTTACGAACGAATCAGCATTGATAAAAGTTGCATTGAAAGAGAAAATTTTACGAAGCCATTTCAGAAATGTACTTTTTCCTGTTTCACGTTCAGAGGAAACCAATACAAGAACAGGTAAAATTTGTGTTGGATTCTCTAATAATATTTTCAGATAATCTAACCCTAATAAATATTGTTCTCCAAATATATGTTTGACGTATTGGAGTGTGTACGGAATCTTTGATTGTAATTCTTGTAAATCAATTTCCGATTCCGTTTCTATATTATAATCTAATGGATGATAAATATTATAAAAATCTCCAATTTCTCGCTCATAATTGGTGTGTTGAGGAATACAGCAAAATCCGTAATACTTTTTAATAGCAGATATATAATCTTTACCTAAATCGTTTACAATGGTTTCTTTGTTCCAAGAAATCATGATTTTCTCGGTATCTTTTGAGATTGTAGGGCGTTCAATTATAGCATAATATGATGTACCCACTCGAATAAATTCGGCAGAATCTAAGTTCATAATAAGTTGTGTGATTAATTGTTATATCTTATATTTGCCATAGGATTTAGGCAAAACATAACGTGAGTTATTTTTATAAATGAGAGTTTAATGGGGATTAAACTCTTTTTTTATTTCCTAGCATATAGAGATTATTTTTGATTAAATAGATTTCTATTCTTCTGAGCAATTTCAATTAATTCTTTTTTGCTGTAAAAAATTGATCTTTGAACTTGATAAAATGGAACAAGCCCTTTCTTTTTCCAATCAATAAGCGTTACAACACTAATATTAAGTAATCTTGCAGCTTCTTTTTGAGTAAGTCGGTCATCATCTGGAATATCCTTTGTTGTTTCGGAAACATCCATTTTTCTTAATCGTTCAATAACTATTTCTACAATAGCTTCTAAATCTTTCTTTGAATGTGTGTACAATAAGTTTGACATATTTAATCGTATTTAAATTATACTTTGATTTTGATATGTCAAACTTAAAATGAAATATTGTTTCCAATTTTCCAATCTTAATTAAAAATTTTAAAAAACTGATATTAAGTTATTTACGTTTTGTTTTTTAAGAATTCTTGTAAAATATGATTAATTTTTGTTTTCTCACTCTTTGATAAATTATTGTTTCTGTAACATTTTCTAATCGATTCGGTTCGATTTTTAACTTCTCTAGGAAAAGATTTTTCATTAATGCTTAACGTTAATATTCTTGAAAGTTTAGATTCATGGTTTTCAATATGATGAATATCTGTTAAATGCTTTAGTATTAATATAAATTTCTTTGATATTTTAGTATTTGTGAATGATATGTTTCTTAAATCTTTTTTAAACTTCAAAACATCTTCATATTTATTTGATTTAAAATAGAATCCTATAATTGATTTAAGTTCTTCTTTTTCATTTCTATTTAATTTTATTTTACAAATTTCCTCAATAGATATTGTTAATATTCTGTAAAATTTAAAAATTGGAATATTTTCAATTTTTAATTGTTCGTTTTCATGTGGAATAGTATTTTCAGAAATAATAGACTCTTTATTTTTATCTAAAAAATCAATAACAAATTTATCATCATAATGTAGTCCTTTTTTTGAATCAAAATTTAGATTATTATGATTTGTTAATTCATGAATAAATTGTTGTTTTGTGTTATCCGAAGCATTTTTTAAATAATCGGTTTGAATAATAAAATCTTTAATTATTTTCAATATGCTTTTTTTGTATAAAGTAAAAAATAGATGTCCAGAAGTTTTATTAGAGTCATTTGTAATTAAGTATTCATCAAACCTTTCGAAGCTTATACTCTTTTTTAATTCTTCGATAAAAGATAAGTTGAAATTGGTCAGAAATTTTAAAATTTCTTTGTCTTCATTAATGTGAAGGTTGTCTATATTTATTTCATTTTGTGAAATTCTATTGATGGATTCATTGTAACATTGATTTTTATATTTTTTAGAACTTAAGCCATATACATTTTTATCACTTGAAAATTTTTGAAATTTTAAATCTCTCGCTTTAATTATTCGACTAATAACTAATGCTCCTGAAACTAAAAAACAGATCAGAAGAAAAAAATCAATTACGCTAATTTTATTACCATTAATTGTTAGTGTGATAAGAGAGGTAATGAATGGTAATGCACAAAAAAGTATCAGTGTTTTTTTATTATAAAAAAATAGATCGTTAGTAATTTTAAAATATATAGCTCTCATAATTATTTTATTTTATCCCAAGTGTTCTCCATTTCGTTTTTCTTTAATTCTTCAGAAATATTCACGTATTTTCTAAAGCTTTCTTCTTTTTTATGTCCTGTTATTTTCTTTAAGACAGATATATTCATTCCCATAATTACAGAGTTTGTAACAAAGGTTTTTCGTGCAGTATGACTTGTGATTAATTTATGCTTTGGTACAACATCATCAATCCTTTTTTGACCAGAATATCGTGTAATAGAAACAGGAGTATTAATCTCTGCTATTTCACACGCTTCTTTAATGTATTCATTGAATTTTTGGGATGATATTACAGGTAACGGATAATAAATGGTGTTTTCGTAACGCTTTAAAATTTGTTTTGCAAATTGATTCAAAGGAACAATATGATCTATTGTTTTTGTTTTTTGAATGTTCAATTTTATATGATCTTCAAAGATGTTAGCTCTATTTAAATTATAAACATCGGAAAACCTCAAACCTGTAAAACAGGAAAAACAATAAACATCTCTTACGTGTGAGTGTTTTGTTGTTTTAAATTCGAAGTTTAATAAATGAAAAAGTTCGTCTTTTGTTAAATAGATGACTTCAATTTCATTTTCTGTGGTTTTGAACTTCTTGAAAGAGGTATTTTTATGATATTCTCTTTCTTCTGCCCAACGCATAAAGGTTTTGAAAATATCAATATGTTTACTGAAAGTATTATTTAAGCTTTTTTTTATTTCAAAAGCATAATCCCTAATTCGTTCAAAAAAGTGAATGTCAATAGTATCAAACGTAATTTTTTCTCCAGAATACTCTTGATAATCATTTAGGAACTTTTTTGCAGAATTATAGTTCTTAATAGTATTGTAAACTTTAGTCGATTTGTTTGTATCTATAAATTCTTCAAAGCAGTCAAAGAAGTTATTGCTTACGATCAAGTTTGATTTACTTTTTAGTTTTTCCTCGAAGATTTTTTTTGTTGGCTCAATTTCATTTAAGAATAAGAAGCGAATTATTTCATTTGCTTTGCTTTCATAAGTATCAATGATTTTATTGAATTCAATATGATTATTATATTCTTCTTTCTTTGAATTTTGTTTAATCCTTTGAGATTTTGGATTCCAATTGTTTTCAGAACATTTTGCGTCTGGTATTTGTAAACGGAACCTTTCAGAGTTAAAAGGGATTGTCAATACAATAGGGCATCGACCTAATTTATCAACTTTATTTTTTCTTAAATGTATTGAAACTTTCATTATTGTTTAAATGAATTTAATTAAATAAAATAGGTGGCTATTTGGGTGGCTAAATATGCCTTTAAATAGATTTAAACAAATGTAAATTAATATTTATAAATAATTGATATTGAGTTTCAGTGAATTAAAATATGATTAAAATAAATTAGAAAAGTAATGACTCCCACTCCGAGTACTATAAAAGGTTGTTAATTATTTGATTTTCAACCTTTTTTGTTATATGGTAAAATAATAAATTACCATATTTGTTACCATTGTCATGTGTTTTTCATATGTCATGAAATAATATGAAACTAATGTAAAGATATAATTTTAAAATTATATTTATGCAAGAGTTGGTTGTTATCGAGAAAGATGTTCTCGAAAAATTAATTTTTAGAGTTGTTGATAAAGCAATTCATAATTTAATGGTAGCTAATAATAATACAGGTAAATTAAGTGTTATTACTAGTGATGATAAAAGTGTATTTGATCCAGAGAAGCATTATACTACTAAGGAGGTCGCTAAATTGTTTGATAGAACAGTAAGGTGTATTTACAATTGGTGTAAAGATGGTACGTTTAAAAAACGTAAATTCAAAGGAGAATTATACTTTGTCAAAGAGGAGGTTCATTCATTGTTCAATCAAATTTGTGAATAATGAATATAGGTTTTTTAAAATTTTATTTTACGAACCAAGACAGTGATTTGTTTTACCGATGTAAAATCACTTACAGCAATTATATCTTTATTCTTCTTCCTAAACAACAATTCAGCATTTAATATATTTTATAAAAAGTTAAGCAGGTTTTTTGAACCTGCTTTTTGTTTATGTGTTGTATTCTGATTATTTAATATTAGCTGGTATATATATCCTCTGTTAGCTTTTAATAACACTATTGATTAATTCAACATTCGTTGTAGATATTCCATACAATCTAGATAAATCTGTCCATTGGTTAAGTGCAGATTTTGTTTGTTGAATAACTTCTTCTATGAAAGATTTTGGTAGTTTAGCACTCAACCCTAAGTTTACAAGATGGCTAACAGTAATGTTTCGCCCTTCTCCCATAACCATTGTGCTTTGTTCACCACCAGGGCCGTTAGAAAAAGTAAGATCATAAGCTGGAGATAATTTCCATTCTCCAAGAGAATTCATCAGGTAAGTGAAATTCTTAGCGTGATCGTCCCTGTTATGTGCTAGCACGTTGAAAACTGCTAAACGGAACATCTTTTCAACCTCTCGGATATCTTTAGTTAAAACAGTTGTTAATGATAGTAAGTCTTCATAATCATGAGATGGTAATCTAAAATTACTATGAACCAATCCACTAACAGTATGCATGTGAAGTCGTTTATTTTTATCTCTATCAAATCTTTTTATCGCAAAATAACCATTTCCCTTTTGTGATGAAAACAAATGAACTTCAGGCATCTCTATTCCTGCATCTTTAGCCATTAATGCGTAAACGTATTCTATCGCACCAGAATCTTTTCCGTCTTGTGAGTTAGGGAACTTAACAATCCAATGTTCATAATCATCACTTAGATTATTTGCACCATGAGAGATCTTTTTTCTTTCGGAATCTAAACCTATCAATGCTTTTGGTCTAGCACCAGCAGAAGAACCATTCAATGCTAAAAGTTCAGAAATCATGTCTTCGGAATTACCTTCTAAAACTTCTTCTGTTTTAGTTGCTAATGTATCTAAATCTATTGTTTCTTGGTTGGTTTCTTGGCTTTGGTCTGGTTCATAAACCAATGCTCCCAAACCGTGAAAACCGACATTAGCCAAACGATCTAACGGTGAAATATCCGATGATAGAATTCCTTCTGAACGAAGTTTACGGTCAAAAAGTAATCTTCCCCATCCGTCGGGTAAACTGTCATTGAAAACCCCTGCTAAGCCTTCAAAAGGATTTGGAGGAAGCTCGATTACCCCACGCATCAATGGAAGTTTTAGTGGTGATATTTCTAAATTATGTTCTAAAAAATTATCATCATACTGAAAATAGATAATATTGTTTCGGATTGCTAATCGACCAACAGGCAATGTTTCAGAACCGAAATTTAAACCTACTTTTAAATCTTTTATTGCTGTTGTCATTTTCTACTTCCTCTTTTTTTGGGTTGAACTTCGCTTGATTTTATTACCTCATCAATGGATTTGAATTCGTGTTTGTTTGGTTTTAAAACCTCAACCATTTCTTCTAATCCTCCAACAACAGACAAAATTTTTAGAAAAGAATCTAATGAAATCATTCCTTTTTGTTCAAACTTACGAAGCGTAGATAATGGCACACCAGATCTTTCTGCTAAACCTTCTTGGGTAAGATTCATTTGTAATCTCCTTTCACGAATGTTTTGAATCAATTTTTCTTGTACTTTCGAAAGTGATATAAATAACATAATAAGGGTATTTATGAATGTTATTAGTGGTTAAATAACATTATGGTATTACAAATATAAGGAATTATAATGAGATTTTTGCAAATTTATAATGGTAAAGTAAGCTTATGTATTGACAAAATAAGCTAAAAGTCAATTTATTAGTTGACTTTCTTAATATATTAATTGCGAAAAAAGCATAACTAGTATTACTCCAAACTATCATAAAATCGTTTGCTTTCAAACTCCGAATAATCTTGATAGGTTTTAAGATTGTCGTTGAGTTTTTTCAATTTTTGTAAACAATCAAGATACTGAGATTCTTCAAAAGTGTAGCAAACGTCTGAATGAAATTCGTAATCCGAAGAAGCTTTGAAACTACAAAAACTAACTGTTTTTTCTATCTGGTTTCTCTCAATTTTCATGTGTACATTAGAGCAGTCTATATATCCGCAACAATGAGAAAGACAGATCAAGTTCTCGTTCCTCTCTAATCTTGAAATATCCTGTCTTAATTCAATTATTTTTTCGTCAGATAAATTCAATTCGTTGGTGGCTAAAAATGGAGCTACAAGTAATTCAAAAGTTTGCTCAGAATGTAAACCAATCATCGGATGTTTTGGATCTACAGGCATTAAGTTTTCAGGGAAATTGTAATAAAATAGTGTTTCTTCACTTGGTGGTTCTTGAGAGTGGATACTAAAATAGTAAGAATCTTCCCAAAATTTTCGGACTTCCTCTTTGTTGTCAAAATTAACCTCAGCATGTTTACATACGATCATATCATACAACGGATTTCCATCAATCAATAATGTGATGATGATGTTGTCTTCATTAGATTGTAAGCAGTAACTGAGTTGGTTGTAATATATCAATTCATTATAATTTTCCATATAAAGCATTTGTTAATGGTGCTAATATTCAGAATTTTCCTCTTCTCTTTTCCTTGCTTGTTCTTCCTCCTCTTCAATACGTTTTCTTCTGCTTTCATTTTCCTCGTCTTGTGCAGCCTGTTCCTCGTCTTCTAATTTTCGTTTGCAAGAATAACAATGATCGTCATATTCCGACTTTTCACCGCCGCAAATCGGACAAGTTGTATTTTCAGTGTCTTCATTTACGCGATTTCTTAAACGATACCCCTCGTTGTAACAACCACCACCTTTTTCGCCTAAAGTAACCGTGTACCGATATCCTCTGTCGCTTCTAAAGCTACATTCTCCGCTCGAAATATCTTCGCTTGAAAAATGGGTTTCATCTAACCAACCACCATTTGGCCAATTAATTTGCACTAAATAACCGTCTTCTACCTCAACATCTAATTCGTATGTATTTCTGGAACCTGTGTTCGGATTGTAGTATTCGACCTCGGCACAATATGTTCCATTGTAATTTCCGTCCTCGTCTTCAATAAATGAATGAGTAGATATATTTTCTTCTGGGTAATTACCTGAGTTGGTTTCTTGTTTACACGAAAAAATTAAGAAAAAAAAGAGTAAATAATAAAAGTGCTTCATATTAGAATTGTGTTAATTATCACATTAAAAATAACAAAAAATCTCAACATTTATCGTGTTGAGGTTTTTTGTTATTTCTTTACTCTCTTTATTTCATTTCCCCAACCTGTAGGTATAACATTGTTGTTTCTCATCCAAGCTAAAGCATCATCAAGTCGGTTTTCGTATCGAGCTTTTTGTTCATCCCATTCTAAAAAATCTTTCTTTAATAACGCATCAGTTATCATTTCGTTTCTGATGATTCGGTTATTCCATACAGCAAATAAAGTTGAAACAATCTCTGGACGTTCATAATTTGAATTCTTAAATTTAGAGATAAAATTATTGATAAGCTCTTTCAATTCATCTGATAAATAACCATAATCTTTTTGCGATTTAATATGATTCTCTCCTGCAACGATTCTTTTTAATTTTCCAAATTCTTTTATTTCAAACCATTTCGATTTGGTAACTTCATTCCAGAATACTTTTGTAAATCCACCGTCATAAGGTCCAGCAGCTTGCACAGAATATTTTTGATTATAATCTCCTTTTACTATGTGAGACTCTACTAAATGTAATAATTTTTCGAACTTTGTTTTACCGAAAGAAGTATCATCTAGAGATTGATTGATAATATAAGTTGCAAGCATTTTTCGCCTAATCTTTTTATCCTTATCAGTAAGATTATTTATTTGATAATCAACAAAAGGTTCCGCCACCATTCCCAAAAATTCATCGGCTGCATCTTCCACCTTCACCTGCCCATTCATCAACATCGGTAACAACCAATCGCGTAATTGAGCCAGTTCTTGGTTTTGTTTTTGATTATTTAAGATTTTCTTGTAAAAAATATTTGCTTTACGTTCAAATTTATTAGCTAAATCTAAATGTGGTAAAATAATCATACTATCTTTCAAAAATTTGAAATGACGTGCATATCCATAATTAGATAAATCTATTTTTAATAATGAATGGTAAAATAAAATTTGGGGTAATCTTTCATTGTTACTAAATAAAACTTGTGTACCATCTGCTCCTCTTATAAAATCAAAATTAATAAGTTTTAATATTCTTGTGTGATCTCCAAATACAATTGCAGGAAAATCTACAGAAATATCTATTTTATAATCTACTTTATCAGAAAAACCAGCAATGAAATCAGTACTTTGATCTACAATCGGAAATTTACCTTCAGAAGAATACTCTTTCGCATTTAATTTAAGGTTACTTTCATTTTTTCTCAATAAATCATCTACAAATTTCACCTCCCATCCCTCAGGAATTTCACGTTTTAGAGTTGAGTTGTAAACCATTTTACCGCCAGATGATTTGTAGCCTTTAGGATGAGATCCTGAAACAAGTTCAGGATGACTTTCGTTGGTAATAGGGAACTCGAATTGGACAAACCAATAATCGTAGAGTGTTTTTGCCATGGCTTCTAACTCTGCATTGATTTTGTTGTTTACTTCTATTTTATCGTCTAAGGCGGAAAGGACAGCGGCTATTTTTTGTTGTTCTTTCTTAGTTGATGGAACAAGGATTTCTTGTCTTTTTAAAGCACCTTCATTAACTCTCTTTCTTCCAGAAGTCCCTTCCATACAACTAATTGCTCTCTCTCGGAACCAAGGACTTCTAGCCAAGTAATAAATAAACTTCTTATCTGAATATTCATTTTCCCTTAAGACAATAAATTCAGAAGAACCGAAAGCTAGTTCATCATCATCAAGAATATCTACATAAGCAGTTTTACCATTTTCTAAACAAGGGGTAATCTTAGCTACAACAGTATCTCCATTTCTGAATTTAGGTCCAGCAGTATATTGGGAATATTCATATCCATTAATTTTTCTTTGAAAAGTTCCTAATTTATCCATCCCAATTTTACGAGAAATAGAACCTTTTTTGATTGATTCAGAAGGATTAAATTCCACAAAATCCCCAACAGAAATTTGTTTCCAATTATTCATACTTCAATCCTTTTAATTGTTTCTGAATCTCTTGATCTAAGGCGTTTCCTTCTGTGAATAAAGCAGCTAAACGAGCTTCGAAATCGTTCATTTTTTGTTGGAACTCTTCAGGTGTGATGTCCACATATTCAATCTTTACCTCAAAGTATTGTCCTGCTGAGAACGAATAATTTTTGGCGATGATGTCTTCTTTCGTAACCACAACGCTTAAATCTTCTACCGCTTCTTTGTTGTTGAAGGTTTCGATGATTTTAGCTTCTTCTTCTGGCGTTAAAACCGTACGTTGGTTTTTTCCTTCTTTTATGGTTTCACCCAATTTAGAAGCATCCATCAGCACAATATGTTCGTTATCGGCTTTTTTATCCAAAAACAAAACCGAAACATTGGTACCCGTACTTGCAAAAATATTGCTCGGCATACTTACCACACCACGCAACCAACCGTTGGCAATCAATCGTTCGCGGATTTTCTTTTCAATACCACTTTGTGCGGTGATAAATCCTGTTGGCACAACAATAGCCGCTTGACCTTTCTCACTCAAACTATGCATAATGTGTTGAATAAATAGCAAGTAAATTGCCATCGATTCTTTCTTTGTTTTCGGCACATTCGGAATTCCTGCAAAAAAACGTTGTTTGAAAGCATCTTTTTCTAAATCTTCTCTAAAATCTGAAAAATCTAATTTAAACGGCGGATTCGAAACGATGTAATCAAACTTGGTATCCAAATACGTGGGTTGAGCAATGGTATTGGTTTTGATGATATTCGGGATAGAATGCGTTAGGTTATTTAACACCAAATTCAGACGCAACATATTACTCGATTTTTGAGAAATATCTTCCGAATAAATGGTACAATTTTTCTCTCCAATTTGATGCGCCAAACTCATTAATAACGTTCCAGATCCCGCACTCGGATCGTAGCATTTAACGTCTTTTACAGGTTCTGGCACAAGAATCTGCGCCATAATACGTGCAACTGCGTGCGGTGTGTAATATTCGGCATATTTACCGCCAGAATCGGTATTATAATCTTTAATTAAATATTCGAAAATCGTGGCAAAGAAATCGTATTTCTGTTCGAACATTTCCTCAAAAGAAAACTCAAACAATTTGTTGATTAAAGCTTTTGCAAAAGCATCACGTTGTGAAGAATCTGAGATAAACTGTGTGAGTTCATCAAACAACGTATCTTTTGCTCCAGAGAATGATTTTACCGAAAACACATCCGTATTTTCTATGGAAATCTGACGAAGAGTATCATCAAAAGTCTTCGCAAAATCATCACTGTTTTGTATGGCAAACAAATGCGAAATCAAATGATCGGGTGCTAACCTTGGAATATTAGGATCTAATCCTGCTAATAAAAATTGATAATCATCTTCGCTTAACGCGCGTAAAGCCTGAGAGAAATTCTCAGCATCTGCCAAAGCTGGCATTTCTTGTTTTACAGCATAACGAAATTTATCATTCAAGAATTTATACAAAAATACTTGTGTGATGATCTTAAATTCGTTTCCGTCGTTCCCTAATCCATAATTCGCACAAACACTTTTTAGATTGTCAATTAAATCTTTGGTGTGTGTGATGAATTTTATATCGTGTGTCATTTTATCGTTGTTGATATTGTTGGATGTATTCTTTCGAAATCAACTGATTAATCATTTTAGTTGTTTCGAAATCCAAATCCATTTTTTCGTTCTTTTTAAATTCTTGTACCACCAATTGCAGTAAATATCGGTTGAAATACGCTTCATTTTTCAATAAATCTTCTTGTGTATTCACGGTATTATCAACCTGTTCTTTTACTTGCATTAATGCTCGGTGCAATTGTATTTCTTTGGCGTTTAGTGTTCCTTTCTCGCTTAAGCGTTTATGGATACGTGCATATTTTTCGTCGTTTTCGTATTTTACTTTTAACAAAGCATTTTTACGATTTAACTCTTTTGCTTCGTTGTAAATTTTTTCGAGTAAATGCTTATTGGCAATCATTTCTTCTTGCGAAACTTCACTCAGGTTTTTCTTTTTGAAAATACGCTCCAATTCTTCGCGCAAAGATACAAATTCGGGATCAGAAGGATCGAAATTTGTTTGCAAGGATTCCCTTGTTTTGCGTAAAACATCTTTGAATTCATCAGCCAAAACCAATTCGCTTTCGTCCACTTTTACAAACTGAAAAATAATATCTTCTAAAGCGGTATCCAGAATATTTCTGTTTTCAGATTCATTTCCAATGCTTTCCAGATAGTTTAAATTGTCTAATCGGTTCTGGGTTTCAATCAACAATCGATTCAGTAATTCAAAATCAGCAGCGGTTTCTAAACCTTCGTAGTTGTTTAAGGCGATCAAGTTTTTTAACTCTTTAGCCGTTCGTAAAGCTTTTACTAATTCCAAAAGCTCTTTTTTGTCGTTAATCTGCGCTAATTGTTGCGAAAAAAGCTCCCGATTTTGTGTATCGTATTTAAAAAGAATTTCCTTTATTTCGTCAATCTCTTGTTTAATCTCTTCTTCGGATTTGAACAAATGCGAATACATTTCCATCTCGTCACCCAATTGATCTTGCAATTCATCAAAATACAAACGATTGGTACGATCAAAAGCTTTAGAAATGTCAGCAAAATCAACCACATATCCGTAACGATAATCTTTGTACGGACGATTGACTCTGGTAAGTGTTTGCAATAAGTTATGATCCTGAATAACACGAGCCAAATATAGTTTCTTCAAGCGTTTTGCATCAAAACCTGTCAGTAACATATTGTACACAAATAACACATCTACATGACCTTTTTTATAAGCTTTGATGAGATCTTTGCGTATTGTTTTGTCGTTTTCATCATGTAAAATTAAAGCTGCCGTCAATTTTGGCGTTTCGGTATTACCATATTTTTCCGTTGGTTCTGCTGCCATCAAAATACTCGCATCAATTTCTTGTTTACCGTATTTTTCTTCAAACAAACGGAACAATTCTTTGGCTTGATCGGCGGAATCACAAACCACCATTCCACCTAAACTATGATCACGTTGAACTTTTTTAAACTGAATTAAATCATTAGCGATATACTCTAAAAGTGGTGCTGCAAACTTCGGATGTTTGTAAATCTCTTTGGTAGAAATGTCACCCTTTAGGAGCTTTATTTCATCCATAACCGATTTCATTTGCATTTTGAATTGTCCTTCAATCTGCTCACGAATCAATCGCAACGTATAGCCATCGGCGATGGACATATTGTAGTAATACTTATGAATATAATTCCCGAATAATAATTTGGAATCATAATCTTTAGCGACTTCTTTCAACAAAGGCGTTCCCGTTAAGGCTATTTTGATGGCATTTCTGTCTGAATTAATCAGGTTCGCCAAATAATTTCCTTTCGGATTATAGGAACGATGTGCTTCATCTAAAAAGTAAATACGTTGAATATTGATATCGTATTCTAAATTTTGAACAACCGTTGCATCTTCCGAAAATTTCTGAATGTTAACAACGGTAATTTCAGGAACTCCGCTATCATTGTGGATAGCTCCAACAGTTTGTAAATCTTTGGTGAATTCTGTTTTAGAATTAACCGTATTAACCTTTAAACCACGATTTGCAAATTCACTCGAAGCCTGAATTAGTAAATCGATACGATCTACAATAAAATAGAACTTCGGAATGATTTGTTTCTTCGCAAAATAATGCGTCAAATGTTTTACATTGTAATACGCCAACGCTGTTTTACCAGAACCTTGGGTATGCCAAATGATTCCTTTGTTTTGTCCTGCTTCTAACTTTGCAACAATGGCTTTTGTAGCAAAAATCTGTGGATAACGCATGATGTGTTTTTGGTAAGATATTTTACCTGTATTTTCATCTTCATCCTCCACATACGTAATTGAAAATTGAAGTATAAAAGCCAAACGTTCTTTGCTAAATAAAGAAGTTAGAATTCGGTTTGTTGGTGTGTTTTCGCCTTTGTTGGTAATAAACTCTGGACTATGTTTGATGACGCTTAGATTGTTATCTTTCAGAATTTTATTTTCCTGTTCATCAGAGAGTGCAATTAACCTTTGTTGAACTGGATAATCCAAATCTTCTCTAAAGTAATTGAACGAAACACTTCCATAGTTTGTAGTGCCATAATAAGCTCCGAAAATAGGTTCTACAATTCCGTCTTCATATTCCATATTATTAGAAAATACCAACAATTGAGAGATGTTTACAAATCGACGGAAATGTTTATTTTTAAATCGTGTTTCAATTCTATTTCGTTCCGCAATAACCCCTTCTTTGTTATGAGGTTTTTTTACCTCAATAAAAGACAAAGGCATTCCGTTAATTAAAACCGCAATATCTGGGCGGAACTCTTCATCACCAGCTTTGTATGTTAACTCTGTGGTGATATGAAAATCATTGTTGTTGAAGTTTGTGAAGTCTATTAATTTAATTCCTGAAGTTGCAGTTAAACGTTCGTAGAATTTCTTCCCAAGATCTTCGTAATCCAACTCTAAGTTAATTTCATCTAAAACTCGTTTCGCTTCTTCTTCAGTAATTTCGTTAATCGTTGCAATTTTCGGAATGAAAATATCTGGAAATATATTATTCTCTTCTAATCGATCTTGTTTGTTTTGTGGTATATATTGATAGCCTAATCGCATCAAGTGCAAAAGGGCAGGAATTTTCACTCGTGAATCTTCGTTGAATTTCATTCGTTAGTCTTAATAGTAATTGTAAATATACCAAAAAGAAGTACTCGAAAATTACCATACCACAAAAGTGTTCGACTTTAAAATTTCAATACGTGATATATAGATCTTAATACTATACTGAAAACTAGCTCGTAAGACTGTTATAAGTGGGCTTAAATTTTCATTTAAGAAATAGAGATAGTTATCAATCAATTATTTATATAAAGAAATTTAATAAAATTTAAAAAACCAGAAAAGAATAGATGTTATGTAACATTTAAGCGTTTTTTTACAGGAAGAAAAGTGGGAATTATTCCACCTAATCTATCTACGCCTTTACCTATGTAATTTCTGTTGGCGTAATCAGAAATCATTTCCTCGACGTATATAATTGTTCTTTGACATCCAGAAGAATCGGTGAAAATTTCATCTGAAATATAAAAATGATTATATAATAATTCTTCTATCTTTTTTCTAATCTCTCCAATAGATAGATTACCGCGCTTAAGACCTAGATGTAAATGAAAATGATTGACATTTTTTTCTTCTTTTTCAATTACATAATAAAGATCCATGCCAAGTTTTTTAAAAATAGTTCTGGCGATGAAATCGTTGTAATCGTAATCATAATTACCAAATTTAGCGACGTCGTCAGATTTTATATTAATTGATATGTTTGTATTGTAGGGATTCTGTATTTCTCTTTTTACTTCGGAATTATTTTTTTCAGAAATAGGTTTTGATACTGTTTTTTTCGGAGCTCTTTTCCTTTGAAATTTTTCAAGAAAATTTAAATCTATCAAATACTCGTTTATATTTTTAGAATTTTTATTGAATTTTACAGAAGGATCACTAACGGAAAATAATTCTTTTGCTCTTCTTTTTACTTGTCTAATACCTAGATCTATTAATCCATTTTGTATTAAATATTTTATATTTTTATATTGTTTCATAATAAAATAAGCTCTGCTAAACGGGCATAATGCGCCCAAAGCCTATATATATGTACCAACCAAAAAATAAAAAGTCAAGTTTTGATTAAAATAAAAAGAGAAATAATTTATAATAAATTGATTTTCAGTGAAATATTTTTAAAAAAATATTCTGTAAATGATATTATGATGAGGTAATGATGCTTATGTCCCATTAAAATAAAGTTGGATTTGCTAGTTAAAATATTGAAAAAGATCTTTTTTCGGAACAAAAAAAATAAAAAAAATTAAGGAAGTACTTGGTGGTGTATTTTAAGATACAGTGAGGGAGGGTAGAAATAAGGGGATACGTAGGTACCCCCTACCTGTGTTAATATATTTCAGCTAAACGTTCTTTAACATTATTTGCTCTGGTATGATTAGAAGTTTTTATATATCTCTCCAACATTGTAGTATTAGTATGCCCGCTTATAGCAAGTAAATCTACTAATGTTACCCCAGCATGTTGTGAAGCATTTGTTAAGAATGATCTTCTACATGTATGAGAAGTTACAAGTTCCCATTTTGGGTAATCATCAACAATTTTTCGTTTCTTCTTATTTTTCCCTTTCCCAATTATAATAGATTTAGAACCTCTAACTATTTCATCAATTCCAGCTTCTTTACATATCAATTTGATGTATTCATTATATTTAACATCAGAAATCTTTCGCGGTAATTTCCCTCTATTTTTAGCTAATATTTTTCGAATAGGGTTGAAAATAGGAATAACGATTTCTTTTTTTGTTTTTACAGTTGTAAGTTCAATAAATTCTTTTTGAAAATGGTCAGAGTTTAGCTGGAATAGATCTGAAATTCTTAACGCAGAAAATAACTGAATAATAAACCAATCTTTTGCGTTATCCATGTATGAGCCACAAGGGAAATTAGTCTTAAGAATTTTGTCTATATCATTTTCGTTAAGGTATATCGAAATGCTATCTTCTGGTGAGTAAGTAAAAGTTCCGTGAATAAAATCTTGACTGACTTCTATTTTTTTTTGCATTGCAAATCTGAGAATAGCTTTCAGTTTATTGATATTTGTGTCAATAGTACCAGAACCAAGCTTTTGTTGTGATTCCTGAAAATAGACGAATTTATCAAAAATGTTAAGATCTATATCTCTTAGTTTTATATCAACTGTTTTATTATAAATGTTAAATTGTTTCCAACATTTAATCATAGTTTTGTATCCTTTAATTGTATTGGGTAAAAGGTTTTTACCGTTCTTTACTTGTCCTTTAATTTTTTTGTTGATAGAAATATAATGATAATAATAATTAGTAAAGTAAGGTTCGTTATCAATTTCTTCTGGTTTCGATTTAGGATTCTCAAAACCAAAAAAATCGTTATATTTTTCGCGCAGCCATTTTGAGGAGAGTTTTTGATTTTGGGCTTTTGGAGAATATATTTGCTCGTGAATAAACTGAGAGAATAATATTAATGAGTTGTTTAATTCTATAGATTTTTTGTAATCATTTTCAGTCCTTTTATATTTAAAGCTTTGGTTAAGATTATCCCATTTATCAAAATCAAGTACAATATGATTTATTGTTATTTTAATGTCAACTGAATTAGCGTTTCTAATTCGGTAAACTAATTTTTTTCCTGATTTTGTTGGTTCTACTTTGAACTTGCCTATTGCAATCATTTTCTTAAAAATTATGTGTTAAACATTGAATGAAAGAAATCAAAAAAATTACCATATTTATTACCATGGCTATGATTTCATAAGCTTTCATAAAGTTTCATATTTTTTCCGTGACAAGTTGACAATGTCTTTGTGGTAAAGGGTTTTGTCAGGTTTTAATTAGCAGCAATGTTTTTATATTAATTATATCTTCAGCTAATAAATGCTCCCACTCCGAGTACTAAGCAAAAGCTCGAAACATTAGTTTCGAGCTTTTTTTATTTACATTCTCCTTTTTGTATAATTTTTACTTCAAATTTTCGGGCTCTATCATCTATAAAAGTAACTTCGTTTTCATAAAATTCAGGAAGTTTGTAATGCGTATTATCCAGCCAACCACCATTTGGCCAATCAATTTTATGCAGATAATTATTTTTCGTTGTTATAGTTACTCGATATGTCTTTGTTGACTTATTCGTTTTAACCTTGACATTTGCGCAATATTTTCCATCTTCAATGTGATCATTTATATTATGAAAATCTGAAGATGAGGAACAACTATAAATAATAGTAAAGCAAAAAAGTAAAAGTATATTTTTCATCATCTTTTTATTTAATCTTCGCTTAACAATCTATTGATATTCTGTTAAGCTTTGAATTTAATTTGCTGCATACATTTGCAGTAACAAAATCCTCATGTGTTAATTTATATCATTTCTCAAAATTACTTCTCTTTTCGGGAAGTTTTTTTGTTTTTATTAAGAAATCAGATTAAAATGTAACGTACTATACGCCTAATTTTTAAGTAGAATACATAATGGGATTTTATTAATAATCAGTCGTTTATAAGTGTTTTATTTTTAATAAAGATTTAACTTCTTGAGTTTTATATTAACGTTAGGTGGCATAGTAGTTGTCATTTTATTCACTTTTTAATTAAAACTTAAAATTACTCAGATGACTAATATAGATTCAAAAAAAAATCTGGCAAACACGATTTTGTTATCCACCACGGAGCCTAAAACAGTGTTAAAGGTTATTCGATCGGATGAACATGAAAAAAAGTCTTTAAGAAATAAATTCATAGAGAGAATTTCTAAAAACTGTCTTACAAAGAAAGATTATCTAGTAATTGCTACAACTTTTGTGATTATGCTAACTTCTATTCTTTTTTTGTTTATTTATAAAAGTGAATTTCTACAATGGCATAGCACTAAATTATCTACCTGGTGGGGTGTTATTATTTATAGCCTTGGATTGGCACTTCTTATTCTTAAAACTTCTTTTCTTTTTTATTTAGGCTATTTATTCATAAAATATAAACCGGTCAAAAATGTTGCTGATGTAGATTTACCAACTTGTACCATTATTGTTCCGGCGTATAATGAAGGAAAATTAGTATATGATACTTTGTTAAGTTTAGCTGATAGTAATTATCCATCCGAAAAATTACAGATCTTAGCCGTTGACGATGGGAGTAAAGATGATACATGGAAATGGCTTCTTGAAGCGAAGAAAGTATTAGGAGATCGCGTTACACTTTTTCAACAGCCAAAAAATATGGGAAAACGTCATGCATTATATAAAGGATTCAAAATTGGAAAAGGGGAAGTTTTTGTGACGGTTGATAGTGATTCTATTGTAGATGAATCTACGCTTAGAAACTTGTTAAGCCCTTTTGTAGTGAATGAAAATTGTGGTGCTGTCGCTGGCAATGTTCGTGTATTGAATAAAGAAAAAGGTTTGATTCCAAAAATGTTGAGTGTTAGTTTTACATTTAGTTTCGAGTTTGTGCGATCTGCTCAAAGTGTGTTAGGTTCTGTGTTTTGTACACCTGGAGCTTTAGCAGCTTACAGAAAAGATGTTGTACATAATTGTTTGGAAGAATGGATAAATCAATCTTTTTTAGGGCAACCAAGTACAATCGGGGAGGATAGAGCTTTGACAAATATGATTTTGAAACAAGGTAAACATGTCTATTTTCAGAAAAATGCAATGGTTTATACCAATACTCCAGAGCGTTATAAGAATTTATACAAAATGTTTATTCGTTGGGAGAGAAGTAATGTTCGTGAGAATATTATGATGACAAAATTTGCTTTCACCAACTTTAGAGAAGGTTCTACAGTAGGAACTCGTATAATTCTGATGATGCAATGGATAAAATTAATCATGGCAATTCCATTATTTTTAATTTTAATCTTTTTTGTCGCAACACATCCAATTTTATTCATCACAAGTACATTGTCTGGCGTTTTAGTTTTTTCAAGTATTCAGATGATTTTTTATGCAAAAAAATACAATTTTAAAGAAGCTTTATTAGCATACGTTTACAGTATTTTCTATATGTTCACGCTTTTTTGGATTACGCCTTATGCCATTGTAACAGCAGGAAGAAGTGGTTGGTTAACGAGAGAATTACCTCAGGCAACTTAAAATTTTAAATATTAATTCATACAAAAACTTCTCTCATTGGGAAGTTTTTTTGTTTTTACATAAAAAGTAAAAGACTAACAGCCATTACAAACATTCCGATTACAATTCCGTAAGTTGATAATTTTTTTCCAGCGTATTCGTTTGCGGTCGGAATTAATTCATTAATCGAAATATAAACCATCATACCTGCGACACTTGCGAAGATTGCTCCGAAAATTGATTCATCAAAAAATTGTAACAATACAAAATAGCCAATTAATGCGCCAATAGGTTCTGTTAATCCTGATAAAAAGGAATATAGAAATGCTTTTTTTCTATTCTTTGTAGCGTAATAGATTGGTATAGCAACGGCGATTCCTTCTGGAATATTATGAATAGCAATAGCTGAAGCTATAGAAATTCCGTAAGTTGGATTTTCTAATGCTGACAAAAAAGTTGCTAATCCTTCAGGGAAATTATGAATTGATAAAGCTAAAGCAGAAAACAAACCCAAACGCAATAATTTCTGATCGTTTGTCTCTGTTTTATTTTCATCGCAATGATGATGAGGCAATATTTTATCGATTAAAATAATGATTAAAATTCCTGCAAAAAATCCCAATAATGTATAAGTGTAACCTAATTTTTCTCCAAAAACACTTGATAATGATAATTTAGCTTTTGTTAAAATTTCTACAAAAGAGACATAAAGCATTACACCAGCAGAAATTCCCAACATTACGCCTAAGAATTTTGGATTGAATTTTTTGTATAATAAACATAAAATACTTCCTATTCCAGTGCTAATTCCGGCAAGAAAGGTTAAACTAAAAGCAAATATTAACGGATTTGAAAACATTAATTTTAATAATTAAGTTAGATTAATCTAACAAATATAATCTTTTCATTGTTTTGAACCAAGATAAATTAAGAAACCAACAAATTTCAATGTAATTTATCAGTTGTTGTAAATTATGAAAAGGATAAACTTATTTTTGTTGTATTAGTTTTTATTCAGATGGAACTTTTAGACGAAAATATTCAAAGCGATGTGTATCGCTCAATGCTCGAAATGATTGCCAAATTGGGACTTTCGAGTTATTCTACCACAATAATGACAACAATTGTTCTATCAATTTTGTTAGTTATTATATTGTATGCGATCGATTTTTTATTGCGAAAAGTGCTATTACTTGTTTTAACAAACTTTATTGCAAAAAGTAAAACAAAGATTGACGATTTATTAATCAAGAACAGGGTTTTACAATTCGCAACACATATTGTTCCTGTAATTGTCGCCAAAGAAGCGATCCCACTTATCTTCAAAGGATTTCCTAATTGGATCAAAATTGCGATGCAAATTACAGATATTGCATTGGTAATTGCTGTTGGATTGTTGTTTAATGCAATTTTTAAAACGTTCAGGGATTTTCTTCGAGGTAATAAATCTTTTTCGGATAAACCAATTGATAGTTATCTGCAAGTGATGAATATTTTAGTTTTCTTTGTTTGCGGAATTCTAATTTTTTCGATTGCGACAGGAAAATCGCCTATTACATTTTTGGTTTCTTTGGGAGCGGCTTCGGCGGTTTTGATGTTGGTTTTTAAAGATTCAATATTAGGTTTTGTGGCGAGTATTCAGGTTTCGATGAATGATATGGTGCGCGTTGGAGATTGGATTGAAATGACAAAATATGGCGCAGACGGAAATGTTACCGAGATTAATTTAGGAACGGTAAAAGTTCAGAATTTTGATAAAACAATTACAACAATTCCGACGTATGCCTTGGTTTCAGATTCGTTTCGTAATTATCGCGGTATGCAAAATGCTGGTGGACGCCGCATTAAACGTTCGATAAATATTAAAATGAATTCGATTCGATTTTTGACAGAAGAAGAAATTGAAGAATTAAAAAAAATCCGCATGTTACACGATTTTATTGTGGATAGAACGAATGAAATCAATCAATATAATGTATCGAATAAAGTTGATCCAACGATTTTGGCGAATGGAAGACGAATGACAAATATTGGTCTTTTTCGACAATATATCAAGACATATACCTATAATAGTCCAAAAATTAGAACAGATTTGATGTTCGAGGTTCGACAACTTCAACCAACCGAACACGGTTTGCCAATTGAGTTATTTATGTTTACAAATACAACGGTTTGGAACGAATATGAAGTGATTATGGCTGATATTTTCGATCATATTATTGCGGTTGTTCCATATTTCCATTTAGAAATTTTCGAGTTACCTTCTTCGGATGATATGCGTGTCATTGCTGAAGCATTGAGAAGAAATAATTAACAAAGAAGTTGAACATTACTGTTCAGCTTCTTTGTTTTCGCTCGGTTTTTCCATCAAATTAACCATCAAATTTTTTAGTTTTTGATACATAAAAGAAGTTAATAAGATTAAAATTCCTAAAACAATAAAAGATATTATTCTGAAAATATTGCTCATTTCCCAAACATCCACGAAATATAATTTTAGAATAATCAATCCAAATAATATAATTCCAACAATAGGAAAACCTTTCAGTTGCTTTCTTAATCCGAAATAAATCAATACAAATCCTAAAACTGCCCAAATAATTGGTAATAATATCATTCGGAAAATATCGGCTTGATGTGAGAAATTAGAAGAGTTTTCGTCAAGTGTTATCAACATAAAACCATTGTATTTCTCGAAACTAATCACATAAACTAAGACAAGCATACTGATGATTTGTTTTGCTTTGGAGCTTTGGAAATCGCTACTTTTTACAACAAAATAAATAATGTAAGCTGTCGGAATGAGATAACTCAAATAAAGAAAATAACTACCGATGTTATAATTTGTTTTGTTTAGTAATAATGGAATTTCGGCAATCATTGGTAAAAATACAATGCAGAAAGTTGCTGAAATTTGTAAAACAAGTTGCAAGGTATTTCCTAAATTTAGTTTTTCGCGTAGCGTTAAAATAAAAGCAATAAAGAATAATGTATAAATCAATACATAACTTACAATCATCATAAAGTTGAAATACGGTTCGATTTGGTTAATTAATTCGAATAAAATTCCTGTGTACATCAATAAAAGAGATATTGAGATGAAAATAAATTTGGAATGATTGAGCTTGAAACCTAAAAATTGTTCTTCGGTTTCGAAATCTTTCATCAAATAAATATTGACAACAGAACAAATTAATGCAATAAAACTTGTAATGAAAACGTGATTGAAAATTACCACTAAATGTTTTTTAGTATCAATATAATCAAACCAATTGACGCATAAAGCAATCAATAAAAATGGAAACATGGCGATGAAAAAGATTTTTAAAATGTTTTCTTTACTTTTTTTCCAAAGAAACAGTAACAAGGTTGATTCAATCGCGAAACAAATCGAAACGACATTTGCTTTAAATTGTAATGCAATTGCAGTTGTGATAAGCGTAATGCTCAAACCGATTAAGGTATTTTGTAATAAATTATTTTTAGATGTTTTGTAGATGTAAAATGCACCGAAAGCGTTTGCTAATCCAAATAAGAATGCTATTAAACCATTGTTATTTCCAACAATAAAATAATAAACCGAAGAAATTAAGATGGTTGATAAAATGGTATTGAAAATTAGTAAAAGGCAATTCCAAACCGAAAATTCTCCTTTTTTGATGTAGTTAATTAAACTTGTAATAGTGAAAATAACGTAAAGCAAGCCAAAGAAAAGATATTGCGTTGAGGTTTTAGAATTGTCGATCCAAGCGATACTATATATAAAGGTAAAGCCAAATGCGATAAACGAAATAACTTGCCAATCTTTTCGCCAAGCCATGTACAGCATACTCAAGTTTAGAATCGTTAAATAACCAAACAGAAATACAAAATTGCTTTCGCCTGTACTAATCATCAATGGAGCGGTAAAACCACCAATAATCGAAAAAATGGCTAAAACTTGTCGATTATATAACATTGCCATCACGATAGAGAAAATCGTTACAATTGTTAATAATCCAAAAGTGGTATTCTGAGAAAGTAAATGATATTCTCGGAAGGCGATGGTTAAGGTGAAATATAAAACGGTTAATCCGCCACCGATTAAGATGGAAGAAAAGATTTCAAAATTTTTCCGAATAAAATGAGCAATTCCAATAATTCCTAAACCAACTCCAATTCCAATCATTACTCGGAAAGTTTCGTTGATCCAATTTTGATCAATTGCATATTTTACGAAATAAGCAATTCCCAGAACTAAGGTTACAATTCCGAAAATCGTCAAGAAATTGTCTTTGATAAATGCAATTGCATTGTTGAGATTTTTATCAAAACTGCTTTCAGTTGTTTGTCTTGGTGGAATTTTGTCAAAAATACGTTTTGGCGTTTCGATTTTATGATAGGAAACAACTTCTGGTTGAGGTTCAATTTTTTTCTCTTCAACTATTTTAGGTTGCTCAATAATTGGTTTTGATTCAGTTTTAATTTCTTTTGCATCCAATTGCTCTTGCAAATGCTTTAGCTTAGTTTCTTGATAATCAATTTGTTTTTTTAGTTTCGAAACTTTATTAAACAAAATAACAATCAATACGAATATAATAATGGCAATTAAAAATTCCATAAAGTGTTTTTTAGGTAAATTGAAGTTAAGCTTTTTTTCAGAAAGCCTAAAATTTTGTTTTGCATATACCAAAATCATTCTGTTTTCGTTATTCTACAAAATCTTTATTTTTGCTAAATGTTTAAAAAGCTAAGTACATTATTGTTTATCGCGCTATCGACTTCGATTTTTGCGCAAGATGGAACGCGTGTTTACGAGTTTTTGAACATTACAACTTCTCCACGTCAAGCGGCTTTGGGAGGAAATGCAGCAACTTCTTGGGATGCTGACCCCAATTCTGCTTTATGGAATCCGGCCTTGATGAACCGAGAAATGCATGGTCAATTTGGAATCAATTACGTCAATTATATTGCGGATGTAGATTTCGGAACATTTTCGACGGTTTATGAAATCGATCAAGAAAATTTTGTTTCTGTTCATGGTCAATATGTTGATTACGGAAAATTAATTGGAACTGACGAAAATGGAAATGTGACAGGGAATTTCAAAGCAAATGATGCCGCAATTACAGTTGGTTATGCACGTGTTTTGGGCGATTATTGGACAGTAGGAGCAAATTTAAAATACATTAATTCTACAATAGAATCATATAAATCCTCGGCAATTGCTGGAGATATAGGTCTTTCGTACCACGATTTCGATAAAAATATCAATGTTTCGTTGGTTGTGCGCAATATCGGTCAACAAATTCAAACGTATAATGGCAAAAAAGAAGACATGCCAACGCAAGTTAATTTGGGAATTTCTCATCGATTAGAACATGTTCCGTTAGAATTTACGTTTTCTTTGCACGATTTACAGAAGTTTGATATTTCCCAACCTTATAATAAAAACGGACAAGAAGTTTCTGCTGGAAGAAAAATGATTGATCACCTTTCGGTTGGAGCAGAATTATTTCCAGAATCAGATTTTAATATGCGTTTAGGTTATAATTTCAAACGTGGAAATGAATTAGCAGCCGAAGGAATTCGCTCTTTATCTGGTTTAACGTATGGTTTTGGAATCCGTATAAATGCTTTTCGATTCGAGTTTAGTCATGCGAATTACCACAAATCTGGAGGTTCTAATCACTTTGGTTTGATTCTCAATTTAGACCGAATTATTCAAGGTCGAGATTATTGGAGAAGTAATCCTTGGTTATAAAAACTTTTCAAACAACTATAAAATCTTATCTTTGTCTTCAATTCTATATAGATGAAAGAAAATTTAATTATTGCAATCGACGGATATTCTTCTACAGGAAAAAGTTCGATGTCAAAAATTATTGCAAGAAATCTTGGTTATACACATATTGACAGTGGCGCAATGTATCGCGCTGTGACTTTGTATGCATTTCAACA
This sequence comes from Empedobacter sp. ULE_I140, assembly GCF_053482575.1. Classification (NCBI taxonomy): domain Bacteria; kingdom Pseudomonadati; phylum Bacteroidota; class Flavobacteriia; order Flavobacteriales; family Weeksellaceae; genus Empedobacter; species Empedobacter sp. ULE_I140. The sequence goes on along the minus strand of NZ_JBQMTX010000001.1, from coordinate 2,133 downwards.
TCAGTATATTGTCGATAATAAAATTGATGAGCAAGCATTAATAATCAATTTATCTGACATTAAGATAGAATTTAAACAAGATCTTATAACTCAAAAGAATCTTACCTTTTTGAATGGTGAAAATGTAGAAGCTGATATTCGTACGATGGAAGTTTCTAAAATGGTTAGTCCAATTTCTGAGATTCCTGCTGTTCGCGATTATTGTGTAGCGCTTCAACAGCAAATGGGAGAAAAAGGAGGTATTGTGATGGATGGTCGCGATATTGGGACAACAGTTTTTCCAAATGCAGATATCAAAATTTTTGTTACAGCTTCACCAGAAGTTCGTGCGCAACGTCGCTTTTTAGAATATCAACAACAAGGGAAAAATATTCCATTAGATGAGGTTCTAAAAAATGTGAACGAAAGAGATTATATCGATTCTCATCGCGAATATTCACCACTTCGTAAAGCAGATGATGCAATAGAAGTTGATAATTCGAACATGAATTTAGAAGAAACGGTGAATAAAGTGATGGAGATTATCAATTCTAAAAAATAGAATCCTCTGTTGCGGTTGTAAATTCTTCCAGAAATTTCATTCCTCGGTAGGAGTTTCCTTTTAAGTTTAATTTAGGACTCCAAACTGAAACAATGTAATATTTGGGCATAATTGCAACAATTCCTCCGCCAACACCACTTTTTCCAGGTAATCCAACACGAAAAGCAAATTCACCAGATTCATCATAGAAACCGCAAGTTTGCATAATAGCGTTGATTCGTTTTGTTTGACTAATGTTTAAAACTTGATAATCATCAAATAAGTTTTTTCCTTTATTAGCCAAAAAAGAAAAAGTTTTACTCAACTCCATACACGACATTTCAATCGAGCAGATATAAACATACAAATCCAGAACATCTTCTGGAGAATTATGAATGTTGCCCAACGATTTTATAAAATTTGTCAAAGCTGTATTACGATAAGCGGTAGAAAACTCACTTTTTGCAATTTTATCAGAATATTGAATAGAATAATTACCAGAAACCTTTTTGATAAAATTTAAAAAATATGCTTTCGGATTATCGCAAATATCAATTAAGATGTCGCAAACCACTAAAGCGCCCGAATTAATAAATGGATTTCTAGGAATTCCTTTGTCAGTTTCTAATTGCAACAATGAATTAAAAGGCGTTCCCGAAGGTTCTAAATCAACTCTCTCCCAAATTTTCTCGCCAATTTCTCTATAAACTAAAGCCAAAAGCAACACTTTTGAAATACTTTGAATCGAGAATTTTTCTTCACAATCACCAAATCCAAACTGAAGTTGATCCGTAAACAATAAAGAAACTCCAAATTTCTCACCGTCTATTTTAGATAATTCAGGTATATAGTTAGCTGTTTCTCCCAAATTCTCTTCTTCAATTACTTTTAGGTAAATGTTATTTATTATCTCAAAATATTCTTTTTCTTTCGAAATCATCGCGCATATTATATATAGTATGAATGTAAATCTATTTTACATGTTAAACAAAATTAAAAATTTATTTATTTTTTTGAATAAACCATTTTCGCTTTGAGACAATTCCTCCCGAATAGTTCCTTCAAAAGTATCCATTTTGCTTTTCTTGAACAAAAGAAAAGCAAAACGTCTAATCATTTTATGAGTTTAAAAGGTATTCTTGAGTAATTAACAAGTTTAATTTTCCTGTCCTTTCGAGCTTGTCGAGAAATCTATCTCGTTATAATTTTGTGCTATAAAAAGAGCTTTTCTCGTCAAAAATCTAATATCTCAGTTCTCATATCTAAACATTTCAAAAAATATTTTCCATTGTACCAGTGACTTAAGGAAAGAATGTAAAATAAATGTAAAGTATGTTTGGAAGTTCGGAAAAATGGGTTGTATATTTGCAACCTCAATACGAAAGACGAGTAGTATTGTAGTTGACATAAGGACTTAGTAGCGATAAAAATTATTTAAAAATAAATTTGCGAGATTCTAAATAAGTATTACCTTTGCAATCCGATCCCGAAAGGAGTTTGAAAGTGAGAGTAAATTTGACTTGTTGAAATAAAAACTTCAAAAATTTATCAAAATAAATTTTGTTAGTTAAAAAAAATAAGTATTACCTTTGCAACCGCAAATACCGAGAGGA